>NC_015145.1:0-2400000 GCF_000189535.1 Pseudarthrobacter phenanthrenivorans Sphe3
TGTATATGCACGCTTCCCCCGGCTGCTCAAACGCACTGCGCCTGAGAGATTCAGATGGGGCCAAAAAGCGGACACAAAGGACTTCACAACGTTAGGGCAAAATGAGCCGCCGAGTCAAACCGGCGCAGGGCTCAACGGTTGTCCCCAGCTGTGCCTAACCTACCCCTCGAACCTGTGGATGAAGTGGCTCACAAGGCCGTTTTCAGAACAACACCGGTGTAATTATCCACAAGCTACTTGCCAGCTATCTTCTAGGCTTTTCATCCCCTAGAGTGGCCCAGTAGCCGATTATCCACGTGCTGTGTATAACCCTGTGGATGAAGCTGAACCAGAGGCTGGTTCCGCGCTTGCGGCTGCAGGCAATGCAGGCAAAGCAAGTTGAGGGAACCGATTGATGACAGTAGACGAAGCCAACCACGCCAATACTGTCGGAAGTTCCTGGCGGCGGGTGCTCACCCTGCTGGAACAGGACCACCGCGTTTCGCCACGGCAGCGGGGCTTTGTCATCCTTGCCCAGGCCCAGGGCCTGATCGGTTCCACCCTCCTGGTGGCTGTTCCCAACGAGCTCACCCGTGAAGTCCTGCAGACCCAGGTCAAGGATGCCCTGGATGATGCCCTGCACAATGTCTTCTCCGAGGACATCCGGTGCGCCATCGACGTGGACACTGACCTGGTTCCCATCCACCAGGAACCCGAGCCCGTCGTCGTCGAGCCGTCCTTCTCCCCGGACCAGCTCATCGAGCAGAAGCCGCAGCCCATGCTGCCCAGCACCTCCCATGAATTCGGCCGGCTCAACCCCAAGTACGTCTTCGATACTTTCGTGATCGGTTCCTCCAACCGGTTTGCCCACGCCGCCGCAGTCGCCGTGGCTGAAGCACCGGCCAAGGCGTACAACCCACTCTTCATTTACGGTGATTCAGGCCTCGGAAAAACGCACCTCCTGCACGCCATCGGCCACTACGCCCGCCGGCTCTACAGCGGAATCCGCGTCCGCTATGTGAACTCCGAGGAGTTCACCAACGACTTCATCAACTCCATCCGCGACGATGAAGGCGCCAGCTTCAAGACCACGTACCGCAACGTGGACGTTCTGCTGATCGATGACATCCAGTTCCTGGCCGGCAAGGACCGGACGCTGGAAGAGTTCTTCCACACCTTCAATTCGCTCCACAACAACAACAAGCAGGTGGTCATCACCTCGGACCAGCCGCCTAAGCTGCTGGCCGGATTTGAAGACCGCATGAAGTCCCGCTTCGAGTGGGGCCTGCTGACGGACATCCAGCCGCCGGAACTCGAAACCCGGATCGCGATCCTCCGCAAGAAGGCACTGAGCGAGGGACTGTCCGCTCCGGACGACGCTCTGGAATACATCGCATCCAAGATCTCCAGCAACATCCGCGAACTTGAGGGCGCCCTGATCCGGGTCACGGCGTTCGCGAGCCTGAACCGCCAGCCCGTGGATGTTGCCCTCGCCGAAATGGTGCTCAAAGACCTCATCACCGACGACGGCGCCCAGGAAATCACTTCGAGCCAGATCCTCCAGCAGACCGCGGAGTACTTCAAGCTCAGCATGGAGGAGCTCTGCAGCAAGTCCCGGACCCGCACCCTGGTGACCGCACGCCAGATTGCCATGTACCTCTGCCGGGAACTCACGGACATGTCGCTCCCCAAGATTGGCCAGGAACTGGGCGGTCGCGACCACACCACCGTGATCCACGCTGACAGGAAAATCCGTGAGCTGATGGCTGAACGCCGTGTGATCTACAACCAGGTGACCGAGCTGACCAACCGCATCAAGCAGCAGCAGCGCGACTCATAGCCGCCGCACCTATACCTTATTAACAGGTGCATGTGGATAAGCCTGTGGATAGTTAAGGGGACAACCGCGGTTAATGGGCTTAAAACCCTTAAGGCGCCTGTGGATTCCGAAAATCGCGAAAAATGTTGTCCCCATCCACACCCTGTTTAAAACCTGCTCCACCCACAGTCCATGAACAGGGCTTAACCGCCGAACTGCGCGGTGAGGGAGAGTTATCCACAGTTTCCACAGCAGTTATTAACACTACTAATCCCAAAAAATTGAAATCCCTCAAACAACAAGACCGTTCCGCACACCCACCCCGGTCCGGGCCGGACGGCCCTCAAGCACCGGGACCACCAGGGGGATGGGTTAATCCCGGATCTTCCGGCTAAGCTGTCAGCAGCGCTCCCATCCTTGGGTTTTTCATGTGGTTCCCTCAGCACGGACCATGCAGGTTCAGGAACGGGGGCACCACACTTTGTGGAACTTCCAGCGCGTCGTTCCAGGAACCTAGAAGCAGCAGCAATGAAAGGCGGCACCCTTCCGTGAAGTTCAGAGTCGATCGGGACGTCCTGGCAGAAGCCGTCACATGGACAGCCCGGTCGTTGTCTCCGCGGCCGCCCGTACCCGTCCTCTCCGGCCTGCTGTTGAAAGCCGAAGCCGGCACTGTGAGCCTCTCCAGCTTCGACTACGAGACGTCGGCCCGGCTGGAGATTGGTGCTGACATCCGCGACGAAGGCACCATCCTGGTGTCCGGCCGCCTCCTCGCGGATATCTGCCGCAGCCTGCCCTCCGCTCCGGTTGACGTCGAAACCGACGGCAACAAAGTCACCCTCACCTGCCGCCGAAGCAGTTTCCATCTCGCCACGATGCCTGAGGCCGAGTATCCGCCCCTGCCCGCGCTTCCGGCCATCAGCGGAACAGTTCCCGGTGATGCCTTTGCGCAGGCGGTGTCCCAGGTGATCATCGCTGCGAGCAAGGACGACACCCTCCCCATCCTCACGGGCGTCCGGATGGAGATTGAGGATGACCTGATCACGCTCTTGGCGACTGACCGCTACCGCCTGGCCATGCGCGAGGTGCCGTGGAAGCCCGTCACCCCCGGAATTTCCACCAGTGCGCTGGTCAAGGCAAAAACCCTTAACGAGGTGGCCAAGACCCTGGGCAACAGCGGCGACATCAACCTCGCACTCTCCGATGACGACAGCAGGTTGATCGGCTTCGAAAGCGGCGGCCGCACCACCACGTCGCTGCTCGTGGACGGTGACTACCCCAAGATCCGTTCACTGTTCCCGGACTCCACCCCCATCCACGCCACGGTCCAAACCCAGGAGCTCGTCGAAGCCGTCCGCCGTGTGTCCTTGGTTGCCGAACGCAACACTCCCGTGCGCCTTGCCTTCACCCAGGGCCAGCTGAACCTCGACGCCGGAACCGGCGAGGACGCCCAGGCCTCCGAGGAACTTGAAGCCCAACTGTCCGGGGAAGACATCACGGTGGCGTTCAACCCGCACTACCTGGTGGAAGGGCTCAGCGTGATTGAAACCAAGTTCGTCCGGTTCTCGTTCACCACAGCACCCAAGCCCGCCATGATCACGGCCCAGGCTGATGCGGACGGCGAGGACCAGGACGACTACCGCTACCTGGTGATGCCCGTCCGCCTCCCCAACTAGGTAGCGCCAAGTGTCGTTATGGACGTCCAAAACGACACTTACTGCTACCTAGTTGGGCAGCCCACGATTGTTTCCCGCACCCTAGCGCAGAAGGAAGTTCCACAATGCACATTGGACTGATCGGCCTTGGCAAAATGGGATTCAACATGCGCGAACGCCTGCGCAAGGGCGGCATTGAGGTCACGGGCTTCGACCGGAACCCCGACATCACGGACGTCGCAACCCTCGATGAACTCATCACCGCAGTACCGGCTCCCCGGCTCATCTGGGTCATGGTCCCCGCAGGTGCGATCACGGACGCTGTGGTCAATGAGCTCAGCGAAAAGCTAGATGCGGACGACCTGGTGATTGACGGCGGAAACTCACGGTTTACCGAGGACCAGAAACACGCCGAACTGCTTGCCGCCAAGGGTATCCACTTCGCGGATTGTGGAGTATCGGGCGGTGTATGGGGCCTCCAGAACGGCTATGGCCTGATGGCCGGCGGCGATGCTGCTGATATTGAACGTGCCCTTCCTGTTTTCGATGCCCTGCGTCCGGAAGGCGAACGGGCCGACAGTTTTGTTCACGTTGGCGGTGTGGGGGCGGGCCATTACGCCAAAATGGTCCACAACGGAATTGAGTACGGCCTGATGCAGGCCTACGCCGAGGGCTACCAGCTGCTGGCGTCCAAGGACATCATCAATGACCTGCCCGGCACGTTCCGCGCCTGGCAAAAGGGCACCGTGGTCCGGTCCTGGCTGCTGGACCTGCTGGTAAAAGCCCTCGATGAGGATCCGGGCCTGCAGAACATCGACGATTATGTCGAGGATTCCGGTGAGGGCAGGTGGACCGTGGAAGAGGCCATCGCCAACGCCATTCCAGCCCCGGCCATTACGGCAGCGCTGTTTGCCCGCTTTGAATCCCGCGAGGACAGTTCACCGGCCATGAAGATGGTGTCCGCGCTGCGCCACCAGTTCGGCGGGCACGCAACCCGTCCCGCCAAGTAGCATCCAGCCGGGAACCCGACGGTTCCCAGAATTGCCGAAGACCGCGTGTACCTAGAACACCTTTCGCTGACTGACTTCCGCAGCTATGCCCAGGTGGACCTCGCCTTGGGCCCCGGCGTCACCGTGCTGGTAGGTTACAACGGCATCGGCAAGACCAACCTGATGGAGGCCATCGGGTACCTCGCAACGATGAGCTCGCACCGGGTGAGCTCTGATGCACCCCTCCTGAGGTTCGGGACCGATCGCGCCCTGGTCCGCGCAAGGCTGGTCCGGGGCGGGCAGATCACCATCCTTGAGCTTGAAATCAACGCCGGGCGTGCCAACCGCGGAAGGATCAACCGCAGCAATCCCGTCCGGGCCCGCGATCTCCTGGGTATTTGCCAGACGGTACTTTTCGCGCCCGAGGACCTGGCACTGGTGAAGGGTGACCCTTCCAACCGCCGCCGCTTCCTCGACGAGCTGCTCGCGAGCCTCGTTCCACACCACGCTGCCACCCGAAGCGACTACGACCGCGTGCTGAAACAGCGCAACGCCCTCCTGAAATCCGCCCGGGCCGGCAAATTCACGTCCGCCCATGAAGCCACCCTGGATGTTTGGGACCAGCACATGGCCCGTGCCGGCGCTGAGCTCCTGCACGCACGCCTTGAGCTCGTGGAGCGCCTCCGGCCGCATCTTGCCCGGGCTTATGCCCAGCTGACTGACGAATCCAAGCCTGCTGACGCCGTCTACCGCTCCACGCTCCAGAACCAGATGGACGACGACGGCGCCGCGCTTGTGGGAGCTGGCGGCACCGCCGCCGGAGGTGCTTCGGCAGGGGCGGAAGACCTGCTCAGCTTCGGCGTCGAGCAGCTGACGGAACGGTATGTGCAGGCTTTTGCTGAGTCCCGCCGCAAGGAACTCGAGCGGGGCATCTCGCTGGTGGGGCCACACCGCGATGAACTCGAGCTCGTCCTGGGGCAGGCGCCAGCGAAAGGCTATGCTTCCCACGGTGAGACGTGGTCCATGTGCCTGTCCCTGCGCCTCGCGTCCTACTATGTGATGCTGGACGATGCCAGGACCGGAGGCTCCGCCCCGATCCTGATCCTGGATGATGTTTTTGCCGAGCTGGACGTGCAGCGTCGGCGTAAACTGGCCGCAATAGTCTCCGGCGCGGAACAGGTCCTGGTGACCGCCGCCGTCGACGCCGATATCCCGGAAGAGTTGTCCGGACGGCGGGTGAAGGTCATCCCGGGAGGTATTGATGAGCAGGGACAATAACAATGGCGGCGGGCTCCAGCCAGGCCGCGACCCGGACAACATCGATGCTCCACGGGCTGCCCTGAACCGGATGCGCGAAGCCGCCGCCGCCCGCGGAGAAATCCGAAGGTCCGCGCCCCGCCCCGGCTCCGCGAAGGCCAAACGTGGGATCCGCGATACCCGCGGCTTCAGCCAGTTCCACGCGACCGGCCGTGATCCCCTGGGTCTTGGCAAGGTGGTGGGCAGGCTGGTGGCGGAACGGGGCTGGACTTCGCCGGTGGCGGTGGGATCGGTCATGGCGGAATGGGCCACGTTGGTGGGCCCCGAGATCTCAGCCCATTGCACGCCGGAGAGCTTCACTGACACCACCCTGCATGTCCGTTGTGATTCGACGGCCTGGGCTACGCAACTGCGGCTCCTCAGCTCCAGCCTTTTGGAGAAATTCCGGGTGGAACTCGGCGATGGGGTTGTCACAAGCATCCATGTGCTCGGTCCCGCAGCGCCCAGTTGGCGGAAGGGCGGACGGTCGGTGAATGGGCGGGGACCCCGGGACACCTATGGATAGGCCCGCCACCGGCTATTGAAAATCGTCCCTGCGGCGTGTAGAGCCCTGAAAGGGCCTTCGGGTGTATAGGCACCCGGACGCCGTACTGCCAGCGCACCCAAGGTGCGGTCACGGGCCTTGCATCGGCACACCACTGTTCGCTGACAGCTCTGGAATGCGGGGAAATACGCTGTTTCGCGGTAGAATCGTTGCAGATAACTGGGCGCGGGTAAAACGTTGACTGAGTCCGTTTTCCGTGCGCTTCCAGCACGCGGAGTGCGGATCCCCGTCAGCAAGTCACCGGCGCTATAAGTTTGTGCCTGTTGGCGGATGACTTTCCTGTGTTGGACCAGGAGAGGATTTGGCCGGCCATCATCGAGAACAGAGGAGTCGACAGCGCCTGTGGCTAACGACAATACAGATATTCTGGCAGCCGAATCCGGAATCGAGGATGCCCGCACGCCTGACACCCCGGCCGCGCCGGCCACCCAGCGCGAGTACGGCGCCAGCGACATCACTGTCCTCGAAGGCCTTGAAGCGGTGCGGAAGCGCCCGGGCATGTACATCGGTTCCACTGGACCCCGCGGTCTCCACCACCTTGTTTATGAAGTGGTGGACAACTCGGTGGATGAGGCCCTGGCAGGCTACTGCACGCACATCGAGGTGGTCCTGCAGGCCGACGGCGGCGTGAAGGTCGTCGACGACGGCCGCGGGATTCCCGTGGACATGCACCCCACTGAGCACAAGCCCACCGTTGAAGTGGTCATGACCATCCTGCACGCCGGCGGCAAGTTCGGCGGCGGCGGGTACGCCGTTTCCGGTGGCCTGCATGGCGTGGGCATCTCCGTGGTGAACGCCCTGTCCAGCAGGGTAGATACCGAAGTGCGGCGCCAGGGCCACGTCTGGCGGATGTCCTTCGCCGATGGGGGCAAGCCCCAGGGCAGCCTGGTCAAGGGCGAGGAAACGGACCTTACCGGCACCACCCAGACGTTCTACCCGGATCCGGCGATTTTTGAGTCCACGGAATTCGATTTCGAAACCCTTCGTGCCCGCTTCCAGCAGATGGCCTTCCTGAACAAGGGGCTCCGCATCACGCTGACGGATGAACGCACCTCCGCCGAAGAGGAAGATGACGCCGACCTGGACCTGGATGGCGTGGTCACCGAGGGGGAAGTCAAAGCCGAGCACCGCACTGTGGTGTACCAGTACGACGAAGGCCTGCTCGATTACGTCAAGCACCTGAACTCCGGCAAGAAGGTGGATGTGGTCCATGAGGACGTCATCGCCTTCGAGACCGAGGACAAGGACCGCAAGATCGCCCTGGAAATGGCGATGCAGTGGACCAATGCGTATTCCGAAAGCGTCCACACCTACGCCAACACCATCAATACCCATGAGGGCGGAACGCACGAAGAAGGCTTCCGTGCTGCCATGACTTCCCTGATCAACCGGTACGCGCGCGAGAAGGGCATCATCAAGGAAAAAGACGACAACCTCACGGGTGATGACATCCGTGAAGGCCTCACCGCCGTCATTTCCGTGAAACTGGCAGAGCCGCAGTTTGAAGGCCAGACCAAGACCAAGTTGGGCAACTCCGAGGTCAAGGGCTTCGTGCAGCGCGTGGTCACCGACGGCCTTGGAGACTGGCTGGAACGCAATCCCGGCCCCGCCCGCGATGTGATCCGCAAGGCAATCTCGGCGGCACAGGCACGCATGGCGGCGCGCAAAGCCCGCGACAACGCACGCCGCAAGAGTCCACTGGAATCCTTCGGCATGCCGGGCAAGCTCTCCGACTGCTCGTCGAAAGACCCCGAGAGGTGCGAGGTCTACATCGTGGAGGGTGACTCGGCAGGCGGGTCCGCCAAGCGCGGACGCAACCCCGAGACCCAGGCGATCCTTCCCCTCCGCGGCAAGATCCTGAACGTGGAACGCGCGCGCCTGGACAAGGCGCTGGGCAATGCCGAGGTCCAGTCCATGATCACCGCGTTCGGAACGGGCATCGGCGAGGACTTTGACCTCTCCAAGCTGCGCTACCACAAGATTGTCCTGATGGCGGATGCCGACGTGGACGGCCAGCACATCACCACCTTGCTGATGACGTTGCTGTTCCGCTACATGCGGCCCCTTATCGAAAACGGCTACGTATACCTTGCCCAGCCGCCCCTGTACCGCATCAAGTGGTCCAACGCCGCCCACGACTACGTCTACAGCGACCGTGAGCGGGACGCCAAGCTCGTGGCCGGGCAGGCAGCCGGACGCCGGATTCCCAAGGACAACGGCATCCAGCGCTACAAGGGCCTGGGCGAAATGGACTACACGGAACTGTGGGACACCACCATGGATCCGGACAACCGCACGCTGCTGCAGGTCACCATGGACGACGCCCTCGCCGCGGACCAGATTTTCTCGGTCCTGATGGGCGAGGACGTGGAGTCCCGCCGTAATTTCATCCAGCAGAACGCCAAGGACGTCAGGTTCCTGGACATCTAGGAAGACCCTTCTTCCAGATATTCGGACCCTGACATATACCTGAAACGGAAAATACAAAATGAGCGACGAAACACCCGAGAACCCGGTCCCCGAGGCCGGGAACCCGGACACCGTTCTTGAAGGCGATGTGCTGGTTGACCGCGTGGAGCAGGTGGACCTGCAGACGGAAATGCAGCGGTCCTACCTGGACTACGCCATGGCCGTCATCGTGGGGCGTGCCCTTCCCGACGTCCGCGACGGCCTGAAGCCTGTCCACCGCCGCGTACTTTACGCAATGTTCGACGGCGGCTACCGGCCGGACCGGTCCTTCAACAAGTGTGCCCGTGTGGTGGGCGAGGTCATGGGCCAGTACCATCCGCACGGCGATACTGCGATCTATGATGCGCTGGTCCGCCTGATCCAGGACTGGACGATGCGTTATCCCTTGGCCCTTGGCCAGGGCAACTTCGGCTCGCCCGGCAACGATGGTGCCGCAGCCCCCCGGTACACCGAAACCAAAATGGCCCCGCTCGCCATGGAGATGGTCCGGGACATCGACGAGGAAACCGTCGACTTCCAGGACAACTACGACGGCAAGAACCAGGAACCCACTATCCTGCCGGCCCGGTTCCCCAACCTGCTGGTCAACGGGTCCTCGGGCATCGCCGTCGGCATGGCCACGAACATCCCGCCGCACAACCTGCGCGAAGTAGCGGACGGCGTGCAGTGGTACCTGGCCAACCCGGGAGCCAGCCGCGAGGAGCTGCTGGAAGAGCTCCTGCTCCGCGTCAAGGGCCCTGACTTTCCCACTGGCGCCACCATCCTGGGCCACAAGGGCATCGAGGACGCCTACCGTACCGGCCGCGGTTCCGTCACCATGCGGGCTGTGGTCAACGTGGAGGAGCTGCAGGGACGCACCTGCCTGGTGGTCACGGAACTGCCGTACCAGGCGAACCCGGACAACCTCGCCATCAAGATCGCCGAGCTGGTCAAGGACGGCAAGATCCAGGGGATCGCCGACCTCCGCGATGAGACCTCCGGCCGCACCGGCCAGCGGCTGGTTATCGTGCTCAAGCGCGATGCTGTTGCCAAGGTTGTCCTGAACAACCTTTACAAGCACACCGAACTGCAGAGCAACTTCTCGGCCAACATGCTGGCCATCGTGGACGGCGTTCCCAGGACGCTCAGCCTGGACGCGTTCATCCGCCACTGGGTGACCCACCAGATGGACGTCATCGCCCGGCGCACGCGGTACCGCTTGCGCAAGGCTGAAGAAGAAGCCCACATCCTCCGTGCGCTCCTTAAGGCGCTGGACATGCTGGACGAAGTCATTGCGCTGATCCGTGCTTCCAACACCACCGAAGCCGCGCGCGATGGCCTGATGGAACTGCTGGACATCGACGAATTGCAGGCCAGGGCAATCCTGGACATGCAGTTGCGCCGCCTCGCTGCACTGGAGCGCCAGAAAATCCAGGACCGGCACGCTGAACTCGAGGCACTGATTGCCGAGTACAACGAGATCCTTGGCTCCGAGCAGCGCCAGCGCGAGATCATCAGCACCGAGCTGGGCGAGATCGTGGACAAGCACGGAGATGATCGCCGCACCAGGATCCTGATGGGATTCGACGGCGACATGTCCATGGAGGACCTCATTCCCGAAGAGGAAATGGTGGTTACCATCACCCGCGGCGGCTACGTCAAGCGGACCCGCAGCGACAACTACCGCTCGCAGCAGCGCGGCGGCAAGGGCATCAAGGGTGCCCAGCTCCGGGGCGACGACGTGGTGGAGCACTTCTTCGTCACCACCACCCACCACTGGCTCCTGTTCTTCACGAACCTCGGCCGCGTTTACCGGGCCAAGGCATACGAGCTCATGGAAGCAGGCCGGGACGCCAAGGGCCAGCACGTGGCGAACCTGATGGCCTTCCAGCCGGATGAACACATTGCCCAGGTACTGGACCTGAAGGACTACCAGCAGGCACCGTACCTGGTCCTGGCCACCAAGCGCGGACTGGTGAAGAAGACCCGGCTGGAGGACTACGACACCAACCGCTCCGCCGGCGTCATCGCCATCAACCTCCGTGACGGGGACGAACTGGTGTCCGCCCAGCTGGTCTCGGAGACCGATGACCTGCTGCTGGTCTCCCGCAAGGGCCAGTCCATCCGCTTCACGGCCACCGAAGACGCACTCCGGCCCATGGGCCGGGCCACGTCCGGCGTCACCGGCATGAAGTTCCGCGAGGATGACGAACTCCTGGCAGCCAACGTTGTAACCGACGGCTCCTTCGTCTTCATCGTCACCGAAGGCGGCTACGCCAAGCGCACGGCCGTCGAGGAATACCGCCTGCAGGGACGTGGCGGCCTTGGTATCAAGGTGGCCAAGCTCGCCGAGGAACGTGGTGACCTGGTGGGGGCGCTCATCGTCCAGGAGGAGGATGAGGTCCTGGTGGTCATGGAGGGCGGCAAGGTTGTCCGTTCATCAGTTGCCGGCGTCCCCGCCAAGGGCCGCGACACGATGGGCGTCATCTTCGCCAAACCGGACAAGAACGACCGGATTATTGAAGTGGCACGCAACAGCGAACGCGGCATCGAGGGCGAGGAATCGGCGGAGGATGACGTAACGTTGGCTGAAGATGGCGGCTCCGCAGCGGAAGCCGCAGCGCCAGCAGTGGCAGATGAATCACCGGCCGTTGAGTCAGAGGACGCCTCGGGCGACGCTGAGCCGAACGAAGACTACACGGAGGTAACGAGTGAGTAATCCCGACTCATTTCCCAAGTCGAACAGTACCGTTCCCGACGGCAGCCGGCCCTCGGCCGCTCCCCGGGTGAACGCCCCCGTTCGTCCCCAGCAGCGCCCTGCTGCACCCGCAACTGCCCCCGGGCAGCAGCGTCCGGCAGTTCCCGGGCAGCGTCCTGCCCAAGGGCCTGCCCAGGGCGAACGCCCCGCCGGCCAGGCGGCCCAGCGGCCGGCGCCCGGCCAGCCCGGCCAGCGCCCGGCAGCGGGACAGCGGCCAGCCATGGGCGCGCAGCGGCCCGGCCAGGGCAACCCCGGGCAGGGGCAGGGCACTCCGGGCCTGGTCAAGCCCGCTCCGAAAGCCAAAGTCCGGCGCGCCCGGCTGCTGGTCAGCAAGGTGGACCCCTGGTCCGTCCTGAAGATGGCCTTCCTGCTGTCCGTGGCACTGGGAATTGTCACCGTGGTGGCCGCCATCGTGCTGTGGACTGTCCTTGACCTCACCGGCATCTTCGACCAGGTGGACAGCCTGCTGGGTACGCTGGCCGGTACCGAAGGCGGCGGCTTCGAGCTGAAGAAGGTGGCATCCCTGGGACAGGTGGCCTCCTTCGCCACAATCATCGCGGTGGTAAACGTGGTCCTGCTGACGGCGCTGTCCATGCTGTCAGCAGTGCTGTACAACATTTCCGCCACCTTGGTGGGCGGCATTGGCGTGACCCTCACGGACGACTAAGTCCCTCCTCCCGCGGGTGTCCTGCCTGCGGAAAGGCCCGATTTGAGATCGGGCCGGGATGTGCTGTAAAGTCATGTCTCGGCCCGATGAGGGATCGGGGCGTATAGCTCAGGCGGTTAGAGCGCTTCGCTGATAACGAAGAGGTCCCAGGTTCAAGTCCTGGTACGCCCACGGAACCTGTGCAGGTTCGAACAGGTCAGGTTTGCGGAAACGTCAAGCCGGACCGGAACGGGGAGCATGTGAAGAAGTTGCTTGTACTGGCAGCAGCGATCGCAGGCTTCCTGGTGTTCAGGAAAGCACAGGAATCCGAAGCCCGGAAAGATGTCTGGAGCAAGTCAACCGACACGGTGGACTAGCCCCGGAGCCCGGACAGGAGCTGGTCAAAGGCTTCCTGATCCTAGGGTATGATTGACGGGTTGCTTCTTATGGGGGCATGGCGCAATTGGTAGCGCACCTGCTTTGCAAGCAGGGGGTTCGGGGTTCGAGTCCCCGTGCCTCCACCATAAGGAAAGTCCCGGTCAGCGGAAACGCGGGCCGGGACTTTTGTTTTGCCTGCGGAGGCACGAACATCAGGTGGAACTGCGCATTAGGGTTGACCAGTGAACTTCTTTCTCGCAGCAATTGGCGTCCTGGGTGTGGCCTCTTCCGGGCCACTGATTGCCGCGACCCTGGGAGCCACCACCGTGAGTGCCCTGGCTATTGCCTTCTGGCGCAATGCCATCGGCGCCGCGGTGATGGCTTCGCCCACACTTGTCCGGGAGCCACGGCAGTTCGGCAGCATCACGCGGGGCGAATTCCGCTGGTGCCTGCTCGCTGCCGTCGCGCTTGCCTTCCACTTCGCCTGCTTCATAACTTCGCTGCAACTCACGTCGGTTGCTGCTGCCACGGCACTGGTGTGCCTGCAGTCGGCGTGGATCGCCGTCTTCCAGCTCTTCCGGGGTACCCGCCACCCCTGGCAGGTGCTGGTGGGCCTTGGCGTTGCCTTTGGCGGTGTGGTGGCCATCACCGGCTTCGATATGGGTTCTTCCCCGCAGGCCCTGCTGGGTGACCTGCTGGCCGTGGCCGGTGGGGCGCTGGCAGGCCTGTACACCCTGGCGGGAGGAAAAGCCCGGCAGAGCATGACGACGGGAACCTACACCACCCTTTGCTACGGCATGTGCGCAGCGCTGGTGGCCGCGATGGCCGTGCTGTGGGGACAACCGCTGGTGGGGTTCGATGCTGCGGGCTGGCTGGGAATCCTGGCCATCACGGTGTGCGCGCAACTTGTAGGCCACACTGCCTTCAACCATCTGCTCGCCACCATGAGCCCGCTGCTGGTGTCCATGATCATCCTCCTGGAAATTCCGGGAGCTGCAATCCTTGCGGCCGTCTTCCTCCAGGAGACGCTGCCTGCCGGCACCTACGCGGGACTGGGGCTGATCCTGGTGGGACTAGCCGTCGTGGTCCTGGGCCAAAAATCCGGCAGGGCTCCCCGCCGGGCAAGGTCAGCCGGGCACGGCCAGGAGGAGCCGCCGTCGGGCCGTCCGCTGGCGGAACTCGGAACAGACTGAACTATCTAACGTGACCGTGCCCGGCGGGGTCTACTGTCCGCCGCGGCGGACAGGCTGTGCGGTGTTGACGGTATGGATGGCCCGCAGGAGCTTGGCGGGGAAGTACACCGAGAAAAAGACCACCATGGGCGCCTTCAGGGCCATCT
The DNA here is from genome assembly GCF_000189535.1 of Pseudarthrobacter phenanthrenivorans Sphe3. Lineage (NCBI taxonomy): Bacteria > Bacillati > Actinomycetota > Actinomycetes > Micrococcales > Micrococcaceae > Pseudarthrobacter > Pseudarthrobacter phenanthrenivorans. The sequence goes on from NC_015145.1 coordinate 13,870, forward strand.
TCTTAACGTTGTGGGCCTTGTAGGTGCGGTCGAACCGGGTGACGTAGTACCGGTAGTCGCGGGGGGAATCTTCCAGCCGGCGGGCGGACATGCCGGAAACCATCTGCGGGCAGTACTGGATCTTCAGGTCATTTTCGGCGAGGTGCAGGGACAGATCGATGTCCTCGTGCATCTCGTCCTTTTCGTCGCGGCAGGTTTCACCCCGGATTGTCTCCCAGGCCGAGGACCTCAGGGCCATGTTGGAACCAAAGAGGAAATGGTACTGGTGTTTGGCCAGCTTCAGCATGAGCTGGCGCATTTTATCGTCGGCCTTTAGGCCGAAACGCCGCATGGGCATGTCGTAGTACACCACGGGTCCGGTGGCTGCCTGGACGGACGGGTCGAGAAATGCTTTCTGGACCTGCTCCACCCAGTCAGGCTCCACCACCGAGTCGGCGTCGATCCTGCCCAGGACGTCACCGGTGGCGTTGTCCAGGCCGAAGTTCCGGGTGGGGATGAGCCCCTGTTCCTTATCCTGGCTCAGCAGGATGATAGGACTTTCCGGGTACTCGAGCTGCATCTGGCGCACAATACGGGCTGTGCGGTCCTTGGACAGGTTGTCCACCACCAGGATTTCGTGCGCGGGGACGGACTGGTAGATGGCAGCAATGAGGCACTGCCGGATGACGCTCTCCTCGTTATACGCCGGGATGACGATGGACACGCGGGGCAGGTGTGCTGCGTCGTTCAAGGCATCCCCAGAGGATTGTTCGGCTGACATCAGTTCAAATCTAGCATCGACCCACCGCCCGCCCCGGGACGGCGTGGATCCCGGGTACAGGAAAGGGCCCCGCCCTTTGGAGGCGGAGCCCTGTCCTGTCGGTGCCCGAAGCGGTGGGTCAGGACTGGGTGGTGCCCTTGTCCCCGCTGCTGATGTTGGACGCAATGTTCTTGGTGGCGGTCTTTGCATCGGTGGCTGCCGTTGATGCGCCCTCCGAAACATCCTCAGCCACGTGCTTGGCCTTCTCGCCGGTCTCCTCCGCCTTGTCCCCGGCTGCTCCGGCAACTGTTGCGGCTGCCTCCCCGGCTTTCTCCGTGGCGTCGGCTGCGGTTTCCTTGACCTCGTTCACCGTGGTGGCGGGAACAGGAGCGGGCGTGGGCGTCACCGGGGAGGGCGTCTTCCACGGGTCTTCCACCGGCTTGGATGCCTTCCAGGCTGCGACGCCGGCGGCAACGGCAGCTGCAATGACCCCAAAGACGAGCCAGCCGCGCTTCTTCGGTTTTTCCGGCTCGGCAAGCTGGATGCCCACCGTACGTCCAGCCTGCGTGGCCGCCGCCTTCAGCTGGGTGCCCTTGGCCTGCGCCTGCTCCTGGAGGGCGTGAATGATGCCTACATCGCCGAGCTTCTGCGCCACGGCGTCGACGTGCGCCGGCGTGCTCTCAAGAGTGCGGTGGACCGCGTCAGAGGCATGGCCGATCTGGTCAGACAGGCGGGGCAGGTACTCAACCACCACCCGGTCGCGGGCGTTCAGGAGAACCGGGGTGGCCTTATCCAGTGCCTCATGCAGCTTGGGGGATGCGCCCTCGACGGCATCGTTGATCCTGGGTGCCAGGTGTGCCAGGCCGTCCTGGATGCGCGGAGTCACAGTGGCTACCCCGTCTGCCGCTTTGTGTGCGGCGGACTTGAGGCCTTCCTGGATCTTGGGAGATGCGGTATCCAGGCTGTGCTGCAGCATGTCCACGGCTGCTTCCACACGGGGGGCTGCCCAATCCCTGGCATTCTCTACGGCGCTGGTGACTGACTGCTCAAGGTCACGGGCAATACGATCCGATTTCTTCACAACTACCTCCCGATTAATGTGACGGTTCTGTGGTTAGCCTACGTGGCATGGTGTTCACCCGCTATTCTCCCTGCGGATTTTAGGCGGATTTCACCGAGCGCGGAACTGTCCGCCCAGCCAGCTCCACCCGGGACCGCCGTGAAAGAATGGGGCCTATGACTGCCATCGCAACAGCAAAAGCAACCATCCACACGAGCCTCGGCGACATCGTCGTCAACCTCTTCGGCAACCACGCACCGAAGACCGTCAAGAACTTCGTCGGCCTCGCCACGGGCGAGCAGGCATGGACCCACCCCGAAACGGGCGAAGACAAGACCGGCACCCCGCTCTACAACGGGACCATCTTCCACCGCATCATCAAGGATTTCATGATCCAGGCCGGCGATCCGCTGGGCCGTGGCACGGGTGGCCCCGGCTACCGTTTCGACGACGAAATCCACCCCGAGCTCAGCTTCAACCAGCCCTACAAGCTGGCCATGGCCAACGCCGGCATCCAGATGGGCAAGGGCACCAACGGTTCCCAGTTCTTCATCACCACCATCCCCACGGACTGGCTGCAGGGCAAGCACACCATCTTCGGTGAAGTTGCGGACGACGAATCCAAGAAGGTCGTAGACGCCATCGAGGGTGTCCGCACCGGCATGGGCGACCGCCCCGTTGAGGACGTCACCATCAACAGCATTGATATCGAACAGCTGTAATAACGGTCCATGAGTTACGGAATTCCGTCGGCTGAGCCGTCCGCGCAGGTTCCTGTGTGCCCACGGCACCCGGACCGGCCCTCCTACGTGCGCTGCCAGCGGTGCGGGCGCCCTGCGTGCCCCGATTGCCAGCGGGCGGCCGCCGTCGGATTCCAATGCGTTGACTGCGTCAACGAGGCACAACGCACGACGCCGGAAGTACGGACCGTCTATGGCGGCGCCGTGGCCACCGGCAAACCCATGGTGACGTTCGGGATCATCGCCGCCTGTGCAGTCCTTTACGTCCTGCAATGGGTCATCCCGTCGGATGCCGTCTTCCGGAACCTTGCGTTCGCATCTGTCTATGCCACCCCGGAGTACGGGGCATTCGAACCGTGGCGGATGCTTACCGCGGCGTTCCTGCACTCCCAGGGGTTCATTCTCCACATTGTGCTGAACATGTACATGCTGTGGATTTTCGGCCAGGCACTTGAGCCGCTCCTGGGCCGCGTGCGGTTCCTTGCCGTTTATCTGCTCTCGGCCATTGGCGGTTCAGTGGGCTACCTTGCCCTGACGCCGATCCTCCCGCCTGGAGGCCCGGTGGGGGTGGTTGGTGCGTCTGGTGCCATCTTCGGACTCTTCGGCGCAATGCTTCTGGTGCAGCGCCAGCGTGGCGGTGACACCCGTCAGCTGTGGGTCTTGATCGCCATCAATGGCGTGATAGGTTTCCTGATCCCCCAGATTGCCTGGCAGGCCCACCTTGGCGGACTCATCACCGGCGCGCTGTGCGCAGCCGTGGTGGCCTATGCCCCACGTGGCCGGCGGCAGGGGCTTCTCCAGGCTGCCGGGCTTCTGGCCGTCCTTGTGCTCCTGATAGCCGTCAGCTGGGTCAGGGTATCCCTGTAGCCCTCCGATGACTTGCGGCAGTGGCCGCAGACCAAGAAGACCCCGGCGTCCTGAGGACGTCGGGGTCCTTCTTTTCCACAGGGCTTATCCACAATGTTGGTAACTTACACGCCTGTAGTTCGACCTGCAGCAGGACCAAAGTCCCGGAACGGCGGGCTGTTTCCCCAGAAAACGTCGTTTTTCTCCACACCTGTGGAAAACTTCTGGGGAAATGGGTGTGCTTAAGTGGACAACCGCCCTTCTCCAGGGCCTTCTGTGGATAACAAGGGCAAATCGGCCTTGATCCGGCTGTGGACGCCCCTCGTGGCGCCTGCTATCAACAACGTTATGCACACTGTTAATAAACAACAGCGGTGTAGTTTTAGGCCTTCCGCAAGGCTGGTTCGCAGCACCCGGGCCACGAACGCCTTCTCCCGCGCAAGAAGTATCCACACCTGTGGATAACTTGTGGGTATCGCGATGTTGGTAAGTGGATAAGCTTCACTTGATCACCGTTTGGCGCACTATCGCTTTTTTCCACAGGAGAGTCAATGACCCCGACCACCAAGCACATCTTCCTCGATAAACAGCACCCCGTGCTGTGGCGGGCACTGAATGGACTGGGGCTCAAGCTCAAGGAAGCGGCTCAGGAAGCGGGTATCGACACAAGGACGATGGAACTCCTGAACGTGCGCATATCCCAGCTCAACGGCTGCGCCTACTGCCTGGACCTCCACGTGAAGGAAGCAGTCGAGGCCGGCGAAACACACCAGAGGCTGGCTGTACTACCTGCCTGGCGTGACACGTCATTGTTCACCGAGAAGGAGCGCGCTGCCCTGGCACTGGTGGAAACCATCACGGAACTGCCCGGGCACAACGTGCAGGAGCATGAGGAAGGTTTCGCCAGGAAACACCTCACGGAGGAGGAATTCTCGGTGGTCAGTTGGCTGGCCATCACCATGAATGCCTTCAACCGCATCTCGATCACCAGCCACCACCCGGTCCGCCGGAAACGGTAGTCACGCCGGAAACGGTAGTCACAGAGCCACCGGTTATCCACAGGTCTTCCACATTGTTAATAACCGCATCCGCGGTGCCAGTTTGGACTGGGGGCAGGGTGGCGGTGCTGCGAACGAAGCGGCGGCCGTGAGCTTCCGGTCCTTATCCACAGTGTGGATAACTTTCCCAACAGCTGGGGAAAAGCCCCTCCGCGTGGATGTCAGGCCGGCCAGACTCCGGAGGAGCCACGCCGGTGGCTCCCCACCAAGTGGGTGTCCACCATGCCGATGGCTTCCATCAGGGCAAACATGGTGGTGGGCCCGACGAAGGCGAAGCCCCTTTTCCTGAGGGCCTTGGAGAGGGCGATGGATTCCGCCGACTGGGTAGGAACGTCTGCGTGGACCTCGGGGCGTGGTGTGACTGCAGGCTGGAACTGCCAGACGAAGTCCACCAGGCCGCCGTCCTGCCGCAATGCCACGGTAGCCCGGGCATTCTTTACGGCAGCCTGGATTTTCATCCGGTTCCTTACGATGCCCGGGTCCTGCATGAGCCGCTCAACGTCATGTTCGGTGAACAAGGCAACAGCATCAGGGTCGAAGCCGATGAAGGCGGCCCGGAAGGCCGGGCGTTTGCGCAGGATGGTTGCCCACGAAAGGCCGGCCTGGAATCCCTCGAGGCAGATGCGTTCGTAGAGGCCCTGTTCGTCCCGAACGGGAAGGCCCCACTCGTTGTCGTAATAATCCCGCATCAGGGGATCGGTGGACGCCCAGGCCGGGCGGGCCAGTCCGTCCGGGCCCACCAGGACACCGGATGGGTCAGGCGCCATGCTTTTATGAACGCCAGCGGGTGGTCATCAGGAACCCGATGATGGCGATCCCGAAGCCGGCGACGATGTTCCACGACTCCCATGCCTGGACGGGATAGCGTCCTTCGCTGATGTAGAACGTGATGATCCAGAAGAGGCCGATAATCATCAGTCCGAACATGACCGGCTTGAACCAGACCGGGTTGGGCTTGTACGTCTGGGAAGAAGCCGGCTGGGCGGTGCTGGCAGTCTTCTTGCGAGGCTTTGACTCGGGCACTGGCTCTCCTTGGCGGGCTGGGCAAGCTCGGCGTTCCGGGCTTGATATCCTGCAAGAAGGAAATTGCCAGCGGTCCGCGCGATCTTGGTCAAGTCTGGATTCTTACTAGCAGCCAATTCTAGCCGCAGTTCAGGGGCCGCCGGTGCCCGTCGGAACCGCCCGGAGGAGAACGCGTGGTATTGCAGGAGAAGGCGAGGCAAGCTGCTGCGCCGCCTGCCGGCGTCGTAATACTGCGCGGGGCTGTGCAAGTGGTTGGCGAGCTGCTCATCACCGCCGGGATCATCCTTCTCCTGTTTGTCGCCTGGCAGCTGTGGTGGACCAATGTTGAATCGGACGCCAAACAGACAGAGGTCATCAAGGAATTCGCGCAGGACCTTGCCGGTGCTCCCCCGGCCGCGGCGGATGCAGCGGCGCCGCCCGCCGGGGAGGACTTCGGTGAGCCCGTGGTGGCAACCGCTCCGGCCCATGCAGGGACCATCGGCATCATGTACATTCCGCGGTTCGGTCCGAACTACACCCGGCCGATCGTCCAGGGAACCACCAGCGACGTACTGGATACCTTGGGGCTGGGACATTATGGGACTACCGCCATGCCGGGGGCGGTAGGGAATTTTGCGGTCGCGGGCCACCGGCAGACCCACGGTGCCGTCCTGGACAATATCCACACCCTGGTCCCCGGGGACAAGATCTACGTCCAGACCAGGGACGGCTATTACGTCTACGTCTTCCGGAACAACCAGATCGTCATGCCCTCGCGCACCGATGTCCTGGAGCCGGTGCCCACCAGGCCCGGTGCCACCCCCACCGAAAGATTCCTGACCATGACAAGCTGCAACCCACGCTTCGGGGCCGAGGAACGCATCATTGCCTACGCACTGCTGGACAGCTGGCGTCCCGCCTCGGCCGGCCCGCCGCCGGAAATAGCAGCCCAAGTGGCTGCAGCGATCGGAAAGGGCTGAGCATGTACGGCTGGATCTTCCGCCATCTTCCCGGCCCGCTGTGGCTCCGGATCTTCACCTCATTGGTGCTGATTGCCGCCGCACTGGTATTGATGGTTCAGTTCCTTTTTCCCTGGATGTCCGAGTACACCCAATTCACCGACTCAACGATTGGTTCAGCAGACCGGCCATGACCACAACCAAGATCCTCGTGGTGGATAACTACGACAGCTTCGTCTACACCCTGGTGGGCTACCTCCAGGAACTCGGCGCGGAAACCACCGTGGTCCGCAATGACGACGTCACCCTGGCGGAAGCCATTGAACTGGCGAGTACCCGGGATGGCGTCCTCATCTCTCCCGGTCCGGGAAACCCCGCGGAGGCCGGGGTGTGCATTGACCTGATCAGGTGGTGCGGCGAGAACAGCGTGCCCATGTTCGGAGTCTGCCTGGGGCACCAGGCCCTGGCGGAGGCCTTCGGCGGCAAGGTGACGCACGCGCCGGAACTCATGCACGGCAAGACCTCGCAGGTCCAGCACATTGGCACGAGTGTCTTCGCCGGGCTTCCCTCCCCCGTCACCGCCACGAGGTATCACTCGCTGGCCGCCGTCCGGGAATCGATCCCGGACGTCCTGGAAGTCACGGCAGAGACTGCATCCGGTGTGGTGATGGGACTCCAGCACCGCACTGCACCACTGTGCGGCGTGCAGTTCCACCCCGAGTCCGTGCTGACCGAGGGCGGCTACCAGATGCTCGGCAACTGGCTTGAGTCGCTGGGCATGAAGGGCGCGGCAGCCCGCGCTGCCAAGCTGAGCCCGCTCATCCAGCACTGACTGGGCCTACAGCAGCCCCTTCTTTGAGGGCGTTGGGGTAGGCGTCGGTGTCGGCGTTGGCGTGGGGCTCGGCGGTGGTGGCGGCGCCTTCGCCACCACAATCGTGACAGTCGCCCCCTGCTCGACGGCGGCGTTCACGGGTTCGTTTTGGTCCGTCACCCTGCCGGGCTCCACCTGTGCGTTTTCGGCCTCGGTTACCGCCGGGACCAGGCCCAGTTCCTTGAGGGCCGCCTCGGCTTCCTCACGGGTACGGCCTCGCAGTTCGGGCACCGCCACCTTGCCCGTGGACACCACCAATTCAACGCTGGTTCCCACTCCCACCTTCTGCCCGGGGGCAGGACTGGTGGTGATGACGATTCCGGCAGGAACGGTGGCGCTGTTGGCCGTAGTAGTGGACGGTGCGCCCACCAGTCCATTTTGGCGCAGGATATCCCTGGCCGCGGCTTCGGTCATCCCCGGAAGGTTCTCCGGGATCATGACCGCGCTGGGTCCCTCCGAGATGTTCAGGACCACTTCCGCCCCGGGGTCCAAGGAGGCACCTGACGCAGGGTCGGTGCCGATGGCTGTTCCCTTGGCAACGGTGTCGTGCTGTGACCGGACGATCCGCGGCTTCAGGTCGGCGTTGTACAGTTCCTGCAGCGCTGCAGACTCAGTCATGGACACCACTGCGGGAACCTGGACTTTGGGCACTGCCGGGGCAGGGCGGTTGATGATGCTGTAAAGCCAGAGTGTTCCACCGGCCAGGACCAGCAGGGTGAAGAGCACCAGCGTAGTGATCCAGGCACGACGGCGGGACTTCTGCCGGGGGCTCCGCTCACGTTCCGGAGGCAATCCCAGGGGCAGGGCATCTGCGGGTGCGTCATCGTCGCCGGCCACAAGGGGGTAGGCAGTTCCGCGGCGGGTGGCGTCCAAACGGCCGGTGGGGGCCTCATCCACGAAACCGGCGGCGCCGGCGGCGGCGAAGGCCTCAGTGGCTGGAGCGGACGGGGCAGGGACATGGTCGTTCGGGTCTGTTGGCGCTTCGGAGGCTGCCAGTGCTGGTACTGGAACCCCTGAACGGGCAGCGCGCAGGGCACGGCGGAAGGCAGCCGCATCCTGGAAGCGGTCCTCGCGGTTCTTCTGCAGGGCCTTTGCCAGGACACTGTCCAGGGCTGGCGTTACCTGCGGATTGAGGCTGCTGGCCGGCTCCGGAATTTCACGGACATGCTGGTACGCCACGGACACGGGACTGTCCCCTACGAACGGCGGCCGCGACGTGAGCATTTCGTACAGCAGGCAGGCTGCGGAGTACAGGTCGCTGCGCGCATCAACCGTTTCGCCCCGTGCCTGCTCAGGGGACAAATACTGTGCTGTGCCCACCACGGCCTGGGTCTGGGTCATGGTTGCCGAGGAGTCGGCGATGGCCCGGGCGATGCCGAAGTCCATCACTTTCACCGAGTTGGTGCCCTCGCAGTACATGACGTTGGCCGGCTTGATGTCCCGGTGGACGATTCCCGCCTTGTGGCTGTACTCAAGGGCTCCCAGGACGCCCAGGCAGTAGTCGATTGCCTGGTCAATCGTGACGTCGTGGGCGCGGATCAGGTCGCGGATGGTCTTGCCCTCCACGTACTCCATGACGATGTAAGGGACCCGGACGTTTTCCTCCGAGCCGTCATGGATGAGGTGTTCGCCCGTGTCGTATATGGCAACGATGGAGGAATGGTTGAGGGCAGCCACCGCTTGCGCTTCCCGCTTGAACCGTGCCTGGAACTGCGGGTCACGGGCCAGGTCGGCGCGCAGCAGCTTGATGGCCACGGTCCGCCCCAGTCTCGTATCGGTACCCCGGTAGACGTCCGCCATCCCGCCACGGCCGATCAGGCCGCCCAGCTCGTAGCGGCCGCTCAGGACGCGGCGGTTATCCACCGGGAGGCTGTCCTCCCGGTGCAGCGGTGTTCGCGGTGACTCGTTCACTGGCTGTCCCGGCAGCTACGGCTTGCAGGTGGGCGGGGCGCCGGGCAGTTCACCGTCAGCGCAATCGGGCAGGGATGATTCCGCGGTGGGTACGGCCACAGCAGTGGTGGTGGGTGACGGGGGTGCCGGAGCGGTGGTGGTAGGCGCGGGCGGCGCCACTGCATAGACCACTGTGATGGGGGATCCCACGGGAACCAGCCCGGTGGGATTCAGTTCCAGGACCCTGCCCGGGGCCGCGGCAGTGCTTTCCTGCGGAACAACTGTCACGGCGAGTCCCAGTGCCGCGAGTTCTGCCTGGACCTGCCGGTAGTCCTTTCCAAGGTAAGCCGCCGGGATCACGTTCACCGTCTCCTGGGTGGGAGTGGGGGTCGGTGTGGACCGCGTCTGGGTGGGGGTGGCGGACTGGGTGGTCCTGGTGGGGCTCGCGCTGCTCGTCTGCGGGCTGCTGGTGGTCGCTCCCGACGTGGGGTCGTCCGAGGGAAAGAGGACTCCCCGCTGGCTGAGGAAGAAGCCCACCAAGGCGAACAGAAGGAGCAGGATCAGGGCGATCAGCGGCCACGTCCAGGGGCTGCGTCCCTTCCGCTGGGGCTCGTCGGCGGGCTCGTCGTCGTACGTTGTTTCTTCCGGAATCCATTTGCGCTCGGCAGCGAGTGCGTTGGCCCGGGCAAGCGCTCCCTGGCGGCCCTCGGCATCGGCGGCGGCAGCGCCCGCCGCCGCCCCTGCTGCGGCACCTGCCGCACCCGCGCCCAGCACCGGCAGGGCAGAGGTAGGCGTTGGGGAAGACTCCTGCTGTGTCCCGATGACGCCGGTGGGCGCGGTGGCTGTATCCACGGGGGCGGTGACCGGGCCGGTTCCGGTGTCGAAGAGGAGCATTCCCGGCACCGCGGCGTGCGCGGCTTTGATGTCACCGTTGCGGATGGCCTCAGCGGCCTCGGCGAGCTTGATCGCGTTTTCCGGCCGGTTCTTGGGGTCCTTGGCAAGCATGGACATGAGGAGTGCACGCACCGGAGTGGGAAGCGTCTCCGGCAGGGGCGGCGGAGCATCGTTGACCTGGGCCAGGGCGATAGCGATCTGGGATTCGCCGGAGAAGGGGCGGTGTCCGCTCAGGCACTCATAGCCGATGACGCCAAGGGAGTAGATGTCCGAGGACCCCGTGGCGGTTTGGCCGGTAGCCTGCTCAGGAGCGAGGTATTGGGCCGTTCCCATGACCTGTCCGGTCTGCGTAAGCGGCACCTGGTCGGCGAGGCGGGCAATGCCGAAGTCGGTGACTTTCACCCGTCCGTCGGGCGTGATCAGGAGGTTGCCGGGCTTCACGTCACGGTGCACCAGGCCCTGGGCGTGGGCGACGGCGAGGGCGCGGGCAGTCTGGGCGATGATGGACAGCGTGCGGTCCGGGGACAGGACCTGCTCGTGTTCGATGATGCTGCTCAGCGGCTGGCCGGGCACCAGTTCCATGACCAGGTAGGCGGAGCCCTCCTCCTCGCCGTAGTCGAACACGTTGGCGATGCCCACGTGGTTCAGGAGCGCGGTGTGGCGGGCCTCAGCGCGGAACCGCTGAAGGAAGCCGGGGTCGCCGGTGTATTCCTCCTTCAGGACCTTGATCGCGACGATGCGTCCCAGGACGAGGTCTTTGGCTTTCCATACCTCACCCATGCCGCCGATCGCGATCCGCGTGGTCAGCTGGAATCTGCCGCCGAGGGTGATTCCGGTTGTAGGCCTCACTTATTCAACACCGCCTCAAAAATTCTCTTCGCGTTCGGACTGGTTAGCTGTGCTCCGGTGGTGATGTCCACGCCCTCCATGACGATGGTGACACCCACCTGCGGGTTGTTTGCGGGGGCAAAGCCGGTGAACCAGGAGTTGTTGGTGCCGTTTCCGAGCTCCGCGGTTCCTGTCTTGCCAGCCACTTGTACGCCCGGCACGGCCGCCCGGTTGGCGATGCCTTCACTCACGGCACTGACCATCCACTCGGTGATCTGGTTGGCGATCTCGGGTGTGGTGGAGGTGCGCAGTTGCTCGGGTTGCGGTTCGTCGATGACGCGCAGGTCCGGCGACCGGAGGGCCTTGATCAGGTTCGGCCTCATCTGCACGCCGTCGTTGGCAATTGCTGCAGTCATCAGCGCAACCTGCAGCGGGGTGGCCCGGACGTCCTTCTGGCCGATGGCGGACTGGGCCAGGCCGGGTGCGTCCAGGTCATCCGGGAATCCGTTGCCCTTGGCGTAGCCGAGCTTCAGCTGGTCTCCCATGTCCTCGCCGAATCCGAACTTTTGGGCCTGCTCGGCGATGGCGTCGCGGCCCAGATCCAGCGCGATGCTGGCAAACGGCGTATTGCAGGACTGCTGGAGCGCGAAGGCGAAGCTGGCCGTGTCCCGGGTGTAGCAGTTGCCGCCCGCGTAGTTGGGCAGCGTGTACTGGATGCCCGGGAACGGCATTTCTGCCGGGTTGGGGAGCACGCTGTCCTTGTTGTACTTTCCTGATGCAAGGGCCGCAGCCGTGTCCACCAGTTTGTAGACCGAACCGGGAGCGAGGAGTTCCCCGGTGGGGCCGCTGACATTCTGGTTGAGGTTGATGCCCGGAACCTTGAGCAGCTCGTTGATGTTGGCGCTCTCGGCGTTGGGGTCCTGCGTTGCGATCAGGTTGGGATCGTAGGACGGCTTGGAAACCATGGCCAGGATGGCACCCGTTTTGGGATTGGTGACCACGATCGATCCACGCTGGCCGTCCGGAATAAGGCTGTAGGCGAGCTGCTGGATTTCCGGATCCAGGGTGAGTTCCACCGAGGCACCCTTGGGCTGGTTGCCCAGGAACAGCTGGCCCACCCGGTCCAGGAACAGCTGGTCCGAGTTCCCGGTGAGGACCTCGCCCATGGACTGTTCCAGCCCCGTGGCACCGAAATTCTGGGAGAAGTAGCCCGTAATTCCGGCGTAGAGCTCCGGCTGCGCATAGGTCCGCTGGAACTTGCAGGTCTCTGAGGCGCCCTCCACCGATTCCGCTACCGGGGAACCGCCCACAATGATCGCGCCGCGGTCGTTGCAGTAGTTCTGGAGGATGGCCCGCTGGTTCCACGGGTTGGCCTTCAGCTCATCCGCGCCCACCACCTGGACATAACTGATGGCGCCAAAGATCAGGGCGAACATGGCGATGGCTGCCACCCATGAGTGCCGTATTGCCTGGTTCACGAATGCTTCACCGCCTCGGTAGGAGTGTCAATGCCCATGGATTCTTCTGCTTCGCCTGGCCGCAATGGCGTTGTGTCCACCGGGCCGCGGGCCGTGTGCGAGATCATCAGGAGCAGGCCAACAATGATCCAGTTGGCGAGCAGCGAAGAGCCGCCGGCCGCCAGGAACGGCGTGGTCAGGCCTGTCAACGGGATGAGCCGCGTGACGCCGCCGATCACCACGAAACACTGCAGTGCCACAGCGAAGGACAACCCGCAGGCCAAGAGCTTGCCGAACGCGTCGCGGGTGCCCAGGGCAGCGCGGAAACCACGGGTAAAGAGCAGCAGGTACATCATGACGACGGCGAAGAGGCCCACCAGGCCGAGTTCCTCGCCGAGGGACGCGATGATCATGTCGCTGTTGGCGAAAGGAACGAGGTCCGGCCTGCCCTGGCCTAGTCCCGTGCCCACCAGGCCCCCGTTGGCCATGCCGAAGAGGCCCTGGACGATCTGTCCGCTGCCGCCGGGTGAGCGGTCGTAGACCTCGGGGGTGAAGGCATTGAGCCAGCCGTCGATGCGGAGTTCCACGTGGGAGAAGACCTGCGCCGCAACGAACCCGCCGCCAAAGATGAGGGCCAGGCCGATCACCACCCAGCTGATGCGGCTCGTGGCGACGTAGATCATCACGATGAACAGCCCGAAGAACAGTACCGAGGAGCCGAGGTCGCGCTGGAAAATCAGCACGCCGATACTGACGAGCCAGGCCGTGATCATGGGGCCCATGTCTTTGAAGCGTGGGAACTGCAGCGGCCCGATCTTGCGGCCCGCCAGCAGGATCAGGTCGCGGTTGGAGGAAAGATACCCGGCAAAGAATATGGCGAGGGTAATCTTGGCAACCTCACCAGGCTGGAAGGTCATGGGACCGAGGCGGATCCAGACGCGGGCGCCCAGGATTTCGCCGGCGCTTATGCCAGGAATCAGCGGCAGGATGAGCAGCAAGGCACTGGCCGCCAGGGAAATAAAGGTGAACCTGCGGAGGATCCGGTGGTCCTTGAGGAACCAGATGACGGCGATTGCCACTGCCATGGCGATCAGGGTCCAACGGAGCTGGTTGTTGCCGGTGTCGTCGCCCGGGGCATCCAAGCGGTGGATCATCGCAAGCCCGAGGCCGTTAAGGGCAACGACCAGGGGAAGTATTACGGGGTCGGCATATTTCGCCCGGAAACGGAGGACACCGTGGAACACCAAGGCCGCTACTGCCAGAAGGCTGGACTGGAACCAGAAGTCTGAATCAAACGCCTTTTCCTGGTCCACTCCCACCAGCATGTTGGCTCCGATGCCCACGGCCAGGGCCAGCAGGAGCAACGCAAGTTCAACGTTGCGCCGAGGTTTGGGGGTAGTGCTGAGTTGGCTCATCGGACCGCCTCACAGGTGACGGTGGGACTGGGTGACGGGGAGGGGCTGGCGGGCGTCGCCGACGCATCAGGGGCTGGTGCGGGAGCAGCCGACTCGGGCGGCGGGGTTGTTCCGGGGGACGGCGACGGGCTTGGGCACTCGTCTTCCGGGGAGGTGCTTCCCGTAAGTTCGAGATTCTTCACGATCCGCTGGGCGTCGTAAAGGTCATTCGCGGGAACCGTCTGGCGGACGCGTTGCTGCGAGAACGGCGGCAGGGAGTCCATCCGGATATCCGTCACGGCTTCCAGGCTGGACAGCTGGATGGGGCCGAGCCGCTGCGAGACGCCGTTATAGATGGCCACGCGGGAATCAAACTCCCCAACGTAGTAACGGGTCTGCGTCCAGGCATAACCGAGCCAGAGTCCCACTGTCAGGACCAGAAGCACCGCTGCCGCGATGGACCATGTCACCCACCGGCGGGGCCTGAGCGGGACCAGGGCATCCTCGTCACTGGCCTGTGGTTCGGCCTTGTGGGTCAGGAGAGTAGCCGCCCGACGGGCCACCGTGCGCCCGGCGATGGTGGGAATGGAGCCCGATTCCGCGGCCGCTGCTGCCGCGCCAACCAGTTCGTGCGGGCGGGAGGAGAGTTCCTCACGCAGGACCTCGGCGGAGAGGTGCTCACCCAGGTGCGGGTCGGTGGAAGCCGGCTCCGCTGTGCCCGTATTGGCGCTGCTCGCGGACGGGTCCGCCGCTTCGGCATCCTTGCCCCGGTTCCCGTGAACTTCGGCATTCTTGTTTTCGGACTTCGATGCGGACGCTTCAACGTCCTTGTCCTTGTCCTTGTCCTTGGACTCTGCCGCGGCTGCGGCCGCAGCGGTAGCGGCTGTGGCACCACCTGTAGAAGGGATGACGTCGACGGCGGCGGTACTGACGTCGTCGGGCGTTTCCTCCACGATTTCCACCATGACCACGGTGACGTTGTCCGGGGAGCCCGCCTCGAGCGTGAGGTCCACCAGGGTTTCCACGCACTCGCGGAGGTCCTTGGTTTCGCGCACCGTCCGTTCCACCGCATGGCCGGCGACGTAGTTCAGGCCGTCGGAGCACAGCAGCCAGCGGTCTCCCGGGCGGACATCAAGGGTGTCGAGATCGAGTTCGGGGCTGGCATCAACATCCCCCAGGACCCGCATCAGGACGTTCTTGTGGGGGTGCGTTTCGGCTTCCTCAGGGCGCAGCCGGCCCTCGTCGATGAGCCGCTGGACGAAGGTGTGGTCAACACTGACCTGTTTGAACTCATCGCCGCGCAGGCGGTAGGCGCGGGAGTCCCCGATATGGGCGAAGTGCAGCTTTCCCTCGGCCAGGAGGAGTGCGGTGACGGTGGTCCCCATGCCCGCGAGCTTGGGGTTTTGATGCACAAGTTCGGAGAGCAGGGAATTGGCCGTCTGGATTTCGTCGGCAAGGACGGTGCCGGCATCGCCGTCATAGTCGCCCCGGTCCAGGTGGATCATGTCCAGGACGGTGGCGGCGGAAGCGACGTCGCCTCCCGCATGGCCGCCCATTCCATCCGCAACGACGGCGAGGTGCCGCCCCACGTAGGCCGAATCGTCGTTCTTGGAACGGATCCGGCCCACGTCGGAGCGCGCGGCGTAGCGCATGATGAGAGGCCGCTGCGCGGGCTGGGGCCCGTTGGCGGGATCTTGCGTGAGAGCCACGGCTATGGCCTCAATTCGATGACCGTCTTGCCGATTCTCACGGGAACCCCTGGCTCAACCGGCAGGGCGCGGGTAAGTTGCTGGTCCGCCAGGTACGTACCGTTCGTGGAGCCGAGATCCTCAATGAACCACCGGCTGCCCTGGGGAAACAGCCGTGCGTGGCGGCCGGAGGCATAGTCGTCCTCCAGGACCAGCGTGGCCTCCTGTGCCCGTCCCAGGAGGATAGGACTCGCGGCCAGCGGAAGGGTGGTCCCCTTGAGCGGGCCCTCGACGACCACCAGCTGGTGGGCCTGCTGCTTTACCGGCTGCGGGGTGGCTTCCGCCAGGTCAGGATTCCTGCGGACCTGGCGCGGGCTGGGGGCGCCGGAGGCTGCCTTGCGCCCCACCATCAGGTCCCGGCGCATGGCTGAAACAATGCTGAAGATCAGCACCCACAGCAGCAGGAGGAAGCCGAAACGCAGGGCTGTGATGGTCAAGTCGCTCATGCGCGGCCACCAGGGCTGGCAGGCAGAAGGCGGAAGATAATTTTTGTCCGTCCCATCGTGATGGTGGAGCCGTCAGTGAGTTCGGTGCTCCCTGACACCTTCTGTCCGTTGACGTAGCTGCCGTTGGTGGAACCCATGTCCACGGCGCTGGTTACGCCGTTGGCAGTGCGGATTTCCAGATGGCGGCGCGAAACGCCGGTGTCTTCAACGTGGATGTCGGCTTCGGATGACCTGCCGAGGACGATTGAGGGGGCGTTAAGGGAGTAGCGCTGGCCGTCGATGTCCAGTACTGGCTGCAGGCGGACAGGCTGCCGGCTGGGGGCTGCGGGAACGTTGGAGCGGGGGGCCTGGCCGCCGGGAGCGTTCTGGGACTTCTCGGTGGAGGACAGAATCTCGAAATCGCCGGCCCGCAGCTCGGCATTCCTGCGGAAGGAAATCCGCACGGAACCCTGGAGCGTGTATCCCTGGCTGCGGACGTGGTTGATCACGACGTCGCAGAGTTCTTCAGCAAGGGGAGTGCCCCATTCCTGGGCCCGCCTGAAGTCCTCATCACTGAGCTGGACGTCAAAGACGTTGGGTACCAGGGTCCGGCCGGCCGCGACCGTCAGGGATTTATGGTCCACTTCGCGGCGCAACCTGCTGGCGATCTCCACTGGTTCAACCTGGGCGCGCGAGCCGGTGGAGAAGACGCCCCGGACAGCCTTTTCAATGCCGCGTTCAACCTTGTCCAGCAGGCCCATGGTTCTTCTCCTTTCCCCCCGTCCGCGGGGCTGTTCTCATTGCGGAACTCCACCTGCAGTGCAGTTCGTAAGTCGGCGGTGTGCCTGCACGCAGCAGCCACCCCTACATCCGATACTACTGGGCACGCCTGTGAATGACCTTAATCAGCAACGCCCGGGGAGTGCCAAAAGTTCAGTCCCAGACGTTCCAAGGCCCGCGGTGTGGGGGTGCGGCGGCGGTCTGTTGCTGCCTGTTCGGGCAGGTCCCATCAATGGCTGACGGAGCCCTGGAACTCCCAATTGGTGTTTTCTGTCCAGTGTCCGTTATGCTTGATCTCGCTGCTTTTACAAGGTCGCGGATCCGGGAAACCGGCCGATGCCGGGTGAAAGAAGTTGCGCGCGAGTGGCGGAACGGCAGACGCGCTGGCTTCAGGTGCCAGTATCCGAAAGGGTGTGGGGGTTCAAATCCCCCCTCGCGCACGCAATCAAGATAGAGCCCCGGTCGAAAGACCGGGGCTCTTCTGTTTAACAACCAGCCCCGGATCCTGGCCTTGTTCGCGCATCCGGCCCTTGAAGGTCCGGATTTGCGCACAAGCTTAGGTTTAGGAGGGGCCGGGATGCGCCCCAAGGCTATGGCCGCGCGGAAGCCTTGAACCGGCGTCGTGAGTTGGCCAAGTGGCTGCGCATGGCAGCCGCCGCGGCAGCTTCGTCGCCGTCGGCAATGGCCTCGGAGATGGAACGGTGCTCCTGGACCACCTGGTCGAAGTGGTCCCGGGCGTAATGTTCGACGCCGGTCATCAGCCGGGTGCGCGGCATCGCGATCATCGTTTGGCCCAGGGCGGCCAGGCAGTCGGAGTAGTAGGGGTTGCCGGAGGCAGCCGCCACGGCACGATGGAACTCGAAATCCGCCTTCATGGCGTGCGCGGGGTGTCCGGCACTGGCCGTGAACTCTTCCAGCGCCGACGTTACAGCCCGCAAGTGGCGCTCGGTGTGGTTGCGTGCAGCCAGCGCTGCGGCCTCGGCTTCCACGCCCATCCGGAATTCCAGCAGGTGCAGGCGGTCTTCCGTGGTGGCCACGGGACGGGCCCCGGGTGCTGGCCGGGGCCCGTCCGACGGCGGCGTGAGGGCGAAGCTGCCGCGCCCGCGTTCAGTCTCCACGAGCCCTTCGGCCTGGAGCCGGGTCAACGCGGCGCGGACAACGGTCCGGCTCACGCCGAAATCGCTGATGAGGGTGTTTTCGCTGGGGAGCTTCTCACCAGGCTGGATAACGCCGTCGACGATGCGGTTGCGAAGGTCGGCGGCGAGGTCCGCGGTCAGGTTCCGGCTCATGGCTTCAAGGTTACGGCTTCAGGGTTACGCGCCGAATTCCACGGACTCGGTGGTCCAGGCGCGTGCCTCGTCGCTGAGAGTGACGCCGAGGCCGGGGCGGTCCGGCACGATCATCCGTCCGTCCTTGGTTTCGAGGCGCTCGTTGAACAGCGGGTCCAGCCAGTCGAAGTGTTCCACCCAGGGTTCGCGCGGGTATGCGGCGGCGAGGTGCAGGTGGATCTCCATGGCGAAGTGCGGGGCGAGGCCCAGTCCGCGCTCGTCGGCCAGGGCAGCGAGGCGGAGGAACTGGGTGATGCCGCCCACCCGGGGTGCGTCGGGCTGGATAATGTCGCAACCGTTGGCGTTGATGAGGCCCTTGTGTTCGGCCACGGAGGCCAGCATTTCGCCGGTGGCAATGGGCGTATCCAGGACGTTCGCCAAGTGGGCGTGGCCTTCGAAGTCGTAGGCATCCAGCGGTTCCTCGATCCAGACAAGGTTGAATTCCTCGAGCTGGCGTCCCATGCGCAGGGCGGTGGCACGGTCCCATTGCTGGTTGGCGTCCACCATCAGCGGGACGTCCCAGCCGATGTGTTCGCGGATGCCGGCCACGCGGCGGAGGTCTTCCTTGCTGTCCGGCAGCCCGACCTTGATCTTGATGCCCCCGATGCCCTCTTCGAGGGACTGGGTTGCACGCGCTTTCACTTCTTCCAAGGTGGCGTTCAGGAAGCCGCCGGAGGTGTTGTACGTCTGGACGGAGTCACGGTACGAGCCGAGGAACTTCGCCAGGGACAGGCCGGCGCGCTTGGCTTTGAGGTCGTAAAGGGCTATGTCGATGGCGGCGAGGGCCTGGGTGGCGACGCCGGACCGGCCCACCGAGGCGCCTGCCCACAGGAGTTTGGTGTAGATCCTGGCGATGTCGTTGGGGTCTTCACCGATGATGCCCTCCGCCACTTCCTTGGCATGGGCGTACTGGGCCGGGCCGCCTGCCCTCTTGGAGTAGCTGAAGCCGACGCCGGTGTGCCCGAGTTCGGTGGTGATCTCGGCGAAGAGGAAGACCACCTCGGTCATGGGTTTTTGCCTGCCGGTGAAGACCTTGGCATCGCTGATGGGAACAGTGAGGGGGAGGCGGGCGGTGGACAGCTTGACGTGCCGGATCAGGTCAACGGGGCTCATGGATTCTCCTAAAGGCGTGCTGGGCTCCTTCGCCCACCTGCTTAGGATATAAGTAGCGAACTTGTATTACAAGTAGGGCGGGTCTGCATTCACCCGGATGCTGCAGCCCGGGATGCGAACTCCCTCAGCCCCGCAACGCGCCCAGGCCGGCAATCAGCGCCTCGAGTCCGAGTTCGAAGGCGGCGTCCGCGGGCCGGGCAGGGGTTCCCCCTGCGGAGGGCGGGGCGGCGCTCCGCACTGCGGCTGTGAAATGGGGGGTCGATTCGGCCATGGAGCCCGAATCGAAGATGTCCTCGGGGGCGGTGACGTCGTACGCGGAGCCGAAAATGAAGGACTCGAGCGCCACAATCGAGGAGATCACTCGCTCCTGGGGGAAGCCGGCGTCGAGGAAGCCCTTGCTGACGGTCTCGTACATCGCCAGTGTCTGCGGCGCATCGGTCACGGGAAGGACCGCGATCACCGGAATCAAGGGTGTGTGCTCGGCGAAAACGTTCCGGTAGCTCCAGGCCCAGCTGCGCACCGCCTCCTCCCACGTGGTTGTTCCGAAGCCCGAGACATCCACAAGTGATGTGAGGTGGTCCTCGACCAGCAGCAGGACGTCCCGTTTGGCGGCAACGTGGTTGTAGAGGGCCGACGGCGCCACGTCCAGTTCCTTGGCCAGGCCCGCCATGGTGAGCCCGTCGTAGCCCTTGCGCTTGATGAGGTCCAGGGCGGCGGCCGTGATCCCCCCTTTGTCCAGGATCGCGGCCGAGGGCCTGCCCGCCCGCCTCTTCTGCCGGCCGGCATCCCCGGACGGGCGCCCCTGCATGGCTGATACTGCCGGCATTCCTGGCCTTTCTTTGGTGGTCCCCAGCATTATTCCATCCGGTACTTCCGGTCCGGGGAGGCAGCGGTTATAGTTCTAATAAATGAATGCCATTCATTTATTGGTTCCCCGTCACCGGAGGGGTCAAAGAGAGGACATCATGCTGAACCTGAACCGCGACGTTGTAGTCGTCGGAGCCGGACCATCGGGACTGACCGCCGCCCGTGAACTGAAGAAGGCCGGCCTCACCGTCGCCGTGCTCGAAGCCCGCGACCGCGTGGGCGGCCGCACCTGGACCGACACCGTGGACGGGGCCATGCTCGAAATAGGCGGCCAGTGGGTCTCGCCGGACCAGACCGTCCTCCTGGACCTCCTCCAGGAGCTGAACCTGCAAACCTACCCCCGCTACCGTGAGGGCCAGTCGATGTACATCGGCAGGGACGGCATCCCGGTCCGCTATGCAGGCGGCACCTTCCCCGTGGACCCGGACACCGAAGCGGAGATGAACAAGCTCGTCGCCTTGCTGGACGGCCTCGCGGCGGAGATCGGCCCCACCGAGCCCTGGGCCCACCCCAAGGCACGCGAACTGGACACCATCTCCTTCCACCACTGGCTGCGCAGGCACTCCGGAAACGAGGAAGCCTGCAACAACATCGGCCTCTTCATCGCGGGCGGCATGCTCACCAAACCCGCCCACGCCTTCTCCGCACTCCAGGCGGTGCTCATGGCCGCCTCCGCCGGTTCCTTCACCCACCTCACGGACGAGGACTTCATCCTCGACCGGCGCGTAGTGGGCGGCATGCAGCAGGTGTCGCTGCTGCTCGCGCAGGAGCTGGGGGACGACGTCGTGCTTGATTCCCCGGTGCGCACCATCAACTGGGAGCCGGACGCGGACGGCGGCCACCGCGTCAGCGTCGAATCGGACCAGGCGACGGTCAACGCCCGCTTTGTCATTATGGCGGTCCCGCCCAACCTCTACTCCCGCGTCTCATTCAACCCGCCGCTGCCCCGCCGGCAGCACCAGATGCACCAGCACCAGTCGCTCGGCCTCGTCATCAAGGTCCATGCCGTCTACAGCCGGCCTTTCTGGCGGAACTCCGGTCTCTCCGGCACCTGCTTCGGCGCCGGGTCCCTTGTCCAGGAGGTCTACGACAACACCAACTTCGGTGACACCAGGGGCACCCTGGTGGGCTTCGTATCCGATGAAAAGGCCGACGCCGTCTTCGAGTTGGGTGCCGAAGAACGCAAGCGCGCCATCCTGGAATCCATCGCCGGGTTCCTGGGCGCCGAGGCACTCGAGCCCGAGGTGTACTACGAGTCCGACTGGGGCTCGGAGGAATGGACCCGCGGCGCCTACGCCTCGAGTTACGACCTGGGCGGCCTCCACCGCTACGGCAAGGACCAGCACGCCCCCGTTGGCCCCATCTACTGGTCCTCCTCGGACCTCGCTGCCGAGGGCTACCAGCACGTGGACGGGGCCATCCGGATGGGACGCCTTACGGCTGCCAGGGTCTGCGAAGCCGCGAAGCTGCCGGTTCCCGCGTAGACGGGACGGACGGCTGGATTCTAAGCATGCTTACCAATAGGCTGGCGGGTGGGGAGCGTCCCTGTACGCACACGAACGAAGGTGAGACATGACTGACACCGAGAGCATCAGCAAGGTTACGGACATCATCAACGATTCACGGATCGGGATGCTGACCACGATCAACGAGGAAGGCGCCCTTGTCAGCCGCCCGCTGGCCGTTCAGGACGTGAAGGACGACGGCGACATGTGGTTTTTCACCGGGCTCGGCACCTCGCAGGTGGCCCATGTCCGGGCTGACCCGCGCGTGAACGTTTCCTTTGGCAAGAACACCGAATGGGTGTCCGTGGCCGGCACGGCCGAGGTGGTCACGGACCGGGAGAAGATCCGTGAAATGTGGAACCAGGCTGTTGAGGCGTGGTTCCCGGACGGGCCGGACACTCCCGAAGTGTGCCTGCTCCGCATCGACTCGGACTCCGCGGAGTACTGGACCAGCCCCGGCGGTACCGCCGCGACGGTCTTCCAGTGGGTCAAGTCCAAGGTCACCAACAGCCGCATGAGCGTTGGCGAAAGCGGAACGGTAGAGCTGTAAGAGGCCCCTACCAGCCGGTCAGGGCGCCCAGGACGGCGGGCAGCAGCACGTCGTCCCGGCCCCAGACCGGGTCCAGGACTTCCACATACCAGGAGTCGGCCAGCAGCAGTGCCAGCGATTCGTTGGTTTCATCGGCCCAGTCCCGGATCTGCTCTTCCGTTACGGGGTTCTCGCTGGAACCCAGGACAGTCACCACTTCGCCGCCGTCCACGGTCACCGGGATGGCGGCGTTGCTGGACTCGCCCGGCGCATGGGCCACCGTCACCAGTTCCGTCCGGGCAGAGAGGGCCAGAAGTTCGGCCGCGGTGTCGGCAACGCAAAAGCCGGTGACGTACTCGCGCTGGGCGAGGCCGGCGGACCGCAGCCCAGGCTGGGACTCCTTCGTAAAAAGTCCGGTCCGGTTCAACACAGCGAGCCTGGCGGCGATAGGCGCGGTCTCGGCGTCGTACGTTGCAGCGAGGGTGCCCGGCTGGAACCCGCTGCGCCCCTCAAGCCAGCGGGCAGTCAGCTCACCCGCCGCGGCCAAGGTGGTTGCCTGCCGCCACACACCCCGGTCTTCCAGCAGTCGGCCGAACTGGTCTCGGGTTGGCACTTCGAGGGGATCCATCATTGGATGCTACCGCCGTCGCACTGCCCGTTCCATGCAGGGAGACACGGCAGGTAATGTCCCCGCTACGCCTGCTCCGCCCGGATGCCCGCGGCCTTCTCGGCTGCGGCGAGGGAGGCGTCGAGGCTGGTCACCGCGTCGGGATAGTCCTGGTGCGGCGCCGTGCGCAGCTCGTCAGCCTGGCGCATTGCTTTGATGAAGGCCGAGGTTTCCGGCGTCCGCACATCCGTCAGGGCCGGAAAGTCGATGGAGCATGCCGGGTCCAGTTCGTAGCGGCGCCAGCGCGCAATCAGTTCGTCGTGGCGCTGCTGTGCTTCCTGGTGCGCCGACGCCCGCACCTGCGCGTCCCGGCGATCATTGCGCCACGCCAGGTACCTGGCGCTGCCCCTGTACGCCGCCACGCCCGCAGCCACGCCCGCGCCACTGAGGAAGAGTCCTGCCCACGGCGAAATGAGGGCCGGGATCAGCAGGGCCGGGACGGCCACGCATGAACCCAGGAACACGTCCCAAAAAAGCTGGTCCGAGCGCTCGGGACTGCCCTGTGGTCCAGTAAGGGCGCGGCGGCGGACGACATAAACGGTGGCGGCGACGCTGGCCACCAGCACAAGGCCGCACAAGACAACGGCGCCCGCCCCCTGGAACAGGCTCTGCACCACGGCTTCCAGTACGTCTGACACCTTGCACCTCCAGCGCCGCAGCCGCGGGCCAGTTGCCCCGGCTGGTCCTTCCATTGCACCGTGTTCGCCCCCCCGGGGTCAATGGCCTGGCAGGCGTGGACAGGAAGCCGCAGCCGTCCTGTTGGGGCCGGCAAAAGTTGGGTACATTCCCGGTAAGCGGACCGGCACCGACGCCGTGTGCCCATTTCCGGACAGGAGAATCAGCCATGGCTCGGATAGACCGGATCGCCGAACCCTGGGGGACCAGGACGCCGTATGCAGGCGGCACAAGTTGGCCCGTCAGGGTGGACACGCACCTTGCGGAAGGGGTGGAACCGGAGTCGGTGGACCGCTGGGTACAGACCGCCTCGATCCTCCATTCCAACGGTGACGCCATGGACATTGCGGTCAAGGACGACCGGATTGTTGGTGTTCGGGGACGTGCTTCGGACCGGGTGAACCACGGACGCCTCGGACCCAAAGACCTCTACGGCTGGCAGGCGAACGCTTCCGCGGACAGACTCACCAGGCCCCTCATCCGGGAGAACGGCCGGCTCGTGGAAACCGACTGGGACACGGCCATGGACAAGGTGGTGGCGCAGTCCAAAGCACTCCTTGCCGAGCAGGGTGCCAGTGCCATCGGCTTCTACACCACCGGGCAGCTTTTTGCGGAGGAGTACTACACCCTGGGCGCCGTAGCCCACGGCGGGATTGGCACCAACCACGTGGATGGAAACACCCGCCTGTGCACGGCCACCGCGGCGGAAGCCCTCAAGGAATCCTTCGGCTGTGATGGCCAGCCCGGGTCCTACACGGACGTGGACCACGCGGACGTGATCGCCCTGTACGGCCACAATGTCGCCGAAACCCAGACCGTCCTGTGGAGCCGCATGCTGGACCGGCTGGCCGGCCCAAATCCGCCCAGGATTATCTGCGTTGACCCGCGTCTCACACCTGTTGCCCGGGCCGCCACCGTCCACCTGGCGCCGCGGCCAGGTACCAACGTGGCCCTGATGAACGGGCTCCTGCACGAAATTGTCACCAACGGGTGGGTTGACCGGGACTACATCCAGGCCCATACCGTGGGATTCCAGGAACTGGAGAAGGAAGTCAGGAAGTACCCGCCCGCGCTCGTGGCTGAAATTTGCGGAGTGCCGGCGGAGAAGATCCGGGAAGCCGCAGCGATCCTCGGCGCTGCAGAACGGCTGCTCTCCACTGTCCTGCAGGGCTTCTACCAGTCCAACCAGGCAACGGCTGCGGCGGTGCAGGTCAACAACGTCAATATCATCCGAGGGATGCTGGGGAAACCGGGCTGCGGGATCCTGCAGATGAACGGCCAGCCCACGGCGGAGAACACCCGCGAGTGCGGTGCAGACGGTGATCTGCCCGGCTTCCGCAACTGGTCCAACGATGACCATGTCCAGGACCTGGCCCGCGTCTGGAATATCGACCCCATGAGCATCCCGCACTACTCCCCGCCCACGCACGTCATGCAGATGATGAGGTACGTGGAGGAGGGCTCCATCCGCATGCTGTGGGTCAGCGGAACAAATCCGGCGGTTTCGCTGCCCGAGCTCACCCGCGTCCGCTCCATCCTTAAACAGGACCGGCTCTTCCTGGTGGTGCAGGATATTTTCCTCTCCGAGACCGCGCAATTGGCCGACGTCGTCCTGCCCGCCGCCACCTGGGGGGAGAAGACCGGGACGTTCACCAACGTGGACCGCACCGTGCACCTGTCCGAGAAGGCCGTGGACCCGCCGGGGGAGGCCCGTCCCGACCTGGACATCTTTATTGATTACGCGCACCGGATGGGCCTGAAGGACAAGGATGGCCAGCCGCTGGTCAAATGGCATGACGCCGAGTCCGCCTTTGAGGCATGGAAGGAGTGCAGCCGAGGCCGGCCCTGCGACTACACGGGCATAACCTATGACAAGCTCCGCGGCGGGTCCGGCATCCAGTGGCCGTGCAATGACGCGAACCCGGACGGTGCCGAGCGCATCTACGCGGACGGGAAGTTCTGGGCACACCCCGAGTACTGCGAAACCTACGGCCGCGACCTCATCACCGGTGCTCCCGTGGAGCCGTCGGAATACAAGGCGCTCAACCCGGAGGGACGCGCCGTCATCAAGGCCGCCGAGTACGTCCCGCCGCACGAGCTCCCCAGCCGGCAGTACCCGCTCCAGCTCATCACCGGCCGCACGCTGTTCCACTTCCACACCCGCACCAAGACGGCCCGGGCCCCGGAGCTGCAGGCAGCCGCACCCGAGGTGTGGGTGGAGATGTCAGCCCACGACGCCGGCACGCACGGGATTGCGGAAGGAGACGTTGCCGAGGTGGAGACACCCCGCGGTTCCGTCAGGGCACAGGTGCGGATCGGCGGGATCCGCGAGGGTGTCCTCTTCCTCCCCTTTCACTACGGCTACTGGGATACCGGGGCGGGACATGAGCCCGAGGGGAACGGCCGTGCCGCTAATGAACTGACCATTACGGATTGGGACGCCGCTTCCAAACAGCCCATCTTCAAAACCGCCGCTGCCCGTGTCCGAAGGGTTGGCGGAGGGGATGGCCCGGCTCCGGCACCGACCAACACAGCGTCCGCACCCGCCGTCGAACTTCCTGTGGGGGCCAGGACCAAGGGAATCCAATCCGCCCTGGCCTCTGAAGACATCCGCACTACCGCAGGGGAGGGACAGCAGTGAAGATCGGACTGGTCCTGGAACAGCTGCACCGGGACGAGAATGACCTGGCGCAGCAGCTATTCCATGTCTCAGAGCGGCACAAGGTGGACCATGAGATCTACCACCTGGGCCGTGACCTGGCGAAATGGTCGCAGCAGCACGTCCGGGAGATTGCCGCCATTGCGTCCCAATATGGGCAGGACCTGGACCCGGAACCGCGGAGCGAGAACACGCTCATGGAAAAGGTCCGTGAAAAGGGCAGCCAGCTTGTGGGCCGTGACGCCGAGGCCGGGCTGCTGCTCCTGCGGGATCTCCGCGAGGTATACATCAAGGCCTGCGGAGTCTCGGCGGACTGGGAGCTGCTGGCCCAGGCGGCGCAAGGCATCAAGCACACCGACCTGCTCGAAGTCGCCCAGCGCTGCCACCCCCAAAATCTCCGCCAGATGAAATGGGCGAACGGAAAGCTTAAGGAGTCCGCAACCCAGATCCTGGTGAGTTGAGCAGGAGTATCTTGGGGACCATGCGAATCAAAATGTGCAGCATCCACGTCAAGGACCCGGCCGCCGCCCACCGGTTCTACACCGAGACGCTGGGCTTCGACACCCTGATGGCCATGCCGGAGTACAACCTGTTCATCATCAAGGACCCGGGTGCGGACGCGAATTCAGTGGGCCTGCTGCTGGAACCCAGTGACAATCCAATTGGCGCCACCTACATGAACGCCGTGCACGACGCCGGGCTTCCCGCCATTGTCTTCGGCGTTCCGGACGTGCGGGCCGAGTACGAGCGGCTGATGAAGGCGGGAGTCAGCTTCAAAAGCGGACCGACCGAGGACCCTTCCGGGATCAGCGCGGTGTTCGATGACGGCTGCGGGAACTACGTCCAACTGCACCAGGACTGACGTCCCGGGCCCGACTCCCGAGGCGGGTCAGCGGGTTAAGATCAGGCGCGCGCCTTCTTGGCAGCTTTCTTGGCGGCCTCGTCCTTGACCCGCTGGGCCTCGGCGCGGACGGCGGCATGGGTGGCACGCTCGGTGACCAGCCACTGCGGGGGAGCCTGCAGCAACGCGGTGATTTCCGCCGTCGTCAGGGCCTCCTCAACGCCGCCGCGGGCCAGGCCGCTGATGGAGACGTTTAGCTTTTGCGCCACAACCGGGCGCGGGTGCGGGCCGTTGCGGCGCAGTTCGGCCAGCCATTCCGGCGGGTTGGCCTGGAGCTCCGCGAATTCCTCGCGGGTAATGGTTGAATCCTGGAACTCCTGCGGCGTCGCGGGCAGGTAGATGCCAAGTTTCTTGGCAACGGTGGCCGGCTTCATGGACTGGGAGTTTGCAGAGGTCATGCTTCAAGGGTATCCGGGCGGACGGTACTGTGAAGACGTGCCCACCCACGACGCCTCCCCAGAAAACGGCCCTGACGGCCAGGACCAGACAGCAGTCCCGGCCGGGCAGGCGGAAAGCGCCCCGCCCCGCGTGCTCCGGATCGCCTACGTGGCAGGCGTGACCCCGGGCAAATGGATTCGCCGCTGGGAGGAGCGGATGCCGGGCGTTCCGCTACAGGCGGCAATGTCCGACGACGGCGCGCAGGTTGACGCTGTCCGCGGCGGTTCCGCGGACATGGCCTTTGTCCGCCTGCCCATCGAGCGCGAGGGCCTGAACGTTATCCCGCTCTACGAGGAGCAACCCGTTGTGGTGGCTCCCAAGGGCCACGAGATTTCCGTGTTCGAGGAAGTGGCACTGGCCGACTTGGAGCAGGAGTCCTTCCTGGATGTGGCCGCTTTGGGCGGTCCCGAGCCTGCCCTGCAGCTGGTTGCTGCCGGAGCGGGCCTGGCCATTCTTCCCATGTCCGTGGCCCGGCATTACAACGTGAAGGACACAGTGGCCCGGCGCCTCACCGGCGCCCCGGGTACGGAGATCGCTCTGGTCTGGCCCGCGGACTCCACGGATGAGGTCCTCGAGGAGTTCATCGGGATCGTGCGGGGACGCACCGCCCAAAGCTCGCGGCAGCCGTCAGCGCAGCCCGTCAAGGTGAAGAAGGAGCCCAAGCCGGACCGGCGCGGCAGCGGAGCCAGGAAGGCACCCAAAGTGGCGCAGCGGTACGCGCCCAACCCGGACAAAGGGAGGGGCAAGGGCTCGCGGAAAAAGGGCAAACGGTAGTCCCAAACCGCCCCTAACCTCGCAAGCCCGGCCAGGGAACCCTGCGGTCGTGGGCCCAGGCCCAACTGCCTGAGGACATGGAACAGGCCGGCCCCCGAGTGGGAGCCGGCCTGTCACGTCCGGTTAGAGCACCGATTTAGGTGTTTTGGACGTTGGTTTTGGCGTCGGTGGCGCGGTCTTTGACGTCGGTGGCGGCGTGTTGGCCTTCGGTTTTGACGTTTTGGGCTGCGTCGGTGGCGGTGGCCTTGACGTTGTCCATGGCTTCCTGGGCTGGTTCCTTGAGGTCTTCGACGACGGTTTTGGCGGCGTCGGTGACCTGGGTGGCCAGGGGCTGGGCGGCGGTTTTGAGCTGGTCGGCGGCCTGGCGTTCTTTTTGGCTGGCCGGGATCAGAGAGGAGATGAGCATTCCGGCGCCGAACGCGATCAGGCCGGCGGCCAGGGGGTTGCCCTGGGTTTTGGCTTTGACCTGGTCCGGTGCCTGGGAGATCGCGGTGCCGGCGTCGCTGAGTTTGGCTGCGGCGGTGTCCTTGGCGCCGTGGAGGGTTTCTCCGGTGGAGTGCATGGCGTTGCCGGTGTGTCCGGCGCCGGAGTGGACTGTGTCCTGGACGGTGGTGCTGGCGGAATCTGCTGCGCCCATGATTTTCTCCTTGACCCCGGTGACGGCGCCTTTTACCTTGTCGGTCTGGCGGTGGACGATGTTGGAGGGGGTGACTTTGTCGGCGACCGCGTCCACGTTGGTGCCCAGGCGTGCGCGGGTGGCTTCTATGTCTGAACGGATTGCGTCCGGGTTATCGCTCATCGGTTTACCTCACCTGGTTTTAGGGTTGGGGGAATTTCTGAGAGTGTTTCGCCTGTCTGGGGCAGGCCCTTGATCTGTTTGAGTTCCTTGCGGCCCATCGCGGCCAGGACGGCGGCGATGATGCCCCAGAGCACGGCGACGATCACGGCGGCCCAGCCCAGCGGCATGAGCGCGCCCAGGGCGAACATCAGGGCCAGGGAGAGGAAGACCAGGACGAAGTGTCCGGCCACGCCGGCGCCGCCGAGCATGCCCGAGCCCTTGCCGGCCTTGGTGGCGGATTGTTTGAGTTCGGCTTTGGCGAGCTCCACTTCCTGGCGCATGAGCGTGGACAGGTCCCGCGTCACGTCGCCCAGCAACTCGCCCAGCGAAGCGTTATCGGCCTTCTGATGCGCCGCACTCGGCGGCATCTCCGGAATAGAACTACTCACAGCTGGCGTCCTTCCGTTGACCGGTAGGTGCCGTCCTCAGCGCGGTAGCTGCCGTCTTCGTCGCGGAACGGATCGTCCTCGTACCGGAGGGGAGTGTCCTCAGCCGTCCCTGCGGGCAGCGTTGAGGTGGAAACCGGTGCCCCGCTCCCGACCACGGGTTCGGCGAAGAGGTCGTCGGTGCCCGCGGCGTAAACCGTCTCCTGATGGATCGGAGCAACCGGCTGGGGCTGCACGGAGCGCTGCGGGGATGAGCCCTGGACAGCACCCTGCGACTCAACAGCACCTGCAGTCAGCCCGCGGGTGAGGCGGCCGGCGAGGACGCCCGCGCCTGCGGCGAGCAGCAGGAAGGTTCCCGGCTTGTTCCGGGCGAACCTCTGGACTTCGCCAAGCAAATCACCCGGCTGCTTGTTCTCCAGCCAGGAGGCGACCGTTTCAGTGCTGCTGGCGGCCTGGCGGATCAGGTCGCTGGCCACACCCTGCTGGTCAGGGGCGTCGGCCATGCTCTGCAACTGGCTCGAAATGGTGCGGATACCCTCCGCCGCCTTCTGCTGCTGGGTCCCGGCCTGGCTCGTAAGGCCCGACTTCGCCTGGTGCAACAGATCCTGGGCGCTGGACTTAGCCTCGGAGGCCACGTGCGCAGCTTCTTCCTTGGCGGTCTGGGCAACTCCCTGGGCGGCCGAGGCGGCTTCACCTGCAACGTGGGAAGCCTCTTCCTTTGCCGCCTGGCTCTTGGAATTTCCGGCCGAACCGGCAGCAGGAACGGTGCCAAAGCTTTCGGTAGCGCCTGCTTCCGGTGCCCCGTAGGGGTTAGTGGTAGCCGGGGTGGATGTCTGGGGCCATTGGTTCTCTGTCATCGGGCTCTCTTTCATGAAGGGTCAGCTGGCGATCAAGAACCAGCAGTGCTGGCTAGTAGTAAGCATGGTTACTAATTAGATACTAAGCACACTTCCCTTTTGGAATGCAAGGGGGGCCCGCATAAATGGCGGCGGGGCGAGGGGTTTTGGTGGCGGCGATAGTAAGCCTACTTGCGAATCTGATGCTAAGCATGCTTATTGTAGAGAATGTAGCGACGCAAAAAGAGGTGATCACACCCTGCACTTCGCCACCCACAGGAAGGCCACGGCCCGATGACCAGCAATCTCGATCCAGATGCCCGGACCAGCTACCGCCTCATCACTGTGGCGGCCCGGCTGGTGCAGCGGCGGCAGGACGATGCCCTGGCGCACCTGGGCCTCACACGCGCCGCAGTCATTGCACTCGAGGGCCTGGCCGGAGGCCCGCTGAACCAGGAGCAACTCGCGGAAGCGATCCGCGTCCAAAGCCAGACCCTGGGCCGCGTCCTGATTCGCCTGGAAGGTGCCGGGCATATCACCAGGACACGCCAATCCACGGACCGCAGGCAGTTCAAGGTGGAGCTCACGGAATCCGGGGCTGCTGTCCTGGAAGCCGCCCGACGGGCCGAGATCAACGCCTATCCGGATGACCCAAGCATCGACTGGAAAGTACTGAGCCGGGAACTGGCTAAATTTGTGTCCGCCCTGCCTGCCCACCGGGACCAGGGCGTAGTCCCCTTTGCGGCTCCGGAACACCGGACAGTGAGGCGCCCGCCGGGGCGCGGCAGCGGTCTTCGCGGAGTGGATCAGCCCCGCCTTTAGGCATGCTGTGCTGAAGATCCGCGGACCGGGGAATCAGCCCTGTCCCAGAGCCCAGGCATGAATCAGCCCCGCCCCGGGAGATCCGGGGCAGGGCTGTCGGCGGTCCTAGCCGGCGTCTTTGCTGCGTGAAGGCGGCTGGTTGTCCAAAAGTCCCCGCTGGGCGAGATCGGCGGCGTCTGACGCCTCCTCCGGCAACGGGTCGGTGGCAGGGGGAACGTCGCCTGGCGCGTAGTCCGCGAGCCCGGCTGCAACCCGTTCCTGGTCCGCTGCCGCCTGGTAGGCGTCGTCGTCGATGTCCGCCGGCATCTTCCCGTGCCCCGTCCGGGTGGGCTGGGGGAGGGCGTCCTCTTCCGGGACGATGATTCCGCCCAGGGCGGGATCGCGGCTTTCGTCTGCGGTGGTCATGGTGCTCCTTCCAACGGCTGGTTTTCCTGGCTGATCGGCAGGCCGGTTTCTTACGACGACGGCACAGCTGGTCCCGTGGGCCAGCGGAGAAGGGCGGCAACATCCACGCCTGCAGGCAGGACGGGGCCGGGGACCAGGAGAACGCGCGCGTCCGTCAGTGCTGCCGCCCGCAGCAGGGCTGCAGGGGCAGAAACCTCACCGAGGACGTTTGCCGCCAGGGATTCCTCCTCCGCAGTGGCGATCCACGGCTCGGCGTCCAGTGCCAGCAGCGTCCGTTCGGAGAGGGCCGCGTCATCGAAAATCAGCACTTCCACCTGTGCCTGCTGGAGCGCATGCACCACCGCGCCAATACCGGTGGCAGACTCCGGGTTGGCCTGGCCCTCCTGCGTGGCCAGCCGCTCCATAATGTCCTGCTGTTCGGCGGCCCATTGCTCGGCCACCCGCTGATTGACCTGGTCCTCCAAAAGGGAGTGGTCCGCCCCTGCAGTGTGGGTGTGCGAATCCACCACGGATACCAGCGCCTGGCTGGCCTTGGAAAGCTGCTCCTGCACCAGCCTCCGGGCGTGGATGTCTCCTGCCAGGACTACCAGGCGCGCGCCGCTGCTGCCCGCGACCCGGTCGATCTCGCCCGCAACCTCGTCTGCGTTGCGGCGCCACACATCCTCGGTGTGGTGCTGGAAGCGGAGGTGGGCCCAGCCGCCGCCCTGGAACTTTTTGATGTGCTCGGTGCTTCCCTGCACTTCTTCGACGCTGGCAGCGGATCCTGCGCCAGCGTAGTGCAACCGGATCTCACCGTGCTCCCGGCTTACTTCCGCCACAATGTAGGGGAAGTCCTCCGGGCGGTGTTTTACAAGCTGCAGCAGGTCGGGGATGGGATCGACAGAAATCCGTTCCGCCCCCACACGGTCTCCCGGCAGGACCTCGTTGAGCTCCACCTTCCCTTGGTGCACCAGGATGAACCTGGACACCGGGGAAGGGAGCCCTGTCTCGGGTTGCAGGGCCTCCTCCATCGCATCGAGGTCCGCCGGGGATGCGCCTTGGGCTTCCAGCGCCGCCCGCGTGTTGCCGGGCCGGACGTCCGCAGCTTCCAGCGTGTCCACAGTTCCGGTGCCGGCATCCACATAGGCGGTGCACCAGGGGCCGGGCAGCCGGTAAAGATCCGAGTACTCCTTGAGGCTTCCGGTCACCGTCCCTCCTCCTCATCGCTGATGGAGTCCCGTGATGCGACCGGATTGAGGGCTTCCCGAACCTCCGCAGGATCCGTGTCGTCGGGGAAAGGTTCTGTTTCCCGCCATTCCTCCGCGTGGGGAGGCTGGTTTGCGTGGACCGCGCCCTGGGCTTCGTGTTTCAGCTCGTCGTCCAGGATGGGACCGTGCTTGGTATTGCCGCGTTCAGCCATGACGATCTCCTTCGCTCCGTGAAATTTAGTATCACAGGCTTACTAGTTCGTCATTTCACGGTAGCACCGGGACGCGGTGGTTTAAAGGGGGAAAGGGAAGGGAATGCCTCAGGCGGAGCAAGCGTCCTGAAGGGCCTTCACTGAATCCGCCGGCACCTCGTCCCCGGCCGCCGCTATCTCGCCCAACGGCGTCGTAATTTCTGCCGGCACCCCGGCCGTCCGGGCGGCCGAAACCAAGCCTGCAAGCACCTGCTTGTCCTCGACGCTGACCAGGCCGTCCTGGACCACGGCGCAGATCTGGCGGTTCACTTCTTCGGCGGCGGCGGAAGCGACCTTGGAAGCGGCATCACTGGCGGCGTTGCCGGCCGCCTCCTCGACGGCACCACAGCCGGCAAGAAGCAGGAGAAGAGGGGCGGCGGACAGGGCGGCAAGACGGCGATTCATTTGTCCAGCCTATCGGCTGGGCACCGGGGCCTGCCGAACCCGCGTCCGCCGGACCGGCGTGAAGGCCGGCCACGGCAGGAACGCCCGGCGTCCTTTACCGTCCGCTGGCCGCCGGAACGCCCAGGATGCTGTCCAGCAGTCTGTTCCGGAACTTGCCCTCCGGATCGTGGGAGGCGGCCAGCGAGCGGAAGTCGGCGAAGCGGGGGTAGAGGGACTCCCAGTCATGGCCTCCTGCGGAAAAGAGCTTGCCCCAGTGCGGACGGGCACCGAAAGGCCGAAGGAGCTCCTCGAGTTCCGGCAGGAGGGCTTCCACCTCCGGCTGCATTTGCTTCCATGTGAAGTGCAGCGCAACGCTCTGCTGCCGGTAGAAGGGGCTGAGCCAGAATTCGTCGGCGGCGCCGGTGCGGATCTCTGAAACAAAGAGCAGGGGCGCGAGCTTGTCCGCGAGGCTGCGTACGGCCTCTATGGCTGCCGGAGCGTGCTCCAGCGGCAGGATGAATTCGCTTTGCAGCTCCTCACCCTTGCTGGGCGTGAACTCGTGGCGGAAGTGCGGCAGGCGGTCGAGCCACTGGCCCGGTTCATCCATTTGGAGGGTGCAGTTCTCGGCTGACATGTCCGGCAGGGGGTGCCGGGGGGTGCGGGCAGCGGTGGCTCCGAACAGCTCTCCCAGGGGAGGCTCGGAGTCCAGCGCCTTGAGCCAAACCTGGTTGACGGAGCCGCCGGCGTAGTTGGTGAACAGGCTGACGCTGTACGCACTCGAGACCAGTTCCCCGAAACTGGCCAGGGCCCTGTCCCATGGCAGGTCCTCCAGCACGCGCTGGCGCATCCGGAAGCTGGGCTGAACGGCCAGTTCCAGGCCGGTCACGATTCCCAGAGCGCCCAACCCCACCACGCTTGCCAGGAACTCGTCGCCGTCCTGCCTGGAGAGGGTGACCGTTTCACCGGACGGCCTGACCAGCTCGATGGATTCGACGGCACCGGCCAGGGACTGGTTGTTTACGCCAGATCCGTGCGTTCCGGTTTGGACCGCTCCGGCCACGGAGATGTGCGGCAGCGAGGCCAGGTTGTGGATGGCCACACCGGATTCTTCCAGCGACCGGCAAAGTGTTCCGTAGCTCACTCCACCGCTGACCCGGACTGTTTGACGCTCCGGGTCCAGCTCGATCCTCTGCGGCAGGGCGTCCAGGAGCACATGCACGCCATCGGTGTCGCCCACCCGGTTAAAGGAGTGGCGGGAGCCAAGAGCCTTGACCTTTTCCGCCCCCGCAACGATGCCCGCAAGTTCTGCCACCGAGGACGGCCTCTGGACATCCGCTGAGGCGTATTCGAGGTTTCCTGCCCAGTTCTTCATTCAGTCGGCTTTCCGGTTGGAAGTGGTTGTGGCCTCCTCAACTGTCAGCGCTAACAATCCTTGGTGTCAAGGCGGGTCCACGTCAGTCAGCGTCCCGCTGTCCGTCTGCGGAACTGGTCCGTGGCGGCGGAACCCGGCGGCTGCCGGTGGCCTCGAAGGCGGCGGCAAGATGCAGCAGGACGGCGTCGCTGTAGGCCCTGCCCGCGAAGGTCAGGCCCACCGGCATGGCGATGTCCGGGGCGAGGCCCATGGGCACCGTGACCGTGGGGATGCCGAGGTGCCGGGGGACAAGGTTGCCGTTGGACACCCAGACGCCGTTGCGCCAGGCCAGCTCCGCCGAATGCTCATTGCGGTCGGCATCGGCAGGGCCAACATCGGCGGCGGCCGGGAACACTACGGCATCCAGGCCCAGGCCGTCCATCCACTGCTCCAGATCAATCCGGCGGGTCTCCTCCAAGCCCCGGAGTCCCGCCGCGAGGTGGGGGATTTCGGCCATAACCGGGACGCCGTTCGCACGGATCCAGGACGGGTAGTCACTGATATCGTCTTCGAACCCGTGGTACCGGTCCGGGAGGGAGCCGTCCGGGCCGGGGAAGATCGCTGCACCATCGACGTCGGAAAGGCTGCGGAGGTTCGGATCCCCGTTGGCATCGAGGAAGTCATGCCAGGCCCAGGCGGAAAGGTCCACGATTTCCCGGCGGAGGTACCCAGGAGGCACCAGGCCTCGGGTGGCAATGGTGGGGGCACCAGGACGGTCCCCCTCATAGTTGGACACCACGGGGAAGTCCACCTCGATGACCTCGGCCCCCGCGGCTTCAAGGTCCCGGCGGGCGGCTTCCCACAGCAGGATGATGGATGCGCGGGTGTCGATGCGCTGCCCCGTGGGCCCGCCAATGCCCGGTGCGGAAGCCGTTCCGGCCCTGGGATCTGCGTTGATGTACATCCTGGGCACGCCGATGCGCTTGCCGGCGAGAGCGCGGGCAGCCGCCGCCCGGTCCGGAACGGCCAGGTCCAGGTAGGAGTCCGGCCTGACCTCCGAGGCCTTGGGGATGGGGATCCACGGCTGCACGCGCCAGAAGTCGCCCCGGCTCTCCGGATCGTCGGCCACCACCACATCCAGCACTTCCAAGAGGTCGTCCATGGTGTGGGTATGCGGCACCACCACGTCCATGGTGGGAACCAGTGGCCAGTTTCCGCGCACAGAGATGACGCCGCGCGACGGGGTGTAGGCGCACAGTCCGTTGTTCGACGCCGGGGCCCGGCCCGAGGACCACGTTTCCTCTGCGAGACCGAAGGCTGAGAAGCTTGCAGCAGTGGCTGTTCCGGAACCGTTCGAGGATCCCGAGGCGAAAGCGGCGGTGAGGTAGTCCGCGTTATAGGGGCTTTCCGCCCGGCCGTAGACACCCCGCTGCATGCCGCCGTTGGCCATGGGCGGCATGTTGGTCAGGCCGATCAGGACCGCTCCGCCCGAGCGCAGCCGCTCAATGGTGAACGCATCCTGCTGTGCCACCACGTCCTTGAAGGCCGGGGATCCGGCGGCGACGGTCAGGCCACGCACCTTGTAGCTGTCCTTGGCCGTATAGGGGATGCCGTCCAGCGGACCGAGCAGGGCTCCCTGCGCACGGCGCACGTCCGAGGCCCGGGCCTCCGCCAGAGCTTCCGGATTCATCACTACCAGCGCATTCAGGCGTATGCCGGATGAGTCATACTTCTCGATACGCTCCAGGTACTGGCGCACCAGCTCCTCACTGGTGACCTGGCCCGCCTGAAGTGCTGCACGAATCCGGGCAATGCCCGCTTCCACGACATCGAACCCGCTCATGCCAGCGGGCCTTTCACTGCAGGTGCCGGCTGCTGCTGGGTGATGCAGTGGATGCCCCCGCCGAAGGCGAAGATATTGCGGGCGTCCACAAGCTCCACCGTCCGGCCAGGGTAGGCACGTTCCATGATTCCTGCCGCCACGGCGTCGTTAGGATCGTCAAAGCTGCAGAGGACCACCACGCCGTTGGCCACGTAGTGGTTGATGTAGGACCAGTCCACAAAGCCCTCCTCATCCTCCAGGCAGGTGGGGGCCGGTACATCGATGATCCGCAAGGGCCGGCCTTGGGCGTCCGTCTGGCCGGAAAGAACGGCGTGGAGTTCCTCGGACACCCCGTAATCAGGGTGGGAAGGATCGCCCTGCCGGTGCAGCAGGATGGTGCCCGGGCCTGCAAAAGCCGCCACGATGTCCACATGTCCCCGGGTTCCGAACTCACCGTAGTCGCGGGTGAGCCCGCGCGGCAGCCAGATGGCCTTGCTCGTTCCCAGGACGGCGTGGATTTCCGCCTCCACCGACTCCTTGGTGGCTCCGGGGTTGCGCGCCGGATCCAGTTGGACCGTCTCGGTCAGCAGTACGGTGCCCTCACCGTCCACATGGAATCCACCGCCTTCATTAACCAGGGAACTGGGCCGGACCCCGACTCCCGCCTCCGCTGCTACCGTGCGGGCAACACCCTGGTCGTTGCCCCACTCGGCCCACTGCTGCGCGCCCCAGCCGTTGAAGACCCAGTCGATGGCGGCCAGCCCGCCGTCCCGGAGGCGGGTGAAGGTGGGGCCGCTGTCCCGCAGCCATGCGTCGTCGAGCGGTACTTCCACTACGGCGATGCCCTCGCCGAGCCACTCCTTCGCCGCAGTGGTATCGCGGGGGTGGGCCGCAACGGTGACCGGTTCGTACCGGCTGATGGTGCGGGCAACCTGTGTCCAGGCGGCCCGGGCCCGGTCCAGGGTGGGGCTGCCGGATGGACCGAAGGTCTGGTTGGGCGGCGGGAAGGCCATCCACGTGCGCTGGTGAACATCCCACTCCGCGGGCATGTGGGCAGGGCAGCCGTCCAGCGTCGGTGCAGGAGTGGACCCGGGGCTGATGGAAGAATAAATGAATGGCATTCATTTATTATGGGGACGGTGGTTCACCTGCGCAAGGGTGGCGCCAAGAGTTACGTCGTGGAATCCGGGCAGGGAACGCGGTCCTCAGGCGGGCCGGCTCTTTCCGTCCACGGCAGCCAGGATGGCCTGTGCCAGCTCGGCCGGCCGGGTGAATTGCGGCCAGTGCCCCGTGGGCAGATCGACGTACTCCACGTTCCGCATCCGCGACAGTTCGGCCACGAAGGGGTGTCCTGCCTGGATCCACTCCCGGAGCATCGAGGACGGAAACTCGCACGCGATCACGGTGGCGGGGACGTCGTAGCGCCGGTCATCGTGCAGGTGCTGCCGGCCGTAGGCCACGCCCTTGGGCTGGGGAATGGCGCGGCGCCGGAAAGCTTCCCGCAGCCCGTCGTCGAGGTCCACCAGGTCCCCGTCTTCGAATGCTTCCCAAGGAGGCAACGGAATGTCGTCACCCTCGGCACGGAGTTCATCGTTAATCACGCCTCCTTCGCCCAGCGGACCGCTGTCCACGTAGACGGCACGCGCAACCCTTTCGGGCCGCGCATCAAGGGCGGCATGGATGATCGCACCGCCGCCGGAGTGGCCCACCAGGACAACCTTGCCGTCCAGGCCGTCGATGGCCGCTGTCACGGCGTCCACGTGGTCCTGCAGGGTGATGCCGGACCGGCTTGCGTCAACGGATTCAAGCCCGGGCAGTGTCATGGGATGAGGCCGGTGTCCGGCTGCTTCCAGCGCCGGCGTGACCTCGTGCCAGGATGAAGCATCCAACCAAAAACCGGGAACGAGGATGATGTCCATGAGGGAACCCTAGCCTGTCGCCACAGAACTGCGCAGCGGTGCAATGAGGGATTCCGGCAGCAAATATCAAGGGCTTCCGTGCTGGCGAGACGGGCAGTAAAGTCCGGGAGTAGCTGTGTTTTCGTCTCCAACACCACCCGAGGGAGAGCCTGTATGAACCGGCCGGAGTCCTGGTGCGATCCGTGCGGCGCTGCGTGCCGCGGGCAAGGGCTGGAGGTTTGAGGACGTGAGCAGCGGAGCATCGGAGCCACGGACTGCCCCGGCCAAACGCGAAACCTTCCACTCACGGCGGCTCTTCATCCTCTCGGCCATCGGATCAGCGGTGGGCCTCGGCAATATCTGGCGCTTTCCCTACATCGCCTACGACAACGGCGGCGGCGCATTCCTGATTCCCTACCTGGTGGCGCTTCTGACGGCCGGCATTCCGCTGCTGTTCCTCGACTACGCGGTAGGCCACAAATTCCGGGGATCAGCGCCGCTTGCCTACCGCCGGCTCCACCGGGCCGCCGAACCGCTGGGATGGTGGCAGGTACTGGTCTGCTTCGTGATCGCCGCGTATTACGCGGTGATCATCGCCTGGTCCCTGATGTACACCATCTTTTCGTTCACGGAGGCTTGGGGTGACGACGCCGAGGGCTACTTCTTCGGAACATTCCTCGCTGTGGCCGAAGCACCTGGGGTGGGATTCACCTACGTGCCGTCGGTCTTCTTCCCGCTGCTGCTGGTGTGGGCGGCAGTGATCGTCATTATGGTGGCGGGAATCCGGAAAGGCATCTCGCGTGCCAACTCCATCCTTTTGCCGCTGCTCATGGTGATGTTCCTGCTCCTGGTGGTCCAGTCGCTGTTCCTTCCCGGCGCGGCGGAAGGGCTCAACGCCTTCTTTACCCCGGACTGGGCCGCGCTTGCAGATCCCTCGGTGTGGGCGGCCGCCTACGGGCACATCTTCTTCTCGCTGTCCGTGGGCTACGGCATCATGGTCACGTATTCCTCCTATCTGAAGCGCCGCACGGACCTCACCGGTTCGGGCATGGTGGTTGCCTTCTCGAACTCAGGTTTTGAAATCCTCGCCGGCATCGGTGTTTTCGCGGCTCTTGGGTTCATGGCGCAGGCGGCAGGCTCGGGCGTGAACGACGTGGTGACCCAGGGCATCGGCCTGGCGTTCGTTGCGTTTCCCACCATCGTCTCGCAGGCTCCGTTCGGGGCCGTCATGGGCGTGCTGTTTTTCGGGTCCCTGGTCTTCGCCGGAATAACGTCCCTAATTTCGGTCCTGGAGGTCATCGTGGCCGCGGTCCAGGACAAGCTGGGCTGGGGCCGGGTCCAGGCGTCGGTGGTGGTCAGTGTCCTGGTGGCGGCCGTGTCGCTGGGACTGTTCCCCACGGCCACCGGGCTCTACCTGCTGGACACCTCCGACGCGTTCGTCAACAGCTTCGGCATCACACTTGGCGCGCTGGTCACAGTGGTGGTGCTGGCATGGTTCCTGCGCAAGCTGCCCTTGCTGTCCGCCCACCTGAACCGCGTTTCAACCGTCAAGATGGGGCGGCTGTGGATGGTGCTTGTTGCCGGTGTTGTGCCGCTCGCCCTCATCTACATGGTGGCCAACGAATTCATCAGCAAGATTTCCACCACGTATGAGGGGTATCCGGAATGGTTCGTTGGCCTGTTCGGTTGGGGCATGTCCGCAGCGCTCGTCGTCGTGGCGCTGGTCCTGACCTTCATCCCCTGGAGCCGCAGTTCCAAAGCCCATCACGATCCCGAATATGACGAAGTAGTGGAGAGGGAAGCAGAGGAGACGGCGCCATGACTCCCATCGCCATCACCATGATGATCATCGCTATTCTCACGGTTTGGGGCGGCCTGGCGCTTGCGCTGGTGAACCTTAAGAGGCATCCGGAAGACGAGGG
Source organism: Pseudarthrobacter phenanthrenivorans Sphe3 (assembly GCF_000189535.1). Classification (NCBI taxonomy): domain Bacteria; kingdom Bacillati; phylum Actinomycetota; class Actinomycetes; order Micrococcales; family Micrococcaceae; genus Pseudarthrobacter; species Pseudarthrobacter phenanthrenivorans. The sequence goes on from NC_015145.1 coordinate 54,119, forward strand.
CGCCCTGCCGGAGGAGCACGCACCCGAACTTTGAGCTGGTGCCCCAGTCCGGATGCGGGGGACCGCATGACCCGCGAGTTTCTGTCCGGATATGGGGACTTCCGTGGGGGGTTATCCCGGCATATCTGGACAGAAACCCGCGAGGGGGTTGGTCAGGGGAAGCTGGGGACGTAGCTGGGAACGCCGACGGCGTCCGTTGACACGGGTGCGCCGGTGTCGTTGATGACGTGGTCCAGTGTGCCCGCGCCCAGGTTGACCGTCAGCAGGCTGTGCAGCTTCACGCCCGGTGTCACCGGCACTTCAAAGCCGCGGGTGGCGTGGATGGTGGGGTCCACGTTGTTGTACACGTAGCTGCCGCCGCCCCAGAGTTCGTGGGTCTTCACAGAATCGGCGATCTTGTAGCCGGCCCAGCCCAGGACGCCGTCGTGCTGCCATGCGGCCTGGTTGGGTGCATCGTAGGGCAGCTCATTCTGGAAGAAAACGGTCCTGCCGTTCTCGCCGTTCCAGATGACGTTGTACTCCTGGTAGTGCTCCACGAACAGGCCCGTAGCCGTGACGTTGTCACCGTTGATGATCACGCCGTTCCTGCCGGTGTTGGTGGTCCAGCCCACCCCGTTGCCATGATCGGCACGCCAGGCCCAGATGTGGTCCAGGAGGACGTTGTCGCTGTTGACCTCCAGGCTGACCGAGGCTTTGCCCACGTGCGGCCCGCCGATGCGGAAGAAGACGTCATGGAGCGTGGTGGGATTGGCGGGATCAGTGTGGACAGCCGAGTTGGCGGACCCGCTGCCCTCGCCCTGCCGGGCCTTTCCGATCCGCATCAAAGCCGGTGAATTCACTTCGCCGGCATCGATGGTGACGGCGGCAATGTCCACGCCGGGCACGTCCGCGACTGTCAGCGGGACGGCGCCGTTGACGGCCGTGAGGGTGGCTATGCCCAGCCCCAGGACGACCGTGTTGGCCCTTTTGACCTCGATGCTCTCATCAATGCCGTAAACCCCGGGGGTGAGCAGCAGGTTCCTGCCGCGTGCCAGCTGGGAGTTGATGGTCTTGACGGAATCCGAGGGGCTGGCCACATAGAAGTCGGACAGCGGGATGCTGCGGCCCGGCGTCGGACCGTTTTCCCAAGTGGTCCCGGACGACTCCACGCGGACTGCGGGAACGAACACGCTGTACTGCCCGGCCGAATCCAGCGTGAGGTAGGGCTTCTCGCGGCTGATCGGTGTATCCGCCAGGGTGGTGTATGGCGGGTTGGGGAAGGACTGCGCCGGCGCCCCGTCCACGCCGGAGAACACCTGGTTCCAGACCCCGTTGGACCAGTTGCCAATGCTGCTGTCCCGCACGAAGTACTGCTGCTGCGAGCCGTTGATGACGTCGCCCGTCTTCGAATCGGAGATGAAGCCGCCGCTGGCGTACTGCGGGCCCGCGGTGCAGTAGTCCATGAGGGAAAGGTTGCCGCCGGTGATGTTGATCCGCCGCATGGGCGAGGCCTGGGAAGCTGCCCAGAAATTGGCGGAGCTTCGGCAGCCCTCGAGGCCGGTGACATTGATGGTGAGGTTGGACAGGGACCGCCAGAAGTTGTTCAGGGCGATGCAGTTGTCCGCGGTGAGGCAGCGGTTGTAGACGTCCACGTGCCCGTTGATGGTGACGTCCGTGGGGGAGGCGCCGAGCCCAGCGACTTCTGTGGAGTATCCCACCTGGACGATGAGCGGCTCCTCGGCGCTGCCGTAGGTTCCCGGTTTGAACAGCAGGGAGTAGCGTTTGGATCCCATTTCATCGTCCACCTGTTCGGCGGCGATGGAATCAACCGTGGCCTGGATTTCAGCCACCGGCATGCTGGGATCGAAGATCCGGACATTGGGGCCGAAGTCCGGTTCCGCGCCCTGCGGAAGGGCCGGGGGAGCCGCCGGTGCAGGAGCCTGTTGCACCGATGCCTGCGAGACGGCGGGAGCGGCCGGCGCAGCGGCGGCCATACTTCCGCCGCTGGCAACCAGGCCGGCCAGGAGGGCAACGGCACCGGCGACATGCCGGCGCCGGTCCTGCGTGCGCCGCAGGTGCGGTTTGTAAGGCCTGTCTGCACGCGGAGGATGGGGGACGTGGGCTAGCGGCATTGCTGGTCCTGTTCGTTGGTGGGATTCGTCGAGCCTGGCCGGCAGCGTGATGGTGCGACCGTGGGAGCGCTCTCGTCGGGGAAGCGTAACACCGCGCAGGTTGCCCGGCAAGGAAAAATGGAATCGCTCCCACCATGGTTGACAACTTGGCGTGACGTAGGACACCATTGGCGTGAGAGCGCTCCCACCATTTCGCTCCCACCACTCACCCAACCGGACCCTTGTGTTGCTGCGCGTGTTCCTGCGCGCTCGTGCCGCTGCGGTCCGGACCTGGTCTATGGAGTGGATCCATATGACGAAGGAGTCTTCCCCAGTGAAAAAGCCCAGCAAATTCTTTGTTCTTTCGGCCGCCGCGGCGTGCCTCTCCCTGTCACTGTCCGCCTGCGGATCGTCGGCTCCGGAAAAAGGCGGCGTCAATGATGCCACCGGTTCCGATCCGGTCACCCTGACAGTAGGCACCTTCAACGAATTCGGCTACGAGAAGCTCTTTGAGGAGTACCAGGAGCTGAACCCCAACGTCACCATCGAGCACAAGAAGGCGGCCACCAGCAACGAGGCCCGGGACAACCTCACCACCCGCCTGGCTGCCGGATCCGGCTTGTCCGATATCGAAGCCGTCGAGGTGGACTGGCTCCCTGAGCTCCTGCAGTACCCGGACCAGTTTGCGGACCTCAGCGATCCCGCAGTGGAGGGCCGCTGGCTCGACTGGAAGACCGAAGCAGCCACCACAGCCGACGGCAAGCTGGTGGGGTACGGAACCGACTCCGGTCCCGAAGCCGTCTGCTACAACGCCGAACTGCTGAAGAAAGCCGGGATGCCCACCGACCGCGGTGAAGTGGCCAAGATGCTTGGCGGCACCTGGGAAAGCTACTTCGACGCCGGCCGGAAGTTCACGGCCGCCAACCCGGGCGCTGCCTGGTTCGATTCCGCCGGGGCCATCTACCAAGGCATGAGCAACCAGCTCGAGAAGGCCTACGAGGAGGAGGACGGCACCGTCATCGCCACGGAGAACCAAAAGGTGAAGGACATCTACAACCAGGTGCTCAAGGCGTCCACGGAGGACGGCCTGTCAGCCCATCTCAAGCAGTGGAGCGATGACTGGGCTTCCGGTTTCCAGACCAATGCCTTCGCCACAACCCTCTGCCCCGGCTGGATGCTCGGCGTCATTGAGGGCAACGCGGCGGGAGTAACCGGCTGGGATGTGGCCAACGTCTTCCCCGGAGGCGGCGGCAACTGGGGCGGTTCCTACCTGACGGTACCTGCCCAGGGCGATCACCAGGCCGAGGCCAAGAAGCTGGCGAACTGGCTGACGGCACCGGAGCAGCAGATCAAGGCCTTCACCGCAAAGGGAACCTTCCCCAGCCAGAAGGAGGCCCTGGAAAGCAGCGAACTGCTGGGACAGACCAACGCCTTCTTCAATGGTGCGCCTACGGGCGAGATCTTTGCCGAGCGCGCCAAGGCTGTTGAGGTGACCCCCTTCAAGGGCACCAAGTTCTTTGCCATCAACGACGCCATGCAGCAGGCCCTCACCCGCGTGGACGTTGACAAGACGGACGACGCCGCCTCCTCCTGGGAGAAGTTCGTCACCGCAGTGAAGTCGCTCTAACCATGGCTGTCACCGACCGGGTCAAGCCCCCCAGGGCCGGGCGCAGCCCCCTGCCCGCGAACGACGGAAAGAGCGTCCGGCGCCTGGCGTTTTCGCAACAGGTTTCCAAGTGGGACGTGAAGTTGTCCCCCTACCTGTACATCTCCCCGTTTTTCCTCCTGTTTGCCATCACGGGACTCTTCCCGCTGGGGTACACGGCGTGGGTTTCGCTTCACAACTGGAACCTCATCGGCGGGCAGGGAAAGTTCGCGGGACTGGACAACTACGCGTTCGTCATAGCCCAGCCCTATTTCTGGAATGCCGTGGGCAACACCTTCAGCATCTTCATCCTTTCCTCGGTTCCCCAGGTTGTCCTGGCACTGGTGATCGCGGCGGTGCTGGACGCGAACCTGAGGGCCAGGACGTTCTGGCGGATGGGTGTGCTGGTGCCGTTCGTCGTTGCACCCGTAGCGGTGGGGCTGATCTTCAACAACCTCTTTGCAGACCAGTTCGGCCTGATCAACGAGATCCTGAAGGTTGTGGGGCTTGACCCGGTCCGGTGGCACTCTGATTCGCTGGCAAGCCATGCTGCCATTGCCACCATGGTGAACTTCCGGTGGACCGGCTACAACGCGCTGATCTTCCTTGCCGCCATGCAGGCAATTCCGCGGGACGTGTTCGAGGCGGCAACCATTGACGGTGCGGGCCGGCTGCGGCAGTTCTTTTCCGTGACCGTCCCGATGCTTCGCCCCACCGTGATTTTCGTTGTGATCACCTCCACCATCGGCGGCCTGCAGATCTTCGACGAGCCGCGGGTCTTTGACCAGTCCGGCCTGGGCGGGGCTGACCGGCAGTGGCAGACGCTGACCATGTACATCTGGGAACTTGGCTGGGGCCAGCGCAACTTCGGCAGGGCCTCTGCCGTGGCATGGCTGCTCTTCCTGATCATCGTGCTGATCGCCCTGCTCAACTTCTTCATCACCAAGCGCATCGCCAGCCAGGGAGGCCGCAAGTGAGCTCCGTTCCCATGATCGAACAGACTGCCGGCAAGGGCGCGGCCAGGGCCGCCGCCCGCCGGAACGCCGGAGGGAACCGCAAAACCGGCTTCGGTGGCGCCCGGCGGCCCGGATTCCTGACCTACGGTTTCCTGGGCGCCGTTCTCCTCGCCTCGGTGTTCCCGCTCTACTGGTCCTTCCTGGTGGGCAGCCACGACAACACCGTCCTGAGCCGCGGCATCCCGCTGCTCCCGGGCGGAAACTTCCTGGCCAACGCGGCGAAGGTCTTTGACAGCATCCCGTTCTGGAAGGCGATGGGCAACAGCCTGATCGTCTCCGGCGTCACCGCGGCGTCCGTCGTCGCCTTCTCCACCCTCGCCGGCTTCGCCTTCGCCAAGCTCCGCTTCCGCGGCAGCAAGGGCCTGTTGGTGTTCGTCATCGCCACAATGGCCGTTCCCACCCAGCTGGGCGTAGTCCCGCTCTTCATTGTGATGTCCAAGCTGGGCTGGACCGGATCGCTCTGGGCCGTCATTATCCCCGGCCTGGTCACCGCTTTCGGAGTGTTCTGGATGACCCAGTACCTCCGGGACGCCCTGCCGGATGAACTCATTGAGGCTGTGCGTATGGACGGCGCGTCCATGATCCAGGCTTTCTGGTACGTCGGGTTCCCGGCTGCCCGGCCCGCGGCGGCCATGCTCGCGCTGTTCACCTTCGTGGCAACCTGGACGAACTTCTTCTGGCCGTTCATCGTCCTGGACCCCTCAAACCCCACCCTCCCGGTGGCACTGCAGCTGCTCCAGGCGGCCCACTTTGTTGACTACTCCGTGGTGCTGGCCGGTGCGGTCCTGGCCACCGTCCCCCTCTTGCTCCTGTTCATCGCGGCAGGCCGGCAACTCGTATCAGGAATCATGCAAGGAGCAGTAAAAGGATGAGTTCCAACCCGCTTCCGTTTCCCCAGGGTTTCCTGTGGGGAGCCGCGACCGCCGCCTACCAGATCGAAGGCTCCGCCCACGCCGGCGGCAGGAAGGACTCGATCTGGGACACCTTCGCCCGTGTGCCCGGTGCCGTGGCGGACGGCCACAACGGCGACGTGGCCTGTGACCACTACCGGCGCTACAAGCAGGACGTGGCGCTGATGAAGAGCCTGAACATGAAGGCCTACCGCTTTTCCACTTCCTGGGCACGCTGCATGCCCGACGGCGTTACCCCCAATCCGGAGGGCATCGCCTTCTATTCCAGCCTGGTGGATGAACTGTTGGCGGCCGGTATCACGCCGTGGCTGACCCTTTACCACTGGGACCTGCCGCAGGCACTGGAGGACAAGGGCGGCTGGGCCAACCGGGACACTGCGTACCGCTTTGCCGAGTACGCCGCCGTGATGCACGAGGCACTGGGGGACCGGGTCCGGTTCTGGACAACGCTCAACGAGCCGTGGTGTTCGGCGTTCCTCGGTTATGCCGCAGGCATCCATGCCCCCGGACGGCAGGAACCCCGGTCGGCCCTGGCTGCCGCCCACCACCTGCTGCTGGGCCATGGCCTCGCCGCAAGGGAACTCCGACGCCTGGACGCGGACGCCGCATTGGGCATCACCCTGAACCTGACCGTGGCGGATCCCCGCGACCCGGACAACGACGGCGACCGTGACGGCGCCCGGCGGATCGACGGCCAGTTCAACAGGATCTTCCTGGACCCGCTGTTCAAGGGGGAATACCCGGCGGATCTGTTGGCTGACGTGGCCCACCTGGGCCTGGACGAAGCCGTCCAGGCGGGGGATCTGGACATCATCTCAGCGCCGCTGGACCTGCTGGGCGTGAACTACTACCACGGTGAATCCGTCACCAAGGATCCCGCGGACCTGCCCACCAGTGTGGAAGCGGACGCCGCTGCCGCCGGCGAATCCCGCCGCCCGGCGTCGCCCTTTGTCGCCGCGGACGGGGCGCGGTCAGTGCCACGCGGACTTCCCGTGACGGGGATGGGCTGGGAGGTCCAGCCGGAAGGGTTGCGGCGGCTGCTGAACAGGCTGCATGCCGAGTACACGGGTCCGGCGGGAATTCCGGTGTACATCACCGAGAACGGCGCCGCCTATCCTGACGTCCCCGATGAAGCGGGCTTCGTGGACGACCAGGAGCGGCTCGCCTTCTTCGCCGCCCACCTCCAGGCCGTGCATGGGGCCATCACGGACGGCGTGGACGTGCGCGGCTACCTGGCATGGTCCCTGCTGGACAATTTCGAATGGTCCTTCGGCTACCACCAGCGCTTTGGCCTCGTCCGGGTGGACTACGGCACCCAGGAGCGCGTCCCGAAGGCCAGCGCCCTGTGGTACTCGGCAGTTGCGGCCGCCAACGCTGTCCCGGACGCGGATTCCGGCGTGTCATCCGCGGGGGCAGGTGTCGTATTGTCTGTGTAATGAACCAAAAGACCCACCGTCCTGCCCAGGTGAAAGCAGGTCGGCCCAGCCCCACGCTGGAGGATCTTGCCACCGCCGCGGGCGTGTCCCGCTCCACTGCGTCCCGGGCCATCAACGGCGGATTGAAAGTGAGCCCGGAGGCCCAGGCGGCTGTAGAGGCCGCGATCGTGGCGCTTGGCTACACCCCCAACCGTGCCGCGCGGAGCCTGGTGACCAAGCGGACGGCCTCCGTGGCGCTGGTCATTCCGGAGCCGGATGCACGGGTCATGATGGATCCCTTCTTCGCCGCCGTCATTACCGGGGTGAATGAGGCCCTTCGCAGCACGGACATGCAGCTGGTGCTGTTGATGTCCCGGGCAGGGGACGATTCCGAGCGGACCAAACGGTACCTGCGCGGAGGGCACGTGGACGGCGCGATCGTCGTCTCACACCACCGGGCCGACAACTGGGTGGAGTCGCTCGGAAGCACCGGCCTGCCCACCGTCTTCATCGGCCGGCCGTGGGACACGGGATCGGGGATTCCCTTCGTGGACCTGGACAACTTCGAGGGCGGCCGGCTGGCGGCACGCCACCTGGCCGCGATCGGCCGCACCAGGCTCGGAACCGTGGCGGGCCCAACCGACATGACAGCCGCCGTCGACCGTTTGGACGGGTGGCTGCAGGGGCTGCGGGAGGCGGGGCTTGAGCCCGGGCCCGCCATCCACGCGGACTTTACGACGGCGGGGGCGGCAGACGCCGCCCGCAACCTTCTGGCCCGCGCACCGGAGCTCGACGGCGTCTTCGCGGCCTCCGACCTCATGGCGCTGGGGGTCATCGACACCCTGCGCGGCGGGGGCCGGGAAGTGCCGGGGGACGTGGCGGTCGTAGGATTCGACAACCACTCCCTGCTGGCGGCCAACGGACTGGGCCTGACCACGGTGACCCAGCCCATGGTGGACATGGCCGTCACGGCAGGGCAGCTACTGATCCGGGCGATCGACCACCCCGAAGAGCAGCTGGAGCCGGTGATCTTCCCGGCGGAGCTCGTGGTGCGCGGAAGCACAAACGGCTGATCAGCGCCACCGGCGTCCCGCCCGCTCCTTCCGTTCAGCGGTCTCCCGCTCCGCCCAGCGCTGCGACTTGCCTGCGGCAGCGACCTTCTGGTGCCACTCCCGCTGGTAGGCACGCTGCGCGGCGGCATCGCTGCGGCGGGCCAGGGCGGCCAGTTCCCGCTGGAGCTTCTGGTAGTTGTGCCAGCGGCGCTCCTCCAGCTTGTCCTCCTGGATCGCAGCCTGCACGGCGCAGCCGGGTTCGCCGTGGTGGGCGCAGTCCGAAAACCTGCAGCGGCCGGCCAGCTCCTCCACGTCGCCGAACATTTCGCCAAAGCCGTCCTCGGCGTCGAACAAACCGAACCCGCGCACACCCGGCGTGTCCATCAGGACTGTCCCGTTGGACAACGGCACCAGCTCCCGTGCGGTGGTGGTGTGCTTGCCCCTGAAATCGCCGGACCTGACCTCCCCCGTGTCCTGGACCTCGCGGCCCACCAGGGCGTTGATGAGTGTGGATTTTCCTGCACCGGAGGGACCGAGCAGGACGATGGTGCCGCCCGCCGGAACGTGCGCCAGCAGGTGCTCGATGCCGTCGCCGTTTTCCGCGGACGTGGTGACCACCTCCACACCCGCAGCCTGCAGGATGACCTTCCCGACGACGTCGTCCGCCACTGCGGCGAGGTCCGCCTTGGTGACAATCACCAAGGGAGTGGCCCCGGAGTCCCAGGCGGCAACAAGCGTGCGCTCCAGCCGGTTGTGCGTAAGGGGCCGGTCCACCGGCACCACCACGCCCACCATGTCCATGTTGGCCGCAAGGACCTGGGCCTCCGAGGAGTCCTCGAAGGCGCGCTTGCGGCTCAGCTCCGAGCGCCGCGGAAGGACGCCCAGGATCTGGCGCACGCCCGCCCGGTTCGGCCCGAGCCACACCCAGTCCCCGGTGACCGCGGTCTCACCGGTAAGCGGGTAGGGCAGGTGGAGGAGTTCCGCGCCGGCCGCCACCAGCAGCAGGTTGCGGTCCACCCTGACCACGCGCCCACGTTCAGTGGCGTCAGGGACGGGATGGTTGTCGAAGTGCTCGGCGACGGCGGACGTATAGCCGTAGAGGAGGGGTCCGCTGCTGACCGGGCTGGAGCTGTTTGCAGGGATACTGCGGGCCAGGGCATGGCCTGGGGATGTGTTCACTGTGATACCTCGGGGAATGTCTCCCCGGGCATCGGCCGCTACGGCCCGGGGGCCAGGCGCTCCGCGGTTAAATCGGGCGGACGGTGCGGGGGAGGGTGTGGATGATGGACGCGGAGCGCATTGGGCGCACGTTCATGACAGTCATCAAAACCACCTTCCTTTCCCGAACCTGGGCCGTTATCCGGGCCGCATGCTGTGAAGCTGACGGCTCCCGCTCGTCCCACTGTAGCCGCGGGCCCGGGAGTGCACCAGAGCCTGCGCGGTTCTCTGTTGGTAAAGGCCGCTGACCAGCGGTTTTGCCTTGGATAGTGCTCCGGCCGGGCGTAGGTTGGCTGGAGTTGCCTTTTTCTTATCCAGCCAACACTCAGGAGGAACCATGGACGATGAGGCCATGGACAGCGCCGCGCCGCGGACCAAAGCTGCGCTCAATGCGGATCAGGAGGCGTCCTTCCGGGCGGATCACGCGGACCGTATCGATGACGACGGAGGCCGTCCCGCCAAGTGGCGCATCATTGGTCCCGGGCTGGTGGTCGCCGCCACTGGCGTGGGGGCTGCCGATATGGTGGCCACCCTGGTTGCGGGCTCCCGGTACGGCTACGGCCTGTTCTGGGCAGTCATCGTGGGTGTGGTCCTGAAGATCATCCTCGTTGAGGGAGCCGGCAGATACACCCTGGCAACGGGAAAGACCATCTTTGAGGGGTGGCGCTCCCTCGGCAAATGGACAACGTGGTACTTCGGGCCGTACATCATGATCTGGGGCTTCGTCTACGGCGCCACCGCAATGTCCTCGGCGGCATTGCCGCTTGCGGCAGTATTCCCCGTGCTCCCGCTCTGGGCCTGGGCCATCATGATGGGTTTGGCCGGGTTTGCGATGGTGTGGTGGGGCAAATACGCCACCTTCGAGAAGATCACAGCGGTCCTCGTCGGCATGATGTTCGTGACTGTGGTGGGCTTGGCCGTCATTGCCGCTCCCAACATTCCTGAAATGCTCGCCGGGCTGGTTCCCATGATCCCTTCCACGGACGGCGGGATCTTCTACACCCTTGCCCTCGCGGGCGGCGTGGGCGGGACCATAACGCTCGCCGCCTACGGATACTGGCTTCGCGAAAAGGGCTGGTACACGCCCAAGTGGATGAAGGTCATGCGCATCGATAACTCCATGGCCTATGTCATAACCGGAATCTTCGTAATTGCCATGCTCATTGTGGGCGCTGAGGTTGTGCGCTCCGCGGGTGTCTCACTGAGCGCGAGTGATGAGGGTCTGCTGGACCTCTATGACGTGCTGAAGGCAGAATACGGGGACGTTGTGGGGACCGGTTTCCTGGTGGGTTTCTGGGCCGCCTCCTTCTCCTCGATCATCGGGGTGTGGAATGGTGTTTCGCTGATGTTTGCGGATTTCTGGGGCAACATGCGGGGCAAGGAGTCCGGCCACCCCGATACGCGGGTGGGCGGCAAATACTTCAAGTTCTACATTCTGTGGCTGACTTTCCCGCCCATGATCCTTTTCGCACTGGGCCAGCCAATCGGCCTGATCCTGTTGTACGGCGCCTTGGGTTCCCTGTTTATGCCGTTCCTGGCGTTGACACTGCTTGGCCTGCTGAATGGCAGGCGGATTCCCAAGGCTTGGGCCAACAAACCGCACAGCAACATGGCGCTGGGCTTATGTGCCCTGCTGTTCGTGGTGCTGGGGATCCGGCAGTTCTGGACATCCCTCGCGCCGCTGTTCGGCGGCTAGGGTTCCGGCGCCGGGCGGAAGCTACCGCTGCAGTTCAAGCGCCCGCTTCTCGCGTGCGGAAATACGTGAAACATACCCGCAATTGCTGCACGTGATCTGGTAGGACCGCGACGTGGTGAACACCGGAACGAAGAAGAGGGTGAACTTGGTGGCCCGCTCCTCGAGGTGATGGTGGGCGAACGATCGGCAGTACTGGCAGGTTGCCGGCTTGCCGGGCAGGGCTTTGAGCACTGTCTTGAAGCCAAAGAGAAGGAACATCGGATTACCCTTCCGTAGGTTTGTCCTGCTGCCTATCCGACAACCTTAGGGCCTGGACCTGGACCGCAGCCTCTCCTGACAGCTTCCCGGAGCAGTGCCATACTTGGGGTCAGCACGGTTTTCTGCATCAGGGGGACTTCGGAAATATGGCTTTGGACACCGCCACCCTCCGGATTGCTTTCGGCCTGATGGCACTGGTGCTGGTGCTCCTGTTCTACTTCTCGGCCTACCGCGTCACACGCTCGCCGTACAGCGGCTGGTGGTGCCTGGCGCTGCTGTTTTTCCTGTTCGGTTCAGCGTGTTTCCTGCTGGACGGCACGCCGCACCAGGTCTGGGCCAACCCGCTGGGAAACGTGCTCCTGGTGCATGGCGGCGTGGGCGTCTGGGCCGGTGCCCGCTCGCTGCGGACCGTGCCGCCACCAAAATGGGCGTTCACGGGCATTCCGCTTGTAGTTTTGGTGGCTTCGGTCCTGGACAATCCCGCAACCAACACCTGGTCCGGCGGGCCAGTGTTCCTCGCTGCTATGAGCCTCACCATCGGCCTGGCCTCCCGTGAGCTGTGGCGCCTGGAACCAGGGTATTCGCGGGTCCGGATTCCCATGGCCGTGGCCGCCGGCGGGTTGTCCGTGTTCTACCTGCTCCGCTGGGCGGCTTTCATGCTGGAGGGCCAGGACGGTCCCACCTTTGTCACTGTGTTTGGCTCCGCCGTCACCACTCTGATCACCATGCTCCTGCTGGTGGTGGTGTCCTTCAGCATGGCGGCGCTCAGCAGCGAACAGCAGACCAGGGCCCTGCGCGTGGTGGCGTCCCGTGACGACCTGACCGGCCTCCTGAACCGGAAGGCCTTCCTCAACCTGGCCGCGGAGCAACTGTCGGACCTGTCCATCACCAGGGGCGCGGGGGCGTTGGTCCTGGCCGACCTTGACCACTTCAAGGCGATCAACGACACATACGGCCACGCCGCCGGAGACATCGCCCTGCAGACGTTTGCTGATGCCTGCACCGCCACCGTGCGGTCCACGGACCTGGTAGGCCGCTATGGCGGCGAGGAGTTTGTCCTCCTCATTCCCGGCGCCAGCGCGGAAAGGGCGGAGATTATCGCCGAGGCCATCAGCCGCCGGCTGGCTTCGGCAACCACGGTGGACGGGATGGAGATGCCCACCGTCAGTTACGGGATTTCAACGTACGACGGCGCCACAACAGACGTGGAGCGACTGATCGCCTCTGCGGATGCTGCCCTTTACAGCGCCAAGTCGCTGGGCCGGAACCGGACCGCCCGCAGCGACCGGTTGCTGTAACCAACGGGGTTTCAGTCCACGCCACTTCAGCCGGATCGGACCACGGCCGGCACCTGTTGCCAGTCTGTGGCCTCCGGGCCGGGAGGTGTCCGCAGCAGCGGGAATGCCGGCTGATAAAATGGGCGGGTTGCAGGGCGGCCTTATTGCTGGTCCAACCAGCGCCGTAACCAAGTAAGGGACCAGACACTCATGACGGCAGGCGGGTCACACCTCGGGACTCCGGAGACTGAGCCGGGCGCACCGGCCAAATCCTCCGGCCTGGCCACCGGCCGCGCCTACCTTGCCACCATAGAAGGCTTCGTCGGCGCCCTCATGATGTTCGCCGGTTCCATCGGCACAGGCTGGATCGCCAACGGCTCGCCCATGATCCGGCAGCCTGTGGTGATCGCGCTCCGCACCGAAGGCTGGGGCGTCACAGTTTCCACCATCCTGCTGACGGTGGGCGCCATGGTCCTGATGCGGTCCTGGCTGCGCCTGGGGCAGCGGCTTGCCGATTGGGGCAAGTCGTCGCTGCGGTCCGTGGTGATCGCCATTTCCGCCTGGTCCCTGCCGCTGCTTTTCTGCGTGCCCGTGTTCTCCCGCGATGTCTACGCCTACACAGGGCAGGGGCGCCTGGTGATGGAAGGCCAGAACCCCTACGAGGTGGGCATCTCCACGCTGAGCAACTGGTTCTCGCTGGGGGCTGACCCTGCCTGGGCGGAAAACAGGACTCCCTACGGGCCCTACTTTCTCTGGCTTGCCCGGGCCGTGGTGGGCCTGACGGGCGCCCAGCCGGACATCTCGGTGCTGCTCTTCCGTCTCCTCGCCGGGGCCGGCGTCCTGCTTTGCGTCCTCTATGTACCCAAGCTGGCGGAGCTGCACGGCATCAACGGGGCGCGCGCCCTGTGGATTTCTGTGGCCAACCCGCTGTTCCTGATCAGTTTCATTGCCAGCGCCCACAATGACGCACTCATGGTGGGCCTCGCCGTCGCCGGTGTCTATTTCGCCGCCACGCGCCGCTACCTGCTGGGCATCCTTCTGGTCACCGCGTCCATCGGCATCAAGCCCATCACTGTGCTGCTGCTGCCGTTCATCGGGGTGATGTGGGCGGGCCCGTCAGCGTCGTGGCCGCGCAAGTTCATGATCTGGGGTGCGACGGCGGGGATCAGCTTCGGTGTGCTGGCCCTCAGCGGCATCCCCTACAACCTGGGGATCGGCTGGACATGGGCAATCATGGATCCCACGCCGGGCTACACAGGGTACTCTCCCTCGGGGTTCCTGGGCCAGCAGGTGGAGTTCCTCGCCAACGTGCTGGGACTCCCTGGCGGCACGCTGGCCACCCTGCTGCGCACCGGGATGAAGTGGGCAGCCATCGGGCTGGTCCTGCTGCTTATGTTCCGGGGCGACTACTCGCGCGCGGTGCGCCGGATGGCCCTGGCGTTTACCGCCGTCGTCATGCTTTCACCCATCATCCAGCCCTGGTATATCCTATGGTTCCTGCCGTTCCTGGCCGTCACGGGAATCCGGGACGACTGGCAGATCCGGTCCCTGTATGTGGGGGTCACGTTCTTCGTGGTGTTCGGGGCGCAGGACCAGCTCTCGGTCTGGTCCTTCGTGGAACTGCCCATCGACGCTTCCTCCCTGGCATTTATTACTGCCCTGGCATTTACGTTCTACCTTCTATTCCTCGACGTGCATACACGCAAACTGCTGATTCAGGGCAGGCCCTTGGACCTGGCGAGACGGGGTTGGAGGTGGGTCCTGGGACGCAGGGAAGCACGGCGGGCACGCATCGAGCAGCCGGGCCGCCAGCAGCTCGGAAGCCGCTGAACAACCCTCAGCCCCGACCGGCCAAGTATCCGATCAAGCCTCCCACGGTGGCCACCTGCGGGTAGTCGCTTTCCGGGATGTTCACTCCTGTGGCGGCATCAATGGTTTCCACCAGCCGCAGGAAGTCCAGCGAATCAAGTTCCAGATCCTGCCGCAGCCTTGCGTCAGCCTCAAGATCCTCCGGCTCAAGGTCGGGCGCCACCTGGTTCAGTGCCTTGTGTACGGCAGCGCGGGCATCCTGTTCGTTCACAGCTCCTCCGGTTTCTGCAGCAGCTCGTCCAGTTGTGCCAGGTAGCGGGCGCCGCGCAGGCCGTCGCTGACCCGGTGGTCCGCCGAGAGCGTTGCGGTGACCACCGGGCGTACGCCCAACATCCCGTCGTGGGCCCACGCCTGCTCCATGACCCTGCCGAGTCCCACCATGGCCACCTGCGGGGGATAGATCACCCCGAACACGCTGTCCACTCCGAGCTCGCCCAGGTTGGTGACGGTGATGGTGGGATCTGCCATTTCGGCCCGCTGCAGCCTTCCCGCCCGGGCCCGTCCAACGAGGTCCCGCAGCCGCTCCATCAGGGCGTCGACGGTCAGTTGGTCCGCGTCATGGATGGCGGGCGCCACGATGCCCCCTTTCCTCAAGGCAACGGCAACGCCGAGGTGTACCGAACTGCTGGGACGGAACTCGTCGTCCAGGTAAAACCCGTTGACCTCCGGAACTGCTTTCGCCGCGAGGGCGGCTGCCTTCAGCAGCAGCGCAGACGGCACCAGCCGCGCGGACACGGGGCGCTGCAGGTTGACTGACTGCATCCAAGCCATGGCCGGGCCCATGTCCAGCGTGCTGCTGAGGTAGTAGTGCGGGATGGTCTTCTTGGACTTGGACATCAAAGCGCCGACTGCCCGGCGCAGGCCCGCCTCGCGCTCACGGCCCTCCGCGGCGGGGACAGCCGCTACCGCCGGTGCAGGCGCTGCCTCCTGCCCTGCCTGATCCTGCCCTGCGGGTTCCGGGGGTATCTGGCCCGGTGCGGTTTCCTCGGTCGCAGTGGCGGCCTGTCCAGCAGGCTCCGGGCCAGTGGGGGCAATGGCAGCTGGGGCCCGGAGGACGTCGTCCTCCGTAACGGCGCCGCCGGGACCGCTTCCAGCCAGCGAGGCGATGTCCAGTCCACGCTCGGCAGCGAGCCGCCGTGCACGCGGCGACGACCGCACGCGGCCGGGCCGGGCGGCTGCCGCAGCGGGCATGGCTTCCTGCCCGGCCTGCCGCGCTGTGTCCCCTGGTGCCCCCGACGGGGCTGCGGCATGCTCCACGTCGGCACGTGTCACCGCACCATGCTTCCCGGTGCCCCGAATGGCCGCAGGGTCCACTCCCAGCTGGTGGGCGAGGTGGCGCACCGGGGGTGAAACCAGCGCGTGGTTCTCCATGCGAGCTTCCTGCGGAGCTCCAGGCGCGGGCGGTGCCGTTCCATCGTCAGGGGTTGCCGTGATGCGGGCGAGCGGAGTGCCGATCGGGACGGTGGTGCCGATGTCCACCAGGAGCTCGGCCACCACTCCTTCCTCGAAGGTCTCGATGTCCATGACGGTCTTGTCCGTGTCCACCACGGCCACCACATCGCCGCGGTGGACGTAGTCGCCGGGTTTGACCAGCCACTCCACCATCTTTCCGTGGTCCATGTCCGCCCCCAGGGACGGCATCCGGAACTCACCCACCCTTGCCCGCCACCTCCCGCGCAGCGGCCACGATCCGTCCGGCGGACGGCAGCGCGGCAAGCTCGAGATGCTTGGAGTAGGGCAGCGGTACCTCCGCACTGCACACCCGGCCTACCGGGGCATCGAGGTCGTAGAAGGCAGCCTCGGTAATCCTGGCACTGATCTCTGCCGAGATGCTGCCGCTGCGCCACCCTTCGTCAACCACCACGGCACGGTGCGTCTTCCCTACGGACGCGAGGATGGCCGCGTCATCAAGGGGCCGCAGCGTCCGCAGGTCCAGTACCTCCGCGTCGATGCCGTCCCCGGCGAGCTGTTCAGCGGCGTCGAGTACGGCCGGCAAGGTGCCGCCGTAGGTGATGAGGGAAACGTCGTGGCCTGCCCTGCGGACGGCCGCGGCAGTAATGTCCACCGGCCCGGCGTCGTCATCGAGTTCGCCGGGCATGTTGTACAGCGTCCCGTGTTCGAAGATCAGCACCGGGTCCGGGTCCTGCAGGGCGGTCCACAGCATGCCGCGCGCGTCCTCCAGCGTAGCCGGCGCGAGGATGCGCAGGCCCGGGATGTGGGCGTACCAGCCCTCAAGGCTGTGCGAGTGCTGGGCGCCCAGCTGTCGTCCGGCGCCGGTGGTCATCCTGATGACCAGCGGAACGTTGAACTGGCCGCCGGACATGTGCAGGAGCGTCGCGGCGTTGTTCACGATCTGGTCCAGTGCCAGGAGGCTGAAGTTCACGGTCATGATTTCGACGATGGGCCGCATTCCGCCCAGCGCCGCTCCGATGCCGGCGCCCACGAACCCGGATTCGGACAGCGGAGTGTCGCGTATCCGTTCTGGGCCGAATTCCTCGAACAGCCCCAGGCTGACAGCGAAACAGCCACCGTACGCGCCAACGTCCTCCCCCATGAGGAACACGCGCCCGTCCCGCTTCATGGCGTCGCGAATGCCAGCCCTGACGGCTTCGCGGTAGGTTGTTTTCATTCCTGCACCCGCTCGCTGTAGACAAAGCGGGTCAGGTCCTCCACAGGTTCGGGAGTCCCGGCCTCGGCGAATTCGACGGCGCCCGCCACCTCGTCGTCGGCCTCCTTCTGCAGTTCCAGCCAGCGGGCCTCGTCCAGCTGGCCCGCATCTTCCAGTGCCCGCCGCAGCAGGGTGATGGGGTCCCGCTCCAGCCACCGGGCCACCTCCGACTTCTCCCGGTAGCGCTCCGGATCGAACATGGAGTGCGCGCGGAAACGGTAGGTCCGCAGTTCCAGGAAGTGGGGACCTGCACCGGAGCGGACAGCGTCCACGGCACGGCGCGCCGCCTCGTGGACCGCCAGCACGTCCATCCCGTCCACTGCCCATGCAGCAAGCTCGTAACCGGCGGCCTTCAGGGCGATGTCCGTCTGCGATTCTGAGCGGCCCAGAGCCGTGCCCATGGCGTACAGGTTGTTCTCGCAGCAGAACAGCACCGGCAGTTGCCACAGGGCGGCGAGGTTCAGGCTTTCATGGAACTCGCCTTCAGCCACCGCGCCCTCCCCGAAGAAGCAAACGGTGACGCGGGCGCGGCCGGCCATTTTGTCGGCCAGGGCCAGGCCGACGGCGAGGGGCAGGCCGCCTGCCACAATCGCGTTCCCGCCGAAAAAGCGGGTGCCGGCGTCGAACAGGTGCATGGAGCCGCCACGCCCGCGGCAGCAGCCCTGGACGTTGCCGTACATCTCGGCCAGGATGGCGGCCGCGGGCACACCCTGGAGCAGTGCGTGGCCGTGTTCCCGGTAGGTTGCGACGACGGCGTCCCCCGGCTCGAGCGTGTCCAGTACGCCTGCGGCGACGGCTTTCTCGCCGATATACACGTGCAGGAAGCCCCGGATTTTGGCCTCGGTGTAGAGTTCCACGCATTTTTCCTCGAGTCGGCGCACCCGCAGCATCTGGTGGAGGAGGTGCTGGGCGTGGCCGGCCGGGTGTGCGGCGAGCCGCTCGGGCAAGCTGGTCATCGTGACTCCGCCGGTGACTCGACGGTGGACGTATCGCCCTCGGGGAGGCCAAGTTCCCGTGCCTTCAGGAGCCGGCGAAGGATCTTTCCGCTGCGGGTCCTGGGCAGGGAGGGGGTGAAGTCCACCAGCCGCGGGGCAACAGCGGCTCCCAGCCGCTTGCGCGCAAAGCCGATGATGTCCAGGCGGAGCTCCTCGGACGGCTCCCATCCGTTGCGCAGTTCCACGAACCCCTTGACCACCTCACCGGCTACGGGGTCGGGGACGCCAATGACTCCGGCTTGCGCCACAGCAGGGTGTTCCATAAGGGTGCTCTCCACCTCAAAGGGGCCGATCAGGTGGCCGGAGGATTTGATGACATCGTCGCCACGGCCCACGAACCAGTAGTATCCATCGGCATCCCTCCTGGCCACGTCGCCCGTGAGGTACCAGCCACCGGCGAAACAGCGGCGGTAGCGTTCCTCCTCGTTGAGGTAGCCCCTGAACATCGACGGCCAGCCCTCACGGAGGGCAAGTTCCCCCATGGTTCCCGGTTCATCCACCAGCACCGGCCGGCCACCGATGACCACCGGTTTGCCGTCGTCGTCTCTTTTCACCAAGGCAGCTTCCACACCCGGCAGCGGCAGGCCCATGGAACCCGGCCGGATCTCCGTGGCAGCAAAGTTGGCGATCATGATGCCGCCGGTCTCGGTCTGCCACCAGTTGTCATGCACGGGCAGGCCGAAGGCTTCCTGCCCCCACACCACAACTTCAGGATTGAGCGGCTCACCCACACTGGCCACGAAGCGCAGGGCAGAGAGGTCGTGGCCGGATGCGCGGCCGGCCCCTGCCTTCATGAGCATGCGGAGCGCCGTGGGCGCTGTGTACCAGACTGTAACGCGCTGCTCCGCCAGGATCCGGTACCACCGGTCCGCATCCATCTCCTCCTCGTCCACGATGGTGGTAACGCCATGGACCAGCGGCGCGATCAGGCCATAGGACGTTCCCGTCACCCACCCCGGGTCGGCAGTACACCAGTAAACGTCATCCTGGTGCAGGTCAAGGGCATACAGGCCAGTGGCATAGTGGGCGGTGACGGCCTCATGCACGTGGATGGCGCCTTTCGGAGTGCCAGTGGTGCCGCTCGTGAAGTGCAGGAGTGCCATGTCTTCCGGCCGCGTGGGCGCCATGGCGCCGCTGTCCGGCGCTGCCCGCATTAATCCTTCGAGGTCAAGGGTGCCCGGTTCCGGATCACCCTCGGCATCGGTGAGGAGGATGTACTCAAGGTCGGGCAGGGTATCGCGGATCTGGCGCACCTTCTTCCGGTAAAGGGCCTTGGTGGTGACCAGGGCCCGCCCCGACCCCAGCTGGAGGCGCTGCCTTACCGGTTCGGGGCCGAAAGCCGAAAACAGTGGGCAGAAGACGCTGCCGTTCCTCAAGGTCCCCAGCACTGCCACATAGAGCGCGGGACTGCGTCCGGTGAGGGAAAAGACGCGCTCCCCGCGGCCGATGCCCAGTTGTTGCAGGACGGTGGCGAAGCGGCTCGTTTGTGCAGCCAGCTCGCGGAACGTCAGGGAACGGGTTGACCCGTCGGCGCGCACAAACCGCAATGCTTCATGCGAACCCCGCTGCCCCGCGGCATGCCGGTCCACGGCTTCGTGCGCGATGTTGAGGCCGCCGTCCGGAAGTCCCGAAAGCGCGTGGCGGGCATCGGACCAGGTGAACCGCTCGTACCCGGCCCGGTAATCGGGCAGGTTGGGACGTACACGGAAGCTGTTGGTGTCCTTGGCAATCCGCTCCCAGCGGGTGGGCCGTTCGGTTCCTGCCGTCATGGTCTTATCCGACGCCTGGCGCGGCGCGCAGACAAGGGTAGAAAGTCCTCCTTAGGGTGGCCGGGATCACCGGGCCGGGCAGGTTCACCGCTGGGTCTTTCGGCACTGTTGCCGGTTCTTGAGGAGGCGTGTACTGGAAGCGGGCCGGGGCAGGGCGCACCCGTCCCGCGAGAGTTTGGAGGCACTGTCGATGACTGAAGTAGTCCGCTACGAAGTGGGGTCCGGGACGGTGCTGGTTGAGGTGGCAGATAACAGCTACGGGGTGGACCATCCCGGCCGCAATGAGCAGGGGATCCTGGACGCGGGCCGGCGGCTCGAGGACGCGCTCGCCGCCGTCCGCCCTGCGGCGGCAGCGGCGGTGGAGGCGATGCGGGAGATCGCCCCGGAGCACATGGAAGTGGAGTTCGGAGTGAAGCTCGCCGGAACGGCCGGGGCGGTGATTGCGCGGAACGCGGCAGATGGCCACTTCGTCCTGAGGATGTCATGGTCAGCGGCAACAGAATTCACGCCGGAGGAAGAGTAGGCAGGCGGGGGTCCCGGTGGAGGCGTTGCGGCTGAATCGCTGACGGCGGGTATCCAGGCGAAAAGGTGGCCTGATGTATGAGTTCCTGGACAGGGTTGACGCGGGGCGCAGGCTGGGCCTGGCCCTGGAGCACCTGCGTGCGGATGACGTAGTGGTCCTGGGACTGCCCCGCGGGGGTGTGCCCGTGGCGGCTGAGGTTGCCAAGGCCCTGGACGCGCCGCTCGACGTCATTGTGGTGCGTAAACTCGGCGTCCCGTTCCAGCCGGAAGTGGCGATGGGCGCTATCGGGGAAGATGATGCCCGTGTGCTGGACCAGCGCGTGGTCTCGCTGGCCCGCGTCACCGAGGATGACCTCCGGTCTGTGGAACGGCGGGAGCGGGAGTTGCTGGAATCCCGGCTGGAACGCTACCGCAAGGGCCGCCCCCGCACGGATCTCAGGGGCCGCACGGCCGTCATCGTGGATGACGGCATCGCCACTGGATCAACTGCCCGCGTGGCGTGCCAGGTGGCGCGGCACCTCGGAGCCGCAAAGGTGATCCTGGCCGTACCTGTCGCCCCGGCACATACGCTGGGCTCGCTGCCGGAACCGGACGAGGTGTTCTCGCTCATTTCCGCCCGGAACTTCCAGGCGGTGGGGTACTACTACCGGGACTTCTCACCCACCCTGGACGACGAGGTGGTCCAGTTGCTCGACGAGGCCGCGCTGCGGCAACGCCGTGCCAGCGCAGCGGGCGCCGGCGTTGACCAGGATGTGGAGATAGCGGTGGATGGCGTGACGCTCCACGGCGACCTCCACCTCCCAGCACAGTGCGGCGCGGTGGTGGTCTTCGCCCACGGCAGCGGCAGCAGCCGGCACAGCCCCCGCAACCGCTACGTTGCCTCCGTACTGCAGGGCGCCGGACTGGGCACGCTGCTGCTGGACCTGCTGACTCCTGCGGAAGAGGTGGACCGCGGGAACGTGTTCGACATCGCCCTGCTCGCGCAGCGCCTCATCGCGGCCAACCACTGGCTGACCGGCAGGGATGACACGGCCGGCTGCCGCGTGGGATATTTCGGTGCCAGCACCGGCGCCGGCGCTGCCTTGTGGGCAGCCGCCGAGCCGGGTGCGGAGGTGGACGCGGTGGTATCAAGGGGTGGCCGCCCGGACCTTGCCGGCCCGCGCCTGGCAGCTGTCCGCGCCCCCACCCTGCTGCTGGTGGGGGGAGCAGACACCCAGGTCCTGGCCCTGAACCGCCAGGCCATGGACCAGATGACAGCACCGGTCCGGCTGGAGATCATTCCAGGGGCAACGCACCTTTTTGAGGAGCCGGGGACGCTCACGCGGGCCGCCACCCTGGCGAAGGGGTGGTTCGCCCGGTACCTGCTGCCGGAAACCGCACCGGAACGCGCATCGGAGGTTCCGTCGTGAACAAAGCCTATTCATCCGTGCCGGTACGCCACGGGCAGGAACTGGAGGAAATCCGGGGCCTGGCGCTCCCACTCGCAGTGCCACAGGACCTGGATGCCCTGATCCGCCCAGCGGCCCGGGCCCGGTACGTCTGCCTGGGGGAAGCGTCCCATGGAACGCAGGAGTACTACCGCTGGCGCGCAGTGATCAGCCGGCGCCTGATCGAGGAACACGGGTTCACCTGGATCGGCGTTGAGGGTGACTGGCCCGACTGCTGGCGCATCAACAGCTGGGTCCGGGGGCAGGAAAACCAGGACCTTGATGCAACCCAGCTGCTCGCCGGCTTCGAACGGTGGCCCACCTGGATGTGGGCGAACTACGAGGTGGCGGAGTTCCTGGCTTGGCTGCGCGAGTGGAACCTGGCCCGCCCTGAACAGCTGCGCGCCGGCTTCTACGGCCTTGACGTCTATTCCCTCTGGGACTCGCTGCGGGAGATCTTCTCCTGGCTGGAGGCCAATGCCCCAGATGCCCTCCCCGCCGCGACGCGGGCCTGGCAGTGCTTTGTCCCGTTCGGAGAGGACCCGCACCGCTACGCGTGGAGCAGCCGGCTGGTACCTGCATCCTGCGAGGCGGATGTGGTGGGCCTGCTGACGGAGGTGCGGCGCCGGACGCTCGGCCGGGTCAAGGACGATCCCGCCGCGTTCGACGCCGTGCAGAATGCCATGGTGGCGGCCAACGCCGAACGCTATTACCGGACCATGGTGCGGGGGGACCGGCAGTCCTGGAACATCCGTGACTACCACATGAGCGACACCATCGACCGCATTGCAGCCCACCACGGACCGGGTTCAAAGGGGCTGGTATGGGCCCACAACACCCATGTCGGCGATGCCCGGGCCACGGATATGGCCCAGGGCGGAATGGACAACATCGGGCAACTGATGCGCCTGCGGCACCCGGGGGAGGTGGTCCTGGCCGGTTTCGCGTCCTACGCCGGCTCAGTCACCGCAGCGGAAGCCTGGGGCGCGCCAGAGCAAACAATGACGGTTCCGGCGGCCAGGCAGGGAAGCCACGAAGACCTGCTCAACAATGCCCTCGGGGAACCGTCGCTGCTGGTTTTTGGCAGCCACCGTACCGGTCGCTGGCTGACGGAATGGCGCGGGCACCGGGCGATCGGCGTGGTCTACGATCCTGAGCGCGAGGCCGGCAATTACGTTCCCACCCGGATGGCGGGACGTTATGACGCGCTGCTGTGGATCCCGCACACCAACGCGCTCCGGCCCCTGCACCACGAGCAAAAGCCCGGCGAGCCGGAATTCGAAACCGAGCCCTCGGGTTTCTGACGGGCTAGGCGCTGGCCGGCACCGCCGCGGGCTTCCGGCCGAGTTCCGCCGTCCGCTTCACGGACCACCAGAGCAGCACCACGAGGAGCACGTTGCGGGTGGTGAGGATCGCCGCCATCACCGGGTGGGCGTGGATCAGCGGCGTGTAGAACAGGGGATAGATCACGAACGTGGTCATGGCGATCCCCATGAGCAGCGCCGCCGGAACCTTCCACCTGTTCCAGTCATGCGTGAGGCCGGCGATGATCACCGGCGCCAGCCAGATGATGAACTGCGGGGAGCCCACCTTGTTGAACACGATGAACGCGGTGACCATCATGAGCGAGCCCTCGAGGAACAGTTCCTCCCGCTCGGCGCCGCGGTTCAGTGCGCGGACCAGCAGGACGGCTGCCACCACCGCGGCCAGGATCAGGAGCGGCTGCATCAGGAACGCTGCCGTGCCGGCACCCGGGCCGTAGACCTCCGTGGAGTTGATGGCGGTGTTGTCCGCCATCCTCGAGCCGGCGATGTTGAAGACGCTCAGCCACACCCAGGGCGTGGAGAAGGTCGCCTCCAGCTGCATGCCGCGCTCGCCCTGGTTCAGAAGGAAGTCCAGGATGTGCTGCAGCCCGCCGGACAGCCACGTCCCCAGCGACACAACGGCGGTCACGGCCACGCCGGAGAGGAGCACCTGGATCCGCTTCCGGCTGGCAATCACGATTGGCACCAGGACTGCCGCGGGCCACACCTTGATCCACGTGGCGATGCTGAGCAGGATGCCGGCCACCACCGGCCGCGTGGCCGCGTACAGCAGCGCGATCAGCACGATGGGGGCGGTAATTCCCTCCACCCGCGCGAAGCTGAGGTAGCCCATGAAGACGGTGAAGAACAACCACCACCACGCGGGCGCAATGCCGGTCACCTTGCGCGGTCCGCGGGTGAGGAAGGCGAGGCCGACGGCGTTGAGGGCTGTGATGATCAGGAACCAGGCCAGAAGGTACAGGTCCGGTCCCGCGATGCCGGCGAGGAAGATGGGGATTTGCGCCAGCACCGGGTAGACCCAGGGGCTGATCTTCCCGTCCAGGTCCTGGGGGTTGTAACCGTCCATGGCCCACTGGCGGTACTGTTCGGTGTCGCTGAACGTCTCGCCGTGCAGGAAAAAGGACGCCATCCAGCCCAGGAAGTAGAGATGGACGACGACGAAGCCCCACCACACGCTGGAGGGGCGGGCGAACCAGTCCACCACCTTGGCGGGGAGGACCTTGGTGCGGACGGTGACCAGCCGGTCAAAGAACTTCGTGGAAATCTCAGGACTCCTTCAGCACGGGAGCCGCTGCGGGCGTCTTCTTGCCCAGCAGGTAGAGGCGGCGGACGCTCCACAGGAAGAGGACCACCAGGAGGACATTGCGGATGGTCAGCACCAGCGCCATCCACGGGTTGTTGTGGCTCAGGGCGTCGTAGAAGAGGGGGTAGATGAAGTACGTGGCCACGGCGATGACGATCAGCATGGTGGCGGGGACGCGCCATTCCCGCCAGCTGTGGGCCAGCCCGACGGCGACAGCCGGGGCGAGCCACACCATGAACTGCGGGGAACCCACCTTGTTGAAGACCACGAACGCGGTGGCCAGGGTGAGGGCGCCGGCCAGGAGGAGCTCCGTGCGGTCCACGCCGCCGCTGATTTTGCCGTTATGCAAAGCCCAGAACGTCAGGCCGGCCACCAGCAGCGCGGCCAGGATCAGCAGGGGCTGCATCAGTACCGACATCAGGGCTGTACCCGGGCCGTCCACCTGCATGGAGTTGATGTCCGTGTTCATGTACATCCGGGAACCGCCCACGTTCAGGACGGACAGCCAGAGCCAGGGCGTGGTGAAGGTGGCCTCGAGCTGCATGCCGCGGTCGCCCTGCTGGGTGAGGAAGTTCAAGAGCTTGGGGACGCTGCCCACCGCAGCGGCCAGCGCAACGACGCCCGCCGTCGTCGCAATTCCTGCCAGCACCACCAGGATGCGGTT
This sequence comes from Pseudarthrobacter phenanthrenivorans Sphe3, assembly GCF_000189535.1. Lineage (NCBI taxonomy): Bacteria > Bacillati > Actinomycetota > Actinomycetes > Micrococcales > Micrococcaceae > Pseudarthrobacter > Pseudarthrobacter phenanthrenivorans. The sequence continues at coordinate 79,239 of NC_015145.1, forward strand.
CTTGACGACGGCGAACAGGGCCAGCATGACGGCCGCAGGCCAGACTTTCACCCAGGTGCCGATGGCCAGCAGGACGGAGGCGATGAACGGGCGGCCCACCCCGTACGCCAGGGCGACGAGGACCAGGGGTGCCGTGAGGCCGTCCACGCGGGCGAAGCCGAGCCAGCCCATCAGGAAGGTGAACACCAGCCACCACCAGCCGGCAGGGATGGCCTGGTGGTCGCGGCCCCGGCTTGTCAGCTTCAGCAGTGCCCAGCCGTTGAGGACCGTGGTCATCAGGACCCACAGGAAGAAGAAGGGGCCTGGGCCGGCGATGCCGGCGATGGCCATGGGAATCAGCGCGAGGATGGGGTAGACCCAGGGGCTGGGCCCGCCGCTGAGGTTGGCCTCGTTGAAGCCTGCCATGGCCCAGTCGCGGTAGATGAACGTGTCGCTGAAGGCCTCCCCGCGCAATGACAGCGAGGCTGCGAAGACAAGGAAGACCAGGTGCACCACGATGAAGCCGCCCAGCAGTCCCCGGCCGGTATTCAGCCGGGTCCGGGCAGCCGCAGGAAGGATGGCGTTGCGGATCCGGGTCAGATTGCCGAAGAAAGCGTCCGTGGAAATGGCAGGGTCCTTGTCAGGTCGTGGCGCACACAGGGAGTCGCGCTGATGGCATTGGCTCTGCCGCCTGTGATGGTTTCCAGGGGCAACGGAGCGGTCCGGAAACAGCGCCACTCCTTTTCAACTCTAATTGACGGCGTCTTGGCGGCCGTAATTGCTTCCACACCCGCCAGCGGGCGTGGTCCTGACCTGCGGTTACCTCTTTGGTTGATTTTTCAAGTTGCTGGCGCTGGTTTGCTGGTGGACGATGGTCAAGGCGCAAGAGTTGCGCCGCTTCGTCTGCAGCCATGGGGAGCGCAGGTGTTCGTCCGTCCGATGTCCCCGCCAACCAAGAGGCTAGTGCCATGAACTTTCCCCTGACCCTGACCGTTGCAGACCGCCACAGCATGGACGCTGAGCTGGAGGCGGCAGTCACCGCTGCCAAGGCGCATGCCCTCGCCGGAAAGCGCCATGGCATCCTGGTCACCCGCCTGGGTGCCGACAAGTTCACCGTGGACCTGAGCGAGGCCGTTCCTTTCGGCCTGACCCGTGAACACCAGGCCTGGTAAATCCCTTTTCTCTTCCTTGTACCGGCCTTCCTCGTACCGGCACTAGCCGCCGGCGGCGTTCCCGTCCCCTGACACCCGCCCGCTGCGCTGCTGCAGCCGGTCGATGTGCTTGGACGCTTCGGCCTTGCTGAGATCTGCCGGAAGTTCTTCGCCTGCCTCACGCGCGAGCGTGTCAAGGTAGCTGCGCTGCGCGGCCGTCATAGGCTCATCGCCAGTAACCCAGTCCTCCGGGTCGCGGTTGAGCCCTGCCTCCGGCTCGGGGGTGGGGCTGCCGAGGGTTTCCTTGCCGTTGTTATCCATGGAGAGATTCTAGGACGGGGCAGTGACAGTCCGCTGGTCCATGTGCCGCCGGTACAGCCGGAAGGGTTAGGCAACCGTGACCTTCGGTTCGTTCCCTCCCGGTGCAACGCCCAGTACTGTCGACAGCACCATCCGGGACGACGGAAGAGGCACGATGAGCATCGACATCGAGATTGGTACAAGCCTCAGCAATGAGGACGCAGCGCACTTTGCGGCCAAGACGGAAGCAATTACCTCAGCGATGCAGAGGGTGCGGGAACAACACGCCGCGTACAGCTGGGTGCGGACAGATGAGATCCGGTGCCGCGGATGCAGCGCCAGCCTTGACGTACCGCGGCTAGCCAGCACGAAGGCAAGCGCGGACAAGGCGTTTCAGGCACATCAGTCCGCGCAGCTTGATGCCCTGCTGGCTGCCGAGGGCCGCCCTGGCGCCGGATCGTGAAGGCCCGCTAGTAAACGGAGCCTTCCAGCAGTTCCGACAGCCTTCCGGCGGCGCGGCGCAGTTCCGGGACGCCCGCTTTCAACGTTGCCTCAGTGGCCGCCTCGACCGGGCTGGTGAGGGAGATGGATTCGCTCGGGCGGCGCCCTGCCCTGTTGGGCACCGCAACGGCTATGGAGAGGACACCTGTGGCCCGCTCGTCTTCCGAGTAGGCGTATTCAGCCCCGGGTTCGGGCAGCCGGGAGCGCAGCGCGGCTGCTGTCAGCCCCGAATCCTCATGGCCGCCTGCGGCAGCCGCGGCAACCACCTGCTGAAGCTCGTCGTCGGACGCTGAAGCGAGCAGGATCTTGCCGGCAGCGCCCAGCGTGAGGGGCAGGCGCTTGCCCAGCGGAAGGTCGTAGCGCAGGGGAGCCTCGCCGTCCACACGGGCCACCAGGATCCGCTCAAAACCCAGCCTGGTATAGAGCGAGGCCGTTAATCCGGTCTGTGAGGCAACCTGCTGGAGGATTGGCCGGGCGGCGACGACGAGGGGATCGTTCTCCAGGAAGCTCCTTGCCGCCGGCAGGACGGCGGGCCCGATCCGGTAGGACTTGTCCGTCTGGCTCACCATGCCGAAATCCTGCAGCACCCGCAGGATCCGCAGGGTTGTGGGGAGGCTCATTCCGCAGGCCTTGGCCAGGTCGCTAAGCCGCTGAGGACGCTCTGCCCGCTGCAGTTCCGCAAAAACCTCCAAAGCCCGCGAGAGGGACCGCATGTTGGAGGTTTTCGGCCCCTCCTCAGCCGGGACCCCGAGAGAGGGGGTAGTCGTCGTCGCCATCCTTTCATTCTATGTAACTTCCTTGCGCTTGACAGTGGATGTGGCTCCTGTCACTATTTCTCTGTACGCAATATGGTTTCATTCTGTGAAATGTAACGACGCAGGGTGAAAAGAAGCAGTGAGAAGGAATCATGACAACGGAGTCAGTAACGGCCGCCCCGAAGAGCGCCACCCGCGTGGCACCCTCCGTGCTGGCCGGCATCGGCGCTTTCGCCGCCGTCGGAGTCTACGTCCTGGTCAGTTCGATCGAGCTCGGACTCTGGACGTCACTGGGACCCGGCCCGGGGTTGTTCCCCTTCGCCATGGGTGCCGTCCTGGCAACGATGTCCGTCGTCTGGCTTCTCCAGGAGCTCCGCCGCCCGAGTGAAACAACGGAAGGTGTTGACCGCGGTCTGGTGATCGCCGTCGTCACCAGCCTGGTGGTCCTCGCGGCTGTGATGGATCTGCTCGGCTTCCAGCTGAGCATGTTCCTGTTCCTGATGTACCACCTGAAGCTGCGCGGCGGCAGGCGCTGGCCCTCCTCCCTGATCACCTCCCTCGCCGGCAGCGTGGGTGCGTTCTACGCCTTCAACTACGGCCTGAATGTCGCACTGCCCGTCTCGGCTTTCCCCCTGCTGAACACGATCGGACTCTGAACGTGGATATCTTCAACGAACTTATGGGCGGCTTTGCGGCCGCCATGACGTGGCAAAACCTGCTCTTCGCCTTCCTCGGCTGCCTCCTGGGCACAATCATCGGCGTGCTGCCCGGCATCGGCCCGGTAGCAGGCGTGGCGCTGCTCATCCCGCTCACGCTGAACCTCGATGCGACCGGCGCGATCATCATGCTGTGCGCCATCTTCTACGGCACGGCCTACGGCGGAACCATCACCAGCGTCCTGCTGAACACTCCCGGCGAGGCTGCGTCGGCCATTACCACCATCGACGGCTACGCCATGACGAAGATCGGCAAGGCCGGAGCCGCGCTGACCATCGCCGCCGTTGGATCCTTCGTTGGCGGCACGGTGGCCACCCTCGGCCTGGTGGCGGCAGCCAAACCGCTTGGCGAACTGGGTCTGCTGGTCGGCCCGCCCGAGTTTTTCGCGCTGATGGTGGTGGGCATCTCCCTGCTCGTGGCGCTCGCCGGCAAGTCCATGGTCAAAGCGGTCATCTCCGGCGCTCTCGGCCTGCTGATCGCCATGGTGGGCATCGACCCCGTCGCCGGCGCGCCCCGCTTCACCTTCGGTATGGACCGGCTCCTGGACGGCGTCAGCTTTGTGGCCGTGATCGTGGGCGTCTTCGGCCTGTCCGAGCTGCTCTCCTACAAAAAAGGCAGCACCACCCCCACCGTGCATGCCCCGAACTTCCGTTCCCTGCTTCCCACCGGCAAGGAATGGCGCCGGAGTGCACCCGCCATGGCCCGCGGCACTGGTATCGGCTTTGGCCTGGGCCTTATCCCGGGTATGACCGGTTCGGTGTCATCCCTGCTTGCCTACGGCGCGGAGAAGAAGTTCTCCCGCCACCGCAATGAACTTGGCAAGGGTGCCATCGAAGGCGTGGCCGGTCCGGAGACGGCCAACAACTCCCATGCAAATGCTGCACTGATCCCGCTGTTCACCCTGGGCATTCCGGCATCCCCCACCATCGCCGTGCTGATGGGTGCGTTCCTTCAGCAGGGCCTTACCCCGGGGCCGACCCTCTTCACCGAACACTCCGAAATCGCGTGGGCCATTATCGCCAGCCTCTTCATCGGAAACCTGCTCCTGCTGGTCCTGAACGTTCCCCTGGTGGGCCTGTGGACCTCCATCCTCCGGGTTCCCACCACCATCCTCACGGCCCTGATCCTGCTCTTTATGGTCATCGGCGCCTACACCATCAACTTCAGCGTCTTCGATGTCTTCGTGATGATCGGTTTCGGCCTCCTTGGCCTCGCCCTCCGGCACCTGGACATCCCGCTGGCACCCATGGTGCTCACCCTTGTCCTCGGCCCCCTGATGGAACGTTCCCTGCGGGAATCCCTGGAAATTTCACAGGGCGACTTCAGCATCTTCACCAGCCGCCCCATCTCCGCGGTCCTGATCGGACTCGGCATCCTGATCGTCTTCAGCCCGCTCCTCAAGCTCCGCAAGCCCAAGGCGCTCAACGAAGACCCCGAAACCTAAAACCCCTCCGCGCTACTCCCCAAAACCCCTTCAAAGGAGAAGAACCATGAAAACCCGTTTCCGCATCGCCGCCCTCGCGGCAGCATCCCTCATTGCACTCACCGGTTGCGGCGCCAACGCCGGAACCACCACCGCCGCCGGCGGCGACTTCCCGAAGAAGGGCAAGACCATAGACCTCGTGGTGGCCTTCTCCTCGGGCGGTGCCGTGGACACGGCCGCCAGGCTCATCCAGCCAATCCTGGAAAAGGAACTTGGCACCAACGTCGAGGTCATCAACAAGCCCGGCGCCGGCGGGCAGATCGGCTACACCCAGCTGACCAGCGCGGCCCCGGACGGCTACACCATCGGTGCCACCGGCTCCCCGTCCGTGGTGGTTTCGCCCCTGGACCCCTCCCGCGGTGCGAAGTACACCCGCGACAGCTTCCAGCCGCTGGGCCGCCAGGTCATCGACCCCGCCGTCATTGCCGTACAGCCGGACAGCCCGTACCAGAACCTGAAGGAGCTCCTGGACGCCGCCAAGGCAAGCCCCAAGTCCATGACTGCCAGCACCACCGGCCTCCAGACCGGTGAGCACTTCGCCATGGCGCAGATCCAGGAAGTTACCGGTGCTGAGTTCGCCCCCGTCCACTTCTCCGAAGGCGCGTCCCAGGCCACCACGGCATTCCTCGGCAAGCACGTTGACATCCTTGTGGCCAACGTCAGCGACGTGACGGACCTGACCAAGCAGGGTAAGGCCCGCGTCCTGGGGGTCATGACCTCCGAGCGGTCCCCGTCGCTGCCGGACGTTCCCACGTTCAAGGAGTCCGGCTACGAAGTGGAAGCCGGAACGGCCCGCGGCTACTCAGCACCCGCCGGGCTGCCGGACGAGGTGGCCAAGAAGCTTGAAGCTGCCATCAAGACGGCCATCGAAGACCCTGCAGTGAAGCAGAAGATGAACGACCTGGGCCTGCAGACCAGCTACCTCTCGGGCGAGGACTACAAGCAGTTCTGGGCCGGGCAGGAAGAGGACTTCAAGAAGGTCCTGCCGCTGGTCCAGAAGACCGACTAGACCCTCCCGCACTTACCGGACGGAAGAAACCATCATGACAACCCCAGCCATCGACACCGTCGACGCCGACTTCCCCCGCCCCGACCGGGACGTTGTGGAACGCCTTGCCAAGCTTCCCGCCGCCAACATCGGTGATGCAATGGACCGGCTCGGCGTTGCTGACTCCGCCATCCAGGCCATTTGGCCGGGGGCCGTCCTCGCCGGTCCTGCCTTCACGGTGTGGACCCGGCCCGGGGACAACCAGGGCATCCACAAGGCTCTTAAACTGGCCCGACCCGGCGACGTGATTGTGGTCGCTGGCGGCGGCGACGCCTCCCGCGCCCTCCTTGGCGAACTGATTGGCGAGCGTGCCATCAACCTTGGCATCGCCGGCTTCGCCCTGGACGGAGCAGCGCGCGACGCCGAAGCGCTGGGTGAGATTGGCATGCCCGTCTTCGCCAGGGCTACTTCCCCCGCGGGCCCCTACAAGGACGGTCCCTTCCGCCTGGGGACACCGCTGGCCTTCGGCGGCGTCCCTGTCCTGCCGGGCGACGTGATCATCGGCGACTCTGACGGTGTGGTGGTGGTTCCGCGTGAGCAGGCAGCAGCCGTCGCCGAGGCCGCCGAAGCAGTCTTCGCCGACGAAACCAACCGCCGCCAGGCCATCGTCGCAGCGCGCGGCTAAAGCAAGAAAGACAGAGAGAACCATGACAGCAGTGACCGTTATTGGCCTCGGCGAAGCCGGAGCCACCTACGCCGCGGCACTCCACGCCGCAGGCCACAACGTCACGGGCTTTGACCCCGTGGCTCCCACCACACCTGCCGGCGTCACCCGCGCCTCCACTGCCGCCGAGGCCTGCACCGGCGCCGACATCGTCCTGGTGATGACGGGCGCCGCCGCGGCACGCAGCGTCGCGGAGGAGTGCCTTCCGGTCCTGGCGGCCGGCAGCTGCTACGCGGACTTCACCTCCTCATCCCCAGGTGTGATGCGCGAACTCGGGCAGCTTCCGGGCAAGGCCGACTTCGCCGACGTAGCCATCCTTGGACCCGTCTCGGCTTTGGGGGAGAAGACACCCCTGATGGTCAGCGGACCGGGTGCGCAGGCTGTGGCGGACCTCCTCGCCCCGCTGGGCGTCGACGTCGAAATTGCCGAGGGCGAACCCGGGGCAGCCATGGCCCACAAGCTCCTGCGCAGCGTCCTGATGAAAGGCTTCGCCTCCGTAGTGGTCGAGGCCGTGACGGCCGGCCGCGCCGCCGGACTCGAAGACTGGATCCGGGCCCAGATTGCCAGCCAGCTGGCCGGTGACGGCCAGGCCGTCATCGACAGGTTCCTCACCGGCACTGCCAAGCACGCCGTCCGCCGTTCCAAGGAAATGCAGGACACCGCCAGCTACCTAGGCGACCTTGGAGTGCCGGCCGAAATGACCAGCGCGTCCGCCGCCGCGCTGTCCCGCATCGCAATGGAAACGGCACCGGCCTTGCGCTGATCGCAGGGTCCGGCAGAATCAGGAGCGGGTATTCGTGACTGACCATATAACCGGCGTCCCGCCGTCAGGAGCAGCAGCATGATCGGCATCTGGGCACTCGGCGCCTACCTTGCCGTCATCCTGTTGTGGACCACCGTGCTCAAGCGCAGCGTGGGGGAAGCCATGATCCTTGGATTCCTGGCCGTGCTTCCGTTCACGGGGGCGGCAGCGGCGCAGATCGGCTGGGATGCGCTGTACTCGGCCATCACGGACGAGATTGTCTACGCCACCATGGCCTTCGTTTTCATGGGATATCTGTTGGACAAGACCGGGGTGCTGGACCGGCTGATCGACCTGCTGAATTCCCTGATCGGCGGGGTCAAGGGAGGGCCGGCGTGGGTGTCCACGGTAGCTTCAGCCGGCCTGGGCAGCGTGGTGCACAACCAGGCCGCCATTGCCGCAACGGTGGGTTCGGTCACCATCCCCTGGATGGAGAAATCCAAGCTGGACAAGCCCGCTGCTGCCACCCTGGTGGCGGGGAACGCGGGAATGGGCATCACGTTCCCGTTCAGCGCCTCAATGTTCGTCCTGGTGGGCTCGGCCACCGTGGGGCCCCTGCTGGACATCAACTCGCTGGTCCTTCCGCTGCTGTTCGGCGGCCTGTGGTGCTTCCTGCACCGGCTGATCGTCACCTGGCTGCTGGTCCGCAAGAGCGGCATGGCGCCGCTGGACGCCGCCCACCGGCTGCCGGTCCGGGCCGCGTTCGGCCGCGGCTGGGCCACCCTGCTGCTGTTCATTGTGGTGGCCATCCCGCTGGTCATCACGTCGGGCGCCATCGCCAAGGCGCTCTCGGACTGGACCGGGGGAGATGTCTCCAAGTCTGTGAGCGTGATCGTCTGGATTCCCGTGGTCCTCATCATCACCGGACTGCTGCTGGGCCGGAAAAAGCTGCCCAGCGATGGCCGGGCGTGGTGGACCCTGTTGCAAGACTCCGCGCCGCGCTTCGGCATTGTGGGCGTCACCGTGGTGTTCGCCTTCGCCGGTGCCAATGCCCTGGCGGCCACCGGCCTGCCGAAGCAGATGACGGAACTGCTGAACGGGATGAACCTGCCGCTGTGGCTCCTGGCCATCCTGATCGGGCTGATCGTCATTGCAGTGGCTGCGCCGCTGTCAGCGACGGCGACGATGGCCGCCGTGGGAACCGTAGGCGTTGCCGCACTGGTGGCGGCCGGGGTGCCGGCAACCACGGCAGCCGTAGCCGTCCTTGTTTTCTCCTCCTGCGAGGCGGCGGTTCCTCCGGGCGGTGCTCCGCTGTACGTGGCGTGCGGCATCGCAGACGTGGACCCGATCAAAACGTTCCTCCGGCTGTTCACCCATTACGCTCTGCCGCTGCTCGGTATCGGCGTGCTGATCATCCTCGGCATCCTGCCCATCTAAGGACTAACACCATGCACACCATCCGAAGGGCCATCGAAGTCCTCTTCGTCCTCACCCTGGCAGCGCTCCTTGCCGGCGGCATTGTGTTCGTGGCGGGGCAGGCTATCGCGTTGGTGGCCGGCCAGGGCGACTGGCTCACACTGCTCAACGACACCATCAAGGCGCCCATGTGCATCGCGGCATCCATCTGTGCCATCGCAGGATTCCTGCTTGGCTACAAGCGGAACCAGAACCAGGAACAGCCGCAGGAAGCAGCGGCGCGGTGAGGCCGCTTGCCGGCGACGAAGCCTACCCGGCGTTTGCCGAACTCCTCCGCCGGGAGGGCGCATTGGCGGGGACCTCCTGGGGCCTGTTTCCGGACGCAACCCGCGGGACGCCGTCGTTCATTACTCCCCAGGCGGTGGTGGAGGCGCGGAACTGTATCCGCACCGGCACTGCCTTTGGCCTGGACTATCCGGCCGATGCCTTCGATCCAGGCATGTCCCTGAAGCGGGGGGCGCCCCGGCACACCATCTACTCCTCGCACCCGGCCCACCGTGACGACTTCCTGGACGGCTACTACCTGCAGGGGTCCAGCCAGATCGACGGGCTGCGGCACCGCCGGGCCGACGACGTCGGCTTCTACAACGGCACGCCCGACGAGCGGATCACCGAGGGCACCCCGGACCTCGGCATCCAGGAATGGGCGGACAGCCCCATCGTGGGCAGGGGAGTACTGCTGGACCTGGCCGGGTACCGCGCCGCGCAGGGCAACCCCATCGACCATGACGCCGGTGAGCCCCTGGGCCTTGACCTGATCGAAGCGGTGCTGGATTCGCAGTCCGTGAACCTCCGCCAGGGGGACATCCTGATGCTGCACACCGGCTGGTCCGAGTGGTTCCTGGGCCTGCCGGCGGAGGAAAAACAGCGCATGCAGGAGAGCCGGCGGGCCACGGGCGTCGCCCAGTCGGAGGAGTTCGTCGCCTGGGCGTGGGATCAACGGCTCTCGCTCCTTGCCGCGGACAATTTCGCCTTCGAATGCTTGCCTGCCCTGCCGTCCAGTCCCTACCGTGAGTCCGCTCCAAATGACCACGGCATGATGCACCAGCAGCTGCTCGCCAAGCTGGGCATGCCGCTGGGGGAGCTTTGGCGGCTCGGGCCCCTCGCACGGCACATGCGCAGCACGGGCCAGTGGGACGCCTTCATCACCGTCAAGCCACTGAATATCACCGGCGGGACGGGATCACCTGCAAATGCCACTGCGCTGATGTAAGGACTGCTTTCAGGCCAGGCGCTGGCCGGTGACTGCGGCCAGGTGTTCCAGGAGTTTGTCCTGGAACCGCTCGTCGCGGACGGCGGGGTGCGGCTTCTCGCGGTGCTGGTGGTACCAGTAGCCGCCACTGGTGAGAGCCGCCGGCTCATCGCTGGTGGCGAGCCATTCCTGTGTCAGGTGGCCGAGCCGGAGATCGTCTGGAGCGCCCGGGCCGCCCATCCGGGTAGGCACCCAGCCAGGATCCACCGCGTTGCTGAGGACGTCCGGCCACACGCGGGCGACGGCGGCAGCGAGGGTCGTGAGGTAGAGCTTGCTGTCCGAGTAGGTCACTGGGCGGTTGCCGCCGTCGAGACGGGTGAGGTCAGCGTGGCCGCCACGGTGCATGCCGCTGCTGAGGTAGACCAGCCGTTGCGGGCGGTCGATCAGCGCGGTGAGGAGGTACGGCGCAACCACGTTGACCTGGAAGATGTCAGGGCCGTGCAGCACGCCCGCGTTATGAATGACCGCGTCCACCGGGCCGATTCGGTTAACCTGTTCGGCCACCCCACGCGCCTGCGCCAGGTCCGCGAGGTCGCCCACCACGGCTGCGGCGCCGCGGTCCACGAGGTCCTGCACCGCAGGCAGGCGGGCTTGGTTCCGTGCATGGACGACGACGTGATGCCCCTTTTCCGCCAGCGCCGCGGCAGTGTGCCGCCCCAGTCCGTCCGTGGAACCGGTGATAAAAATACGTGGCACTGCTCCTCCAGGGGTTCCTAGTATTCCGACGGCAAATGTCCCGCCTTCCGGTTTCTTCCCCTGCCAAGGCTTTGACGTAACGGGCATCACGTCCTAAAGTTAATGAATCGATTCAAAACACCGCCGCGCGGCTCCTTGCTTTGAGTAGCCCGCCCCGCACGCACCACGGCCCCTGAGATCTGTTTGGATCCAGCGGCTCCGGCTCCTTGCCAATGAAGACGAAGGATATTGCCCATGACCATCACCCAAGCCACCGCTGCCCGTCCCGGCCAAGGGGCGGGAGGCGGCCCGCGGGATCCCAGGAAGGCCGCAATGAGCGGCTGGATTGGAAGCGCTCTGGAGTACTACGACTTCGCGTTGTACTCGCTCGCGGCAACCCTGATTTTCCCCACGATCTTCTTCCCATCAGAGAACCCGACGGTCGGCATCATCGCTTCCCTCGCGACCTACGCCGTGGGCTACGTTTCCCGGCCGGTCGGCGCCGTTGTCCTTGGGGCTTACGGTGACCGGCACGGGCGCAAGAGCGTGCTGGTGTTCGCGATGCTCCTCATGGGCTTCGCCACCTTCGCCGTGGGGCTCCTGCCCACCTACGGCCAAGTGGGCATCCTGGCCCCCGTCCTCCTGGTGATCCTCCGCCTGGTCCAGGGGTTTGCCGTGGCCGGCGAGCTCGGCGGGGCCAGCGCAATGATTGTGGAGCACTCTCCCGATGCCAAGCGCGGCTTCTTCGCGAGCTTCAGCCTCCAGGGCACCCAGGTGGGCTCCATCCTGGCCACCGCCGTCCTGCTGCCGCTCGCCGCACTCCTCCCCGCCGACCAGTTCGGCACCTGGGGCTGGCGCATCCCGTTCCTGCTCAGCGCCGTGGTGATCCTTGCCGGCTACTTCATCCGACGCCGCGTGCAGGAGCCGCCCGCCTACGCGGCGCAGTCGGGAGAAGCCAAGGCAAAGCAGCGGTTCCCGCTCGTCGACCTCCTGCGCACCCGCCCGGGCGTCCTGGTCCGTTGCATCCTCATGACCTTCACCAACGTGATCGGCATGGCCACCCTGATCTTCGGCGTCTCCTACGCCACCCAGGAGGGCTACGGCAACGGCTTTACCAGCAGCGAGTTCCTCTGGGTAACGCTCGTGGCCAACGTGGCGGCGGTACTGACCATCCCGCTGTTCGGGGCACTGTCCGACAGGATCGGGCGCCGGTCGCTCATGGCAGCCGGCGGGCTTATGGGCGGCCTCCTCGTGGCCGGGTACCTGTGGGCGATCGAACAGGGCAGCCTGCCGCTGGTCTTCGTCTGCGTCGTCATCGTGCAGGGCATCTTCTTCCAGATGTGGAACGCAACCTTCGCCACGTTCTTCCAGGAGCAGTTTCCCATGCGGATCCGCGTTACCGGCTTTGCCGTCTCGCAGAACATCGGTCTGATGATCGCGTCCTTCTTCCCGAGCATCTTTACCGCGATCGCGCCTCCAGGCTCAACCAATGTCCCCTTCACCATCGGACTGGCCACCTTCGGCATCTGCCTCGTGTCCGCAGTGGCCACACTCCTGTCCTCCGACACCAAGGGCAAGTCGCTCGAGGACCTCGAGGCGCAGAAGGCGTAACCAGCCGCGCTGCAGGGCGCAGGGAGGGGGCAGCCTAGGTTGTCCCCTCCCTTGTCATGAGGCCCGACGGCGGCAACAGGGATGCGCCCCCACCGCGTTGTACAGTTGTATACAAGTATGATGAAGCGCGGAGGTTGCCCATATGCCCGATACATCCGGCCGGAACACCGGGGCGCACTTCGTGTACGCCGAACTGAAGCGCAAGATCCTGACCCTTGAGCTGAAGCCGGGGGAGCGCGTCTACGAGCCAGCCATGGCAGCGGCATTACACGTGAGCCGGACGCCGTTGCGCGAAGCAATCCGGCGGCTCATCTCGGAGAACCTCCTTGAGCAGCAGCCCACCGGCGGGGTGCTGGTGCCGGTGCTGGACGCGGCCACGATTTCGGAACTGTACGAAGTCCGGGCAGCCATTGAATCCCTCATGGCGCGCAACGCCTGCCTCAAAGCCACGGCGGCCGACATCGAAGCGCTCCACGCCATCCTCGCGCGCAACGCGGCGCTGGTGGAGTTCGCCGACGACGCGATGCAGCAGGGCATGGCGCTGCACGCCACGATCGCAGGGATCGCCGGAAACTCGTGGGCCCGGCGCTTCCATGACCAGATTTCCAGCCAGATGGAGCGGTACCGCCACTTCACCAACAGCAGCCAGGAACGGCGGGACCAGGCGCTCGCGCAGCACAGGACGCTGGTGGGCGCGATCGCTGCCGGAGACCCGGATGCAGCGGCGAAGATTGCCTTCGACCACGTCATGGCTGCCCGCGATGCTGCCTTGAAAGCCATCTCGGGCAGCGTCCTGGCTCTTTCATGATCGGCGAACTGGGACGCCGCTCGGCCACCGCACTCCTCGTACACTCAGCCCTGATCCAGGCCGTGACGTTCCTGGTCCGCCCGGCCGCCACCTACCGGGCACTGGAGCTGGACGTTCCCGGGTTTGCGCTGGGCCTGCTTGCCGCGAGCTACGCCGTCTTCCCCCTGCTGCTCGCCGTCCCCACGGGCGGACTGGTGGACCGGCTGGGTGAGCGGCGGCTGATGGCGATCGGGTCCGCCGTCGTGCTGGTCTCTTCCGCCTTCCTGCTGCTGTGGGGCTCGTCGATCGTTGCGCTGGTCATTGGCACCGCGCTGCTCGGCGCGGGCCAGCTTGCCTGTGTGGTGGGGCAGCAGGCTGTGGTGGCAAACAACGCAGCTGCCTCCCGGATGGATTCCGCCTTCGGATACCTGACCTTCGCCGCGTCGCTCGGCCAGGCGCTGGGGCCGCTGGCGATCTCCCTGGTGGGCGGCGCAGCGATCCGCCCGGACACACAGGCGATCTTCCTTCTGTCTGTCGGCATGAGCCTGGTGCTTTTCCTGGCCACGTTCGCGGTTTCGTCCAAAGTCAGCGGCGGAAAGAGGAATGCCGTTGCGTCCGGCGGCGTCAACGGCAGCGCGCTCTCGCTGCTGAAGGCGCCCGGCGTCGTCCGCGCGGTCACCACCAGCGCCACGGTCCTTGCCGTGGTGGACCTGACCATGGTCTACCTTCCCGCGCTGGGATCCGACCGCGGGCTCAGCGCCGCAACCGTGGGCGCCATGCTGACCGTCCGGGCCGTCTTCTCGATGATCTCCCGGCTCCTGCTGGGAAGGGTGTCCCGAACGATAGGCCGGATGCGGCTCCTGGTGCTGAGTCTTGCCCTGTCCACCGTGGCGCTGGCGGCTGCGGCGGTTCCCATGCCGGCCTGGCTGCTGTTTGTTGTGATGGCCGTGCTCGGACTGGGGCTCGGCATCGGCCAGCCCCTCACCATGTCGTGGCTGTCGTCGCAGGCACCGCCGGGGCAGCGCGGCCGGGCACTGGCCCTGCGGCTCGCAGGAAACCGAGTGGGCCAGGTGATCCTGCCCAGCGCCATTGGCGCTGTTGCAGCCGGTCTGGGTGCAGGCGGTGTTTTCCTGGCGTCGGCCGTTGTGGTGGGCGGGACGCTCCTGCTGCTGCGGGGCGTCCGGCTGGACTAGCTAGGGGGAACCAGGGCAGGCGGGAGTTAGGGCAGGCGCGATGGCCGGAGGAGGCTCGGCTCGCCCGCCTGGGCCGGGTCAAGCTGAACCGGGCTGACCAGCACCGCGGGCCCGCGGTGCAGCAGCCCGCTGGATAGCGCGCGGCACCGGATTCCCCCGCGGCCGCGCATGGCAGGGTGGGCCCCCGGCGCGAGCATTTCGTTCATCCAGGTGCAGGGCTGGGCGTGCCGGCCGCCATGGAATTCCACCTGCGAGCCGCCTGACTCCAGCACGAAGTCCTGGCCCAGCAGCGGCGCCAGCTGGGCGCCCCGGAGGATCACGTTCCGGCGCGTCAGGAGGGGATCGAAGGGTCCGGCGCCCAGTTCGGCGGCGATGGCTTCGAGGGACTCGACGGCGAACAGGGTCACGGCGGCGTCCATGTGGGCGGCCTTGCCGAAGAACCGGTCGCCCACGATGCCCTTGCCGGCCACCACCTCCGCGGAGTCGGCGTCGGTGGTGGGCACGTCCGCAGCGCCGTCACGGGCCCGCCCAAAGTAGGCGTGCGCGGGGGACACGAGCAGGTGCAGGATTTCGACGTCGTACCGGAAACTTCCGCTCATGCCTCCACCGTACGCGCGGACTCACGCACCGACATACGCGGCCAGGTGCTTGCCGGTGAGCGTCGAGGCGCCGGCCACCAGCTCAGCCGGCGTGCCCTCGAAAACGATCCGGCCGCCGTCGTGCCCTGCTCCGGGACCGAGGTCGATGATCCAGTCCGCGTGCGCCATCACCGCCTGGTGGTGCTCGATGACAATCACGGACTTGCCTGAGTCGACGAGCCGGTCCAGCAGGGCCAGCAGGTTCTCCACATCGGCCAGGTGCAGGCCGGTGGTGGGCTCGTCGAGGACATAGACGTCGCCCTTCTCCGCCATCTGGGTGGCGAGCTTGAGCCGCTGGCGCTCGCCGCCGGAGAGGGTGGTGAGCGGCTGGCCCAGGCTGAGATAGCCAAGGCCCACGTCCGCCAGCCTGTCCAGGATGGTCCGGGCGGCCGGTGTCTTGGCCTCACCTTCGGCGAAGAAGGCGGCGGCCTCGGTCACGGACATGGCCAGCACCTCCGCGATGTCGCGGCCGCCGAGCTTGTACTCCAGGACCGCGGCCTGGAAGCGGCGGCCCTCACAGTCCTCGCAGGGGGACTCAACGGTGGCCATCACGCCCAGCTCGGTGAAGATGACGCCGGCGCCGTTGCAGGTGGGGCACGCGCCCTCGGAGTTGGAGCTGAACAGCGCGGGCTTGACGCCGTTGGCCTTGGCGAACGCCTTGCGGATGGGCTCCAGCAGGCCCGTGTAGGTGGCGGGGTTGCTGCGCCGGGAGCCGCGGATGGCGCCCTGGTCGATCACCACCACGCCGTCGCGCTTGGCCACCGAGCCGTGGATCAGCGAACTCTTGCCGGAGCCGGCCACGCCTGTGACGACCGTGAGGACTCCCAGGGGGATGTCGACGTCGACCGCCTGCAGGTTGTGCGTGGACGCGCCGCGGATTTCCAGCGCCCCGGACGCCGTCCGGACGGTTTCCTTCAGGGAAGCGCGGTCACCCAGGTGGTGCCCGGTGATGGTGTCGCTGGACTGCAGCCCCTCCACCGTGCCCTCGAAACAGACCTCACCGCCGGCCGTGCCGGCCCCGGGACCGAGGTCGACGACGTGGTCGGCGATGCTGATCATTTCAGGCTTGTGCTCCACCACCAGGACAGTGTTGCCTTTGTCCCGGAGCTGCAGCAGGAGCTGGTTCATCCGTTCGATGTCGTGCGGATGCAGGCCGATGGAAGGCTCGTCGAAGACATACGTGACGTCCGTGAGCGAGGAGCCGAGGTGCCGGATCATCTTGGTGCGCTGGGCCTCACCGCCGGACAGGGTGCCGGCGGGCCGGTCCAGGCTGAGGTAGCCCAGGCCGATATCAGAGAAGGAGTCGAGCAGGTGCTGGAGGCCCTTCAGCAGGGGAGCCACCGAGGGGTCCTTCACGTCGCGAATCCAGCCGGCAAGGTCGCTGATCTGCATCTGGCACAGCTCGGCGATGTTCTTGCCGTTGATCCTGGAGGACAGGGCCTGCTGGGTGAGCCGGGTCCCGTGGCACTCGGGGCAGGTCTGGAAGGTGACCGCCCGCTCCACGAACCGGCGCACGTGCGGCTGCATTGCCTCAGGGTCCTTGGACAGCATGGACTTCTGGATCTTGGGGATGATGCCTTCGAACGTCAGGTTGATGCCCTCCACCTTGATTTTGGTGGGCTCCGCGTAGAGCATCGTGTCCAGCTGCTTGGTGGTGAACTTCGCGATGGGCTTGTCCATGGGCAGGCCCATGCCCTCGAACAGCCGCCCGTACCAGCCGTCCATGGAGTAGCCCGGGACCAGCAGCGCGCCCTCGTTAAGGGACTTCTCGTCGTCGTACAACGCCGTGCGGTCAATGTCGCTGACATTCCCCATGCCCTCGCACCGCGGGCACATCCCGCCCAGGTACACGGCCTGCTGGACCACAGCCTTCTCTACGCGCCCGCCCTTTTCAGTGGACATGACCCCGCTGGCCTTGCGGGTGGGAACGTTGAACGAGTACGCGGTGGGCGGGCCCACGTACGGCGAGCCAAGGCGGCTGAAGAGGATGCGGAGCATGGCGTGGGCGTCGGTGGCCGTCCCTACAGTGGACCGCGGGTTGGCGCCCATGCGCTCCTGGTCCACGATGATCGCCGTGGTGAGCCCTTCCAGGAAGTCCACCTCCGGGCGGGCGAGATTCGGCATGAAGCCCTGGACAAACGCGCTGTAGGTTTCGTTGATCAGGCGCTGCGACTCCGCGGCGATAGTGGCGAACACCAGCGAACTCTTCCCCGAGCCGGAGACGCCGGTGAACACGGTGAGCCGGCGCTTGGGCAGCTCCACGCTGATGTTCTTGAGGTTGTTTTCCCGCGCGCCCTGCACACGGATCAGGTCGTGGGTGTCGGCGACGTGCAGGCCGTTGGTCCGGGGATCGGTGGCTGCTGCGGTGCTGGTGTCCGTGCTCATCGGGTCTCCATCTGTTCGGCTGCTGGGGACAATCCTCCCAGTTCAGGGCTGCTGGTTGATCCGGACGGTATTGCCGGCGGGGTCGCGGAAAGCGCAGTCCCGGATTCCGTAGGGCTGGTCCACCGGTTCCTGGACGACGTCCGCTCCGCTCGCCTCCACTTTGGCGAACGCCTCGTCCACGTTCGGCGCGGAGAGGATGACGGTGGCATAGGTGCCCTTCGCCATCATTTCGGCGATGGTGCGGCGCTCATCATCGGTAATGCCCGGGTCCACCGCCGGCGGGTGCAGGACGATGGACACGTCAGGCTGCCCGGCGGGGCCGACGGTGATCCAGCGCATGGCGCCGCGCCCCACGTCGTTGCGGACCTCGAAGCCCAGGGCGTCGCGGTAGAACGCCAGCGAGGCGTCGGGATCGGTGTGCGGAAGGAAACTTGAGCTGATGGTGATGTCCATGGCAGTCATGCTAGTTGCGGCTCCGGCGCCGGCGCTTCTTGATTCCTGACCGGTCTGGTGACCTGTTTTGCCACGCACGCCGGGATGCCCGCCGTCGACTGCTCTGCCTCCTGTCTGTAGACGCTGGGCGGCATCCCTACGAGCTCCGTGAAGCGGGTGCTGAACGTCCCCAGCGAGGAGCAGCCGACGGCGAAGCACACCTCCGTGACGGAGAGGCCACCTTTGCGGAGCAGTGCCATGGCCCGTTCGATGCGGCGGGTCATGAGGTAGCTGTAGGGCGACTCGCCGTACGCGAGCTTGAAGCGGCGGCTGAAGTGGCCGGCCGACATGTGGACTGCCTTGGCGAGTGATTCCACGTCCAGCGGCTGGGCGTACTCGCGGTCGATCCGGTCTTTAACCCGGCGCAGCTGGGTCAGTTCACGGAGGTGAGGATCCGAGGGCGGGGGGCTGGTCACAGCTTTGATCGTGCTACGCGGCGCGGGTCTTGTCCAGAGTTTGGAAGTGCTGTCCGGCGCGTCTTTCTTGTGGGTCCGGCCGGGTCCTGCGGCGGGGTGTGATTAGGCCGTCGGCCAGCATGAGGTTCTCGCCAGACCAAGGGCTCGAGTTAACGCAGCATTCGGCAAAACCCCTTTGACTTCACTTCGAGTGACACCGATTCCGCCGGAACCAATGTGGATGTCATGGACATCCTGACTACCACCAGGACATGGTTGCACTGATCGGACTAATCAAGGGCACGGCCGATGGAACCGAGCGGAGGGATCCTGCCGACGCCCTCATTGCCGAGGGGGTGCGCCATGCCGTCGCGGAGGAAGAAGTACGTCTACCCCGCCATGGAGGACCACGTGCCCAACGGCAGCGAGGAAGTGGAGCACGACGACATCGTCAAGCTGATGAAGCAGCTGGAAAAGGCGGAGCCTGCCGACCCGGCCTTCATGGAGACGGTCAATGAGCTCGAATCGCAGCTGACCCACCACGCGAATGACGGGGAGTCTGAGCAGTTCCCGAAGCTCTGTGCCCACCTTCCCCGGGAAAAGCTGGTGGAGCTCGGCGAAAAGGTGGAGAAGGCCAAGAAGCTTGCACCCACCAGGCCGCAGCAGCGCCCCGCATTCCGAGCTGTTCCGCAAGACTGTTGGGCCCGGCGTCGGGATGGTGGACCGCCTCCTGGACAAACTGCAGCACCGCCGGACTGACTGAGGCCGTCGGCGCTCCGCTGCGGTCTCTGGCCAAGTGTGCAACAGCCCGTTGCGTAATTGCCGGGGGCTCTCTGGGGTGGCTCCTTCTCCGGCCGGCTGTCAGGTTTGACCTTAAGACCGTTCAGCGGGCATGTGCAGGAACTGTATTTCCAACCCTATTCTGACGGACTTTTCGACGCTCCCTGACGTCAGGTTGGGGTGTGCCCCAACTGCACGGACCTTTCCAGGACTAAGTTAGGCAGAAGGGCCTGCCACGCTGAACCTTGAGCTGGCTAGGCTATAAGCCGTCGTATAGGGAGGACCCAGGAAGGAGTTGGACCATCGCCGCAGTGCAAACACTGGTTGGAAGTCATCTCTCGCGTTCCTACCGAGACCTTCGCAGATCCGCGATGGTGGTCGTCAGCTCCTGCTCAGCGCAATCAATTGCACGGCGGTCGGTGGAAGCTCACGTGGCAGGCTCCAGCCGCTTTATAAAGTAGACCCGGCGAAATCCATCTTCGATGTTTCGGTGTGTTTCTTGATAGCCACGGCGCCGGTAAAAGGTCAGGTTATCGAGCATCGCCTCGTTCGTGTAGAGGCCCAGTTCATCGCGCCCCGCGCGACGGGCGAGCTGCTCGGCTTCGATGAGCAACGCTGATCCCAAACCCAGGTCCTGAACGTCAGGGGATACGGCGAGGTTATGAATATGAAGTGCCGCGTCCTCCAAACGGGTGATAAGCATGCCGACCAACTGGTCATCGCTCCAGGCAAGGAGGGCGTCCCCGGAGGCTGCAATCGCAGCATAATCGAATGTCATCGGAGCGGGTTCCTTCCCAATCCGCTCAACGTAGATTGCGTACGCCCTGCGGGCGAGGTCACGCATGAAAAAGCTGTCAGAGGCACTTGCAGCTGCCATTTTTATCCCTGATTTTCGGAACATCTTGGTAGTGGGCATAGCCAGTGCTGGGCCCCGGCCTAGCCTTTTCTTTCCGTAACGGAGCGACCGCACCAGGCTGACCAGGCCGCTAGCCGTTAACTCGCCTGGACGGCGGCGTCTACTTCCCCATTGGAGTGTGCAGTGGCGGGGAGATAGGCAGCAACATGATGCGTCAGGGCATGCTCGGCCAGCTCAGGATCACCAGCTTCGAGGGCGTCAACAATTGGTCGATGTGATTCGGCTGCGTCATCTAATGGGACGTCGCTGGAGGCCATTGCCAAGATCGTCATGACCTCGATTCCCAGGGCGTTCCAGGCGCGCAGCAAAGAGGCGTTTTCGGCCGCCCGTACGACGGATCGGTGGAACGTGGTACTGGCCGCAGCGAAAACCCTGCGGTCACCCCCTTCCGCCGCTTCCTTCATAGCCTCGAAGCCTCCACGAACCTCCTCAGCGTGATTGTGATAGTTACTGGCGGCTAAGCGACCGGCTATGCCTTCAAGGGCAGAACGGATGGGCACCGCCTCAACCAAGTCCTTTTCGGCTAGTTGTCGTACACGGGTGCCGACGTGGATACGGGATTCGAGCAGGCCAAGGGCTGCGAGTTCACGAAACGCCTCACGCACCGGCGTCTGACTTGTCCCGAGCTGTGCCGCTATTTCCATCTCACGAACGGGGGCGCCCAAAGGTAGCCTTCCCTGCGCAATTTCCATGACGATGAAGTCTCGCACTTGGCTGGCGACGGTCGTTCTCGTCAGCCGCTTAGAGGTGGCGTCCATGGTTCCTCGGCCTTTCTTGGAGCGCCCGGAAGGCAAGCACGAGCTTTCTAGTCTCGCCGGGCTTTGCATTCACCTTACGCGGGGCAAGGAGAAAAAGAAAGTTTTAGGCATTATCGATAATGCTTGACTTGGGGGTGATCGCGGTCATAGAGTTGCTGCTCGAACAGGCCGCCGAGACGGTGCGGCTTTCCGCTTCGGCGGGTGTCACAACGAAGTGAGATGAGGCTTTCGTGTTAGCACTTGAAGTACGGGGAGTGAGCAAATCATTCTTCGGATTCCCGGTACTGACCGGCGTAGACCTTGAGATAAGGCCGGGAGAGGTGCACGGGCTCGTAGGGGAGAACGGCGCCGGGAAATCTACATTGATGAAGATTCTTGCGGGAGTCTACACAAGGGACGTGGGCCGGGTTGTTCTCGGTGGCAAGGAGGTAATGTTCAGCCATCCTGTGCAGGCTCAGCTGGCAGGCATTTCCACGGTATTCCAGGAATTCAACCTGTTGCCGGACCGGTCCGTAGCCGAAAATATCTATCTCGGCCGCGAACCGCGTGTGCGAGGTTTCATCTCGCAACGGAAGATGAACGCAGCGACTGCAGAGCTTTTTTCATCCCTTGGTGTTGACTCCATTAACCCGGCAGCGCATGTGCGAACACTATCTGTGGCGCAGCAACAGCTCGTGGAAATCGCCAAGGCCCTCAGCTTTGACGCCCGGGTCATCTCCATGGACGAGCCAACCGCTGCGCTTGCGGATCACGAAGTGGAGCTCCTGTACAGCATCATTGAAAACCTCAAGAAGCGCGGCGTTGCCGTTCTCTACGTATCCCACCGATTGCGGGAAATTTTTAAGCTTTGTGACCGCATCACAGTTCTCAAGGATGGCGCCCTTGTAGCCACGAAGCCGGCAGAAGAACTCAACGAGCAGGAACTGGTCCGGCTTATGGTCGGGCGCCCCCTGTCCTCGTTCTTCCCGCCCAAGACCGAAGGAACAGTAGTTGGAGACACAGCGCTCTCCCTTCAAAACGCCGGGAACCATGTAGTAAACAACGTGACGCTGAAACTCCGTCGCGGGGAAATCCTGGGAATAGCCGGACTGCAAGGGTCAGGCCGCACAGAAGTCTTGGATGCTATCTCCGGATCGGCACCATTTACCCGCGGCGAGATACACGTCAATGGGGCAGCCACGACCATCAAAACAACCCGCCAAGCAATTCGAGCCGGGATTGCTCACGTCACGGAGGACAGGAAAGCTACGGGACTGCTCCTGAATCAATCAGTCATTGATAACGCTCTGACAGTAATCCGAGCCTGCTATCCCAAACGCACTTCAACTGCCCGTCAGGCTGCAACCGACCTGTTTCTGGAGCTGCAACTCTCAGCACGGGGACCGGATCAGGAGATCAGGTACCTTTCCGGCGGCAATCAACAAAAAGTGATTCTCACCAAGTGGCTGCTTATGGAACCACAAATCGTCCTTCTCGATGAGCCCACCAGAGGGATTGATGTTGGTGCGAAGTTTGCCCTGTACGTCCTAATGCGACGTTTGGCTGCCGCCGGACACGCCATCCTCATGGTTTCCAGCGAATTGCCTGAACTCATCGGGATGGCCGACAGAGTTCTCGTTATGCGTGACGGGGAACTGGTCTCCGAGCTTCCTGCCGGGTCCAGCGAAGAAAGCATTTTGCAGGCAGCGGCCGGCATAACCGACGCGGCGGTGGCAGCATGAACGCTCACAGATTCAAGTCCACTTTGAACAACGCCCTCCGGTCCAATACAGGTTCGGTATATCTGGTCTGGATCCTCGTCCTCTGCTGCGGTGCGGTTCTCACTGGGCTCTCCGGCCGCACCTTTTTTACCGAAGGGAACATCACCGACCTTCTGACCAGCACCACCGTCCTTGGCCTGGTTGTCGTCGGACAGACCCTCGTCATTCTCCTTGGAAGCCTTGATCTGTCCGTTCCATTCGTGCTTAGCCTTTCCAGCGTCCTGGCCGCAGGAGTCATGGCAGGACGATCAGAAAACTTTACTGCCGGTATCGTCGCAGCGGTTTTGGTATCCCTCGCCATTGGACTCATCAACGGCCTGCTCGTCGGTCTGGTCAAGATCAATGGCTTTATCGCCACGCTCGGTACAGGTCTCGTGGTTTCGGGATACCTCTTCACCAACTACCGCGGAAGCACTGGCAAAGCATCCCCTGAACTTGCCGCCATCGGGTCAGCCTCCTGGGGAGTGGTGCCATGGACGACAGTTGCCATGGTCCTATGCCTGGTGGCCACAGCCCTGTTTCTGAACAGGACCCGGACAGGGCTCCACATTTACGCCGTTGGCGGGGATCCCGCCGTCACAAGGATGTCAGGAATCAGGGCATCGTTACCCGCAATCGTGGCTCACTCCCTTTCCGGACTCTTCGCGGGCCTCGCCGGACTGGTCATCGTCGCACGTCTGGGCGTCGGCAGCCCCGAGGTCGGCACCCAGGGTGGTTATGACCTGCTCTCAATTGCGGCCGTCGTGGTGGGCGGAGCAGTCCTAGCCGGCGGAAAAGGATCGATTTGGGGTTCGCTCGGCGGC
Source organism: Pseudarthrobacter phenanthrenivorans Sphe3 (assembly GCF_000189535.1). Taxonomy (NCBI): domain Bacteria; kingdom Bacillati; phylum Actinomycetota; class Actinomycetes; order Micrococcales; family Micrococcaceae; genus Pseudarthrobacter; species Pseudarthrobacter phenanthrenivorans. The sequence continues at coordinate 102,500 of NC_015145.1, forward strand.
ATCCTCATCTTCGCGACCATCGACAGCCTGCTGGGAATCATGGAAGTCAACCCCTACCTGAAGGAAGTAGTCAGGGGCCTCATCATCATCATCGCTGTCGCTGTCTATGCGAAAAGAAACCAACTCAAACGATCCGCGCGCTTCGACTCACTGCGGACGAAATCAACCAGTTCAATGAAGGAGGGAAGCATCCGATGACCACAATCAGGTATTCCGCCCAAAGGCAGCCCCTGTTTTCACGAACCCTGCGTTCCTTCGCCACACCCAGTGGAGCGATTTACTTGCTCCTCCTCGCCCTCCTTATCATCCTGACCTTTTACAATCCATCCCTTGCAGAACCGGACCAGATGACCCGGTTCATTGGGAGGTCAGTACCAATCGCGGTCGTGGCAATTGGCCAGTACTTCGTCATCGTCGCAGGGGAATTCGACCTGTCAATGGGCGCCGTCATCTCGGCTCAGGTCGTTCTTGCCGGAAATCTGATTGGCCAGGAGCCATCCCGGATCCCGCAGGTCATGGTGCTCATGGCGGTGCTGGGAACCGTCGTAGGTCTGGTCAACGGCGTACTGACCTCTCTACTCAAGGTACCCAGTTTCATCACAACGCTCGGAACGGCACTGGTCCTGTCCGGACTGACTTTCTACTTCACCGGCGGCGCTCCCAGCGGAAACCCGGCCGATGCCTTCCGCGCCATTGGCCGCGGTGGACTGCAAAATGTCCCCCTTATAGGATTCGTGCCCTACTCAGTTCTGATTCTGCTCTTCGTAGCTATAGGCGCGGCCTGGCTCATGAAAAGACCGTTCGGACGAATGCTGATTGCAGTTGGTGACAATCCTGCGACAACAGCCCTTGCTGGTGCCAGCCCCTGGTGGATCCGTACTAAAGCCTTCATCCTTTCATCCACGGCAGCCACCGTGGCAGCAGTTCTCATGGTCGGCTACGCCGGTGTCAGTCCGGTTGTCGGACAGGGCTATGAGTTCACGGCCATCACGGCCGTCGTCCTCGGCGGCGTCGCCCTGGGAGGTGGACGCGGCGCAGTCCTGTCCGCGGTAGCAGGGGCATACGTCCTGGAAACCCTCGTCAGCATCCTCAACTTTGCCGGCGTCCAATCGACGTGGCGCCCTTCAGTTCAAGGCGCAATTATCATCCTCGCTCTCGGCATCCCACTGCTGCGCATGAGGCGCCCAGCATGGATGACGAGAAGGCCGGTAAACCGCAACACCCCGGATGACCAGTAACAAATAACAACAACCCCCTGGCCACAGCAGGCCACTTCGAAAGGAACAACGTGCCTACACAAGGGACCAAAACAAAGATGTTTGCGGTGCTAGGTGCAGCCGCCATGATGATCACCGCGTGTGCTCCCGGTTCGACCGCTGGTGCGGAAACCTCTCCGGGTTCCACCACCACAACCAATGACTGGTTCAACCAGGCACAATTCGATCTGGAAAACTCGCAACGGACTGCAACCTTTGCCGGGGACCCATCCACCCCCTTTCTTCAGCACCTCGACGGGCCAATGGTAGACGCCACAGCATTCAAAAAGAACGCGCCGGCCAAGGTCTGTTTCTCCAACGCTGCGCTCAGTAACACGTGGCGGCAGACCGGCTGGATCACCATGAACGAACAGCTCAAGGAGCTGCAAAAGCAGGGTGTCATCTCGCAAATGGAAACCCGCAACGCCCAAGACAGCGACAACACACAGGTTGCTGACATCGACTACTTCGTGAACCAGCAATCCTGTGACGCCTTCATCATCGCCCCCAACTCGCCACAGGCAACGGCACCGGCAGTGGAAAGAGCCTGCAACACAGGAAAACCCGTCATCATCTTCGACCGTGGGGCCGGCACGGACTGCGCAACCACATTCATCCACTCCGTGGGCGGCATGGCCTGGGGAATTGATTCAGCGACGTTCGTAACAGAAAACGTCAAGCCAGGAGGACACGTAGTAGCACTGCGTACGGCGCCTGGAGTTGACGTTTTCGAGCAGCGCTGGGCTGCTGCCCAGCACATTTTCAGCAAGGCAGGGCTGAAATACACGGACTACATCACCGGTGCCGACCCCACGAAAATCAAAGCAGTCGTGGCCGATGAACTCGCCAAAGGAACTGTCGATGCCGTTTGGGTGGACCTGGGCGACCAGTCGGTTCCAGCTATCGAGGCCTTCGAGGATGCCGGCAAGGACATCCCTGTGGTGACCGGCGAAGACAACCTCTCTTACCTCAGGGCATGGAAGAACAAAGGGTTCAAAGGCTTCGCATCCGTGTATGACGCCTACCAGTGGCGAACTGCGCTCCTTGCGGCAGCGTCCCTCTTCCGGGGCGAATCCATCCCCAAGGATTGGGTGTTGCCGCAGGTACCAGTCACTTCCGAAGATCTCGACAAGGTACTGAAGACCAACGAGGGAATGCCCGATTCGCATTACGCAGCCTTCGGCGGCGAGGACCTTCCAGGCTTTCCGCAGGTATGGCAAAAGCGGGTCATTCCCTAACCGCACAGGGAAGGGCCGGGAAGAACGTCCTTCCCTCCACACTTCACTTCAGTTCGAAAGGAAAATCCATGGCGGCAGACAGCGCTGTTTTTTCGCCCCATCCAGACCTATTTCCACCTGCGCGCGTCGCAGAGCTCATCGTGCTGGCAAAAGCGCTTTATCCACACCCGGACCTACGGGACGGACCTTACACCCGGACTGTTTCCAGCATCATCACACAGGCCGCATCAGACCCCGGGCTATACCGAACCCTGTCGGACGGATTAAGGGACTTGGCCCAGATAACAACTTCGCCAATCCGCGACATGGATTCCAAGGCCATTGATTGCCTGCTGCGAGCGGTTGAGCAAACGACGTTCTTCAACACTCTGCGTCCGCTGGTTGCATTTCACCTTTACGACGACCGCGAAGTCTGGGAATTCATCGGCTACCCGGGGTCTTCGTTCGAACACGGCGGCTACCTGCACCGCGGATTCGACGACCTGGCATGGCTTCCCCAACCCCGCATCGAAGAACCCACCGAGTCCCTCCTCCCCATCGGGCCCCTCCCAACGACGTCTCCTGACGTGACCGAATACGCAAGGACAGCCGGATGAAAAAGTATGACCTCACTGATGACGACGTCGCCGTTATCATCGGTTCCGGCCCCGGCGGTGCCACCTTGGCCCTCAGACTCGTACAGCAAGGCCTTAAAGTCGTGCTTCTCGAAGCAGGCCCATGGATCACCAACGACAAGTTCATCAACGACGAACGGGAGTCCTACAAGCAGCTCACATGGACCGACACCCGCCTGGCAACAGGATCATGGAGCCTCGCGAAGGACTTCCCCGGCAGCCCGGCGTGGAACGGAAAGGCCGTCGGTGGAACCGCGACATTCTGGACCGGACTGACACCCCGATTCAAATGGCACGAGTTCAAGACACACACGTACTACGGAGACCTGCCCGATGGGACCATCGCAGACTGGCCACTGGACCTGGACGAACTCGACCATTACTACACCGAAGCGGAAAAAGCGGTGGGAGCCTCCCACCGGCACGGCCGACCTCCACTGCCGGCGAGCAACGGCTACAAGGTTCTGGCGAACGGCGCCGAACGAATCGGATACCGCCATTACGCAACAGGCCCCTACGCCACCAACGTTGAACCCTACGATGGCCGCCCGGGCACAGTTCAGGACGGCTTCGCCATGGCAGGCGATAAAAGCCGCGCCAAGTGGTCACCACTTGTCAGCGAGATACCAAAGGCCTTAGCCACCGGCCTGCTGGAACTGCGGACCGAAGCCCAAGCCGTACAAATCACGCTAGGCCCTGACGGCCGCGCGGACGGCGTCGTCTACACAGACACCGTCGGAAACCTGCAACGTCAACGGGCTCGCCTCGTAGCTGTAGCAGGAAACGCCATCGAGACGCCACGCCTGCTCCTGCTTTCGGCTACCTCGGGCCATCCCGACGGCCTTGCGAACTCCTCAGGCCAGGTCGGGCGCAACTATATGCGGCACACCACCGGTCTCGTCTACGCCGAGTTCCCCAACGAAGTCCATATGTACCGCGGCGAACCAATGGCAGGCATCATCAGCGACGAATCGCGGCATGACCCATCACGGGGCTTCGTTGGCGGCTACTACATCGAGATGATCGCCCAAGGGCTGCCCTCATTCAGTACCTTCATGAGCCCGGGGGAGTGGGGGCCACAATTCACAGAAAAGGTAGAAGCCTACACCCGCACAGCGGCACTTTGGATTTGCGGTGAGGACGTTCCGCAGGCATCCAACAGAGTGACCCTAAGCAACACCGTCACCGACCGCCTCGGTCTGCCCGCACCTGTCGTCCACTACGACGACCATCCCAACGACATCGCCATGCGGAACCACGGCTACGAGCAGGGCGAGAAACTCTTCAAAGCTGTCGGCGCCATCCGCACAACCAGAGCCCCGGGGATGCCCTCCGGCCACAACCTGGGAACAGCCCGAATGAGCCAGAAGCCTGATGAAGGCGTCGTCAACAGTTTCGGTCAAGCCCACGACGTACCTAACCTGTTCGTCTCCGACGGGTCACAATTCACCACCGGCGCTGCCGCGAACCCCACCCTGACAATCGTCGCCCTGTCGATGCGACAGGGCGACTACATCGGCCGGCAGCTCAGCGCGGCAGCTCTGTAGACATTCCGTTCCGCTGCCCTACCAGCCATCGAAAACAGCAACAAGGAGCATCATGGCAATCGCGACCATCGACCCCACCACGGGCATCACCCTGAAAACCTTCGACGCCCATACGCCCGAAGAGGTAGAAAACCGGATCGCCCGTGCGGAAGCAGCATTCCGGTCACTGCAGAACACCTCCTTTGAAGAACGCGCCCGCTGGATGCATAAGGCCGCTGACATCCTCGAAAGCGAAGCCGACGAAGTGGCCCGTCTCATCGCCACCGAGATGGGCAAAACCTTAACGACAGCAAAGTACGAGGCCCTGAAATCAGCCACCGGCATGCGGCACTTCGCCGATCACGCCCAGCGCTACCTTAGCCCGGAAACCCCGGTCCCGGCGAAAGAGGTCAACGCCTCCAACCTCCACGTACAATTCGACCCGTTAGGCGTCGTTTTGGCCGTTATGCCCTGGAATTACCCCCTTTGGCAGGCCGTCCGCTTCGCCGCCCCCGCACTAATGGCGGGCAACACAGGGCTCCTCAAGCACGCCTCAAACGTTCCTCAATGTGCGCTGTACCTGGGAGACCTCTTCGCCCGCGGCGGTTTTCCTGAAGGCGCGTTTCAGACACTGCTGGTTGAAGGCAAAGACGTTATTCCCCTCGTGGATGACGCAAGGATCAGGGCGGTCACCCTGACCGGCTCCGTCGCTGCCGGTTCCGCCATTGCTGAAGCAGCCGGCAGGAACATCAAAAGGAGTGTCCTGGAACTGGGAGGCATGGATGTCTTTATCGTCATGCCCTCGGCCGATATTGAAAAGGCTGCTGCCCAGGCAGTAATCGCACGCCTTCAAAACTCGGGGCAGTCCTGCATCGCGGCCAAGCGCTTCTACGTTCACGAAGATGTCTACGACCGCTTTGAACATCTGTTCGTTACAGGTATGGCCGAAGCAGTTGCCGGTGACCCCTTGGACGAAAGCACCAGCTTTGGCCCCCTGGCCACGGAGCGAGGACGCCAGGACGTTCATGAACTGGTTAGGGACGCCCGCGAAAAAGGGGCAGCAGTTCAGTGTGGAGGAGAAATACCGGAAGGGGAGGGCTGGTACTACCCGGCGACTGTCCTCACAGGCGTAACAGAGGACATGCGCATCTACCGGGAAGAATGCTTCGGCCCCGTGGCCTGCCTCTACAAAGTGTCATCACTCCAGGAAGCCATCGCTCTCAGCAACGACTCTGATTTTGGTTTGAGCTCAAGCGTGTGGACGAATGACGAGACCGAAGCGACCGAAGCAGCTCGATCAATCGAGGCCGGGGGCGTCTTCATCAACGGTCTGACGGCGTCATTCCCGGCGGTGCCTTTCGGCGGCCTCAAAGACTCCGGCTACGGACGTGAGCTCTCCGCCTATGGAATCCGGGAGTTCGTAAACATCAAGACGGTCTGGACCTCCTGACCCACCCGACACGGGGCGGCGCTGGCCCTACTAACCCTCAGCGCCGCCCCTTCAACCCTTTTCTCTGAGGAAAATATGACTAAAACAGCGATTGTCCGCGTCGCCATGAATGGCATCACCGGCCGGATGGGTTACCGCCAGCACCTGCTGCGTTCCATCCTCCCGATCCGCGACGCCGGCGGCTTCACCCTCGAGGACGGCACCAGGGTCCAGATCGAACCGATCCTGGTGGGCCGCAACGAGGCCAAGATCCGCGAACTTGCGGAAAAGCACAAGGTCGCCGAATGGACCACGGACCTCGACTCGGTCATCAACGACCCCACCGTTGACGTCATCTTCGACGCGTCCATGACCAGCCTCCGCGCAGCCACCCTGAAGAAGGCCATGCTCGCCGGCAAGCACATCTTCACCGAGAAGCCCACAGCGGAAACCCTTGAAGAGGCCATCGAACTTGCCCGCATCGGCAAGGAAGCCGGCGTCACGGCCGGCGTCGTTCACGACAAGCTCTACCTGCCCGGCCTGGTCAAGCTCCGCCGCCTGGTGGACGAGGGCTTCTTCGGCCGCATCCTCTCCATCCGCGGCGAGTTTGGCTACTGGGTCTTCGAAGGCGACATCCAGGCGGCCCAGCGCCCGTCCTGGAACTACCGCAAGGAAGACGGCGGTGGAATGACCACGGACATGTTCTGCCACTGGAACTACGTCCTCGAGGGCATCATCGGCAAGGTCAAGAGCGTCAGCGCCAAGACCGCCACCCACATCCCGGCGCGCTGGGACGAAGCCGGCAAGGAATACAAGGCCACGGCGGATGATGCTTCCTACGGCATCTTCGAGCTCGAGACCCCGGGCGGCGACGAAGTCATCGGCCAGATCAACTCGTCCTGGGCAGTGCGTGTCTACCGCGATGAACTGGTGGAGTTCCAGGTTGACGGGACCCACGGCTCCGCCGTCGCAGGCCTGAACAAGTGCGTCGCCCAGCAGCGCGCCCACACCCCCAAGCCGGTCTGGAACCCGGACCTGCCCGTCACCGAGTCCTTCCGCGACCAGTGGCAGGAAGTCCCGGCCAATGCCGAGCTGGACAACGGGTTCAAGCTGCAGTGGGAAGAGTTCCTCCGCGACGTCGTGGCCGGCCGCGAGCACCGCTTCGGGCTGCTGTCCGCCGCCCGCGGCGTCCAGCTGGCCGAGCTCGGCCTGAAGTCCAACGATGAACGCCGCACCCTCGACATCCCGGAGATCACCCTCTAATGACCTCGCTCATCCTTCCCTCCCACGACGGCGGCACCCGCGAATACCGGCTGCAGGGCGGCACCTCCTGGGCCCGCCCCACCGCCCCGCTGACTGCCCGGCGGGCCTACGCTGCCGCGCACGTCATCCCCGAAGTCCTCGCTGACAACACCCCCGGCGCCCCGGCCCGGCTCGACTGGGAGGCGACCATGGCCTACCGCCATGAGCTGTGGTCCTACGGGCTCGGTGTGGCGGACGCCATGGATACTGCCCAGCGCGGCATGGGCCTCGACTGGGCGGCCACCCAGCAGCTCATCAAGCGGACAGGCGTCGAGGCCGCATCGGTGGTCGCAACCGGAAACGCCGCCACAGCGGGCAAGACCGTCCGGGACCTGGTTTCCTGCGGCGCCGGCACGGACCAGCTCGACATCGACTCCCTGCCGGCCGGCGAAGCGGGCATCAAGGCCGTGCTTGAGGCCTACCGCGAACAGATCGCCGTGATCACCGAAGCCGGCCCCAAGGTTATCCTGATGGCGTCGCGTGCCCTGGCCAAGGTTGCCAACGGCCCTGACGACTACCTGAAGGTCTACTCCACCCTGCTGCAGGAAGTGGACCAGCCCGTCATCCTGCACTGGCTGGGCACCATGTTCGATCCCGCCCTGGCCGGCTACTGGGGTTCGGACGATGTCGCAACCGCCACCGCGACGTTCCTTGGCCTCATCAGGGACCATGCGGACAAGGTGGACGGCGTCAAGGTCTCCCTGCTGGATGCCGGCCACGAGGTTGCACTCCGCGCGGCCCTCCCCGAAGGCGTCCGCCTCTACACCGGCGACGACTTCAACTACCCCGAGCTCATCGACGGCGACGGGACCCACCACTCCGACGCCCTGCTGGGCATCTTCGCGGCCATCTACCCGGCCGCCTCGGTTGCCCTGCAGAACTACGACGCCGGCAACGCCGCCAAAGCACGCGAAATCCTGGACTCCACCAGGGAACTGGGCAAGCACATCTTCAGCGCCCCCACCTTCTACTACAAGACCGGCATCGCGTTTATGTCCTGGCTCAACGGCAAACAGCCCGGCTTCCAGATGGTCGGCGGTCTGCACTCCGGCCGGTCTGTGTGCCACCTCGCCAAGACCTTCGAACTGGCCGACCAGGCGGGCCTGCTCAAGGACCCGGCACTGGCTGCCTTCCGGATGTCTGAATTTTTGCGGATAAGCGGGATCTAGATGGACCTTGCCAGTCCGCGCCCGAATGGACACGCACGGGTTCTCATCGCATCAGATAAATTCAAGGGCTCCCTTTCCTCACGAGAGGTCGCCGCCCATCTCACTGCTGGTCTTCGCAGCGTGCATCCAGCCGTTCAGGTCAAACAGCTGCAGGTCGCTGATGGTGGCGAAGGCACAGTAAAAGCGGTGATCAGTGCAGGCTTCAGCAGCCATCTCGTTCAAGTCAGCGGTCCCACGGGACGTCCAGTTGTCGCAGAATTTGCAACACGGGGCAACGAAGCCGTTATTGAGATGGCAAATGCCGCTGGCTTAGCCCTTCTCCCAGGGGGTGCCTCCGCTCCGCTGACCGCTAGTAGTAGAGGAGTAGGAGAACTCGTCTGCGCAGCACTCGACCTGGGCTGTAACAAGATCGTCATCGGGGCTGGAGGAAGCGCCTGCACTGACGGTGGGGCTGGATTCCTGGCGGCACTTGGTGCCGAATTTCTCGATGCCAAGGGTCAACCTCTGCACGAGGGCGGGGGGTTTCTGATGGACCTCGCCTCCGTGAATCTGGACAACCTGGATAAGAGACTTCGTCGGGCGCGATTCGTTTTGGCAACAGACGTTAACAACCCATTGCTCGGTCCTGAGGGTGCAGCAGCGATATTCGCGCCCCAAAAGGGGGCTACGAAGACCGACATCGCGCGCCTCAAAGCCGGACTTGAGCAGCTAGTCGCAAGTATGGAGCAAGAAATCGGTCCTCGGGCTATTAGAGCTGCCGCAGTACCAGGAGCGGGATCTGCGGGCGGGCTCGGTTACGCTGTCATCGCAGTCCTGGCTGCGCGAACCCAACCAGGAGTCGTTGCCTTCCAAAACATACTGGAACTGAACCACTACATCGCGGACTCAACACTCGTAATAACCGGTGAGGGAAACATGGACGAGCAAAGCCTCGGCGGGAAGCTGCCCCTGGGTATCAGTCGCATCGCTTCAGAACACGGTGTACCAGTGATTGCAGTCTGCGGAAACATCGCCCTGGACGCTTCGCAAGTTGAGCTCGCTGGTTTCACCCGGGCCTACTCTCTGCGGGAACTGCAGCCCGATCTGTCCCGATGCATCAACCAAGCTGGGCCACTGTTAGAACAAATTGGGAGCACCATCGGATCTGATCTTCACAAACTGGGTGCATGACGGACACGACGGGCAGGGCAGGTCGCACGTTGGAGGCAAGAATATGAGCAAATTCCAATACCTTGAGCCCGGCAGCCGAATTGAAGCATGGGACAAAACCGGCACCCGCTGGCAAGGAACCGTTGATATGGCAGACCCTGATTTTGGCGTTATTTGGATCCACACAGACGTTGGGGAACGCAAACTCCTCGACTTCCACGAGCATACGATCCTTGCGGCCCTGCCGGTAAATCTGCAACCTGAATCGCTCAGGCCTGTGTAAGACTAACGCCGATAATGGAGATTATGTAAAGTAGTAAAAAGGTTGTTCGCAATTTCTGCGAATACGTCCACTCTCGATAACGGCTTGTTTAGGCCTAGATAACGGCTGTGAGCGGCCGGTTTGTTTGTCTGGTCACGGCAGGGATCCGTTCAGGTGAGCCCGGACGTGCTGCGCTGCATGTCCACAAATTGGCGTCGTATCAGGCATCCTGGGCTCGCAGTTTGCATTTTTTGCATTCTGACTGCAAAACTTGCAGTCGGCATTGGAGGCTTCTTGGGTGATAAGTTCGGCGGTCTCGCGTTCTTGCCGCTGCCGAATCGGGAGCCGGATCGTGACGCGTTCCTGAGCGAGGTGCTCACCGGGTGGAAGAGATCCCACTTGGCGCAGAACTTCACCCTGCAGACGACCAAGCGCCGGGTCGCCTCGGTGATGCGCCTGTCGGACTTCTCGGGCAAGTATCCGTGGGAATGGGGCCCGGTCGACGCGGATGAGCTGTTCGCCCATCTGCGCGGTGTTGAGAACCTTGCCCTTTCCACCGTCCGGGCGTACCAGACGGACATCAAGCTGTTTTGCGAGTATGCGACCAACCCTGAATACCCGTGGAACGAGAACTGCGGGCGGCTCTTCGGGACCACCTTTTCCCAGGTGATCACCGAGTTCAACAAGGCCCGGCACGTCCAGGATGCCGATATGGGTCCAGAGAAGCGTGCCTTCACTCTCGAGGAGCTGCAGGCATTCTTCGACCTGGCCGACCTGGAGGTCGAACGGATCATTAATTCGGGGCGCAAGGGCGCTCTTGCCGCCTGGCGTGACGCCGTGGCCTTCAAGACCGCCTACGGCTGGGGCCTTCGGCGCGACGAGCTTCGTCACCTCAGCCTCGTGGATTTTTCCCGCAATGTTAAGGCCCCGTACTTTGGTGACTACGGCATTCTGCGCGTCCGGTTCGGGAAGCCGCAGAAGGGCTCCCCCAAGAAACAGCGGTCCGTCCTGACCCTTCTGGACTGGGCGGCCGAGGCGGTTGATGACTGGGTCAGGCGCGGTCTTCCCCGGTATGGGCAGCCTGTCGGCGACCTCTTCCCGACTGACCGTGGCGGCCTGGTTCCGGAAAAGAACCTCCGGGCTCGGATGCGCGGGTTCCTTGATGAACTCGGCTTTCCGCCGGGGCTTGATCTTCACTCCCTGCGCCGGTCCTATGTCACGCATATGCAGACCGAGCACGGATATGACACCAAGTTCATCTCAATGCAGGTTGGCCACGAGCACACATCGACGACCACGATCTACACCCTGCCCTCCCCCGACTATGCCGCACGCGAACTCGAACGCGTTCTCAACAGCACCCTGCTGGCCAGCAACAGCAGGGTGCTGACCAAACCCACAACGCCTTCCGGAAAGACACCACGATGAACCGTCAGATCGACTACCAGTTTCGCGTCAAGGAGCTGATGGCACGCGCCGGGATGCGAAACAGCCGTGATCTTGTTGCTCCGCTTCGGGAGCGCGGCATTACGCTCTCCGAGTCGCAGATCTACCGGCTCGTCGGCCAGAACCCGGATCGGATCTCGTTCCAGGTCCTGGCTGCGCTCTGCGACATTTTCAAGGTCGAAGCCAACGAAATCCTCACCTACACCGCAACGGACGCCCGCACTCAGCGCCGTCGAACCGCGGTCGGCGACGGCACGGATGTCCCCCTTCTGGCCGCCTACCGGCCGGTTCGGGCGCGCATTACCCGCCCCCATGAGCAGTGAGTTCAAGCCGCGTGGCCGTCCCCGCTCCAACAGGACGAGCGAGGGCTGCGACCGCTGCGGAAAGACCACCGGAAAAATCCGGGTCCGTTGGCCAGACGGACGCATCTGCGGCATCTGCTTCACGAACGCAACCCACCGATACGGCCGATGCCCGCTCTGCGGCGCCGACAGAATGCTCCCCGGCCGGACCGATACAGGCGAGGACATCTGCCGGGAGTGCGCCGGCATCACGACGAACCTCACCTGTGACAACTGCGGCCGCGAGGCTGAGCGCTTCCGCGGCGGGCATTGCATCTCCTGCGTACTCACCACCGATCTGACCGAGCTCCTCAGGCCAAATGACCCGCCCGACCTGCGGCTAAAACGCCTGATCAAGATATTGACCGACTCCACCCGGCCCGAGAGCATCTACACCTGGCTGCGCGGCCACGGCGGTCGATCCGCGTCACTGCTCAAGCGAATCGGCGACCGAGAGATCGAACTCTCCCACCAGGCCTTCGACGAGCTTCCGAAGACGCCGGCGGTCGAGCACCTCCGGGCAATCCTCACCCACAACCGGATCCTTCCCGCCCAGGAAGACCGTCAGCTGGCCATGTTTGAACAGTGGCTGGAAGAACGCCTCGACCAGCTCTCCACTACACCGGAAATCCACGCACCCATCGAGCGTTTTGCGCGCTGGCATCACCTCAAAAGGCTTCGGGCGGAATCGTCCGCGACGAAGAACATGAACTACGCCGTGCGCTCGGCGAAACAGGAGATCACCGAGGCGGGAAAGTTCCTCCGTTGGCTCCACGACGAGCACGGCAGGACAGCATCTTCCATCCGCCAGATGCATCTCGACGAATACCTCTCCGAGGGCACCTCGACCCGGCGACATATCCGGAACTTCATCCAATACCTCAAGCGGGAAACGCCAGGGAAGGACATCCAGGTCGCTGCGCGGTTGGCCAGAACAACACCTGTCCTCAGCCAACAGGAACGCCTGGACCTCGTCCGCAAGCTCATCGAGGCCGACAACGTCGCCGTCTCGATCCGCATCGCGGGGCTGATCTTCCTGCTCTATGGCATCCCCATCGGCAGAATTGCCATGCTCACCATCGACGACGTCGAAGTGACCGTCAAGGGCATGTTTCTCAATCTCGGCCGGTACCCAGCGCCCATCCCCGAGCTGCTGGCACCCATGTTCTGGGCCCACCTCCAGAACCGCGGCGGCCAGCAGACAGTCAACCGCGACACGCGCTGGCTCTTCCCGGGCGTCCGCGCAGGATCCCCCCGCTCCCCCAACACCCACCTGCTAAAGCTTCGCGGGATGGGCGTCAACATCCAGGGCATCCGCAACGCCACCCTGCAGAGCCTGGTCAAAGAAATCGACGCGACCTCACTCGCACGCATGCTCGGATACAGCAAGCAGACTCTGTCCCGCCACGCGGGAGCCACCAGCGCACCCATGGCAAGCTACGTCGTTGGCAAGAACCCCCACTTCACCCGAGAACGCAGCCGCGACCAACCGGCGGAAGAAACCCAGTGACAAAGCCCGCGCCCGCGTATAGGCTCCGACCAGCTTCCATCTTCAGGGGGAATCGATGAAGCATTCACGATTATGGCGAAACAGTTTTTGTCTGCTATCTCTCAGCCTGCTCATGACTTCGTGCGCGTCAGGCACCATCGACCAAGCGGCGACGGACGTCAGCACGCCTTCCCCGACCGTTTCCACGCCTCCCGCGGCGACATGCGCGTCATTCCTGCCGACCGCCGCATGTTCGCAATACGTCAGCATTTCGGCGACATCCAACGGCGTCGACCTGCCGTGGGCTGCGGCAGGCGGGCTGAGAGTGGAACTTTATTCCGTCAACGGAGAGCTCCAGTTCGGGGCGAAAACCCCGTGCAATCCGATCAGCGCTCCGGCGGTGATCAACGGGAACACCCTCACACTCGACAAACCCGCAGTCGGGGCGATGGGCTGCGCCGGCGAGTCTTCTGCGCAGGAGCAATGGGTCATGCAATTCCTAAGCCGGCCCATCGAAATGGCGTTCGTCCAGGACACCCTGACTTGGACCGCCGGAGCGGACACGCTCAGCTTCAAAAGCAAATAGCAGCCCCTGGTCTGGGCGTGACCCTTCGCCCACTTGGTCTGACGCTTTGGCAGTGACCTCAAGCAGTTATCAACAACACCTTGGACTCCGCCGGGGGACAGAGAATAAGCCCCAAACTGATAACCCGCTTACCCAGTTAAAGGCTGCGTATTGCATCGAATGCATCATTTACGGCCTAGTAAAGGGGTTGCAAGCCCGCGGGGTCTGATTCGGGCCCGTCAGCCCTCGCACTCAATGCAGTAGGACCGGCCGTTGTCTTCGCGGGCCAGCTGGGACCGGTGCCGGACCAGGAAGCAGGATGAGCACGTGAACTCGTCCGCTCCCTGCGGGATGACCTGGACGATGAGTTCCTCGGCGACGATCTCGCCGCCAGGGGTCAGGCCTTCGTCCAGGGCGTCGGCTTCATCGAGCTCAGTGACGACGCTGCGGGCATCCGGGGCGCTGGCGGACTTCAGCGCCTCCAGGGAGCTGTCCTGAGATTCCTTGACGTCGGAGCGGACTTCGTCGTAATCGGTAGCCACGTTTGGCGGTTCTCTTTTCTTCTCTGGTGCCGTTTTCTTTCCTGACCAGAGAGCAACGTACACGATGGTCGGCTTGTTCCCCTGCGGGGTTGTCGTCGTGTTGCTGTCATGGGCACGAAGTGTCTTGACGTGTTCGGTATGGACGCTGACACTCGTACTCACAGGTCGAGGATTGGAGGCGCCGTGGACGGTCAGCGCATCGGCTACCTGCGGGTGAGCACCGTGGATCAAAATGAGCTGCGCCAGCTCGATGGCCAGGTCCTGGACAGGGTTTTCACCGACAAAGCTTCCGGCCGGGACACGGCACGGCCGCAGCTGACCGAACTGCTGCGCTTCGTCCGTGACGGCGACACCGTCGTAGTGCACAGCATGGACCGGCTCGCCCGGAACCTCGATGACCTGCGCGCCCTGGTCCAGGGCCTCACTAAACGTGGGGTGCGGGTGGAATTCCTCAAGGAGCAACTCGTCTTCACCGGCGAGGACTCCCCCATGGCCAACCTGATGCTCTCGGTCATGGGTGCCTTCGCTGAATTTGAACGGTCTTTGATTAGGGAACGTCAGCGCGAAGGCATCGCCCTGGCTCAGCAGCGCGGCGTCTACAAGGGCCGGAAGAAGACCCTGACCCCGGAACGGGCAGCCGAACTGGTCCAGCGCGCCGGCACCGGCATCCCCAAAGTCGTCCTCGCCCGTGACTACGGAATCAGCAGGGAAACCGTCTACCAGTATCTACGCCACGCCCGACAGGAATGACCCCGTCCACTCCCCCCGGGACCAGAAGCTCTCTTTGGGCCGTTCGTCAGGACTTTGCCGGATACCGCTGTCGTTCCCAGCCAATCTCAAGGTTGACCCGGCAGTGTTGGACGCGGAACTTCGGCCAACCGCTATTTGGCCGGAGTTTCGCCACTTCCGACCCAATCAGCCTGCAGCAGACAGCCCCTGCGCGTCAGCGGACAAAGGGCGGGACGGATGCATCGTTGAATGGCTCAAACCAGTCCTGGACGTTCATTGGTGCAAAGCCCAACTGCAGGTTCAGCTCAACATCGTTCTCGAAACCATCCATCGCGTTCTGGTAAAGCAGATCGCTGTCCATATCCTCGAACATCTGCTCTTCAAGTGTCCCCCGCCAGTCGTCAGCCAGGTCCAGGTCATACGAGTCCTGAATGACTTCGACCTGGTCAAGAAGGCAGCGCAGCGCCAGCTCCTGGGCGACACAGGAAGGACGGCTCCAGCCGCGGGCCATCGCACCGGTCATGTCCACCGCAATCACGACAAACCGTTGGACGAAGCCAATGTCGTATTTGTGCGCTTGCCCGGGAGGCAACCAGGATAGAACGAAGGTATTGGCGATGTCCTCGCGATCAATGGACTGAAGCTTCCGCAAGCCGGCGAGATCCTCAAAGAGTTGGTCGATCAGGATGATCGAGGCCTCCCAAAGCGCACCCGTCAGAAGCTTCGCCTGGAACAGGCTCCTGTCCCGGCGCTCCTGAGTGATCGATTCCATCCATTCAACGTCATCGGGACCCAGCATGCTGCGCTGCTCCGCCGTCAGATCTTCCAGTCGCGGCTCGAACCCCAACTGCTCCAGGCTCAACCCGGCAAGCCCCTCCCCTACCTGCAGCAGGTGCTCCATATAGTTCTCTTCCTGACTCATGCCCCCCGATGCTACCGGGAGTTGCCGCAGCCTCGACTGCACTCATCGGAGCACACCACCAGCCCGACGGAATCTCCATTATCGGCCTTTCGCTAGTTGTGCCAGGAGACGGGAACTCGCAGTGCTATGCCATATGGACTTCTTTCAACGCGCTCCTGGCCTTGTGGCTTGAACCCGCCGTCACCCCACCGCCGCTGGGAGGGTCGAGGACAGCAAGACCGCGGCTAAGGCGCTCAGGCGTCATCGTAAAGCTCTGCGCATCTCAGTAGATGAATCCATGTGGAGCTTTCCCGCGCCGCTCGGCTCTTGTTCTCCGCCAAGCCGGGAAGGCTGACCAAGGAGTACGTCTTCTTCACCACGCTCCACTGAGAAAAAATCAGGGGCTTGTGAGGCGCTCGCATTAAATATAGGCTTTAGCTGTTTCCTATATTTAGAAGGGTCTTCAGCGTTGCATACCCATCAGTCATTTCCGGTCCCTGACCTCATCCGACTTGCCGCAGAAGTGCTGCAGGCTCGCGGCGTCCCCGACGACGACGCCCAACTCACGGCCCGCTCGCTCGTCCAAGCAGACCAGCGCGGCATCTTCTCGCACGGCCTGCTGCGCCTGCCGTTGTACGCCGAGGCGCTCCGCCTGGGCGGCATTAACCCCACCCCGGCGATGACCTTTTCGTCCACCCGGAATGCCGTGGCCGTGCTCGATGCCGACGGGGCGCTTGGCCAGGTCGCCATGCAGGCGGCGGTTCGCAGGGTCATCGACGCCGGCGGTGCACACGGTATTGCCGCCGTCGCCGTCTCCAACAGCAGCCATTACGGAGCGGGAGCCTTCTGGAGCGACCAGCTCGCCGAGGCAGGCTTCCTCTCCTTCATCACTTCGTCCACCGGCCCCGTGGTCGCACCCCACGGTGGACTTGAGAAAGTGCTAGGAACCAACCCGCTCACACTTGGCGCACCCAGTGCCGGCGGGTGGCCCCTGACTGCCGACCTCGCCACAAGCAACGGCGCGTACGGCAAGGTCATTGCTGCCCGCAACGAGGGCCGGCAGCTTCCTGAGGGGTGGGCCGTGGACTTCGAGGGCAACCCGACCACCGATCCCGAAGCTGCAGCACTCGGGTCCATGATCCCTTTCGGCGGCCACAAGGGCTCGGCTGTCTCGGTGCTCCTCGAAGCCTTCGCCTCGTCACTCACCGATGCAACGTTCGCGTACGAGACCGTCGACATCTGGTCCAACCCTGCGTCCCGGATGAACAACGGGCACCTCGTCGTCGGAATCGACGCGGCTGCATTCGGAGGCCGGGACCACACCGAGGCCCGGGTTGCAGATCTTCAGCAGCGCGTCCGCATGTCGGGACCGGCCGGCCGCACCGTGCATGCGCCGGGGGACCCGGAACGGGCACGTGAGGCGGAAGCCGCCACGTCCGTCCAGTTGCCCGCCTCCACGGCAGACCAGCTCCGACGGCTCGCACACGAACTTTCGCTCACAACCGTCTGAACAAATCAGTCGGCCAAACCAACCGAACAGGCCGACCCTAAGTCCGGCACAACACGTATTCCCGGAAGGAACCTAGCAATGAAGCTTGACCACTCCACCCCTGCCCGCCGTCGTCGTCGTACGGGTGCCGCCCTGGGCCTCGCGGCCACCGCGGCTCTGCTTCTCTCGGCCTGCAACGTCGGCACTCCCGTTGACCGTGACAAGGCGGCGCAGGCCGACGCCGGCGCCAAGACCCTCCGCCTTGCCCATGTGTACGATGCCGGCCACCCGGTTGAGAAATGTGGCATTGCCACTCTGAAGAAAGAACTCGAAGGCAGCGGACTCCAGGTCCAGAGTTTCCCCGCTGCGCAGCTGGGCAGTGAGGCGGAGTCACTGGAACAGGTTTCTTCCGGCGCGCTTGACATGGCGGTAGCCGGGCCCTCCTTCCTCGGGGTCTGGGAAAAGGACGCAGCGGTGCTGGACGGTGCCTACCTGTTCAAGGACGTGGACCATTTCGTCAAGACTGTCGAGGGCGACACCATGAAAGGCGTCTTCGACAAGCTGTACGAAAGCTCCGACCTCAAGGTCCTCTCCAGCTGGTACTACGGCACCCGCCACGTCACCGCCAACAAGCAGATCAAGAGTTCCCAGGACTTCGCAGGGTTGAAGATCCGCACCCCCAACGCACCGCTGTACCTGGAGAACATCAAGGCCATGGGCGGTACCGCCACACCAATGGCCCTGGACGAGGTCTACCTTGCGCTCCAGCAGGGTGCCATCGACGCACAGGAAAACCCCATCCCCACCATCGCCACCGCGAAGTTCAACGAGGTCCAGGACTACATCAACCTCACTGGCCACATGGTCCAAGGCGTCATGATCACCACCGGCCGCTCAGTCTACGAGGGCCTCACCGATGAAGAACGCAGCGCCCTTGAGGCTGCGATGGGCCCGGCAGCCGAAGCCGCCCGCAAGTGCATCGAGGAGCAGGAACAGAGCATCCTGGAGGAATGGAAGTCCGGCGACGGCATCAAGGTCAATGAGGATGTTGACCGCGAATCCTTCGCAGCCGCAGCCGAGGAAGCAATGCTCAAGCAGTCCTGGGGCGAGCTGTACCGGGAACTCAAGGACGCCCGATGATTCCCAGCAATTCACGGTCGGAGGCGCTCAAAGAGAACAACATCGCCACCGGCTCCCACGTCCCGCATGAACCGGATGAGCCGGACTTCGCCGAACAGCGCAGCCGGCTGTACCGGGGACTGGTTAACGTGGAGCGTGCAGCTTCCTGCACGCTCCTGGTGGCCACGCTCGCCCTGATCGTGCTGCAGGTGGTCAGCCGGTACGTGTTCAATGCGCCCTTCAGCTGGACAGAGGAGCTCGCCCGGTTCGCGCTGCTGTGGTTCACGTTTGTCTCCGCCGGCTTTGTGATGGCCCGCCGCATCCATATCGCCGTGGACCTGCTGGCCAGCAAGCTCGGACGGACCGGCACTGTCATCCTGGATACGTTCGCTCTGACGGCTGTGGTGGTAACCGCAGGCGTGATGGCGGTCAACGGCGCCCAGTCCGCCGTCGGCGCGAACCGGCTCCTGGCTCCGGCCACCAGTCTGCCGATGAGCGTCGTCTACAGCGCCGCGGTAACCGGGTTCATGCTCATTTTCCTCCACGCTGCCCTGCACATTTACCTCAATCTCCGCCACCCCGAGGTCGTCCCCGACGCAATGGAAAACCTCGAGCGGGAAGCGGTTTAGGACTCCCATGACCCTCCTCATCATGCTTATTGCGCTGCTGGCGCTGCTGGCCCTGCGCGTTCCCGTCTCGTTTGCCCTGCTGATTCCGTCGGTGGCCTACGTCATCATGGACCCGACGGCGCGGATGGGCACGGCAGTACAGCAGACGGTCTCCGGCGTGGACAGCTTTGCGATCCTCGCCGTGCCGATGTTCATCCTGCTTGGCAACCTGGCCAACGTCTCCGGCATCACGGACAAGCTCTACGACGCCGCAGTAGCTGCCATCGGGCATCTCCGCGGCAGCCTTGGATACGTCAACGTCGCCACCAGCTTCGGGTTCTCCTGGATGAGCGGAGCGGCGATCGCCGATGCCGCAGCCATGGGCCGGGTGCAAGTGCCGGCGATGGTGGAGCGCGGCTACAAGCGCGAGTTCGCCCTCGGTGTCACCGGCGCCTCCAGCCTCATCGCACCAATGATCCCGCCCAGCATTCCCGCCGTCATCTACGCTGTCACAGCGGGAGTATCCGTGGGCGCCCTGTTCATGGCCGGCATCGTGCCCGCCCTGGTGCTGGTCGCCTCTCTGTGCTTCACCGTCTGGCTGCTCATGCGCAAACGCGAGGAACTCCGGCTGCCAAAGTCCAGCTGGAAGCTGCGCGGGAAGACTACGCTGGCGGCCCTGCCCGCTATGGGTTCTGCCGTCGTCATCCTCGGCGGGATCCTCAGTGGCGTCTTCACTCCCACGGAAGCGAGCGGAATCGGCGTCATCTACATCCTGGTCCTGGCCCTGGCCTACCGGGCGCTGTCCTGGCGCAAGATCTACCGGACGCTGCTCACGACGGTGGAAACCTCCGGCTCGGTTCTGCTGATCGTTGCCGCGGCGGCACTCTTCGGCTGGGTTTTGGCCCGCGAGCAGGCTCCCCAGGTGGCCGCCAACCTGATCCTGGACATCACCAACCAGCCGATCGTGTTCCTGATCCTGGTGAATATCCTGCTCCTGATCGTCGGCTGCGTCCTGGAGCCGACGGCAGCGATCCTGATCCTGGTGCCCGTGCTGCTGCCGGTGGCCGAGACCTTTGGCATCGATCCCATCCACCTTGGAATCATGGTCATCTTCAACCTCCTGATCGGGCTGATCACACCCCCGGTGGGCCTGGTGCTCTTCGTGCTTTCGAGCGTGACCCGGGCGCCGGTACCGACAGTGATCAAGGGCATCCTCCCCTTCTTCGCCCCGATGGTCCTCACCCTCCTGGTCATCACCTTCGTCCCCGCGCTTACCGTCGGACTGCCCACGCTGCTGGGCTTCCTGTAACCCTGACTGCCTGCGCCAAAACAGAACCAAGGAACTTTCCATGTCACGCATCACTTCAGTACGAACCACCGACGTGCGCTTCCCCACCTCCCTGGACCTTTCCGGCTCTGACGCCGTGAACGTGGACCCGGACTACTCCGCCGCCTACGTTGAAATAGCCACGGACGACGGCGAACGCGGCTACGGCCTCGTTTTCACCTGCGGCCGCGGTAATGAACTCATTACCGCGGCGATGGACAGCTACGGCGAACTGCTGGTGGGACGGGACACCGACGAGCTTGTCAACAACCTGGGAGACGCCTCCCGGCGGCTGGTCCATGATTCACAGATGCGCTGGCTCGGTCCGGAGAAGGGCGTGTCGCACATGGCTTGCGGCGGCCTTGTCAACGCCCTGTGGGACGTACGGGCACGCCGCGAGAACAAGCCCTTGTGGCTGCTGCTCAGCGAGATGCCGGTCGAGGAACTGGTCAGCACCGTCGACTTCACCCACATCGGCAACGCCCTGACACCTCAGGATGCAACTGACATTCTTCAGCGCGGGCAGGCCGGCAAGCACGAACGCATTGCCGAACTCCAGCAAAACGGCTACCCGGCCTACACCACCACGCCCGGCTGGCTGGGCTATAGCGACGAGAAGCTCGTGCGTCTCTCAAAGGAGGCGGTCGCTGACGGTTTCGGGATGATCAAACTCAAGGTCGCAGGCAGCATCGAGGACGACCGCCGTCGTCTTTCCCTGGCACGCGAAGCAGTGGGTCCCGACGTCCGCATCGCCATTGACGCCAACCAGCGCTGGGAAGAGCAGGAAGCGATCGACTGGGTCAACCAGCTGCAGGACTTCAACCCTTACTGGATTGAGGAACCCACCAGCACCGACGACATTTTGGCCCACGCAGCTATCCGCAAGGCCGTCCACCCTATTAAAGTGGCGACGGGCGAGGCCGTGCAGAGCCGGATCATCTTCAAGCAGCTGCTGCAGGCCGGCGCCATCGACATCATGCAGATCGACTCCACCCGCGTTGCCGGCGTCAACGAGAACATCGCCAACCTGCTTCTCGCGGCGAAATTTAACACACCGGTTTGCCCGCATGCCGGGGGCGTGGGTCTGTGCGAGCTGGTCCAGCATTTCTCGTTCTTCGACTATGCGGCGATCAGCGGCACCATGGAGGACCGGGTCATCGAATTCGTTGACCATCTCCACGAGCACTTCAATGAGCCGGTGGTGGTTACCGGCGGGCGGTACCAGGCACCTAAGCTTCCCGGCGTCGGCGCTCAGATGTTCGACGAGTCTACGGCGCGGTGGACGTTCCCCACCGGTACCGGCTGGCAGGAACTGAACGAACGCTGACCCGGATCAACCCCGGAAGGATCCCCATGACTGCAACCATACTGACTATCGCCACCACCCCCGAGGACGTCGACCAGACAGCCCAGGCTGCGCACCGCGCGTTCCTGGAGGCCGCCGCTGAAACGCCGTCCACCCGGGCGGCGCGATTGAAGGCCATCGCTTCAGCCCTCCGTGACAACGCGGATGAGTTGGTGGCACTGGGCCAGAAGGATACGCACCTGGCTGAAGCCCGTCTGCAGGGCGAGCTCAAGCGTTCAGCCTTCCAGCTCGACCTGTTCGCCGAAGAGGTCCTCGCCGGCGTGCCGCTCGACGCCACAGTGGACCACGCCGACCCCCATTGGGGCATGGGCCCGAGGCCGGATATCCGCCGGGTCAACGTGCCCCTCGGCGTCGTCGGTGTTTTCGGTGCCTCCAATTTCCCGTTTGCCTTCAGCGTGATGGGCGGAGACTCGGCGTCCGCACTCGCCGCAGGATGCGCCGTCCTGCACAAGATCCATAGCGGACACCGGCAGCTCGCGCTGCGGACGGCGGAAGTGGTGCTCGAAGCCCTTCGTGGAACCGGGGCGCCGGAAGGTCTGTTCGCAGTCGTGGACGGCCGTGCCGCAGCGGAGGCCCTGGTTGACCATCCGCTGGTGAAGGCCGTCGGTTTCACCGGATCCACTGCAGGCGGCCGGGCGCTGTTCAACCGTGCCAGCGCCCGGCCGGAGCCGATTCCGTTCTACGGGGAGCTCGGAAGCATCAACCCCGTATTCGTGTTGCCCTCCGCGTGGCAGAACCGTGCGGTGGACATTCTCACCGGGTATGCCGGTTCTTTCACCATGGGTATGGGGCAGTTCTGCACCAAGCCCGGTCTGCTGTTCGTGCCCGACACCCTCGCCGAAGAGGAGCTGCGCGCCGTGCTCGAATCCGCGCTCGCCGAGGCACCGCTGGCCGAACTGCTCACACCCGGTCTGCGCGAATCCTTCGGCCAGGCCAGGGACGAGGTAGCCGCGCTCGACGGTGTCAGGACCTTGGTGCCCGGATCCGACGATGAGGTGCCCGCCCCCGCCGTCCTGCTCACGGACGCTGACGCCGTCACCCGCGACCCCGAGGTGCTTCACCGGGAGATGTTCGGGCCAGCCACCGTCGTCATCCGCTACCGTCATGCTGGCCAGCTCCCTGAACTGGCGTCTCTCATGGAAGGCCAGTTGACCACGACCATCCATGCCGACGACGGCGATGATGCCTCCCGCCTCCTCGACACCGTCACCGGCCTTGCCGGCAGGGTGTTGTGGAACGGCTGGCCGACCGGCGTAACCGTGTCCTATGCCCAGCAGCACGGCGGTCCCTACCCGGCCACCACGTCCCGCACCACCTCTGTGGGAACAGCCGCGATCAGCCGGTTCACCAGGCCGGTCGCCTACCAGGATGTACCCGACGCGGTGCTGCCGGCGGCCCTCCAGGAGTCGAACCCGTGGAACATCATGCGCCGGGTGGACGGACGCTTTGAGGTAATTGGAACCGAGGAAGGGAAGGACGGACTGTGAATCTTTCTGTCAGCGCACTGCTGCCCGACGACGCCGCGGCCGCGCTGCTGGTCGGACGGCTCTGGGATCCGGAAACAGCCGGGCCCCGGCCGGTCCTGGTGGACGGCGACACCCTCGTGGACCTGTTTGGGTACGCCGCGACGGTATCGGAACTGCTCAACGGCGACCAGCCTGCCGCGCTGCTGGAGGAGGCGCGAAGTTCCAATGCCCGCCGCTGGAACCTTGCTGAGGCGGTTCACGCGACGTCGGAAAACACAGGAAGCATTGAAACACCCCATCTGCTGGCCCCCGTCGACCTGCAGGCGGTGAAGGCCTGCGGTGTTACCTTCGTGGACAGCATGGTCGAACGAGTGATCGAGGAACGCTGCGGGGGTGATTTCACCCTTGCAGAGCAGATGCGCGCGCAGGTGCTGGAGGCCCTTGGCGGCAACCTTGCCGGTCTGCGCCCGGGCTCGCCGGAGGCCGCCCGTGTCAAGGACGTCCTGGTCCGCGAGGGGTTT
Organism: Pseudarthrobacter phenanthrenivorans Sphe3; assembly: GCF_000189535.1. Lineage (NCBI taxonomy): Bacteria > Bacillati > Actinomycetota > Actinomycetes > Micrococcales > Micrococcaceae > Pseudarthrobacter > Pseudarthrobacter phenanthrenivorans. The sequence goes on from NC_015145.1 coordinate 126,354, forward strand.
TGGTCCCAGTACCTGGAAGTCGGCATCGGCCCCGATCCTGAGGTGTTCACCAAGGCACCGGTGCTGTCTGCGGTGGGCACTGGGTCGCACATCGGCGTCCCGTCCTTCTCCTCCTGGAACAACCCGGAACCGGAACTGGTGCTTGTGGTGGACAACCAGGGCCGGATCCGTGGGTGCACCCTGGGTAATGATGTGAACCTCCGCGACGTAGAGGGCCGCAGCGCGTTGCTGCTCGGCATGGCCAAGGACAACAACGGGTCAGCTGCCCTTGGGCCCTTTGTCAGGCTCTTCAACGACTCCTACACCCTCGACGATGCCCGGCAGGAGACCATCCAGCTCACGGTGCGCGGCACGGACGGCTACACGCTGAACGGAACCAACAGCGTGCAGCGACTGAGCCGTCCCTTCGAGGAACTCGTCCGTGCGGCGTACGGGCGCCACCACCAGTATCCGGACGGCTTCGTATTGTTCACGGGTACGCTGTTCGCGCCTAATGAGGATCGGGACGCTGCCGGGATGGGCTTCACCCACAAGTTCGGTGACGTCGTCGAAATCGGGAGCCCGCGGCTGGGTACACTGACCAACATGGTGGCACCCACGGAAGACCTTCAGCCCTGGTCATTCGGGATCGGCAGCCTGCTGCGGTACCTCCTGGCCCATTCCCGCGCCGACGAACCCAGCGGCAGAGCCGGTGCGCGATGAGTGAGGGCACCGTGCGGGAGGTCGAAGGCCGTGGGCGTTCCGGTGTCGACGTCTACGCGATCCTCCGTGCGAAGATCCTGGACCTGCAACTGCCGCCGGACGGGAAGGTGAATATCGACGCCCTGGCCAGGGAAATCGGCGTCTCCCAGACTCCCATCCGTGAGGCGCTCAGCCAGCTTGAGGGTGACCGGCTGATCGTTAAGACCCCGGGCAAGGGATACCGCACCACGGCACTGTTGGACACCGGGGAACTGCGGGAGCTCTTCGAGTTCCGCCTGCTCGTTGAACCTTGGGCAGCACGCGCCGCCGCGGTGAATCGGCTCATCAATCCGGCGCACGCACTCCAGGCGTGGGTCGACGAATTCGAAGCCGGTACCGCACAGGAAGGCAGCGTGCGGCACCGGTTGGTCACCCACGACACCGCGTTCCATGACCGCATCCTCTCGGCAAGCAGCAATGAGTTCGCGCTGCACGCCTACCGCGCAACTCACTGCCACCTGCACCTGTTCCGTTTGCATCCCGCTGACTATCAGGGCACCACCACGGTTGAGGAGCACCGTGCGATTGTGAACGCGATCGCCGCATGCGACCCGGATGCGGCTGAGGAAGCCATGCACCGTCACCTCATCGGCGCTTACCACCGCTTCGCGGAGGCGTTTGACCAGGACGATGCGGGCCTGCGGATCCCGTCCCCGGCCAAGCTCTGCTGATCCCTCCCGGAACCGACAAGGATGTTAACGATGGATTCTTTTACGGGCGTGCGTGCCCTAGTAACCGGCGGCGCCTCCGGAATCGGTGCTGCCATCACCGCAGCAATGACCGCACGCGGCGCACGCGTGGCTGTACTGGACCTGTCCCCCGGGAACCTGCCTGACGGTGTCGCGGGATTCACCTGCGACGTCGGTGACCGGGCCTCGGTTGACGATGCCGTCGCAGCGGCGGCCCGGCACCTTGGCGGGATAGACGTCCTCGTCAACAATGCCGGCGTCGGTGCCGCGGGAAGCGTGGCGGACAACGACGACGACGAGTGGCTCCGCGTGCTGAATATCAACGTGGTGGGCATGGCCCGGGTGTCCCGCGCGGCGCTGCCCTACCTGCGCGAGTCCAACCGCGCCGCCATCGTCAACACCGGATCGGTCGCCGCAACACATGGGTTGCCCCAGCGGGCCCTGTACTCAGCGAGCAAGGGAGCAGTCACCGCGCTCACCCGGGCCATGGCCGCTGATCACCTTCGGGAAGGCATCCGCGTGAACTGCGTCAACCCGGGCACCGCGGACACCCCGTGGGTATCCAGGCTGCTGGATGCGGCCGAGGATCCGGCAGCGGAGCGGAGCGCGCTCGAGGCACGGCAGCCTCACGGGCGGCTCGTAACAGCCGAGGAGGTCGCGGCGTCCGTGCTGTTCCTGGCCGACCCGGCCAACGGCTCGACGTCCGGCACGTCACTGTCCGTCGACGGCGGAATGCACAGCCTGCTGCTTCGGCCAACTGCCTAAGGGCCCCGAAAGCCCACAACGAAAAGGAGAGTCCAGATGGAACTGATGCGATTGGGCGAGCCCGGACAAGAGATCCCCGCGGCGCGCCAGGACGGCATCACCTACGACCTGCGCGGCGTGACTGCCGACATCACTGGGGCATTCCTGGGTGCGGACGGTATCAGCCGTGTCCGCGAGGCGCTGACCGCAGGGGAGCTGCCGGCACTTGCCGGGACCGAATCCCTGCGGGTGGGTCCGCCGGTGACTGGCATCGGCGCCGTCGTATGCGTGGGCCAGAACTACGCGGCGCACGCTGCCGAGACCGGAGACCAGCCACCGAAGGCGCCGATCATCTTCTTCAAGCACCCCAACACTGTAGTTGGCCCCAACGACGACGTCGTCATACCGCCAGGAGCGCAGAAGGTGGACTGGGAGGTGGAGCTCGCCGTCGTCATCGGCAAGCGCGCATCGTATCTGTCCAGCACCGAGGAGGCCCTGGAATGCATTGCCGGGTTCACGATCAGCAACGACGTCTCCGAGCGGGACTACCAGATTGTCCATTCAGGCGGTCAGTGGTCGAAGGGCAAGTGCGCGCCGACCTTTAACCCGCTGGGGCCCGCGCTGATACCGGCAGACGACGTCGCCGACCCGCAGGCGCTCCGCCTGTATTCGAAGGTCAACGGGGAGGACCGGCAGGACTCGACGACGGCGGACATGGTCTTCAGCATCGGCGAGATTATCCGGGACCTGTCCCAGTACATGGCGCTGGATCCTGGAGACGTGGTGAATACCGGCACGCCGCAGGGAGTTGCCCTCTCAGGCCGGTTTCCGTACCTCGCGCAGGGGGACGTGATGACGATCGGCGTTGAGGGCTTGGGCGAGCAGCAGCAGCGGGTGGTTGCCTTCTAGCGCGTGTCCGCTGAATATCAGCGGTGCCGCGTGGAATTTGTTAAATAACATGACCGTTCCCCGGGCAAGCTGCCCGGGGAACGGTCATGTCATGAGAGAGTTTGTCGGCTGGGAAGACCTGGGCCTAGGAAGCGGCTTCCTGCGCCTGGAGCGCGTCCACGTTCTCCGTGAGGACAGTCAGCTCCACGCGTTGCGGCCGCTCCACCGTGCTGGTGATGCGGACGGCCGAACCGGCGTGTGCTGATTCGAGCACGGATTCCATGACCTCCAGCGCGTGATAGGCCATCGCACCGCCGGCGCGGGGCTCGCTGCCGGCCGGGGTTGCGGCGAGGTCCGCGATCCCGAAGCCACGGCCGGAGTCCACGTAGCCGGCGGACACGGGGAGCGTTTCCCAATCCTCTGCCCCAAGGGAAAACAGCTGGACATCGCCGTCAAAGTAGTTGGGGTCCGGAACCACCAGTGATCCGCGCTCGCCGTGGATCTCGATGTTCGGCGACTTGGACTTCACGGCGTCGAAGCTCATGAACAGGGTGGACAGCGCACCGGAGGCATGGGTCAGGACACCGGTGACGTGGGAATCGATGGTGACGGGGATCTTTTCGCCTTGCCGCGGCCCGGAGCCGATGGTCCGCTCGTTGCGGGTGTGGCTCGCGGCGCCCACCACCGAGACCACCGGACCCAGCAGGGTCACCAGGGCGGTCACGTAGTAGGGGCCCATGTCCAGGAGGGGGCCGCCGCCCGGCTGGTAGTAAAAGTCCGGGTTTGGGTGCCAGCGCTCGTGGCCGGGGGTCACCATGGTGGCGCTCGCGGAGATCGGTGCGCCGATGAGGCCGTCATCGATCGCCTTGCGTGCCGTCTGGATGCCGGTGCCAAGCACCGTATCAGGAGCGCAGCCGACGACGACGCCCGCCTCCCGCGCTGCGTCCAGCACCTGCCGCGCCTCCTCAGTCGTTGCAGCGAGGGGCTTCTCGCCGTACACGCTCTTGCCCGCCGCGATCGCCTTAAGCGCCACCTCGGCGTGCGCCGCCGGGATGGTCAGGTTCAGGACCAGTTCGACGTCGTCCGCGGCCAGGAGGTCGTCCACGGACACGGCCCGGACGCCCTCATACTGCTCCGCCACCGCCTGTGCCCGTGCCGGATCTAGGTCCGCCACCGCCACGAGGTCGATGTCATTGAGCTTCCGGAAGTTGGCGAGGTACTGCGCGATGATGGCGCCGCAGCCAACGATTCCTACTTTCAACGGCTTGCCCACAGCAGGCCCCTTTCAATGATGGTGCGGACGTTCTGGTCCTGGAGGATTTCGACCCGGTGGCCAGGGGTGGCCACGAAGATGCGGCCCTTGCCCCACTGGCGGGTCCAGATGGCGGGGGAGGTGACCTCACGGTTCCAGGGGTCCCACTCGCGGACCTTCTGGGTGGTGGTGGCCAGGACGTCGATGTAGTCGTCGGAGAGGACCCAGTACTGCTCGGTCACCAGGTCAAAGTCCGTGATGCCCTTGGTGATGGGGTGCTCGGCCGCTGCGGGCAGCATGTTCACCGTGTAGGGCACGTAGTTGTCCGACTGCTCGCCTGTGCACTCGTCCGGGTGCTTTCCCGGGTGGCAGGCAAACTGCCCGCCGATCAGGTGCAGGTAGTCGGAGGTGTTCCGGTAGGAGTCGGCAATGCCGCCGTGCCAGCCGGCCAGGCCGGTGCCGTTTTCCACGGCTGCGCGCAGTCCGGCGAACTCGTCCTTTTCGATGGTGGACATGGTCATGCACTGCATGATCAGGTCCACCCCGGCCATGTAGTCGGCGTCGGCATAGATCTTGGGGGATTCCTCCACCCTGACCTCGTAGCCCTGCTCCTTGAGGTAGGGGATGAACTCTTCAGTGGCTTCGACCGGCTGGTGTCCGTCCCAGCCGCCGCGCACCACCAGTGCTGATTTGTTCTGGCTTGTCATTGTTTCCTCTTCAGTAATCTGTTCAGCGGGTGGCGAAGGCGGCGTCGAAGGCGGCTGCCGGCGGGGCGATCCGGGCAAGTTCCTGGACCATGGCCAGGGCTTGCGGTGCACCGATGAGGCGGTCCATTCCGGCGTCCTCCCATTCGATGCTGGTGGGGCCGTCGTAGCCGATGGCGTTCAGGGTCCGGAAGATCCGGTTCCACTGCACATTCCCGTGCCCGGCGGTCACAAAGTCCCAGCCGCGGCGCGGATCCGCCCACGCAAGGTGGGAGCCCAGGCGCCCGTTGCGGCCGTCGAGCTGGCGGATGGATTCCTTCACGTGGACGTGGAGGATGTGCTCTGCGAAGTCCTGCAGGAACATCACCGGGTCCAGGTCCTGCCAGATGAAGTGGGAGGGGTCGAAGTTGAGCCCGAAGCTCTTGCGGTGCCCGATCGCCTCCAGGGTGCGTTTGGCGGTCCAGTAGTCGTAGGCGATTTCGGACGGGTGGACCTCCAGTGCGAAGCGGACACCCTCCTCCTCGAACACGTCCAGGATCGGGTTCCAGCGGTCCGCGAAGTCCTGGTAGCCGGCGTCGATCATGGCCTGGGAGGCGGGCGGGAACATGGCGACGGCTTTCCAGATGGACGAGCCGGTGAACCCTGTCACCGTTTTGACGCCCAGGCGGGCGGCGGCCCGGGCGGTGTCCTTCATGGACTCTGCTGCCCGGCGGCGGACTCCTTCAGGATCGCCGTCGCCCCAGATTTCTGCGGACAGGATGCCCTGGTGCCGCTCATCGATGGGGTCGTCGCACACGGCCTGGCCGGTGAGGTGGTTGGCGATGGCGAAGACCTGCAGGTTGTTCTTCTCGAGGATGTCCAGCCGGCCCTGGAGGTAGTTGTCGTCCTCAGCCGCGCGGCGCGGGTCCAGGTGGTCGCCCCAGCAGGCGATCTCAAGCCCGTCGAAGCCCCACTCACCGGCGAGCCGGGCCACCTCCTCAAACGGCAGGTCGGCCCACTGGCCGGTGAAAAGCGTGATTGGTCGTGTCATCAGGTTTCCTTCGTTGCGTGCGGAAGCGTGCTCAGACTTTTTGCCACTGGCTGGAGTTGGCGGCGCTGGATTCCACGGCCGCGAGGACCCGCTGCACCTGCAGGGCGTCCGCAAAGGACGGTTCCGGCTGGCGGCCTTCTCCGATGGCCGTGACGAGGTCCACAACCTGGTGGGTGAAGCCATGCTCGTACCCGAGCCCGTGCCCGGTGGGCCACCAGTTCCCCACATAGGGGTGCTCCGGTTCCGTCACGAAGATCCGGCGGAAGCCGGCGTTGGGGGATTCGGCGGCGTCGTAGAAGTTCAGGACGTTCATGTCCTCGAAGTCAAAGGCCAGGGAGCCCTTGGTGCCGTTCACTTCCAGCCGCATGGCGTTCTTCCTGCCCAGCGCGTACCGCGTGGCCTCAAAGACGCCGATGGCACCCGCGGAAGCAGCGCCGTCGAACTTTGCGCTGAAGATGGCTGCGTCATCGACGGTGACCTTCCCCCGGGGCGCATCGCTGCTGAGGTCGCCGTGCCCGCCCAGGCCTACGAGGTCACCGGCCAGGGGGCGTTCAGGGACGAAGGTTTCGAGCAGTGCCGACACTCCGGTGATGTTCTGGCCGGTGACCCACTGGGCCGCATCGATGCTGTGGGCTCCGATGTCACCCAGCGAACCGGAGCCTGACTTGCTCTTGTCCAGCCGCCAGGTCATGGGGGCGTTTGCGTCCGAAAGCCAGTCCTGCAGGTACTGGGCCCGGACGTGGCGGATCTCGCCGAGCCTGCCCTGTTCCACGAACCGCTTGGCCAGGGCCAGCGCCGGGGTGCGGCGGTAGCTGAAGCCGCACATCGACATGACGCCCTGCTTGGCGGCGGTCTCCGCGGCGAGGGTCATCCGTTCGGCTTCCTCCACGGAGTTGGCCAGTGGCTTCTCGCACAGCACGTGCTTGCCCGCCTCAAGCGCCGCGATGGCAATCTCGGCATGGGTGTCGCCGGGGGTACAGATATCGATCAGGTCGATGTCGTCCCGCTCGATCAGCCGGCGCCAGTCCGTTTCAACCGATTCCCAGCCAAACTTGTCCGCTGCCGCGCGCACGCCCTCGGCGTTCCTGCCGGCGACGGCGGTCAGCGCCGGTTGCAGCGGCAGGTCGAAGAACCGGGGCGCAGTGCGCCAGGCGTGGGAGTGGGCTGCACCCATGAAGGCGTAGCCCACCATGCCGACCCGCAGGGGCTTTGCGGTGGTCATATGAATGTCCTTTCTATTTGCTGAAGCCGGCGGTCAGGCCGCTGAGCAGCTGGCGGCGGCCGACGACGTAGAGCACCAGGATGGGCAGCGTGCTCAGCATCACGGAGGCGAGCACGGCCGGGATATTGACGCTGTATTCACCTTGGAAGCTCCACAGGGCAAGGGGCAGCACGCGCAGTTCCGGGCTCTGGGTGAGGACCAGCGGAAGCAGGAATCCGTTCCAGACGTGCAGGCCGTTGTAGATGGCTACCGTCACGATGGCCGGGCGGGTCAGCGGAAGGGCCAGCCGCCACATGATCTGCCATTCGCTGCAGCCGTCCAGCCGCATCGATTCGAACAGTTCGTTCGGAACGTCGCGGATGAAGTTGGACAGGATCAGCACTGTCAGCGGGATGGCAAAGGCGATGGACGGCAGGATCAGAGCCAGCAGGCTGTCGTACAGGTTGAGCCGGATGATCATCAGGTAGATCGGGATGATCGTTGCCTGCAGGGGAATCGCCAGTCCCATCAGGAACAGGCCGTTGACCAGTTTGAGGAACCTGCCGCTGCCCCGGACGATGGCGAAGGACGCCATGAAGGAAATCAGCACGGCGGGTGCCACGGCACCGATTGTCACGATGGCACTGTTCATGAAGTACCTGGCGAAATCCGCCTCAAGCACCAGCTGGTAGTTTTCCAGCGTGGGTGAGGTGGGGAGTGCCAGGGGGTTCTGGCCGAAGTAGCCTTCCTGGGTCTTCAGGCTGGTGATCACCACGTAGTACACGGGAATGATGATGATGGCGAGCCAGAGCCAGCCGCCCAGCCCTGCGGGGATGTTGAGCCGGCGCAGCCGGGAGCCCAGGCCGCGTCCGCGGGCCGCTGAGGAGGCAGCGGAGCTGGCCCTGCTTTCCTCCGTGCTGGTGTTCAAGACGGTGCTCACGCTACAGACCTTCCAATTGGCTGCCCTGCTTGTCCTTGCCGCCGAGGCGCTGGAGGAGCAAGGCAAGGGCAAGGCCGATGATGACGAGGATGACGGCGATGACGCTGGCGGGGCCCATCAGGTTGGCCCGGAAGCCCCGCAGGTACATGTCGAGGGCAAGGATCCTGGTGGAGTTGCCCGGGCCGCCGCCGGTGAGGACGAAGATCAGGTCGAAGTACGTCAGCGATCCCACCACCATCAAAGTGGATGAGGTGATGATGGTGTACTTCAACTGGGGGAGCGTGATGTGGAAGAACTGCTTAATGGTGCCCGCCCCGTCGATCTCGGCCGCTTCGTAGAGGGACTTGGGAATCTGCCGCACGCCGCCCTGGTAGATGAGCGTATGGAACGGTACGAACTGCCAGGCGATCACGAAGATGACCAGTCCCAGGGCCAGGTGCGGTACACCAAGCCAGTCCTGCGCAAGGAACGGCAGGCCAAGACCCGTGGCGAGGCCGAAGTTCGGATCCAGCAGGGCCTTGAACGCAATGGCCACCGCCGCTGAGGAGAGCAGCAGGGGCAGGAAGTACAGTACTGCCAGGGCTGCGCGGTAACGCTGGCTTCCTGCCGTGAAGACCCCCAGGAGGAGGCTGATCGGTGTCTGGACCAGCCAGGAGGCGATCATAATCAGGAAGGTCAGCCCCAGGGCGTTGTACAGGCCGGGGTCGGCGAGGACGGAGAACCAGTTGGCCATGCCCGCCACACCGATGGCACCGATGCCGTCCCAGCTGGCGAAGCTGAGCATGAAGACGCCGGCCAGCGGCACTACGGCGAAGACCAGGAAGAAGAACAGCGCCGGCACGGTCAGCCACGCAAGTGCAGCCTTGCGCTTTCCGGTCTGTTCGGACTCGCCCCTGGTGGCGGCAGTCCGAGGCGCGGTGGAGACGGTGTTACTCATTTTCCGAGGGTGGCATTCATGTTCTCGGCGAACTGCTGCGGCGTAATCGACTTCAGGAACAGCTGGTCGATGTTGTTCAGCAGGGCCTCGGCTGCGGTGGGGCTCAGGGCCTGGTCCCACGACTGCTGGAAGTTCGGGGCGTTCTTGGCCAGGTCGTAGACGAAGTTCAGGAACTCCTTGTCCTCGGACTTGTCCAGCTTGTTCTCGATGCCATTGACGATGGGTACGGATCCGGAGTTGATGTAGGTGTCGATGACTGTTTCGGTTAGGATGCCGTCCTTGAAGAACTTCTTCGCGGACTCCTTTTCCTGCTCCGTGGCCTTGGTGGAGATGGACATGTACTGGGCCGGGTTTCCGACGCCGTTCTTGGGGTTGCCCTTTCCACCGGGAACCGTGGGGAACTGGACGAAGCCCAGTTTCCCGTTCTGGACGAAGTTCTGGCCGTTTTTCTTCATGCCGCCGTAGGTCCAGGTGCCGTGCAGCATCATGGCGGCCTTGCCTGTGAACAGAAGGGCCTGGTCCGCGTTGGAGTCGGCGGTGATCGAGGAGAAGCCCTTGATGAAACCTTCGGCGGAGACGAGTTCCTGGATCTTGGTGCCGGTCTCAATCACGGCCGGGTCCAGCCAGGAATTAGGCTTGCCCTCGAAGATTGCGTTGAAGACCTCGTGGCCGCCGATGCGGTCCAGCAGGTATTCAAGCCACATCATGGAGGTCCAGCGTGACTGCCCGCCGAGCGAGAAGGGGGCCACTCCCATGTCGTTGAAGGTCTTGACCAGCGACATGACGTCATCCCAGGTCTTAGGCGGCTGTGCGCCGGCTTTCTCGAACAGTTCCTTGTTGTAAAACAGGACGATCGGGGCTACGTACTGGTTGGGCAGGGCGTAGATCTTGCCGTTCACGGTGGCTGCGCCGAAGGAGGAAGGGAAGAACTTTTCCTTCAGGTCCTTGTTCTCCTCGAACCAGGCGGTGAGGTCCTCCACCTGGTTTGCTTCCGCATAGGTCTTCAGCGTGCCGCCGCCCCAGCCGTAGATGATCGTGGGGGCCTGGCCGGCGCCGATGGCGGTCTTGATCTTGGTTTTGTACGCATCGTTCTGGAAGTACGTCACCTCGATCTTGTTATCCGGGTTTGCCGAGTTGAAGGCCTCCACGGCTTTCTTCATGGTGGTTTCGTTCGGCTCGCCGGAGAGGTACCACATGCTGGCGCCCCCGCCGCCACTGGCAGTGCCCGGTCCGGAGGTCCCGCACGCGCTGGTCGCCGCGACGGCGAAGGGCGTGAGGGCGGCAAGGGCGAGGAAAGAGCGGCGGGAGGTCTGGGGCTGCTTCATTGCTTCTCCATCTGGAAATTTGCTTCTTTGCAAGTACCGGAGCGCTGGCTCCGTTCCACCTTTTCGAAATGTTTCGAATCCGTGGTTTAGGTCACTTACTAAACTAAAGCCCCTTAATCCGTTGCGGTCAAGAGGAAGTTGGCACAATTTTTCTCAACGGTTTCGACGTTCCGGGCATCCCTTGACGGCTGAACAATGCATCGACAGAATGAGATTTCCGAAACATTCGAAAGATTGCGATCGCCATGACAACCAAAACGTCCCCGCGGACTAAGCCGACGCTCGCCTCTGTGGCGCGGCAGGCCGGCGTCTCGGCGCCCACAGTGTCCAAAGTGGTGAACGGCCGGGAGGATGTAGCCCCGGAGACCCGCGCCCGGATCCTCGCCGCACTGGAGCAGGTCGGCTACCAGTCGCCCCAGCTGCGGCGGACCACGGTGGAGGCCGGGACTGTTGTTGAAGTGGTGATCGACGTGCTGGACTCGGCCTACATGATTGAGGTCCTCAACGGAATCCTGCAGTTCGCTGCGGCCGCCGATGTGGAAATCCTGGTCAGCGTCACCGGCCGTGGAAACTCGAGCCTGCCCAGCCCCGAGCGGCGTGCCCAGCGCATGCTGGACGAGGGGAGGACCGGCATGATTGTGGTGACCTCCGCGTTCAGCGAGGCACAACTCCAGGCCTTCCGGCGCCGCAAGATCCCCGTCGTCGTCATCGATCCGCTCAACCCGCCGTCGGCCGATGTTGTCAGCGTTGGGGCCACGAACTGGGCCGGCGGCAAAGCCGCCACCGAACACCTGCTCGACTTGGGCCACCGCCGCATCGCCTACATTGGCGGGATCGAGAACGCGGAGTGCAACCAGGCACGGCTGCACGGCTACATGGCGGCCCTGATGGCCCGCGGCATCACGGTGGACCCCCGGTACATCGTTTCGGGCGGCAAGTTCCGGCGGGAGAGCGGTGTCGCCGGGTTCCAGGAACTGCTTAAGCTCGACCAGCTCCCCACGGCTATCTTTGCCGGAAGTGACGCGATCGCCCTGGGTGTCCTCAGTGAAGCAGGACGCCATGGTGTCCGCATCCCCGAAGACGTCAGCCTCATCGGCTTCGACGGAACCAAGCAGGGCGCCGAGTCGGTCCCCTCGCTCAGCTCCGTAGCCCAGCCGCTGGAAGAGATGGGGCGCGCTGCGCTGCGGTCAGTGCTGCGCCAGGCCCGCGGGGAGTTCCCCGACTCGCACCGCGTGGAGCTCGCCACCCACCTGATCGTCCGGGACTCCACGGTCCCTCCCGCCGGCGCCCTCAAAGGATGACCTCCCACACATGAAAATCACCAACCTCGACACTGTCGTCGTCGACTTTTACCGGACCAACCTGATCTTCGTCCGTCTGCACACGGATTCCGGCCTCACCGGCGTGGCTGAAGCAACCCTGGAGGGGCAGGAGCATGCTGTCCGCGGCGCCGTCGCTGTCCTTGCGGACGCGGTCCGGGGCAAGGACCCAACAAAGATCAGCCAGACCATCTACGAACTCAACCGCGACGCGTACTGGCGCGGCGGACCGGTGTCAATGACGGCCCTCAGCGCCCTCGAAATGGCAATGTGGGATGTATCGGCCCGTGCACTGGGCGTGCCCATCCACCGCATGCTGGGCGGCCAGGTCCGGGACCGGGTCCGCGCCTACGCCAACGGCTGGTTCTCCGGAGCCAAAACCCCAGAGGACTTCGCCGAAGCCGCCGTCCAGACTGTCGCCCAGGGCTTCCGCGGCCTCAAGTGGGATCCGTTCGAGGCCGCGGACCTGGTCTTGGAACCGCGGGATCTGCGGCGCATGCTCGAGCCAGTGGCCGCTGTGCGGGAGGCCGTGGGCGATGATGTTGAGCTGTTCATTGAAGGACACGGCCGGTTCGACGTGCCCACAGCCATCCGGGTAGCGCGTGAGATCGAGCAGTTCCAGCCGGTGTTCTTCGAGGAACCCTGCCCGCCGGACGGCCTCGACTCGCTCATCGAAATCCGGTCCAAATCCCCGGTGCCGATCGCGGCGGGGGAGCGCTGGTTCGGGCGGAACACCTTCGTCCCCGCCCTTGCCCGGAAGGCCGTGGACTACATCCAGCCCGACGTCACCCACGCCGGCGGCCTGCTGGAACTGTCATTCATCTCCACGCTCGCAGCAGCCCACTACATTCCCTTCGCCCCGCACAACCCCAGCGGACCGCTGAGCACCGCGGCCACCCTGCAGCTGGGCGCCATGCTGCCCAACTTCCGGTACCTGGAAATCATGGCCTCCGATGTTCCCTGGCGGAGCGAGATCTCCAACGAGCGCCTCCAACTGACCGAAGAGGGGGACATCCTCATCCCCGACGGGGTAGGCCTGGGCGTCGAACTCGACTTCGACGCGATAGCCGAACACCCGTACACACCGCATCCCATGCGAATCTTCCGTGACGCGGTCGCCGACATAAGGCCCCCGGACGCCCGCTCCTACTTCAACCTCGCGCGCACCGAGGTCCGAACCTGAGGGAGAACTGCCATTGAGCGGCGCCCGGTGATGCGCTGCCGTTGTTAGCTTGGCCACATGGGGCGCGTAGCCCAATAAACGGGGAAAAAGGGGCTGTCCGGCGACGTATGATTATCGCGCCGGCCAACAAACGAGGTCCTCGCCCACTCGGGCTCGAGTAAACGGTTTGTCCGGCAAAGCCTGATCCAGCCAGCCGTTCCGGCCCTGAAAATCAGGAAAAACAACCCCAACAAAACCTCCTACACTCCTGCCCGGCCCACGCCGCCGGCACCCCTGAAAGGACACCATGGAACTGCTGTGGGAAATCGCCGGTTGGGCCGGCGCTGTTGCGATCCTCAGTGCATACCTGTCGGTTTCCATGGGCTGGCTGAAGGCAGGCAAGGGCTTCCAGACCGCTAATCTCTTCGGTGCCGTTGCCTTCATCATCAACGGCACCGTCCACGGCGCCTGGCCGTCCGTGGTAACGAACGTTGCCTGGTTCCTCATTTCCGCCGTCGCGCTGGTCCGCATGCGGTCCACCGCGCCCCAGCCGGTGGCGCCAGCTGAGGAACCGCAGGTTCAGTTCCCCGGCGTCCCGGACACTACCGGCCAGCTCGCTGTTGTTGAGGTCCTCACCGGGACCGTGCACGGCGAAGCGGCAGGTCTCCGCCCCGCCACGGAATGCACGACGGCGGTCAGGCCGGCCGGCGTGCCCTGCTGACCTGCGCCCCGCCTGACTGCGCGTTCCACCTATGGATCGCCATTGAGACTGCATGGTACTTTGACCGTCCTACGTCGCTTACAGGAAGCGATCCAGGAGGAGGGCAAGCTCATGAGTGATACCAATTCCGCCGGAACGAACGTGGACGTCGTGGACATCCTGACCAGCGACCACCAGGACATGATCGCGCTGATCGGCCAGATCAAGGGCGCGCCCAACGGAGACCAGCGCAGGGACCTTGCGGACACCCTGATCGCCGAGGTCATGCGCCATGCCGTGGCCGAGGAAATGTACGTCTATCCCGCCGTCGAGGACCATGTGCCCAACGGCAAAGAGGAAGTGGAACACGACAAGAAGGAACACGACGAGATCGTCAAGCTGATGAAGCGGCTGGAAAAGGCTGACTCCTCCGACCAAGAGTTCATGGAACTTGTCCATGAACTCGAGGGGCAACTGACACATCACGCCAGCGACGAGGAAACCGAACAGTTCCCGAAGCTCCGCCTTCACATTCCGCGCGAGAAGCTGGTGGAGATCGGCGGGAAGGTGGAGAAAGCGAAAAAGCTGGCACCGACACGGCCGCACCCCAGCGCACCGCATTCCGAGCTGTTCCATAAGACTGTGGGACCGGGTGTAGGCATGGTGGACCGGCTCCTGGACAAACTGACCGGCAGGCACACGGGGTCGTAGGGCAGCGGAGAGGCCGCACCTGGACCAGCTGACTAGCTGCCCACTGCCAAAAGCTGCTGGATCTGCTCCGCGGCGTCGCTGTCCGGAGCGGGCGTGTAGATCACGATGTGGAGATCGGGGCGGTCGGAGGGTGACACCTGGTGGTGCTCCAGCCTTAGGACGCCCACCGAGGGGTGGCGGAACAGCCGCTCCCGGGATTCGAAGCCCAGGATGTCGTACCGCTCCCAGCCCTCCTTGAACTCTGCGCTCGTCCCCTTCAGCCGCTCCACCTGGTAGGCCACGTCCGGATCGCCCAGCCGCTGCCCGGCTTCTGCCCGGAACTCGGCCAGGAACCTCCTGCTGGTGACGTCCCAGTCGGGGAGCAGCTCCTTCACGTAGGGGTCAGTAAAGACAAGCCACAGCAGGTTCCGCTCTGGGGCGGCCACGTTGGCGATGTTGGGATACAGGGCGGCGTACGCCCGGTTCCAGCCCACCACGCTCCAGTCCGGGGCAAGCGCGAAAGCCGGGTTGGCGCCCAGGGCGTCGAGGAGGCGCTGGATATGCGCGGGGGCATCGGCAGCCTCAGGGCTGGCCGACACAGGCGCCGAATAACCCCCGAGCGACAGGACATAGGAACGCCCGGTCTCCGAAAGGTGCAGCGTCCTGGCCACGGCCTCGAGCACTTCCCGCGAGGGCCGGATGTCCCGTCCCTGTTCGAGCCAGGTGTACCAGGTGACGCTGACCCCGGACAGGAAGGCCACTTCCTCGCGCCGCAGCCCCCGTTCCCGTCGGCGTGCCACCGGCGGCAATCCGTACTCGGACCGCAGCGCCTGATCGCGCCGCGCCCGCAGGAAAAGCCCGAGTTCCCTGCGCTTCTCACCAGCCTCTTTCACGCCTACCAACACTAGTACTCTGGTACTCCCACTACTAGTACCAGCACTGTCTTCCGCAACCGGCCCGGGAACGGCAGGATCGGTACCATGCCTCCTCTTCGTTCACGCACTGTCACCCACGGCCGCAACATGGCCGGCGCCCGCGCACTGCTGCGCGCCTCCGGCGTCGCCAACACGGACATCGGCAAGCCGATCATCGCCGTGGCCAACTCCTTCACCGAGTTCGTCCCCGGCCACACCCACCTCGCCCCCGTGGGCCGCATCGTCTCCGACGCGATCCTCGCCGCGGGCGCCGTGCCGCGCGAGTTCAACACCATTGCCGTGGACGACGGCATCGCGATGGGCCACTCCGGCATGCTCTACTCGCTGCCTTCCCGCGACCTGATCGCCGACTCCGTGGAGTACATGGTCAACGCGCACTGCGCCGACGCACTGGTCTGCATTTCCAACTGCGACAAGATCACCCCCGGCATGCTCATGGCAGCGCTGCGCCTGAACATCCCCACCGTGTTCGTTTCCGGCGGCCCCATGGAGGCTGGCCGCGTGACCCTGACCGACGGCTCCGTGCGCTCCCTGGACCTGGTGAACGCGATTGCCGACGCTGTGGACGAGTCCATCTCCGATGAAGACATCAACCTCATCGAAGAGAACGCCTGCCCCACCTGCGGTTCCTGCTCCGGCATGTTCACCGCCAACTCCATGAACTGCCTCACCGAAGCGATCGGCCTGTCCTTGCCGGGCAACGGCTCCGTGCTCGCCACCCACACCGCGCGCAAGGCGCTGTACGAGAAGGCCGGGTCCACCGTCGTCGAACTGGTGAAGCGCTATTACGACGGCGACGACGACTCCGTGCTGCCCCGCTCCATCGCCACCGCCAAGGCCTTCGACAACGCCATGGCCCTGGACATCTCCATGGGCGGCTCCACCAACACCATCCTGCACCTGCTGGCCGCCGCGCAGGAGGCGGGCGTGGACTACGGCCTGGCCGAGATGGACGCCAAGTCCCGACTGGTACCCTGCCTTGCCAAGGTGGCCCCCAACGTCGCCAAGGACAAGACCTACTACATGGAGGACGTCCACCGCGCCGGCGGCATCCCCGCCCTGCTGGGCGAGCTGAACCGCGGCGGGCTTCTGCACAAGGACGTCCACTCCGTGCACTCCGCTGACCTGGACGGCTGGCTGGACGACTGGGATGTCCGCGGCGGCAAGGCCACCGAAGAAGCGAAGGCCCTGTGGCACGCCGCTCCCGGCGGCGTCCGCTCCTCCACCGCTTTCTCCCAGTCGAACGAGTGGACCTCCCTGGACACCGACGCCGCGGAAGGCTGCATCCGCTCAGTGGAGCATGCCTACTCCAAGGACGGCGGACTGGCCGTGCTCCGCGGCAACGTTGCCCCCGACGGCGCCGTGGTGAAGACCGCCGGCGTGGACGAGTCCATCTGGACCTTCGAAGGACCGGCCGTTGTGTGCGAGTCCCAGGACGAGGCCGTGGAAAAGATCCTGAACAAGACCATCAAGGAAGGCGACGTGGTGGTCATCCGCTACGAAGGCCCCCGCGGCGGTCCGGGCATGCAGGAAATGCTCTACCCGACGTCGTTCCTCAAGGGCCGCGGCCTGGGCAAGAAGTGCGCCCTCATCACGGACGGCCGCTTCTCCGGCGGCACCTCCGGCCTGTCCATCGGGCACATCTCCCCGGAGGCAGCCTCCGGCGGTGTCATCGCCCTGGTGGAGGACGGCGACATCATCAGCATCAACATCAGTGAGCGTTCGCTCGACCTGCAGGTGTCCGACGAGATCCTCGCCGAACGCCGTGAGAAACTCCTGGTCAACGGCGGCTACAGGCCAAAGGACCGGGACCGCCACGTATCCCCGGCCCTGCGCGCCTATGCCGCCATGGCCCTGTCCGCGGACAAGGGCGCTGTCCGGGACGTCTCGCTGGTGGAGAACCTCGTCTAAGTCGCGAGAGCTTTCCGCTTCCCGCCTTCCTGGCGGCCGATGGTGCGATCCGCATGGTGCAGTACGGAGGCGGCGGACGTCGGTACGGTCGTCCAGGCCCCTTCGATGGGCTCATTCCTGCTTCGGTGACTTTTCGTTACATGCCTGCGGTGTTGCGTAGGTCACATCCAATTGCGCCCGGGCAGGTTACCCGCCCAACCTTGCATCACATCTTTTTTCAGCGCTTGTCAGAGCGTGCCCAACGAAGGAGCACCACCTATGACTGACGTTCTTTGGTTTTCTGACCTCGGCCTGTCCGATCTCGACCAAGTCGGCGGCAAGAACGCCTCGCTCGGGGAAATGGTCCGGAGCCTCTCCTCTGCCGGGGTCAAGGTCCCGGACGGTTTCGCCACCACGGCTGACGCCTACCGGCGTTTCCTGAGCGGCTCAGCCCTCGACACCCGGATAGAAGACATCCTGAAGGATCTGGACAGCGGCGACGTTGCCGCCCTTGCCCTGGCAGGGAAGCAGATCCGGGACCTGATCCGAAGCACCCCGTTTCCGGACGGTTTCGAGGAGCAGATCCGGACCGCCTACCACCGCCTCACAGACCACCACGCCGGGGACGTGTCCTGGGCTGTGCGCTCCAGTGCTACGGCTGAGGACCTGCCGGATGCCTCCTTCGCCGGGCAGCAGGAGACGTTCCTGAACATCCGCGGCGTGGACAACATCCTGCTCGCCATCAAGGATGTTTTTGCCTCGCTCTACAATGACCGCGCCATCGCCTACCGGGTCCACCACGGCTTCACGCATTCGGAAGTGGCACTCTCGGCAGGCGTACAGCGGATGGTCCGGTCCGACGTTGGCGCGTCCGGCGTCATGTTCACCATGGACACCGAAACAGGCTTCAACGACGCCGTCTTCATCACCTCCTCTTACGGGCTCGGCGAAGCAGTGGTGCAGGGCGCCGTCAACCCTGACGAGTTCTATGTCCACAAGCGCGCCCTGGCCGCCGGGCGTCCCGCCGTGCTGAAGCGCGGGCTCGGTGAAAAGGCAGTACAGATGACGTACACGGACTCCCAGGAGGTGGGCAGGACCGTGGACTTCGTTCCCGTGCCGCTGGACCTGCGCCGCCGCTTCAGCCTCACCGACGAAGAAGTCGAGCAGCTGGCCCGCCACGCGGTGGCCATCGAGGCGCACTACGGCCGCCCCATGGACATCGAGTGGGGCAAGGACGGCATCGACGGGGAGCTTTACATCCTGCAGGCCCGCCCCGAGACCGTTGAGTCCCGCAAGGCGAGCGGCACCATCTCCCGGTACACGCTCAACGAGCGTTCGGCAGTGCTGGCTGAGGGCCGGGCTATCGGCCAGCGTATCGGCGCCGGCCAGGTGCGGGTCCTGACCTCGATTGACCAGATGGCCTCGTTCCAGGCCGGAGACGTCCTGGTGGCCAACATGACCGACCCCGACTGGGAGCCGATCATGAAGAAGGCTGCGGCCATCGTCACGGACCGCGGCGGCCGTACCTGCCACGCAGCCATCATCGCGCGCGAGCTGGGCATCCCCGCCGTCGTCGGAACCGGCAACGCCTCCCGGGTCCTCGCGGACGGTGCGCCGGTGACAGTGTCCTGCGCGGAGGGCGAGGCCGGCCTCGTGTACGAGGGGCTCCTGGATTACACGCTGCAGGAGACCAGCCTGGACACCATGCCGCCGGCCCCGGTGAAGATCATGATGAATGTCGGCACACCGGAGCAGGCCTTCAGCTTCGCCCGGATGCCGCATCACGGTGTTGGCCTGGCCCGCCTTGAATTCATCATCAACCGCCAGATCGGCATCCACCCCAACGCCCTGCTGGCAGTTGCGGGCGAGTTCGAACGCCCGGCCACGCTCTCGGACTACACGGTGCGGCAAATCCGGGAGAAGACGGCAGCGTACGACGGGCCGCGGGACTACTACGTCCGCCGCCTGGCCGAGGGGATTTCCACGATCGCGGCAGCATTTGCGCCGGAGCCGGTGATCATCCGGCTCTCGGACTTCAAATCAAACGAGTACGCCAACCTTCTCGGCGGCCCGTCGTTCGAGCCGCATGAGGAAAACCCGATGATCGGGTACCGCGGCGCCTCCCGGTACCTCTCGGACTCGTTCCGCCAGGCCTTCGAGCTCGAATGCGAAGCCCTGAAGTTCGTGCGCAACGAGATGGGCTTGTCCAACATCAAGATCATGGTTCCGTTCGTGCGCACGCTGGCCGAGGCCCGCGGAGTGACCGAGCTGCTCGCGGCCAACGGGCTGCGGCGGGGTGAGGACGGCCTGGAGATCGTGATGATGTGCGAGCTTCCGGCCAACGCCCTGCTCGCCGATGAGTTCCTCGAGTACTTTGACGGTTTCTCGATCGGCTCCAACGACCTGACCCAGCTGACCCTTGGGCTGGACCGTGACTCGGCCCTGGTGGCTGAAGGCTTCGACGAACGCGATCCCGCGGTCACCAGGTTGCTGGAAATGGCCATTGCCGCCTGCCGCGCCAGGGGCAAATACGTAGGAATCTGCGGCCAGGGCCCCAGCGACCACCCGGACTTTGCCGAGTGGCTCCTGGAACAGGGCATCAGTTCCATCTCACTGAACCCTGACGCTGTGACGGACACCTGGCTTCGCCTGGCCCGCTCCGGTACCCGCTCCGCGCTCTAAATGGACGACGAACACCGGACGGATACCGTGGGGGGCGGGACAGCAAGTTCGCCCCCACGGTGTTCTTCCTTTCCGACAGCACCGGCATCACTGCCGAAACGCTCGGCAACACCCTGCTCACGCAGTTTCCCGCCCGGCACCTGGAACGCCGGACGATACCTTTTATCACCACCGTGGAACAGGCGCAGGAAGTGGTGGAGGTCATCGACAAGCTGGCCGATACCGGGCCGCGGCCGATCATCTTTTCGACCACGGTCGGCTCTGACATCCGGGCGGTCCTGTCCCGCAGCCGGGGGCACTTCTTCGACCTGATCGGCGCGCACATCGGCCAGCTGGAGCAGGCACTGCATGCCTCCGCCAGCGGCCAGCCGGGGCAGGCCCATGGAGTCGGCGACGCCGTGCGGTATCAGTCGCGTATGGCCGCCGTCGAGTACGCCATAGAGCACGACGACGGCCAGTCACTTCGTGCGCTGGAGCGCGCCGAACTGATCCTGATCGCCCCGTCACGCTGCGGCAAAACCCCCACCACCATGTATCTGGCACTGCAGCACGGTATCCTCGCCGCCAACTTCCCACTGGTGGAGGAAGACTTCGCCACCCTGTCGCTGCCAAAGCCCTTGCTGCCCTTCGCGGACAAGTGCTTCGGACTGACCTCACTGCCCGTCAGGCTGAGCCAGATACGGCAGGAACGCCGGCCCGGCAGCGATTACGCCTCGCTGGGCCAGTGCACCTTCGAACTGCGCAACGCCGAGGACATGTACCGGGTTAACCAGGTGCCCTACGTGAATTCCGCGTCAATGTCGGTGGAGGAAATCTCCGCCACCGTCCTTCAGCGGATGCAACTGCACCACTGAACCGGCCGGCCGCATCAGCCCCTGCCCCTCCGAGTGCGTCCGCACGCCGGGGGCCCGGGTTTCTAGAGGGAAGGTTTAGGCCGTCCCGGCGGGGTCAGCGAGAAGCTGGGCAAATGCCAGCTCGGCGGCGCCAACCAACAGCAATTCGGACCCGAGAACCGTCCTTTTGATCTGGACGTCTGCTCCGAGTCCCCCTATCGTGTCCCCGGCCACGGCCGAGATAAGTCGCTCGGGGTCCAGGGAAAAGATAGAGCCCAGAAACCCGCCGAGCACGATCATTTCGGGGTTGAAAATGTTGACGAAATTCGTCAGTGCCACCGCAAGGAGGTCGATCTGCCGTTCAACTTCCTTCTGTAGCTCCCGGGATGGAGGCTCGGCAATGGCCCGCTCCAGCTCGTCCTGATCCGCCCGGGCAAGACCGAGCGGGGCGAGCAGCCGTTCGAGGCGGACTTCGGCATCCAAACACCCGAACCTTCCGCAATGACACTTTTCCCCGTTGGTTCGCACCAGAGTGTGTCCAAGTTCGCCGGCAAAACCTGCAGAACCCCGCAAAGTCCTGGCTCCGGAAATGACGCCGCCGCCGATGCCGCTGGCGCTTCCGTTCAGATACACCACATCCGAGATCCCTACGGCGGCCCCATAAATACTTTCGGCGAGCGAACCCAGCGTGGCATCATTCCCCGCACGCACCGGACGGGCCAGGGCTTGCTCAAGGAGGGCCGCCAGGGGCTCATCGGCCCACTGAAGGTGCGGTGCCAGTAGTATCAGCCCGTCGGACGATCTGACGAGTCCAGGAACGGCAAGCCCAACGCCTGTAATCCGAGCCATGGCGTCCAGGTCGGCCTGCATTCCTTCTACAATCGCCCGGCTGATGTTTACTGTTTCCGTTACGGAAGGCTGTGTGGCGGCCTCATACCGAATCCTGCGGTGAACGTGACCGCCGAGGCCGACAAGCCCGACGGTCACGGCATCTACATCTGGATTAATGGCTAAGGCCGCGACCTTTTCGTTGGGATGAACGAGGGGGCTTGGCCGTCCGACACGCCCTATGGCAGGCGGTTCTGTTTCGTAGGCAAGTCCGAGGTCCGCGAGCTCGGCGACAAGGGCGCTTATAGTTGAGCGGTTCAACCCCGTCCGCTTTGTCAGGTCGGCACGCGACAGCGGTCCTCTCCTGTGGAGCAGGCCCAAAACCAACGACAAGTTGATGCGCCGGATCGTGTCCGTGCTCTGGAGCGGCGCCGTCTTGGTTCTTCGCGTGCCGTCCAGCTCAGTCAGCTGTGAAGCCGTCAACCCTGTGCCTCTCGAGATCAGTTGTAGTCGCTACTCATCTTCCCCCGGAACGGCGCTTGTTGAAAATACGAAGGCGGCGGCGCAGAAGCACCAGGTTGAGCACGCCCATAGCGAGGCCCGCGATGACGGATAAGTACGGGCTCACAACTGGTTGAACCACGGTCAGCGGAATCGGACGGTGGCCGTTTCACGCCCCCGCGAGAGCGAGACCGCTGCACTCTGCCCGTCGCGTTTGATCACGTAATTGCCGAAGAAACCCGTGATCGACAAACGTCCGTCATGGTCCGTGCGCATCGTCGTTCGCGGCAGCCACCATTCGCCCTTAATCAGCGACCGCAGTGCGTAGAACGAGGGTTTCGGCGTGCCGTCGGCGCGAACAAGCCCGCCCGGCGCACCGAGCCACGCTCCGTCGTCGGTGAGCCCCCAGTAGGTAATGGCCTGCACGGCCGGGTGGCCCACGAGTGAGCGATAGTGGCGGACGATCTCGTCCGCTTGCCTGGCCTCTCCCTCGGGCGTCGACGGCCAGGATGGGATCTGATAGTCGTTGAGGTCGACGACTTCCGGCGGCATGAGGTCCCCCGACAGCAGAGTCGTCTCGGTCAGATGGAGGGGCAGCCCGAAGCGGGCGAATCGGTCGACCATCGCAAGCATCGTTTCTTCTCCCCAGTACCCCTGATGCATGTGCGTCTGCAGGCCGATCGCGTCCACGACGATCCCCGCCTCAAGCACGCCCTCGATCAGGGCTTCGTAGTCGCTCGACAAGTCGAAGTCGTTCAGGATGAGCGTTGCCGAAGGGTTCGAGGCGCGAGCTTCCTCGAACGCGAGCTGAATCATGGGCACGCGACCAATGCTCTGCGCAAGCCGGGTGATACCGTTTTCCTCTGCAGTGAACACGGGCATGATGACGGCTTCGTTGATGGCGTCCCACGTGTCGATGACCCCGGAGAAGTCGGTCACCTCGCGTCGGATCCTCTCGCGTTGCAGCCGCTCGATCTCCGCCACCGGTAGACCGGTGAGCCACTCGGGCGCGAGCGTGTGCCAGGTAAGCGGATGCCCCTTCACTGTCACTCCGTGCTGAGCGAACCACGAGGCGGTCCTGAGAAGTCTTCGCGTGTCAGGCTTGCCGCGGGTGGGCTCGAATCCTCGCCAATAAAACGGAAGGGTCGCAGTGTTGAAGAGGTCGAGCCACATCGTCTCGAGCTCCGGCAGGCCCTCGAGCCCTGCCCCACCGAAAACGGGCTCCGCCGCGGCATCCTGCCCGGTCTCCCCATTGGCGAGCGGGATGAAGTCGAAACCGATGTTGCCGAAGGCGAAGTCGTGACGCTGCTGTTCGACGGTGACATCCGCATTGCGCACAGGGTCGCCGACGGAATCGAGCACGGTGACCTGCGCGGTCACCTGGCGGTGATCGATACTCATGAGGCGGTCCGTGCGATCTCGTTGAAACTTGGGTGGAAGGCCCGGTCGAAGCCTACGACGCGGGCTTCACCGGAGAGCTGCACCGAGTGCGTGATCCGGATGTCGGTGCTCGATGCTCCGAGACCAAGGACGATCTCTCCCGGTTCAACGACCCGCTCGCCGTTTCGGCCGGTGAAGCCGGTGACATCTGCGGGAACGTGTATCGAGAGCTCGACGGATTCGCCCGGCTTCAGGTCAACGCGCTGAAAACCGACCAGACGCTGCACTGGGCGCACCACTGACGCGACCGGATCGTGGACGTAAATCTGGACGACTTCTGTCCCGGCACGGTCCCCGGTGTTGCGGAGACGGAGGCCGAGGGTCGCCGTGCCGTCTACTTCGACCGTACCCGGCCCGTGCTGGCCGGAGCTCCAGTCAAAGGTCGTGTACCCGATCCCGTGCCCGAACGCGAAGACCGCGGTCGGGTCGATGCTCGACACCCCGTTGGAGCGCGCCAGGGGAGCGGCCAGGTATGTGGACGGCTGCGTTCCCTCTGAGGCCGGGATGCTGACAGGCAGGCGCCCGCTCGGATTGACCCGGCCGGAGAGGATGCCGGCAAGGGCGGCGGTTCCTTCTTCTCCTGCGAAGAATGCTTGCACGATCGCGCTGGCGCCCGTGACAGCGGATCCCAGCGCGTACGGTCGTCCAGCGAGCAGGGTGACGACGGCAGGAGTCGATGTTGCCACGACGGCGTCGAGAAGGTCTTGTTGGGCACCGGGCAGGCGGAGCGACTCGACGTCGCAGCCCTCACCGCTCGTGCCGCGGCCAAAAAGCCCGGCCCGGTCGCCGAGGGCGACGATGACGACGTCAGCCCGCCTTGCAGCATCCACCGCTGCGGAGATCCCGGCGGTTTCTCCTCCGTCGATTGTCGTGCCTGGCACGTATTCGATGTCGGCTTCGGGAAACTCGATGCGGAGGCTGTCCAGCAGGGTAGGCAGATTGATGCCGAGGGGTGTGTCCGGATGCTGCACGCCGACATGCGCAGGGAACGAGTAGCAGCCGAGAACGGCGAAGGGGTCGTCGGTCGTCGGCCCGACGACAGCTATCCGGCGCGGGGCAGCGAGCGGAAGGATCCCGTCGTTGCTCACAAGCACGATGGACTGTTCGGCGATCTCGCGGGCGACCGCCCGATTGCCGGCGTTGTCCAGGTCGATGGTTCCGCGGATGCCTTGCGCGTTATCCACGTCAACGTCCCGCAACGCTTCGGGCGTGGCATCCCAGTCAGGATCAAGCAGTCCGAGTTCGACCTTCTGGCGCAGCACGCGCCGGAGGGCACGATCTATGACCGTCTCGGGCAGGTCGCCCGAGCGGACCGCTTCAGCCAGCGGCGCACCGAAGGTCTTCACCGTCGGCAGTTCGACGTCCACGCCCGCAGTGAGCGCCAGAGCAGCGGCCTCGCCCCACGAACCCGCGACGCCGTGAAGCAGTTTTAGGAAGGCGATCCCGAAGTAGTCGGCCACAACGGTGCCGTCGAAACCCCAGGTGTCACGCAGGACTCCGGTGAGCAGCGACTCGTCAGCCGCGGATGGGACGCCGTCGATGTCGGTATAGGAGTGCATGACCGAACGCGGCTTGCCTTCCCGCATGACCATTTCGAACGGGACGAGCAGCACGTCAGCGAGTTCACGCGGCCCGACGGAGACCGGCGCGAGGTTACGGCCGGCTTTCGACGCCGAGTATCCGACGAAGTGTTTGAGGGTGGCCACGATTCCTGCGGATTCGAGGCCACGGACGTACGCCGTTCCGATGGTGCCGATGAGATACGGGTCCTCACCGATGGTCTCTTCGACGCGACCCCAGCGGGCATCCCGCACCACGTCGAGCACTGGGGCAAGGCCCTGGTGGATGCCGACCGAGCGCATGTCGGAACCGATGCGGTGTGACATCCGCTCAATGAGCCCCGGATTGAACGAGGCCCCCCATGCGAGGGGCACCGGATAGGCGGTCGCCCCCCAGGTGGCGAAGCCGGCGAGGCACTCTTCATGCGCAACAGCCGGGATGCCGAACCGGTTGGATGCCGCGATCCGGCGCTGGCTGCGGAGGAGGGACAGCGCCCCGAGCGCCGGGTCGACCGGAGCCGAGCCGAATGGCCGGGTCAACTGGCCGAGCCCGTTCGGCAGGAGCGCATCGAGGTCGATGACGTCGTCCATGTCGTTCTGATGCGGGGCAACGTCCCCGCCCTCAGTGGACGCGCCGACCCAGACGCCGAACAGCTGGGCGATTTTCTCCTCGAGCGTGAGCGCGCTGAGGAGTGCTTCGACGCGGTCGGAAGCGGACGCGGTGACGTCGTGCCATGGCGGCGTGATCTTCGTGGATGTGGTGCTCAAGGGAAGTCCTAACCTTTGACGGCGCCGGTGAGTCCGCCGACGATGCGACGCTCGAACAGCGTGAAAAATATCAGTGCCGGAATCATGGACAGTGAGGTGAAGGCGAGTACCTTTGCCGTGTCCACCGAATACTGCGAAGCGAACGCCTGAACGCCGAGCGGCAGGGTGTACGTCGCCTGGTCACCGAGGATGAACAGTGGCAGAAGGTAGCTGTTCCAGCTCGCCACGAAAGCAAGGATGCCCGTCGTCACCACGCCCGGCAGCGACAAAGGAACGACCATCCGGAAGAAGAAGCCCAGCCGGCTGGTGCCGTCGATCGACGCCGCCTCTTCGATTTCATCGGGGATGGCCTGGAGGAACGGCACCAGGATGATGATCGTCACCGGCAAGCCGAAGGCGATCTGCGGGAGAATCACGCCACCCAGGCTGTTCATCAGGCCCAGGTCCCTTACGAGAATGTAGAGCGGCGTGATCGCCACGGTCATCGGGAACATCAGCCCGGCGGCGAACAGTGAATACATCGCTCCACGGCCGGCAAACCTGTATCGGGCGAGGATGAAGCTCGCCATCAGGCCGAGCACCACCACACCGATGGTCGTAGCGATCCCGGCAATCGCCGAGTTGCCGACCTGCTGCCAGAAGGTCGGGCTCGCGAGCACCTCAGCGTAGTTGTCGAAATTCCACGGGTTCGGGAATCCCTCGGGCGAATTGGTGATCTGCGAGTTGTCGCGGAACCCACCGAGGATGATGTAGATGACGGGTCCGAGACAGAGTGCGATGAAGACAAAGGCGATGAAGTACGTCGCCGGGCTGCCCCACTGCTGGCGGTCACTCGTTGGACGCTTTTCGCGCGGGAGCGTGGGAGCTTCGAGAACAGTCATCACTTCTTTCCTTCTGTGAGGGCACCGGCGGTGTCGCGTCGAAGAACGAACCGCTGGTAGATCAATGCGATGACGAGGGAGATCAGGAACATGACGACGGCGACAGCACTGCCGTAGCCGAAGTTGCCGGACGTGCGTCCGTTAGCGACCATGTAGGTGGCCATGGTCGAGGTTCCAGCAGTCGAGGCGACATACTGGCCCCAGATGATGAAGACCAGGTCGAACAACTGCAGCGAGCCGATGATTGACAGGAACGCCCAGATCCGCACGGTCGGCCCCAGGAGCGGCAGCGTGATGGTGCGCTGGATCTGCCAGTAGCTGGCGCCGTCGATCGCGGCCGCCTCGAACAATTCGTCTGGGATGCTCTGCAGTCCGGCGAGGAAAAGGATGACGGCGAAGCCGATGTACTTCCACGAGATGATCGCCATCAGGGACCAGATGGCGATGTTCGGATCAGAGAGCCAGTCTGCCTGGAAAGCTCCCAACCCGATGCTGCCGAGCAGCCCATTGAGGGCACCGGATGTCTGCAGCATGAGACCCCAGCCGATCCCGACGATGACTTCGGAGATGATGTACGGGACGAAGATGAGCACGCGGATGAGCGACCGGCCACGGATCTTCTGGTTGAGCAAGAGGGCGAGGACGACCGCAATGGGGCCTTGGATGACCAGGGAGAGCACCAAGATGAACCCGTTGTGGCGCAGCACGTCGTGGAACGCGCTGTCCTGGAAGATGATCATGTAATTTTCGAAACCGACGAAGTCGGTAGCTGGCCCATAACCCTTCCAGCGGAAGAAACCGTAGTAGCCAGCGAGGACGACCGGGAAGATCACGAAGCCGACAAAAACGACGATCGCCGGCCCGGCCAGAAGCGTGATTTCGAGGCGCTTGCGCCAGTCGGTTGGACGCCGTTTGGGCCGCGGTGCGGCAGGGGACGTCGCTCGAGCGCCATCCCCTGCCGTTACCGTGCCCCGCGGCGGCTGCTGGTCCGTCACCAACGGAGCAGCCCCTGCAGGTTCAGTCATTATCTGCTGCTATCCCTTGGCCGCTGCGTCGTTCACGGCGGAGACGATATCTTCAGCAGAGCCCTGACCGGCGAACAGGTCGACAACGCCCTTGTTCAGTGCGTTCCCGACGTTCTGGCCGAACAGGGTGTCGAGCCAGACCGTGACGTACGGTGCGTCGTTGTAGGCCTTAAGGATCGACTGGAGCGCCGGGTCAGTGACAACTGCCTGGGCGTCCTGGTTGGCGGGGAGAGTCTGGAACGCCTCCGCGTAGGCCTCCTGGTGTTCCTTCTGCATAAAGAAGTTCAGGAACGCAGTGCACTCTTCTTTCGGCGCCTTAGCCGAGCAAGTGAAGCCATCTACGCCACCCATCATGGCGCCCTTGGCGCCTTCGCCTCCGTCGATGGCCGGGAACGGGAACCAGCCCAGGTCAGGCAGCGGCTTCTCGTCGGGGGTCAGCGATGCAATGACACCTGGGTTCCATGCGCCCATGAGTTCCATTGCTGCTTTGTGATTCGCAAGGAGACCTGCAGAGCTGCCGGCTCCCTGCTGTGCCGATGTGGTGAGGAACCCGTCGTTGAACGGTGCCGTTTTCACGAACGCTTCCATCTCCTTTCCGGCCTCGAGCCAGCACGGGTCGTCAAACTGCTTCGACTCGGCTGCTTCGCTCATCGCGTCCTGCGAGCACGCTCGCAACGCGAAGAAGTAGTACCAGTGCGCTGCAGGCCAGGCATCCTTCGCGCCGACGGCGATCGGGTTGATTCCTGCGCCCTTGAGCTTGTCTATGGCGGAACCGAGCTCGTCCATGGTCGTCGGCGTTCCCTCGACGCCCGCTTTGGCGAAGAGGTCTCCGCTGTAGAAGATGCCACCAGGCAGCACGGCGGTCGGCATTCCGTAAATCTTGTCCCCGACCGCGAAGGCGCTCAACACGCCTTCGGGCACAGCTGCCCTGGTGGCGTCGTCGATGGAATCCGTGATATCCATGGCCTGCCCAGCCGCAACGACATCCGCAAGCTTGCCGCCGCCGCGCGCCATAAAGATGTCGGGTGCATCGCCGGAGTTCAGCGCGGTCTGGAGCTTCCCGTCCATCTCCTCGTTCTGGATGGACTGCATGTTGATCTTAACGCCAGGGTTTGCCTGCTCGAACGCTGCGACCGTCTTCTCCCAGTACGCCTTGCCAGCGCCTGTCGTCGAGTTCTGCCAGAACGTCATGGTGACGTCGCCGTCTTCTGCTGCTCCACCACCGGAGCTACACGCTGACAGACCGCCAAGGGCGATTGCTGTCGCCGCCCCAACGGTCAGCAGCTTCCTGATGCTGTGCTTGTTCATCTTTGAACGCCTCTCGAAAGTTTCGACATCTACATCGAAAGTTATTAGTGTGATGCGAGCCTAAGCATTGCCCCGGTAAAACGCAAGGGCTTCCCGCCAATAAATAGAGATTGGCGCAACAAATCCAGATTTGTTCCTCTCGACTGACTCCGCTCCAAGGTCAAGCTCGGTGAAGTAGCCGATGAGGCCGGAGTCTGGCTCTCCATGGTCTCCAAAGTCGGGGCTTGGCCCCATGTAGTTTGTTTCTCGCCAGGAAGGGCGTGACACTCAGAAAGTATTTGTTGACACGTCCAACTTATTCTGACTAACTATGGGTCAGCGGGAGGAGAAAGCTAATCAACCCGCCCTGCCGTCATACAAGGGAGTATCTATGCGCACAACTCGTCCCCTACTCGCAAGCGTCCTGGCGCTGGCCTCTGTGGTGATCATCCCGAGCACCGCCTTCGCTGCTCCGGCTCCGCCGTCAGACCCGAAGGCGTCAGAGCACTCGTCCGTCATCAGTGAGAACAGCCTGCGCGCCCTCGCCGACGAAGCCGGCATCAAGATCGGTGTTGCCGTGAATGCCGATCTGCTGGAACAAAACGGCAAGTACCGCAACATCGTCAACACCCAGTACTCCAGCGTCACCGCCGAGAATGTAATGAAGTGGGAGGCCCTGAACCCGGCTCCCGGCGTTTACGACTGGGCCGCAGCGGAGGCGCTGATCGCCAACGCCGAGGCGAACGGCCAGGTCGTACGGGGGCACACCCTCGTGTGGCACAACCAGCTGCCCACTTGGCTCACGACGGGGGATTACAGCGCCGAGGAGCTGCGCGTCATCCTGGAGAACCACGTCCGGACAGTCGCCGGGCACTTCGCAGGCGACATCCAGCAGTGGGACGTCGTCAACGAGATCTTCAACGACGACGCCGAGGGTAGCTTCCGCGAGACCGTTTGGTACCAGGCATACGAGGAACTCGGCCTGCCGGGCGAGCAGTACGTCGCCGACGTCTTCCGCTGGGCGCACGAGGCCGACCCGAATGCGCTGCTCTTCTACAACGACTACAACCTGGAGTTCACTGGCCCCAAGAGCAACGCCGCGTATGCCTTCGTGCAGGAACTGCTCGCGGACGGGGTGCCGATCCACGGTGTCGGCTTCCAGGGGCACCTCGACACGCAGTACGGCTACCCTGACCTGCGCAACAACCTGCAGCGATTCGCCGACCTGGGTCTGGAGGTCGCGTTGACTGAGGTCGACATCCGGACCTACGTCGCCCAGAAGCCGAACGGCACCTACACCAACACCCCGGTGGACCCTGCCGAGGCGGACCAGCAGGTTGACTGGTGGGCACAGACCCTCGAGGACTGTCTCGCGGTTGAGGCGTGCAACTCGTACACGGTATGGGGTGTATCGGACGCGAATTCCTGGATCCCGGGCTGGTTCACCGGCCAGGGCGCAGGCCTGCTGTACGACATGCACAACAACCCGAAGCCACAGTACGAGGCGCTGCTCGAGGTTCTGCGCGACGCAGCCTGACCAACACACAATTCCTGCTCCGGCGGCGTCACGTCGCCGGGACAGACGAGGGGCACGTCCTTTTGGACGTGCCCCTCGTGCCGGTCGGCATCGCCAATACATGACTTTGGCTTGGCGGAGGTGGGTCTTCTTTCGCCCCTTTACACGCCTCGCTGCTGGGCGAGGACGATGCCACCGCAAGGCCACAGCTCAAAACCCCTACTTCTTCGTCAGCCTGTACCGCTCGATCTGCTTCAGCCGCCGCATCAGGCTGTCGCGCCGGGGGTGCGGGACGGCGTCGGCGGCTTCGGCGGTGAGGTCGATGTGCTTGGTGCCGTACTGCCACAGCAGCAGGTCATCGAGCAGCCGGTCCGGGCCGGGGGAGTAGCGGTGGTCCAGGGCCTTGCGGACCTCGGTGATGCGGTTGGCGCTGAGCAGCCCGGCCAGCTGCATGGTCTGGTTGAGTCCATGGGCGGCGAGGAGTTCGGCCGCCCAGCCCCAGTCATCGTCCACCTTCCGGTCAACGTGGGGGAGCAGGGTCCGCCACACGTCGCGGATGCGGTTGGGCGTCAGCGGCGCGGCGCCCTCGCCGTCCATGTCCCAGTACCCCCGCACTTCCTCATAGCGCTCATGGAGGTCGGCGAAGGCGCTCTCCACTGTTTCGAGCATCGCGGCAGTGGCGGTGAACTGGCGGTCAAAGTGCGGCGTCCAAGCCCGCGGGTCCTCGGCCTTGAACCGGATGTCGTGCTCAATCTCGCTCCAGGCGTGGGCGAAGATGGTGCGGATCTGGCATTCAAAAAAGTAACTGCCGTTGGGCACCGCGTCCGGGTTGAAGACCTGCTGGTACTCCTTCACGGCCTCGTTCTGGATGGTCCGCAGGATCAGGTGCCGGCTGGAATACCCGTACGTGCCGGATTCGATGGAGCCGATGTCCTTTTCCCGGTCCCCGCGGCAGTCGAACAGCTGGCGCTGGCGCTTGATAATGTTCGCCACCAGGGCGTTCTCGGCCGGCAGTTTGGTGATCACCCGGATGCCCACCATGTCATTCAGCGTCCGGAAGGGGTCCGGAAACTTGAGCAGCCGCGGACCGCCGGGTTCCAGCGGCTCCTCGGTCCGTGAAATCTTCTCCTTGAACGACTCCACCGTCTTGGTGCGCCCCGTCACGAACAGCGGGGTGACCTCGCTGTCCTTGAGCATGTCCCGCATCAGCAGCAGGACATCCCGCGTGACCAGCTTCAGGGCAGGCCGGACACGCTCGTAGATCTCCACATTCCGCTGAACGGATTCGCGGAGCCCCGCGTCAAGGCTGTCCCAGTTACTCGGCATATTCCCAGCTTACGGCCGGGCGCCGACAGAACGTCCGAGGCTTCAGCTGCCGGCGGCAGTGGACCCGCGCACCACCAGCGTGCTTTCCAGCGTCACGGCCGGCATCTCCAGGGGCTGTCCCTCCATCAGGCGGCGCAGCTGCTCCCCGGCCTTCTGGCCCAGCGCCGCGGCCGGCAGGTGGACGCTGGTCAGGCCGGGATTGCTGGTGGCTGAATACGGGAGGTCGTCAAAGCCTGCAACGGCCAGTTCCGCAGGGATCCGGACCCCCGCCACGCGCGCCTCCTGCAGCACGCCGTAGGCCTGCGTATCCGTACTGCAGACGACGGCGGTCACCTCCTGACGCTGCCACGCCGGCCAGGCGCCGGCAAAGGCAGAAGCCGCCGTGCCGACGTCGACCGTGGTGCTGATGATGCGGTCCGCACCTACGGTGATGCCCCGGGCAGCCGCCTCCGCGAGGAACGCTTCCCTGCGGAGGGCGAAGGTTTCCGTGCCGGTGACGCTGTCCACGTACGCCGCCTGCCGGTGCCCGGCGTCCGCCAGGTGGGCCGCCAGTTCCCGCGCCCCGCTGGCCACGTCCAGGTTCACCGACGGCGCATGCGCCTCCAGCCCGGGCGCGTCCAGCAGCACAAGGGGCGACGGCGATGCGAGGTCCTCGAGGAAGCCTGCGTTGGGTGCGTCCACCAGGAGTCCGGCCGGACGCAGCGACATCAGCCGCCGCACGTCGTCGGCCTCTGGAAACTCACCCGCGTCCGCCACGGACAGCAGAAGCTGGTACTGCGGGCCAAGGGAATCCCGGACCCCGGCGATCACCTTGGCGAAGAAAGGGTTGGAGATGTCCGGCGCCACCAGGACCACCACCGAGCTCACGCCCTTGGCCAGTGAGCTCCCGATGCCGTCCACAACATAGCCCAGCTCGGCGATGGCCTCCCGCACCCTGGAAACGTTGTCCTCGGAAACCCGGCCCGCCGTCTTGCCGTTGGCCACCAGCGAGACGGTCGCCGTGGAGACGCCGGCCCGGGCTGCCACCATCGCGGCCGTGATTCTTCGCGGACGCGCGGGGTGCTGCCACTGTTCCGCGGATTCCATACTTCGATCGTAGTAGCCGCCGGAAGTTCAGCCCACGAAGTCCAGGTCGGCAGGGCTCGCCGGCCGGTCCGTGCGTGCCCGGCGGCCACCGCGCTGCGCGGCCGCGCCGGCGAAGACCACCAGCAGGATCCCCACCACCTGGATGGCAGACGGCTGCTGGTGCAGGATCAGCAGTCCCAGCAGGACGCCGACGGCCGGTTCGATGGCCATCAGCGTGCCAAAAGCCGTGGGCGTCATCCTCCGCAGTGCGAGCATCTCCAGCGCAAACGGCAGCACGGGCAGCAGGATGGCCAGGCCGAACGCGGCGGCCAGCACATCCAGGCTGAGCTGGCTGGCGGCCTGCGGAATTCCGACGACGGCGGCCGCCGCCGCGGCGATGGGTATGGTCAGCGTGAGCCCGCCGATGCCGCTGAACCTGTCGCCGATCCGTTGCGTGAGGAGGATGTAAACGCCCCACGCGACAGCCGCCAGCGCGGCCCATGCCACGCCTGTCGGGTTGAAATCCCCCCGCCACGGCTGGGTCAGCAGGACCACGCCCACCAATGCCAAGGCCGGCCAGGCCAGGGCTTTCCGGTTGTGGCTGCGGATGGCCGCAACTGTCAGCGGACCCAGGAATTCAATCGCGACGGCGGTGCCAAGATGGATATGTTCCACTGCGGCAAGGAAGCCCACTGTCATCACGCCCGTGGTGATGCCCAGGCCAAGCAGCGGCAGGACATCCGGACGGCGGATGGAGCGCAGCGGCGGGCGGGCGATGGCCAGCAGGATGAGGGCGCCCATGCTCAGTCGCAGCCACGCGGTCCCCGCAGGGCCCACGTCCTCGATCAGGCCAACGGACAGGGCCGAGCCCAGCTGGACCGACAGGATCGCCGTGACGGCCAGCCCCCACGGCGGGACCGGGAGGTTGAGTGGCGCGTTTCGCTGGGGCATTTCAGTTTCCTTCAGTGGAGTGGTGGGTTGCAGCCAGACGACGGCGGGCGATGGTGACGTTGGGGCCCAGCCTTTCCAGGCGGGCAGCCAGGTCGTCGGCTGCGGCATCGAGCGCGTCGTCGGCCATGGGCCCGAGGGCGTCGAGGATGAACAGTGCCGCGGTGGTGTCCGCGGTCAACTGGGTACGGGTGCCCTGCCGCCAGTTCCAGCGCCGGCACGTCACGCCGCCGTCGTCGCCCCACACCACCTCACCGGGCTCCGGATGCTCAATGACCCCGGCGCCATCGGAGCTGGTGTGGAACGCCTCGGTGCCGGTGGCGCGGATCAGCCGCGGCGGGCCGGCGTAGCCGGCGAGGTCCTCACCGCCCACGGGAACCTGATGCAGCACCGAGACTGCGTTGTAGAGGTCGGTCAGCCGGTTCACCCGGGGCAGGCCGGATGCCGCGCGGCGCAGCAGTGCCTCGAGGCTGTTGCGCGTGCGTTGGGGCTTGGCTCCAAAACCCTTGTAGGCTTCGCGCCACGCGGCAACATGCGGAAGGTCCTCCACCGCCCGGCCATCAAGTGCTGCCCGGGCCGAGGTCTCCGCTTCCCGTAGCAGCTTGTCGCTGGCCTCGTCGCTTCCGCCGGGGACTAGCCCGTCCACTGCCAGCAGGACGGCCCGGTAGTCCGGACGCAGGGAGAATACTGAGTCTTCGATCCAGGCCGCGGACAGGAACTCCTGCAGCATCACCGGTTCACGCATTCCCTGCCTCCTTATGGTGCTTCGAGCCGACACCGGGTTCGAAGACTGCCAGGGAGAAGGCGGCTGGTTCGTTTCCCGTGTTGGCGTAGGAATGTTCAACGTCGCCGGGGAATGAGACTGCATCACCGGCGTCGAGCACGAAGGTTTCCCCGCCAACCACAACCGTGACGGACCCCTGCCGGACCTGCAGCAGCTCCTTGGTGCCGGGCGCGTGGGCTTCGCTCTGGTGCTGGTCTCCGGATGCCAGGATCCAGTCCCAGAGTTCCACCACATCCGGCGATGCGGTCCCCGCCACCAGCACGCCGCGGCCGCCGCGGGCCGAACTCCAAAGGGCGGCACCGTCGCCGCTGCGGACCACCGTGACCGGCCTGGGCCGCGGCGCATCCACCAGCGCGGGGAGGCCAATGCCCAGTGCATCACTGATCCTCAGCAGGGTCCCGACGCTCGGATTCGCAGCGCCCTGCTCGACGTTGACCACCATGCGCCGGCTCACTCCCGCAGCTTCTGCCAGCTGGTCCAGGGTCCAGCCCCGCGACTGCCGTTCCTGCCGCACCCGCGAGCCGATGGCGCCGGCGAGGGCAGATGTGCTTTCATCCATAAGTGCATCATACTGCACTCTGAGTGCATTACTCGACGACGGCCGGCACCTTCGCGGTCCGGGCCATCACCCGCAGGGGACGCAGCGCAGGCATCGGGACCGCATCATCAGCGCCGCAGCCCGGCCAGCCTGAGGGCTCCCTTGACCAGCCTGGTGTACCGCCCGTTCGCCATGCCGGGCGGCGGGCCCACGGGAACCAGCCGCTGCACGGCAATGGTCTGGGCTTCGGTGTATTTGAGGATGCCTTCCCTGCCGTGGCGGCGCCCCACTCCTGAGTCCTTCATCCCGCCCATGGGAGCATCGTGGGAGGCCCAGGCGGCGGAGTAGCCGTCGTTCACGTTGACCGTCCCGGCAAGGAGGCGGCGGGCCACCGCTTCGCCGCGCCGGGCGGACCACACGCTGGCGTTCAGTCCGTAGCGGGAGTCGTTGGCCAGGGCCACCGCTTCGTCGTCGTCCTCCACCTGGTAGACCGACACCACCGGGCCGAACGTTTCCTCCCGCGCCACCAGCATGTCCCCGGTGACGCCGGTAAGGACGGTGGGCTCGTAGAAGTAGGGGCCAAGGTCCGGCCGGGCACGGCCGCCGGTGGCCAGCCGGGCACCCTTGGCAAGGGCATCCTGGACATGGGCGCTGACCCGGTCCAGTTGCCGCTGGCCGGTGAGTGAGCCCATCTCGATGTCCCAGCCACGGCCCGGACCCACGCGCAACGCCTCGACCCGGGCAACGAATTCGGCCAGGAAGTCCTCAAAGAGGGCGGCATGCACGTAGATCCGTTCCATGCTGATGCATAGCTGCCCGGAGTTGGAGAAGCAGCCCTGCGCGGCGCCCCTGGCCGCCTTGTCCAAGTCGGCGTCGGCCAGGACCAGGGTGGCATTCTTTCCGCCCAGTTCCCCGGAAAACCCTATGAGCCGTTCCGCGCACTGCCGGGCAACGATCTTCCCCGTCTCGGAGGATCCCGTGAACATGAGGAAGTCCGCACCGGCAATCAGGGCCGGTCCCAGCAGCGGACCGTCCCCGGTGAGAACCTGGAACACTCCCCGCGGCAGCCCCGCCTCCTGCAGCAGTTCCAGGGCCATGAGTGCCGTGAACGGGGTTTGGGAGTCCGGCTTGAGGACCACGGTGTTGCCTGCCAGCAGGGCGGGGATCGCATCCGAGATGGCCAGGGTCAGCGGGTAGTTCCAGGGGCTGATGACCGCCACCACGCCCTTGGGGAGCCGGTGTTCCACGGTCCGCGTCAGCCCGGGCGCGGCGCCGGTGCGGCGAGCCGGACGCAGGAAGCGCTGGGCATTGCGCTGGTAATAGGCGGTGGTGAGGGCTGCATCGGCGAGTTCCTCGAAGGCATTGAGCCGGGACTTGCCGCTTTCCGCCTGGACCAGGTCCAGGATTTCGGCCTCCTGCCGGAGGAGCAACGAGTGGAACCGCCGTACGACGGCGCGGCGCTGCTTGAGGGGAACCGCGGCCCATTGGCGCTGGGCTGCCCGGGCGGTGGCGATGGCTGCGTCCACGTCCTCCGGCGTGCAGACGGGGACTTCGCCGATGAGGCTGCGGTCAACCGGGGAATAGGATGCCTGCGTGGGCCGTCCCGCGGCGCAAGCCACCAGGGCAGCGAGATGCGAGGGGGCCAGCGGAGATGCAGCTTGCGTTGACGGCATCGGACGCGGGCCGGTGGTGCTTGTCATGGTGATCCCCTTCGGCGGCAACTTGACTCCCGAGCCTAGCCGCCGGGCCGCCGAAGGAGGAGGGTCCCCCGTCAGCGCCCGGCATCAGGCGCCCGGGGGCCGGTACTTGATGTCCGCCGCCTTCTGCAGCGCCTCCATCGTTTCCTCCACGCTCATGAGCACCGTGGTTTCGAACGAACTCAGCGCCCCGCCGCCGCTGATGGCCAGCGCCACCGCGGCCATGGACACGTTGTCCGGGGCTTCCCAGAGGTTGTAGCCGTCGTGGCTGCCGAAGGCGTACCAGAACCCGTGGAGTTTTCCGCCCACCGATTCGATGTAGGCCTGGGCTGCCTTTCGGCGGTCTTCGGGATTGTTGATCAGCCGACCCCAGGTCTCCGGCGTATAGCTGAACCTTGACAGATAGAGCGGCATTTTTCCGGTCCTTTCGTCTGCAGCGGGGTGTGGATCCACCCAGAATGGCAGCGTGCCGCCGGGAGGGCAACGGCTTGTGCGGCGCTGCCCGCTAGGCTCGGCACATGGTGCAGCGGCAGAGGTATAACTACGGCGGGGACCCCAGCCAGTGGGGCGAGTTGTTCCTGCCCGAAAGGGCCGGCGGCGGGGCGCCGCGAGGCGTGGTGGTGGTCATTCACGGCGGCTACTGGCGGTCGAAGTACGGGGCCGAACTGGGGGAGCCGCTGGCCTTGGACTTGGCCGAGCACGGCATGGCGGCGTGGAACCTGGAGTACCGGCGGGCGGGGAACGGCGGCGGCTGGCCCCGCACCTTTACCGATGTACTGGCCGGAATCGACAAACTCGGTGACCTGGCCGCGTCCCATGCCCTGGACCTGTCCAAAGTGGTGGCACTCGGCCACTCCGCGGGCGGCCATCTAGCGGTGTGGGCGGCCGGCCGCGACCGGCTGGGCCTGTTGGGGCTGGAAACGGAGCACTGTGAGCTCGCCGCGGGGTCCGGCGGCGTCCGCCTCGCCGGAGTGGTCAGCCAGTCCGGTGTGCTCAACCTCGCGGAAGCGGAGGAACTGAACCTTAGCAATGGCGCGGTGGCCAACCTGCTGGGCGGGCCGTCGTCGGAATTCCCCGGCCGGCACCGCTGCGCGGACCCGGTGGCCGCGCTTCCCCTGGGGGTCCCGGTGTACGCAGTCCACGCGGCTGAGGATGAGGACGTGCCGCTGCGGATGTCCGCCTCCTATGTTGCCGCAAGCGCTGGCGCGCCCGTGCCGGCGCGGCTGGCCGTGGTGCCGGGGGACCATTTCTCCCTGATCGATCCGGCGGCCGCGGCGTATGTGAAGTGCCGGGAGCTGGTGCAGGGGCTGCTTCGCTGACACGAACTGCAGCCGCCACCGCATCTCTGGCAGAGTATGAGCATGCTCACAGTTATCGGCGAAGGCCTTGTTGACGTTGTCCAGCGCGCCTCCGGGATTGAAGCCCATGTGGGCGGCAGCCCCCTGAACGTGGCGGTGGGCCTGGCCCGCCTGGACCACCCCGTGCAGTTCATCGGCCGCTACGGTCGGGACGCGTACGGCGATTCGGTCGCGGCGCACCTGCGCGCCAGTTCCGTCATGCTCCCGCTGGGACCGGATGACCTTCCCACCAGCGTGGCCACCGCCCTGATTGGCGACGACGGCGCCGCCACCTACACGTTCGACCTCACCTGGGAGCTTCCCGGCATCGCCGACCGGCTCGCCTTCATGCTGCGCGGCACCACCTTGCTGCACACCGGATCGATCGCCACGATGCTGGCGCCTGGCGCCACCGAGGTGCTCGCCGCCGTCGAATACGCCCATCCGCACGCCACCATCAGCTTCGACCCCAACTGCCGGCCCAGCATCATCACGGACGTGGACTATGCCCGCCGGCACACGGAAAAATTCGTGACCCTTTCGGACGTGGTGAAGGCCTCCGACGAAGACCTGGCCTGGCTGTACCCGGACTTGGACGTGCTGGATGCCGCCCGCCGGTGGCTGTCGCTGGGCGGATCCGAAGGGCCTGCCATGGTTGTGGTGACGCGCGGAGCGGAGGGCCCGTGGGGTGTGTGCCGCGCCGGTGAAGCCAAAGTGCCTGCGCCGAAGGTTGAGGTCGCTGACACCGTGGGCGCCGGTGACTCCTTTATGGCGGCGCTGCTTTCCGGCCTGGTGGACCGCGGCCTGGACGGCGCCCAGAACCGCAAGGACCTGCGGGAACTTCCGGCGGAGGGACTGGAGGAGCTGCTGGCCCACGCGGCGAAGGCCGCCGCCGTCACGGTGTCCCGGCCGGGCGCCAACCCGCCCACGCGCGCTGAACTGAACGGGGCGCCCGTAGAGGATTAGACGGGATTCCCCTTCGCTTACCCCTCGTGGTTGTAGTAGGGCCACGGCAGGAAACGTCGCTCGCCGCGCCGGTCGGGTCCTTCGAGGGTGACCTTGCCCTGCGCAGCCCACTCCACGCCGCGGGGGAACATCCGAAGGAATTCGATCCGCCGGAAGGTGTCTATGTCGTGGCCGATCGTGATGGTGAAGCTGCGTCCCTCGCCGTAGTTGTTGATCCATGCGAGGGGCTGGAGCGTGTTGATGCCGGGAAGGCCCTCAACGCCCTCCGCAGGAATGGCCACCGGATAGTGGGACATGGGCCACATCGGTGCGTTCCGGTACGACTCCACGTCGTCAAACACTGAGAGAAGCACCTCCGCACCTTCGTACAGCTGCACGCCGGTCAGGATGTCGTCACCCGTCACGGTCCAGGTGCCGCTGATGCCTTCCGTGATGGGGTGGCGCGGCTCGGCGGTCTGCAGCAGGGCCTCACCCCAGGGACGCGGGCGCAGCCCGGTAGGGACGCTGAGCTTCGCGCCCCGCATGATGTTGTACTCGTCGGGATAGCCCCAGTCGTCCTCCTGGACAGCAGAGCCGTGGAACCAGACGATGCCTTTCCCGTCGTCGTGGACAAACTTCAGCAGGGCCGCGTCGGTTTCAGCGCCGAAGCCCACGGCTTTTTCGTGGTATCCGTCGCGGCCCTCGAACACGATGACGACGACGTCGTATTTGTCGATAACGTTCGCCCCCAGGCCCCGCGGGTCCTCCACGACGCGGACGCGGAACCGGCCCGTGTCCTCAAGCACGCTGGTGAGCCACTGGTTGTGGGCACGGAAACTGCGGAACTCGTTGTCGTGCTCGCGGGTCATATGCCCGGAAAGGATGAGTGCATTCAGTACTTCGGCCATGGCATCAATGCCTCTTTCTGTCCGCCATCGGAGAGTTACGAGGAAAGTCTACATACTTTAGTCGGAAACAGACATAATGGTGCTACGATCGATTTGCACCTAGAGAGAGTGAGCAACGATGCTTCTCGAAAGAGACCTCATCCAGTCCGTCGGCTTCCGCAACGTCACCGAAGGCGGACGCACAACCGGCTTCCAGTTCAGGGTCCGGATGCCGTCCTACCGCGGCATGGCGGCTTCCCTGATCGACGGCATCGCCGTCCGGGTAGGCAACCTCGTGGACGTCGCCCCTGACATTCCGCTGTGGACCTTCGGCGGGCGGACCTTCACGCTGCAGCAGCTTTGGGAAAGCGACGGCGTCCGCTGGCCCCTCGAGGAGGCCGCGGTGGTCACGGTTCCCTACGACGGCGGTCTTCCGCAGGGAGTCCATGAGCTCACCATCGAGTTGCGGCTGCGCATGTCCTACATCCCCGTGGAGCACCAGCCCACCATCCACCGTGTCAGCAGGTCAGTGACCCTGGCTCCGGAGGGCGGGGAGGGTGCGTTCCGCTATGGTGTCTCCCTCTACAGCTACATGGGCGACTACGGCACGGTGATGGACCTGGAAACTGCATTGGCGTCCGTCGCCGATACAGGTGCCACCGGCGTCGAAATCCTTGGCGAGGGTCACATCCCCGGCTATCCGGAACCCTCGGCCGCGTGGACCGACACCTGGTTCGGCCTGCTCGAGAAGTACTCCCTGGAGCCCACCAACTACGGCTCCTGGATCGATACCCGCCTGTACCCGGGACGGAGCATGACCGTTGCCGAGGGCGCCGCGGCCCTCCAGCGGGACCTCCGGCTTGCCCACCGGCTTGGCTTCGGCTTCGTCCGGCCAAAGATCGGCGTGGTGTCCAGCGATCTGGTTCCGGACCCGATCTGGACCGAATCCGTGGAGCGCTCCCTGGATCTTGCCCACGAGCTCGGGATCATCATCTGCCCCGAGATCCACTCGCCCACGCCCATCAAACACCCTGTGGTTGACGACTACATCGGCCTGATCGAACGGACCGGAACCAAGAACTTCGGCCTGCTCATCGATACCGGCATCTTCCAGGACCGGCCCATCCCGCTGCGGGAAGGCGAGAGCCGCGAAACGCGGCCGGCCTTCCTGGACGGGATCGGCGTCAATCCCGCAGACTTCGCGGACATCGCCCAGTATGTGGTGTTCATCCAGGCAAAGTTCCACGACATCAATGACCAGCTGGAAGACCAGCAGATCCCGTGGCGCCCCATACTCAAGGCGCTCAAGGACTCCGGCTACACCGGCTATCTTTCCACCGAATACGAAGGCGAGCGGACACCCTGGCGGGCCATCGAGCAGGTGCGCCGCCAGCACGCCCTGATCCGCCGCATTGCTTCCGAACTCCCCTGACCATTTCCTTCTGCCAGCAAAGAGATACAGCCATGCCAAACGGACTTCTTGACGAATCGAGCCTCCGCACCCACCCCGAGGGCCTCGCCCTGGCCCTCACGCTTCCCTGGTACCGGAGCCTGTGGCTCTCCTCTGTCTCCAGCCTCCGGCTTTTTGTGGACGGCGTCGAGGTACCCACGGAGGACCTGTCGCTGGAACTGGGCGGCGTCCGCTATGCGGTTCCGGACCTCCCAGCCCAAAGCGAAACTCTCTGGTTCCTCCAGGAGCACCCCCTGCTCATCACCAGGAGGGACACCCCGGTGTCCCTTGGAGGGCAGCACACGGTCCAGCTCATCGGAGAACTGCGCCTGCCCTACATGCAGATCGCCCCGGGCCAGGACGGCGGCCCTGGAATGTATGTCCCCAACTTCGTCAACCAGACGCTGGAGCTGACAGTCACCGATAAACCGGCACCGGCCCCTGCACTGACGACGGCGGTCACGCCGCCTCCGCCTAAGGCCGACGACGATCCGTTCTCGCTCGGGCTCACGCTGTACTCCGCCAGCGCCGAATTCCGGGCCGGCTGGTACGACTTTGACGGCCTGCTCAACCGTGTGGCGGAACTCGGCATTGGTCCGGGTATTGAGATCGTTGCCTCCCAGGTCCTTCCCACATACCCAAACGTGACGGATGACTTTGCCCGGTCCTGGCACCAGGCTTTCGACAAACACGGCTTCACCGCCAGCTCGTTTGGCGCCAACCTGGACATGGGCCGGCGCCGTGACCGGGACATGACCCCGGACGAGGAGTACGAGTTCACCGAAAGGCTCTTCCACGGAGCCAGGAAACTCGGCTTCCCACTGGTCCGCATCCAGAGCGCCAAACCGGAACTGCTCCGCCGGCTTTTGCCGTTGGCCGAGGACCTGGAGCTCAAGCTGGCCTACGAGATCCATGCACCCCTCGGACCCAACTCGCCGGAAATCATGAAGGTGCGCGACGTCTACGCGGACCTTGATTCGCCGCTGCTGGGCTTTGTGGCCGACTTCTCCTCCACCATGCACAGCATGTCTCCGACGCTCCTGCGGGCTGTCCGCCGTGCCGGGCTCGATGACGAGGCCGTCCACACACTGCAGTCCATTTGGGCTACTGACGCCCCAATGCGGGCAAGGCAGGAGGAGTTCATCGGCTACCTGCGGGGCCGGGAATTTGACCCGGCGCGCCTTGGTTCGTTCGCGCATTTGGCCTTCAACATGCATGGGCATGTCAGCCCCAAGGAGTGGGCGGACATCATGCCGCAGATCATGCACGTCCACGCAAAGTTCTACGACATCGATGAGCAGGGCAACGAGCCGGCCATCGACTACCCGGAACTGGTCAGGGTGTTCGTGGAGGGCGGCTACCGGGGTTATTGGTCCAGCGAGTGGGAAGGCCATGCTTTTGCCGAGCTCGGCGAGGTGGATCCGCTGCTGCTGGTCCGCAGGCAGCACGACCTCATCCGCAAGAGCATGCGGTCGGCGTTGGCATCCGCCTGACGCCGGGGGAGTTATCGAGCCTGGCGCTTCAGCTGCCTTCCTGGGCTGCTGCCCCCACGATGTGGGCAGCTTCCTTGAAAAGGCTGCGCATCCACTCGTGCTCGGAATCCCGGTTGTGTACCGGGTGCCACCAGAGGGCATTGAGCAGCGGAGTGGCATCGAAGGGCAGCGGCAGGACGCGGATTCCTCCTACCCGCAACGCAAAGGGGGCCAGCGCTGCCTGGATGAGGGCGATCCGGTTGGTCCCGACCACGAAATGAGGCAGGGACTGGAAGCTTTCCACCACGACGTCCACCCGCGGCTCCACGCCCAGCTGCATGATCTGGCGTTCGGCCGAGGTTGACGCCGACCGCGTCTGGTAGGTCATTACCCACGGCAGTTCTGCAATGTTCTCCATGGTGATTTTTTCACCCACCGCTTCGTTGGAGGATGAGACGACGG
This sequence comes from Pseudarthrobacter phenanthrenivorans Sphe3, assembly GCF_000189535.1. Classification (NCBI taxonomy): domain Bacteria; kingdom Bacillati; phylum Actinomycetota; class Actinomycetes; order Micrococcales; family Micrococcaceae; genus Pseudarthrobacter; species Pseudarthrobacter phenanthrenivorans. Next base: position 169,732 of record NC_015145.1, read on the forward strand.
CCACCCAGCCGTCCCGCCACAGGTCCAGGTAGGGGAGTCCGGACAGGAATCCGTGGGGGATCAGGATGCCGTCCACGGAGCGCAGGCGGTTGGCGGCATCCTCCACCACCATCGGGTTATGGAGCATGAACCGGAACCGGACGCCCGGCGCGCGCTCGGCCGCCAGTTCGGAGGCAACCCGGCCAATGGTGGTGAACCCGTAGTCGGAGCCGTAGATGGAGAACTCGCGTTCAGATTCGCTGGGTTCCCAGGTTGCCTGGCTCTCGAACACCCGGCGCGCTGCTTCGAGCGCGGTGGTGGTGTGTTCCGCCAGCCGCAGGGCGAACGGAGTGAGCTCATAGGCATTGCCGCGCCTCGCGAGGATGGGGTCTCCAAAATGGGACCGGAGCCGTGCCAGGGACGCGCTCAGGGCGGGCTGGCTCAAGTGAAGCCGCTCGGCCGCCCGGGTTACGCTCCGCTCAGTGATGAGGGCATCGAGCGAGATCAGCAGGTTGAGGTCCAGCCGGGAAAGCGAAGCATGATTCGTCACGGCGCACGGTCTTTCAGTGGTGAACTACGTCTCTTGATTTTATCAATGGCATCAATAGCTTCTCCCTACGGCATCAGGGCACTTGATGCAATCCTTCCGCAAACCTTTGCGAAACTTATGTCTGTCATCCGCAATACTTATGTGCTTTTTCTGCACATCTCGCTCATACTGGTGAGTGACCGGGGTCACGGGCCCCGGATGTTTTCGACAACGAAGTCAGAAAGGCTGGACATGACACAGCACCGCCGCTACTCGGGTCTGAAGGTCGGCGCCCTCGCAGTTCCCACCCTCGCAGCCCTTGTCCTCACCGGCTGCTCGGCCCCCGCCGGCAACAGCTCCTCCACGGGGGGAGCGCAGGAATTCTCCCTCTCCTTCGCCACCTCCAACACCATCGAGAGCCCGTTCCAGGTACTCGCCGAGAAGTACATGGAGGCGAACCCGAACGTCAAGATCACCTTCAATCCGCAGCCCAACGACTCCTACGACCAGACCCTGCGGACCCAGCTCCAGGCCGGCAACGCTTCCGACGTCGTGGTGACCTCACCCGGCAGCGGCCAGGGACGCAGTATCCTTCCTCTGGCGGAGGCCGGGTTCCTTGAGCCACTGGATGACTCCGCCAAGGACCTCCTGCCGGAAGGGAGTGCCAGCACTTTCGGCCCGGAGGGCAAGGTTTTCGGCCAGGCAACGGCCATCACCGTGTCCGCGCTGGTCACGAACGAGGCTGCTGTGAAGGAGGCCGGCGAGTTCCCGACGGACTTTACGGCCCTGGAAGAGCAGTGCAGGACGCTCGAATCCTCCGGGAAATCCCTCTTCGCCCTTGCAGGTGCGGCGCCTCCCAACACAGGCCTCACGGCGATGTCCCTGGCAGCCTCCCGTGTTTACGCGGAAGACCCCGAGTGGAACGAAAAGCGTGCAGCCAAGGAAGTCACCTTCGCAGGCTCGGACGGCTGGAAGTCGGCACTCGAAGCAGTCAACACGCTGAAGGACGCGGGCTGCTTCCAGAAGGGCGCCGCCGGGGCCGGTTTTGACGCCATTACCAAGGGCCTTGCCAGCGGGACGTCACTGGCAGGATTTATTCCGGCCACGAGCTGGAAGCAGCTGCAGTCCGCCGCTGCCGGCTCCGAATTTGCCGTGCGCGCACTGCCGGCTGAAAAGGGCTCGGGTAACGAATACGTCTACGCCAGCGCCAACTACGCCTTCTCCATCAACGCCGCCTCCAAGAACAAGGACGCCGCCAAGGCGTTTCTCGCCTGGGCTGCCGAACCAGAGCAGACCAAGGCGTTTGCAGAAATCGACGGCGCACTGCCGGTCAGTGGACTGGACAAGTACGACTTCGACGGCGGAGCGTACAAGAACGTCGGCGACCTGATCAAGGATGGAAAATACGGGCCGCTTCCGAACATCCAGTGGCCGAACTCCGCCGTCTACGACGCCCTCGCAACGGGGGTCCAGGGCATCATCACCGGCCAGAAGACACCGGACCAGGTCCTCCAGGCGATGGATGCAGCCTGGGGATAGCAACCCCGATCCATCGAACGTTTTTTACCGGCCCAAAGGGACAAGCAAGGAATATCATGACTGCCACGATGCAACCGAAAACGGAAGCAGCCAAAGCACCCCGACGGGGCCGGCGTGCTCCGGGGGCGGGTAAAGCCACCCGCCCCCGGGGCCAGGGCCTGCAGTTCGGACATTGGTGGTGGGCACTGCCCGGGATCGTCCTCGTCCTTGCCATCCACTACGTGGCTACGGGCATCGGCGGTTACTTCGCCTTCACCAACTGGACGGGCATCGGCTCGTTCAAGGTTGTGGGCTGGCAGAACTTCGAAGCAATCTTCAAAGACCCCGCCAAGCTCGGGGCCCTGTCCAACACCCTCTTCCTTGCCTTCGGCTCGGTCTTCCTCGGCAACGTGGCAGGCCTTGTCATCGCCCTGGGCCTGAACCGGGTCCTGAAGACGCGCTACATCCTCCGGACCCTCTTCTTCATGCCCGTGGTGCTCAGCCCCCTGGCCACGGCCTACATCTGGAAATACATCTTCGACTTTGACGGGCCCATCAACGTCTTCCTGACATCGATTGGCGCCGGCGACCTCGCCAAGCCGTGGCTCGCGGACCCGCAATGGGCCATCTGGACAGTCCTCGTGGTCCTGGTCTGGGGCTCCACCGGCTTTGCCATGGTTATCTTCATGGCCGGACTTGCCGGTGTTCCCGTCGAGGTGGAGGAAGCGGCAGCCATTGACGGCGCCAACCTGTGGCAGCGCTTCCGGAACGTCACGCTGCCCGCCATCCGCCCCGCCGTCGCCATCGCCACCACCCTGGGAATCGTGCAGGGCCTGCGCGTCTTCGACCCCATCATGGCCCTCACGGGCGGTGGACCTGCCGGGGCAACCGAAACACTGGCCACGCAGGTCTACAAGCAGGCGTTTGCGCTCGGCAACTTCGGCGGCGGCGCTGCCCTTGCCCTGGTGCTCGCCGTCATCATCCTGTTCTTCGCCGTAATCCAGCAGCGGCTGACGCGATCGAACCCCGAGGACTAGACATGTTCCGCTACACCAAATTCACCCTGCTTCGCGAGGTTGGCCTCTGGGCCCTTGCCCTGCTCTTCCTCGCCCCGTTCTACTTCCTGGTGACCACCGCACTGAAGCCGGACAGCGAGATGTACACCACCTCCCCGCTGGCGCTGCCAAAGAGTCCGGACTTCAGCAACTTCATCGACGTCCTCACCGCCACCGGCAACTCCAACGTCGTGATGGGGCTTGTGAACAGCACCATCATCACTGCAGGCAGCATCGTGGGACTCATCGCGCTCGGCTCGATCACCGGCTACGTCATCTCCCGCAGCACCGCACGCTGGAGCAAAAGTACGTACTACCTGTTCCTGATCGCGATCATCCTCCCCGGCCAGCTTGGCGCCGTACCCCTTTACATGGGGGCCCGGGCCCTCGGCCTGACGGGATCCGCCTGGGGCATGATCATCCTCTACACAGGCATGCTCCTGCCGCTTTCGATCTTCCTGTATTCCAACTTCTTCCGCGGGCTCGGAACCGAGTATGAGGAAGCCGCCACCATCGACGGTGCCAGCAAAACCCAGATCTTCTCCAAGGTGGTGCTGCCCATGATGGCGCCGGCCACGGGAACTGTGACCATCTTCGCCGGGCTCATCGTCTGGAACGACTTCTTCACCTCCCTGATCTTCCTGGGCGGTTCCGCCAACCAGACCCTGCCGGTTGCCATGTACTACTACATCGGCTCGCTGGTATCCGAATGGAACTCGATCTTCGCCATCGTGATCGTGTCCATGGTCCCCATCCTTGCCCTGTTCCTGTTCGCGCAGAAGCGCTTCATCCAGGGATTCTCCGGCGGACTGAAGGGCTGACCCGCCGTCCTCCGCACACCGTGGAGGCCCCAGAACACACACCATCTACCGGCCGCGATACCTTGCGCCCAAAAACCGTTGTGCCGCGCGCCGCCGTCGCACATTTCCTACCGAAACTTCCCAACCACCCAGGAGATCCGCATGTACCAGCTTGCGCCCAATATCGACCTTTTGTTCTCAGAAGCAGGGGCCAGCGCCGCTGACCGCGTCCGCGCAGCAGCCGCCGCCGGCTTCGACGCCGTTGAAATGTGGGGGCCCACCGGCAAGGACATTCCCGCCCTCAAGGACGCCCTCGAGGAAACCGGCGTCCAGCTCACCGCGCAGCTGGCCGAGCCCCGGATGCAGTTCATGATCCCGCCGAAGAACCACGAGCCGTTCTACACCGGCCTTGACGCAGGCGTAGCCGTGGCGCAGCAGCTCGGCTGCCCCCGGATCGTGGTGGGCAGCGGCACCGGCTTCGGCGGTCGCAAACGCCAGGACCAGCTGGACGAACTGATCGAAATCTTCACCAAAGGCACGGCGCACATTGAAGGCTCGGGCATTACCCTGGTCCTCGAACCGGTGAACATCCGCGTGGACCACCCCGGGGCGCTCCTGGACCGGACCTCGGAAGCCGTCTACGTCGCCAGGGGCGTCAACTCGCCCAACTTCGGCGTTCTCTACGACCTCTACCACTCCACTGTGGAGGGCGAGGACGTGGCTGCCGAGCTCGCCAATGCCGGGGACCTGGTCAAGTACGTCCAGATCGCCGATGCTCCCGGCCGCGGTGAACCGGGTTCCGGCTCCATCGACTGGCACGCACGGCTCGCCGACCTGCAGAACAGCGGCTACAGCGGACCCATCGGGCTTGAGTACTACCCAACGATCGAGTCGGCAAAGTCGGTGCGCCGCATCCAGGAACTGGTGGCCGGGCGGTGAGCGGCCACCGGTACCCCGCTGCCGTCGATGTCGCCATCGTCGGCAGTGGTCCCACGGCATCGGCGTATGCGCGAATCCTGAGCGAGGAAGCGCCGGGTGCCACCATCGCCATGTTCGAGGTGGGCCCCACCGTCAGCATCCCGCCCGGGGCGCACGTCAAGAACATCGAGGATCCTGAGCGCCGCAGCAGTGCGCAGCGGGCCTCGGAAGGTCCGGGAGCAGGTGCCGAAACTGTCAGCTCTCCAGGTGCTGTCAAGAGTGGGGAGCGCCGTGCCAGGCCCGGAACCTACCTCCTGCAGGACGGCTATGCCTTCCCCGGCGAGGACGGCATGCCCGTGGCGGCCATGTCCAGCAACGTGGGCGGCATGGCTGCCCACTGGACGGCTGCCTGCCCCCGGCCGGGAGGCAAGGAGCGGATCCCGTTCCTCCCTGACCTGGAGGACCTGCTGGACGACGCCGACCGCCTGCTCGGCGTCACCACCCACGCTTTCGACGGCGCTCCCTTCTCGGACCTGGTCCGCGAACGCCTCGCGGCAGTGGTGGACAACGGCAGGGGGCCGGCCTTCCGGGTCCAGCCCATGCCGCTTGCCGTACACCGGCGGGAGGACGGTGGCCTCGTCTGGTCGGGGTCCGACGTGGTGATGGGGGACGTGACCCGGGAAAACCCGCAGTTCCACCTCTTTGATGAGTCCCTGGTGACGCGGGTGCTGGTGGAGGACGGGGTTGCTGCCGGCGTCGAAGTCCAGGACCGCCGCACCGGCGGGACACACCAGGTGTCCGCCCGGTACGTGGTGGTGGGCGCGGATGCCCTCCGCACCCCGCAGCTGCTGTGGGCTTCAGGAATCCGGCCGGATGCCTTGGGCCGCTACCTCAACGACCAGGCCCAGGTGGTGTTCGCCAGCAGGCTGCGCGGCGTCACGGCCCCGCAAGGATCCGCGGCTGCGGACGGTGCGCTCAGTGAGCAGAGCGGCGTGGCCTGGGTTCCCTACACGGATGAAGCTCCCTTCCACGGCCAGATCATGCAGCTGGATGCGTCCCCCGTCCCGCTGGCGGAGGACGACCCGGTTGTTCCGGGATCGATCGTGGGGCTTGGCCTGTTCTGTGCCAAGGACCTGCAGCGCGAGGACAGGGTGGCGTTCGACGACGGCGCCCGCGACTCGTACGGGATGCCCGCGATGCGGATCCACTATCGCCTCACCGAGCGCGACCGCGAGGTGCTGGAGCGGGCCAGGCAGGAGATCGTCCGCCTGGGCAAGGCTGTGGGCGAGCCGCTCGACGAGCAGCCCTTCGTCCTCCCTCCCGGCGCATCCCTGCACTACCAGGGCACCACGCGTATGGCCCGGACGGACGACGGCGAGAGCGTCTGTTCGCCCGACAGCGAGGTATGGCAGGTCCCCGGCCTCTTTGTGGCCGGCAATGGAGTCATCCCCACCGCGACGGCGTGCAACCCCACGCTGACGGCGGTAGCGCTCGCCGTGCGCGGAGCGCGAAAAGTTGCAGAAAAGCTAAACAGCTCTTTACTTATGTCTAATTCAGACAATAGAGTGAGTAAATAATGAAGAAGTGGCAGGGCATGCCGCAGACAAGGAGGTCTCGATGATTGCCGACCGCATAATCGAGCAAGGAACACTCACAGCCCGCGACGGCCGGGCCGCCGTCGGAGTCCGCATCCCGTGGTACCGCGCGCTCCCCGGCTCCTGCATCGCCGGGGCGGCGCTGACGGTTGACGGCGTGGCCGCACCGGAAGACTCGCTGCGCTGGACCATGAACAACCGCACGTTCAGCTTCGAGGAACTCGTTGAAGAGACCGGCGAATGGTGGTTCCCTTTGGATTCTGCCGTCCTGTCCGGCGACCTTCCCCTGCGCGACGACCAGGCGGAGCACGAGGTCCGGGTGGACTTGAAGCTCTACATCCCCTACATCATCACCGACCACGGCGTGCTGCACATCGAAGAGCACGACACCAAGACCATGAAGGCGGCACAGCGATGACAGGCCTCGGCACGCCGATCCAGGGCGTCACCCTCTACAGCTTCACCCGGGCTTTCCACGGCCGGCAGTACGACCTCGCAGGCCTCATCCGCAAGGTGGCGGCCGAAGGTTTCGGCCCGGGGCTGGAAGTCATTGGCTTCTCCAGCTTCCGCGGCTTCCCGGACCACATCGACGACAACTTCGTGGGGCAGTTCCGCGACCTGGTGGCAGAAGTGGACCTCATCCCCACATCATTGGCCGTCAACGTGGACACAGGCATCCGCCGGGACCGGCTGATGAACCACGACGAGCTGGTCGAGTACATGCGCAAGCAGATCGAGGTGGCCGCCCGGCTCGGCTTCCCGATCGCCCGCGTGCAGATCTCGCTGACGCCCGACGCCATGGAAAGCCTGCTGCCCGTGGCCGAGAAGTACGGCGTCACCCTTGCCCTGGAAGTCCATGCGGACCAGCACGGCGCGCACGAGCGGGTCCTCGCACTGCGTGACCGCTACGAAAAGCTTGACTCCCCGCTGCTCGGCTTCACCGCGGACTGGGGTGCCACCGTCACCGGCTTTGCCCCCTCCCTCCTGGAGGCCTACCGCCGTCGCGGCGCCTCAGAGGACCTGCTCCGGCAGGTGGTTGAGCTGTGGAACGGCTTCTATGCAGAAGGACCCCCCAACACCCAGAAGGTCCACGGAGAGCGTTTCGGTGCCTTCATCGGCCTGGCTGCCCGGAACGGCAGGCCGGACCTCGGCATCGATTTCGGCATCAACGGAACGGGCCTTTTCGGTCCTGCGCCGCTGGACACCTGGCTGGAGATCATGCCGTGGGTGCGCCACGTGCACGGCAAGTTCTTCGGGATCGACGAGAACGGCGAAGAGCCCTCCGTGCCGGTGCGTGGCCTGGTCCGGCAGCTCGTGGAGAACGGGTACTCCGGTGCCATCTCCAGCGAATACGAGGGCTGGCACTGGAACAACTGGCAGGACCCGTTCGAGATCATCCGCAGCGAACAGGCCATCCAGCGCTCGGCAGCAGCCGACGCCGGTTCCGCCATGATCACCGATGCCGCCGAAGCCCGCCGCATCCTCAGCAGCCACCTCGCCCAGCCCGTCCGCGGCTGAAACAAAGGAATACGACATGTCAGAAGGCATCGCAGGCTCGGGCATCGAGCTTGGCATCACCCTCTATTCACTCACCTCCGAATTCGCCGCCGGGCTCTACACGCCCGGGACGCTGATACAAGCGGTCGCCGACGAAGGCCTCGGCCCCGGCGTCGAATTCAACATCGCGCAGATGCTGCGCACCTACCCCGACGTCGACAACGACTTCGCGAAACTATGGCGCGACAGCATGGACCGCTACGGCCTGACCCCCAGTGCCGTGGGCACCAACCTGGACATGGGGCGGCGCAAGGACCGGGACATGACTCCGGATGAGGAGTACGACTTCTTTGCACGGCAGCTGAAGACGGCGAACACCCTCGGCTTCCACAAGATCGTGATCCGCTCCGCCGGCAAGGAGCTGCTTCGCCGGCTGCTGCCCTTGGCCGAAAAGTACGACCAGAAGCTCGGCTACGAAATCCACGCCCCCCAGGGCCCGAACGATCCCAAGATCCTCCAGATCCGCGAAATGTACGAGGAACTGGGAAGCGACCGGCTGGGCTTCACGGCCGACTTCAGCTCCACCATGCACAGTCTCTCGCCCACGCTGTTCCGCACCCTGACGCAGATGGGCCTGCCGGAGGAGCACTTCGCGGTGATGCAGGAGATCTGGCGCAAACCCCTGCCCATGCAGGAGCGCAACCAGGAGTTCGAGGACTACCTGAGGGAGAACAACTTCGATCCCGCCCGGCTGGGCCCGTTCACCCGGCTCGCCTTCAACATGCACGGGCTGGTCCCGCCGGAGGAGTGGCTGGACATCATGCCCCAGATGTTCCACGTGCACGCCAAGTTCTACGACATAGACGAGAACGGCAACGAGCCCGCCATGGACATCCCGCGCATTGTGCGCCAGTTCGTCAAGGGCGGCTACCAGGGCTTCCTGTCCAGCGAGTGGGAGGGACATGCCTTCGCCGATCTGGGCGAATCAGACCCCATCGACCTGGTCAAGAAGCAGCATGCCCTGATGCGCCGCGCCATCGAAGACTCAGTCGTTCCCGCCTAAGGAGGCCCAATGTCTGCCATCGATATCGATCTCATGGCCGAGGTGGAACGCCTCCGGGGCGAGCTCGCCGAAGCCCTGAAACTGGCCCGCCGGGCCAATGACCGCGGTGACATCGAGAACCTGTTCAACCGCTACATGTACCTGCACAATGCCTTCGAGGATGAGCAGATCATCCCGTTGTGGGTGAAGCCCGGCACGCCTGGCATCCGCGCCAGGTACACCAACGCCGGCCAGTACACGGAGTACGACAGCGTCATCCGCTACCACCAGGGCCGCCCGCGGCCCGAGGGAAAGCTGATTTTGCACTACACCACCACCCCGGTCATCGAGGTGGCGGCCGACGGCGAAACCGCCAAGGGTGTCTGGATCATGACCGGCAACGAGTCCGGCCTGACTGACCCTGAGGTGGCCAAGGACAGCCCGGACTACATGTATTCGCCGGGCGAGGTCCAGGGCAAGAAGGTCTGGGCCCATTGGGTGTGGTGCAAGTACGCCGTGGACTTCCTGCGCCAGGACGGCGAATGGAAGATCTGGAAGTTCCGCTGCTACGAGCTGCTGCGGGCCCCGTTCGAGGAGAACTGGATCAGCTTCGCCGAGAAGAACCAGCACGCCTTCGCACTGGACCTGATGTACTTCGGCGACGACGGCAAGCCGGTGTTCATGCCACCCGCCGATGAACCTGTGCCCCAGGAATACCACCCGTACAGCCCCACCGCGCGGCAGAGGCTGGATCCACTGCCCCCGGTACCCCACGACACCTTCGTCGATACGTTCAAGTAAGGAAAGCCCATGGCAACTCACAACTCCCTGTTCCAGGACGCCGATGTCCGCAGGCACCCCGAGGGCATTTCGGTCTCCGTGCAACTGCCCTGGTACCGCAGCCTCTGGCTCTCCGCGGTTGACGACGTCGCGGCAACAGTCAACGGGGTGGAGATCCCCAAGGAGTCCCTCCGCTTCGAACTCCAGGGCAAGACCTACAGCATCGCGGAACTCCCCGAACAATGGGAAACCCTGTGGTTCGTGGCCGACAAACCGGACATCATCATCCCGCTGGACCGAGTCCCCGACGCCGGCGAGGAGATCGACGTCGAGGTTATCCTCACCCTCCGCCTGCTCTACATGCAGATCGCACCCATGCGCTACGTCGGAAACCGGGTGGCGGTTGAGCGCAAGGTGGTGCTGGCATGACCACCCTCCGCGTGGCCATGATCGGTTACGGCTTCATGGGCGCCGCCCACTCACAGGGCTGGCGCACCGCACCGCGGGTGTTCGACCTCCCGGCCGAGCCGGAAATGGCGGTGATTGTGGGCCGGAACGCTGAAGCGGTGGCTGCTGCCGCACACAAGTGGGGCTGGGCTGAGGCGGCCACAGACTGGCGTGAGGTGATCACCCGGGACGATATCGACGTCGTCGACATCGTTACCCCCGGCGACTCCCATGCGGAAATAGCGATCGCGGCACTTGAGGCCGGAAAGCACGTCCTGTGCGAGAAGCCGCTGGCAAATACGGTGGCCGAGGCGGAGGCCATGGCGGAGGCGGCTGAACGGGCTGCTGCCTGCGGTGTTCGTGCGATGGTGGGTTTCACCTACCGGCGCGTTCCCGCCGTCACGTTCCTGCGGGACCTTATCGCCGAGGGTGCCGTGGGGACCATCAATCAGGTGCGTGCCTCGTACCGGCAGGACTGGCTGGTGGACCCGGAAATGCCGCTGGCCTGGCGCCTGCAGAAGGAACATGCCGGATCCGGCGCGCTGGGCGACATCGGCGCCCACGCCATCGACCTGGCCCAGTTCGTCACCGGGCTGAACCTGGAGAAGGTGTCCGGAACCATCGACACCATCGTCAGGGAGCGGCCGTTGCTGGACTCAGGCTCCGGCCTGTCCGGCAGGGCCGGTTCCGGCTACGGCAAGGTGACGGTGGACGATATCGCTATCTTCACCGGCCGCTTCGAATCAGGGGCGCTGGCATCATTCGAGGCCTCCCGCTTTGCCACCGGCCGGAAGAACGCGCTGCAGATAGAGGTCTCGGGGGACAAGGGCGCCCTGGCCTTTGACCTGGAGGACCTCAACAGCGTCCAGTTCTATGACCGCACGGTGCCCGGGGACCGCCAGGGTTTCCGGAAGATCCTGGTCACTGAAGCGGTGCATCCCTACGTTTCGGCGTGGTGGCCTGCCGGCCACATGCTCGGCTACGAGCACGGGTTCTCGCACCAGGTCAAGGACCTCGTGGAGGGCATCGTGGGCGGCACCGACCCGCATCCCACGTTCGCTGACGGGCTGAAGGTGCAGCGCGTGCTCGAGGCCGTCGGGCGCAGTTCCGAAAATGATTCCGCCTGGACGCGCGTTGCAGCCGACGTCCCGGCGCAGGTTTCGTAGGAGGGGAAAACAGATGGCACGACCAATCACCTTGTTCACCGGCCAGTGGGCCGACCTGCCGTTCGAAGAGGTGGCCCGGCTCGCCGGCGAGTGGGGCTACGACGGACTGGAAATCGCCTGCTGGGGCGACCACCTGGACCCGTGGCGCTGGGACGACGACGCCTACGTGCAAGGAAAACTCGACATCCTGGAACGCCACGGCCTCAAGGTGTGGACCATCTCCAACCACCTCAAGGGCCAGGCCGTGTGCGATGACCCCATCGACGAACGGCACCGCGGCATCCTGCCGGACGTGGTGTGGGGCGACGGCGATCCTGAAGGAGTGCGCCGACGCGCCGCGGAGGAGATGAAAAATACTGCCCGGCTCGCCGCCAGGCTCGGGGTGAAGACGGTGACAGGCTTCACGGGCTCGTCCATCTGGAAGTACGTGGCCATGTTCCCACCCGCCTCCGAAAAGATGGTCGACGCCGGCTACCAGGACTTCGCCGACCGTTGGAACCCCATCCTCGACGTGTTCGACGAGGTGGGGGTCCGGTTCGCCCATGAGGTGCATCCGTCCGAGATCGCGTACGACTACTGGACCACCCAGCGTGCCCTCGAGGCGATCGGGCACCGGGAGGCTTTCGGGCTGAACTGGGACCCGAGCCACATGGTGTGGCAGGACATCGATCCGGTGGGCTTCCTGTGGGACTTCAAGGACCGCATCTACCACGTGCACTGCAAGGACACGAAGAAGCGGCTCAGCAACGGGCGCAACGGCCGGTTGTCATCCCACCTGGCGTGGGCTGATCCGCGCCGCGGCTGGGATTTCATCTCCACCGGCCACGGCGACGTTCCGTGGGAGGATGCGTTCCGGATGCTCAACTCCATCGGCTACCGCGGCCCCCTGTCTGTGGAGTGGGAGGACGCCGGGATGGACCGGCTGGACGGTGCGCCCGAGGCGCTCGCGTTCGTGCGCCGGCTCTCCAGCTACGAGCCCTCCGCCGCGGCCTTCGACGCCGCCTTCAGCACCAAGTAGCAGCCCGCCACGAATGAGTTGACGGCAGAAACGGCCGGTCCCGGAAACCCCGGGGCCGGCCGCCGTCGTTTGCCCGTTCTTGCCAACCCTCTCTCACTTCCTGCAAGAAATCAGGGAACGCTCTCTCAGCTGATGCGGCATTTTGGCTGGCAGGTTCAAGGGGTCGTTGCAACACCTGAGTGATTGGGGTGTTGTTGTGGGTTTTGGTCGGCCTGAGCTGTTGCAGTCGGTGGTGCGGGTTTTCTGGGAGGCGCGGTCTTCTGGGGCATCTGATGAGGTGGCGGCGGCGGTGGCCGGTATGTCCCTGTCTGCGGCCAGGTTGATCGTCCGTCAGCATGGTGGGGTGGATCCTGCGAAGAAGCCCCCGTGCGGGCGGTTCCTGTCCTTCGATGAGCGCGAGTTGATCGCTGTGTGGCGGGCGGCCGGGTGCGGCGTGCGGGAGATCGGTCGGCGTTTGGGCCGGAACCCGTCCACTGTCAGCAGGGAGCTGGGCAGGAACATCCGGAACGGGGGCAACCGTCCGTACCTGGCGTCCTCGGCGCAGAACCGTGCGCAGAAGCTGGCGCGCAGGCCTAAGGCACGGAAGCTGGTTTTCAACGAGGCCCTGGCGCTTTACGTCGCCGGAATGCTGACGGCGCGGGAACGGTTGTCCCCGGAGCAGATCAGCGCCCGGCTGCGGATTGATTTCCCCGATGATGAAAGCATGCGCATCAGCCCGGAGACTATCTATCAGTGCATCTACATCCAGGGCCGCGGCGGGCTGAGAGCCGAGCTCGCTGCTGCTCTGCGCACCGGCCGGGCCGTGCGGCAGCCAAACCGGCGCGCGGGCATGCGAAGGCCCCGGGTCCCGCAAGAGTTGCTGATCAGTGAACGCCCCGCGGAAGCCGATGACCGGGCAGTGCCCGGGCACTGGGAATCTCAATGTTTCTGTCAAGCCGCCTGAGCGGTGATGCGTGGCATTGGTTCCTGGTAGATGGTGTGGTCACGGAGCATCGCCCAGAGGACGTTGATGCGACGTCTGGCGAGGGCGATGAGGGCCTGTTTATGCGACTTTCCTTCTCCGCGCTTCCGGTCGTAATAGGTTCTTGAGGCCGCGCTGTTCTTCAAGCTGGAGAGGGCGGCGAGGTAACAGGTCCGCAGGAGCCTGCGGTTAAAGCGACGTGGTCGGTGCAGGTTCCCGCTGATTCGTCCGGAATCGCGCGGGACGGGAGCCAGCCCCGCGACGCTGGCGAGCCGGTCGACTGAGTCAAACGCGTCCAGGTTGCCGCCGATGTTCGCGAGAAAAGTAGCTGCGAGTACGGGGCCGAAGCCCGGCATGGTGAGCAAAACATCGGCGCTGTCGTGCTTCCCGAACAGGTCCGTGATCTGGGCATCGATGCCGGCGATCTCCGCATCGAGAGTGCTGATTTGCCCGGCCAGCCGGACGACCAGGGCAGAGCCTGTGGTCTGAGTTGGCAGTACGGTGTGCTGGGAGTTTGCGGCTATCAGTGCCTTCTCTGCCATCTTGGCACTATTGCGGCAGCCGCGTTTCCTCAGCCAACCGGTGAGCCGAGCTAGTCCGATCCGCCGGATGCCCTCGGGTGTCTGGTAGCCGCCCAGGAGGACCAGGGGCGCCTGTTTGGAGTAGTCGAACGCACGCTCGAGAGCCGGGAAATATTCCAGCAAGGTGGCGCGGAGCCTGTTGATCGCCCGGACACGGTCGCAGATCAGATCCGTACGGCGGGCGGTGAGGAGCCGCAGGTCAACGCTGATCTGGTCCGTGCGGCGGACTGGTTGGAGGTCCGTGCGCATCCGTGCCTGGTCAGCGATGATCCTGGCATCTTTCGCGTCGGTCTTGCCATCTCCGCGGTAGGTCTCCGCAGCGTGATGCACGATCCGTCCAGGTATATAGAGCAGTTGCTGGGCGTGCGCGGCCAACAACTCGATCAACAGGGCCGCTCCGCCGGAATTCAGATCCGTGGCCCAGCAGACTTCGCCCCCGGCCGCGATCTCCGCGATCGTGGCTATGAGTTCGAGCACTGCGTTTTCGTCGTTCTCGACCCGTTTCGAGAGCAGCACGGTCCCCGTCTGATCGATCACGACGCAATGATGTGCTCTTTTGCCTGAGTCGATTCCTACCCAGAATGCCGGCATGTTCAGTCTCCTTCGATCAGCTCCAATTTCGGTTGGCCCTGTCGATAACTACGCCGGCACGTCCTTACCCAACGATCAATGTCGTAATTCTCAATCAGCGGTCGAGTCATCGGCGGGCAGCGGGCGGCCATTCCCAGTGAGCCATCCAAGCGGCAGGGCGACCTAGGCCATACCCGCCACCCGAGGGTGATCGAAACACTACGACAGCTCCGAAATCACCCACAACAAAATCGTAAGGAGGGCGATCTGATCATCGGTACCCCTGGCGCCGGGGCGATCGGAACCCTCGTGGAACGCAGTAGCCGTTTCGTGATGCTCCTGCACCTGCCTAACGGACATACCGGCGAGCAGGTGCTGGCCGCCATCGAGGCAACCCTTCCGACCCTGCCGGCCCAGCTGCGCCGGTCCCTGACCTGGGACCAAGGCGCTGAGATGGTCGGCATTCACGAACGCGTCAGGATCGCCACCGGCGCCGAGGTCTACTTCTGCGATCCTCACTCACCCTGGCAACGCGGCACGAACGAGAACACCAACGGACTCCTGCGACAGTACTTCCCCAAAGGCATGGACCTCACCACCGTCACCCGCGCAGACCTCGACTACGCTGCCGCAGGACTCAACGGACGCCTACGCAAAACCCTCGGCTGGAAAACACCCGCACAAGCCCTCCAGCAAATACTGGAAGAATCAGCAGCATAGGACGTGTTGCAACGACCACTTGAATCCGCCGCTAACCCTCTATCACCTTTGGGCTTGCCCGAAACGGTGCCGCACTCTCTGCCGCGGCAGCACAAATGGGCGCCGTTAGGAGTGATAGAGCGTTGCTGGAAAAGCCGTAGGAAGTGATAGAGCGTTGCCGGAAAAGGCGTGGGGAGTGATAGAGCGTTGCCGGAAAAGCCGTAGGAAGTGATAGAGCGTTGCCTTAGCCACCGAGAGTCTGGGCCGCCGGCGCTGCATCCGCGAGTGCTGCCCCTGCCAGTGCGAGGTGGCTGCGCGTCATCTCCGTGGGGTCATCCTGCAGCCACTCGTGGCCTCCCCACTCACTGGTGAGCGTGCCGCTGAAGCCGTTCCGGCGCAGGAGTCCGCCCAGGTCCCGCAGCGGCCGTGAAACCCGCCCGCCGTCGTCGTCCAGATCCCAGAACTTGAGGTGGAAGGCGCCCACCAGGGGCAGGATGTCCTGCAGGTCCGAAGCATCGCTGCGGCCAAAGCGGATGAGCAGGTTCATGTAGAGGGTGTGGATCCGCGGCGGCACGTTGCCTGAGCGGAGCAGGGCCGTGACGGCTTCATGGGTGGCGGGATCGCGCCAGTCATTCTCAAGGCGGGCCATGAGTTCCGTGGCTATGCCGCCCCGCCGCAGTTCTTCGAGGTAGGTGACCGGAAGGGCAGGCATCAGCATGCTGATGTCCACGAGGACCCGTACGCGGTCATCTGCAAGCCCGGCGATGACTTCCAGGGCAGGTTCGACGGCGGGACTTCGGGGAGCCTGCTGCCCCTGGATTTCCTCGTACAGCACCAGGTCCAGTTCGTGCAGCAGCGGCTGCACCAGTGTGAGCAGTTCGCTCCCCGCCTGGCCGATCGGCAGCCTGACACCGCTCGCGCCAACCCGATGGGCGGCCTGCAGTTGCGGAACCAGGAAGTCCAGGCGCTCCTGCAGGGACCGTGGACGGGCTGGTGGGGTGAAGTCGTCCAGGCTGGCGCCAACAACGCTGATGCGGCCGCCTTTGGCCGCCAGGGACTCCCGCAGTCCGTCTACTTCACCACCTTCCGGTGAGGGAAAGGACCGCCACACCAGGCCGGGTTCCAGCTCAATTGTCTTCACAGTGGTGTCCGCAATGTCCGCAACTATCTCCTGGGCTGTCCTGCGGGCAGCAATGATTTCCGGAGCCCAGTTGAAGGTGCTGGCACAAAAGGTCCAGCTGCCGGGAACTTCAGAAGTCATGGGGCATCTTCCCCTTTATGCTAGTTAGTGACAAACTTATGTCTGTTTCAGAATAAAGGATGGAAGCCATGTTGGAAACCGCCTTGCGCGAAGATGCGCTGACCGCTGTTCCGGGGGGATTTGAGCTGCGGCTCGGCCTGCCATGGATCCGCTCCATGCCCCTGTCCAGCATTGCCGGGCTGTCCGTGGCGGTGGACGGCGTCGGTGTCGAGCCGGGGGAGTTGTCGGTGATGTTGGGGCGGCGGCGCGTCCAGCCCGCGGCCCTGCAGGCGGAGCCCGGCTGGTGGTTCGTGCAGGACAGGCTCGTCCTGGAGGGCCAGCGCAAACTCTCGAGGGGGCCGCATGACGTCGCCGTCGACCTCCTGCTGATGGTGCCGTACCTGCAGGCCCGCCCCGGCTCTCCACTGGTCCTGCCGTTCCATTTGGAGGCCCGGCTTGGGCTTGACCGGGTACCGGTTCCAAGCGTGTCGCGCGATGTTGCCTGAAATTACCGCTGCGGAGCTGCGGACCTAGGCGGGGACGGACATGCGTTCCGGCGATGGCCGCCCGCCGGCGAACCAGCGCGGGAAGGTGACATCAAACAGCTGCTCGCGGGCCAGTTCGGCTCCGCCGCGCAGCGGCTCCCGCTCATCATTCACCGAGAGGGTGATGGTGAGGTCCCGCGTGGCAAGGGGCAGTGACAGTTCGTAGACGCGCTGCCGCACTTCCGCGAGGAAAACTTCACCGGCCGAGCCCATGGCCCCGCCGATGACAATCACGCTGGGGTTGAACATGTTCACCAGCGCAGATATCGTCTCGCCAGCTACCCGGGCCGATTTCTGGACGAGGGAGATCGCCAGTGCGTCCCCGGCCTGGGCTGCGAGGGTGATCTCCTCCAGTGACAGCCCGCCCTTCCTGGCCGCCGCAGCAAGTGTGGTGTTGGCGCCGTCCTTGATGGCCTCTTCTGCGTCCCGCACCAGGGCCCAGCCGCCGGCCACCGCCTCCAGGCAGCCGATCTTGCCGCAGCGGCATTGGGCATCCGAATCCGAAACCCGGACATGGCCGATATCACCTGCCGCGCCATTGGCGCCACGATGGATCCTGCCCTTCGACAGCAGGCCGGCTCCGATGCCCGAGCCGATTTTGCAGTAGATGAGGTCCACCAGGGAGTCGCGCCGGCGGGCGCGTTCGCCAAGGGCCAGCAGGTTGGAATCGTTGTCCACCCACACGGGGGCATTAAAGCGCTCCTCAAACGGAGTCCGGACATCGAAACCGTTCCAGCCGGGCATGATGGGAGGCGCTACGGGTTGTCCCGTGTTGAAGTCGACCGGGCCGGGGAGTCCTACCACCACACTCCAGACGGGTACGTCGGGATGCTTCTTGAGCACACTGTCGACGAGGGCCATGACGGCGTCGATGGTCTTCTCCGGTCCCTGCGCTATGTCCCAGGTGCGGTGCGCGTGGTCCACGATGTCGCCGTCGAGCGCGGCGATGCCTACGCGGATGTGGGCCGCTCCAAGGGCACAGATGATGATCCGCCCCTGCTCGGCGCGGAATCGCAGTGTGCGGGGCGCGCGGCCGCCGGAGGAGGCGCCGAATTCTCCCTCGCCGAGGAATCCGATGGAGATGGCCTGGTCAACGCGCTGGCTGACGACACCCCTGCCCAGTCCGGTGACCTTGCCGATTTCGGGGCGGGTGGTGGCTTCACCCGTCCGCACCAGGTTGACGATCCGCAGCAGGCTGGTCACTTCGTCCGTCTGTGCCCCAAAGCGGAGGGTGGAGTCTGTCGTCATGGCAACAATTCTCACATATTGAGGCGCACTAAGGTGCAGGTTTGCCGGGACTATCGCTAAAACCTTCCGGACTTATGAATAATAAAGACATAAGAAGGAGGGCAACGATGCCTTGGAACGTTGGGATTCTTGGGGCAGGGCCGGGTGTCGCCGCCCTTCACCTGCCGGTGTTGGGGCGGCTTGCAGGCACGTTCAGCGTGGTGCACATTGCGGATGCCGGCAGCGGCAGGGCCCGGGAGCTGGCCGAACGGGTCGGCGCCCGCTGGTCAGAAGGAGAAGCGGAGGTGCTGGCGGATCCCAGTGTGGACGCTGTGCTGATCTGCAGCCCGCCGGCTGACCACGCGCGCCAGATCCTTGCCGCGCTGGCGGCGGATAAGCGCGCCATTTTCTGTGAAAAGCCGCTGGCCACCAGCCGGCTGGAAGCGGAGGATGTCATCCTGGCCTGCCGGGCAGCAGGAGCAGTGCTTCTGGTGGGCACGAACCATCTGTTTGACGCTGCATGGGGGCGGGCCAGGCACCACCTTGTGGCACTCGAAGGAAAGGTGCAGAGCATCTCCGTGACGCTCGCGCTTCCGCCGAATGACAGGTACCACCGGCTGGTCGCCGAAGGCGGTCCCTTCCAGGCGGGCAGGCGGGGGCGACCCGACCTTGGTGACCCTGCCGTGGCGGCCGGTGTCCTCAGGCAGTTGCTGACTGGTCTTGCGGTCCATGATCTTCCGGCAGTGAGGGACATCGCGCCAGGCATCGATGAGATTGTTTATGCCCGCCTCACTCCGCCCGTCGGGTATCTGGTGGGGTATCGGGCCGGTGGAGTCCTGGTCCAGTTGGCGCTCACCATGCTTCCGGCGGGTCCCGATGCCCTGTGGAGGATGGGCATCTGCACGACCCACGACCGTATCGAAGTGAACTTCCCCCCTGCCTTTGTCCATGCCGGAAGCGCTGCCACCCGGGTGCGAAGCGTGGACGGGCAATGGACGGAGTACCGGCGCGATGAGGAAGACGGCTATGTGACCGAATGGCGCCTGTTTGCCTCGCTCCTTGAAGGGGATGCCCCGGTGGAGTACGACGAACTGCTGGCTGACTCGCACTATGCGATCGACCTTGCAGACGCTGCAGCAGCCAAAATGCTTGAAGGGGCGTGGCAGTGAACCGGGCCCGCGTCTTCACGAAACTGCCTGAATATGCCGCTGCAGCGGCGGAACTTCCCGTCAGCGCCGCCCTTGCCGGTGACAGGCGGGGTGCCGTGGTTGTTGTCCCGGGATCGGGGGACTGGTGGAACGTCATGCTTGCTGCCCGGGCCGGGGGAGCTGCGGCTGTGGTGCTTGCCCAACCTTCGGTGCTTCGGCGGGAGGATGTTGGGGCTTTCCCCTGGCCCGGCGATATTCCGGTGGTTGTGGAGCGTCCCCGCCTGCGTCCCGATGTTGTTGCTGATGCGCTCCGGGCGCGTCGTGGCCTCCCTCCCCGCCTGGTGACTGTCGAATGTGCGGCCCCCGCCGGGGCCCTGGACAGCGTCATCCTCGATGGCCTCGGCTGGGCACGGTTCCTGGCTGGGGGATCCTTGACCTTCCGGGCCGGTCTTGCCGCTGCCCACGGCAGGATGGCGCTCCTGGACTCGGTGGCACCAGCCGGCTCCGGCGGCGGATCGGTTTCCGCCACGCTGGCAGGCACACCCATTGGCGGGCGCCATTCGGGAGGCCTGCTCCAGGTGCTGGCCCTCGGCGAGGTGCGGTCCGAAATTACGGTGGACCAGCCTGCGGGGCTGACCCGGGTGGAGACCTGCACTGAGGAAGGCGTGCTGAGGGCTCCCGAACGGTACGAATCGTCAGCCCGGCTGGCTCTTCGGCGGGCTCTCGAGGCCTGCTCGTCAAGTGCGCCGGTGCCGGACCTGGATGAGCTGGCCGAAGATCATGCCCTTGCCCGGGCGCTGCTTGAGGCGTAGGCCGGTGGGCCTCAGTCGAACGTCCATTCCTGACAGGCTTATGTTGTTTTCTGACTAAAGTGGGCTATGATGGTAGCGGCGCCGGGGTTCCCCGCGGACCCGTTCTCCGTCGTGATGGTGCGCCGGAGGCACACCACGTCGCGTCGACGGCCCGATCGTTCGGGCAGATCACTATGCCACTTTCGCCTGTAAGACTCCGCCTCCTCGTTGCCTCCCTGTTGGCTGTCTCCTTCCTGGGGGCGCTGGACCATACAGTGGTGTCCACGTCCCTGGCCACCATCGCCGGGGAGCTCGGTGCCCTCAAACTCATGAGCTGGGTTGTGGTGGGCTACACGCTGGCCAGCACCGTGCTGCTGCCCGTGCTGGGGAAACTCGGAGATGTCCTCGGTGCCCGCCGCATCTTCCTGGCATCGCTGGTGATGTTCCTGGCCGCTTCCCTGGCCTGCGGCTTTGCCACCGATATGGCCTGGCTCATCGCCGCCCGCATCCTGCAGGGCATGAGCTCCGCCGGCCTGCAGCTGATGTCCCAAACCATCATTGCCCGCGTGACCACCCAACGTGAACGGCCGCGCTACATGGCCATCATCGGCGCCGCGTTTCCCATCGCCATCCTGTTTGGCCCCGTCCTGGGTGGTGCCATCACCGATTACTGGGGCTGGCAGTGGGTCTTCTGGATCAACATTCCTGTGGGTGCAGCCGCACTGGGCCTCGCGCTCATCGCTGTTCCCCACCTGGAACCGGGTTCCATGCCCCGCCGCTTCGATGTTGCCGGGTCGGTTGTTTTCACCGCAGCCCTGGTGGCCCTGGTACTGGCCGCCACGTGGGCGGCCGAACGAAGCTCCGGGCCAGCCACCGCCGTGGCGCTGGCAGCCAGCATTCTTGGCTTCATCGCGTTCTTCCTGATCGAGCGGCATGCAGCAGAGCCCATCGTGCCGCTGCATTTCTTCGCCAACCGCACGATAGCTGCCGGCACGGCGCTCTCGGCGATCATCGGCGTCGGGCTCTTCTCCATCACTGCCTACCTGCCCACGTACTTCCAGATGGCGTACCAGACCACCGCCACCGTGTCAGGGCTCGTGCCCATCGCCACGGTGTTCGGCATGCTGATCAGCAACCTGCTCACCGGCTGGCTGGCCAGCCGCACCGGACGGTACCGCATCTTTCCGATCCTGGGGACCATGCTGGGAGCCGCGGGGTTGTTCGTGATGGCAGGCCTGCCCGCAGGCCTTCCGCTGTGGGTTCCCATGATTGTCATGGGCCTTGTGGGCATGGGCACGGGCGCGTTCATGAGTCTGATCGTTGCCGTGGTCCAGGGCGCTGCCCCGGCACACCAGACCGGCACCATCACCGCCACCATCAACCTCGTGCGGCAGGTGGGGTCGACGGTGGCGACGGCGGTCATCGGCGGGGTGATCGGCTCCGGGGTGGCGGCACTCCTGCCGGCAGGGCTGGACGCCTCCACGCTGACCCCGCAGCTGGTCCATGCGGCGGCGCCGGATGTGCAGGCCACCGTTGCCCAGATCTACGGCACCGTCTTTACCCCTATCTTCATCGCCCTGGCGGCCGCTTATGCCCTGGGAATCGTGGCGGCGGTCCTGCTTCCCCACGGCCGTCTTTCCGACGAGCCAATTCCCGCTCCCCATACCCCTTCCGAAAAACTCTCGGCCTGATTTCAAAGGAGACATCATGTCCAATCCCACTATCGCCATTGTCGGCAGCGGACCCATCGGTTCCACCTATGCCCGCGTGCTCCTGGAACAGGTCCCCAGCGCGCGGGTGGTCATGTTCGAGGCCGGACCGCAGCTGACGGACGTTCCCGGCGAGAGCGTGCGCAACATCGCCGACCCCGCCGAGAAGGCACGTGCCAGGGAAATGTCCCAGGGGCCCCAGGCGGGGGAGTTCCGGGAATCCCTCGGCATTCCTGCTGCCACAGTCACCGAGGGCATGTTCACGGCACGGCAGGGCACCCACCTGCTGGATTTCGGCGGAACGGGCTCCGCCCACGCTTCCTCCTTCCCGGCAGCGGCTGCGGCCACCAACGTGGGAGGCCAGGGTGCGCACTGGACCTGCGCGACGCCGTCGCCCGCCTTCAGCGAGAAGATCCCCTTCATCGCGGATGACGAATGGGACAGACTGATAGAGGAGGCCAAGCAGCTCCTGCACGTCCACAGCGCCGCGTTCGCCGACTCGAAAGTCGGCGAGGCCATCCGGTCCCTCCTGGACGAGGAATTCGGTGCGGAACTGCCGGCAGGCTACGGCGTGGGCACCCTTCCGGTGGCCGGGGACCCGCAGCCCGACGGGTCCGTGCGCTGGGCGGGGGCCGACGTCGTCCTCGGCCCGCTGATCGACAAGGACAGCCCGTTGGCGACACGGTTCGAACTCCGCGACCTGACTCTGGTCCGCCGCGTGGAACTGGACGGAAAGCGGGTGACCGGCGTGACGGTCCAGGACCTCCGGACGGGGGAGGAGTCCTTCGTGGCAGCAGACCTTGTGGTGGTGGCCGCGGATGCGTTCCGTTCGCCGCAGCTGCTGTGGGCCTCCGGGGTCCGGCCGGCGGCCCTTGGCCACTACCTGACCGAACACCCTGTGGTGATCTCCACGGTGGCGCTCGACGCCGAAAAGATGCAGCGCTACGCCACGGAGGAGGACCTGAAAGCCGAACTGGCCCGGCGGGCGCAGAACCCCGCAGACCCGGTAGCGGCCGTGAACCGCATCCCGTTCTCGGAGCCCGAGCACCCGTTCTCGGTGCAGGTGATGTACACCGAGAACACGCCGTTCCCCATGGAACCGGGTACGCCGTACTCGGAGAACCGCTGGGGCTACGTGAACATGGGCTACGGCATGCGCAAGCACCCCCGTTTCGAGGACGCCGTCACGTTCGATGACAACGAGTCCGACTACCGCGGCTTCCCGAACATGACCATCGACTACGCGCTCACCGAACGCGAAGAAGCCGAGATCGCCGAGGCCACCGAGAGGCTGCGGCGTGCCGGCAAGGCGCTGGGCGTCTTTGTTGCCGAACCAAGGCTGATGCCCAACGGCTCGAGCCTGCACTACCAGGGCACCATGCGCATGGGCGAGACCGACGACGGTACCTCCGTGGCCGATCCGTGGTCCCGGGTGTGGGGCTACCAGAACCTGGTGGTGGGCGGCAATGCGCTCATCCCGACAGCAACGGCCATGAACCCGACGCTGATGAGTGTGGCCATCGCTGTCCGCGGTGCCCGGAAGGTTGCCGGGGAGCTGGGTCCAAGGAGCGAATGAGGCGACCTTTTGCGGGCGGGGGCGCGGCGGGACGGGGCACGGATAACCTGTGGGTATGAAGAACCTGGACCTGAACCTGCTGCCCCACCTGCAGGTCATCCTGGAGTTGCGGAACATCACCAGGGCGGCGGAGCGGCTCCAACTGAGCCAGCCGGCCACCAGCGCGGCCATGTCCAGGCTCCGGCGCCATTTCGACGACGAACTCCTGGTCCGCAACGGCCGCACCTATGAGCTCACGCCCTTTGCGCAGTCGCTGGTCCCGCTGGTTGATGAAGCGATGCTCCACATCCAGCGTGCCACGCGCGTCAGGTCAGGGTTTGATCCCGCAACCAGCGAGCGGGAGTTCGTTATTGCGGCGTCGGACTATGCGGCTGCGCTGATCGTGGGGCCGTTGCGTGGGATCCTCCGCGAAGAGGCGCCCGGGGTGTCGGTGGATTTCGTCCCCACCGCAAAGACCGGGATCCAGGGCCAGATGGCCGATTACTCCAAGATCGACCTGCTGGTGGGGCCCACCGGCTACCAGATGCAGGGAGCCAGCAAACAGGTGTTCCGCGACAGCTTCGTTGCCATCGCCGATGCCGGGAACCCCTTGCTGCAGCAGCCCCGCCTGACCCTGGCGGACCTGGCATCCGTGCCGCACGCCGTCGGCTACTTCGGCGAGGGCATCAGCACCCCGGCGGACAAGCTGTTTGAGTCCAGGGGCATGCAGCGCCGTGTGGCGGCGGTGGTGGCAGGGTTCCTGTCGCTGCCGCTCCTGGTCGAAGGGACGGACCTGGTGGCGCTGGTCCCGCGCATGTTGGCGGCCCGGGCCCAGCGCGGCGCGGACATCGTTGTGCTGGAGTTCTCCGAAGGCGCGGAAGCGTCCCTGGTGGAGGCGATGTACTGGCACCCGTCCCAGGCGGAGGATCCTGCCAGCGTCTGGCTCCGGTCCGTGGTCCAGCGGTCCTGTGCCCGGCTGCATGAACTTTTCCCGGCCACATCCCACCCCGTGACTATTGGCACCTGACTGCCCGCGCGCCGGACACCACCCCGGACGTAGAATCGAGCTCCAAGCGAGCCGTGCAGGCGACTCGGTCATCGAGGAGGACTGTTATGAGCAACGTAGCCACCAGCCCTGAGGCGACCGCCGCGGCGCAGACCCTGTTCCGGGTCGCGCTGGGAGGTGTGCTCTTCGCTCACGGAACCCAAAAGCTGTTCGGCTGGTTCGGCGGGGGAGGCGTTGAGGGTACCAGTAAGGGCATGCACGCCATGGGGTTCCGCCCCGCAAAACCGAGCGCGGTCCTCGCCGGCGTGGGTGAAGCAGGAGCCGGGTTGGCCCTTGCCCTAGGGCTGGCCACCCCCGCCGCCGGCGCTGCGGCTGCAACCACCATGGGCGTGGCAGCCAGCGTTCACGCCCCGAACGGCTTCTTCGCCGCCGAGGGCGGCCTGGAGTACCCCGCGGTGCTGGGCATGGCAGCAGCGGCGTTCACCATTGGCGGCTCCGGACCCTTCGCCCTGGATGAGCTCACCGGTCATGTCCTGGACCGGCCCTGGATGCGCATTACGGCCCTGGCAGTGATTCCCACAGCCATCGCAATCCAGGTGCGCCGCCGGC
This sequence comes from Pseudarthrobacter phenanthrenivorans Sphe3, assembly GCF_000189535.1. NCBI lineage: Bacteria > Bacillati > Actinomycetota > Actinomycetes > Micrococcales > Micrococcaceae > Pseudarthrobacter > Pseudarthrobacter phenanthrenivorans. Next base: position 194,717 of record NC_015145.1, read on the forward strand.
GCCAGGCCCTGGCCGCCGACGCTGCAGCGCCGGCCGCAGCCACCACCGCAGAAGACACCTGAGCCGTCCCCGTGACTATCCGCGGGACTATCCACGCTGTGCATACCACGTAGACCTAAAGCGCCGTTCCGCTCCCGCACCATCCCTGCGAAAGTCGAGGAAACCCGCTTTCGAAAGGATGTCCCATGCCCGCTTCCAGCCAGCGCCTGGCCGGCAAGACCGCCGTCATCACCGGAACGGCCAGCGGCCAGGGCAGGGCAGCGGCGCTCGCCTTCGCGGCGGCAGGGGCTTTTGTGGTGGGCTGCGACATGGACGACGACGGCGCCGCGGCCACCGTCGCGGCGGTCACCGAAACCGGTGGCCGGATGAGCAGCAGCCGGGTTGATCTCACGGATGAGTCAGCGGTGGCGGGATGGGCCTCTGATGTCGCCACGCAGCACGGCCAGGTCCACATCCTTTACGCCAATGCGGCAGTGACCCGTTTCGCCCCGGTGGAGCAGCTCACCTATGCCGACTGGAAGTGGAACGTTGAACACGAAATGGACGTGGTGTTCCTGCCGGTCAAGTATTTCTGGCCACAACTGATCCAGGCGCGGAACGCCGCCATTGTGCTGGTGGGCTCCACTGCAGGGGTTACCGGGTCCATGACCAACGGCCGGCTGGCGCACACCGCCACGAAGGGTGCCGTGGTGGCGATGACAAAGCAGCTTGCGGCCGAGGGAGCACCTCACGGTTTGCGGGTTAACGCGGTCAGCCCCGGCATGATCCGGACCGCAGCCACGGAAGGAAATCTCCTCGCTTCCGACCACCCGATGCGGAGCATTGCCGGGAGCATTCCCCTGGGCCGGATCGGCTCGCCGGAAGAAGTCGCCCAATGCGCGCTGTTCCTGGCCTCCGACGAAGCGTCCTACGTCACCGGCGCCAACCTGATGGTCGACGGCGGGTGGTCGGCGGTGCTGCCGGGCTGACCTTCGCCGTCCTCCCCCAACTAGGTAGCGCTAAGTGTCGTTTTGAGGGTTCAAAACGACACTTAGCGCTACTCAGTTGGGGTGGAGGGGTCAGCGGAGGGCGTCGGAGATGGACTTGGCGCCGCCGTGGGAGGACTGGCCGCCGTCCACCGGGATCTCCGCGCCCGTCACGAAGGAGGACAGCGGGCTGAGCAGGAAGAGCACGACGCCGGCCACCTCCTCCACGTTTCCGGTGCGTCCCAGCGGGGTCTCGGCGAGGGTGGCGTGGCGGAACCCAGGTTTGGCGCCCGCGGTCATGGGTGTCTCGATGAAACCCGGGTGGACCGTGTTCACCCTGATCCCGCGAGGACCAAGTTCCATCGCCGCCACCTGGGAGATCCCCCGCAGTGCCCACTTGCTGGCCGTGTAGGCAACCGGATAGTGCGCGGTCAGGCCGGCGACGGAGCCGACATTAACGATCGAAGCCCCGCTGTCCATCAGCGGCGCCAAGGCCTGGATTCCCAACAGGCTGCCGGCCACGTTCACGTCGTAGACCTTCTGAAGGTCCGCAGGCGAGGCGTCCAGGAGACGGCTGCGCTGCGTGACTCCGGCATTGTTGACCAGCCCGTCCACCTGCCAGCCCTCGGACCGGATCCATGCAGCGAGGCTGGACCAGCCTGCTGCGTCAGTGACATCAAGCTGCCGGTACAACAAGGATCCTCCGGGACTTGTGGACACATCTGCCAGCCCGGCAGGCATGTTCGCCGCAAGGTCCGTGGCGATGACCCGCGCCCCGGCCTCCGCCAGCAGCCGTGATTCCGCGGCACCCTGGCCTCCGCCGGCGCCGGTAACCACCACGGTCCTGCCCTCAAGCTGAAGGGAAACCACACTAAGTTCCGGCGTCAACCGCGGCGGCCACCCGGTTCCGCGGACGCGGACGGGCAGGAACCCGGGTGATGGCTTCGCGCCGGGAACCCACCGTGTTCTCGATGGTGCCGATGCCTTCCACGGTCATGCGGACCACGTCCCCCGTCTTCAGTGGCGGGGGAGTCTGGGAGCCGTTCCGTCCCCAGAGCTCGGCCAGGCAGCCGCTGCCGCAGGTGCCGGAGCCCAGCACATCGCCGGGCCGCACAACGGAATCCTGCGAGGCGTAGGCCACCAGTTCGGCGAACGGCCACCCCATGTTGGAGAGCAGGTCCTGGCCGATAGTCTCGCCGTTGACTTCCACGGCCATGGAAATGGGCAGGAACCCTTCGGCGTCGTGCCGGTCCTCGAACTCGTCCGTGGTGACAATCCAGGGCCCCAAGGTGTTGGAGAAGTCCTTGCCCTTGCACGGCCCCAGGCTGACTTTCATCTCCCGCCGCTGCAGGTCCCGCGCAGACCAGTCATTGAGGATGGTGTAGCCGAAGATGTGCCGGTGGGCCTGTTCTGCGGTCAGGTTCCGGCCGTCACTTCCGGGTACGCGTCCGACGACGGCAGCGACTTCCGTTTCAAAGTCCAGGTCCATGCAACCTGCCGGAATACCTATCACCTCGCCCGTGCCGGTCACCGTGTGCGGGTTGGTGAAGTAGAACGTGGGCGCCTCGTACCACTCGGGCACCACGCCGGCCACGCCGTCGATGCTCTTCCGCACTCCCTCGACATGTTCCTCGAAAGCCACGAAATCCCGCATGGTGGCGGGCAGCAGCGGGGCGAGCAACTGCACGTCCGCCAGCGCAACCGCGGCGGCGGAACCGACGGTTTCCCGGGCAATAGCTAGGGTTTCGGCGAGTCCCGCTTCCAGCAATGTCTGGACGTCCTGGCCCTCGGGCAGGGCGTAGCAGTTGCCGCCCTCCACAAAGCCGGACCGCGTCCCGCCGTCGTCATTCCAGCGAGCAATCTTGACCATGAAGTTCCTCCTTAGGCTGTGCGGCGGGCAGGGACTGAAGCGGCCGTAATGCCAAGGGCGGCGGCATTGCCGGCCAGCACGTTGCCTTCGTCCCCGGCAGAAAGTCCGGCAGCCTGAACCTCGTCCACCGGGAGGTCGGAACCCATGTCGAACGGGTAGTCCGAACCGAGTAACACCTGCTCCGCGCCGGCGGCTGCGACGAGAGCCCGCAGCTCGGCAGCACTGTGGACCAGCGAATCGAAGTACAGCTTTTTCAGGTAGGACGACGGCGGCTGGGCGCAGCCGTGCGCCTCCGGGCGGACCCGCCAAGCGTGGTCGGAGCGGCCGAGTTTCGTGGGCAGGTAGCCGCCTCCATGCGCCGCCAGCACTTTCAGGTCCGGGTGCCGGTCCAGGACTCCACTGAAGATCAGGTGGGACAGGGCCACCGCATTTTCAGCGGGCTGGGAGACGGTATTTGCAAGGTAGAACCGGTCCAGCCGCTCATCCAGCGAGCAGCCGAACGGGTGCAGGAACACCAGCGCGCCCAGTTCCCCGGCGCGGCTCCAGAACGGTTCCAGCCGGGAGTCGGAGAGTTCCACCGTTGTCCGTTCCCCGTCCGGGGTGGCAGCGAACGAGCCGATCTCGACGCCGAGCAGCCCGCACTCCAGCACTGCGTGCTCCAGCGCCTGAACCATCAGGGCGGGGTGCTGCAGCGGGACCAGGCCCAGGCCGTTGAGCCGCTCCGGTGCACGGTCAACGAACTCGCGCACCGCCTGGTTGGCCGCCTTGGCCACCTGCAGCGCAAGTTCCTCGCCGGCAAAGTAGTAAAAGTGCGACGGCGACGGCGAGACCAGCTGCACGTCCACGCCCTGGGCGTCCATGTCAGCGAGCCGGCGGTCCAGATCAGTCAGCTGCGGCCACCGCTCCTTGATCATCTTGCCCGAAGCAGCCATGGACTCCGGCCCGTTACGCCGCACCTCCAGCTCCTGCTGCGCGCCGAAGCCCGCGGGATCGGCCTCGGCCGCGAGCTGCTGCAGGGCCGGGAGCAGGACGTGGGCGTGGACGTCGACTGTGGGGCTTTCACCAGGGCGGGTACTCATGCAGGTTCCTTCAGCATGGTGGAGAGGGAGTGCATCAGGCCCGGCACATCGGCGTCGCGGACGCCGTCGAGCATCCACTGGCCCAGCTGGACTGACGCGTTAACCACGGTCCTGGCCCGGTCCAGGCGGCGGTCAGTGAATTCCTTCCAGAGCGTTTCGGTGACGTCATCGGCCTGGATCAGCAACTCCGCCAGCACCGCGGCGTCCTCCAGGGCCATCGCGGCACCCTGCGCCACCGTGGGCGGGCAGCTGTGGGCGGCGTCGCCGATGATCACGGTGCGGCCGCGGTTCCACGGGCCGTCCACCAGATGGGTGGTGAACCACGTGTAGTTAATGCGGGCGCTGTGGTCCAGGTTGGCCCGGATTTCGTTCCACGGGCCGCCGTAGGCGGCCGCGAGTTCGGTCATGATGCGGGGGCCGTCCTCGTGCTTGCGCTCCTGGGCCTTCTCCACGAGGTAGGCGTAGATAGTGTCTGGGCCGGTGGGGCAGTAACCGGCGATGAAGCAGGGGCCGCCGTATGTCAGGTCCGTGCGGACCACTTCCTCGGGCCGTTCCACGAAAGCGCGCCAAATGCCCATGCCGGTGGGCTGGGGCTCCACCTCGATGCCGATCGCTTTGCGGACGGCGGAGTGCAGACCGTCGGCACCGATCACGAGGTCATAGGTGGCGCTGCCGCCGTCGGCGGTGCTGACGGTGACGGAACCGCCGTCGTCCGTAATGTCGGTGACCGTCTTGCCGTAGCTGATCCGCGCGCCTGCCTGCTCCGCACGTTCGCGGAGGATGGCGGTGAGGTCGGGGCGGTACATGCCCATGGTGGCAGGCAGGTCGTCGCCGCCGGTGCGGATGTCCTCCAGGACGGCGATGACGGTGCCCTCCGGGTTGGGAGCTCGCAGGCCAAGGGTGCTGAAGCCATAGCCCTTTGCCTCCACCTTGTCCCAGACGCCCAGCTGGCGGAGCACCCGCAGGGCGTTTCCCTGCAGGGTGATCCCGGACCCGAGGGTCTGCGGGGCGTCGGCCTTCTCCAGGATTTCAACCTGGACTCCGGCGTCGGCCAGGAGGATGGCTGCGGCAAGCCCGGCGGCTCCCGCCCCAACGATTCCGACGTTCTGTACTGCTGCCATCGCTGACTCCTTTGTATTGACGGCGTTACTGCTGGTGGTTGTTGTACTGCAAGTTACCGGACTGTCTTTATCGAACGGCGATCGGGTTCACGGGAGATCCGACGGCTCCTGTAATGGGGAGCGGGGCTGCGGTAAGCAGGAAGTCGTACCTGTCGTCGGCCGCGCATGCCTCTGCCAGTCCGTCCGGATCCCACATCTCGCCCAGGAACAGGCCGAGGTTGGGGATGGCGATCTGGTGGAGGGGCTGGAACGCGCCATCGAATTCGTTGGGGCGGACCTCGAAGCCCCAGGTGTCAGTGGCGATCCCGGCGATCTCGCTGCGGTGCAGCCAGGGGGCGGTGCTGAAAGACAATCCCGGGGCTGAGCCTCCGGCGTAGTCACCCCAGCCGTCGCGCCGCACCCGGGTGTACTGGCCGGTGCGGATGACCACGATGTCGCCCCGGCCCACCTTGGAAGTGGTCCCCTGGAGCTCAATGGTCCGTTGGAGGTGCTCCGGGGTGATCGCGAATCCGTCCGGCAGTTCGCCGTCGTTCCTTCCCAGCTCCGGGCCGAGGGCACGGCCGACGTCGAGCAGGACCCCGCGGGTGACGATCTTGGCGGCGGCGGTCTCGATACCGGTGACCAGGTCGCCTTCGGAGGTGACCACGTCCCCGGCGGCGCGGCCGTTCCAGGCCTTGCCTTGGTCGAAGATGTGGCCCAGCCCGTCCCACTGCGTGGAGCACTGCAGCGGCATGGCGATCACATCGTCCGCGCCGCCGAAGCCGTGCGGGAAGCCCTGGTTGCCGCGTTCGGCATCCACGCCGGTGTCCGTCATGGTGTGCACGGGGTTGGTGCGCCGGCGCCAGCCCTTCTGCGGGCCGTTGGTGTCGAATGGCTGGGAGAGCGAGAAGGCCTCTCCCGTCCGTACCAGGGCGGCGGCTTCGACGCGCTTGCCGGCGTCGATGAAGTTCAGCGTCCCCAGGACGTCGTCCTGGCCCCAGCGGCCCCAGTTGTTGTGGGCCTGGGCCATGGCGCGGATGCTGCCAAGGGGATCGTCACGCCGGATAACCGGGGAATCAGTGGTTGATTCCCCGGTTCCGGTGGTAGGTGCTGTGTCCTGGGTGGTCACGGCTTGCTGCTTTCGGTGGTGGTTTCGTCTTTGCAGTGGATGAGCTGGGTGCCCAGCCCGGTGATGGTGCCTTCCATGACGTCCCCGTCCTGCAGGAGCCGGCCCCAGTGCTGGCCGTTTCCGGCAGGGCTGCCGGTGAGGACCAGATCGCCCGGGCGCAGCGGCATGATCTGCGAGGCTTCGCTGACGAGCTTGGCGACGCCGAAGATCATGTCGGACGTGGATTCGTCCTGCATGGCCTTGCCGTTGAGCTTGAGGGTGACCTGGACATTCTGCGGGTCGCCGAAGAACTTGGCCGGCACCAGCAGCGGCCCGGTGGGCAGGAAGCCCGGCGCGTTCTTTGCCCGGTACCAGTCCGACCCGATGGCCGGCATGTCCTTGCGGAAGACGTACTCACGGGTGGTGATGTCGTTGACCATGGTGTAGCCGAACACGTGGTCCAGGGCTTCCTCGGGGGTGACCCGGAACGCTGTCTTCCCGATCACTGCCGCCAGTTCGAGCTCCCAGTCGTGGGACTTGGAGTAGGCAGGCAGGGTGAGGTCGTCCGTGGCGGACGCGATCGCCGTCGGAAGCCCGATGAAGAAGTACGGCGTGCCCTGGCCCGCGCGCTTGTCCATCATAGCGGCCGTCCTGGCGCGCACTTCCTCTGCGTCCTCGCCAGGCTCGCGGTGCGCGACGGCAAGGTCGATCACATGCTTGCGGTAGTTCGCGCCCGTCTGCAGGATCTGGACCGGCTCCACCGGGACGAGGATTTCGACGTCGGCCAGCGCCAGGCCGGCTTCCTTGCCCGCGGAGGCGGCCAGTGAGTCCAGCTGGCTTTCCGTGGTGTCCCAGTGCTCGATTAGGGAGTTGATGTCCCCGTCCAGCGGCAGGACGCGGTCTTCAACCGCCAGTCCCACGCGCGCCTTGCCGTCACCGGACTCCTGGTACCGGATGAGTGCATACTGTGCTTCGGCCATGATGCCTTAGCCCCGGCCGTGCTTGGCGTACGGGTTCAGCAGGGCTTCCTTCATTTCGGGCGAGGCGCCTTCCTCCGTGGCGGTGAAGCCCTCGGCAGGCGGGAAGGATTCGGTCATCGAGTGCGGCATGGCGCCGTTCTTGTAGAAGTTGTTCGAACCCAGGGACGGCTTCCAGGTGTTGGCTTCCCAGTCGGGGACGTAGTTGCGGTAGCCGCCGGAGTTCAGCTCCACGCGCAGGCCGGACGGCTCGCGGAAGTAGAGGAAGTTCTGCTCGCCCACGCCGTGGATGGAGGGGCCGTATTCCATGGGGGTGCCGTTTTCCATCATCACGTCGGCGGTGCGGAGCAGGTCCTCGGTTGCGTCCACCCAGAAGGCGATGTGGTTGACGCGGCCGGGACGGCTGGACGTGTCCAGGACAACGCCGAGGTCGTGCGACTTTTCGTTCGTGGTCAGGACGGAGAAGACGGTGATGGGTGCTTCGTCCAGGTCAACGAAGGCCATCACGCGGAAGCCCAAAGCCTCGTTGTACCACTTGGCGAAGCCGCGGACGTCGGAGGTGGCCACCGTGACGTGGTCCAGGAAACGGGGCGCTGCGGCGTGGCTGCTGCGGCGTTCCGGGCGGTCCGGGTAGGTGGACTCGAAGCCGGGCTCGGCCACGAACTTCTCCACGTCATAAAAGAGGCGCATGTGGTGGCCGTAGGGCCCGGTGAATTCGTAGGCCTTGCCGTAGCCGTGGCCGCCGGCGGTCCAGGTGCCCTGCACGCCGGTGGCTTCGACGCGCTGGGCCGCGGCTTCCAGGGCTGCCTGGGAATTGGTGCGCCAGGCCATCCGGCCCAGGGACGCTTCCGGGCCTTCAGTGACTACCAGGCTGTAGCGGTAGTAGTCGCCCCAGCAGCGGAGGTAGACGTTGCCGTCCACGCGGTCGATGATGCGCATGCCGAACTTTTCCTCATAGAAGCGTGCCGACGCTTCGACGTCCGGGCTGGTGATTTCGAGGTGTGCAAGATGGGAGAGGGGAGTTTCCACGTTGAAGTCCTTCTGGTTACTGGCTGCGGTTTCTTGGTGCAGGTCCTGTAACTACTGTGAGGCACTTCATATATTCGGGGAAGGCGGTGTTTTTGATATCAAGTATCCGTCTCGCTGATACTGATGCTTGCGGGTACAAGGGCTCTATCGCTGGCCCGCCCAGGCGTCCATGCTGGGCAGATGACCGGTGAACTGGCGCTGCCGCCCGACGTCGAACGCCATGCCTCCGCCAACCATGCCTTGCACCCGGACCGTGTCTGGGTCCGGGTGCTGCGGGGTGCGGTGGGCATCTTCCTGCTCGTGGCCATCATCCAAAAGACCTACGATGCGACGTTGCCAGGCAACGACGTGGACATCCCCCAGCTCTACTCGGAGTTCACTGTGCAGGCGAACCTCGTCGTCGGACTGGTGCTCCTGGCCTCGGCGGGGCGGCCAAGGGCCCGGCTCCCACAATGGTGGGACCACCTGTTCGGCGCCCTCGTCCTGTATCTGGTGATGACCGGCATCATCTACATCGTCCTGATAGCCCCTGCCGACGAGCCCTGGTGGAGCTGGGACCTCTACTGGCCGCAGATGGCGCACCACCGGCTGGCCCCTTTGTTCGTGGCGCTGGACTGGCTGCTGGTGACCAAGACTGCCCGGGGTGCGTGGTGGCGCCCCCTGGCATGGTTGGGCTACCCCGTCGCTTTCCTCGTCTTTTCCTGGCTGCGCGGCGGCATGGATGGCTGGTACGTCTACGACTTTCTTGATCCGACCCTCGAAGGTGGCTGGGCGGCCGTTCTCATCACGACGGCGGAGGTACTTATCGCGTTCCTCGTGGCCGGGCTCCTGGTGCACTTGGCCGGAAACCTTCGTGCCAGGCTTGCTGCGGAGCGCTAAGGCTGCTGACCGGTTCGGAGGCCGCTACTCCTTCCCCAGCCCCGCGGCCGAGGTCTTCTTGCCGGCCACCTGGTTGAGCGCCACCAGGTCGAAGATGCCCTTGATGTCGGCCTGCTTGGTGGTGCCTGCCGCGACGCCGTCCGCCAGGAGCTTTTCGTAGGTGCCGGCCAGCGGGTCCACCGTGAACACAATGTTCTGCAGGGACCTGGTGATCACGTCCGCCTTCAGCTCCGCTCCCGCGGCTTCCTTCAATGCTGCGTTGATGACGGCAGCCTTCTCGCCGTCGGCTGCATTGTTCAGCCACTCCACCGACTTCACGTGGCCCTTCAGCAGCGCCTTGACGGTGTCCGGATGATCTGCGGCGAACTTCTGGTTCACGATCAGGACGGTTGTGGGGAACTCGCCCGGCTTGCCGGACAGCGAGCCGTCCCACAGGTCTTTTTCGTCCACCAGGACCTTGGCGCCGGCGGTCAGCACCAGGCGGGAGGCCCAGGGCTCGGGCAACCACGCGCCGTCGAGTTTTCCGTCCTGGAACAGCTTGAGGGTCTGGGCGTTTTCCGTGGGGTTGATGGCCACGTCGCCGCTGCCGTCCACGTTGGTTTTGTACCCTTCGCCAGCGAGCCAGCCCCGGAGGGCGACATCCTGCGTGCCGCCCAGCTGCGGGGAGGCGAGGGTCTTGCCCTTGAGGTCCGCCGCGGAGTTGATCTCCGGCTTGACCACCAGCTGGGCGCCGCCGGCGGCTGCACCGGCGATGATGTTGACCGACTCGCCGCCGCTCTTGACGAACGAGTTGATGGCCGGATTCGGGCCGATGTAGGTGGCGTCGATGGCGCCGGCGTTGAGTGCTTCGATGGCTGCTGGGCCTGCGTTGAACACCTGGGTGCTGAGCTTGGTGCCGCCCAGTTCGTCCGCGATATGGCCCTGGCTGTCGCCCACCAGGGCGGGAGCGTGGGTGACGTTGCCAAAGTAGCCCAGCTTCAGCTCGACGGCGGGGTTGCCGGCGGAAGCGGTCTCCTGGACTGCCGCCGGGCTGCTGTTGACGGCGGAGGCGACGGCGGCGCCACCACCGATGAGGGCCAGGGCAGCGGCAGCAATGCCGATCTTGAGGCCGAACGGGCGCTTGGGAGCGGCGGGCTGGCCTGCAACAATGCGGGTTGAGCCTTGCTGCTCCGGGCGCTTGTCCGATGGTTCTGACATGGGAATTCCTTTGCTGGGGCGGATGCTGAGATGAGATTACGGAGGCTCCAGCAGTGCCACAATCGTTCCCGTAGCAGGCGTTCACGGGACGTCGCGAACACTCAATGCGGCGTAGCCGAGCGTCACGAAACGTCGTGCGGCGTCTTGTGGGTGGGGCCCTGGGCCCCGGGATGCACGGGCATCGCTTTCACCATAGGCTGGCCGGGTGGATACAGATACCGTGAATTCCCGCGAACAGGGCGGGCAGCTCGACAGGCAGTCGCGCATTCTTGAAGCAGCGCTGGAACTGCTGTCGCGCCACGGGATCTCCGGGGTCAGCATGCGCGCGGTGGCGCGCGAGGCGGGAGTCGCCCTGGGCCTGGTGAACTACTACTACGAGGACAAATCAAGCCTGATCCGGGCGGCACTGCACAGCGTGGACAAGCACGACCTTGCACTGGTTGCGCCGGACCCTGCGCTGCCCCCGGACGAGCAGCTCCGGAATGCCCTCCACCGTGTTGCAGGGCCGGAACTGCTGACCACGCGCTACCTGTCCCTGCGCCTTCACCTGTGGGCGCTCGCGAAGGCAGACGACGATTTCGCCCTGATCAATGCGGCGGCGTTCGACCGGTACCTCGACGGGCTTGCGGCGCTGATCGGGAATGCCAGGCCGGAGCTGTCCGCCAAGGAATGCAAGGAGCGGGCCGCGGACATCGTTGTCCTGCAGAACGGCATGTGGCTCACCGCGCTTCTTGGCGTGGACAAGGAGTCAATCCGCCGGAGTATCGCCCGCACCGAAGAGATCGCCTTCGCCGCATAGCGGCGGGAGCTACCCTGTCACATTCGGGCGGAAGCGCGACACCTGGGAAGGCGGAAAGGCACATTCCCGCACGTCACCGCAGGCCTGATGTTTCGGCGTCGTAAATTTTGAACGTTTGTCCAGTTTTCCTATTGAACACTCGTTCAAGGTGCACTACTCTCCTTGGATATGACCTACGCCACACCAGGGGATACCGCGGATTCTCCGGCCAACACGGTCAACCTTTCGCTTTCGAAAGAACGACGACCCGCCCTGGGCTGCTGTCACCGGCACCAGGTAGAAGGAGAGTTTGCAGCATGACAAAAAACCACTACGACTACGTCATCGTCGGCGGTGGAAGCGCCGGTTCGGTGCTGGCCAACCGCCTGAGCGAAGGAGGCCAGAGCAGCGTCCTGGTCCTCGAAGCCGGGCGGAGCGACTACCCCTGGGACCTGTTCATCCAGATGCCCGCCGCGCTGACCTTCCCCAGCGGCAACCCGCTCTATGACTGGCGCTACCAGTCGGATCCCGAGCCGTACATGGGCGGCCGCCGCGTGGCCCACGCCCGCGGCAAGGTCCTGGGTGGCTCCAGCTCCATCAACGGCATGATCTTCCAGCGCGGAAACCCGCTGGACTACGAGCGCTGGGGCGCCGATGCCGGCATGGAAACCTGGGACTTCGCCCACTGCCTTCCGTACTTCAACAAGATGGAAAACGCGCTCGCAGCGGATCCCGACGACGAGCTCCGCGGGCACGACGGTCCCCTGGTCCTTGAGCGTGGCCCCGCCACGAATCCGCTCTTCCAGGCGTTTTTCATGGCCGCCCAGCAGGCCGGCTACCCGATGACCGATGATGTCAACGGGTACCGCCAGGAAGGCTTCGCCCCCTTTGACCGGAACGTCCACAAGGGCCAGCGGCTCTCGGCCTCCAGGGCGCACATCCGGCCCAACTCCTCCCGGAAAAACCTCACCGTCCTGACCCGGGCGCTGGCCACGAAGGTCAACTTCAAGGGCAATGTGGCAACGGGCGTGACCTACCGCCGCAACGGCAAGACCCACCAGGTCAACGCCGGTGAAGTGATCCTGGCCGGCGGCGCCATCAACACCCCGCAGCTGCTGCAGCTCAGCGGCGTGGGCAACGCCGCCCACCTGAACTCACTGGGCATCAACACGGTGTCCAACCTGCCCGGCGTCGGCGAAAACCTCCAGGACCACCTTGAGGTCTACATCCAGCACGCCTGCACCGAGCCGGTCTCCATGCAGCCGGCGCTGGACGTCTGGCGCATGCCGTGGATCGGCATGCAGTGGCTCTTTGGCCGCAAGGGCCCGGCAGCCACCAACCACTTCGAGGGAGGCGGCTTTGTCCGCTCCAACGAGGACGTTGCCTACCCCAACCTGATGTTCCACTTCCTCCCGGTTGCCGTCCGCTACGACGGACAGAAGGCGGACGCCAAGCACGGCTACCAGGTGCACATTGGCCCCATGTACTCCGACGCCCGCGGCACCCTGAAGATCAAGTCCACGGACCCGACGGTCCACCCGTCCATGGTGTTCAACTACCTGTCCACGGACCAGGACCGGCGCGAATGGGTGGAGGCCATCCATGTTGCCCGCGACATCCTGGGCCAGTCCGCCATGTCGCCGTTCAACGGCGGGGAGCTTTCCCCGGGCCGGTCCGTGCAGACGGACGCCGAGATCCTTGACTGGGTTGCCCGCGACGCCGAGACGGCGCTTCACCCGTCCTGCACAGCGAAGATGGGCCCGGACTCCGACCCCATGGCCGTGGTCAACCCGCTGGACATGACGGTCCATGGCACCAGCGGCCTGCGCGTGGTGGACGCCTCCGCCATGCCGTACGTCACCAACGGAAACATCTACGCCCCCGTCATGATGCTTGCGGAAAAAGCCGCCGACCTCATCGCCGGCAAGGCACCCTTGGCGCCCCAGCACGCAGAGTTCTACCGGCACGGCGTTAGCCCGCTGGAGCGTAACAGTGCCGCTGCCACCGCAGCGGCAGGGCGGGCCTAGGCATGATGGATGTGCAGGAAAAGGAGAAACCATGACCGCCACCGTTGAGCAAGTCCAGCAGTCCCGGGAGGCACAGGGCACCGTCAAAGGCCTGTACATCGACGGCGCCTGGCAGGAAGCGTCCGACGGCGGCACGACAGTTGTGCGCTGCCCTGCGGACGGGCGCGAGGTAGCAGAAGTAGCGTCCTCGACGGCGGACGACGCAGAGCGGGCGATCGCGGCTGCGCGCTCAGCTTTTGACCACGGCCCCTGGCGGCGGCTCACCGACCTTGAGCGCGGGGCGGTCATGCTCCGCGTGGCCGAACTGCTGGAGCGGGACAAGGCTGCCTACGCCCGGGCCGAGGCGCTCGATACGGGCAAGCGGCTCGTCGAGGCCGAGTACGACATTGACGATATTGCCGCCTGCTTCCGCTACTACGGAAAGATCGCAGGCCTCGATGCCGGCAGGGTCATCGACACGGGCCGGCCGAACGCCATCAGCCGCGTGGTGTATGAACCGCTCGGCGTGTGCGCCCTCATCGCCCCTTGGAACTACCCGCTGCTTCAGGCGGCATGGAAGGTGGCGCCAGCACTGGTTGCGGGGAACTCGTTCGTGCTCAAGCCCAGCGAGCTGACGCCGTCGACCTCCATCCTGCTCATGGAGACTCTCGCGGAGGCCGGCGTTCCTGCCGGCGTGGCGAACCTCGTCACCGGATCCGGGTCCAGGGTGGGGCCGCTGCTGAGCTCGGACCCGCGCGTCGACCTGGTTTCCCTGACCGGGAGCCTGGCCACCGGACAGACCATCATGGCCGCCGCTGCAGAGACAGTGAAGCGGGTCGCCTTTGAGCTCGGGGGGAAGAACCCCAATGTCGTCTTCGCAGACGCGGACTGGGACGCCGCCGTCGACAATGCCCTGACGGCTGTCTTCCTGCACTCCGGCCAGGTGTGCTCGGCAGGAGCGCGGCTCGTCGTCGAGGAGACGATCGCCGAGCGCTTTGTGGCCGAGGTGGTGGAACGGGCGAAGAAGATCCGGATGGGCGGACCGTTCGACTCCTCGGCTGAGACGGGGCCGCTCATCTCCGAGAAGCACCGCAGCCAGGTTCACGCCTACGTGCAGGCCGGGATCGCGGAGGGCGCAGAACTGTTGTGCGGCGGCTACATCCCTGACGAGGGGCCGCTCGCCGACGGATTCTTCTACCCGCCCACCGTGCTCGCCAACTGCCGCTCCGGCATGAGCGTGCTGCGGGAGGAGTCATTCGGGCCGGTACTCACGGTGGAGACGTTCCGCACGGAGGACGAGGCGGTGGCCATCGCCAACGACACGGAGTACGGACTGGCCGGTGCGGTGTGGACATCCGACGCCTCCAAGGCGCAGCGCGTCGCTGCCGGCCTCCGGCACGGAACAGTGTGGATCAACGACTACCACCCGTACGTGCCGCAGGCGGAATGGGGCGGTTTCGGGAAGTCGGGGATCGGCCGCGAGCTGGGCAGCGCGGGCCTCAACGAGTACCGCGAAGCCAAACATATCTGGCAGAACATCCAGCCCGCGCCCAGCGGCTGGTTCGGCGCATCCCATCCGGAAGCGGGGGCAGGCGTAGCCGAATAGGCACCAAACAGCAACGGGGGAACGGCGGGGCATCGCGCACGGCGGTGCCCGGCCGGTTGCATCACCTGCGTCCAACGGCGGCCGCAGGTCAACACCACTGTGCTTTTCTGACTTAGGAGTTCAGATGTTGGAACCCAGCAAGAGTACTGATTCAAGCGGCATGGCCGAATTCGGCTATGCCCAGACTTTGGACCGCAGCATCGGCAAGTTCGCCAGCTTCGCGGCCGGAGTCAGCTACATTTCCATCCTCACCGGCGTTTTTCAATTGTTCTACTTTGGTTTCTCCATGGCTGGCCCCGCCTACGCGTGGTCCTGGCCCATCGTCTTCGTCGGCCAACTGATGGTGGCGCTCTGCTTCGCCGAGCTCGCCGGCCGCTATCCGGTGGCCGGGTCCGTCTACAACTGGGCCAAACAGCTCTCGTCGAGTACGTTCGCCTGGCTGGCCGGGTGGCTGCTGCTCATTTCCTCCATGGTGGCGCTCGGAGCGGTCGCCCTGGCGCTGCAGCTAACCCTGCCCCAGATATGGTCTGGTTTCCAGATCATCGGTGACGGCACCGGCACCTACGACTTCGCCCTCAACGGCGTCCTGCTGGCGAGCATCATGATCACCATCTCCACCCTCATCAATGCCTTCGGCGTGAAGCTGATGACCAAAATCAACAGCATCGGCGTCTTCGTTGAGCTGGCCGCCGCCGTACTCCTCATCCTGGCATTGGGATGGCACGTGGTGCGGGGGCCGGAAGTCCTGTTCAGCACCGCGGGCTACGGCGAAGGGCACGACCTTGGCTTCTTCGGGGTCTTCCTTATCGGCGCGATGGCATCCGGGTACGTGATGTACGGCTTCGACACGGCCAGTTCCCTGGGCGAGGAGACGAAGGACCCCAAGAAGACCGCTCCAAAGGCGATCCTGCGGGCGATCACGGCTTCCTTCATCCTCGGCGGTCTGATCCTCCTCGGTGGACTCTTGGCCGCTCCCGACCTGAACGATCCCAAGCTGGGCAGCGCAGACGGCGGTCTGCAGTACATCGTGCTCTCCGTGCTGGGAGGGCCCTTCGGCAAGGCATTCCTGGCCTGCATCGTCGTTGCAGTGTTCGTCTGCACCCTCGCAGTCCACGCAGCCGCCATCCGCATGATGTTCGCCATGGCCCGTGACAACAACCTGCCTTTCAGCCGGCAGCTCAGCAAAGTCCACCCCGAGCGCAAGACGCCCACCGTGGCGGCCATCGTTATTGGGGTCATCGCCATCATTCCGCTGGTCGTCAATGTCTCTCAGCCAGCGATCTTCACCATCCTGTCAAGCATCAGCATCGTCCTGATCTACCTGTCCTACCTGCTGGTCACCGTGCCCCTGCTGCGGCGGCGCTTCCTGAAGAAATGGCCGCTGTCCGACGAAACCCACGGCAAGGCCGGGTTCAGCCTGGGAAAGTGGGGCCTGCCCGTGAATATCCTCGCTGTCCTGTGGGGCGGTGCCATGACGCTGAACCTGATCTGGCCGCGGCCCGAGATCTACAACTCGGTGCCGCCGTTTGAGTGGTACCTGCAGTGGGGCGGCGTCATCTTTGTTACTGCGGTCACCGTTATCGGCGTCCTGATGTACAGGCTGAAGCTCCGGCACCACACCGGTGTCCTCGCCGGGCACGCCGCCGGGTCCCCGGAAGCTCCAGCTGCTCCCTCGGCCCCGGCACATGCTGCGGCCCTTATCCAACCGGTGCCTGCAGCTGCCGCAACTGCAGCTGTAGCCGTACCCGCAGCCGACCAGGAGGTCATGGACGGGGCCCGGTAGGTCAACTTTCGTAGCACGGACGGGCATCCCTCCGCCACGCCCCGCGGCGGAGGGGTGCTCGCCGTCGTCGTACAGGGCTGTATGTCATGCAGCCTTGACCAGGGGAAGCTCGTCCCAGTGGGTGGTGTACCGGGGCGAACGCATGGTGCGTTTCATGCTCCAGTCCAGGCCGGTCTTGATGCCGGCGTGGCCCAACCCGATGGAGCCCCGCCCGAAGCGGCGGCTGACGTCCTCCAGGAGTGTGCCGATATGGCGTTCCTCGTGCGGGTTCTCAAACGGCTCCAGCGGGGATTGGTTGCCCGTGGGCCTCAGGTCCGTGAGCATCAGCCCCACCTTCACGTATTTCACGCCTTCCCGAATGCTGGGCAACAGGGCATGCGCCGCGCGCGTGAGCAGCAGGGGATCGGCCGTCGGCATGGGCAGGGCGACGCATACAGAGGGATAGGCCTGTTCCTCGCCCCTGAAGGGAGACGTGCCCGCGAAGGCCGTCAGGACTTTGGCCTGCAGCCCGTGCTTCGCCAGACGGGCGCCCGCGTGCTGGCCGTAGACGCTCAAGACCTGACGCAGCCCGCCAGCAGTGGTGACGGGAGTGGAAAAGGAGCGGGAAAAGATGAGCTGGTCCCTGCCGATCCGTTCCTCCTCCATGGGGATACAGGGGGTCCCGTTGAGTTCAAGGACGGTGCGCATCATCACCACGGAGAACTTGTCCCGAACGGCCACGGGGTCTGTGCGGGTGAGGTCCAGGATGGTGTGGATGCCGATGGCGTTCAGGCGCCGGGTGAGCCGTCCGGCAACGCCCCAGATTTCCTCGACGGACAGGCGCCCGAGCAGGCGCTCCCGCATTGCTGCCGGCACGCTGTCCCAGTGGCATACCCCCGCAAACGCGGGATTGTTTTTGGCCCACTTGTTGCAGAGTTTGGCCAGGGTTTTCGTGGGCGCAATACCCACGCACACGGGCACGCCCACATGGCGGCGGACGGCCTCCTTCATGGTCTTGCCCAGCGCCAGCAGCTCCTCCGGGCTGCCCTTCACGCCAAGGAATGCTTCATCGATGCTGTAGACCTCCAGCCATGCCGAGTACCTTCCGAGCAGCTCCATGACCCGGGCGCTGATGTCCCCGTACAGCTCATAGTTGCTGGATTTCGCCACCAGCCCCCATTCCTTGGCACGCGGTGCGAGTTTGAACCATGGCTCGCCGGTGGCAATGCCCAGGGCTTTTGCCTCGGGGGAGCGGGTCACGGCGCAGCCGTCATTGTTGGACAGCACCACCAGGGGCCTGCCTTCCAGCGAGGGATCGAAGGCACGCTCCGCGGAGGCGTAAAAGCAGTTCACGTCCACGTGGGCGATCTGCGGCATCTGCCGCATCGGCGCGGGTCTAGACATGGTGCAGGCACCTTGTGGCCACGCCCCAGATGGTCAGCTCGGACAGCGCAGGCACCCTGATGTCCGGATATTTCGGATTCTCCGCCTGCAGCACCACGCCCGCGGCGGTCAGGCGGAGGCGCTTCACGGTCAGTTCGCCATCCAGCACGGCGATGACCACCGAGCCATCCTTCGGCTCCAGCGCCCTGTTGACGATCAGTTCATCGCCGTCGCTGATCCCGGCCCCTTCCATGGAGTCTCCCGTCACCCGGACCACGAAAGTGCTGGTGATGTCCTTGATCAGGTGGGCATTCAGGTCGATCCGGCCATCAAAGTAATCCTGCGCCGGCGAAGGAAACCCCGCAGCGACGGGCACCGGCGCGATCAGCACCGAGAACAACGAAGCGCCCGCATCTATCACACGGGGACCCACAATAACGCCCACAACACACCTTTATTCGAATATATGTTCGATACGGTTCAGTGTAGTCCTTGCCTCGGACAACCGATACTGTCCCGTCTTAGCCAGGGGTGCTCCAGGGAAAGCACGACGGCGGCCCGGCGCCGGGGAAGCAGGGAATAAAGGCAGGGGAAGCGTCCTTCTTGTAGCGAACGCCAGAGAAGAAGATCCTGATGTGGTCGCAGCCGCTTGACTGATCTCAAACCGAAGAGGGGCATCATGACCAGCGGGACTCACCACAACAACGCCAGCCTGGAAGGCGCACAGCAGCGTGCCATGGAAATCCGGGCGCTGTACGAAATCCTCGAGCAACGGCTGAACGGCCAAGTGTGGACCTTGCACGAACTGATGCTCGGGTTCACCAATGACGTCGGCATGGTGGGGCGCCTCATCCTCGCAAACGATGGAACGTGGGACATCGACGGGGACGTGACGGCCCAGCTCAAGCACAAGCTGGGGGAGTCGCTGTGGTGGATCATGGTTCTGGCCGAACGGCTGGACATCGATATTACGGAGGCATTCACCGGGACCATGGACAACATTGAACGGGGGTTGGCGGCGGCCGTCGGCCGCCAGGGCGGGTAGCCTCCCCGGCTCGTGGTCCAGGCCCGACTGCAGTCCTTAACACAGCAGGAGCGGTGCTGCCCCCGGTGGGGCGGCACCGCTCCTGCTGTGGTTCAGTATGCTTCCCGTACCTAGCTGATCGCGGGCACGGATTCGCGCACGGCCGGCGCCGTGAACCGCGCCCCGGTGTCGGGGAAGGATGGAACCTCGATCCGTGCGTGGGTGTGCACCTCCTGGACCGTCCGCCGGGTGTGCTCCGCGATTTCCTCCATGGTGGCCACCCACATGCCGTCCATTCCCTTGACCCGCTCCATCAGCCGTTCCAGGGCCACCGCCTTGGAGGGCCGGCCGGAGATGAAGGGGTGGTTGGTCAGGACGAAGCAGCTGCCCTGCGCGTGGTGCGCCTCCGCCTCGAGTGTCCACATCTCCAGGACCTTGGCCGGGCTTTCAATGACGCCGCTGCCGGTCACGCCGGGGTAGAAGGCGTACTGCTCCCAGTCGTCAAGGGCCCAGTCGACCGGGATTTCCACTAGGTCCCTGCTGTCGCCCGGGGCGACGCTGAAGCGGTAGGGGGCATCGCCGTCGAGCAGGCTTGAATCGTAGAGGAAGCCGCGGTCCGCCAGGAGGCCGGCGGAGTGCCAGTTCAGCTCCCACCACGGTGCCCTGTAGCCCACCGGCTCAACCCCGGCTGCCTTGGCCAGCGCCTCCAGTCCGCGGTCGATGTAGCGGGCCTCCGTGTCGGCGTCGATGCCCTGCATGGGCTCGTGCAGGTAGCCGTGGTGGGCCACCTCGTGCCCGGCGTCCACGATCTGGCGTACGGTGTCCGGGTAGCACTCGGCGGTGAAGCCGGGGACGAAGAACGTGGCGCGGATGTCCTGCCGCTGGAGGATCTGCAGCAGCCGTGGAACTGCCACCTTGGGCCCGTAGGACTGGTGGGTCATCAGCGACATCCGGCGGGTGCTCTTGGGGTCGTGGGCGATGGTGCAGGATTCGGCATCGACGTCGAACGTGAAGGATGCTGCGGCGCGCTTGCCCTCGGGCCAGGCGATCGGGTGGGCGGCGTCGGAAAATGCTTCAAGGGTCATGGTGGTCCTAGCGTTGCGGGGAGTTCGGCGAGCGGGAGTGTCGGGAGGCGCGGTTCAGAGTGCGGCCGGCGTGCCTGGTGCCGAGGCTCCGGTGAGTTCGGTGGCGTGTTGCCCGTGGACCGTGGCGGCCGGCGCAGGTTCAAGGAACTTGCGGTGCATCCTCGGGCCGAGGATGGCGTAGCTGGTGGCGCTGGCAAGGCCGCCGGCGAGCCAGGACAGGTCCCAGCCGCCCAGGGCCACGGCGACGGGGCCCTGCATGGCGGGGACGAGCCCGTACATGAACAGCCACGTGGCGAAGATGCCCACCAGGAGGGAGGTGACTCCTGCCCAGTTGACGCCGGGCAGCCGCCTGGTGCCGACGCCGTCGAACAGCCGCTCCGGGTTGCCGGGCCAGCGCTTGTCGATCCAGAAGTAGTGCACCAGCATCACGCCGCCCCAGGCGGCCACCCAGGCAACGAGGCCGATGAGCCAGGCGTCCAGGACTGCAGCGAAGTCCTCCTGGAAGATGAAGAAGACGACGGCGATGAGCGAGAATGCGCCGACGAACAGGTTGAGCTTGCGGCGGCTGATGGTGATGTCCAGCGCCTGGGTGGCAACGGAGAAGGTGTAGATGTTCAGGATGTTGGTGGCGATGGGGCCGTGCAGCACCATCAGCAGGACCGGGAGGGCCAGGACGCCGAAGTTCTGGACGATGAGCTTTCCGGGATCGATCTCGCCGCTGTTGGTGGCGAGGCTTGCGCCCAGGACGCCAAGCCAGACCACGGGGATGAACTGGCCCAGCACGGAGGCCAGGTAGACCTTCTTCTTGGGCACTTCGGTGCTGACGAAGCGGGAGTAGTCGGCGGCGTAGGTGAACCAGGTGATGCCCCAGCCGATGCCGATGGCGGTCATGACCGCGCTCATGGCGGCGATGCGTTCGGAGCCTTCCAGAATGTTGCCTGCAGGGCCGGCGTAGGTCCAGTCGATTTCCATCCCGAACCAGGCCACGGCGGACATGACCGCCAGGATGATGATGGTGGGCGGGACGGTCCATTTTTCGAACGCGGCGATGGCTTTGTAGCCGAACCAGGCGATGGCTACCTGTGCGGCCATGATTCCGGTGGCCACGGCGATCTTCCAGCCGTAGTTTGTAGCTGCAGGGTCCACCCAGCCGAGGGTCCCGAACAGTGCCATGACCAGGTCCAGGATGATCCAGGTGTTGACCGCGCACCAGCCGATCACCAGGAGCGCCTGGATGGCCGCCGGCAGGTAGTTGCCCCGCCGGCCGAACGCGGCCCGGGCCAGGACCATGCCGGTGGCCCCGGTTTTCTGGCCCAGCAGGACGAAGCAGCCGAAGAGCAGCATGCCGATCAGGTTGCCCAGGACCAGCACGGTGACAGTGTCCGCGAAACCCAACCCCAGATGGATTCCGAGGGCACCCAGTACCCAGTTGATCGGTGCAAGGTTGGCGCCGGCCCAGATCCAGAACTGGCCGGAAACTTTGTGCGTGCGCTGGGACTCGGGAATGGGCTGGAGCCAGGCTTCGACGTCTTGGGCCGGCGCCATTGCCGGCCCAGTCTGCGTCGTGGAGAGGTTGTCTTGCATGGGGAAAGCCTCCATAAGTGAAAGGGATAGATCCAGATTATGTGGCTCATGCCACAACCACCACATACAATGTGTCGTGAAGATTTACCTTTTATGCGACGGAGTGTCATGCCGATAAGCCTGCAAGATGTTTTGAAACATTCCACCCTCACACCTGCTGATCCCGTGGTCCGCGCAGCGGCGGCGATTGCGGCGCAAACGCAGCTGCGCTGGATCCACTCCAGTGAGGTTTTGGACATTGCCCCGTTACTTGGCGGTGGTGAGCTGCTGCTTACCGGCGGTCAGGCCTTGGCCTCAGCATCGGACAAGCGGCGCATCGGCTACATCTGGGAGCTGGCGGAACGCGGAGTGGCTGCGCTTGCCATCGAGACAGGAGCGGCCCTGCCTTCCATTCCGTCCTCCATGGTGGGAGCAGCCGAAGCCGCGGGGCTTCCCTTGATTGAGCTGCGGAAAGTGGTGCCCTTCGTGGGCGTCATGGAAGCCATCAATTCGCTGCTGGTAAGCGAGTCGGCTGCGCACCTGCAGCAGGCTGACCGGGCCAGCCATGCCATGGCGGTGGAGCTGGCCCACGGCGGCAGCCTTGACCGGATCCTGGCCGTCCTCGCCGACGCTGCAGGTGCGGAAGTTGTCCTGACCTCCAACGCGGGCGCTCCGCTGGCGAGTGCGGTCCCTGCTGGCTATGCCGGGGATGGTGGCCTCGCTCCGATGGGGGAGGCCGACCAGGACCGTGCACGCACCACCCATATCGATGTGTCCGTGCGGGGCATACCTTCAGCGCGCCTGAGCCTTCACACTCCGGCGGGAGGAGATGTGAACCTGGCACGGATTGCCGGGAACCGCTCGGTGGACATCCTGGCCTTGGCCCTGCTGCAGCGCATGCCGCCCGGCCTGAAGGAAATGGCGGGTGCCGCACTGATCCGCGCCGTTGATTCCGGCATGCAGAACTGGCGGCTCCAGCAGCTGGCCCCGGCTGCCGGTATCCCCCCGGCTGCACAGCTGGTGGCCGTGGTGATCCGTTCCCCTGGCTCCCGGCAGCTGCGTACGACAATTGAGCAGCTGCTGGACCGGGTGGGCCGGCACAGCGCCAGCTATGCGGATAGCGAGGAGCTGTTGGCGCTCGCGGTGTTGCGGACCGGTAAAGCCCAGGAGGACCGGGGCGGGATCCTGGCCGGGCTCCGGACGCTCGAATTGCCGGAGGGCACCGTCAGTGCGGTGGGTCCCGTGGCTTCCGGAATTTCCGCGGCACCCTGGTCGCTGGCAGAGGCGCGGCTGACGCTGGACGTGGGAGCCGGTTATGAGCCGCCCTCATTTTCGCCGCGACAGGCCAGCGAGGTGCTCGACGCCGAGGCCTTCGCGGTGGAACGCCTTGCGTCCCACTCCCTGGACGAGGTGCAGCGAACCGATTTTGTCCGGCAGCAGCTCGGAGCCCTCCTTGAGCACGATGACCAGCGCCGTTCGGCCTTGGTGGAAACCTTGCGGGTCTGGCTTGATTCGGGCTGCAACACGGCACAGGCTGCGCGGGAACTCCATCTGGAGCGGCAGTCTATGCATCAGCGCCTGCAGCGGATTTTCGCGCTCTGCGGCGGTGATCCGCGCGGCACCGGCCGGCTGCCTGCGCTGCATCTGGCCACCCGCCTCGCCGCCCTCCAGCCCAAGTAACCCCCGGACGCTCTCTCACTCAACGTGGGTTTCCTGCGGACGCTCTCTCACTCAACGTCGGTTTCCCACGGACGCTCTCTCACCTTCCGGAGGCGCCTGCAGGGGGCCTGTGGATAACTTCTGCAGGTCCCGGCCCTCCCGGGGCAGAATGCCACCATGCGAAAGCAAGTCTTGCCCCTGCCGCTGGCGACAGCTCCCTTCACCATCGTCTCCGCGAGGGCTTCCGGCGTCACCGCAAACCGGCTCCGGCGCAAGGACGTAGTGAACGTGGGCCGGGGTCTCTACCGGCCAGCGGAGTGGGACTTCGATCTGGAGGATGCCGCAAGGGCGCTATCCGCAGTATCGCCCGGAGCCTGGATCTCACACGTGACGGCGGCCCGGCTCCGGCGCCAACTGCTGCCACCATGGTTGGCCGATTCCACAGAGCTGCACCTCAGTAAGCCGCGTGCACTGCCGTCAGTCCGCCGGAAGGGCGTGATCGGCCATACTGTCCTGGCGCACGAAGATGAGATCGAAGTGGTGGACGGGATCCGCTTGAGCACCAGGTCCCGTACCTGGCTCGATCTGGCACGCGTCCTCCCACTTGAGGATCTGGTGAGCATGGGTGACGAACTGATCCGCGTACCGCGGGTCGAGTTCGAGGGCAGGACGCAGCCGCACGCCACCCTGGCAGGGCTGCGCATCCTGGCCCGCCGGCACCCCAACCTCCAAGGCATCGTCCGCATCCGGGAGGCGTTGGAACTGATGCGCGTGGGCGCCGATTCGGCTCCCGAATCGCTGCTCCGCCTGGCCATGATCAGCGCGGGCTTACCCGAGCCAGAACTCCAGGTGCTGTTGCGCGCCGAAGACGCGAGATCGCCGTCGGCCGACCTTGGCTACCGTCATCGCCGCCTTGCCATTCAGTACGACGGCGGACATCACCTCGGCGAGGCGCAGGTGTTCAGCGACAGGAGGCGGGACAAGGCCTTCGAGGCCGCTGGCTGGACAGTCCTCGTCTTCGATAAGGACGATCTTGCTGACGGCTTCCAAGCCGCAGTAAGACTCATTAAACGGGCGCTGCGGAACGCGTGGCTTGACCATCCCCAGGCGTCCGGATTTGCCAGCGAATAAACGTTTGGCGGAGACGGACACATTACGACGGCGGTGCTAAAGGCCGTGACGCCCCCTCACCAAGGTGAGAGGGCGTCAGGCCAAAATCGGCATCGAGTGAGAGAGCGTCAGGCCAAAACCCGCATCAGGTGAGAGAGCGTCACGCAAAAGCCTGCGTTAAGTGAGAGAGCGTCGCAGGGGGTTACCGGAGGACCACCGTGCGGTTGCCCTGCAGGATCACCCGGCCTTCGCAGTGCCAGCGGACCGCGTTGGACAGGGCCTTGCACTCGGTGTCGCGGCCGGCGGCTACCAGGTCCTCGGGCCCGTAGGTGTGGTTCACCTCCACGGTCTGCTGGGCGATGATCGGTCCCTCGTCCAGTTCGGCGTTGACGTAGTGCGCCGTTGCCCCAACAGTTTTCACACCGCGCGCATACGCCTGGTGGTACGGCTTGGCGCCCTTGAAACTGGGCAGGAACGAGTGGTGGATGTTGATCGCCTTCCCGTCCAGCTTCCGGGTCAGGTTGTCGCTGAGCACCTGCATGTAGCGGGCCAGCACCACAAGTTCCACGTCGAACTCGTCCACCAGCTCCAGCAGCCGGGCCTCAGCCGCGGGCTTGGTCTCCGGCGTCACCGGCACGTGGAAGAACGGAATCCCGTGCCATTCCACCAGCGCCTGGTGGTCCGTGTGGTTGGACACCACGGCCACCACGTCCATCGGCAGTTCACCGATGCGCGCCCGGAACAGCAGGTCGTTCAGGCAGTGCCCGAACTTGGACACCATGATCAGCACTTTCCGCTTGGAACCCTGCCGCTCCAGCCGCCAGCGCATCCCGAAGCGCTCCGCAACCGGACCAAAAGCCGCCCGCAGCGTGTCCACGGTGGAGGCATCGCCGTCGGACGCAAAATGCACCCGCATGAAGAAATGCCCTTCGGAACGCTCGCCGAACTGCTGGTTGTCGATGATGTCGCAGCCGTGCTCCAGCAGGAAGCCGGACACGGCGTGGACAATCCCAGGCGATTCCGAGCAGTCCAAAGTCAGGACGTGCTCCACGGTGGTCGGGGAAGAAACAGGGACAGTTTCAGTCTCAGTAGCAGTCATGGTTCAGCACTCGATTACGTTGACGGCAAGGCCTCCGCGGGAGGTTTCCTTGTACTTGGTTTTCATGTCGGCTCCGGTCTCGCGCATCGTTTTGATGGCTTTGTCGAGGGACACCTTGTGGCTGCCATCGCCGTGCAGGGCAAGGCGGGCGGCGTTGATGGCCTTCACGCTGGCGATGGCGTTGCGCTCAATGCAGGGGATCTGCACCAGCCCGCCCACCGGGTCACACGTCAGGCCAAGGTTGTGTTCAATGCCCACCTCGGCGGCGTTTTCCACCTGGGCAGGCGTCCCGCCCAGCACCTCGCACAATCCGGCGGCTGCCATCGAGCAGGCGGAGCCCACTTCACCCTGGCAGCCCACCTCGGCACCGGAGATGGAGGCGTTGATCTTGAACAGGATTCCGACGGCGGCCGCGGCCAGCAGGAAGCGGACCACACCGTCCTCGTTGGCGCCGGGGACGAACTTCACGTAGTAGTGCAGCACCGCCGGGACGATCCCCGCCGCGCCGTTGGTGGGGGCGGTGACGATCCGCCCGCCGGCGGCGTTCTCCTCGTTCACGGCCAGCGCGAACAGGTTCACCCATTCCATGGCCCGCAGCGGATCGGTCTCGCCGGTGTCCGCGGTCAGGGTCTGGAATAACGACGGCGCGCGGCGGCGCACGTTAAGCCCGCCGGGAAGGATGCCTTCCGCGGTGCAGCCGTTGTCCACGCATTCGCGCATGACGGCCCACAGCTTCAGGAGTTCCTCGCGCAGTTCCGCCTCGGACCGCCAGGAAAGCTCGTTGGCCAGCATCACGTCCGAGATGGACATGCCCTCGCGGCTGCAGATCTCGAGGAGTTCGTCAGCCGTATTGAACGGGTAGGGAAGGACAGTGGAGTCAGCCACCACACGGTCGCCCGCGTCAGCATCGCCGTCAACGACGAAGCCGCCCCCAATCGAATAGAAGCTCCGTTCGCTGAGCACCGCGCCGGTGTGGTCCAAAGCCCGGAAGGTCATCCCATTCGGGTGGGCGGGAAGGGACTTGCGCCGGTGCAGGACCACGTCCTCATCCCAGTTGAAGTCCACGCGGTGGTCGCCGCAGATCCACAGCTCGGCATCCAGCGCGGCCGCGGCCACCTGGTCATCGGCGGTGGTGGTGTCCACCGTTTCGGGGTCCAGGCCCTTGAAGCCCAAGACCACGGCCTTGTCCGAACCGTGGCCCCGCCCGGTGGCGCCCAGGGAGCCGAACAGCTCGGCCTGGACCCGGGTGGTGGAGCTCAGGTGTCCGTCGCCCTTGAGCCCGTCAGCGAACAGCTTCGCTGCCCGCATCGGGCCGACCGTGTGTGACGACGACGGCCCGATGCCAACGGAGAACAGGTCCAGGACGCTGAGCGCCATGTCAGGGGACCTCGGGGGAGGCGTACTCCCGCATTGCGTCCAGGAGCCAGCGGCCCAGGAAATCGGCGAACGAGGCGCGGGGGAAGATCCGGAACGACTCGTCGCCCGTCTTCCACAGCACTGCCGGGATGTTGCCGATCTCCGTGGACAGGGCCGTGCCGGCCGCCAGGGCGCGGGGGTGCAGGTCCAGCGAGCAGCCCTTTTCCAGGACCGCCCTGGCCCGCGGGCCCGTGAGCTCGAACGTGGTGCGGTTGGCGGAAAGATCCACCACCTGCCCTGCGTCGCTGCCCTGTGCCTCGCGCAGTGCCTGGATCAGGTCGCCGCCCAGGGACTCGTGGGCTTCGGTGGGCGCCACCACCAGGAACTCTTCCGGGCCAAGCCACAGTACGGAGGTGTCCCCGGTGCCGCTGACGTTGCCGCAGCCTTCGGGCAGGCCGCCGGTGATTGCGGCGACGCGCTGGCCGGCTTCGCTGTTCCGGTTGACCCGGAGGCCCACCATGGTCAGGAACGGCACTTCACGGAGTTCCACCACGCCCGGGACGGAACCGGTTTCAAACTCTGCCCGGAGCTGGGCCGCGGGGCTGACCCGGAGGGAGAGGTTCTTCTCGTAGGAAGTTGCGGGTGTTGCTGTTTCAGCCATCTTTGCGGGTCCCTTCGGGGTCAAAAAGTACGGTTTCGGCGACGACGACGTCCACCAGCTGGTCGCCGGCGGCTGCAACCAGGGTTTCGCCGATCCGGTTGCGGCCGTTCTTGATCAGTGCCAGGCCGAATGACCGGCCCAGTGCTGCGCTGTGGTAGCTGGAGGTGACGAAGCCTTCCATCGGAACCGGGCCGTAGGCGGGGTTGGTGGAACGGCCCTTCTCCACGAGCTGGCTGCCTTCCGGGAGCCGGAGCGTTCCGTCTACCGGCAGGACACTCACCAGGTGCTTGCGGTCCTCGCGCTGGGCGTCGGTGCGGGAGTAGGAGCGCTTGCCGATGAAGTCCTTGGCCTTGGAGACGATCCATTCCATGCCGGCATCCTGCGGGGTGACAGTGCCGTCAGTGTCCTGGCCAACGATCGGGTAGCCCTTTTCGGCGCGGAGTACGTGCATCGTCTCCGTGCCGTAGGGGGTGATGTTGAACTCGGCCCCGGCGGCTGCCACGGCTTCCCACGTGTTCAGTCCGTACCAGGACGGCACGTTGATCTCGTAGGCCAGTTCACCGGAGAAGGAGATCCGGCAGACCCGGGCGCGGACGCCCGAGGCCAGGGTGGTTTCGCGGAACGTCATGAAGGGGAACGCTTCGGCTTCCAGCCCGCCGTTGGCGGCCAGTTCCGGTGCCACTTTGGCGAGGACCTCGCGGGACTTGGGGCCGACGACGGCAATGGTGCTCCACTGCTCCGTCACGGAGGTGCAGTGCACGTCCAGTTCCGGCCACTCGGTCTGCAGCCATTCCTCCAGCCAGTCCAGCACCTTGGCGGCACCGCCGGTGGTGGTGGTCATGAAGTAGGTTTCCTCGTCAAGGCGCAGGGTCACGCCGTCGTCGAAGATCATGCCGTCAGGGGTGCACATCACGCCGTAGCGGGCCGAACCCGGGGCGAGCTTCTTGAACGCGTTGGTGTAGATCCGGTTGAGGAACTCACCGGCATCCTTGCCGCGGATCTCGATCTTGCCCAGGGTGGTGGCGTCCATGAAGCCCACGGATTCGCGGACGGCGGCGCACTCGCGCAGCACTGCAGCGTCCATGTCCTCCCCGTCCTGCGGGTAGTACCAGGGCCGCTTCCACTGCCCGACATCCTCGAACAGGGCGCCCTTGGCCACGTGCCACGGGTGGATCGAGGTCTTGCGGGCGGGATCGAACAGTTCGCCGCGCTGGCGTCCGGCCAGTGCAGCGAACGCCACCGGGGTGAACGGTGCGCGGTAGGTGGTGGTGCCGATGTCGCCGATGCCGCGGGAAGCTTCGCCGGCGGTCCGGAGTGCGGCGGCGATGACGCCGATCGCGTTGACGCCGGAGGTCTTGCCCTGGTCGTTGGCGGTGCTGATGGAGGTGTACCGCTTGATGTGCTCCACTGAGCGCATGCCGGCTCCGGTGGAACGCAGTACGTCAGCCACGGACTGGTCGCGCTGGAAGTCCACGAAGTGGTGGTGCCAGTCATCCGGGGTGCCCTGCTCGCCCGGAACCAACCACAGCTGGCGGGTGGGGGCGGCGGCCTTCGGCTCGCCCAGCGGGGAAGGTTCGACGGCGGTGCTGAAGCCGGCAGCGCGGGCCGCGGTGAGCCCTGCTGAAACGCCCTCGGCGAGGCAGTCGGTCAGGGCGAAGCTGCCCCGGCCCGAACCGATCGTCTGCTGGTTGGGGACCACGGTGCTGGGCACAAACGCGGCCAGGTCGTCGTCCCAGCGCAGCTTGCCCTGGCGCTGGGAGTGCAGGTGCACCAGCGGGCTCCAGCCACCGGACACGGCCAGCAGGTCGCAGGCGATCTGCTCGATGCCCGAGGTGAGTTCGCCGTCGTCGTTAATGCTGCGGACGGTGACGCCGTCCACGCGGCCGTCTGCACCAGAGGCGGAGGTGTTGGCCACTGCGCTGCCGATCAGTACACGCGTTCCGGCTTCGACGGCGGCGGCAGCCGCCTCGGTGAGCTGCGGACGGGCGTCCACCACGGCAGCGATCTTGACGCCGGCGGCGCGGAGGTCCGCGGCCACGGCGTAGGCACTGTCATTGGTGGTGCTGATGACCACGCGCTGACCGGCGGCAACTCCGTAGCGGTTCAGGTAGCTGCGGACGGCGGAGGCGAGCATGATGCCCGGGCGGTCGTTGTTTTCGAAGACCAGCGGGCGTTCGTGGGCGCCGGGTGCCAGGACCACCTGGTTGGCACGGATGTGCCAAATGCGCTGCCGGGAAACTCCCGGTGCCGCGGGGGAGGACAGGTGGTCCGTGCGGTTCTGGACGGCGATGACGTAGTTGGCGTCATAGGCGCCGAAGGCGGTGGTGCGGTTCAGGACGGTGGATTCGGCGCCGGAAACCAGTTCGGCTTCAACGTCGGCCACCCATTCCAGGGCCGGCTTGCCTTCGATGGTCTCGGCCAGTTCAGGGGACGTGGACCCGGACAGGAGGGAGCCGCCCAGTTCCGGCTGGTCGTCCAGGAGCATCACGCGGGCACCGCTGCGGACAGCTTCACGCGCTGCGGCGAGGCCGGCGGGGCCGCCGCCGATCACCAGGACGTCGGTGTGGACGTACTTCTTGTCGTATTCGGCCCGGTCCTCCTCCGGGTCCAGCTTGCCCAGTCCGCTGAGCAGCTCAGCCTTGAGGCCGTCCACCAGGGTGACCGTGGTGGCGGGGAGCATGGACTCGGCAACGTCACCCGGGAAGCGCGCGGCGATCTTCACCATGGCGTTGGATTCCTCCACGCCGGCGGACATGATGCCGCGGGGCCGGTCCTCGTAGAGGGAGTTGCCGGCGTTGATGCGGCCATTGGCGATCAGGGCTGAGGCGAGGGTGTCGCCCGGGTGGCCGGTGAACTCTTCGCCGTCCACCGTGAAGCGCCAGGAAATGGTGCGGTCGATGCGTCCGCCGGCGGCGAGGCGGGCGTTCTGGGAAGTCACTTGGTTGCTCCTTCCGGGGCGGTGGTGCTGGAGATGCTGGTGGTGGAGAGGCTGGGGGCCGCGTTTCCCGTGGTGGTGCTGTCAGCGGCGGTGCTGGCAGTGCCGGTGTCGGCGGTGACCTTGCCGGCGGCATCGGGACGGGGTGAACCCATCGGGTAGATGGCCTGGATCTCGTAGGTGACGGTGTCGCGGAGCATGTTGAACCACTGGCGGCAGCCGGTGCTGTGCAGCCAGCGCTCGGCGAATGCGCCCTTGGTGTTGTCGCGGTAGAACAGGTACTCGGCCCATTCGCGGTCGGTCAGCTCGTTCGGGTTTTCCGGGTAGGCCACGTGGGCCTGGCCGCCGTAGTGGAACTCGGTCTCGTCGCGGGAGCCGCAGTTGGGGCAGGAGATGAGCAGCATGTGCGTCTTCTTTCTAAAGTGCGTCTGGCAGCTAGTGGGCGACGGCGGCGGCGCCGTGTTCGTCGATCAGGGCGCCGGTCTCGAAGCGCTCCAGCGCGAACGGCTTGTTCAGCCTGTGCGGTTCACCCGTGGCGATGTTGTGCGCGAAGGTCATGCCGGCCGCGGGGGTGGCCTTGAAGCCGCCGGTGCCCCAGCCGCAGTTCACGAACATGTTCTCCACGGGGGTGTTGCCCACGATCGGCGAGGCGTCCAGCGTGGTGTCCACGATGCCGCCCCAGGTGCGGAGCACGTGGGCCCGTGCGAAGATCGGGAACAGCTCGACGGCGGCTGCCATCTGGTGCTCGATCACGTGGAAGGAGCCGCGCTGGCCGTAGCCGTTGTAGGAGTCAACGCCGGCGCCCATCACCAGTTCGCCCTTGTGTGCCTGTGAGACGTACACGTGCACGTGGTTGGACATGACTACGGTGGGGTGGACGGGCTCATGCAGTTCGGAAACCAGCGCCTGCAGCGGGTGGGACTGGATGGGGAGCCGGAAGCCTGCCATTTCGGCCAGGACCGAGCTGTGGCCAGCGGCGGCGAGACCCACCTTTTCGGTGTTGATGGTGCCGCGGTTGGTCTTGACGCCCACCACGCGGTTGCCGTCCTTGACGAAGCCGGTGACTTCGCAGTTCTGGATGATGTCCACGCCCATTTCGTCGCACTTCCGGGCGAAGGCCCAGGCCACGTGGTCGTGCTTGGCGATCCCCGCGCGCGGCTGGTAGGTGGCGCCCATGACGGGGTAGCGGATGTTGTCGCTGATGTTCAGGATGGGGCAGAGTTCCTTGACCTGCTTGGGATCCAGCCACTCCGCGTCAACGCCGTTGAGCTTGTTGGCGCCCACGCGCCGCATGCTTTCCCGGACGTCGCCCAGGGTGTGGGCCAGGTTCATCACGCCGCGCTGGCTGAAGAGGAAGTCGTACTCAAGCTCCTCGGGCAGGATTTCCCAGAGCTTGAGGGCGTGCTCGTAGATGGCTGCGCTCTCGTCCCAGAGGTAGTTGGAGCGGATGATGGTGGTGTTCCGGGCCATGTTGCCGCCCGCCAGCCAGCCCTTTTCCAGGACCGCGATGTTGGTCATGCCGTGGTTCTTCGCCAGGAAGTAGGCCGTGGCCAGGCCGTGCCCGCCGCCGCCCACAATCACAGCGTCGTAGGAGGACTTGGGCTCCGGGTTGCGCCAGAGGAAGGCGGGGTGCTCGGGGAGGAGGTCTGCGCTCACTGGGCTGCTCCAATCAGGTCTGCTTCGAAGGCGGCAACTTCAGTGCCGTCCTTGAGGTGGGGATACAGGGGGAACTTCTCCGCCAGGGCGGTGACGCGGGCGCGGAGTTCGACGGCGGTGCTGTCGCCCAGGGAAGTGCTCCCGGAGGCGACGCTGCCTGCCGAGGCGATCAGCGCCGTCGCGATGATGTCCGCGACCTCTGCGAATTCCTCCGCGCCGAAGCCGCGGGTGGCCAGGGCCGGGGTGCCGATCCGGAGGCCGGAGGACACCATCGGCGGGCGGGGGTCGAACGGGACAGCGTTGCGGTTCACGGTGATGCCGATCTTGTGCAGGGCGTCTTCGGCCTGCTGGCCGTCCAGTTCGGAGTTGCGCAGGTCCACCAGGACCAGGTGGACGTCGGTGCCGCCGTTGACCACGGAAATTCCTGCTGCAGCGACGTCGTCCTTGAGGAGACGCTCGGCGAGGAGCTTGGATCCCTGCAGGACGCGTTCCTGGCGTTCCTTGAACTCGGGGGAGGCGGCGAGCTTGAAGGCCACGGCCTTGGCGGCGATCACGTGCTCCAGCGGGCCGCCCTGCTGGCCGGGGAACACGGCGCTGTTGATCTTCTTGCCGTACTGCTCCTTGGCGAGGATGACGCCACCGCGGGGGCCGCCCAGGGTCTTGTGCGTGGTGGTGGTGACAACGTCGGCGTAGGGCACCGGGTTCGGGTGCAGGCCCGCTGCAACCAGTCCGGCGAAGTGGGCCATGTCCACCATGAGGTAGGCGCCAACGAGGTCGGCGATGCGGCGGAACTCGGCGAAGTCCAGCTGGCGGGAGTAGGCGGACCAGCCGGCAACGATCAGCCTGGGCCGGTGTTCCAAGGCAAGGGCCTCGACCTCGGCCATATCGATACGGAGGTCGGATTCGCTGACGTGGTACGGGACCACGTTGTAGAGCTTGCCGGAGAAGTTGATCTTCATGCCGTGGGTCAGGTGGCCGCCGTGGGCCAGGCTCAGTCCCATGATGGTGTCGCCCGGGTTCAGCAGGGCGAACATGGCGGCGGCGTTGGCCTGGGCGCCGGAGTGCGGCTGGACGTTGGCGAACTCTGCGCCGAAGAGCGCCTTGACCCGGTCGATGGCCAGCTGCTCCACAACATCCACATGCTCGCAGCCGCCGTAGTAGCGCTTGCCCGGGTAGCCCTCGGCGTACTTGTTGGTGAGGACCGAGCCCTGTGCCTCCATGACGGCGGACGGGGCGAAATTCTCGGAGGCGATCATTTCCAGCGTCGACTGCTGGCGGCCCAGCTCACTGGCGATGGCCTGCTGGACCTCAGGATCGACTACGGAAAGTCGCTCGTTCAACTGCTCAACCACGGATGCTCCTTTGAAATACCACTTGTCCAATTACTGATATATCAGTGTTGGCTCAATGGTATGATCGGGATCACAGCAGAGTCAATAGCGGGACCAAAAGCGGCGCTGAGCTACCGTTTCGGTTTCGGCGGCCATCAAAGAACGGAGCGGCGTCTTGAATGCACTTCTTGCCCTGGCCCCCGCGGAGGAGGAAGCCCCTTCCCAGGCGGAGGCCGCGTACCGGCAGTTGCGCGACAAACTGATCATGCTGGAGATCCGCCCGGGCGAGCCCATCAATGACGGCCAGCTTGCGGCAGAGCTTGGGTTCAGCCGGACGCCCGTGCGCGAGGCGATCAAGCGCCTCGAGGTGGACCATCTGGTGATCTCCTATCCCCGGCGCGGGACGTTTGCCACCACTGTGGATTTCACCGAGCTTGCCGATGTCTCCGAAATCCGGGAGCTGCTGGAGCCCCTGGCTGCCCGCAGGGCTGCAGCCAGGGCGAGCGAAGGCATGCGGAGGGAACTCCTGAAAGTTGCCGATGCGATTGCCAGCATCGGTCCCGGGGCAGGGGAGTCGCGCGAGCTGATGCGCTACGACCTTATGGTGCACCGGCTGATCTACAAGGCGGCTGCCAACCCGCACCTGGAAGACACCCTGATCCGCTACGACAACCTGGCCACCCGCATCTGGTGCGTGGTGCTGGACAAGGTTCCCTCCGTGACCGGCCACATCACCGAACACGTGGACCTGCTGAAAGCTGTGGCGGCCGGCGACGCGGACAAAGCGGGAGAGCTCGCCTTGCACCACGTCACCAGCTTCGAGGAGACCATCCGCAAGGTGCTGTAGCCCGGACCCTCTCGCACTTACCGTCGCTTCTGCCAGGACCCTCTCGCACTTTCTAAAGGATGGAACCCGCAACGATGCCCGCTGCCACCCGGAACGCCCCGGACCGAACCGTCAGGTTCGGTTACGCCTTCATCGGTGTCCTGCTCATCGCAGTCAACCTTCGGGTGTCCTTTGTCAGTGTGGGACCGGTCCTGCAGAACATCAGCTCCGACCTTGGCCTGTCCAGCGCTGCAGCGGGGTTCCTGACGGGCCTTCCGCTCATTGCTTTCGCAGCCTTTTCGCCCTTGGCGCCCGGCTTCGCTTCCCGTCTGGGCCTCGACCGTGCGCTGTGGATGTCGCTGCTGATCCTGGCCTCGGGCATTGTGCTCCGCTCCGTGCCTGTTCCCGGATTCATCTGGCTGGGCACAGCACTCATAGGCCTCGCGATCGCGTTCCTCAATGTCCTGGTCCCTTCGCTGGTGAAGCGGGACTTTCCCGCGAGGGTCAGCCAGCTCACCGGAAGCTACACCGCCACCCAGGCCGCCTTCGCCGCCATGGGGGCCGCCGTCGTCGTACCCGTTGCCCAAACTTCCACCGCGGGATGGCGGCTTGCCCTCGGTATCTGGGTGGGACTTGCACTCATCGCCATGGCGGTGCTCCTGCCCTGGCTGCGCCGGCACAGCTCCGGCACTGTGAACGCCGCCAGGCCTGCGGTCTCCTACCGGTCGCCCTGGGTCTCAGCCTTGGGCTGGCAGGTGACCATTTTCATGGGGCTGCAGTCGATAGCCTTCTACGTCCTGATGGCATGGCTGCCTACCATCGAACAAAGCCGCGGGGTCACGGCCACTACCGCCGGGATCCATCTGTCCATTTTCCTGCTCATCAGCGTCTTCGCCAGCCTTGCAGCAGGCGGAATCCTTCACCGGGGTTCGGACCAGCGGTTCGTTGCCTTTGCCAGCGGCGCCGTGATGGTTGTGACGTTCGTGGGCCTGGCGCTTGCGCCCGAACTCATCCTGCTGTGGGTTGTCCTGGGGGCAATAGGATGCGGAAGCCTCATTGTCATTGCCCTGTCCCTGTTCAGCCTCCGGACCGTTAACTATTCGCAGGCGGCATCATTGTCCGGCATGGCCCAGTCCGTTGGTTATGGCCTGGCTGCCGCAGGGCCGGTGATGTTCGGTGCTCTTCGCGATCTGAGCGGAGACTGGACGCTTCCGCTCCTGGTCACCGCGGGCATCATGGTGGTGCTTGCCGTGACGGGCGTGCTCGCAGGGCGGAGCCGGGTCATCAGCCCATCGGCATAACCTCGACTCCTGCATCACGCCGCGAGCTTCGAGCAGACCACCCGCAAGGTGCTGTAGGGGGTACCCTATGGTGGCAGATTAGGGATCGACAAGCAGTGCCATCCGGAGCAAACTGGGCCTACGCTGGGCGCTCTGTCCACGGACTGGAGGAAGTTCGCGGGCATCAAGATAAAGGCGCCGCCGCAGCTGGACAGTCCCCAGGGACGGGCAGCCCGGCGGCTGGCAGCGAGGGCACAAAATGAAAAAGCTACTTACTTTGCTGGTTTCCGTGCTTCTGGTCCTGACTCTTGGCGGCTTCGCCAGGGCTGACGGATTCAGCAGGGGACTGATCAGCGTCACCTTTGATGACGGCTGGGCCAGCCAGCATGAGAACGCTCTGCCAATCCTGGACGAGTACGGTATTCCGGCCACCTTGTACATCACCTCCGGAGTGATCGACCAGCAGCCTACGTTCATGACGCAGTCGCAGATCCAGGATTTTGCGGACCGGGGCCATGAAATTGCGTCCCACACCGTGACGCATCCGCACCTCCGGGAGCTCTCCCCGGATCAGCTCGCCGCCGAGCTGACAGAAAGCCAGGCCACGCTGCGGCGGCTTTTCGGCCCGTCCGCTGCCACCAGCTTCGCTTCCCCATACGCGGAGTACAACAACGCCACTCTTGCAGCCATCAGGCAGGTGTACTCCAACCACCGCGCCTTCGACGACGACGGGACCGACAACTCGGGCTTCAACACCCGTGCAGCGTATGACCCGTACAACCTCAGGGTGAAGTTCGTGGAGTCCACCACCACCACGGACACGGTGCAGGGGTGGATCGATTCCGCCAGGGCGAATAACGCCTGGCTGATCCTGGCCTATCACGAGGTGGGGGCCAATATCGGCGGCGGCACGTACACCACGGACACGGCAGTATTCGACGCCGACATGAAGGCCGTCAGGGACAGTGGCCTTGGCCTTGTCACCGTTGGGCAGGGTGCAGCTGAAGTCCTCCTGCAGGCGGCAAGGAACTAGCGCGTGGACGGCGGCCCCCGGAAGTGGGGACCGCCGTCGTCCTTTACCGCTTTTTCCTGCGAGGGAACCTAGATGATCGCTGCCTTCAGTTCCTTGGCGGCGACGCCGGGGTCGTCGGCGCTGTAAATGGAACCCCCGACGACGGCCACCTCAGCACCTGCGCGCTGTACGGCTCCGATGGTGGAAAGGTTCACGCCACCTGCGACGGAGAACGGCACGCGGGCCTCCTCACCGGCGCTCAGCAGCACATCCAGGTTGTAGCCGGGCTTCGCCTGCTCGTCCAGGCCGGCGTGGAACTCGATGAACTTTGCCCCCAGGGCGCGGGCTTCCTTGGCGCGGCCCACCTTGTCCGCCACACCGATCAGGTCCACCACGATGCCCTTGTTGTGGGCTTTGGCGGCCTTGACGGCGCCGGCGATGGTGGAGTCGTCGGCGCTGCCGAGCACGGAGACCAGGTCCGCGCCGGCCGCGAAGGCGATCTCGGCCTCGAGCTCGCCGGCATCCATGGTCTTCATGTCCGCGAAGACGATCTTGTCCGGGTGGGCAGTCTTGACGGCGGTGACGGCTGCCAGGCCGGCGTTCTTCACCAGCGGCGTGCCCAGCTCAATGATGTCCACGTATTCGGCAACCTTGCCGGCCAGGTCGAGTGCTGCTTCGACGGTGAGGACATCCATGGCTACTTGCAGTTTCATTCTGTGTCTCTTTCGGGTTGGGAAACGGACGGTAAGGGAAGGGGAACTTATTCGAGGTTGGCGTGGCGCTGCCAGAGGTCCTCAGGAGCGGAGGCGTCTTCGTCCCACAGGCTCTGGAACACGGCCTCCGTGGTGGCAAACAGCACCTGTTCGAACAGGCTGCCGGAATACTGCCGGGTCACTGCCGAAGCGTGGTCCGTCTTCTGTGCTGCAGGGATAAGTACGACGGCGGCGGCCGCTGCGGCGAGCGGGGAACCTTTGCTGGTGGTGTAGGCAGCCACGCGGGCTCCCTGCGCGACGGCGGTTTCGGCAGCTTTGACCACTCCGGCCGTGGTGCCGGAACCGGAGGCCGCGAGCAGCAGGTCACCGGCACGAATGGCCGGTGCGGTGGTCTCGCCCACCACGTGCACCGCCAGGCCGAGGTGCATGAGCCGCATCGCCGCCATCTTCAGGACCAGGCCGCTGCGGCCTGCACCGGTCACGAAGATCCTGTCCGCCAGCCGAAGCTCGGTGACCAAAGCAGCCACTTCTGCCGGATCGACGCCCTGGAAGACATCGCTGATCTCGTCCAGGACCAGCGCCCTATTGACGGCAAAGGCCCTGCCCGCTCCGGTGACGGAAGCTCCGGCGAACTCCGCCGGGACTGTCTCTGCAATGGTGCTCATGCACCTACCTCCTTGAACGTTGTGACCCTTCAATGCTCACCCGTCCAAAGGGTGGGTCCAACGCCGCCTCCGGGCAGTCATACCTGCCCAAAGGGGTAGGTGCATAAGCCGGTGAGCCGTATACTGGGCGGGTGGAACGCCTCAACCCAGCTCTGTTGGAAGCAATCGCAGCCCTGGCCACTGCTCCTTTGATGGACATCGCACACCGGTTGCGGGAAGCCCTCGCCCCCTACTGGGAATCAAGCGCCCTGGTGGTCTTCACCGAGGACTGCACCGGGCGGCCGCAGAAGAAGGCCGGCGCCGAGGCCATCATCAGCCGCGTGTCCATTGCGGAACTGGACACCATCCGGGCCTCGCTGGCTGAGGGGGAGGGCGGCGGGATGTGGCTTGGCGAAGCCGGCTTCGGAGGCGCCCGGCGCCCGGTGCTTGCTCTGACTTCGCCCAGCAACGCGCTGATGGTCCTCTCCGATCCGGAACCAACACCGGACACATCCGCCCCAATCGACCCGCGATGGGTCCTGCACTATCTGTGGACGCTCGCAGCCGAACGGATCCGCGAAAAGGTGGCTGATGCGCCGCCGTCGTACCTCATCGAGTCCCGGGCCGCCTCAGCCGAGCGCCTGCGCGTGACAGCCGAACTGGTGGACCAGCACTCCACCACCCTGGAAACACTGCTCGCGGCGCTCAGGTCTCCCGCCCTTGCGGACGCTGCCGCACGCACCGCAGCAACCGACGTGGCGGCCAAGGCCCTGGTGGGACTGCGCACGCTCAGTGACCGCACCACGGACCTCGTGGAGGAACCGGTGGCCTCCGCGTTCCAGCGCCTCCGCGAAGACCTCCGCCCGCTGATGAACTTCAGCGGGATCGACGTCCAGTTCATCGAGCCGCCGGTCAACGGGAGGGCACTTCCGGGCGAAGTGGCGCATGCCGCGCGGGCCATCGTGCGCGGCCTGGTGCTTGCGATGGTGGACCAGCAGGGGGTCCGCCGGATCCGCACGCAGTGGGATTGCGACGGCGCCAACCTCCTCATCAACGTCCGGGACGACGGACCCGGCGAACTTTCGTCCTCGGCCCCCGCGATGGCACGCCTCGTCCAGCGCGTCGAGGCGCTGAACGGCAGCATGGGCGTGGATGTGATGCCCGGCTGGGGGGCCGACGTCGCCGTCGTGATTCCGCTGGACCCGCCGGCCCGCCCGCTGGCCGAAGCGGCGGACTGGAACCTGGGGGAGCGGGAGCTGGAGGTGCTGCAGCTGCTGGCCGCGGGCCAGCGGAACCGCAGCATCGCCGCGAAACTGCACATCAGCGAGAACACCGTGAAGTTCCACCTCCGCAACCTCTACCGGAAGATTGGGGCGTCGTCCCGGACGGAAGCCATGGCGCTCGCCCACAGCAACGGGCTGCGCTGACTGCCTGCCTGATTCGATTCCCCCATTGCCGCCGGGCGTTGTTGTTCCTGGCGTTGTGATTTCATCCACCGCAAGCTGGTTGAGAGTATTAGCCATGGCTTCGAACAATGAGCGCGAACCCGGGATCGATGGTGAACCGGGTCAGTCCGGCGGCGTGCAGTCTGTTGACCGCGCCCTCACGGTGCTGGAAATCCTGGCGCGGGAAGGCCATGCCAGCGTCAGCGAGATCGCCGAGGAAATGGGGATCCACAAGTCCACCGTCTCCCGGCTGCTCGGTTCCCTGGTCACCCGGGAAATGGTCCACCAGAACAGCGACCGCGGCAAATACCAGCTGGGCTTCGGCATCCTGCGCCTGGCGAGCTCCATTCCCGGGCGGCTCAGCCTGGTCCGGGAGGCCCGGCCGGTGCTGGAGGCGCTGGCGGAGGAATTCAAGGAGACGGTGAACCTTGCCGTCCTCCGCTCCAATTACGCAGTGAACGTGGACCAGGCGATGGGCCCCTCCACTTTGGCCACCTATGACTGGGTGGGCAACCTGACCCCGCTGCACGCCACCTCAAGCGGCAAGGTCCTGCTGGCTGCGCTGCCGGCCGAGGAACGGGACCGCATTTTGAAGGAGACCGGCCTGCCGCCCAGGACTCCGCGGACCATCACCAACCGCAAAGAGCTTGAAACCCAGCTGATTGACGTCGCCCGCGAGGGCTACGGCGTGGTGCGGGAGGAGTTTGAGATCGGGCTGGCTGCTGTTGCCGTGCCGGTCCACAACCACCTGGGTGCCGTGATCGGGGCCATCAGCATCTCCGGCCCGGCCTTCCGCTTTGACCCGGAGAAAACGCCCGGACTGATCGAAGCCCTCAAAGACGCGGGACTGCAGGTCAGCGCCAGGATGGGCTACACCGGCGGCCGCTGACGCATCAGCTTCCCCGGGGAGGACAAGGAAGCCCCCCGAGCACCAGGACGCCCCAAGCCGGCAGCGCTCAAAGTTCCTCCTCTTCGAGCCGTTCGGTGAGGATCCGGTTGGCGTTGACCTGCAGGATGCCGAGCGACTCCTGGATCAGGGGTGCGGCGATGCTTCCCCTGCGCACCGCGGCGACGATGCGGCGCGTGGGTTTCGACTTGCCCGTGATACGTAACCGGACCACGTTTTCGGCACCGTGCAGTGGCGCCAGCCGGGGCAGCAGGCCGACGCCGAGCCCCGCACCCACGAACGCGATGTGGGTTTCCCATTCGACGGCTTCATGGGCGATCCGCGGTGTCACCCCCACTGCCGTGAATGCGGCTGTGAAGAGGGAATGGTAGGTGGAACCCGCGGCCTCCGTGATCCAGGGTTCCGATGCCAGCTCTTCAAGAGTCGCTGTTTCCCTTGACGCCAGCGGATGGTCACCGGGAATGATCACGTCCAGGGGATCGTCGAGCAGGACCCTCTGCTCAAAGCGCGGATCGTCCTCACCGTAACTGTCGGACTGCATGGCGATGATGACTGCAAGGTCGATGCGTTCCGCAATCAACAAGTCGAAGCAGCGGGCCGGATCAGCCTCAAGAACCTGCACCTCCAGCAGGGGGTGTGTTGAGCGCAGGGTGGCGGCCAGCGGCGCGAGCAACTGGGCGGCGGCAGAGGAGAATCCGCCGAGGCCAAAGTGGGACTGCACCTGGTCGCCGGCCTCCATGGCTGCCGCGCGCAGGGTCTCCCACTGGGCAATGAGGGGATCCGCGCCCGCCACGAGAAACCGCCCCGTAGCGGTAAGCCGCACGCCCCGGCCGTCTTTCGTCAGCAACTGCATCCCAA
Source organism: Pseudarthrobacter phenanthrenivorans Sphe3 (assembly GCF_000189535.1). NCBI lineage: Bacteria > Bacillati > Actinomycetota > Actinomycetes > Micrococcales > Micrococcaceae > Pseudarthrobacter > Pseudarthrobacter phenanthrenivorans. Next base: position 235,620 of record NC_015145.1, read on the forward strand.
GCACGCGCTGGAGCTCCCGCAATTGGGCGGAGACGGCAGAGGGGGAGTAGCCGGTGAGTTCCGCCGTCCCGCCGATGGTGCCGCAGCGGGCGAACACCCGCAGTGTGATGAGCCTGGCGTCGATCATGCACCTATTCTGCATGATTATGTTCAATATCTCGCGCTTTTATTGCAGCGCCTGTGACCCTAATCTCATCACTACAAAGCTTTTCGACCACGCCGCCCGCCCCCATGCATCCGTGGTCACAACGCAACACCCACTACCCATGCCTCCCGGGAGGAAACCCATGACCGCTTCAGTGAACGTGCCCCTCAATACACGCGGAAAACTCGCTGCATCATTGCCTGACGAGCAACTGGCAGAAATCACCGCTTTGTTTCAGTTCCGGCGCACCGGCTACTCCCTCGATGCCCCTTTCTACACCGATCCCTCGATCTTCAAGATCGACATGGAGGCCATTTTCGGCCAGCACTGGATCTTTGCCGCGAGTACTGCTGAACTGCCGGAGCCGGGCGACTACGTCACCGTCGACTACGGGCCCTACTCGCTGATTGTGCTGCGCAACGACGACGGCGGCGTCAACGTCCTGCACAACGTGTGCCGCCACCGCGGTGCCCGGGTCCTGACCGAGTCCGCCGGCTCCACCGGTAACCTCGTCTGCGGCTACCACTCCTGGACCTATTCCCCCGAGGGCAACCTGATCCACGCCTCCGCCCCCGGCGAAGCCAAGTTCGACAAGAACTGCTTTGCCCTCAAGCGCGCCCACGGCCGCGAGGTCGCCGGCCTGATCTTCGTCTGCATCGCGGACGAACCGCCAGCCGACTTCGACGAAACCGCCAAGATCTTTGAGCCCTACCTGGCGCCCCACGATCTCTCAAAGACAAAGATTGCCTACCAGCAGAACATCATCGAAGAGGGCAACTGGAAGCTCGTCATGGAGAACAACCGTGAGTGCTACCACTGCGACGGCCACCCTGAGCTGGCCTGCTCCCTCTTCCCCACCTGGGGCCTGACGGAGGGCCTGATCCCGCCGCATCTTGAGGAAGTGTGGGACCGGAACAAGCAGGCCCAGTCCTCCCTCGAGGAGCGTTGCCGCCGCTACGGCCTTCCCTACGAGGTGGTGGAGCAGCTTGACACCCGCATTGCCGGAATCCGTATTTCACGGGAATCACTCGATGGCGAGGGTGAGTCATTCTCCGCTGACGGGCGCAGGCTTTCCAAGAAGCTGCTTGGTGACTTGCGGGACTTCCGTCTTGGCCGCTGCTCGATGCACCTGCAGCCCAACAGCTGGTTCCATTTCCTTGGCGACCACGTCATCACGTTCGGTGTCTTCCCCATCAACGAACACCAGAGCCTCGTGCGCACCACGTGGCTGGTGGCTGACGACGCCGTGGAAGGCGTCGACTACGACCTGGAGAAGCTCACCTACACCTGGAAGCAAACGAACCTGCAGGACAAGGCGTTCGTGGAACTCTGCCAGCAGGGTGCCGGCAGCCCCGCCTACGAGCCTGGTCCCTACATGAAGAGCGAATACCAGGTGGAGGCATTCATCAACTGGTACGTGCAGCGCGTGCAGGAGCACTTGGCATGATTGAACTCCTCACTGAAACGGCAATCCAGGAACCACAGCGAATTCGCGGTCTTGAGATGCCGTGGAACAGGGTGATGGGAAGCACTGAGGCACCCGCCCGGGCAGCCCGTGTATTGAACCCCTGGCATCCGCAGGAGTTCATGGCTGAATGCGTCGAGACCGTTCCCGAGGCCGGCGCCATGATGACCTTCGTGTTCCGCCGCTGCGACGGTGCGCCCCTGGCGTTCCGTGCGGGCCAGTACGTGAACATCGCATTCCCCGTGAATGGCGAGGACCAGGAACCGGTGGACCGCAGCTACTCGCTGTCCAGCTCGCCCACCCAGCCGTGGACCTTCAGCATCACCGTCAAGTGCGACCCCACGGGACTGGTCTCCCCGTGGGTGCACGAGAACGTCAAACCCGGCACCGTTCTTGAGATGCTGGGACCGGTGGGAGCGTTCCACCTGCCCGACGCCGACCGCCGGGCACGGTATCTCCTGCTTGCCGCCGGCGCGGGCATCACTCCCATCATGTCCATGGTCCGGACCATCCACTCCCTGCCCGGACACGCCGATGTCGTGGTGCTCTACCACGGCTCCGATGCCGGTGGCTTTGCCTTCCACCGGGAACTGGCCTATATCGCCTCCGTGGATTCACGCCTCAAGGTCTACTACTCCCTGGGGGACCGCAGTGTGCCGGAGGGATGGGAAGGACTCAGCGGAAGGCTGACGGCGGCCATGCTCGAGGAGGTGGCCCCGGACGCCAACGGCCGGCAGGTGTACGCATGTGGTCCTGAGGGTTACCTGAACACCGCCACCGAGCTTCTGAAGAAGGTCGGCGTGGACGACACTTCCATCTACATGGAGTTCTTCTCGGGGGACCGCCAGACGCTCCTTGAATACCAGGCGGAGGTGGCACTGGCAGCCGACTTCGCGGAGGAAATCGCCGAGGAGATCGCCGATTCCGCCGAGGACTACTTTGAGAGCCAGCCCGCCGCGTTCGGCCTCTACGAGCCTGGTTACGACGCCGACGGAACCCTGCAGGCCTCGGGGCTGCCGCTGGAAGTCGTCGACCCCGAGACACCCGGATCCGATTCCGATTCCGACGCCGGCATCCCGGGCAGCGAGCCGGAAGCCGGTTCCCCTGATGCCTCCAGCTTCGACACGGTGGGAACAGGCAGCCTCACCATGTCCTTCATGCGCACCGGCATCAATGTGCGGATCGACCCCACCGAGCACATCCTCGAGGCGGCCCAGCGCGCGGGCGTCAGGATTGGCGCGAACTGCAAGGAAGGCATGTGCGGCTCCTGCAAGGTCGTCAAGCTTTCCGGGGACGTCGAGATGAACCACCAGGGCGGAATCCGTGCACGGGAAATCTCCGCAGGCAAGTTCCTGCCCTGCTGCTCCACCGCGCAGACGGACCTGGTGATCGATGCCTGACCACTGTGACTCTGATAACTGACTGCCAATCTTCCGCCCGGCCTGGGGACGCCGGAGCACCACGCGAGCCCATGAATTCAAACCAAAGGACCTGACATGGCTTTGAACAGCGACATCCGCCCGGATGCCCAATCCCCCATTGAGCTGGAGGAGTCCCAACCCGTTCCTGCACCGGAAAGCTCTTTTTCCTCCCACGAGCCGCACGACGCGGAGGACACCCAGCAGATCCTCCAGGAACTCCGGCAGAGCAAGACTGAACGCGCGGTAACGGAACGCCGCAACCGCAAACTTGTCCTGGACAAGTGGACCTTCGGCATCACAGGCGTCATTGCCCTGGCCTTCGTCGCATGGGGCTTCCTCGGCCGGGACAGCCTGGCCACGGTTTCCACGGACGTCCTTGGCTGGGTCATGGAATACACCGGCTGGCTGTTTATGGTCCTGGCTTCCCTCTTCGTCGTGTTCGTGCTGTGGCTGGCACTTGGCCGCTTCGGCAACATTCCGCTGGGCAAAGACGGCGAGAAGCCCGAATTCCGGACGATCTCCTGGATCGCCATGATGTTCGCCGCCGGCATGGGCATCGGCCTGATGTTCTACGGCGTAGCTGAACCGCTGTACCACTTCATCTCTCCGCCGCCGGGAACGGTGGACGGTCACACTCCCGAGGCAATCCAGACGGCCATGGCCACCTCGATTTTCCACTGGACCCTGCACCCCTGGGCGATGTACGCCGTCGTCGGTATTGCCATGGCATACGGAACGTACCGGCTGGGCCGCCGCCAGCTGATCTCCGCCGCCTTCACCTCCATCTTCGGAGTGCGGACGGTTGAAGGCCCGGTGGGCAAGTTCATCAACATCCTCGCCATCTTCGCCACGCTCTTCGGCACCGCGGCCTCACTGGGCCTGGGCGCCCTGCAAATCGGCAGCGGCCTCAGCTCCAACGGATGGGCCGGCGAAATCGGCACCCCTGTGCTGGTGGTCATTGTCGCCATCCTGACCCTCTGCTTCGTGGCCTCCGCAGTGTCCGGCATCAGCCGCGGCATCCAGTGGTTGTCCAACATCAACATGGTCCTGGCCGTGGTCCTCGCCCTCATCGTGTTCGTGGCCGGCCCCACCCTGTTCATCCTCAACCTGATCCCCTCGGCCGTGGGCGACTACGCCCGCGACGTCGCCGAAATGTCCACCCGCACCGAGGCTGTCGGCGACGAGTCGCTGCGTGCCTGGCTGTCCGGCTGGACCATCTTCTACTGGGCCTGGTGGATCTCCTGGACGCCGTTCGTAGGCATGTTCATCGCCCGGATCAGCCGGGGCCGGACCATCCGCCAGTTCGTCACCGGCGTGCTGCTGGTGCCGAGCATCGTGAGCGTCATCTGGTTCGGTATCTTCGGCGGCACTGCGTTCCAGATCCAGCAGCAGGCCGACAAGACGGACAACCCAACCGACGGCATCGCCAAGATGGTCGACGGCGCCTCCACCATCGACTTCGACGGTGCGCTGTTCGACCTGGTCAAGAACCTGCAGATGCCCGGCTGGGCCGTCACTGCGGTGATCGTCCTGGCCATGGTGCTGGTTGCCATCTTCTTCGTTACCGGTGCCGACTCCGCCTCGATCGTGATGTCCTCCCTGAGCTCCAACGGCTCCAGCGAACCGCGCCGCGGCCTGGTGATCTTCTGGGGCAGCCTCACCGGTGCAGTAGCAGCCGTCATGCTCCTCGCCGGCGGCGATGAACCGTCCGAGGCCCTATCCGGGCTGCAGCGCATCACCATCGTGGCCGCCCTGCCCTTCGTGCTGGTGATGTTCCTGCTCTGCATCGCCCTCACCCGCGACCTGCGCCGGGATCCCATTTCCCTGCGCCGCCGGCTCGCCGACACGGTAGTGGAGCGCGCCATCCGCAGCGGCGTGGACCAGCACGGCGGAGCCCAGTTCGATCTCGTTACCAAGCATGAATGTGATCAGCATTGCCCGGAAGACAGCCCCTGCGCCGCTTCCCCCGCTGACACCCAAGCCCCCGCAAAGAACCAGGAGTAGACCATGACCACAGTCCTCGAGGGCCGCCCTACCGCTAACGCGACGGCGGAAGCCGGCGCGGTCCCCAGCGTGCGCAGTACCGGCACCGCACAGTACGTCCTCACCCTTGCCTGCCCTGAGCGCCCCGGAATCGTCCGGGCGATCACCGCATTCCTCGCTGACCGCGGCTTTGACATCGTTGAACACCAGCAGTTCGATGACCACATGAGCGGCAAGCTCTACCTGCGCACGGCCTTCACCCCCGGAGACAAGGAAGTTTCCGCGGAAGGCCTCAGCGCGGAGTTCGCGGCCGTTGCCGATGAGTTCGACATGGAGTTCGCCATCCACGACGGCCGGCCCCAGCGCGTGCTGGTGATGGTTTCAAAGTTCGGCCACTGCCTCAACGACCTGATCTTCCGCTGGCGCGCCGGCAGCCTGGGTGCGGAGATCGCCGTCGTGGTTTCCAACCACGAGGACCTCCGCCCGATGGCGGAAGCCGCCGGCCTGCCATTCATCCACGTCCCGGTCACGGCGGACACCAAGCCGCAGGCCGAGGCGCGCCTGCTTGAACTGGTCGAGGAGTACGACGCGGACCTTGTCGTCCTGGCCCGCTACATGCAGGTGCTCTCCGACAGCCTGAGCGAGACCCTCCGCGGCCGTGCCATCAACATCCACCACTCCTTCCTGCCGGGGTTCAAGGGGGCCAAGCCCTACCACCAGGCTTATGACCGCGGCGTGAAGCTTATCGGCGCCACCGCGCACTACGTCACCGCAGACCTGGACGAGGGCCCGATCATCGAGCAGGAAGTGTTCCGGGTGGATCACAGCCTGGACCCGAACGCACTGGTCACTGTTGGCAGGGACGCCGAATCGCAGGCACTGTCCCGCGCAGTCAAGTGGCACTGCCAGCACCGGGTCCTGCTCAACAACACCCGCACCGTCGTCTTCCGCTAACGCCAAGCCAACAGGAGAACAACACCCATGAGCGCATCACCACGCGTTGTCATTATCGGCGCCGGCATTGTCGGAACCAACCTTGCCGACGAACTCGCCACCCGGGGCTGGACCAACATCACGGTGGTGGAACAGGGCCCGCTGGAACTCGCCGGCGGCTCCACCTCGCACGCGCCGGGCCTGGTGTTCCAGAACAACCCGTCACGGACAATGACCGAATTCGCCACCTACACAGTGAACAAGCTGCTGGCCCTGAGCAAGGACGGCGAGTCCTGCTTCAACCAGGTGGGCGGCCTGGAACTGGCAACCACCCCCGAGCGCCTCGCCGACCTCAAGCGCAAAATGGGCGTGATGACCTCCTGGGGCGTCGAAAGCCGCATTGTCGACGCCGACGAATGCGAAAAGATCTACCCCCTCCTGAACACCGGAAAGCTCACCGGCGGACGCGAAGTCCTGGGCGGCCTGCTCATCCCCACCGACGGCCTGGCCCTGGCCGCCCGTGCGGTGCAGCTGCTGATTGAGCGTTCCAGCGAGGCCGGCGTGAAGTACCAGGGCTCCACCACGGTGACCGGCATCGCCCAGGAGGGCGGCAAGGTGACCGGCGTCGAAACCGACAACGGACTGATCCCGGCGGACATCGTGGTGTCCTGTGCAGGTTTCTGGGGCCGTGAACTCGGCAAGATGGTGGGGCTGGAAGTCCCGCTGCTGCCGCTGGCCCACCAGTACGCCATCAGCACCCCGCTGCCCGAACTCGAGGGCGTCAACGAGCTCCCCAAGGGCGCCAGCAAGCCCATCCTGCGCTACCAGGACAAGGACCTGTACTACCGCGAATGGGGCGACCGCATCGGCATCGGCAGCTACGCCCACCGCCCCATGCCGGTGGACATGTCCGCCCTGCCGAAGGTCTCCGCAGAGGAAATGTCGGACCACCGCATGCCCTCCCGCCTGGACTTCACCCTGGAAGACTTCCTGCCCGCCTGGGAGGACAGCCAGGACCTGCTGCCGGCACTGCGCGGCTCCGAGATCCAGGACGGCTTCAACGGCATCTTCTCCTTCACCCCCGACGGCGGCCCGCTCATGGGCGAGGCGCCCGACCTCCAGGGCCTGTTCGTGGCCGAAGCCGTCTGGGTCACGCACTCGGCCGGCGTGGCCAAGGCAATGGCGGAGCTGCTGGTGGAGGGCAGGTCCCGCACGGACCTGCACGGCTGCGAGCTCACCCGTTTCGAAAAGGTCCAGACCTCCGACGCCTACGTCAGCGAGACGTCGCAGCAGAACTTCGTGGAGATCTACGACGTGATGCACCCGCTGCAGCCCAGGGAATCCCCGCGGGACCTGCGCGTGAGCCCGTTCAACGTCCGCCAGAAGGAGCTCGGAGCGTTCTTCCTGGAGTCCGCCGGCTGGGAGCGGCCGCACTGGTTCGAGGCCAACCGCGGCCTGCTCGAGGAACTGCCCGCGGAGTGGCAGCCGCCGCAGCGGGACTCCTGGTCCGCCCTGTTCTCTTCCCCCATCTCGGCGGCAGAGGCATGGAGGACGCGTACCGCCGTCGGACTTTACGACATGACGCCGCTCAAGCGGCTGTCCGTTGTTGGTCCGGGCGCGCAGGCGCTGCTGCACCGGCTCAGCACGGGCAACATTGCCAAGAAGCCGGGTGCCGTGACGTACTGCCTGCTGCTGGAGCACGACGGCGGCATCCGCAGTGACGTGACGGTCGCACGGCTGGCGGAGGAAGACTTCCAGCTGGGCGTCAACAGCAACGTGGACTTCGACTACCTCCGGGTGGAGGCCCGGAAGCAGTCCGCTGCCGATCCAAGCCAGTGGGTGCATGTCTCAGACATCACCGGCAGCACCTGCTGCATCGGCCTGTGGGGTCCGCTGGCGCGCGAAGTGATCGGCAAGGTCAGCTCCGACGACCTCACCAACGACGGCCTGAAGTACTTCCGCACCAAGGAAATCTCGGTGGGCGGCATCCCGGTGACGGCCATGCGGCTCTCCTACGTGGGCGAACTCGGCTGGGAGCTCTACACCACCGCCGAGTACGGGCTGAAGCTCTGGGACCTGCTGTTCGAGGCGGGCCGGGAGCACGGCATCATCGCGGCCGGCCGCGGCGCCTTCAACAGCATGCGGCTCGAGAAGGGCTACCGGCTGTGGGGCACGGACATGACGTCCGAGCACCACCCGTACGAGTCCGGCCTGGGCTTCTCGGTGGCCAAGGACAAGGCCGGCTTCGTGGGTGCAGAGGCCCTGGCTGAGCGCAAGGAGCAGCCCGCCACGCGTGCGCTGCGCTGCCTGACGGTCGACGACGGCACCTCCATCGTGCTGGGCAAGGAACCGGTGTACGTGGCGGGGGAAGCCGTTGGGTACGTCACCAGTGCCGCCTACGGCTACACCGTCCGCAAGCCGATCGCCTACGCCTGGTTGCCGGCTTCGGTGTCAGAAGGGGACGCGGTGGAGATCGAGTACTTCGGTAAGCGCATCGCCGCTACCGTCACACCTGAGCCGCTCTTCGACCCGGGCATGGAGCGCCTCCGCGGCTAGCAGTTGGGGAACGAGACCGGGGGTTGCCGATCAGGCGGCCCCCGGTTTTTCGTGCATGTGGGCCGTCCCGCGGAGCTGAACGGTCCGGTCCTAAAAATGTCAGACCCCCTTGTCATGATGGGGTTATGGGACAGGCAGCGGTGGCAAAGGCTTTTGCGGAGTTCAAGGCCGCCCTCGCTGTGCTTAACGCCGAGGTGGATGGGTGTGCTTCGGAGCCGTTCCTGGCTGCTGATCCTTTGGCGGCGCTGGCGGACGGGTGCCTTGACATCCTTGCCGGGGTGCGGGAGGTGGAGGCCGGTTTCGCAGGCCTGAAGGCCCGTGCTGCCGTGACGTATGCGGACAGCGTCCAAGCTATAGCGCCGGATATGCCGGTGCAGGCGCAGGAGATGGCTGTCGCGGCGGAAATCGGCTGCCTCCTGGCCCTGGGACACCGGGCAGCGGGTTCGTTCCTGGCCGCGTCCCACGCGCTGACCAAGGAGTTGCCGCGGACGTTATCGGCACTGCAGTCCGGGACGATCTCCTGGCAGCACGCCCTGGTCATAGTGGACGAGGCCGCAACCCTGGACCCGGCCGGGGTCGCCGCCTTGGAAGCCCACTTCCTCGACCCCGACACACCCAGGCCTGCGACCGCCGCGGCGATCGGGGAAGTGCCGGCGTACCGGCTCCGGCACAAAGCCCGCACCTGGCGTGAACGCCACCACGTCGAATCCATCGAAAAGCGCCATGCCAAGGGGGTTGCTGAACGGCGGGTGGAATGCCGGCCGGACCAGGACGGCATGGCATGGCTCTCCGCTTATTTGCCCGCGGACCAGGCGCTGGCAGGCTGGAACCGCCTTAACGCCCTCACGCGGGCCGCGCAAGGACCAAACGAACCCCGCACCCTCACCCAACTCCGGACCGACAAATTCGCCGAAGCGATCCTCACCAGCGGAACCAGTACAACCTTCCATGCAGACAACAGGGCAGGTAACGGCGAGGAAGCAGGTGACAGCGACGGAGCGGGCGCCGGAACCGGTGCCGGCCTGGCGTTCCCGGGGATCCGGGCCCAGGTCCTGGTCACCGTGCCGGTGTTCTCGCTGATGGGCCTGACGGAGGAGCCGGCGGTGCTGGACGGGTTTGGCCCCATTCCGCCGTCCATGGCACGGGACCTGGTTGCACACGGAGCAGACTCCTTTCACCGCGTCCTGGTCGATCCGCGGGACGGGGCACCACTGGAGATCGGGCGCACCAGTTACCGGGTGACCAAGGCGATGCGCAATTGGCTCAGGCTGCGGGACGGCAAATGCCCCTTCCCCGGCTGCAGCAACCACTCCCTCGACAACGAGGCAGACCACCTCCTCGCGTGGGCCAAGGGCGGCACCACCGGGATCAGCAACCTGGGACAGCCCTGCCCGAAGCACCACAGGCTTCGGCATATCAGCCGCTGGAGGCCCACCCCGGCCAGCGCAACCGGACCACCCGGCTGGATCTCACCTGCCGGCCGGCACTACAAGAGCGAACACCAGGACTGGGAACCACCCCAGTGGCCCGGAGCAGCACATGCTGCCACCGGCAGCCCACCCGATTTTCTCTACATCGGCGGCTCCCCAGGAGAAGAAGTACTGACCCGCTTCCTGCACGCCCCATCCGGCTGATGGGCGCTGGGGAACGCTCAAAAAGCCGGACCAAGCCGGACCAAGCCGGCCTCGCTCCTGCTGCCCTGCGCCCTGGATGCTTACCTGCCAGCCTTGCCGGTGCCACGGCTGCCCTTGTCCCTGGCTTCGCCCGGTGGTTGGCTGGTGGGATGGCTGATGAAGAGGTATCCAGGAACATTCCGTCCGACGAGCACCTGCGCCAGGATGTGGCACCGGAGACCGAGGGTGAACCCCAAGGCACCCCGGACAGCGGGTTCACGCCGGGACAAACCAACGCCGGGCAGCAGGTGTCAGGTCTGGCCTCGGCCACGGGCTACGGCAAGGACCTGGATCCAGAGGCGGAGCCTGACGGCAACAACCCTGTGTAGCCCTGACAGTCCCAGCGACAAAAAGCGACGGCGGCATTCGGCAGATGCCGAGTGCCGCCGTCGCTCCTTGTCGCCTTATGCCGGCTGTCGCCTTATGCCGGCTGTCGCTTGAACTGGGCCTGGTGCGGAAGGGCTACCTGGCTGCGGCAGGCTCCAGTCCCCCCGCAGCTGCCTCGGCGGCCGTTTCGGCAACGTGCGGGACGAACCGGACGAACATGGCTTTGAAGCCGGGGGTGTTGGATTCCCGCGCCACGTTTTCCTTGTGGACCAGGACGTTGGCTTCGGGGAAGTACGCGGCGGCGCAGCCCTTGGCCGTGGGGTAGGCCACCAGGCGGAACTTGTCCGCTTTGCGGTCGTGGCCGCCGAAGGTGCTGATGACGTCCACGAGGTCGCGGTCCTTGAAGCCCAGTTCCACCAAATCCTCAGGGTGGATCAGGATGACGCGGCGGCCGCCGGAAATGCCGCGGTAGCGGTCGTCCAGGCCGTAGTAGGTGGTGTTGTACTGGTCGTGGCTCCGGATGGTCTGCAGGACCAGGTGCCCCGGCGGCGGGGTGAGGTATTCCAGCGGACTGACCGTGAAGCGGCCGCGGCCGATGTCCGTGGCGAAGGAGCGGGTGTCCCGGGGCGGGTTGGGCAGCACGAACCCGTTTTTGGTCCGGACCCGGGCATTGAAGTCCTCGAAGCCGGGCAGGACACGTTCGATGTGGTCGCGGATGACGTCGTAGTCCTCGGCCATGGCTTTCCAGTCCACGGAGTGGTCCGGGCCGAAGGTGGCCTCGGCCATTCGGGCGACGATAACCGGCTCGGCGAGCAGGTGCTCCGAGACGGGGGTGAGGCGGCCTTGGGTGGAGTGGACCACGGACATGGAGTCCTCCACGGAGAGGAACTGGGCGCCCTTGGGGTGCTTGTCGTCCTTGTCCGTCCGGCCCAGGGTGGGCAGGATCAGGGAGGTTCGGCCGTGGACGATGTGGGAGCGGTTGGGTTTGGTGGAAATATGCACGGTCAGACCGATCCGCTGCATCCCGGCCTCCAGCATCTCGGTGTCCGAGCAGGCCAGGGAGAAGTTGCCGCCCATGGACACGAACACGTCCACTTCGTCGCGTTCGAAGGCTTCCATGGCCTCCACCGCGTCGTAGCCGTGGTGCCGGGGGGAGGTGATGCCGAACTCGGTGTCCAGGGCCTGCAGGAGCCCTTCCTTGGGCTTCTCCCAGATGCCCATAGTCCGGTCGCCCTGGACGTTGGAGTGCCCGCGGACGGGGCAGGCGCCGGCGCCGGGTTTGCCGAAGTTGCCCTGCAGGAGCAGGACATTGACCATTTCCTTGATGGTGTCCACCGAGTGCGGCTGCTGGGTGACACCGAGGGCCCAGCAAAAGATGGTGGCCTTGGAGGCAATGAGCATGCCGGCTACTTTTTCGATCTGGGCGCGGGTGAGGCCGGTGGCCTTCTCCGTTTCGGCCCAGTCCAGGTCCTTGCGGGCGTCGCGGTAGGCGTCAAACCCGTCCGTCTGCGCGGCGATGAAGGAATGGTCGACGACGGTCCCCGGGTTCCGCTCTTCCTCTGCGAGGAGGAGGTGGCCGAGGGCCTGGAACAGTGCCAGGTCACCGCCCACCTTGATCTGCAGGTATTCGTCCGCGAGCGGGGTGCCGCCGCCGACGACGCCGGAGACGGTCTGCGGGTCCTTGAAGTTGAACAGGCCGGCCTCGGGCAGCGGGTTGACCGCCACTACCTTCCCGCCTTTGTCCTTGCATTCCTTGAGCGCGGAGAGCATGCGGGGGTGGTTGGTTCCCGGGTTCTGCCCGACCACGAAGATCAGTTCGGAATCGTGGATGTCGTCCAGGGACACTGTGCCCTTGCCGATGCCGATGGTCGGGTTCAGGGCCGAACCCGAGGACTCGTGGCACATGTTTGAGCAGTCCGGCAGGTTGTTGGTGCCGATTGCCCGGGCGTAGAGCTGGTACATGAAGGCGGTCTCGTTCGCGGTCCGCCCGGAAGTGTAGAAAACGCACCGGTCTGCCGTGGTGGCACGCACGTGCTCGCCGATCAGCTCGAACGCCTCAGCCCAGGAGATCGGGGAGTAGTGGGTATCGCCTTCCCGGATCACCACCGGCTCGCTGAGCCGGCCCTGGTTGCCCAGCCAGTACTCCGTCTTCGTCGAAAGCTCGGCAATGGAATGCTTCGCCCAGAACTCGGCGCCCACGGTGCGGAGGGTGTTTTCCTCCGCCACGGCCTTCGCGCCGTTCTCGCAGAACTCGGCCGCCTTGCGCTTCTTGTCCGACTCCGGCCAGGCGCAGCCCGGGCAGTCGAAGCCGCCCCGCTGGTTCAGCCGCAGCAATGAATGGGCGGTGCGGGCAACGCCCGCCTGCGCCACGGCGCGTTCCAGGGCCACCATGACCGCTTTGACGCCGGCGGCCTCAGTCTTGGGCTTGTGGACTTCGAGGTCGTCCTCGTTGATGTCCGCGACGGGGGCGGGCTGCTTACCGAACTTCATCGTTCCAACTTCCTTACCGGCATACGCCGTTCTTTCCATGACCGGCAATGGCGTGCCGGGTTATCCCGGCACGCCATTGCTGCTGAATCCCTGTTACTGCGAAACCTTCGCCAGCGTTTCCTGCTCCGCAGCGATGGTGGTGTTGTCCCCGTGCCCGGTGCGGACCACGGTTTCCGGCGGGAGGGTGAGCAGCCGTTCCCGGATCGAGGCCAGGATGGTGGGGTAGTCACTGTAGGACCGCCCGGTCGCACCGGGCCCGCCGTTGAACAGCGTGTCCCCGGTGAACACCGTCCCTTCGCTTTCCAGGTAGAAGCAGGTGGAACCGGGGGAATGTCCGGGGGTGTGGATGGCCCGCAGTGTTGCCCCGGCCACCTCGAAGACGTCCCCGTCGGCCAGTTCCCGGTCCGGCTTGGCGTCCGGATAGACCTGCTCCCAGAGGACCAGGTCCGCGGGGTTGAGGTAGATCGGCGCGCCGACCGCGTCAGCAACGTCCCGGGCAGCGCCGATGTGGTCATTGTGCGCGTGGGTCTGCAGGATCGCGAGGACCTTCCGGCCCTTCACCTGGTTGATGATCGCCGCGGCGTCATGCGGGGAGTCAATAACCACGCACTCCTCGTCGTTGCCGACGATCCAAACGTTGTTGTCCACATCCCAGGTGCCGCCGTCGAGCGAAAACGTGCCCGAGGTGACCAGGTTCTCGATGGTGACCGCCATTAGAGTTCCACCACCGAACGCAGAACCTTGCCCTCGTGCATCCTGTCAAAGGCTTCCTCCACCTGGTCGATGGTGATCCGTTCGGAAACGAAAGCGTCCAGGTCAAGGTTGCCCAGCTTGTAGTGCGCCACGAGCATCGGGAAGTCACGGGAGGGCAGGCAGTCCCCGTACCAGGAGGACTTCAGCGACCCGCCCCGGCCAAAGACGTCCAGCAGCGGCAGTTCCAGCTTCATGGCCGGCGTCGGAACGCCCACCAACACCACGCGGCCGGCGAGGTCGCGGGCGTAGAACGCCTGCTTGTACGTTTCGGGACGGCCGACGGCGTCAATCACCACGTCTGCGCCGTGGCCTCCCGTGAGGGCGCGGATGGCCTCGATGGGGTCTTCCTTGCTGGAATCGATGCCGTGCGTGGCGCCGTGGGACGTTGCCATTTCCACTTTGTTGGCGTCAATGTCCACCGCGATGATCGTGGTGGCCCCGGCAAGCTTGGCGCCGGCGATCGCGGCGATGCCAACACCGCCGCAGCCGATCACTGCCACGGACTCGCCGCGCTTGATCTCGCCGGTGTTGATGGCGGCGCCGATGCCGGCCATGATGCCGCAGCCGAGCAGCCCGACGGCGGCAGCATCGGCTTCGGGGTCCACCTTGGTGCACTGCCCGGCGGCAACCAGCGTCTTTTCCGCGAACGCGCCGATGCCCAGCGCGGGGGAGAGGACCGTGCCGTCCTCAAGGGTCATCTTCTGGGTGGCGTTGTGCGTGTTAAAGCAGTACTGCGGCTGGCCCTTGGCGCAGGCGCGGCACTCCCCACACACCGCCCGCCAGTTCAGGATCACGCGGTCACCCGGAGCAACGGAGGTAACATCATCGCCCACGGCGGACACCACACCGGTTGCCTCGTGGCCCAGCAGGAACGGGAAATCATCATTGATTCCACCCTGCTTGTAGTGCAGGTCCGTATGGCACACCCCGCACGTCATGATGTCCACCAAGGCCTCGCCCGGGCCCGGGTCCGGGACCAGGATGGTCTCCACTGACACCGGAGCGTTCTTTTCCTTGGCAATGACAGCCTTGACTTTGTGAACCATGAGCTGGTGTTTCCTTTCCTGAAACCCGGAATCTTGGCGGCAGCACGGAGGCAGTCCCACCACCCGGTTCAACGATCTCATGCCGCGGTCCGGGCCGCGTCAGCTCGTGCAGGAACCGTTGCTCCATTGCGCATTACACAACACGGTGCATATAGCGCGTACTCGAAATATGTCAGCCGTCACAGAGCAGTGTCAACAGAGAGGCTGTGGAGATGACTCCCTTCCTGCCGATCCGGTCAGCAGGAAAATCCGCTAAGCGCAACTCATGTGCCTTCGGTGCAACTCATGACACGTCGATGCAGGGGGTGGACTCGCTTCAAGACTACCTGGCCGCCGCGGGAAACGCCCGGTAGAACTTGTTGTTAAAAGTCATTGACTGTGGCGCCGGTCACCCATAGTCTGATGCAACAGCGTTGCGCTGAACGCAACCACAACAATTTTGGTGGACATATGAGTAACGAGATCTCCCCCGCGGCGTCCCACGGCCGCATCGAGGGCAGCCTGATGAGCCACTCTCACCCCCAACCTGCTGACACCGCCGTCAGCAAAGAGACCCGCCGCAGGGTCATCGCGGCCAGCTTCATCGGAAACTTTGTCGAATGGTTCGATTACGCGGTGTACGGCTACCTGGCCGTAACCATCGCCACCGTCTTCTTTCCTGAATCGGATCCGCAGACCGGCTTGCTGCTGACCTTCGCGCTCTTTGCCATTTCCTTCCTGGTCCGTCCCCTGGGCGGGTTCATCTGGGGCCACATCGGTGACAGGGTGGGGCGCCGGACGGCACTGTCACTCTCCATCCTCATCATGTCCGGTGCCACGTTCTGCATCGCCCTGATCCCCGGCTACGACGTCATCGGGCTCTGGGCACCCGTCCTGCTCCTGATCATCAGGGTGGTCCAAGGCTTCTCCGCTTCCGGCGAATACGCGGGAGCGTCCGCCTTCCTGGTGGAGTACGCGCCGGCCAACCGGCGTGGCCTCTACGCTGCGGTGGTCCCCGCCAGTACGGCGGCAGGCCTGCTCCTTGGTTCCCTGCTGGCCGGGTTGCTGACCACGCTTCTCAGCACCGAAGCGATGCACAGCTGGGGCTGGCGCCTGCCGTTCCTGCTGGCAGCACCCATGGGCCTGATTGGCCGGTATATCCGGACCAAGCTGGAAGACACCCCCGTGTTCCGCGAACTGGAGGCGGAAGACCAGGCAGCCAAGGCGCCCGTCGCCAGCCTGTTCCGGAAACACTGGCGGCAACTGCTGCAGGCCGTCGGCGCCGTGCTGCTCAACGCCGTCGGCTTCTACGTGATCCTCAGCTACATGCCCACGTACCTGTCCTCGGAGCTGGGCCTTGGGGAAACCGAATCCTTCCTGGCCACCACCGTGGCGCTGACCACCTACATCGGCTTCATCTTCCTGACCGGAATGCTCTCGGACCGCTATGGGCGGAAGAAGGTGCTCATTGCGGCGTCCGTGAGCTTCATCCTTCTGACTGTGCCCGCGTTCGCCCTGCTGGGTACGGGGAACTTCCTGGTCATCGTCCTGGTCCAGATCCTGCTGGGCGCCATGCTCACCCTCAATGACGGCACGCTCCCCAGCTTCCTGGCGGAGATGTTCCCCACGCGGGTCCGTTACAGCGGCTTCGCCGTCAGCTTCAACCTCTCCAATGCACTGTTCGGCGGTACCGCCCCGTTCATGGCGACCCTCCTGATCGCGGCCACGGCGAGCGACCTGGCGCCTGCCTGGTACCTGGTGGCAGCCGCCGTCGTCTCCCTCATCGCCGTGGCGCTGTCCAGGGAGACCTGCAAGGAACCCCTGCGCCACGAATAGCTTCCTCCACATCCAAAACCAACTGCACCTAAATGCACGAGAGAAAGGCATCGCCACGATGACCATCACCACCGAAAATGCCACCACCGTCGCCGAGCTCGAGCGCACCAAAATCCTGAAGAACGGCGAAAAGGTCAGCCTGACGTTCTCGGATGCCGAGTTTGAGCGCCGGATCGCGGGACTGCGCCGCATCATGGCGGAGAAGGAACTGGACGCCGTCGTCCTCACCAGCTACCACTCCATCAAGTACTACTCCGACTTCCTCTACACCACCTTCGGCCGTTCCTACGGCATGGTGGTCACCAAGGATGACACCGTCACCGTTACCGCCAATATCGACGCCGGCATGCCTTGGCGCCGCAGCTACGGCGACAACATCGTCTACACGGACTGGCGCCGTGACAACTACATCTTCGCCATCCAGGAAGTCCTCCGGACCCGCGGCATCAACCCGCGCCGCCTCGGCGTCGAGGACGACTCGCTGCCGCTGGACAACCGCAACAAGATCCAGGCAGCCTTCCCGTCCGCAACCCTCGTGGACGTGGCCCAGGCCGCCATGCGCCAGCGCATGATCAAGTCCGCCGAGGAAATCGAGGTCATCAAGCACGGCGCCCGCATCGGCGACCTCGGCGGCGAGGCCATCCGCAATGCCATCACCGCCGGGATCAGCGAGTACGAGGTGGCGCTGATCGGCACCGAGGCCATGGTCCACGAGATCGCCAGGACCTTCCCCGACTCCGAGATCCGCGACACCTGGGTCTGGTTCCAGTCCGGGATCAACACCGACGGCGCCCACAACTGGGCCACCACCCGCAAGATCCAGGAACACGACATCCTGTCCCTGAACTGCTTTCCCATGACCTCCGGCTACTACACGGCCCTGGAGCGGACGCTGTTCTACGGCGAACCGGATGCCCGCTCGCTGGAACTGTGGAACATCAACGTGGAAGTCCACAAGCGCGGACTGGAGCTGATCAAGCCCGGCGCTGTCTGCAAGGACATCGCCGCCGAGCTCAACGAGATCTACGTCGGCTACGGCCTGCTGGCCAACCGCACCTTCGGCTACGGCCACTCCTTCGGCGTCCTCAGCCACTACTACGGACGCGAAGCCGGACTCGAGCTCCGCGAGGACATCGATACCGTGCTCGAACCCGGCATGGTGGTCTCCATGGAGCCGATGATCACCGTCCTCGACGGCCAGCCGGGTGCCGGCGGCTACCGCGAGCACGACATCCTGGTGGTGGGCGAGGATGGCGCGGAGAACATTACCAAGTTCCCGTTCGGCCCCGAGTACAACATCATCGGCGCCTGAGCCCGCAACACCGTGCTGAAAGCGGCGCCACCCCAGGCGGTGGCGCCGCTTCTCGGCCTTCCTTAGGGAATGATGGATACCACCATGAGCGCAACAGAATCCGGGACCACCGGCAGCGAGACCACCGGCAACGCCGACACCAAGGGCGCGTCAGTCATCGTCAACGCGATCGCTGTCCTGCGGACCTTCACGGCGGACCAGCCGCTGCTGGGCGTCACGGATATAGCCAACCGCGTGGGGCTGCACAAGAGCACCGTCTCCAGGATCCTGGCCACTTTTGAGCAGGAGCACCTGGTGGAGCGCGATGCCGAAACACGCCGGTTCCGGCTGGGGCTGGGGCTGATCGCCGTGGCCGGGCCGCTTCTCGCCGAGCTGGAGGAGCGCCGCGTCGCTTACCCCGTGCTGCGGGAACTGTCCGAGCAGACAGGCGAAACCAGTGCCCTGATGGTGTGGAGCGGGGACGAGTCCATTTGCGTCGAGCAAATCGCCAGCCATCAGCAGATCAAGCACACCACTCCCCTGGGGGCCCGGTACAACGATGCCCTCAGCGCCTCCGTGCAGGTGTTCCTCGCCCAGGAGCCGGAGGACAGGGTCCGGTCCCTGCTCAGCAGCGGGAGCATTGCGTATCCCGGCCTGGATGACGCCGGCATCGATGCGTACCTGGTCCGGCTGAAAGACGACGTCCGACGCGGCTGGGCCGTCAACTACGGCGAGACCTCCATTGACGAAGTGGGCCTGGCGGCGCCCGTGTACGACCACCGCGGCGAGGTGGTGGCCGCCGTCCTGGTTCCCGCCCCGCGCTTCCGCGTGTCCACCGAAAGGCTCCAGGCCCTGGGGGAGTCCTGTGCCGCCGCAGCAGCAAAGGTGACCGCCCGGCTGGGCGGGAGGCCGGGCGAAGCGTCCCGTCGGAGCGAACGTGAACAGCGCGCAAAGAAACAAAGCTTGTAGCTTCAAGTAATCTCGCGTAGGGTGAGTTGAAAGTTCAACTAACTCTGAGGACCCGAGATGACCGTAACCAGCCACCAGCACGTCAGCCGCAGGCTCGACCTTGCGACCGTGCGCAGCCGGGTCAGCGTCCCCCTGCGCTTTCCGGACGGTTTCACTGCCGACGCCGATGTGCTCACCTTCCACGGCCTTGCCGACGGCAAGGAGCACCTGCTGCTGGGACTTGGCGGATGGGAACAGGCGCTGCTCCACCGGGAGTCGGGGCGTCCCGCGCCCCTGGCCCGGCTGCACAGCGAGTGCCTCACGGGCGACGTGTTCGGCAGTGAACGCTGCGACTGCGGTCCCCAGCTCCGGGAAGGCGTGGAGGAAATAGCGGCCACGGGCGGGTTCCTGCTCTACCTTCGCCAGGAAGGCCGGGGCATCGGCCTGTACGCCAAGCTCGATGCCTACGCGCTCCAGGATGCCGGCCTGGACACTTATGAGGCCAACGTTGCCCTTGGCCATGGCGAGGACGAACGCGACTACACGGCTGCAGCCCAGATGCTCGCCACGCTCGGCGCCACCTCAGTGCGCCTCCTGAGCAACAACCCGGACAAGGCGGCGCAGCTCCTGGACCTGGGCATCGACATCACCGAACAGGTCCCCACCGGGGTGCACCTGTCCAGGGCCAACCACCGCTACTTGGCAGCCAAGCGGGACCACACCTCCCATACGCTGGACCTCCCGGCCCGGACGCGGCAGGAATTGAAAAATGACCGTCTTTCTTGACGACGCCCCCGCCTGGGTTGCCGCCGGAGCTGCGGCTCCGCATCCGGCTGCTGCGCGGGAAGCGCTGATCCCCGGCCACGACGAAATGCTTGAGCGCGCCGATGCCCTCGTGCCGCAGTTGCGGGAGCGGGCGGAGGAGACGGAGCGCCTTCGGCGGATCCCGGACGCCACGATGGATGAGCTGCACGCGGCCGGCATCTTCAGGATCCCCGCACCTGCAAGCCTCGGCGGTTACGGCATGGGCCTGGCCACGTATGCTGACATTGTCCGGCGGCTTGCGCGGGGCTGTGCCTCCACGGCCTGGAACGCCGGACACCTGATGGAACACGTCTGGATGCTCACGCGCTGGCCCCATTCAGTCCAGGACGAAGTCTTCGCGGACGGTCCGGCTCCTCTGGCCGCAGCCACGGCCGCACCGGTAGGAAGTGCCGAGGACGTGCCGGGAGGCTACCTCATAACAGGCCAATGGAGCTTCGCTTCCGGCGTGCTGCACTCCCGGTGGGCCCTCCTTGCCGTGGAGCACAACGGCGCCAGGCTCCAGTGCCTCGTCCCGATCACTGAAGTGGCGGTGGTGGACACCTGGCACACCGCCGGCCTCCGCGGAACCGGCAGCAACGATATCCACGCCGAAAGGCTCTTCGTTCCCGCCCGCCGGGCCGTGCCCTGGACGCTGCTGGCGTCACCGGACAATCCCGGCAGCCGGATCCACTCGAATCCCCTCGTCAGCGCACCCCTGGGTACATTGCTGAATGTCGTGGCGCCCTCGGTAGCGCTGGGAGCCGCAGAGCACGCCCTGGAACTGTTCCGGGAGCAGATGCTGAAGCGCAAGGTCAAGAACACGGTCCAAAGCCGGCAGGCGGACTCGCCCCTTGCCCAGGCCCGCTACTCCCAGGCTTATGGCCTTGTTGCCACGGCGCGGCTGCATTGGGCGGAAGCGGTACGGCTGGCCGCAGACTCCTCCCGGCGGCCGGACCCAATGACCGAGCAGGATAGGGCCCGCTACCGGTTGTCCCTCGCCCTCAGCGGTGAGGCATCGGCGCATGCCGTCAACCTGGTCATGGCCGCTTCCGGCGGGAGCGCACACCGGCTGTCGCATCCGCTCCAGCGGATCCACCGTGACGTTGCCGTCCTGCTCAACCATCCAACGCTGGCCACCGATCCCATCCTGGAGCAGGCGGGCCGCGGACTGCTGGGCCTCGGACTGACTGTGGCCAGTTTCTAGCAGGGCCGCCACGTAGACTGGCATGATGCGGTTGGTAGCAAGCGATATTGACGGAACGATCCTCGGCCACGACGGGAAGATCAGTGACCGCACCGTCCGTGCCTTCCATGCCTGCCGGGAGGCCGGCGTCGAACTCGTCTTTGTCACAGGCCGGCCGCCGCGCTGGCTGCACCCACTGCAGGACCGGTTGGGGCACACCGGCACCGTCATCTGTTCCAACGGTGCAGTGGTGTGGGACCTGGAGGCTGACAGGCTGGTGTCTGCCCGGACCCTTGGCATCGAAGCCGTGCTGGAAATGCGCCGCGTCATCAAGCGGCTGCGTCCTGCCGCCCTGTTCGCCGCCGAAACGCTCGCGGGCTTCCACCTTGAACCCGGCTTCATCGAGAACGGCTCCAGCGAACTGCTCTCGGAATTCACCCCCGCGCCGCTCGCCCAAACGCTGGCCGCCGATGACGCCGTGGTGAAATTCCTGGCCATCGTCCGGGAGGGAACCGCCGATGACTTCCTCGCGGAGGTCGCTCCCGCCGTCGAGCACCTTGCCTCCGCCACCCATTCATCGCCGGGGGTGCCCATGCTTGAGCTGGCCCTGCCAGGCGTCAACAAGGCTGTCACCTTGGCCGAGTACGCCGCTTCCCTCGGCATCGACGCCGCAGATGTGGTGGCCTTCGGGGACATGCCCAACGACATCGAGATGCTCCGCTGGGCGGGCCACGGTTACGCCATGGCGAGCGGGCACCCCGAAGCGATCCGCGCGGCGGGCCAGCAGGCGCCGCATTTTGACGACGACGGCGTGGCCCAGGTCCTGGAGGCACGGCTGGCCTCGCTGGGCGTCAGGCTTCCCTGAGCCCGCGCCGTTTTCACAGCTGGCGCTCACCTCACGTTTACCTTTGCTCCCTAGAGTCGGAACCGGAGAGCCCAACCTCTCCATTCCGTTCAGGGGGTAACAATGGCAAGGAAACGCCGGCAGGGAAACACCGAGGCGCCGATCCGCCAGGTGACGCCCGCTCCGCATTGGAAGAAGCTGCGGCAGGGTGACCGGGTCACCGTCCACTTTGCCCCGGGCTTCGCGGCCGGCGGCCTGGTTGACGCTGTCACGTCAGACCACACGGCCGTCTGGATAGATTTCGACGGCGGCCGGGGACGGACGCTGCTGCACTGCAGCGACGGCATCGACATCGTTCGTGACTCCGGCGATGTCCCGCAGGAGGAAGCTGTTTCCCAGGGCGGTGCTGTCCCGCACGCAGGCTGACCGCGCACCCCGTCCGGGGCACCCTTGGCTGCGGTACGCTCGCTGTGTGAGCCTGCCGTTCTTCGACCACGCCGGCGCCGACGGATCCCCGCTGCCCATCGCCATGGCGCACCGGGGATTTTCCCGGCAGGGCCTGGAAAACTCCATGGCCGCGTTCCGCGCCGCCGTCGAACTTGGCTACCGGTACCTCGAAACCGATGTGCACACCACGGCCGACGGCGTGGTGCTCCTCTTCCACGACGAGACGCTGGACCGGGTGACCGACGGCAGCGGAAAAGTGTCCCAACTTCCCGCCCATGCCGTGGCAGGCGTACGGATTGGCGGGCTCGAGCCCATTCCCCGCTTTGACGAGCTGCTCGCGGAACTGCCGGACGTGCGGCTGAACGTCGACGTCAAGGACTGGAACTCGGTGCGCAGCATCGCCGACGGAATCGAATACCACCAGGTGCACCACCGCGTGCTGCTGACCAGTTTCTCGGACCGCCGGCGGCGTGCTGTGCTGAAGCGGCTCAGCCGCCCGGTGGCGGCTTCGGCGGGCGTTGTGTCGGTAGGCCTGTTCACGGTGCTCGGCCCCGTGTTGCCGGGGCCCGCCTTCAGGTGGGGCATGCGGCGGTACCTCCGCGGAGTGCACGCGCTGCAGGTTCCGGTGCGCTACGGCAGGGTGGAAGTGGTCACGCCCGGATTTATCCGGCGGGCCCACGCCCTCGGGCTGGTGGTCCACGTGTGGACAATCAACGACCCCGCTGAGATGCGCAGGCTGCTCGAGCTGGGTGTGGACGGGCTGGTGACGGACCGCGCAGACCTGCTGCGCGAGGTACTGCTGGAACGCGGGGAGTGGCCGCACGCCTGACCCGGTGCGGCCACGTTCCCGTCCCTGGCACTGTCCGTGCGGCTGGTTCCCGCCGCGGTGCCGGGTGTGATGCCTAGCCCCGGCCGGTGCTGGTGGAAGGATCCTGGTCGCCCTCGGAAGGGTCGGCCCGCAGCTCATCCGGGTTGGATTCGGGCAGGCCCCCGGAGCCGGGGACCCCACTGGGCGCAGCCGGTGCTCCACCCGCCGGCGCGGAGGCACTGCCTGCCAGGCCGCCGTCGTCCTCTCCGGCGCTTCCCCGCCCGGCACTCTCCTGGCTGTCGCCGCCCACTTCGTCGGTGTCCGCGTCACCGCCCAACGGGTTCTCGGAGACGGGGCCGGGGGCCGCTCCGGCCTTGAGCCCGGGGGCCTTTTGCTTCTCTGCTTCCATGGCGTTGGACCCCTCGCTCAGGGAGGAGTGGACCTCTACGTCGTCATTGGGATTCGTGGGGTCGGGAACATGTGTTTTCTCAGTGGGCTTTGATGTCCCGGCCAGGTCCTCCATGGCGTTTTCTGCTGCCTTGCCAATGCTGTCGCCGATACCCATGTGACTGCTCCTTCTGACATCGCGTACCGGGCACCCCAGATGACGCCCGGAACATTTACCCTTCCAGAATTATCAGCATGCTTACAATTAGTCCAGAGCCGGGGCAAGGTACCGCGGCCCGACAGGAAGGACGCGAGCATCATGAGCAGCTACCATCCGGAAAATGATCCCGCGAACCCGGACCGGCCGGGCAAGGAGCGCAACGATCAGCAGGACACAGGCCGGCAGGGCAGCCAGGAGTCTGCGGGCTCGCCGAATCCGGACCCTGCAGAGGGCAACATCACCGGGCTTGAGCCGGGCGGGGGAGTGCCTCCCGGCGAGACTCCGCCCGCCGAAGACCAGATGAGCCGCGACCAGGGGCACAGCGAATAGCGTCACCGGTGGGGCAGGCATGGGGGCGGTCCGCCTTCCGTGCCTGCCTGGGATGCCGTGTCAGTGCTGTTCGTTTGCGCCTGAGGTGGTGCCGGCCTGCTCGGGTTCACCCAGTTGGCGCGTGAGTCCGTCCAGGTCCAGGCGGCTGTTCCAGCTGGCCCAGTCCTTGGGCTGGACGGAGGGCCGGCCCAGCAGGTAGCCCTGCCCGGCATCCATTCCCAGCTCGGTGAGGACCTTCAGTTCCCCCACCGTCTCGATACCCTCTGCCACCAGGGTGGTTCCGATTTGTTCGGCGAAGTCCACCACGCAGGCCGCCAGCGCACGCTGGACGCCGTCATTGTCCACATCGGCGATGACGTTCCGGCCCACCTTCAGGAAATCGGGCCGCAAATGCACCATCCGGCTCAACGCTCCTGCCCCCGAGTGGGTGTCGTCCACGGCGATCCGAAGGCCCTGGTCACGCAACGGGTTGACGGCGGCAATGAACTGAACGTACTCCTCGTCCTTGACCGTCTCGGTCAGTTCCAGGACCACACGGCTGATGGGAAGTTCGATGTGCTCGAACAACTCCGGCAGCCGGGGGTCCAGGCAGGAGGCGGGCGAAATATTCAGGGAAACGAACAGGTTCTCCGGAAGCGACTTTGCTGCCGCTGCCGCTGAGCCCAGGGCGGAGAACTCAAGGTTTGCGCCCAGGCCCACGGCGGCCGCCTCGGCGAACCACAGCTCCGCTGCGGCGCCGTCGTCGCTGACGAACCGGGAGAGTGCCTCGACACCCACCACGGCTTTTTCCTCCAGACCGTAGATGGGCTGGAAGGCGGTCATTAACATCCGGCTCTCCAGCAGCGCGCTGATGCGTGACATGCTGCGGATCGCATCGATTTGTTCGGTTACCTTGGGCGGGAGTGCGGGCGTCAGCCGCATTTGCCGGGCCACCTCAAGTGTTTCCACTGTGTTGGCGTCGCTCCGCCGGGTTTCCAGGAGGTATTCAAGCAGTGCCCGCTCGGGCACGCCCGGATTTTCGTCGAGGCTCTTGCTGAGGCGCTGCCGGACGGCCGCGGCGGACGGATCCGTGTCTGCCAGCACAGCGGCGATGATTCCCCATGCCTGTATTCGAACCGACATTAGCTACGCCCCCAGTTGACGAAGTAATGACCCAGTGGCCCTTTGTTGTTCAATTTCCCAATGCCTTTAAATTCCGGTGACTCTGTTCAAAGCCGATTTTCACGGCGAGGAAGAGCAGACACCGCACGATGATCGTATATCGCAGGAAACAAAAGTGCAGTACTTTTACCCTTGCTGTTTGGCGCTTTCGGGCCGGTCCGCCAGCAATTCTGGAATTTGTCCCGGGGGGACCGGCCTGCTGAAGAAATAACCCTGGGCGCTGAGGCAGCCCAGGCCGCGCAGGAGCTCTGCCTGCTCCGCCGTTTCCACGCCTTCCCAGACCGCTTCCAGGCCGCACGCCCGGATCAGCTGCAGGACCGCCGCCACCAGGGCCGGCTGGGTGGGATCCGTTCCCAGCCCCACGATCAGCGAACGGTCAACCTTGACCCGGTCCACGGGAAGCCGCCGCAGGTAACTGATGGATGAATAACCGGTGCCGAAGTCGTCGATCTCGATCCCCACGCCAAGGCCGCGCAGCCCGCCCAGGGAGTACCGGTCCAGCTCGTTGCCCTTCACGATGGCGACTTCGGTCAGTTCAAGCACCACCTGGTCCGGCCGTACGCCGGTCTCCTTCAGGACGTTCCGGACGTCCTCGATAAACTGCAGGCTTTGCAGATCGCTGGCGGAGATGTTGATCCGGACGGAGAACCGGCTGTCCACCAGGGACGCGTCGATCCAGTCCCGGAGCTGGTGCACGGCAGTCCGGAGCACCCACAGCCCCAGTTCAGAGATGAGCCCCGCTTCTTCCGCCAGTGGAATGAATTCGTCCGGCATGATGAAGCCGCGGGTGGGGTGGTTCCAGCGGACCAGGGCCTCCACACCCTCAATCCTGCCGGTGGCCAGTTCCACCACCGGCTGGTAGTGGAGTGTCAGGCCGCCATTCCTGATCGCGGCCCGCAGGTCCTCCAGCAGTTGGCTGCGGAGCCTGCGGACCAGGAGGAGGCCGGGTTCGAATCGGTGCAGCCGGTTTTGGCCCTCCGCCTTGGAGGCGTACATGGCGACGTCGGCCTCCATCAGCATGTCCTCGGGCGTTTTTCCGTCGCCGCCGGCACTCAGGCCGATGCTCGCCCCGCAGCGCACGGTGCGGCCCGGCAGTTCGACGGGCTCGGCCAGGGCGGCCAGGATACGGTGCCCCACGATGCCTGCCTGGTCCGGTGAGGCCGCCGGCAGGACGATGGCGAACTCGTCCCCGCCGAGCCGGGCCACGACGTCGGACTCGCGGACCGCGCTGCGGATCCTTTCGCCCACGGTGATGAGGACATGGTCCCCGGCGGTATGGCCCAGGCTGTCATTGATCGATTTGAAGGCGTCCAGGTCCATCAGCAGGAGGACGGGGCCTTCCGCGGAGCCGGTATCGCCCTCCAAGGCAGCTTTCAGGGCGTCGATCAGGGCGGAGCGGTTGGCCAGGCCTGTGAGCGGATCCTGCATGGCCATCTTCTGCATCTCCAGATGGGCTTCATGCAGGAGCTGGGTCCGGACCTGTACCCGCTGCTCAAGCTCCTCGTAAATGATCTGCAGGTCTTCGGCGAGCAGGTTGGTGCCCATGATGATGGCATCGAGCTCATCACGTGCAGGGGAAACCTCGATCCGGGAGTTGAGGTCCCCGGACGCCAGCCGGACGATGCCTTCCAGGAGCTGGGAAAGCCGCGGGTCGTTATCCGCAAACATCGGATTCCTGCATCCGCTCAGTTTTCCTGGCTGCGGCACGGATCAAGGGGGAGGCTCACGGTGACCGTGGTGCCGGAGCCCAGCGTGGAGGACACGTCGATCCGGCCGCCGTGCCGGGAAACGATGTCCTTGGTGATGGCCAGTCCCAGGCCAGTCCCGGGAATTGCCCCGGCCATGGCGTTCGAGGCGCGGTAAAACCGGGTGAAAACATGGTGGATCTCGTCGCTGGAGATGCCGATGCCGGTGTCCGCCACACTGACGGTGGCCCACCTGGTGCCGTCCGCTGCCGCGTGCGACTCGCTTCCCACCTCGATCCGCCCTCCGCTGGGGGTGAACTTGATGGCATTGGACACCAGGTTGGTGAAGACCTGCTGCAGCTGCACCTCGTCGGCAAGGATCTCCGGGTCCTCCGGCACGGGTTCCACCGCAATGGTGACGTTCTGGAGCGTTGCCAGTGGCCGCAGCGCTGCCGCCACCAGGTCCAGTGTCTGTCCCAGCCGCACGGGGGTCAGGTGCATCAGGCTGTCGTCCAGCCCATTCCGGGAAACGCTGAGCATATCCTCGATGAGGATCCGGAGCCGCTCCGTGTTGCGCACCACGATGTCCAGCATCTGGTGGACCTCCGGTGACACGGGCTGCTCTGTCCTTTCCTGGATCATGTCCAGGTAGGCCATGATGGACGTCAGCGGCGTCCGCAGCTCGTGGTTCACGGTGGCCAGGAAATCGGTTTTGGCCTTGTCCAGCTGCTGGAGCTGCTTCACTACCTGCTGCTGGCTGCTGATCAGGTGGCTCTGGATCAGCGCGTGCGCCGCGTTGCCGGCCACGTGCTGGATCAGGCCCAGTTCCGTGCCGGACCACTTCCGGGGCTGGTCCAGCATGGCAATCCAGATAATGCCCAATGAGGAGTTGCCCTCTCCCATGGGCACGGCAAGGGACGAAACGGCGTTGGCGATGCCCGCCGAAGCCACCTCACCCGCCGTCGGTTCTTCCGCCCCGGCCGGGGACAAGGTCTCAGCGCCGGCCCACAGCCGGTCCGCGGCTTGCCGGGCCTGCCGTTCATCGGGCAGTGCCTCTTCGGTGAGCGGTTCAAGCCCGGGCCTGTTCCAGCCAGCCGTAATCCGCGGCACCCGTTCGTCCTCGAAGGTAGTCAGCCAGACGTGGTCCGCCTTGAAGGTCCGCCCGAAGCCGGCAACCACGTGCTGGGCGATCTCCTGGGGGTCGAT
Source organism: Pseudarthrobacter phenanthrenivorans Sphe3 (assembly GCF_000189535.1). Lineage (NCBI taxonomy): Bacteria > Bacillati > Actinomycetota > Actinomycetes > Micrococcales > Micrococcaceae > Pseudarthrobacter > Pseudarthrobacter phenanthrenivorans. The sequence goes on from NC_015145.1 coordinate 263,541, forward strand.
GGTTCCCCGGACGGCCGCGGACACCTGCCGGAGTTGTTCACGCAGCGCCTCGGTTTTCTGCCGGGCAGCCTTGCGGCGCGCCACCATACTGATGAGCGCCGTGGCGCGGTGCACCAGTTCCCGGGGCGGCGGAGGCTTGGCGATGCAGTCATGGATCCCGGACGGGTTCATGGCTGCAAGTTCTGCCGGATCATCCAGGTCCACCACCACCAGGACCGGAGCGGACGCCTCAAGTGAAGAGAGGGACGTATCGGCCACCACAACGGAAGGTTCGACGGCGGCCAGCAGGCCAGCGAGCGCGTCGCTGTCCCGGGCGCAATGGACGGTGTAGCCCGCGTCGCGCAAGGCTTGGGCATTCACTGCCAACCGTGTGGCATCGGGGTCTGCGACGATGGCGGTATACGGCGCGTGCAAGCCGCCTGGCGTATCAGCCGCCACGGTGTCCCCTTTCCTCCCAGTTGAGTACATTGTAGGGCGACGCCGGGCGGGCGGGTCCACGGAAAGCGGACATGAAGTGTGCGGGATGTTTTGAACGTTTACCGGGGGCGCCGGACGTGCCACGGTTGCCGTCACGAACCCGCAACAATGCAGGACGCCGTGGTCCCTGCTGGTCGGGCACTTATATTGGTTCGGTGCCCTCCCCAGCGAAGCCTTCCCCCGCAGCAGCAGTCCGTTCCGCCGTCCGGAAATACCTCATGGTCCCCAAGCTTTTAAGGCTGTCCCGTTCAGCACCGAAGGAGCGCCCGGTGGCATGGGATACCTATTGGGCGGGCATCCGGGAGGCCGGAGCAGGCAGCGAAATCCTGTGGGATGCGGGAACCGACCGCGAATTCCTGGGCTACAAGGACGTGCTGCTCCGCCACCTGGATCCGGAACTTCCCGTGGTTGATGTGGGCTGCGGCCATGGGAGCTTCACCAGGGCGCTCGCCGGTGTTTTCGGCGAAGTCATCGGGGTGGACGTCTCAGGGCATGCCGTTGCCCATGCCGCTGCCCACCCCATCGGGGAGGACCGTCCCCTCGGGCAGGACCACACCCTCGTGCAGAACCGCCCGGGAACCGTCCGTTACGAAGCCCGGGACATGACGGCGCCGGGCGCTGCCGAGGGTTTGACCGGCACCACGGATGCGAATGTCTTCATCCGCGGCGTGCTCCATGTACTTGACCCGTCCGACCAGGCTGCCCTGGTGGAAAACCTGCGGCTGCTGGCCGGCAGCCGGGGCACACTGTTCCTCGCAGAGACCAACTTCCAGGGCAACCCGGTGGAGTACGTTTCCCATCTTGGCGCAACGCACCAGAACATTCCGGCGCCGCTGGAGCGCGCCATCCGGGGGCTTCCCATGCCCGGCCGTTTCGGGCCCGAGGAGCGTTTGCGGGCACTTCCTCCGGAGTCGTGGGAACTCCTGGAGGACGGGGAGGCGGCCATCGAGACGAACCCGTTGACCGGCGTTGCGGGGAACAGCCGGGTCCCCGGGTATTTCGCGGTCCTGCGTCCCAGGAACTAGCCTTTCCACGCGCCGCGCCCGGGCCGGTTCTTCACGTCCAGTTCCTGCACTCGGTGGCAAAACCCTTGACACAGGGGCTGTTCCGGAGGCTAGATGGTAAGTAGACTTACTACTTACCCCCAGGGGAAAGGGATGGCAGCCATGGCGCAGGACAAAGGCAGCAAGGCCAGCGGGACTGAAGCGGACCGGGATGAAGAGAATCTGGGCGCAGGCCCCGATGACGGCAAGGTCCGAACAGGCCCGGAGTCATCAAAATCCCTCAAGTATTCACAGGAGGTCACCTCAACAGAGGACGAACCGGAGCGCGAGGGCCGGAGCCTGGTCACCACGCACCACGAAGTGATCCGGCAGTGGGCAGAGGAGCGCGACGGCGTTCCGGCCACGGTGGAAGGCACCGAGCACGGTGACCACCTGGGCGTGCTGCGGATCGACTTCGGCGGCGAAAATGACAAGCTCCGCCACATCAGCTGGGAAGAATGGTTTGAAACCTTTGACTCCCGCGGACTGAATTTCATCTACCAGGAACAACGCAGCGACGGCCAGCAGTCCAACTTCTTCCGGCTGGAAAATCCCGGCCGGGAAGACGCCTAGCCGCGACCCGTCCAGCCGCAAGCGCAGCAGAGCGCCGGCCCACCCGCCGGTGCCGCTTCGCCGACGGCGGACGCAGAACCTACAGGAACTACCATGTGCGAACTCATTCCCGACGGCACCCTCCGCCGGCTCCTGCTGCCACCCACCTATGGCCAGCACGTCACCCACTCCACCGAATTCACCGTCCTGTCCGTCGAGATATGGGCCACGGGACTCGTGGTCAACATCCACTTGGCCTCGGAGGACGCTGCCGAACCCCGCATCATCCTCCAGGACCACTTCGGCACCGAGTATTCCTTCCGGAATTCCGCAACCGTGGGATCCCGGAACCTGCAGGTGTTCACCCCGTCGGTGCCTGCCGGAACCCGGAGCCTGACCGTGAGGTCGGCCGATGATCCGGACAGCCGTCCTGTGGTCACCTTCGCTGTCCCACTGATGGCAGTGCCGGATGAGGCTGAACCGTCCCAGGACGGCGCCCAGCGGGACGGCGACTATCCGTCGCCCCAACTCCGCCGGCCGGCCTGACCCGCCGGCACCTGTCCGTGAGCCGGGCCTTTGCCCGGCCAACCCATCGAAAGGCTCACACTATGCAGGACACTGCTGGATTCATCCCAAGTACCGCCATTGTCACCGGCTCGGACTCAGGCATCGGCAAGGCCACTGCCGTCGCCCTTGCCAGGGCAGGCATGGACGTCGGAGTCACCTGGCATACCGACAAGGCGGGTGCTGAGGATACGGCGGAGGAAATCCGTCAACTGGGCCGCCGGGCCGTGGTTCGGCAGCTGGACACCACCGAACTCAGTGCCGCCGCCGGAGTCATCAACGAACTGGCGGACGAACTGGGCGGGGTGGACGTCTACGTCAACAACGCCGGCACCGGCGAGAGCACCAAGTTCCTGGACCTGGATCTCGACTCCTGGCGCCGGACCCTGGATACCAACCTCAACGGCGCGTTCGTCTGCCTCCAGGCGGCCGCCCGCAGAATGGTGCAGGCCGGCAGGGGCGGGCGGCTGATCGCCGTCACCAGCGTGCACGAATTCCAACCCCGGGTGGGATCCTCCGCCTACGATGCGTCCAAGCACGGCCTGGGCGGGCTCATGAAGACGCTGGCGCTCGAGCTCGCCGAGCACGGCATCACTGCCAACAACGTGGCCCCTGGCGAGATCGCCACCCCCATGACCGGGCAGGAGGATGAGGATCCCACCACCAAGGACCGGCCGGGGGTTCCGCTGGGCCGGCCTGGCGACGCGCGTGAGATCGCCGCAGTGATCGCTTTCCTCGCCTCGCCCGCCGCCAGCTACGTCAACGGTGCGTCCTGGGCCGTGGACGGCGGCATGCTGCAGATGGGCCCGCAGGCAGGATCGCACATCACCAGCCACGAGTGGCGGCAGGGGTAGGGAAGCCGCTCCACCCGAACGCGCAGTCCGCATGCCGGATCTGGCAAGCGCTTTCCGTCGGTCTGCTGGCATGATGGAGCGCATGCGCATTCTTATTGCTCCGGACAAGTTCAAGGGTTCCCTGACCGCAGCTGAAGCAGCTGCCGCCATCGCCGAGGGCGCGCTGCGCGTCTACCCTGACGCCGTCGCCACCCAGTTCCCCATCGCCGACGGAGGCGAAGGAACCTTGGAGGCTGCGGTGGCGGCCGGATACGAGGAACGCCTTAACGCCGTCGTAGGTCCCATCCTGGCCCCCACCGGCGCCGCGTGGGCCATCAGGAAGGCCGACGGCGGCACGGTCACCGCTGTCATCGAGACGGCCCAGGCCTCCGGCCTTGCAGCGATGGAGCCCACGCCGTCCAACGCGCTGCGCGCCCACAGCTACGGCTGCGGACAACTCATTGCCGCTGCCCTGGACGCCGGGGCCACGGAGATCGTGCTGGGCCTCGGCGGATCGGCAATGACCGACGGCGGCAGCGGCGCCCTGCGCGCCTTGGGGCTGAAGCCGCTGGACGCCGCCGGAAACGTGGTGCCGCTGGGTGGCGGCTCACTCGCCGAGGTCGCGGCGCTGGACACCAGCGGCCTGGACCCCAGGCTTACCGCAGCCACCTTCCGCATCGCCGTCGATGTGCGCAACCCTCTCTTTGGCCCAACAGGCGCAGCGCACGTCTTCTCTCCCCAGAAGGGAGCGGACCCGGACGCGGTGGAACTGCTCGACGCCGGTCTGCGCAACTGGGCCTCCGTCCTCCGGGAGGCCACGGGCAGGGACGTCAACGTCCCCGGGACAGGCGCCGCCGGCGGCTTCCCGGCGTCGTTCCTTGCCTTCACCAACGCCACGCTGGAAGGCGGCTTCGCGCTGGTAGCCGGACTGACCGGCCTGGCCGCACAGCTGGGCGGGGCGGACCTGGTGATTACCGGGGAAGGGTCCATGGACTCCCAATCGCTGACGGGCAAAGCTCCTATCGCGCTCGCTGATGCTGCACGGGAGCGGGGGATTCCCGTGATCGTGGTGGCGGGCCGGATCCTGGTCACGCCCGAGGAACTCGCCGAACACGGCGTGGTGGCTGCCGCGCAGCTGCTGGACGTGGCGGCAAGCCCCCAGGACGCGGTGGACAACGCCGCCAAGTACCTGGCCCGGGCAACAAGCCAGGTACTTGAGGGCGCCTAAACCGCTAGACGATGGTGGTGTTGCGGCGGCGTCGCCAGATCAGCACGACGACCAGCGTGGCCAGGGCAATTCCGCCGATGACCCAGGGGGTGAAATTAAGTCGGGTGGCCTCGTTCTCTGCCGACTCGCCGGTGCCGGGATTGGCGGGGCCGGTGGAGGCGGTATCCCCGGGAGATGGTGTGGGTGATGATGCGGCCATCGCCCACGCCCCTCCGGAGGATCCCGAACTCCACGCTCCCGTGCTCTCCGCTGCGACGGCGGTTGATGCGCCGGCGGCAGGGGAAGCGTGGGCTGCCGCCACGGATGCTGCCGGGGCGGCCATGAGCAGGAGGGCGAGGAATGCGGTTCTTAGGATCGTGCGCATATAGAGTCATTTCCTTTCGTTTGAGACGCGCCGTTTGAGACGCGCCGCCTGGCGTGGCTCAGGTGCCGTTTTCGTTGTGGTTTGCTGACGAGCCTGCGGCTGCCCGCCTGTTGAGGTGGATGGGGACGTAGACCAGAAGCACCACCATCACTGCCATCAGCGCCGCACCGGCGGTGAGGCCGGCGGTGCGCCCGGCAGTAACGTCGAAGACCAGGGCGGCGGTGCCGGCGCTCAGCAGCGCGATTCCGGCCAAGGTGATTTTGGCGATCGTGTCGCCGCTGGAAACCAGGGTTTCCTTGAGCCGCTTCCGGAACAGCCGCCGGTGCACGCTGACCGGCAGGAGGATGAGTGCGGTGGTGAGCGCTGCGATCACAACGTTCGTCAGGTACAGGCCCACCTGGAAATCGTCCAGGTCCTCGAACCGCTCCTGGAAGGGGAGGGTCAGGAGGAAGCCGGCAAGGATCTGTACGCCCATCTGCAGCACGCGCATCTCCTGCAGCAGTTCCGCCCAGTTGCGGTCCAACTGCTCTTCGCGGGTCTCATTCCTGCCGGTTCGGCCCGTGTAATCCTCCACTTCGGACATTGCCTCTCCTTCCGTTGCCGGCCCTGGTGTTCTTTTCTACTCTTCCCCTACCCAGAAACAAGTCCGGCGTTGCTTCAAGACCATCATTTGATAAGTTTACTGATTAGTTGCACCGAACGGTGGACTTTGCTCCTCCGGCCGGGATAGCTTCGAGGGGCCATGCATGGCGGAGCTCTTCGAAAACCGACACAGTGAAAAGTGAGCAGGCGGACTATGAGCGACACAGAAAAGCAAACAGACCAGCCAAAGGATCCGCGGGGCGGCTACCACTCCGGCCCGTTCCCCGAGCAGGAACAGAAGCAGCCCGGGCTGACCGCGCCCATGGACCCCAAACCGGACCATGGGGAACTCAGCTACGAGGGCCACGGAAAGCTGCAGGGCAAGGCAGCGCTCATCACCGGAGGTGACTCCGGTATCGGCAAGGCCGCCGCGATTGCCTTCGCCCGCGAGGGCGCCGATGTGGCGATCTCCTACCTTCCGGAAGAGGAAGACGACGCGCAGGACACCGCCGACTGGATCCGGAAGGCCGGACAGCGCGTCCTCCTGTTCGCCGGGGACGGCCGCGAGGAGGATTTCAGCACCCGCATCGTGGAGGAGACCGTTGCCGGGTTCGGCCGGCTCGATGTGGTGGTGCTGAACGCCGCGTACCAAAAGAACCGCGACAGCCTGGCGTCCCTGCCCACGGAGGAATTCGACCGGGTCTTCAAGACGAACCTTTACTCCCTGCTGTGGACCGCACGGGCCGCCGTGCCGCACCTCAAGCCCGGCGCCTCGATCATCACCACCGCCTCAATCCAAGCCTTCAACCCCTCGCCGGGGCTGATCGACTATGCCATGACCAAGGCCGCGCAGGTGGCGTTCACCAAGGCCCTGGCCCAGGAACTTGGCCCGCAGGGAATCCGCGTCAACGCCGTGGCTCCCGGACCCATCTGGACCCCGCTGATCCCAGCCACCGAATGGCCGGAGAAGCTGCCCAAGTTCGGCCAGGACACACCGCTGGAGCGGGCCGGGCAGCCGGCCGAACTGGCCGCGGCGTACGTGCTGCTGGCCTCGGAGGACGGCTCCTACATCTCCGGGGCGGTGCTGCCGGTCACCGGCGGCAAAGGCCTCTAGAAGCAGACGCCGCCTCAAGAACAGTTTCATCCGATCGGACAACAGGAGGAACCATGACGCAGGAAAACCAGCACGCCCAGCCCGAAACAGACCCGGGCGGCTACGGCACCCCCACCGCTGAGCAGGAACTTGGGGGCGCCCAGGAAGCGGCGGGCGGCCCGGGCGGGGACAACGTGGGCACCAACGAGCCGCAATCCGATACCGGCGCGGATCCCGTGCCCCGCGACGTCGACCTTCCCTCCAGTGCAGCCGAGATCGACGAATCCAACGACGATTCACAGGGCTCCGCCCCGGTTTCGTCGGAGTCAGGCCAGGAGGCTGCCGGAATACCTGACGGCAGCGGCAACGACCTCCCCAAGGAGCAGTCACCCAACGACGACGACGGCGAGAGCTTCGACGCCGGCTGACAAGTTTGGGTGCTGCTCCCTGAGGGCGGTGGGCAGATTCCCGGAAGGCCTCCGTACCGCGGTTCCTAAGGAACGGCAGGGCGGAGGCCTTTCGCATGTCTGGCATAGATTCCGGTGATGTGGGTACAGAACACGACGAACCCAATTCGCTATCTACGCCGATGCAGGCGACCGGAGGTGGGCTGTGAGCAGGAGATCGTCAGAGCAGTGGGCGCAGCGGGTTGAGGTGCCGGACAGCGTGGAAGTGGACGTGTTGCTGCCTACGTGCGACAGGCCGGCCGAACTTGCCGTGACCCTCGCTGGCCTGGCCGCGCAGGCCGAGCCGGCCTTCGCCGTCGTCATCAGTGACCAGTCCGCCGGCACCCCCGGGTGGGAACATCCTGCCGCTGCCGCCATGGTGCGGGTCCTCGAGGCCCAGGGCCGGCCGGTGACCCTGCTCCGCCACCTTCCGCGGCGCGGACTGGCCGAACACCGCCAGTTCCTGCTGGAGCAGTCCAGCGCGGAAAAGTGCCTCTTCCTGGACGACGACGTCTGGCTGGAACCTGGCGCGCTGGACCGGCTGAGCTGCGCGCTGGACAAACTGGAGTGCGGGTTCGTGGGGATGGCGCCCCAGGGCCTGTCCTACCTGGACGACCGGCGTCCCGAGCAGACAGCCGTCTTCGAGGCATGGGACGGGCCCGTGACGGCGGAACGCATCCGTCCGGGCGCCCCCGGCTTTGAGCGGTGGCCGCTCCACAATGCCGCGAACCTCTCCCATGTGAGCGCCGACCTGTCCCTTCAGCCCGGCCAGTGGGTGCCGTACCGGGTGGCCTGGCTGGGCGGCTGCGCCATGTACCGGCGGGATGCCCTCACCTCCGCGGGAGGGTTCACCTTCTGGGGCAACCTGCCCGCGGACCACGCCGGCGAGGACGTTGTGGCGCAGTGGCAGGTGATGGAACGGTTCGGCGGTGCCGGGATCCTGCCCTCAGGGGCCGTCCACCTGGAATCGCCCACCACGGTGACGGACCGGCGGGTGGAGGCGTACGACGTCGTGCTGGGCAGGGAGCAGGCCGGCTGATCCGCACTTGCCCTCCCACTGAAGGGCATGCGGGACGTATGGTTAACGGAGAGGTTTTGCAGTAGGCCGGAGCGCTTCAACCAAGGCGTTGATTATGGCCGCTGAACCCACAGGGCAACTCGGCTGGGGGCCCCTTCCAGTACCCCCGGAACAGGTCTTTGACAGCAAGGACGTCGAGACCTACCTGTGGGATGTCACGCGCGACCTAATGGCGGACATTAGGGGCGACCAGCGCGGGATCAGCTGGGCTGCCACCATCTTCCGCCTGGGCCGGGCGCACACAGTTGCCGCCGGCTCCGAGACCGCCCGCGAAGCGGACCGTGAACAGTGTTCCTTCTCCGACGGGCCGGTCATGGAAGCGGTCCGCACCGGGGAATTTGTCCTCCTGTCCGATGTCAGCCGGGACCGCCGCTGGCCCGGGTACGCCAGTGCCGCTGCCGGCCACGGAGTCCAGTCGCTCCTGTCCATGCCCCTCGCTTCCGAAGGCGGAACCAGCGCCGCCATCAACCTCTACGCAGCCTTTCCGCACGCCTTTACCAGCGATGACTTGCTCCACAGCAGAAGCTACGCGCAGCAGGTGGGGCGGGCGTTGCGGGTAGTAGTGCGGGTGGCCGAACGCGCCGAAGCGACGGCGGGAATCGCCGTCGTGCAAAGCTCCCTGGTGCTGGTGGACCTCGCCGTGCGCAGCCTCATGGATGAGTACGGACTCAGCCGCGAAGGCGCGCTCCGGTTCCTGCAGACGCAGGCCCTGCACCACGAGCTTGACCTTCGGGGCGCCGCGCTGAACGTTGTTGTGCCCGGCGCGGGCCGGGAGAACGCCGGGGGCGTGGAGTCCGGCAGGGAACCGTCGGGGCTAAGGCAGGGAATGCCCGACGGCGTCGCGGACTTCCGCCTGGTGCCTCCCGCCGAGCTGGACCAGCAGGCGGAAACGCCGCGCGGCGCCGGACAGGAGCCACCAGGAAAGCGCGACGCCGAGCGCGACGCATCGGGTGGCGCAACCGGCAGGGAGGCTGGCGGCAGGGATCCTGCCGGTAGCGGGACTGCCGGCAGGGCAACGGCCAGAGGGGTCAGGGCCGGACGTGGCAAGGGGCCGCGGGATCCGGCCGGGAGCCGCAGGACCGGGCGGGGCAAGGAGACATCGCCCCCGGCGGAAGGGAGGACGGCATGAACGGGGAGGACCAGGAGCGCAGGCGGCAGAGGGCGGAGGACCTTGGTCAGGCACACGCGGCGGACCTGGACCGTGGGCAGCCGGCGGAGGGCACGCCCGATGACGGGCAGCAGCACCCCTGGCATCGCTTTGTTGCACTGGGGGATTCGTATACGGAGGGCGTAGGCGATCCCGAGCCGCGCAGCCTGGGCGGGCTCCGGGGCTGGGCAGACCGGGTTGCCGAGGAACTGAGTGCGGCCCAGCCGGATTTCGCCTACGCCAACCTCGCAGTCCGGGGCATGCTGCTCCAGCAGATCCTGGACCAGCAACTCGGCCCGGCCCTGGCGCTCAAATCGGACCTGGTGGCAATGTCCGGCGGCGGCAACGACATCGTGTTCCGGCGCGGAGATCCGGACAAACTCGCGGAAAGAATCGATCAGGCGGTGGGCCAGCTGGCCGGCACCGGCGCCACCGTCCTCCTGTTCGCGGGACCAGACTGGGGTTCCACCCCGGTCCTGGGCCAGGTCCGCGGACGCATCGCGGTCTACAACGAAAACCTCCACGTGGTTGCCGCCCGGCATCACGCCATCATGGTGGACCTGTGGTGCCTGCCCGCACTCCAGGATGTGCGGATGTGGGACCGCGACCGGCTGCATCTTTCCCCGCTGGGCCACCACACCGTCGCTGTGGCCACTCTCGAAGCCCTTGCGGTGCCGCACACGCTCAAGCCGTTGCGGCCACGGCCGGTTCCCGTTCCGGGCTGGACGCAGGCCAGGGCGGAGGACCTGCTTTGGGCCGGCCAATACTTCCTGCCCTGGGTGCTGCGGCGGCTGCGTCCCCGGCCCGCGGGCGGCTCGGTGATGGCAAAGAGGCCACTGCCGGGACCCGTCTTCGGGCTGGGGCGCCTGGAGCGGCGGGACCGGCCCGACCAGGTGGCGTAGCGCCGCCGGCGGGTGCTCGTGGGGCGCTGCCTGTGGTCCTACCGCTTCTTGGGAGCCCGCTTGGCGGCTGCATTCATGGCGGCCTTGGCCGCGGGCGGCAGCCCCGCCTGTTCGGTCTCGGGCTCGGCTACCGTACCGCGGGCCTTCGCGATGGCCTTCATGCCGTGGTAAATCACCAGGGCGGCCGCCGAACCCAGCGCGATGCCGGTGAACTTGAGGTCGCCGATGGTCCAGGTGTAGTCCGCGATGCCAATGATCAGGGCTACGGCAGCGGTGGTCAGGTTCACCGGGTTGGAGAAGTTCACCTTGTTCTGGACCCAGATCTTCACGCCCAGGATGCCGATCATTCCGTAGAGCATGGTGGCGGCGCCGCCCAGCACGCCCGGCGGGACGGTGGCGATCAGTTCGCCGAACTTGGGGGAGAAGCTCAGCAGGATGGCGAAGATGCCCGCAACCCAGTAGGCCGCCGTCGAGTACACCTTGGTGGCGGCCATGACGCCGATGTTTTCCGCGTAGGTGGTGGTGCCGGAACCGCCGCCGAAGCCGGCAAGGACGGTGGCGGCGCCGTCGGCCATAAGCGCACGCCCGGAGACGCCGTCGAGGTTCTGCCCGGTCATGGCTGCCACGGACTTTACGTGCCCGATGTTCTCCGCCACGAGCACCAGCACCACGGGGACGAACAGGCCGAGCACGCCGATGTGGAACTCGGGGGTCTGGAACTGCGGCAGGCCAACCCAGGCAGCGGCCTCCATCTTTTCGTAGCTGACCTCACCGCGGAGCATTGCCACGAGGTAGCCCACCACAACACCCACCAGGATGCTCAGGCGGCCAAGGATCCCGCGGAACAGGACGCTCACCAGAATGATGGTGGCCAGGGTGACGACGGCAGTGATCGGGGCGGCGTCGAAGTTCTGTTTTGCCGCCGGGGCCAGGTTCAGGCCGATGAGGGCCACGATGGCGCCGGTCACGATCGGCGGCATGAGCCGGTTGATCCAGTCCGCGCCGAACTTCTGCACGATGGCGCCCACCAGCGCCAGGGCGGCACCGGCGAGCACCACGCCGCCCAGGGCCCCGGGCACGCCGAACTGCTGCTGGGAGGCCATGATGGGGGCAATGAACGCGAAGCTCGAGCCCAGGTAGCTGGGAACCCGGCCCTTGGTAATCACCAGGAAGAGCAGCGTTCCGATGCCCGAGAAGAACAGGGTGGTGGCGGGCGGCATGCCCGTGATGATGGGCACCAGGAAGGTGGCACCGAACATTGCCACCACGTGCTGCATGCCCACGCCGATGGTCAGGGGCCAGGCCAGCCGTTCATCGGGGGCAACCACGTGCCCGGGCTTGATGGACTTGCCGGTGCCGTGGAGCTTCCATTTGATTCCGAGCATGCTCATGGGCGGGGGCCTTTCAAGGGGGGTGCCGCGGAGGGCGAAGAATAACTGGGACTAGAATACCGCCCTGCACCCGGCCCGGTCCTGCTGTGGCCAACGTCACCCGCCGTCACGGGAAGAGGATAGAGGTACTTGAAGTTGCAACTATGGAAAGCAACGAGGCCGCCCCCGGCAAGCGGGGAGGCGCAGCGAAAGGTAAGCCAATGACCATTGCCCACGAAGAAGCAGTTATTGATTCGGCAGCCGTCGACGCCATCTTCGCCCAGGCCCGCACCGCCAACTCTTTTACCGGCGAAGTCACCGACGAGCAGGCCCAGGCCATCTACGAGCTGACCAAGTTCGGTCCCACCGCCTTCAACTCCCAGCCGCTGCGCGTGACCTATGTCCGGTCCGAAGAAGCCCGCGCCAAGCTGGTGGACGCCCTGATGCCGGGCAACCGCGCCAAGACCGCCTCCGCCCCGCTGGTGGCCATCCTCAGCTACGACACTGATTGGGCAGGCCAGTGGGACAACTTCCTCCCCGGCTACAACGCGCCCAAGGCCATGTACGACGCCAACCCTGAGCTGGCCGCCGCCACCGGCAACAACAACGCCCACCTTCAGGCCGGCTACTTCATCCTGGCCGTCCGCTCGCTCGGATTCGCCGCTGGACCCATGACCGGTGCCGACTTCGGTGCCATCGACGAGGCTTTCTTCCCGGCCGGCGACCAGAAGAGCTTCCTGGTCATCAACATCGGCCAGCCCGCCGAGGACGCCTGGGGAGAAGCCAAGCCCAAGTTCGCCTACGAGGATGTCGTCCGCACCGTCTAACCCCCCCCGACGCTCTCTCACTTAATGTGCCTTTTTGCTGATCCTCTCTCACCCGTGAGAGAGGATCAGCGTTTAAGCGACGTTAAGTGAGAGAGCGTCCGTGGGAGACTGGGGCATGCCGGTGCGGAACCTTATCCTGGTCGCGTTCGTCGAGCCCGTTGCAGACGGGCTGGTTTTCCCCCGCAGCGAATGGCCGCTGCACATCACGCTGGTGAGGTTCGACGTCGGCAGTACGGACGGTGGCGACGTCGCCGAACATATCGCCGCGCTCGCGCAGGAGCCCGCCGTCGCGGCCCTCGGCGCCCTCCTCACCGTGGGGGAGGACGCGGGCTTTGGCCGGAACGGCTCGGTGCCTGTCAGCCTCATCCAGCCCCAGCCGGATCTGCAAAACCTGCACGAGCAACTTGTGGCGGCAGTGGGAAGCCTTGGCGGCACCATCCTGACGCCCGCCCACACCCTGTCCGGCTACCGCCCCCACGTTTCACACCACGGCACCAAACGGCTGAACCTGGGCGACGCCGTCGTGCTTGAACGGATAGCACTGGTGGACATGGCGCCGGACGGTGACCGCACCGTCCGGCGCATCCTGAAGCTGTGGAGGCGTGCCGAAGCGGAAGCCTAGACGATGACGCTGTCCACCAGGGCCTTGGCTTCGGCCTGGACCTGCTTGAGGTGCTCCTCGCCCTTGAAGGACTCGGCGTAGATCTTGTAGACGTCTTCGGTGCCGGAGGGGCGCGCGGCGAACCAGGCGTTCTCCGTGACCACCTTCAGCCCGCCGATGGACGCGCCGTTGCCTGGCGCCTCCGTCAGCTTGGCGGTGATCTCTTCTCCTGCCAGCGACGTTGCGGTGACGTCGGCGGCGGAGAGCCTGCCCAGCTTGGCCTTCTGCTCGCGCGTGGCGGCGGCATCAATGCGGGCGTAGACGGGCGCGCCGAACTGGTCTGTCAGTCCCTTGTACAGCTGGGACGGGGACTTGCCGGTGACCGCAGTGATTTCCGAGGCGAGCAGGGCCAGCAGGATGCCGTCCTTGTCCGTGGTCCATACGCTGCCGTCCTTCTTGTTGAACGAGGCGCCGGCTGATTCTTCGCCGCCAAACGCTCCTTCGCCTGACAGCAGGCCGGGGACGAACCACTTGAACCCAACCGGAACTTCCACGAGTTTGCGGCCCAGGCTCTGCGCCACGCGGTCGATGATCGAAGAGGACACCAGGGTCTTGCCCACCACCGAGGCCGGGTTCCAGCCGCTGCGGTTGCGGTACAGGTAGTCGATGGCGACGGCGAGGTAGTGGTTGGGGTTCATCAGCCCGCCATCGGGAGTGACGATGCCGTGCCGGTCAGCATCTGCATCGTTGCCGGTGGCGATATCGAAGGCAGCCTGGCCGGATGCTGAAGCATCGGCCATCCGCTGGATCAGGGACGCCATGGCCGACGGCGAGGAGCAGTCCATCCGGATCTTCTCGTCCCAGTCCAGGGTCATGAAGGCCCACTGCGGATCCACGGTGGGGTTGACCACGGTGAGGTTCAGGTGGTGGCGTTCGCCGATTTCGCCCCAGTAGTCAACGGAGGCGCCGCCCATGGGGTCTGCGCCGATGCGGACGCCGGCGTCGCGGATGGCGTCCAGGTCAAGGACCGAGGGGAGGTCGTCCACGTAGCTGCTCAGGAAGTCGAACTTGCCGGTGGTGTCCGCGGCCTGGGCGTCGGCCAGGGGGATGCGCTTGACGCCGCGCAGGTCATTTTCCAGCAGTTCGTTGGCGCGGTTGGCGATCCACCCGGTGGCATCGGAATCGGCCGGACCGCCGTGCGGCGGGTTGTACTTGAACCCGCCGTCCGCGGGCGGGTTGTGGCTGGGGGTGACAACGATGCCGTCAGCCTGCGGGGCGCCGGCGCCGGCGTTCCTGTTGTACGTGAGGATCGCGTGGCTGAGGGCCGGGGTGGGGGTGTAGCCGTGGCGGGCGTCGATGAGGACCTGGACGCCGTTGGCTGCCAGGACTTCAAGCGCCGAGTTCTGCGCCGGCTCGCTCAGCGCGTGCGTGTCCTTGGCGAGGAACAGCGGGCCGGTGATGCCCTGTCCCGCCCGGTATTCCACGATCGCCTGGGTGATGGCCACGATGTGTTTTTCGTTGAACGAGGCCTTGAGGCTGGAGCCGCGGTGCCCGGAGGTGCCAAAGACCACGCGCTGGCCGGGATCCGAGAGGTCCGGCGTGATGTCGTAATACGCGTCAAGAAGCGCAGTGATGTCAACAAGGTCCTGGGGTTGGGCAACTGTGCCCGCGCGGCTAGCCATGCCACCAGCATGCCAGACGGGCGCCACAGTCAAAACGATCCGTCCGGAAAACGGCAACTGTGTCCGGCCTGTGACGAAAGAACGTCATCAAACGAGTAGGCAACCTGAGTACACCCCCTGCAAAGTACTTATATACCGCCGCCTGCGCGCCCTGTTACTTTCGAGGAATCCGGGGGAACCACCCGGGAGCAAGGCACGACGGCGGCCGCCCGCCGTCGTTCTTCCGGCAAGGAAGCGGGGACGCGCCATGGGGGCAGAAGATGGGGCAGCGGAGCGGTCCAGGCTGGCTGCTGAACGGGTGGCGAGGCTGAAGCGACGCCTCGATGAGGCGGGTTCCGCACCCGATGCCATGTCATCCAGGGACAACGGCGGTGCCGACGGGAAAGTCGTGGCAGACAAGCTGCGGGAACTGGTTCCGCAGGGCTGGTACGTGCTGCATGACGTCCATTGGCCCGGCCGGCCCAAAGCCAACCTGGACCACGTCCTGGTGGGACCGGGCGGAGTGGTGGTGGTGGATTCCAAGAACTGGAGCGGCGAAGTCCGCGTGGCGTCCGGGGTGCTGTGGCAGGGCCGGTACGCCCGCACCCAGGCAGTGGAGGGCGCACTGGCGCAGTGCGCCGCCGTGGCGTCCGTGGTTGCGCCGCCGCACCGCCGCCTGGTGCGGCCCTTGATCTGCATGGCGGCCCAGCCGGACCTCTTCGGCGTAACCAGTTCGGACGTAGCCGTGGCGGGTGCACAGCGGGTGGTGGGCGCCATCGAGGCGTTGCCCCCCGTGTTGGACCAGCAGGCGGTGGTGGGGCTTTATGAGCACCTGGGCCAGGAACTGACGCATGAACAGGAGCCGGGCATCACGGCCTTTCGCAACGTTCGGCCGGCGGGTCCCGTTCCTTCCGCTACGGACGGCACACCGCCTCCGGTGCCTGCACGTTCAGGGTCCCGCCCCGTTGCGCCCCGTCCTGCTTCACCGCGCACCCCTTCGGTCCGCAATGCTTCACCCCGTCCGGCCCACAGGAACAATTTGACCCGCGGGAACAGTTCGAAACGGTCGGCCGCGGCCGGGGCAGGCTCGAGGACCCGCAGCCGTGGCACCACCAGCGGAATCCAGCTCGCGATGCTGGCCGCGTTCGTCGCCTTTGCCGTGTATGTTCTGCCCTACTGGGGGCCGTAGAACCGGAGGGTGTGCGCGGGTAGGCTGGAACCAGCATCCAAGGGGGAGAAACCATGACTGACCAGCCCAACCATCGGCCCGAATCCGGGCAGTCCGGCCAGCCGCAGTCCGAGTACGGGCAGTCCGGCCACGGGCAGGGCAACTATGGGCAGAACACGTTTGGCGGGCCGGGCCAGTACGGGGCGCCGGCATATGGCCAGCCGGGCAGCCCTTACGCGCAGCAGCAAAGCCCCTATGGGCAGCAGGCCGGCCCTTACGGGCAGCAGGGCTACTACGGTCAACCTGCCGGCCCCTACGGGCAGCAGGGCTACTACGGGGTGGCTGCTGAGCCAAGAACGTTGAGCATTGCCAGCATGGTGTGCGGCATCGCGTCCGTGATCATGGGCTGGATCCTGCTCCCGCAGATCGCCGCGATCATCACCGGACACATGGCACTCAAGCGGGAACCCGGAGGCAGGGGCATGGCGATCGCCGGCCTGGTGCTGGGGTACCTGTGCCTGCTGGGTTACGGTGCCTTCTGGCTGCTGGCCATTATCGGCCTCACCATCGCAAGCTCCACCAGCAGCGCCGGCTACACCTTCTGAACCTGCAGGTATCCCGCTGCCGGTTGTGCACTGAGTTCAGGAAGTGCGCGTCGTTCAGGAGGTGCGCGTCGGCGGGATGTTGTGGTTGAGGCGGAACAGGTTCTGGGGGTCGTAACGGTCCTTGAGGGCCACCAGGCGCCGGTATTTTTCCGGGCCATATGCAGTGCGGGCAGCCTCTGCTTGTTCCAGTCCCGCTTCGGCGCCCAGGAAGTTCACGTACTCGCCGTGCTCCGCCAGCGGCTGCATGAGCCTGTGGGCCCTGCGGGCGAAGGCGGTCAGCCTTTCGTCCTCTGAAGGATCGCGCCAGAATCCGTAGACATTGAGCCAATAGCGGGCGGACCGGTTGGGAAAGGCTGTGGCATCGTCCGGGACGCGACCGAAGGCCCCTTCCATATGGTGGATATCGATCCCTGTTCCCTCCCACGCCAACTCCGACGCGAATCCCAGCAGGACTTCCACAGCATCTTCGTCAAGGCGGGAAAAGGAGACGTTCTTCCAGTAGCCCCGGGAGCCTTTGGGAAAGACACTGTCCATGGCGCTCTGCCAGTCCAGCCATGACGTGGGTCCTACCTCCTGCTCGTCAGGCCGCGCTTCTGCCCGCAGCTGGTCCACAAGTGCGAGGCCGGCCTGGTGATCGTCGGCAACCCAGGCGAATCCCACGATCATCCACGGCTCGTTCCCCATCCCGAATTCGGGCGGTAGCACCAGGAAGGAGATGATGGGGTTCATCTCGTCCGGCAGGTCCCGGGTCCAGCGGGCAAAGGCGAGCAGCGCGTTTCGCCAGTTGCCGGGCCGGTAGAACAGATTTCCGCCCAGCGGAGCGGCCGGCAGGGGCCGCGCCCGGAAGGTGAAGGAGGATGCCACCCCGAAGTTTCCGCCGCCGCCACGCAGTCCCCAGAACAACTCCGGGTTCTCCTGTTCGCTGGCGTGCAGGTGCTCGCCGCTGGCGGTAACAACGTCTACGGATTCGAGGTTGTCCAGGCTCAGCCCGTTGGAGCGTGTCAGCCAGCCCACGCCGCCGCCAAGGGCAAGCCCGGCCACGCCTGTTCCGCTGATCACCCCCAAGGGGACCGCCAGGTGGTGCGCCGTGGTGGCCCGGTCCACGTCGGCGAGCGTTGCTCCGGGCTCCACGGTCACCAGCCGTCGCGCCGGGTCCACCTGGACGCGCTTCAGCGGTCCCAGGTCCAGCACCAGGCCTCCTTCAACGCTGCCATGGCCGGCCACGTTGTGCCCGCCGCCCCGGACGGCAAGGGCGAGCCCGCTTTGCCGTACGGCCTCCAAGGCGGCATCGATATCGGCAACAGCGCCGGCCCGGGCAACAGCCCGCGGCCGAAGGTCCACCATGCCGTTCCATACGGCCCGGGCTTCGTCGTAGAGGGGATCCTGGGGCTCGATCAGGGACCCGGTCAGCCGCCGGCGCAGCTCGTGCAAAGCCTGCTGCACTTCCAGTTCCGGCTTGTTCTCTTGGATTGCGGACATCGTCAGTGCTTCCGAAACTAGGGCTTGGTGCCTGTGATGGTGTGGAAGAGCCAGGGGCGCCGGGCGCCCCGGAAAGGAGGGTTGCCGGCTGCTGTGCGGCGCACCCGAGGTAACGATGTCGAGAGTTTAGAACCGCCGCAGTGCGCGGTCAATGAACCAGTGCACTCCTTAGCGAATTTTCCTTTGCTGGCCGGATCCCGCGTTGCGGCCCTTGGACACGCCCACCCAGAAGACGGGCTGGGGCTACCTCCGCTGCTGGACCCGCGCCCGGTGCGCGTTCCTTCGGAGCTGGAGGATGCGGGCGCCGCCGGCCATGGCCACGAGCACGCCACCGGTCACACTGGCGATAAACAGTGCCATGCCCAGCGGGACCATGCCTTCCAGGCCGAAGTACCGCACCACCACCTGGTCCTGGTTCTGCATGATGAAGATGATGAGCAGGATGAGCACCACCAGCGCCGCAACGACGGCGGCCCACACCACTCCCGCCCGTGTCACCTTGGGCTGTCCGGCCGGGGGGTTCGCTGCAGGCTGGGTATTGGTTGCGGGCGGCGCGGTGGTTGCCGGTTGGCCCGCGGCCGGATCCTGCCCCGAGGCTGTGGATTCCACAGGGGAGGTAACCCGCGGCTGGGAGGCGGTCCCGCCGTCGTAATGTCCGCTGCCCGACTCCGGCTGTCCGGCCGATGGGTAGTTTCCGGTACTCATGCTGGTCCTTCCTCAGATGCGGATGCTAAGCATGCTTATTGTCCCACCCTAGTGGGAGGGCTGATGGGAGCACAACGCAACTAATCCAGGACGCAGCGGAAGGGCCTTCCCTGAAGACCCTTCCGCTGATTTTTCGCCGGGGCTCGCGGTCAGACCCTCTCCTTGCTCCGTTCAGCTGAGGGGCTGCCAGCGGCCGGGGATTTCCACGGGAAGGACCAGAAGGTAAAGTCCGGGGCCTTAACCGCTCTCTCCGGGGTTTCTACCGGGGTGTCCTGCTTTGCTTCGGGCTTGTGGTCGGCTTCTTTCCTGCCCCACCCGAAGTCCTTGCTGGATGAATAGCACATCACAGACCTCCTACTAACGTGACTGCCCTTTAATCGTCCTCCTCTCGGGCGCCTGTGGCTACGTCGTTTGCCTCCTCGGGGCGGTGGAACTCGCACGGCCCCTGGTGCCGGAGGGGGAGGAGGCAGGTGCGTCCGCTGGGCAGATGGACCAGGGCGCACCGTCCCTGTTCGGCCAGGTCTTCCCTGATGTTGGCGTTGCTCAGGTCCGGCCTGGCGTCTCCGGTTTGAGGGGCTGCTTCGGTGGCGGCTACGGGATATTCAGCATTCATGAGGGCGACTCCTCGTAGAGCAGTGGCCGGCGGAAGGAGTGCCGCGGCCTGATACTCGCCTAAGTCTGCTCCTGGAGGGTTACAGGGGCATTAAGGGCGCGTTAGGGGCGGGTCAACAAAGGCGGCCATCAGGACGCGGCTCAGAATCCCAGTTGGTTGCTCACGCGCAGCAGGAGGGACTCCGACCCCATGGGCCCAACGAGCTGGATTCCCATCGGCAGGCCCTCGCCGCGCCCGCCGCCGGTCCAATGGACAGGAAGAGTGATGGCCGGCAGGCCGCAGACATTGACCATGGAAGACCAGGGCGCGTATTCGCACTGCCTGCGGTAGTCGCCGTCGGCATCTCCCGGCCATTGTGCGGCCGGCCATCGGTCGTCGCCGTGCAGGGCGCCCGTGAACCAGCCCACGGGGCGCGGTGTCTGGGCCAGCGCCGGCATGAGCATCAGGTCCCACTGCGCGTATTGGACCACCGTGTCGTGCTGGAACCGGCGGAGGAACGCCAGGGCTTCAGCCAGCTTCGCCGGGCTGCGCTGCTGCGCCCGGCGCCGGAAGGTGCGGGTGAGGGGTGCCAGCAGTGCTTCGCGGTGCGGGCTGATCCTGGCAGTCCCCACTGGCGCCGTCCAGGCGGTAGTGAACGCGTCGGGGTATCGGTTGTCGTACCTGATGGAGGCTTCGCATATCACATGGCCGGCGTGCTCCAGGAGGTCCTGCCCAACCTTGAGGGCATCCAGGGCTGCGGGTTCCGGGCTGAAGGGAAAGGTCCCCCACCAAGGGCTGTCCAGGGTGACGCCGATCCGGAGTCGTGGAGGATCTTCGCTGAGGGCCGCCAAATAACTGCCGGTATTCACGGCTCCGCTATCGGGCGTTGCGGGGGAGGGTGCCAGGGCATCCAGCATGAGCGCTGCGTCTGCGGAGGTCCTGGCCAAGGGGCCGGCCACCACCAGCCGGGCCGGATCGCCCAGGCTTTCCCCCGCCGGAACCAGGCCGCGGCCGGGTTTTAGCCCCACGAGCCCGCAGGCAGCGGCTGGGATGCGGATGGAGCCGCCGCCGTCGGTCCCCGGCGCAAACGGCAGCAACCCGGCGGCAACGGCGGCAGCGCTGCCGCCGGAGGATCCCCCTGAGCTCCTGCTCAGTGCGTGGGGGTTGCGCGACGGCGGCGCGATCCGGTTTTCGCTGTAGGCCGTCAGCCCAAATTCGGGCACCTGGGTCTTGCCCAGGGAAGTTACGCCCGCTTCCCTGAGCAGGGCTACCAGGGGGCTGTCCGTGGGCGCCGGCCTGTGGTCCAGCGCCGCACTGCCATGGGTTGTGACCACCCCTGCCACATCCGTGAGGTCCTTGAAGGCCAGGGGCATTCCGTGCAGCGGGGGAAGCTCATCCGCCGGGACCCGTAGCCGCAAAGTGTCGGCGGCCCGTGCCTGTTCCAGGGCCTGTTCCGCCGTGACTGTGATGAAGGACCCGAGCAGGGGATTTTGCCGTTCTATCCGGGCCAGGAAATGGGCCGCCGCGTCCGATGCTGACACTTCTCCCTGCCGCAACTGGTCCCGCAGCACTACCGCGGGCAGGTCATGGAGCTCAGCCAAAGGCGTGCCCGTCCGTTGACCGGCAGCGACGTTCCCGGCTGTCCGGGCCGAAGTGGGCGGCTGGGGCAGGATGCGCAGGGGACACGTTTCCTCCTAGGGTCACTCAAGCTTAACTTGGCCGGAGCAGGTCCTCCCGCGGCAGCTGAAGCACTAGGCTTAATGCCGAACCCGATCGGCGAAGGCAGGACTCTCCATGAGCGATTTCGACAACGTTCCCGTCAACGACATTCCCGAAGATGCCGTGATCCTGGACGTCCGTGAGGACTATGAGTGGGTGGCAGGACATGCAGACGGCGCACTCCACATCCCCATGGACCAGCTGCCGGCCCGGCTGGATGAACTGGACCCGGACGAGGACCTGTACGTCATTTGCCGCACGGGGGGACGCTCCTTCCGGGCAGCGCAGTGGCTCACCGGCCAGGGGTACACGGCCATCAATGTTGCCGGCGGGATGGACCAGTGGCTGGAGGCCGGCAAGCCATTGGTTTCGGACAACGGGCTGAAGCCCATCGTGCTGTAGGCGGGAACATCCATGCCCGCCTTGCCGGCCACCTACACGTTCCTGGGACCCGAGGGTACCTTCACCGAAGCAGCCCTCCTGCAGGTGCCCGAAGCTGCCCACGCTGACCGCGTGCCGGCGTCGAACGTCAACGCAGCCCTTGACAAGGTGCGCGACGGCTCGGCGCAGGCCGCGATGGTTCCGATCGAAAACTCGGTGGAGGGCGGCGTTACCGCAACCCTTGACGCGATCGCCGCCGGACAGGAGCTGCGCATCATCCGCGAAGTCCTGGTACCCATCAGTTTCGTCCTGGTGGCAAGGCACGGCGTCCGCTTGGCTGACGTGCGGAAAATCTCCACCCATGGTCACGCCTGGGCGCAATGCCGGCTGTGGATGGACGCGCACATTGCCCATGCAGAATATGTGCCGGGATCGTCCACTGCCGCTGCCGCCGTGGGGCTCCTCAAGGAGGGCTGCCAGTATGACGCAGCCATCTGCGCACCCCTGGTGGCCCGGGAACAGCCCGGCCTGGCGGTGCTTGCGGAGAACATCGGCGACAACCCGGAAGCCGTGACCCGCTTTATCCTCGTCAGCCGGCCGGGCGTCCTGCCTCCGCGCACCGGCGCGGACAAAACCACTGTGGTGGTGCCGCTTCCGGAAGACCGGCCCGGGGCGTTGATGGACATCCTCGACCAGTTCGCCAGCCGCGGGGTGAACCTTAGCCGCATCGAGTCCCGTCCCACCGGGCAGTATCTGGGGGACTACTTCTTCAGCATCGACGCCGACGGGCATGCTGGTGACGCCCGCGTGGCAGACGCCCTCGCCGGCCTGCACCGCATCAGCCCCGCCACGCGCTTCCTGGGCTCGTATCCCCGGGCAGACATGCAGGCCGTGAAGGTGGAGCCGCACACTGCTGACGACGCCTTCCAGGCGGCACGGACCTGGGTGGAAGGCATTCTCCGCCCTGCATAAGTGCGGCGGGAAAGCGCTTCCGCCCGCTTCGCCGTAAGCGTAGGTAAATGCCGTTCGAAGTACTTCCTTAGGCTGTGGACAATGCGTATGCTTACTTGATCCATACGGGGGATGGCCCCTAACGAAGGGATCGCGCCATGACTACCAGCAGCACCGAAAACGACGGCCAGGGAATGATCGTGAACCCAAGGCCAACCGCGGACAACCAGGATTGGGACGGCGATGAGGCTGACCGTGCTGACCGCCTGCGCTTCGAGGAAGAGCAGGCAATGATCCGGGAGCAGTCCGAAGCGCACGCGGTGGCGAAGGCTGCGGAGGCCGCCCGGAAAGCCGGCGACTGACGCGACCTGGAGGCCTCGCCTTCTCTTTCACCCAGGCGTTAGGGGCGGGGTTCTGACCCCGCCCCTAATCTTGTCCTCTGACCCTCACTAAAAGCGACCGCGGCTCCACCTGGACTGTGAGCCTGGTGGCCTCGCCGGCGGTATCACCGTCCAGCTGCGTGGGCATTGGCTCCGGGCACTGGATGACGATCCTCCCTGACCGGTAGACGGTCATGCTGGGCAGTTTCCCGCTGTGCTTGAACATGATCTTGACGTACATGAGCAGCCAGCCGAACGCGCTCCTGGGGCTCATCACCACCACGTCCAGCATCCCGTCATCAATCATTGCCTGGGGGATGAAGTCGATGCCCCCCGGAATCAGGCCGCAATTGGCGAAAAGTACGCTGCGGATGTTCCTGACCTGTTCAGGACTCCCGTCCAGCGAAATCGAAACCTTCTTCCGGCGCCCGGGCAGGTGCCGCATGCCCGCTTCCGTATACGCCAGCCAACCGAGGGCTTTCTTCAGGCCCGTATTGGTGTCTGCCAGGATCTCCGCATCCATGCCGATCCCCGCTATCACCAAGAACGTGTGCTCGGAGGAGTCCCCGGTCCGGGAGTTCTCGATCCCCATCCGGGCAGTGTCGATATAGCGCTGCCGGCCGAAAAGGGCGGTGTTGACATTGTCATGGAGGTCGTTGAGGTCCAGATGCACGTTCCGGGCAAGCAGGTTTCCGGTGCCCAGCGGGATGAGGCCCATGGCCACGTTGGTGTGCACCAGGGACTCAGCCACAACACGGACTGTCCCGTCGCCGCCGCCCACCAGGATGACGTCGGGGTTGTGCTCGAGCGCCGCCTGCACCTGCGAATAGCCGGGGTCCTCCGCCGTTGTCTCAAAAAACACCGGGTCCTCCCAGCCTGCCGCCAGGCACCCCCGCTGGATCTTGGCCCTCGCCTCTTCCGAGCGGGCTTTGATGGGGTTGAGGACTACCGCGACGCGCTGCCGCGTGAGCCCGGATTCCTGCGCTTCCCCGCCCACCATGCTTCGGACGTGCAGGGCCTTGAGCCTGCGCACGCCCCACCAGCTGGAGATGGCAAACGCGAGGGCCACCCCAATCAGCAGGTACAGGATCCAGTCGCTCATGGTGCTTCAACAGTAGCCCGGCGGAAGCCTATGGTTCCGGCACGCCCGGCGTCGCCCTCCGTCGTGCGTTGGATTGGATACCCTTGTGTGGTGATCGACGTAAAAGACCTCAGCGAAAACCCGGATAAATACCGTGCCAGCCAGCGTGCCCGCCGCGCGGACGAATCAGTGGTGGACGCAATCATCTCCGCGGATTCCGCCCGCCGCGCCGCGCTGATCCGGTTCGAGAACCTCCGCGCCGAGCAGAACGCCTTCGGCAAGAAGGTGGCGCAGGCCAAGGGCGACGAGAAGAAGGCCTTGCTGGCCGAGGTCAAGGAACTGGCCAACTCGGTCAAGGCGGCTTCCGCCGAGGCCGACGCCGCGCAGACCAAGCAGGAAGAACTGCTGCGCACTATCCCCAACCTGATCGAGGACGGCGTCCCGGAAGGCGGCGAGGATGACTACGTAGTGGTCAAGACTGTCGGCACGCCCCGCGAATTCCCGGACTTCGAGCCGAAGGACCATCTGGAAATCGGTGAACTGATCGGCGCCATCGACATGGAGCGCGGCGCCAAGGTTTCGGGCGCCCGCTTCTACTTCCTCCGCGGCGTGGGCGCCCGGCTGGAAATGGCGCTGCTGCAGATGGCCATGGACCAGGCCATCGAAGCCGGCTTCATCCCCATGATCACGCCCACCCTGGTGCGTCCCGAGACCATGCAGGGCACCGGCTTTGACGTAAAGCACGACGCCGAGATCTACCGTCTCGCCGAAGACGACCTTTACCTGGTGGGCACCTCCGAGGTGGCGCTGGCCGGGTACCACGCGGACGAGATCCTCGACTTCTCCGCGGGCCCCATCCGGTACGCCGGCCAGAGCTCCTGCTACCGCCGCGAGGCCGGTTCGCACGGCAAGGACACCCGCGGAATCATCCGCGTGCACCAGTTCAACAAAGTGGAGATGTTCATCTACACCACGGTTGAAGAGGCTGCTGCGGAGCACCAGCGCCTGCTGGCGTGGGAAGAGGAGATGCTGGCCAAGTGCGAGCTGCCGTACCGGGTGATCGACACCGCGGCCGGCGACCTGGGCATGTCCGCTGCCCGCAAGTACGACTGCGAAGCCTGGGTCCCCACCCAGGGCGCGTACCGCGAGCTGACCTCCACCTCGAACTGCACCACGTTCCAGGCCCGCCGCCTGAACATCCGCGAACGGGCGGTCAACCCGGAGGGCGTTGCCAAGGGCACCCGGGCAGTGGCCACGCTGAACGGCACCCTGGCCACCACCCGCTGGATCGTCGCGCTGCTGGAGCACCACCAGAACGCGGACGGCTCGGTCAACGTGCCCAAGGCCCTGCAGAAGTACCTGGGCGGGCTTGAGGTCCTCCCGGTCCTGTAGCTTTCGCCTTGTCCCGGGTTTGTTCGCGGATCTGCGCCTTCAAGGCCCGGATCCGCGAACAAGCTCCTGGCTCGGGGAGCTTGCCGCCGTCGCGCTCCCTGGTTGTCCACATAGGCCCACCCGGCTGCTGACTCCGTGGCGTCCAGCCGCCAGCCTTGTGGGATGGAAATCCTGCCCGGACTGATCGATTCCGCCGCCATCCTGCGTATACAGGGGAGTACTGACCAGATCCACCGGGAGTTCCGGGCGGGACGCCTGGTCCGGATCCGGCGCGGTTTCTATGTGAGGACGGCGGACTGGCTCAGTGCCCGGCCTTCAGCGCGCTTCGCCTGGACGACGGCGGCCGTCGCGAGGTCCGTCAAGGGAGCGGTCTTGTGCGGGGAAACGGCTGCCCTGGCCAACGGACTGCCCACGCTTCGGACCCCGCCGTGTGTGGAACTGGCAACCACCCTGCCCGGGCGGAGCGGAATTCGACGGTCGCCCCTGACGGTCCTGGGGGAGGGCGTGGCAGCACGGCAAGTCCGGGAACGCCGTTCATATCCCCTGCGTTACTGCCTGAAACCTACGCTTGAGGCTATGGTGCAGGGCGAATTCAGGTGTACAAGCCCCGTTCAGACATCGCTTGACCTGATGGTGGCGGGCAAACCCGCTGAGGCCTTGGTGGTCGCAGACGGACTGGCGCGGCGGTTGCATGGCCAAGGCCACCTGTCGTCAGGCGCCAACCTGCTGGCCGTACGCGGGATCGCGGAAGGCATAGCGGCCCACCCCCATGCTTCGGCACGGCGCCGTGCGGAACGGGTAGCAGAACTGGCCAGTCCCTTGGCCGAGTCTGTGGGCGAGTCCTACAGCCGGGCAATGTTTGAGTTCCTGGGATTTGAGCAGCCCGTGCTGCAGCACGTCTTTTGCGATTCAGACGGTTTCATCGGCCGGGCCGATTGCTTCTGGCCGGGACACCGGGTTGTTGGCGAATTCGATGGTAAGGCGAAGTACGTCGAAGCCGCTGTTCGTGTTGGCACCACGCCGGAAGAGGCGGTGTACCGGGAGAAGATTCGTGAAGACCGCATCCGCGCCCTCGGCTTCGCCTTCGTGCGCTGGGGGTGGGCGGATATCGAAAACCCGGAGCGGCTGAGGCGGAAGCTCCTTGTGGCGGGGCTGCGACCGCGGATCAGGGGCCTGTTCGCGGATCCTTGCGTTCAAGGTTAGGTTGCACGAACAAGCCCGGGAGTGTGGCGGGCGGCCCGGTTATTAACACTCACACCGGGGACAACCTGTGGGTATTTGCCAACTGTTCAACAACTCTGTGGCGCGCGTCCTAGCGGGATTTCACGGCCTTCTGCTCTACTTGATGGATGACAACGCTGACTGAAACCTCAGTCGCCGGCAACGATGACCGGCGAGACAACAACGAGAACAACGCCATTAGCCAGAAGCTGATGGTCGCACTGGACGTGGACGGCACCCTGGTGAACCACGACGGCCACATGTCTGCGGGTGTCCGGGAATCCGCGCAGGCCGTAGTGGCTGCCGGGCACGAGGTCATGATCGCCACGGGGCGTTCGCTGAATGCCACCTTGCCGATCATCGAGAAAATCGGGATCGAACGGGGCTACGCTGTCTGCTGCAACGGCGGCGTGACCTTGCGCCTCCACCCTGCGCTGGACGGCGGCTACGAGGTCATCCACAAGGCCACCTTCGACCCCGGACCCGCCCTCCGCGCACTGCGCGAACGGCTTCCCTCCGCCAAGTATGCGCTCGAAGATGAAGAGGGCAACTTCCTTTCCACCGAGCGCTTCCAGGACGCCAGCTTCGGCGTCGAGGCCATCGGCGTCGACTTCCACACCCTGCTCGAGGCCACCGCCGTGCGTGTTGTGGTGTTCAGCACCGAGAACACCCCCGAAGAGTTCACCGCAGCGATTGAGCATGTGGGACTCGCCGGGGTGACCTACTCCGTGGGCTGGACTGCCTGGCTGGATATCGCCGCAGCCGGGGTGACCAAGGCCAGTGCCCTGGAGAACCTCCGCGGCAGGCTCGGCATTGAACCGCACCTCACCGTGGCCATTGGGGACGGCCGCAACGACATCGAAATGCTCAGCTGGGCGGGGCGTGGCGTTGCGATGGGCCAGGCGCCGGAGGAAGTGATCGCCGCCGCTGACGAGGTCACCCACTCAGTGTTCGACGACGGCGCTGCACACGTGCTGCGCAGCCTGCTCTAGCGCAGTACAAGGCAGAATGGAAAGCATGACCCTCACCAGCTTCGCCCTCATCCGCCATGGCCAGACTGACTGGAACGCGCAGCGCCGGCTGCAGGGATCCACTGACATCCCGCTGAACGACGTCGGCCGTGCCCAGGCGCGTGACGCCGTCGCCGTTTTGTCCGCTTACGAATGGGACGCAGTGGTGTCCTCCCCGTTGAGCCGTGCCGCCGAGACAGCGGACCTGATCGCCGAGGGGCTGGGGCTCGCCGACGTCCGGCGCATGCCGGAGCTGACCGAACGGAGCTTCGGACCGGCGGAGGGCATGCAGGCGGGGCCGGAACTGGACGCGCTGCGCATCCCGGGCGGTTTCCGCGGCGCCGAAAGCGAGGACGAGGCTGCCGACCGGGGGCTGGCCGCCCTGGAGGCACTCGCCGAGGAATTCCGCGGCCGCCGCCTTCTCGTCGTCGCCCACGGGACCCTGCTGCGCGTGAGCCTCAGCCGCGCAGTGGGGAGCAAGCTCACGAGCATCGACAACGCAGTGCTGAACCTGGCGCACCACCACGCGATCGACGGCTGGCAGCTCGAATACTTCAACGGCGAGCCGGTGATGGCTGCCACCCAAAGCCAGGCTGTCCTGTCCGCAGGCGGCAGCAGCTAGCGCACCTCAAGGATCATCGCCAGCAGCCGGGCGGCGGCCGGGCGGGCGGCATGCTCCTCGTTCCACTGCGCCCGGGCCACCGCCTTGCTCACAGCCTGCGTGGTGATCCCGAGTTCCTGGGCTACCGCCTTCTGCTGCCCGCGGACGCCGGGGGTCAGGAGGTCCAACACCCGCCATTCAGCCCCGGACCGGTCCCGCACAATGTGCCCCAGCAGCCGCAGCACGGCCTCGGCGTCGTGGGCAACATCGGCCAGCGGCCCTTCCACCGCCACCGGCACGCGCTCCTTGCTGCCGCGCAGGCGGTCAACGGCGCGCCGCGCGTAGACCAGGCCATGGCCGGAGGCGTCCTTGATCTGGTTGGGAAGCGGCTCATTGACAGGCCCGACGCCGATCCCCACATACCAGGAACCGCACCTCAGCGCGATCAGGGCAGCTTCCACGGCCTGGTGCGGGCAGTCCACGATGCCCTGGACTTCGTCTTCCACCGAGCGGTCAAAGTCCAGGCGCGCAGGAATGTGCCGCAGGTCCTTGAGCAGCTGCGGCACCCGGTCACCATCGCGCCGGCTGTCGGTCTGGTTGATTGTCAGCGTGAACATCTGAAACCAAAGACTACCCGCTGGTAGCAGTGGGGCAAGCGGGGTTGCCTCGGGCTGGCCCATCTGATGCGATGGGGGAACGGCTGCCGCCGGCGGATGCCGGACGGGCGGCGCACGCGACGTGAGGATGGCTATGACCGGCAGCATGGGGCAGGACGAACTCGAACTCGTTGACCGCTGGTGGCGGGCCGCGAACTACCTTTCGGTGGGCCAGATCTACCTCCGCTCCAACGCGCTGCTCCGCGAGCCGCTGAAGCCGGAGCACACCAAATCCCGGCTGCTGGGGCACTGGGGCACCACTCCCGGGCTGAACTTCGTCTACGCCCACCTGAACCGCGCGATCCGCCGCGACTCAGCCGAGATGCTCTTCGTGGCCGGTCCCGGCCACGGCGGTCCCGCCGTCGTCGCCAATGCCTGGCTGGAGGGCACCTACTCGGAGATCTATGGCCATGTGGGCAACGACGGCGACGGCATGGCCGAGCTGTTCCGCCAGTTCTCCTACCCGGGCGGCATACCCAGCCACGCCGCGCCGGAGAGCCCCGGCTCCATCAATGAGGGCGGGGAACTCGGGTACTCCCTGGCCCACGCGTACGGTGCTGTACTGGACAATCCCCAGGTGGTGGCCGCCGTCGTGATTGGCGACGGCGAGGCCGAAACCGGGCCGCTGGCCGCCAGCTGGCACTCCCACAACTTCCTGGACCCGGCCACCGACGGCGCCGTGCTGCCCATCCTGCACCTGAACGGCTACAAGATCGCCAACCCCACGGTGCTCGCCCGCATGCCGGAAGCCCAGCTGGAGCAGTTGCTGCGCGGCTACGGACACGAACCGTACTTCGTCACCGTCAAGGACCCGGACAACACGGAACAGGCACACCAGGACTTCGCTGCGGCACTTGACGGCTGCCTTGCCGACATCCGGGCCATCCAGGACTCGCGGCGGACACCCCAGGGCGGACAGGACGTGCTGGACGTTGCGGGGCAGTCCGCGGAGGCGCCCCGCTGGCCCATGATCGTGCTGCGCTCGCCGAAAGGCTGGACCGGTCCCCGCTACGTGGACGGCCTCCAGGTCGAAGGCACCTGGCGCAGCCACCAGGTGCCGCTGTCGGAGGTGCGGACCAACGGCGAACACCTCGCGCAGCTGGAAGAGTGGCTGCGGGGATACCGCCCGGAGGAACTGTTCGACGGCGACGGCAGGCTGCGTCCCGACGTCGCCGAGGCCGCGCCCACTGGCTCGTTCCGGATGAGCGCAACGCCGCACGCCAACGGCGGACTGCTGCGGAAGGCGCTGAAGCTCCCCGCCTATGGGGACCACGCCGTGGAGGTTGCGCGCGCAGGCACTGAACGGATCAGCCCCATGATCACGCTGGGATCCTGGATGCGCGACGTCATCTCCCTGAACATGGAGACGTTCCGGCTCTTCGGTCCTGACGAGACCGCCTCGAACCGGCTGCAGAACGTCTACGAAGTCACCGACAAGGTGTGGCAGTACCGGATTGACGACGCCGACGAGCACCTGGCGCGGTCAGGCCGGGTGATGGAGGTGCTCAGCGAACACCTGTGCCAGGGCTGGCTGGAAGGCTACCTCCTCACCGGCCGCCACGGCGTCTTCAGCTGCTACGAGGCCTTCATCCACATTGTCGACTCCATGTTCAACCAGCATGCAAAGTGGCTGAAGGTGCACCGGCAGCTGCCGTGGCGCCAGCCGGTGGCCTCGCTGAACTACCTGCTGTCCTCGCACGTGTGGCAGCAGGACCACAACGGCTTCTCCCACCAGGACCCCGGGTTCATTGACCATGCCGTGAACAAGAAGGCGGAGGTCATCAGGGTGTACCTTCCGCCGGACGCCAACACGCTGCTGTACATCATGCAGCACTGCCTGGCGTCCACGGACTACGTCAACATCGTGGTCAGCGGCAAGCAGCCCTCGCCCACGTGGCTGGGCCCGGAAGACGCCGCAAACCATTGCCGCCGCGGCCTTGGGATCTGGCCTTTCGCAGGGTCGGAGGTGCCGGGTGAGGAGCCCGACGTCGTCCTCGCCTGTGCGGGCGACGTGCCCACGGTGGAGACGGTCGCGGCCGCGGAACTGCTGCGCGAGGGTGTGCCGGGCCTTAAGGTCCGCGTGGTGAACGTC
This sequence comes from Pseudarthrobacter phenanthrenivorans Sphe3, assembly GCF_000189535.1. NCBI lineage: Bacteria > Bacillati > Actinomycetota > Actinomycetes > Micrococcales > Micrococcaceae > Pseudarthrobacter > Pseudarthrobacter phenanthrenivorans. The sequence goes on from NC_015145.1 coordinate 294,342, forward strand.
GTGGACCTGATGCGGCTGCAGGATGAGAGCGAGCACCCGCACGGGCTGCCGTCACGGGACTTCGACGGGATCTTCACCAACGACAAGCCCATCATCTTTGCCTACCACGGCTACCCTGCCCTGATCCACCGGCTGGCCTACCGCCGCTCCAACCAGGAGGGCCTGCACGTGCGCGGTTACAAGGAGGAGGGGACCACCACCACGCCGTTCGATATGGCCATGCTGAACGGGATCGACAGGTTCCAGCTGGCTATCGATGCTATCGACCGGGTGCCCGGGCTGGCCGAAAAGCACTCGCTCGTGCGGCAGGAGCTGCAGGACCGGCGGATGCGCGCCCGCCAGCACACCCGTATCCACGGCGAGGACCCGGAGGAGATCCGCAACTGGAAGCTCGGCTAACCCCGCCTTAGGCGGGCAGCCCGTCCAGCCGGCCGGACGGCAGGTGGATCCAGCCTTCGCTGCGGGCGGCCGCAGCGTGGGCGCCATCGGCGGGCACGGTCAGTCCGACGGCGACGGCACGGGCTGTAAGGGAGGCGACGACGGCGTCAAACAGGTCGTCTGAGTCGGCCAGGCGGTCCTCGTGCCCGGCCAGGTCCAGCCACGGTGCCTGCTGCCGCAGGCTTCCGAGCAGGACGGCCAGGCGTTCCGCCTCTGAGGTGCCGCGTCCCTTGTAGCCGCGGGCACTCAGGCCCCAGAGTTTCAGGGAGGCAGCCGGGTAGACCTCTGCGAGGCGCCCGGACCCGTCCCGTGGCTGGGGCCCATGCAGGACCGCGATTTTGGCCTGGATCACCGCGCACCGCATGGCAGGATGCGCCAACCGGTCCGCCGAAACGCTGAGCGGGATCAGGCCGGTCCGGCTGGTCACAAACCGGTCCGTATCCCTGTAGGCCAGCAGCCGCCGCCCTTCGATCCCGTCATGCTCAAGGACCGGGCCGCCGTCGAAGTTCAGGTGCCCGGTGAGGAACGGGAGCAGTGCCTGCGGCCAGCCCACCGGGCAGTCGATCCCAGTCATGGCAGAGGTGCCGAACAGGTCCACGATCTCCTGGTCGCCGACGTCAAGCGCCAAGTGCGCCAGCCGCGCCGCGCCGCCGTCCCACTCGATCACCGCCGCAGCAGTCTTCTTCGTGGCGGCAGCAAGGTCCACGCCCAGGGTCCTCACCTGATGGTCACCATGCCTCCGGAGCTCCAGGCCTACACGGCCTGGTAGTGGAGGGCCCCGGGAATCCCGCCCTTTTCACCGAGCGAGTCTCCCCGCGCGAAACCGGCCCACAGGCTGCGCAGCTGCCGCCCGACGTCGTCGACGTCCTCCCACCGGGCACCGGCAATCAGACCTACCCCGTCCCACGTGCTGCGGTTGCCGAAGAGTAACGGGAGGTCGACCGTGTGGGCGGCCCCGTAAATGTTGCCGGGAGCATGCCAGTGCAGGACATACCGGTGGGCTCTTCCCCCGGCCCGGGTATGCCGCCGGACGAATTTCCGGGCCGCCCTGCCGTAGACAGCCTCAGTGACCACCCTGTCAATGGCCCGGACGGCGGCCGTCCCTGCAACCGGGAGCCGGGCCAGCCGGCTGAGGTAAGGGCTGCGGGGGAGGAACAGCCGCGCTTCCTCGGATGTGTGCCCGATCAGCACCTCAATCTCCGGCGCGGAGCGGTTCCAGGCGGCTTCAATGTCGGCTTCCGCAGGCAGCGGTGCATGCCCGTACTGGGTACCGAACGGCATCGCGGCGAGCATCCCGAATTTCCGGGCCACCTGGGCTACGTGCCCCTCCCGTTCCACGACTTCCATCGCGGGAGTGTCCTCGGTGACGGCCTCAGCAACGATGCCCATGGCATGGTTCATTTTGGCCCTGCCACGGGAGATGCCCAGGGGCGCGCTTTGGAGGATGGCCCGCTGGAAGAGCGACGGCGCTTCGGGTGTCGCCATCAAATGGGCGATCGCGTCACCCCCGGCGGACTGGCCAAACGCTGTTACTTTCCGGGAGTCCCCGCCGAACGCAGCGATGTTCCGCTGCACCCAGCGGAACGCCTCGAGCTGGTCCAGGAGCCCCAGGTTGGCCGGTCGGCCAGTGCGGGTAGCCAGGAAACCGAACAGTCCCAGCCGGTAGGTCACGGAAACCACCACCACACGGTTTTCGGCCACCAGCCTGGCCGGGTCGAAGATGGCGAGGTCGCCCGAGCCGGTGGTGTACGAGCCGCCGTGGATCCACACCATCACCGGCAGCCGTTCGCCGTCAGCCAGATCGGCGGGCATGGTGATGGAGAGGTTCTGGCAGTCCTCGCTGCCCGGAAGTTCCCCGTACCGTGTGCCCAGGACGTCGTCCAGGAACGGTACCGGCCCCTGCGGACAGGCGGGTGCGGGCGAGGTCGCCGCGTACGGTTCAATCCAGTCCGGTGCGGGGACGGGAGGCTGGAAGCGTGCAGCCTTGGCGTAAGGGATGCCTGTTGCCCGGATTACCGTCCCGTCCCGCCGGCCACTGACCGGTCCGCAGGGAGGGTTGAACAAAAGACTTGAACTCAATCGTGGTTCGGAACGCACAATGCAACCATGCCACATCCTGGCAGGGAGTTTTGGGCGCGTATCCGGGCCTTCAGCACGCCGGAGGTAGCGGCATCTGCCCAACAACTCCTAAAGCACGACGGCGGGTGCCCGGCTCTTGCGAACCAGGCACCCGCCGTCGAGGTAGCTGCGGAGGCAGCCGGAAATCAGTGGCCCGTGGGCACGTACCGCTTGATGGAGGCTTCCAGCTCGGCTTCGGCGGCAGCGCGGTCGCCCCAGCCTTCAGCCTTGACCCACTTGCCCGGCTCCAGGTCCTTGTAGCGGGTAAAGAAGTGCTCGATTTCCTTGATCAGGAACTCGTTGACGTCGCTGACTTCCTGGATGTGGTCAAAGCGGGCATCCACGGGAACGCAGAGGATCTTGGCGTCGCCGCCGCCGTCGTCCGTCATGTTGAAGACGCCGATGGGGCGGGACTCCACGATGACGCCCGGGTGCAGGTCGAAGTCCTGGAGGAGCACCAGTGCGTCCAACGGGTCGCCATCCTCGCCGAGGGTGTTTTCGAAGTAGCCGTAGTGCGTGGGGTACTGCATGGCGGTGAAGAGGACGCGGTCCAGGCGGACGCGGCCGGTCTCGTGGTCAACTTCATACTTGACGCGGGAACCCTTGGGGATCTCGATGGTCACGTCATGCTTCATGGAATGCTCCTCGGCAATTGCAGGGGGTTCGCGGCACTTCTGACGGGCAACAAAAAGGACTGTCGGTGCCGCCGACTATTATTGAGGATATAGCGAGAGGCCCTGGAATCAGGAACTTGTGGGGATATTTCAGGACTTGAGGACCGGCACCGGCATGACCAAAGCAACTGGCAGGGATCAGCGGCTCCGCCATATCCGGGAGGCCGCAGCCCGGGGCGCCACAGCCCTGAAGGGGTCCTGGCCGGGCATCTTGCTGGCTTCGCTCCTGGCAGTCCTTGCCATCCCCTCGGTGGCCCTGGTGGCCCCGGGGTTCCTTGGCCCCGAACCCCCTGCGTCCGCTCCGCCTCCGCCTGCCTGGCAGCAGGCGCCCGCCAGCCCCTCCGCCCGGCTGGGGCTGGAAACACCCCGCCCCTCGGCGGCGATTCCCGCGGAAGCGGCGGTGACTGCGCAGCTGGAGCCGCTGTTGAAGGCCGACGGCGGCGGCAACTTCACGGGGCTGGTCCAGGATGCGCTCACCGGCCAGGTACTTTTTGACCGCGGCGGTTCCGAGAACAGGGTGCCGGCCTCCAACCTGAAGCTGTTGACGGCCATTGCCGCCCTGCGGGCCCTGGGCCCGGACCACCGGTTCACCACCAAAGCCGTGGCCGGACCGAACCCGGGGCAGGTGGTCCTGGTGGGCGGCGGTGACGTACTGCTGGGGCCGGGGGAGTCAAACCCGGAACAAACCCTGGGGCGGGCAGGGCTTGCGACGCTGGCAGCGCAGACGGTGGCAGCCCTGCAGGCGGAAGGCCGCGCCGGGGAGATCAAGGTGCTGGTGGACGATTCCCTCTTCACCGGTCCCGCCCTGAACCCTGCATGGGAGAGCGGGGACGTGGCAGCCGGTGAAGTGGCCCCGCTGTACCCGCTGGCGCTGAATTCGGCCCGCTTCGATCCCGCGGTCACCACCGGCCCCCGCCCCCAGGACGCCGCGATCACCGCCGCGGAGGAATTCGCTGCCCGGCTGCGGACGGCAGGCGCCGCGGCGGGACTCACCGTGGCCGCCGCCGTCGAACGTTCACCCGGCCCGGCCCAGGCGGCAGGCGGGGACAGTTCAGGCCGGGACACTTCAGGCGGGGACAAGTCAGGCGGCGACACTGAGGAGCCAGCAGTGCTGGCGGAAGTGCAATCTGCCACTGTTGCAGAGCAGGTGAACCTGATGCTGCAGGACTCGGACAACTACCTTGCCGAAGCACTGGGCCGGCTGGCGGCGCTGGCTGGCGGCCTGCCGGGCAGCAACGACGGTGCCACGGCCGCCGTCCGCTCCCAGCTCGGGGAGGCAGGGCTGGTCACGGACGGCCTGAAGCTGGTGGACGTCTGCGGACTGGCCATGGGGAACCAGGTTCCGGCGCGGCAGTTTTCCGAGGCCGTCCGGGCCATCACCTCCGGTCCGGACATCAGGCTCCGGGCCGCATTGGACGGCTTTCCGGTGGCCGGCCTTACCGGGACCCTGGATACGCGGTACGGCGGGGGCGCAACGGCGGGGGGAGCGGGGCTGGTGCGCGCCAAGACGGGCACTCTGAACACGGTCATTGCCCTCAGCGGCTATGTGGTGGATGCCGACGGCCGTCTCCTGGTCTTCTCCTTTATCGGCAACGGGCTGACCCCCGGGGCGGCGGGCAACAAGGAGGCGCTGGACCGCGCCGCCACCGCGCTGGCAGGCTGCGGCTGCCGGTAGAGGCCAGGACTCCCGCCGGAAGGTTCGCCGGTCAGCGAACTTAAGGACTATCCACACCCTGCTGTGTTCTGATGGGAACCATGGAGTCCACTGCACGCGAGTCGTCAGCCCAGACGTTGTCCGCCACGGCACAGTCCCTGATCAATTGGGACCTCGCCGCCTCCACTGCCGCGCGGCTGGCGCCGGCCGGTCCTGTGCTGAACCAGGCTGCCATCAGCGAAGCCGTGGACAGCCTGCGCCGCCTGGCTGATGTCTCGGTGGAACACGTCCACCACATCACCGGGCTGGAAGCCGCCCGCGACCTGCGCGATTCCTCCGTGCTGGTGGTGGACCGGGCGTCCTGGGCCAAGGCCAACACCCAGAGCTTTGCCGTGATGCTCAAGCCGGCCATGGAAAAGATGCTGGAAAACCGGAGCGGCACCCTCAGCCCCACCGCCGCGAGCGTCAGCGGGGCCATCACCGGCAGCCAGCTGGGCGCCGTCCTGGCGTTCCTGGCCAGCAAAGTGCTGGGCCAGTACGATCCCTTCGCCGCCCTCGCCGACGGTTCCACCGCCCCCGCTGCCGGCAGGCTCCTGCTGGTTGCCCCGAACATCGTCTCCGTTGAGCGCGAACTCAACGTCACGCCGGAGGATTTCCGCCTCTGGGTATGCCTCCACGAGCAGACCCACCGTGTGCAGTTCGCCGCCGCGCCCTGGCTCCGGCACCACATGCTGGAGCAGATCGACCAGCTCAGCGTGCACCTGCTGGGGAACGTCGATTCGCTCATGGAACGGGCCACCGCCGCGGCACGGTCGCTGAAGGACCGTACCGCCTCCGGCAACACGCCGGGCCGCGGCGCCATCCTTGACCTCCTCCAGGATCCCGAGGAAAAGGCCGCCATTTCGCACCTCACCGCCGTGATGAGCCTCCTGGAAGGCCACGCCAACGTGGTGATGGATGCCGTGGATGCCAGCATCATCCCGTCCGTGAAAACCATCCGCCAGCGGTTCAACGACCGGGGCAAGGACCGCGGCGTGATCGAGAAGTTCATCCGCAGCCTGCTGGGCCTCGATGCCAAGATGCGCCAGTACTCGGACGGGGCCAGGTTCGTGCGCGCCGTGGTGGACGTGGCGGGGATGGAGGGCTTCAACAGGGTCTGGGAGTCTGCCGACCACCTGCCCACCGAGCCTGAGATCCACGACGCCAAGCTGTGGCTTGAGCGGATGGGACTCTGATTGCCTGACGCCACTTTGCCTGACGCCACGTTGCCGGACGCGGCCGTGCCTGACGTGCCCCCGCCGGCGGCACCTGCCAACCCTGCCCCGCATCGCAGCGGACGACGCCGGCCCGGAAGGCTGGCGCCCGTCGTCGGCACAGCGCGCAAGATGCTCCGGGACGCCCTGGCCCAGGCCGGATATCCGGGGCGCCTCATCGTGGCCTGCAGCGGCGGCCCGGACTCCCTGGCTCTGGCAGCAGTGGCCGCCTACTTTGCCCGCCGCGGCCATGTGGACGGCCACCCGGTACGGGTGGGCGCCGTGGTGGTTGACCACCAGCTCCAGGAAGGCTCCGCGGAGGTGGCGGCGGAAACCGCCCGTGTCCTGCAGGAACTGGGCCTCGCGCCCGTGGAAATCCGGACCGTGACTGTGGCCGGAGAAGGCATGGGCCCGGAGGCGGCTGCGCGGGAAGCCCGGCATGAGGCGCTGGAGGCAGCCGCGGCCGGGCAGGGCGCGGATGCCGTCCTGCTGGGCCACACCCTGGACGACCAGGCGGAGCAGGTGCTGCTGGGCCTGGCGCGGGGCTCCGGCACGCGGTCCCTCGCCGGGATGAGGCCGGCCCGCGGCAAGCTGTTGCGGCCCTTCCTTGAACTCCGCCGGGCGGATACCGAGGAGATCTGCGCCGTGGAGGAGCTGGACCCGTGGCACGATCCCACCAACGCGGACCCCGCCTTCGCACGCTCCCGCACCCGCATGGAAGTATTGCCGCACCTGGAGGAAAAACTGGGTCCCGGAGTCGCCGAGTCCCTTGCCCGGACGGCCGCCATCCTGCAGCTCGACGCCGACTACCTTGAGGAAGTGGCGGAAACCACGTTCCTCTCGCTCGCGCAGCGGAACGGGCCCGAAGTCAGCCTTCCGGAGGAGGCGTTGCGCGCCCTGGCCCCCGCCATCAGGTTCCGGGTAATCGCCAAGGCAGCGGCCGACGTCGGCGGGCAGCAGCCCAGCTACCAGCGGCTTCTGGCGGCCGAGGCGCTGCTGCGGCGGCAGGGCTCGGCGGGGCCTGTTGAGCTGCCCGGCGGAGTGAGCGTGTACCGTCTGTCGCTTGCCCAGCTGGAAGGGACCGGGGCCGCGGACAGCCCGGCCGGGGCCCCTGGACCCAACCCCGTTCCCCGCGGAGGGCCGCGCTGTGGGAAGCTAGTGTTCCGGCCTCAAAAACCGCCCGCAAAATAGTCGCACCCCGCATCTACACAGGAGCCATTGGTGGATTCAAACGACGTCCAGGCAGACCTCAAGCACGTTCTCTACACCAAGGAACAGATCCAGCAGCGGATTACGGAGCTCGCTGCCCAGATCGACAAGGATTACGAGGGCCGCGAAATCCTCATCGTGGGCGTGCTCAAGGGTGCGGTGATGGTCATGGCTGACCTGGCCCGGGCGCTGCACAGCCACATCTCCATGGACTGGATGGCTGTGTCCTCCTACGGCTCCGGCACCCAGTCTTCGGGCGTGGTCCGCATCCTCAAGGACCTGGACACGGACCTGATGGGCAAGGACGTGCTGATCGTCGAGGACATCATCGATTCCGGCCTCACCCTGTCCTGGCTCAAGACCAACCTCGAATCCCGCGGCACGGCGTCAGTGGAAATCTGCACCGCCTTCCGCAAGCCCACCGCCGCCAAGGTGGAGATCGACGTCAAGTACGTGGGCTACGACATCCCCAACGAGTTCGTGGTGGGCTATGGCCTGGACTACGCCGAGAAGTACCGCAACCTGGACTTCGTGGGCACCCTGGCCCCGCACGTCTACGAGTAGGCCCCATCCCGCGATGACACTTAACGGCAGTGCTGCGGCCCGGAACTGCCGCCACATGCCATCTCGAGGAAGTTGCCGGAAATGAAGGCCGGGAGCAGGGCCGTTGGCATCAAGGATGTGGCCCTGGCTGCCGGCGTCTCGGCCACCACGGTTTCCCATGTCCTGAGTGATGCGGCGTACGCCCGGATCAGTCCCGCAACACGGAGCAAGGTGCGGTCCGCGGCGGAGCAGCTGGGATACGGCCCCAACCGGCTGGCGCAGGCCCTCCGCAGCAGGCGCAGCGGGATACTGGGGCTGGTCAGCGAGGACATCGCCACAACTCCGCATGCGGGACGGATCATCCTCGGCGCGGACGAGGCCGCCAGGGCCCGCGGATACACCCTCATGGTCATCAACACGTCCGGCACGGCAGGCCCCGGGTCCCGCGAGGCTGACGTGGAGGCCCTCCTGGAGCGGCAGGTGGACGGGATCCTCTACGCCACCATGTTCCACCGGGTGGTGGAAGCGCCGGGCAATCTGGCGAAGGTGCCGGCGATCCTGGTGGACGCCGTCAGCACCGGACAAGGCTTCGCCTCCGTGGTCCCGGACGAGGCCGGCGGCGCCCGCACCGCCGTCGAAATCCTCCTGCATGCCGGACACACCCGCATCGGCTTCCTTAACAACACGGAGGACGTTCCGTCCACGAACGGGCGCCTCTCCGGCTTCCGGGACGCCCTCACCAGTGCAGGGCTCGACGGCGGCGCCGCACCGGTGGAGGCCGCGGCATCCGACGCGCAGGGCGGCTATGAGGCGGCGTCCCGGATCCTGCGGGGCGCTGCCCCGCCGTCGGCCCTCTTCTGCTACAACGACAGGATGGCCATGGGCGCCTACCGGGCAGCTGCTGAGCTGGGCCTGTCCATCCCTGCGGACCTTTCGGTAGTTGGCTTCGACAACCAGGAACTGATTGCCGCCAGCCTTTATCCCGGACTCACCACAGTGGCGCTGCCGCATTACGGCATGGGGGCATGGGCGGCGGACCGGCTCATCGACGCCGTGGAGGGAAAGCCGGGCCCGGAGCCCATGCCCATGCTCCTTGCCTGCCCGCCGGTGGCCAGGGCCTCGGTGGCCGGTCCCCGGAGCGGCGCTAGTGCCCGATAAGCCGGGTGCCCGATAAGCCGGTGCCCATAAGTTCCCGGTGCGGGCCCCGACATTGCCCTCCCATCGCTGTCCAGCCGCGGGCCCCAGGCAGCAGCACCCGGCTGCTACGCCTACAGGGAACTTTTGCCGTTCATCATGCGTGATCTACTCCGGACGGTGTATAGCTAGAAGCTGACGCAGCACCATCACGCGCGCAGACTACTCGCCGTGAAGCACTACCAGAAGGGACGGGGCCAGCCCCCGAACAGATGAAAGCTAAGAATTTCTTCAAAGGCCCGGGCATCTGGATCGTCGTCGTAGTCGGTCTGCTCCTGGTGGCCTTTGCAACGCTGGCGCCCGGCGGTGCGGCACGGATTGATACCGATAAGGGCCTCGAGCTGCTCTCCGGCAACCAGGTGGAGCAGGCAAAGATCTTCGACGGCGAGAACCGCGTTGACCTTACTTTGCGGGACAACCTGCAGCTGGACGGGCAGGACAAGGGCAAGAGCGTCCAGTTCTTCTTCGTGGACGCCCGTGCTGAGGACGTTGTCAAGGCCGTGACCGATGCCAAACCAGCGCAGGGCTACACGGACCAGCCCATCGAGAGCAACTGGTTCTCCGGCCTGCTTTCCCTCCTGATTCCCGTCATCCTCCTGGGCGCGCTCTTCTGGTTCCTCATGACCCGTATGCAGGGCGGCGGTTCCAAGATCATGCAGTTCGGCAAGTCCAAGGCCAAGATGGTCAGCAAGGACATGCCGCAGGTGACCTTCGCCGACGTCGCAGGATCGGACGAAGCCGTGGAGGAACTCCAAGAAATCAAGGAATTCCTGCAGGAACCGGCCAAATTCCAGGCCGTTGGCGCCAAGATCCCCAAGGGCGTCCTGCTGTACGGCCCGCCAGGTACCGGTAAGACCCTCCTGGCCCGCGCGGTTGCCGGCGAAGCCGGCGTTCCCTTCTTCTCCATCTCCGGTTCCGACTTCGTGGAAATGTTCGTGGGCGTGGGTGCCTCACGTGTCCGCGACCTCTTCGAGCAGGCCAAAGCCAACTCTCCGGCCATCATCTTCGTGGACGAGATCGACGCCGTGGGCCGTCACCGCGGTGCCGGCATCGGCGGCGGCAACGACGAACGCGAGCAGACCCTCAACCAGCTGCTGGTGGAGATGGACGGCTTCGACGTCAAGACCAACGTCATCCTCATCGCTGCCACCAACCGTCCCGACGTGCTGGACCCCGCGCTGCTGCGTCCGGGCCGCTTCGACCGCCAGATCGGCGTGGAAGCGCCGGACCTGATCGGCCGCGACCAGATCCTGCAGGTCCACGCGAAGGGCAAGCCCATGGCGCCCGGCGTGGACCTCAAGGCCGTGGCCAAGAAGACCCCCGGCTACACCGGCGCGGACTTGGCCAACGTCCTGAACGAGGCCGCCCTCCTCACCGCCCGCTCCAACGCGAACCTCATCGATGACCGCGCGCTGGACGAGGCCATTGACCGCGTCATGGCCGGCCCGCAGAAGCGGAGCCGCGTCATGAAGGAGCATGAGCGCAAGATCACCGCCTACCACGAAGGCGGCCACGCGCTCGTTGCAGCCGCGCTGCGGAACTCCGCCCCGGTCACCAAGATCACCATCCTTCCCCGCGGCCGCGCGCTCGGATACACGATGGTGGTTCCTGAGAACGACAAGTACTCCGTGACCCGCAACGAGCTGCTGGACCAGATGGCCTACGCGATGGGCGGCCGCGTGGCCGAGGAGATCGTGTTCCACGATCCCTCCACCGGCGCTTCCAACGACATCGAAAAGGCCACGGGCACCGCCCGCAAGATGGTCACCGAGTACGGCATGAGCGAACGTGTTGGCGCCGTGCGCCTGGGCCAGGGCGGCGGGGAGCCGTTCCTGGGCCGCGACGCCGGGCATGAGCGCAACTACTCGGACCAGATCGCGTACGTGGTGGACGAGGAAGTGCGCAGGCTGATTGACCAGGCCCATGACGAGGCCTACGCCATCCTCATCGAGAACAGGGACGTCCTGGACCGCCTGGCCCTTGAGCTGCTGGAACGTGAAACGCTGAACCAGGCGGAGATCGCCGACATCTTCCGCGACATCCGTAAGCGCGACTTCCGTGAGGTGTGGCTGTCCAAGGAGACCCGTCCGGTCCAGATGGCAGGGCCTGTGGAGTCGTCCCGGGAACGGGCCGAGCGGGAAGCCCAGGAGGAGGCCAAGAAGGCCCGCCTGGACGAGCCTTTGGACGCGCAGCCACCGCATCCGCAGGGTGTTCCGGAGGACGCACCGTTCCAGGGCGGGGTAACGGACGCAGGGCCGGACGCCGTTCGCGGCTAAGCTTTCTTACGTGACCCACTTCGACGACGACGACGTTCCCGCCTCCGCCGGATACCCGGCGGAGGGCGGCGCCGACCATTCAAAGCACCAGAAGGTGGACCGGCCCCGCATCGAGGCTGCCGTCCGCGAGATCCTCCTTGCCATCGGAGAAGACCCCGACCGCGGCGGCCTGGTGGACACCCCTAAAAGGGTGGCCAAGGCCTACGCCGAGGTGTTCGCCGGCCTGCACCACGACCCCGCCGACGTCTTGTCCACCACCTTCGACCTGGACCATGAGGAACTGGTCCTGGTCAAGGACATCCCGTTCTACTCCACGTGCGAGCACCACCTGGTGCCGTTCCACGGAGTGGCCCACGTGGGCTACATTCCGTCCCACGACGGCAAGGTGACGGGGCTCAGCAAGCTGGCCCGGCTCGTGGACATTTATGCGCGCCGGCCGCAGGTGCAGGAGCGCCTCACCACTGAGATCGTCGAGGCGATGGTCCGCTACCTCAAACCCCGTGGCGCCATCGTCGTTGTTGAATGCGAACACATGTGCATGTCAATGCGCGGTATCCGCAAGCCCGGAGCGAAGACCGTCACCAGCGCGGTCCGCGGGCAGCTTCATGACCCGGCCACCCGTGCCGAAGCCATGAGCCTCATCCTCGGAAGGTAACCATCAGACCATGGATTCACTAGCTGCAGCCCCGGGAACCGGGCCCGCAACCTCCCCGCTGCCCGTACTGCGCAGACCGCGCCCGGCAGCCCGCTTTGAAGACCTGCCCACCGGCCGCACCCTGGTCATGGGAATCCTGAACGTCACCCCGGACTCCTTCAGTGACGGCGGCAGGCATGCCACGGCGGACACTGCCATCGTGGCAGGGCTCCGGATGTTCTATGCCGGGGCGGACATCATCGATGTTGGTGGCGAATCCACCCGTCCCGGGGCCGAGGACGTCAGCCCGGAAGAGGAACAGCAGCGCGTCGTCCCCGTCATCGAGGCATTGGTGAAGGCGGGGGCCCTGGTCAGTATCGACACCACCCACGCTTCCACGGCGGCCGCTGCCATCAAGGCCGGCGCCGCCATCATCAATGACATCTCCGGGCTCAGCATCGAGCCGGAGATGGCGGAACTCGTGGCGGCCAGCAAGGTCCCGTACATCCTCACGCACCGCCGCGGCGACGCCCGCACCATGAATTCGCTTGCCGAGTACAAGGATGTGGCGGGGGAAGTGGTGGCCGAACTCGCCGGCGTGCGGGACAAGCTGTATGCCGCCGGCGTGAGCCGGGAGCAGATCATCGTGGACCCCGGCCTGGGGTTCGCCAAGAACGACGCCCAGAACTGGGAGCTCTTGCAGAACCTGGACCAGTTGGACAGCCTGGGACACCCCGTCCTGGTGGGAGCCTCACGCAAGCGGTTCCTGGGCACGCTGCTGACGGTGGCCGGCAAGTCCGCCGCCCCGGAGGAGCGCGACGGCGCCACCGCCGCCATCACTGCCATCAGCGCCTACCGCGGCGCCTGGGCCGTGCGCGTGCACGACGTCGGCCCCAGCCTTGACGCTGTCAAGGTCGCCTCGCGCATGGCCGCGCCACGCGCCGGCAGCTAGCGCGCCATGGACAGGATTACGCTGAGCGGCGTGACCGCCGTCGGCCATCACGGCGTGTTTGATTTTGAGCGCCGCCAGGGCCAGCCTTTTGTTGTGGACGCGGTGCTGTACCTGGACTTCGCCAAGGCTGCAAAGTCCGACGACGTCCGGGACACCGCCCATTACGGCGAGGTGGCACAGCGTATTACCGAGTGGATCAGCGGCGAGCCGCTGAACCTGATCGAGGGGCTTGCCGTCCGGATTGCGGACAGCCTGCTCAGAGAATTCCGGCTCCAGGCCGTGGACATCACCGTGCACAAGCCCCAGGCGCCCATCGAGGTGCCCTTCGGCGATGTGTCGGTCAGTGTCCACCGCAGGCGGAATGATGTGCACGGCAACAGCGCCGAAGGGCAAGCCCAGGGGGAGGGGCCATGAACAGCGGTTATTCCAAGGCGGTGCTTGCGCTCGGCAGCAATCTGGGTGAGCGGAACGACACCCTCTCCGGCGCCGTGGCGGACCTGGTGGACCCGCCGGAAGTCCGGCTCCTGGCGGTCTCCCCTGTCGTACAGACGAAGGCCGTGGGCGGGCCGCCCGGCCAGCCCGACTTCCTGAACATGGTCATCACGGTGGAAACCAGCCTCACTCCGCAGGAACTGCTGGCCCACTGCCAGGCTGTGGAGAACAAACACCACCGGGTGCGCGAGGTTCGCTGGGGTCCGCGCACCCTCGACGTGGACATCATCACCTACGGGACGCTGCGCAGCGACGACCCTGACCTCACCCTGCCGCATCCCCGTGCCGCGAGCCGGGCGTTCGTGCTTTACCCGTGGTCGCTGATCGAGCCTGCCGCCACCCTGGACGGGGAGCGAATCAGCACGCTCGCCGCCCGGGCAGACGACTTTGACGACCTTGCCCCGTTCGACGGCTTCGGCGACTTCGACGGGATGCCCACAGCGGGAGCAGTGGAGGAGCGATGAAACCCATCAACCCCCTGCGCCTCCTGCTGATCGGCTTCATCCTGGCCGTGGCGGGCTGGTCCGCCACGGTGGTGACCAGCCGGTACAGCATGGCCACCCCCGTCCTGCCGGCCACCGCGCTGGCCACCATGGGCGTCATCGTGGCCATCACCCTGATCCTGGGAATCAGGGTCCTGCGGTGGCGCAACAGCATTAATTCCAACGGCGCCAAGAACGGGGGGACCAAGAAGCGCCCGGTGCTCGATCCACTCCTTGCCGCCCGGACGCTGGTGCTGGCCCAGGCCTGCGCGTACGCAGGAACGGTGCTGCTGGGCTGGCATGTGGGCATCTTCCTGGACCAGCTCCGCGTCTGGAGCCTGCGCAGCGATCAGGGCATTACGTGGCTCGCACTCGCCATGGCCGGCGGGGGACTGGTGATGATCGTGGTGGGCCTGCTGGTGGAACGGTTCTGCAAGATTCCGCCTGAGGACGGCGACACCAAGGGTGTGGACGGAAAGCCCGGCCGCGCTGTGCATGGCGAGGCCGCCGGGGAAGGCGAATATGCATACCGGGGCGATTGATCCTCCGGGTATCACCTGGCAACGGGTGTCCCCGAAATACATCACGGTCAGGGTGGTGCAGTGGGCCCTTGGCAACCTGGTGGCCGTGCTGGTCCTTTCCCTGCCGCTGCTGCTGGTCCTCTCCGGCGTGTGGCGTTGGCCGCCGCTCTGGCTGGCCGTCACCGTCCCTGCCGTGGCACTCGTGACAGCACTCTGGCGGCTGGTGCTGATCCCGCGGCAGGTCCGTGCCATCGGCTATGCGGAGCGGGATGACGACCTCCTGGTCAGGACAGGTATCTTCTTCCAGCGCACCATGGCGGTCCCCTACGGCCGCATGCAGTACGTGGACATCAGCGTGGGCCCGGTGGAGCGGTCCGTGGGCCTGTGCACCCTCAAGCTCCACACCGCCTCGCCCGGCACCAACGCCCAGATTCCCGGCCTGCCGGCCGCCGAAGGGGCCCGGCTCCGCGAACAGCTGGCAGCGCGGGGCGAAGCCAGGTTGGCAGGGCTGTGACGGCGGAGGGCCCCGAGCCCGGTGCCTCCGGCGCCTTTGCCAGCGGTGCGCCTGCCCGACTCCCCGTAGATCTGCCCGACGGCGAGTGGCTGCGCGTGCACCCGGCGTCACCCTTTGTCCGCGGCTGGGTTGCGCTGGCGGCCATCGCGTTCTTCTTCGGGCGGGATGTCTTTGAACGCGCCCTCCAGGGCCGGCCCATCCTCGGGGAGGAGCTTGCCGGCCGAGCCCCCTGGCTTCTCCTGGGCGGCGGAACGGTGCTGCTGGTCTCGGTGCTCGGCTTCATCCTCACCTGGTACTTCACGAAATACCAGGTGTCCGGCGGCTACGTCCGGGTCAACAGCGGATTCCTGTTCCGGCAGCAGCGCCAGGCCAGGCTGGACCGGGTCCAGGCCATCGACATCGTCCAGCCCCTGCTGGCCAGGATCTTCGGGCTCGCGGAGCTCAAGTTCGAGGTGGCGGACGCCGGCGAATCGGCGGTCCGGCTGGCCTACCTGAAAATTGACGACGCCCGGCAGCTCCGCGCCACCATCCTTGCCCGTGCCGCCGGTGTTGCCCTGGATCCGTCACGCCCTGCCGGGCCCGCACCCGAGGCGCCGGAATATCAGGTCCTGTCAGTGCCGCCGTCGCGCCTTGTGGGTTCGCTGCTGCTCAGCGAGCAAAGCCTGTTCGTAGTCCTGGGCGGGGTGGCCTCCGTCAGCCTCTCCGCCGCCACGGGCAGCGCCGCCTTCTACCTCTACCTCATTCCCGCCGCTGTGGGCCTTGCCGCCAGTTACTGGGGACTGTTTAACAAGGGCTACAACTTCACCGCCGCGATCTCGCCGGATGGGATCCGCCTGCGCTACGGCCTGCTGGACACCCAGGCGCAGACGCTGCCGCCCGGACGGATCCAGGCACTGAAAGTCACCCAGCCGCCACTGTGGCGGCCGCTCGGCTGGTACCGCATGCAGGTCAACGTGGCAGGGTACGGACTGGTGGAAAACGCCGGCGAGGGCTCGGCCCGCACTACCCTGCTGCCCGTGGGCAGGCTGGGCGATGTCATGGCCATGCTCGCCCTGGTCCTGCCGGACCCGGGCACATCTGAGCCCGCAGTCGTCTTCGGTGCCGGACTGACCGGCCTGGACAGTGACGGCGGATTCGTGGCCTCACCGCGCCGGGTCCGCTGGCTCGCCCCGCTGGGTTGGCGACGGAACGGGTTCACCGCCACGGACACGGCACTGCTGCTGCGGTCGGGCCGCTGGTGGCGGCAGCTTGTTGTGGTGCCGCACCAGCGCACGCAGTCCATGGCACTGCACCAGGGGCCGGTGGCCCGGAGGTTCCGGGTTGCGGACCTGGTCCTGCACACCACCCCGGGACCCGTCGTTCCGCGCCTGACGCAGGCGGACGTGAACGCGGCACTGGCGTTGTTCGACGAACAGTCTGCCCGCGCCAGGCTTGCGAGGAAGCGGCAGACCACGGAACAGTGGCTCCGGCAGGTGGTTCCCGAAACCCGGATAGAGGCCTCAACGCAGGAAGGCGGGCAGCATGGCTAAGCCCGGACGCCTCGGCGTCGGAATCATTGGCGCCGGCAAAGTGGGGGCGGTGCTTGGCGCCGCCCTGCGCGCCGCGGAACACGCCGTCGTCGGGGTCTCCGCGGTTTCCGAGGCGAGCCGTGAGCGGGCGGAAGCGCTGCTGCCCGGGGTTCCGGTCCTGGAGGTGCAGGAGATCGTGGAGCGCGCGGAACTGGTCCTGCTGGCCGTGCCCGACGACGCCCTGCCGGGCCTGGTGGACGGGCTGGCAAAGCTCGGGGCCTGGCAGCCGGGCCAGCTGGTGGCCCACACCTCGGGCCGGTTCGGGGTGGGCGTCCTGCACCCGGTCCGTGCTGCCGGCGCTGTCCCGCTCGCCCTGCATCCGGCCATGACGTTCACGGGGATGAGCCTTGACCTCACCCGGCTGCTGGACTGCACTTTCGGTGTGACAGCCGATGCCGCCATGCTCCCCATTGCTCAGGCACTTGTTGTGGAAATGGGTGCCGAGCCGGTGGCGATCGCGGAGGCGGACCGCACCCTCTATCACGCAGCCCTGGCGCACGGTTCCAACCACCTGGTCACCCTTGTTGCGCAGGCGTCCGAGCTCCTGCGCGACGTTGGGGTGGAGCTGCCCGAACGCATGTTGGGTCCGCTGCTGCGCGCAACCCTGGAGAATGCGCTGGCGTCCGGGGAGTCCGCGCTGACCGGTCCCGTGGCGCGGGGTGACGTGGGAACCGTTGCCGCGCATGCTGAGGCGCTGCGGGAGTTCGACGGCGGCGGGCACGGGGATGTGCTCGAGGCCTACCTTGCGATGGCGCGCGCCACCGCCCTGCGCGCCGAAGGGCGCGGACTGCTGAAGTCCGGCGAGCTGGAGGGGCTGCGCCGCGCCCTCGAACCGAAGGAGGACTGAAGATGCCCATCAAACTCGTCACCACGGTGGAGGCCCTGCACGGGGAGGGCGCCCGCCTGCTCGCCGCCAAACAGGGAAAATCCCAGGGCCTTGTTCCCACCATGGGGGCACTCCACGAGGGACATGCCGCCCTGGCCCGGACCGCCGTCGAACAGAATGACGTGGTGGTGGCCACGATCTTCGTCAACCCGCTGCAGTTCGGCGACGCCGTTGACCTGGACCGGTACCCCCGCACGCTGGAAGCCGACCTTGCACTGCTGGAGGCTGAGGGCGTTGACCTGGTTTTTGCACCACCGGTGGAAGAGGTGTACCCGGGCGGCGAGCCGCTGGTACGGGTCACTTCAGGCCGGCTCGGGGAGAAATGGGAGGGCGCGTCACGGCCGGGCCACTTTGACGGTGCCCTGACGGTGGTGGCCAAGCTCCTGCATTACGGCCTGCCGGCCGCAGGGGTTGGTGGGGACGGCAGGGCGGGCGGAGGCCTGCCTGCCTATCGGGCCTACTTTGGCCAGAAGGACGCCCAGCAGCTGGCACTGGTCCGGCGCATGGTGGCGGACCTGAACTTTCCGGTGCAGATCGTGGGAGTTCCCACCGTGCGGGCGGAGGACGGGCTGGCGCTTTCGAGCCGCAACCGGTTCCTCTCGGATGAGGAACGGGAAGCAGCGCTGGTGCTGTCGCGTGCCCTCCGGCTGCTGGAGGAACGGGCAACCGCACGGGAACCCCTGGACCTGGAATCAGCCCAGGCCCTGGTGGAGTCGCAGCCGCTGGTGGCCCTTGACTACTTTGACGTGGTGGATCCTGCCACCCTTGAGCCGCTCGCGGAGAACTGCCGTGAGACCCCGTTCCGCGGCGAGGCACTGGCGCTTATCGCCGCGAAGGTGGGTCCTGTGCGGCTGATCGACAACGTGCCGCTGAGTTCCTAGCTCCCGGAGGCTAGATGCCGGGCCCGTCCCGGCTGGTCATGAGCTGTTCGAGCAGGGCGCGTTCCGGCCTGCCAGGGTTCCGGGCGACACAGCGGCGAAGACGGGTTCTCGCCAGCTCTTCGCCGGGCTCCTGGCCGCAGAGCACTTCGTCGATGATTTCCTGCGCTTGCCATCGGAGGGACTCAATGGCGAACTCCCGGATTTGTGCAGGGGTGTCACCGTCGGCCATCCACGGATCGGGGTCCGAGGGCACACTCTGGAACATCCGCTCTGCTGACATAGGGGCCTCCTTGCACCAGTCCGAAGCGGCCGGTCGGAAGGGCCTCCACGGTGTCGAAGCACTGCGCTAGGAGAAACTTTACCCGGGGGAAGACCGGTCTGTCTCCCCCGGAGTAGACTCGAAATGCTATGAAGCCAGAGGCGAAGGTCCCGGTCCCCGAGGTTTCCCCGGTGGCGGTATCCGGTCCCGCCAATCCGGCGGACCGGATCATGGCCGTGGCTTACGAGCTCTTCTCCACCCGCGGTGTACGGGACGTCGGCGTCAACGAGCTCATCGAACGGTCCGGGGTTGCCAAGGCCACGTTCTACCGGCATTTTCCTTCCAAGGATGCGCTGGTCCTGGCCTTCCTGGAGGAGCGGGACAAGCGGTGGACCATGGATTTGATCCTGTCCGAGGCGCAGCGCCGGGGCAGCACTCCCCAGGAGCAACTGCTGGCGATCTTTGATGTGTTTGGAGACTGGTTCCTGCGGGAGGACTTCGAAGGGTGTTCCTTCGCCAAGGTCCTGCTGGAGATGGGACCGGCCCATCCGCTGGGACAGGCCAGCATCAGTTACCTGGCAAAGATCCGCGGCCTCATCCAGGCCGCCGGCGAAGAGGCGGGGCTGGTACGCGCCGAGGAGTTTGCCTATTCGTTACTGGTCCTTATGAAAGGCTCCATTGTCCAGGCCGTGGAGGGCGACCTGCAGGCCGCCAAGCGCGCGCAGCAGATGGCAGTCTGGCTGATCGATCACCACACCAAGTGAGCATCACGGACAGGAATGGAATCTCAAGAAGAGCGCCGCTGCCGGTCCGGAGTCCGGGGAGCGGAGGTGCTGGACCGGACCACCAGCCGGGTCTGCATGAGTTCATCCGCCGGCCCCGCTGCATCGCCGTCCTCTTCCTGGACCAGGGCGAGGAGGCGCTCCACTGCCCGCATGCCCTGGTTGCGGGGGAACTGGTCAATGGTGGTCAGTCCCAGGATTTCCCCCATCTCGTGGCCGTCCACGCCGATCACCGACAGTTCATCAGGGATCCGCAGGCCCAGGTCGCGGGCCGCCAGCATAGCGCCAAACGCCATTTCATCCGAGGCGCAGAAGATGGCGGTGGGCCGCTCGGCAGGGTCCGCCAGCAGGTGCTTCGTTTCCCGGTAGGCATCGTTTGCCGAGTAGTCCGAAATCAGGGACCACGCCTCGCGGACCGGCAGGCCGGCAGCCTCCATGGCTTGTTCGTAGCCGGCCCGCCGTCCGCTGGAGATCTCGAAGTTCCGCCCATACTCATGCTCGCCGCCAACGTGTGCCACCCGCGTGTGGCCGAGGCTGATCAGGTGGGCCGTTGCGCGGCGGCCCACCTCCACATCGTCGATCCGCAGGGTGGGAATCCCGGGAAGCGGGCCGCCAACCCCCACCACCGGAATCCCGGCAGCGAGGATCTGTTCGGTCTCGTGGCCGTTGAGCTGCAGGGAAACCGCCAGGACGCCGTCGAGCCGTTTGCGCAGGAGGAAATCCCCGAGCACCGACTCCCGGTAGCGGTCGCCCTGGAAGTCATAGAGGGTGAGATCGTAGCCTGCATCCATCAGGGCGGAATTGGCCCCTTCGAGCAGGGTGGCGAAGTACCACCGGTTGACGAAGGGCAGCACCACGCCGATGTTGTGGCTGCGCCCGCTCGCCAGGCTGGAGGCATGGTAGGACATCACGAAGCCCAGTTCGCTGGCCGCGGCGGTCACAGCTTCCCGTGCCTTGGTGGAAACACTGCCCTTGCCGCTCAGCGCCCGCGACGCCGTCGCCTGTGAAACCCCCGCCAGCCGCGCTACGTCCCTGATTCCTGCCACTGGCCCTCTGCTGTTCCCCTTGATTACATGCGCAGCCAGATGCACTGCGCCGGACCCAGCTTACGCTGGTCAGCTGCCCCAGGATCCGTACTAAGGAGGATCTCAAGGTGGGGGAGGTCAACCGGGGCGTCTCCCATGTTCAGCATCACCAGGACGCCGTTGTTCACAAACGTCACGCAATCTTGGGGAGCCGGACCCTCGGCCCAGTCCAGCGACCCGGCGCCGAGCTTCAGGGCGCGGCGCAGCACCAGGGCACGGCGGTACAGCGAGAGGACGGAGGACTCATCCTGCTGCTGGACATCCCGGGACAATGCCGCCCAGCTTTCGGGCTGCGGCAGCCAGGACTCCCCGGTGCCGTTGAAACCGAAAGCCGGCGCGTCGGCCTCCCACGGCAGGGGCACCCGGCAGCCGTCGCGGCCAATCCGTTCCCCGGCCGTCCGCCGGAAGGACGGATCCTGGCGGAAGGTGTGGTCCATGGTGGTGTGATCGGGCAAGCCCAGTTCCTCACCCTGGTACAGGTAGACCCCGCCCGGCAAGGCAAGCATCAGCATCGAGGCCGCAAGCGCCCGGCGCAGGCCCAGCTCACCGTCCGGCTGGACATCGTCCGCACCCAGTCCGTCGCCCGGACGGGCCGGCGGCTCCACGATGCCGAAGCGCGTGGCGTGCCGGACGACGTCGTGGTTGGAGAGCACCCAGGTGGTGGGCGCGCCCACGGAATCAAACATCCGGAGCGAACTCTCAATGACTGCCCGCAGCTTGGCCGGATCCCAGGGCGTGCCGAGGTAGGCGAAGTTGAACGCCTGGTGCATCTGGTCCGGCATGACCCAGTTGGTCAGGCGGGAGAGGGGATCGATGCTCGCTTCGGCACACAGGATGCGGTCGCCGTCGAACTCTGCCAGGACCCTGCGCCACTCGCGGTAGATGTCATGGATCTCCGGCTGGCCGAACATGGGCGCGAGGTGGCCCGGGAACTCATCGGTGCTGACGCCGTCGGGCCGTCCGTGCCAGTCCGGCAGGCCGTCCGCCTTGACCAGGGCGTGGGCCACGTCCACCCGGAAGCCGGCCACGCCGCGGCTGAGCCAGAACCGCAGGATCCGCTCGAATTCGGCATGTACTGCCGGGTTGTCCCAGTTGAAGTCAGGCTGGGAGGAGTCGAAGAGATGCACGTACCACTGGCCGGGTTCGCCCGAAGGTTCCGTAATGCGCGTCCACGCCGGGCCGCCGAAGTGCGACTGCCAGTTGTTCGGAGGCAGTTCACCGGCTTCGCCACGCCCGTCGCGGAAAACGAACATGTCCCGCTCCGGGCTCCCGGGCCCCGCCTGGAGTGCTGCCTGGAACAGGGCGTGGTCCGAGGAGCAGTGGTTGGGCACCAGGTCGATGATCACCCGGATACCCAGGGAATCGGCGCGGGCAACCAGCGCGTCAAAGTCATCCAGGGTGCCGAATACCGGGTCCACGTCGCAGTAGTCAGCCACGTCGTAACCGCCGTCCCGCTGGGGGGAGACGTAGAAGGGGGACAGCCACACGGCGTCGACGTCGAGGGCGGCCAGCTGGTGCAGCTCCGCGGTGATGCCGGGAAGATCGCCGTTGCCGTCGCCATTCAGGTCACGGAACGAGCGGGGGTAGATCTGGTAAATCACCGAGGACCGCCACCATTCGGTGCCCTTGTCGGCCGGGTGGACCGGCACCAGCCGAAGGTCGGATACGTCGGATCCAGCGGGGATAAGCGTCGTAGTCATCCGGTTATGGTAGCCGTATCTGGCGCAAAAATGGAACGGCTTCCACTCAAGGTTCACGCTAGATATTAAAACTTGTGGACGGTGTGGACGTAAGGAATGGAATCGCTTACAGTTGTGACTTGTCTCACCGCCCCGTCCGGCAACTCATGGCCAGGATCCCCAAGCGGCGGTCGGTAATCACAAAGGGCAGTTGCCCATTCTTGAAGGAGGCGCATCGGTGCGCACAACTCTCATCACGCCCTTGGCCCGCAGGGCCCGGCTATCCATTACCACGGCGGCAGCCGTCTCCATGATGCTTCTGGCATCCGGCTGCGCCGGCGGGCAGGCGCCGTCCGGCGCTGCCTCCGGGCAGGCCTCCGAAAGCGCCGCGGCTGCCCCCGCGGCCTCCGGGGAAGCTCCCGTCCGCGGGGATGCGGACCTGGTCATCTGGGCCAACGGTCCCGTGGTCCAGGCCCTGCAGCCCATTGCTGACAAGTTCGGCGAGGAAAACGGCATCACCGTTGAAGTCCAGACGGTTGCCACCGAACTGCAGACCAACTTCGTGACGGCCAATGCTTCCGGCAACGGCCCGGACATCGTCATGGGCGCGCACGACTGGATCGGAAACCTGGTCCAGAACGGGGCCATTGATCCTGTCCAGATCACGGCCGAGCAGAAGGCGGATTTCCTCCCGGTTGCCACCGACGCCGTGACCTACAACGGCCAGACCTACGGCATGCCCGCCTCCGTTGAATCCCTGATCCTCATCCGGAACAAGGCCCTTGCCCCCGAGGCTCCGGCCTCCTTTGAGGAACTCCTGGCCGCCGGCGATGCCGCGGTTGCCGCCGGCAAGGCCGAGCGGGGCCTGAACCTCCAGGTGGGGGCAAAAGGCGATGCCTACTTCATGCAGCCCCTGTACTCCTCAGCCGGCGGCTACCTCTTCGGCAAGAAGGCGGACGGCAGCTTCGACACCAGCGACCTGGGCGTAGGAAAAGAAGGTTCCATTGCTGCCGCCCAGAAGATCTCCGAGCTGGGCGAAAAGGGGTCCAAGGTCCTCAGCACCTCGGTCAGCGCCGACAACTCCATTGCACTGTTCAACCAGGGCAAGACCGCGTTCATGGTCAACGGCCCCTGGGCACTGGGCGATGTGCAGAAGGCCGGCATTGACTACGGCCTGAGCGCCGTCCCGGGCTTTGCCGGGATGAAGCCCGCACAGCCTTTCACCGGTGTGCAGTCGTTCTATGTCGCCTCCAAGGGCAAGAACAAGTCCTTCGCGGAGACGTTTGTGCAGACTGCCGCATCGCAGAAGGAGACCCAGCGCGCGCTGTATGAAGCAGTCCGCATCCCGCCGGCGATCGCAGCCCTCGTGGAAGAAGTGGCACAGAGCGACCCCGACACCAAGATCGCTGCCGATGCTGCGGCTGCCGGCATCCCGATGCCGTCCCTGCCGCAGATGGCTGCCGTGTGGGCTCCGCTGGGCCAGGCTGAGGCCGCCATCGCCGGTGGCGCCGATCCCGCTGCGACCATGACGCAGGCCGGCCAGACTATCGCCGGTGCGCTGAAGTAACACCCCGATGACCACCCGATTCAAGAAACCTTCGGGGAAGGCGGTGGGGCCCGGTCTTTCGCTGGGCTCCACCGCGTCGGTCCCCGTGCTGCTGGCCAAGATCATTGGACTGGGCGCCGTGCTCGGCGCCGCCGTTTCCCTGACGCCGCTGCTCCTCGCCGGCGGCGAATGGGCCATGCTGGCCGGTCTGTGGGCCGGGGCCGCCGGACTTCTGGCTGTCTACTCAACAAAGCGGATGGTGCCGCTGAAATACCTCCTCCCCGGCACCCTGCTGCTCACCGTCTTCGTCCTGCTGCCTATCCTGTCGACGGTCCAGCTCTCCTTCACCAATTCGGGCGACGGGACCAGGGGCTCCAAAGAGGACGCAATCTCCACGATTGTGCGCAACTCCGTGACCCAGCTGCCTGAGTCCAGGACGTACAACCTCACGGTGGGCTCGGAAGGGTCCGTCACCGAAGGCCCCTTCACCTTCTTCCTGGTGGAGACGCCGTCGAACGCTGTTTTCGCCGGCGATGCAGAAGGACTCCGGCCGCTTGGCCGCGACGAGGCCACCCTGGAGAATGGCTACGTCCGCGCAGTCCCGGGCTACCAGATCCTCACCGGCAAGGAAGTCAACACCGCCGGGGCAAAAATCAGCGGGTTGACCGTACCCACGGAGAAGGGCGCAATCCGCGCCCAAGGCATCAACCGCGCCTTTGAGGGCGTGCAGACATTGAAGTACGACGCCGGCACGGACAGTATCAGCGATTCGGTCACCGGAAAGGTCTTCACGGTCCAGCAGTTCGGCGACCGCGAATACTTCGCCGACGCGAACGGCGCCAAGGGGTTTGACCAGAGCTGGGAGCGCAACGTCGGCTTCGCCAACTACGAGCGGCTCTTCAGCGACCCCCAAATCCGCGACGCCCTGCTGGGATCCTTCGTGTGGACCCTCGTCTTTGCCGTCGGCTCTGTGGGAACAACGTTCGTGGTGGGCCTGCTCCTGGCTGCCGCGCTGAACGATCCCCGGGTCCGCGGACTCAAGCTGTACCGCGCTGTCATCATCGTTCCCTACGCCATCCCGGTATTCATTTCGTTCATTGTGTGGCAGAGCTTCTACAACAAGGACTTCGGGCTCATTAACTCCATGCTGGGCGGGGCCAAGATTGACTGGCTGGGGGATCCCTTCCTGGCCAAGGTGGCTGTCCTCCTGACCAATCTGTGGGTGGGCTTCCCCTACATGTTCCTGATCGCCACCGGTGCCCTGCAGGCGCTGCCGCAGGACATCGCCGAGGCTGCGAAAATCGACGGCGCCAGTTCCTGGACCACGTTCACCAGGGTCCAGTTCCCGCTGCTGCTGGTCGCCGTTGCACCACTGCTGGTGTCATCCTTCGCGTTCAACTTCAACAACTTCAACGTGATCCAACTGGTCACCGGCGGCGGCCCGTTCCCGGCCGGCGGCGGACAGATCGGCGCCACCGACATCCTGATCAGCGGCGCCTACCGGATCGCCTTCGGCGGCGCCGGTGCCGAATTCGGCTTTGCCTCGGCAATCTCCGTTGTCCTGTTCATCGTTACAGCAGTTCTTGCGGGTATTCAGTTCCGCTACACCAAAGCCCTGGAGGATGTCCGATGACCAGCTTGCTGACTGATGCGCCTGAGCAAACCCCGGCTCCGGCCCGACGGCCCGCGCTGCGTGTCCGGAAAGACGGCCTTGAAATGCCGCGGGGCAGGCGCTGGTGGCAGGAAGTCGGGTGGCGGCATGCAGTGGGCCTGGCGGGCGTCGCCTTCGCCGGGTTCCCTGTCCTGTACATCATCTCGGCGGCGTTCAACCCGCTGGGAAGCGTGGCCACCACCGAGATCATCCCCAACACCTTCAGCCTGGTGAACTTCGAAACGCTGCTGGGCGGATCCAAGGGGCCCTTCGGGCTGTGGTACCTGAACACCCTGGTGCTCTGCGCCGTGGTGTCCGTGGCGCAGGTGCTGCTGAGCACGCTCGCCGCTTATGCGTTCTCCCGCTTCCGCTTCTACGGGCGGCGCGGCGGACTGCTGGCGCTGCTCCTGGTCCAGATGTTCCCCCAGTTCCTTGCCGTCGTCGCCCTGTTCCTCATGATTGCGGACTTCGGCAGGATCATCCCGGGCATTGGCCTGAATACGCTCGCCGGCTATGCGCTGGTGCTGATGGGCGGGGCACTCGGCCAGGTCTGGCTCATCAAGGGCTTCTTTGATTCCATTCCGCACGAGCTGGACGAGGCCGCCCGGATTGACGGCGCAGGTCACTTCCGCACCTTCACCAGCGTGATCCTGCCGCTGATCCGGCCGGTCCTGGCGGTGACCGGGCTGCTGGTCTTTGTGTCAGTGATCGGCGAGTACATCCTGGCGAGCATCTTCCTGACGGACAACAGCGTCAAGACCCTCGCCGTGGGCATGTTCGGCATCATCGCCGGGGACCGAAGCAACAACCTGGGCGTCTTCGCGGCCGGGTCCGTGATGATCGCGCTGCCGGTGCTCCTGCTCTTCCTCTACCTGCAGAAGTTCATCGTGGGCGGGCTCACGGCCGGTTCGGTCAAGTAGTAGGAGAGGCCCGGCCTAGGTAGATGCTCAGCTTGCTTATCAATTCCTGCCTTCCTAGGCTGGAAGCTGTCAGCAACAACTCTGGGAAGCGGCACTTCGGGATGCCTGCAGGGCATCCCGGGGCCGCCTCCGACGAGGAGGAAAAATGTCAGAGCACAGCATTGAAGGCAAGAAGGTCGCATTCCTGCTGACCGACGGCGTCGAGCAGGTTGAGCTCACCAGCCCCTGGCAGGCCGTGAAGGACGCCGGAGGAGTGCCAACCCTGGTGGCTCCCTCCAGTGGCAAGGTCCAGGGCTTCGAGGGCACGGAGAAGGGCGATACCTTCGACGTGGACCTCACCGTGGCGGACGCGAACGCCTCGGATTTCGATGCGCTGGTCATTCCCGGCGGCGTCGTCAACGCAGACCACCTGCGCGTGGACAAGGACGCGCAGGCGTTCACCCGGAACTTCTTTGAACAGCACAAGCCTGTGGCGTCCATCTGCCACGGCCCCTGGCTGCTCATCGATGCCGGCGTGATCCGCGGCCGCAGCGTCACCTCGTACCACACCCTCCGAACCGACCTGGAGAACGCCGGCGCCAGCTGGAGCGACCAGGAAGTAGTGGTGGACCAGGGCCTGGTGACCAGCCGGAACCCGCACGATCTGCCCGCCTTCAACAGCAAGCTGGTCGAGGAAATCTCCGAGGGCCAGCACGCGGGCCAGGCCGCCTGATTCCGGGAACACCCCGGCTGTTCCCTCAGGTTTTACAAAAAATTCCGGTCTGGAGGAATTACTCCAACCGGTAGAGTGTTGGCATCTGCAGCGGCCGCGTCCGTGCACCATTCAAAACACTCCCTGAGGGAACACCCATGTCTACCGAAGTCTCTCCGAACGCCAACGGCCAGACCGTCCAAACCCAAGGAACCAGGCCCGCCGCGCCGGAGAAGATGTCCCGTGAGTCGGTGACCATCATCAGCACGCTGCTGGTGGCCACGTTCGTGGTGATCCTCAACGAGACCATCATGAACGTGGCCCTGCAGCGGCTCATGGTGGACCTCCGGGTTGACGCCCCCACCGTCCAGTGGCTCTCCACCGGCTTCATGCTCACCATGGCCGTGGTCATTCCCACCACCGGGTTCATCCTGCAAAGCCTCTCCACCAGGGCGGTCTTCATGCTCGCCATGGGGCTTTTCGCCGGCGGCACCGCGATGGCGGCAGTGGCCCCGGGATTCGAACTGCTGCTCCTGGCGCGGATCGTCCAGGCGGGCGGCACCGCGATCATGCTGCCGCTGCTGATGACAACCATCCTCACCCTGGTGCCCCTGGCCAAACGGGGTGCCGTGATGGGCAATGTCAGCATCGCCATCTCCGTCGCCCCGGCCATGGGGCCCACCGTTTCCGGCCTGATCCTGGAACACTTCAGCTGGCGCTTCATGTTCGTGTTCGTCCTGCCGGTAGCCCTCGCGGCACTGGCGATCGGCGCCAAATACCTGACCAACATTGGCGAGGTTGAGAAGACAAAGTTGGACTTCCCCTCAGTCCTCCTCACCGTCCCGGCCTTCGGCGGGCTGGTCTATGGCCTCAGCCAGATCGGCGGCGGCCACGGCGGCCAGGCCGGTCCCGGAACCGCTGCCATCGCCGCGCTGGTGATCGGCGTCGCCAGCCTCGCCGTCTTCATCCTCCGGCAGGTGCGGCTGCAGAAGGCCGAGGCCCCGCTGCTGGACCTGCGGGCGTTCAACTTCCGCATGTTCACCGTCTCCGTCCTGTTGATGGTGGTGGCCATGATGGCGCTCTTCGGCGGTGTGATCCTGTTGCCGCTCTACCTGCAGGAGATCCGCGGGTTGGGGTCGCTTGAAACCGGCCTGGCGCTGCTCCCCGGCGGCCTGGCGATGGGCCTGCTGGGACCGGTCATCGGGCGCCTTTTCGACAAAGTTGGCCCGCTGCCGCTGACTGTCACCGGGTCCATCCTGATGGTTGCGTCGCTCTGGCAGTTCTCAATGCTCGACGCCGGCACGTCCGTCGGGTGGATCGTCACCCTGCACGTGGGGCTGAGTTTCGGCCTTGCGCTGCTGTTCACCCCGGCGTTCACCACCGGCCTGAACCCGCTCCCGCCGCACCTGTATTCGCACGGCTCGGCGATCATGAGCACCACGCAGCAGGTGGCCGGCGCTGCCGGCACGGCCCTGCTGGTGTCCATCTTCGCGGTGGTTTCAGCGGCCTCAGGCCTCGTGGCGGGGATGAGCGCCGCCTTCATGACGGCGACCGTCATAGCCCTTGCCGCCGTCGTGCTCTCAGCGATGATGCGCAAGACCGAAGGTGCCGGCGCACGTCACGCCGCCCACTAGCCCAACCAGGTAGCGCCAAGTGTCGTTTTGACTGCTCAAAACGACACTTGGCGCTACTTACTTGGGTCAGCCGGCGAAGAAGTCGGCCAGCTCCTTGATGAGCCGGTCCGGGGCCTTGATGACGCCGTCGTGTCCGAACCCGGGCAGGATGGTGTAGCTGGAGCCGGAGAGGACGTCGTGGATCTGGCCGCAGGCCACCCCGAAGTACGCCGGGCTCTTTTCGCCCACCACGATCAGGGTTTCCAGCGGCAGCTCAAGGAACGGTTCCGCCGGCATATCCGCGGCGATGATGGCCTTGATCTCACGCACGCCGGTGCGCATGAGTTCGCGCTGCTGTTTGCCCTCATGGGTGCCCGCGGTGAGCTTGTTGGCCAGGGTCAGCATGGACAGCGGCATCCGGGAGGAAAAGGAGCCCCCCGCTTCCAGCCCGCGCTGCAGGACAGCGAGGGCCCGGTCGTCGTCACCGGCCGCAGCCGCGTGCTCGTACTCCGCAATCCAGTCAGCTTTCACGCTGTGGTTCACGGAGACCGCGGGGTCGTATACCGCGAGGCGTTCCACCGGGAGGGTGCGGGCCGCGTGCAGGGCAACTGCCCCGCCAAAGCTGTGCCCGAATACATCCGTGCTGGAGGTGTGCTTCATGACCGTATCCAGGTCGCGGATGTCCACGTCCAGGGTGTAGTCCTCCGGCTGCGGGGACGAGGAGCCCCGGCCGCGGCGGTTGAACGTGTGGACCGGGCGGCCCAATGCAGCACTGAGTTTCTGCGCAAATTTCGTGTAGTCCGAGGCGGTCACCATGGACGGCGGAACAACCACCACGCCGGAGCCGGCCGAAGCAAGTTCCGTGCCCGTGGAGAAGAGTTCCAGCGTGCCGCCGTCGGGGGTCCTGATGTTCTCACGCGTCATGCTCCGAGCCTATCTGAGCAAGCCGAGCGCAGGCACCATGGACTCGTTCCCTACGGCACCTCACCCCGGTATCTGCCCGAGAACTCTGACGGCTGCGTGCCTACGGTGAGCCGAAGCGTTCGATGAGCGCGGCGCTTTCCTTCCGAATGGCGGGAAGACTGGTGCCAAGTCCGCACAGGACGATGCCGGCATCGGCCGCCTGCAGCGGGGAGTCGGGGGTTGCCAGGCCGTCGGCCCGCAGGCTGATCAGGGATTCGACCAGGCGAAAGGCCAGGTCGCCCGGATTGGCCCCCGGGCCGGAAACAGTGCCGGCGGGGGAAAAGGCCGCGCCGAGTTCCCCGTACAGGTTGCGCAGTTCCTGCCGGTCCGCGAGGAAACGGGCAAAGCGTCCGCTGCGGGCTTCGGGGAGGTGGTACAGGAGGCCGAGGTTCCAGCGGGCGCTGCACAGTTGCGTCCCGTCGAAAAGCGCGACGGCGTGAAGGCGGCTTCCAGCCGCAGCCTCGGCGGGCGGAAGCGCCGCCACGGTCCGCGCAAATTCGAGCCCTCCGGCCACAGTGCCCTCGAGAAGGTCCTCAAGGATGTCGTCCTTGGTCTTGAAATGGTGGTACAGGGACGACTGCCGGATTCCCACTGCATCTGCGATGGACCGCGTTGAGGTGTTGGCAAAGCCCTGGGTAGTAAAAAGTTCTGCCGCAGCATCCAGGATTTCGTCGCGGGCGGTGGCGCCGGGCCGGGAGGGCTGTTGGCTGCGGGGGCGTCCCGGTCCTGCTGAAGTCACCGCATCATTCTTGCATTCCTGTTGGTGGCTTTTGGGGCCTGCGGCAGTGGTGAGGGGATGGAAATGTCGCGGAAACAAGAGGTCTACGTCCCTTTTACAGAGGCGAAACCAGTCGGGGACATCGCGCTGGAAAACTATCAAGTGACCGGTATTCCGCAGCTTTCGGCCGAGTGCTGCGGAACCGGCGGCCCCCGCCATTCCAGCCCCCGGAGAATCAGATGACTTCAACCATTGCTCCCGCCGTCCATGTGGACGACGCGGATCTGACGTCCCTTGGCTACGAACCCACGCTCCACCGGAAACTCGGCCGCTACGCCTCCTTTGCCGCCGGCTTTTCCTTCGTCTCCATTCTCACCACCATCTTCCAGCTGTTCGCTTTCGGCTACTCCTTCGCGGGGCCGGCCTTCTTCTGGACCTGGCCGGTGGTACTGGTGGGCCAGCTCCTCGTCGCCCTCAACTTCGCGGAGCTCGCCGCGCGCTACCCGCTGTCCGGCGCCGTATACCAGTGGGCCCGGCGCGTCGGGGGAGAAGGCGTGGGCTGGTTCGCAGGCTGGTTCATGGCCATCGCCCAGGTGGTGACCGCCGCAGCCGCCGCGATCGCCCTGCAGGTGGTGCTGCCCCAGCTCTGGGACGGCTTCCAGATAGTGGGCGGCGACCCCGCGCTCAGCACCGTCACGGGCGCCGCCAACGCCGTCATCCTCGGAGCCGTGCTCCTGGTGGCCACCACCATCATCAACTCGCTCGGCGTCAAGCTCATGGCCCACGTTAATTCAGTGGGCGTCACCTGTGAGATCGTCGGCGTGGTGGCCGTCATCCTCGCCCTCATCAGCGCGGCCCAGCGCGGACCGGAAGTTGTCGCTGACACCACGGTGCTCCAGGGCTCGGACCTCGGCGCCGTGGGGGCCTTCCTGGTCTCCGGCCTGATGGCCGCCTACGTCATGGTGGGCTTCAACTCCGCCGGCGAGCTTTCCGAAGAGACCAAGGACCCGCGCCGGACAGCCCCGCGCACCATTCTCTCCGCCCTGCTCATCTCCGGCATCGGCGGTGCGCTGATGATCATCACGGCCCTGATGGCAGCACCCAGCCTCGACGACGGACGCCTCGCCACCGAGGGCTTGCCCTACGTCCTCACCGCCGTCCTGGGCACGTTCTGGGGCAAGGTCCTGCTGGTGGACGTGGCCATCGCCATCTTCGTCTGCACCCTGGCCATCCAGACTGCAGGGTCACGGCTGGTGTTCTCCATGGCGCGGGACGGCAAACTCCCCGCATCCGCCCTGCTCTCCTCGGTCCACGCCACCCGCGGTACGCCCATGTGGCCATCAATCGTCATCGGTGCCCTCGCCGTCGGGGTCCTCGCCATCAATGTGGGCAACGCTGCCCTTTTCACCACCCTCTGCAGCGTCTGCATCGTCATGGTCTACATCGCCTACCTCCTGGTGACCGTGCCACAGCTCCTCAACAGGCTTCGCGGCGACTGGAACCGCGTGGGGCAAACCCTCCCCGCAGGGCTCTTTTCACTGGGACGCTGGGGGCTCCCGGTGAACATCCTGGCCGTGCTTTACGGAGCCCTGATGGTGGTCAACCTGGCCTGGCCCCGGCCGGAGGTGTACGACCCCTCCGGCGAGAACGGAATCCTCCTTTACTCAGCGCCGCTGATCGTCGCCGTGGTCCTGCTCCTGGGGATGTGGGTCCGACGGCGGAACCTGGCTTCGAAGGCCTGAACACCTCTCCCCAGCCAGTTCTTACAACACACGCTTCACGACCAGTACAGGATTGACATGACACAAGTAACCGAAAGCCCGGCAGCAGCCGGCACCGCCACCACGGCAGGCGCCCGCGCCCATGCCAGGGAGCAGCACGGCAGGACCGTTGGCGCCATGCGTTTCGTGCCGGCTTCTACGGCCCCGGCGCGCCTGACGGAAGGACTGCCCGACGGCGTGTCCCCCACATGGGCCGAATCCCTGGCCTTCGGCCGCTACACCACCATGGCCCTGGCACGCGGCACCAGGATCCGGCTCACGGACACCGCCGGCGACGCCTGCGTGCACGCCCTCCTCTACCGCTCCGGAGCCCTGCACGAAAGGCTCAACATCGCGGACACGGTCAAGGTGCCCTGGCAGGCCTACCCCTCCACCGGCCACCCGCTGCTTTCCGACGCCGGCCGCCTGATGGCCACGATCGTGGCCGATACTTCCTCCCGCCACGACGCCCTGACCGGCGCCACCACGCTGGAGGGAAACACGGCAAGATACGGCGCCGGCACCGCCCACAGCGCATCGCCGGCCGCACGCGAACTGCTCACCCTCGGGGCATTGAAGAGCGGCCTGGGACCGAGCGATGTGGCACCGTCGCTGACCCTCTTCAAGGGCATCAACGTGGACCCCGCCGGGAGCATCACCTTCACCGGAAGCGCCGGGCCCGGTGCCGTCGTCGAACTCCTCCTCCAACTGGACGCCGTGCTGGTCCTTGCCAATACCGCCCACCCGCTGGACCCGCGTCCGCACTTCACCGGCACCGCCGTGGACATCCTCGCCTGGCACGCGCCGCAGGACCTGGCGTCACTGGAATCCGGTGCCCTCGCCGGGCCCCTGGCTCCGGAACACCTGCAGGCCCTTCACAACACCGAGCACGACCTGACCGCAAGGAACGCCCGATGAACACCGCCACCCAAGCCACTTCCGCAGCGGACGCCCGCGCCATTGCCCTCACCTCCGGTGAGGTGGTCCTGGACGAATTTGTCGAGGCACGCGGCCCGTGGTCCGCCGTCGTCTCCGCCGGTGACGTGCTGACCATCGTGGACCTCGAAGGCAACCAGGCCGTGGACTGCCTGCTGTACGCCGCAGGCGACACCACAGTGCGCTACTCCGCCGCCGTCACGATCGCAAGCCAGCAGTCGATAGTCCTCACCACGGGTTCCGTCCTGAGGGCGGAAACGGGAACGCCGCTGATGACCGTTGTTGCTGATGAGGTGGGCGTTCACGACACTATCGGCGGCGCCTGCTCGCAGGAATCGAACACGCTCCGCTATGGCCAGCACACGCGTGAACAGCACGCCTGCGTGGAGAACTTCCTGATCGAGGGCTCGCGCTGGGGTCTCGGCAAGCGGGACCTGGTGTCCAACATCAACTGGTTCATGAACGTGCCCGTGGACCCGGACGGTGCCCTGGGCATCGTGGACGGCCTGTCCGCACCCGGCAAGCGCGTTGCCCTGAAGGCGGAGGTGGACACCCTGGTGCTGGTCTCCAACTGCCCGCAGGTCAACAACCCCTGCAACGGCTTCAACCCCACCCCTGTCCGCATGATCGTCACCCGGCCGGAGGCTGCGCTGTGAACACCTTTGACACCCTCCTGATCGCAAACCGGGGCGAGATTGCCTGCCGCATCATCGAGTCCGCGAAGAAGCTGGGACTGCGGACCGTCGCCGTGTTCTCAGAGGCCGACCGGGGCGCCAAACACGTCCGGCTGGCAGACGAAGCGGTGCTCCTGGGGCCAGCGCCGGCCAAGGAGTCCTACCTCCGCGCGGACGCGCTGCTCGAGGCCGCCAGGTCCACGGGCGCCGGCGCCATCCATCCCGGCTACGGCTTCCTCTCCGAGGATGCCGCGTTCGCCGAAGCCGTTGAAGCAGCCGGGCTGGTCTTTGTAGGACCCACCCCCGAACAACTCCGCACCTTCGGCACCAAGCACACAGCGCGCGACGCCGCCCGGGCGGCCGGAGTGCCGATGATCGCCGGATCCGGGCTGCTGGAGGACGTGGACGCTGCCGTCGCGGCCGGCAAGACGATCGGTTTCCCGCTGATGCTCAAGGCCACCGGCGGTGGCGGCGGGATCGGCATGACCGTCTGCCGCACCGAGGCCGAACTCGCCGATAGCTTTCCCCGTGTCGCCCGCCTGGCCAGTGCCAGCTTCGGCACCGCCGGGGTTTTCGCGGAGCGCTATGTGGAGAACGCCCGGCACGTGGAAGTCCAGGTCTTCGGCGACGGCGAAGGCCGGGTGGTCAGCCTCGGCGACCGGGACTGCTCCCTGCAGCGCCGCCACCAGAAAGTCCTCGAGGAAGCCCCCGCCCCGGATCTGCCGGCGGAACTTCGGGAGGAACTGCACCGCAGCTCCCGCGCCCTCTGCGCCTCCCTCAACTACCGCTCCGCCGGCACGGTCGAATTCGTCTATGACCCCGCCCGCCGCGAAGCGTCCTTCCTCGAAGTCAACGCCCGGCTCCAGGTTGAACACCCGGTCACCGAGGCCGTCACCGGCGTGGACCTGGTGGAGTGGATGCTCCGCCTGGCCCAGGGCGGCAATGAGGCGGAAACTGTCCTTGAAAACGTGCCGGACGGCCTGCCGGTGACCGGCCACGCTGTGGAAGCCCGCGTTTATGCCGAGGACCCGGCCCGCGGGTTCCAGCCCAGCGCCGGTACCGTGACCAATGCGGTGTACCCGGTTGCGGCGGAAGCGAGGGTGGATGCGTGGGCCGAAACGGGCACCGAGGTGTCCACCAACTACGACCCCCTCCTGGGCAAGATCATTACCTCCGCTGCAAGCCGGGACGAGGCCTTCGACAAGCTGGCCGCGGCGCTCGCCGGCACCCGGATGGATGGAATCGAAACCAACCTCGGGATGCTCCGCGCCGCCACAAGGCTGGATGACGTCCGCCGAGTCCAGCACTCCACCAGCACGCTGGACAGCGTGGGGGATCCCGAGCCGCGGATCACAGTGGACCGCCCCGGACTGCAGACCAGCGTCCAGGACTGGCCAGGCCGTACGGGGCTGTGGCAGATCGGCGTCCCGCCGAGCGGACCCATGGACGATCTCTCCTTCCGGCTGGGGAACACCGCCCTTGGCAACCCCGAAGGCGCCCCCGGCCTGGAGTTCACCATGACCGGCCCCAGCCTCACCTTCACCCACGCCACCACGGTCTGCATCACCGGCGCGGAAGCAACAGTGACAGTGGACGGCACGGAGGTCCCGGCTTGGACTCCGGTGACGGTGACTGCGGGAGGAACACTCGACGTCGGCACCGCCGGCAGCAAGGGACTGCGCGGCTACATCCTGTTCCAGGGCGGCCTGGACATTCCTCAGTACCTGGGCAGCGCGTCCACCTTCACCCTGGGCCAGTTCGGCGGGCACGCCGGGCGGGTCCTGCGCGCCGGCGACGTACTGCGTGCAGGGACCCCAGCCGGAAAGGCACCCACGGCAGCAGTCCCGCTGGACAGCCGCCCTGCCCTAACCTCCACCTGGGAACTCACCGTCACGGAAGGCCCGCACGGTGCACCGGAGTTCTTCCAGCGGGAGGACATCGAGGAGCTGTATGACTCCGAGTACGAGGTCCACTTCAACTCGGCCCGCACCGGCGTCCGGCTCATAGGGCCCAAGCCCCGCTGGGCCCGGACCGACGGCGGCGAGGCAGGCCTGCACCCCTCCAACATCCACGACACCGCGTACTCCGTGGGAGCCCTGGACTTCACCGGCGATACCCCCATCCTGCTCGGTCCCGACGGGCCCAGCCTGGGCGGCTTCGTCTGCCCGGTCACCGTGGTGACGGCCGACCGCTGGAAGCTCGGCCAGCTCCGGCCGGGGGACAAGGTCCGGTTCGTGCCCATCAAAGCCAGCCACGCGCCGTCGGCCAAGGACCTGGGACCGGGCCGGCAACTGGTCCTGCCCGGCGACGCCGGCTGGTCCGGGGACCTTTCCATCGCCGCCGCTGCTGCGCCGCCGCTGCGGACGGTGCGGGGGGATGGCGACGACGGCGTGCTGGGCCGGGTGCCGGAAGGTTCCGGCCGGCCTGCGGTCACCTACCGCCGCTCCGGCGACGACAACCTGCTGGTTGAGTACGGCGAGATGGTGCTGGACCTCGGGCTCCGCGCACGGGTGCACGCACTGCACCAGCACCTCGAACAGCTCCGGGTGCCCGGCATTGTGGACCTTACCCCTGGAATCCGGTCACTGCAGATCAAAGTGGATCCCTCGGTGTTGTCTACCAAACGGCTCCTGGACCAGGTCCAGGAGATCGAGGCAGCCCTTCCCGCAAGCTCCGAACTGGTGGTTCCCAGCCGCACCGTCCGGCTGCCGCTGTCCTGGGACGATCCCGCCACCCGCGAGGCGATCGAACGCTACATGGCCGGCGTTCGGGATGATGCCCCCTGGTGCCCCTGGAACATCGAGTTCATCCGCCGCATCAACGGCTTGGATTCGGTCAACGACGTCTTCGATACCGTCTTCAACGCCGAATACCTGGTCCTCGGACTGGGCGACGTCTACCTCGGCGCCCCGGTGGCCACCCCACTGGACCCGCGGCACCGCCTGGTGACCACCAAGTACAACCCGGCCCGCACCTGGACCCCCGAGAACGCGGTGGGCATCGGTGGCGCGTACATGTGCATCTACGGCATGGAAGGCCCCGGCGGCTACCAGTTCGTTGGCCGCACCACGCAGGTCTGGTCGCGCTACGCGGACTCCGCCCCGTTTGAGCCAGGATCGCCGTGGCTGCTGCGCTTTTTCGACCGGATTTCCTGGTACCCGGTCAGCCCCGAGGAACTCCTGGACCTCCGCGCCGACATGGCAGCCGGACGGGGCCGCGGAGTAGAGATCGAGGACGGCACCTTCTCGCTGGCCGAACACGAGGAGTTCCTCGAGGAGAACCGCGAGTCCATCGCACTGTTCCGCGAGAAGCAGGGCGCAGCATTCGCCATTGAACGGCAGGCATGGGCCGACGCCGGCGAGTTCGACCGTGCCGACGCGCTGGCCGCCGTGGTGGTGCCGGCGGCAGACGAGGTAGTGGTTCCGGACGGCGGTTCCCTGGTGGCCGCACCATTCGCAGCAAGCGTCTGGAAAGTGGATGTGGCGGAAGGCGAGCTCGTGGCCAAGGGCCAGCCGCTCGTGTCGCTCGAAGCGATGAAGATGGAAACGGTCCTGGCGGCGCCGTGCGACGGCGTGGTGCTGCGGGTCCTGCCCGCCGCCGGTTCGCAGGTGGTTGCGGGAGAAGCAGTGGTGGTCCTGGGAAGCGTGGCTGCGGGACCCGGGTCCGTGGCCGAAGCACACGAACTGGAAGAGGCAGCAGTATGAACGCCGCGACCCCCGGCCCCGCCACTAAACGGGTCAAGGCTGCGCTCGCGGCCCTGGAAACTGTGGACCGCCCGGAAATCTGGATCACCCTCCGCGGTGCAGATGACCTGCTCACTGAGGCTGCCGCCATTGACGCAGCCGTGGCGGACGGCGCCCGCCTCCCGCTGGCCGGGATCCTGCTCGCCGTCAAGAACAACGTTGACGTCGCAGGAATCCCCACCACGGCGGCGTGCCCCGGGTTCGCGTACCTTCCGGAGGAGGACGCAGAGGCAGTGGCACGGCTCCGGGCTGCCGGTGCCCTGGTGCTGGGTGCCACCAACCTGGACCAGTTCGCCACCGGCCTGGTGGGCACGCGCAGCCCGCACGGCGCGGTCCGCGATTCCCGCCGCCCGGACCACATTTCCGGCGGCTCCAGCTCCGGTTCCGCAGTGGCTGTGGCCCTGGGCCTGGTGGACATCGCCATCGGGACGGACACGGCAGGATCAGGCCGGATTCCGGCCGGACTGCAGGGAATCGTGGGCATCAAACCCACCCTTCACGTCGTGTCTACAGCCGGCGTGGTGCCCGCCTGCCGGTCCTGGGACGCGGTCACGATCTTCGCCCGCGAGCTCTCCACCGCCGAACTCGCCATGGGCGTGATGGCCGGCGGAGCGCGGTCCTGGCCGGCGGACATCCGGTTGGCGGCTCCGGAGAAGCCGCGCGTTGCGTACCCGGCAGCACTGCCGGCACTGCCGGAGGCCTGGGCTGCAGAGTTCCAGCGCAACGTCGCCCGGCTTAGGGAAACGGGAGTGGAGGTGGAGGCCATCGCCTTCGATTCCTTCCTCGAAGCTGCCCGGCTGCTGTACGACGGCGCGCTGGTGGCGGAGCGTTACGCCGCCGTCGGCCATTTCCTGGAGAAGTACGACGGCGGCACGGACGGCCAGGCGGGCATCGACCCCACCGTGGAACGCATCATCCGCAAGGCAGGCGCCGTACCCGCCCACCGCTACGTCAACGACACCGCGAAGCTGGAGGAACTGAAGCGAAAGGCGATGGCACAGCTTGAAGGATTTGACGCCCTGCTGATTCCCACCGCCCCGTTCCACCCCACCCTTGCCGAGGTGGCTGCCGACCCGGTGGGCGTGAACTCCCTGATGGGTACCTACACGAACTTCTGCAACCTGTTCGACCTGTGCGCCGTTGCGGTCCCCGCCGGCGAGGTGGACGGCGCGCAGTTCGGGCTGACCGTAGTCGGCCGGACGTTTGACGACGCCGTGGCCGCGGACGTTGCCCGCCTGCTGGAGGCAACCCCGGAGGCTCCCGCCCTCTTCGCCGGGGGAGCCTCGCCGGCGGCCGGCCGCCCTGGTGCCGGCCCGTCGTCGTCCGCTCCCTGGCCTGTGGCTGCAGGCGCACCCGCAGTACCACTGGTGGTGGTCGGCGCGCACCGCAAGGGGCAGCCGCTGGCCCCGCAGCTCGAAGCGCTCGGCGCCGCGTGGGACGGGCCGGTGCGGACGGCGGCCAGGTACCGGATGGTGGCCCTTGATTCGGTGCCGCCCAAGCCTGGCGTGTACCGCTCCGACGACGGCGCGGAGCTGGTGGGTGAGCGGTGGCTGGTGTCGGAGGCGGGGCTGGGCACATTCCTGGCCGCACTGCCCGAACCCATGCTGCTCGGGTCCATCGAGCTGGCAGACGGTTCCAGGGCTGTGGGCTTCGCCTGCGACGCCGTGGCGGCTGCCCAAGGCGAGGACATCACACACTACGGCGACTGGCTGGCAGCCAAGGACCAGCCGAGCCAGTCGAAGAGCCTGTGGCAGAACCTCGGGGATGTGGCACTGGCGGGCTTCAGCAGGGGCGAGCGCACCTGACTCTTAGTGGAAGTCAGGCCTTGAAGTACTCGGAGATATCGGTCACCAGTTCCTCCACGGCCGCCGGGATGGAACCGTGGAATCCCTTGGGTGAAAGCTCGTAGGTGCTGCCGGGGACGGCCGCGTGGAGCCGCTCTGCCGTCACCTTGTAGTAGCTGGGGCTCTTGCCGCCGGCCATGAAGTGAGTGTTGGCGGGGAGCACGCTGAAGTCCCGGGCATGGTCCGCTTCGTCGTAGGCGGCGCGCAGTTCACCGACGCCGCTGGGCATGACTTCCTGGAACATCCGGTTCACTTTGGTCCGGGACAGCAGCGCCATCAGCCCGGCAAGCACGGGCTCGGGGATCCGGGCCATCGCGGATCCGGGTTTTGTGGCCTTCTTCATGTGGGCCAGGGCGTGCCCCACCCTGCCCTTGTTCACGGCGTCCTCGAACCCGTCGAGCCAGCGGGTGTCGATGCTGCCGTCGATGTTCACGGCGGCGTCGTACACCGCGAGTTTGTCCGGAACGTATCGGCTTCCGGTGAACTCCTGCACGGCGTTCAGGGCGACGGATCCGCCCAGGCTGTGGCCCAGGATGTTCCGTGCTCCGGTAGCGTCCAGCACTGTCCGGACGTCCTCGATCTCGGTGGCCATGGAGTAGCCGGCGGGCTGTTCTGAGGAGCTGCCACGGCCCCGGCGGTCGTAGACGTCCACGGCCCAGCCCCCGCCCAGGCCCTTTGCCAGCGCCACTGAAAACGGCCGGTAGATCAGGGCAGTCAGGAATGCACCGCCGATCAGCAGCACCCGGCGGTCGCCCGGCGCGTCCGCGGTGCCGTAACTGTACAAAGCCAGCCGCCGTCGTGCGTTGGAAGTAGCTGTTCTTTCACCACCCCATCCTAGGCAGGAGCGATGCGTCCTCCCCGCCCGGTAAACTTGTGGATTGTGACTTCCCAAAACACCCCCTCGCCCAAGAACGCCCCGGAGCCGCTGGACGCCAGCGAGCAGATGCGGATCCGCATGGAGAAGCGCGCCAAACTGATTGAGCGCGGCGTTGAGGCGTACCCGGTGGGCGTGGAGCGGACGCACTCCCTCGCTGAGATCCGCGAAAAGTACGCGCACCTCCAGGCCGATGACACCACGGGGGACATCGTGGGCGTCACGGGCCGCGTCGTGTTCATCCGCAACACTGGCAAGCTGTGCTTCGCCACCCTCCAGGAGGGCGGAACAGACGGCAAGGGCACCCGCCTGCAGGCCATGCTCAGCCTCGCCAACGTGGGTGAAGAAGCGCTCGCGGACTGGAAAGCGCTGGTCGACCTCGGGGACCACGTCTTCATCAAGGGCGAGGTCATTTCCTCCCGCCGCGGCGAGCTCTCCGTGATGGCAGAATCCTGGTCCATGGCCTCCAAGGCGCTGCGCCCGCTGCCGGTGCTGCACGCGGACCTGAACGAGGAAACCCGCGTCCGGCAGCGCTACGTGGACCTGATGGTGCGCGACGAAGCCCGCGAGATGGTCTACACCCGCGCCGCCATCACCCGCTCCATCCGGGAGACGCTCTTCCGCCACAACTATGTTGAGGTGGAAACCCCCATCCTGAACCTGGTCCACGGCGGTGCCCTTGCGCGCCCCTTCGAGACGCACATGAACGCCTTCGACCAGAAAATGACCCTGCGCATCGCCACCGAGCTCTACCTCAAGCGTGCGGTGGTGGGCGGCATCGACCGCGTCTACGACATGGGCCGGGTGTTCCGCAATGAGGGCGTGGACTCCACCCACAGCCCGGAGTTCACCACCCTTGAGTGCTACGAGGCGTGGGCTGACCAGTTCGTCATGGCGGAGCGGATCAAGGAGATCATCCTCGACGCCGCTGATGCCGTGGGTGCCGGCCGTGTCCTGCAGACCGAAGCAGGGGAGATCAACCTCGACGGCGAGTGGGAATGGCTGGCCGTGTATCCGGGGCTTTCCGACGCCGTTGGCCAGGAAGTCACCCCTGACACTCCGCTTGAGGTGCTCCGGGAAATTGCCGAAAAGCACGAGGTCAAGGTGGACCCGAAATGGGACGCCGAGAAGCTGGCTGTTGAACTGTTCGGCGAGATCGTTGAACCCACCCTGCTGAACCCCACCTTCGTCTACGACTACCCGCCCTCCGCCCAGCCGCTGGCCCGGCCGCACCGCGAGGACGGCCGGCTGATCGAGGCCTGGGACCTCATCATCGGCGGAATGGAACGCGGCACGGCCTTCTCCGAACTCATCGACCCGGTCATCCAGCGCGAACGGCTCACCGAGCAGTCCCGCCACGCTGCCGCGGGCGACGACGAGGCCATGCAGCTGGACGAGGACTTCCTGCGCGCCCTCGAGTACGGTGCGCCTCCCATGGGCGGTATCGGGCTGGGGATCGACCGGTTGGTGATGCTGTTCACCGGTGCGGGCATCCGCGAGACCATCCTCTTCCCGCTGCTCAAGCCCGAAGGACACTGACCGTGGAGTACGTCGCCGTCCTCTTGCCCTCGATCGTGGTGGGCCTGCTTTTCTGGTTCGCCATGAAATCGATCTTTAATGCGGACAAAGCCGAGCGCCAGGCAGAAGCCCAGGCGCAGGCCGAAGCCGATGCCCGGGCTGCATCCCAGGCAGAGAAGCCGGACCCGGAATCGAATAGATAAACCGCCGATTTTCCCCCCAATATCCACAGGAACCATTCGGCGCTTTGACGCGTTGCCATAATCAGAGTCATACTTTTTAAGGAAACATCCTGCTTTTCTAAACCGAAACCCTTTCCAAGAGGAAGACTTTTAATGGCACAGAAAGTAAACATCATCCTCGTTGATGATCTGGATGGGGGATCCGCAGACGAGAATGTGAAGTTTGGCCTCGACGGGGTCAACTATGAGATTGACCTTTCAGCAGCTAACGCCGCTGAACTCCGCTCTTCATTGGAGCGTTTCGTTGCAGCCGCACGGAAAACTTCCGGTGGCCGCGCAGTCCGGACGAAGGCCGCCTCCGGGGGACGCAGCCACGACTCTGCACAGATTAGGCAATGGGCCCGCGACAACGGCTACACGGTTAACAGCCGCGGCCGAATTCAGGCCGAAATCCAGGAAGCCTACCAAAAGGCAAATTCCTAGATCCGGCGTCTAACGGGTATTAGGCCCTGGTTCCCATTCCGGGAGGCAGGGCCTTTTTCCTGCCCAGGAAACTTGCCGCGGCAAGTTGCTCGGCGAGGTAGAACACAAACGGCGGAATGTCCCCGGTTTTCGCAAGGACCACCCCGGACCCCAGAGCCGCGAGGCCGACGGCGGCCGCTTCCTTTTCCTTATCCGGCAGGCCCGCCAGGGCTCCGGACAGCGAGCCCAGGGCGAGCACGTGGAGCCATGCATAGCTGAGGAAGGGCCATCCCGGAAGCCTGCGTTCCGCGAAGCGCTCCAGGTCGGAGGCGCGCACGGCGAGCTGGGAAATAAACAAGGGCGCCCCTGCGGCAAGGGCGACGGCGGCTGTGCCCACCAGCGTCCTCGGCCGGCCGCCCGGGAGGGCCAGGGCCAGGCGTGCGAACGCGGCGGGCATGGCAGCGGTGCCAGCCGCGGCGACGTGCTGCCCTACCACCCATGAGCGCCGTCCCTTGCGGAGCATCGCGAGCCGCCGGCCGGGATCTGGCTCGAGATAGACGCCCGGCACTGGACTAATGCCTGCAAGCCACACAACTCCGGCCGCCACAGCAACTTCCGCCGGACGCCGGGCCCTCTTCACATCCACGTGCAACATGTCTTTGCCTCCCTGGACCCCTTTCCAGGTTATTCCCAAGCCGCGCGGGTTTCCCCTGTGGCGAACACGCTCCACAACCACTGGCCAGCCACGTAGCATCAAAGTACGTCGTAGCTAGGAGTGTGGCGAAATGTTTGAGCGATTTACGGACCGTGCCCGTCGCGTAGTTGTGCTTGCCCAAGAAGAGGCACGCATGCTGAACCACAATTACATCGGTACCGAACACATCCTCTTGGGTCTGATCCATGAGGGTGAGGGCGTTGCCGCCAAAGCTCTTGAGTCCTTGAGCATTTCGCTCGACGGCGTTCGCGAGCAGGTGCAGGAGATCATCGGACAGGGCCAGCAGGCGCCGTCCGGCCACATCCCCTTCACCCCCCGTGCCAAGAAGGTGCTGGAGCTCTCGCTGCGCGAAGCCCTCCAGCTGGGCCACAATTACATCGGCACGGAGCACATCCTGCTGGGCCTCATCCGTGAGGGTGAGGGTGTTGCCGCCCAGGTGCTGGTCAAGCTCGGCGCCGACCTGAACCGGGTCCGCCAGCAGGTGATCCAGCTTCTTTCGGGCTACCAGGGCAAGGAGACCACCGGCGCAGGCGTCGGCTCCGGCCAGCCCGAGGGCGCGCCGGCAGGGTCTGTGGTCCTTGACCAGTTTGGCCGCAACCTGACCCAGGCTGCCCGCGAAAACAAGCTGGACCCGGTGATCGGGCGCGAGCAGGAGATGGAACGCGTCATGCAGGTCCTCTCCCGCCGCACCAAGAACAACCCTGTCCTGATCGGTGAGCCCGGCGTCGGCAAGACGGCCGTCGTCGAGGGCCTGGCCCAGGCGATTGTCCGCGGCGACGTTCCGGAGACCATCAAGGACAAGCAGCTCTACACCCCTGGACCTCGGGTCCCTGGTGGCAGGCTCGCGTTACCGCGGTGACTTCGAAGAGCGCCTGAAGAAGGTCCTCAAGGAGATCCGCACCCGCGGCGACATCATCCTCTTCATCGACGAGATCCACACCCTGGTGGGTGCTGGCGCCGCCGAGGGTGCAATCGACGCCGCCTCGATCCTGAAGCCCATGCTGGCCCGTGGCGAGCTGCAGACCATCGGTGCCACCACCCTGGACGAGTACCGCAAGCACATCGAGAAGGACGCCGCGCTGGAGCGCCGCTTCCAGCCGATCCAGGTCAAGGAACCCTCCGTGGCACACGCCATCGAGATCCTTAAGGGCCTGCGTGACCGCTACGAGGCGCACCACCGCGTGACCATTACCGACGGCGCCCTGGCCTCCGCTGCCAGCCTCGCCGAACGCTACATCTCGGACCGGTTCCTGCCGGACAAGGCGATCGACCTGATCGACGAGGCTGGCGCCCGGTTGCGCATCCGCCGCATGACCGCTCCGCCGGAGCTCAAGGCCATGGACGAGCGCATCGCCAAGCTGAAGATGGAGAAGGAGTCCGCGATTGACGCGCAGGACTTCGAAGGTGCCGCAGCGCTGCGTGACAAGGAGCAGAAGATGATTTCCGAGCGTTCTGAGAAGGAACGCCACTGGAAGTCGGGCGGCATGGACGACATCTCCGAGGTGGATGAGGACCTCATCGCGGAGGTGCTGGCCAACTCCACCGGCATCCCCGTATTCAAGCTGACCGAGGAAGAGTCCTCGCGCCTGCTGAAGATGGAAGACGAGCTGCACAAGCGCGTCGTCGGCCAGGACGAGGCCATCAAGGCACTGTCCCAGGCCATCCGCCGTACCCGTGCAGGACTCAAGGACCCCAAGCGTCCCGGTGGCTCGTTCATCTTCGCCGGCCCCACCGGCGTCGGAAAGACCGAG
Source organism: Pseudarthrobacter phenanthrenivorans Sphe3 (assembly GCF_000189535.1). Classification (NCBI taxonomy): domain Bacteria; kingdom Bacillati; phylum Actinomycetota; class Actinomycetes; order Micrococcales; family Micrococcaceae; genus Pseudarthrobacter; species Pseudarthrobacter phenanthrenivorans. Next base: position 338,997 of record NC_015145.1, read on the forward strand.
CTGGCCAAGGCACTCGCGGAGTTCCTGTTCGGTGAAGAGGACGCCCTCATCACGCTGGACATGTCCGAGTACTCCGAGAAGCACACCGTCTCGCGGCTCTTCGGTGCCCCTCCGGGCTACGTGGGCTACGAAGAGGGTGGCCAGTTGACCGAGAAGGTGCGGCGCCGTCCGTTCTCCGTGGTGCTGTTCGATGAAGTTGAAAAGGCCCACGCGGACCTCTTCAACTCACTGCTGCAGATCCTGGAAGACGGCCGCCTGACCGACTCCCAGGGACGCGTGGTGGACTTCAAGAACACCGTGATCATCATGACCACCAACCTTGGTACCCGGGACATCTCCAAGAGCGTTGCCACCGGCTTCCAGTCCGGCACCGATACGCAGACCGGCTACAACCGTATGCGTGCCCGGGTGACCGAGGAGCTCAAGCAGCACTTCCGCCCCGAGTTCCTGAACCGTGTGGATGACGTTGTGGTGTTCCCGCAGCTCACCCAGGACGAGATCATCGAGATCGTGGACCTGTTCGTCACCCGGCTGGAGAAGCGGCTCAAGGACAAGGACATGGGCATCGAGCTCACCAAGGCCGCCAAGGTGCTTCTGGCAACCCGCGGCTACGATCCCGCCATGGGTGCCCGGCCACTGCGCCGGACCATCCAGCGCGAGATCGAGGACCAGCTCTCCGAGAAGATCCTGTTCGGTGAGATCCATGCCGGCGACATCGTGGTGGTGGACGTGGAAGGCGAAGGCGACGACGCAAAGTTCACCTTTGCCGGCAACGCCAAGCCTCGCATCCCGGAGATCGCTCCGAGCGTCTAATTGCATAGTCGGAAGGCCCCGCCAGCTCTCAGAGCCGGCGGGGCCTTCCGTTTTCCCTGGCGCAGCGATACCTAGCCAGCCAGTAGTCCTTGCGCTGGGCCTTTGACTAGCGACGCGGCGACCACTTTCCTGCGACCACAATGATCACATCATCAGTGGTGCGGTACCAGGGCCCGCTTTTCTTCGAGAATCCACAATTAGTGCAACCACGATGACCACCAGCAGAAGAGCAGCAATAAGAATTCCGCGAGGTTTCATGCCCGCAGACTAATTGGCTTCGCGACTGATAGGAGACCATGAGATTGCATTCCAAGTTGGGGTAATCCATCCATTACACCAATTCGTCAAAATGGTGAGCCGCATGCCGCACCTCGATGATTCCCAATGCCCCGCCTGCAAAACAGGACCGACGCAGCCGGAGAGTGTGATGCGCGTCGCCGTGCCTTCTGTTGTGGGGCGGGAAAAGCGTGTTGAATCAGGGACATGGCTAACTTGACCCCGGCGATCCCGGATGAGCAACCTTTGACCCCCTTCCATGATCTGGACCATTACCTGTCGATCCCGCGGGTGAGCGGACTGGCATTGAGTCCGGACGGCACCAGGCTTGTCACCACCGTGGCCACCCTGAACAGTAAGGGCACAGAATTCGGCACGGCTCTCTGGGAGCTGGATCCTGCGGGGCAGAAGCAGGCGCGGCGCATCACGCGCAGCGCCAAGGGTGAGGCGGGGGCGGCGTTCGCGGCCAACGGCGACGTCTACTTCACCTCGGCCCGGCCCGATCCGGAGAGCCCGGACGCCGATCCCGTCAACGCCCTCTGGCTGCTCCCTGCTGGCGGCGGTGAAGCGCGTGTGGTGCTGAACCGGCCTGGCGGCGTGGGTTCAGTCATGACGGCCAAGGCTGCGGATGCCACGTTTGTGGTGGCAGAGGTCCTGGCAGGTTCGGGCAACGAGGAGGAAGACGCCGAGCGGCGCAAGTCGCGCAAGGACAACAAAGTCTCCGCCATCCTGCACAGCGAGTATCCGGTCAGGTTCTGGGATGCAGACCTAGGGCCCGGCCAGCCAAGGATTTTCGCTGTGGAACCGGGCAAGGAGAAGGAACCCGGAAAGCCTGCAACCATCGACGCCACGGCCGAGCTGGTCCTGCGCAACCTCACCCCCGATGCGGGTCCGCGGCTGCGGGAAGCGGAAACCGCGGTGAGCCCCGACGGCCGCACCGTGTACGCCAGCTACACCAAGCCGCTGGCCAAGGCGGACAGCCGCTCCGTCCTGGTGGCCGTGGACGCCGCCTCCGGCAACACCACCGTGCTCCTGGACCACGAGGGCATGAACTACTTTCCCGGCCCGGTCAGCCCGGACGGGAAAACCCTGGTAGTCGTCAGCGAGAGTGACACCACCCCGCACCAGGCGCCCCAGGTCAAGCTGCACCTCCTCGACGTGTCCGCAGATGCTGCGGACGGACTGGATGCGCTGACGCCCCTTGCTCACGACTGGGACCGCTGGGCAAAGCCCGCCGCGTGGCTGCCTGACGGTTCGGCCCTCCTGGTCACAGCGGACGACGACGGCGCGTCGCCAGTTTTCCGGATCAGTGTTCCGGCCTCTGCCGCTGAGGTGAGCGTCACCAGGGTGACCCAGGACGCCTCGGCGTACACCGACGTCGTGGTTTCTCCCGAGGGGCGCAGCGCCTATGCCCTGCGGAGCTCCTACTCCTTTCCGCCCGAGCCTGTGCGCATCGACCTGCGCAGCGGGGAAACCACACGCCTGCCGGCGCCGGCGGAACGGCCCGCCTATCCCGGCAGGCTCGAACGCATCGCAGCCACGGCTGCGGATGGTTCGCGCGTGCCCGCCTATCTTGCCCTGCCGGAGGATGCGTCCGCAGCGTCCCCTGCCCCGATGCTGCTCTGGATCCACGGCGGCCCGCTGGGGTCCTGGAACGCCTGGACCTGGCGCTGGAACCCCTGGCTGATGACGGCCAAGGGCTACGCGGTGCTCTTGCCCGACCCCGCTCTCTCCACCGGCTACGGGCAGAACTACATCCAACGCGGGTGGGGCGAATGGGGGAAAGGGCCCTTCGCTGATCTCATGGCGGTCACCGATGCCGCCGTCGAACGGCCGGACATCGACGCGGAACGGACGGCCGCCATGGGAGGATCCTTCGGCGGTTACATGGCCAACTGGGTGGCCGGCCAGACAGACCGGTTCAAGGCAATTGTGACGCACGCCAGCCTCTGGGCGCTTGACCAGTTTGGCCCCACCACGGATGCATCCCAGTACTGGCTCAAGGAGATGACCGAAGAGATGGCGCTGGAGAACTCTCCGCACCTTCACGTCGAGAAAATCAGCACGCCCATGCTGGTGATCCACGGGGACAAGGACTACCGCGTTCCCATTGGGGAAGGCCTGCGCCTCTGGTACGAACTGCTGTCCAAATCGCAGCTGGCCGCGGACCAGGACGGGCGCACCCCGCACCGCTTCCTGTACTTCCCGGACGAGAACCACTGGATCCTGCAGCCGCAGCACGCGAAGGTCTGGTACGGCGTCGTAGAGAGCTTCCTTGCCCGGCACATCCTGGACCAGGATGTGCCCGTGCCCGCGGAGCTCGGGCTTTAGTCCCAACTAGGATTGCTCTGTGACTGACTCCTTCCATATCCGTCCTGCCCGCACCAGCGATGTTTCAGCCATCAAGAAACTGGTGGCGCCGCTGGCTGAGCAGCGGATCCTGATGGCCAAGGAGACGGTTGCCTACTACGAGAGCCTGCAGGAGTTCCGCATCGCAGAGTCCAGCGACGGCGAGGTCATCGGATGCGGAGCGCTGCACGTCATGTGGGAGGACCTGGCTGAAGTGCGCACCCTGGCCGCTTCCCACGACTGGCGGGGCAAAGGGGTGGGGCACGTCCTGGTGGAGAGCCTGCTGGAGGAGGCGCGTGCACTTGGTGTTGCGCGCGTCTTCTGCCTCACCTTCGAAGTGGACTTCTTCAAGCGCCACGGCTTCGAGGTGATGGCGGACCAGTCCGCAGTGGATCCGGTGGTGTACTCGGAGCTTCTCCGTTCCCACGATGAGGGTGTAGCCGAGTTCTTGGACCTCGCCCGGGTCAAGCCCAACACGCTGGGCAACACCCGCATGATCAAGGTGCTGTAGCGCTCAGCTGAAGAGCGCCCCTCTTGGGGATGACTTTTGGCACCATCCGCCTGACCTGCGAAGACTTGATTTACTCGAATTGCTGGATAAACTGGCTGAGGCCGGGACGGGGGGCCCACAGGAAAGGGACAGTCATTGGGGGCTGTCCCTTTTCTCCGTCCACAGCCGCACCGAATTCCCCGCGGGGACGGCCTACCGCTGTCCTGCCCCCGGTAGTAGGGTCAAAGTGACATTCTCCAGGAAGCAGAGCCAGGAGCACCGCCATGAAGAAACTGATCAATGATCCCAAGGCCGTCGTCGACGAATCGGTGCAGGGCTTCGGCCTGGCCCACGCCGGCCTGGTTACCGTCAGCACGGATCCCACCTTCATCACCCGCAAGGACGCGCCGGTGGGCGGCAAGGTGGGACTGGTCTCCGGAGGAGGCAGCGGGCACGAGCCCCTGCACGCCGGATTCGTAGGGCACGGAATGCTCGACGCCGCTGTGCCGGGGGCGGTGTTCACCTCACCGACGCCGGACCAGATCCTTCCGGCGACCCTTGCAGTGAACTCAGGTGCCGGCGTCGTGCATATCGTTAAGAATTACACCGGCGACGTCCTTAACTTCGAAACGGCGGCGGAGCTTGCCGAGGCCGAAGGGGTGAGCGTCCGGACCGTCCTGGTCAATGACGACGTGGCGGTGGAGGACTCGCTGTACACCGCCGGCCGCCGCGGCGTGGGCGGAACCGTCCTGGTGGAGAAAATCGCCGGTGCCGCCGCCGAGCGGGGTGATGACCTGGAAGCCGTTGCCGCCATTGGCGAGAGGGTCAACGCCAACGTCAGGACCATGGGCGTGGCGCTGTCCGCCTGCACCGTACCCCACGCGGGTTCGCCCAGCTTCGACCTCGCGGAGGACGAGATCGAGATCGGGATCGGGATCCACGGTGAGCCGGGCCGGCACCGCATCCCCATGGAGAACGCAGACGGCATTACCGACCGGCTGCTGGAACCGGTCCTCGGCGACCTTGGCATCGCCTCCGGGGACAGGGTGCTGCTGTTCGTCAACGGCATGGGCGGAACCCCGCTGAGCGAGCTGTACATTGTCTACCGCCGGGCGGCGCAGGTCCTGGCTGACCGCGGCGCCGAAGTAGAGCGGTCGCTGGTGGGCAACTACATCACGTCACTGGAAATGCAGGGCTGCTCCATCTCGGTACTCAGGCTTGACGATGAGCTCACGGAACTGTGGGACGCCCCTGTACACACCGCTGCCCTTCGCTGGGGCGTGTAATGGCGGCACTGGACGTGAACTGGGCAGTCAAGTGGCTGACGCTGTCCGCCCAAGCAATGGCCGAGCAGAGGGTCTACCTGATAGAACTCGACCGCGCCATTGGGGATTCGGACCATGGGGAAAACATGGACCGGGGCTTCCAGGCCGTCCTGGCCAAGCTGGCTGAAGCGCCGCCGGAGACCCCCGGGGCCGCGCTGAAGCTGACCGCCATGACCCTGATGTCCAAGGTGGGCGGAGCCGCCGGACCGCTCTACGGCACGGCTTTCCTGCGCGCAGCCACCTCGCTGGGGGACGCCGCAGAAATCGAGCCTGCGGCCTGGGCCGGCGCCCTGGCCGCTGCCCGTGACGGAATCGTGGCCCGGGGGAAGGCCGAACCGGGGGACAAGACCATGGTGGACGCCTGGACCCCGGCGGCAGAAGCCGCACAGAAGGCGGCGCAGGACGGCGATGTCCTCGCTGTCCTGGTGGCCGCAGCCGAGGCAGCCGAAGCAGGCGCCGTTGCAACGGACCCCCTGGTTGCCCGCAAGGGACGCGCCAGCTACCTGGGGGAGCGGAGCGCCGGCCACCGGGATCCGGGTGCTGCGTCGTCCGCCATGATCCTCCGCGCAGCAGTGGGGGCAGCTGCGTGACAGTCACCATCGTGGTTGTTTCCCACAGCGAAAAAATTGCCGACGGCGCTGCCGAACTTGCCGCCCAAATGGCGCCCGACGTCGAGGTCCTCACCGCAGGCGGCACCACCGACGGCAGGATCGGCACCAGTCTTGAAAAGGTCATGGCCGCACTGGACAAAGCAGGGAGCGGGGGCACCGTGATCCTGACAGATTTGGGGTCCGCGGTGATGACGGCCGAGTCGGCGCTGGAGTTCGTCGAGAACCCCGAAGAGATGGTGCTGGCGGATGCGCCCCTGGTGGAGGGCCTGGTGGCGGCGGCGGTTGCCGCCCAGGGCGGCGCGGACATGCACGCGGTCAAGCACGCGGCGGAAGCCGCGGGCGGGCAGGCAGGCCAGTCCGGTGACTCCCCGCTGAGTGCGGTCCAGGGAGGTGCCCGTGCAGGCGGCGTGCCCGACTGCACGGGGGACTTTGAGCTGGTCAACCAGGCGGGCATGCATGCGCGCCCCGCTGCGAAGATCGCAGGCGGCCTCTCTGCCCTGGACGCCGAGGTGAAGGTCAACGGGGTGGACGGCGCCTCCATGACCGGACTCATGACCCTGGCGGCAGGCAAGGGCTCCGTGCTGCATGTGGAAGCGTGGGGTGCCGACGCCGAACGCGCCGTGAACTACGTGGGCGGCCTGGTGCAGGCGGGTTTCGGGGAGCCGTAAACCGCCCGCTCTGGGCCGATGCAACGGTGCAATTCGGTACCGGCGGTGTGTTCGCGGAGGCCGCAGCCGCTCCTGCGCATATGCTCGATGCCATGGAACGGCCCCAGCTCGAAAGCACCTCCGCGGATATTGAAGTACTGGACGGGCAGACGTCCGTGGAGGAACTCCTCGCGGATTTGGGCTTCGAATGGCGGCACACTGCCCACGCCGGGGAGGGCGCTCCCGGAGCCCCGGAGAATGACGCCTTCAGCCAGCCGGCGCTGTTCTAGAAGCGGGTCAGCTCCGGTTGTGGAGTCCATCAGCATCGAGTTCCACTGACGCTGTGATGAAGCGACCACACTGCTCGCCGAAGGGATAATCGGCCCTGGGGCGGAACTCGATGGTCCGGACCGGCAGCGCCGTCCCGTCCGCAACCGTTCCGGAAACCGTCACCATCATCGGGGATTCAGTCAGGGTTTCGAGCCACAACTGCCCCACCTTGGTGCCGTTGGGTGACGCCGTGGCGGAACACACCCCTTCATCGCAGCCCTGGTCGATCGACGTACTCCCCTCCCGAAGCTCCACGTCGTCCTCCGTGCAGGAGCCGTCCTGGCATGCCTTCAGGTGCAGGGCCGCAACCTGCGGAGCGTAGTCCGCCGGCACCGTCACCGAGACGGCCGTGGCTTGGGCGATGGCAGGGCAGGGGGCCGCGCCGGGGCCGGGACCGCAGGCTGAGGCGAGTCCCGCCGTCGTAATCAGTGCCAAAAGCAGCCGCTGCCTGCGCATACTTCAGCGTAGGACGCTGTTCCGGCGCAGCACCCGCCCAGCCTGAACTGATGCCTGCATTGTTATGGCCCTGCCGGCAATGACAGCCAAATGGTAATCGGCAATCCTCAGTCCACCGGGAAGACGCTGATGAACCACAGGGAGGCCAGGGCAAAGACGGCGAAGAACGGGACCGCGCATCCAAGCGTCGTGCGCGGGTTGGCCGAAACCTGCCGGGAGTCATTGGGGTTGGCCGGGTTGTAGGCCACCTCGAGGGAGGTTCCCAGTATGGGTTTGCCGGCGGACGAAACCTCCGATTCGCCGGCAAACAACGTGCCCTGCGGATCAGTGAACTGGTAGGTCGGGAAGAAGCGCCGGCGCCGGCTGGAACGGCCGCCGCCGTTCGTCCAGCCCGCCACGCTGCCGGTGACCGTGGCCTGGACCTTGGGCCACGATGCGACGAGTTGCTCCTCATGCCGGGTTTTGCGGACTGCATGAACCACCGCGAAGACGGCGGCCACCACGAACAGCGCCCACACAATGTAGAGAATGATTTTCATGGCTTCCCCCGGTTCCAGTCACCAAGAAGTATGCCAGCCGGCGCAGCGTCTGCTCTGGCGCACGTTAGGCAGGAAGCCGGTATCCGCCGTCGTGCAGTTCCGCCAAACCGTCCGCAAGCAGTCCAGCCAGTGCCCGCTCCAGCTGCTCCGGGGCCGAGTTGAGGCGGTGGAGGGCAGCGAGCGGCACGCCGATTCCGGCCGGCGCGAACCCCAGGTCCGCGGGCTCGTGATGGAACATCTCGGCGGGCACGGGCTCCTCGGCAAGCCTCAGGACAGCAACTACCGCGCCGCGGACCTGGCGGTCGGTGCCGTGCCAGGCCTGGCCTTTAGGGATGTACGACGGCGGCGGCTCGCCTGCCGCGCGCCAGGCACAGAGGTCGTTGACCGGGCAGGCGCCGCACTTGGGTGCCCTTGCAGTGCACAGGAGCGCCCCGAGTTCCATGACCGCTGCGTTCCACCGGACAGAAGGGGCGTCGGCAGCCGGCAGGAGCGAGGCTGCCAACCGCATTTCCGCCGCGGTCAGGGCTGGGGCGGGGAGGGCTGTTCCTGAAACCAGCCGGGCGTGGACGCGCCGGATATTGGTATCCACCACGGTTTCCCGCCGGCCGTAGGCGAAAGCTGCCACCGCTGCGGCCGTGTAGCTGCCCACCCCGGGGAGGGCCAGCAGCTCCGTGTAGGTATCCGGGACCTTACCCTTGTGCTTTTCAGTGATGGCTGCGGCGGCGGCATGAAGCCGGAGTGCCCGGCGCGGGTAACCCAGCCGGCCCCACGACCGGACGGCTTCGCCTGCCGGCTCTCCCGCGAGCCCTGCCGGGGTGGGCCAGCGCTCCAGCCATTCGTGCCAGACGGGAAGCACCCGGACCACGGGCGTCTGCTGCAGCATGATCTCACTGACCAGGATGCCCCAGGGCGAACAGTCCGGCTCACGCCAGGGGAGGGGGCGGGCCGTTTCGGCGAACCAGGCGTTGATCCGCTCGTGCAGCGTGTTGAGTTCCGCGGTCCCTCCGGCGGGGCCTGCGGGGCCGGCAGGAAGCGCGGAAAAGGCGGCAGTGGAGGATGCAGTGTCGATGCCAACACTGTAATGGATGTGTTCCGGCCGGATGAAAACCGGATGTGACCAGATCGTTGGCGGCGCGGCGGCGTGGTGGTTAGCAGATGCGGGGCAGTTCCCTAGCCTAGAAGTATGGGCAGGGAAGGCAATTCATCAGCACGCGGCGGGGCACCGGCATCCGGTTCCACCGCCGTCCGCAAGCCAAGTGCGGCAGTGTACCGCCGCCGTCGGCTGTTTGTGGGCGGGGCGCTTCTGTTGGTCATCGCGCTGGTGACCGCCTTCGCAGTTGCCGGTGCATTCAGCGGAAAGTCGGAGCAGGCTTCCTCCACGGACCCCACGGCCGGGGCGACGGCGCCTGCCGGACCTTCGGACGGCGCGTCGCCATCTGCATCCGCGTCGGAACCTGCCGTCACGCCCACACCGTCGGCAACGCCTGGATGCAACCAGAACCTGGTGACTGTTTCCGCGTCAACGGACAAGGCAGCATACGGGCCAGGGGAAAACCCGATGCTTACGCTCAAGGTAACCAATGGCGGCACCATGCCCTGTGAAGTCAATATCGGCACCTCCCAAATGGAGTTCCTGGTGACCAGCGGGGCAGACCGGATCTTTTCATCCCGGGACTGCCAGGCCAAGAGCGAGGACCTGGTGAAGGTGATCGCACCGGGTGCCAGCGAAACAGCCAACTTCCCCTGGCCCCGCAACCGGAGCGTCGAGGGCTGCCAGCCGGTGGAGGCCAAGCCGGGCGCCGGCGGCGCGTACTACATTTTCACGGCAAGGCTTGGCTCCAAGGCCAGCCCGAAGGCCGTTTTTCAGCTCCTCTAACATCGACTGCTCCGTAGATGCCGTTTTCAGCCTCCAAAAGGACGAATACGGAGCAACCGATGGAGGTTAGAGGAAACGGTCCAGCAGGCTTGCTTCCGCCATCCGGCTGAGGCCCTCGCGCACGGTCCGCGCGCGCTGGTCGCCGATGCCGTCCACCGTCATCAGGTCGTCGATGGTCGCGGCCATGAGGAACTGCAGCCCGCCGAAGTGGTCAACAAGGCGGTCCGCTACAGCTTTCGGGACTGCCTTGAGCCCGGACAGCAGGCGGTAGCCGCGGGGCTGGACCACGGCATCAAGATTGGCTTCGCCGCCCGCGAATCCTACAATCCCGGATATCTTGCCCAGGTCGATGAGCTCGGTGGGGCCCAGGTTCACCAGCGCGCTGACGGCTTTCTCGATGTCCTCTGCGGAGGCGTTGGGGCTTGCATAGTCGCGGATGATGACGTCGCTGCCGGGGCCCCTGCCCACCGTCAGCTCGTCGAGCTGGAGCGAGAGGAGCCTGCCGTCCTCGCCCAGTTCCAGGACGTACTGCGAAATTTCCTCGGAGATGCGGCGGACCATCTCCTGGCGCTGCAGCGTCACGGCCACGTCCCGGACCGTCACCATTGCTTCGATTTCCAGTGCCGAGAGCGAGCTGGTGACCTGGTCCAGGCGCGAGCGGTAGCGCTCAAGGGTGGCGAGGGCCTGGTTTGCGCGGGCAAGGACCTTCTCCGAGCCCTCCAGGACATGGCGCAGGCCGTTGACGTACAGCGCGATAATCTGCATGGACTGGCTGACGGAGATGACGGGCACGCCGGTCTGGATGGCTACGCGTTCGGCTGTGCGGTGCCGGGTGCCGGACTCCTGGGTCTCGATGCTGGAATCGGGGACCAGCTGGACGGCCGCGCGGAGGATGTTGCCGGCGTCCTTGTCACAGATGATGGCGCCGTCCATTTTGGCGAGCTCGCGGAGGCGGGTCGGTGAGAAGTCGATGCCGATGTCGAAACCGCCGGAGCAGATGGAGTCGATGGTGCGGTCCGAGCCCAGGACGATCAGCGCTCCGGTCCGTCCCCGCAGGATCCGCTCGAGGCCGTCGCGGAGGGGAGTGCCGGGAGCCACCCTGCCCAGGGTTGCCCTGAGTGATTCTTCGGGGCTCCGCGCCATAGATGTTCCCTTCAAAGGTGCGGACCGCCGCCCGCAAGAATGCCGGCTTCAGCAGGTTGCCGGCAGGACCAGAAAATGCTCTGTTTCCCGCAAGCTCAATGATAGGGGTAAGGAATGCCGTCTTCCGCACCAGCAAGCCCTAAAGTGCCCCGTTAGGGGGTGTGGCGGAAGGGCTCAGGAACGCGTTCGACGGCGGGCGGCAGCAGGGCATTTTGCGGCATCTCGCGTTGCTGTCCCGCCCCGCCCGGGACGCCCGGAGCCGCTCCCGCCCCCGAGCCTGCGACTCGTGATTTCGTTTTCGACGCGCGCGTTCGACTGCGCGGCCCGTATTCCCGGTGCGTCAACGAATATGCGGGTCGGAACTGAATAAGGGCGTCGCAGGTACGCGCAACTTCAGCACGGGCATTTCGTTCCTGCTTACTCAGCGCTTCCGCTCCCGCAGCATCCGCTCCAGATCGCGGCTCACCTTGGACAGCGAGGCGGCCCGGAGCGCCTTTTGCTCGGCGGGAGTCTGGGTGCCACGCCGCGGGCGCTCAACTGCGTTCCCGCGCGAATCAGGATCCTGCACCCTGGCGGGTGCCAAGCCCGTGGCCAAGGGATCGAAGAACAGGTTGCCGGAAAAAGAAAGACCCTGCACTGCCGCTCAGATCCTTTCAGCGTGGCGCAGGTGGCATTCGCGCGCGGGGTTGCCGAAGGTGATCATGCGGTCACGCTAACCGGAAGTCGTTTCACGGCCTTGAACGTCCGGTTTCACGGGCGTTAAGCGGACTCCGCGGCCGGTTTGGAGCCCTGCGATAAACTGGAACCTGGCTGTTTGCCAGCCCGATTCTTGCAGGCCCCCACGCCGCAGTGCCTCAAAGGCAGCGCCGGGCAGTCCCAACCGCAGCGAAAGTAGCACCGTGTCCCAAGATGTCCTGACCCCCGCCCGGATCTCCGGTATCCACAAAGAGGCGGGCCGGCGCCGGACCTTTGCTGTCATCTCCCACCCTGACGCCGGCAAGTCCACCCTCACCGAGGCGCTGGCCCTGCATGCGAAAGTGATCGGCACGGCCGGAGCCTCCAGCGGCAAGGCCAACCGCAAGGAGACCGTGTCCGACTGGATGCAGATGGAGAAGGACCGCGGCATCTCCATCAGCTCGGCGGCGTTGCAGTTCTCCTACCGGGACACCGTCATCAACCTCCTGGACACCCCCGGCCACGCCGACTTCTCGGAGGACACCTACCGGGTGCTGGCCGCCGTCGACTGCGCTGTGATGCTGGTGGACGCCGCCAAGGGCCTGGAAACCCAGACCATGAAACTTTTCGAGGTCTGCAAGCAGCGGAACCTGCCGATCATCACAGTCATCAACAAGTGGGACCGGCCCGGGCTGGACGCGCTGGCCCTGATGGACGAAATCACCGAACGCACCGGCCTGCAGCCCATGCCCCTGACCTGGGCCGTGGGGATTTCCGGCGACTTCCGCGGCGTCTGGGACCTGCGCAACGACCGCTTCGCCCGGTTCCAGCGCAACAATGCCGGTGCGCAGATCGCCCTCACGGAGTACTTCACGCCGGAGGAAGCCGCCGAAAGCCAGGGCAGCAACTGGACTGACGCCGTGGATGAAGCCGGCCTGGTGATCGAGTCGAACCTGGAGTTCGACGTCGAGGCCTTCCACGCAGGCAAGGCCACCCCCATCCTGTTCAGCTCCGCCGCCCTCAACTTCGGCGTCAAGGAACTGCTGGACGCCCTGGTGGACTTCGCCCCGCCCGCAGCTCCACGCCCGGACGTTGACGGCAACCCGCGGCCCGTTGAATCCCCGTTCTCCGGCTTCGTTTTCAAGGTCCAGGCAGGCATGAACAAGGCGCACCGGGACCACGTGGCCTTCATCCGTGTCTGCTCCGGTGTCTTCGAGCGCGGCATGGTGGTTACGCAGACCCGCACCGGCAAGTCGTTCGCCACCAAGTATGCCCAGCAGGTGTTCGGCCGGGAACGCGAAGTGATCGACGAGGCCTACCCGGGCGACGTCGTGGGCCTGGTCAACGCGTCCTCCCTCCGCGTGGGGGACAGCCTCTTCCTTGAGGGCCCGGTGGAATACCCGGCCATCCCGCTGTTCGCCCCTGAGCACTTCCAGGTGGCGCGCTCCAAGGACCCCAGCAAGTTCAAGCAGTTCCGCCGCGGCATCGAACAGCTGGAACACGAGGGCGTCATCCAGGTGCTCCGCTCGGACGTCCGCGGCGACCAGGCTCCGGTGCTTGCCGCCGTCGGGCCCATGCAGTTCGAAGTGGTGGAGGACCGCATGGCGCATGACTTCAGCGCGCCCATGCGCCTGGAGCGCCTGCCCTACTCCCTGGCAAGGATTTCGACGGCGGACGCCATGCCTGCGCTGGCCAATGTGCCGGGCGCTGAGGTGCTTTTGCGGTCCGACGGCGAATACCTCGCCCTGTTCAACGACGTCTGGGCGCTCCGCCGCATTGAAAAGAACCACCCGGACCTCACCCTCGTGCCCATCGGCACGCACAACCCCCGCAAAGTAGGCCGACATGACCGCATCACAACCGCGCGCGCTGGTCACCGGCGTCGGGACCATAAATCCGCTGGGTGCCTCGGTGCCCGAAACCTGGGCCGAGCTGACTGCCGGCAAGTCCGGCATCGCCCCACTCGAGGAAGCGTGGGCTGAACAGCTGCCGGTGAAGATGGCCGGACAGGTTACTGCCGACCTTTCCGGGCATTTGAGTACCCGCGAGATGAAACGCATGGACCGCTGCGGACAGCTCGCACTCATTGCCGCCCGGGAAGCCTGGAATCAGGCGGGGGCCCCTGAAGTGGACCCCGAGCGTTTCGCCGTGGTGATCGGCTCCGCGTATGGCGGGCTCGGTTCCACCATCGAACAGGACCGGACCCTTGCCGAATCCGGACCCCGAAAGGTTTCGCCGCATACCCTCACCAGGCTCATGGTCAACGGGCCCGCGGCCTGGGTCTCCATCGACCTCGGTGCCCGTGGCGGCGCCCGGACGCCGGTGAGCGCGTGTGCCTCCGGGGCTGAGGCGATTGTCCAGGCAGCCGAGATGATCCGCTCAGGAGCGGCCGACGTGGTGATTGCCGGCGGTGTGGACGCCTCTGTGAATGACCTGGTGATCACCGGGTTCTCCCAGATCCGCGCGCTGTCCACCCGCAACGAAGATCCGCAGCGGGCATCGCGCCCGTTCGACGGCGGACGTGACGGATTTGTGCTGGCAGAGGGCGCCGGGATTGTGGTGCTCGAGAGCGAAGAGCACGCCCGCGCCCGCGGCGCCGAAGTGCTGGGCGCGGTTGCCGGTGGATCGGTGACCTCCGATGCGAACGATATTGTTGCCGCCGATCCCGCCATGCAGCGACGGGTGATGCAGAAGGCCCTCGAATCCGCCGGCATGGCCGCCGAAGACATCGGCTTTGTGCACGCCCACGCCACGTCCACCCCCGTGGGCGACAGGCTTGAGGGGCAGGCCATCAATGCCATCTTCGGCTCCGGCATTCCCGTCACCTCCACCAAGGGCCACACCGGCCACCTGCTGGGCGGCGCCGGCGCGCTGGCCGCCGTCGTGGTGGTGGAAGCGCTCCGCACCGGAATGCTTCCTGGAACCCTCAACGTCCAGGAACTGGACCCGGAAGTGCACCTCAATGTCGTCACCGAAGCCGTCCGCCACCTCCCGCCGGAGAACGCCCCGGCCGGGCTGGTGAACGCCTTCGGCTTCGGCGGGCACAGCGTTGCTTTGGTGATCACCGGCGCCTGACTACGCCAGAACGCCGGAACCGGTGCCTGCACGGTAACGTCCCCGGTATCGACGGCCGGTTCTGCGCTGCGGCGCTCCTTGAGGAAGTACACCAGGCCAGCGGCGATGGTCGAGGCGGCGGCCAGCGCGAACAGGCCCGGAATGACGCTGCCGGTCTGCTCCTTGATGATGCCGAAGCCGAACGGCGCCACGAAGCCGCCCAGGTTTCCCAGCGAGTTGATGATGGCGATGGCCGGGGCCAGCACCATGGGGTGCAGGCCTGACTGCGGGATGGTCCAGAACAGCGGGGATGCGCTCTTGAAGCCCATCGCGGCGATGGCCAGGAACACCAGCGCCATCACCGGCGACGCGATGGCTGCCGCAAAGGTTCCGACGGCGGCGACCAGCAGGGCAACCGCCAGCAGCGGCTTCTTTGACCTGGCCTTGTCCTGCAGCTTCGCCGCGAAGTACATGGCGAATACGGCACAGACCCAGGGGATGGAGGAGAGGAAACCGACAGTGAGGTCGGTGGTGCCGGGGATCTGCTTGATGATGCTGGGGAGCCAGAACGTGTTGGCGTAGATGGACAGCTGCACGGAGAAGTAGATGCCGCACAGCAGCAGGATCTGCGGGTTGAGCAGCATCTTCCAGCGGTTCACCTTGCCGCCCCCTGCCGGGGTGTGCTGCGCGTCCTCAGCAGCGATGGTGCGGGTCAGGGCGTCCTTTTCCGCGGCGGAAAGCCATTTCGCGTCCTTGATCCTGGCATCCAGGACAAAGAACACTGCGAAACCGACCACCACAGACAGGGCGCCCTCAAAGCCGAAGAGCCACTGCCAGCCGCGCAGGCCGAGCGCGCCGTGGAGGCTGAGGAGCATGCCGGCGATGGGGCCGGAAATTGCGGCGGCAATGGAGGAGCCGGCAATGAAGATCGCAGTGGCCTTGCCGCGTTGGCCTGCCGGGACCCAGCGGGCGAAGTAGAAAATGACGGCGGGGAAGAAGCCGGCCTCGGCGGCGCCCAGCAGGAAGCGCAGCACGTAGAACATGGTTTCGTTCTGCACGAAAGCCATCAGGAAGGAGACCGTGCCCCAGCTGACCATGATCCTGGTCAGCCATACTTTGGCGCCGTACTTTTCCATCATCACGTTGCTTGGGAGTTCGAAGATGGCGTAGGCGATGAAGAACAGTCCCGCCCCAAACCCGTAGGCGGCGGCACCGATGCCCACATCAGCCTGCAGGTGGTCCTGCGCGTAACCGATGTTGGAGCGGTTGAGCTGGTTGCAGACCAGCATCACCAGCATGATGGGCAGCACGCGCTTGAAGAACTTCTTCGTGGCCGAGGCCACGTCCGAGACAGCATTGTCCACAGACATCATTGAATGTTTCCTTAGGGGATTGGATAACGCAGGCCGGCTGCAGGGCCCGGCACAACGCAGTGGGGCCGCTCACGGCGACCCCACCACTTTACTGGACTGCAGCCGGCATAATTTGCCAGGCGCAGTTGCTAGCGGACCAGGCAGGGCCGCTTGGGGTCGAAGGACCAGCCGTCGATGTAGTACTGCATGCCGATGCTGTCGTCACGGGCGTCGAGGCCGTGCTCCAGGTACAGCTGGTGCGCCTTGTCCAGGGCGTCCCGGTCCAGTTCGATGCCCAGGCCGGGCTTGTTGGGGACTTCGATGGCGCCGCCCCTGATCTGCAGCGGTTCCTTGGTCAGACCCTGGCCGTCCTGCCAGATCCAGTGCGTGTCCAGGGCGGTGATTTCGCCCGGGGCGGCTGCGCCGGTGTGGGTGAACATGGCCAGTGAGATGTCGAAATGGTTGTTCGAGTGCGAGCCCCACGTAAGGCCGAACTCGTGGCACATCTGCGCGACGCGAACTGAGCCGTGCATGGTCCAGAAATGCGGATCCGCCAGCGGGATGTCCACGGCGTTGCTCCGGATGGCGTGGGACATCTCCCGCCAGTCCGTGGCGATCATGTTGGTGGCAGTCTTCAGTCCGGTGGCGCGGCGGAATTCGGCCATCACCTCGCGGCCCGAGAACCGTCCTTCGGCACCGCATGGATCCTCGGCGTAGGCCACCACGCCCTGCATCCGCTTGCCCAGCCGGATGGCTTCGTCCAGGAGCCAGCCGCCGTTGGGATCGAGCGTGACCCTGGCCTCCGGGAAACGCTTGGCGAGGGCAGTGACAACGTCCACTTCGTCGTCACCGGAGAGCACGCCGCCCTTGAGTTTGAAGTCGCTGAAGCCGTAGCGTTCCTGGGCCGCCTCGGCGAGGGCGACGACGGCTTCCGGGGTCATTGCCTCCTGGCGGCGGAGCTTTTCCCACCGGTCGGCAGGTGCGTCCTCAACGAGGTAGGGCAGGTCGGTGCGGGCGTGGTCGCCGATGAAGAAAAGGTAGCCGAGCATCGGCACCGAGGTGCGCTGCTGTCCGTCGCCGAGCAGTTCAGCGACAGGGACGCCGAGGAACTGGCCGTGCAGGTCCAGCAGCGCCGACTCGACGGCAGTGACAGCATGGACCGTAGTGCGCAGGTCGAAGGTCTGCAGGCCGCGGCCCCCAGCGTCGCGGTCGGCGAACCCAGCGGCAATCTCACGCAGCAGCGAACGGTAGCGTGCCACCGGTTTGCCGCTGATCAGGGCGCCGGCTTCCTCGATGGTGGTGCGGATCTTCTCACCGCCGGGCACCTCGCCAAGGCCGGTGCGGCCGTGGGAATCGGTAATGATCACCACGTTGCGGGTGAAGAACGGGCCGTGGGCGCCGCTGAGGTTCATCAGCATGCTGTCGTATCCGGCAACCGGAACAACTTCGATGCGGGTGATGGTGGGCTGCGTGCTCATGCGCCGACCTCTGCTTTCTGTGCAGCGGGAACCACGTCGCCGTTGATCCGGCGGTTGAGGTGCCAGGGGTTGGTGTCCTGGAGCGGCTGGGGGAGGAGCTCCTGGGGGATGTTCTGGTAGGCGACAGGCCGGAGGAACCGGTTGATCGCCAGGGTACCCACCGAGGTGCTGCGGGAATCGGAGGTGGCGGGGAAGGGGCCGCCGTGGACCATGGCGTGGCCTACTTCGACGCCGGTGGGCCAGCCGTTGACGATGATGCGGCCCACTTTCTGCTCCAGGACCGGGATCAGGGGTGCCGCCGTCGGATAATCCTCTTCGGCCAGGTGCAGCGAGGCGGTGAGCTGGCCTTCGATCCGTGCCGCGGCGTCGAGGAGCTCTTCGGTGGTGTTGTAGCGGATCACCAGGGAGGCGGCGCCGAAGATTTCCTCATGCAGGACGTGGTTGGTGACGAAGTCGCGGACCTGGGTGCCGAAGATGGTGGGGGCCGGAGCGTTCCGGGTGGCGCCTTCCAGGCCTTTTCCGATCAGGTCAACGCCTGCTGCGCTGCCCAGTGTTTCAGTTCCGGCGTTCCAGGATCCGGCGATTCCTTCGGTAAGCATGGTCTGCCCGGAGCAGGCGGAAACAGCGCGTGCGACGGCGGCTGCGAGTTTGTCCCCTGCCTCGCCGGCGGGGGCGAAGAGGAGGCCGGGGGAGGTGCAGAGCTGGCCGGAGCTGCCGGTGACAGCGGTGACGTACTGCTGCGCGAGTGCGTCGATGTGTTCGGCGGAGCCGTTCAGGGCGCCTTCGAAGACGAAGACAGGATTCAGGGAGGACATTTCGGCATAGACCGGAATGGGTTCGCGCCGGGCGGCGGCGGTCTTCATGAGGGCGATGCCGGCAGCCTGGGAACCGGTGAAGCCCACGGCCTTGATGTGCGGGTCCGCCACGAGAGCCTGGCCGATGCTCGCACCGGGGCCGTAGACCAGGGAGAACACGCCTGGGTGCAGGCCGGAGTCCTTCACGGCCTTGACCACCGCGTGCCCCACCAGTTCCCCGGTGCCGGGGTGGGCGTTGTGTGCCTTGAAAATGACCGGGCAGCCTGCGGCGAGGGCTGAGGCGGTGTCCCCGCCCGCCGTTGAGAACGCGAACGGGAAGTTGCTGGCACCGAACACGGCCACGGGACCGAGCGGGATCTGGCGCTGGCGGATGTCCGCGCGGGGCAGGGGGGAACGGTCCGGGATGGCCGGGTCGATGCGGACGCCGCGGAAGTCGCCCTGGCGGACCACATCGGCGAAGAGCCGCAGCTGCCCGGTGGTGCGGGCCCGTTCGCCCTGCAGCCTTGCCGCAGGCAGCCCGGTCTCCTGGCCGGCGCGGATGATGAGTTCCTCGCCGATGGCCTCGATGTTGTCCGCGATGGCTTCCAGGAAAGCGGCGTGGGTTTCCGGATCCAGCGTGCTGAACGACGGGTAGGCCTCAGCCGCCGCGGCCGTGGCGGCCTTCAACTGGTCCGCTGTGATCAGCGAGTAGGCGGGGTCCAGCTGTTCATTGGTGGCCGGGTTGAAGCCGAAGGCCGTTTTGCCTTCGCCGACGACGGTCTGTCCGGCGATCAGGGAGTGTCCGGTGAGGGTCACGATGATTACTCCTAGGAGAGGGGATCAGGGACGGTCAGGAAACGCTGGCGATCAGGGCCTCGAGGTCGGCAAGGTCCTGCTCTGCGAGGTTCTGCAGCGGTGGGCGGACAGGTCCGGCCGAGCGGCCGATGGCGTCGAGGCCGCCCTTGACGATGGAGACAGAGTAGCCCTTCACCCGGTCCCGGATGTCCAGATAGGGGATCACGAAGTCGTTCAGCTTCTTGTTGACGGCCACGCGATCGTTGTTGCGGACGTCCCGGTAGAAATCCAGGGCGAACTGCGGAACGAAGTTGTACATGGCACTGGAGTAGGTGCTCATGCCGAGCTGGAGCAAGGGCAGGGCAAAGGTCTCGGCTGTGGGGAGGCCGCCCAGGTAGAAGAGCCGGTCTCCGAGCTTGGCGTAGACCCGGGCGTCGTGCTCGAGGTCGCCCACGCCGTCCTTGAAGCCGATGAGGTTTTCATGTCGCTCTGCCAATGCGGCAACGGTGGTGTCCTTGTAGATGGCGTTGGCGCGGTTGTAGATGATGACGCCCAGGGAGGTGGCGCTGCAGATGGCGCTGACGTGTTCGATCAGCCCCTCCTGGTCGGCTTCGGTCAGATACGGCGGCAGCAGGAGGATGCCCTCCGCCCCCGCGGCTTCGGCGGCCTTGGCGTTCTCGATTGCCTGCATGGTGGACCCGCCGGCCGAGGCGAGGACGGGCACCTGGCTTCCCACTTCATCGACGGCGGTCCGGACAACGTGCGCGGATTCGGCCGGGGTGAGGGAGAAGCCCTCGCCCGTGCCGCCTGCCGCGAACAGGCCGGCCACCGGGAAACTCGCCTGCCACGCCAGGTGCTTGCGGTAGTTCTCCTCGTCGAACTGCAGCTCTGCGTCGAACGAAGTGACAGGAAAGGACAGCAGGCCTTCCTTGAGGGTGTCCGCCAGTTCCTGGGGTGAGTACTTTGCCACGATGTGGTCCTCCGGTGTGTGTGCCGCGGGCGGCGGGGTGATGATTCCTTCCCAGCGTAGGAGCGGTGCTGATGCCTGTCTAAGTGCACTTTTGTATGTATTGATACCTTTGAGGCATAACTGCCCCCGGCACGGGTTACTCCATGGAGAACTCGAGGTCGCGCAACAGGCGTGCCAGCGCGGGGTTGGTGATCCGGCGGTTCCATAAAGCGTGCAATTCCACCTGCTCCTCGTTGCCCACGCCAAGCGGCAGGAACTCAACGCCCTTAATGCC
This sequence comes from Pseudarthrobacter phenanthrenivorans Sphe3, assembly GCF_000189535.1. NCBI lineage: Bacteria > Bacillati > Actinomycetota > Actinomycetes > Micrococcales > Micrococcaceae > Pseudarthrobacter > Pseudarthrobacter phenanthrenivorans. The sequence goes on from NC_015145.1 coordinate 359,244, forward strand.
CAGCAGTGTGGCTGAATGGGGGACGAAGGCCAGACCCCTGTTGGCGGACACCAGGGACACCATGGTGAGGATCTGGCTGACCGTGTGCACAACGTTGGCATGGCGTATTGGCAGCATGCGGACCACGAGGTCGTAGAAATAGCGGGCCTGGGTGGGGGAGTGCATGATCAGCGGCTCGTCCTCGAAGTCTTCGGCCGTGATGTCCCGGGCGAGCAGGGTCAGCGGGTGGCCGGTGGGAGCGGCCAGCACCAAGGACTCCCGGTACAGCAAGTGGGAATCGAAGGTCTCCCTGTCGAAGGGGGGCCGGGCTAAGCCGAGATCAAGCTCGCCGGTCAGCAGGCCATTCAACTGGTCGCCCGTCACGAGTTCCTGCAGGTCGATGTCCACATCCGGGATGATCCCGGAAAGCTCCTCCAGCAGGGGGCCCAGGATGCTGAAACCACTCGCCGCGGTGAAGCCGATACGGAGCACGCCGGAGCGTCCGGAGGCGATGCGCCTTGCAGTGCCGGGGGCCCGTTCGGCGAGCGCCATCAACCGCCGGGCCTCGTCCAGGAACGCCTGCCCTGCAGAGGTCAGTTCGACTTTGCGGTTGTCCCGCTCCAGCAGTTCAGCGCCGACTGTTTTTTCAAGTTTTTGGATTTGGCGGCTCAGCGGGGGCTGGGTCATGTTCAGTCGCTCGGCTGCACGTCCAAAGTGCAGTTCCTCGGCGACGGCAATGAAGCCTGCCAGTTGGTCGAATGTAAACATGATGCCCTCCGGGTATCACTTGATGCAGTTTTGGGCTTAGACAGGCATCATAACTGCTCCCTACACTCGACAAAGCGAATCGGGGTGACCCGGTTCACAGATTGTCCGGACCCCGCCCGGAGACTTAACGAGGAGTTCCAATGAAGCACTTCCCCACCCGCCGCACCATCCTGGGAACGGCGTCGGCCTTCACCCTGCTGGCGCTGACCGCCTGCGGCGGCAATGTTGCCGGCGGTGCCGCCCCCGACGCGTCCAAGTACCCCGCCGGCCCGGTCACCCTCACTGTCGGCCAGGCTGCCGGCGGCAGCACCGACCTGATTGCGCGCGCACTCGCTGAAGGCGCCGCCAAGACCCTCGGCGCACCGATGCCGGTAGTAAACAAGCCGGGCGCAAACGGGGCGCTGGCAACCAAGGAAGTGGCAGGCAAGCCCGCCGATGGCCAGGAGCTCGTGCTGCTCAACGCTTCCCTGATCACCATCACGCCCTTGGCTGTCTCCGCTGACGAAGCCGTCAACATCGACGATCTCGACATCATCGCAGGGCTGTCCCAGGACGACTACGTCCTGGTTGCCAGCGGCCAGTCGGGTTTCAAGAGCTTCAAGGACGTCACCGATGCCGGCCGGAACGTCACCTTTGGCACCACCGGTGTAGGCACCGGCAGCCAGCTGGCCCAGACTGTCCTGTTCAAGCAGGCCGGCGTCCAGGGCACCGATGTTCCGTTTGACAGCGGTAAGCCGGCGCTGACCGCGGTACTCGGCAACCAGGTGGAACTTGCCACTATCCAGCTTGGCGAGGCCATGCCGCAGATTGAAGCCGGAAAGGTGGCACCGCTGCTGGTCTTCTCCGAAGAGCGCAACGCCTTCCTTCCTGACGTCCCTTCCGCGAAGGAAGCGGGCTACGACGTGCCCGTGGCCCAGTACCGTGCCGTGGCAGCCCCCAAGGGAACCCCGCAGGACGTGAAAGACAAGCTGCTCGCCGCGTTCCAGGAAAGTTTCAAGACCGAGGCGTACCAGGAGTTCAACAAGAAGAACCTGCTGACGCCCAAGGAGATCTCCGGTGAGGAAGTCACGACGCAGTGGAAGGACTACGCCGCGAAATACAAGGAACTGGTGGAGAAGAACGGCATCAACCTCGGCGGAAACAAGTAACAGCCATGGAGACAACTCCAGCAGTATCCGCCGGACGGGGCAGCTCTGCCGTCCCGTCCGGCGGGGACGCTCACGCTGACGTACCCGAAGGAGCTCCCGAAGCCCTCACGCCCGAGCAGCTCGCGGCCCAGTGGGAAGAAGAAAAACCGCCGGCGGCGGGAGCCCTGGCGAATACCGCATCCTCCCTGGTGGTGCTTGCCGTCGGAATCGGTGCGCTTGTCCTGTCGGTCGCCATGGGCCTGGGCACCTTCGCCAGCCCGCAACCGGGCATGTGGCCGTTCATGATCAGCTGCGTCATGGTGGCCCTGGGGCTTTTCCAGCTGGTCCTGGGCCGGCGCAACCGGGACGCGGAAAAGTTCACCCGGATGTCCTTCGCCCCGCTCACCGGACTGGTGACGCTGGCGGCCATGGTGGCGCTGATGCCGGTGATCGGATTCGAAATCCCGGCCCTGGTTCTCTGCATCATCTGGATGCGGTTCCTCGGTGGCGAGACCTGGCGGTCCACCCTCCTGGTCAGTGCGCTCGTCGTCGCCGCGTTCTACGGGATCTTCATCCTGGCGCTCGGCACCTCCATCCCCCACCTCTTCTAGGAGACCACCATGGATTTCCTGAATCCTGTGATCAACGGATTTTCAGTCGTCCTGGAGCCGACGAACCTCCTCTACTGCCTGGTCGGCGTCGTTATCGGCATGCTGATCGGCGTGCTGCCCGGATTGGGGCCGGCGGCAACCATCGCCATCCTGCTTCCGCTGACCTACGGCGTGGAGCCTGTCACCGCCATCATCATGCTGGCCGGAATCTTCTACGGCGCCCAGTATGGCGGCACCATCACGTCAGTCCTGCTGCGTTTGCCCGGCGAGGCGTCCTCCGTGGTCACCGTCTTCGACGGCTACCAGATGGCCAGGCAGGGCCGCGCAGGCACTGCCCTTGGCCTTGCCGCCATCGGATCATTCGTCGGCGGCACTGCAGCAATCATCGGCCTGACCTTCCTGGCACCCATCGTGGCCGGCTTCGCGCTGAACTTCGGCCCGCCCGAGTACTCCGCCCTGGCGCTTCTGGGCATCCTCCTCGTGGCCACCATCAGCAGCGGGGCAAAAGCCAAAGCCCTGATCGCCGCGGCCATCGGGTTGCTGCTGGCCACCGTGGGCCGGGACATGTTCACCGGCGAAAGCCGGTTCACCTTCGGCAGCCTGCAGCTTGCCGACGGCATCGACTTCGTGCCGATCGCCATGGGCATCTTTGGCCTGGGCGAGATCCTCTACAACCTTGAGGAACGGCACCGCGCTGCCAAAGCGCCGTCGAAGGTATCCAACGTATGGCCCTCGAAGAGCGACCTGAAGCAGGCCTCCGGGGCAGTGGGGCGTGGCTCGGTCCTCGGCTTCTTCCTGGGCATCCTGCCCGGCGGCGGCGCCACCATCGCCTCCATGGCCTCGTACGCCATGGAAAAGAAGCGCGCCAAGCAGCCGGAGCGGTTCGGCAAGGGCGCGCCGGAGGGCGTTGCGGGACCGGAAACCGCGAACAACGCGGCAGCAACGTCGTCGTTCATTCCGCTCCTGACCCTTGGCATCCCCGCCAACGCCACCATGGCGCTGATGTTCGGAGCGCTGCTGATCCAGGGCGTCACGCCCGGACCGCAGCTTGTGGAGCAGAACCCGGAGCTCTTCTGGGGTGTGGTGAACTCGATGTACATCGGCAACATCCTGCTGCTGATCATGAGCCTGCCGCTGGTGGGGATCTTCGTGCGGATCCTCCGGGTCCGGGCCGCAATCCTTGCCCCGATAACCGCCTTGATCACCCTGCTGGGCGCCTACACGATCAACAACAGCATGTTCGACGTCACCCTGGTGGTGGTCTTTGGTGTTGTGGGCTACCTGATGAAGAAGTTCGGCTTCGAGCCCGGGCCGCTGGTCCTGGCCTTCGTCCTGGGCGAACTGCTGGAGAACTCTCTGCGGCGTTCGCTGCTGGTCTTCGGCGGCGATCCCACCGGGTTCCTGACCCGCCCCATCTCAGCCACCCTGCTGGTGGTCTTTGTCCTGGTGGCCGTGCTGCCCGGAATCCGCAGAGTGATCGCCAAGCGCAAAGGCACCACGCCTCTGGCAGGCACCACCACCAAGATTGAGGAGAAGGTATGAGCATCATCGTCGGGTTCGTTCCCACACCGGCAGGCGAGGCAGCCCTCGCAGCAGGCATTTCCGAGGCGAAGCTCCGGAGCCAGGAACTGGTGATCGTCAACTCTGCGCGCCAGGGTGCGCTCGTGGACAAGTCCGTGGCCGCAGAGGACGTCCTGGCAGGTGCCGCGCAGCAGGCGGCTGATGCCGGCGTAACGGCACGGGTGATCCAGCCGCCCTACCAGCACGACCTCGCTGACGAGTTCCTCGACGTTGCCAGGCAGGAGGACGCGTCGCTGATCGTCATCGGCCTGCGGCACCGCACCCAGGTGGGCAAGTTCATCCTGGGCAGCCACGCGCAGCAGATCCTGATGCAGGCGGACCGCCCGGTGCTCGCCGTCAAGGCCGACGGCGGAAACTTTCAGGCGGGGTGACAGCAGCATGTATAAGCACACTCCGTGGCGGCGGACTGTCCCCGGGTCCGCGCCGGTGCCGAACTGGTCACGGCTGGGCAAGAAGGACAGCGTGCACGTGCGCTTTCCCGACGGAACGGCAGCGGCGGGGACCATCGACATGATCGCCGCGGACCGCAGCGTCTTCTGGGTGATTCGCAACGACGGTGCGGGCCGGGTGATGGTCTGCCGCGGCGACGACGTCGCCGTCACCAAAGTAGCGCCCGCACAGCCTGCCCTGCTGCGGGAGTCCGTGGCGGCGTAGGCGGCAGCGGGCGGCAGCAGAAGGACCAACAGGCAAGGCCGGTGACCCCTTCTTCGGGCGTCACCGGCCTTGCGTGTTCCTTTCGACAAGGTGGCGCCTCAGGGCGTCCAGGACGGGCAGTTGCCCTTTGACCAGCTTGACGCGGGCTTCCGCCTCACTGAACCAGCGGGCGTCGTCAATCTCGGGGTAGTGCTGGATTTTCCCCGACCCCCGGGGCCACTCCAGGGGAAAAGTGTTGCTGGCGATGCGTTCCGGGCGGAAATCGTGCTCTGCCGCAAACACCGTGATGCGCTTGCCCGACGGCTGCCGGAACTCACCCAGCAGCCGGTAGCTGGCGTCCGGGGCGGGTGTTCCCATCTCCTCTGCAAACTCCCGCAGCGCGGCGGCCAACGGGTCCTCCTCCGCGGTGTACTCGCCCTTCGGGATCGACCAGGCGTGGGCATCCTTTCCCGCCCAGAACGGGCCGCCCATGTGGGCTATCCAGACCTCCAGGGCCTCGGGGCCCGGCCTCCTGTACAGGAGGATTCCCGCGCTGAGAACAGGCATTACGCCCTCCGTCCTGACTGCATCTGATCCGATACGAAACCGCCGTGCAGCGTTAACCCGCAGTTCACGGCACTGCTTTAGGTTATTCCTTCAGGCACTCTGCTCGAAGGGACCCCGTCATGGCCAATATTGCTGAGGTTTTGGGGCGGCTTACGCCGGAAGAACTGGAAGAACTGCGCAGCCTTGGTCCGCAGGGCCATTTGCCGCGGCACCTGGTTGATGCCCTGGACCGGGCAGCCGGAGGGCCCGGCTCCGGCCGCGGCTACTACGTGCCCAACGGGAACGTCAGTGCCACCGGAGGGCCGCTGCTGGTGCTGCGCAGCGATGTGGCCGGCTGGGTCTTCAGCTCCTGCCGCGAGGACCCGGACCAGCTCCCGCAACACCCTTGAGCTTCTTTGCCGCCAGGCCGCGGCACTAGCCAATCAGCAGGCTCAGCGCCTCTGTCAGGTGCTCCACTTCCCGTACGGAGAAACCTGCCGGTATGGGCCCGGGGCCGGTATGGCTGGCGGGAACCACGGCATGCGTGAACCCCAGCCGGTGGGCCTCCTGAATCCGTTGGTTGATGCCCGGAACCGGGCGGACCTCACCGGCAAGACCCACCTCGCCGAAGGCAATAAGCCGGATGGGCAAGGGCTTGCGGGCCTTGGCTGAGGCGACGGCAAGGGCGACTGCGAGATCTGTTGCGGGTTCGCTCAGCTTCACCCCGCCTACTGTTGCCACGTAGGAATCATCCTTATGCAGTAAAGTCCCCGCCCGCTGCTGCAGCACCGCCAGCAGCATGGAAACCCGCGAGCTGTCCAGCCCGCTGGTGGCCCGCCGGGGCTGCGAATTGGGGCTTTCCGCCAGCAGCGACTGTACCTCTGCCAGCAGGGGACGGCGCCCTTCCATGGTGACGGTAATGCAGGTCCCCGAGACAGGTTCCTTGGTGCGGCTCACGAAAAGCCCGCTGGGATCCGCGAGCCCCTCAATGCCGTTCTCGTTCAGGTCGAAACAGCCCACGTCATCAGTGGGTCCGTAGCGGTTCTTGACGGCGCGGAGCAACCGCAGCCGGGAATGCCGCTCGCCCTCGAACTGGCACACCACATCCACCAGGTGCTCCAGCAGCCGGGGTCCGGCGATGGAACCGTCCTTGGTCACGTGGCCCACCAGCAGCGTGGTCATGTTCCGCCGCTTGGCAGCGGCAATGATGGACGCCGCCACTTCCCGCACCTGCGAGACACCGCCCGCGCTGCCGTCGACGTCGGCGCTGCTGAGCGTCTGGACCGAGTCCACGATCAGCAGCCGCGGCTCGATCTTCTCCACCTGCCCCAGCGCCTGGCCCAAATCCGTTTCCGCGGAAAGATAGAGGGATTCAGCCACGGCGTCGATCCGCTCCGCGCGCAGCTTCACCTGCGCCGCGGACTCCTCACCGGTCACGTACAGCACGTCCTGGGCCGTCCGCGCGAACTTGGCCGCCACGTCCAGCAGCAGGGTGGACTTTCCGACGCCGGGCTCGCCGGCCAGCAGGATCACCGCGCCCGGAACCAGCCCGCCGCCCAGCACCCGGTCCAACTCGTCCACGCCCGTCGGCAGGAACGCCGCCGTGGTGGCGTCCACCTCGGCAATCCGGCGGGCCGGCTCCAGAACTGTTGTGGCCGCCGTCGTACGCGCAACGGCGGTGCCGGTCTCCTCAACGGTGCCCCACGCCTGGCACTCGCCGCAGCGCCCCACCCATTTGACGGTGGTCCAGCCGCATTCGGCGCATTTGTAGGCGGGCGCTTTGGAGGCCCGGGAAGTCTTTGTTGCCATGCGTTCAACACTAGTGGCGGGGGCTGACAGCCGGCCGCACGCGGCAGCTAAAGCGCCGGCAGCACGTCCCGCGCCTCCTGGGCATCCATCCCGGTGGCCTCCAGCAGGTCCACCATCAGCGGCCGGTAGAGCATCACCACCGTTTCGCCCTCCAGCCGCTGCACCCCGAGCAGCTTGGGATGCAGGCGCAGGGCGATTTCGCTCAATTCCCTGCGGGCGGTGCGCAGGTGGGCGCGCCGGACGCCGTCGTGCGTTTCCGCCAGGCCCAGCGAGAGCTCGTCGATGGCGGCGGCGGTCTCCTGCAGCACTTCCGCAATGTTTTCCGTGGCTTCATCCGAAAGCGCCGCGTGGTTGATGGCACTCGTTAGCCGGCGCGCGAAGACGCGGCTGTTCCGCAGCGCAAGGTCGATGAAATCCAGTGACTGTTCCAGCCGGTCAAGCTCATCCCGGTGCCGCCGGTAGGCGGGCGCGAGCCGGGCAACCTCACCAGACGCCCGAAGCGAATGCCGCATCCCGTCCACCAGCGGCTGGCAGTTGCGCCCGCGGACCAGGGCGTGCCATGCCTTCGTCGAATCGCTGTCCATGAGAGCCTCCGCGCATTCACGCAGCACTTCCGCCAGCTCATGGAGGAGGTTCCGGACGTCCTTGCGGGGCTCCCGCCGCGGGTCCTTGGGCGCGAGGATGGTCACCAGCAACGCGAACAGCCCGCCCACCACCGCGTCGATGCTCCGGGTGAACGGCCCGCCGGACGGTGCCGGCAGCAGCACCACCAGCAGTGATTGCAGCGCCAGCTGGGTGGTGAAGATGTTTCCGCTGTCCAGGAAGCGGGCCAGCAGGATGGAAAACAAAAGGACGACGGCGGCCTGCCAGATTCCGGGGCCCAGCCAGTGCAGGAGCAGGTCACCCACCGCAATGCCGATGGTGCAGCCCAGGCCAACCTCCAGCACCCGCCGCAGCCGTGGTTCCCGGGAAAATCCCAGGGCAATCAACGAGGACGTGGCTGCGAACAGCGGCCCGGAATGGCCCAGTACATACTCTGCGAAGGCGTAGGCGCCCACCGCGCAGACCGTCATCTGGATGGCCGGGACGAGGGAGTTGCGGCTGCGGATCACGCCGGTGCGCATACGGCCGCGAAGGAACAGCCTGCCTGCTGAGAGTCCTGCTGCGGGGGCCATGCCACCCAGTCTATTTGCTGGCCCTGCCCGCAATTCCACGCCTGCCGTGCACTACGGCCGGCACTGTGATCTGCGCAATGGGAACCCGGCACTTGTAAGCCAAAATCCCGCCGTCGTTAATCCTCCGTTCACTTTGGACAGCCCATCCCGTTACCTGCGGACCCTAACTTCGATGAAGGTACAAAACGTACGCATCGCGCAGCAGGGGTTCTCCGTCCCTGCCCCGCACCTGAATAACCCTGGAAGGGGTACATCTAGTGAAGGCACTCCGCTTCGGCCGCCACGCGGCTATCGCTGTTCTCGCAGCCGGCGCTCTCGCGCTTACCTCCTGCGGTTCAGACAACGCCACGGGCACCGCCCCCGCAGGCGACCAGGCTTCCTCCGGCCCCAAGGTCACGGGCACCCTCACCGGCATCGGTGCTTCGTCCACCGGCGCAGCCATGGACGCCTGGAAGGCAGGCTTCGCCGCCGCCAACCAGGGCGCCACCGTACAGTACTCCCCGGACGGCTCCGGCGCCGGCCGCAAGGCCATCATCGACGGCTCGGCCCAGTTCGCCGGCTCGGACGCCTACCTGAAGGACGAAGAGCTCGAAGCGTCCAAGGCCGTCTGCGGCCCCGACGGCGCCATCAACATTCCGGTCTACATCTCGCCGATCGCCGTCGCCTTCAACCTTCCGGGCGTCACCGAGCTGAAGCTGGACGCACCCACCGTGGCCAAGATCTTCCGCGGTGAGATCAGCAACTGGAACGATCCGGCCATTGCCGCCCTGAACGAGGGCGTCAGCCTCCCGGACCTGAAGGTCACCCCGGTGAACCGTTCGGACGATTCCGGCACCACCACCAACTTCACCGACTACCTGGCCTCTGCAGCCCCTGAGGTCTGGACGGACAAGTCCTCCGGCGTGTGGCCCGCAAGCCTGCAGGGCGAGAACGCCAAGGGCACCTCCGGCGTGGTCAAGACCGTCACCGATACCCCCGGTGCCATCACCTACGCAGATGACTCCGCTGTGGGCGGCAAGCTCGGCACCGCCTCCATCAAGGTGGGCGAGGAGTTCGTCAAGATTTCGGCAGAGGCTGCAGCAAAGGCCGTCGAAGCTGGCAAGGCCGTTGAAGGCCGCTCCGCCAACGACGTCGCCATCAAACTGGACCGCAAGACCACAGCTTCCGGCGCTTACCCCATCGTGCTGGTCTCCTACCACGTGGTCTGCAGCGCCTACGACTCGCAGGAAACCGTTGACCTGGTCAAGGCCTTCGAAAACTACGTAGTGTCCGAGGAAGGCCAGCAGGCCGCCGCGGATTCCGCCAAGTCGGCCCCGCTGTCCTCCGCCCTTGCGGAGAAGGCAACCACGGCCATCGAGTCCATCAAGGTCAAGTCCTAATCAACGCTCCGAGACCGGGTTCCCCGCCTGCCGAAAGGCAGTGCGGGGAACTTGGCTTTGGTCAGCCCACCTTCCCCTCCCAGTAACCGATCGAAGGGCCGTCGAATGACCGCCACCCCCCTGACAAGTACCCAGGGCGCCGGCCGCGCCGGGGACAAGATCTTCTCGGGCGCCGCGCTGGCCGCGGGCTGCCTCATTCTCGCCGTCCTCTTCGGCGTCGCACTCTTCCTGGTGGTCCAGGCCATCCCGGCGCTCACCGCGCCAGCCGCCGAAATACAGGGCGGTGCAGGCTTCTTCGCCTACATCTGGCCCATCGTGATCGGCACGCTCATCGCCGCCGTGATCGCCCTGGTGATCGCCACCCCCATCGCCATCGGCGTGGCCCTGTTCATCTCGCACTTCGCCCCGCGCGGACTGGCTGCCGGTCTCGGCTACGTGGTGGACCTGCTGGCGGCGATCCCGTCCGTGATCTACGGCGCGTGGGGTGCGGCCTTCCTGGCGAAGGAAATCTCGCCGGCCTACAACTGGCTGGCGGCGAACATGGGCTGGCTGCCCATCTTCCAGGGTCCTGCTTCGGCCACCGGCAAGACCATCCTGACCGCGGGCATCGTCCTCTCCGTCATGGTGCTGCCCATCATCACGTCCCTGTCCCGCGAAATCTTCCTGCAGACCCCCAAACTGCACGAGGAAGCCGCGCTGGCCCTCGGTGCCACCCGCTGGGAAATGATCAAGATGTCCGTCCTGCCCTTTGCGCGGCCGGGCATCATCAGTGCCGTCATGCTCGGCCTGGGCCGGGCCCTCGGGGAGACCATGGCCGTGGCCCTGGTGCTGTCCTCCGGCGCGCTGACCGCCAGCCTGATCCAGTCGGGCAACCAGACCATCGCCGCGGAAATCGCCCTGAACTTCCCGGAGGCCAGCGGGCTCAAGGTCAGCACGCTGATCGCAGCGGGCCTGGTCCTGTTCATCATCACCCTGGCCGTGAACATGATCGCGCGCTGGATCATCACCCGGCACAAAGAATTCTCGGGAGCCAACTAAATGACCTCCACGCTTACCCCCGTGCGCAGCAAGCGCTCCGCACTCACCAAGGGCCAGCTGCCCAAGTACGCGCCCTACGTGGTCCTCGCCGGCGCGCTGGTGGTGGGTGCTGCCATCCTTGCCCTGGTGGGCTTTAACGCCTTCGGCTGGGGAATCGTCTCGGCGATCCTCTTTGCCATCGGGCTGGTGTCCTGGAGCGCCGCCGTGGAGGGCTCCCGCAAGGCCAAGGACAAGCTGGCCACCTGCCTGGTGGTCGGGTCCTTCCTCATCGCGCTGCTCCCGCTGATCTCGGTGATCTGGACCGTGCTGGTGAACGGAATCCCCGGCCTTCTGGCCCCCGGATTCATGACCACCTCCATGAACGGCGTCACCGGCGTCTACGACAACCGTGCGGTTGAAGAAGGCGCGCCGGTCATCGGCGGCATCTACCACGCCCTCCTGGGCACAGTCCAGATCACGCTGCTGGCAACGGTCATCTCCGTGCCGGTGGGCCTGCTGACCGCCATCTACCTGGTGGAATACGGGAACGACGGCCGCCTGGCCCGCGCCATTACGTTCTTCGTGGACGTCATGACCGGCATCCCGTCCATCGTGGCCGGCCTGTTCGCCGCGGCGTTCTTCTTCGCCGTCGTGGGCCCCGGCACCAAGACCGGCGCCGTGGCCGCCGTCGCGCTGTCCGTCCTGATGATTCCCGTGGTGGTGCGCTCCAGCGAGGAAATGCTGAAGATCGTGCCCAACGAGCTGCGTGAAGCGGCCTACGCCCTGGGCGTCCGCAAGTGGCGGACCATCGTCAAGGTGGTCATTCCGACGGCGATCTCCGGCATCGCGTCCGGCGTCACCTTGGCCATCGCCCGCGTCATCGGCGAGACCGCGCCCATCCTGGTCACTGCGGGGTTCGCCACCAGCATCAACTCCAACGTGTTCAGCGGCTGGATGGCCTCGCTGCCCACCTTCATCTACACCCAGATCCTGAACCCCACGTCCCCGGCCAACCCGGACCCGTCCTCCCAGCGCGCCTGGGGAGCGGCCCTGGTGCTGATCATCCTGGTGATGGTCCTCAACCTCGGCGCCCGGCTCATCGCCAGGATCTTCGCCCCCAAGACCGGCCGCTGACCGCCGCATTCAATTCCCCCTTCCGGTTCCCCGGACCGGATGCCAGACTTCAATTCATCCCCAGTTAGTGAAGGAACACCATGTCTAAGCGCATCGACGTCAAGGACCTGAACGTGTACTACGGCGATTTCCTGGCCGTAGAGGACGTCACCATCAACATTGCGGCCAAGTCCGTCACCGCGTTCATCGGCCCCTCGGGCTGCGGCAAGTCCACGTTCCTGCGGACGCTGAACCGCATGCATGAGGTAATCCCCGGCGCCCGCGTGGAGGGCGAGGTCCTGCTCGACGGGGACAACCTGTACGGCCCCGGCGTGGACCCGGTGACCGTGCGCTCGCAGATCGGCATGGTGTTCCAGCGGCCCAACCCGTTCCCCACCATGTCCATCCGGGACAACGTGCTGGCCGGCGTGAAGCTGAACAACAAGAAAATCTCCAAGGGCGAGGCAGATGTCCTGGTGGAGCGCTCACTGAAGGGCGCCAACCTCTGGAACGAGGTCAAGGACCGGCTGGAGAAGCCCGGCTCCGGCCTTTCCGGCGGACAGCAGCAGCGCCTCTGCATTGCCCGCGCCATCGCCGTGGAACCCCAAGTCATCCTGATGGACGAGCCCTGCTCCGCCCTGGACCCCATTTCCACCCTGGCCATCGAGGACCTCATCAACGAGCTCAAGGACCAGTACACGGTGGTGATCGTGACGCACAACATGCAGCAGGCAGCCCGTGTCTCGGACCGCACCGCTTTTTTCAACATTGCCGGCACCGGCAAGCCGGGCAAGCTGATCGAGGTGGGCGATACCCACACCATCTTCAGCAACCCCACCCAGAAGGCCACCGAGGACTACGTCTCAGGCCGCTTCGGATAGGAGCGCGGCTCCAGCCGCTGCACCCGAAAAACGGTGCTGGTCAGAAGCTCCGCCATTTAGTACGCTGAACTAGATACTTCCGGAACTAGTAACTAGAGGCTTAGGAGTTTTCCTTGACGCAGACAGCAAGCAGCCCCAGAGGCCACCAGCTCACAGTCTCCGGACACGGGGTGGCAGCCCTTTCGTACAAAGACAGGCTGCCGGACGCCTACCAGCACCTGGCCCCGGCGGTTCCGGCCCTCCCGGGGCCGGAAGCGGGACTGGAGGTGGCGGCAGGGGAGGAACTCCTCTCCGCCGTATGGCGTACCAGCTCTTACCTGGAGACCGTTCAGTGGGAGCTTGATGCGGCGCACGAGTCGCTGCGGCAGGCTGTCCAGCGGGCCGCACATTCCGGCATCGGCCGGGGCGAGCTGCTCCAGGCCGCCAACATGACGTCAGAGGAGCTGGAAACGGCCCTGACGGAGGCCCTGCCCGTCTACCCGGCCGCCTACTAGGCTACTCGGGGACTTCCAGCTGGAAGCCGCACCGGCAGCGCAGGACCCTGGTGGGCAGCGAAACCACGTTAAGGGCGCCTCCTGAATTGCTGCTGCGGTAGCAGAGCCGTTCGATCTCGAACTCGGCCTCCTCCATGGGGAACCCGCAGTGGATGTAGTCGTCGCCGAACATGATGACCTGGGCCATCCAGCGCACCTGGTGCAGGGCCGCAGCCACGTCGCCTGCGTAGGCGAGGTGTTCCTGGAACAACCTGCAGTCGTTGCAGGTGTAGGAAACCGTGACCAGGTCGCCGTTGGCCGCTCCCATCGCCCTGATGGCATGGATGGTCAGCTGGTGTTCCGTGCCGCAGGTTCCACAGCGAAGCTGGCGTGGCTGGGGCAAAGAGTGCCGGGGATTGGAGGTAGACATGATGCCTGCTCTTTTCCGCGATGTGCATCCATGCCGCCGGTATGCTGCAGCGGCGCAATCCGCGGCCCTGCACCCGGCGGCGGATGTCGGACCCGGAACTGCGCAGGATATTTGGCGAAACCCCGGGTACTTACTTTCGAATCTACGTCACAGCCGTTCGGCTGTACAGGGGAAGGCAGCGGCTGAGGGCGTCAGGGCGGCCCGGCGCGTTCAGCCAGGCAGCGGGGTCAGTGCCAGGGCCAGCACGAATGCCAGGGCGGCCGTTGCTGCCGGGGTCAGGGCCCAGAGCCCCACGATCCGGATGACCAGCTTCCTGTTGGTCACGGAGAAGTGCTGGTTCTCGCCCGCGCCGAGGACGGCGGCGGTCACTGTGTGCGTGGTGGACAGCGGCCAGTGGAGTCCGATGGCGCCCACAAAGAGAATGACCGCACTGAAGATCTGCGCCACCGAACCCCGCAGAGGGTCGATCCGCGTGATTTTGTATCCCACCGTGTGCGAAATCCGCCAACCGCCGAACATCGTCCCGGCCGTCATCATCCCGGCCGACAGCAGGACCACCCACCAGGGAATAGTGCCGCCGTCGGAATAACCCGCGGCCAGCAGCGCCAGGAGCAGCACCGCGCTGACCCGCTGCCCGTCCTGCAGGCCGTGCCCAAACGCCACGGCACCGGCCGCAATGGCCTGGCTCCGGCGGAAGCGCTGGTTGACCACGTTGGGTTGGGTGTATCGTGCCGCCCACGTGGCCGGGTACACCAGCATGAACGCGCCGCTGTAGGCGACGAGCGGCGACAGGACCAGCGGCAGCACCACCTGGAACAGCAGGGACTGGTCCACTCCTCCCACGCCGTCGCCGCCCATTGCCAGGCTGGCCAGTCCGGCGCCGGCAAGGCCGCCCACCAGGGCATGGGTGGACGAGGCCGGAATGCCCCGCCACCACAGCAGGAGCCCCCACGCGCAGGCGCTTGCCAGTCCTGCCACCAGGATGCTGAGCCCGTCCGTGCCGGGCGGCAGGCTGATCCAGGCCTGGCTGACGGCCACGGCCAGCCCGGCGCTGACCAGGGCGCCCACAAAGTTGAAGAAGGCGGCCAGCAACACTGCCACGCTGGGGGTGAGTGCCCTGGTACGTACAGCAAGGGCGACGGCGGTGGAGGCGTCGCGGAAGCCGTTGAGGAAGGCAAACGCCGCAGTCAGCAGGACCACCACGCCGAAGATGACAGCTGTCACCTCAGGATTCCTTGACGATGATGCTGCCTACCTGGGTGGCGATCCGCCGCATGTCCTTGGTGACTTCCACCAGTTGGTTGGCGATGTCGCGGTTGCGGGAGTACTGGGCCCATTTCATGTCGGCGATCATGTCCGCCACCCACACCCGGTGGGTCCGTTCAGCGCGTTTGGTGAGCCGGAGGATCTCGATCCAGTAATCCTCCAGGTCATCCAGGTTGTTGAGCCGGCGCATGGCGTCAACGGTCAGTTCCGCCTGGCGGCTGATGATTTCCAGCTGGTCGGCCGCGCGCCTGGGCAGCCGCTCCAGCTTGTACAGGGCCACCAGTTCGGCCGCGGCGTCCATCTTCTCCATCGCCTCGTTGAGGTACCGGGAGAGTGCGTACATGTCCTCCCGCGGGAGGGGGTTCACAAAGCTGGTGCGCATATGGGTCAGCAGCGCGAAATGCAGCTCCGCGGACCTGGCCTCGTGGTTGTGCATGTCCTCCACCAGCTTGCCGTGTTCCGCAGCCGGGACGCCGAGGATTTCCGCCAGAGTGGCGCTGGCCAGCACGATCTGCTGGGCCAGCTGCGAAAGGAGGTTCAGCCCGGCGGGCTCCTGGGGAAAAAGGCGCAGCTTCACGTATTTACCGGTCTCCGGGGAAAGTACAGGGCGGGGTTGCTGCCGTGTGACTCGACCCCGGCGGGCAACTGTCCCCAACTCTACCGGGCCGCCGCTGGACGCCTGCAACAGCACCCCGGGCCGGGGCGCAAAATGGTGCCGAACCGGATACGCCTCTCGGCGGTAGGCCGCTCTAGGCGGCTAATTGTTGAAGCCCGGGGGTTTCGCGGCTCGGCACCGGTTTCAGTTTTCTACTTTGGCTGCCTCAAGTCAATCTTGACAGATGGGGGACTGCCGGGGCAGGCCGGGCATCAGTCGAGTTCGCCCAGGCGCCAGGCGTTTGCCGCGTGCTCCAGGTCCTCCGCGGTCTTCACCAGCTGGTGCGAGTTCCGGGTGAGCTTGCTGGCGTGGGCTTCGTTGCCGTGCTCAGCGCCGTCGGCAATGGTGGCCTGGCCAAGCGCGACCACCCGGCAGAACGCCGCGGAACGTTCCAGCGCCACGTCGAACTCGCCGTCGAACGCCCCTGAAAGGATGGCATCGGCCATGGTCCGCATTTCGTCGGCGCCCGGCGGCTCGGCTGCGCCGGCCACCACGTTGGACACCTGGGCAGTGTCCTTGCCCGCACGGAAATAGACTGAGATCCGTTCAGGGTCCTGGACGGTGGCGGCGCGCAGGGCGTACAGCCGCCACAACGCACCCGGCAGTGAGCGGGCCGGGCTCTCGGCCCACATTTCCGCGATTGCTTCCAGCCCCTGCTCGTCTGCGAGCTTTACCAGGCGCTCAGTGACTACCGGATCGTCGCTGTCGCGGCCGTGGCGGACCAGCGCCTGGGCAGCCAGGTGGGCTGCCTCGGAAACCCGGGCGGGATCGGCACCGCCCGCAAAGGGCTCAAAGTCGATCGGAGCGAACGGCTTGGGCTTGTGGTGCCGGTTCGCGCCGCCGTAGGGACTGGATCCTGCTTGCTCACTCATGCCCCCACGCTACTCCTCTGCCGAGGGGTAAATCGAGCATGCTTTTCCCTGCCCGGCGGCAGGGTTCAAGGGCAGGCTTGCTGATGGCGAACAGCGTGCAATCGCGCCGGAACCATGGGTTAGAGTATTAACGTCCAGAAATGGACTGGGCCGTGGTGGCCTGCGCAGACGCGCTGACCCACCCGGCAGGGGCCTTTAGCTCAGTTGGTAGAGCATCGGACTTTTAATCCGTGGGTCGTGGGTTCGAGCCCCACAGGGCCCACTCTTTTAGCGAAGAGTGGTACGTCCCCGGCAGCCTGGCAACAGGACGCCGGGGACGTTTTCTTTTCCCCGGGTTTGCAGTCCGGGACCTGCCAGAGCCTCCGGCGGGGTGTGCCAGCGGCAGCAGGCACAATAGGCACATGGCAAAAAGCAGCAAGGGACGCATGCCCCGCCTGGAAGACGTGGCGGACAAGGCCGGTGTGTCCCACCAGACCGTCTCCCGGGTGGTCAACAACCACCCCAACGTCAGTCAGGCAACCCGGGCAAAGGTGGAGGCAGCCATCGCCGAACTGGGATACCGCAGGAACACGGCAGCCCGTAGCCTGGTGACCCGCCGCTCGCAGACCATCGGCGTGCTGGCCAGCGAGCTGTCCCAGTATGGTCCCGCGAACACGCTCCTGGGCGTGGAGCAGGCTGCCCGGGATGCCGGCTACTTCGTGAGTATCGCTGCCCTGCGGGAGGTCGGCAGGGATGCCATTGCCGACGCCGTCAACCACTTCATGGACCAGGCCGTGGACGGAATCGCGGTCCTGGTGCCGCACTCGGACACCCTGCTGGCCCTGGACGAAATGCAGCTCCCGGTACCCGTGGTGGCCGTGGGGTCCACGGGAAACAGCGGGGTCAGCGGTGCCATGGTGGACCAGCGCCGCGGCGCCAGGCTCGCCGTCGAGCATCTCATCGGACAGGGGCACCGCAGGATCGGCCACATCGCCGGCCCCCAGGACTGGACCGACGGCGCGGAGCGGGCCGAGGGCTGGCGCGAGGCCCTCAAGGATGCCGGACTGCCGGAGGACCTGCTGGTGCAGGGCGACTGGAGCGCCGGCAGCGGGTACCGGGCGGGGCAGAAACTTGCCGCCGGGGGCAGCGCCACTGCACTCTTCGTCGCCAATGACCAGATGGCCCTGGGCGTGCTGCGCGCCTCCGCCGAGGCGGGGGTGCGGGTGCCCGACGACGTCTCCGTAGTGGGCTTTGACGACCAGCCCGAGTCCGGGTACTTCACCCCGCCCCTCACCACGGTGCGCCAGGACTTCGAGGAGCTGGGCCGGCGCTGCATGGACATCATGCTCAAGGAGATCGAGGCCGGCGCCCCCGTGAGTTCCACCGTGGTCACGCCCGAACTCGTGCTCCGGGCGAGCACTGCCCCGCCGGCAGCGGATCAGGGCTAACCACCAGAACCAACCCTGGAAACAACAGGTAGAAGCTGGGCCAAAAAGAATTCCCAAAAAAATTTCCATGCAAGTGCATCCAACTCTGATGCTGCGCCGGTAGTAGGGGTGTAAGCAAAACACGCCCGCACGGCGGGCCGATCAAGGAGAAGGACATGCGCAACAGGATCTTCACAGCAGGCGCCGGAGCAGCGGCAATCGCAGCTGCCATCGCTCTCGCCGGCCCTGCACAGGCGGCAGAAGGGGACGCCCAGCTTTCCGTCCTCCATGGCGTCCCGGGCCTCACCGTGGACGTCTGGGTCAACGGCGACCGAACACTGGACGATTTCACCCCCGGCACCCTGGCCGGTCCGCTCGCCCTGCCGGCGGGCGCCTACGAACTGGCCATCACGGCCTCGGATGCCGCCGACGCCTCCGCAGCCGTCATCGGCCCCGTCAGCGTGACCCTGGCCGCCAACGGCAACTACACCGCCGTCGCCAACCTCGACGCGGCAGGCAACCCCACCGCCAACCTCTTCACCAATGACGTCTCGCAGATCGAGGCAGGCAAGGGCAAACTGACCGTCCGGCACACGGCTGCCGCTCCCGCCGTCGACGTCCTCGCCGGTGGTTCCGCGGTCATCTCCAACCTTGCCAATCCAAACGAGCAGACCCTCACGCTGGACCCCGGCACCATCTCGGCTGCCGTCGCTGCCACCGGGACCACAGCCCCGGTCATCGGCCCGGCCGATGTCACAGTCGCCGAGGGAACGCACACAGTGGTGTACGCCTGGGGCAGCCTGGCGAACAACAACCTCCAGCTGGCCGTGCAGACGATCGAGGGCCTGCATTCGGCCCCCGCTTCGGTGCCGGGAGCCCTTGACGGTTCAGTGACGCCTGCTGCGGCAGACCCTGCCGCGCTGACCATCGGTATCGGTGCCGCTGCCCTTGCCCTGCTCCTCGCCGGACTGGGCGCCGCCCGCACGGTTGCAGCCCGCCGGACCCGGTAGCAACCCCCGCGGCCGCCCGGTGAAAGCCGGGCGGCCGTCCCTTTTCCAACCACTTCCCCGCCCGGGCGCACCAGTCAACCGGGCAAGCGCGCGCGAAAGGCCGGAGAGATGAAAACAAGCACGACGACGGCAGGGGAGTCCCGCCGTCGTCCCCCTGTACTTCCTGGTACCGCACTCCTGCTGGCCGGCGCCTTGCTGCTCCCCGCCTGCGCGGCCCCTCCCGCACCGCAGGATGCCTCCTCCGGCCCGGCGTCGAGCCAGGAAGCCTCGAGCCGGGAAGCACTGCCGGAGCGGCCGGCAGCATCCGCCACCCCGGCAGCTCCCGCTCCGGCGGATGCTGCGAATCCAGCACCCGGCAGTCCAGCGTCGGGGGGTGCCGCTTCCGGGATTCCGGTGCGACCGGCCACCCCGGCTGCCGCGGCCCCTGTGCCGGCACCCATCTCGCTCACCGTTGCCGGAACCACCATCGATATGCCCGTGGTGCCCGGCGGCGTGTCAGGCGAGGGGGCCATGGAGATCCCTGACGCCTTCGACCGTGCCGCATGGTACCGGTACGGCCCCGCGCCCGGAGCGGCCGCCGGTACCGCCGTGATTGCAGGACACATCGATACGAAATCCGACAGTGCCCCGTTCTCGCAGCTCAAATCCGTGGCTTCCGGAACGCTGATCAGGGTGGGCCGGGAGGGCGCCCCCGCCGTGAACTACCGGGTGGTCAGGGTGGAGCTTATGGCCAAGGACAGGTTCGACGGCAGTTCGGTGTTCCGCCGCTCCGGACCGCACGAACTCAAGGTTGTCACCTGCGGCGGCAAGTGGCTGGACGAACGAATGGACTACAGCGACAATGTGATTGTCACTGCGGTTCCCGAATAAGCCGTGAGCCCGCCGTGTTTCTCGCCACCGATGCCGGGAAGGAGCCCCGTTTGGTACCTCCCGACCAGTCCCCGCCGGGGTGGGAAGACGGCCTGACGCCCTCTTTCCTGGCGGGGGACGAGCGCGCACTGGCCGCCGCCTACCGGGAGTTTGCCCCTCTGGTGCACACCCTGGCGCTGCGCTCGCTGCCGGACCGTTCGGCCGCCGACGATGTCACGCAGGAGGTCTTCATCCGCGTCTGGCGCTCCAGGAATACCTTCAACCCGCAAGTGGCACGGCTCCCTGCCTGGATCGTGGGCATTACCAGGAACGTCATCTCGGACACCCTCTCGGCGTCGACCAGGGAACGGCAGAAGGCGCTCGCGGTGGCCGGAACCACGGCGGCAAGCGAAGCCGGCACCGGCCTCGGGGACGCCGAAATCCTCGCCGACAGGCTGCTCCTGGACGGGGAACTGGACAGGCTCGGCGAACCGCAGGGCTCCATTATGAAGCTTGCGTTCTACGATGACCTGACGCACGAACAGATCTCGCGGAAGCTTGGCCTGCCCCTTGGTACCGTCAAGAGCCATATCCGCCGCAGCCTGTCCCACCTGAGAAACAGATTGGAGGTCAACCATGCCGCATCTTGATCCGGAAGAGTTGAGCCTCCTCGCACTGTACGCCGACTGGGAAGACGGCGCCGGCAGGGAGCATCTGCGTATCTGCCCTGAGTGCGCTGCGGACTATGCGGCGCTGCGGCGGGCGGTGGAAGCCGTCAAAACCACCCCTGACGCTGCCAGCCTGGAAACCCCCGGGCCCCAGGTATGGGCAGGCATCCACCGCGAACTGGGCCTCTCCGCGTCCGTCCAGGAAGACCCCCTGGCCGGTATCCGGGAACGGTCCGGCGCTGCCCCCGAGACGGAGGTGCAGGAAGCGGAGGTGAAGGAAGCGGAGGTGCCGGAGGCGGGAAGGCCCGGCGGTTCCCGGCCCGAACCCGGCGCAGCTCCCGGGGATCGGGCTGCCGCGCCTGTCTCGCTGCAGGACCGGGCTGTCTCGCTGCAGGACCGGGCCAGGAGCCGTGCTGCCCGGCGCGGCGGCGCTGCCTGGTGGCAGCGCCCCGGAGCCTGGATGGCTGCGGCCGCCGCGGCCGTGCTGGTCACCGCAGGAGCTGTTTGGTCCCTCAACCGGGCACCCGAGCCGCTGGCCCAGGCCGACCTCGCGCCGCTGCCCCAGTACTCCGCGGCCGGCTCTGCAAAGGTGGTGGAATCACCGGACGGTTCGCGGTCCTTGGAGATCAGGCTCAGCAAGGACGAGGCACAGGGCTACCAGGAGGTGTGGCTGATCGCCCCGGACCTGTCCAAGCTGGTCAGCCTGGGCGTGATGAACTCGGATTCCGGGACCTTCGAGCTGCCTGCCGGCCTTGAGCTCTCCGAATACCCCATCGTTGACGTCTCCGACGAGCCTATTGACGGCAACCCCGCCCACTCAAGCGTCAGTATCGCCCGGGGCACGCTCAACACCTGACGGTTCGGAGTGCTTGCTGTCCTTGCTTCCACGCTGCAGCAGGGAAACTGCCTTGCTCCATTGCGTAGCCAGGATCATGACCACCAGCGCGGCAGCCGCATGAAGGTGGAGCATCAGGTGCAGTGAATGGGCGGCGGTTTCCTGCCGGGGCGTTCCCTGTGATGTTGGATCCTGGTACGCCGTTTCCCCATGGCCATGTCCCGGCAGGGCGAAACCGCTGGAGGTGGAAAACGCGGCAAAGGCCAGGTGCAGCAGCTGCTGTGCCAGTGCGGCGGCCAGGAGTACGCCCCACAGCGGCAGTGGGCGCCGGCCGGTTATCGACGCCGCCATTCCCGCCAGCGCCGCCAGCGCGGCCAGGATGGGAATTCCGGGGGCCTGGCCGCCGGCAGCGAGGTGTGCCGCCAGTCCCAGCCCCACCGACAGGGGCCCGGCGAGCCAAACGGGGGAAGCCGTCCAGGTGGCGCGCGCGGGGGCGCCGCTCCCGGTCACCGCGTACGCGCCGTCCATGGGTTCCCCTTCCGTGACCATCTCCCCCAGTCTTCCTTGCCCGTACCCGTTTGGGCGGGACTTACTCCGTGTACCGGCCGTTGCCACTGACCTTGCGCTCCCCAAGCTGGCGCTGAAGACGGGATGCGGACCGGCCAAGCTGTTGACTTCACTCTTGTTAGCGCTCACAATTGGACGCAGGCCGCGAAGTTGCGGCAGCTATGGAGGAAGTTTCTTATGGACGCAATGGACGCCCCGGACACCTACGTGGTGGGCGTGGATTATGGAACGCTGTCGGGCCGGGCAGTGGTGGTGCGGGTGCACGACGGCAAGGAGCTGGGCAGCGGGGTGTATGACTATCCGCACGCCGTGGTGACCGATGTCCTGCCGCCGGATGTGGCCGGCGAGGACGCCCCGCGGCTTCCCGGGGAGTGGGCCCTGCAGGTGCCCAACGACTATCGCGACGTACTCCGCCACGCCGTACCGGAAGCCGTTGCCGCGGCAGGGATCGACCCGGCCGCCGTCGTCGGTATTGCGACGGACTTCACCGCCTGCACCATGGTGCCGGCCAAGGCGGACGGCACCCCGCTGAACGAACTGCCCGGATTTGAAAACCGGCCGCATGCCTACGTGAAGCTCTGGCGGCACCACGCTGCGCAGGGCCAGGCGGACCGGATCAACCGGCTGGCCGCTGAACGCGGGGAGGACTGGCTGCCCCGCTACGGCGGGCTTATTTCTTCCGAATGGGAGTTCGCCAAGGGCCTGCAACTGCTGGAAGAAGATCCCGAAGCCTACGCTGCGATGGACCACTGGGTTGAGGCTGCGGACTGGATCGTCTGGCAGCTGTGCGGCCGGTACGTCCGCAACGCCTGCACCGCCGGCTATAAGGGGATCTACCAGGACGGGCGCTACCCGTCGGAGGAGTTCCTGGCAGCCTTGAACCCGCAGTTCACGGACTTCGTCAGCAGCAAGCTCGAGCACACCATCGGCCGGCTGGGCGACGCCGCCGGGCACCTCACCGCTGAAGCGGCCGCCTGGACCGGCCTGCCGGAAGGCATCGCCGTGGCCGTGGGCAACGTGGACGCCCACGTCACCGCCCCGGCCGCGAAGGCTGTGGACCCCGGGCAGCTGGTGGCCATCATGGGCACCTCCACCTGCCACGTCATGAACGGCACGGAACTCCGTGAAGTGCCGGGCATGTGCGGAGTGGTGGACGGCGGCATCGTGGACGGGCTCTGGGGTTACGAGGCCGGCCAGTCCGGCGTGGGGGACATCTTCGGCTGGTTCACCAAGTTCGGCGTGCCGCCCGAATACCACCGCGCCGCTGCTAAAGCGGGGCTGGGCATCCACGAATACCTCACCGAACTGGCTTCCGGTCAGGCCATTGGCGAACACGGACTCATTGCCCTGGACTGGCACTCGGGCAACCGCTCAGTGCTGGTGGACCATGAACTGTCCGGTGTCGTGGTGGGGCAGACGCTGGCCACCAGGCCCGAAGACACCTACCGGGCCCTGCTCGAAGCTACGGCGTTCGGCACCCGGACCATCGTGGACGCTTTCCGCGACGCCGGTGTTCCCGTCAAGGAGTTCATCGTGGCCGGCGGCCTGCTGAAGAACCCGCTCCTGATGCAGATCTACGCTGACGTCACAGGGCTGCAGCTGTCCACCATAGGCTCTGCCCAGGGCCCGGCTCTGGGATCGGCCATCCACGCCGCCGTGGCTGCCGGAAAGTATGCCGACATCCGCGAAGCAGCGGCCGCGATGGGTTCGGAACCGGGTGAGGTGTACACGCCGATCGCCGAAAATGTTGCAGCGTACGAGGAGCTCTTCCAGGAATACCGGACCCTGCACGACTACTTCGGCCGCGGCAGCAACGACGTTATGCACCGGCTCAAGGCGATCCAGCGCCGGGCTGCCGGTCCCCTGCTGTCCACGCCTGCCGCCTCACGCAGCGCCGTGGAGGTGTCCGCATGAGCTCCGAAATCCTCGGGACAGAAATCCTCGGGACCATTGCGCGGATCCGGGAAGAAGTCTGCGCCCTGCACGCCGAGCTGACCCGGTACCAGCTGGTGGTGTGGACTGCTGGCAACGTTTCGGCCCGGGTGCCCGGCCAGGAGCTGATGGTGATCAAACCCTCGGGAGTCTCGTACCAGGACCTGACGCCGGAGCAGATGGTGGTCACGGATCTGTACGGCGTGCCTGTCGCGGGAGACGCAACAGGTGAGTGGGGCAACCCGGCCCTCTCGCCGTCGTCGGACACTGCAGCGCATGCCTACGTTTACCGGCACATGCCGGAGGTGGGCGGGGTGGTGCACACCCACTCCACCTACGCAACGGCCTGGGCAGCCCGCGGCGAGGCCATTCCGTGCGTGCTGACCATGATGAGCGATGAATTTGGCGGGGAGATCCCGGTGGGGCCGTTCGCGCTGATCGGTGATGACTCCATAGGCCACGGCATTGTGGAGACGCTGAAGAACTCGAATTCGCCGGCAGTGCTGATGCAGAACCATGGCCCGTTCACCATCGGCAAGGACGCCAAATCCGCGGTCAAGGCGGCGGTGATGTGCGAGGAAGTGGCGCGCACCGTCCATATCGCCCGGCAGTTGGGTGACCCCATCGCCATTGACCAGGGCCACATTGAATCCCTTTATGCCCGCTACCAGAACGTTTACGGCCAATAGCAGGCCCGCACACTTTCCAGGAGACCCCATGAATACCGCAGCATCCACTTCCCTCGACGGCTACGAGGTCTGGTTCCTCACCGGCAGCCAGCACCTCTACGGCGAGGACGTCCTGAAGCAGGTGGCCGCCCAGTCGCAGGAGATCGCCAACCAGCTCAATGCCAGCTCCGCCGTCCCGGTGCGGATCGTGTGGAAGCCGGTCCTGACCGACTCGGATGCCATCCGCCGCACTGCCCTGGAGGCAAACTCCGATGATTCCGTCATCGGCGTCACGGCCTGGATGCACACCTTCTCCCCGGCGAAGATGTGGATCCAGGGCCTTGACCTGCTTCGCAAGCCGCTGCTGCACCTGCACACGCAGGCCAACCGGGACCTGCCCTGGGCGGACATCGATTTCGACTTCATGAACCTGAACCAGGCCGCCCACGGCGACCGCGAGTTCGGCTACATCCAGTCCCGCCTGGGCATCGCGCGGAAGACCGTCGTGGGACATGTCTCCAACCCCGAGGTTGCGCGCCAAGTGGGCTCCTGGCAGCGCGCCGCTGCCGGCTGGGCCGCCGTCCGGACACTGAAGCTGACCCGTTTCGGCGACAACATGCGCAACGTGGCCGTCACCGAAGGCGACAAGACCGAGGCGGAGCTCCGCTTCGGCGTCGCTGTCAACACCTGGTCCGTCAACGAGCTTGCCGATGCCGTGCACGGCGCGGAGGAGTCCGACGTCGACGCCCTGGTGGCCGAGTATGAGTACCTTTACGAGGTGGTGCCGGAGCTCCGCGCAGGCGCGGCCCGCCACGAGTCCCTCCGATATGGCGCGCGGATCGAGCTGGGCCTGCGCAGCTTCCTGGAAGCCAACGGCTCCGCCGCGTTCACCACGTCCTTCGAGGACCTCGGCGCCCTCCGGCAGCTCCCGGGCCTTGCCGTGCAGCGGCTCATGGCGGCGGGCTACGGCTTCGGCGCCGAAGGGGACTGGAAGACTGCCATCCTGGTCCGTGCCGCCAAGGTGATGGGCGGTGACCTGCCTGGCGGCGCGTCGCTGATGGAGGACTACACCTACCACCTGGAACCCGGGGCCGAGAAGATCCTCGGCGCCCACATGCTGGAGGTCTGCCCCTCCCTGACCGCCACCAAGCCGCGCCTGGAAATCCATCCGCTCGGCATCGGCGGCAAGGAGGACCCCGTGCGCCTGGTGTTCGACGCCGATGCCTCCCCGGGCGTCGTTGTGGCCTTGTCCGACATGCGGGACCGCTTCCGCCTGGTGGCCAACGCCGTGGACGTGGTGCCGCTGGACCAGCCGCTGCCCAACCTGCCCGTGGCCCGAGCACTCTGGCAGCCCAAGCCGGACTTCGCCACTTCCGCGGCCGCCTGGCTTACCGCCGGCGCGGCGCACCACACGGTGCTGTCCACCCAGGTGGGCATGGACGTGTTCGAGGACTTCGCTGAAATCGCCAAGACGGAGTTGCTTACCATCGACGAGGGAACCACCATCCGCCAGTTCAAGAAGGACCTGAACTGGAACGCCGCCTACTACAAGCTGGCCGGGGGAATCTGAGCCGCCCGGTCAGGCGACAGCTCGACGCTAGGCTTCGGCTGGACGCGTACAGGCTCCGGAGGCAACGGCCTCCGGAGCCTGTTGTGCTTTCGGCGCCCGGCGGTTCCTAATGGCCGAAGTGGGCCCGCGGGGCACCCTCCGGAAGCCGTTCCAGGATGTCCTCGGCCACCCGGCGCACCTTGATATTCCGGTGGCTTGAGGCCTTGGCGAGGATGGAAAAGGCCTCGTGGTACGAACACCTGTTCTGGGCCATGATCACGCCGCAGGCCACATTGATGGAGGTGCGGCTGTCCAGGGCGGTACGGAGATCCGTGGCCATGGACCTGGCCGAGTGGAGGTCGATGGCCATGTCCAGGCTCTTGGCCGCAAGGCCGGCGAACGTCCTGGCCTCGGCAATGACCGGCAGCGGAAATGCCTTGGCATCCTGGGCAAAAAAGGCCAGCGCCGCGCTTGCCCCGCCGGAGCCCGCTTCGCCTTCCGTGGTATCAGCTCCTGCTTCGGCTCCCACCCGGAGCCGTACTCCCATCGCACTGCCGAAGCCGGCCAATTGGAGTTGGGTCGAGAAACGTGGCCAGCGGAAGTCGCCATTCCTTTGAAGCACTGCCACAGGATGGCCCCCGGCCAGTACCTCGTTCAACGGGCCCTCATTGGCTTCCTGTTCCCATTCCAGGAGGCGGACCACTTCGTCCGAGGTGCCCGCGACCGCGGGGTTCCGCTTGGGCTGGTGCACCACCACGCCGCAGTCGATCCTGAGGCCCGTTGCCCTCACCACAGTCTTCACTGTTGCGTCGGCCAGCAGGTCCAGGGATTCGCGAAGGCTGTGGGTGCCGCTGATGAGATCCAGCAGGAGCCTGTCCTGGCCTCCGGCCTCGCCGAGTCCTGCCGCCGCATCCGGGAGGGGACGGACCTGCTGGGGGCCCGAACCTTGCCTGGAACGAAGAGGGCCGGCGACGGCTGGGGGAGAGGCCTTGGTCTCGAAGGCCTCCTCGTCGCCGGCCCCGCTCAATACCCGCGTCCTGCGGACCGGGAAACCTGAGCTTATGTGTTGTCTATGCATTGCAGTCTCACACCCCCTACGTGAGCCAAGTACTACGAGCCAGAACGCGTCTTGTCTCTGAAGAAAAACCTAGTTCCGGCGCCAACAGCGGTGAACGCGTAACAGGTACCTGACTTTGAGATTAGGTAGTACTTGGATTTTTCGCCCGGCTACTCGGCTCTGTTTGTTTCCGCAGGTCAACGGGCAGGGGCTGCGGGGAGGCCAGGGAGGCCGCGGGGCGCCCTGACCTCGTCCAGCCGCGAGGGGAGTGCTTGACTCGGGTGGCAAAAGCACGAAGAATGACTTTCTATAACGTTGTAAAAGATGAAACGAGGATGTTTTCGTGACTGCTGCAGAACCAGCCGCAAAGATCACCCTGGACCCGGCCTTCACGGTGGGACCTGTCCGGCGGCGCACCTTCGGTGCCTTCGTGGAGCACTTGGGTCGTTGTGTCTACACCGGCATCTTTGAGCCGGAACACCCCGGGGCCGATGAGGATGGATTCCGTACGGACGTGCTGGAGCTGACCCGGGAACTGGGGGTTTCCACTGTCCGCTACCCGGGCGGCAACTTCGTCTCCGGATACCGGTGGGAGGACGGCGTCGGTCCAGCGGACAAGCGTCCGGTCCGCCTTGACCTTGCCTGGCACTCCACAGACCCCAACCTGGTGGGGGTGGACGAGTTCGCCAAATGGTCCGCCAAAGCCGGCGTGGAAACCATGATGGCCGTGAACCTGGGCACCCGCGGCACCCAGGAGGCGCTGGACCTGCTGGAGTACTGCAATGTCGACGGCGGCACGGCCTTTTCGGACCAGCGCAAGGCCAACGGCGCGGAGAACGGCTACGGCATCAGGATGTGGTGCCTCGGTAACGAGATGGACGGCCCCTGGCAGATCGGGCACAAGAATGCGCTGGAGTATGGCCGCCTTGCTGCCGACACCGCCCGTGGCATGCGCATGATTGACCCGGACCTCGAGCTCGTGGCCTGCGGCAGCTCCGGCCCCACCATGAGCACCTTCGGTGAATGGGAACGCGTGGTGCTCTCCGAGACCTACGAGCTGGTGGACCTGATCTCCGCGCACCAGTATTTCGAAGACTTCGGTGACCTGCAGGAACACCTCTCCGCGGGGCACCGGATGGAGGCCTTCATCCACGACATCGTCAGCCACATCGACCACGTGAAGTCGGTGAAGAAGTCCACCAGGCAGGTGAACATCTCCTTCGACGAGTGGAACGTGTGGCACATGAGCCGGGACGAGTCGAAGGTACCCACAGGCAAGGACTGGCCGGTGGCCCCCGTCCTGCTGGAGGACACCTACACGGTGGCCGACGCCGTCGTCGTAGGCGACCTCCTGGTCACGCTGCTCAAGAACACGGACCGCGTCCACTCAGCCAGCCTGGCGCAGCTGGTCAACGTCATCGCCCCCATCATGACGGAGCCCGGCGGCCGAGCCTGGAAGCAGACCACCTTCCACCCGTTCGCCCTCACCTCCCGCCATGCCTCCGGCACCGTGCTGCAGCTCGCCGTCGAATCCCCGCTGGTCAGCGGCGGCAAGACCAAAGACTTTGCCGCGGTGTCCGCCGTCGCAACTTATGACGCGGACAAGGGCGAGGCTGTTGTGTTCGCCGTCAACCGCTCGGCCACGGACGTACTTGGCCTGGACGCCGTGGTGTCGGGCCTGGGCAATGTGCGCGTGGTGGAGGCCCTCACCTACAGCAACAAGGATCCGTACTGGCAGGCCACGGCCGATGACTCAACCTCCGTCCTGCCGGCGGAGAACCTGTCAGTGAAGGTCGACGGCGGCCGGCTCACCGCGCAGTTGCCTGCAGTGTCCTGGTCCATGATCCGGTTGGCAGTGGGCGGGTAGCACCTATGGGAGGGCCGCATGACGACGGCGGCCCTCCTCTG
Organism: Pseudarthrobacter phenanthrenivorans Sphe3; assembly: GCF_000189535.1. NCBI lineage: Bacteria > Bacillati > Actinomycetota > Actinomycetes > Micrococcales > Micrococcaceae > Pseudarthrobacter > Pseudarthrobacter phenanthrenivorans. The sequence goes on from NC_015145.1 coordinate 388,008, forward strand.
GGAGGATGGACCGCATGGAATTGCACATCACGGGGGACCCCGCCGCGGACAAGTTGTTGAGTGAGGACGCCTTTGCGCTGCTGACGGGGATGCTGCTGGACCAGCAGGTCACCATGGAATCGGCATTCGCGGGGCCGGAGAAGATCAGGTCCAGGATCGGCTCCATGAAGCCCGAGGCCATCGCCGCGCAGGAGCCGCAGGCGTTCGTGGAGATGTTCAAGGAGCGCCCGGCGGTCCACCGTTTCCCCGGTTCCATGGCGGCGCGGGTCCAGGCGCTCGCGGAGACCGTCCAGAGCGAGTGGGACGGTGATGCAACGCTGATCTGGACCAAGGGTGACCCTGATGGCGCCGAGGTGCTGCGCCGGCTCAAGGCGCTGCCCGGGTTTGGCGAGCAAAAGGCCAAAATCTTCCTGGCGCTGCTCGGCAAGCAGTGCGGCCTGCAGGCACCGGGGTGGCGTGAAGCCGCCGGGCACTACGGCGAGGAAGGCTCCTACCTGTCGGTCGCCGACATCGTGGACCCCGAGTCCCTTGCCAAGGTGCGGGCCAGCAAGCAGGCGGCCAAGGCTGCCGCGAAGGCAGCCAAGTCCTGACAGCCAGTGGTGGGACCGCAACGTCCCGCTGAGCCGCCTGCACCTCCGTTTGCCGTAGTCGAGCTGGCGTCTGCAACGATGTATGGCAGGAACGTGCGGAACCATACGAAGGAGCCATGATGGCGGTCACCATGAATGACGTTGCGAGGGCGGCGGGGGTATCGCTGAAGACGGTTTCCAATGTGCTCAATGACTACGAGTTCATCCGGCCCGCCACCAAGAAGCGGGTCCAGGACGCAATCGCCGAGCTGGGCTACGAGGCAAACCTGACGGCGCGGAGCCTGCGGTCCGGAAAGACCAGGATGCTGGGCCTGGTCCTGTCCGACCTGTCTGCGCCCTACTACGCGGAGCTGGCCTCAAGGCTGATGAAGGCGGCATCCCGGCGCGGTTACCGGGTCCTGGTGGAACAGTCGGATGCCGTGGCGGAGGCGGAAATCAATGCGCTCCAGGGGCCGTTCCGGCAGCTCACGGACGGGCTGCTGTTCACGCCCCTGATGATCGACGCCGAGACCATCGCCGGCCGCCAGGGCAGGAAGCCGCTGGTGCTCCTGGGCGAACACATCCTGGATCCGCGGTTCGACCTGGTCACCATGAAGAACGAGGAAGCTGCGGCTGCCCTGACAGCGCACCTGGTGGCTGCCGGCCGCCGTCGTATTGCCGTGATAGGTGCCCACCCGGAAGAATCAGCGGGCAGCGCGGGCCTGCGGCTCAACGGCTACCGTGCCGCGTTGGAGCAGGCTGGCGTACCCTTCGACCCGGCGCTGATCGCCCCCTGCGAGTGGCGCCGGGACAACGGCGCCGCCGCCGTGGCCGGGCTCCTGGACAGCGGCGTGCAGTTCGACGCCGTGTTCGGCCTAAATGACGTCCTGGCCCTCGGCGCCATGCACGAACTGCTGATCCGCGGCGTCCGGGTTCCTGCGGACGTGGCCGTAGCAGGCTTTGACGACATCGATGAGGCCCGCTTTGCGTCGCCCTCGCTGACCACCGTTTCGCCGGGAATGGAGGAGATCGCCGAGCGCTCAATCGGCCTGCTGCTTGACCGGATCGAGGGCCGGGAAGAGTCCGGCGAGGGCGTGCACGTGGAAGCCGGCTTCAGCCTGCAGGTCCGGGAGTCCGCCCCGTAGGTTTCGCCCGGCCAACCTCGGGGTACTTTTCCTGCAACGCTGAATGAGGGAAAGGTCCCACGTGATTGCACTTCTTGTTATCGACATGCAGAACGCGTTCTTCGAGGCGCCGGAACTTGCCGCGCAGCAGAAGGAGTTGGTTGCGTCCTGCAACAAGCTGCTGGAGGCTTTCAAGGCCAGCGGCCACAAGGCACTGATCGTGGGGACGGAGCACGAGCGGGACAAGTCAACGTGGAGCCTGAACATGCTCGACGACGACCAGGGCTTTATCTTCCGCGGCAGCGAGCAGGCACAGGCTGTTCCCGGCCTCGCGATCGACGGCCTGCCGCAGCTGAACAAGACCCGGGACAGCGCGTTCGTGGGTACCAACCTGCTGTCCCGGCTACGGAACTGGGGGGCCGACGAGGTGGTGCTCGCCGGCGTGTCCACGCACAACTGCATCGCCCAGACGGGGGCTGACGCCTTCGCCCACAACATCCGGGCCACCTACGCCAAGGATGCGATGGCGTCGGAGGACAACCAGGACGCCGCGGACATGCTCCGCATCCTTTCCACCAGTTACCGCCAGCCGGTCCAGTCCACCGAGGAGATCATGGCACGGCTCGCCCGCTGAGCCGTCCCGGCAGGACAGCCGCCGCTAACAAAACTGAAACGTGGCGGAAACGTCCGCAACCTACTGTGGGTCCCACGCCGCCGCCAAGCGGCCTGTCGAAGGGACCCCCATGCACCTGATGCCGCGTGAGCAGGAAAAACTCCTGATCGTGGTGGCCGCCGACCTCGCGCGACGCCGCCAGGCACGCGGACTCAAGCTGAACTACCCCGAGGCCGTAGCCATCATCAGCTACGAACTGATCGAGGGCGCCCGTGACGGCCGCAGCGTGGCCGACCTCATGAGCTTTGGCACCACCCTGCTCCGCCGGGAGGACGTCATGGAGGGTGTGCCCGAGATGATCCACGACGTGCAGATCGAGGCAACCTTCCCCGACGGCACCAAGCTCGTCACCGTCCACGATCCCATCCGCTGAAGGGTCACGCCATGATTCCAGGAGAGTACATCCTCCGGCCCGAGCCGGTGACGGCGAACGCCGGGCGCGAGGCGGTAGACGTCGTCGTCACCAACACCGGCGACCGGCCCGTCCAGGTGGGCTCGCACTTCCACTTTGCCGAGGCCAATGCTGCGCTGAGCTTCGACCGCCAGTCAGCGTTCGGCCGCAGGCTGGATATCCCCGCCGGCACGGCAGCTCGTTTTGAACCGGGGGACTCCCGGAACGTTCGCCTGATCGAACTGGCGGGCAGCCGTGAGGTGTACGGCCTCAGCAATGCTGTCAACGGAAAGCTCGACGGCGGCACCCGCCAGGGCAGGTCCGTCACGGAAGGGGACGGCAAGTGAGCTTTGAGATCCCCCGCCGGCAGTACGCCGATTTGTACGGCCCCACCACCGGCGACGCGATCCGCCTGGCGGACACCGACTTGTTCCTCGAGATCGAGAAAGACCTTACGGTCTACGGGGAGGAGGTGGTCTTTGGCGGCGGCAAAGTGATCCGGGACGGCATGGGCCAGAACGGGCAGGTGACACGCGACGGGGATCCTGAAGATGACGGCGTCCCGGATACAGTCATCACCAACGCCGTGATCCTGGACTACACCGGCATCTACAAGGCCGATGTGGCACTCAAGGACGGCCATATCTTCAGGATCGGCAAGGCCGGCAACCCGCAGATCACGGACGGCGTGGACATCGTGATCGGCGCCAGCACCGAAATCATCGCCGGCGAACGCAAGATCCTCACCGCCGGGGGAGTGGACACGCACATCCACTTCATCTCCCCGGACCAGATCCCCGCGGCCCTGACCAGCGGCATCACCACCATGATCGGCGGCGGCACCGGCCCGGCCGAGGGCACCAAGGCCACCACGGTGACACCGGGGAAGTGGCACATCCAGCGGATGCTCCAAGCCGCCGAAGGCTTCCCCATGAACATCGGCCTGTTCGGCAAAGGCCACGCGTCCGCCGTCGAACCCCTTGCCGAGCAGATCCGGGCCGGTGCGGTCGGGCTGAAGGTCCACGAGGACTGGGGGTCCACCACCTCCTCCATCGACACGTCCCTGACCGTCGCCGACGAATACGATGTCCAGGTTGCCATCCACACCGACACCCTGAACGAGTGCGGCTTCGTGGAGGACACCATCCGGGCCATCAACGGCAGGGTCATCCACACGTTCCATACCGAGGGAGCAGGCGGCGGGCACGCGCCGGACATCATCAAGATCGCGGGGATGCCGAACGTCCTGCCTGCGTCCACCAACCCCACACTGCCGTACACCCGGAATACCATCGAGGAGCACCTGGACATGCTCATGGTGTGCCACCACCTCAACCCGGACATTCCCGAGGACGTCGCCTTCGCCGATTCCCGCATCCGGGCCGAAACCATCGCGGCCGAGGACGTCCTGCAGGACCTCGGCATCTTCTCCATCACCTCCTCCGATTCCCAGGCGATGGGCCGGGTGGGCGAGGTGATCACCCGCACCTGGCAGGTGGCGGACAAGATGAAGAAGCAGCGCGGGGTTTTGGAGGATGACGACGGCGGGGCCCACGGCAGTGCGGGCAGCGACAACTTCCGGCTCAAGCGCTACGTGGCCAAGTACACCATCAACCCGGCCATCGCCCAGGGCATCGCCGACACCGTCGGCTCCGTGGAGGTGGGCAAGTTCGCGGACCTGGTGCTGTGGGATCCTGCCTTCTTCGGCGTGAAACCCGAGCTGGTACTCAAGGGCGGGCAGATCGCGTATGCGCTCATGGGGGATGCCAACGCCTCCATCCCCACCCCGCAGCCGCGCAGCATGCGCCCCATGTTCGCCGCGTTCGGCAAGGCAGTCCAGCAGTGCTCGATCACCTTCCTGTCCCAGGCGGCGATCGACGCCGGCGTCCCCCACGAACTGGGGTTGGAGAAGGTCATCCGGCCCGTTTCCGGAATCCGTACGCTCACCAAAGCCGACCTCAAGTACAACGACGCCACCCCGGACATCCAGGTGGACCCGGAAACCTATCAGGTCACGGTCGACGGCGAGGACGTCACCTGCGAGCCGTCCGACGTCCTGCCCATGGCGCAGCGCTACTTCCTCTTCTGAATTCTTCCAAGCCCTCGGAGACCCACGTGATCATCGACAAAGTCCTCGGCAACCTGCACGAACTGCCGGACCCGCACACCTACGCCGGCCTGCACGAGGAAAAAGTGGTCCTCCCCAGCGCCCAGCTGGTCAAAAGGATCCAGCGCGCCACAACGGACCACGGCAAGGAAATCGGCATCCGGCTGCCCTCAGGCTCCGGTGACCTGCGCGACGGCGACATCCTCCACGTCGAAGAAACCAACATGATCGTGGTGTCCGTGCTCCCCACGGATGTCCTGGTCATCGCGCCCCGGACCATCCACGAAATGGGCGTCACGGCACACTCACTCGGCAACCGGCACCTCCAGGCCCAGTTCTTCGACTCCGCTTCGGAATATGAAGCCGACGTCATGGTGTGCGCCTACGACCACACCGTCGAGGACTACCTCCGCCACACGGGTGTTCCCTACTCCCGCCAGGAACGCGTTATGCCTGTGCCTTTCCGCCATGCTGAACACTCGCACTAACTCTTCACCGCTGGGCGCTTCAAACGATTCCTTGGTTGGGTGCGCCGCCCCGGGATGGGGGCCGTGCCCGCTTCGCGGTGCCCGCCACGCCGCGGCCCCCATCCCCGGGCGTCGCTTGGGTTCGTCACCTTTGGCGGGCGTTCAGTGAGCGGGTATCAGCTGGCTCTTCAGCAGCTCGTTGACTCGGCGCTTCCTACTGGGGCTTTTGCTCACTCGCTGGGATTCGAGACGTACATCGACCGCGGAGTCGTGGTTGATGAGGGGTCTTTTGGGGTGTGGTTGTCTGTTTTTGTCTCGCAGTCGCTTACCTACTCTGACGGGCTGGCCATTCGGTTCTTCTATGAGGGCTGGGACTTGGCGGAGCTGGATGCTCTTCTTTCTGCCTCTCTTTTGCCGCGGCAGGTTCGGGAGGCCGGCACCAAAATGGGGGGCCGGCTGCTGGAGATTGGGGCGGAGGTGTTTCCCTCGCCTGCGCTGGAACTGTACCGGAACCTGGTGAGCAGCGGCCGTGCCGCGGGGCACCAGCCGCTGGCGTTCGCCGTCGTCGCCCGTTCCCTCGGGGTGCCGCTGCCGGAGGCGTTGGCCGCCTACCTTTTCGCCACTGCCACCTCACTCACACAGAACGCCGTCCGCGCCATCCCGCTCGGCCAGAACGCCGGCCAGCGGCTCCTTAGGCAGGCGGCCGACGACGTTGCTGCCGCCGTCGAACGCATCCCGCACCTGATGCCGGACGACTTCGGGGCCGTCAGCCCCGGACTGGAAATTTCGCAAATGCGGCACGAACGCCAACGTGCCCGGATGTTCATGAGCTAACGCGCTTTTTACTAGGAGGAACCATGGCTGAACCCATCAAAATCGGCATCGGCGGGCCCGTCGGCGCGGGCAAGACCCAGCTCGTGGAGCGGCTCACCCGGCATATGAGCGGTGGGATCTCGATGGCCGCCATCACCAACGACATCTACACCATTGAGGACGCCAAAATCCTCGCCGCCAACGGCATCCTCCCCGTGGACCGGATCATCGGCGTCGAAACCGGCGGCTGCCCGCACACCGCCATCCGCGAAGACACATCCATGAACACCGCCGCCATTGAGGAACTCAAAGCCCGGCACCCCGACCTCCAGGTCATCTTCGTCGAATCCGGCGGCGACAACCTCTCCGCCACCTTCAGCCCCGAACTCGTGGACTTCTCCATCTACATCATCGACGTGGCCCAGGGCGAGAAAATCCCCCGCAAAGCCGGCCAGGGCATGATCAAGTCCGACCTCTTCATCATCAACAAAACCGACCTCGCACCCCACGTCGGCGCCGACCTCGCCGTCATGGGGCGGGACTCCAAAGAGTTCCGCGGCGCCAAGCCGTTCTGCTTCACGAACCTGAAGACGGACGAGGGACTCGACAAGGTCATCGACTGGATCCGGCACGACGTCCTGATGCTCGATCTGGCGCAATGAGTACGACGGCGGCAGGGTCACCTCACGTGGTCACGTCACCCGGGCCCGCGTCCGCTGATCGGCCCGCTATGGGCGAGCTTGAGCTTGTGGTCGCCGAGCGTACGGGACGATCCTTCGCGGCGCATCAGTTCCACAGGGGTGCTTTGAGGTTGCTGCGGCCCCATTATCTCGATGACTCCGGGCAGGTTTGTTATGTCGTTGTGAATCCTGGCGGGGCTTATCTGGGGGCGGATCTCTTTCTTGTTGATGTTGAGGTGGGGGATGGTGCTGACCTGTTGCTGACCACCCAGTCGGCTACGAAGGTGTACCGGACTCCCGGGTCCTTTGCTGAGCAGCGCATGGCTGTCCGGCTGGGGGAGGGGGCACGGCTGGAACTCATGCCTGACCAGCTCATTGCCTACCGGGAGGCCAGCTACCGGCAGCGGACTTCCGTGACGCTGCGGCCGTCGTCGAGCCTGGTGATGGCGGAAGTGGTGACGCCCGGTTGGTCGCCGGACGGGGCTGCCTTCCGGTACGAGGAAGTGCGGCTGCGGAACGAGATCCGGGTGGCGGATGGCGTTAAGTCCGAACTCCTGGCCCTGGACAACCTGCTCATCCGTCCAACCGCCGGGGACGTTACCGGGCTGGGGTTCATGGAGGGGTACAGCCACCTCGGGTCGCTGATCGTGGTGGATGCCCGGGTGGACCAGGCGCTCGCCGACGACCTGCACCTGGTGGCCACAGCACACGATGCATTGACCGGTGTCTCCCTCACCCGCAAAATCGGGGGAACCACCGGGCTGGTCCTGCGCTCATTGTCCAACAGCACGGGCGAGCTCAACCGCCTGCTCGCCGCCTGTGCCAACCTCCTGCGGAAGCGCTGGTACGGGCAGGACCCGCTGGATCTGAGGAAGCACTGATGGCTGCCATCTCCGCCCTCTACCGTGAGCGGGAGGCCCTGCCGCTGGGGACCCGCCTGCTGTGGATGTTTGGTGCGGTGGCCTCCCTGCATGCCGCCGCCGTCGTACTTCTGCTTGCCGGCAACGCGGGAACGTCCGGGACACAGGTGCTCAGCTGGGGGCTGGTCCTCACGGCCTACCTCGCCGGCGTCAAGCACAGCTACGACTGGGACCATCTGGCGGCCATCGACAACTCGACCCGCACCTTCGTGGCGAAACGGCAGGATCCGGTCAGTGTTGGTTTCGCGTTCAGCCTGGGGCACAGTTCGGTGGTCACGCTGGCCGGGGTGCTGGTGCTTGCCGGCGCCGCCGAGGTGGGGGAGTACATGGCGGAAGGCTCCACCGGCAACGTGGTGCTCGGACTGATCGGCAGCGGCGTGTCCGGACTGTTCCTGCTGGCCATGGGCCTTTTCAACGGCTCTGCCTTTGCCCGCTCCGCCCGCGCCTACCGCCGGGCGCAGGCCGGAGCCGTCATCGATCCCGCCGATCTTGAACCGCAGGGACTGGTGGCCCGGCTCCTCGCCAAACCACTGTCCAGGGTGCGGCGGCCGCGCAACATCTACGTGGTCGGTTTCCTGTTCGGGCTGGGTTTTGACACCGCCACCACCATCGGGCTGTTGATGATGGCCGCGGCGGCTTCGCTGGCCGGAGTGCCGCCCTTCGCCCTGCTGGCGCTGCCCCTTGCATTCACTGCCGCCATGACGCTCTGCGATTCCGTGAACGGCGCCGTGATGATGCGGATGTACCGCTCCGCGCTGGATGACCCGCAGCGGAAAGTCGGCTTCAACGCCCTGGTCACCGGCATCTCCGCGGTGTCGGCGCTTTTCATTGCGGCCATCACCCTGGGCGGCTTCGCCAACGCAGCCTTTGCCCTCGAAGACCCGGTCACGGCCTGGTTCGGATCCATCGACCTTGGCGACGCCGGCCTCTTGCTCGTGGCCGTGCTGCCGGCGGTGTGGGGCGCGGCGGCGTGGAGGAGGCGGTCCGGCCGGAAGCCTGCTGCCTAAAGCGAGGCGGAGGGTTACGCCGCGATCCGCCCCTTGCCGCGTGCATGCGGCCTGTTCTTGCCGTGGATGCGCTCCGAGGTGCGGGACCCCAGAAGGACCTGTCCGCCGTCGGGCACGGTGGAGTCCGAATCCAGGTGGACGCCGTGTTCGATCAGGACGCCCGAGCCGATCCGCGAATGGCTCCCGACGTGCACCTTGTTTCCGATGACCGTTCCCCGGCCGATCCGGACGCCGTCACCGATCACAGCCCGGTCGCCGACCGTGGCGTCGTGGTCGACCCAGCTGCCGTGGCCAATCCGGCTTCCGGCACCAATCCGGGCCCCGCTCTCCACATAGGTCATGGGACCGACGCGCGTGCTCTCGGGGACCGCTGCTCCCGGGGCAACGAGCCCGCCCCCGTTGGCATGCCTGACGTACCGGGTGACCTTTCCGGCGTCGTCCTCTACCGACACAAACTTTGCGTTCATTCATTCCCTCGTCAACGCTGCGGCAATTTACCGCGCAGTAAGTTAACGGTCAATAACGCGCAGGGATTCCCGGAATGCTGTTTCCGGGAGCGTTCCCGGACGGGAGGAAGGCTTTGTGCCGGTCCAGGCTCATGTTGCTGACGCCTTTCTCCAGGCCCGCGAACATGATGGACATCCGGATGGAGCCCTCCAGCGATTTCCAGCCTTGCCAAGAAATGGATTGACTACACGTTTGACCCCGCGTCGGCTTCGGCAGGCAAGGTCAAGGTCCTGACGGATTTCGAAACCTGCCAGCTCCGCAACAGCACCTCAGGGCTGGGGAACGCGGCCATTGCGGCATTTGCGCTACCGGATGCCATGCAGGATTCCTCCGCGGTTTGGCTGGCTGCGGATGCGGCAGGGGACAGGGCCCTGTTCTCTGCCGCCGAAGGCTACGAGGTGTGGATTCGCCCCACCGAATTGGACGGAAAGCTGTGTTACAAAATGGCGGCTGCCCTGCGTCCGCCGGCGGAATTGCCTGGCGGCAGGCCCTAGCGCCGCGCCACAATGCCACCGCGACGGCATTCAACAGTAATGTTTAAAGCGGCCCGCGTCGGCGGGCAAGACCAATGGCAGGAGCTGGGATGGCCCGCAGGACACTCGTTGACGATCTCGTCGACGGCCTGCTCGACGACATCCTCGACGGCAAACTCAAAGCCCACGATGCCATCCCGCCCGAGGCCGACATCGCCAAGGCCTACAGCGTCAGCAGGCTCACGGTCCGCGAGGCGCTCAAGGTGCTGCGGGCCCAAAACATCCTGTACGTGAAGGCCGGCCGGGGGACCTTCGTCAACCCATCGGACAACTGGACCGGCCTGGATGCCATCTTCAAGGCCGCCTCGCACGGAAACGCCGCCGACCAGGTTTCCGTGGGCCTGATCGAAATGCGCCGCATGGTGGAAACCGGTGCGGCATCGCTCGCCGCCAAGCGGCATACACCTGAGCATGCAGAACAGATGAGGCAGTGCATCGAGGATATGAAGCGCTTCCATGAGTCCGGAGACCTGGATCGTTTTGTGGAAGCGGACATCGCGTTTCATGACGCGGTACTAAAAGCCTCAGGCAACCCCTTCGTACGGGCGCTCTTTGCGCAACTGGGGCAGCTCCTCTACATCACCAGGCGGGAGACCTCCGCTGTGCCGGAGATCCAGCTTCACGCAATCGAGCACCATCAGAAGGTCATGGACAGTATCCTCACCGGCGACGCTGAGCTCTCCCGCCGTGTCATGGATGACCACATGGAACAGACCTACCGCGACTACGAGCGTTACGTGCACCAGCACCAGCCCGACGCCTAATTCGCAAGGTCCCAGCAGCGCCCCCAAAAGCGGGTGGAAGCCTGCGGCAGCTGCTGTCTGGCGCTTCCCAGCCCGGGCTTGACGTAATCCCGATCACGCTCCTATGATTTTCCTCATGTTCTTCCGTCAGATGTCTGACATCAGACTCAACTAGACGGATTCCCCTATTCCCCTCGGAAGCCTGCAACGTGCGCTTCCGCCAGACAGAAGGTCGATGATGACTTCACTCTCCATGCCGTCCGCGGCACTGGGCGAACTCGGCGAGCGCACCCTGCGCAAGGTCCGCCGCCGCATTATGCCGCTGATTGTCCTGCTGTATTTCATTGCCTACCTTGACCGCAACAACGTGGGCTTCGCGAAGCTGACCATGAGCGAGGATATCGGCCTCAGCGCCGCCGCCTATGGGCTTGGCGCCGGTATCTTCTTCCTGGGCTACGCCCTGCTGGAGGTGCCCAGCAATGCCGGAATGTACCGTTTCGGAGCCCGCAAATGGCTTGCAAGAATCCTGATTACCTGGGGCATCTTTGCCACTGCCATGGCGCTGGTAAACGGTGAAAGCACCTACTACATCATCCGGTTCCTGCTCGGAGCGGCCGAGGCCGGCTTCTTCCCGGCGATCCTCTTCTATCTGACGCTTTGGTTCCCCGCTGCCCAGCGCGTCACGGTCCTGGGCATCTTCATTCTTGCCCAGCCGATTTCCAACGCCCTTGGCGCGCCGGTCTCCGGCCTCCTGCTGCAGATGGACGGCATCCTGGGTCTGCACGGCTGGCAGTGGCTCTACATCATCGAAGGTATCCCCGCCATCCTGCTTGGCCTGCTGACCCCCATCCTGATGACCGACCGCCCCCGGGACGCCAAATGGCTCAACACTGAAGAACGCGAATGGCTCGCCACCACCATGGAAGCCGAGCTTGCCGCCAAGTCCAAGGTCGGGAACCACAACTTCCTTGCCGGCCTCAAGGACAAACGCACCCTCATCTACTCGGCGCTGTACTTCGGCCTGGTCTGCGGCATCTACGGCCTGGGCCTCTGGATGCCCACCATCGTGGCTGCCCTTGGCAAGTTCTCCACCGCCGAGGTGGGCTTCATTGTCCTCGTTCCCTATGCCATCGCAGCAGTGTTCGTGTACTTCTGGAGCAAGCGGGCGGACCGGACAGGCAAGCGGGCCTGGCACACCTCCGTCAGCATGGTGCTGGCCGGCATGGGCCTGCTGGCAGCGGGCTACCTGCTTCCGGTCAACCCCATCCTTGCCCTGATCGCACTCACCGCTGCCGCCATGGGCATCTACGGTGCCATTGCCCCGTTCCTGTCCATGCCCTCCGCCGCACTCACCGGTGCAGCCGCCGCTTCCGGGCTGGCACTGGTCAACTCCCTTGGCAACCTGGGCGGTTTTGTGGCGCCCTACGCCGTCGGTCTGCTGAAGGACGCCACCGGCAACAACCAGAGCGGACTGCTTTTCCTGTCCTTCTGCCTGTGCGTCACAGCAGTGGCCACGTACCTGTATGCCCGCAAACGTCCTGAGGGTGATGCGGCCCTCGACCCCGCAGTGGCAGCCGCATCGGCTGTCAACGCGGCCAAAGTCTCCTGACCCGGAACCCGAACGAAAGATACTCCGATGACAACCACTTCTTTTCCCGCTGAACGAACCGTCGTCCTGACAGGGGCTGCGTCGGCCCGCGGCATCGGCCGTGCCGCCGCAGACAGGATGGCCAGCGAGGGCTGGTCAGTCGCCATCCTGGACATCAATGCCGAGGACGCAAAAGCCGCCGCTGCCGAGATCGGATCGAACCGGGCTGTGAAGGCTATCGGGGTTGGGGCGGATGTTTCCGACGCCGCCTCCGTGGACCGTGCCATCAGCGAAATCGAAAACTCGCTGCCGCCCATCGTCGCCCTGGCCAACCTGGCCGGGATCAGCTCGCCCACGCCCTTCATGGAGACCACCGTGGAGGAATGGGACAAGGTCTTCGCGATCAACATGCGCGGAACCTTCATTGTGTCCCAGCGCGTACTCAAAGGAATGATCGAGCGCAAGCTCGGACGCATTGTCAGCATCTCCTCGATTTCAGCCCAGCGCGGTGGCGGCACCTACTCCAAGGTGGCGTACAGCGCCTCAAAGGCCGGAATCATCGGATTCACCAGGGCCCTTGCCCGTGAAGTGGGCGAGTTCGGCGTCACCGTCAACGCGATTGCCCCGGGACCCATCGATACCGACATCATGGGCGGCACCCTCACTGAAGAACGCAAGGCCCAGATGTCCGAGGGGATCATGATGGGACGGGTGGGTACCCGCGAGGAAGTGGCCGCCCTGATTTCCTTCCTTCTGGGGGCGGATTCCGGCTACATCACCGCCGCCACATACGACATCAACGGCGGCCTGCAGGTCAGCTGACCCCGGCGTTACCCGGCCAACTCCTGCAGCCCCGGTGGTTTTCGCCGGGGCTGCCGGGGCTGTGCATCCCGGGTGGCTGTTCCTACACTGGGGTGATGATTACAGTCACCGGAAGCGTTGAAACCAACCTGCCTGCGGATCAGGCGTTCGCCTATATGAGCGAATTCGAAAACACCAGCGAGTGGGACCCCAGCACTCCCGTGATGGAGAAGCTGACGCCCGGTCCGGTAGCCGTAGGACACCGTTACCACGCCGAGTCCGAATTCCGGGGAAAGCGCCAGTCCCTGGAGTATGAGGTCATTGAGCTGACGCAGAACCACATCAAGCTCCGGGGCAGGAACAAGACGGTCACTGCCTTTGATTCCATCGATGTCAGCCCTGCCGGCGAGGGCTCCGTGGTGAAATATACGGCCGAGTTCAGCATCAACGGACCCGCAAAAATTATCCAGCCACTCCTCAAGCCGGCTTTCATGTCCCTGCGGGATCCGGCCTTGAACGGAATCCGGGACAAGCTCAACTCCCTGGCGGCTGGGTAGCCCAGGCCGCCGGCCGGCGGCTGTAACGTTTGACGGGATATGACTTTCCCGGGGGTAGGCTGGCATTTACCGTTCGGCAGTGAGCGGCCACGACGTTCCGTGTGAACGTTCATGGCCATTCAGCCGTACGGAGGGGGAAATCCAGATGGTTCGCGCCCAAGCCGAAAATGAGGAAATTTTCGCCGATGTAGCGTCGCAGCTTCAGGACCTGGTGCTGGCCAGCACGGATGTGGAGCACTTCCTTCGGGACCTTGCACGGTATTCGGCTGACAGGCTGAGCAGTCCTGAGCGTGAGGTTCTTTGCGGCGTAGCGGTGGCAAGGAAAAAGAAGTCAACCGCCATCGATGCAAGCAACCCATGCCTTCGGGTCACGGAGCAGCTCCAAAACAAGCACGGGGATGGTCCGGCACTGGCGGCAATGCGGACCGCAGATGTGGTGCTGATTGCCGATGTGGGCCAGGAAAAGCGGTGGCCCGAGTACATCACGGCGCTTACGGGCGAGGGACTGCGGTCCGTAATCTCCCTGCCTTTTGCCCTGGGTGAGGAAGCGACCGGGGCCCTCAGCCTCTACAGCTCCCGGCCCCGTCATTTCAGCAACAAAGATATCCAAATCGCCCAGGCTTTCACCGCGCAGGTGTCCAAGACCCTTCGGTTGGCGCTGCAGATTGGCAGGCTGCAGGACACCAGGGACGGTATGAGCACTGCAATGAAAACCCGGACTGTGATCGACCTTGCCACGGGGGCCATCATGGCCCAGAACCGCTGCAGCCAGCATGACGCTTTCAGCGTGCTGCTGCGTGCCTCGAATACGCGGAACCTGAAGCTCAAGGACGTGGCGGCCGCCGTGATCGCATCAATTTCCGGCAGCGCCGGGACCTTCACCTACTTCGACGAATAAGGGTCGCGGACGTTTGGCGGGACCTGGCTCAAAAGCGAGTCAGTAAACGGCGCACGGCCTGGGAGGTTTGCGTCCGCACAATGCTCATTGACAGCCTGCGCCAAAGCATCACGGTCCTTGGGTGGCAGGCCAGCCGAACCGGCGCTGTAGTCCCTGATGTCCTGTTCCGAAGCGTCGCCGCCCAAGGCGATGTACTCCAGCCAGATTTGGCCGAGGTCCAGGCCGTGCGCCTGGATCACCGCGCCGGTCAGGTCCTGTTGGTCCGCTGCATCCACCGCTGCATCCTTCCCCTGGAAAGACTTTCTCCCCAGGAGTTCGGGGCGGCGAAGCTCTTGGATGGGTGGAAGGTGGAAACTCTTTCTGGTCAGGATCACCGATACGGGCCGAAGGCCATCAGCAGGATGTAACTGCTGAAGGCCGTGGTGGACGTGCGGTGCGTGATTCCTTGGCGGAAGCGTCCCACCGCCGCTTCCGCCGGACATGGCACTCCTCTAGGACTCGCACTCCTTGCAGTACTTCTTGCCGTCCTTCTCCCTTGCCAGCTGGCTTCGGTGATGGACCAGGAAACAGGACATGCAGGTGAATTCGTCGGCCTGGACCGGAACCACCTGGATCAGGAGCTCCTCGTTGGAGAGGTCGGCACCGGGCAGCTCAAAGCTGTCGGCGAGGTCGGTTTCGTCGACATCGGCAATGGCCTCCCTTCGGCCCGACTTCTCGGTCTTCAGCTCCTCGAGGCCGGTATTCGGCTCTTCCTCGGGCGTTACCCGCGGAGCGTCGTAGTCAACTGACATTGATGCGTTCTCCTGTCGGCTGTATGCAGTTCGTCTGAACAGAGCGACAACAGGCAGGTGCCCGCGGATATTCCCGTCAGGCAGTAGGTAGACTGGTCTAACTACTTTTTGATGAAAGGCCAGGCTGTGCCTACTGGGATTGAGGCCGTAAAAACACCGGCGGCGAAGAAGCGTCCGGCCCGGATGCTGCTGCTTGACGCTGCTGCCCGGCTCTTCTATGCCAACGGGGTGGCGGCAACGGGCATTGACGCCATCACGGCCGAAGCCGGGGTGGCGAAGAAAAGCCTGTACAACAACTTCACCTCCAAAGCGGACCTGCTGGCGGCATACCTCGAGGCCCGGCACGGGGAGTGGCTCGGCCTGTACCACCGGCGGCTGGACAGCGCCCGTACTCCGCGCGAACGCGTCCTGGCTGTCTTCGATGCCTACCGGGACCATGCCAATTCCGCTTACCCGGACGGGTTCAGGGGCTGCGGGCTGCTCAACGCGGCAGCGGAACTCCCGGCCGGCGCCCCGGGGAGGGCGGCGGTGCGGAAGCACAAAGAGGAAGTGGAGGCCCTGCTGGCCGGGCATATTGCCGAACTGCTTTCGGGTGAGGAAGGACGCGCCGCGGAAGTCGCCAGGCACCTGGCGTTCCTCTTGGAGGGCGCCATGGCACGGGCCGGACTCGAAGGGAGTGATGCCAGCCTCAAGGACGCCCGGATCATTGCCGCCAGGCTTCTGGACGAGCTGTGAGCGCAGGAACAGGCAACAGAAAGGCCCAGCTCTGGGGGGCCCTGTTCGTGGTGGCAGCTTCCGTCCTCTGGGGCACCACGGGCACGGCGGCCACGCTTGCGCCGGACGTGAGTGCGCTGGCAATTGGTGCGGTAGCCATGGGACTTGGCGGGCTGCTCCAGGCACTGTACGCGGCCAATGCCATCGTGGCCCAGCGGCCGGTCCTGCTGGAACGGTGGCGGCTGGTGTCCCTGGGGGCTACTGCGGTGGCCCTCTATCCCCTGGCTTTCTACAGCTCCATGCGCCTGTCCGGCGTTGCTGTGGGCACCGTGATCTCGATCGGTTCGGCGCCTGTAGCGGCCGCGCTGATTGAACGGTTCGCGGACCGCAAAAGGCTCACCCGGCAGTGGATGGCGGGCGCAACCGTAGGGGTGGCGGGTGCCGCCATGCTGTCCTTCGCCGGCCATGGAGGGCAGGCGCCCCCTGCCGGGACCACTGGTAACGGGTGGTCATTCATGGCCGGAATAGCGCTGGGCCTCGTCGCCGGCGTCACCTATGCCCTGT
Organism: Pseudarthrobacter phenanthrenivorans Sphe3; assembly: GCF_000189535.1. NCBI lineage: Bacteria > Bacillati > Actinomycetota > Actinomycetes > Micrococcales > Micrococcaceae > Pseudarthrobacter > Pseudarthrobacter phenanthrenivorans. The sequence continues at coordinate 404,455 of NC_015145.1, forward strand.
ATTCCTGGGCTGCGCATCGCCTCATTGGCGGAGGCGCCTCCTCCAGGGCAGCCATGGGGAGCATCTTCGGGGCCGGCGGGTTCCTGCTGATGCCCGTGCTTGCCCTGACCGGCAGGCCGCTGCTGGAGTCCTGGACCAATTTCTCTGTGGGAGCGTACATGGCCCTGGTCCCGATGTTTGCCGGCTACGTCCTGTTCGGCTGGGGACTGGCAAGGATCAGGGCCAGCACAGCCACGGGGATTTCGCTGCTGGAAACGGTGGTGGCGGCAGTGCTGGCCGTGCTGGTGGTGGGGGAGCGGCTGCCGCCCCTTGGCTGGCTTGGCGCCGCCGTCGTGATCCTTGGCCTGTTCATCCTGACGCCGCGGCAGTCAACCAGTGGGCCGCTCCCGGCGCCCTCCCCGGGCGGGGAAAGGCTTGCCGAGCAACAGGCCGGCGCCCAGTCCCACGAGTGAAAAGCCCAGGACTACCAGGGGGATGAGCTGGCCGCTAACGCCGGCAATGAGCAGCACAAGCCCGGCCAGACAGGCGAGCCCGCCGAAAAAGAGGTCGGCCCTGAACCGGGGCGCGGGGTAGCCGGAGAGCAGCTCCATGGCCAAGTGGGGGTCATCGGCGATCAGCCCCAGCTCCAGCTCTTTGAGCAGCCTCCGTTCCTCTTCGGACATTGGCATTGGATGCCCCTGAATTTCGTGGGAAGCGATACCGCTATTGACGCTAGGATTCCTGCCGCTCTGAGTCAAGGGTCTTAGCTGGGCGTGGGAAACCCTCAATCGTGGACGTCGTAGCGCAGCCCGTTCCCGAGCACCCTGACGCCTTGGGTGGGAACGTGCGGGACAGCTTTTTCCGGTGGCATCAGGTGTTCCACGGGCAGGCCTGCGAGCAAGACGCAATAGTCCGAGATGAGCCTGCGGTGGCAGCGCCACCAAACGGTTTCACTGCACATGATCGCTGTCTGCTGAGCTTGGGCGGCTGCTACCAGCTGGTCCACCGCAGCAAGGAAGTCCGGGCTTCGCATGTATGTGGCGTAGGCACGGAAAGAGTCATTGCGAAGGGCGGTGTCCGGGGAATCGGGAGGAAGCTTGCGGAACCCGCCCAACCGCTGTTCCCAGCGGTAGCTGATGCCGGCACGCGGAAGCCACTCCGCCATCAGGTCCTTACCGAAGTGCGGGTGCTTCCTGCTGCCGGGACCGATCCGGACGTCCACCAGTGAGGTAACACCCGCCGCCTGCAGCAGCCTGGTGAAATCGGTCTGGGAGGCGGCTCCGTGGCCTGCAGTGTTGAGGGGCCTCATCAAGCCATGATGGCTCCCGTTGGTTGGTGGTGGCCAGCCACTGGGCCTCCACCCTTCTCTTTTCTTCGCACGAGGTAACGCCGGCCTCCATGATGACGAATTGTGGAGCGCGACCGGCCAGCGATCCGGCCTATATTGAGGGGATGGACACTCCCCATAACGAAGATCAGTTCGTGAAGTTGCATGACCTGGTCATCGGAAGCACCAACGTGAGCGGCTTCCTGGCGGAGCTGTCCGGCGTGGCAGCTTCCACCCTCAGTGATTCGGCCGGTTCGCTCATCGAATGCGGTGTAACCCTGCGGCGGCGCAAGCGAAGCGCCACAGTGGCAGGCAGCAGCGACAGGGCCCGGGAACTCGACAGGCTGGAACAGGTCCTGGGGGACGGGCCGTGCCTGGCATCGCTGGAAACCATGAAGCCTGTGGTCCTGGCCGATGTGCAGACTGATCCGCGCTGGCCTGAGTACCGGAAAATCCTGGCCGACAACGGCTGCCGCGCCGTGCTCGGTGTTCCCCTCGCCCTGGATGACAGCCAGGCTGCGGCCCTGAACTTCTTCGCCTCCGAACCCGGCGTCTTCTCCGACGCAGTGATCCGCAAGGCAGAGGGCTTTGCCGACCTGGCGGGCAGGTCGCTGCGGCTGGCACTCAAGATCGCCGATGCCCGGAACCTTGCGGAGGACCTTTCGGCAGCCATGCAAAACCGCACCACGATCGACCTCGCCTGCGGTGTCATCATGGCCCAGAACCGCTGTTCGCAGGAGGAGGCCATGGCACTGCTGACCAAAGCGTCCAGCCACCGGAACCAGAAGTTGAGGGACTTGGCAGCGGACGTCCTGGCGCGGGTGAGTTCGGGCGCCGTGACCACGCACTTCGATCCGTAGGACGGGGACTCCCACTGCCGTGCAGACTCCAGGCGACCGCAGTGCTACGCACCCGGTTTCGTCTCCGCGCTGCCCTGCAATAATCTGAACCAACGGTTGTGCGCGGGGGTGCAAGCGCCCGGTGCAACATGCAGCAACAGGCAGCACTGAAAGTTCGGGCCACATCACCAAACGAGGCGGACACGCATGACGGCTTCAGACCAGCAGCATTCAGATCGTCCAGGCACGCCAGCAGATCCTCCGCGCGTTCCATCAGGCAACGCCGCTGCTGCCGCCGGGACTGTTGACCCGCACCTGCTGCAAAGGCTGGCGGACGCGCATGGAGTGGGCACCTCCTTCCAGGGCTGGGACGGGCTGCCGCATTCCGTGGCCGAGGCTACCCTGATCAAGGTCCTGGCTGCCCTGGGCGTGAAAGCGGACACCAACCAGGCCATCGAGGCGGCCTTGGCCGAAGCGGAACTTGCGCCCTGGCGGCGGGTGCTGCCTCCCGCCGTCGTCATCCAGCAGGGCGAGCCGGCGCTGGTCCCGGTCCATGTGCCCGAGGGCGCAGCTGTCAGCCTCACCATTGCCCTGGAAGATGAGGGCGGCACCTTGGAAGGGGTGCAGCAGGACGTCCAGGTACAGTCTGTGGATGTCGACGGCGTCGCCACAGGACGTGCCACCTTCGCCCTCCCGGAGGACTTACCGCTGGGCTGGCATACCATGACCGCCGAGGCCGGCAGCGTGAAGGCTTCAGCCGTGCTGGTGGTGACGCCGCGGCGGCTGACCACGGCGGCTCCGCTTGAACAGCGGCGGGGCTGGGGACTGGCTACGCAGCTCTATTCCGTGCGCTCCCGCAGGTCCTGGGGAATCGGTGACTTCTCCGACCTTGCAGACCTTGCTGCGCTGAGCGGAGCCCGCGGCGCCGATTACGTGCTGGTGAACCCGCTCCACGCGGCCGAGCCGGTCCCTCCGGTGCAGCCATCGCCCTACTCGCCGTCCACCCGCCGCTTCTTCAATCCGCTCTACATCCGGGTGGAGGCCATCCCCGAGCTGGCCTACCTGAAGCCGCGCAAGCGCGCCGCAGTGGAAAAGCTGCACGAGGAAGTTTCCAGTTTGAACAGGGAGGGCGGCCGGCTGGACCGGAACGCCGTCTATGCGGCGAAACTCCAGGCCCTGGAGATGCTGTACCACGCACGCCGGTCCCCGGCGCGGCAGGCGGCCTTTGATGAGTTCTGCAGGATCTCCGGGCGTGGACTGGACGACTTTGCCCTGTGGTCCGCCATCCGTGAGGATGTCGCCCCGGGCGATCCGCTGTGGAAGGACCCTTCTTCTGCCTTGGGCACAGCGAAGGCCGAGGCGCTGCGGGAAAAGCTCGCGGACAGGATCGGGTTCCACCGGTGGCTGCAGTGGATCTGCGATGAGCAGCTGGAGGAGGCCCAGAAGGCGGCGCTGCGTGCGGGCATGAGGCTGGGCGTGGTGCACGATCTTGCCGTGGGAGTGGACCACAGCAGTGCCGATGCCTGGACGCTGCGAGATGTACTGGCTCCCGCCACCAGCGTGGGCGCCCCGCCCGACATGTACAACCAGCAGGGCCAGGACTGGGGACAGCCGCCATGGCATCCGGCCCGCCTGGCTGAGGCCGGATACCAGCCGTTCCGGAACATGCTGGCCACGGTGCTCCGGCACGCCGGCGGCATCCGGGTGGACCACATCCTTGGCCTCTTCCGGCTGTGGTGGATTCCGGTCGGAAACGCCCCGGGAGACGGCGCCTACGTCCGCTATGACCACGAGGCCCTGATCGGCATCCTGGCCCTGGAGGCTCAGCGCGCCGGCGCCGTGGTGATTGGCGAGGACCTGGGCACCTTCGAGCCGTGGGTGCGTGACTACCTGGCCGCCCGCGGCATCCTGGGCACGTCCATCCTGTGGTTCGAGTACGACGGCGACTCGCCCCTTGCGCCGGAAAAGTACCGGACGCAGGCACTCGCCAGCGTCAACACCCACGACCTGCCGCCCACCGCCGGCTATCTCGCGGGCGACCACGTGGCGCTGCGCAGCGGGCTGGGACTGCTGGAACGGTCCGAGGAAGAGGAACGCGCCGAGCACAACGCAGCGTTGGAAAAGATGCTGGCGCTGGTGCGGGAGCGTGGCTACCTGCCTGGGAAAGCGGCCGGCGGGCCGGGAGAAACGGAAGAACAGACCATCGAGGCGCTGCACCTCCTGCTGACCCAGACGCCGTCGGTATTGCTGGGCGTAGCCCTGGTCGACGCGGTGGGGGAGCGGCGGGTCCAGAACCAGCCTGGCACTTCCGAAGCGCTTTACCCGAACTGGCAGGTTCCGCTGGGCGGCCCTGACGGCAAACCCGTGTTCCTGGACGACCTCCCCGCCAACACCCGGTTCAACTCACTGCTGAAGGCGGTGGAGGAGGCCCTGCACGGCTAGTCAATCAGCGAGGAGGCAGCTATGAGTGGTGGAATTGTCCTGGTGGTGGGCGGCACGGGCATGCTGGGCAGCCAGGTGGTGCAGGAGCTCATCAACCGGGGCAAGCCCGTGCGCGCCCTGGTGCGGCCCGGTTCGGACGCCGCTAAGCTCGAAGCGGCCGGTGTGGGCATTGCCCGCGGCGACATGCTGGACCCGGAATCGCTGGACCGCGCCATGGCAGGGGTGGACGCCGTGGTCACCTCAGCTGCTGGCTACACAAGGCACCGAAAAGGGGATACCTCCAAAACGGATACCGTAGGCAACTCGAATCTGGCAGAGGCGGCCGCCCGTGCCGGAGTCCGGCGCTTTGTGCTGACCAGCATCCTGACCTGTGACCAGACGCCTGATGTCCCACATTTTTGGCACAAGAAGCTGATGGAGGACCGGCTCGAGCAGCTGGGCGTTCCTTTCGTCGCATTGCGGCCGGGCGCTTTCCTGGACCAGGTGACCGGCTTCGGAGGCGACCCCGTCACCAAAGGCCAGGTTATGTGGTTCGGTTCGCCCCGGATTCCGCTGACGTTCGTGCTGACCCCGGATCTGGCCGGCTACCTCGCTGACGCCGTGGACGCCGCGGGCGTAGAGGGGCAGCGCATCGACATAGGGTGGGACCGTCCCCTCGGCATGCAGGACTTCGCCGCCATCGCAGGACGGCTGACCGGACGGAGGATCAAGGTCCGTTCAGTCCCCGTGGCCGTCCTGAGGGCTGCCGGGTTCGTGTTGAAGCCGGTCACGCCGATGGCTGCCGATCTGGCTGCCATGATCGCCTGGTTCCAGTCCGGACGCTACGTTGCTGACACCACGCGCCAACGCGAAGTATTCGGTGCCCCTCCGGTTGCGGAGGATGCCATCCGGCGGCTCCTTGCCAGCCTCGGGCATCCCGTTTCCGGCTGACCGGCCCGCCGCGGGGACCCTGCTGCCCGCACGGTCCCCCGGAAGGCCGCAGGGTCCCTGGAAAACGCAAAGGCGGGGCCACTCCCGGCCTATCCGGTGCATCAGGATGGGCTGGGAGTGACCCCGCTTTGCGATTGGTGCCTGCCGGATTCCTAGCCGGCGCTGATCACATGGGTGAAGTGGTCGTAGCGGAAGGTGACCGGCCCGCCGTCGTGCTCATACACGACGTTCGCTCCGGGCGACTCTCCGCCCGCGCCGTAGTTTATGTTCCAGGACCGGTCCAGCGCGGCCTTGAACTCGTACGTCCCGGCCGGAAGGTCCGCAGCCAGCTTCCACACCAGGTCCGCCGGGTCCAGCACCAGCTGTGCCTGGTCGCAGGACGGTTCCCAGTCCGTGGCGCAGCCCAGTTCGCTGTTCATGCTTCCGGCAGCCGCAACCGCGCCGGGCTGCTGCGAGGCGTACACCGCGCTTAGCAGGTGCGTGCTGTTGTCGTAGCGGAACGTGACGGGACCACCGGGATGGTCCAGCGTGATGTTCGGCCCGTTGAACTGGCCGCCGGCGCCGTAGTTCTCGTCCCAGCCGCCGTTCAGCGCCGCCTTGAACTCGTACTGGCCGGCAGGTAGATCCACCGTGAGCCGCCAGATCCTGTCCACCGGGTCAAGGGTCATCATGGCCTGGGAGCAGGCTGGATCCCATTGGCTTGCGCAGCCCATGGCCTGGTTCAGGGAACCGGCCACAGTGACGGAGTCCGGCTGGGGTGCCTCGCCCACCGTGATGGTCCGGGTCTCGCTGGACACGTTGAATCCGGGGCCGGTCATGACTGCCCGGTACGCCACCTTGGTGCCGTCAGCGAGGCTGGTGATGTCATCACTGGCCGAATACACGGGCGAGGAATCATCGGTAGCCACCCCGGTCCATTCGCCGCCGTCCACGCTCCGCTCGAATGCCACTACGTTGCTGGCCTTTTCGGGGTCCACAGTGGCGCTGAGTTCCACCGTGCCCTCTGCGCTGCTTCCCTCTTCCGGCTTCTGCAGCGTGATAGCCGGAGCAGGAACGCTGGCGGAGCGTGACTGCGAAGTTGCAGTGTGCCCGCCGTTGTCCAGCACCGTGGCGCGGTATTCCAAGGGCGTTCCGGCGTCCAGCGCCGCAACGTCATGGAACACCTGGTACGGCGCGGTGTCGTCCGTGCCGATGGGCAGCCATTCCCCGCCTGCTGTCCTGGCTTCGAAGGTAACCTCGTAGAACGAGGAACCGCCGACGTCGGCCGTCACCTTGAGACGCCCATTGTCGCCGGGGGCGGCAGCAGGGTCCTGGAGGACGACGGCGGGAGCTACCTTGGAGTGCGGGATGCGGCCGGAGGATTCGTACACCACTGCCGAAAGCGGTGGAACGGTGACCGTCAGCTTGCCGTCCTCCGAGGTCTTCGCCTCAGCTGCCGCATCACCGTATATGCGCGTGTAGTTGCGCTTGGCGATGTAGGTGGGCACTTCTGCGGTCTGGGCCTGTTCGCTGTTGTTCAGGGCCACCACGTACTCGCGCTGGTCCCCTGCATCCGTGCGGGAGAAGGCGTAGACCCCCGGACCCCCGGATGCATAGCGGTGCTGGTGGGCGCCGTCGCGAAGTGCCGGGTGTTCCTTGGTGAGCGCGGCCAGTTCGCTGATTTTGCTGTAGAGCGGGTGCCCGGTGTTGAAGTTGTCGGTGGCGTGCGTGGCATCCGTACCCAGCAGGTCGTCGTCAAGGTATTCCGGAACCTGGCTGGCGAAAAGCGTCTGCCGTGCATCCTGGTCCCCGCCGGGGCCGGTGAAGCCCTGCTCGTCACCGTAGTAGATCACCGGGTTGCCGCGGGAGAAGTACATCAGCTCGTGGGCAAGTTGGTCGCGGGCCACCTGCTCCTCATCACTGGAGCCTGGGTTGTCCGCGGCGATGAAGCTGCCGATGCGGCCCATGTCGTGGTTTCCCAGGAAGGTGGGCAGCTGGTAGACGTTGGAGTCCGCATCGGTGTACCAGTCATCGCCGGCAAAGAAGGTTTCCAGGTTTCGGGTGTCTGCGCTCTTGGAGGCGAAACTGCGCGCTGCCTCCTGGAAGGGGAAGTCCAGGACAGCCTGCATCTGGTTCCGGGTGGTGAACTGGGAGGTGAAGCTCTTGGTGGTGTCGAAGACTTCGCCGAACATGAAGAATTCGTCCTTGCCCTGTTCCTTCGCGTAGCGGAGGACGTCGGGGCCGAATTCCTGCCAGAACTCATTGTTGACGTGCTTCATGGTGTCGATCCGGAAGCCGTCCACGCCAAAGTCGCGGATCCAGGCCTGGTAGATGTCCTTCATGCCGTCCACAACCTTGGGGTGCTCGGTGAACAGATCGTCCAGGCCGAAGAAGTCACCGTAATAGGCGTCTTCACCGGCAAAGGTGGTGTCGCCGCGGTTGTGGTAGAGCGTGGGATCGTTCAGCCAGTTGGGGACTTTCAGGTTCTCTTCGCCCGCCTCCAGGCGGGGTTGGTAGGGGAAGGACGTCTCCGTATCCAGTTCCGGGAAGGTCTCCTGGCCGGCGTAGTCCCTGTCGTCGAACTCGTCGCCACCGGCGGTCTTGTAGGGGACTTCATCCTTCGAGACATATCCCTTGCGGGCGCCTTCCCCCTCGCTGTCCTCGTAGCCGATCACGTCCGCGGTGTGGTTGGTGATGATGTCGAAGTAGACCTTCATGCCGCGGCTGTGGGCTTCATCGATGAGCGCTTTGAGTTCGTCATTAGTTCCCAGGTGCGGATCGATCTGGGTGAAGTCCGTGATCCAATACCCGTGGTACCCCGCTGACTTATCCTCGGGCTGCACCGCCTTGTTCTTGAAGCTGGGGGTGAGCCAGATGGAAGTGGTTCCCAGGCCCTGGATGTAGTCGATCTTGTCCAGCAGACCCTTGAGGTCGCCGCCGTTGTAGAAGCCCTTTTTGGTGGGATCGTAGCCGGAAACCATCGGATCGCCGCCCAGGCCGCCGTCGTCATTTACGGCGCTGCCGTTGCTGAAACGGTCTGCCATCACGAAATAGAAGTTCTCGTCCGTGACGGGAGCCCGGAGCGAGTGGAGGGCCGGGGCCGTGCCGGGGTCTTTGGGGCCGGGTGCGGCCTGGGCCGGAAGGACTGCCGCACTGACGGCGACGGTGGCTGCGAGTAGTCCGGCAGCCGAACGAAATGCTGTGGTACGGAAGGCTGTGGAAGCGGTTGGGCCGGGCGGTGGGTACGGAGATGCCAGCGAAATTGCTGATCTCCGGGCGCGTGCGGGCGCGCTCATGCGGGTGCGGAATATCAAGGTGGGAGACCTCCTGGTAGCGGCGCTGCTGAACAGGCTTGCCGAGGAAAATAGGCGGCTTTTATGTGTGAGACCAAACAGGGAAGCATGCTTGCCTGTGAGGCACCTCACAACTGTAAGCGCTTGCACTGAATAACTCCAGTGTTTAGGCAACGCCGTTCGGCTCAAGCGGGTTGCAGATGGCTTTAGCCGGCGGGTACCAAGGCGGTTGGGGACGGTGCCTGAAGGTCGTGGACCAGCGGGCCCGGGAGGCCGGTTACTGCATCCAGGGCAAAGGTGGCGATGTTGTCCGACCGCTCGTGGGCTACGTGCAGCCAGCTTCCCCGGACCAGATGGTGGCGCGGCCAGTTTCCGCCACTTGGGGTGTCTTTAACGGGCAGAAGCTCTGTTCCACCGTCCCGTACCTCCAAGGTGCTGATGATGTTGGAGCCCCGGACTCCCACGTAGGCGAAGTGCCCTCGGCGCCCGAGACAAATTTCCGCAGCGGAATCATCCGCGAGGCTGCCCCCGGCAGTGGCCGGACCGCGGAATACAAGCTCGAACGTCCCGGCTTCAGGCCTCAGCACGAACACCTCCACCGAATATTCGGAAACCACGAACACGTTCCCGCTGCGGTGCTGCACCAAATGGCGCGGCCCGCTGCCGAACGGCAGGGCCACCTCATGGTCAGCCACCAGGCCGGTTCCCGGAACGTAGTTCCAGATGCGGATGACATCGTGGCCAAGGTCTGTGGTCATGATCCGGCCGTCGGCCAGCATCAGGCTGGCGTGGGCCCGGCTCTGCCGGGGCTCACCGGGGTTGAGGCTGGCGTGCGGGTCCGCGGACGGCGCGGCGGGGAAGCGCCCGGCGATCCCGCCCTCGCCGTCGAGTTCGTACAGCAGGACCTGGCCGTCACCCCAGCAGGCAGCAGTGATGAACCGGCCCTGCGGGTCTGCCGCCACGTGGCACGTTGCCTCGCCGGCCGGTTGCGGGTCCCCCAGGGGTTCCAGCCCAAAAGCGCCACTCCGGCGAAAGGACCGCACCATCTTCCGTTGTTCGGCAACCGCGTACACCACTGGCAATGTGGGGTGGACAGAAATGAACGACGGCGAGTCTGCCTTTACCGCGGTTCCCAGCCATTCGAGGTTTCCGTCCGGGTTCTCGGCGAGGGCTCCGATTCCTTCGGCACGGCCTCCTCCGTCTGCCGTGTAGGTGCCGGTCCAGATGATGGGCTGCTCGGAAGGGGCTGTCATGACTCCATCCTGCCAACAAACTGCTGTGTTGCGGTGGAAATGCGGAATAGCATTGGGTTCTGCTGAGGCGTCGCAGTGCCGTGGCTCCGTGGAAAGGCCCGGCTCGCTGTTGGCCTCCGTGGTTGATTGTTTTAGGTGCGGGGCCACCTGTTGAGCTGCGTCAGCGTCAGCAGTTGAGGGTGCACGGCTGCTCGGGGAAGGGAAGTGGTGGTGCCAGCGTCCAGATCCACTTCCGCGCTTCAGTCGGTGGCTGCGGTCGCTTCCGTGTTGCGGACGGCCGGTTGTGTGTACGCTGAGGATGAGGCACGCCTTCTGATGGATGAAGCCCCAGGCCCTGGGGCGCTCGCCGGGTGGGTGGATCGCCGGGTGAACGGCGTGCCCCTTGAACACATTCTTGGCTGGGCGGGGTTCGACGGGGGCCGTATCAGCGTGGACGCGGGTGTATTCGTACCGCGGCGCCGGACCGAGTTGCTGGTCCACGAGGCTGTGAGGCTGTTGCATCACGCTTCCTCAGCCTCGCGGGGCGTCGTTGTGGACCTTTGTTGCGGTTCAGGGGCCGTGGGGGCAGCCATTGCCCGGCGACGCCCCGATATCGAACTGCATGCGGCTGACATTGATCCGGCAGCAGTGGAGTGCGCGCGCCGGAATGTGAATGCCTTCGGAGCACATGTACACCAAGGAGATCTCTTTGAAGCCCTGCCGCTACGGCTCCGCGACCGCGTGCAAGTACTCGCTGTCAACGCCCCTTATGTCCCCACAGGGGCGATAGCGGCGATGCCGCCGGAAGCCCGGGTGTTCGAACCACACACAGCACTCGACGGCGGGGCGGACGGACTCGATTTCCATCGGCGGATCTCCGCCGGTGCACTCGAGTGGATTGCCCCTGTCGGTCATTTACTCATAGAGACGAGCAGGCACCAGAGTGAGTCGACTGCCGCACTCCTGACTGCCGCGGGACTGGCTGTCCGGGTGGTTCACTCCGGGGAACTGGACGGGACTGTTGTGGTGGGAACCCCTCACCCGTAGCCGTAGCCGTAGCCATAGCCTCCAAAGCCTAGCCTCCAAAGCCTAGCCTCCAAAGCCTAGCCTCCAAAGCCTAGCCTCCAAAGCCTAGCCTCCAAAGCCTAGCCTCCAAAGCCTAGCCTCCAAAGCCTAGCCTCCAAAGCCTAGCCTCCAAAGCCTAGCCTCCAAAGCCTAGCCTCCAAGCCCCAAGTTCCTGTCTTCAAGCTGCTACCGGGACGCGACGGATCGATGTCCATAATCACGTGTCCATAGTTAAGCTGCTGCAATCACGGTGGCGGCGGAGGCGGTTTGAAGTAGTGGTTTTGTTGCGGTTTTCGATGTGGGTCAATGTGCTGTGGGGGTGTGTACCAGGGGATGCCGTTATGGACGCTGATGGTCCATTGTTCTTTGTGGACGAGGTGATGATGGTGTGTGCACAGGAGTGCGCCGTTACTCGTGGTGGTGGGCCCGCCGTGTGACCAGTAGGTGATGTGGTGGGCTTCGCACCATGGAGCCGGGATGGTGCAGTTGGGGAAGCTGCAGCCTTGGTCGCGGGCGGTGAGGGCGAGCCGCTGGGCTGGGGTGAAGAGCCGGGTTTTCCGTCCGAGATCCAGGATTTCACCCTCGCTTCCCAGAACAGCGGGAATAATCTCGGCGTCGCAGGCGAGCTTGCGCAGGGTTGCGGCCGCGACCGGTCCGGTGAAGACAAAGTTTCCGGTCCCCGTGCTGGCAGTTGTTCTTGGATGTGTGGCTGTTTGCCCGCCGGTGGCCTGGCTGGCTGTTTCCCCGCCGGTGGCCTGGCTGGCTGTGGCACCCGAACCGGCGTCTGTTCTGGTGGTGGGGCTGGTACTTGAGCTGCTGTCTGGGCCGGTACTGGCGGTGCTGCTGGTACTGGCGGGGGCCGGGTGGGCGGTCTGGGGGAAGAGATCCTCCTGGTTGATAATGGCCATGATTTGTGGCCGGTTGCCCCCGGCGCTCGGCAGTTTGTTGGTGGCCATTCCAGCTTTGACGGCGCCGATAATGCCGTCGAGTTGTTTTTGGGAGCGGGTGCGGCGCTCAAGGTCGAGGTTGTTCCCGCTCCCTGCTCCGGTTTCGCCACTGCTGTTACCCAAAGCAGGTAATGCCCCAGACCCACCAGTGTGCTCGCCGGTGCCCGCACTGACTGCGGCGCCGCCTGCGGCTTGGGTACCGGTGCGGGGATTGGTGGCGGCGTTCATCACTGTGAGCAGGTGCTCGTACTGGTCCGTTGTGGCGAAGATTTCCAAGTGATGCAGGCCGTAGCGGGGCTTGCGTATGAATGCACCCTGGGTGTGACGGAGGGCTTCTTCACTGGGCTCGGTGCCGTCCGCATCGACGGTGTCGGTCCAGCGCTGTGCGAGACGGGCAACGAAATCCGGGTCTGCTGCTGCCGCGGCTTTCGTAAGGTCCTGTTCGATCCGGTCAAGGACCTCCGTGGTGGTGCGGTGATGGAGCCGGTCTAAGACGGCGGTAATGATCGTGCCCGCGTATGAGGAGACCGCGGGAGCTAAAACGCTTTCCCCGATGCCTTCGCTGGCGCTGGTACTGGTATCCGTGCCTATGCGTGTGCCAGCATCCGAAGCTGCATCTTTGCTTGTCTCGCTGGAAGCGGGGGTCAGGCCGGCGGCGAGGTGGGGCCGGGCCGGTGGGATCGGCTGGCCGGTAAGGCTGGTGCAACTGAGGACCTGGTGCGCGAGGGCCAACCGGCGGCGGGCTTCACGGAGGGGAATCCGGAGCCGGAGCCGGAGGAATTCCGCGGTGTTCCTGCACCCGTCATCCGCCGGCGATGTTATGGCCGGGTTGGTCCTGGCTGCTGCCGGAGTACCTGCCCCGCCTGGCGTGGCGCTGGCTGTCGGGGTCCCTTCTCCGGAGGATATTGCGATGCTTGTCTCTGCCGTCGGGGCTGCCTCCGCGAGCGGACCCGGCCAGTCGGCATCTGTTTCGTTTAGGGTTTCCACCGCGCTTTCCCACCCGGTGACCCACACATTGCGTGTCCGGGCACGTGAAACCCTGGCAGCGTCTGCGGTTGCGATCGCCTCAGCTCGGGTCCGGTCCACGGTGCCGGCGGCCAGCAGTTGAAGGTACTCGACAGACCGCGCGAGCTCTTCAGCCTTCCCGGCAAAATACGATGCCTCAACATAATCGGCTGCAGCAAGGGCGGCCGGAGCGGCAGCAGCAGCGGAGGCCAGGAGCGAGCTGATTACTCCAAGGCTGATGCATCCCCTGGGAGCCCCGCCGGTGTCCGTTTGAAGCGGAAGATCTGAAATTGCAGCGGCTGTGGAATGGGAGGCTGTGTCTTCTGGTCGGAAGGCGGTGGTTGGGGAGGGGGACGGGGCATCCTCCCCGACGGCAATATGGCGGCCTGGCTGGCAGGGGGAGCATCCGTCCAGTCCGCCAGGTGCGGGGCGGTCGCCTGGAGAATTATCACCCGGAGAAGCGGGTCGGGTGAGCACTGCCGTATCCGTGCCGTACTCCCCGAACTGATCCCCAATGGCTTCCATAGACCAATTCTGGTGCAGGGGGCAGACAATCCCTGGCTCCGGGGCCGGCTATGTGGATAAGTAGGACTGGCCCGTCCGGCCCGCGGGATCACGTTCCGAGCTGACAGCTGGACGATGCCGACACCTGGGCAGCGCTGCGGGGGGTGGACGCCTGAGACGCCGCTGGCCGCCGCGTCCCCCAAGGATCGCGACGGCCAGCAAAACCATTTAGTTGTAGCACAGACGGACGGGTTTCCCGCTGTCAAGCGGGAGCCCGCGTCATGCGCCAGAAAGAGTTGGCCTGCTAAGGCTTGGACTCGGTCTCGTCATTTGTGCCCAGGTTGGTGGTCTCGGGATGGGTGCTGTGCGCCGGGATATGGTCCTCGCCCAGGTCACTGGCATCATTCAGCGTGCCAGAAGTCCCCGCGCCGGAAGTCCCCGTTCCGGAAGTTCCCGTTCCCGTAGTCCCTGTTCCAGAGGTACCCAGCGTGGCTGAAGTGCCGAGGGTATCCGTGGTGCCGGCGGTACCGGCTGAGCCAAAGCCGCCCGAAGTACCCGCACCCGTGGTGCCGGCCGCGCCTGCCGCAGCGTCGCCGTCGGACGTGGACTTGGTATCCCCGGACGCCCCGTCGCGGTGCATGGCGGAGCCGATGACGGTGCCTGCGCGGCGGGCTGCCTCCGTGAGCTGATCGGCAACTTCGGGGGCCTTTTCCTTGATGGCCTCCGTTGCCACCGACACTTTGTCCTGCACGGGCTTGCTGTCCCAGATGCCCGCGGCGCGTGCCTTGAGCTTGTCATAGGCCGCCCGGCCGGACCGCGATCCGAGAACGTACCCTGCGGCGATCCCGACGCCCAAAAGAAGTTTGTTTTTCACAATGAACTCCTGCTTCATGAGAAGTTTTCCGTCCCGGCCAGCTGGCCGGAAGAAATGAAAACCGGCCTGGGGATCTTGTCCCCAGGCCGGTTTCCTGGCGTGCACGCGTATTAGCCGCGCGCGCCACGCTTGGTGACCATGCCGTACACCAGCAGCACGATAAGTGCGCCGCCGATGGCCAGCAGCCAGGTCTGCAGCGAGAAGAACTCCTGCAGCCCCGTGCCGAAGATCATTCCGCCGATCCAGCCGCCGAGGAGTGCTCCAACGACGCCCAGGACGAGGGTGATGAGCCAGCCGCCACCCTGCCTGCCCGGGAGGATTGCCTTAGCGATCGCACCAGCAATAAGTCCGAGAATCAGAAATGCAATAAATCCCATTTTTCGTTCCTCTTCCTAAGTAAAGGAGGTCCCCGGATCCCGGCGACACTTCATCCTTCTGCCCCAATAGTAATCATGCTTACTATCTATTTGCCAACCCCGGATGCTGGAAAAGTCCCATTTCAGGCCCGAATCAGTGCCCCGTTACGTCCGAATCGTTGCCCGCGCCAGGACCCTCGTCCAGGATGGCAAGTTCCGCTAGATCCTGCGGATCAAGGGCGAAATCGAAGATGTCGATGTTTTCCCTCATCCGGTCAGGATTGGCAGTTTTCGGAATCGTTACAATTCCGTTTTGTACATGCCAGCGAAGGACCAGTTGACCCGGTGTTTTTCCGTGCTTCTCGGCCAGTTGGGAAAGGATTGGAGCGCTGAGCAGGCCCGCACCCGCGCCCCCCAACGGGCTATAGGACTCCGTTATGATCCCATGCCTGCGGTGGAAGTCCCGCTCGGCGCTGCGGGTGATCGCGGGGCTCAGCTGGATCTGGTTCACTGCCGGAACCACCGCCGTCTCCGCCATCAGCCGTTCCAGGTGCGCCGGCTTGAAGTTGGAGACACCGATGGACCGCACCTTTCCTTCGCCCTGCAACCGTTCGAACGTCTTCCACGTGGAGACAAATTCGTCCCGCGCCGGCAAAGGCCAGTGGATCAGCAGCAGATCCACGTAATCCAGGCCCAGCCGCTTCAGCGACCCCTCCAGTCCTTCCACGGCGCGGTCGTTGCCTTGGAACTGGCCGTCGAGCTTGGTGGTGACAAATACCTCCCCGCGGTCCACTCCACTTGCCCGGATCCCGTTGCCCACACCCTGTTCGTTGCCATACTTCACGGCAGTGTCGATATGGCGGTACCCGGCTTCCAGGGCCTGCACGACGGCGGTGGCCGCCTGGTCGTCGTCCAGCGGCCAGGTGCCAAGGCCTACTTGGGGGATCGAATATCCATCGTTGAGCTTGATCAGTGGTGCTCGTGTCATGTCACCAGTCTCTCCGTCAGATGCTCCTAGCTTCCGAAAGCCTGCAGAATATTTTCCGCGTTGTACTCCAAGGACACCCTGGCGGTGTCCGATACGGCATCCGGCCCCTTCTGCTGCGCGAGGAAGTCCACGAAGCGCTGGATGGCCTGGGCTGCCTTGGCGGCATCGCCGTCGTCCACAGCTTTTGCCGCCTGCTGCACGCTGGCCGTTAGTTGGCTGCCCACCGGCCCCGCGATATCGCCGGACTCCACGAGGTCCTCTACCACGTGCTCCAGCGCCTTCACGCTGCCCGGCAGCCATGCAGCCCGCAGTGGGACACCGGCAAAATCCATGTCCGAGGCGAAGTAGAAGTCCGTGTAGGAGGGCTGGTTGTAGCTGGTGTTCTGCCGGGCCACCTCGGCGCGGTACTGCGGGTCGTGCATCAGGGTGTAGAGCTTGTGGTTGGTCACCTCGGTGCTGAGGTACATCCGCAGTGCGGAGCTGTCCGCTGTCCGCACCAGCATTTCCTCGCGCCAGTCACCAACGACGTCCGCTACGAGGCTGGGGGTGCCCTTGGTGCCGTTATTGGTGCGGGTGTCCGTTGCGGTCAGTAGCCGGCCACGCTTCCAGTAGTCGATAGTCGGCGTCTGTTCCCCGGAGCCGTTGATGATCTGCGTGGTCATGTCTGCTGCCCACTTGATGCTCATGTTGGTACCCGGAGCGGACGTGGAGAGCTTGTCACCATCTGCCGACTGCATGCCAACGGCCCAGTTTTCGATGCCGGGAACGGTGGGGTCGACGTCACCGATCATGCCGCGGCCTGTGTCCCTCCCTGAGTACGCGCCGAAAAGCACATCACCCGTGGCCGCGTCGCGCATGGCGTAGCCGTAGGGTGCATAAGTGCCGCCCTCATGAACGGTGAAGATCTCCTTGCCGGGGCGGTTGGGGTCGATGTCCGTGACGTGCATGGCGTCGCCGTGGCCCAGGCGTGCTTCCTCGCCGGGTGTGGCGCTACCGGCGGGCAGGGTGTCGAAGGAACTGTAGAGGAGCGAGCCGTCGTCGTCGATCGTGGCGGAACCGTAGACGATTTCCTGCTTGCCGTCGCCGTCAACGTCAGAGGCGCTGAGGGAATGGAACCCCTGGGTGGTAAGCGTTCCGAACTCCGGATCCGTGCCGTTGCGGCCGTGCGGGCCGTCGTTGAACGGGTTGGTCATGGGGGTCCAGCCGGAATCCACGTTCCATACGGGGGAAAGGTTGGCACCGTCCCAGGTGTAGGCCGCCAGGGTGCTGCGCGTGTAATAGCCGCGGGCGAAGACCGCCGCCGGCTTCTTGCCGTCAAGATATGCGACGCCTGCGAGAAACCTGTCCACCCGGTTGCCGGGTTCGATGCGGGACATCGCATAGTCGCCCCACATCAGACCGTCGTCGTGCCGTCCGGGCTCGTAGGCAACGGTCTTCAGCTCCTTGCCGCTGGCGCCGTCGAACACCGAGAGGTATTCGGGGCCGGAGACAATAAACCCTTCGAAGGTGCGGAGGTTGTTGCGTGCGCTGCGTGACGGGGCGTAGACGTCTATGAAGTAGTCCGTCAGGGCCTCCGCGTCGCTCTGGGACAAGGGGTACTGGTACTTCGGGGCGATGCCGAAGGCTTGTTCCAAGGTTGCCGGCCAGTTGCCGGCCTTCACCTCCGGGTGCTCGGTCCAGCCTTGGAACGTCCTGACCATATGCTGGTAGTAGTCCGCGGCGCTCATCCGGTAATCGTCGGAGTTGGAGTAGCCGGCGTAGGTGTCTGACTGCAGCAGCGAAATGAAGTTCTCGGAAGCAACCGAGCCATCGGAGTTGAAGCTTGTGCTTTTGGTGCCGGGAGCCGTTTTCATCATCATTTCCGCCCGGCCGTCGCCGTCGAAGTCGTTGACGAGAAGCTGGGTGTAGTGGGCGCCTGAGCGGATGTTTACTCCGAGGTCGATCCGGTGTAGCAGCGTGCCGTCCGCCGTGTAGGTGTCCACGTACGTGTTGCCGGTGTAGCCGATCTGGGAGACGTCCTTGGAGTTGTTCGGATCCCATTTCACGATGAACTCGTACTGGCCGTCGCCGTCCACGTCGCCCACTGAGGCGTCATTGGCATTGTAGGTGTAGGCCTGGCCGGCAGGGGTGACGCCGTCTGCCGGCTTCTTCAGCGGGATGTCCTTGAAGCTTCCGCCCCAGGGGGTGGCTGCTGCGCTTTCGTCCAGCTCAACGCCGCCGACGACGGCCCGCACCTGGTATTCCGACGCCGCGGTTCCAGCGGGGTCCAGGAAGTTGGTGCTGTCCGTGACGGTGGCCAGCCTCTGGCCGTCCCGGTAGACATTGAAGTTGGTTCCGGTGAGGCCGGTGGCGGAGGAACCGGTAGCCTCATGGCCGAGCAGGCGCCAGCTGAGGAAGACGCCCTCGGAGGTCTTGGCCGCCACCAGTCCGCGGTCCAGGTGGTCCAGCTGGACGCCTGGGGCACCAGGCTTGGGAGAACGTTCGACGGCGGAGGCCGGGGCAGCGAGGCAGCTGAAGGTGAGGGCGATAC
Source organism: Pseudarthrobacter phenanthrenivorans Sphe3 (assembly GCF_000189535.1). Lineage (NCBI taxonomy): Bacteria > Bacillati > Actinomycetota > Actinomycetes > Micrococcales > Micrococcaceae > Pseudarthrobacter > Pseudarthrobacter phenanthrenivorans. The sequence goes on from NC_015145.1 coordinate 422,745, forward strand.
CGACGGCGGTGACCGACAGCAGGCGTGCGGGAGTACGCTGCGGATTCATCAATGAATCCTTTCAAATCGAGGACGGGAAAACGCTTCCTCAGTAACTTAGCGGCGGTGGGCAGGACAAAACAAGCCTTGCGGCCGCCGTGAAAAGAAGGTATTTAGAACGTTGTAGATTGGTGGGCCGCTGGCTGCCCAGAGGCTGTCTTTACGCGCGGCTGCGGGCCCACTTGATCAGCCGGTCACTCAACTCCATGTAATCCTGGTCCACCATCTGCAGCTCGGGGTGTCCGTCATGCCAGGCCAGGATTTCACGGGCTCCGTCAGCAAAGGGGATGGTGGCGCAGTAGTCCGGGACCAAGGACTTGATCTTGGAGTTGTCGAACACCACCGAGTGTGAGCGGTCGCCCAGCAGGTTCGCTCCCAGGTCCTCACTGCAGGCGGCGATGGTTTCTGACGCCACATGCACCAGTTCCGGTTCTGCCACACCGGCCGCCCGGGCGAACAGTTGGTAAATCTGGTTCCAGGGCAGGAACTCATCGGAGGTGATGGTGTAGCTCTCACCCACTGCCTGGGGCCGGCCCAGCAGCCCCACGAACCCTTTGGCGAAGTCGCGGCTGTGGGTCAGGGTCCACAGTGAAGTGCCGTCCCCGTGGACCAGGACGGGCAACCCGGCCCGCATCCGGTGAATGTCAGTCCAGCCGCCCACCATGGCGATCTTGGTGCGGTCATAGGTGTGCGACGGGCGCACCACGGTGAGCGGGAAATCCTGTTCCCGGTAGGCCGCGTAGAACAGTTCCTCGCACGCAATCTTGTCCCGGGAGTACTGCCAAAACGGGTTCTTCAGGGGCGTGGACTCGCGGATCGGAAGCAGGGTGGGCGGCTTCTGGTAAGCGGAGGCGGAGCTGATGAAGACATACTGGCCTGCCCGGCCGGTGAAGAGGTCCAGGTTGGCCTTGGCCTGGTCCGGCGTGTAGGTAATGAAGTCCGCAACGGCGTCGAAAGTCCGTCCTGCCAGGGCAGCGCGTACCGCGGAGGCGTCCCGTACGTCCGCGGGGAGGATTTCCACCCCTTCCGGGGCCGGCCTCGTGGACCGGCCCCGGTTGAGGATAGTCAGCCGGTGTCCCAGTGCCACGGCGCGTTCTGCTGCCGCAGTGCTGATGACCCCGGTGCCGCCGACGAAGAGGATGCTTCTGGGCGCCACCTGATCGGTTTCCGCGCTGGGGTTCACCACGCGTAGTCCTCCGGCGCCGTCTTGTGGCCGGGGAAGATGTCGTCGAGCCGCTTGAGGGCGTCGGCGTCGAGCGTGACGTCCAGGGCCCGGATCGCGGAATCGAGCTGTTCCTGCGTCCGCGGCCCCACGATGGGCGCCGTGACGGCGGGCTGGTGCAGGAGCCAGGCGAGGGCGATGTCGCCGGGTTCGTGGCCCAGCTCGTCGGCAAAGTCCTCGTACTGCCGGATCTGGCCTTCGTGCTTCTTGAGCGTTTCCGCAGCCCGCCCCTCGGTGCGCCGGACGCCGTCGCGCTCTTTCTTCAGCACCCCGCCCAGGAGTCCGCCCTGAAGCGGGGACCAAGGGATGAGTCCCAGCCCGTACTGCTGAGCGGCCGGGATCACTTCCAGTTCCACTTGGCGCATGAACAGGTTGTAGATGGACTGCTCGCTGACCAGGCCCGTGTAGTTCCGATTGCCGGCGGCTTCCTGCGCCTGGGCAATGTGCCAGCCCGCAAAGTTGCTGCTGCCTGAGTAGAGGATCTTGCCCTGCTGGACGGCCACTTCCACTGCCTGCCAGATCTCGTCCCACGGGGTGTTCCGGTCGATGTGGTGGAACTGGTAGATGTCGATGTAGTCCGTCTGCAGCCGCTTAAGGCTGGCGTCCAGCGCACGGCGGATGTTCAGCGCCGACAGTTTGGACTCATTGGGCCGGTCCGTCATGGTGCCGTACAGCTTGGTGGCGAGGACGGTGTGCTCGCGGCGCTCACCGCCCTTGGCGAACCACCGGCCGATGATTTCCTCGGTCCAGCCGCGGTGGCCGGCGCCGCCGTACACGTTTGCGGTGTCGAAGAAGTTGATGCCGTTCGCGTGGGCTGAGTCCATGATTGCGTGCGCGTCGGACTCCTCGGTCTGCGGGCCGAAGTTCATGGTGCCGAGGCAGAGCCGGGAGACTTGGAGGCCGGAGCGGCCCAGGTGGGTGTACTGCATTGGTGAATCCTTTCGGTGGTGCAGCCTGTCGAAACTACATCTGGGTGAAGGCGGCCACTGCGGGATCGGAGCCTTGGCGCGCTCCCGACTCAAGTGCGGTAATGGCGGCGAGCTCCTCGCCTGAGAGGGTGAGTGTTGAGGCGGCGAAGTTTTCGCGGATGCGGGCAGGCTGGCTGGACTTCGGTATGACGATGTTTCCTGCTGCCAGGTGCCACGCGATCACCACCTGGGCGGTGGTGGCATTGTGGGCGTTCGCGATGCTGGTTACTGCATTGCCGTTCAGGTCCGCGCCACGGCCCAGGGGGCTGTAGGCCTCCACTGCAATACCGAGTTTCCGGCACTTGTCCGCCAGTTCCGCCTGCTGGTAGCTGGGGTGCAGTTCGATCTGGTTCACGGCAGGGACGATTTCCGCTGACCCCAGTAGGTTGTCCAGGTGGTCGGCCAGGAAGTTGGAGACACCAATAGCACGGATCTGCTTGTTCTCGTAGAGCCGCTCCATCTCCTTCCAGGCCTGCACGTACAGATCCTGGGAGGGAACCGGCCAATGGATGAGGTAGAGGTCGACGTAGTCCAGGCCCAGTGCCTTGCGGCTGTTCTGGAACGCCTCCTGGGCCCGGTCCTGCTCGCCGTTGCGGAGCTTGGTGGTGATGAAAATATCCTCACGGGGAATACCCGTGGCGGCGATGGCTGCCCCTACTCCAGCTTCGTTGCGGTAGGCCGCAGCCGTGTCAATGTGGCGGTAACCGGCCTCGAGGGCGTCCTCCACGGTCCGCTGGGTATCTTCCGGCGGCACTTGGAACACACCGAAACCGAGTTGCGGGATGGTGACGCCATTGTTCAGTGTCAGCTCTGACATTAGGGCTCCTTGAAACGTGCTGGGGTGTGGGTGCCGGTGGCTCGACAGGAGAAAGCGGTTTCCGCTGGCTCGCTTTCGAGCCTATGCACTTTTGGCCGGGAAGTCAGCAGTAGAACCTGATTCTGTTTTTCCTAGGACTCCCAGTCCTACCTTCGTTGTAGAAGCGAACCACCATGCCGGGCACAATGGTCTCCATGGGTCAAAGCGCCGAGTTCGGAAAATTCCTCAAAGCCATGCGGTCCCGCCTAAGCCCAGAGGATGCCGGCGCGGGGCCCACCTCCGGTGCCCGCAGGGTTCCGGGCCTCCGCCGCGAGGAAGTTGCACGGCTGGCGGGAGTCAGTACCGACTACTACGTCAGACTGGAGCAGGGCCGGAACATCCATCCTTCGAGGACGGTCCTTGAAGCCGTGTCGAGGGCGTTGAGGTTGGATGGCAGCGAGCACGCGCACATGATGGACCTGCTGGAAAACTGTGCCGGATCCGCGAGGTCCGGCGCTCCGGTGGCGCAGGCTGTCCGTCCGGCGCTTCGCCAACTCATGGACGGCATGGGCGATGTGCCGGCCATGGTCTTGGGCCGGCGCAGTGATGTCCTCGCCGGAAACAGGATGGCCTTCCTGCTGTTCACCGACTTTGCCGCACTGCCTGCCGCTGAACGGAACCTGACCCGCTGGCTCATTCTTGATCCCTCTGCCCGCGATCTCTTCCGCGACTGGAAAACAGTCGCGGCGGAAGCCGCCGGAGCCTTAAGGCTGGACGTGGGCCGGCACCCGAACGATGCCCAGGCAAACCACTTGGTGGGCGAGCTCGCGGTGCACAGCGAGCACTTCCGCCAATGGTGGGCGGGGCATCGGGTGGCCACGCGGTCGGCAGGAAGCGTGCGGCTGCACCATCCTGCAGTGGGGGACCTGGAGCTGAACTTTGAAAACCTCGCCCTCCCGGACGATCCTGACCAGACGCTCAGGCTGTATTCCGCCCGGGCAGGTTCGCCGTCGGCCGATGCCCTTGCACTCCTCGGCAGCTTGGGAGCGCCCGGACCGGCGGTCGAACGGGAATTCGGCCGAAACTCGTCCCCGGCTACTGCGGAAACCAGGGAGTGACAGCCGCCGGAGCCGTTGTACTTTTGTCCAGCAGGAGCGCCCAATTATGGCCACGAGCCCATTGGGGGAAGACTGCACTTTTCATAGGCTGGAGGAACCAGGTTTTCTCCACCAAGGATGGTCTCAACGATGAAACGCATCGCACTGCTCAAGGAACGCCAGGCTGCGGCCGCGGGTGCCCCCTCCACAGCCACTGGCTCCCACTGCCCCGCCTCCGGCCTGTGGAGTCCTGACCACGACCCGCACACGGTGCTGTCCTTCTTTGAAGGACACGTGTTTCCCGCGTTCGACGGCGTTCCTACCGTATGGCGTCGCCGGTCGGCTGGCGCCGTTTCAGCCAACTAGGTCCCCTTTAAGCGCCAACTGACCCGCAGCTGACGTGTGGAAACAGGTTTCGCGACGTCTGCTGCGGGTCAGGTGGACTGGAGCCAGCTAGTGTTCTTCCAGCCGGAAACCGATCTTGATGGTGACCTGCCAGTCGGCGATGTTGCCCTCTGCCAGGTGGCCCCGGATTTCCTTGACCTCAAACCAGTCAAGGTTGCGAAGAGTCTGGGATGCTTTGGCTATCCCGTTGCGGACTGCATCGTCCACGCCCTGAGTGGATGTGCCGACGATTTCAGAAATGCTGTACGTGTGATTGGCCAACTTCGCTCCTCGTGATCAACGTTGCTCCCGGTTGCGGGCGGTCCTTGAAGACTAGTAGCACTCGCGGAGCGTTGACCAGCCCTTATTGGGGAAGTTCCCTTCACGCGGAAACAAGCGCCGGCTGCTACTTCGCCTCGAGGACCAGGTTCCTGAGGTCATCAAGAGTCTGCTGCATATGGGCATCCATGGCCTGCCGAGAGCGCACGGGATCGCGGGATTCCAGCGCCTCGGCGATGTTCTGGTGGTGCCCGATGGCATGCTCCTGGATCTCACGCACAGCCGACGTTTCAGTGCGGCGCTTTTCCAGTACCCGGTGCAGCGGCTCGAACAGCACGGCCACAAAGACGTTTTCGGAGGCGTGCAGGATCAGGTCATGGAACGCCAGGTCCGCGTCCACGAATGCAGCCACGTCATTGACCTCGTGGGCGGCACGCATCGCAGCCACATAGCCAAACAATGTCTGGATGTCGGCGTCGCTGATCCTTCCCGCCGCCAGTTCGCACGCGCCGGTTTCCAGCATGCGCCGCAGTTCGATGAGCTGGATGGAGGCATCAGCCTCATTCTTGCCCTCGGAGGCGGCGCGCAAAACGGCCTCCAGCGAGGCCCAGCGATTGAGGGGGTTCACGAAAGTGCCGCGGCCCCGCTCGACGCTCAGGATCCGTTGCGCCTGGAGCGTCTTCATGGCCTCGCGGACCGTCATCCGGCTGACCTCATGCCGGGCGCTGAGCTCATGCTCTCCGGGGACGGTGGCGCCGGGTGGGAACTCACCGGCAATGATGCGGTCCAGGAGCTCGTCCGCCACCTGGCCCACCAGTGATTGCCTCGCCATGCTGCCCCCGTTGCTCCCTCATTGGATATGTCTGACAAGTCTACTTGCGCGTCGTTATGTCCTGTGCCACACTAGCAATCAAATGCAAGATGTCAGACATCTTACAGTTCCACTTACCACCGGATCCGTGTAACGGGTTCACACACAATGGAGTGCACAGTGACGCTTGAAGCAGACGTTCTGGCCGCCTACCCGGCCGAGGTCCCGATTCCCGCCGAACTGGTGGCCGGCACCCTGGCCGCCGCCAACGCGGAAACCCCGCGCGTACTGGTCGTGCTCGACGACGACCCCACCGGAACGCAGTCCGTGGCAGATCTGCCTGTGCTCACCCGCTGGGACGTCGAGGACTTCATCTGGGCCTTCGGTCAGTCCAAGCCGGCCGTTTATGTCCTGACCAATACCCGCAGCCTGGACCCTGCTGAAGCCGCTGCCCGCAATGAAGAGGTGGTGCGCAACGCGCTCACCGCGGCGGGGTCTCCCGGGGACCTGAGCCTTGGCTTCGTCAGCCGCAGCGATTCCACCCTCCGCGGCCACTACCCGCTCGAGCCGGACGTCATCGCCGCCACCGTGGCCGATGTCAGCGGGGAAAAGACCGACGGCGTTGTGCTGGTCCCTGCCTTCCCGGACGCCGGGCGGGTCACCATTGGCGGTGTCCACTACATGCGCGGCACCGGGGACGCAGCCGGAACCCTTACCGCGGTGTCCGAGACGGAATTCGCCAAGGATGCCACCTTCGGTTTCACCACCTCCGTGATGGCCGACTACGTTGCAGAGAAGTCCCGGGGGCGTTTCGCGCCGGAGTCCGTAATCGTGCTGGACCTGAACATCATCCGGGCCGGCGCAGCCGCCCAGGACCCCGCCGTCTCAGCCGGCGCCATCGCCGATGCCATCGACGCTGCCTCGGATTCCACCCCGATCGTTGCGGACATCGTGACCGAAAACGACCTGCGCGCACTGTCCCTCGGCCTGGAAGAAGCTGAGCGGCGCGGCAAGAAGCTCCTTTACCGCGTGGGCCCGCCGTTCGTCCGTGCCCGGATCGGCCAGGAAATCCGCGCCGAACTCAGCGGTGCCGAGGCCTACGCCGGCAACACCCCCTCCGAGGCCGGCGGCCTCATCGTCGTCGGATCCCACGTCGGCGTCACCACCCGCCAGCTCAAGGTGCTGACGGAACAGCACAGCTCCGCCCGCATCGTTGAGATCGACGTCGAAAAGCTCCTCGGCCCGGATGCGGACGCCCACCTGGATCAGACCGTCGATACCGTCGTCGAGGCCCTTCACAGCGGCGACGTCATCGTCCACACCAGCCGCCTTCTCATCAAGACAGATGACCCCGCCGAAAGCCTGCGGATCGCGCGCACTGTATCCGCCGCCGTCGTCGCCGTTGTGAACCGCACCCTGAAGACTTTCCCGCCGCGGTTCGTCATCGCCAAGGGCGGCATCACCTCCTCGGATGTCGCCGCGCACGGCCTGGAAATCCGCCACGCCATTGTCCGCGGACCCATGCTGCCGGGCATTGTCTCGCTCTGGGAGCCCGTGGACGGGACCGCCAAGGGCATTCCGTACATCGTCTTCGCCGGCAACGTGGGGGACGACCAGTCCCTGGCCGACGTCACCCGCAAGCTCAGCGCCACTTTCTGACCGTTCACAGGAGAACACCATGACCAGCAACTACACCGTCACCGTCCTGGGCCTCGGCGCCATGGGCCTGCCCATGGCCACCCGCCTGGCCTCCCAGCTGACCGTCCATGGCTTCGACATCGCTGAAGCCCGCCTCAAGCTCGCGGAGGAAGCCGGCATCGCCACCTTCGCCTCCGCCCGCGAAGCCGCCAAGGGCGCCGATGCCGTCCTGCTGGCCGTCCGCAACGGCGAACAGCTCAACGACGTCCTCTTCGGCGGGAACGGCGTGGCCTCCGTGCTGGAGCCGGGCGCCGTCGTCATCCTGGGCAGCACCGTTGGCACCGAAGCCATCCCCGCCACCGTGGCCAAACTGGCTGAATACGGCGTGGACCTCGTGGACGCCCCGCTGTCCGGCGGCCCCAAGCGCGCCGGCGAAGGCGACCTGCTGATCGTCGTCGGCGCTTCCCCCGAAGCCCGCAAAAAGGCTGCTCCGGCCCTGGAACTGCTGGCCTCCACCCTCACCGTGGTGGGCGACAAGCCCGGCGACGGCCAGGCCCTCAAGACCGTCAACCAACTGCTCTGCGGAGTCCACATCGCCGCCGCTGCAGAAGCGATGGCCCTCGCAGACGCGCTGGGACTGGACCAGGCCAAGACCCTCGCCGCCCTCGAAGCCGGGGCTGCCGGCTCGTTCATGCTGTCCAACCGCGGCCCCCGCATCCTCGAGGCCTACAACGAGGAAGGTGCCGAGGTCCTCTCCCGCCTGGACATCTTCGTCAAAGACATGGGCATCGTGGGCAAGGCCACCCGCACCGCCGGGCTGGCAGCCCCCGTTGCCGCCGCCGCCGAGCAGCTCTACCTCCTGGGCCAGGCCCAGGGCCTCGCCGCCGCCGATGACTCCGCCGTCATCAAAGTGGTTGCCCCCACCAAGCGCACCAAGTAGCGGTACCTCCCCCCCAACGTACGACGGCGGCGGTCCCCCCCTCCGCCGCCGCCGTACCTCCCAGCGTTTCCCCCAACGCAGCATTCCCCCAATGAAAACCAGCTCGCTAGGCTTAGCCAGCGATGTCAAAGGAGACACTCGATGAGCGCATTAGCTCTTCTTGCCATAGCAGCAGCAGGTGTCGCCCTGCTGCTTGTGGCCGTCATCAAGTTCAAAATTCCTGCATTCCTTGCCCTCCTTGTGGTCAGCGTCGCCGTGGCGCTCGTGGCGGGGATCCCACTTCCGGACGTCATCAAGACCGTTACTGAAGGCATGGGCGGAACGCTCGGTTCCGTGGCCATCCTGGTTGGCCTCGGTGCCATGCTGGGCAAGATGATCGAAATTTCCGGCGGCGCCCAGTCGCTTGCCGGAAAATTCACCCAGCTGCTCGGACCAAAGCGGGTCATCGCAGCGCTGACGGCTGCTGCCTTCCTGCTCGCAATTCCCGTCTTCTTTGACGTCGGATTCATCATCCTGATTCCCATCATCTACGGCTTTGCCAAGGCTGCCGGCGTCAATCCCGTCAAGATCGGCCTGCCCGTGGGCGCCATCATGCTGGCCATCCACGTCGTCGTTCCTCCGCACCCCGGTGTCGTGGGCGGCGCGGGGATCCTCGGTGCCGATATCGGCTGGACCACCATCCTGGGCCTCGTACTCTGCATCCCCGTAGGCGTCCTGGGTTACTTCGTTGCCCGGAAGCTCAACCGCCGCGAATTCACCATGCTGCCGGCCACCGCTGAGCAGTTCCGGCTGTTCGGAACCGGCAACTCGCAGGTGGAACAGGAGGCAGCCCAGGGCACGTCCCAGGTTGCCGTCAAGACGCAGGTCAAGACCGCCCCCAGCCCCGCGATGATCATCACGCTCATCGTCCTGCCCATCCTGATGATCATGGTTGGCACCGTGGGTGCCGTCATCCTCCCCAAGGATTCGTTCCCCGCCCAGCTCGCTGCCTTTATCGGCGCCCCGCTGATTGCACTGTTGACAGCCCTGGGCCTGGCCTACTACTTCCTGGGCATCCGCCGCGGCTGGTCCTCGCAGCACACCGGCGAGGTCATGGATTCGGCGCTCGCGCCTACGGCCATCGTCATCCTGGTCACCGGTGCCGGCGGCGTCTTCGGAAAGGTGCTCACCGTTTCCGGCATTGGCAAGGCACTGGCGGAGGGGCTGCAGACCGCCGGCCTTCCGGTCATCGTGATGGCCTTCATCCTCGCCGCAATCCTGCGTGCCTCACAGGGTTCCGCCACCGTTGCGATTATCACCACCTCAGGCCTGCTGGCAGCTTCTGTTGCCGACGGCGGGTTCTCGCCGATCCAGACGGCACTTGTCCTGATCGCCATCGGGTTCGGCGCCTTCGGCCTGAGCCACGTCAACGACTCCGGTTTCTGGATCGTCACCCGCTACCTGGGTCTCTCGGTGGCGGACGGCCTGAAGACCTGGACTGTCCTCACCACCATCCTGGGCCTGGCCGGCTTCGCCCTGACCTTCCTGGTCTGGATCCTGGTAGGAGGCCTGGGCGTCTGATGCGCACCCGACTCGACCACCTGGTCACCTCCGCCCTCCAGCACGGATCTGCGGTTCCGGCCTTCACCTGCTACGAGTTCACCACTGCGTTGGCCGTGGTGGCCGCCGCAGAGGACGCCGGCCGGGGCGTCATCCTGCTGGTCGCCCCGAAGACTGCGGCCACCTCCAACGGCCTGCGCCTCATCAGAGCCCTGCGCGGCCTGGCCGACTCAGCAGCCGTTCCCGTGGCGGTGCAGCTTGACCACGCCTCGGACCTTCAGGTGATGGCCGACGCCGTTGCGGCGGGGGCGGATTCCGTCCTCGCCGACGGTTCGTCCCTTCCTTACGAGGACAACGTCGCATTGGTCCAGGCTGCCCGCTCGCTGCTGGGCCCCGACGTGGTGCTGGAAGCCGAGCTGGGCGGGCTGGCCGGGGACGAGGACCGCGCCTTCGGCGCCGACGGTTCCGGCACGGGCGGTTCCGGCGCTGACCATTCGGGAATTGTAGCGGACGGACTGACCGACTCCGCCCTGGTGGAGGACTTCGTGGCCCGGACAGGCGCGGAACTGCTGGCTGTCGCCGTCGGAAACGTCCACGGCAAGTACAAGGGGGAGCCGCAGCTGCGCTGGGACGTGCTGCAGGATATCGCGGTGCGCACGCACATTCCGCTGGTCCTGCACGGGGCCTCCGGCATTCCGGCCGAAGAGCTGGTGAAGGCAGCGTCCATGAACGTGGGCAAGGTCAACTTCAATACCGAGCTCCGCACCGGCGTGCTCTCCACCCTGCAGGAGCAGCTGCCCGGCCACCGGGCCGACGGCGAGAACCTGCAGGGGCTCCTGGGCCACTGGAACAGCTCAGCCCGCGGCTTCGCGACCACCACGCTGGCCACGCTAACGCGCTGATACCAGCAGGGGGAGGCCAGGATCAGGCAATGATCCTGGCCTCCCTCTTTCGTTGCCTCCTCATTTTCGCCGCTACCCTCCTTAACGCCAGCGCGCGCCGGGCGCACAATGGAGCTGTCAGCAGCGAAAATATGTGCGTTAGGTAGGCATGGTGGGCGGCGCAAAGGAGCAGGGGGCGGCCCCGCGGCCCGGTATGGCAGGCAGTCGCGACGAAGTGGTGGACCTCGTCCGGTTCGTCAGCCTGGCCTTGGTAGTGGTGGGACATTCCATGATGGTCAGTCCGGTCCTGCATCCGGACGGTACGGTCACCACGTTCAATACCCTTGCCGAACAGGACTGGTTCGAGCCCGTTATCTGGGTCTTCATGGTCATGCCGCTGTTCTTCGTGACGGGCGGTGCCACCGGTCTCCAGTCCTGGCAACGGCTCAAGTCCGGCGGCGGGACCGCAGCCGACTTCATCCACGCCCGGCTCCTGCGGCTGGTCCGTCCCGCCACTGCCCTCCTGGTGGCCATGTCTGTAGGCTTTTGGGCCGCCGGACAGCTGGGGGTGCACCCGCAGGTGGTGCAGTTGATGGCGGGGGGCGCGGCCATGCCGCTGTGGTTCCTTGCCGCATACCTGACGGCGCAGCTGGCCATCCCGCTCCTGGCCGCCTTCCATGCCCGTAGTCCCTGGCTGGCGATGGGGACCCTCACTGCGTTGGTGGTGGCGGTGGACTCCCTCCGGGGAACGCTGCCGTTGCTTGCCTACGCCAACCTGGCGTTCCTGTGGTGCGCGGTGCAGCAGCTGGGCTTCCTCGCCGCCGAAGGCCGCTTCGCCAGGCTCTCCCGGTCCCGCCTGCTGGCGGTCATCCTCGGGGCTCACCTGCTGCTCGGTTTCCTCGCCGCGCTGGGGTTGTATTCCTGGAACATGCTGGTGAACCTCAATCCGCCCAACCTGACCCTCCTCCTGCTGGGCATTGCGCAGGCTGCACTGATCGAACTGGCCCGGCCGGCGCTTGTTCCGCTCTGCTCCCTGGGTTGGGTACGCACCCTGCTCGCGGTGGCCGGCGGGCGTTCCCTGACCGTGTACCTGTGGCACCTTCCGCTGCTGGTGGCGATGTCCGGCCTCCTGCTGCTCACGTCCGTCCCCAAACCTGCCTCGGGAACTGCGGAGTGGTGGTGGGCCAGGCCCCTTGTCCTCGTGGCCCTGGTCCTCCTGCTGGTCCCCGCCGTTGCCGCCTTTGGCCGGCTGGAGGAACGTCCGACGGCGCTGCTCCAGGACCGCCATCGGCCTGCGCTGCCGGTGGCCGCCGCCGTCGTGGTTGTCTTTATCCCGCTGGTGGCAGGCGCGGTGCGCGGCCTGACCTTGGGATTGCTGGCTGCCGGCGCCGCCTGCTTCCTCGCTGCGCTCCTGCTTCTGCGCGGCGTGCAGGCACGGCAGCCGGGCAGTGCCAGCCAATCGCCGAGGAGCGACAGCGGGGGCGGAGGCATTGCCAGCGGGGTGAAGTAGTGCCAGTGTCGAACCATGACCGAGAACATGATGTCCACCGAGGATAGGTTCACCCCTGACGTCTCCGTGCGGCGCAATGATGCGAAGCACCGTTACGAGCTGCATGTGGGCGGCACGCTGGCCGTCCAATCCTTCTACCGTGACCTTCCGGGCCACATCGACTTCACCCATACAGAAACAGCCAAGGAGTTTGAGGGGCAGGGATTGGGCAGGGTGCTGGCCCACTTCGCGCTTGACGACGTGGTGGCAGCGGGAAAGCGGATCATTCCGCATTGCCCGTTCATAGCCGGATACCTGCGCAAGCATGAAGGCTACGAACAATGCGTTGACTGGCCCGACAGCTGAGCCTTCTTCACAAATAAGCAACCGCCCCACGTTTTATGGGCAACGGAGCCGGGTAATTCCTCCTGAGCGCGGTCTTGCAGTGGGCGCACGCATATTGTCTTCGCGTGCCCCCAGGGCTGCGCACCACCGGAAGGAATCCTGGATGGACCGCCGGGAACAGCTGTTTGATGTGGCGATCATTGGGGGAGGGCCGGCGGGGTTGAGCGCGGGCGTCGCCCTGGCGAGGGCATTGCGCTCCGTGGTGGTGATCGACGCCGGAGGGCAACGGAACCTGAAGGCAGAAGGGGTGCACGGTTTCCTGACCCGTGAGGGCATGAGCCCCCACGCGCTCCTTGAGGCTGGCCGGCGGGAGCTGGCGGAGTTCGGCGGGAAGGCCGTCACAGGTTACGTGAACTCAGGACGGCGCGAGGACGGGAACTTCCTGCTTTCGCTCGATGACGGCTCATTCCGCTCCGCACGCCGGCTGCTCATCACTTCCGGGATCACCGACCACCTTCCAGACCTTCCCGGGGTGGCCGAACGCTGGGGCAGGGACGTGCTCTACTGTCCCTATTGCCACGGCTGGGAAATCAGGAACCGGAACGTGGGCGTCCTGGCGGCTGATGCCCACGCCGTCCGCCAGGCGCTGACCTTTCGCCAGTGGAGTCCCCACGTCACCCTGCTGCTCAACGGTGCCATAAGGCTCAGCCCCGGGGAAGCGGAGCAGCTGGAAGCCCGGAATGTCCATGTGGTTGAGGGCAAGGTACGGGGCCTGGACATTCAGCATGACCGGCTCGCGGGGGTGCATTTCGACGACGGAAGCGCAGTGCCGCTGGAGGTCCTGGTGGTCAGCCCGGCTACCGTCAGCAAGGCCGATATGCTCCAGGCCATCGGACTGGAGCCCGACGGCCTCGAGGAAGGGCCGGGCAGCCGACTGGCGGCTGATGACTCCGGGCAAACCTCATGCCCGGGCGTGTGGGCTGCGGGGAATGCCACGGACGTCTCAGCCCAGGTAATGACGGCGGCTGCAGCAGGACTGAAGGCCGCTGAGGCGATCAACGCCGACCTCGTGCTGGAGGACACCCGCCAGGCGGTGGAACGTGCAAGGGCCGGGACCGCTCCGGTCCCGGCCCCTTAGCCCGGCTGGTTCAGCCCGTTAGTCCAGCCCGTTCAGCCGGCGAGCTTACTCCAACCCGTTCAGCTGGCGAGCGCGTGTCCGCTAAGGACGGGGGCGTCAATGGTGAAGCCGCATGCGCAGCGGTAGGTTTCCACTTGCTCGGACACCTCGCTGGTACCCAAGGCCACCACGCTGGTTCCGTCGACGTACACAGGCTGCCGGACGGGCAGTATCTGCGGGTCCACCCGCTGCATCGGGGTGCGGCAGTGCACCCGTGTAGTGAGGGTGTCCAGCAGGCCCATATCCGCGGGCCGGGTGGTGCTCAGGGAAATCGCTGCTCGTGTATCGGGCTCCCCAAGCGCCGTAAGCTGGTGGTCTATTGCGGTGGTCATGATGTTCTTCCTTGGGCTTCTTTCACGGAACTGCCGGCGTTGGCAGCCCCGCCGCGAACTGCTTGCGGAGGTTCATTTACCCAGTAAGCAAAGCATGCTTACTAATTCTTCGGCAAGTCCGGGACCGCCCCGCCCCGGATCGAGTCCATCTAAGGGTTCTGCGGACTCCTTGTTGCGCCGCGCCCTTGCGGCCCCGCGTGCCCTTGGCAATTCGAAAGCGGAAATCCTGCAGCAAAACAGCCTGTCCCGCCAGTCAAGGGCCGTCCTTCACGGCTTCGTACGACATGTCGCCGACACGTTCGGCAAATACATCACAAAAGTTTGATTAAAAGGCAAGCCTAAGTAAGGCTGTCCTTTGTTGATCCGAAACGCCGACCGAAGGAAGACCAGTGCCCCTGATGCCCCGTTTTGACGAGCTGGATGTGGATGAACCGTGCAACACGCAGGAGCCCAGCCGCCAGGATCCCGAACTCGGCGAACCGGACGGCCAGGACTTTGGCTCCCGGGTGGAACTCGCACTGGGTGCGACGAACCAGCTCCTCAATGCCCGGAACTCGCCCCGCTATGTAGCGCAGGTGCTGCAGGGCGTCACTGCTGTGGCCACCAAGCTGGAGCGGACCACCCGCCCCTTCACCGGCGCCGGGCCTTCCGAACTGAAGGCCCGCGTGGGCGCCGTTGACCTCGAAACACCCCTGCCGGACACCGCCGCCGCGCTCCAGGAGCTCGAGGAGGTCTATCTGCGGGACGCCATCTACTTCCACGATGCCAAGTACGCCGCACACCTCAACTGCCCCGTGGTGATTCCGGCGCTGGTTGGGGAAGCGGTCCTCTCTGCGGTGAACTCGTCGATGGACACCTGGGACCAGAGCGCAGGCGCCACCATGATTGAACGACGGCTCATTGACTGGACGGCAGAACGCCTCGGCCTCGGCAGCGACTCCGACGGCATCTTCACGTCCGGCGGGAGCCAGTCAAACCTCCAGGCGCTGCTGATCGCCCGCAACCACGCGGTGGCCCGGCTCCGCCAGGATCCGTCCCGCAGAAGCCTCCGTCTTCCGGCGCTGCTGGACACCCTTCGAATCTTCACCTCGGAAGACAGCCACTTCAGCATCCAAAAATCGGCTTCGATGCTTGGCCTGGGATTCGACGCCGTCGTCACCGTCCCGTGCACGCCGGACCACCGCATGGATCCTTCCGCCCTGGCCGGCGCCCTGGCCCAAGCACGCGCCCTGGGCCTGACCCCCATGGCGGTGGTGGCCACCGCAGGCACCACCGACTTCGGCGCGGTGGACCCGCTTGCCGAGCTCGCCGTCCCGGCACGCACCCATGGGGCCTGGTTCCATGTGGATGCAGCCTACGGCGGCGGGCTGATGGTGTCCGGCCGCTACCGCCACCTCCTGGACGGAACCCGGCTCGCCGACTCGGTTACCGTGGACTTCCACAAGACCTTCTTCCAGCCGGTCAGTTCCAGCGCCCTCCTGGTCAGTGACAGGAGCATGCTGCGCCACATCACCTACTACGCGGACTACCTCAATCCCGAGAGCGCGGCACTGGCCGAGATCCCCAACCAGGTGGACAAGAGCATCCAGACCACCCGCCGGTTCGACGCCCTGAAGCTCTGGCTCACCCTCCGGATCATGGGCCCGGACGCTATCGGCGCCCTGTTCGACGAAGCAATTGACCTGGCCGCCCGCGTGGGCTCGCTCCTCGCCCGCGACGACGACTTCGAACTCGCCGCGCCGCCGCAGCTCAGCACTCTCGTGTTCCGGTACCGGCCCCGGCTGGACAATGGCGAGCGGCTCAGCGAGGACGCCGCAGACGCCCTCAATCCCGCCATCCGCGCCGCCGTCTTCGCCTCCGGCGAGGCCGTAGTGGCCGGAACCAAGGTGGCAGGCCGCCACTACCTCAAGTTCACCCTGCTCAACGCCGAGGCCACCCTCGAGGACATCGCCGGGATCATCAGCCTCCTCCGCCGCACCGGTGCCGGACTGGTGGAAAGCGGGGCGGCGGCATGAGCACCTCCACCCCGGGCAAGGTCCACGACTTCGCCGCCATCGGCGTCGGCCCCTTCAACCTGGGCCTCGCAGCGCTCGCCGAGCCCGTGGCAGGGCTGGACGGCGTCTTCCTCGACCAGCGCGGGTCCTTCGACTGGCACCCGGGGATGATGCTGGAGCCCGCCCACCTGCAGGTACCCTTCATGGCGGACCTCGTCACGCTGGCCGACCCCACGTCGCGCTTTTCTTTCCTGAACTTCCTCAAGCAGACCGGCAGGCTCTACCGCTTCTACATCCGGGAGAACTTCTACCCCCTCCGTGCCGAGTACAACCAGTACTGCCAGTGGGTGGCCGGGCAGCTGCCCGCCGCTCGTTTTGGCACAGCTGTGCTGGAAACTGCATACAAGGACGGCGTGTACCGGCTTTCCCTCTCGGGTCCGGAGGGCCCTGAGGTACTGCTGGCGCGGCGGCTGGTGCTGGGCACCGGCACCTCCCCCTATATTCCGGAGGCTGCGGCAGGTATCGTCGCGGCCTCAGCCGCCGGGAGCGGGGGAGTGGTCCTGCACAACGCCGAGTACCTGGCCCGGAAGGCGGAACTGCAGCAGCAACGCAGCATCACCATCCTCGGCAGCGGCCAGAGCGCCGCGGAGATCTACTACGAGCTGCTCCAGGAAGCGGATGCCCACGGCTACCGGCTGAACTGGGTCACCCGCTCCGGCCGGTTCTTCCCGCTGGAGTACACCAAGCTGACCCTGGAAATGACCTCGCCAGAATACGTCGACTACTTCCACGCCCTCCCGCAGCAGCAGCGAGACCACCTCAACAAAACACAGAAGAACCTCTACAAGGGCATCAACTCCGAACTGATCGACGCCATCTACGACCTCCTCTATGCCAAGAGCATCTCCGGCCTGGTGGACACCCAACTGCTGACCCACTCGACCCTGACCGCGGCTGCATGGAATGCCGAGGCTGGAACCCATACCCTGCACCTGGCGCACGGCGAGCAGGGATCCAACTACACCCTGGACAGCGAGGCCGTGGTGCTCGCCACCGGCTACGCCTACCAGGAGCCGGACTTCCTGGCAGGCATCCAGGACCGCATCGCCCGGGACAGTGCAGGCAGGTTCGCCGTGGACCGGGACTACAGCACAGGCGTGGAACCTGGGGAAATCTTCGTCCAGAACGCGGAGCTGCACACGCACGGCTTCGCCACCCCGGACCTGGGCATGGGCGCCTACCGCAACTCCCGCATCCTGCGGGCAATCCTGGGGCGCGAGGTGTACCAGGTGGAGCGGAGCATCGCGTTCCAGCAGTTCGGGGCCCCCGGCTATGGACAGCAGCCCGGGAAAGCCGGCTGCCGTGGAGAGCAGGCCGATGCCGTGGCAGGGGTGCCGGCATGAGGTTCACCTTCCGCTGCCTGGACGCCCGGGCCGACGCCCCGCTCCTCCACAGCTGGGTGACGCAACCCTACGCCTCGTTCTGGGGCATGCTGTCCGCCACCGTGCCTGACGTGGTGGCTGAATACGCAAGGATCCAGGCCAGCAGCCATCATCACGCCCTGCTGGGGCTCGACGGCGGCGTCCCCGCCTTCCTGATGGAGGAGTACCTGCCGGCGTCCTCGCCGCTGGGCGCGGTGTACCCGGTCCTCCCCGGAGACCTGGGAATGCACCTGCTGGTGGCGCCGCCGCGGGACACTCCCGAACCCGGCTACACCACGGCGGTGATGGACGCCGTCCTGGAGCGGCTGTTCGCCAAGCCCGGCGTGGACCGGATCGTGGTGGAACCCGACGTGCGGAACACGAAGATCCACGCCCTGAATGAACGGCTGGGCTTCCAGCCTGCCGGGGTGGTGGCGCTTCCGGACAAGGAGGCGCTCCTGAGTTTCTGCACCCGCACCGGCTACGCTGCCGCCCGCGCAGCACTGCACTTCACCGGCCTCGAATCCGCCAGCCTCGAATCCACCAGAACCCCCGCACCACATGGAGCCTCACTGTGACCATCCAGTTCGATCCTGCCCTGTCCGTCCCCACTGCCCCCGCCCCGTACCTCACCCGTGACCGGTGGGACAACGCAAACCGGCACCTGCTCCGGAAGGCGCTCGCCGAGTTCTCCCACGAACGGATACTCGCCCCCGAACCCGTGGCTGCCCCGGAGCCCGTGGACCTTCCGGAACTGCCCGCTTCCGGACACGCCTCCTACCGGCTCCGCAGCAGCGACGGCGTCCTCGAATACCGCTTCAACGCCAAAGTCCTGGAACTGGACCACTGGTCCATCGACGCTGCCTCCATCCAGTGCTTCAGGGACGGTTCAGGCGTCCCGTTGGACGTGCTCGAGTTCATCACGGCGTTCCACGAGACCCTGGGGATCAACCTCCAGATGCTCCCCGTCTACCTCGAAGAGGTCAGCAGCACCCTGGCCAGCCATGCGTACAAGCAGTGGGCGGGGCATCCTTCATCAGCGGAACTTGCGGCCGGAATTACCGGCGGACTGGACCCGGCCGTTGACTTCCAGGCCATCGAACGGAGCATGACCGAAGGCCACCCCTGCTTCGTGGCCAACAACGGGCGCCTGGGCTTCGGCATCAGCGACTACCACGCCTTCGCCCCCGAAAGCGCTGCCCCCGTGCAACTGGAATGGATCGCCGTGCACCGCAGCCACGCCGTCTTCACTGCCACCCACGGCCTGGACTACCGGGCGCACCTGAACACCGAACTTGGGCCGTTGCTGGATGATTTCGAAGCCCGGCTGCAGCTGCGGGGCCTCATCCCGGAACAGTACTTCCTGATGCCCGTGCACCCCTGGCAGTGGGAGAACAAGCTCACGGTCACGTTCGCGGCCGAAATCGCCGGGCAGCGAATCGTGCACCTGGGCACGGGGATGGACAGCTACCAGGCGCAGCAGTCCATCCGGACCTTCTTCAACACCAGCGCGCCGGCCCGGCACTACGTCAAGACCGCCATGTCCGTGCTGAACATGGGCTTCATGCGGGGACTGTCGCCGGACTACATGAAAGCCACCCCCGCCATTAATGACTGGCTGCGGAAGCTGATCGAATCCGACGCCGCACTCCAGCGCCGCGGCTTCGCCATGATCGGTGAACGTGCCGCAATCGGCTACCACAACAGCTACTACGAGGCCGCCTCCGCCAAGGGCTCGCCCTACCGGAAGATGCTCTCGGCCCTGTGGCGCGAAAGCCCGCTGCCACTGCTGCAGGATGGGCAGCAGCTGGCCACCATGGCGTCGCTCCTGCACGTGGATGCCGCCGGTAAGCCCATGGTTTCCGCCTTCATCGAGCGGTCCGGACTGGCCCCGGCGGAGTGGCTGCGGCGGTACCTCGAGGCCTACCTGGTTCCGCTGGTGCACTGCCTGTTCCGGTACGAGCTGGCGTTCATGCCGCACGGCGAGAACGTGATCCTCGTCCTTGAGGACGGGGTCCCTGTCCGGGCCATCATGAAGGACATTGCCGAGGAAATCGTGGTGATGGGGGACAAGGTCAGCCTTCCGGAAGAGGTCCTACGCATCAAGGTGGACATTCCGGACGGGGAGAAGCCGCTGGCCGTCTTCACGGACATCTTCGACTGCATCTTCCGCTTCCTGGCCGCACTGCTGGATGAGGACGGCAAACTCAGCCAGGAGGCGTTCTGGCGCACCGTCGCCGGCGCCATCAAGGACTACCAGGCCCAGCACCCGGACCTCGCGGCGCAGTTCACCCGCCACGACCTGTTCGCCGAGGATTTTGACCTGTCCTGCCTGAACCGGCTCCAGCTGCGCAACAACCAGCAGATGCTGGACCTGGCGGACCCCTCCGGCGGGCTGCAGATGGCCGGGCGGCTGGCGAATCCGCTGGCACGGTTTGCAGGAAGGTAGCGGCGGCAGGTGGCTAGGCTTGCAGCATGACTGCCGATATCTCCGGAACAACAGCCCTCATCACCGGGGCCAGCGCAGGCCTCGGGTCCGAGTTCGCCCGCCAGCTCGCCGCCGCCGGCTGCAACCTGGTCCTGGTGGCACGGAACCGCGCCCGCCTCGAGGACAATGCGGCGGCGCTGGAACGGCGATACGGGATCACGGCTGAAGTACTCCCGGCTGACCTGACGGAGGACGCAGGCGTGGCCGCCGTCGTCGGACGCCTGTCCGATCCGCAACGGCCGGTGGGGATCCTCGTCAACAATGCCGGAATCGGGCTGCTGCACAATTTCGAGGACAACCACATCTCGGAGGAGAAAAAGCACCTGAAGCTGCACGGGGAAACTGCCATGGAGCTGACCCATGCGGCCTTGAAAGGGATGCTGGAGCGCGGCAGCGGCAGGATCATCAATGTGGCCAGCATCGCGGCGTTCCTGCCCCGCGGCACCTACTCCGCGGCCAAAGCCTGGCTGGTGAGTTTCAGCCGCTGGGCTAACCTGGCGTACGGGAAGCAGGGCGTCAAGGTCACGGCCGTATGCCCGGGGTTTACCCACACGGAATTCCACGACCGGATGGGCATGGACAAGTCGGTGGCGCCGTCGTGGGCTTGGCTGCACGCGGAGCGGGTGGTGCGGGAGGGCCTGGCGGACAATGAGCGGGGCAAGCCGGTGTCCATCCCGTCCAAGCGGTACAAGGTGGTGGCCGCTGTTGCGAGGGTGGCCCCGGCACGGCTAGTGGCGGGACCGCCCCGGAAACCGACGCAAGGAAGATAGCGTCAGCAGCGGGCCCACGCCAAGCAGTGCTGCGGTGGAGCGGGTTCCCGCCCTGCGGACCGCCACCACCACGAGGATCCCCACCAGCGCACCCACCAGGGTCTCCACGGCGCGCTCCAGGATCAGTACTCCGGGGTCGCTGGGGTGCGCGAGCTGGGTCATTAACAGGATTACCGGGGTAAAGGACACCATGGCCAGGCCGTAGTGGCGGGTCATGAACAGTTCGGTGGTGAACTGGAATACGATCACCAGGAGCGCCAGCACCACAGCCTGCCTTCCAGGGAACAACCCCGCCAGGGACCATGGAACCGGAAGGATAACGGCAGCGGTCACCACCAGGCCCACGAAAGTACCCACAATGCGATGGATTCCACGGCGCACGCTGCTGGGGAGGTCAGCGCCGGCAAGGGGCACCGCGGCGGCGGCCATGGCCCAGTGCGGGTGGCCGCTTCCGCTGAGGACCCCGATGCCGCCCGCGGCACCTACGGCCGCCATGTAGCGGACCGCGTGGACCAGTTGTTCCCGCCCGCCGGCGCCAAGCGTGGCAGGAAGCCCCCGCGAGGCGCCGCGCTGCCAGGACCTGCTGCGGATCCAGCCCCCGAATCCCACCAGCATGGAGAACGCGGCGGACCCGGCCGCGATGAGCATGGCAGCGTGCCACGGCACCACGGTAGGAACGGAGGCACAGGCGCCCAGTGCCAGGATTCCAAAGAACGGCCCGTTGGGCCTGAGCCGCACGCGGTCGGCAAAGACTGATCCCACAGCCGCGAGGACCGCTTCCATACCCACCAGCCACCACGAGTGGAGGTGGTTGACGGAGAGGAAGACGCCGACGGCCACGCCCCCGAGCAG
The DNA here is from genome assembly GCF_000189535.1 of Pseudarthrobacter phenanthrenivorans Sphe3. Classification (NCBI taxonomy): domain Bacteria; kingdom Bacillati; phylum Actinomycetota; class Actinomycetes; order Micrococcales; family Micrococcaceae; genus Pseudarthrobacter; species Pseudarthrobacter phenanthrenivorans. The sequence goes on from NC_015145.1 coordinate 444,207, forward strand.
GACGACGGCGGCCTGGGACTGGTGCCGGAGCCTCAGCTGGTGCGGCTCCGACCGCCCGTACATTCCCGTGAGCGCGCCGAATACGGCGTAGATGATGAGATCGGTGCGGCCCGCTGCCAGGAGGAGCAGCGACGGAACCGCAACGCTGAGGGCCACCCGCATTGCAGCGAGGTGGTCGTTGTTGGCCGGCTCCAGCCGGTGCAGCGCGCGGACCTGCAGGAGGATGCGTTCCATGCCCACCATCCCTTGCTGCTGTCCGTACCGGCCTTCTGGAAGTTATCACCGGGTGGCGGGGACGGTCATTTCCACCAGGGTCCGCAGGACATGGAACGTCATTGTGACCGGCACGCCAAAGGCCCGCCCTGCGTGTTCCCCCAAGGAAACACGCGGGACGGGCCTTCTGAGCGGGCCGGCCAATAACGGCTACAAGGCGACCGGGAGCGGACGCAGTGCTGCCTGCGGGACGCTAGGCGCCGGCAGGGACCTTGTCGGCGTCGCGTGAATCGGTGATGTCCTGTTCGTCGAACGGGAGTTCGTCCAGGTTGAGCAGCGGGTTCTCATCCTGCGTGGCAACAAGTTCGCGGGCCTCGGCCTGGGTGTCCACGCTGGGCATGGATCCAGGCAGCGGACGCTGGGCCGACTCCTTCAGGAAGTAAATTGCCACAGCACCCACCAGCGAGGTTGCCATCAGGTAGTACGCGGGCATCATGTCGTTCCCCGTGGCGCCGATGAGGGCTGCGACGATGAACGGCGTGGTGCCGCCAAAGATCGCCACCGAGAAGTTGTACGCGATGCCCATGGCTCCGTACCGGCTGGAGGTGGGGAACTGCGCCGGGAGGGCCGAGGCCAGGTTGGCAACGTAGAAGGTCACGGGGAACGCAATCAGCGCCAGGCCGGCAAGCGTGGACCAGATCTCACCGACGCCGATCAGCATGAAGGCCGGAATAGCCAGGACCACCGTGCTGACTGCCCCGATCCACAGGACGGGCCTGCGGCCGATCTTGTCGGACAGCTTCCCCGTCAGTGGGATGCAAAGGCTCATGACCACCAGGACGGGAATGGTCAGCAGGGTGCCATGGACCGGATCGTAGCCCTTGGACTCGGTGAGGTAGGTAGGCATGTACGAGGTGAGTGCATAGCCGGCCGTGTTGGCTGCGGCCACCAGGACCATGGCAACAATGATGGAGCGCCAGTAGGCCTTGACGATTCCCACCGGCCCCTTGGCCGTTGCCTGGTCAGAAGCGGCAGCATTCTTCGCAAGGTCCTCCTGGGCATCCAGGGTGGCCTGGAACTGCGGGGATTCCTCGATCTTGCTCCGGAAGTAAACGGCGATCAGGCCCAGCGGACCGGCGATCAGGAAGGGAATCCGCCAGCCCCATTCCTCCATGGTTTCCTGGCCAAGCGTCAGCTGCAGGGCCGAGACCAGGGCGGCGCCGATGGCGAAGCCCATGTAGCTGCCCAGGTCCAGGAAGCTGGCAAAGAAGCCGCGGCGTTTGTCGGGAGAGTACTCGCTGACGAATGTTGTGGCGCCGGCGTACTCACCGCCGGTGGAGAAGCCCTGGATGATCTTAAGGAGCACCAGGAGCCCGGCGGCCCATAGTCCGATCTGCGCGTATCCGGGCAGGAGGCCGATGGCGAACGTGCTTGCGGCCATCAGCATCAGCGTGGCGGCAAGGACCTTCTGCCGGCCCATCTTGTCACCCAGCCAGCCGAAGATCACGCCGCCCAGGGGGCGGGCGATGAATGTGGCGGCGAAGGTACCCAGCAGGAACAGGGTCTGGGTAGTGGGGTCGGATTCCGGCAGGAACACAGGACCCATGGTGGTGATGAGGTAGCCGAAGACGCCCACGTCATACCATTCCATGGTGTTGCCCACGATTGTTCCGCCGAGGGCCTTCTTCAGCATGGGCTGGTCAACAACGTTGACATCCGACTCCTTGAGCCGGCGGCGCTTAAGGATATTCGGCTTCCGCTGGCCCTTGCCAAGGGCCGGCGCCGGTGCGCCTGGTGGTGTAGCTGGGTTGGTTCCGGAGGCGGTGTTAACGCCTGTGGAAGAGTCGGTCACGCTTCGGTCTGTGGGCATTTGGGCCACTCCTGGGGAGGTCATTTGCTTGCGACTTGTAGCTGCCCCGCTCCGGGCAGGCCTTCAATTTTACGCGAAAGCCATGGCGCATGAGCGCTTCATGCCGTAGGATCGAGCTTTTTGGGCGCGTTATTGGCCGGGTTGGAGGAATTCTTTTCCCGGTTTTTCCCGCGCCATTACTGGGATGCACCGGGATCGCGCCCATTGTTACCGAATCTTTTTCTGTTCCGGCCGCCACGGACACCATTTACGCCGGTATCGGGCCGGAAAAGTGACTCCGCCCACGCCTCCGCAACCATCCCTCCGGACTGCGGAAGCCGCCGTCGTGCCCTTCCCGGGCACATAAGCTGCCCCCTCACCTGCCGCGCCGGAGACCGGACCGGTCCAAGGGGTTCACAGGGGCGTCCCCGATGCCTATGGTTATGCCATGGGAACACACTCTTTCTTGTAGCGCACGCCTGCGGCCTGGCACTTTCCGCCGCAGCATACGGTCCCCCGTCTAACGGATGCCGGTAACGGCATGCTCCGAACCCCAGATATTCGCTGGCAGGTCCTGCGGGCCCCAGGCCTCTCGGCCGATGCCGGCGACCCTTCATTTCACCGTGGAAAGGAAGAACAAATGGCTGACGAAAAACGCAAATCCGCCATCAACCCCGAGGTTGCGGACCACCTCGCCGCAGCAATGAACACGCCCGACCTGCCGGGCGCGGCGGCCCCGCTTTCCCCCATGGGAGCGGGCGGCCAACGCACCTGGCCGGATGGCAATGGAAAACGGCGGCACCCGAAGGAACGCGGTGCAGCCCATGGCCGGATGGGCCAGGGAGCCGCGGTGACCGCGATCCACCGCACCAGCCGCCCGCAGATGCCGCACTCGTCCTAAGCAGGGCCTGCCCGGGACGCGCATAGGACCCGCACCCTAAACGTGGCGGCACCGGTCTTCCGGTGCCGCCACGTTCTTCTTTGCCCCAACGTACTCACGTGCCGCGGAACCACTCACGCGCCGCGAGACATCTCAGCCCTCCCGGACCACCTCTGCCGGGTCCTTGTCCAGCCGCCACCCCCGCCACACCGGGTGTCGCAACCGCCCCGTTCCGGTCCACTCGCTGTAGGTCACCTCGCCCACCAGTTCCGGCGCTACCCAGTGGGCGTCCGCGGCATCCGGCCGCGGGACGTCCAGGAACGGCGACGTCTTCCGGGCCAGGCGGTCCACCGTCTGCCGCAGCTCGGCGAGCTCCCGGCCGCTGAAGCCGCTCCCCACCCGGCCCGCGTACTGCAGCTTCTTTCCGTCCGGGATGCCCACCAGCAGTGATCCCACGGTGTCCTCCCGGCCGCCCTTGCCCGGCCGCCAGCCGCCCACCACCACCTCCTGTGTCTGCTCCACCTTCAGCTTGATCCAGGTCCGGGTCCGCTGGCCGCTCACGTAGCGGCTGTCCGTGCGCTTGGCCATCACCCCTTCCAGCCCAAGTTCCCGGGCGCTGTCCAGGATGTCCTCCACCTGCTCCTCCAGGACGGGGGAAAGCTGGGCCGGGCAGCCCGCAGGGGTAAAGAAGTCCTCCAGCCGTTGCCGGCGCTTTGCGAGAGGCAGCCTCCGAAGGTCCGTGCCGTCGTCGTGCAGGAGGTCGAAGAGCATCAGCTGCACGGGGATGGCTTTCCGGGCCCGTTCGACGTCGGCCGGCCGGGTGAGCTTCATCCTGCCCTGGAGGAGGCCGAAGTCAGGCCGTCCTGCAGGTCCGACGGCGACGATCTCGCCGTCCGCCACGAACGGCCGCTCCGGCCAGCAGCTCCGGTCCGTGAACTCCGGGTAGGTCCTGGACACGTCGATGCCGTTGCGGCTGAAGATCCGTACTGCGCCGCCGTCACCCAGGACGATGGCGCGGACTCCGTCCCACTTGAGTTCAAACTGCCAGTTGCTGCCCTGTAGGTCGGCTGCGTCCCCGGAGGTTGCCATCATGGGCCGGTAGTCCTCCGGGGAGGGCGCCGCGCCCGCCGCTGCCACTGCAGAGGAGTCATCCGCCGTCGTTGCCGTCTTTGCCGGCGCTGTTTTCGTCGTCACCGGGTTCTTCGGCGCCTCGTCCTGCAGCGGCTCCCCGGCCGCCTCCGGCTGCCCCGCTTCCTCCTGCTCCCCCCGCGGGGACGCGTGCCTCCGCCTGCCGCCACGATGCTCCGGGTCCATGAGGTGGATGAGCCATTGCCCTTCAGATTCCTTGCCCTGTCCGCGGCCGGTGTGGATGAGGGCGAATTTCCGGGTGCCGCCCAGGCCGCCGCCCTCGGACCCCTTCAGGGTAACGATGACCTCCTTGCCGTTGATCCACTTGTGCAGGTCATAGGTGCCGTGATCCCAGATGGTCATCTCGCCGGCACCATATTCCCCTTTGGGGATCGTCCCCTGGAAGGTGAGGTAGTCCATCGGGTGGTCCTCGGTCTGCACGGCCAGGTGGTTCTTTCCGCTGGACTCCGGGACGCCCTTGGGCAGGGCCCAGGACACCAGGACGCCTTCGTGCTCCAGCCGCAGGTCAAAGTGGAGGCGGCTGGCATGGTGCTCCTGGATTACGAATGCGTCCCCGCTGCCGGCAGCGCCGCTGAAGGGCTCCGGGGTGGCTTGGGGATCACGCATGGAACGGTACTTGGCCAGGCGGGGGTTGCCGTCGTGGCTGTCTTCCCGGTGTGCCGCCACGTCGTCGGCAGAATGTCCCGACGCACGGACGACGGCGGCAAACGGGTCAATGCCCTCCCTCACCCGCCGCATGACCTCGTGATAGTCCAGGTGGGTGAGGCCGGGGGAACCGATCTCCTCCCAAGTCCGGGGCGCAGCCACCATGGGGGTGGGGCGGCCGCGCAGGGAGTACGGGACGATGGTGGTCTTGGCTGCGTTGTTCTGGCTCCAGTCCACCAGGACTTTTCCCTTGCGGAGGGTCTTTTTCATGTCGCTGACGGCGAGGTCGGGATGGTCCGACTCGAGGGCGCGGGCGAGCTCACGGGCGAAGGCGGAGATCTGGTCCGAGGTCTGGCTCCGGTCCAGGGCGGCGTAAAGGTGGATGCCTTTGCTGCCGCTGGTCACGGGGACGGGATCCAGGCCAACATCCTCAAGGATTGAGCGGGCCAGGAGCGCCACCTCCACGCATTCCTCGATTCCCGCGCCCTCGCCGGGATCCAGGTCCAGGACCAGCCGGTCAGGGTTCAGCTGGTTGCCGTGGGAATCCACCTGCCACTGCGGCACGTGGATTTCCAGGGAGTTGATCTGGCCGAACCAGGCTAGCGTGGCGGGATCGTTGACCATGGGGTAGTAGATGGTGCGGTCTTTGTGCGTGATGGCTGCCCGGGGGAGCCAGCCGGGCGCGGAGTCCTCGAGGTTCTTCTGGAAGAACACCTCTCCGGGTTTGTCTGCCGTCCCAACCCCGTTCACCCAGCGCTTCCTCGTGGCCGGCCGGTTGGCCGCCGCCGGGATCAGGACGTGTCCCACTGCCGCGTAGTAGGCCAGGACATCGGCCTTGGTGGTTCCGGTCTCCGGGTAGATCACTTTGTCCAGGTTGGTGAGGGTCAATTCCCTCCCGCCAACCCGGACACGCTCCTTAGCAGCGGGCACGGGTCTTCACCTCCGGGGCTGCGTGCTGTTGACTTGAGGAATGAGAGCCATCTGGAAAGGTGCCATCGCGTTCGGCCTGGTCAACGTGCCCGTAAAGGTCTACAGCGCCACTGAGGATCATGACATCAGTCTGCACCAGGTCCACAATGCCGACGGCGGGAGGATCCGCTACCAGCGGCGGTGCGAGGTCTGCAGCCAGGTCATTGACTATTCGGACATCGAGAAGGCCTACGAGGAGGACGGCCGGACGGTGATCCTGTCCAAGGACGAGCTGAAGGCGATTCCGGCCGAAAACAGCCACGAGATCGAAGTGGTGCAGTTCGTCCCCTCCGAGCAGCTTGAGCCCATGATGTTCGAAAAGAGCTACTACCTGGAACCGGACTCCAAGTCGCCCAAAGCCTACGTGCTGCTGCGCAGCGCGCTGGAGGACACGGACCGGGTGGCCATCGTCCAGTTCGCACTGCGCGATAAGACCCGGCTCGGAGCCCTGCGGATCAAGGACGATGTCCTGGTGCTCCAGGCGCTGCTGTGGCCGGACGAGGTACGCGAGGCGGACTTCCCGTCCCTTGAAACCTCCATCAAGATCTCCCCGCAGGAACGCGACATGTCCGCCGCCCTGGTGGAGTCGATGGCCGCGGACTTTGATCCCGCCGCCTTCACTGACGATTACCAGGTGCAGCTCCGCCAGCTCATCGAAGCCAAGCTGGAGCAGGGAGACGCCCTGGACACCGAAGAAACGTTCGGCGTGGAGGCCGGCGAAGGCAGCAAGGGTGAGGTGATCGACCTGATGGAGGCCTTGAAGCGGAGCCTCGACCGCAAACGCGGAGGCGGGCCGGCTGCCGCCGCTGCGGAGGGAAGTTCGGAGGAAGGCGGCACGGACTCCGGTGATGAGGATAGCGAAGAAGCCGCCAAGCCGGCGCGCAAGAGGCCTGCGGCCAGCCGTTCCACCGCCAGCAAAGCTGACGGCGGTACTTCGACGGAAGCCAAATCCGCAGCAGCCAAGTCCACCGCCAGCAAGTCCGGCGCTGCAAAAACCACCAAGTCCACGGCAACGAAGTCCAGCGACAGTGATACCGGCACAGGCAAAGCCGCGGCGGCCAAGTCCAGCGCGGCCAAGTCCACTACGGCCAAGTCCACGGGCGGGAAGACGGCCGCCAAGCCGGCGGCCAAGACCACCGCCGCCAAGAGCACTGTCGGAAAAACTACTGCCGGCAAGGCGACAGGCACCAGGGCGCGAAAGCCTGCGTGACTGTGTGCGGCCGGGGGCGCCGCTCCCTGCAGTAGATGCCATACACATGAAACTACTAAGCTTGCTTGGTTTCCGGTAGCGGATCCCTCTTTACAGTGGGGCCGCGTGCGTCCACAATGAGTCGCATCGCAGCCTCCGCTGTGCCAACAGCGTGCTGTCACTCACTCTGACCGGCCACAGGAGAGGGACTCGGACATGAACGACCAGGCGCAGGCAGCGGAGGCGGACCGGGAGCTCAAGAAGAAGCACCGGGCCATGTGGGCGTCCGGGGACTACCCGGCCCTGGCTGACGAGATGCTCCTTGAACTCGGGGCCGTCCTGGTGGAGGCCTGCGGCATTAACTCGCGGCAGCGGGTCCTGGACGTGGCAGCCGGTTCGGGGAACGCCGCAATCCCGGCCGCAATGATGGGCGCCAAGGTGGTTGCCGCCGACCTCACCCCCGAGCTGTTCGAGGCCGGACGCCGGGAAGCGGCCAACCGGGGAGTCAGCCTGGAGTGGCAGGAAGCAGATGCCGAGGCCCTGCCTTTCGGCGACGACGAGTTCGACACCGTCATGTCCTGCCTCGGGGCCATGTTCGCGCCCCACCACCAGGCGGCAGCGGACGAGCTGGTGCGTGTCTGCAAGCCGGGCGGCACCATCGGACTGCTTAGTTGGACACCCGAAGGGTTCATCGGCAGGATGTTCGCCACCATGAAGCCCTTCGCCCCGCCGCCCCCGCCCGGCGCCCAGCCTGCGCCGCTGTGGGGGAGCGAGGACCATGTCCGCGAATTGATGGGGGACAGGATCACGGACGTCCATGCCCGCAAGCAGACGCTGGCCGTCCGGAGCTTCCACCGGCCGGAGGATTTTGTCCGCTATTTCAAGTCCCACTACGGCCCCATCATCTCGGTCTACAAGTTCATCGCCGAGGACGGGGACAAAGTGAAAGCCCTGGACCAGGCCCTGACCGAGCTCGCCGAATCCTTCGGCGACGCCCACGGCGACACTCCCTTCCAGATGGAGTGGGAGTACTTGCTGCTGACTGCCAAGAAGGCAAAGTAGGTCAGGTTGCGGTTAAATGCGGCAGCCGCCGTCGTGCCCTTCCCGTAACAGGAAGGCCCGACGGCGGCCGCGGCACGCAGGTGCCCTGGCAGCCTTTGCTGCTACTCGGCGTCGTGATCCGTTTCGAGGATCTGGACCAGGTGGTCCAGCGCGGTGTCCGCGCCGTCACCTTCTGCGCGGAGGACCACCACGTCGCCGTGCGAGGCGCCCAGGCTCATGAGGGACAGGATGCTGGCAGCATCCATGGCCTCGTCGGCAGGCTCGCCTTCCCGGGCGATGGTGATGTCCAGGTCGTATTCTCCTGCTGCCTCAGCGAAGATGGCGGCGGGGCGGGCGTGCAGGCCAACCCGGCTGGCGACGGTGGCGGTGCGTTCTGGCATTGTTGCTCCTTTTTGTCTTGCGGCGTGCTGTTGGTCCAGCGCCGGTAAGTTGTCCCGGTGAGCCGGCTCAGACGGTTACGGGAACCGGTTCAACCGTATCAACGGACTTCTTCACTGCCCAGCGCTTGAGCGCGATCACGGACAGGGCGGTGATCACCGTACCAACTGCAATCGCGACGACGAACATGATGAAGTTCTCGATAGCGAAGAACACGAAGATTCCGCCGTGAGGCGCCTTGGAACCGACACCGGCTGCCATCGAGATGGCACCCGTCACCGCGCCGCCCAGCATGCTGGCGGGGATGACGCGCAGCGGGTCGGCTGCGGCGAAGGGGATGGCGCCTTCGGAGATGAAGGACGCGCCCAGCAGCCATGCGGCTTTGCCGTTTTCACGTTCAGCCAGGCTGAAGCTCTTCTTATCCAGCACCGTTGAGGCCAGGGCCATGGCCAGTGGAGGCACCATGCCTGCGGCCATGACCGCCGCCATGATTTGCCAGGGGGCCTGGTTGTCCAGCGTTGCGGCACCAAGGCCGGCCACGGCGAAGGCGTAGGCCACCTTGTTGACCGGACCGCCAAGGTCGAAGCACATCATGAGTCCCAGGATGACACCCAGGGCGATGGCGCTGGCACCGGTGAGGCCCGACAGCCAGCTGTTCAGTCCTTCGGTGAGCGCCACGATGGGTCCGCCAAGAACCAGGAACATGAGGCCGGAAGCGAAGATGGAGGCAAGCAGCGGGATGATCACCACAGGCATCAGGCCGCGCAGCCAGCGGGGGACAGACCATGTCCCAATCAGGTGCGCCATGTAGCCGGCCAGCAGGCCGCCGACGATGCCGCCGAGGAAGCCGGCACCCATGAATCCGGCGACTGCACCGGCCACGAAACCGGGGGCGATGCCGGGCCGGTCGGCGATGGCGTAGGCGATGTAACCTGCCAGGGCCGGAACCAGGAAGCCCATGGACAGGGCACCGATCTTGAACAGCACCGCGCCGAGGTAGGCACCAAGCGGGCCGACGGCCTGTTCGGGATACTCGGTGGGCAGGTTGAAGAAGTTGTTCGTGGTCACGATGGTGTCCGCGAAGTCCGTGATCAGGTAGCCGCCCAGCAGGAAGCCCAGGGCAATCAGGAGGCCGCCGCCGGCCACGAACGGGATCATGTAGCTCACGCCGGTGAGCAGTGCCCTCTTGAGCTTCTGCCCAATGTGCTCGCCCTTCTCGGCGGCAGCCTGGTCAGCCTGCTCTTCTGCCCCGAAGTGCGGGACCCGGCGGGCGTTGGGGTCGGACGCTGCTGCGAGCGCTTCCTGGACCATTTTGGCGGGTTCGTCGATGCCGCGCTTGACCGGAGCGTTGATGACGGGCTTGCCGGCGAAGCGCTCCTTGCCGCGAACGTCCACGTCCACGGCGAAAATGACGGCGTCGGCAGCTGCGATGACGGCGGGATCCAGCGGCTTGGCGCCGGAGGAACCCTGGGTCTCCACCTGCAGGTCAACTCCGGCTTCCTGGGCCGCGGCCACGAGGGAATCAGCCGCCATGTAGGTGTGGGCGATGCCGGTGGGGCAGGCGGTGACAGCCACCAGGCGCTTGGGCCCGGAGTTGCCGGAGCCGGCGGATTCCGCGGCTGAGCCTGTGGAAACGGGGGCTGCCGAAGCACCGGAAGCGGAGCCTGCCGAGGCGCCGGCGGCTGCTCCGGCTGGGACCGTGGCCGCGTGGGCGGCGGGCTTGTCGGCGAGGGCGCCGTCCACCAGTTCCACGATCTCCTCGCGGGAGGAAGCGCTGCGGAGGGCTGCGGTGAAGTCCTTTTTAATCAGGGACCGGGCGAGCTTGGAGAGCAGTTTGAGGTGCTCCTGGTCTGCTCCGTCCGGTGCTGCGATGAAGAAGATCAGGTCTGCGGGTCCGTCCTTGGCCCCGAAGTCCACCTTCGGGTCCAGGCGCGCCATGGCCAGGGTGGGTTCCGTGACGGCCGCTGAGCGGCAGTGCGGGATGGCGATGCCGCCGGGGATGCCGGTGGCGGTTTTCTGCTCCCGCGCGAACGCGTCGGCGAAAAGGCCTTCAACTTCCGTTGCGCGTCCGGCGGCAGCTACTTTGCTTGCGAGGTGCCGGATCACCGCCTCGGGCGAGGTGCCCAGGTTCTGGTCGAGCTCGACCAGTTCCGTGGTGATGAGCTGAGTCACTGTCAATCCTTTCGAAGGGCCGTGATGGTTACGGCGTCCGGGGTGGTTTGGTGAACTGCCGGAACCGTGGAACCGGGCAGGGAGGCGGCGGCGGCACCGTGGGCCACCGCCTGGCGAAGACAATCGGCCGGGGCGGCGCCCTGGCCGTGGGCGAGCAGGTAACCGGCCAGTGCGGAGTCGCCCGCGCCGACCGTACTGACCGCGGCGACCGGCGGATGCGTGGCCAGCCACGCGCCGTCGGCCGTTACCAGGACAGCTCCCTTGGAACCGAGAGTTGCCAGGACGGCACCCACGCCCGCACGGACCACTGCGGCAGCGGCGGCCGCGGCAGCCGCCGGATCCGCTTCCAGTTCGTCAGCGGTGGCCGTGGCGAAGCCGGCTGCAGCAGCCAGTTCCGCCAGTTCTTCGGCGTTGGGTTTGAGGAGGTCCGGCTTGCCCGAACCAGTGCCGGTACCTTCAGTACCGGATTCATCGCCGGACATCGCCGCGGCGAGCGGGGCGCCGGAGGAATCCACGGCGATGTGCGGAGCGTCACCGTTTCCGGCTGCGCGGATCCGGCGGGCCGCCGTCGCGTAGAAATCGGCAGGAAAGCCTGGCGGGAGCGAACCGGCGAGGACCACCCAGCTGGCTCCGCGTGAGCTTTCCAACAGCAGTTTGATCAGGGCTTCCTGCTGGTCTGCGTCCAGCAGCGGACCGGGCTCGTTGATCTTGGTGGTCACGCCGCCGGGCTCGGTAAGGGCAACGTTGGTGCGCAGCGGCTCATCGATGGGCAGTGAAACGAACGGCACTCCGATTTCCCGCAGGCCTGCGAGGACGGGGTCGCTGTCCGCGCCCGGAAGGACGGCCACGGATTCCAGGCCGGAGGCCACCAGTGCGCGGGAAACGTTGACGCCTTTTCCTCCCGATTCCTGGCTGACGGAGACTGCACGCTGCACTTCGCCCCGTGCAAGGGGTCCGGGCAGCGCAACAGTGCGGTCCAGGCTCGGGTTGGCGGTGAAGGTGACGATCATGCGATCACCACGTCAACGCCGGCTTCTTCCAGGGCGGCCGCAAGTTCCGGGCCCGGTTCGCTGTCTGTAATCAAGGTGTCCAGATCTTTCAGGGAGGCGAACTGGACCAGGGTTTCCGTGTCCAGTTTGGATGAATCGGCCAGCACCACAATGCGGCGTGCCGAATGGACGAAGGCTGCCTTGACGGCAGCTTCTTCAGGATCGGGAGTGCTGAGGCCAAAACCGGCGTGGATTCCGTTGGTGCCGATAAAGGCGATGTCCGGGCGGAGTTTGCCGGCCGCCTCCACCGTGGCCTGGCCGACGGCCACCTGGGTAATGCCGCGGACCCGGCCGCCCAGGACCTCCAGGGCAATCCCGGGCACATTGGAGAGTTTGCCGGCGATGGGGACGGCATGGGTGATGGCCACCAGTTCTGCCCGCGGCTCCGTTGGGTCGGAAGGTTCGACGGCGGCGCGCCGGGAGAGCATGTCAGCCAAGACTTCGGTGGTGGTGCCGCCGTCGATCAGGACGCTCCCCGCAGCGTTCCGCGGAATAAGTGCCAGGGCAGCCTCGGCGATCCGGATCTTCTGGTCAGGCCGCTGGATGGCGCGCTCGGTGACGCTTTCCTCCGTGGTGCTGAAGCGGTCTGCCGCAACGGCCCCGCCATGGACACGGCGGACAGTGCCGGCATTTTCGAGGGCGGCCAGGTCGCGGCGAACGGTTTCGGTGGTGATGCGGAAGCGCTCGGCCAGGAGGGTCACACTGACCCGGCCGCTGCCGGCTACAAGCTCGGCAATCTGCTGCTGGCGCTCCTCGGCGAACACATACCCTCCGTTGCGTAAGGCTTGATGGTGCGGCTGTTGATGGTTTTCGATGCCGCAGCCGACGGTGCTCTTGGCGGTTTCGGACGGCTGCAGGTGCGTGACTGGCATCACACTGATGTTGAGTTACTTGACTTTATCTTTGCTTGTGTTGGTTTGTCAATGGAAACCCACAGGAAACAAAATGCACCGCGCTGCCAGTCTGTCCAGGTCTGGGATTGGGCAGCAAAAAGCCGGACCCGACCGTGATGGTCTGGCCCGGCTTCCGGGGTCATGTTCTGTCCAGCCAGTCAATCCGGCCCGGACCCGCGTGCCCGCTAGATTCCGCCGTCGCGGCTTTCGTTCCGGGTGATCCGCTCGCCTGTGTTGGGATCCACTACCGAGCGGGTTTCGCTGATCCGCCGGCTGCGTCCGGGCGAGGCGAGGATGAGTGAGGCAATCAATCCAATGACGCCGACTGCCATCAGGATGTAGCCGATGAGCACCTGGTCCACGAACGGGATGAGGCCCGGAGCGACTGCCCAGGCGAGGATGGCGCCGAGGGCGATGAGGAAAATGGAGGATCCGATTCTCATGTACTGCTCCTTCTAGTCGTGGATGGGCCGCTTCTTAGCCCGTATGGCGGATGATAAGCATGCTGTCCGTTACTCGCCACGCTACAGCTCAGGGGGGTCCTGATCAACGATCTGGCCCGTCCCTGCGCGTTTCAGATGCGTAACAACCTTTCAGGAAACTCATGCTGGTCCTGCTTCCGGCGGCCGGCAACCGGCACGGCTCAAGCGGCGGGCTGGCTTGGCTGGCTAGGCTGATTCGATGGAAACAGTTGTGTGGTCCAAGCCTGAGGGCGAGCGGGCAGGAACGCCGTTGCTGGTGATGATGCACGGCTACGGCACCGACGAGTCGCGCATGGTCCGTCTCTTCGAGTACCTGCCGGCGGAATTCACGTGCGCAGCGCTGCGGGCCCCCATGCCGATCGGAGACCACTGGGGCTGGTTCCTGCTGGACTACTTCCTTGCCAATGATTTCGCTGACGTCATCAGGGCCGCCAGCGCCGTTCAGGGCTGGATCAGCACCGTCAAGGGCCAGCACAGCAGCGTGAGCCTCCTCGGATATTCCCAGGGGATGGCCATGGCGAGCACGCTGTTGCGCCTCCACCCCAAGGACTATGCAGCCGTGGTGGGGCTGTCCGGATTTGTCCTGCAAAATGAGCTGCTCTCCCTCACCGAATCCTTTGACACCAAGCCGCCCTTCTTCTGGGGAAGGGATAAGGCGGACCTGGTGATCAACGAGGATGCCATCGCATACACGGAAGAATGGCTCCGGGAAAACACCCTGCTCACCGCGCGGACTTACCCGGGCATGGGGCATGCCATGTCCAAGACCGAGATGGTGGACGTCAGCGCGTTCCTGCGCCATTATGTGCTTCGGGCAAACGGGGCAGGGGATACTTAATCCCGGCGCTTCGGAACCGGGAAACCCTGAGAGGTGCGTCACGTGGATCTTCAAGGGAAAGCCGGCAGAAAAAACAGTTGCAAGCCAAATTTGTAAGCGCTTACACTCGTCTTCGGCTGTAAATGCGGCCTTGAGCTGGGCGGACAAGGAGATCAGCGCGGTGCGGACGGTTACTGGAAACCGGTACGGCCCTGGTTGCCCCTCGTTTTTCCGGTGTCTCCGGAAGGCCTCCCGGCTTGTCCGGGGGCGGGCGCCGTGTCCATGATGGAAGGAATACATCGGCCGGCGAGTCCACGGCCGCCGCTTTCCCCTCCGGCGGCGCACCCATTGCCGCTGCAGACCGTACGGGCATCGACGCCTCCACCTTCCCCACACCGCCTTCGAGGCTGCCCGCCGTCCTGAAAGGACACCACAAGCTGATGACTGAAAACACCGCAACAGAAAAGACAGGTGCCGAACTGTCCGCATGGACTGCAGCATCCGCGATCCTGTTCGATCTGGACGGCGTGCTGACCCCCACGGCGACCGTTCACGAACAGGCGTGGCAGGAACTCTTTGAGGGCTTCCTTGCCTCGCAGCCGAACGTTGCCGGGTACAGCGAAAGCGACTATTTCGACCACATCGACGGAAAGCCGCGCTTCGACGGCGTCCGCGACTTCCTGGCTTCGCGCGGGATTGAACTCCCGGAAGGCCCCACCGATGACGACGCCGCCAACATCACCGTGCAGGGTCTGGGCAACCGCAAGAACAGGATTTTCAACGACATCGTCAGCGCCGGCGTGGAGCCCTTTGAAGGATCCGTGCGGTTCCTCGAAGCTGCGCTGGAACGGGGATTGAAGGTCGCCGTCGTCTCGTCCTCCCGGAACGCTCCCGCCGTCCTGGAGGCCGCCGGGCTCAGCAGCCTCTTCCCTGTGGTGGTGGACGGCGTGGTGGCCGCCAGGGAGGGGCTGCCCGGCAAGCCGAGCCCCGCAACCTACCAGTACGCCGCCAGCCTGCTGGACCTCCCCACGGAGGAATGCGTGGTGGTGGAGGACGCAGTTTCCGGTGTCCAGGCCGGCGACGCCGGATCCTTCCATTCGGTCATCGGAGTGGACCGGGGTGCCGGGCGGCAAACGCTGCTTGACGCTGGGGCCACCGTGGTAGTCAACGACCTCGACGAACTGCTTCCCTAAAAACCTCCTGCCTCAAGAACTGCCGCCTTTCCCAAGGCGGCGCGTGCCGCTTCCCCCGGCAGATCCTCGCAGTACCTCATTCCCCACATATCCCCAGGTCGGCAGCAAACCAGCTGCCCGGCCAATGCATAAGGACCCAACACCATGGCCCTGATCTCCGCGGACCGCGAAAGATTCCCCAACACCCCCTGGCAGCTCGTGGAAACACGCCACGAGCCAGGGAACGAGGGGACGCTGGAAACCCTCTTCGCCCTCGGCAACGGACACCTCGGAATCCGTGGGGCCCACTGGTCGGCAGCGGACGTGGACCTTCCCGGCAGCTTCATCAACGGACTGCACGAAATCTGGGACATCAAGCACGCCGAAAACGCCTTTGGGTTCGCCCGCACCGGCCAGCGCATCCTGTACATCCCGGACGCCAACAACTTCACCGTGATCATTGACGGGGAATCCCTCAGCCTGGCCGAATCCGAGGTGCTGGACTACCGGCGCTCGGTTGACTTCGCCACCGGAGCCTACGAATGCCGGATCACCTGGCAGTGCCGCTCCGGCGCCGTGGTCACCACCACCGAACGCCGCGCTGTGGGATTCGCGTCCCGGGGAAGCCTTGGCATCTCACTGGAAGTAGCCACCGACCGTGAGGTCTCCGTGGACGTCACTTCTTCGGTCATCAACCGCCAGGACCAGCCGGTGGAAGACCACTCCGCCCATGATCCGCGACGCGCGGGCCGGCACGCAGGACGCGTCCTGCTGCCCCTGCGGCTGGACGGCGGCGACGGCTCGCTCCGGTTGGCCTGGGAAGCCGCCGAATCCGAGCAGCGCGTCGGCGTCGCGGTGGACCATTGGACCTCCGCCGGCCACCAGCCGTTCGAAACCCGCGTTGACCAGGACGACAGCAGCGTGCGCTATGTCCTGGCGGTCAGCCCCGGTGAGCCGTTCCGACTGGAAAAAAGCGTCAGCTACGCGGCCGGCCCCGCCGTGCAGGACCCCTCCGTTGACGCCGCCGGTAAAGCGGAAGAAGGGCTGCGGCCCGTAGGGGAGATCTTTGCCGAGAGCGAAGCGCACTACCGCGATTACTGGGCAACCTCGGACATCGTGGTGCAGGGCCAGTCCGAGCTGCAGCAGGCCATCCGGTGGAACCTTTTCCAGCTTGCCCAGGCAACGGCGCGTGCCGATGTCGCGGGGATCCCTGCCAAGGGCGTCACCGGTTCCGGCTACGAGGGACACTACTTCTGGGACCAGGAGGTGTACCTCCTGCCGTACCTGACCTACACCAACCCCGTTGGGGCGCGCCGGGTCCTGGAGTTCCGCCACGGCATGCTTCCGGAAGCGAAGATCCGCGCCAAGGAACTGAGCGTGGAAGGCGCGCTGTTCCCCTGGCGCACCATCAACGGCCTTGAGGCCAGTGCCTACTACGCGGCGGGCACCGCGCAGTTCCATATCGCCGCGGCCATTGCCTTTGCCACCAACCGGTTCGTCTGGGCCACCGGCGATGTTGCCTTCCGGGACGGCATGGGCGCCGAACTGCTGATTGAAACAGCGCGCATGTGGATCTCGCTGGGCTTCTTCGGCAAGGACGGCCTTTTCCATATCCACGGTGTCACCGGCCCGGACGAGTACACGGCCGTGGTCAATGACAACCTCTACACGAACGTGATGGCGCGCTTTAACCTGCGTGCCGCCGCCGCACTGGAGCATCCCGCGATCACGCAGGAGGAGCGGCAGCTGTGGGAGGCGGCGGCCAGCCGCATGCAGCTGCCTTTCGATGACCGGATGCAGGTGCATTCGCAGGACAACGACTTCATGCACCTCGAACCCTGGGACTGGACCACGCCCCGGTCCAAGTACCCGCTGCTCCTGCATTTCCACCCGCTGGTGATCTACCGGCACCAGGTCCTCAAGCAGGCGGATACCGTACTGGCAATGTTCCTGCAGTGGCAGGATTTCACGGCGGAGGAAAAACACCGGGCCTTCGATTTCTACGATCCGCTGACAACCGGAGATTCGACGCTTTCCGCCTGCGTCCAGGGCATCATGGCCGCCGAGGTGGGGTACGCGCGTGAAGCGCTGGAACACTTCACCAACGCCGTGTTCATCGACCTGGACGACACCCATGGCAACACCATCGACGGCGTCCACATCGCGTCCACGGGCGGGGTCTGGAGCTCCCTGGTGTGCGGGTTTGCGGGGCTCCGGGACCAGGGGCCCGTTCCGTTCTTTGACCCCCGGCTGCCGGCCGAGTGGGAAGGGCTGACCTTCCACCTCAAGATCCGGGGCCGGCTGCTGCTGGTGGAACTCGATGCCGGTGCCATCACGCTGGCCATCCAGTCCGGCGAACCCCTGGAGGTCGATGTCCGCGGGAAGGTTGTCACCGTCGGCGGCGAGCCCGTCCAGGTGGAACTTGATCCCGTGCCGGAACCGGAGCCTACGGTGTTCCCCAGCGGACATCCGACGGCGAGTATCCCGGTGGTGCGCGTCCAGGAGTAAGTGCCGCGGCGGGAGCCTAGTCTCCCGCCGCTGCGCTGGGTTCCACCTCAGGCGACACGTCCAGCGGGTGGGACAGTTCGTCGTCGGGCATTTTCGCGGCTGCCATGGCAATGACCGCCATGACGGGGCACACCCCGCCGGCCACCAGGAAGATCAGCCAGATCGGCAGGACCTCGGCGGCCGGACCGGCCAGTGCCATGGAAACCGGCATCAGGGCGAGCGAGACGAAGAAATCCAGGCTGGAGACCCGGCCCAGGAGGTGGGGCGGGACGCGGCGCTGGAGCAGTGTGCCCCAGATGACCATGCCCACGCTGCCGGTGGCGCCGAAGATCAGCAGCGCGGCCGCGATTGCCCAGAAATTGTCCATGATTCCGACGGCGGCGAGCGGCAGGCTGCCTGCGCCCCAAGACACCATCATCACCGTGAGGTAGCGCCGCGGCAGCCGGAATGAGGCAGTCAGCAGCGATCCCAGTGCCGCGCCCACGCCCATGATGGCCAGGAGGAACCCGAACATCCGGGAATCTCCGGCCAGCTGGTCCCGGACCACGAAGGGAAGCAGCACTTCGATGGGGCCGATCAGGAACAGCACGGAGATGCAGGCCCAGATCAGGGTCCACAGCAGCCAGGGCGTCCGCAAGGTGTAGCTGACGCCCTCGCGCAGGTCCTGCAAGAAAGACGGCCTGGGAACGTCAGCGCCCGCTGCCACGGACCCGCTTGTCCCGGTCCCGCTTGTCCCGCTTGTCCCGCTGCCGCCCGCGCCGTTCCCCGGAGCCGCCAGTGCGTGCTGGCCAAGGAAGTTCAGGACGATGAAGGCCAGCAGGTGGCAGACCGCAACGGCTGTAACGGCATGTGACGGCGAAAGGGCGGCCACCACGATGCCTGCGACGGCGGGACCGGCGGCCTGCTGGAGGACCGGACGCATGGACCCCTCCATTCCGTTGGCGGCCAGCAGGTCATGGGCGGGAAGGATGCGCGGCAGGATAGCGGAGTAGGCGGGGAAGAAGAAGGCCGCCCCGACGCCAAGGACGAACGAGCCCGCCGCAACGTGCCACAGCTGGAGCAGCCCGGACATGGCCAGTCCACTGACTGTGGCGATGACCGCAAGGTTGGCGCCTTCCACGGCGATGATCAGCCGGCGCTGCGGGATCCGGTCGGCGGCGATGCCGCCCGCCAGGACGAAGGCCACCAAACCCACGCTGCCGGCGGCGGCCACCACGGACAGTTCCAGCGGCCCGCCGCCCAGATGGATCACCTGGTAGACCATGGCTACGGCCCACATGCCGGAGCCGAAGATGGAGATGGCCAGCGCTGCGATCAGGATCCGGTACTCCCGGTGGGCAAAGGGCCGCAGGGCT
The DNA here is from genome assembly GCF_000189535.1 of Pseudarthrobacter phenanthrenivorans Sphe3. Lineage (NCBI taxonomy): Bacteria > Bacillati > Actinomycetota > Actinomycetes > Micrococcales > Micrococcaceae > Pseudarthrobacter > Pseudarthrobacter phenanthrenivorans. The sequence continues at coordinate 462,989 of NC_015145.1, forward strand.
TTGGGGGTGGGCATAGGCTAAGTCTAGGCTTTGGGCTATCTGCGGGGGAGCCGGGCAACTGGACCGCCGGCCGGGTGGGGGACTCCTTCCGCGCCGGGGTGGGGACCTCTCCTGCCGTGGCCTAATGTTAAGCAACCTTAGTATCAGGAATTCCGGCACCAGCCTGGCTGGCGAGACAAACAGAGGTGACCATGGCCAAGCGCAGCAATCCCGCAGTACGAATCGCACAGGAAACCGCCCACAACGCAGTGTTCGACGCAGAGGGCAAGCCCAAGCCCGGAGTCCACAACATGCTCCTGAAAGCGGTGGAAATCCAGCGTCCGCTGGTGGTGGCCTACATCCGGCGGCTCCAGAAACGGCACCCCCGGGCCACGGCCGCGCAGCTGGCTGACATCCTGGAGCGCGACTACCTGCGTGCCGTCACAGGCGGCGGCGCAGTGGTGGGGGCCACCGCCGTCGTGCCTGGAGTGGGCACCGTGGCGTCCCTGGGGCTCTCCGCCGCAGCCACCGTCGGCTTCCTGGAAGCAACAGCCCTCTACTCCACTTCCCTTGCGGAACTGCACGGTATCCGGCTGACCAATCCGGAGAAGGCCAGCACCATGGTCATGGCCATCATGCTGGGTGAGGAGGGCACGGCCCTGCTGGGGACGCTGGGCGGCCAGGCTGCCGGCAAGGGCACCAGCCCCACCAAAGCCTGGGGCAATGTCCTCTCCAAGTCCATGCCCGTGCCCGGCTTTGGCAGCATCCGCAGCAGGATCCAGAAAGCTTTCCTGAAGAACCTCCTCAAGCGCCAGGGCACGGCCCTGTTCGGCAGGGCCCTGCCGTTCGGGATCGGTGCAGTGGTGGGCGGAGCCGGTAACCTCATCATGGGCCGTGCGGTGGTGGCCAACGCCAAGGAGGCGTTTGGACCGATGCCGGACACCATCCCCGGCGAGCTCAACGCCGCTGCACCGGACAACCTGACGCTGGAAGGCAACAATCTTGGATCTCAACGCTGACCTCGGCGCATCATTCGGCTCCTGGACCATGGGAGGCGACGCCGCGATGGTCCAGCTTGCCACCAGCGCCAACGTTGCCTGCGGCTTCCATGCAGGGGACCCGGTCACCATGCTGGACAGCTGCCGGGCAGCGTACGAGCTGGATGTGACCGTAGGCGCGAAGGTGGGCTACCGGGACCTTGCCGGTTTCGGCCGCCGGTCCATGGATGTGAGCTTCGACGAACTCTTCGGGGACGTGCTGTACCAGCTGGGAGCGCTCGACGGCGTGGCCCACGCGGTGGGTGCCTCCGTGGACTACGTAAAACCGCACGGCGCGCTCTATGACCGGCTTGTGCACGACGCCGAGCAGGCCTCAGCCGTCGTTGCTGCGGTGAACGCCTACGATCCTGGCCTGCCCATCCTGGGGCTCGCGGACTCCGAGCTCCTGAAGCAGGCCCGGGATGCCGGGCACCCGGTGTTCACTGAAGCCTTCGTGGACCGCGCCTACCACGCTGACGGCACCCTGGTGCCGCGCTCGCAGGACGGTGCCGTGCTGCACGACGTCGACGTGATCGTCGAGCGGGCCGTGCGGCTGGCTGCCAAAGGCGAAGTGGTGGCGGTGGACGGCACGGTGGTGAGTCTCCGGCCGGATTCACTGTGCCTGCCTGGCGGCGCCCCCGGGGCAATTGACATCGCTGCCGCTGTCCGGGCCGGGCTCGAAGCCGCCGGTATTGAACTGGAGTCCTTCGCCTAGGTTTGCCCTGGTGCAGGCTCAGCCAAAGATCAGGTGTGCCACCGTAAAGATCGCCAGGCCGGCCAGTGAGCCCACCACCGTGCCGTTGATCCGGATGAACTGCAGGTCCTTGCCCACCTGGAGTTCGATTTTCTGCGAGGTTTCCTCCGCATCCCAGCGTGCCACCGTGTCCGTGATGACCCCGGCGATGTCCGATCGGTAGGTCCGGACCAGGTAGCTCGCGGCGTCGCCGATCCAGGTGTTGACCTTTCCGGCCAGTTCGGGCTCGCTGACGAGCCGGGAACCGAAGTCGCGCACGGCGGCCTTGAACTTGATGGTCAGCTCGCTGTCCGGATCGTCCACCGCGCCCAGCAGCGCATTCTTCACGGTGCCCCAGGTCCTGGAGGCAAGTTCGCGCACCTCCGGATCACCCAGCACCTGGGCCTTGATGTCCTCGGCGCGGGCGATCATGGCGGGATCGTGCTGCAGGTCCTGCGCCAGGTCGTTCAGGTACTTGTCGATGGACTGGCGTACCTGGTGGTTCTGGTCGGCCTGCACCGCGCGCACGAACTTGAGGATTTCCACGTACACCTTGTCGCCCACAAGTCCGTCCACGAACTGCGGCACCCAGGTGGGGGAGCGGTCGGACACGAGCCGGGTGACGGTCTCGTGGTTGTCATCCACCCAGTCAGCCGCCCTGTCCACCAGCAGGTCCACCAGCTTGTGGTGGTGTCCGTCGTGGAAGATCCGCTCCGCCATCTTGCCCACGGGAGGTCCCCACGGCGGGGCCAGCAGATGCTTGCGGACCATACCCTCGATGACGGCCTGGACGTCGTCGTCGTTCAAAACCTTGAACAGGCCCCGGATGACGGCGGCGCCTTCCTTGGCCACGCGGTCCGCACCGGCCGGCGTGGCGAGCCATTCGCCGGCGCGGCGGGCAATGTTCACGCTGGCCAGCTTCTCCTGGACCACCTGCTCCGAGAGGAAATTGGTTTCCACGAACTCGCCCAGCGAGGCGCCGATCTGGTCCTTCCGGCGGGGGATGATGGCGGTGTGTGGGATTTTGATGCCCATGGGGTACTTGAAGAGTGCCGTGACGGCGAACCAGTCAGCCAGTGCACCCACCATGCCGCCCTCCGCCGCAGCCCGCACGTACTCAAGCCACGGGTACTCCTTCTGGAGCGCGAAGGCGAAGACGAAGATCACGGCCATCACCACCAGCAGCCCCAAAGCCACCAGCTTCATTTTCCGCAGCGCTGCCGCCTTTTCGGCGTCGCCGGCGCTGAGTTGATGACGGACGACGGCGGCACGCGACTTGCCCCGGCCCTTCGGCTGGGGCGGGGCGGAAGGTGCGGGCCTGGTGGGCGTTTCCCGGGTGGTTGGCTCAGAGTTCACCTGCATGTGCCAAGCCTAGCCCCGCAGTACGGGCCGGGTCGGCTACCGTGTCTGCATGACCAGTGATGAGCCTGTGACGCAGCGGCCGTTGGTCTTTGCCCACCGGGGGTCCAGCGCCGCGTTCGCCGAGCATACCCGGGCGGCCTACCTGCAGGCCCTGGCGGACGGGGCCGACGGCGTGGAGTGCGACGTCCACCTGACCCGGGACCAGCATGTTGTCCTCCTGCACGATGCCAACCTGGACCGGACCTCGGACGGGACCGGGCCGGTGGCCGAGCGGACACTGCGGGAGCTGCGGCACCTCGATTTTTCGTCCTGGAAGGGCGTCCGCATCCCCGAGATGTACGGGGCGAGGTCCGAGCAGTTCCTCACCCTGCCCGAGCTTTTGGCGATCCTCCGGGGTGCGGGGCGGCCGGTGAGGCTTGCCATCGAGTTCAAGCATCCCAGCCCGTACCAGCTCAAGCTGGAGGACCGGGTGCTGGCGGTGCTGCGGAGCGAAGGGTGGGACCCGGCCGGCTCTTCGCTGGACAACGTGTCCGTGACGTTTATGAGTTTCAGCCCGGATTCCGTGCGGCACCTGCTCGCGTCGGTTCCGCCGGAGTACGTCTGCCAGTTGGTGGACGACGTGGACATCCGGGTGATCCGGGGCGGCCTGGGCTTCGGTCTGCTGACCGGAAGTGCCGTTGCCAACCTGATGAGGGCAACCCGGCTTGAAGGCGAGCGGATCCTGGACAACGGTGAAGTGGGCCTGGCCGGACCCGGCATCCACTACCTGCGGCGGCATCCGGCAACAACCCGGCGCTGGCTCGCTGCAGGACGCCGTTTCCGGGTGTGGACCGTTGATTCGGAAGAGGACGTGGCGCTCTGCACAGGCTTGGGCGTCCAGGAGATCACAACAAACGTGCCGGCGCGGGTGCTGAGCCAGCTGCAGGTGGCCTCGCCGCAGGGAGGATAGCCGGGCCACACCCCCCGCTCCCCGATGGAAATTCGGACCCCGCCCGTAGCTGACGGTTTCAGCCGCCCTCCGCGCCTGTGGTTGAGTGGGACCATGCTTTTTCCCCGCTCCGGCCGGGCCGTCCAAACCTTTTCCGCTGCAGCCATGAGCTCACTCCTCGCGGCCAGCGCCATGAAGCACTTCCGCGACCCCGCTTTCTACCACCAGGTGGTCCCGGACTTCCTCTGCCGTGACGACGCCGGAGCCAGCCCAGGTGCCGCACCGCCCCGTCCGCTGGCCCTCCTTTCCCGGGAGGAATGGATTGCCGTGAGCGGGCTGCTGGAGCTGGCGGCCGCCGTCGGAATCCTTGTTCCGGCAACGCGGAAAGCGGCGGCCACCGGCACCGCCGTGATGTTCACTGCTTTCCTGGCCGGCCATCTCGATGTCCTTCGGCGGGCGTACGGGCCGCAGGGGTCCGAAGCGCAGCGGAAGGTGCACACCGTCCGCCTTCCGCTCCAGGCACCCCTGATTGCATGGGCATGGAGCCTGCGGAAACCTGCCGCGGGAGCACGCCCGTGACCCTGCTGGCGTCCCCGGCGGTGCGGATGGGCCTCTCCATCAGCATTGCCACCGGTCTCTATGGCGTGTCCTTCGGGGCGCTCTCGGTTACGTCCGGCCTCACCTTCTGGCAGACCATGGCACTGAGCCTGCTCCTGTTCAGCGGCGGCTCGCAGTTCGCGTTCATCGGCGTGGTGGCCGGCGGCGGGTCCGGCATCGCGGCGATGAGTGCGGCCACCCTGCTGGGCATGCGCAACGGAATCTATGGGATGCAGCTCAATGCGCTCCTGCACCCCACCGGCTGGCGGAAGTACGTGGCAGCCCAATTGACCATCGACGAATCCACGGCCACCAGTTCGGGCCAGACCGATCCCGCAGAGCAGCGCCGCGGGTTCTGGGCGGCGGGCATCGGCATCTATGTCCTATGGAACCTGTTCACCGCTATCGGCGCCCTGGCCGGCAGCGGACTGGGCGATCCGAAGCAATGGGGGCTGGACGGTGCCGCGGTGGCAGCGTTCCTGGGACTGCTCTGGCCCCGGCTCAAGGGGCGTGAACCCATCGCGATCGCCGTGGTGTGTGCGGTGGCCACCGTGGTGGCTGTGCCGTTCGTTCCGGCTGGCGTGCCCATCCTGGTGGCGGCTGTGGTGGCTGCGGTGATCGGCTGGTTCAGCCACGGCCGGAGCGATGAAGGCCTGGAGCCGGACGTGGACCCGTTCAGGGAACGGCACCGGCACGGCGATCACCGTGCCGGGCATGCGCAGGGCGCTCCGGGCAATACTGGAAAAACGCGTCCGGAGGGTGCCGAATGAGTCTCTGGATCTGGCTGCTGATTGCCTGCCTGTTGGCCTACGCCTGGAAACTGGTGGGATACTTCGTTCCGGCCAGGCTGCTGGAGGATCCGCGCATGTCCCGGGTTGCCGGCACCATGACCATCGGGCTGCTGGCGTCCCTGACCGTGGTGAACACGTTTGCTACCGGACAGTCCCTGGCAGTTGACGCGCGGCTCGGTGCCCTGGCCGCCGCCGCCATAGCGCTGGCCCTTCGGGCGCCCTTCCTGGTGGTGGTCCTCGCCGGCGCGGGGACGGCCGCGCTGCTCAGGATGCTGGGCTGGAACTGACGCAACCCAAACACCCGGCTCGAGGACGTGACGAAGGTCACATGCAATGCGTGCCGCCGGTTGTACTATAAAAACGGCTATGCAGTTGGCCATGGGTATCTCGTACGAATGGGCGCCATGGAAAATCAGCTGCATGCGGCCGGGGAAAGATCCGGACGTCCCCATCACAAAAACGTCCGACGGCGGGCGGGCCTTCCTGCCAAGCGTTTCTTTACCCGGTTCGCCAGCCTGTCCGACGTACCCGCGGCGGACCTGGAGATGCTTTCCGAGAGCCTGCGGAAGGCGCTCGAGCTGGATCCGGCGTCCCCGGTCCCCGCTCTCCAGGCCCTGGTCCACCAGGAGCTTCAAAACAGGGGAGGACCGGGCGCAAGCTGAGGTACCCCATCCCGTGGCCGTGTGGTGGACTGGAACCAGGCCGCAAAACCACTGCGCCGGCCACAAAGGAGGAACCGAGATGAACGATCAGTCACGTCCGGAGCTGCCGGACGACGACCAGGGCCGCGATGCTGAGGCCGGAATGAAGGCCGCGGGAACATCAAGCCAGGACACGCGCTCACCGGAGCAGCACGGCAAGCCGCGGCAGGGCTACCTGGATCCGCGGGGCTCTGAATCCACCAGGGAGATGCGGGATACGGCCCGCCGCCGTCGCGATGCCGAGGAGAAGCTCCAGCAGCACCTGATGGAAGCCAAGCACCACATCCCCAACGAGTTCCACCACCACGAGCACCACGGGGAGCATGGGCACCCCGCGCAGCAGGACGGCGAGGGACAGGCTTCAGCATCTGAGGAAGCTCCAGGACATTAGGGAAGGCGCCTGGCTGCAACGGTGGCTGGGCTAGGCCACGCCGTGGGCTGAGCTGTCAGGCGATCCCGCGCGGCGGCAGGATTCTTCGGCGGCCATCTCGTACCACGCCTGTGCGCCGAATTCGGGTTCGGGCGTGTCCAGGTTCTGGTACAGGGCATCCAGCAGCTTTGTGAGTTCCTCCCCGCTCAAGGCCGGAAGGACTTCTTCGGGGCCGCGGGGATCGTTGAGGTAATGGTTCAGCTTTGAGCTGTTCATTTCGGTGCGGCCAGGACGCGCCGGGAATGGCAAAATTGCTGCACGGAGTCACTCCATCCCAAAGTAGAGGGCTGGCTGCGTAACCCACCTTGAGTGTATTGCACCTGCTGGATGCCGACAATAAGGCCCAGCCTGCGCCTACGGCAGCTGTTGCCCGTTCCCCTGTCCGGCCGCTGGGGAGCCGGGGACCGGAACGTGCGGCGGAAGCGGGCGCGTGGGCCGGGTGGTGCGGATGGCATCTTCAACGAGTGCCAGTGGGCGCCGCCAGGCATCGGACCCGGGCTCCATGGTGTCCACCACGCCGATCAGCATCGCGAGCAGCCGGAACATGTCTGTCATGGAGATGTCAGTGCGCAGGCTTCCCTGACCCTGGCCGCGCTGCAGCAGCACACTGATGGATTCCATGAGGGACCCGGTGATGCCGGTCAGGAGCTCACGCCGGCCTGCCACTGCCCCCAGGAGGTTGGCGTCATCGCTCGCTGCATCCATGAGCGCTTCCATCACCCGCAGCAGCCCCGCTGCTGCATCGATGTCGGCCAGCGCGCCGTCGATCACCGGATCCACGGAGAGGCGTAGTTGCCGGTTCAGTGCGGCAAGCACCAGCTCTTCCTTATCGGCAAAGTTGCGGAACAGGGTGGCCGGGCCAACCCCTGCCGTTGCCGCGATGGTTTGCAGTGGTACGTCCGGCCCGAATTCACGGAAGCATTGGCGCGCCGCCGTGATGATTTTGTCCACGTTCCGCGCTGCGTCGGCGCGGAGGGGCTTGCGGGCGACTGCGAGGCTCATGCGAAAAGGTTAGCAACGGACCCTCCAGCGTTCACCGTTACTGGAGGGTAGGGCCTTATGTGACGCCCACCCGCCCCTTCCCTGGCGCCGTGCGTGGCAAACTGGCACCATGTTGCTTGCTTTTTCTGTTGCCCCCTCCGGTGCCCCCAGCGAAGGTTCCCGCCCCACTGATGCATCAGTGCACGACGCCGTTGCTGCCGCCGTCAGGATCGTCCGGGAATCCGGCCTCCCCAATAAGACCGACTCGATGTTCACCACTATCGAGGGTGAGTGGGACGAGGTCTTCGATGTGGTGAAGAGGGCCACGGAGGCGGTGGGGCAGTACGGCAGCCGCGTCTCGCTGGTGATCAAGGCGGATATCCGGCCAGGCTACACCGGCGAGCTGACGGCGAAAGTGGACCGGCTGGAAGAAGCCCTGGGCAACGGTTCCTGACGCCGCCCGAGGCGGCCTCCCGCCGTCGTGCATTATCTCTGGACCCGTACGCCGGCCCGTGCCAAACTGTGGCAATGTTCGAGCACAAGCCCCGGCCGGAGTGGATTGCCGCCGAAGAGTTCCTGTCCCGCGTGGTGGTCCACCCCGATGCGGGACTGCAGCAGGCCATCGACTCCGCCGCCGCGGCCGGCATGCCCCCTATCGAAGTCGCGCCCAATGCCGGTAAGCTCCTCAAGCTCCTGGTCCAGGTTTCCCGCGCCCGGCGCGTGCTGGAGATAGGAACGCTAGCCGGCTTCAGTACCATCTGGATGGGCCGCGGACTTCCCGACGACGGCACTTTGGTCACGTGCGAATTCCTGCCTCAGCACGCGGAGGTCGCGTGGGCCAATATCGATGCTGCTGGCTTGGGGGAGAAAGTGGAGATCCGGCTGGGGCCGGCGCTTGAGACACTTGCCTCGCTGGAGGAGGAAGCCCGGGAGCCGTTCGATTTCATCTTTATTGATGCGGACAAGGAGAATAACAGCCGCTACCTTGACTGGGCTGTCCGGCTGGGCAGGCCCGGCGCTGTGGTGGTGCTGGACAACACGGTCTGGGAAGGCGCCATCCTGGATCCGGAGGCGGACCCGGTTAATGCGCCCGGCATTATTGATGCGCTCAAGCTCCTGGGGGAGCACCCCCGGCTCGATGCCACCGTCATCCAGACCGTCGGCTCGAAAGGCTGGGACGGATTCGCGCTGGCACGCATCACCTAGCGCCCGCTGTCGGTGCCGGATTGCCAGGGAAACTGCTAAGTATGCTTAGAATTAATTCCGGCTGGAGTTCAGCCGGGACCGACAGCAGCAGTGGAGGAATTTGATGAAAGCGTCACCCACCCTTGCCAGCAATCTACAGATGGTGCTCACGGACCTCATCGAACTGCACCTTCAGGGAAAGCAAGCCCACTGGAACGTGGTGGGCACGAACTTCCGGGACCTGCACCTGCAGCTTGACGAGATCATTGCCGCTGCCAGGCTCTTCGCGGACCAGGCGGCCGAACGCATGCGTGCCCTGCAGGCCCTCCCGGACGGGCGCAGCAGCACTGTCTCTGCCGGCAGCCGGCTGGAAGGGTTCCCGGAAGGCCTCACCTCCACCAAAGAGACCGTCAAGCTGATCACTGCCAGGCTGGAACGCACCGTCCAGACCATGCGCGACGTCCATGATGAGGTGGACGAGGAGGACCCCACGAGTGCAGACCTGCTGCATGCGGCCATTGAACGGCTGGAGCAGCTGGCCTGGATGGTGAACGCTGAAACCATGGCTCCCACGGCCAAAGTGACCGAACCCGCCTAGGGAGTGTCCGGGTCCACTCTGCCGGCGGCCGGGCCGCCCGCGTCCGATGGCCTGCCGTCGCAAACAAAAGGGGCTGTTGCACATTCGCAACAGCCCCTCTTGCCGGCGGCCAGGCCATAGCCCTGGCCCTTATTCCTTTTTGAAGGCGTCCTTGATTTTTTCGCCGGCCTGCTTCAGGTCGGCTTTCGTCTGGTCCATCCGGCCTTCGGCCTCAAGGCGTTCGTCATCCGTGGCCCTGCCGGTGGCCTCTTTGGCCTTGCCGCCCATTTTCTCGGCAGCGTTGTCGATCTTGTCGTCCAAACCCATGGCGTTGCTCCTTCGGCTGGTACCCGAGGCGCCCACGCCCCCGGCTATGCCTTCATGCTAGCCAGTGGCGGGGAAACTTCAACAGGCCAGCCAGGTCCTAGACCAGGTCCGGCGCGCTGGCCACGATGTAGTCGGCGGCGGCCGGCCCAGTCATGGACAGGTTGTTGCTGTCCGGGTTGACGCCATGTTCCAGCAGCGCTTCCCACAGGGCTTCGGGAGCCTGCAGCTGGGCTTTGTGGAGCAGGCACCAGCTGGTGTAGAGCCCGTAGAGCTCATCACGCCCCAGGCCAAGTCCGGGTTCCCTGTCCGGGACAACTGCTTCGGCGATAAATTCTTCAAAATGTGTAGCAGGCATGTCCGCTCATTCGGGGTCGACCGTGATGCCGCCGTATCTGCTTCAGCGGTCCTGCCGGCTCCCGGAGAGGCCAGCAGATTAATCTTGAACGTATTGCAGGGCGGGCTGCTTTGTCCAGTCACGCCGTTCAGCCGCGCATCCAGTCGCGCGTCCAGCCGGGTCCCTTCCGTACCGTTAAGCGGTGCTTTTCAAGGGCGAGGGGGCCGACGGCGACTGGGGGGACTGGCCTCGGTCTCAGAAGAGGCCATCTCGCCGCCGGCCCCGCCTTTTCCCCGGGAAACCTTGTTAGCCCGGGAAGCCTCAACAGGACCTCCAAGACAATTTTCCTCTATCTTGAAGGTCCTGCCTAGCCCCCGCCGACCCGCCTAGCTGCTGCCGTTGCGAGGGGCGCCGTTCCGGCCGTCGTCAGGGGATTCCCCGGTCCGGTGGCGCACCTTGTCCCGGACCCTGTCCCGGTGCGGTTCCCGCTCCTCGGTGCTGTCCTGGTCCGAGCCGGATTGGTCCGTGCCCGTCCCGTTTTCCGCACTGTACTTTTCCCGCAGCTCGCGGCCGTGCTTGATGTCTTCCTCTTCTTGCTTTTGCAGCTTTTCGCTCTTCTTCGTGTCCCGGGGCGGCAGCTGGATTGTCTCCTCAGCCTTGATGCCGGCCTGGAGCTGGCGCCCCCGTTCCATCTCGGCGTCGAACTCGGCACCGAAGAGCAGCGACATGTTCAGGATCCACAGCCACAGCAGCATCACGATCACGCCGCCCAGGGTGCCGTACGTCTTGTTGTAGTTTCCGAAGTTGCCTACGTAGAACCCGAAACCAAGTGAGGCCACCAGGAAGACGAACAGTGCGATGCCCGACCCCATGCTCATCCACTTGAACTTGGGCTGCTTAACGTTGGGCGTGGCGTAGTAGAGGACCGCAATGATCACGATGATCAGTCCCACCATGACCGGCCACTTGGCGATGTCCCAAATGGCGAGGAACACGCCGCTCAGGCCGATCAGGCCGCCCACGGCTTCTGCCACCGGGCCACTGAGCACCAGCATGCCTGCCAGGATTGCCACGATCACCACGGCCAGGAGCGTGACCACCAGCATGGTGCCTCGCAGCTTGACGAACGGCCGACCTTCATCAACCTCATAGATGCGGTTCATGGCCCGTCCGAAGGCGCCCACGTAGCCGGAAGCAGACCACAGGGCGGTGGCGAGACCAATTATCAGGGTTAGCCCGGCGGCCGGTGCACTGGCAAGGTCTGACACCACTCCGCCTACCGTGTCAGCAGTCTCGGCCGGCACAAATCCCCTGACGATCTGCAGCAGTGCGTCGGTGGTCTTCTGCGGGTCACCAAAAAGCCCTATCAGGGATACAAGTGCCAAGATGGCCGGGAACAGCGACAGTACCGCGTAATAGGTCAGGGCTGCAGCCAGGTCGGGGCACTGGTCCTTGTTGAACTCCCGCAGGGTTTTCTTGAGGATGTATTTCCAGTTTGGCTTGTCCAGTTCCTTGGGACTGTCCGGCTTACGGGAATCGTTTGGATCCGGCGCCTGTCCTGCCTTGGCGGTGCTGGTTTCGGAAGAGTCGTGAGTGGCCATGGAGTGTCCTCTCGATCAGGGCCTGAACCTCACAGGCCGGCTCCGCGGTTGTGGCGGGCCGGCCTGTCAGGTGGTGCTTATTGCCTTGCGGTGCCGCAGCGGCCCGTTAGGTGTTTTGGACGTTGGTTTTGGCGTCGGTGGCGCGGTCTTTGACGTCGGTGGCGGCGTGTTGGCCTTCGGTTTTGACGTTTTGGGCTGCGTCGGTGGCGGTGGCCTTGACGTTGTCCATGGCTTCCTGGGCTGGTTCCTTGAGGTCTTCGACGACGGTTTTGGCGGCGTCGGTGACCTGGGTGGCCAGGGGCTGGGCGGCGGTTTTGAGCTGGTCGGCGGCTTGGCGTTCTTTTTGGCTGGCCGGGATCAGGGAGGAGATGAGCATTCCGGCGCCGAACGCGATCAGGCCGGCGGCCAGGGGGTTGCCCTGGGTTTTGGCTTTGACCTGGTCCGGTGCTTGGGAGATCGCGGTGCCGGCGTCGTTGAGTTTGGCTGCGGCGGTGTCCTTGGCGCCGTGGAGGGTTTCTCCGGTGGAGTGCATGGCGTTGCCGGTGTGTCCGGCGCCGGAGTGGACTGTGTCCTGGACGGTGGTGCTGGCGGAATCTGCTGCGCCCATGATTTTCTCCTTGACCCCGGTGACGGCGCCTTTTACCTTGTCGGTCTGGCGGTGGACGATGTTGGATGGGGTGACTTTGTCGGCGACCGCGTCCACGTTGGTGCCCAGGCGTGCGCGGGTGGCTTCTATGTCTGAACGGATTGCGTCCGGGTTATCGCTCATCGGTTTACCTCACCTGGTTTTAGGGTTGGGGGAATTTCTGAGAGTGTTTCGCCTGTCTGGGGCAGGCCCTTGATCTGTTTGAGTTCCTTGCGGCCCATCGCGGCCAGGACGGCGGCGATGATGCCCCAGATCACGGCGACGATCACGGCGGCCCAGCCCAGCGGCATGAGCGCGCCCAGGGCGAACATCAGGGCAAGAGAGAGGAAGATCAGGACGAAGTGTCCGGCCACGCCGGCGCCGCCGAGCATGCCCGAGCCCTTGCCGGCCTTGGTGGCGGATTGTTTGAGTTCGGCTTTGGCGAGCTCCACTTCCTGGCGCATGAGCGTGGACAGGTCCCGCGTCACGTCGCCCAGCAACTCGCCCAGCGAAGCGTTATCGGCCTTCTGATGCGCCGCACTCGGCGGCATCTCCGGAATAGAACTACTCATCACAGCCTGCCAGACTGCCCGTCGGGGCGGCGGTCTCCGGTGAGGGGGTCAACGCCCATGGGATCGTCTGCCAGGTCCCGGTCGCCCAGCGGATCGTCGGCGACACGGTTGCCGGACCACGGCTCTTCCACCAGCTGGGGGCTGTCCAGCGGGCTGGCAGGACGCGTGGGGTCGGTGTAGCCGCTGCCCGGAGCGCCGCCGTCGTAGCCTGCAGTAGTGGTTGCCGGGCCGGGAAGCTGGACCGGCGGGGGCGGCACGGTGCCGCCGGCCGGAGCGTAGGAATCGCTGTACTGGTCGCCGTACGGAGTGCCGGAGTATTCGGCTCCGCCGTACTGGCCTGCGAGTCCGGCGGTACCGGTACTGGTGGCGGTGCCAGTGGTGGAGGAGCTTTCCGTCGCACCGGCGGTGAGGCCGCGGGTGAGCCGGCCGGCCAGGACACCGGCACCGGCGGCCAGCAGCAGGAAGGTTCCCGGCTTGTTCCGGGCGAACCTCTGGACTTCGCCAAGCAAATCACCCGGCTGCTTGTTCTCCAGCCAGGAGGCGATGGACTCGCTGCGCTGGGCGGCCTGGCGGATCAGGTCGCTGGCAACACCCTGCTGGTCAGGGGCGTCGGCCATGCTCTGCAACTGGCTCGAAATGGTGCGGATACCTTCCGCCGCCTTCTGCTGCTGGGTCCCGGCCTGGCTCGTAAGGCCCGACTTCGCCTGGTGCAACAGATCCTGGGCGCTGGACTTAGCCTCGGAGGCCACATGCGCAGCTTCTTCCTTGGCGGTCTGGGCAACGTTCTGCGCGGAACCCTTTGCGGTCCGGGCTACGTCAGCTGCTTCTTCCTTTGCAGCGTCCTTGCGGGATCCTCCGGCGCCACTCTGGCCTTCCCCGTAGGCACCCTGGCCTTCGCCGTAGGAGGGAGAGGCGGCGGAGGGAAAAGTGGTTGCCGTTCGCTCGCCGGCGATTCCTGTCGAGGCCGGGGGAGCCGTGCGGGCGGGATCCTCGGGCCATTGGTTCTCTGTCATCTTCGCTCTCTCTTTCCAAGAAGGCCTGTTTTTGATCAAGAACCAGCAATACTGGCCGTAAAATAATAAGCATGATTACTAATAAAAGGTAAGTACCCTTGCTAAGCGACTTGTAAAACGGTTCCAAAAGAATCAGCCGGAAGGCAGAAGCCTGCTGGTCATAACGAAGTGAAAGTGGTGGGTAACGTGGAAACAGCTCCATGGGTTTGGGTGGTAGTTGCCGTTGTTGTGGTGGTGCTGGTTGTGCTGCTGCTGCTCGCGTCAGGGCGTCGGCGCAAGGCTATTCAGCAGAAGCGGGACGATGCCCACCGCGAGAAGGCCGCTGAGATCCGCCGCGAAGCCGAGAACAGGGAACTGGATGCGCGCGAGCGCGAGGCCAAGGCGACGCGCGCCAGGGCTGATGCGGAGCAGGCGCAGGTGGAGGCCGCCCGGCTGCGCCAGCAGGCCGACCAGCAGGCTTCCGAGGCCCGGACGCTTCGGGATGACGTAAATGAGCGGACCCGGAAAGCGGATGAAATTGACCCGGACATCAAGGGGGGCCGGGGCGATGGCAGCGGCCGCGATGGCACGGGCCCTGGCGGCACCACGGGTAATGCGCCTGCAGCTGCTGCGAGCCCGGCTGCCCGGGATGCGGCCCTTCGCGATGGCGGCGGGCCGGACGGTGCCCGCAATGATGCAGCACGTAATGACGGCGTCCACCGCGATGATGTCCGGAATGACCGCCTCGAGGACGGTTCCAATCCAACAGGTGGCAGTCACGTGGATCGGGAGAATCCACGTTCGGGCATCTAGCTTTCTGCGGTAGACGCAGGATTCCTTGGTTCCAGGACGGGGGAGGGAGTGACTCCTTCCCCCGTTCCCATGCCCTCAAGTACCTCCCGCACTGCGTCAGTGGACGCGGTTCTTGGCTCCCACCCCAGGATGCGGCGCGCCCTGCCGGTATCCATGACGGGGACGCCTGCCGCCATCTCCACCCATCCGGAATCCGTGGGCTGCAACCTCAACCTCCATGCCAGGCCCACCACGCCGTGAAGCAGTTTCATCGGGATCGGAAGGATCCTTTTGGCCCCCAGGATGCGCGCCAGCTCCTGTGGGGTCAGCACCGGCTCGGCGGCAACATTGAAGGCTCCGGAAGCCCGTTGGTCGACCACCCGCCAATAGGCGTCGGCCACATCATCGGCATGGACCGCTTGGAAAACCAGGTTGTCCGGGGCCGGAAGAAGCGGAATCCGAAGTTTGCCTGGCAGCAGCCGGGGGATCAGCGGACCAAGGAAGTATCGTCCGATTTCGCTTCCGGCATCCCGCTGGAAGATGAGGGCCGGCCGGAGCCGGGCAACCGAAATCCCCGGCTCCGCCGCCATGAAGGCGTCCAGGGCCTCTTCCTGCTCGGCCTTGTGCCGGCTGTAGTGCGAGCCGGCCATGCCGCGGGCAGGCCATGATTCGTCGCTCCGCGGGTCCTTTGGGGCCTTGCTGTACGCCCCCACCGACGAGGCGCAGACGATGTGCTTCACGCCCGCCCTTCCGGCGGCCGCCAGAACGTTCCTGGTGCCGGTGACATTGGTCCGGTACAGCTGCTCCAGGTCCCGGTTGGGCTGGATCTGCCACGCAAGGTGAACTACGGAGTCCACGCCTGCCAGTGCGGCGTCAAGGAGCGGCTGGTCCTTGTCGAGTCCCACGTCCAAGGTGTGCCACTCCACGCCGGAGTAGGGGGCGGCGCCGGTGTCCGGACGCCGCCTGCTGATGCCGGTCAGTTTCAGGCTTCCCGGTTTTTCGGCAAGGTGGGTCTGAAGCCTGCGCAGCAGTGCGGTGCCGGCGTTTCCGCTGGCTCCCGTGATGGCAATGTGCATGTCAAGGACTCCTTGGCGTGGCTGGTCAGAAGCGCTTACACACCGAGCCTAGTACCGCCAAGGATTGTTTTATAAGCAACCTTATGATTTCCTACTTCTAAGTCTTGCCGCAGGCTTTCGGACCCGACCGAGGGAACCAACGACAATGCCCGAATACTTTCCCGCACTTGCCGTGGATGCTACGCCTGTCCACCAACAGCAGCCAGAAACCCCGAGAAAAAGCCGTTCCGGCAGCAGTGCCGGACGGCTTCGCCAGACGTTCGAAAACGATCTGGTCCTCGGCTACCTGGACCTGGCCGAGGCGCTGGCTGCCCGCTTCGAGGCCCGCGGCCGCGAACGGGCAGACCTGAACCAGGTGGCATACCTCGGACTCGTTAAGGCTGCACGCGGTTTCGACCAGTCAAAGGGGGAAAGCTTCCCGGCCTACGCCGCCCCCACCATCACCGGAGAGCTGAAACGGTATCTTCGCGACCGCACCTGGGTGGTCCGCCCCCCGAGGTACATCCAGGACTTACGGACCCGGATGTTCCGGGCCGAGCCGGAGCTGACCCAGTCCCTGGGACGGAATCCCAGCGTGGCTGAACTGGCAGGGGCGCTGGATGAGGATCCGGCGGCAGTGCAGGAAGCCATTTCGGCGTCAAGTAGCATGCACCCGGACTCGCTGGACGCCGTCAACCCGCACTCGGACGCACCGTCCATCGGCGAGGTGCTCGCGTGCCCCGAAACACCGCTGGAACGCCTTGAGGAGCTGGCCTGCCTGCGTGACGCGATCCAGGACCTGGACTCCGCGGACCGGGAGCTCCTGTACCGCCGCTACTTCTGCGAAGAGACCCAGGTGCAGCTCGGGAAGCGGTTGGGCATGTCCCAGATGCAGGTTTCGCGCCGGCTTGCCCGCGTGCTGGTGGAGTTGCAGCGCAGGCTCGCAAGCACCGCAGTGCCAGGGGAGCAGGACGAAGCCCCCGGGAGCGCTACGCGCAGGACCGGCAGTGCCGCGGCTTCCGGCGCCTCCTTCCGGACAGTCCGGGGGGTGCCTGGCCCTGCTCCCTCACGCACGAGCCCGGCCCGCAGGGGCGCCGGCCGGGCACGGACCCGGTAGCTCCCGATTCCCCCACAGGACCGCTGGAACAGGACGTCCCCGACCCGCCAGGAGGAGCATCAAGCAGCGACGCCAAGGCTATCTTGCCTGCTCAGGCCGGGGTGCCGAAGACGACCGGAAGGTGAGAAAAGCATCCGGCCCTGTTTAGGAGCAGCAGCAGTGGGGAACAGTGAGGGTATGGGAAGCTCCGTAACCTCCAAGCTCAGGGCTGTCCTGTTCGACCGGGACGGGACCCTGGTGGTCGATGTGCCCTACAACGGGGACCCCGATCTTGTCCGGCCGATGCCCGGCGCCAAGGCCGTCCTGGACGCGCTGCGCTCCGAGGGCATAGCAACCGGCGTGGTCAGCAACCAGTCCGGCATCGCCCGCGGCCTCATCACCCCTGAGGACGTTGCCGGCGTCAACGCACGGGTGGAGGAACTGTTGGGCCCTTTTGACGTCTGGGAAGTTTGCCCCCATGCCGAACAGGACGGCTGCCAGTGCCGGAAACCCGCGCCGGGAATGGTCCACAGCGCCTGCCGGAAACTCGGCGTCCCCGAGTCCCAGGCAGCGCTCATTGGCGACATCGGCGCCGACGTCAGGGCTGCCGAAGCAGCCGGTGCCACCGGCGTCCTGGTCCCCACCCCGGTAACCCTCCCCGAAGAAGTGGCTGATGCGCGCCTGGTGGCACCGGACCTGGCAGGGGCCGTGCTCCTGCTGCAGGAGGGGCGGTAATGGGCCGCGTCCTGGTGGCTCGCCTGGACAGCATGGGCGATGTCCTGCTGGCCGGCCCTGCGGTCAGGGCCGTAGCCAACGGCAGGATCCCGGATGGCAGCAGGGCCAACCACGTAGTCCTGTTGTGCGGCAGGCAGGGGGAAGCTGCGGCCGGGATCCTGCCGGGAGTCTCGGAGGTCTACAGCTGGGACAGCCCGTGGATCATGAACCCGGCGCCCAAGATGACTGGTCCGCACGCAGACCGGCTGATTGAGTACGTCCGGAACTCCCGGATCACCGAGGCCGTCATCCTCACCTCCTTCCACCAGTCGCCTTTGCCGCTCGCACTGCTGCTGCGGCTGGCCGGGGTGGAACGCATCACCGGAGCTTCCACCGACTATGCAGGGTCCCTCCTGGACGTCCGGCTCAAACCCGGGGAGGACTTCCCCGAGGACCAGCCGGAGGCCGAACGCGCCCTGGGCATCGCGGAGGCGGCGGGCTTCCGGCTTCCGGCAGCGGATGACGGCAAGCTCCGCCTCGCCTCCGTACCCGATGTCCGGGATCTCGTGGGCGAGGAGCCGTACGTGGTGGTCCACCCCGGCGCCGCCGTGCCCGCCAGGGCCTGGCCGCCGCTGCACCACGCAGCCGCCGTCGAACTCCTCCAGGGAGCCGGGCACCGGGTGGTGGTCACCGGCGGGCCGGGCGAAACCTCGCTCACAGCAACCGTGGCAGGTCCCTCGGCCCTGGACCTCGGCGGCCGCACCGACCTCCATACGCTGGCCGGCGTCATGTCCGGCGCCGACGCCGTCGTCACCGGAAACACCGGTCCCGCCCACCTGGCCGCCGCTGTCGGCACACCCGTTGCCTGCCTTTTTTCACCGGTCGTGCCGGCCATCCGCTGGGCCCCGTACGGGGTTCCCCTGGAACTCCTGGGCGACCAGAACGCCGCCTGCAGGATGTCCCGCGCCAGGGTCTGTCCGGTTCCCGGCCACCCGTGCCTGGCCTCGGTTGCCCCGGAGGATGTGGTGGCAGCCGTGGAACGCCTCATGGGCGGAGTGAGCTCCTTCAGTACGCACGTCAGCACCCGTAGAAAGGCCCGCAACAGATGAGAATCCTGCTCTGGCATGTCCACGGTTCCTGGACGGACGCCTTTGTCCGCGGCCGTCATGAATACCTCCTTCCCGTCCTGCCGGGAGGTGGTGCCTGGGGACTTGGCCGTGCCGGCAGGGACTGGCCTGCATCGGTGCGGGAGGTGGAGCTGGCAACGCTGGACGCGGAGTCCGTGGACGCCGTCGTCCTTCAACGCCCGGAGGAAATCGAGGAACTGGCACGCGTACTGGGGCGACGGCCCGGCGTTGACCTGCCCGCTGCCTACCTGGAGCACAACACGCCCAAGGAGGGCTTTCCCTTCGCCCGGCACCCGCTCGCGGACCAGCGTGCCATCCCCCTGGTGCACGTGACGCATTTCAACAGGCTCGCCTGGGATAACGGCTCGGCCCGCAGCCTGGTGATCGAACACGGCATTCCGGACCCGGGACACCTCTACACTGGCGAACTGCCGGAACTGGGCGTGGTGGTCAATGAGCCTGTCCGGCGGGGCCGCGTTACGGGCACGGACCTGCTCCCCGCCTTCGCGTCCGTGGCACCGCTGCAGGTCTTCGGCATGAAGACGGACGGCCTGGCGGCCGCCGCAGGCATCGACCAGGCCCGGCTCACCTCCAGGGGCGACCTGAAAACCCTCGAACTGCACCGCGAACTGGCCCGCTGCCGGGTCTACGTACACCCCATGCGCTGGACCTCCCTGGGCTTGTCCCTCCTGGAAGCCATGCACTTGGGCATGCCGGTAGTTGCACTGGCCACCACCGAAGCGCCGCGGGCGGTGCCGCCGGAAGCCGGCGCCGTCTCCGCCGACATCGACGAGCTGCTTCGCTGCGCGCAGCGCCTTGTCGCCAATCCGGATGAGGCCCGACGGCGGGGAGTCGCCGCCCGTGAGGCTGCACTGGAACGTTACGGCCTGGGTAAGTTCCTTGACCGCTGGGATGAGCTCCTGGCGGATCTTGGCATGGAACCCGGCGGCCGCGGTATCAACGGCCGGGACGAGCGGATCCTCGTCCCGGCGCGAGAGAGGAAGACCCCATGAAAATCTCGATGATTTCCGAGCATGCCAGTCCGCTGGCGGCCCTGGGCGGGGTGGACGCCGGCGGGCAGAACGTGCACGTTGCCGCACTGTCCGAAGCATTGGCGAAGCGCGGCCACCACGTCACTGTCTACACCCGCAGGGACGCAACGGAGCTTCCCGCCAGGGTCAAGGTGGGAGGCCGCCTCGAGGTGGTCCACGTGGATGCCGGACCCGCCGCCCACGTTCCCAAGGACGAACTGCTGCCCTTCATGGGGGAGCTCGCGGACGGAGTTGCGAAGGACTGGGGCCGGCAGCCGCCGGATGTGGTGCACGGCCACTTCTGGATGTCGGGGCTGGCCGCGCTGGACGCCGCCAGGCGGCCGGACGCCGGGTACCGGGTCCCCGTTATCCAGACGTTCCATGCACTGGGCACCGTCAAGCGCAGGCACCAGGGCGCCGAGGACACCAGCCCCCAGGAACGCCGCTGGCTGGAACCCGGGGTGGGGCGGTCCGCGGACCGCATTATCGCCACCTGCTCCGACGAGGTGTTTGAGCTGAAGGCCATGGGCATCAACACCGGCAAGATCTCCATTGCGCCCTGCGGCGTCGACCTGGGCTTCTTCTCCGGCGAAGGGCCCGTTGCCCAGCGGCAGCGCCGGCACCGCATCCTCTCGGTGGGCCGGCTGGTGCCGCGCAAGGGCGTGGACCTGGTGATCCGGGCGCTGCCCTTCCTGCGGGAAGCAGGCTTCGACGACGTGGAACTCCTGATCGTGGGCGGCGGCGGGGACTCCGGGGTGCTTCACGCTGATCCGGAAGTACGCCGCCTGCTGGAGCTCGCCGCCGAGCTCGGCGTTGCCGGGCAGGTGCGGCTGCAGGGCCAGGTATCACGGGCTGAGATGCCCGGGATCTTCCGCAGTGCCGATGCCGTGGTGTGCGCCCCATGGTACGAGCCTTTCGGCATCGTCCCGCTCGAAGCGATGGCGTGCGGCGTGCCTGTGGTGGCAGCGGCAGTGGGCGGCCTTCGCGACACCGTGGTGGACCGGGGGACCGGACTGCACGTGCCGCCCCGCGACCCGGAGGCGATCGCTTCCGCCTTGGCCGTGCTGCTGGACAACCCCGCCCTGCGGACCGAGCTGGGACAGGCCGGCATGCTCCGCGCCAGGACCCGCTACTCCTGGGACAGGGTGGCTGCGGAAACCGAGAAGGCCTATCAGCTGGCGGTGGCAGGAGCTCCCGCCGCCGTGGCCCCGATGGAAGGAGCGGCACTGTGACTGCAGAATGGTCCCTTCGGGAAGCCGACGTGCGGATGCTGGCCACGCCTGTGCCGCTGCCCGCCGTTCTCCCCGGTCCCGGGTTCGTGGACCCGGTGGGCGCAGACGTTGTGCAGACCCATCTGGACAGCGTGCTCCCGGCCCTGGAGTCGTTGCGCGGCCAGTCCGGCCGCCTCGCGGACTGGGGCGTGGAACTGGCCCAGCGGCTGCTGCGGGGGCAGCGCCTCCTCGCCGCGGGAAACGGCGGCTCGGCAGCTGAAGCGCAGCACCTCACGGCTGAGCTGGTGGGAAGGTTCGACGGCGAGCGCGTGCCTTTTTCCGCGATCTCCCTGCATGCGGAGTCCTCTGCCGTGACGGCGATCGCCAACGACTACGGCTACGACGACGTCTTTGCCCGACAGGTGCGTGCGCA
The DNA here is from genome assembly GCF_000189535.1 of Pseudarthrobacter phenanthrenivorans Sphe3. NCBI lineage: Bacteria > Bacillati > Actinomycetota > Actinomycetes > Micrococcales > Micrococcaceae > Pseudarthrobacter > Pseudarthrobacter phenanthrenivorans. The sequence continues at coordinate 484,200 of NC_015145.1, forward strand.
TGGCCGCTCCGGCGACGTCCTCATGCTGCTGTCCACCAGCGGCAAGAGTCCGAACCTGCTGCGTGCCGCCGACGCCGCCTCGAAACTGAACATCACCACGTGGGCACTTACCGGTGCCGGACCCAATCCGTTGGCGGAAGCCTGCGACGAAGCCGTGATGATCGACGCCCTTAACGCCAACGCGCAGGAAGGGCACCTGATCGCCCTGCATGCGATGTGCCGGGTCTTCGACCTCGAAGTCGGCCGCCGCGGCGCTCCTGACGCCGGGTTGCCGAGGCGGGGAGGCAGGGCATGAGGATCGTAGTGGTTGGGGACGTCATGCTGGACGTCGACCTCTCCGGTGAGGCTACCCGGCTCAGCCCGGACGCGCCGGTTCCCGTGGTGGACGTTTCCAGGGTCAAGCGGCGCGCCGGCGGGGCCGGGCTGGTGGCCCGGATGCTTGCAGGCGACGGCTGGCCCGTCACCCTGGTGACCGTCCTGGGCGATGACGACGCCGGCCGGCAGCTCGAAGCGCACCTCGCCGGGGTACGGCTTGTGTCGGGCCCCAGCGGCCACCCTTCCCCGGTGAAGACACGGGTCAGGGCAGGATCGCATGCGGTGGTCCGTTTCGACCAGGGATGCGAAAAATCCCCCGTTCCCGCCGTGAGTCCCGCTATGCTCCGCGCCGTGGAGACGGCCGGGGTGATCATCGTGGCGGACTACGGCCGCGGCCTTGCCGCCAATCCCCAGCTCCGTGACCTCCTGGCCCGGCTGGCCGGCCGAGTTCCCATTATTTGGGACCCGCACCCCGCCGGTGCGGATCCGGTTCCCGGCGTAGCCGTGGTGACGCCCAACCTTGCGGAGGCCGCCAAGGCAGCCCAGTCCCGCTTGGCAGCCAGGGCTACAGAGTCCCCGGAAGGCGAGGAACAGGACCCCGCCGTCAGCGCCGGCCGGATCCTGCTGGAGCAATGGCGCAGCCGTGCCGTCCTGGTCACCAAGGGCGAGCACGGAGCGGTACTCCTGCGTGCGGGCAGTGATTCTCCCCACCACGTTCCGGCGCCGCGGGTGGAAGCGGGTGATCCCTGCGGTGCGGGGGACCGCCTGGCCGCCAGCCTGGCGGTGCACCTCCTGGCTGGCCGGAACCTTGAGGAAGCCGCCGCGCTGGCAGTCCATGACGCGGCAGATTTCCTGGCCAGCGGGGGCGTCTCCGCCCTGCCTGACACTGTTGCAGCGGATCCCGGAGCGCCCGCCGCTGTCGATTCCGGCCCGGGCATACGGAAGCCGCGGAGCCAGGGCGCCGGCAAACGCCGCGGCAGTGAGCCACTGCTGCTGGCCCGCGCTGTGCGGGACAACGGCGGCACGGTGGTGGCAACGGGCGGCTGCTTCGACCTGCTGCACGCCGGCCACGTCCGGTCCCTGGCAGCAGCCCGGGAACTGGGGGACTGCCTGATCGTCTGCCTCAACTCGGACGATTCGGTGCGCCGGCTCAAGGGTCCGGAGCGTCCCATCATCGGCCAGCAGGACAGGGCAGAACTGCTGCTGGCCATGGAATGCGTGGACGCCGTCATGATCTTCGACGAAGACACTCCGGAGGCTGCCCTGGAACGCCTTCGCCCGGACATTTGGGTCAAGGGCGGCGATTACAAGGGCGCCCGCCTGCCGGAGGCCGACCTCGTGGAGAAGTGGGGAGGACGCTGCCTCACTGTCCCCTACCACCCTGCCCGTTCCACTACCGGCCTCGCCGATGCACTGGCCAAGGTCAGCTGACGGGCTGCCCGGTACGGCAGCAGCCACCATTTCAAGTTTTCCCAGTGATTTGTTTTTCCCAGTGAAAGGAACACCATGACTGCAGAAGCAACTGTGCCTGCCACCAACAACCCAGGCCGCGTGCTCGTGACCGGAGGTGCCTCCGGTCTGGGGGCCGCCGTCGTCGACGCCGTGCTCAAAGCCGGCGGCACCCCGGTGGTGTTGGACCGCGACATCAGCAGCGTCTCCGCCGTCAAGGCATTCGAGGTGGACGTTGCGGACCGCGCCGCCGTGGAAAATGCCGTCCGGGAAGCCGCCGAATCGCTGGGCGGCCTGGAAGCCGTGGTGACCGCGGCCGGCATCGACCGCTGCGGCAAGTTGGCTGATGTTGAAGCCACGGAGTGGGAAAAGGTCATCGGAGTGAACCTGATGGGCACCGTCTCCGTGGTGCGCGCGGCGCTGCCCTACCTCAAGTCCTCACACGGGCGCGTGGTGACCGTGGCATCCACCCTGGGTAAGCGTGCGGTGGCCGATGCCACGGCGTACTGCGCCTCCAAGTTCGGCGTGGTGGGTTTCAGCCACGCGCTTGCAGCAGAGACCGGCGGCGAAATCGGCGTCACCACCATGATTCCCGGCGGCATGAAGACGCGGTTCTTCGATGACCGCACCGAGCAGTACAAGCCGCAGGACGATTCACGGCTCAACGATCCCGCCAACACGGCGCAGGCCATCCTATTCGCATTGAACCAGCCCGTCGGCTGCGAGGTCCGCGAAATGCTGATCTGCCACGAGGAAGAGGGCTCCTGGCCCTAAAGACTGCACATCCATCAGACCCCACACGACGGGAGGAACACCATGCCCACTACTGCCATTGAAACAGCCGCAGGCCCCGGATCAGCTGAGCGCGCCGGGATCACCATCCGGAACCCGCGCACCGGCGATGTCCTCTGGACCGTGCCGGAAGCCGGGCCGGACGCGGTGACCCGCGCCGTGGACGTTGCCCGGAGCGCCGCGGCGGACTGGGCTTCCACTGCTCCCGCAGAACGGGGCGCCGCACTCCGCGCTGCTGCCCGGGCGTTGGATGCCGCCGCCGCTGAACTGGCGGAGCTCAACGCCAGCGAAACCGGGCGGCCGGTGGAGGAATCATTGGCCGGGATCGGCGCCGGGGTTTCCACCCTTGAGCAGTACGCCGAACTCGGGCCTGTCCACCGCGGCCTCAGCCTGCGCGGAAACCGCCTTGCCTCGGACTACACCGTGGCGGAGCCGCGCGGGGTCGCCGCGCTCCTCACCCCGTGGAACGATCCCGTTGCCGTGGCCTGCGGGCTGATCGGCGCCGCGCTGGTTACCGGAAACACGGTTGTCCACAAGCCCAGTGAGCGCTGCCCGCGCCTCGGTGAGGCACTGGGGGAGGTCCTGGCACCCGCGTTTCCGCCCGGCGTCTTCCAGACGATCAACGGAGGGGCCGGAGCGGGGGCCTTGCTCGCAGAGTCCCAGGTGGACGTGGTGGCGCACGTGGGCTCAAGCGCCGCTGGCGCCCGCATTGCCAGGGCCGGCGCACTGACCGGAGCCCATGTCATCCGGGAGAACGGCGGAAACGATCCGCTGCTCGTTGACCGGGATGTTGATCCAGCATGGGCGGCCGAGCAGGCGGCCGTTGGCGCCTTCAGCAACAGCGGCCAGATCTGTGTGGCAGTGGAGCGAATCTACGTCCACGAGGCCATTGCCAAGGAGTTCTGCGCAGCACTGGAAGCTGAAGCGGCGCTCCGCAACAACAACGGCACGGTGGCCCCGCTGGTGGACGAGCGGATGCGTGACGCCGTCCACGCCCACGTCACAGATGCGCTCAGCCAGGGCGCGCATGCCGTGGAAGGCGGAGTCCTTCCCGACGGTCCTGGCTCCTTCTATCCGGCCACGGTGCTGCTGGAGTGCACGGACAGCATGCAGGTCATGACGGAGGAAACATTTGGGCCGGTTGCTCCCGTCCAGGTGGTGAAGTCGTTTGACGACGGACTGCGGCTGGCGTGCAGCGGCAAGTACGGCCTGGCCGCCACAGTCCTGAGCGGCAACATGGCGCACGTCCAGCAGGCCGTGGCGGCACTCCCGGTGGGAACCGTCAAGGTCAACGAGGTGTTTGGCGGCGCACCCGGCGGCGCAGCCCAGCCGCGCGGTGAAAGCGGTGCGGGGTTCGGTTACGGTCCTGAGCTGCTGGACGAGTTCAGCCGGGTGAAAGTGGTGCACATAGCCGCGCCTCCGGCTGCGGCTGAAAGGGAATCCAAAGGACAGGGGCAGCCATGAGCCAGCCGAGCGATGGGCTTCACCGTGAACCCGCTCCCGGCGACCCCGCCGGAGTGGACCTCTCCCAGCAGCGCGCCCTCTCCGAATGGCTGCCCGGCCGGCTGGCAGCGGAACAGCCGGCCATCCTGGTGCTGGGTGACGTGATGCTGGACGGCTGGTGGAGCGGCACCATTGAACGGCTGTGCCGCGAGGCACCCGCACCGGTGGTGGACGTCCAGTCCCGTGAATCCGTGCCGGGCGGGGCGGCGAACACGGCCATGAACCTGGCCGCCCTGGGCGCACGGGTGTCCGTTGCCGGAATCATCGGAACGGATGACGCCGGCGTGGACCTCCGTAACCAGCTGGTGGCGGCGGGAATCGACGTCACGTACCTGCTCGACCACCCGGACATGGTCACCACCACCAAGATCCGGATCAGCAGCGGCGGCCAGGTGATGCTCCGCATCGATGACTGCGCCAAAGCTGTGCCGGCCGATGCGCTGGCGGAGCTCGCCGCGTCGGTGCGGGCCGCCGTCGAACACCAGGACGCCGTGATGGTCTGCGACTATGGCGCCGGTGTCCTTGCCGACCCCGTCCGGGGCGGCCTGATGGACGCCCTGGCGGGCAAGGACCGGGCCGAACCGGCAGGGCGCCCGCTGCTGGTGGTCGACTCACACGACCCCCGCCCCTGGGCGCCGCTCGGTCCGGACCTGGTGACCCCCAACGCGCAGGAGGCGGCGCGGCTGCTGGACCTGCGCTTGCCGGACGGGCAGGACAGGGTGGCGGCCGTGGGGGACCACGCCGGGGAGCTGCTGGCCGCCACCGGTGCCCGGGCCGTGGTGGTCACCCTGGACCGCGACGGAACAGTCCTCCTGACGCCCGACGGCGTGCGGCACCGGACGTGGGCACGTCCCGCTGCCGAAAAGCAGGCGTCCGGTGCAGGGGACACCTTCGTGGCGGCCCTCACCCTGGCCCGTACTGCCGGGCTGCCGCTCACGGCGAGCCTGGACCTGGCGCAGTCCGCTGCGGATGTGGTGGTCCACCAGCCAGGCACGTCGGTGTGCAGCACGGCCGCGCTCAGCCGCTACCTGAAGGCTTTCGCCGACACTGCCCTGGGGGCCGACGAACTGGAACGGCAGCTGCAGCTGCACCGGGCCCAGGGCCAGCGGATCGTGCTGACCAACGGCTGCTTCGACGTGCTCCACAGTGGCCACACCCGCTACCTGAACCAGGCAAAGCAGCTGGGCGACGTCCTGGTGGTGGCCCTGAACAGCGACGATTCCGTGCGTCGGCTGAAGGGCGCAGGCCGCCCCATCAACCAGGTGGCCGACCGGGCCGCGGTGGTGGCCGCCTTGAGCTGCGTGGATTACGTGACGGTGTTCGATACACCCACCGCAGCACCCCTGATCCGGCAGCTTCGGCCCGAGGTGTACGCGAAGGGCGGGGACTACACTCCGGAGATGCTCGCCGAGACGCCGTCCGTGGAGGAGTACGGGGGCCGGGTGGCCATCCTGGACTATGTTGCCGAACGTTCCACCACCGCCGTGGTGAAGCGGATCCGCGAGGGCGAGGGAGCTGTTCCCACCAACTAGGGTTGAACCATGGATAAAGGCGGACGGGCCATGCGTAAAGCGGGCTTGGGGTAGTGGCCAAGCGCGGACGCTCAGGTGGTTCAGGTGGCAGGGCGGGCAACAGGCCGGTGGCCGGAGTGGTGGAAGTGCCGGCCGGCGGCAGGCCCAGCGGCCCCGTTGAAGGTGTCTACTACATCGATACCGGCGACTGCGAGCTGATCGCGGACCAGGACAACTCCACGGGCTGGTTACTGAAGATCAACGGGGTGATGAGCTCCCATATCGACCTCGCGGATCCGCTTTTCCTGGATTTCGAGTACATGCGCTGGATGGCGGCGCTGATCGAGTCGCGCTGGCCGCCGTCGGGTAGTTCCTCCGGCGGCGGCCCGAAACTGCGCGGCCTCCACCTGGGCGGCGGCGCCTGTTCGCTGGCCCGCTATTTCCACGCCGTCTACCCGGACGCCCGGCAGGTAGTGGTGGAACTGGACGGCAAGCTGGCCGAATATGTGCGCGGCTGGTTCGACCTGCCCAAAGCCCCGCTGCTGCGCCTGCGCGTGGGGGAGGCCCGCGAAGTCACCGAGAGCCTCACCCCGGATACCCGGGACTTCATCATCCGGGACGTTTTCGCCGGCGCCGTCACACCCCGGCCGCTCACCACGGCGGAGTTCACCGGCCACGTGAAACGGGTGGTGGCCCCGGGAGGCCTGTACGTGGTCAACTCCGGGGACGCGCCGGACCTGAAGAACGCCCGGGAGGACGCCGCCACCATCGCGGCGTCTTTCAAGTACACCGTGATCATCGCCGACCCCGCCATGCTGAAGGGCCGGCGCTACGGGAACATGGTGATGGCCGGCAGCGATGCCCCGTTCGGCGACGATCCCAAGCTGCACCGCCGGCTGCTGGGCGGTGCTGTCCCCGCGCATCTCTGGGATGACGACCAGGTCCGGGCCTTCGCCGCCGGTTCCCCCGTCCGCCACGACCCGCCTGCCCCGGTCAGTTAGAACCCCGGCCCAGCAGCCAGTCCCGGTGTTCCGCCACCTGCTCCCGCAACGCCTGCACCACTGCGGCCACGGCCGGCCGCCGCAGCGAGTCCGGCCGCAGCACCATCCAGTAGGGCAGCAGTTCGGAAATCGCGGACGGCAGCAGGCGGACCAGGTCCCCGTGCAGGTCGCCCATGAAGCACGGAAGGAAACCGATCCCGGCCCCGGCGCGGGTGGCCTCCACATGGACAAAGACGTTCGTGGAGGTCAGGCCGTCCCGCATGGCGGGCACCAGCCGGCGGGGCGCGTCCAGGTCATCCACCTGCAGCATGGAATCCACGAAGTAGACCAGCGGGTGCTCGTTGAGTTCGGCCACGGTGGCCGGAGTTCCATGCGCAGCAAGGTAGGCCCGCGAGGCGTACATTCCCAGCATGTACTCGCCCAGCCGCACCGCTTCGGCCCGGTGCACCTGCGGCTCGCCCACCACCACTTCGATGTCCAGGCCCGAACGCTGCTGCAGTGCCCGCCGCGTCATGGTCACCACTTCCACGCTGAGCCCGGGATGGTTCCGCCGCAGCCGCGCCACGGCAGGCGCGGCGATATAGGCGCTGAACCCGTCCGTCGCGGTCATGCGGACGACGCCGGTAATGGGGTCCGGTTCCTTGCCAGCGGGTCCCAGCGTGCCCACCGCCGCCTCCACCTGTTCCGCTACCCGCACGGCCCGGGTGCCAAGGTCGGTCAGTTCCCAACCTCCCGCTGCCCGGGCCAGCACCCGGCCGCCCAGCGACTTCTCCAGGGCGGCTATCCGGCGCGAGACAGTGGTGTGGTTCAGTCCCAAGGCCTGGGCCGCCGTCGTGAATTTTGCTGACCGCGAGACGGCCAGCAGGACCAGCAGGTCATCCGGGTTCGTATCCATATCTGCAATTCTGCACACAGGCGGTGCCGGTTTGGCCATTGAACCGCGGACTTTCTGCGGCAATACTCATCTGAGCCCATTGAGTGCTGCGCATCACAGCACGTGTCGACGTGGACACTAAGGAGAAAAACATATGAGCGTAGAACAACGCTCTGCATCATCGGCCGAGCCTGCCCCAAAGGGCGCCGGCCTCAAGAAGATCGTCGCAGCCTCCATGGTTGGCACCGTGGTGGAATGGTACGAGTTCTTCCTCTACGCCACTGCCGCAACCCTGGTGTTCGGCAAGTACTTCTTCCCTGCTACCGGCAACGAGCTGGACGGCATCATCCAGGCGTTCATCACCTACGCCGTGGGCTTCGTTGCACGGCCGCTCGGCGGCATCGTCTTCGGCCAGATTGGTGACAAGCTGGGCCGCAAGCCCACCCTGCAGCTCACCATCGTGATCATCGGCGTGTCCACCTTCCTGATGGGCTGCCTCCCGGGCTTCGCCGAGATCGGCTACCTCGCACCGGCACTGCTGGTGTTCCTGCGCTTTATCCAGGGCTTCGCCCTGGGCGGCGAATGGGGTGGCGCCGTGCTTCTCGTCGCCGAGCACAGCCCCAACAAGTCCCGCGGATTCTGGTCCAGCTGGCCCCAGTCCGCCGTTCCGGTGGGCAACCTGCTGGCCACGCTGGTTCTGTTCATCATGTCCTCCATGCTCAGCCCGGAAGCGTTCCTCGGCTGGGGCTGGCGGGTGGCATTCTGGCTGTCCGCGGTGATCGTCTTCGTGGGCTACTACATCCGCACGCACGTTACTGAAGCGCCTATCTTCCTGAAGGCCAAGGAACTCGTGGAGCAGGAACAGGCCGTGAGCTACGGCGTGCGCGAGGTCATCCGCAAGTACCCCAAGGGCATCCTGCAGGCCATGGGCCTCCGGTTCGCGGAAAACATCATGTACTACCTCGTGGTCAGCTTCGCGATTGTGTACCTCAAGAGCGTCCACAAGTACGACACGTCCTCGCTCCTGCTCGCCCTGCTGATTGCCCACGTCATCCACTTCCTGGTCATCCCGCAGGTGGGACGCCTCGTGGACAGCTGGGGCCGCAAGCCTGTGTACCTGGTGGGCGCCATCACCGGTGCCACCTGGCCCTTCTTCGCGTTTCCCATGTTCGACACGAAGAACGCGGTGGTGATCGTCCTGGCCGTGACCATCGGCCTCTGCCTGCACGCCTTCATGTATGCCGGGCAGCCGGCCATCATGTCGGAGCTCTTCCCCACCCGGATGCGCTACGCCGGGGTGTCGCTGGGCTCGCAGGTCACCTCGATCGTTGCCGGTTCGCTGGCGCCGCTCCTGGCCACCCAGTGGCTGAAGGACACGGGCTCGTGGGTTCCCACCGCCATCTACCTGGTGGTGGCGTGCGCCGTCACCACCGTGGCGGTGCTGAGCCTCAAGGAAACCAAGGGCATAGCCCTGGAGGACGTGGACAGGGCCGACGCCGAACGCGAAGGCCTGGCGGTAGCGGCAGCCACGCGCTGAGCTGCTAAAGCCGCGGAACAGTCTGTTGGATCAGCCGAAGGGGAGTGTTATGGAAAGCACATTGAACGGCCGCAAGGCACTGGTCACGGGCGGAGCCGGGGGCATCGGCGCTGCCAGTGTGCGCGCCCTCGCCGCACGGGGGGCCAAGGTGGTAATCGCGGACGTTGACGAGGGTGCAGCGGCAGCACTCGCCGACGAGGTGGGCGGCACTTCATGGGCAGTGGATTTGCTGGACGTGGACTCGCTCGCCACCCTGAGCCTGGACTGCGACATCCTGGTGAACAATGCAGGAATCCAGCGCATCAGCCCCATCGAGGAGTTTGAGCCGGCCGACTTCCGCCGGCTCATCACACTCATGCTTGAGGCGCCGTTCCTGCTTATCCGGGCGGCACTGCCGCACATGTACAACAACGGGTTCGGCCGGATCATCAACCTGTCCTCCGTGCACGGCATCAGGGCCTCGCCGTTCAAAAGTGCCTACGTATCCGCCAAGCATGGGCTGGAAGGGTTGAGCAAGGTGACTGCGCTTGAGGGCGGGGACCACGGCGTGACGTCCAACTGCATCAACCCCGGCTACGTGCGCACGCCGCTTGTGGAGTCGCAGATAGCAGACCAGGCGAAGGTCCACGGCATCCCCGAAACCGAAGTGCTGGCGAAGATCATGCTGACCGAGTCCGCCATCAAGCGGCTCGTGGAGCCGGAGGAGGTGGCCTCCCTGGTGGCCTGGCTGGCATCCGACCACGCCGGCATGGTGACGGGCGCCAGCTACACCATGGACGGTGGCTGGTCGGCCCGGTAGCCGCCCCAACCACCCCCTCCACCCCTTGGAGTTTTTGGACAGATACCACGGTTTAGAAGCGCGGTTGAAGTCCTCATATCTGCCCAAAAACTCCGGGGCGGGGCGGGGTCAGTCCAGGTGCCGCAGTTGCCGGTGGTCGTAGAAGAAGACTCCCTGTGCGGTGTCCACCCCCGCGGAGGTGCCCTGCAGGAAGACCACCACCCCCTCGCGCCGTCCCTTGAAGGGATCGTCCCCCACCACCGCATCACCGATTTTGAAGGGTGACCGCGGGGCGAGGCACCTCGTGAGGTGGAGCCAGGCCTGCAGTGCGATCTGGGCCAGGCTTACCGGCCGGCCCATGCTGGACACATCAGGGACCTCGGCTTTGACCATGCGTACCAACTCCTCGAAGGCGGCATGGGCCGCCCACTGGCGGTGCGGTTAACCGGAACGCTCCCAGCGTGAGGGCGGCCCTCCAATTCCGGCTGGCACCTTACGCCCAAGCTACGCGCTAATCACACCAGTCACACCAGTAACAAGTACTCGCTTTTTTCACGGGCGGGTACTTGACCGCCCAAGGCTTCCTTGGGGTGGGCGGGCCCCGCCAGCTATGGTTGCCCCTTCACGATGTCATCCGCATTCTCGAAGGCCCAGGCCACCAGGGGAACCAGGAGTGCGCTCAACTCATAGCCGCGCTCCGTAAGGCTGTAGTCCACGCGCGGTGGAATGACGGGCTGGGCCTCCCTGCGGACCAGGCCATCACGTTCGAGGGTCTTGAGGGTCTGGGCCAGCATCTTCTCGCTGATGCCCTCGGCCCGCCGCCGGAGTTCACTCCACCGCTGCGGGCCCTCGGACAGTGCCAGGAGGAGGAGCACGCCCCACTTGCTGGTGACGTGGTCCAGCACAGTCCGGCTGGGGCACCCGGCCGGGAAGACGCCGTCGGCAAGAGCCGGCGGAAGTGGTGACGCATGGCCTGCAGGGCGCCTGCTACTAACCTCCATACCAGTACCTTACTTCAAAGTGCGTACTCTCTTTTGGGAAGTTATCCCGCAGGGCCGTGGTTGTGCTTCCTGACAGACCCCCAAAGAGAGGCAAACATCATGAGCATCGTCATCACCGGAGCAACCGGGAACCTAGGACGCCACGTTGTCGCGGCACTTTTGGAACGCGGCGTTCCTGCGGGAGACATCGTGGCTGCGGGACGTTCCGTGGAAAAACTTGCAGGATTTGCGGAGCGTGGCGTCCGCGTTATGGGCATGGACTACGCAGACCCGGCTTCTGTTGCCGCGGCCCTGAAGGGTGCGAGGAAGGTGCTCCTCATCTCCGGCAATGAGGTGGGCCAACGCGTCGAGCAGCACCGCACCGTCGTCGAGGCCGCACAAGCCGAGGGCGTGGAGCTGCTGGCCTACACCAGCATCGCCAACGCTGACACCACCGGGATGAAGCTGGCGGCCGAGCACCAGGCCACGGAGGCCATCCTGAAGGAATCCGGTGTTCCCTTTGTCCTCCTGCGCAACGGCTGGTACCTGGAGAACTACACGGACCAGCTGCCGGGAACGCTCGCCCAGGGCGGCCTCGCAGGGAGTGCCGGAGATGGGCGCGTCAGTGCTGCTGCCCGGGTGGACTACGCGCACGCGGCCGCTGCCGTGCTGGCTGCTTCCGAAGACCAGGCCGGGAAGGTTTACGAGCTGGGCGGCGATGAGCCGTTCACCATGGCTGAACTTGCCGCCGAAATCAGCGCAGCCACCGGCAAGAACGTCACTTACCAGGACCTTCCGGCCGAGGATTACGCGGGCCTGCTGGCCGGGGTTGGGGTGCCCGAGGCTTTCGCGCAGATCCTTGCCGATTCGGACTTGGGGATCGCCCGCGGCGACCTCCTGGTGAGCACCGGCGACCTGCGGAAGCTGATTGGCCGTCCCGCCACGTCCTTGGCCGAGGCCGTGCGGGCTGCCGCTGTGGCTTCCTGACCTCCCGAACCTCCCTCAGCCGGCGCCCCCGGCAACGCTCTCTCACTTGATGTCGCTTAAATGCTGATGCTCTCTCACTTTTCCCAATCGAGTGAGCGAGGGTCCGGCCAAAAGCAGCATTAAGTGAGAGAGCGCCGGGCGGGCGTTGGGCCTGGAGAGTGTTTGCCTAGGGGGATGTGGTGACCAGCGGCAACGGTGAGGTCTCGTCCACAAGCTCCGCCCGCCGTCGTCCGTCACCCTTGACCCACAGCCGGAACGCCAGAACCAGCAACGCGAGCCAGGTCCCGCCCACGTAGAGCGCGATGCGCGTGTCCTCGAACGCGCCCAGGACGGCGATCACCAGCGCCATGAAGGCGATGGTGAGAAGGGAGGCGGCGGGCCACCACGGCGAAGGGAATTCGGACGCCGGCAGGCCAGTCCGTACGATCTCCCGCTTCATGGCGACGTGCGAGGCGAGGATCATCACCCACACCCACACGGTGGCGAACGTGGCAATGGAGGCAATGAGGACAAACACGTTTTCCGGGATGACGGCGTTGAGGACCACGCCCACCAGGAGGATCGCGGCCATCATCACCACCGTCATCCAAGGGACGCCGTGCCTGGACACTTTGCCGAAGGCAGCGGGGGCGTGGCCTTGGCGGGACAGGCCGAAGAGGATGCGTCCGGCGCCGAAAATGTCGCTGTTGATGGCGGAGAGCGCGGCGGTGATCACCACAGCGTTGAGGATGTGTGGTGCCCCCGGGACGCCCAGCCCGCTGAAGATCTGGACGAAGGGGCTGCCGTTGCTGCCGATCGCGTCCCACGGGAAGAGGCTCATGAGCACCCCCAGCGTCAGGACGTAGAACAGCAGGACGCGCACCGGAACAGTGTTGACGGCCTTGGGGATGACTTGCTTGGGGTTCGCGGCCTCGCCGGCCGTGATGCCGAGCGTCTCGATCCCACCGAACGCAAACATCACGACGGCGAAGGATGCGAGCAGCCCCTCAAAGCCGAACGGGAAGAATCCCCCGTGTTCAACCAGGTTGCCGAGGCCCGGCGCACCGGTGGAGTCCCCGGCCTGGAAGCCGAAAGCGATGATGGCTGCCCCGCCGGCGATCATGGCGATGATGGCCGCCACCTTGACCAGCGAGAACCAGAATTCCAGCTCGCCGAAGACCTTGACGCTGAGCAGGTTGAGCGCGGCCAGGAAAAGGATGATGGCCAGGATCCAGATCCAGCGTTCAACCTGCGGGAACCAGAAGCCCATGTAGATGCTGAATGCGGTGACGTCGGCGATGGCCACGATCGCCATTTCGAAGACGTAGGTCCAGCCGGTCACAAAGCCGGCCAGCGGGCCGAGGTAGCGGCTGGCGTACTGGCCGAACGAGCCGGAGACGGGATGCCGCACGGCCATCTCGCCGAGGGCCCGCATCACCATGAACACCGCCGCGCCGCCGATGACGTAGGCCAGCAGGACGGCAGGGCCGGCTTTTTGGATGGCCGAGGCTGAACCGTAGAAAAGGCCCGTACCGATCGCCGAGCCCAGCGCCATGAACCGGATGTGGCGCACGTTCAGGCCCCGGTTGAGGACGCTTCCGACGGCGGATGTTGCGGTTTGCCGGGCGGCCGGACTTCCGTTCCGGGTTGGGCTTGGTGCTGGTTGCATGTGAATAACCTTCTCGTCATTGGGAGGGGAACCGCTAACCAGCAGACCACTTTGCCGGGCGACGTGATGTGCCTCACGGTGGCTTGGTGTCTTTCATTCCAGATTGGACAGGTCGCTGCTTTCCGGTTCAGGTGGCGCGGGAAGGTGCCGCGATATCCACATAGGCAGGGATGCCGGATGATTGGGCATCCAGGGACCAGGTCCTTGCTCCTCCAGCGCCTTCATCGCCGGGGAATGGCGCCGTTCAAGGCTGGAAGGTAAGTCCGCGCTCCAAAGCAGCCGCTTCAAGGAGCCGAACGGCCTTCGGGCCGATGCCGTGCATTGCCAGCAGTTTCCTGCGGCCAAGTGCAGCTGCCTCGGCCAGGGAAGTGATTCCTGCCTGGAGCAGGGCGCACTCGGCGGGCCGGCCAACAGGGGGCAGGTCCCCGTTCCGCGCAGGAACGTCCCGGGTGCTCATGCCTGGCCCAATTGATGGGCAACTGCGGCGGCTCCAACGGCCTTCATTGTGGTACTGGACGGCATAAACCCAGCGTACGGCAGCAGGGTTGATGGACGGGAGGCGACTGTCCGGCATACCAGACACCTTGCGCGCGTTCCAGAGTGTTATGAGCCCGCAGGAGGCGCAAGCTTAAGTACGGGATCTCGGACAGCTCCGGGGGTCCGGCATAACCAAGGAGGACAGGTGTTGACTACGGAGGCAGGGGCGCAGGCCGGCAGCGGCATGAAAGCGGCGCCGAAGGCGGCCACGAAGGTGACGTCCAAGGTCCCCGCCGCAGAGAACACGCTGCGCATCCTCAAACTGCTGGCATCGCGGCGGGGTCCCATGGCGGCGTCCCAAATTGCGTCTTCCCTGGGCCTGCCCCGCTCCAGCGTCTATCACCTGCTGGGCGTGATGGAGGCCAACGGCTTTGTGCTCCACCTGCACGAGGAGCAGCGGTACGGGCTGGGCATCAGCGCGTTCGAGCTCAGTTCCGCCTACTCCAGGCAGGAGCCGCTGTCGCGGCTGGGCCGTCCGCTGCTTGCTTCCCTGGTGGACGCGCTCGGCGAGAGTTCCCACCTGGCGGTGCTCCACGGGCGGGACGTGCTGTACATCGTGGAGGAACGGGCCAAAAACCGCCCCTCCCTGGTGACCGACGTCGGCGTCCGGCTTCCCAGCCACCTCACCGCCAGCGGCCGTGCCATCCTGGCGGCGCTGCCCAAGTCCCAGGTGCGTGCGCTGTATCCGAATGCCGCGGCCTTTACTGCCCGGCATGAGGTGGAAGGCGCCATCATGAAGTACTCCGCGCTGTCCTCGCACCTGGACCAGGTCAGGCAGCGCGGCTACGCCACCGAACACGGCGAGGTCACGCCCGGCTTCGGCTCCATCGCCGCCGCAGTCACGGACCACCTGGGATGGCCGACGGCGGCAGTCGCCGTGACGTTCCTCGAGGACAAAGTGCCGGCAGAGCAGTGGCCCGTCCTGGCTGGGCGCGTCCAGAAGGTCGCCGACGAACTCTCGGTCCGGCTCCACGGCCGGCCCGCAAAGTAGCCCCAAACCCCAATTTTCCCTATCACTCCTGGTCCCCATTCGGGCCCTTTGACGGCGACAAGTGATAGCGCAAGCGGGGGTGGGGAACCGTCTGGAATGCCGGACAGGGCCCTTCCTAAACCTCTATAAAGCCCTACCGCAACGGGCTTTAGTTGATACAGAACTTCTTCCACACCACAGACACCAAGAAAAGGAGCCACCATGGCACCCGCCGATTTCACCACCGGTGCCCGCCCGGTCAAAGCAGCCCGCGGCACTGAGCTCACCGCCAAGTCCTGGCAGACCGAAGCCCCGCTGCGCATGCTGATGAACAACCTGGACCCGGAAGTGGCAGAACGCCCCGATGACCTGGTGGTCTACGGCGGCACCGGCCGCGCCGTCCGGTCCTGGGCCGCCTTTGACGCCATCACCCGCACCTTGGAAACCATGGAAAAGGACGAGACCCTCCTGGTCCAGTCGGGCAAGCCCGTGGGTGTCTTCCGCACCAACGAGTGGGCCCCTCGCGTGCTGCTGGCCAACTCCAACCTGGTGGGGGACTGGGCCAACTGGCCCGAGTTCCGCCGGCTCGAGGCCGAAGGCCTTATGATGTACGGCCAGATGACCGCCGGGTCCTGGATTTACATCGGCACCCAGGGCATCCTGCAGGGCACGTTCGAAACCTTCGCCGCAATCGCCCGCAAGCTGACCGGAGACGAGAACGGCACCCTCGCCGGCACGCTGACCCTGACAGGAGGCTGCGGCGGCATGGGCGGCGCCCAGCCGCTGGCCGTGACCCTGAACGAGGGCGCCTGCCTGATTGTCGACGTCGACGAGACTCGCCTGCGCCGCCGCGCCGGCAAGCGCTACCTGGACGAGGTCGAAACAGACCTCGACGCCGCCATCGCCAAGGTGCTCAAGGCCAAGGAAGAGCGCCGCGGCTGGTCCGTGGGCTACGTGGGCAACGCTGCCGAGGTCTTCCCCGAGATCCTTCGCCGCCACCAGGCCGGCGAACTCACGGTGGACATCGTCACCGACCAGACCTCCGCCCACGATCCGCTCTCCTACCTGCCTGAGGGAATCTCCGTGGCCGAGTGGCACCGGGAAGCCGAAGCCGACCCGGAAGGATTCACCAAGAAGGCACAGGCATCGATGGCCAAGCACGTCCAGGCCATGGTGGAATTCCAGGACGCCGGCGCCGAGGTCTTTGACTACGGCAACTCCATCCGCGACGAAGCCCGCAAAGGCGGCTACGCCCGCGCCTTCGAGTTCCCCGGCTTCGTTCCCGCCTACATCCGTCCGCTGTTCTGCGAAGGGCTGGGCCCGTTCCGTTGGGTGGCGCTCTCCGGGGACCCCGAAGACATCCGCGTCACGGACGAGGCGATCAAGGAACTGTTCCCGGAGAACAAGCACCTGCACCGGTGGATTGACGCCGCCGGTGAACGCGTGGAGTTCGAGGGCCTCCCGGCGCGCATCTGCTGGTTGGGCTACGGCGAACGCCACAAGGCCGGCCTGCTGTTCAACCAGCTGGTGAAGGAAGGGAAGGTCAAGGCCCCCATCGTCATCGGCCGCGACCACCTGGACTCCGGCTCGGTGGCCTCCCCGTACCGCGAAACGGAAGCCATGGCCGACGGCTCGGACGCCATCGCCGACTGGCCGCTGCTGAACGCCCTGCTCAACACCGCTTCCGGTGCCACCTGGGTTTCCCTGCACCACGGCGGCGGCGTGGGCATCGGCCGCTCCATTCACGCAGGCCAGGTCTCAGTCGCCGACGGCACCGACCTCGCGGCGCAGAAGCTCGAGCGCCTCCTCACCAACGACCCCGGCATGGGCGTCATCCGCCACGCCGACGCCGGCTATGAACGAGCCCTCGACGTCGCCAAGGAACGCGGCGTCCGCATCCCGATGCAAGAGTCTTCCGAGACCAACTAGTCCATCGATTGCTCCGTACCTGTCGTTTAGAGCCCTGAAAACGACAGATACGGAGCAATCGATCACCACACACCACAAAAAGTAGGAATCATGACCCTAACAACCCACGAACCGCTGACCGTCACCCTCGGCTCCAGCGGCGTCACGCCCGAGGATGTGCTCGCCGTCGCGCGCCACGACGCCAAAGTGGCCGTCTCCGCGGAAGCGCTGGAAACAGTGGCCAAGGTCCGCGCCCACATCGACGACCTCGCCGCCAGTGATACCCCCGCCTACGGCATCTCCACCGGATTCGGTGCCCTTGCCAACCGCCACATCCCGAATGAGCTGCGCACCCAGCTCCAGAAGAGCCTAATCCGCAGCCACGCCGCCGGGATGGGACCTGCCGTCGAGCGCGAAGTGGTGCGCGGCATCATGTTCCTGCGCGCCAAGACCTTAGCCTCCGGCCGCACCGGCGTCCGTCCCGTGGTCCTGCAGACCATGGTTGACCTGCTGAACGCCGGCATCACGCCCGTGGTCCGCGAATTCGGTTCGCTCGGCTGCTCCGGCGACCTTGCACCGCTATCCCACTGCGCGCTGGTCCTGATGGGCGAGGGTGAGGCGGAAGGGCCCGACGGCGTAACGTACGGCGGTCGGGGAGAGCGGCCTGTCGCGGAGCTGCTTGCAGCGCACGGCATTGAGCCGGTCACCCTTGCTGAAAAGGAAGGGCTGGCGCTGGTCAACGGCACGGAGGGCATGCTGGGCATGCTCCTCATGGCTATCGCGGACCTTCGGCAGCTGCTGACGACGGCGGACATCACCGCTGCGATGAGCGTCGAGGCGCTGCTGGGCACCGACCAGGTGTTCCTGCCCGAGCTGCATGCCGCGTTGCGTCCGCACCCGGGGCAGGCCGCAAGTGCAGATAACATGCTGCGCGTGCTGTCCGACTCCCCGATCGTGGCGTCGCACAAGGTGGGCGACTCCCGGGTGCAGGACGCCTACTCACTCCGCTGCGCGCCGCAGGTTGCCGGGGCTGTCCGGGACACGGTGGACCATGCGGACCTGGTGGCGTCCCGGGAACTCGCCGCCGCCATCGACAACCCGGTGGTCCTGCCTGACGGGCGGGTCAGCTCCAACGGAAACTTCCATGGCGCCCCGGTGGCGTATGTCCTGGATTTCCTGGCCATCGCCGTGGCCGACCTCAGCTCCATTGTCGAACGGCGCACGGACAGGATGCTCGATCCGGCCCGTTCCCACGGCCTGCCGGCCTTCCTCGCGGCCGATCCCGGCGTGGATTCCGGGCTGATGATTGCGCAATACACCCAGGCCGGGCTCGTCTCGGACAACAAGCGGCTCGCCGTCCCGGCATCAGTGGACTCCATTCCCAGCTCGGCCATGCAGGAGGACCATGTGTCCATGGGCTGGCACGCGGCACGCAAGCTGCGAAAGGCTGTTGAGAACCTGCGCCGCGTCCTGGCCATCGAGCTGGTGACGTCGGCACGGGCCCTCGATATCCGCACCCAGCTCTCCGGCGGGGTGCTGACGCCGGGTCCGGCCGGAGCCGCCGTCGTCGAGGCCCTGCGGAATGTTGTGGCAGGTGCCGGGACGGACCGGTTCCTCTCACCTGAGCTGGAGGCCGCAGACCGATTGGTTGCTGCTGGGGAGGTGCGCCGCGCGGCTGAATCAGCCGTTGGAAAGCTGGCCTGATTCCGAACAATCTTCAGCGCCCACTGGAAAAGTGTCCGCCTGCCGGAATTTTCTCCGACACGGCGGTACCGCGGTCCGCGAGTGTAGTAGAACTGAAGGTGTAGTGAAAGTCACATCGCAGAGGCTGTGGCGCCGAACGTATACAAAGGGGTAGAAGTTCAAATGAAAGCACGTGGGGCAGTCCTATCAAGACGCAATGCCCATGCCGCCGCTGTTTCCGACTGGAGGACCCTCCATGCCGGAGACCGCGTCGAGATCATCAAGCATGCGCATGTGATTGCTGCCGGGGAGGTGGAAGAGGTATCGCAGAGCGGAAACGTTTTGTGGCTTGTGCCGGCCGGTCCGTCGGAGAAGCAGCTCTTCCTTAAATCCGACGGCGTGCAGGTGCGCCGCGGCTAGCAGCCCCCAGGACGCATCAACAGAAATCCCCGCTACTGCTCCAGCAGTGGCGGGGATTTCTTGTTGCCCTGAACTGCTCGGGGCAGGCCGATAACGCAGGTCTGTAATACCGCTTCCTAGGCGGCGATGGCCTCGTAGGTTTCGCCGAACGGTACGGATTCGTCCAGGGCTACCGTGTAGCGGCCCGGGTGCAGCCTGGTGACCAGGATGCCGCAGGATGCTTCCTGGGCCGCAACTTCGATCATTTCGGCAACTGCTTCTTCAAGCCCGATGTGGACTTCCTGCGCAGTGGAAAACTCCAGGTCGATCGACCTGGGCACCGCCATTTCGTCGGGGGCGGAAGCGGCGGTGATGCGCTCCATGGTTGCTGTCGTCATGTAATGAACTTTCTGTGTTTCATGCCAGATGGCCTGTCCATTCTACCGACTGCTCGTGGGAGATGTCAGATGACTGCTGTTTCTGCGGATCCGGGTGGGGGTTCCACCAGGAGGGTTTGGCGGGGCGGCCGGTCATAAAAGGGTGCGTTGGCGGCCGGGTCACGGCATCAGCCACGATGTAAACGCAACCCCGCAACATCGTCAGATCGAAGGAGATTTCCGGATGAGAATCGTGCGCCTCGGTGAAAACGGCAGGGAGCAGCCGGCCGTGTTGGTTCGGGCTGCGGACGGGCATGGCCGGCAGGACCGGTATTTCAGCCTGCTGCCCCTCACGGAGGAGGTGGACGGGGCCTTCCTGGCGTCCGGCGGCGTGGCCAAAGTCCGGGAAGCGCTACGGGCGGGCGCGCTCCCGCTAGTGGAAGGGGCAGGGGATCTCCGCGTCGGAGCGCCCATTGCCCGGCCGGGCGCGGTGGTTGGAATCGGCATGAACTACGCCGCGCATGCAGCGGAATCAGGGTCAGCCCCGCCTGAAATCCCCGTAGTTTTCCTCAAGCCAAGCAACACGGTCACCGGTCCCTTCGACCCCGCTCCCATCCCGCCGCGCTCGGGCAAATTCGACTGGGAGGTGGAATTGGGAATCGTGATCGGCAGCGAGGCCAGCTACCTGCAATCCGTTGACGAGGCCAGGGGTTGCATTGCGGGATACGTCACCGCGAATGATTTCTCTGAACGCGAGTACCAGCTGCCCGGGGCGGCAGGGCAGTGGACCAAGGGAAAGTCATTGCCCGGCTCCACGCCCCTTGGGCCGTGGCTGGTTCCGGCGGATGATATCGACGGCGGGAACCTGCCGTTGCGGAGCTGGGTCAACGGGGAGCCGCGGCAGGATTCGGACACATCCCAGCTCATCTTCGACGCTCCCACCCTGGTGCACCACTGCAGCCAGTACATGCGACTGGAGCCCGGTGATGTGATCATCACCGGGACTCCAGAAGGTGTTGCCCTTAGCGGCCGCTTTCCCTACCTCCAGCCGGAGGACGTCGTGGAGGTGGAAGTAGAGGGCCTGGGCCGGCAGCGCCAGGAGCTGTTCCGCGCCGGATAGCGGCGGGATGCCCCAACGAGCGGCCGGCTAGAGGGCCTTCACGGCAAGGACCGGGCAATCCGCCTCAAGCAGGATCCGCTGCGACACGCTTCCCATGATGAGCTTGCCCACCGGAGTGCGGCGGCGGAGCCCGATCACGATCAGGTCCGCGTTGTTCTCCTCCGCCGCATCCAAAACTTCGGCGGCGGCATCGTGTCCACGGACCGGCTGCTTGATCACGTGGTCGATGCCCTGGGTTGCCAGCCGGTCCTCGATGCTCTGGATCTCCGGCTCCTGGGCGTAACGGTTATCAACCAGCGCATCCCCCTTGGACGAGTTGATCACCAACAGTTTTGTGTTGTTCTTCCGGGCTTCGGTGATGGCCTGGGTCAGGGCTGCTTCACCCTCGGGGGTCGGGACGTATCCCACCACGATGGTCATGGTGTCTCCTTCTTTTCTGCGCGGACGGAGTTTTCTGCATGGACGGGCAGTTCTGCATGTGCGGAGCTGCCTGAAGGAGCGTCGGGAGCGCTGGGAGCGGCCGGACCGGCTGTGGCAAGCGCCGGACGCTTCCGCCGGATCAGCTTGAACAGCAGCGGCCAGGCCAGGATGAGCCCCACAATGATGTAGATCACGACGGCGATCGGCTCGCTGAAGAGTCCCACCGGGTCACCGGCGCTGAGCTGCAGCGTTTTGCGGAGCTGGCCTTCGATGCGCGGGCCAAGGATGACGCCGAGGATCAGCGGGAGCACAGGCAGTCCGAAGCGTCGCATCATGAAGCCCAGGGCGCCGAGGACCAGCAGGATCACCAGGTCGAACGCCTGCAGGTTCACCGAGTAGGCGCCCAGCGTGGCGAAGAACAGGATGCCTGCGTACAGGTACGGCCGGGGCAGCTGCAGGAGTTTGGCCCACAGCGGAGCCAGCGGCAGGTTGATCAGCAGGAGCAGCAGGTTGCCGATGAAGAGGCTCGCGATCAGCGCCCACACCAGCGGGCCCTGGCTTGAGAAGAGCTGGGGGCCGGGCTGGATGCCGTAGGAGGTGAAAGCTGCCAGCATGACGGCGGCGGTGGCGTTGGTGGGCAGGCCGAGTGCCAGCATGGGGGTCAGCGTGCCGGCGGCGGCAGCGTTGTTGGCTGCTTCCGGGCCGGCGACGCCTTCGATGGCGCCCTTGCCGAATTCCTCGGGGTGTTTGCTGAGGCGTTTCTCGGTGACGTAGGAGAGGAAGGTGGGGATTTCCGCGCCGCCGGCGGGAAGGGCGCCGAACGGGAAGCCGAAGGCCGTGCCGCGGAGCCAGGGCTTCCAGGAGCGGCTCCAGTCCTTCCTGCCCATCCAGGGCCGGCCCACCGGGATGACGTGCAGCGGGGTGCGGCGCAGGTGCGCGGCAACCCACAGGGCTTCGCCCACTGCGAAGATGGCCACTGCCACCACCACGATGTCCAGGCCGTCCGCGAGCAGCGGCTGGCCGAAGGTCAGGCGGCGCTGGCCCGTGACGGAGTCCATGCCCACCAGGCCGATGGCCAGGCCAAGGCCCAGCGAGGCGAACCCGCGGAGCCGGGACGAACCCAGGACTGCGGTGACGGCAAGCAGGGCCAGGACCATGATGGCGAAGTAGCTGGGTGCGCCGAGGCTGACGGCGAACTCAACAACGACAGGGGCGCAGACGGCCAGGAGGGCGGTGCCGATGGTGCCCGCAATGAAGGAGCCGATGGCCGCCGTCGCCAGCGCCTGTGCGGCGCGCCCGGCCTTGGCCATCTTGTTGCCTTCGATGGCCGTCACCACGGACGAGGATTCACCGGGTGTGTTCAGCAGGATGGAGGTGGTGGAGCCGCCGTACATGCCGCCATAGTAGATGCCGGCGAACATGATGAAGGCACTGGTGGGTTCCAGCGCGTAGGTGACCGGCAGCAGCAGGGCCACGGTCATGGCCGGGCCCAGCCCGGGGAGGACGCCGACGGCGGTGCCCAGGAGGACACCGATCACGGCGTAGAGGAAGTTCATGGGGGTGAGGGCGGTGGCGAAACCGTCCATCAGTGAGGACCAGACGTCCATCAGAGGATTCCTTCCAGGAGTCCGGCGGGCAGTGCAATGCCGAGGCCGAGGTAGAAGCCGTAGAAGGTCAGCAGGGACAGGGCTACGGAGATGAGCCCGTCGCGGATGTAGCGGCGGCTGCCCAAGGCCAGGACGCTGCCCCAGAACAGGATGGTGCCGGAGATGACCCAGCCGGCCCAGTCGATGAGCAGGATGTTCAGGATGAAGGCGCCCGCCAGGGGCAGGATGGTTTTCCAGTCGGCAGGGTGGGTGAGGTCAATGTCCTCGCCGCCTTCCGCCTCGCCCTGGCCGCCCCGGATGACGTTGATGGCCAGCAGGACCGCGCAGACCACCAGCAGTCCGGCCACGATGTACGGGACCGTCTTGGGACCCACGGGGTCCGACTGGGAGTACGGGGTTACCAGGCCGTTGGCGTCCAGGAAGACCAGGACGCCGGCCACGCCGAGCAGGAGTGCGACTCCCAGCTCGGCGCGGCCTTTCAGGCCTGTGGTCAGGGAGCTCACGCCAACCCAAGCTTGGTGAGGACGTCCGCCACCCGCTTGTCCTGCTCGGTGAGGAACGTTTCGAATTCGTCGCCGGTGATGAAGGCGTCGGACCAGCTGTGGGTCTTCAGTGCTTCCTTCCAGCCTTCGCTTTCGTGCATCTTCTCAAGGGCTGCGATCAGGGATGCCTTGTCCTCGTCGCTGATGCCCGGAGGGGCCACGATGCCGCGCCAGTTGGTGAACACCAGGTCGATGTTGGATTCCTTCAGCGTGGGAGCGTCCACGCCTTCCAGCCGCTCTTCGCCGCTGGTGGCCAGGACCCGGACTTCGCCGGACTCGATCTGCTTCAGGTACTCACCGGCACCCGAGGCTGCGAAGCCGAGCTTGTTGCCCAGGATGGCCGGCAGCAGGTCGCCACCGCCGTCGTAGGAAACGAAGTTGACCTTGGTGGCGTCGATGCCCACGGCACCGGCCAGCTGCATGGGCAGCAGGTGGTCGGGGCCGCCGGGGGAGGAGCCGCCACCCACGGAGATGGAAGCGGGGTCAGCTTTCCAGGCCTTCACCAGGTCGTCGATGGTCTTGTAGGGGGAATCCTTGCTGACCATGATTGCGCCGGGTTCCTCGATGAGCCGGGCCAGGGGAGTGGTCTCGGTCAGCTTGGACTCGGACTTGTTGGTGTAGCTGGCGCCCACCACGCCCAGTCCCATGAGCATGGCCAGGTCGCCGTTGCCCTTTTCGTTGACCACGCGGGCCAGGCCCACGGTGCCGCCGGCGCCGGCGAGGTTGAAGACCTCGGTGCTGCTGGTGATCTTCTCGTCCTCGAGGACCTTGGCGGCTGCACGGGCAGTGGTGTCGTAGCCGCCGCCCGGGGTGTTGGGGACCATGATCTGCAGGCCGGTGATGGGTCCGGCGGCAGCGCCGGAGCTTTCCGAACCGGTGGAGCTCTTGCCGGTGGCACCGCAGCCGGTGGCCATCAGGGCGATGCCGGCGGCGACGGCGGCAACTCGCAATGCGCGGATCTGGCGCATGGTGTTCCTCTTCTCAGTAATGCAATTCTGTACAAAATGACCAGCGGACCTGGTCTGTGCTTTCGATGCTAGGGCCGCCAGTGACGGTCATCACTCTTGTGTACGCAGAGAAAGTTAAGTTCATTGCGTTCACGTTTCCGGCGTCCCACCTGGGCGCCCAATGCCGGCAGCAGCGGGGCTACGCTGGGATATAGTTCCCGGTACTGCCGCCGTACGTGCCGCATCAGAAACAAAAGGAATCCACGCAGTGACTCGACGAAGAGGAATGTCCCTCGCCGGGCAGTACCTTGTGCTGCAGTTGCTGATCGTCCTGGCAGTGCTCGTGGCTGTAGTGGCTATGTCCCTGGCCCAGTCCGCTGCCGCCTTCGAGCGCACCGAGGGCAGGAGGGCTCTCTCCGCCGCGGAGGCGCTCGGCAACAACCCGGCAGTCCGGGCTTTGCTGCCGGATGCAGAGCCGCGTGTTGGTTCAGCGCTTCCCGCGGTCGCCGAGTCCGTCCGGACCGTCTCGGGATCGTCCCACGTCGCGCTCGCGAAACTGGACCGAATGGTGGTGGCCGCCTCCGATCCGGGCCTGCTGGGCCAGCCCCTGGAACTGGGAACCAGCAGGGTCATGGAGGGCCGGGCTTGGACGGGCGTCCTGGACCAGGGCGGGACCGCCGTCCTCTCCGCCCACGTCCCGGTTCTCAACGATTCGGGAAAGATGATCGGCATCGCAGCCATCAGCCGCAACTACCCGTCCACCCTGGAACGGCTCGGCGACGCCGTTCCCAACCTCCTGACCTACCTCGGCGTGGCCAGCGTCCTGGGCGTTGCGGGATCCCTGCTGTTGTCCCGCCGCGTCAAACGCCAGACCCTCGGGATGGAGCCAAGCGAGATCACGGGACTGGTGGAAAACCGGGAAGCGATGCTGCACGGCTTGAAGGAAGGCGTGGTGGCCCTGGACCCGCATGAACGCATCACTGTGGCCAATGAAAGTGCCAGGAAGCTGCTCGGGCTGCCGCCGGACTGTGTGGGCAAGAAGCTTGGAGCACTTCCGGTGGACCCGGCGCTGAAGGTGGTCCTGACCCGGGACCAGCCGGACCCGGACCAGCTGGTGCTGGTGGGCGAGCGCCTGGTGGTGCTGAACCGTGTGCCCATCCGTTCGCGGGGCCGCGACATCGGTTCGGTCACCACGTTGAGGGACCGGACGGAATTGTCCTCGCTGGAGCGCGAGCTGGGTGCCACCAGGACTGCCACTGACACCCTGCGCGCCCAGGCCCACGAGTTCGCCAACCAGCTGCACGTTATTTCCGGGCTCATCCAGATCGGTGAGTACGATTCGGTGGTGCAGTTCGTCAACGGCGCCACGGTGGACCGGACCAGGCTGAACGATGAGGTGACCAGCAGGATCCAGGACCCGGCGCTTGCCGCACTCTTAATCGCAAAATCCAGCCTTGCCACCGAGCGAGGAGTGGCGCTGCAGCTGGACCCCAAGTCGGCCCTTGACCCCGTTGGCGACGACCTGTCGCGGGACCTCACCACCGTCGTGGGGAACCTGGTGGACAACGCGTTCGACGCCGTCACCGGGCTTCCAGGGGCAGCGGTCCGGGTGCTGGTGGAAGACTCCAGGGACCACGTCACCGTGACCGTCCATGACACCGGCCCGGGAGTCCCCGCCAAGGCCGTGGAGGATATTTTCCGCCAGGGGTTCTCCACGAAGGAGGCCGGCCCGGCCGAGGCCCGCGGCTTTGGACTGGCACTCTCAAGGGTGGTATGCCGCCGCTCCGGCGGCGACCTCACCGTGGCCAACAGCAACGGGGCCGTCTTCACCGCACGATTTACCAAAGGGGCACATCAGCCATGATCAAGGTACTGATCGTCGACGACGACTTCATGGTGGCCAAGGTCCACGCCGGGTTCATCCAGAGGACGCCCGGCTTTACCGTGGTGGGCGTGGCCCACACCGGAGCCAAGGCCGTGGAGGAAACGGAGCGGCTGCAGCCGGACCTTGTGCTGCTGGACATCCATCTCCCGGACATCAACGGCCTGGACCTCATGCAGCAGCTCCGCGGCGTCGCACCGGAGCTCGATGTCCTCGTCATCAGCGCGGCGCGCGAAGTGGAGACAGTCCGCAAGGCACTGCGCGGCGGCATTGTGCACTACCTGATCAAGCCTTTCTCACAGTCGGACCTGCAGGAACGGCTGGAGCATTACCGCAGTGCCTACCAGGGCCTGGATTCCGCCAAGGACGTGGCCGAGCAGTCGGACGTCAACCGGGTCTTCGGCCTGGAGCTGGACCGGACGGAGCGGCCCCTGCCCAAGGGCTGCAGCATTGAAACCCTCAAACTGGTGGAAGCGGCACTGAAAGCAGCCGAGGGCGACGTGTCAGCGGCGGAGGTGGCCGAACAACTGGGAACGTCCAGGGTCAGTGCCCGCCGGTACCTGGAGTATTTGCACGACGAAGGCTCCCTGGAGGTCAGGCTCAAGTACGGGGTGGGACGGCCGGA
This sequence comes from Pseudarthrobacter phenanthrenivorans Sphe3, assembly GCF_000189535.1. NCBI lineage: Bacteria > Bacillati > Actinomycetota > Actinomycetes > Micrococcales > Micrococcaceae > Pseudarthrobacter > Pseudarthrobacter phenanthrenivorans. The sequence goes on from NC_015145.1 coordinate 510,592, forward strand.
GCGCCGTTATGCCCTGAAAGGCCAGTAACAGGGCCCACCGGCACGCGCCCCGGCCCGGGATAAACGCCGGGTCAGGGACAAGCACCGGCCCAGGGACAAGCGCCGGGTCAGCGCAGCAGCGTGTCCAGGAGGCGAGCGGCAACCCGTGCGGTCCGGCCGTCGACGTCGAACGCAGGGTTCAGCTCGGCAATGTCCAGGTGCAGCAGCTTCCCGCTTTCCGCCACCTGGCGGCATAGCGCGGCGATCACCGGGAGCGGCACGCCGTACGCGGCCGGCGCGCTGACGCCGGGAGCCACAGCGGCCGGCAGGACGTCAAGGTCGATGGTCAGGTAGAGCAGGTCGACGCCCGCCAGGAAGTCGGCCACGAACGTCCGCACCCGCTCCGGTTCGCACTCCTCGTCCTGCAGGTACCGCACGCCCAGGGCGTGAGCGGTGTCGAAGAGTGCGCGCGTGTTGTTGGGCTCGGAAATTCCGACGACGGCGTACCGGAAGTCCCGCCCGGCGGCGGCCTCAGCGCGGGCCATCTGGAGGAAGGGAGTTCCGGAGCTGGGGACAGGCTCGTCGCGCAGGTCGAAATGGGCATCGAGGTTCAGGATTCCCAGCCGGCGGCCCTGTGCTGCTGCCGAGGCAGTAACCCCCAGGTAGCTGGCGTAGGCGGTTTCGTGGCCGCCGCCCAGCATCGCGGTGAGCCAGCCGGCGTCGAGCAGTGCAGCCACGGCGCGGCCTGCGCGCTCCTGCCCGGCCTCCAGGTCCCCGCCGGCAACCACTACGTCCCCGGCGTCCGCCACGGCCCGGTCCCCGTGGAACGCCAACGGGCCCAGGGCACTTCGGATGGCGCCGGGTGCACCCGCCGCGCCGGTGCGGCCCTTGTTCCTGCGGACGCCTTCATCGCTGGCGAATCCCAGCAGGGCGGCCGGCCTGCCGCATGCGTTCCCCGCCGCAGTGCCGGCGGCCCCCGCCACGCCCGTGCCGCCGTCGTAGGGCAAGACCGCCTGCCACCAGCGGCGGTGGCTGGCGCCGTCGCCGTCGAACCGGCCGCTCCAAGGCTGCGGCGGGATATCAACGGGAACGTTAAGGGAATCCATCCCCCAAGCTCACCGCACGCCGACCGCGAAAACCAGCAGCGCCGCCGTCGTCCTGTCTGGAATGCAAGATCTGGGCGGCCGTCCTGTGGCAGGGGATATTGTGGAGCAGTCCCTCCCCGGGGATTGCCCCACCTTGCCAGCGCCACGGCGCCAAGATATCCAGGCCGGAGAACAGCCTTATGTTTGAAGCCCCCAACGTCCTTTTTGCTGCCGCGGGTTTGGCCGTATTCGTAGCCGCTGTACTGCCCAAGCTGCTGCGCAACACGCCGTTTTCCATGCCAATGGTGTTCCTCGGCGCGGGAATGGCTGTCTTCGCCCTGATTCCCGATCTACCTGACCCGGACCCACTGGCACATGGTGATTTCGTCACCCATCTCGCCGAGATCTGCGTCATCATCTCGCTGATGGGCGCCGGGTTGGCGCTGGACCGGCCGGTGGGCCGCCGGCGCTGGTCCACCACGTGGCGACTCCTGGGAATCGCCATGCCGCTGTGCATTGTTGGGCTGACGCTGCTGGGGCTCTGGTTCCTCGGCCTGGGGCTGGGCGCGGCCTTGCTGGTGGCCTCCAGCCTCGCGCCTACCGACCCGGTCCTGGCCTCTGAGGTCCAGGTGGGGGAGCCCGCGGACGAGGACGAGGGCGCCAACAAAGAGGACGAAGTCCGTTTCGGCCTGACGTCCGAGGCAGGCCTCAATGACGGGCTTGCCTTCCCGTTTGTTTACCTGGCCATCGCCATCAGCCTCGTGGGTTCGTCCCCGTCCGCCTGGTTCCCGGAATGGTTTGGCGTTGATGTCCTCTGGCGCCTGGCGATCGGGCTGCTGGGGGGCTTCCTCACCGGCAAGCTGCTTGCGCGGCTCTTCTTCTCCGCGCGGGCAGAAAGCCTGCGTCTGTCCAACCACTCGGAGGGGTTCGTGGCCCTGGCCGCAACCTTCCTGGCCTATGGCCTGACGGAAATGGTCGAAGGCTACGGCTTCATTGCGGTGTTCGTCTGCGCCGTGACCATCCGTGCCGCGGAACGCACCCACGGGTACCACCGGGTGCTGCACTCCTACGTGGAGCAGCTGGAGCGGCTCCTGACCGTAGTGATCCTGGTCCTGCTGGGAGGGGCGATCGCCCGCGGGCTGCTGGAAGGAATTGGCTGGGCCGAAATAGTGGTGGCGCTGGCTTTCCTGCTGGTGGTCCGGCCGCTGGCGGGATGGGTGGGGCTGCTCGGTGGAAAGACCGGTCCCCGGGAACGGATTGCCCTGTCCTTCTTCGGGATCCGGGGAATCGGTTCCCTCTACTATCTCTCCTATGCCTTGGGCAAGGGCGAGTTTGCGGACCAGGCGGAGTGGCTCTGGTCCTTTGTGGGGCTGGTGGTGGCGCTGTCCATCGTGATCCACGGCGCCACCACCTCGCCGCTGATGAACCGGCTGGACAGGCTCCGCCAAAAGAAGGCGCGTGCCGTGTCCGGTGATGAGGGGCTGGCCCCGAACACACCGGTGTAGGGGCCGCCTTCCGCAGGTGCCGGACCCTGGGGCCCGCCACCTCCGGGCTACATGCCCAGGGCTGCCTCGATGGGACCCACAGCGAAGAACAGCAGGAATGCTCCTGCCACGGCCCACATCAGCGGGTGGATCTCCTTGATCCGGCCCTGGACAGTGCGGATCAGGACGAACGCGATGAAGCCCGCGCCCAGGCCGTTGGCAATGGAGTAGGTGAACGGCATCAAGGTGAAGGTCAGGAACGCCGGGATCGCAATGCCCCAGTCCTGCCAGTCGATCTTGCCCACCTGGGACACCATCATGAAGCCCACCACCACAAGGGCAGGGGCAACGGCCTCGAAGGGGACCAGGTTGATGAGCGGGGTGAAGAACATGGCCACCAGGAAGAGCAGGCCGGTGACGATCGAGGCGACACCCGTGCGCGCACCTTCGCCGATCCCGGCGCCGGCTTCAACGTAGATCTGGTTGGAGGACACGGATGCGCCGCCGCCCACGATCGCGCCCAGCGCGTCCACCTGGAGGACGCGGTCAACATCCGGGATATTGCCGTGTTCGTCAACCGTTCCGGCCTCGTTGGCCAGGCCCACCATGGTGCCCATGGCATCGAAGAAGATGCTGAGCAGGATCACGAAGGCCAGGAGGGTGGCGGCAACGAAACCGAGGTGCTCGAAGGCCCCGAACGGGTTTGCCTTGCCGATCAGCGAAAGGTCCGGGGCGGCCCATCCCGTGAATGTGGGGGCCACCAGGGACCAGCCCTGCGGGTTGGAGGTCTTGCCGTCGAAGCTCGGTCCGATGTGAAGGGTCATTTCCAGGAGCACCGAGATGATGGTGGAGGTGATGATGCCGATCAGGATGGCGCCCTTGACCTTGCGGACCACCAGCGCGATGGTCAGGATCAGGCCGAAGATGAACACGGCTGTGGGCCAGCCCAGGAGCTTGCCGTCGTACCCCAGGCCAACGGGTACGGTGGTGCCCGCCACGTCGGGGATGCGGCGGACGAAGCCTGCGTTGACAAGCCCGATCAGCGCAATAAAGAGGCCGATTCCCACTACGATCGCGGTTTTGAGGCCGTCCGGGACAGCTTTGAAAACTGCGGTCCGGAAACCGGTGAGGACCAGGATCAGCATGGTGACACCGGAGAGAACCACCAGGCCCATCATGTCCGGCCACGTCAGCCCCGGGTTCGTGGCCACGGTGACGGCCACGAACGCATTAACGCCCAGGCCGGTGGCCAGCGCGAAGGGGTGCTTGGCCCACGCTCCCATCAGGATGGTGAGGATGCCCGCAACAAAGGCCGTCACAGCGGCTACTGCCGTGAAGCCAAGAGTGGTGCCGCTGGAGTCCGGACCGGAGAGGATCAGGGGATTCAGCACCACGATGTAGCTCATGGCAAAGAACGTGGCGAAGCCGCCGCGGATCTCGCGGGAGAGGTTGGAACCGCGCTCAGTGATCTTGAAATACCGGTCCAGGGCAGAGCCTTGCTTAAGCATTAGTCCTCCGGGGGAGTCTGTGGGGATACCTGCATCCTATGGTGGCGGCGGCCGGGCAGCCGGCAATTTCGCTTAGTCTGTAAGGAAGCCAACACAAGGAGCAGCCACAGCATGCGTCCCATCCGCCGCCAGATCCTGACCCTTGGGCTCGGATTCCTCGTTTTCGCAGCCGCCGTGCTGGGCCTCTCCGGGCCCGCCGCCGCGCACGACGCTGCTGAATCCAGCACTCCCGCGCAGGGCGCGTCGGTTGCCGCGCCGCCGGAAAAGGTCTCGGTCACGTTCAACAACAATCCGCTTGGCATCGGCGCTTCATTCTCCGTTAAGGATGCCTCGGGCACCGAGTGGGCGGAGGGGCCGGTGGAGATCGTGGACAACGTGGCCTCCCAGAACTTGCGGGACGGAGGCCCTGCGGGCGAGTACACGGTTGCCTGGCGTGTGGTCAGTGCCGATTCGCACCCCATCGAGGGGACCTTTGCCTTTACGGCCGCTTCCGCCGCGCAGGGGGCGCCCGCGGCGAGTCCGACGGCGGGTGGCGCAGCTGCCGCCGCCGCTACGGCACCTGCCATGGGAACCGCCCAGCCGGGCACCACGGCAGAGGCCGCCGAACCAGTGGACGCCGCGCAGCCGTTCCAGTGGAGCATCGTGATTTTCGCGGCCGTTGCCCTTGGGCTGCTGGCCACCCTTGCCGTCCTCGCCCGGCGCCGGCTCAGCGCCGGCGCGGACGAGGAATGACCACGGCTGCCGGGATGCATGTGGCCCGGAGCGCCGGGGGACACTAGCAGGGCAGGGCCGCAAAACTTCCGGTGGCAGGGTAGGGTCCGCTGTCCGGGTTGACCTTCGCGGAAATCGCCTGGCCCACAGTCTTGGCCTGGCGCAGGACTTCCTTGGGTGACGGGGTGATGAGCTCACCCACCCCCACCAGGTAAATCCCGATGGCCCGCATGGCGGCGGTGAGGTTCCGGCCCACGGCGATTCCGAAGTCGTTGATCATCCGGCGGAGCTGGCTGTGGGCACACCGGGTCAGGACAATGTTGTCCGCCACCAGGATCCCCGTGGGCGTGCGCACTTCCCACTGCGGGCGTGCAGGCGTTGCCAGGCCACCTCCCAATGCCAGGCCGTCAACCATGGTCAGTTGGACCGCGCGGGTGGTGTTCCGGATATCCACATCGTGGCTCGCGGCGTAGTTCCGGAGGTGCCGGAGAATCTCGTTGCGTTCCCGGAGCGTGTCGGAGTCGGCAGCGTCGCACCGCTGCAGGGACGCTGTGTTGGCCGGGTGGGATGCGCCCAGGATGTCCAGTCCGTCCACCACGATGGAGTCGACGCCGCGGCGGCACAGTTCAGCCGCCACCGCCAGGCCGGACAGGCCGGTGCCGATGATGACCGTGGTTGTCTGCTCCGTCCCGGCATTCCCAGGCATGCTTGACACTACAGATTCCCTCCTTCGAAGCTTCGACAGGTGCAGGCGTCCTCGCCCGCGCGCGTCCCGTTACCCCCAAAGTCCGGCCGCAATGCGTTGCCGGGCAGCTCTGACGAATGAGGCAGTCGGCGTCCCGGACCAACAATGTCCTGAAGACTACAGAACATTTCGGGCCGTGGATAGCCCAAATCCGAAAACATTTTCCGTCCGGTGAAGGCGCTTTCCGGGGAGCACTGGAAAGCCTGTGGATAAGCCGCGGTTGCGGGTCCTGGCGGGCTTGCTATGGCTCCCCGGACAGAGAATAGTGAGAAGCGGAAATCTGCCTCTCGTCCCAGTTCAGGCCGGGGTTGCGGGGTGAACGGGGAAGGGCCGGATTTCTGGCAGAATAGCCGCAACATCATGCAGTATCGCGAGGAGGCGGCCCCCATGGGCGGACAAGAGTTGCACCGGGACCCGCAGGACGGGGGCGCCAGTCCTGCCGCTCCCCGGGGGATCGTTGTTGGCGTGGACGGGTCGGACCATGGCCAGTGCGCCCTGGTCTGGGCGGCACGCGAGGCGCAGCGCAGGCGCCGTCCGCTGCATATCGTCACGGCCTACTCCGTGCCGATTTTTGCAGCATCCGGGCTCGACGGCGGGTATGCCACCGTTGACGATTCCGTGATCCGCGAAGGTGCGGAGGCAGTGGTAAAGCAGGCCTTGGAGAAAGTGTCCGGCTACGACATCGATGTCACGGCATCTGTGGAAAACGGTGACGCCTCCGGGGTGCTCCTTGAAATGTCGGAAACCGCAGAGCTCCTGGTTTTCGGCACGCGCGGCCGCGGCGGTTTCGTGGGACGGCTCCTCGGTTCGGTCAGCAGTGCCCTGCCGGCCCATGCCAAGTGCCCCACTGTCACCGTGCCCCTGATCTGCGCGGACCGCTTGGGGGAGACCACGGAGGACAGGCGCGTCAAAGCTGAGCAGGCCAAGTCCGGGCACCAGCGCGTGGAGAACGTGGTGGTGGTGGGGGTTGACGGTTCCGAGCAGGCGCGCGTGGCGGTCCTCGAAGCGGCAGACCAGGCCGAACGCCTGGGCGCAACACTTCGCGTCGTCTGCGCGGTCCCGCAATACAGCGGCTCCCTGGCATGGGTGCCTGCCCCGATGGACCGCAAGGCCCTGTTCGCCGACATCCAGGTAACCCTGGACGCGGGGATGGCCTGGCTCCGCAGCCACTTTCCCAACCTCCATGCCGAATCCGAGCTGAGGGACGGCTCGCCGGTTGATGTCCTGGTCGAGGAGAGCCGTCACGTGGAACTGGTGGTGGTGGGAACCCGAGGCCGGGGCGGCTTCACGGGGATGCTCCTGGGCTCAACCTCGGACGGCGTTCTCCACCACGCCAAAGGACCGGTCATGGTTGTCCCGGACCGTGAAGACCCGCGCCTTGCGGACCGTGCCCGATTCGGGCCCGTTCTCGGCTGAACCCGGACCTGTGGCGCACCGCGGAAGGATGTGTGCGGCGGTCTGCAGGCGTACGCTTGGATCATGGGCTCCAACGACGGAGACGTCCTGTCACGAAACGTCCTGCCATGAAACTGCCGCTCCTCGACCGGCCCCCCATGACACGGCCTGCCACGGCGCCGGCTTGGGTGCGGTGGGTGCCGGCTGCCGCTGTCCCGGCAGTCATTGCTGCCGGCGTACTGATTGGTTCCATCCCGGCCCGCGCCGGCGACCCGCTTCCCGTGAAGACGCCCGATGAGGTCCTGGTGCTCCTCGGCACCCACAGCACGCACACCTTCTCCGGCACACTTAAACAGACTTCCGACCTCGGGCTGCCGGAGCTGCCTGCAACCGGACCGACGTCCGGCCCGGCATCAGTGGGGGGAGCGGCATCGGCGATCGAATTCCTCACCGGCGAGCACACGGCGCGCGTGTTCATGGGCGGGAAGGACAAGGCACGGATCCAGGTAGTGGACCGGCTGGCGGAACGGGACGTCATCAGGCGCGGCAGCGACGTATGGTTCTACTCATCCCGCGACAATTCTGCGGCGCACCTCACCCTGCCCGCGCACGCGCAGGACCTGCCGCTAACGGACCCGGCCCTCCCGGGCCCTCAGCCAAGTGAAAGCGGAGACGCCCCGCCGGTCCCGCCCACTCCGGAGGAGCTTGCACGGAAGTTCCTTGCCGCGGCAGACAGCTCCACCGCGGTGTTCGTCGGTGAGGACGTCCAGGTGGCCGGGCGGCCCGCGTACAACCTGGTCCTGGAACCCCGCACCGCCGGCACGCTGGTGGGCAAGGTGGATATCGCCGTCGACGGGGAAAACGGTATGCCGCTCTCCGTGGCGGTAACAGCCCGCGGCGCCGCGGAACCGGCCTTCACAGCCGGCTTCACCAGCCTCTCACTGGAAGCACCGGATGATGCACTCTTCACTTTCGTCCCCCCGCCGGGAAGCACGGTGGAGGAACTGCAGCTTCGGCAGCCTCCCCACAGGCCGCTCAGTCCCGCGTTCCCGGAGGGCCCCGCTGCCAGCCTGGAAGACAAGGCCAGTCCCTACCTGAGTGGCAAGGGCTGGGAAACCGTGGTGGAGATTCCGGCTGATTCGGGTGCAGGCTCCAGCCTGGGTACCGCACTGGCGCAGAATCCGGTGCTGTCCCAAGCCGCCGTCGCCGTCCCCGGCGGTCGGCTGCTCTCCACCGCACTCGTGAACATACTGCTCACCGACGACGGCCGCGTCTTTGCGGGAATGGTCCCGGCGGACAAGCTGCAAGCCGCATCGTCTGCCCCGTGACGGGGGCCGCGGAAGGCCCCGAACGCTGGACATATGGCCTGACCATTGAAACCCTGGGACTGACCAAGCGGTTCGGGCAGCAGGTTGCCGTGGACAGCCTGGATCTTGCCGTGCCGCCCGGTTCCGTCTTTGGATTCCTCGGCCCCAATGGCTCAGGCAAAACAACCACCATCCGCATGCTGCTGGGCCTCGCCGGAGCCAGCACCGGGACCGTCAGGTTGCTGGGGAAGGAGATGCCCGGCAGTTTCAAGGACGTCCTGCCCCGCGTGGGGGCGCTGGTGGAGGGCCCGGCCTTCTACCCTTTCCTGTCGGGGACCGCGAACCTGCACCGGCTTGACGCCGCTGGTCCGCATGCCGATCCAGCCACGCGCCGGGCGCGGGTGGGCAGGGCCCTGGAACGTGTGGGGCTGGGCCATGCGGCCGGCAAACGCGTCCACGCCTATTCGCTCGGCATGAAGCAGCGGCTGGGCATAGCCAATGCCCTCCTGTCACCCCGGGAACTGCTGGTGCTGGACGAGCCCACCAACGGCCTGGACCCTCAGGGCACCCGGGAAGTACGGAACCTGGTCCGGTCACTCGCCGCGGACGGAACAACCGTGTTCGTGTCCAGCCACCTCCTGGCCGAGGTGGAACAAATCTGCACCCACGCCGCAGTCATGAGCGCAGGCCGGCTCGTGGCCCAGGGGCCGCTGTCCGAACTGCGAAGATCCGGGAGTTCGCGCCTGCGGCTGGTCACACCTGACCCGGGGCCGGCGTCCGCTGTCCTCGCCGCGCTCGGGCTGGCGCCGGAGGGCGCACAGGCCCAGCCGGAGGGGGACGTGGTGACGGCCTTCCTCGCAGGCACCCAGAACGGGGTCGATGCCCGCACGGGAGGGCCGGCACCGGAGGACATCGTGGCGGAACTGGTCAGGGCGGACGTCAGGATCCGAGGCTTTGCCGTGGAACGCGAAAGCCTTGAAGACCGGTTTGTTGCCCTTACAGGGGAGGGCTTCGATGTGGCCCAATAGCTCCAGAAGGTCCCGGGGAGGAGGCTTGTCCCTGCTGTGGTCGGAAATAACGATGCTGTTCCGGCGCCGGCGCACCTGGGCGCTGTTGCTGGCACTGGCTGCCATCCCGGTGCTGATTGCAGTGGCTGTCCGGATTTCCTCAGCGGTTCCTCCCGGCCGGGGTCCCGCGTTCCTGGACCGCATCACGCAAAACGGGCTCTTCGTCGCCTTTACGGCCATGCTGGTATCCGTCCCGCTCTTCCTGCCGCTCACGGTGGGCGTGGTTGCGGGGGACACCATAGCGGGCGAGGCCAATCTGGGAACGCTGAGGTACCTGCTGGTCGCCCCGGCAGGCCGGGTCCGGCTGCTCCTGGTGAAGTATGCGGGTGCGCTCAGTTTCTGCCTCGCCGCGCCGCTCACAGTCGCCGCAGCAGGAGCGGCCATTGGAACACTGCTCTTTCCGGTGGGACCCGTGACCCTCTTATCGGGTGACGTGATCCAGCCGCCGGAGGCAGCACTCCGTCTCCTCCTGATCGCCGCGTACCTGGCCGTTTCCCTCGCAGGGCTCTCCGCCGTCGGCCTGTTCCTGTCCACCCTGACAGTGGTGCCGGTCGGGGCAATGGCAGCCACGGTGGTGCTCTCGGTGGTGTCCCAGGTCCTTGACCAGCTTCCCCAGCTTGAGTGGCTGCACCCGTGGCTGTTCAGCCACTATTGGCTGGGGTTCGGGGACCTGCTCCGGCAGCCTGTTTTGTGGGACTCGTTTGCCAGTAACGCCCTGCTGCAGGCCGGCTACGTGGCGGTTTTCGGTGCGCTCGCCTACGGCAGGTTCGTCACGAAGGACATCCTGAGCTGAGGAAATCCGCTGTGTCTCAGTAGCGTGCCGCGTACGGGTAGAGCTGCATGCCGGCCATGGCGCTGAGTTGGGTGACGCCGATGCCCTCCTGCGGGTTCAGCGCCTGGACAACCTGCCCGTTCCCCAGGTAGATGGCCACATGGTAGAAGTTCGACGGCGATCCCCACACCAGCAGGTCGCCGCGCCGTGCCTGCGAGATGGGCACGTGGACCGGTGCGGCGGCGTACTGTTGGGCAGCCGTGCGCGGAAGATACTTCCCGGCGGCCGCGAAGGCGGTCTGCACCAGCCCTGAGCAGTCAAAGCCGTAGGGGCCCGTTCCGCCCCACTGGTAATAGTAGGGAGCGCCCACCTTGCCCAGGGCCACCGAGATGGCCGCTTCGTGGGTCCCGCCGCCCAGCGGCGGAGCCGGTGCGGGCGCCGGAGCCGGAGCCGGTGCAGGCGCTGGCGCTGGCGCTGGGGCCGGTGCGGGCACCGGAGCTGGAGCTAGTGCGGGTGCCGGAGCGGGTGCTGGAACCGCAGGTGGTGCCGCAGGTGCCGGAGCCGGTGCAGGCGCAGGCACTGGCCCTGGGGCCGGAACCGCCGGCGCGGCGGGTGCTGCAGGGGCGGGCGCTGCCCCCTCCGGACGGTCAACCGCCGGGGCACGCTGCTCCTGGGGTTGTGCTGCCGCTGCCCGCTCCGCTGCGGCCGTCAGCGCCGCCAGCCGGGCCTCTTCCCGCTGCCGGTCCAGGGCATCCACCCGGGCCGATTCCAGCGCCACGGTGGTGTTCCGCAGCTGTGCCAGCTGCTCCACCAGGACGCTGCGCTGGGTTTTGGCATCCGCCACGGCTTTGGCAGACGCAGCATTGGCTTCCTCGGCCTGGGTCTTCCGTGTTTCGGCGGTCCTGGCCGCGTCGTTGGCGGCCTTGGTGGCATCCTCTGCGGCTGCGGTCAGGGAGCGGGACGCCTCGGCTGCGGAGTCTGCCGCCTGGAAGGCCCGGTTCCGGCTGGCCGAGAGGGCCTGCAGCGTGGCCGCCTGCTGAAGGGTTTCGCTGCCGCCGCTGACAAAGGTGCCCAGGCTGGGGTTCAGTCCGCCGTTCCGGTACAGGTCGCCGGCAAGCTGCCCTACCTCCTTGCGCCTCTTGTCCTGCTGTTCCTGTGCCGTGGCGGCCCTGGCCGACGCAACGTCTGCAGCCGAAGTGCGCTGCTGGAGCTCCACCAAGGCTTCGCTGTACGCATTGTTGGCCTGCATGGCTACGGTAAAGGCGGCCTGCTGTGCTCCCGCTGCCTCGTCAAGGATGCGTTCGATGGTGGTTACCTGGTCCGCCGCTGCAGCCTCGTTTGATTTGGCAGCGGCGATGTCCTCCGCGGAGGGGACTTCCGGCGAGGCGGGGACGGAAATGCCCGGGTATTGCGGCGCGGGGAAGGCAATTGCCGCGGTGGCTGGCATTCCAACCATAACGACGGCGGCCAGGGCAGCCGCCCTGAGCAGTGGTTTTGCACTGGCTGCGCGCCATGATCCTGCCGTCGGCTTGTCCATGCGACTGGCGGGGGACGTGCCCGGGACGGGGAACGAAGAGCCGCGGGAGCACCGGGGCCTGCGCCCGGATCTGATCAAAACCATGTGCAGAAACCTCGAAACGTTACCGCTGGAGGTTCTGGTGGAGGCATGGGTTTTGCCCCGCTAATGCCCGCCAGCAGTACGAGGTTACGTGACAGTATGCACTTTGGCAACAAAAGTCACATCAGTAACATAAACCACAAGGCTGTCATTCGAGCGCAGGCTGGTCCCGCGTGTCGCGGCAGGATGCCGTTACCGGTCAGGCCGCGGCTACGCGTGCTGGTGCGCCTCGTGTTCGGAATGGCTGGCGGGTTCCAGCTGGAACGTGCAGTGGTCTGTGTCGAAGTGCGAGCCCAGGCAGGTGATGAGCTTGTCCAGCAGCTGGTCGGCGCCGCGGGCGTTGAGCACACCGTCCTCTACCACCACGTGGGCCGAAAAGACGGGAACACCCGAGGTGATTGTCCAGATGTGGATGTCATGCACATCCGTCACGCCCTCGACGGACAGGATGTGCTCCCGGATCATCTGCACGTCCACGCCCTTGGGGCTCGCTTCCAGCAGGACATCCACCACGTCGCGGAGCAGGGCCCAGGCCCGCGGGAGGATCATCAGGGCGATCAGGACCGAGGCAATGGTGTCGGCAGCCTGGAACCCGGTGGCCATGATGACCAGTGCCGCGGCGATCACGGCAAAGGAACCCAGGAGGTCGCCAAGGACCTCCAGGTAGGCCCCGCGGACATTGAGGGACTGCTGATGGGCGCCATGCAGGATGACAAGGGAGGCCACGTTGGCTGCCGTACCAAGGATGGCGGCAAACAGCATGATGTCTGTCTGGACCTCGGGGGCCGCACCGATCCGCCGGATGGCTTCGGTGAAAATGACCACCGAGATCACGATCAGGATCAGCGCGTTGGCCAGGGCCGCCAGGACCTCGGCGCGCTGGTAGCCGTAGGTCCGCTGGTCGCTGGCGGGCCGCCCTGCTATCCACGAGGCCAGCAGGGCTATGGTGACGCCCGCCGCGTCAGAGAGCATGTGCCCGGCGTCGGCGAGCAGGGACAGTGAACCCGAAAGGATGGCCCCCGCCACCTGGACCAGGACCACGGCGAGCGTGATGGCCAGGACTGCCACAAGCCGGTTGCGGTGCCGGCCGGTGGCGGTAATGCCGTGGGTGTGGCTGTGGTCGTGTCCCATGCCTACAAGGCTAGCCCCAGCCGAGCTCGTGCAGCCGCTCGTCGTCTATCCCGAAATGGTGGGCTATCTCGTGGACCACTGTCACTGCCACTTCGTGGATGACGTCCTCACGCGACGCGCAGATTTCCAGGATGGGTTCCCTGAAGATCGTGATCCGGTCGGGCAGGGAACCGGCGTCCCACCAGGAGTCCCGCTCGGTCAGCGGAACGCCCTCATAAAGCCCCAGCAGGACGGTGTCCGGGTCCTCCCCGGGCCGGGGCACGTAGTCGTCCTCGATGAAGACGGCCACGTTGTCCATGGCGCGGGCCAGCTTGTCCGGAATGCTGTCCAGTGCGTCCTGGACGGCCACCTCGAACTCATCCGCGGACATGGTGAAGTGGAGGGGCTCGCTGGGACCCTCCGGAATGATCGGCAGGCCCGGCGGCAGGCTGGCTGGCATACTCCGACTTTAGCGGGATCCCGCGGTTGTGGCGCGCCGCGCTGGTCCGCCCCTGCGCCGGGTCAGTCCCACGCCAACCAGGCAGACGAGTCCGCCCACCAGGCCCAGCACCGTGGGGATCTCACCGAGCAGGAGCCAGGAGATCAGGATTGTGGTTCCGGGGACGAGGTAGGTGGTGGCGGCCAGTTTTCCGGCGTCAACCAGTGAGAGGGCGTACGCCCAGGTTGTGAAGGCGATTGCCGTGGGAAAGATCCCCAGGTAGACGAGGCCCCACGTTGCCTGCGCTGGCGCCGCCTGCAGCTCCGCCGCGAGCTGGCCTGCGAAGGGAATGCAGCACAGTGCCCCCACCAGGATCCCGAACCAGGTGGCCTGGGCCGCCGGGAACTTGCGCAGCACTGGTTTCTGGATGATGACGCTGACGGCGGCGAGCACGGCGGCAAGGAGGCAGAGGAGCACGCCTGCCATGTCCGCCGTCGGCCGTTCCCCGGGCGTGGACGCCTGGCTGGAGCCGAAGGCGATTAACGCCACGCCGGCGAAGGCAACCAGGCTTCCGATGATGAGCCACCGCGGGAAGCCCTCCTTGAGGAAAACGCCCGCCATGATCGCTACCAGGATGGGGTTGACGTTGATCAGCAGGGCGCTGGTCCCGGCGTCGAGCACGTGCTCGGCCGCGTTAAGGGCCACGTTATACCCGCCAAACCACATCACCCCGTACGCGAGGATGGGCCACCACTCCCGGCCCCTCGGCAGGAGGCGGCTCTTCAGCAGTTGCGGGAGGACCAGCACGGCCAGTACGACGGCGGCAATCGCCAGCCTGCCAAGCGTCAGGGAGCCGGGGGAGAAGTGGGGGCCGATAGCCCGGATCCCCACGAAGGCCGACGCCCAAAGGACCACCGTCACTACCATGGCCGCCACGCCGAGTGCCGTGACGCGGGAGGCGGGCGTGGTTGGGGGAGTCGTCGTGCCGACGGGGGTGCTTGAAGCCATGGAGCCAATCTAGCCGTGGGAAGAGGCCCCGGGCTGGCGGAAATCAGCCATGTCTAAGCAACTTCCTGCCAAAGATCCCTGCCGCTGCGCCTGCGGGAATCCGCTCCTCGGCTAGGATGCGGGTTATGGTCTCACATCCTGCTCCACCCCGCGATACTGCACGTTTTGTCAGGAAAATCATCTGGATTGTCCTCGCACTGATAGTTGTTGGCGGAGCGGCCTGGTACGCGGCCATGACCCTCGGGAAACCACAGGAGTCCGCGCCCCCGGCAGGCGGAGCGGAGCAGCTCGTCCGGGCGGACAGCCACCGCTTGACCAGCCCGGCCGTGGAGAGGGCGCAACTGGTGGAGTTCCTTGATTTCGAATGCCCCTCCTGCGCGTCCATCCACCCGGTGGTGGCGGAATTCAAGGCGGAGTTCGGCGACAGGATCACGTTCGTGCACCGGCACTTCCCTTTGTCCGCCCACCCGAATTCGGGGCAGGCGGCGCTGGCGGCGGAGGCGGCAGGGCAGCAGGGCAAGTACCAGGAGATGGCAGACAGGCTCTTTGAAACCCAGTCCCAATGGGCCGGGAGCCAGCAGTCCCAGGCTCCCCTCTTCCGCACCTATGCCGGGGAACTCGGGCTTGACCTGGCGCGTTACGATGCAGCCATCGCTGACCCGGCCACCGAGGACCGGATCCTGGCCGACATTGCGGACGGTGAGGCGCTGGGCGTCTCCGGAACGCCCACCTTCTTCCTGAACGGCGAAAAGCTCACCCTCAGCACAAAGGCAGACTTCAGGCAAAAACTCGCGGACGCTGCCCGATAGGCCTAGTTGCCGGCCGCCCATGCCAGCAGGCGGTCCACCGGCCAGGTGGTGATGATCCGTTCTGCGGGGACGCCGTTGCGCTCCGCCCGCTCTGCGCCGTACTGCAGGAAGTCCAGCTGGCCGGGGGCATGGGCGTCGCTGTCAATCGAAAACAGGCAGCCTGCCTCGAGCGCCAGCTGCATCAGGGCGTCCGGCGGGTCCTGGCGTTCGGGCCGTGAATTGATCTCCACCGCCACGTTGTGTTCCGCGCAGGCGGCGAACACCTCCTTGGCATCGAATTCCGACGGCGGCCGCGTGCCCCGGGACCCCTCCACCAAACGGCCGGTGCAGTGCCCCAGGACGTTGGTGTGCGGGTCCTGGATGCCGCCCAGCATGCGGCGCGTCATGGTCTTCCGGTCCGCCCTCAGCTTGGAGTGGACACTTGCCACCACGATGTCCAGGCGGTCCAGCAGCTCAGGGTCCTGGTCCAGTTCCCCGGATTCCAGGATGTCCACTTCGATGCCGGTCAACAGCCTGGCGGGATTGCCGGCCTGGCTGTCGGGGCCGGGGCGGGAGCCGTCATTGATGGCAGCCACCACGTCCAGCTGCTGCAGCAGGCGCTCGGCGGAGAGGCCGTTTGCGATGGTGAGATTGGGGGAGTGGTCCGTGAGGGCGAGGTACTCCCTCCCCAGTACCCCCGCGGCGGCTGCCATCAGCTCGATGGGGGAGCCGCCGTCGGACCAGTCACTGTGGCTGTGCAGGTCGCCGCGCAGCGCTTCCCTGAGGGCGCCGCCGCCGGACGCCAGCGGCTGGGAACCCTTCTCGCGGAGGTCTGCCAGATATTCGGGGACCTGCCCCTCCACCGCCTCGCGGATGACTTGGTAGGTGCGGTCGCCGATACCCTTCATCGATTTCAGCCGCCCGGTTCTGGCCCGCTCAGCCACTTCTTCCGGGGGGAGCGGGCTGATGGCCGCAGCCGCCTTGCGGAAAGCCTGGACCTTGAAGGTGGCGGCGCGTCCGCGCTCCAGCCAGAAGGCGATCTCGTTGAGGGCTGCTACGGCGTCCATCCGTCCATCTTCACCCGTCCGGCCGGCTCTCCGCCGGTGTTTTTGGCCGATTTTGGATTATTCCTGACTAGGCCCTATAGTTTTAGAGTCCAGTTCGGAGAAACGCAAAGGACAAAGACGCAAAGCCCCGCTTTACGCCTTTTATTTTGTTCCGAACGGGTTCTGGCCCCCATCGTCTAGCGGCCTAGGACACCGCCCTTTCACGGCGGCGGCACGGGTTCGAATCCCGTTGGGGGTACGCAAGGAACTGGTCAAGCAGGCAGAAAATGTCTGGTAGGCTGGAAGCCTTGAAAAAAGCGGTAGAGATGCTGCTGAAGCAAGAAACGCAAGGCCCTGTAGCGCAGTTGGTTAGCGCGCCGCCCTGTCACGGCGGAGGTCGCGGGTTCAAGTCCCGTCAGGGTCGCTCTGATTGTTGGAAGAGATTCCGGCTCTCATGGTGACTAGTCACCTAGGCTCTGTAGCTCAGTTGGTAGAGCGTTCGACTGAAAATCGAAAGGTCACCGGATCGACGCCGGTCGGAGCCACCACTGGGAAGCATCAGTTCTTCGGAACTGGTGCTTTTCTGCTTTAACTTCAAACCCGGGCGGGCTCTTGAGCCGCCAAGCCGGGGTTGTTGGCGTCATCCCGTTCTCCCCGCCCCAGCCGACGCTCTCTCATTTGATGCCGGTTTTGGCCGATCGCTCTCTCACTTGATGCTTGTTTTGGCCTCACGCTCTCTCACTGGCCGTGCGTTTCTGTTGGCGTCGCGTCCTGCTTGCTGTCTCCTGGGCTTGTTCAGAAATCCTGCCCTCGATGGCCGGGATCCGCGAACAAGCTTCTGTTCGGGCACGCCGGAACCGCAGCTCCGGACCCTGGGGAGCCGGACGGAAAGCGCAGCGATAGAGTCCCGTCGCCGTAGACAAGAAAGAAAATTTGTCTGACATGTGAAACATTTGCTTGAGAAAAACCGTTATGGCACGCGCGCGCCTTGGAATGCGTAAGCGCTTGCACCTACTCGCTGGTAGGGCCGGGGGCGCTGCCGAAACATGGTTTGATCTCTTCCGCGGGGTTTGCCTAGCGTGGAGCCGGGCCAGAAAAGCACCACTTGCTGGCTCCTTCTACGGGGACCACCCATCCCCGTTCCCCTCGATACAACGGCGTCCCCGATGACGCCTGCAAAGTGTCGCTGGGACCGCCGGAGTTCGAAGGGTTGGGCGTGAGCCCGTCTTCCACGAACAGTTTCAACTCCGCGAGAAGAGCAAAACATGCACAAGCACCCCCGAACCTCCCGGTTGCTGCGGTGGCGTCCTGCCGCCGCAGCGCTGGCGACGGCCGTAGCGGCTTCGGCCTTCCTGGCCGTTCCCTCCGCCCAGGCCAACGAACCAGCTGATCCGCCGGCAGCCGAGCAGATGCCCGCCCCGACCCCCGGGTTCCCCCTCCCAACGGAACATACGCAGGAGGCTTTCGACCCGGCGTCGGACTTCACCTCCAAGTGGACGCGCGCCGATGCCAGCCAGATCATGGCGCAGAGCGACACCACCGTGGCTCCCGGACAGAACTCCATGAGCCCTGACGTCACCATGCCGGAAATCCCCGAGGATTTCCCCACCATGAACGAGGACGTCTGGGTCTGGGACACCTGGTCCCTGACGGACGAGAACGCCAACCAGATCAGCTACAAGGGCTACGACGTCATCTTCTCGCTCGTCGCTGACCGCCACGCCGGGTACAACTTCGACCAGCGCCACTGGAACGCCCGCATCGGCTACTTCTTCCGGAAGACCAACGCCGACCCGGCCAAGGACAAGTGGAACTACGGCGGACACCTCTTCGTGGACGGCGCCTCCATCGGCAACACCGAATGGTCCGGCTCCACCCGCCTCATGCAGGGCAACCACGTGAACGTGTTCTACACGGCCACCACCTTCCACGACGCGGCAGAGCGGAACGCCGGCGGCGGCGGCATTGCCCCGGACGCAGCCATCGCCAAGGCCCTGGGCAAGATCCACGCTGACGAAAACGGCGTGACCTTCGACGGCTTCGAGCACACCAAGCTGCTCGAGCCGGACGGCACGATGTACCAGACCAAGGAGCAGAACCCGGGCTTCGCGTTCCGCGACCCGTTCACGTTCGCCGACCCGGCCCACCCGGGCAAGACCTTCATGGTCTTCGAAGGCAACACGGGCGGCAACCGCGGCGAGTACCAGTGCACCGAGGAAGACCTTGGCTACCGTGAGGGCGATGCCAACGCAGAATCCCTCGACGAGGTGAACAGCAGCGGCGCCTACTACCAGACCGGCAATGTGGGGCTCGCCGTCGCGGACAACAAGGACCTGACCAAGTGGTCCTTCCTGCCGCCGATCCTCTCCGCGAACTGCGTCAACGACCAGACTGAGCGTCCGCAGATCTTCATCCAGAACGAGGACGGCAAGAACAAGTACTACCTGTACACGATCAGCCACCAGTTCACGTACGCGGCCGGCATGCGCGGCCCCGATGGCGTCTACGGTTTCGTGGGCGACGGCGTGCGCTCCGACTACCAGCCCGTCAACAATTCCGGCCTGGCACTCGGTTCGCCCACCGACCTCAACCTGCCCGCGAACAACCCGAGCGGCAGCATCTCCGGCCAGCAGAACGGCCGGCAGTTCCAGGCCTACTCGCACTACGTGCAGCCCAACGGCCTCGTGCAGTCGTTCATTGACAACGTCAACGGCGTGCGCGGCGGCTCGCTCTCCCCGACCGTGAAGATCAACTTCAAGAACGGCGTGACCCAGGTGGACCGCAGCTTCGGCCAGAACGGCCTTGGCCCGTTCGGCTACCTGCCCACCAACGTCCGCGTCGGCGGCGAGGGCCACTACAAGTAAACGGCTGCCCCAACAGCTGCTGAAATACAGGCAGGGACGTCCGGTATTCCGGCGTCCCTGCCTGCTGCCGTTAAGTCGCAGCCAAGGGATAGGGTTGGGAACAACAGAAGGGGGAGTGCCTGATGGAATACCAGAACCCACAACCCGAGGCGGGCATCTACAGCCACGCCGCGCCGGTTCCTGTCCCTGCTTCCGCGCTGGGGCGCACCGTGATTTCCGAAACAGCCGTGGCCAAGGTGGCGGGCATCGCCGCCAGGGCCGTGCCGGGCGTCTACTCCCTGGGCTCCGGGCCTTCGCGTGCACTGGGCGCCATCCGTGACGCCGTCGGCAGTTCGGACCATGCGGCTGGTGTGCATGCGGAAGTGGGTGAAACCCAAGTGGCCGTGGACATCAGCCTGGTGGCAAGTTATGGGACGCCGCTGCATTCGCTGGCCGACCAGGTGCGGGCCGCTGTTTACCGCGCTGTGGAGGAACTCGTGGGGTTGCAGGTCATCGAGGTGAACGTGGAGATCACGGACGTCTACGTGCCCCCTCCCGTCAAACCCACCCCCTCCGGCTCCACTGACAGGGAGGCTCTGCTGTGAATCTCACCGTTGCGGGCATGGCGATGGGCGCGTTCGTCGCCTTCATGTCGTTGCAGTTCGGCCTTTGGGGCTTCCTGGTGTCGCTGCTGTTCATGGCGATCGGCGCGCTGCTGGGCCGTGCCGCCGAGGGGAAGCTGGACCTGCGCGGCGTGCTGGATGCCATCATCGGCCGGCGCTCATCCTCATGAACCCCGCCGCGCCGGCCGTGCGGGCGCAGGTGCTCAGCGGCCACAACAGGATCAGCACTCAGGCACTGACCAGCCTCGCGAAGGTGGCGGCCGCCCAGGCGCTGGACGTCGACGCCCAGGACGTGCGGGCTGACTGGGCGGACGACGACGGGCTGCTGGCATTGTCCCTCGTCGCGCCCATCAGCGTTCCGCCGCTGCAGCCGGTGGCCACGGACCCCGGGCGGGTGGCGGCGTTCGGCGGCTCTATCTGGGACCGCGCCGTCAACGCCAAAACCCACATCCTGGAAACCGTCACGAAGCTCAGCGGCGCGCGTTTGAGCCGCGTGGATATCAGGATCAGCGGCGTCAGGATCAGGGAAGGAGGGCGGGTGAAATGAGTCGGACGGACCAGAGCGGAAGCGCGGAAGGAACCGCCAGCTCCGCCACGGCCCTGCACAGGCGCGGAAACCAGGGGCCGGACATGCAGAGGATCCTGCATCGCGAAACCCATTCAACACGGGCTGTTGTGGCCACCGTGGCAGCTGTGATGGTTATGGCGCTCGCCGCGTATGGCCTCCTCGAGGCCGCGGTGCATGCCATCGGGCAGCCGGCATGGCTCATAGAGCCCCAAGTGGCAGCGGAACGGATCGTGGCCCTGCCCTCGGGGATTCCGCTGCTGCTGCTCGGCGCGATCGGTGCGGTCCTGGCCATGGTGGGCCTGGTCTTCTTCCTCAACGGGGTACTGCCCGGGCGGCGTGCACGGCACCTGTTGTCAGTCAATGCCCTGGACGCTCGGGGTCCCGCCGTAGTGGTGGATGACGAGGTGGTTGCCTCCTCGTTGGCCCGGCGTGCCCGGCTCGCCGCCAACGTGGCGCCGGAGCAGGTCATGGTGGTGGTCTCGCAACGGCAGGTCACAGTAAATGTCCGGCCAACATCCGGCGTGCCGGTAGACGAGGAAGGCGTGCTCGCCGCCGTCCGCGATGAACTCAACGCCATGGCGCTGGAGCCCTCACCGGAGCCCCGCATCAATGT
This sequence comes from Pseudarthrobacter phenanthrenivorans Sphe3, assembly GCF_000189535.1. Classification (NCBI taxonomy): domain Bacteria; kingdom Bacillati; phylum Actinomycetota; class Actinomycetes; order Micrococcales; family Micrococcaceae; genus Pseudarthrobacter; species Pseudarthrobacter phenanthrenivorans. Next base: position 531,301 of record NC_015145.1, read on the forward strand.
TGCCCCTTCGGGGGTGATCGGCGCGTGAACAGCACTCCGAGCCTGCTGAACCGGATTCTCATCGCGGTCCTGGGCCTCATATTGCTTGCCGTGGGCGGCCTGCTGATGCTGCTGGCTGCAGTCCCTGCGGTGGCCACCTGGTGGCATTCCTGGGCTGCAGGCATTTGGCAGGGAGCCAACAATGCCTTTAATGCCACCAGGTTCCCGGGCCGGCCGGAAAGCTGGCTGTGGATCCTGGTAGCCCTCGCCCTGCTGGTCCTGATCGGCCTCATGGTGGCCTGGATTGCCCAGCAAGGCAAAGGCCGCGCCAACCTGCTCGCCGCGGATTACGATCCCGGAGCGGTTCCGGGAGATGTCCGGATCGGCGGGGGAGTGGCCGAGCAGGCACTCAAACACGCCCTCGCGGGCCGGCCGGACCTCGCCGGCGCCACGGTGGTCACCTATGACGTCAAGGGGTCACCCGCACTGAAGGTCCGGCTCCTGCCCCGGCAGGGGGTGGCGCCGCACCTGCTCGCCGCAGAAGTTGCTGGACTGGTGGAAGCCCTTGAATCCGTCCTCGGCAAGGACATCCCCGTCCTTATCCACATCGGTGCCGGCGCACGGACGCGCTTCGGCAGGGCCGAACGCGTCCGCTGACGCTTGCGTCTGGTCAGGCAGGGCTCCTGGTCAAGTAGACGGTGCAGTCTACCGGCACCTCATCCATGAGCCGCCATTCCTGTTCTGGCTCCGGCCCGCTGGAGAGCGCCACGGAATAGCCTTCCGGGATGGGCGCCGAGGCGAACCCCATGTTCGACAGGACCAGAACGTCACGGTTCCGGAAGGCCAGCAGGCCGCTCTCTGGTGCGTGGACCTCGTCCCATTGCAGTGAGCCCTTTCCAAGTTGCCGCACGGCGCGGAACGCCAGGGCAGCCCGGTACAGCTCCAAGGTGGAGCCTTCCTCGCCGTCCTGCTGGTCCGCAGCGAGGGGGCCGAAGCTTTCGGGCTGCGGGAGCCATGGGGGAGCCGCATCACCGGGGAATGACTCGGCGAAGCCGTATCCGTGCTTTTCCGCGGCCCAGGGGAGGGGTACCCGGCAGCCGTCCCGTCCGGTTTCTGCCCCCTGGGTTCGGAAGAACGTGGGGTCCTGCCGCGCGTCGTCCGGAAGGGTGGTGTGTTCGGGGAGTCCCAGCTCCTCGCCCTGGTACAGGTAGGCGGAACCAGGCAGGGCCAGTTCCACCAGGGTGGCGGCACGGGCGCGCGCCAGTCCCAGGGCGGCGTCCGGCTGCTCATCGTACGCGGCGATGCCCTTGGGGAATGTGGTGGGATCCGCGAGTCCGAACCGGGTGGTGTGGCGGACAGTATCGTGGTTGCTGAGCACCCAGGTGCAGGGTGCCCCAACTGCTGCGGCGGCCTTCAGGGACGCGTCGATTGCTTCGGCCATGCGCTCGGCGTTCCAGCCGGCCATCAGGAAGTCAAAGTTGAAGGCTTGTTGCATCTCATCCGGCCGCACATAGAGGGCCAGGCGTTCGGCCGGTTCCACCCAGGCCTCGGCCACCATCATCCGGTCGCTGCCGTATTCTTCGAGGACCCGGTGCCAGTCACGGTAAATGTCGTGCACGCCGTCCTGGTCGAAGAAAGGCGAGGGCGGGTAGACCGGCGATACCGCCCGGTGGGGTTCCTCGGCATTTGTGTGGGCTCCGGGGGCATCTCCCGGGGGTGGGGGCTCCCTCCGAACCTCCACTTTGTGGTCGGCGGTGGTTCCCTCAACCATTGCGGCCACGCCCTCCCAGTCGGGAAGGCCTGGCTCCTTGACCATGCCGTGGGCCACGTCAACCCGGAATCCGTCCGCGCCCCGGTCCAGCCAGAAGCGCAGAACAGAGCGCATTTCTTCCTGCACCTCGTGGTTTTCCCAGTTGAGGTCCGGCTGCTTTGTGTCGAAGAGGTGCAGGTACCACTCGCCTGGCGAGCCGTCCTTCTCTTTGATCCTGGTCCAGGCGGGTCCGCCAAAGATGGACTTCCAGTTGTTCGGTGCCCGATTGCCGTCACCGGAGCCCGGCGCCTCGTCCTTGCCCGGGCGGAAGATGTAGCGGTCCCGTTCGGGGGAGCCTGGCTGTGCGGCAAGCGCGGCCTGGAACCAGGCATGCTCGTCAGACGTGTGGTTGGGGACCAGGTCCACAATGACCTTCAGGCCGCGCCGGTGGGCTTCCTGCAACATCGCGTCGAAGTCCGCCAGCGACCCGAACAGGGGGTCCACCTGCCGGTAGTCGGCAACGTCGTACCCGCCGTCTGCCTGCGGCGACTTGTAAAACGGGGACAGCCAGATGGCATCCACGCCTAACCGCTCCAGGTACGGGAGATGATCCATGACGCCGCGTAGATCCCCCATGCCATCGCCATTGCCGTCGGCGAAGGAGCGGGGATAGATCTGGTAGACGACGGCGTCAGTCCACCATTGCCTGGTTGCATCGGAGGCAGGAACGGCCAGCTTGGACATTTGGTTCCTCTCAGATAACTTTTTGATGTAAACGCTTGCATTACCTGCGGCAACCTTACTAGTGTGATGGTCACCACATCAACCTCACCCAGCAAGCGCACTGCCGACTTACTTGTCACTCAGCGAGGAGCTTCAAGCTAATGAAAACCCCTAGATTCCTACTGCCAGCTGCAACCGCAGGCATCCTGGCCCTTTCCCTGACCGCATGCGCCGGCGGAGGCGGCGGCGGGACCACCGGTGGTGGCAGCGACGCCGAAGCCAATCTTGAGGGCCGGGGACCTATCACCTATGTCCAGGGCAAGGACAACAGCAATGTTGTGCGTCCCCTCCTCGAAAAGTGGAACGCTGCCCACCCGGACGAAAAGGTCGAGTTCAAGGAGCAGACCGACCAGGCCGACCAGCAGCACGATGACCTGGTCCAGAATTTCCAGGCCAAGAACGAAAATTATGACGTCGTCAGCGTGGACGTCGTGTGGACTGCTGAGTTCGCAGCACGCGGCTGGCTGCAGCCGCTCGAAGGCGACATGGCCATCGAGACGGACGGCATGCTTCAGCCCACCATCGAGGCAGGCACTTACCAGGACAAGCTGTACACCGCCCCTGTTTCGTCCGACGGCGGCATCCTCTACTACCGCAAGGACCTCGTTCCCGAAGCACCCAAAACCTGGGACGAGATGATGGGCATGTGCTCCATCGCCAAGGAAAACAACATGGGTTGCTACGCAGGCCAGTTCAAGCAGTACGAGGGCCTCACCGTCAACGCGTCCGAGGCAATTAACTCAGCCGGCGGATCCGTCCTGAATGACGAGGGCAAGCCGAACCTGAACACCCCTGAGGCCGAGGAAGGCCTGAACAACCTGGTGGACGCCTTCAAGAACGGCAACATCCCGGCCGAGGCCATCACCTACCAGGAAGAGGAAAGCCGCCGCGCTTTCCAGGAAGGCAAGCTGCTCTTCCTTCGCAACTGGCCGTACGTCTACAACCTGGCAACCACTGAAGGTTCATCCAAGGTGAAGGATGTCCTGGGCATGGCTGCACTGCCCGGCAAGGATGGCCCCGGTGCTTCATCGCTCGGCGGACACAATGCCGCCATCAGCGTTTACTCCAAGAACAAGGCCACGGCCCGGGACTTCGTGAAGTTCCTCATCGAGGAAGAGCAGCAGAAGTTCTTCGCCACACAGGGTTCGCTGGCACCGGTCCTCGGTGATCTCTACGAAGACCAGGAACTGGTTGCCAAGCTGCCGTACCTGCCTGTCCTGAAGACCTCCATCGAGAACGCGGTGCCGCGCCCGGTAACCCCGTTCTACCCGGCAGTCACCCAGGCCATCCAGGAGAACTCCTACGCTGCACTGAAGGGCGAGAAGTCCGCTAAGGACGCACTGTCCGATATGCAGAAGTCCATCGAGTCCGCTGGCGCAGGATCGTAACCAGCCATGGCTACCGAATTGGGCCCGACGCCGGTAAAGCCGGCGTCGGGCACGCCCGATGTCCATCACGGCCCCAAGGGCGTAGGCGAAGACAACCGGATCCTTAGCCAGGGCAAATGGGCCTCCTGGCTGCTGGCGCCGACCATCATCGCCCTGGGCATCGTCATTGTCTACCCCATCATCAGCGCCATTGTGATGTCCTTCCAGAAGGACGCGGGGCTGGACCCGGCCACCGGCCTGTTCACCGCCGGGGGCCCTGCCGGCATCCAGAACTATGTGAACTGGCTTGGACAGCAGTGTGCCGCCCCGGGCGGCGGCACCGTCGCCTGCCCACCGGGTACCCTGGGCGGCCAGTTCTGGACGGCCACCGGAACCACGTTCCTTTTCACGGTTATCACCGTGGCCTTCGAGACGGTGCTTGGTTTCTGGATGGCCATGATCATGGCGCGGACCTTCAAGGGACGCGGCCTGGTGCGTGCAGCAGTCCTCGTTCCGTGGGCCATCCCCACCGCTGTCACCGCCCAGCTCTGGCTCTTCATGTTCGACTTCAACGGCATCATCAACAAGCTGTTCAACGTTTCGATCCTCTGGACCGGCAGTGAATGGCCGGCGAAGTGGGCCGTGATCATTGCCGACACGTGGAAAACGACGCCGTTCATGGCGCTGCTCATCCTGGCCGGCCTGCAGATGATTCCGGCCGAGGTCTACGAAGCCGCCAAGGTGGACGGGGCATCTGCCTGGCAGCGTTTCCGGCTGGTCACGCTCCCGCTGGTGAAGCCCGCCCTCATGGTGGCCATCCTCTTCCGTACCCTGGACGCCCTGCGCATGTTCGACCTTCCGTACATCCTGACCGGCGGTGCGAACAACACCACAACGCTGTCCATCCTGGTGATTAACCAGATCAGGCAAGGGTTCAACTCGGCTGCTGCCTTGTCCACCATCACGTTCCTCATCATCTTCCTGGTCGCATTCATCTTCGTCCGGTTCCTTGGTGCGAATGTCGTGGAGCAAAGCGGAGCCACCGGTAAGGGGAAGAAATGACATCCACAACTGCCGCAACGGCATTGCGGGCGCAGCAGGACAAGGGCCGCAAGGCTGCCCAAACCCGGGAGAAGTGGGCGAGCGCCCGAACATACATCAGCGCCGCCGTCATCCTGATCTGGTGCCTGGCGCCCGCCTACTGGATGGTGGTGACGGCGTTCCGCGAGGTCGGATTCACCTACGACACAACCCCGTGGCCCACGCACGTAACCCTGGACAATTTCGCCACCGCCTTCGACACATCGTTCGGCAACAGGTTCGGCCAAGCGCTGCTGAACAGCGTGTTCATCGGCGTGACGGTTACAGTCATCTCGCTGGTGATCGGCGTGTTCGCCGCGTACGCACTTGCCCGACTGAATTTCCGGTTCAAGTTCCTGGTGCTGGGCTTCATCCTGGGCGCTTCCATGTTCCCGGGCGTTGCCCTCATCACCCCGCTGTTCCAGCTCTTCACCAACATCGGCTGGATGGGCACCTACCAGGCGCTGATCATCCCGAACATTTCCTTCGTCCTGCCGCTTACCGTCTACACGCTGACCTCCTTCTTCCGCGAAATGCCGTGGGAACTGGAAGAGTCGGCCCGTGTTGACGGTTGCACCCAGGGCCAGGCGTTCCGGAAGGTCATCATGCCCCTGGCCGCTCCGGCGATCTTCACGACGGCGATCCTGGCGTTCATCTCCTCCTGGAATGAATTCCTGATCGCCAGCCAGCTGTCGAATGACGCGACACAGCCGGTCACCGTGGCTATCGCCAGCTTTGCCGGCGCCCAACCCAACCAGATCCCGTACACGGCCATCATGGCCGCCGGCACTATCGTCACCATTCCTCTGGTGATCCTGGTGCTGGTCTTCCAGCGCAAGATCGTTGCCGGCCTGACGGCAGGTGCGGTCAAGTGACAGGCGAAGCTTCCCGCTCCCGGTCCGCCGGGGCGGGAGGCGACCGCCGGCGGGTCAGGTCCGGCGAGGACTTTGACATCATCATCGGGTTCCTCGGCTTTTGGGCCCTGGTCCTCCTCGTCGTCACCGTCTGGATGGAGGTGACCGCGCAGCCTGCACTCGGCTGGGCTCTTGGCCTGCTGGCAACCCTATTGGCCTTGTATGGAATGGTGCGGCTCCGGCGGCGGCTTCCGGACCGGAGATAAGCTCCCCGGCCCGCCTGCCGTCGATTTTCCGGAAGCGGGTAACACTGCGATGCAAGCCCGCGCCCGAAATACCATGGCAGCATCGCTACAAAGCAGGACCGGTGCCTGCAGGGAGTACATGAGGGGACAGCGTGGCACGCATAACTGAAAGGTCTCAACGGGGCGGCCACAGCGGAGTCAGCATCGAGGACGTGGCAGCCGCAGCGGGAGTCTCCACCGCAACAGTGTCCCGGGCAGTAAGGGGCCTTCCCCGGGTTTCGCCCGCCACCAGGGAAAAAATCCTGGAGGTCGCCGGGAACCTGGGATATGTGGCTTCCTCCTCCGCCTCCGGCCTGGCAACGGGACGGACCAGGACCATTGGAGTGCTGGCCCCCTTCGTGAGCAGGTGGTTCTTCTCGAAAGCCATCGAAGGCGCAGACCGGGAACTTCACGCCCGGAACTACAACCTCTCGCTGTTCAATCTCGGCGGACACGGCAGCAACCGGGAGCGGCTCTTCAGCAAGACCATGGTCTACAAGCAGATCGATGCCCTGCTGGTGCTCTGTATGGCGCTGTCCCATGAGGAACTGGACCATCTCCAGAAAATCGACATTCCGCTGGTAGTGGTGGGCGGGCACGTTGAAGAGTGCGCCTACATCGGGATCGACGATTACGCTGCCGCCTCCACCGCAGTCCGGCACCTGATCGACCTGGGCCACCGCAACATCGCGCTGCTGCATGGCGACGACGAAACGGACTTAAACTTCGACGTTCCGCGCGTCCGCATCCTTGCGTTCAAGGATGTGATGACCGCGGCGGGGCTCCCGACGAGGCCGGAATGGGACGAGTGGGGGGATTTCACCGTCCGCAGCGGGCAGGAAGCCTTCCGCCGGCTTTGGGCCAAACCAGGGGAAAAGCCGACGGCGATCTTCTGCGCCTCCGACGAGATGGCCATGGGCGTCATCTTCGAAGCCACCCGGCTGGGGGTCCGGGTGCCGGAGGAACTGTCCGTGGTGGGCATCGACAACCATGATTTCGCTGACGCCATGGGCCTGACCACCGTGGGGCAGCGCCCTGACGAGCAGGCTGAGCTGGCCACTAAGATGCTCCTGGATGAACTGGACGGAGCCCTCGGTGCAGTACAGTCTGCCGTCGCGCCCCATGAACTGATCATCCGAAGGACGACGGCGCCGCCCCAGTCTTAGCGATTGACGCGGGTTCCGCGCGGGTGCAGGAAGCGCGGATTCAGGAAGCCCGGGCCAGTTGGCGGATGGGGATCCAGCGGGAGGCAAGCCGGCGGTACGCAGCGGCGGCACCGGTCATGTCGCCCTCCGCCAGGCACTCGATTCCCAGCCTGATGTCCATGGGCGAATCGTCCGGATACACCTTGTCCGCGACGGCGCCGTAATCCAGTTCCACCATCGAGTCCACATGGAACTGTTCCAGCCACTCGGTGAGCTGGGCCAGGTCGTCAAGCATGTCCAGGTCCGGGGCGGCCAGGGCAAGGTTGGCCACCGCATAGCGGGCGCGCTCCAAGGCCTCAGTGATTGGCGCCCACACCCGGACCGTGACGATCCGCCCGCCTGATTCCACCACGTCCTTGCGGTCCGACTCCATGAACAGCGAGAACCAGCTGAAGGGAATTCCCCAGGTGGACGCCCGGGTGTGGACCCGGATCGAACCGTCGCGGGCCTTGACCTGGTCGATCCGTTCCTGGTGCTTGTCCCGCTGCTCCTCGGGAATCAGCAGTTCCGCAAGGGGCCCGTGGATGCCTTCCATCAAAGCGTTCGCCGCCAGTCCTGCCCGCAGCACCAGCTGGCTGGGGCAGTACAACAGGACAGGCTCGGCGTCAGCACCGTCGTCGGACGTTCCTCCTGCGGGAGCGGGCGCAGTGGTGACCCGCACCAGGTCCGTTCGGCCGGTGGGGAAGGGATCACCGCCGGAACGGGTGATCCGCCCAAGGGACGCCAGCAGTTCAGCGTTTTCGACGGCGGCACGGGACGCAGCACGAGCCCCTGCCGACTTGATTGCCTGCTGTTGTTCCTCGGGGAAGGCCTCCAGCGGCTCGTAGACGCGGAGCGTGGAGGAGAACGGCAGGCCGGCCTGGCCCCGGTAGAGGTTTCCGGTCATCACGGTCTCCTTGCGTGGGTCCAGGAAGCAGTCATCAATCCGCCAATTCCACCACAACAGGTGCGTGGTCCGAGGCACCCTTGCCCTTGCGCTCCTCGCGGTCGATGGATGCGCCGGTAACCCGGGCGGCCAGGGCCGGGGAGGCGAGCACGAAGTCGATCCGCATGCCCTCCTTCTTGGGGAAGCGCAGCTGGGTGTAATCCCAGTACGTGTACACGCCCGGCCCCGGAGTGTACGGACGCACCACATCAGTGAAGCCCGCTGATTCGAAGGCATGGAAGGCGGCGCGCTCCGGCGGGCTGACATGGGTGGAGCGGTTGTTGATGAACAGGTCGATGTCCCAGACGTCCTCGTCGAAGGGCGCGATGTTCCAGTCGCCCATCAACGCCACCTGGGCCTGCGGGTCCTGCGTGACCAGTTCCTGCGCGTGCGTCTTGAGGCTTTCCAGCCACTTGAGCTTGTAGGGCATGTGTTCGTCGTCCAGGGACCGGCCGTTGGGCACATACAGGCTCCAGATCCGGATCCCGGCGCAGGTTGCTGCCATGGCGCGGGCCTCCTGGACAGGGTCCTTGCCCGCCTTGCCGAAGGAGGGCTGGTCCAGGAAGGTCCGTTCCACGTCCTCGAGCCCCACGCGGGAGGCGATGGCCACGCCGTTCCACTGGTTCACTCCGAAGTGGGCCACCTCGTAGCCCATCCGCTCGAAGAGTTCCCACGGAAAGTTGTCATCCTTGCACTTGGTCTCCTGGATCGCCAGGACATCGCAGTCGCTGCGCTGGAGCCAGGCTTCAACACGGTCGGCGCGGGCACGGAGCGAGTTCACATTCCAGGTAGCTATCTTCACAGTTCCTAACTTACCGTGAGCGCCGGAATTGCGGACCCGGACCAGGGCTGGACCGGCCCAGTGGCAGTTAGTAGGAAGTCCGAGTATATTCGCATCAAAGATGGCCTGGATCACAGTCGAAGGAGCGTCCAGTCATGGCCCGCGAACTGTCCCACTACATTGGCGGCCGGCATGTGGACGGCCTGTCAGGGCGTTTTGGCGACGTGTTTGATCCGTGCACCGGCGAGGTCCAGGCCCTGGTGCCGCTGGCGGGCCGCGCCGAGGTGCAGAACGCCGTCGCCGTCGCCGGGAAGGCGCAGCCGGAGTGGGCGGCCATGAATCCGCAGCGGCGCGGCCGGATCCTGCTCAGGTTCGTAGACCTGGTCAACCGGGATCTGGACGCACTGGCACGGCTCTTGTCCGCTGAACACGGGAAGACCCTCGCCGACTCCAGGGGAGATATCCAGCGGGGCCTGGAAGTAGTGGAGTTCGCCGCCGCCGCTCCCCACCTGCTCAAGGGCGAGTTTTCCAGCGACGCCGGGCCGGGCATCGACATCCACTCGCTGCGCCAGCCGCTGGGTGTGGTGGCCGGCATTACGCCCTTCAATTTCCCCGCCATGATTCCGCTGTGGAAGTCCGGCCCTGCCCTGGCCGCCGGCAACGCGTTCATCCTCAAACCCTCGGAACGTGATCCCTCGGTGCCGCTCCGGCTCGCGGAGCTGTATGCCGAGGCGGGCCTGCCCGATGGCGTTTTCAATGTGGTCAACGGCGATAAGGAAGCCGTGGATGCGCTCTTGGAGGATTCCCAGGTCAAAGCGGTGGGTTTTGTGGGGTCCACGCCGATTGCCCAGTACATTTATGCCACCGCGGCAGCCCATGGGAAGCGCGCACAATGCTTTGGCGGAGCCAAGAACCACATGGTGGTGATGCCCGACGCGGACCTCGACCAGGCCGCGGATGCCCTGATCGGTGCAGGCTACGGCTCCGCCGGGGAGCGCTGCATGGCCATCTCGGTGGCAGTCCCGGTAGGCGCGGAAACGGCAGACCGGCTGGTGGCCAAACTGCGGGACCGCGTGGCCGCCCTGAAGGTGGGCCATAGCCTGGCGGAAGGTTCCGACTTCGGCCCCGTGGTCTCAAAGGCCGCCAAGGAACGTATTGAGGGGTACATCCAGTCCGGAGTGGATGAGGGTGCCACCCTGCTGGCAGACGGCCGCGGATTCACCGTGCCCGGCCATGAAGGCGGCTTTTGGGTGGGGCCCACGCTGTTCGACAACGTCACCCCGGACATGGACATCTACCGGAACGAGATCTTCGGCCCGGTGCTCAGCGTGGTCAGGGCGGCAGGCTACGACGAGGCCCTGCAGCCGTGCAGCGGGAACGAATTCGGCAACGGGGTGGGCATCTTCACCCGCGACGGGGACGCCGCCCGGGACTTCGCCACCAGGGTGGACGTGGGCATGGTGGGCATCAACGTCCCCATCCCGGTGCCCCTTGCCTACTACACCTTTGGCGGCTGGAAGGCCTCGGGCTTCGGGGACCTCAACCAGCACGGCGCGGACGCGTTCCGCTTCTACACCAAAACCAAGACGGTGACCACGCGCTGGCCTTCGGGACTACGGCACGGCGCCAGTTTCGTGATGCCGGAAGGAAGTTGATGACGGAAAGTGCAGCGGGCGGGATGACAGGCGGGGGCTTCACGGCGGACGGCGCCGGCGAGGTGGTGTTCGAGCGCCGCGGGCGGCTGGGCGTAATGACGCTCAACCGGCCCCGGGCCGTTAACGCGCTGACGGTGGGCATGGTGGAGCGGCTCTTGGAGCAGCTCACCGCCTGGGCGGACGACGACGGCGTTGCCACGGTCCTGGTGCAGGGCGCGGGTGACCGGGGGCTGTGTGCCGGTGGCGATATCGTGGCCATTTACGATGACATGCTGGGGGGCGGTGACAAAACGGCGCATTTCTGGGAGGCCGAATACCGGCTCAACTCCCTCATCTCCCGCTACCCCAAACCCTATGTGGCCCTGATGGACGGGCTGGTGCTGGGCGGCGGAGTGGGAATCTCCGCCCATGGCAGCCTCCGCGTGGTTACCGAACGTACGCGGACGGGCATGCCGGAAACCACCATCGGGTTTGCCCCTGACGTGGGTGGGACGTTCCTGCTGTCCCGGGCACCCGGTGAAACCGGAACCCACGCCGCCCTGACGGGGGCCCACCTTACTGGCCCGGATGCCCTGTTCCTGGGCCTGGCCAGCCACTACGTTCCGTCCCAAAAACTCCCCGCACTCGTGGCAGCGCTTGAAGCGGAACCCGCGGAGGCCGCCGTCGGCCGCTGCAGCGAAGAAGCCCCGCCTTCAGTGCTGCAAGGGCAGCGGCAGTGGATCGATGACTGCTACGCCTCCGATGACGCCGAGGAGATTGTCCGCCGGCTGCGGGCCTACCAAGGTGCAGGAAGTGCCGATGCTGTGGCAGCTGCCGGCACTATCGAAGCGAAGTCGCCCACATCGGTGAAGGTCACGCTGGCCTCCCTGCGCCGGATCAGGGGACGGACACTGGACGAAGCACTCGCGCAGGAATACCGGGTGGGGCTCCGGTTCCTGGCCGCGCCTGACTTCCGGGAGGGCATCCGGGCGCAGGTGGTGGACAAGGACCGGACCCCGCGCTGGGACCCGCCCACCCTTGCTGAGGTGCTGCCGGCGCGGGTGGAGGGATTCTTCGAACCGCTGGGCAGCCGGGAACTGGACCTCTCCACGGTGCACCTGCAGCCAGCCCTGCACTTCAGCCGGGAACCGAACCCGAAGGAGCCTGACCATGCCTGAGAAATACACTGTCGCATTCCTGGGCCTCGGGCACATGGGCGGGCCCATGGCCCTCAATCTCGTGGCGGCAGGCTATCCCGTGACAGGCTTCGACGTGGTGCCTGCTGCGCTGGAAGCAGCGCGGACCAAGGGGGTTCCTGTTGCAGCGAGTGCCGCGGAAGCGGTGGCCGGGGCTGATGTTGTCCTCACCATGTTCCCCGGCGGGCAGCAGGTCCTGGATGCCTACCGCGGGATGGAAGGCCAGCAGGGGCTCCTGGCGGCAGCCCGGCCCGGAACCATGTTCCTGGACTGTTCCACCATCAACGTTGATGAGGCGCGGGAAGCAGCGGAGCTGGCCGTCGGCGCCGGACACCGTTCCGTGGACGCCCCCGTTTCCGGTGGCGTGGTGGGCGCCGAGGCCGGCACCCTGACCTTCATGGTGGGCGGCGGCGCCGAGGACTTCGAAGCGGTAAGGCCCCTGCTGGAGGTCATGGGCAAGCGCGTGGTCCACTGCGGAGGCCATGGTGCGGGCCAGGCCGCCAAGATCTGCAACAACCTGATCCTGGGCGTCTCCATGATCGCGGTCAGCGAGGCTTTTGTCCTGGCCGAAAAGCTGGGCCTGAGCCACCAGGCGCTGTTCGACGTGGCATCGGCGGCATCGGGGCAGTGCTGGGCCCTTACCACCAACTGCCCCGTACCCGGTCCCGTTCCCGGCAGTCCCGCCAACCGGGACTACCAGCCGGGCTTCGCCGGAGCCCTGATGGCCAAGGACCTCAAGCTGGCCCTTAACGCCCTGCAAAGCACGGGCGTGGCCGCGCGGATGGGGCCCCTCGCGGCGGAGATCTACGGATCGTTTGCGGCGGGGGAGGGAGCTGCGCGAGACTTCTCGGGCATCATCACGGAGATCCGGGACAAGTCCACCCACGCCGCCGGCGCCGGACCGGACACTGCAGCAGATAACGCATCATCCAACGCAGCGCCCGCTGAACCAGCCGGCGCAGCACACGACGACGGGAGCCCCGAGTGACGGAATACGCCAACATCCTGGTGGAGCAGCGGGGGCGGGTGGGCCTGGTAATGCTGAACCGGCCGCAGGCCCTCAATGCACTGAACAAGGCAACCATGGAGGAACTCGTGTCCGCCGTCAGGGCCATGGATGCCGATCCCGGGGTGGGGGCGGTGGTCATTACAGGCTCCGGGAAGGCCTTCGCCGCCGGAGCAGACATCAAGGAGATGGCGGACCAGGGTTACATGGACATGTTCGCCGCCGACTGGTTCCGCGGCTGGGAGGACTTCACCCGGCTCCGTATCCCCACCGTGGCCGCGGTATCCGGGTTCGCGCTGGGCGGGGGGTGCGAGCTGGCAATGATGTGCGACCTCATCATCGCCGGGGACAACGCGAAGTTCGGCCAGCCCGAAATCAACCTCGGTGTCCTGCCGGGCATGGGCGGATCGCAACGGCTCACCCGCGCGGTGGGCAAGGCCAAAGCCATGGACCTGATCCTCACCGGCCGTTTCATCGGGGCGGAGGAAGCGGACCGGTGCGGGCTGGTGTCCCGCGTGGTCCCGGCCGAGGACGTGGTGGACGAAGCCATCAAGGTGGCAGAGGTGATCGCGTCCAAGTCCAAGCCGGTGGCGATGGTGGCCAAGGAAGCCGTGAATGCTGCCTTCGAAACCGGACTCGCGCAGGGCGTCCTCTTCGAACGCAGGCTGTTCCACTCCCTCTTCGCCACGGAGGACCAAAAGGAAGGGATGGCCGCGTTCACCGAGAAACGCCAGCCCGGGTTCAAGCACCGGTGAGGGTAAGTTTCTCCCGGTAGGCGCGGACATCTGCCGCCGTTTCTTCGGCCATCAGGTGGTTATTGATCACGACGGCGGTCCAGGCCGCGGTTGCCGCCGAGGCCAGCACCTGGGCCTTCAGGTCCGTGACGTTGCCCGCTGCCCAGACGCCGGGGACTGACGTGGCGCCGTCGGCATCGGTTTCGAGGTAGGTGCCCACGCCTGCCGGGTGGACGGACGGAACCAGTCCGAGGCCGGCGAAAGCTTCCAGCCGGGCCTGGGCGGTGGGTCCCACCACCACCGCCTCGACGGCGATTTCCGGGCCTCCCGCCAAAGCGATCCCCCGGAGCCGGCGCTGCTCAACCCTTACGGCCTCCACCCGCCCGGCCACCACCTTGACACCCCGTGATGCCAGCTGCTCAGCGTCGGCGTCTGCGGGAACCAGCTTGTCGTTGAGGAACAGGGTGATGTTGCTGCTCCACTGACGGAAAAGCAGTGCCTGGTGCACGGACCAGGGACCGCTGCCCACAACCGCGATGGCCTGGTCCTGGACTTCCCATCCGTGGCAGAACGGGCAGTGCAGGATGTCTTTGCCCCAGCGCCCGCGGAGCCCCTCGATGGCGGGCAGCTCATCCACGAGGCCCGTGGCAACCAGCAAGCGCCGGCCGCGAAGGGGCGTGCCGTCGTCGAGCGTTACCTCGAAGCCCTGCTCCAAATTTCCACCCGCAGCCAGCACAGTGCCCCGGACGATAACCGCGCCGTACTGCCTTGCCTCGGCACGGCCGACTGCCAGGAGCTCGGCGGGGTTGATTCCATCCCGGGACAGGAAGCCGTGGACTGCCTGGGCGGGGGCGTTGCGCGGTTGGCCGTTGTCCACCACTGTCACGGAGCGGCGGCACCTGCCCAGCATCTGGGCTGCACTGAGACCGGCCGCGCCGCCCCCAATAATCAGGACGTCTGCAATTGGTTCTTTGTTTTTGGTCATGGTTCAAGCCTGGAACGGCACATTCAGAACTGGCAAAGTGTTTTGCCGTAATGGCAAAATGACAGTATGGATGACCAGATGGACGATGTCCTGGCTGCTGTCGGTCCGAGGTTGCGGGCCCTCCGGCTGAGCCGCGAAACAACCTTGTCAGCCCTTGCCGAGGCCACCGGTATTTCGGTGAGTACGCTCTCCAGGCTGGAATCCGGCCAGCGGCGGCCCAACCTTGAACTGCTGCTGCCGCTGGCGAAGGCGCACCAGGTGCCCCTTGATGAACTTGTAGGTGCTCCCGCTACCGGTGATCCCCGGGTCCACCTGCGCCCCATCGAGGCCCACGGGATGACCATTGTTCCACTGACGCGGAAGCCCGGCGGGATCCAGGCGTACAAGCACATCCTGCCTGCCGGGCCGCTGGAAGAACCGGATCCAAAAGTCCACGAAGGGTACGAGTGGCTGTACGTCCTCAACGGAAAGCTGCGCATGGTGCTGGGCAGCCGGGACCTGGTGCTCAAAGCAGGCGAAGCGGCGGAGTTTGACACCCGGGTACCGCACTGGTTTGGCCGGGCCGACGGCAAGGCAGTGGAATTCCTCAGTCTCTTCGGGACCCAGGGGGAGCGGATGCACGTCCGGGCCAGGCCGGCCTGAACCCCGCACGACCCAGACTTTTCACAGGTGCGTAAGGTAGACAGGGCAGAAAGGCCTGGATACGGACGGGGAGTTGTATGTGGGGAATGGCGGGGGACGCAGCGGGATCGACGGATAACCTCACCGGGCTGGTGGGTATGGCCGCCCGGGCCATCGAACAGCTGGGTGAATGGGGAGTGGGCGCCTTTACGCTGGCAGAAACCGTGCTGCCGCCCATTCCCAGCGAAGTCATTCTGCCGCTGGCGGGCTACCTGGCCAAGCAGGGGTCCCTGAACCTGGTCCTTATCTTTGTCACCAGCACCCTCGGTGCCTACCTGGGCGCACTGTTCCTCTACTGGCTTGGCGCCAGGCTGGGCCTCGAGCGTTCCATCCGCGGGCTGTCAAAATTGCCCCTGGTGGACCGGGACGACTTCGAGCGCGCAGCTGCTTGGTTCCGCCGCCATGGCAGGTCCTCGATCTTCTTCGGGCGGTTGCTGCCCGGCATCCGCAGCCTCATCTCACTCCCGGCCGGGGCATCCGGCATGCCGCTGGGGACCTTCAGCCTGTACACGGTGGCGGGGAGCGGACTGTGGAACGGGGCCCTGATAGGACTGGGGTACCTGCTGGGCACCCAATACCGGCTGATCGAGGAGTACTCGCGGTTCCTGAACTACGCGGTGTATGGCGCACTGGCCGTCACCGTGGCCCTGCTGGTGGCCAGGCGGCTGAAGCGGCAGAAAGTCAACAGCTGACGGACCACGCCGCGCAGTTTTCCCTTTACTTGCCATCGTCCGTGAAGTCGCCGGCGTTCCGGCGGAACGCCGCCAGGATGCGGATCAGCTGGTCCACGTCGGCCGGCTCGAAGCCCGGAGCGCTGAAGACCCTTGAATTGAGCGCCGCTGTTGACCGTTTGGCCAGGGCCCGGCCTTTGGCGGTCAGCTCTATCAGTGTGGTCCGGCCGTCCGTGGGATGCGGGGACCGCGCCACCAGCCCGGCGCGCTCCAGCCGGTCCACCGCATTGGTGACGGACGTGGGGTGGACCTGGAGCAGGGCGCTCGCCTTCTTCATGGGCAGCGAACCGTTCCGGGCAAAGCTCAGCAGCGCCAGCAGCTCGTAACGGGCAAAGGTCAGGCCGAAGGGTTTGAGGGTGGACTCGATCCTCGCCAGCAGGATCTGCTGGGTCCGCATGATGGCCGTGATGGCGGCCATGGAGGCTGCGACGTCCGCCCAGCCGTGTTCTTCCCAGTTCCGCCGTGCTTCAGCAATGGGATCGCGGGGCAGCGGAATACCCATAGAGAACCTTTCACCCGCGTGACCTGCGTCACCCTTTGCCTGCGTTGTGAATATACTAGGACATCCAATCGTCAGGGAAGCGGAAGGGGTTGACGCCGGTGCAGCCCCGGGAAAGCCGCAAGGAAGTTCCGTTCCCCGATGCCGACCTCATGTACGTGGCAGACCTCCTGCCGCCGCATGAACACATGCGGTACCTGGACATCCGCGACTTCCTGCAGGCCGACGTGCGCAAGGCCTCCATCGACTACTGGAACCGTGAAGAGTTCCCCTTCGGCCTGCTGGCGGAGATGGGCGGGCACGGCCTCGGCGCCCTGCAGCTGGACGGCAGCTCCACGCTTTTCAAAGGACTCATGTACGTCGAGCTGGCCAGGGCGGACGTTTCCCTCTCGGCGCTGGCGGGCATCCACAACGAGCTCATCATCGGCACCCTTGACCTGCTGGGGTCCCCGGAACAGAAGCGCCGCTGGCTGCCGGGGCTGAAGACTTTCACCCGGCTGGGGGCGTTTGCCCTGACCGAACCCGAGCATGGTTCGGACATCGCCGGCGGGCTCGCCACTTCGGCGCGGCTGGATGGCGGCGAGTGGGTCCTGAACGGCTCAAAGCGCTGGATCGGGGCGGGAACCATCGCCGATTTCGCCCTGGTGTGGGCCCGGGACGAGGCAGACCTGCAGATCAAAGCCTTCATTGTCGAAACGGACCGGCCGGGCTATGCGGCCGCCAAGATCAACAACAAGATCGGCTTGCGGATCATGCAAAACGCCGACATTACCCTGCAGGATGTCCGGATTCCGGCTGCCAACCTGCTGCCGGGAGCCACCGGCTTTGGCAGGGCGAACGAACTCCTGCGGGACTCAAGGGCCTGGGTGGGCTGGCAGGCCGCGGGAATCCAGCTTGCCGCTTTCGACGTAGCCCGCGCTTACTCTCTGGGCCGCCGGCAGTTTGGCAGGGAACTGGCCGGGTTCCAGCTCGTCCAGCAGCAGCTTGCGGACATCCTGGGCAACGCCACCGCATCGCTGGCGCTCATGGTGCAGCTTGCCAGGGTCCAGGAGCAGGGCAAGCTGGAGATGGTGCAGGCAGCCATGGCAAAAGCCACCACCACCAGGCTCGCGCGGGCGTCAGTGGCGATGGGACGCTCCCTGCTGGGCGGCAACGGTATCAGCGCGGATTATGAGATGGCCAAGCTCTTCGGCGACGCGGAGATCCTGTACACCTACGAGGGCAGCTACGAGATCAACTCCCTCATTGTGGGCCGGGCCGTGACAGGTAAATCGGCATTCACGTGACGGGGGCAGTCGCCCGACAACCGCATTCACACGACACCTGCATTCACCTGAAACCCGCGCCCGCCGGGGCGCCGCGCAGGCCGGCCAGTGCGCGGCGGTGCTGCTGCGGCGCAGGCCCTTGCCGTTGTCCCTGGGCCTGCCACTGGCTAGCATCAAAGAGATAAGCATACTTACTTTAGTTATGCTCCCTTGGCGGAGGCGGAAGGGAATCCGATGCGCATCAGGAAATCAGTAGTTGTCATCACCGGAGCGTCCAGCGGAATCGGGCGGGCCATAGCGCTTCGTTTAGCGGACAAGGGAGCCCGGCTGGTCCTGGCGGCCCGTGGCACCAAAGAACTTGAAGCAGTGGCGGAGGAATGCAGGAAACGCGGCGCAGAGGCGCTGGCGGTAACAACGGACGTAACGGATCCGGCGATGGTGGAGGGCCTGGCAGCACGTGCCGTGGCGGAGTTCGGACGGCTCGATGTGTGGATCAACAACGCGGCGGTAGCGGCATTCGGACGGCTGGCCGACATTCCGCCCGCGGACTTCCAGCGGGTCCTGGACGTCAATATCTCCGGCTACGTGAACGGTGCCCGTGCGGCCCTGAAACTGCAAGCTGCCCAAAACTCCGGAGTCCTGATCAACATTGCCTCCGTGGTGGGAGAAACCCCCCTGCCCTACAACGCGGCCTATTCCATGTCCAAGGCCGCCGTCCGTGCCCTCACCGTCAGCCTTCGGTCTGAGCTGGCGCTGGAAAAGGTGTCCGGTGTGGACGCATGCACTGTCCTCCCGGCCACCATCGACACACCGTTCTACCAGCATGCCGCCAATTACACGGGCCGACGCGCGTCCGCGATGCCTCCTGTCTTCACGCCGGAACGGGTGGCGCGGGCCGTGGAGAAAACCATTACCCGGCCCCGGCGGGAAACCGTGGTGGGGGGACCAGCGGGCCGCCTGCTGATCCTGCAGCACAAGGTCAGCCCCCGGAAGGTGGAAGGCGCCATCGCCCGGCAGGTGGACAAAACCCAGCTGCCCCGGCGGAAGCCCACGCCCATCACCGCCGGAAACCTCCACCGCCCATCCGAAACGATTCGAAAAGGTTCGGTTACGGGCGGCTGGCACGGCAGGCGTCGCACCGCGCAGCGTCGGATCATGGGCGCGGCCGCCTTGGCCGGGACCGCAGCGGCCTTACGGAAGCTGCGTGGCTGACCGGCCTGACTGCCGCCGAAGGCGGCTGCGCGCTTACAGGTGCTTCTCCGCGTACGCCCGCAGCGCATCCCGAACGAATCCTGCCCCGGCTTCGCCCCCGTAGTTGGCAGCGAACCGCGCGTCCGCAACATACATCTCCGCCAGCCCGATGACATAGCCTTTAAGATCTCCACCGCGCTCAGAGGCAGGTGTACCCGGGATGGAAGCCAGCCAGGCGACGTGCTGTCCAGCCAGGTCCTCAGCCTCCGGCCCGTCGGCCGGGATTCCTCCAGCGGCGGCAGCCAGCCAACTGCTTCCGAGCTGTTCGGCACGTGCCTTCCAGTCCCGTTTTTCCGCCACGCCCATGCCCCTCCACCAGGCGTCGCTCTTCGCGTAGGCGTCCCTGCCCCAGCGCTCTTCCACCTCGTCCTTGTACTGCGTGTGGTCAAAGCCGTCAAACATCTCTTCCGCCACCATGTCGCCTCCTCCTTTCACTTTCTCGATGGTTTGCCGGACGGATGCCATTTGCCGCGACAGCCTTTCCTGTTCCCGGCCCAGCCACTCGAGGTGGCTGCTCAAAGCCCTCACTGCATCCCCCTGCTGGCGGAACACCTCGGCAATGGCCGGCAGGCCCAGCCCAAGCTCCCGCAGGAGCAGGATCCGTTGAAGCTGCAGGAGGGCGGCGCCGTCGTAGTAGCGGTAGCCGTTGTTGCCCACCCGGCTGGGTTTCAGCAGCCCGATGTCGTCGTAATGGCGCAGGGTCCGGCTGGTGGTGCCGGTAATCCGGGCCACGTCCTGGATCGACCAGTCTGGCCCCGCCTTCCCCTCTGTTGCTTGCATGCTTTGAGCGTAGGGGTTGACGCTGCGTCAAGGTCAAGCAGGTTTTTCGGGGAACCCATGGCCCGGTGGGCGGCGGGGGGACCGTGTCCGGGCCAGGGCCACCAGCCGGCTGAAGGCGAAGATAAAGGCCGCCTCGATGGCCAGCATCAGGGCTACCAGGAGCCACTGGCCCCGGGCGGCGAACACCACGCATCCGGTCAGGGCCAGGACCGTCCCCAGGGCCAGGGTGTAGATGGCAAACCCCAGGGCGACCCGCGCGCTGCGGACTCCGGTGCGGAAACCGAAGCCGAGGGGTTCGCCGCCGGGGTGCCCGGGAACACGGTCGGGCACTGCAGGTCCGAGCCTGTCGAACTCTTCCCAGGGGTCCTGGTGCTGTCCGCTCACCAGGCAATTATCCCAAAAATGGACGTCGGCGGGGCAGCGGAAGCAGGAGGGAAGCAAAACAGCGGCCCCTCCAGCAAAGATGCTGAAGAGGCCGCTGCAGGATACGGGGTTCCGCCGGCGGACCGGCGGTCACCTAAGCCTTAGAGCGGGCGGATGTTCTCCGCCTGCGGGCCCTTGGGGCCCTGGGTCACATCGAATTCAACCTTCTGGTTCTCATCGAGTGAGCGGTATCCGCTGCTGGCGATTGCGGAGTAGTGGGCGAAAACGTCAGCGGACCCGTCATCGGGGGCAATGAAGCCAAAACCCTTTTCGGCGTTGAACCATTTAACTGTGCCTGTTGCCATGGCTGCATTCCTTCGTGTGACTCTGATTCTCTCCCCGGGCCATCGGCCAGGAGTGCGGGGAGAACGTCCCCCGCAGTCCCCAACGTACGGGGCGCAGGCCGCGGTTGCAAGGGTAACGCCACATTTGTCGAGGTCAACGCATCCCTTCACGGCGGATGGCGGCAACGATTGCGGCTGCCCTGGTGTCCACCCCGAGCTTGGCATAGATGTGGGCAAGGTGCGTTTTCACGGTGGCTTCAGAGATGAAAAGCCGCTGTCCGAGTTCCCTGTTGCTGAGCCCCTGGGTGAGGAGGCTCAGCAGTTCCGCTTCGCGCGGCGTGAGGACCTCCTCCGGGTTGCGCAGTTGCTGGAACAGCCGCGACGCCACTGGCGGGCTCATCACGCTTTTGCCCTGGACCGCGCCCCGGATGGCCGCAAAAATTTCCTCGGGCGCGGCATCCTTCAGCAAATAACCCATGGCCCCGGCATCCACGGCACGGACAATATCCGCGTCGGAATCATAGGTGGTGAACACCAGGATGGCCTGCCTCGGGTTGCGCTCGCGGATCTTTCGAATCGCCTCGATCCCATCCATCCCCGGTCCCATGGCCAGATCCATGACCACCACAGCCGGCCCGTGCTCCTGCACCAGTCGCAGCGCTTCCTCCCCGGATGCCGCCTCCGCGGTCACCTGCAGGTCGGGCTGGGTGCCCAGCAGGGCGCGCAGCCCGCTCCTCACCACCAGATGGTCATCCACCAGCAGCACGGTGATCGCGCTCATGCTTGGTCCTCCACTGGATGCCGCCCGTCCCCGGGTGCGGGGACCTGGGCTGCCACGATAGTCCCTTCACCGGGGGCGCTTTGTACCGAGAAGGTCCCGCCCAGTTGCTCCACGCGCTGCCGCATGGCACGCAGTCCGTACCCTCCGGTGTTCGACGGCGGTGCTGCCGCCGCAGGATCGAAGCCCGCACCGTCGTCGTAAATATCCAGCGTGACCGTGTCCGGCAGGTAACCGATGGTCACCGTGGCAATGGATGCGCCGGAATGCAGTGCGATGTTGGAGGCGGCGCTTTGCGCCACGCGGAGCAGGGCGTGGCGGACTTCAGCAGGCACGGGGCGGGGCTCGCCGGTGACCAGGAGCCGGACCTCGGGCACATACTGCCTGGCCGCCACCAGCAAGGCATCCGGCAGCGCGGACCCGTCCAGGCCAGGGGACGCGAGCTCATGCACCAGGCTCCTGGTCTCGGACAGGTTTCCCCGCAGCAGGGTGGTGGCCCGGTTCAGGTCCGCCCGGGCGGCGGGCTCCGGCCAGGCGCGTCCAGCCGCCTCAAGCAGGAGCAGGCTGCTCGCCAGCCCCTGGGTCACGGTGTCGTGGATTTCCCGGGAGACCCGCTCACGCTCGGCAATGGTTCCGGCGCGGCGCTCGCTGGCCGCCAACTGACCCTGGGCGAGGGAAACTTCCGCGTGCAGCCGGCGCTGCTCCTGGGCATCGTCCTGGATCCTGTCGTAGATGAGCGTCAGCATGGCTCCCACTGCAAGGGGCCCCAGGAGCATGGCCAGGTCCGTGCCGTCGCTCATCCGGAACAGGCCGGCGGCAGTGGCAGTGGCGGTCACGCCCGCTGCCGCATAGGCGGCGCCGCCGGCCAAGGCGCTCCGGCTGAGGAAGAAGAGCGCGAACGAGCACCAGGCGAAGCTGGGCGCCGCGATGACCAGGACGGCCCAGACTGCCACCAGGGCGAACACCCACGGCACCCCCGGGCGCTTCCGCCAGGCCAGGACGGCGACGACGGCGTACAGCAGGCAGGCGGCCGCGGCCAGTCCCAGGACCAGCAGGTTGTCCGCAGGGCTGTGGCGCATCACGTAGCGGACCAGGGATGCCACCAGGAGCACGGCAAAACCGAGGTGGACGGCCGCGGCGATGCCGGCCAAGGGGACTGGGGCGGCATTCCTGGTGCTGGCCGCGCGGCGTGCCAGGATCCCTGCCGCGGCATCTGCATCTGCAGCGGCATCGGCAGGGGAAGGGGCGGAGGCTCGGGTAGGCATGGGATTCCGGTTCGGGGAGGGGGAAGGCTATCCACCATGCTATTGCCCGGGCCTTCGCTGCGTCTCTCAGCCTTTTGGCTGATACGGCTGGCCTTTTGGAGCAGGATGGAGCAGCCAAAGGCCCGATGGCACGGAGGGCTGTTCCCGGAAGGATTGATGCGTACCCGTTCAGGCCCTGCCCACCAAAGGAAAACAGCATGAAGAAGTCCACGAAAGTATTTGCCGCCGCAGCCGCCGGCGCCCTTGCCCTCACCGCCGGTGTGACGGCAGCCGCCAACGCCGGGGCCGGCCCCGCTTCAACGGCTGTCCCCGCCGCAGACATCCAGCCGATACCCGAGAACGTTGTGCAGCAAAACCGGATCTCCGTGGGCGCTTCGGCCAAGGCCGTGCAGGCCGCGCTTGCCAAGTGCCAGGCGGACATATTGCCGTTCGTCACAGTGGCGCTGGTGGACCGCTTCGGGACCGTGCAGGCGCTGCTGCGCGGAGACAACGCCGCTGAGCACACCATTGAGGCGGCCCGGCAGAAGGCCTACACCGCAGCCGCGTTTGGTGCCCCCACCAGTGAACTCGCCAAGCGGGTCAACGGAACCGGTCCCAGCATTGCCGACCTTCCCGGCACGCTCTTCCTCGCTGGAGGTGTCCCGTTGAAGGTAAACGGCGTTTCCGTGGCGGGCATCGGCGTCGGCGGTGCTCCCGACGGTGCCCTGGACGAGGCATGCGCGGCAGCCGGAGCCGATGCCGTCGCTGCCGCCGCTCAGTAGGCTGGGCGCATGAGGTGGTCCGTGGCCCTGTGTGTGGTCTCCTGCCTTGCCGTGTCGGTAACGGCGTGCCAGGCGGCGCCGAAGGAGGGGCAGCAGCCGCCGGCCCCTCCGCCGTCGGCCGTTGCCGGTCCTGAAACCCCGCCGCCAACCCCGCCGCCAACCTTGCAGCCTCCCGCTGCACCGGTACTGTCCGCAGCGGAACAGACACAGCTTGACCAGGAACTCATCACCGCCGCCAAAGCCAACGATGCGCCGCTGGTCCGGGAGCTGATTGCGCGCGGGGGCAACGTGAACGCCAAGGATGCCATCCAGGATTCCGCGTTCCTCTACGCGGGAGCGGAAGGTTACAACGAGGTGCTCACGCTGACCCTGGCCGCCGGGGTCGACGTCGCCAGCACCAACCGGTACGGCGGCACGGCGCTGATTCCGGCCAGCGAGCACGGGCATGTGGAGACGGTGCAGATCCTCATCGAGGCGGGAGTGCCGGTGAACCATGTCAACAACCTGGGCTGGACCGCGCTGCAGGAGGCCATCCTGTTGAACAGCGGCGGGCCGCGGCAGCAGGAGGTGGTCCGCCTGCTCCTCGAGGCCGGCGCAGACCCCGAGATCCGCGACCCCGAAGGCAGGACCGCCCTGCAAAATGCGGACCGCCTGGGCTTCGCGGGGATCGCGGCCCTGATCCGTTCCCGCGGCTAACCCTCCCAGGGCCGAGGGGGTTAGACGGCTTCGAGGACGCTGACGTAGTTGGCGATGCCCACGCCGCCCATGTTCTGGACGGCCGCGCGGCGGGGGTTGGCCAACTGCATGGCCCCGGCGGTCCCGGACAGCTGCATGGCGGCGATGACGTGCTGCGACACTCCGGTGGCGCCCACGGGGTGGCCCTTGGCCTTGAGGCCGCCGGAGACGTTGACGGGAAGCCTGCCGTCCTTGTACACCCAGCCTTCCTCAAGTGCGCGGGCGCCTTGGCCCGGTTCGGCCAGCCCCATCGCCTCGTACATCAGCAGTTCGGCGATGGTGAAGCAGTCATGCACTTCGGCGAAGTCCAGGTCCTCGATTCCGACGCCGGCCATCGCCAATGCGCGCTGCCAGGACATTCGCGTGGCGTTGAAGGCCACCGGGTCGCGGCGGGCTGCCGGGAAGAAGTCGTTGGCCTGGCCGAAGCCGGCGAGCCGCACGGGCGCGGTGGCGCCGCTGGCAGCGGAGGTGGACAGCACGACGGCGGCAGCACCGTCCGAGACGGGGGAACAGTCAGTGCGGCGCAGGGGATCGGCCACCATGGGGTTCTTGTCCGAGACGGTGCGGCAGAACTCCTCGCCGAGATCCTTCCGGAGCTGGGCGTACGGGTTGTCCACGCCATTGCGGTGGTTCTTGGCGGCGATGCTGCCCAGGACGTCGCCCAGGTTCCCGTCGGCGTCGTAGCGCTTCGCGTAGTGCTTGGCCACCTCGGCAAAGAGCCCCGTGAAGCCAGTGGTGGAGGCTTTGCCCGCCATGTCGTAGTCGGCGCCCAGCAGGCCGGCCCCCACCACGTCCGCGCCGGCGTGGGTCATTTTCTCAGCGCCGATCACCAGGACGGTCTTGGCGGTGCCGGCCAGCAGTGATTTTGTGCCCTGTTGGAATGCGGCCGAACCGGAGGCGCAGGCATTCTCCACCCGGGTGGCGGGAACGTTGGCAAGCTCGGGTGAGACCTGCAGCGCCAGCGAGGACGGGAATGCCAGGGGCATCATGCCCGAGTTGAACTGGCCGAGGTAGATTTCGTCGATCTGGCCGGGCTCGATGCCTGCATTCGCAATGGCCTCGGTGGACACCTGGACGATTAGGGATTCCAGCGTCTCATCGCTGAGCTTGCCGAACCGGCTGTGGCCCCAGCCGGTCAGCAGGACATCCTTGCCAAACTGTTCCTGCAGGCTCATGCCGTGGCTCCTTCCAGGGTGGGTTCTGCGGCGGCCGCGTCATCCAGTGCGACGGTGAAGCCGGCCTCCGTCTTCTCCCGGATCTCCTCCACGGTGACCCCGGGAGCGAGCCGGGTCAGGGTGAGCTGCCGCCCGCCGTCGTCGTTCTTGTAGAGGTCGAAGACAGCCAGGTCGCTGACGATCCGGTCCACGCACGCCAGTCCCGTAAGGGGCAGGCTGCATTGCCGCACGATCTTGGCGCTGCCGTCCTTGGCATTGTGTTCGGTGAGGACCACTACCCGCGGGGTCCCGGCCACCAGGTCCATGGCGCCGCCCATGCCCTTGACCATTTTTCCGGGGATGGTCCAGTTGGCGAGGTCTCCGCTGCCGGACACCTGCATGGCGCCGAGGATTGCCACCTTCACGTGGCCGCCGCGGATCATGCCGAAGGACGTGGCCGAGTCGAAAATGCTTCCGCCGGGCAGGACCGTGACGGTCTGCTTGCCGGCGTTGATGAGGTCGGCGTCCTCCTCGCCCTCGTACGGAAACGGGCCCATGCCCAGCAGGCCGTTCTCGCTCTGCAAGACAACCCGGACGCCGTCGGGCAGGTTGTTGGCCACCAGTGTGGGAATGCCGATTCCCAGGTTCACGTAGTCGCCGTCGTTCAATTCTTCGGCTGCAATGGCAGCCATTTCATCCCTGGTCCAGGCCATGGGGTGCTCCTTTTCGATAAGTGATGCGTGGTCAGACGGCCAGCGGTTCGGACGGTACCGCAGCAGTGCGCGGCCGGACGGTGCGCTGTTCGATGTCCTTGGCCCTGCTGCTGGCCTGGACCAAGCGCTGGACGAAGACGCCGGGCGTGACAATGTGGTTCGGATCCAGCGCGCCCGGCTCCACGATCACCTCGGCCTCAGCGAGGGTCAGGATCCCGGCGGTCGCGACCACCGGATTGAAGTTCCGTGCGGTGTAGCGGTAGATCAGGTTTCCGTCCGTGTCGGCGGTGTGGGCATGGACAAGCGCGACGTCGGCCCGGATGGCGCGCTCCTGGACGTACGTTTCGCCGTCGAACTCCTCATGCGGCTTGCCTTCGGCCACCAGGGTGCCTACGCCGGTCTTGGTGTAGAAGGCGGGGATGCCCGCGCCGCCTGCCCGCAGTCGCTCGGCCAGCGTGCCCTGCGGCGTGAACTCCACCTCCAGGCGGCCGGCAAGGTACTGCTCGGCGAAGAGCTTGTTCTCGCCTACGTAGCTGGCAATGACTTTGCGGACCTGGCCGGCTTCGATCAGGATGCCCAGCCCTTTGCCGTCCACCCCCATATTGTTCGAGACCACGGTCAGGTCCCTGACACCGGAGTCGCGGACGGCGTCGATCAGGTCTGCGGGGATGCCGCTGAGGCCGAAGCCTCCAACGGCGAGGGTCATGCCGTCCTGGAGGGTGCCGGCGAGGGCCGCGGCGGGAGTGGGCTGGAGCTTTGACACGGGCGTCTCCTCATTGAGTTCGTAGCTATCCACTTTGTGGACAGTTGGTCTGACAGTGGACACTAGAAGGCAGCGGTATGGACTGTCAAGGCGCACCTCAAGCGGAAAATTCCCGTTTTCTACACTGTGGACGGTACACTGGAAGCTATCCATATTATGGACAAGATGGAGGAAAAGTGAGCGGTTCTCCTGTGCAGGGCGCCCAAGTGGTCAGCCGCATCGCCGGATTGTTACGGCTGGTGGGGCGCAGTGCGGACGGCATGTCGCTGGCTGGCCTGGTCCGCGAATCCGGACTCACCCGGCCCACAGTCCACCGGCTGCTTTCATCCCTCGCGTCGGAAGGCCTGCTGGACCACGATGCCGGCAGCGGGAACTGGGTGTTGGGGCCGGAAATCCTGTTGATGGGCTCGGTGGCGTCTGCCAGGTTTCCGCTTGAAGAGATAGCCCGGCCCAGCCTCCACCGGCTTGCCGAGGCCACCGGTGAGAGCGCCTTCTTCTCCATCCGCCGCGGTTCGGAAACGGTGTGCCTGCTCCGGGAGGAGGGGAGCTTCCCCGTCCGTTCCTTCGTGCTCCATGAGGGCGTCCGGTTCCCGCTCGGAGTGGCCTCAGCCGGGACCGCGATCATGGCCTTCCTGCCGGAGTCCGAGCAGGAAGAGCTGTTGGGCAGTTGGCGGGAGCATGCCGGAGCCTTCGCGGCGGGCCATCCGGAGGAGCTGGTGCGTGCAAACCTGGCCCGGACGCGCCAGGCCGGCTACTCCGTCAATCCGGGACTGGTCCTCGAGGGCAGCTGGGGCATGGGCGCCGCGGTGTTCGACCCGTCCGGCCGTCCCGCCTGGGCCCTTTCACTCACGGGAATCGAGCCGCGCTTCAAGCCGGAAAGGCAGGAGGAACTCGGCAGCCTGCTGATGGCCGAAGCCCACCGGATCACCCAGCAACTCGGCGGCGCGGCGAAAGGCGACCGGTCCCGCTGAGTCCGCCCACCTTTGCCAGGGAACGACGACGGCGCGCCGCCCCTTTCGGTGCGGCGCGCCGTCGTGCTTCCTGAAAGCGGGAAATTCCAGCGGCGCCTAAGCCGGATTCCTACAGCCCCGCGCGCGGCTCTTCGGGGCCCTGGTGCTTCCACCAGGTATCGAAGATGGTGACCGGGACCGTGCGCTTGTGCCGGGTGCGCAGGTACTTCTCTTCGATCAGGTTGGCCACGGATTCCGGGACGTCCCGGCCCTCAAGGTAGTCGTCGATCTGGTCATAGCTCAGGCCCAGCTCGTCCTCATCGGTCCGCCCGGGCTTGTCATCGAGCAGGTCCGCCGTGGGCACCTTTTCCCAGACGCGGGCGGGCGCGCCCAGTTCGGCAAGCAGGGCACGGTTCTGCCGCTTGTTCAGCCCGAACAGCGGCAGGATGTCCGCGCCGCCGTCGCCGTATTTGGTGAAGAACCCCGTGACGGACTCGGCGCCGTGGTCCGTGCCGATTACCAGGTAGTTGTGCTCGCCCGCCAGGGCATACTGGGCAATCATGCGGGTGCGGGCCTTGGTGTTGCCCTTGTGGAAGTCGGAGATTTCGCTGCCCACCGTCTTCTCGAACTCATCCTCGAAGCCGTCCACAGCGGCGGAGATGTTGAAGGTCCATTCCGTCTTGGGCTTGATGAAGTCCAGGGCGGCCTGCGCGTCCTCTTCGTCGTGCTGGACGCCATAGGGCAGCCGCACGGCCACGAAGTTGGCCTCCACGCCCTCCGCTTCCAGCTCTTCGACCGCAAGCTGGGCCAGCTTTCCGGCGAGCGACGAATCAAGGCCTCCGGAGATTCCCAGGACGAAGCCCTTGGTATGCGTCGCCTTGAGGTAGTCCTTCAGGAACGTGACGCGCTTGCGCACCTCCCCGGCGGGATCGATCCGGGGCTGTACGCCCATTTCCTTGATGATGCTTGCCTGGAGTTCGCGCATGGTGATCAGCCTAGCCAGCGGTGTCAACAAGGCTCAAGCATCCACACCGGCCCGCCGCCACTAAACTGGAGTCCATGACTTCGCCCAGTGACACTGCAGTGGATACTGCAGCCGCCCGTGCCCGACTGCTGGAACTGATCAAGGAACTCGCCGTGGTCCGCGGCAAGGTGATCCTCTCCAGCGGAGCTGAGGCTGACTACTACATCGACCTCCGCCGCATCACCCTCCACCACGAGGCTTCCAAGCTGGTGGGACAGGTCATGCTGGCGCTGGCGGACGACGCCGGGATTGACTTTGAGTGCGCGGGTGGCCTGACCATGGGTGCTGACCCGGTGGGTACCGCCGTGATGCACGCGGCCGCGGATGCCGGCCGGGCGGTGGACGCGTTTGTGGTCCGGAAGGCGCAGAAGTCCTACGGCATGGGCCGCCAGGTGGAAGGGCCGTCCGTGGAGGGCCGCAAGGTGCTGGTCCTGGAGGATACGTCCACTACCGGCGGTTCCGCATTGACCGCAGTGGAGGGCGTCCGCAAGGCCGGGGGCAACGTAGTGGCCGTGGCCGTCATCGTGGACCGGGACACCGGTGCCAAGGAAAAGATCGAAGCCGAGACCGGTGTGCCGTACCTGTTTGCCTTCGGCAAGGATGAGCTGGGCCTTTCCTAGCGCCCGCTTGGGTGCGCCGGGCCCTTCTTCCGGGTCCTGCACCGCAGCCGTTGTCGGTTGAAACGGCTGCGGTGCCGGCCTGCGGCATTGGACCCCGGGCGTGGGGCTGAACTATCATTTGCGATAACCCCATTTTCCCGTACGGAGAACGTGCAGCATGCTCCCCCTGAAAAGCCCTTGACTCCCACCGACCAGGTCCAGAACCTCATCCTGGAAAGTGCCGACTTCGAGGACTTCCTTAACGAACTGGCCCGGTTCTCCGCCCACCAGATGGCCGGCGACGGTGACGACGCCCTCTGCGGGATCACGCTGCTTCGCGACCGGAAGGCCGCCACCATTGGCTGGAGCAGCGACTCCGCACGGGAAGTGGACCAGATCCAGTACTCGCTCTCCCAAGGGCCCTGCCTCACTGCCGCCCAGGAGGAACGCGAGGTGCACGTACCGGACCTGGTCGAGGAAAACCGGTGGGGCCCGGACTACGCGTCCGCGGTAGCTTCGCACGGGCTGCGGTCCGTTCTGTCCCTGCCCTTCCACCTGCAGGGGGACGCGAAGGCGGCGCTGAACCTTTACTCCGACGCTCCCCACAAATTCGACGAGCGTGCCACGGCAAGGGCCCGCGAGTTCACCCGGGAGATTTCGCAGGCACTGCGGCTGGCCGTCAGGTTCTCGCTCCACTCGGACAGTGCCACGAACCTGCGCGCAACGCTGGAGTCCCGCACGATCATCGACATCGCCATCGGCATCGTCATGGCGCAGAACCGGTGCAGCCAGGAGGCTGCAGTGGCTATCCTCACCGAGGCCTCCAGCAATACCAATACCAAGCTAAGGGATATTGCAAAGTCCCTCGTGGATTCGGTAGGCGGCCTGGGCACCCGCACCCACTTCCAGGAACCCGGACAGCGGCAGGCCGACCAGAGCGCATAGTAAGCTTCCTTCGTTGTTACTGGCGGGTTGTGCCGGGCTGCGAGGGGGAGTTACGCTTACCGAGGTTGAGCCGTCGGCCATAGACACCCTCTTTTGGAGTACCTATGGACCGCGCATTAAATGCACTCGTGAACCTTGATGTCCCTGCTGACATCGTCCGGATTGATATCAGGGGAAGCCTTAACCACGTTTCCCGCCCCGAACTCGTCCACATCATTCGCCGCATCCGGCGGATGGGCATCCGCTCGCACATCCGCGTTGACCTGTCCCGTTCCGAGCTGGTGGAGTCTTCCGCCCTGGCGGGCCTTCGAAGTGACCTGAACGCCATTGATACCGGTACCTTGCCCGGGCTCTATGGCAGCCGTGTGTCACTGGTGCTCTCCCTGGGCGCTGAGGGCTGGGCCGCTGCAGAGACGAATGAACAGCCGTTGGCAATCATTGACGGCCTCGCTGACATGTCCGACGACGGACAGGACTTCCCGGACGGGTTCCCCTTGTCGTCTGCCCGCCGGCTGGAAGAGCTGTGCGGCCGGCCCTTGGCGGAATACACCGATGCGGAGCTGCTGACCGCGAGCGATTCGATTTTCGCGCTGCTGGACAACCCCAAAGCCTTCGCTGGCTCGGACCTGCTGGGCCGGTACGACGACATTGGCCGTGAGATTCTGCGGCGCAGCCAGGAATCCGGCGTCCCGCTTCCCGCCGCCGAAGGCCAGGCCGCCAGCTGAACCACAGCTGCCGCCATCATTGACGTGGTGTCACCCAATGGTTACACCACGCTGCTTGCGGCGGTATCTTGCCGTGTGCGTACGGTAGGGGTGTGCCGTATGAGGGGGAGGTAAGTCCGCAGGACCGGCGCGGGGTGTCGGGGGCCCGGCTGCTGGGGGAAGCTGCTGCCCTGAAACAGTTCTCCCGGCGGACATTCCTGACCGGAGCAGGTGCCTCCGGACTGCTGGCTGCGGAC
Organism: Pseudarthrobacter phenanthrenivorans Sphe3; assembly: GCF_000189535.1. Lineage (NCBI taxonomy): Bacteria > Bacillati > Actinomycetota > Actinomycetes > Micrococcales > Micrococcaceae > Pseudarthrobacter > Pseudarthrobacter phenanthrenivorans. The sequence continues at coordinate 562,426 of NC_015145.1, forward strand.
ATGCTGCTGACCCGCCACGTGCAGTCCCAGCGGATGTCGGACCAGATCCTTCCGGTTCCTGACGACTTCGCCGATGTGTACTACCCCGACGCGAGCTGGTTCCTGTTTCCCGGCTACAAGACCAGCTGGGAGGAAGCCCAGTGGATCCTCAACTCCCTCCGAGGGGCGCTGAACAAACGAGCGAGGCTGGCCGCCGTCGGCTACTCCAACCAGGGGCTGGACATTGACGGCATCGTGATCGCCGTCATCGAGTATGTCCGCGCGCAAAAGCTGACCAAGCTGTTCTTCTACGGCCACAGCTTCGGCGGGATGGTGGCAACCCAGGTGGCCGCCCGACTGCTGGAGATCCATGGCGTGGAGGTGGAATTCATCGTGCTGGACTCCAGCCCCTACAGCAAGCACGACGTCCTGGACCAGAGCTGGTTCGACGGCGTCGTGTTCCTCTACGAGCGCGGCTTCCGGTTCCCCTCCACTCTCCGGGGAGGTTACGAACTGGGGGAGCGGGTGATCCACAAGGACGAGCGCAGCTGGCGGCAGATCCTTGACCAGACCCTCGAACAGCTGTCGCCGATTGCCCCGTCCAGCCTGCTGATCCAGTCCGAGTCAGCGTATATCTACCACTTTGACGGCAGCCGGTTCGCAGGCAAGCTGGGCAACGCCAAAATGGCCTACCTTGGCAATCCCCGGGACCGGACCGTCCGCTACCAGACGGCCGTTGAAGCCTGGGCCGTAGCGTTCAAGGCGAACATGGTGTCCAGCAGCCTCCACACCGAGGGCGCCCGCCCGGCACACGCCAGCCCCGGCTGGAACCCCGGTGTCTACCGGCCCATCCTGCAGGAACTGCTGGACGAGCACTTCCCGCTGCCGCGCGGCGGGTCCCGGGTCTCGGTGTTCTAGGCTCCTAGATCTGGTTCTTCAGGTCCGCCACCGAGTTCAGGACCTGGTTGGGCCGGAACGGGTAGGCGGCGATGTCGTCCTTGTGCGTAATGCCGCTGAGGACCAGGACCGTATGCAGGCCTGCTTCCATGCCCGCAATGATGTCCGTGTCCATCCGGTCCCCGATCATGGCCGTCGTCTCGGAGTGGGCGTCGATCTGGTTCATCGCGGAACGGAACATCATGGGGTTTGGCTTGCCCACGATGTACGGTTCCCGGCCCGTTGCCTTGGTGATCAGGGCCGCTATGGCCCCGGTGGCAGGCATGGGGCCGTCCTTTGACGGGCCTGTGGCATCGGGGTTGGTGGCAATGAAGCGGGCCCCGGCCAGGATCAGCCGGATAGCCGTGGTGATTGCCTCGAAGGAATACGTGCGCGTCTCGCCAAGCACAACGAAGTCCGGATTCTGGTCGGTGAGGATGAAGCCTGCCTCGTGCAGCGCCGTCGTCAGTCCAGCCTCGCCGATGGTGTAGGCGCGGTTTCCGGACTCGGAGCGCACCTGGTCCTTGAGGAACTGCGCGGTGGCCAGGGCCGAAGTCCAGATGTTTTCCTCGGGGACCTCCAGTCCGGAGGAACGCAGGCGGGCGGCAAGGTCCCTTGGGGTGAAGATGGAGTTGTTGGTCAGCACCAGGAAGCGCTTGGAGGTGTCCACCCAGCGCTGGATCAGTTCTGCTGCACCGGGAATGGGCTGGTTCTCATGGACCAGCACGCCGTCCATGTCCGTCAGCCAGCATTCGATCTCCTGGCCGCTGCGGTAAACCGCCGGGTTTCCTGTTACCTGGTCTGCTTCTGCCACGTCTACCTCCACCGGTGATGAATGCTCCAGTGGTCCAGTCTAGTGTTGAGGGGTGAACCAAACGCCCGGAACGGCATCCGACCCGCAGCAGCCCCAGCCCGAGGAGGCTGTGCACGAAAAGGCGGAGGTCGGCGTCGGGCCCTGGGAGGGCGAGCTGCCCGAAGGGGACCACTGGGACCCCGACCTCCTGGCCGACGGCGACCGCCGCAACGTGCTGGACAAGTACCGCTACTGGAAGCACGAGGCGATTGTGGCGGAGCTGGACTCCCGCCGGCACAATTTCCACGTCGCCATCGAAAACTGGCAGCACGACCTGAACATCGGCACGGTGGTGCGCACCGCCAACGCGTTCCTCGCCAAGGAAGTGCACATCATCGGACGGCGACGGTGGAACCGGCGGGGTGCCATGGTCACCGACCGCTACCAGCACGTCCGCCACCACCCCACCGTGGAGGACTTCGTGGCCTGGGCGCAGGGGGAGGGGCTGGCGATCATCGGCATCGACATCTTCCCGGACTCGGTGCCGCTGGAAACCTACGAGCTGCCCAGGGACTGCGTGCTGGTGTTCGGCCAGGAAGGCCCCGGCCTGACCCCCGAAGTGCACGCCGCCGCCGCCGCCACCTTGTCCATCGAGCAGTTCGGCTCCACCAGGTCCATCAACGCCGCATCTGCAGCGGCCATCGCCATGCACGCCTGGATCCGCCGGCACGTTTTCAACCAGCATGTCCGCCCCGCGGGATGAGCAAGCGGCGGGGCGTAACCCACAGCACTCCGCCGGCGGAAATGGCTAGGATGGTGCTAGCCGTAAGCGGTACTCCAAGGGTTACCAGCCCATAGACGAACCTCAGCATAGGAGTCAGCATGCCCATTGCAACCCCAGAGATCTACTCCGAGATGATCGACCGCGCAAAGGCGGGCGGCTTCGCATTCCCGGCCGTGAACGTGACGTCCTCGCAGACGCTGAACGCCGCACTGCGCGGCTTCGCGGAAGCTGAGTCGGACGGCATCGTCCAGGTCTCCACCGGCGGTGCGGCCTACTGGTCCGGCGCCTCCACGAAGGACATGGTTGCCGGTTCGCTGGGCTTCGCGGCGTTCGCCCGCGAGGTAGCGAAGAACTACAACGTCAACATCGCCCTGCACACGGACCACTGCCCCAAGGACAAGCTGGACGGTTTCGTCCTGCCCCTGCTGGCTGCTTCCGAAGCTGAGGTCAAGGCAGGCCGCAACCCGCTTTTCAACTCCCACATGTGGGACGGCTCCGCCGAAACCCTGCAGGAAAACCTCCGCATTGCCCGTGAGCTGCTGGAGCGCACCGCTGCCGCCAAGATGATCCTCGAGGTCGAAATCGGCACCGTGGGCGGCGAAGAAGACGGCGTTGAGAACGAGATCAACGAAAAGCTGTACACCACGGTTGAGGACGCCCTCGCCACCATCGAGGCACTGGGCGCCGGCGAGAACGGCCGCTACATCACGGCGCTGACTTTCGGCAACGTCCACGGCGTCTACAAGCCCGGCGGCGTGAAGCTGCGCCCGGAGATCCTCAAGGACATCCAGGCCCAGGTTGGCGCCAAGATCGGCAAGGACAACCCCTTCGACCTCGTGTTCCACGGCGGCTCCGGCTCCTCCGACCAGGAAATCGCCGATGCCGTGTCCTACGGAACCATCAAGATGAACATCGACACCGACACCCAGTACGCCTACACTCGGCCGGTGGCCGACCACATGTTCAAGAACTACGACGGTGTCCTGAAGGTGGACGGCGAAGTGGGCAACAAGAAGACCTACGATCCCCGCGTCTGGGGTGCCTCGGCTGAAGCCGGCCTGGCAGCCCGCGTGGTGGAGGCCACCAAGCAGCTCGGTTCGGCCGGGAAGACCTTCTAGGAATGTCAGACGAGTTCCGCAGGAACCTGATGGGCCCCGAGCCCACGCTCCTGCCTGCCGAGACCGAGGTCTACCAGCAGCTCGACGCGGGGCAGGAGGCCCTGGACCTCGTGGCCAAGCACCCCACGTCCTCGCTGTTGTGGGCCGTCCTGGCTGAAGAGGCATGGGCTGAAGGGCGCACGATCGATTCCTACGCCTACTCGCGCGTGGGCTACCACCGCGGGCTGGACTCGTTGCGCCGCAACGGCTGGCGCGGGGTGGGCCCCATCCCTTGGGAGCACGAGCCCAATCGTGGCTTCCTGCGCGCCCTGTACTCGCTTGGCCGGGCGTCAGCCGCGATCGGCGAGGCGGAGGAGCCGGAGCGGATCGAGAAGTTCCTGAACGACTCCGACCCCACCGCGAAGGCAGCCATCGAGGGCTCCTAGGGAGCGGGTGGGGAACGACGACGGCCGGCACCTTTTTCGAAAAGGTGGCCGGCCGTCGTCGTAATGCCTGGAAGTCGGGAGTCAGCTGGCTTTCTGCAGCCCCGTGCGGGCCATCGCGTCGGCGTAGGCCACGCGCATGGCCTCAAGGTATTCCTCCTGGCGGGCGGGGGAGCCGGCGAAGGCGCGGCCGCTCAGGGAACGCACTTTGTAGGTCTTCAGGCCGCGCCGCCAGAGCAGCGGGACTTCGGTCTTGAGCAGCAGGTTGGCCAGCCGGTTGGCTTCGGTCCCGTGGGCCACGATCACCGAGGCCCTCGGGACCAGCGCCAGGAACTTGAGCAGCGGCTTGAGGCCGGACTGGATCTGGTCCGGGGTGAACTTGCCGTTGGCCTCGCCGGGCACGTGCCACGGGTGGACGTTCCACGGCATGACGAACTCCGGGCGCAGGCCCAGCTTCCACTGGATACCGAGCATGCGGGTGGCGGCGTCGTGGTCGCCGGGGGTGATGAAACCTGACTTGTCCGCCTCGCCAATGTTGGAGTAGAGGCTGATGATGCGGCATTCCTCCACGTCGTGCATGGGGTCCACGTACGGCACCACAGTGCCGGGCTTTGCATCCTGCAGGGAATCGCACAGTTCATTGACGGCGGCAACGTTGGGTTCGTAGCGGCGGCTCAGGAGTTGCTCATGGAAAGATTCGGGTGCCAGGGCTGTCATGTAGGGCTGGTTCTCCTGCGGGGATTGATGGTGCGACCGCCGCTGAAAATGGGCGCACGACGGCACAGCTCATCAACGGCGGTTAGTTGGGGTGGGCCGATTCCTGGTCGGCCTTGCCCAGTTTAGCAAGCCCCGGGAAACGAAACGCCGGTGCCTTGCATCCAATCTCTGTCCCGGACCACCAAACGATGGCCGTGCAGGCTCCGAATCCTTACTTTCCGAAACGTAATAACTGACTGCGGGTTTCGGTCATGTTCGTTGACAGTCTCTGTTGAGGTTGGTTGGCTTTTGTCACAGCCCGCAATGGGGGACATGGCGGGCTGGTCCTGCCTATATGCACTCGAAAGAGGTAACGCACCGTGAGAAAAACCCTGGCAACCTTCAGGACCCTGGCCGTAACCGGAGCCCTGGCCCTGGCAGTCGTGGCCGCGCCGGCACCCGCGATGGCCGTCGGCGAAGGCCCCAACTACGACGGCAACGGCCAGATCACCACATCGAAGCTTGCCACCTATGACCAGATGGTCTCGTTCCTCAAGGACCAGGACGCACGCCAGTCCGCCATGGAGCTCGAGGTCATCGGCCAGACCGTGAAAGGCCGGGACATCCACCTGGTCAAGTACATCTCGGACCCTGCCAAGCCCACCATCCTGTACCTGACGCAGCAGCACGGCAACGAGCAGCTCACCACGGAAGGCGCCCTGGAATTCGTCAAGCACCTCGGCACCGGAAAGTCAGCGGATATCCTCGACGGCGTGAACATCCTCATCGTGCCCATGCTCAACGCGGACGGCGCCATGGGGGACGTGAACTTCTCCCTGGAGGACTACATCGCCAAGGGCGACCGCAACATGACCCGCTACAACGCGAATGAAGTGGACCTCAACCGCGACCACGTGGCCAAGATCCAGCCCGAAACCCAGGCCCTGCACGACAACGTGATGCGCAAGTACAACATCGACTACATGATCGACCTGCACCACCAGGGCACGCGCAGCCAGCGGGACGGGGAACTCGTCTCCGGCTCCATCCTGTACCCCACCACGCCCAACGCTGATCCCGCCGTCGTGGAGAAGTCCAAGCAGTTGGGCGCCGTGGTGTTCGAGAACGTCGACTCCACCGGCTGGGGCCACCTGGGCAAGTACGTGGGCGGCAGCGCTGAAACCATCAGCCGCAACGGCATCGCCGTGGAGTACGGCATCTCAACCCTGCTGTTTGAAATGCGCGGCATGTCGGACCACTACCTGGACGGCTACGCCCTTGGCCTTCGGAGCAACGGGTACCTGATCAAGCAGACGGTCACCACGCTGACCGCCACGGCAGCGGCCATTGCTGACGGATCCATTGCCGACGCCGACACTTCCTTCTGGGACAGCCTCGCCACCCAGACCTCCCGCCCGGGCGAGGAAGCCGACGACGAGTAGCAGCACGCGCTGATAAGTCCGCCGCGGTCCTTCCCTGCAGGAGTTCTTTACCCGCAGGGAAGGACCGCGGCGGCGTTCAGGTGGGCGAAGCCGCCCATCGGCTAAACTTGGGTGGTAAGAGCCCCGGAACTCTTGCGTCGCTGCGCCGTCCGCGGACCAGCGAAGGCCGGTACGTTCGGGGCATTCTCATGAACGGCGCTGCGCAGGACCGCCACACCGTGGCCGGACCGGGCAGCCCGAACGAATGGGGGAGGATCCCATGCCAGCAATTGTGATCGTAGGAGCCCAGTGGGGCGACGAAGGTAAGGGCAAGGCCACCGACCTGCTGGGCGGCCGTGTTGACTACGTCGTCAAGCCGAACGGCGGCAACAACGCCGGGCACACCGTCGTCGTAGGCGGTGAAAAGTACGAACTCAAGCTGCTGCCGGCAGGCATTCTCAGCCCCAACGCAGTCCCCATCATTGGCAACGGCTGCGTGGTGAACCTCGAGGCCCTCTTCCAGGAAATCGACGGACTGCAGGCCCGCGGCGCCGACACCTCAAAACTCCGCGTCTCCGCCAACGCACACCTGGTGGCCCCGTACCACCAGGTGCTGGACAAGGTCACCGAACGTTTCCTCGGCAGCCGCGCCATCGGCACCACCGGCCGCGGCATTGGCCCCGCGTACATGGACAAGGTGGCCCGCCTGGGCATCCGCGTGCAGGACGTCTTCGACGAATCCATCCTCCGCCAGAAGGTGGAAGGGTCGCTGCGCCAGAAGAACGAACTGCTGGTCAAGGTGTACAACCGCCGCAGCGTCCTGGTCGAGGAGATTGTGGAGTACTTCCTCTCCTTCGCGGAGCGGCTCCGCCCCCTGGTCATCGACAGCACGCTGGTCCTGAACTCGGCCCTTGACGAGGGCAAAGTCGTCCTGATGGAAGGCGGCCAGGCCACGTTCCTGGACGTGGACCACGGCACCTACCCCTTCGTGACCTCCTCCAACCCCACTGCCGGCGGCGCTTCGGTTGGCTCCGGCATCGGGCCCACCCGGATCTCCCGCTCCATCGGCATCATCAAGGCCTACACCACCCGCGTTGGTGCCGGGCCGTTCCCCACCGAACTCTTTGACGAGATGGGCGTGTACCTGCAGAAGACCGGCGGCGAATTCGGCGTCAACACGGGACGCCCGCGCCGCTGCGGCTGGTACGACGCCGTCCTGGCCCGCCACGCCTCCCGCGTGAACGGCTTCACGGACTACTTCGTCACCAAGCTGGACGTGCTCACCGGCATCGAGCAGATTCCCGTCTGCGTGGCCTACGACGTTGACGGTGTGCGGCACGACGAAATGCCCATGACGCAGACCGAGTTCCACCACGCCAAGCCCATCTTCGAGTACTTCGAGGGCTGGACCGAGGACATCACAGGCGCCCGCACCCTCGCTGACCTGCCGGAAAATGCGCGCAACTACGTCCTGGCCCTTGAAAAGCTGTCCGGGACGCGCTTCTCCGCCATTGGCGTGGGCCCCGACCGGGACCAGACCATCGTGGTGAACGACCTCATCAACGACTGACTTCCTGGCAGCAACGACTGCGGCGGGCGACCTTCCAAAGGTGGCCCGCCGCCGTCGTAATTAGGTGCGGGCAGCAGCGCCGACGGCAATTTACACAGGGTTAACGCGGGCGGTCTTGTGGGGCTGCAGGAACGGCGGCGAGACTCGTTGGTACACCCAGTGACCCGAGGAAGGATTGCCATGGCCGGACAGTTTGAGGCATTTGTTGACTCTGATTCCTATTTCCGGTTCCGGCTTCTTGGCCCTGATGGCACCGAGGTGGCTGTTTCCGGCCCGTACCCGGACAAGGCTTCGCTCGCCGCCGGCATCGCTGCCGTCCGCGAATGCGCGGGCACCGGACTGGTTACAGATCTTTGCCCGGCCGAAACTGTCATCCGGCAGGTCCCGGAGCCTGCATCCGCCCCGGCACTGGTCGCGTCCGAAGCCCGGAGGGACTGCGGGGAGCAGCCGGCAGGCGGACCACCTTCGTCCTTGCCAAGGGGCCCCGGCGGCACGGAATCCGGCCCCGATGGGCCACAGCTGCTGCCCGCTGATGCCGGTCGAAAAAAGTTTTCAAACTTTTTGCCCGTCCGCGTAACCCCTGGCGTACCTGCAGCGATTACCCCTATGTAGCGCCGGTCTGGAACTTGTCCCCCATCACGTTCCAGGCCGGCTCTTTCACTTTCCGGTGGCAGGTGCAGCTGTCATACCGGGCCGGCAGCTTTACGCGTGGCGGCCACGGGCGACGGTTACTGAAGGGTAAAGTGATGCGGGGCAACGGCCTTCCGCAGGCCGGACAGTTGCCCTCGCCTACCCCTCCTTGACCGAAAGCACCACGTCTGTGACCGATGCACTGGCAGATGAGGCCCTGCGGGACCAGCCCGCTGGTGCAGCTCACTTCAGCGTTGTCTACCGGACATATGCAGCACAGGTCCTGGGCTACCTCGCAGCCCGGGGAGTCGAGGATCCGGAGGCAGCCATGCAGGAAGTGTTCCTTTCGGTCCTGCCACGGCTTGATTCCGTGCAGGGGGGAGCCGCAGGACTCCGGACTTTTATTTTTTCGGTGGCGCACGCGCGGATAGTGGACGACTACCGGCGTCAAAGCCGCACCCCCGCCAAAGTTCCGTTCGAGCCGGACCTGGACCAGCGGGAAGACTCCTCCGCCGAGAAGGAAGCCCTGGAGCGGATTTCTCCCCAGGAGGTCCTGGGCCTGCTGGACGCCTTGCCCCAGGAACAGCGCGAGGTGCTGGGACTCCGCCTCGTGGCCGGACTGACGGTGGAACAGGCCGCGGAGGCCATGGGCAAGAGCGAGGGTGCAGTGAAGCAGCTCCAGCGCCGGGCGCTCCTCAAGCTCCGGGAAATTGCGGAAGTGAAGGAATACCTGACGCCATGACACCACAAGCGCACCACGCAGCCGTGGTGGACGAACTGCTCCTTGACGCCGGTTTCGCGCAGGATGCGGAGCTCCGGCGTGTCCTGCTGTCGGTGGGGTCGCTGGCGGACCTCCCTGTGCCTGCTCCATCGGGAGAGCTTGCTGCGCTGTTGGCCGGTTCAGCGGTGGTGACTGCTGCCCGGGCCGCCGGGCAGGCTGAAGGCAGCTCCGGTGACGAGCTGGCCAAGCGCCGCGGGCTCCGAACACACCGTCCCACCGTCATCGGACTGGCCCTGGCGGCAGGAATGGGAATGGGCGTTGGCACTGTTGCGGCCAGCTCGTCGGGCCCTGTCCAGGCAGGCAGCCCCTCCATCCAGCACCTGCTCGAGGACTGGGCGCCTGCCTGGACCATCCGCACGCCCCACGCAGCGGCTCCGGGCTTCCTCCAGGCAGATAATGGCGACGGCGGTATCGGCGTCCGCGGTCACGGCGGCGAAGGCTTGGGCGGCAGCGAAGCGGCCGTTGCCGAAGATCCGCCCTTGACGCTGCAGCAGTCTCTCCGGTCCCGCCCGCTGCTGACACCCCAACCTGCTGGTCAAGGCCCGGTCCGGTCAGGGGAACCAGCCGTCGTTGGCGGCCAGGACGCAGGACGGGAATCAGCTGGGCAAGGCGGGGTGAAGGAACCGGCGAAGGGTGGAGCAGCGGCTGGGCTGGACCGGTCAGCGGAACCGGCCAAGCAGGACCAGTCCCTCCGGGCCGGAGAACGCGACGGCGAGAACCGCGCCGCGGCAGGGGAAACGGAACAGGATACTGCGCCCGCCGCGGAACTGTCGGCAGAATCAGCCCCGGAGGCTGGCGGCCAAGGGGCGGGCGGTGCAGGAGCCAATCCCGCGCCAGGGGCCAAATGGTTGGAAAAGTTCGTTCGCTGACCGAGGGCCTCCCGCTTGGCGTTGTGCCAGGGGCTCCATCCGGCCGCGTAGGCTGAACCAATGGGCCACACTAACGATCCTGCAGTCATTGAACGCCTGATGCTCACCAAGGGGCGCTGGGCCATTGTCGGCCTCACCACCAACGAATGGCGGGCGGCTTACGATACGTCACTCTTTATCCGTGACAGGCTTGGGATGGAAATCATTCCAGTAAACCTGCCCGGCGACGCGGTCCACGGCGAAACCGGGTACTCCAGCCTCCTGGACATTCCCGCTGCAAAGCAACCCATCGACGTCGTGGATTGCTTCGTCAACTCCCACAGGGTAGGACAGGTGGTGGACCAGGCCATTGCGGTGGGCGCAAAAGCGGTGTGGATGCAGCTTGGGGTCGTGGACGAGGCTGCCGCCGAGAGGGCCAAAGCAGCCGGGCTGGATGTCGTGATGGACAGCTGCCCGGCCCAGGAGGCGTGGAAATACAACCTCTGATACCCGCGCTGCAGCTTTAGCGCTTCAGCAGCTCCGGGTAGTGCCGCTCCGTTACGTCGGGGTGTGCCCGCATCCGGCCTTTGAGCATGTTGAGGCCGAAGAGGCCAGCAGGGGATTGGCGGGGTCGTCGGTAATGCCCCTGGCCGCCGCCTTCAGTTCGGGCGGCAGCGGCACCGGCTCAATCACTGCGTCAAGTCGGGGCGACCAGAAGAACGGGACGGAGTACCGGTCCACACCGGGCGGGGGCGCCTGGACGCGGTGGATGGTGGCGGCCAGGTAGCCTTCGGTGGCCACCTCCAGCATCTCGCCGAGGTTCACCACCAGCGCGCCGGGCATTGGCTCTACGGGAACCCAGGCGTCCGCTCCCGGGGGCAGCACTTCCAGCCCGCCCACGTCGTCCTGGAGCAGCAGCGTCACGAACCCGTAATCGGCATGCGATCCCACGCCCTGGTCACCGGCAGCCTCCACCACCCCGCCCACGTAGTGCACCAGCTTGCCCATCCACGCTGGCGACCCCTCGAACGGCTCGTCAAAGTAGTCCTCCGGCAGTTGAAGCGACACGGCAATGCCCCTGAGCAGCTCCATCCCCACCTGCGACATCAGCTCTGCCCATTCCATGGCCGCCGGCTTGAGCTCGGGAAAGGAGTCATCCGGCCACAGGTTCGGGCCCTGCAGCAGCCAGTACGGCTCGTCCTCCGGATAGTCTTTGACCGGTTCGCGTTCCGGTGAATAGTCGATTTGCTCCCGTGCGTCCGCCCTGCCCTGGGTCACCTCTGTGCCCATTCGCGTGTAGCCGCGGAAGTGCGGTGAAAGGCGGTTGTCCAGCTTCATGCGCTCCTCAAGGGGCAGGTCGAAGAACCGCCGGATGACATCCAGGAGATGCCCGGCCTGCCCGGGTGAACCGCCGTAACCGGTGACCTGGAAGAAGCCCACACTGTGCGTGGCGTTCCGCAGTTGTTCTATGAAGTCCGGGCTGAATGAGCCATCGGCCTGCCGTGCCGTGGCCAGGTCCAGAACAGGTATGGCCCCCTGATCGCGTGACATTCTCGCAGACTAGCACCGGAGGCGCCGGCTTTATAGGCTTCCTGAATGGACCCTGACGCATTGAGGAGGATCTGCCTCTCGTTCCCCGGGGCGTACGAGGATTATCCGTTCGGCCACGAAACCGCCGTATTCAAGGTCCGCGCCTCGATTTCCGGCGGTGCCGGTCAGGAGGGCAAGGTCTTTGCGCTGTCCTCGATGAGTCCGGACGGGTACGTGAACCTCAAGTGCGAGCCGGGACTCGCAGTCCAGTTGCGGGCTGCGCATCCCGAAATCACCGGCGCCTGGCACATGAACAAGACCCATTGGAACGGGGTACGGCTGGACGGGACGCTGCCGGAGGACATGATCCGCGACATGGTGGAAGACTCCTACGACCTTGTGGTGGCGGGCCTCACCAGGAAGCAGCAGGAACAGCTGGGATGGGCGCGGCTGGCGGGATCGGGCGGCGGACCAGATGTCTGACCAAGGGCGCGTCGACAGGCGGCTCAACTACCCCGATGTGGGCGGGACTGAGCGGGGCGCTGCCCCGGCCGGTTACCTGGTGGTGCGGAAGGAGGCTTTCCTTGGTGCCGGCATGGATGTGTACCGGCGGGTTGCCGCAGGAATCCTGGGCTGGGAGCTGCAGCGGCGGGCCGGTCTCAGGGTGAATGCCGATTCCCCCGTGGTGGCGCCGGGGGCGCGGGTGGTGAGCGGCTTCGGTGCCGGTCCATTCCGGCTGAACGCGCCGTGCCAGGTGGTGTGGGTCCGGGAGCCGGCACCCAACGGGATGCCGCAGTCCGCAGGATTCGGGTACGGAACGCTGCCGGGGCACCCCGCCCGGGGCGAGGAAGCCTTCGAGGTGGAGATCAACGGGCACGGGGAGGTGTTCCTCCGGATCCATGCTTTCAGCCGGCCCGCCAACTGGTTTTACGCCGCCGGCGGCGTGATCACCCGGGCAGCCCAGCGCTACGTGACGTCCCGGTACATTGAAGGGGCACGTACTCTCGCATCGGAAGGAACATCCACGTGATCTTCATCGTCGTCAAGTTCAAGGTCAAGCCCGAATGGTCGGAGCGCTGGCTCGACCTGGTGGCCGACTTTACCCGGACCACCCGGGAGGAGCCGGGCAACCTGTGGTTCGACTGGTCCCGCAGCGTGGACGACCCCAACGAGTTCGTCCTGGTGGAGGCCTTCAAGGACGATGCCGCCGGAGACCACGTCAACAGCGCCCACTTCAAGCAGGCCATGGCAGACATGCCCCAGGCGCTCGCCGAAACCCCGCGGATCATCAGCCGCCAGTTCGACGGCGAGGGCTGGGACCGGATGGGTGAACTTACCATCTAGTTCCGCCACCTCTGTAGGCTGGAACCATGTGGATCGGCTGGATCGAATTCGACATCCTCCTGGGCGACGTCCAAAGCCTGAAGGAAAAGCGCTCGGTCATCAGGCCCTTACTGGCCGAAATCAAGCGCCGCTTCGACGTTTCCGTTGCAGAGGTCGGTGACCACCCCCAGTACCGCCGTGCACAGGTCGGAGTTGGCCTGGTGGCAGCTGACCGGGCCCACCTCGTGGAGGTGCTGGACGCCGTCGAACGCTTTGTGGCCGCCCGGCCCGAGTTCGAACTGTTGAGCGCACGGCAGCGGGACCACCACAGCGAGGACTGACTCCATCGGTTGCTGAGTATTTGTCCTTTTGACCAGCGAAAACGACATCTGCTCAGCAGTCGATGGGGGTTGTGGATAACTTCTGCCGCGGCGCTGGCGGCACGGGTCGTTGGAAAGCCGCGGCAGGGGTATCCGAATGGAAGGCACGACGGCGGACCTCCCCTTGAGTGCCAGGGTGCGGCCCTTCATTCAGGTCAACGAGCGGTGTGCCGCTTCCCATCTGACCGCGGCGGAGCTTCATCGGCTGCCGCAGCGGCGGGACAACGAAAGCCTTGAGGCGTACCACCTCATCCGCCCTGAGGGCGCAGCCCACTTGGACCGGCCGCACGTCATCGTGCACAGAATGAAGCTCTACAGCGACGAGGTCACCACGGTCGATGGGATTCCTGTGACCACTCCGGAGCGCACGTGGCTTGAGATGGCGGAGATGCTGACGCTGGACGAGCTCGTGGTTATGGGGGACAGCTGCGTCCGGGTGCCTCGGGAGAATTTTGAGGGACGGGACCTGCCGCTGTGCAGCATCACTGACCTCCAGCGCATGATCGACAGGCATAAAGGAAAGCGCGGACTGCGGAAAGCCAAGGAGGCCATCAGACTGGTCCGCGTCGGCTCCGACTCACCGCAGGAAACGCTGCTCCGGCTGGCCATGGTGCGGGCTGGGTTGCCGGAACCCGAGCTGAACGTTCCCATCATTTTGGAGGACGGGACACGGCACCATGAGCCAGACCTCTCCTACCGGAAGTACCGGATCGGGATTGAGTACGAGGGCGAACACCACGGCGAGGAGCGACAGATCGTGCGGGACATAGACAGGTCAGAGCGCTACGCAGCCCTGGGCTGGACTGAAATCAGGATCTCCAAGCGCCACATGCTCAACGATGCGAAGCCTGCGGTCGCCAAAATCCGGGCGGCGCTGATCCAGGCAGGCTGGCGGCGCGGCTCTTAAAAACGATTGCTCCATAGTTGTCGTTCTGAGCCTTCAAAACGACAAGTACGGAGCAATCGATGAGGGTGGCGGTGGGGAGGATCAGCCGAAGTACTTCGGCAGGGTCCCTTCGTGGGCTTCGCGGAGGGCGTCCAGGGACAGGCTCTCCACGCCGTTGATTTCCAGGGTGCCGCTGGCCGCGTCCACCACGCCGATGCGGGTGTGGGCGAAGCCGCGGGCGGTGCACATGTCCGTGAAGCGGACTTCCTCGGAGCGGGGAACCCCTACAACGGCACGGCCCTGCGACTCGGAGAAGAGCGCCGTGAACAGGTCCACACCGTCGCGGTCCAGGACGTCCTGCAACGCGATCCGGGCGCCCACGCCGTAGCGCAGCGCAGATTCCACCAGGGCAGCCGCGAGGCCGCCTTCGGAAAGGTCGTGCGCGGAATCGATCATGCCGTCGCGCGAGGCGTTGATCAGGATCTCGCCCAGGGCACGCTCAGCCTCCAGATCGACCTTCGGCGGCTGTCCGCCCAAGTGGCCGCGCATGTTGGCCCATTCGGACCCGTCCAGCTCTGCGCCGGTGGTACCGAGCAGGTAGATGGCCTGGCCGTCCTCACGCCAACCCGACGGGGTACGCCGGGCAACGTCGTCGAGCTTGCCCAGGACCGCCACCACGGGGGAGGGGTGGATCGGGGTGGTGCCCGTCTGGTTGTAGAGCGAGACGTTGCCGCCGGTGACGGGGATGCCCAGCACCATGCAGGCGTCGGACAGGCCGCGGATGGCTTCGGCGAGCTGCCACATGACGTCCGGATCCTCGGGGGAACCGAAGTTCAGGCAGTCGCTGACGGCCATCGGGATGGCACCGGCGGTGGCAACGTTCCGGTACGCCTCGGCCAGGGCCAGCTGGGCGCCGTGGTACGGGTCCAGGTAGGTGTAGCGGCCGTTGGCGTCGGTGGCCAGGGCAACGCCCAGGCCGGATTCCTCATCCACGCGGACCACGCCGGCGTCGTCGGGGAACGCCATGGAGGTGTTGCCGCCCACGTAGCGGTCGTACTGGTCGGTGATCCAGGACTTGGAGCACATGTTCGGCGATGCCACGAGTTCGGTGACAGCGGCAGCCAGCTCAGCGGGAGCGGCCGGGCGGCCGGCGTCCTGCACGGAACCGGTGAAGGTGTCGGCCTGGACAGCGTCCTGCCACTCGGGCCGGGCATACGGGCGGTCGTAGACCGGGCCGTCGTGCGCCACGGTGCGGGGATCGACGTCGACAATCACGTCGCCTTCCCAGGTGATGATGAGGCGGCCGGTATCGGTCACCTCGCCCAGCCAGGAGTACTCCACGGCCCACTTGTCCATGACGGCCTCGAACGCTTCCACGTTCTCCGGCGTGACAACGGCCATCATGCGTTCCTGCGACTCGGACATCAGGATTTCGCCCGGGGTCAGCGTGGGGTCGCGCAGCAGGACGGAGGTCAGCTCAACCTGCATGCCGCCGTCGCCGTTGGAGGCAAGTTCGGACGTGGCGCAGGAGATGCCTGCCGCGCCGAGGTCCTGGATGCCTTCCACCAGGGAGCCCTTGAACAGCTCCAGGCAGCACTCGATCAGGACCTTCTCGGCGAACGGGTCGCCCACCTGGACGGCGGGGCGCTTGGAGGGCTTGGTGTCGTCGAAGGACTCCGAGGCCAGCACGGACGCGCCGCCGATGCCGTCACCGCCGGTGCGCGCGCCGAACAGGACCACCTTGTTGCCCTTGCCGGAAGCGTTGGCCAGGCGGATGTCCTCATGGCGCATGACGCCCACGGCGAGGGCATTGACCAGCGGGTTGCCCTGGTACACGGAGTCGAACACCATTTCGCCGCCGATGTTCGGCAGGCCAAGGGAGTTGCCGTAACCGCCGATGCCGGCCACTGCACCGTGCATGACGCGCGCGGTGTCCGGGTGGTCGATGGCACCGAAGCGCAGCGGGTCCATCACGGCCACCGGGCGGGCGCCCATGGAGATGATGTCGCGGACAATGCCGCCGATGCCGGTCGCCGCACCCTGATAGGGCTCAACGAACGACGGCGAGTTGTGCGATTCGATCTTGAAGGTCACGGCCCAGCCGTCCCCCAGGTTGGTCACGCCGGCGTTTTCGCCGATGCCCACCAGCATGTCCTTCTTCATTTCCTCGGTGACCTTCTGGCCGAACTGGCGCAGGTGGTTCTTGGAGGACTTGTAGGAGCAGTGCTCGCTCCACATGACGGAGTACATGGCCAGTTCGGCGCCGGTGGGGCGGCGGCCCAGGACCTTGACGATCTCGTCGAACTCGTTCTGCTTCAGGCCCAGTTCGGCCCAGGGCAGCTCGGTGTCCGGAGTCTCCGCGGCGTGCTCAACGGTGTCGATGTTGAACTTCTTGGTGGTTTCCGTGGTCACTTGTCGCCTCCCACAATCTTGGTCAGTACGGAGGTGAAGAAGCCGAGGCCGTCGGTGTCGGACCCGCCGATGCCGTCCAGCGATTCCGGGCCGAAACCGGGTTCCACAGCGTGCTCGGGGTGCGGCATGAGGCCCACCACGTTGCCGGCGGCGTTGGAGATGCCGGCAATGTCGCGGCGGGAGCCGTTCGGGTTGAAACCTACGTAGCGGAACACCACGCGGCCCTCGGCCTCAAGGGCGTCCAGGGTCTTCTCGTCCGCGATGTACTGGCCGTCCTGGTTCTTCAGCGGGATGGTGATCTCCTGGCCCGCTTCGTAGTCCACAGTCCACGCCGTGTTGCTGTTTTCGACGCGGAGCAGCTGGTCGCGGCACAGGAACTTCAGGTGGTCGTTCTTGATCATCGAACCGGGCAGCAGGTGCGACTCCGTGAGGATCTGGAAGCCGTTGCAGATGCCCAGCACCGGGAGCTTCGCGTCGCTGTTGGCGGCGTCGATGATCCTGGACATCAGCGGGGCGAAACGGGCGATGGCACCGGCACGGAGGTAGTCGCCGTAGGAGAAGCCGCCGGGAATGATCACGGCGTCCACGTCGCCAAGTGCGGAATCGCCGTGCCAGAGTTCGACGGCGGTGCCGCCGGCGAGGCGGACGGCCCGGGCGGCGTCGCGGTCATCAAGGGTCCCGGGGAAGGTGACGACGCCGATCCGCGCCCCGGCAAGCCGTGGGGTGGCGGCGACGGCGGCAGCCTCGCCGATCAGGGGAAGTTCAGTCATGTCAGGCCTCGACGACCTCGATGTTGACGACGTCCTCGATCACAGGGTTGGACAGCAGCGTCTCCGCCGCGTCCCGGGCCTGGGCAAGGATGTCCTCGGTCACCTCGCCGTCGACCGTCAGTTCGAAACGCTTGCCCTGGCGGACTGCGCTGAAGCTGGTGAAGCCCAGGCGGGGGAGAGCGCCGACGATCGCCTTCCCCTGCGGGTCCAGAATCTCGGGCTTGGGCATGACGTCAACAACGATCCGGGGCATCCGGCAACTCCTGTGCGTGAGCTTGGGTAAGGGCGCAGCGGAGTGGTGCCGTCTCACGCCGTACCGGCGTGTTGGGGGACACGCTGCAATAAACATTGTGGACGGGCGCTCCGCGAGCTTGCTAGTCCATTCTACCGGCCTGAACGCCCCAGCCTGTATTCGGCTGTTTCCGGGCGCCAGCGCGGTACCCGCGCCCCTGCCCTGAGCGTCGGCGGCAGCTGTCGGCGCGGGGTTCTGGAGTTGGGCGTGTCGGCTTACTAGGATTGCTGAATGGCTGAGAAATCGAAATCCGTGCTTCTGCCCATGGTCGCCGCAGCAGTGTTCGCCGGGCTGGGCCGGATGGTGCTGCAGAAGATCAAAGCAGACCGCTTCGCCCGGGAGAACAAGGTGGCGGGACCCGTGGACGAAAAGACCCGGCAGTGGATCAGCGAGGTAGTCCGCACGCCACGGCAGTAGGCTGCCCGCGGCATCAGCAGCAGTGGTCTGCGGGGCGTCCTGAGGGGCGCCTTTTTCTTGTCCGCGTGCTCTTCATCCCTCACGTTTGACTGGCAAAAAATTCCTTTTTGTGTCCTATGTCATATTCGGCTATCAGTCTGTACCCTATGAATCGGCTGGTCTCACGGAATGACAAGATCTGTAATTTCGCGTGCCGAGCCGTGTCGTTTCTGGCCCCCCATCTGGCTGGGCCGGTACATCGTGAAAGGGTTGCACGTGAGATCTACTGGAAAGAGCCCCATGCGGGCCGGGGGATTCCGGAAGGCGGCGGCGCTGGCCGTGGGCTTGCCGCTTCTCCTCACCTCGATGGCTATGAGTCCCGCTACCGCGGCGCCGGCCGGACAGGACAACGCGGTGACCGCCAAGGACGCCGCGCCTGCAGAATTCAAGGCCGGCCGCTACATCGTGGTCCTTGCCGGAGCGGCGGCAGCATCCTATGAGGGCGGAACTGCCGGGCTCGGTGCAACGAAGCCGCAGAACGGGCGGAAGCTGGACGCGGGCAGCCCCAACTTCAAGGCCTACGACGCACACCTTCGCAAGCAGCAACGCGATGTTGCCGCCAGCCAGGGCGTAACTCCGGGCAAGCAGTTCACCGCCGCCCTTAACGGCTTCACGGCAGAACTGACCGCAGTCCAGGCCATGGAGCTGTCCAAGGACGAGCGCGTGCTGGTGGTGGCACCGGACGTGGAAAACAAGCCTGACTACACCACTACGGACTTCCTCAAGCTGACAGGCCCCGACGGCGTCTGGGCCAAGCAGTTCGGCGGGGAGGCTAACGCCGGCAAGGGCGTGGTGGTGGGCGTCATCGATTCCGGCTACGCACCGGACAACCCCTTCCTCCAGGGCGAGCCGGTCCAGCTGCTCTCGGGTAAGGCGCAGGTGGGTGTCCCCTACCGCACCGCAGAGGGCCGGATCGCCATGCTCAAGGCCGACGGCACCACGTTCGAAGGTGAATGCCAGAAGGGTGAAGGGTCAGGAGCCTCGTTCGATGGATCCCTCTGCAACTCCAAGGTGGTAAGCGCCAGGTATTTTGCCGACACCTTCCTCCAGTACGTGGCGCCGGAGAACCGAGCGCCGGAGGAACTGATCTCTCCGGTTGACGTCGGCAGCCACGGCACGCATACCGCCACCACGGCGGCCGGCAACGCCAACGTGGAGCAGGTAATTGACGGTGCGGGCTTCGGCAAGAGCTCCGGCGTGGCTCCGGCCGCCAAGGTTGCCGTCTACAAAGTCTGCTGGGAGGACACCAACCCCAACACCGGCGGTTGCTACTCCTCTGCCTCTGTTGAAGCCGTCGAAGTCGGGATCAAGGACGGCGTGGACGTCCTGAACTACTCCATCTCGGGCAACAACAACAACACCACCGACCCTGTGGCCCTGGCGTTCCTCAACGCTGCTGCGGCAGGGGTGTTCGTTTCCGCTTCCGCGGGCAACTCCGGACCCACCGTCTCCACCGTCAACCACGCCTCACCGTGGCTGACGACTGTTGCCGCCTCCACGTTCCCCAGTGACCTGCTGGGCACTGTCAAGGTCTCGGATGGATCCCTGTACCGCGGCGCCTCAATCATGAAGTCCGAAGTGGCTGATAAGCCCGTGATCGTGGCCGCCGCAGCAGCCGCAGCGGGAGTGGCCAACCCCAACTTGTGCGCTCCGGGGTCGCTGGATGCCGCCAAGGTGGCAGGCAAAGTGGTTGTCTGCGACCGCGGCGTGGTGGACCGGACGGCCAAGAGCCAGGAAGTCCAGGACAAGGGCGGCGTGGGCATGATCCTGGTGAACCTGACCAGCAGTTCCGAAGATGCCGACAATCACGTGCTCCCCACAGTCCACGTCAATGCACCCAAGAGCCTCGAGCTGAAGTCCAAGCTGGAAGCGAACCCGGCCCTGACGGTCAGTCTGGTTAAGGGCGACCTGACCGGCCTGCCGCAGTCCCCGGCGCCGCAGATCGCAGGGTTCTCGTCCCGTGGGCCCACCCTCGCCGCCGGCGGGGACCTGCTGAAGCCGGACGTTGCGGCTCCGGGTGTCAACGTCCTGGCGGGCGTCTCCACCATCGGCAACAACGGGGACCAGTTCGGCTTCATGTCCGGCACGTCCATGGCTGCACCCCACATCGCAGGATTCGGCGCCCTGGTGCTCAGCAAGCAGCCCGCCTGGTCTCCGGCCATGGTGAAGTCGGCCATGATGACCACCGCGTACCCGCTGGTGAACGCTGACGGGTCGCCGAACGTGGATCCCTTCCAGGGCGGCGCCGGCCACATTGACTCAACCCGGGTCCTTGATCCGGGCCTGGTCTACAACTCGGGCATCAAGGACTGGCTCGGTTTCCTCAACGGACAGGGCGTCGAGACCGGAGCTCCGCAGGCAGGCACGATTGCTGCCCGGGACCTGAACGTCCCCTCCATCGCTCTCGGCAGCCTCGTTGGAGAAGTCCAGGTCAAGCGCCAGCTAACGGCCCTTGTCCCGGGAATGTACCGGCCGGAAGTAAACATGCCGGGCTTCGACGTTCAGGTTGAACCTCAGTCGCTGAACTTCGCCAAGGCAGGCCAGACCCGCGAAGTCACCCTGACCATCCGGAACGTCAGCGCCCCGGTGGGCAAGTTCAGCACGGGCACCCTGACGTGGAAGGGTCCCCGCACTGTGAGCTCGCCCATCGCCATCCGGCCTGTGGACGCCCAGATCGCGCCGTCGTTCTCGTTCAGCTCTGCGACCGGCAGCGGCAGCGGGACGATCGAACTGGTGTCGGGTTCGGACAGTCCGATCAACGTAGGGGTCGAGGGGCTGGCACCGTTGAGCCAGACGGCCATCACCAAGACTCCCGGCGAATTTGCAACCCGTAACGACGCCCACAACGCGGTGCTGCAGGTGACGGTTCCGCAGGGAGCGTCATTCGCCCGACTGGGCGTCCAGGCGCAATCGGACGACGTCGACTGGGACATGGTGGTCTACGCACCGAACGGGTCGGGCGGCTTGACGGCAAAGCAGGTTGCCACGGCTTCGGCCAGCGAGTTCCTGGACCTGGAGGCGCCCCGCGCCGGAACGTACTACATCGTGGTCAACCTCTACTCGACCCCTGACAACGGGGCAGCGAGTGCGTCCGTGCAGGCAGTGACGTTCGCAGGCGACGCCGGAAACCTCAAGGTGGAGCCGAACCCGATCGTGGCACCCAACGGCGCGGCCACCTCGGCCACGCTGTCCTGGACCGGACTCTCCCAGGGCGCCTACCTGTCCCGGCTGAGCCTGGGCGGCAACGGCATCAGGACCTGGGTCAACGTCCAGGTGGGGGACGCGCCGGCTGCCCCGGCGGGATCCCCGCAGGTGGCGTTTGCGGACGCAGTCCCAGCGGCCTAGCAGCCTGATGTTCTAGAGGGAACACAGGATCCCGGATGGTTGAACCGTCCGGGATCCTGCTGTTTCTGCGGCCAAAGTGGCAGCAGCACGTGAAGCCCTACACGGCGCCGAAAGCCCCGCCTGCGCTGCCAAGTAAAGGGGCCATGGCTTTCCAGCGGGAGATTTCGCAGCCGTCGGTCCTGGTGAAGACGGATTCAACCGGACGCCCATGGAACGTCCCGGTGACCACAGCTACCTGCGGTCCCCCGTATTGCTGGGTGCACAGCCTGGGCGGCCCGGGCTTGGGGAAGAAGATGTCCTCGCCGTACCTTTCAACGGCTGCCAAGGCGGCGCCGGGATCCGTTACCGTTGTTTCGGCCTGGATAGCCTTGCCGTCCGCCACCAGCCGGAACACCCGCTCGGGTGCATCCGGATCTTCCCTCAGCCTGACGGTGAGGTCGATCATCCGGGGACCGTCCCGGAAAGCGGCTCCAACCATGCGGCCAGATTCTCCCGAAGGGCTGCCGCCTCGGCCGCGAAGGAGCGCTGGTGCTCTACGTATGCGGCCTTGCCCTGTGGCGTCTCAATGGGAATCGCGGGATAGCCCCATTCGGCAAGGTCGTAAGGGGATGCCTGCATGTCCATCGCACGGATCCGCCAGGACAGTTCAAAGCAGTCCATGACCAACTCGCTGGGCAGGGCCGGCAGCAGCTTGTAGGCCCATTTGTACAGGTCCATGTTGGCGTGGAGGCAGCCGGGCTGTTCCAGGTGCCGCTGGGAGTCGCGGCTGGGGGTGTGTTCATTCAGCGGTGCGGCATCAGGGGTGTAGAAACGGAACGCGTCGAAGTGGGTGCAGCGGATCCGGTTGTCCTCCACCACTTTGTCCGTTCCGGCCGAACCCAACCGCAGCTGAAGATATTCGTGGCGCAGGTCGAACCTGTCCTGGTGGTACACCATTGCCCACTCGTGCAGTCCGAAGCAGCCGAACTGCGCGGGCCGTGCGGCGGTTCCCCGCAGGATGATGCCGGCAAAGGCAACCGCGTCGTTGCGGTCGGCGAGGAAGGCGTTCCGGTCAAAGGTGACAGCGGTACTTCCCGGCGCCAACCCCAGGGAGGCCAGCTCGCCGTCGTCGAGCCTTCTGTAATGCTTCCAGCCGCTCCGTGCGGCTGCTTCCGTCCCCAACAGGACGACGCCGGCCCCCGGGTGCCAGCGCCGGAGCTGGCCTGGCTTCTGGGTGTAGTAGGTGAAAAGGAAGTCCTCCACAGGGTGCTTTTTGCCGGCAGACCTGCGGGCCAGGTAGGGGTCGGCGTATCGGCTGACGCGCAGTTGGTGGGCCCTCTCCAGTGCCTGCCAGTCATCCGCCGCCAGGAGCCTAAGCTCCACCGGCTGCCCCAAGAACGTCCTTCGCAGCATCCCAGGCGCTGATCTCGCACCCATTCGTCCGCGAAAAGGCCGCGTCCACCGGGACGCCGTCCACGATGCCGCTCACGGTGGCCTTCTGCGGTCCGCCGTACTGCTCGGTGCACACCTTGTCCGTCGCGGGGGCGGATGGGGCCAGCAGCCCCGCGTTTTCCTTGAGGGCAGCGCACGCGGCATCCGCGGCAGGGTGCTCGCTTTCGGCCACTGGAACGCCACCGGCGCAGACCAGGGTGTAGTTGACCTCCGGTTCCCCCTCGGCAGGAGTAACGGTGATGGCCAGCTCGGCGTTGCCCTGGCCCGGACCTGATGGCACGGCTGAAGGTTCCGGGGCGGGAGCCGGGACCGAGGTTTCAGCATCCGGCGGGAGCGTACCGGTTGGGGTGCCTGCGGAGCCGGTAGGAGTAGCCGTGGAAGGAGCCGATGTTTCACCGGAGGGGCTACCGCCGCTCTGCCCGGGAGAACACGCCGAGAGCAGGCTGGCAGCCAACAGCACGGCAAGCGCGTGGAACCTCGTTGTGTGCCCCGCGTCCAGCAGCGCGCGCGAACGCTTCAGGGACATCGTGGTCATGGACCGTGGCCTGTCCTTCATCCTTGTAGTCTACTGCGGGTCCGCATTTTGCCCGTCGGCGGCGGTGGCCGCGATGAGGCCCATCATGGAGGCGTGGAGTTCGCTGACCTGGGTGCGGGTCAACCCAAGCCGTTCCATCATGGTGCCGGGAACAGCGAGGGCCTCCTTGCGGAGCGCCGCGCCTGCCGGGGTCAAGTCGACGGCGAGGGCGCGCTCATTGCCGTCCACGCGCCGTCGTGTAATCAGGCCGGCTCCCTCCAGTCGCCGGAGGAGCGGCGAGATGGTGGCCGGTTCCTGGGCCAGGGCTTCGCTGATGTTCCGCACCGTACGGGGACTCGCTTCCCACAGGCACAGCATCACGAGGTACTGGGGGTGGGTCAGGTTCAGCTTTTCCAGTACCGGCTTATAGGCCCCCACCACGCTGCGGGCGGCAACCGTCAGCGCGAAACACAGTTGGTGTTCCAGGAGCAGGTCATCTTCCTGCCCCGCCTCCACCGTGGCTGCCGTGTCCATGCGTCCTCCAATTGTTAGTACACTAATCATTAGCGTACACTTCTATCAGGATTCATGTCAGGTAAGGAGCCGGGTTCATGGGCAAGGCCAACGCAAAGCGCAAGGAAAATGGTTCGCAGCGGTTCATGCGGGCTACGGGCAAGCTGCGGGCCATCTTCGGCCCCGCCAACCGGTCCTCCCTGGTCCACGACATGACGGAAGAAAACCGTCGGCTGCTGGCCCAGCGTGAGGCGGAAACCCAGCAGTGGGAGACCATCACCCGGCCGGACGGCAGCACCTACGTGGTGCCCAGGAACCCGGAGGACAGGTCGCTCCGCTGAGCCTGCCAACCGCCCTGCTGCCGGGAGCCTTTTCCTCCCGGCAGGCATAAAATAAGGGCACTGGCTCCCGCAGGAGGCGGGTCGCTTTCCCCGATATGCGGGAAGGGGGTGGAAACAGTGGCGCATGTAGTCGACCGGTTCATGAGCCTCACCGACAAGTTACGGTTCTTCTTCGGCCCGGCAACCCGGCTGGACCCCGACACGCCCGTGGTGCATAAGCATGATGCCTTCGAGCAGGCCTCGGAGGAGGATTTGTCGCACTTCGTGGTGGAAACCGACTCGAGCGGGCACCATTACGCTGTACGCCGCGAAGACCTCGACAGGCAAGGCTGAACAGGCAGCAGCTGCTGTGGGCGTTCTGCAGGCAGCACGCAAAAAGCCGGGTTCCTTCCAGCAACGGATGGGACCCGGCTTTTTGCCGCCCGTCTAGCGGCCGGTGCCGCCGTAGACCGTGGCTTCGCTCTCGCTGTCCAGGTCGAAGGCCTTGTGGATGACGCGCACAGCCTCGTCCAGCAGGTCCGCGTGGGTCACGACGGAGATGCGGATCTCGGAGGTGGAGATCATGTTGATGTTGATGCCGGCGTCGGACAGTGCCTTGAAGAACGTTGCCGAGACGCCGGGGTGGGAGCGCATGCCCGCCCCGATCAGTGACAGCTTGCCGATCTGCTCGTTGTACTCGATGCTCTCGAACCCGATCTGGTCCTGGGCTGCGTGAAGGGCCGCCAGGGCGTCGGCACCTTCCACGATGGGCAGGGTGAAGGAGATGTCCGTGCGGCCCGTTCCGTGGGTGGAGACGTTCTGGACGATCATGTCGATGTTCGAGTGGGCGTCGGCGATGACCTGGAAGATTGCCGCGGCCTTGCCGGGGATATCAGGAACGCCCACAACGGTGACCTTGGCTTCGGAACGGTCGTGCGCGACGCCGGAGATGATTGGCTGCTCCAAGGCAACTCCCTCTTGTGTGGTGATCTTGTCTTCGGCACTGGGGATGACCCAGGTGCCTTCGTGCTGGCTGAATGAGGAACGGACGTGCAGCGGGACGCCGAACCTGCGGGCGTACTCCACGCAGCGCAGGTGCAGGATCTTGGCGCCTGAGGCCGCGAGTTCCAGCATTTCCTCGCTGGAGATCCGGTCGATCTTCTGGGCGGAGGGAACCACGCGGGGATCGGCCGTGTAGATGCCGTCCACGTCCGTGTAGATCTCGCAGACATCCGCCTCCAGCGCCGCCGCCAGGGCTACGGCCGTGGTGTCCGATCCGCCCCTGCCCAAGGTGGTGATCTCGTTGGTGGCGCGGCTCATGCCTTGGAAGCCGGCGACGATGGCGATGTTGCCTTTGTCCAGCGCCGTGCGGATGCGGTGGGGGTCCACGTCGATAATCCGGGCCTTGCCGTGGATGCCGTCGGTGATCATGCCGGCCTGCGATCCGGTGAAGGACTGGGCGGAGGCGCCCAGCTTGTTGATGGCCATGGCCAGGAGCGCCATGGAGATCCGCTCGCCGGCGGACAGGAGCATGTCCATTTCACGGGCGGGTGCGGAGTCGGTCACCTGCGCGGCCAGATCAAGGAGTTCGTCAGTGGTGTCGCCCATGGCAGAGACCACCACCACTACCTCGTTGCCGGCGCGCTGCGCGTCCACCACACGCTTGGCTACGCGCTTGACGCCGTCCGCATCCGCGACGGAGGACCCGCCAAACTTCTGCACGATGAGCTGCTTGGTCACCGCGGGGCCGTTGGACAGCTCCTGCGGCTGGGTTGCGTTGTGCACTTCGGTAGTGGGCGTACTCATGCGCGTACCTTCATTGGATCAATTGGAGCCCGGCCGGACAGCCGTAATGCTGTGGTGGCCTGACGCTGGGAATTAACGCCAGTGTGGCGTGACTTCTCATCCCAGTTTATCGCCGCGGGCAGCCCGGGGTTGAATTGTGACCATTTTCAGCTCCTGGAAGCGCCTCCCGCAGCACCGCAGGGGCGTACGCTCGGACAGTCAGAAGGCATACGACTGTGGGGGACAGGTGCTCAATACATGGCAATGATTTTCGAGGTTCCGGAAGATTCCGCCGGCCCGGATGCGGGCGATGGCATAACGGCGCGGGGCGTCAGCCGAAGTTTCGGTGCCGTGCGCGCGGTGGAACATATGGATTTCCACGCGCCGGCGGGCAAGGTCACCGCCCTGATCGGCCCCAACGGGGCGGGCAAGACGACACTGCTGCTGATGCTGGCGTCACTGCTGGCCCCGGACCACGGCACCATCACAGTGGGCGGACTCGACCCACTCCGCCACCGCGCTGAAGTCCGGCGGCGCCTGGGCTGGATGCCGGACACGCTGGGCGTCTGGGAGTCCCTGACTGCACGGGAGATTCTGGGGCAGATGGCCCGCTTCTACCGGCTGCCGGTCCGGGGCATCGACCAACGGGTCGCTGGCATGCTGGAACGGGTCCGGCTTGCGGATCTCGCGGACCAGCCTGCCCGGGTGCTGTCCCGCGGCCAGCAACAGCGGCTCAGCCTCGCCCGGGCATTGATCCATGATCCTGCTGTCCTGCTCCTGGACGAGCCGGCGTCCGGCCTGGATCCGGGATCCCGGGTGGAGCTCCGCGTCATGTTGAGGCAGTTGGCAGCGGAGGGCAAGGCGGTGGTGGTCTCTTCCCACGTCCTCAGTGAACTTGACGAGATCGCCGACGGCGCGGTGTTCGTTAACAAGGGCCGTACTGTCCGGCAGCAGAGCACCGATGAGGCGGCCGCCGCAGGTCGCCGCTATGCCATCGCCTCCTCAGATCCTGCCGCCCTGGCCGCGAAGCTTGCCGGGATGGGGCTGGCCTTCCGAGCCGAGGACGGGCGCCGCCCGGGCGTGAGCCTCATGCTTGGCAGCGACGGCGATGCGGAGCGCCTCTTGCGTGAACTGGTGCTGGCAGGCGTTGGAATTACTTCCTTTGCCCCCGCCACCGGCGCCCTTGAAGAGACCTACATGAACCTTGAGGGGGAGCGGCAATGAGCCAAACGGAAAGTCTGCAGGCGTCGCCAGCAGGAGGGGCCTCCCGCGCCTATGCGGCGGGGATCAGGGACGTCGTGGTCCTGGAACTGAAGCAGCGGCTGCGTTCGCGCGGCTGGTACATCATGCTCGCCATCTGGTTCGTCCTCACCGGGGTGGTCACGTGGCTGACCTGGGCGAGCTGGGACGCCTCCCAGGCCGCGCAGCGGGCGTACGGCGGCTACGTTCCGCCGGGAGCCTCAGGTCCTGGTTCCATAATTTTCGAAGTTGTACTGGCGTTTGTCCTGCTGTTCGCGCTGCTGGTGGCGCCCGCCCTGTCTGCCAACGCCATCACCGGTGACCGCGCCGGCGGCACCCTGGCGGTTTTGCAGGTGACCTTGCTCGAGCCCGGCCAGATCCTTTGGGGCAAGTTCTTTGCGGCCTGGGCCGCCGCTTTGGCGTTCCTGGTGGCCAGTGCCCCGTTCCTTGTGATCGGTGTGGCACTTGGCGGGATGACCGCCGGCCACGTGCTGGTGGCGCTGCTGATGCTCGCTGTGGAAGTGGGCATTGTGTGTGCCTTGGGCGTGGGGATCTCGGCGCTGGCCGGCCGGCCGCTGTTCTCCATCGTGGTGACTTACCTTGCCGTGGCGGGCCTGGTGTTCGGCACGCTGATTTCTTTCGGGCTTGGTGCCGGCCTGGCCCAGGGTACTGTCACGGCCAACTACCCGCAGTACAGGCAGTACATGCTGCAGGAGTCGGGGCCGTTCGAGCCTGCCTACACCTGCTCGGGTCCGCTCCGGGAACAACCGGCTGTCCGCACCGAACGGGTGGCCTGGCTGCTGGGCATGAACCCCTTTGTGGTGGTGGCGGACGCCATCCCGTACCGGGACCGCGCCAACCAGCTGCAATTCTCTTCGATCGGCGCGATTGAGGGGATCAGCCAGGCTGCACGGCAGGCCATGGCCGGGCCCGACGGGACGGTCCCGTGTGCCAACGGCGTGGTCCAGCCGGCCTACCTGGGCCAGAAGACCCCGCTGTGGCCGCTGGGCCTTGGGCTTCAGCTGGTCCTGGCCTCCCTGCTGATGTGGCTCGGCTGGCGGGCGCTCCGGACGCCGGCGCACAGGCTGGCACGGGGTGTGCGCATCGCGTAGCCGGGCTCTGGACAGCCCCGGTGGGTTGAGCCACGATTGGACTAGCCGGCGCGCACGCCGGTTCCGCCGGGGCTGGGGCCTGTCGATGGAAGGCGGGGTTTCCTCGTGGTCGACGACGACCAGCCCTTTGCACGCCCCGCGCCTGAGCCCGTATATGAGCCGATTGGCAGGGGCGCCGGGAGCGCCCCTTGGGAGGATGACGACGACGGGGTCCCGGAACCGGTGCCTGGCGTCCGGTTAAGTGCCGGGCTGGTGCTGTTGGGCCCTATCCGCACTCTCGGCAGCGTCCGGTTCTGGACGTTGGCCGCGGGCACCACCTTGGGGACATGGGCTGCAGCAGCCGCCGCTGTGATGGTGCTGGCGCCCATCGACCGGCAAAGCGACTGGTTCGACGCCGCACTGCTTGTCTACGCCCTCGCCGCAACACTGCTCCCCGCAGCGGCGGCCTTCCTGGCCGTGCACTGGGGGATGGCTTGCTATGAACGCTGTGTGGCTTCCCCGGAACGGGAGGTCATCGGTGCCATCCGTCCTGCGCTGCTGGCCACGGCAGTTCGTGGACTGGCCCTGGCGGCACTCGTCTTCTGCGTCCTGCAGCTGCAGGCGCTGCTTGCCGGAGCGCCGAATGCTGTAGCGGTGGCCGCAGCGGGCGTCGTGGCCGTGGAAGGCCTCGTGTTTGGGGCCATGGGAGTGGGAATCATGGCGGCAGTGCGTGATGGGAGGCGCGGACGCGCTGCCGGTTGGGCGCTGGCGGGGGTCATGGTGGCTGGCTCCGCTGGTGCCGCTGCGGCGATGGTGCCTTGGGTGCGTGCGGTGGAACCCGTGACGGTAGCCGTCAACGTGCAATGGGGCCCGGGCGGAACCCGGGTGGCGTACCAGTGCTCTTCCGTCGGGGCGGGGGTGGCCGAGGTCCATCACACGGAGCGCATCATGTGGCTGGCTGCCGCCAGCCCCTCTGTTGTTTTACTGGCACTGGGAACTGAAGCTGATCCTGCGGGTGCTGTTCTTGGCTGGGTACCGGCTGCATTGCAGGAGGCTGCGGACGGAACCCAGGTGCCCTGCGTCCACGGCGAACCGCGGGCCAAGGATGCGCCCGGGACGCCGCTGGCACTGGTGGGCGTTGGGTTCCAGGTCCTCGTGGCTGGAGCCCTGCTTGCCGCCGGGCGGACCAGGGCGGCGCGGATCATGCCAGGGCGTTCCGGCGGCCCTCGAAAGCGCGGCCCAGCGTAACCTCGTCCGCGTACTCCAAGTCTCCGCCCACCGGCAGGCCCGAGGCAAGCCGGGTCACAGTGATGCCGATGGTCTTAAGCATCCGGGCCAGATAGGTGGCAGTGGCTTCGCCCTCAAGGTTCGGGTCCGTGGCGATGATGACTTCCTGGATGGCGCCGTCGTTGAGCCGGGTCAGCAGTTCCCGGATCCGCAACTGCTCCGGACCGATGCCGGCGATGGGGTTGATGGCCCCGCCCAGCACGTGGTACCGGCCACGGAAGGACCGGGTGCGCTCCACGGCCAGGACATCCTTGGATTCCTCCACCACGCAGATGACTGCAGGGTCACGGCGGGGGTCGCGGCAGATGTTGCACAGTTCCTGCTCGGTGACGTTGCCGCACACAGTGCAGAACTTGACCCGCTCCTTGACTGTGGTGATGGCCTCCACCAGCCGCTTCATGTCCTGCGGGTCGGCTTCAAGTATGTGGAACGCCAGCCGCTGAGCGGATTTGGGGCCCACCCCCGGAAGGCGGCCGAGCTCATCAATCAGCTCCTGGACTGCACCTTCGTACACGTTTTCCTCTTTAGCTTGGTGTGGATTGCTGCAAAGCAGTGGATCGCCGGCCGCCGACGCGGTTGGCGGCCAGGATGCCGGTCAGTAACGCGGGGCGAGGGGACTCCCGTCCGGCGAACGCTCCTCGATCAGCTTCCCGCCCAGAATACGCTCCACCGCGGCCCGCCCGAACACACCGGACTCTTCGATGGTCTCGTCGTCGGCGCTCGGGATGTCCTGGACGTAGGTGGCGGCGGCCGTCACGGCCCTCGCGGGAGCCTTGGCACGGCCCGCTTCTGCTTCCGGGCTGTTGGACAAGCGCTGGTAGAGGCTCTGCCGTGTTTCAGCCGCTGCGGAAGCGGCGGGGTCGGCTTTTGCCGGAACTGCCGTGACGGCCCGCGGGGCAGCAGGAGCGGACGCAGCCGCGGAAGCCGCTGGCCGTCCCGCTTGGGTTGCGGGCCCGACGGCGTGACCAGTCTGGCTCGGAGCAGCCGCGGGAGCGGACATAGCCGAGGCCATGGCAAACTCGGGTTCGCGCGCCGGCTCCGGCGACGCAACACCCGGTACGGGAGCGCCAGGCCCGGGGCGCCCGCCATCCGACGATGGCGCAGCCGCTGCGGCAGTGGCCAATCCCCAATCCGGCTCGGCCCGGGAGCCCGGCGCTGTGACTGGAATGGAAGGCGGAACCTGCGCGGCCGCGGGTTCGTAGCGCGGCGCAGGAACCGGTGCGGCGGGAGTTTCGTCCGGCAACGCTGCGGTTGCGGTCCTGCCTACATTGCTTTCCTCACCGACCACCCAGACGCCGGGCGCCTGTTCGACGGCCCGGGTCCACGGATCGTGCGGGGCACCGGCTGGCCGCCCGCCCGCCCTGCCGGAGCCAGCGGGCTCGGCGTTCCCTGAAGGTGCAGGGTCAGCTTGCTGGACCTCTGGCTGGGACTGGGACTTTGGCTGTGGCTGGGACTGGGGCCGCAGCTGGGGCGAGGGGTCCCAGTCCATGGGAGGTTCTTCGTCCAGCGGGGGAGCATCCTCGTCCCGGGCCGGACCCCAATCGTCGTCGGAGTACGAGTAGTCACCCGCAGGCGCGAAGGCCGCTGGAGCCGGCACCGCCGCGGCCGAGGCTGGAACGGTGGAGGCAGGCTGTGCTTCAGGGCGCAACTGGCCAACCCCGGCTGCCAGGTCCCGGTGTGCTGCGGCAGGTACTGAGGCAGGGACTGCGGCGTGGTCCACACGGGCCTCCGCGCTGGCCTGCCGCGGCTGGCCGACGTGGTCCTGGGCTGACCCGGGATCCTGCCGCTGCTGCACCGCAGGGTCTGCCGGGCTGCCCTCCCTCCGGGCTGCGTTGGATCCGGTTGCGACGCCGGGCTGCCGGGCTCCGACGCCGGGCTGCTGGGCAGCATCATCGGGCGAAGGAGCCGGCGCGGGAGCGAGCCCCCAAGCGACGTCAGCCGACGTTGCGGGGGCTGCCGGACTGGCGGGCACTTTTGGGTTTGGGTCAGAGCTCGTTTGCGTGGATGCGCCGTTGGCAGTGGCATTGATCTGACAGTCGATGCCTACCGTTTTGTGAATGGCCTGCCGCAGGTTCTCCGAGTGGTCTGCCCGGCCGAAGGCACCAGCAAGTCCAGACGTGGTGAAGGCAAGCGTGAGGATCTGGCCGTCGAAGGCGGCAACCTGGGCATTGGGTTCAACGAGGGCCCAGGTGCTGCGCTTGATTTTGGAGAGCGTCTGGAGGACGTCCGGCCAGGCCCGGCGCAGGACTTCAACATCACCCATGACGCCAGGTGCGGGTACAGCTGCCGTTCCGGGCGCTGTTCCCGTCGACGGGACGGGTGGTCCGGCCGACTGGGCCGATGTTCCCGAAGGCGGTGCCGTGGACTGCCGGGCGGCGGGAGCCTGCGCCGCGCCGGATGCAGCGCGGGACTGCTGTTCCATCCCCCCGTGGGCCTCCTTCCGGCGCGGCGCCCCCGAGTCATGGTCCCGGGCCGCTGAAGGGACCGGGGATGCGGCAGAGGGCCGGTTTCCGGCGGATTCGTCCACAGGCCAGTCATCTGTGCTCACCCGGGGAGCCGTGAGCGGGGCACGGGTTCCGTCAGCTGCGGAGGATGCGTCCCGGGCAGCCGTCGGAGCGGCATGCGGCGCAGAAACCGGAGGCACCGCAGGAGATGCCGGGCCGGGCTGGGCACGTTGGGCAAGAGTCGGCGCCTCGGCAGCAGCCGGCCCATGGGCCGTCGACGCCGGCGAAGCACCCGGGGCAGGCGAAGCATTCTGGGCAGCGGATACCGTTGAAGCGGCACCAGGTGCCTTCACGTGCTGGACATCTCCCGCAGCAGCGGCTGCAGGAACAGGGGCTGCAGGGACGGGGGCAGAGACAGCGGGGCCAGTGGTCCCGTCAGGCTGTGGGGGAGCCGGGGGGCGCTCTCCCGCCCGTCGCTCCAGTGAACCCGCAGGGGCGGCACTGGCTGCGGCGGCGCCGGCCGGGGCGGTACCCGCTGCGGCACCGGCTGGGGCGGCGGGAGCACCGACGTCGTTCCCTGCGTAGTTGAGCCGGCGTTCAACGCGGTCGATCCGTGCTGCGATGCCGCGTTCGTTCTGTTCGGAACTGGGCAGCAGGATCCGGGCGCACAGCAGCTCGAGGTGCAGCCGCGGCGACGTGGCGCCGGTCATTTCGGTCAGCGCCGTGTTGGTCACATCTGCGGCGCGGGAGAGCTCGGCCGCACCCAGGTTGTGGGCCTGGTTCTGCAGGCGGGCAATCTGGTCCGCGGGCATGCCGCGAAGAATGGTCTGGGCGCTCTCCGGCATGGCCTGGACGATGATGAGGTCGCGGAAACGCTCCAGCAGGTCCTCCACGAACCGCCGGGGATCGTGGCCGGTCTGGATTACCCGGTCCACGGCACGGAAAACGGTGGCGGCATCGGAAGCGGCCACCGCCTCCACCACATCATCAAGCAGGGAGGCGTGCGTGTAGCCCAGGAGCGCGACGGCCAGTTCGTAATCCAGGCCGTTCGGCCCGGCGCCCGCCATCAACTGGTCCAGGACGGAAAGGGAATCCCGCACAGAGCCGCCGCCGGCACGGATCACCAGCGACAGGACCCCGGGCGCCACCGGGACGTTCTCCTGGTTGCACAGAAGCTCCAAGTAGGCCATCAGGGGTTCCGGCGGCACCAGCCGGAAGGGGTAATGGTGGGTGCGGGAGCGGATTGTCCCGATGACCTTGTCCGGTTCGGTGGTGGCGAAGATGAACTTGATGTGTTCCGGCGGCTCTTCAACGATCTTCAGCAGGGCGTTGAACCCGGCGGACGTGACCATGTGGGCCTCGTCAATGATGAAGATCTTGTAGCGGTCCCGTACTGGAGCGTAAGTGGCGCGCTCGCGGAGGTCCCGTGCGTCGTCCACGCCCCCGTGGCTTGCAGCGTCGATCTCGATGACGTCCAGGGACCCGGACCCGCCGCGGGCCAGCTCGATGCAGCTGGGGCAGGTGCCGCAGGGGGTGTCGGTGGGGCCTTGGGCGCAGTTGAGGCAGCGGGCCAGGATCCGGGCAGAGGTGGTCTTACCGCAACCCCTGGGGCCGGAGAAAAGGTAGGCGTGGTTGACGCGGTTTTTCCTGAGGGCTGTCATCAGGGGACCGGTGACATGTTCCTGCCCGATAACATCCGCGAACGAATCCGGACGGTATCTGCGGTAAAGGGCGGTAGTAACTGTCACAGAGAAAACCCTACCAATCCGGGCTGACATCCTGCCGCCCTGTGGGGGAATAGTAAAGACCCCCCATGCACCCGCCAGAGCCCATTTACCCTTGCTACCTTCCGGTCCTGGGGGAGTTCAACAGGATGACGCCACATGAGGGGCCGTCAGATACTTTACCCGAACTTCCGGCGCGACTCGAATCGGTCCGGCGTCAGCGCCAGCCGTCCACCGGCCAGCTCATGAAAGCCGGTTCTTCATAGGGGTGCGCGGCCCGCAACGCGGCAACCACGGCTCCCAGGAATGGCTGTTCCACGACGCATTCGATCCTGTCCTCTGCGGCCTCTTCCGGTTCCCCCACCCGCCCCAGGTATGGTTCCGCGCCTTCCTGCGGGGTGAAACGGCCTGTCCCTGGGGTGACGAAAGAGCAGTGCGAGTACTTCCCGATGCGGCCGGCCCCGGCATCCCCGATGGCTGCCAGAACCTGATCTGTGTGGCTTCGGGGCACGTATGCCACCAGCGCGTGCAGTTCGTTCATGCGTTCCATGGTGCAGGAATAAAGGCAGTAAACGCAGGAATCCGTTGCTTATCCCGCCACCGCCCGGGATCATGGATATATACACCGATTGGGGCAATCTCAAGGTTGTGAGCCGCGGGGCCTGAATGAACGGGGCTGGACCCGACAGTTCAACGGTGGTCCGCTGGAATGGGCGCGTTGGGGGCGTCCATTTCGTGGTTAAGCAGCAGGACTGCCTGCCTGGAGCCCACCCGCCGGAAGGCCCTCCTCGACGCACTGGGCACGCCAATTGGGCGATGCGGAAAAGATCAGGTAATCTAGTATCTGCTTTTGATTCAGAAGCAGCTGGAGAATTCGCCTAGCGGCCTATGGCGCACGCCTGGAACGCGTGTTGGGTTAACGCCCTCGGGGGTTCAAATCCCCCATTCTCCGCCATTGTGGTGAGTCGAGACATCCTTCACGGATGAGTCGAGTCATCGGTAACACCCCGGTCTTCGGACCGGGGTGTTTTTCTTTGCCCCTGTTTTCTGGGTTGGTAGTTCCGGGTGGGGTCGATGGTGAGTTCGCGGATGATCTCGCCGGTGGTTGCGTCGCTGATGGTGACGTCGTTGTCGTGGATGAGCATCAGGACGTGTTTGCGGGCGTAGGCGCGGCCGATGCCGATGTGGCGGAGTTGGCCTGCGTGGCGGAGGGTGAGTTTCCCGAACTGGTCGACGCGGTCGATGCGCCGACGCCAGTGATCTCCTTGTTTGGATCCGGTCGGTGATGCTTTGGGTATCGCGGTGTAGGCCGCGGCCGGGGTGCGGCGGTCCAGGGCCCGGTGGGGGCGTTCGTGGTTGTAGATGTGCCGGAACTTTTCCAGCTGTTCGTTCAGGTCTTGAAGGGTGTGGGCCCGGGGTTGGCCGGTGAGCCAGCGTTTGAGGGTCTGGTGGAAACGTTCGATTTTTCCTTGGGTCTGCGGGTGGTTCGGGGCGCCGTTCTTTTGGGTGATGCCCAGGGCGTGGAGATGGTGTTCGAAGGCGTTCCTGCCGCCTTTCCCGCCCGCGAGGCGGGTGGTGTAGACCATGCCGTTGTCGGTCAGTGTCGAGGCCGGTAGCCGAGGAAGTTCAGGATCTCGATGTCGGTTCCGTCGGCCAGGGCCCAGTGGGTGAAGTCGGATTGCCAGGTTTCGTTGGGCTGGTGTGCTTCGAAGCGGTGCAGTGAGGCTTTGGGCCGTTTCTTCGGATCCGGAGTGATCATTCCTTTGGTGTGCAGGAGCCGGCGGATCGTGGACGTTGACGGCGCGGGTACTCCTTCTTGTTCGAGGTGCCAGGCGATCGTCACGGGCCCGGCGTCCAGGCCGGCGGTTTGCAGTTCCTGCCGCAGGGTAAGGATCCGGGCGGCTACCGTTTCGATGGTGCGGCGCGGGTTGCTGAGGGGGCGTTTGGATCGGGGTTCGACGGCGGCGATACCTCCGGCGGACTCGCGTCGGAGGAGCTCGTGGACCCAGCGGCGGCTGACTCCATACCGGCGGGCAGCTTCCGTAACCCTGCCGGTGTGAACGATGTCCCGACTCACCGGTGCAGTGTCAACTGGGAACGATGTCCCGACTCATGTGAGAACTATGTCGTGAAACTAGACACCCCATTCTCCGCCGGTCAAGAACCCGGCTCCGGTAACACCCGGAGCCGGGTTCTTTCGTTTCGGGGGCCTAACCTCCCGGGACTGGGGTCAGGTGCCCCGGTCGGCGTCAACAATGCCCAGCCGGCGCAGCCGTTCCCTGGCGGCCAGTTCGCTGGGGCCCCTGGGACCCAGGGCAAGGCGTACGACGCCGAGTACCGCCTTCGTTGCGAACCTCACCGGCAGGGGCTGGGGGCCAAGCCGTGGAACAGTGAGTCCAAGCATCGTGCGGTATCTGGGCTCCAGGCTGTAGACGGCGCCGGCGAACAGGATCCGGTAGCCGGGCCGGAGCATCCGGTTCAACGGCGGGTTCCGGATGAACTCCACTGTCTCTGCCACCCGGGCGTCCACACGAAGCTCTCCGCTTTCGTACCAGTGGTCGAGTTGCCGGTGCATGTCCGCCTCCGTGAGGGGCGGGTCCTCCACGCCCATCAGGCGCCCGGTCTGGGCCCACTCCCGGACGTACGCGTCCGGTCCGCCAGGGATGGAGCCGCCCCAGATTTTGTGGGCGGTAAGGAACGCATCCGTGAAGGCCAGGTGGATCCAGCCGGCAAGTTCAGGGTCGTTGGCACTGTAGTCGCGCAGGGCTCCGCGGTTGTCGCTGTACCTGCCCTGCACTGCATCATGCAGCCGGCGCACCCGGGATGAAGCGTGCTCAGCGGCATCCCTGGACCCATATGTCACGGTGAAGATCCAGCGGATGGTGTTGGCCAGCCGGGCCAGGGGATCTTCGCGGAAGTTTGAATGCTCATGGACGCCGGCCAGGGCGCCGGGGTGCAGGGACTGCATGAGCAACGTGCGGATTCCGGCCACGATGGGTGACATGGAGCCGTGCACCGCCCACACCGCGGAACCGGGCAGGTGGTATCCCGGGTCGTCGCCCTTCGCGAGGTCGAGCTGCCATTGCGGAACGCCCTCGGAACCGTTGCTGAAGGTACGGACCAGGCTTTTCTTCATGGGGGCCAGGAAGTTCTTCATGATGGACGTCCTCCCGGGAGAACTTGGGTGCTTGAGCCAATCGTAAGCACAACGTCCGCAGCTGCAGGACGGTGCCCCTGCCACCGCAGGCGGCGTAGGGGGAATGGCGGGCATCCGCAAAAAACCCGCAGAGTGCGGCTGCAGGGTTCACAGGATCCCGGGGCTTGTGGTCACATGGGAAATACCGTCAAGACAGCGTGCGGTTGGCCACGGCCGGGAGTCAGTCTATTGGGCAATCACGGAGGATCCGGCAAGGACAAAGGCAGCGGGGTCAGCCGTGCCTCCGCCGGCCGCGCCGTTGCCGCCACGGGGGCCTTGGCCGTCTCCCTGTGGGCCCTCAACCTCTCCGGCGGCGCCGAGGGACCCCTGGCGCCAGCCGTCCCCGCTGCCACGCCGGGCAGTGCCGCCGCCGTATCCGCTGCCGCCGGCGCAGGACGGCAGAGCCGGGCACCCTCTGAAGGGCCGCCGTCGGGCACGGTGGCAGCAGCCGCCCTGCCCCCTGTCATCCTGACCGATCCCCTGGTGTCGGTGTCCTTTCCGCGTCCTGCCATCGGCACCGTTGGCAGGGACGTCCGAGTGCCGCTCACCGTTGGGCTGACTGGTTTCGGCCGGCCGCCGGCAGGGCACCTGATGGCGCCCCTGGGGTTGCTGAATCCCAGTTCCCCTTATGGCTTCCGGATCAGTCCCCTGTCAGGGGAAGCCGGTGACTTCCACTTGGGGCAGGACTACGCCGCCCCCTGCGGCACCGAGGTGTACGCCGCCGACTCGGGTGTTGTCCGTGCGGCGGGGTGGCATCCGTGGGGTGGCGGCAACCGCGTGGAAATCGATCACGGCAACGGCCTGATCACAACCTATAACCACTTGGAAACCATCGGCGTCAGCAGCGGGGACACAGTCTATGCGGGCCAGGCGGTTGCCCGGGTGGGATCCTCGGGGTGGTCCACCGGATGCCACCTGCATTTTGAAACTATCCTGGACGGCCGGCACGCCAGCCCCGCGAACTGGGTGCTGATACCGGCCCATCCACTCGGCGCCCTGCCCGTGAACCTGCGGACGTACGTGCCGGGCGGCAACGCTCCGGCCACTGGACCCGTCCTGTGGACCATCCCGGCCGGGCCCGGCGGCGCGTTCCCGCCGCCTGGGAACCAGGCATCAGCAGGAACGACGACGGCGGCCCCGCCTGCCGCTTCGCCCGCGGCTTCCACGCCCGCGCCAACACCGCCACCGACCCCGACGCCGCCGGCTGAGCCGTCGCCGACGCCAACACCAACGCCGTCGCCCACTGAACCGTCCGAACCGGCTGAGCCCTCGCCTACGCCGACCCCGACGCCGACCCCGACGCCAACGCCAACGCCAACGCCGTCGCCCACTGAACCGTCCGAACCGGCTGAGCCTGCGCCGTCGCCGACCCCGTCGCCGACCCCGACCCCGACGCCGATTGAGCCGTCCGAACCGGCTGAGCCTGCGCCGTCGCCCAGCCCAACGCCGACGCCGACTGAGCCCGCACCAGCGCCATCCCCGACTGCGCCAACACCCTCGCCCACCGATCCGTCCGATCCGGCGGAGCCCGCGCCAACAGCGACACCCGAGCCGGCTACGGCTGCACCTGCAGAGCCGGGCACCTGCCCCGCGGAACCATCCCAGGAAACTCCAAGCCCGGACCAGTACGTTGGTTCACCGGCAACGAATTCCACGCATGAACAACTTTCCGAGGACGCAGCCTGTGACACCCTTGTACCCGATCCCACTGACCCTGAACGACGGAACCGCGACTGATTTCGGCAGGTTCGAGGGCAAAGTGGTGCTGGTGGTCAACGTGGCGTCCAACTGTGGTTTTACGCCGCAGTACGCGGGGCTCGAGGCACTGTACGAAAAGTTCAGGGACCGCGGGTTTGAGGTCCTGGGCGTCCCCTGCAACCAGTTCGCGGGGCAGGAGCCCGGAAGTGACAGCGACATCGCCGAGTTCTGCGAGCGGAACTTCGGTGTGACGTTCGCCCTCACGGTCAAGGCCGACGTCCGCGGCAGGAACCAGCACCCGCTCTACGGGGAGCTCACCAAGTTTAAGACCGGGCTGCTTCCCGGACTGGTCAAGTGGAACTTCGAAAAGTTCCTGGTCAGCCGGCACGGCGAGGTGGTGGGCCGCTTCGCTCCCACCGTGGAGCCGGACTCGGCAGAGATCATCGACGCGATCGAAAAAGAACTCGGCTGAAAACCGGCGCTTTGCCGAACGGGGCAGTGCAAAAGCGCAGTTCTTTTATTTTTTTCCACATCAGCTCCGGCGATTTACCCACAGTTTGCCAAATGTCTGATTGGATAAACATTACTGAAGGGTACAAGGGAAGCGCCGTTTCCCACCGACCACAGAGGCAGCAATGGAGCACATCGAGGCCGAGCATCCCCGGCCACGCCATTTCCTACTCCACCTGAGCGATCCCCACCTGACGGGAGGTCCGAACCCCCTCTACGGCGTTGTTGACAGCGAAGCGCGGCTCATCCAGCTCTTCGACGAAGTCAAAGCGTCCGGGGCCAGGCCGGAGGCCGTCATCTTCACCGGCGACCTCGCAGACAAGGGTGACCCCGAAGCCTACGTCAAACTGCGGGCCATCGTTGAGCCCGCGTGCGAGGAACTCGGCGCGGAGGTCATCTGGGCCATGGGGAACCACGACAACCGGGCTAACTTCCGCACTGGCCTATTGGACGAACCCGCCAATGACGCCCCCGTGGACAAGAGCTACTTCATCAACGGACTGCGCGTCATCACCATGGACACGTCCGTCCCCGGTTTCCACCATGGCGAGCTCAGCGACTCCCAGCTGGACTGGCTGACCCGTCAGCTGGACACGCCGGCCCCGGATGGCACCATCCTGGCGCTGCACCATCCGCCCGTACCGTCCGTCCTGGATCTTTCCGTCCTTGTTGAACTGCGGGACCAGGCCTCGCTGGAAGCGGTGGTCCGCAATTCGGACGTCCGCACCATCCTCGCCGGCCACCTGCACTATTCGACGACGGCGAGCTTCGCCGGCATCCCCGTGTCCGTGGCCTCAGCCAGTTGCTATACCCAGGACCTCAACGTTCCCGTTGGCGGCACCAGAGGACAGGACGGCGGGCAAGCCTTCAACCTGGTCCACGTGTACGAGCACACGATCGTGCACTCGGTGGTTCCCATGGGCAGGTCGACGACGGTAGGGGAGTACGTCTCCCCGGAAGAGACAAAGCATCGGCTGGCCGCCGCCGGGATCCGGATACCGGAAACTGCCAAACCCCGGAGCAGCGCGAAGATAGGCCTGCCCACCAGCCACTGACGTCAGTGATGCTCAAGACATGAAAGGTCCGTGCCGCCCAGCGGCACGGACCTTCATTTTTCGCTCTTGTATTCCCGCAGCCTATTTTTCCCAGGGCGCCTTGATGGGGAAGTACTTCTCCAGGAAGTCCGTGACAAGTTTGGCTCGCTCGTCGGCGTCCACCTCCGGGAAACTTCCGTCATTCAGGCAGAAGAAGTCCATGTTCCGCTTGGCCAGCAGCTTGGGCAGGTACTTGAGCCCGGCCCGCATGGTGGTGTCCACGTAGCGGACCTTCGCCGCGGTCTGGGTTACCGCACGGCCGGTAAGCAGGGCGTAGTAGTGGTAAAAGGAGTTGGTGACGGAGATGTTGTCCGCCGCCCGGAACCGGCTCGCCGCCGTCTTCCGGAATTCCTCCGGGAACTCGCGCTCCATCCGGGCCACGACGCTGCGGCGCAGGGGGGCCGCACTGTGCTCGAGGTGGCGGGTGGTGATCCGCCCGAACCGGTTCCACAGCAGCTTGCGGTTAACCCGCGCCGCGTTTTCGAAACCGCTGCGCTCTGCCGCGTTCTCACCCAGTCCAATGCGGGTTTCCGCCTCGATGAACTTGGTGATGCCGCCCGGGGTGAAGAACATGTCCGGACTGACCGGCCGGCCGAAGAACATGTCGTCGTTGGAGTACAGGAAGTGCTCGGAGAGGCCTTCGATGTTGTGAAGCTGGCACTCCACCGCCTGGGAGTTGTGCGTGGGAAGCACGGAGGGGTCGGAGAAGAACTCCTCACTGCGGACGATGGTCACCGACGGATGTTCGGCCAGCCACTCCGGGGCCGGTGAATCCGTGGCGATGAAGATCCGGCGGATCCAGGGAGCGAACATGTACACGGACCGGAGTGCGTACTTGAGTTCGTTGATCTGCCGGAAACGGGCCTCGTGGTCATCGCCTTCGCCCAGGACCACGTCCTTCTGCTGCGCCCGCCTGGCGGCGATGTATTCGGGGGAGCTTCCGTCCACCCACGAGAAGACCAGGTCGATGTCGAAGCTGATGTCGCTGGCATGGTCAGCGAACATGTTCTCGATGGTGGGCCACGTGTGGCCGTAACGCTCAACAGTGCCGCGGACGGCATCCTGGCGGAGCAGGGTCCGGCGGGTGAGCGAGTTCTCGATGGGCAGGATGATCTCATCGCCCTTGAAGGACCACAGCTCAATCTGGACACCCGCTGAAGCGCCGAACTCGAAGCCGCCGGTGGGTTCCACGCGGGGCCGGTACAGGCGGAAGATGCGCGCCTGCCGGTTGGAGGAGAGCTCGCCGTCCGCGACCAGGAATGAAGTTTTCTTCTTGGCATCCACGGTCATGGAATAGAAAGGCTCGTCCCGGCAGGCTTCCACCATGGCAGCCCGCAGTTTCTTCCGGTCTTTCCAGTCCAAGGCAATGACTGGCCGGTCATTGTTCCCCCTCACCAGCAGGTATTCCAGGCCCGCGTTGGCCAGCACATTGCGTACGAACAGGAGGTCCTCCACCATGGCCTGGTAGGGAGTCCTGTTGTGGTTGATCAGCGCAATGCGGCCCTTATGCGTGATGACATCAGGGCGGGGGTTCAGCCGCTGCTCAGCTTCGGGTGAAGTGATCTCCGCGTGAAATTGTTCCTCTACGGATGCCTGGCCGCCGTAGTAGACCTCGTCTTGAACCGGTGCTTCTGTAATGGTTGTCTCCGTGCTGGATGATTTATCGTGTCTTCTTGCATGATAGCCCTGCCCGGGAAACGGGGAGTTTCCAGGCAGGGGCAACGCCCGGACAGATCGTGCCCGGCAGGGGCTTAGATGCCCAGCGCCTCGCGCCAGCTGCGCAGGAAAGCGCCGCCGGCGTCGTCGTGGATCACGGAGGCGTCAAGCCCCAGGTCCCCGGCCGTCAGGATCTCATAGGGCTTGACCGGAACGCCGTCCGCCGGGCGGACGTCCACGTGCTTGACCGCATGGTCATTGTGGTGAAGCCAGTCCGCCATTGCATAGTCGGTGCGTGAATCACCCACGGTCCGCCACGCCTCCGGGGTGATGCCCTGTGCGGCGAGCAGCTCCACCGCACGGCTGGCGCCCAGGTCCTTGCCCAGCCGTACCGACTCGATGTCCGTGGAGATGATGGTGGGATCCACGCGGTAGTCAACCTCGTCGTCGGAATTCGGCGCGTGATGGTCCAGCCGCACCACGCCCAGCCCGTGGCGGCCCATCAGGTCCATGGCGTCGGCGTCGAACAGCTTCTGCTCGGCCAGGTAGTCCTCGCTGGGCACGTCGATGTGCTGCTCCACGGAAACCATGGCCCGCTTGGTCTCATCAAAGAACATGTGGGCGGCATAGTCCTCGGCCACCATGCGCCGGATGTCGTCCCCGTAAGCGGCGGGCACGGCGAGTTCACGGTCCACGTGGATGGGGCCCGGCCCCGCTGCGGTGTAGCTGAACCACACGGCACCTTTTTCGCAGACGGCGTGGATGATGGTGCCCGCAGGAATTCCGGCGGCGATCATGGGTTCCATGACCTGTTCGCGGATGAAGGCGTCCGAGCGTCCGGTGTTGAAAACGACGGGAATGCCGGCCGCGGCGAGGGCCACCAGGTCATCGATGATTTCCCGCTTCACGTCGCGGGTGACCGGGCTTGCCACGGGGCCGTCCACATCGAGCAGGAGCGCCAGCGGCGGCGTGGCCGGGGCGTGGGCCCCAGGTGCGGATACGGCAGGGGACTCGGATGCTGTCATGCGTCTATTCTCTCAGCCGCGCCCTGCAGGCCTGCGCCGGGCAAGGGATGGTCACGGTATGTGACAGATGGTCACTGTTTGGCCACAACCTGCAGGAGGCGCGGCCGGGCGCTTTCGCTCCGCGGGCAGGATGCCTAGTGTGGCAAGGTGATATTCAAAGCTGTGGGCGAGGGCCGCCCTTACCCCGAGCACGGTTACACGACGCCCAAGGAATGGGCATCGCTTCCGCCCCGTCCGGTGCGGCTGGACGAGCTGGTGACCACCAAGCGCACCCTGGACCTCGAGGCCCTGCTCGCTGAAGATTCCACTTTCTTTGGTGATCTTTTCCCGCACGTGGTGCAGTACCAGGGGACCCTGTACCTGGAGGACGGGCTGCACAGGGCCGTCCGGACGGCCCTGCACCAGCGCACCGCGATCCACGCCCGTGTCCTGGTGATAGATGGCTAGGAAGCGGGAGCAGGACGCCAGCGTCCTCCATGGCCACCACGTTGTCACCGGGCAGGAGCTGCGGGCCACGTTCGAAGCGGCGCGCGACGCCGATGACACCGCCCGCGTCCGGCGCCGGGCCCTGCACGGAATTGTCCTGGTCCTCCTCATTGGCCTGATCGTGGCCGGCATCATCACCGCCCTGGCCGTCATCAACGGGCAGCTGAAAATCCCTGCCGCAGCCCCTGCCGAGGAGGCCGTCTCCACCTGCCCGGCCGCAACCTTCGATTACACCCCGAACGACCAGGTCAACCTCAACGTCTACAACTCCACCAGCAGGCCCGGCCTGGCACGTTCGGTCGCGGACGAGTTCCTGGCCAGGAAGTTCGTGGTGGGGGCAGTTTCCAATATCGACGCCGGCTACCGCGGCGTTGCCGCCGTGATTTCCGGGGCAGCCGGCCAGTCCGCCGCGTTCACGGTCCAGCGGAACCTGCCGGGCTCGGACTACTTCCAGGACGGCAGGACGGACGGCAGCGTCGATGTGGTCCTTGCCCAGGACTACAAGGCGCTGACCCCGCCGGAGCTTGTTGACCAGACGCCCGGAAAGTTGAGTTGTCCCCGCGAAAGCCGACGCATTGCGGACGACGACAAATGGCCGGTCATCCCGTCGGCCGCGCCGACTCGCTGAACCGCCGGCCTAACGGCAATTCAGCCAGCCACCGCGGGAAGCGGGCTGAGCCGCACGGGGCGGCCGTCGTCGTCGAACCTGGCGCCGGCGC
Source organism: Pseudarthrobacter phenanthrenivorans Sphe3 (assembly GCF_000189535.1). Taxonomy (NCBI): domain Bacteria; kingdom Bacillati; phylum Actinomycetota; class Actinomycetes; order Micrococcales; family Micrococcaceae; genus Pseudarthrobacter; species Pseudarthrobacter phenanthrenivorans. Next base: position 606,530 of record NC_015145.1, read on the forward strand.
CCTGCTGGATGAAGCGCACCGTCCTGGCCACGCGCGCCTCCAGTTCTTCGGGCTCGTCGCTGCCCCGCGCCGCACTGGAGGACAGGGTGCCCAGGATCAGCTGCGCCTGCTGGTCGATGTCCGCGGCAGGCAGGTACCCCTGCTCCATCCCGTCCCGCAGGATTCCCTGCAGCAGGACGCTCAGCTCGCCCACGTGATCGGCCAGTTTGGCAAAGGACGACGGCGACAGCACGGCTCCCATGGCAGGGCCCGGCGGGAGGTGGCGGCGGCTGAGGTCCACCACTTGGGCGCGGACGTACAGGGCCAGCCGGTCCACCGGGTTGTCCAGGCGTGCCAGGGACTCCCGCAGCTCGGAGAGGAACTTCGCGGTTTCCACGAGCGCATAGGAGATCAGCAGCTCTTCGATGTCCGCGTAGTAGTTGTAGACGGCGGTCCGGCCCACCCCGGCGTGCCGAGCCACATCCGTCATGGTCAGGCCGGGGAGGCCGTGGGAGAAAAGGAGTTCGCCGAAGGCCGTGAGGATGCGACGCTGGGTGTCTGCTCGTTGCTCGGCGTTGCTGGCCGCTGAAATCCTTGGCATGTAGACACTTTACCGCGATGTGTCAGTAAAAGCCCCCGTTTGTGCCGCCTAGACCTGGCAGCCGTCCGGTCCGCAGGCGTCGCCATCCGTGGAGTTGACCAGCACCAGCGGATTGGCTTCCTGCCAGGCCTGGTTGAGGGCGGCTGTGAAGGTTTCAGCGGGCTGGGCCCCGGACAGCCCATACTTCCGGTCGATGACGAAGAACGGGACGCCGCTGATGCCCAGGGACCGGGCCTCCTGGATATCGGAACGGACCTCGGCGGCGAACTTGTCGGTGGTGAACAGCTCGTCCAGCTCGGCGCGGTCGATGCCCAGGTCCTGGCCAAGGGACGTGAGGTACTCCCGGCTGCCGATGTCCTTGCCGTGTTCGAAGTGGTCGCTCAGCAGGCGCTCCTTGGCGGCGTCCTGTTGCCCGTGCGCCGCGGCGAGGTGGATCAGGCGGTGGGCGTTGAAACTGTTGGCCACCACTACCGAGTCGAAGCGGTAGTTAAGGCCCTCGGCCTTGGCCTGCTCGGCCACATGGTGGAACATTTGCGAAACCTGCTGCGCCGGCAGGCCCTTGCGGCTGCTCAGGTACTCCAGTTCCGTTCCGTCGTAGTGTTCGGGAAGGGTGGGGTCCAGCTGGTAGCTTCGCCAGGCCACCTCCACGGAATCACGGTGCGGGAAGGCGGCAAGGGCAGTTTCGAAGCGGCGCTTGCCAATAAAGCACCAGGGGCAGGCGACGTCCGACCAGATTTCAATCTTCATGTCCAAGGAAACAGCGCCCCCGCGGCCTCCATTCCGGCACCCGGTATGAGGTATCCCACAGTTGGGTCTTGTCGGGTGCCGGTATCTGGGCAATAGTCGGAGTGTGGGCTAAGCAGAGGCCCTGTGGGGTGAACACTCCCAACAGCGCGCGGACCGGGAAATGGTTTCGCGGAGTTAGCTGCCCGGCCCACTGGGGGAGCCCGGCCTGTCATTTTCCTGGAGGTCAGGGATGCGGATAGGACTGGTTGCCGGACCGTGGATTACGGTCCCGCCCGTTACGTACGGTGGAACAGAAAGAGTAGTGGACAGCCTTGCCAGGGGTTTCGCCGCCGCCGGGCACGAAGTGCTGCTGGCGGCGCCCTCGGACAGCACCTGCCCCGTGCCCAGGGTGCACGGCATGCGGCCTTCTGTCCCCGGCGAGCTGAGCCTCACCCTGGCGGAACTCAGCCAGGTGACACGGGCCTACGCTGGGCTCGACGACGTGGACATCATCCACGACCACACCATGGCTGGCCCGCTGTACCTGGGGCGGCCGGAACATATCCCGGTAGTAACCACGGTCCATGGTTCGCTCCACGTCCAGGCGCAGGACGTGTACCAGGCCATCGCCCGGCGGGCGGCGGTGATCGCGATTTCCCGGGACCAGAGCTCACAGGCGCCGCACGTCCCCATCAGCCGCGTGATCCACCACGGGATGAACGTCGCGTCGGTGCCGGTGGGTTCAGGCAGCGGAGGCTACCTCTGCTTCGTGGGCAGGGCCTGCCCGGACAAGGGGCTGCTGGAGGCGGTGACGATCGCCCGGGAAGCGGGAATACCGTTGAGGATCGCGGTGAAGATGCGCGAGGAGGAAGAGGTCCGCTATTTCCGCGACGTCATCGAACCCATCCTGGGTCCGAACGAGGACTTCGTCGGAGAAGTGGATGATGCCGCCAAATACAAGTTGATGGGTGAAGCTATCGCCTTCCTCAACCCGATCCAGTGGCACGAACCGTTCGGGTTGGTCATGATCGAGGCGCTGGCCGCCGGAACTCCCGTTGTTGGCACGAGCATCGGTTCGGCGCCGGAAATCATTGAGCATGGACGCACCGGATTCCTTGGACCCACCGACCAGCTGGCCGGCTTCGTCCAGGAGGCGGCAGCCCTGGACCGGGCAGCGTGCCGGAAGGCTGCGGAGGAGAAATTCAGCGAGGAACGGATGGTGGCGGACCACCTCCAGCTGTTCACGGAGCTTCTTGAAGGGAGTGTGCCCGCAGGGGTTCCGGATGCGGTCCGGTTGCACCAGAATCTTTAAGGGGCGGGCGGCCTGCCGATCCCCGGCAGGATCCCGTAGCTGAGAGAAGGAGTCCGTCCATGACCGCGTGGAATGCCGATACCGAGGCTGCCGCATCCGAATCCGGTTCGATGACGGTGGTGGAGGGATCCTCGTTCTGTATTTCTTCCGGGACCGGCGATATCAGTTCCGACGGCGGCACCAACGGTGCGTTCTTCCAGGACACGCGGATTATTTCCCACTGGGTGCTCAGGATCAACGGCGCCCTGCGTGAGCCGCTGGCAGCCCAGCGGCCCAGGCCTTTCGAAGCCACGTTCGTAGGCAGGGCCAAATGGCCGGGCGGCCGGTTCGACAGCCCCCTGGTGGTCCGGCAGAACCGCCATATCGGTCCGGGCCTGCAGGATGACATCACGCTGGAAAACTATTCGGCAGAGTCCGTGGATTGCGACATCGAACTCCTGGTGGACGCGGACCAGGCCGATCTTTTCGATGTTAAGGTGGGCCGCACCTCGCCGAACCCGAGCACTGTCCGCACTGTCCGTGACGGCCAGCTTGTCATCGAGAATTCCCACAACGGGCAGCAGCGCGGAACTGCCGTCCGCGCCCGCGGCGCCGAGGTCAGCACGGATGGGCTCCGCTTCCGGGCAACCATACCGCCCCGGGGGAAGTGGGCCACCAGCGTCATTGTGGTTCCGCTGATCAACGGCGAAGCACCGGCCGAAGCATTCAGCGAGGACGGCCTGCCGCACCACCGCGAGGGTGCCCGCCGGCACCGGCACTGGGAACAGAACGTTCCGCTGATCACGGTAACGGACAGCAACCTCCAGACGCTCCTTAACCGCAGCCAGAGTGACCTGGGGTCCTTGCGGATATTCGATCCGCACCATCCTGAGCGGGCGGCGGTGGCAGCGGGCGCCCCCTGGTTCATGGCACTGTTCGGCCGCGACTCCATCCTGTCGTCCTATATGAGCCTCATGGTGGACCCGAAGCTGGCAGCCGGGACCCTGCAGACGCTGGCCAGCCTCCAGGGGACGAAAGTGGACACGGACACCGAGGAAGAACCCGGCCGGATCCCGCATGAGGTGCGCTTGGGGGTCACTGCCGGCCTGGCGTTGGGCGGCACCGCCTACTACGGCACCGCCGACGCCACCCCGCTGTTCGCTGCCCTGGTAGGTGAGCTCAGCAGGTGGGGGCTGTCAAAGGACATCGTTGAACCGTTGCTGCCCCATGTTGACCGTGCCCTGGAGTGGATCGGGAATTACGGCGACCGTGACGGCGACGGCTTTGCTGAGTACCTCCGGCCCAATGACCACGGCCTGGTCAACCAGGGCTGGAAGGACTCGTGGGACGGCATCAACTTCGCCGACGGGACCATGGCCGAGGCACCGATTGCCCTTTGCGAGGTCCAGTCCTACGTCTATTCCGCTTACGTGGGCCGGTCCCTCCTCGCCCGCTGGACCGGTGAGCGGGAGCTGGAACAGCATTGGGAGCAGCGCGCCGCGGAGCTGAAGGTTGCCTTCAACGAGAAGTTCTGGCTGCCGGACAAGGGCTACTTCGCCGTCGCCCTTGACAAGGACAAGCGCCCCGTGGACGCCTGCACCTCAAATATGGGGCACTGCCTGTGGAACGGCATTGTGGACGAGGATAAAGCGGCCTCCGTGGTGGAACACCTGATGTCACCACAAATGTTCACCGGCTGGGGTATCCGGACGTTGGCCTCGGACATGGGCGCCTACAACCCGGTGAGCTACCACAACGGTTCCGTGTGGCCCCATGACTCTGCGCTGGTGGCTACCGGGCTGATGCGGTACGGGTTCGTTGAGGAGGCACGCCGGGTTGCCACCGGAATTTTCGACGCCGCGGAGCATTTTGACGGCAGGCTGCCCGAGCTGTTTTGCGGCTTTGATCGAGGCGAGTTTTCGGGACCGGTGCCGTATCCAACCGCCTGCTCACCGCAGGCTTGGGCTGCGGCCGCCCCTGTTCAGTTGGTCCGCGCCCTGCTCCGCTTCGATCCCGTTTTTACCCGCGGCGTGGTGCACCTGGCGCCGATCCTGCCGGAGGACGTGGGGGATTTCCAGGCCGAGAACGTGCTGCTGGACACGTCCCGCATCACCATCAGGGCCCATGGGACCCACGGCACCATCGACGGGCTCCCGCCCGGCCTCAAGCTTGTGGGCGACCCCCGGCCGCCGCTGGCGTATCCGCCCACGGGCGTGTGGCAGGGAGCGTAGGCCTCCAAGCAGCGGGACATCCCAGAGGCGGGAGGGGCCGTCAGGGAAGGGGCTGCTCCAAGACAAAGTCGTGCTCCACGGTGCTGCCGAGCTGGAAGGACTTGGTGCCCACCTTCCGGAAGCCTGACTTCTCGTAGAAGCGGATGGCCCGGGCGTTCTGGCTGTTGACCCCCAGCCAGACGCCGGCACCCCCTGAGGCGGCGGCGGCCTGCAGGCTGGCGCGCATGAGTTCGGCAGCCGCGCCCAAGCCGTGGTGCTCCGGGTGGACGTAGCACTTGCTCAGCTCCACCGATGGCGCCAGCGTCAGCACCGAGACCACATCCGGGTCTGTTGCAGGGCGGTTGACCAGCAGGCTGTACCCGAGCAGCCCATCCCCGGCATCGATCACCAGGATGGTGGCGCCGGGGTCGTCCAGGTAGCTGCGGAAGTGCCGTTCGCTGAGGGTGTTCTCCAGGTGCGCCGCAATGTCGCCAGGCGACGCGGACGGCGGGCACGCCAGCGGAAAGGTGACGGCCGCCAGGGCAGCCAGCGCCCCGGCGTCGTCCGTTGTTGCCTTTCTGATGGAGGAGGTCATGCAGGGATTGTACGTGCCGGCCTTGGGGTTACTGCTTGAACGCGGCGTCGAAGGAGGTGTTCGACGGCGGAAAGTCGAACTTCTTGAGCGCGGCGAGGGCTTCGGGCGCGCCGTGGAGACGGTCCATGCCGGCGTCCTCCCACTCGATGCTGATGGGGCCGTCGTAGCCGATGGCGGACAGGGCGCGGAAGGATGCCTCCCAAGGGACGTCGCCACGGCCCGCCGAGACGAAGTCCCAGCCCCGGCGCGGATCGCCCCAGGCCAGGTGCGAGCCGAGGACGGTGTTCCGGCCGGTCTGGCGGACCTTGGTGTCCTTGCAGTCCACGTGGTAGATCCGGTCCTTGAAATCCCAGATAAAGGAGACGGGGTCAATGCCCTGCCACATCATGTGGGACGGGTCCCAGTTCAGCCCGAACGCCTCGCGGTGCCCGATCGCCTCCAGGGTGCGGACGGTGGTCCAGTAGTCGTAGGCGATCTCGGACGGGTGGACTTCGTGGGCGAAGCGGACGCCGCACTCATCAAAGACGTCCAGGATGGGGTTCCACCGGTCGGCGAAGTCCTGGTAGCCGGCGTCGATCACCTTTTCCGGGACGGGCGGGAACATGGCCACGTACTGCCAGATGGAGGAGCCAGTGAACCCGACGACGGTGTCCACGCCCAGTGCCTTGGCGAGCCGTGCCGTGTGCTTCATTTCCTGGGCGGCCCTTTGGCGGACGCCTTCGGGATCGCCGTCACCCCAGACCTTCGCGCCGACGATGGCCTGGTGGCGGAAGTCGATGGGGTCATCGCAGACGGCCTGGCCCTTGAGGTGGTTGGAGATGGCCCACACCTTCAGGTTGTACTTCTCCAGGATTTCCAGTTTGGAGTCGACGTACCCCGGCTCGTCCCAGCGCCAGGCGTCCAGATGGTCGCCGGACACCGCGATCTCGAGTCCGTCGTAACCCCAGCGGGAGGCCAGTTTTGCTACCTCTTCGAAGGGCAGGTCCGCCCACTGGCCGGTGAACAGGGTATAGGGGCGGGGCATGTCAGGCTCCTTCGGTCTGGGCAGGGGCAGCGACGGTGGCTGAGGACTGTGCGGCTGGCTGCAGCTGGATAGTTGAACTGTGGGCGGCGGCGGATTCCTCCACGGCGGCCAGGACGCGCTGGACTTCCAGGCCGTCCTCGAACGACGGCGAGGGCTCGGCGCCGGCGTCGATAGCCAGCAGGAAGTCGCGGATTTCGTGGGTGAAGGTGTGTTCCCAACCGATGGTGTGGCCCTGCGGCCACCAGGCATCCAGGTAGGGGTGTTCCGGTTCCGTGACGACGATCCGGCGGAACCCCTGTTCCCGGGCCGGGGCGCTGGAGTCCAGGAATGCCAGCTCGTTGAGGTTTTCCAGGTCGAAGCGCAGGGCGCCCTTGTCGCCGTAGACCTCGATCTGCAGGGAGTTCTTGCGGCCGGTGGCAACCCTGGATGCCTCCACTGAGGCGATTGCCCCGGAGGCGAGGGCCAGCGTTGCCCATGCGGCGTCGTCGACCGTGACCTCTTCCAGCCCGTCGGCACCCGGCCGCCGGTCAACGAACGTCTGCAGACGGCCGGAGACTTCCGTGACCTGCTCCCCGAGCAGGAACAGGACCTGGTCGATGGCGTGGCTGGCGATGTCGCCCAGCGCGCCGGAGCCGGCCGTTTCCTTTTTCAGCCGCCAGGTCATGGGCGCCTGGTCATCCGCGAGCCAGTCCTGCAGGTAGGCCGCGCGGACCTGCCGGACAGATCCCAGCCTGCCCTCGCTGATCAGTTCCTTGGCCAGGGCCAGGGCCGGGACGCGGCGGTAGTTGAATCCCACCATGGACTGGACGCCCCTGGTCCTGGCTTCCTGGGCTGCAGTGGTCATGGCTTCGGCCTCTGCCAGGGTGTTGGCAAGCGGCTTTTCCAGCAGCACATGCTTGCCGGCTTCAAGGGCTGCCGTGGCGATCTCGGCGTGCATCCACCCTGGCGCGCAGATGTCCACCACATGGATGTCGTCCCGGTCCAGGACCGTCCGCCAGTCGGTGGCCGTTTCGGACCAGCCGTACCTGGCTGCAGCTTCGGAGACCGCCGCGGCATCACGGCCCACCAGGACCTTCTGCTCAAAGGCAGGGACGTCGAAGAAACTGGCCACGTTCCGCCAGGCGTTCGAGTGGGCCTTGCCCATGAAGGCGTAGCCGATCATGGCCACGCCCAGCGGCGGCCGGTTTGCAGGCTCCATGCTCATGCCCCCTCCTCCAGTGTCAGCGTCTCGGGCGCCCAGTCTTCGGGGAGCGGCGCGGAGGCCGGTGCGGAGCTTTCAACGTCCACGAAGGTGCCCGAATCCATGGATTCCGAGATGGAGACCATGGCGTCCAGTACGTGGTAGGCCAGGTTGCCGGTGGCGCGGTGGAGGGTCCCGGCGCGCAGCGACCTTGCCATGTCCAGGACGCCCATGCCGCGCCCGTTCGCCGGGCCGGTGGCGGGGATGGTGGTCCAGTCCTCGTCTCCTGCGCGCCAGAGCCTGACGTCGCCGTCGAAGTTGTTGGGATCCGGCAGGGAGAGGGTGGCCTCGGTGCCGGTGATCTCCACGAACCCCATCCGGGTGCGGGGGGATTCGAAGGAGAAGACGCTGTGGGAGGACGCGCCGGACTCGAACTGCGCCATGGCGGAGACGTGGGTGGGCACCTCCACGGTGAATTCCTCGCCGGCCTTGGGTCCGGAACCGATCACGCGGACATCCTTCGCCTTGGACCCGACAGCGGCCACCTTCCGGATGGAGCCGAAGGCCTGGACCAGCGTGGTCAGGTAATAGGGCCCCATGTCGAAGAGCGGGCCCGCACCGTACTGGAACAGGAAGGCCGGGTTGGGGTGCCAGGACTCCGGCCCGGGCGTCTGGAACGTGGTCATCCCGGTCAGTGGCGTGCCGATGTCGCCGCGCTGGATCAGCCGCAGCGCGGTCTGGAGTCCGGCGCCCAGGAAGGTGTCGGGAGCGCAGCCCAGGCGTATGCCCGCGGTATCGGCGGTCTTGAGCAGGCCCAGCCCGGATTCGCGGTCCAGCGAAAACGGCTTCTCCGTCCACACGTGCTTGCCGGCGTTGACGGCAGCGGTGGCCACCTCAACATGGGCTGCGGGGATGGTCAGGTTGACGATGATTTCGACGTCGGGATGGTTCAGTGCCTTCTCCACCCCGCCCCATTCTGGGATGCCGTACTCCTTCGCCCGCGCCTCGGCGGCCTCCTCGAAGAGATCGGCGATGACGTGGACCTTGAGGTCCGGGAAGGTGGTGAGGTTGTCCAGGTACTGCTTGCTGATGTTGCCCGCGCCGACGACGCCGACGCCGACCCGGCCCTTGCGGAGCGACCGTGTGGATGCGGGGGTGCTCATGCCTTGATTCCTTCGCCTGCGGCCGTCAGGAACGACAGGCTCTCGTTGATGCCTTCAAAGATGTCTCCGGCGTAGTCGTCGAATTCCACCACGCCCACCTCCAGCGACTTGGCGGCGGCGATGACGTCAAGGACCGGAAGCTTGCCCTGGCCTGCCGGCTGCTGTGCCTTGGTGTCCGTGGTCAGCGGTCCGTCCTTGATGTGGATGAGCTTCACCCGGTCGCCGAGCCTGGTGAGGATGTCCACCGGGTCCTGGCCGCCTACGGCAACCCAGTAGGTGTCCACTTCCAGCACGAGTTCCGGGTCGAGCAGGTCGGCGAAGTACTCCAGCGCGGTCCTGCCCTCGATGGTGGACTCAAGCTCCCACTGGTGGTTGTGATAGCCCACCCGGATACCGTACCCGGCCCCCTTTTTGGCGGCAGCGTTCAGCTGGGCGGCCGTTTCCTGGATGTCTTCGGCCGACTGCCAGCGCTCTGCCGGGATGAAGGGGTCGATCACGGTGGTGATACCCAGTTCCTTGGCGGCGGCGAAGATCCCGTCCTGGTCCTGGCTCAACAGGGGCGCGTGGCCCGAGGGTGCCGTGAGCCCGTTTTCCTTCAGGGCTGCACCGAGTTCCTTGGCCATGGCCACGAAGTTGTAGGGCTCCACCTGCGTGAAGCCGATTTCCGCAACCCTGCGGATGGTCCCCTTCAGGTCTTCCTGGACGGCGTTCCGCAGGGTATAAAGCTGGATTGAGTAGGACAAGATGTCTCCCGGTCGCTGGGGCGTGTGCTGACTGCTGTGATCTGGGTCTACCTGCAAAGCTAGGGGCACTTTTGCCGGGCGTCAAGCAAAAGTTGCCGCCGTGACATAAATAAGTGCATCTGCTATCTATGTCTCTATGACTAAGACAGCCGGTCAGCGGACCGCTCCCGAACCGCCGGGAGTACAGGGCCGGGCCGGAGACATCTTCCAACTCCTCCGGGACGGCAAGGCCCGTACCCGGGCCGAGCTTGCCGGGACCACCGGCCTTGCACGGTCTACCGTTGCCGCCAGGATCGACGCCCTGATCGCGTCGGGACTTGTTGGTCCCGCAGGTGAGGCCAGCTCCAGCGGCGGGAGGCCGCCGTCGCGCTTTGCCTTTAAACCGGCCGCCCGGGTGGTGCTGGCCGTGGACGTTGGGGCAACCCACGTGGCCGTGGCCGTCACGGACCTGGGCGGCGCCATCCTCGCTGAACACCGCCTGGCCCAGCAGGTGGCGGACGGGCCGGAGAAGGTCCTGGGACTCGTGACAGGGCAAGCAGCAGACCTGCTGGCGGCGGCGTCGCGGGACCCTGCGGATCTCGCCGGAGTGGGGATCGGACTTCCAGGGCCGGTGGAGCATGACTCGGGACGGCCGGTCAAGCCGCCCATCATGCCGGGCTGGGACGGCTTCGACGTGGTCCGGTTCGTCCAGCGTTCACTGCCTGTCCCCGTGCTGGTGGACAATGACGTCAACATCATGGCGCTCGGGGAGCGTTCGGCGTACTGGCCGGATGAGGACAACCTGCTGTTCGTGAAGGTTGCCACCGGCATCGGTGCGGGCATCATCAGCAGCGGTGAACTGCAGCGGGGCGCCAACGGCACTGCCGGGGACCTGGGCCACGTGCGGGTCCCCCGCGGGGACGACGTGCTGTGCCGCTGCGGGAACTACGGGTGCCTGGAAGCACTCGCCTCAGGGCCGGCGATCGCGGCCGCCCTCCGGCAGAAGGGACTGGACGCTGCGCAGGGGGCGGACGTGCTTGATCTTGTGGCACACGGCAACCCGCACGCCATCCAGGCCCTCCGCCAGGCCGGCCGTGACCTGGGGGATGTGCTGGCCACTGTGGTGAACCTCCTGAACCCCTCGGTCATCGTCGTCGGCGGCAGCATCGGGGACTCGGGGGAACACCTCGTGGCAGGTGTCCGGGAGGTGGTCTACCGGCGCTCGCTGCCCCTGGCCACGTCCCAGCTCCGGATCGGATTGTCCAGGGCGGGGGACAGGGCGGCCCTCTTCGGGGCCAGCCAGCTGGTCACCCGGCACGTCCTGTCACCGGCCGCCATCGAGGCAACCCTGCAGCCGGCCGCCGGAATTTCCGCTACGGCGTAATGACCCTGACGGGTGTGCCTGCCAGCCATGCCGTGACGTCTTCGAACGCCCCGCCATAGAACTGCCGGTAGCTCTCCCGCGTGACGTAGCCGAGGTGCGGCGAAAGCACCGTGTTGGGGGCGGCAAGGAGCGGATGCCCGGCCTGCAGTGGTTCCTGGTCGAACACATCCAGTGCCGCCCCGCGGATCCAGCCCTCGGTGAGCGCCTTCAGCAGGGCATCCTGGTCCACCAGCGGGCCCCTCGCGGTGTTAACCAGGATGCCCTCGGGCCCCAGCAGCCGCAGCTCCTGCTCGCCAACGGTGTTTTCGGAGCGCTCGGACAGCCTGAGGTGCAGGGTGGCCACGTCCGAGAGCCGGAACAACTCTTCCTTGGATACCCGCCGGGCACCGGCTTCCTCCGCGGCCTCAGCTGTCAGGTTCTGGCTCCAGGCCAATACCTCCATCCCGAACGCCTGGCCGTAACCGGCAATCCTCCGCCCGATCTTTCCGAGTCCCACGATGCCCAGGGTCTTTCCGGCCAGCTCGAAGCCCACGGTGGTCTGCCAGGTGCCTGCGCGGAGGGAGTTCTCTTCGGCCGGCACGTTGCGGGCGATGGCCAGCAGCAGCGCCCAGGTCAACTCGGGGGCGGCAGTGGGCGAACCCGGAGTGCCGCACACCGTAATGCCCTGCTCGGCGGCGGCGGCAACATCAATGGAAGCATTCGCCATCCCGGTGGTGACCAGGAGCTGGAGGGCAGGAAGCTTCGCCAGCACCTCCCGCGGAAAGGCGGTCCGTTCCCGCATGGCAATGACCATGGTCACATCCGCCAGTGCTGACACCAGGGCCTCAGCCGTGGGGAAGGGTTCACGGAAGGTGGCCACGGTAACGCCCTCCGCCTCCAGTGCTGCCCAATCGGCGAAGCCATGGGCCACGTCCTGGTAGTCATCAAGGATGGCGAGGCGGTGCTGCATGGCGGTGTCCTTCGTCCCGGGATTCCTGGCGTGACCTCATCGTAAGGCAGGGCGTCTTCCGGTTGCGCGGAAGACCCGGGTATGGAAGCGGCATGATAGCAATGGGAGTGATGAAACTCCTGCTCCCACTGTTCTCCGCCGCATGAGCGGCCGGTTGTCCTCCCGGATTCCCAAAAGTTGGGTGCTGCTGGCCTGTATTGGCCTGCTGGCGTTGAACCTCCGGGGCCCGTTTGTGGCGGTGGCGCCGGTTGTGGGCCCCATGCAGGCCGATCTTCAGTTCTCACCCGCCATGCTGGGGCTGCTGACCAGCATCCCGGTGCTGTGCTTTTCCCTGGCTGCGCCCTTGGCCTCCCTGGCCGCACGGAAGTTCGGTGCTGAGTTTGCCGTAACGCTGACCATCCTCGGCGTGCTGGCCGGGGTGCTCCTCCGATCCGCCGGCGGCCCTGCCCTGGTCATGGGCGGCACTGTGGTCATCGGCCTGGCCATCACCATCGGCAACATTGCCGTTCCGCTGATCATCCGGCGCGACTTTGCGCCCGCCCGCCAGGGAACGGCCATGGGCATCTACACTGCCGCCCTGAACATCGGTTCGTTCCTCACCTCAGTGGTGACAGCGCCGCTTGCTGCCGTGGCGGGCTGGCAGTTTGCCCTGGGGTCGGTGGCGGTGCTTGCTGTGGCGGCCATAGTTTTCTGGACCCTGGCTGTGGGAGCGCGGCGGGCGTTCCTCATAGCGCCCGACGACGGAACGGGCACCCGCCTGCCACCGGTCGCCGGCGCGAGGTGGACCACCGCGGGCCTGACGGCCGGCTTTGCCGGGCAGGCATTCTCCTACTACGGGGTGACGGCCTGGCTGCCCACGTTCCTCTCCGACGAACTCGGACTGAGCCCTTCCGGGGCGGGCGCGGGGTCTTCCCTGTTCCAGATCCTTGCCATCGCCGGCGGGCTGGGGGTTCCGCTGGCGGCCCGGCTGGCGAGCACGACGACGGTTGCCGTCACCCTGGGCGTGATGTGGCTGACCGTCCCTGTGGGCCTGCTCCTGGCACCGCAGTGGTGGTGGATGTGGTCCTCCGTAGGCGGAGTGGCGCAGGGCGGCGGAATCACGTTGATTTTTATTGCCATCATCAAAGTCGCCCGGGACCAGGCCTCTGCAGGGCGGATGTCCGCTGTGGTGCAGGGCGTTGGCTACGCCATTGGCGCGGCGGCCCCGCCGCTGCTGGGCCTGGTGCACGATACGTCGGGGTCCTGGACTCCGGCGCTCCTGGTCGTCCTCGCCTCAGTGTTGACCTTCTTCCTCGCCACCACCCTCGCCGTGCGAAGGGTGCCGAAAGGCCGCTAAGCCAGGCGCCGCCGTCGTACCTTCCCGCCGCCTTCCAACGCTCTCTCACTTAACGTCGCAAAAACACGATCGCTCTCTCACTGCCACAGGGATAGTGAGAGAGCGATCCGGATTTTCCTGCGTTAAGTGAGAGAGCGTCGGCGGGTGGTGCTCCGCCGCCGGGCCGGCCCTCCGGATTTCGGAGGGGCCTGTTGCGAAAGGGCGTGCCGGCCCGGCGAACGGAATTCTGGTTATGCGGCGGCGAGTTCCTCCACGGTGGCCTTCTCACGGGCCTCCGTCAGGTACCGCGCATAGGCGGGAAGGGTGAGGAAGGACGGGAAGTCCTGGGCCAGGGTGACTTCCTCGAAGATGTCGCGGGCGTCCTCGAAGCGGTCGCCGTCGAAGCGTTCCAGCCGCGCGAATTCCTCGTCCAGGAGTTCTTCAATCCAGTGGTGGGTGACGATTTCGCCCCGGTCCGTGATGGCGCTGGCGAACATCCACTGCCAGAGCTGCGAGCGGGAAATTTCCGCGGTGGCGGCGTCCTCCATGAGGTTGTGGATGGCCACCGCGCCGTTGCCGCGCAGCCAGGATTCGATGTAGCGGATACCCACTTCGATGTTGTTCCGGATGCCCTGTTCGGTGATGGTTCCGGTTGTGGCGGCCACGTTGATGAGCTCGCGGTCGTCCGGGGTGACGTCCTCGCGGGTGCGGTCCAGCTGGTTCGGCTTCTCGCCCAGGATGGAGTCGAACACCTCGCGGCAGACGGGAACCAGGTCCGGGTGGGCCACCCAGGAACCGTCGAAGCCGTCGTTGGCCTCGCGCGTCTTGTCGGCACGGACCTTCTCGAAGGCGTTGGCGTTGGCTGCCTCGTCCTTGCGGTTGGGAACCGCCGCTGCCATGCCGCCGATGGCCATGGCGCCGCGCTTGTGGCACGCCCGGACCAGCTGCTCCGTGTAGGCGCGCATGAAGGGCTGGGTCATGGTCACCTGGCCGCGGTCCGGGAGGACGAACCGGGGGCCGCGGGTGCGGAAGTTCTTGATCAGGGAGAAGATGTAGTCCCAGCGTCCGGCGTTCAGTCCGGCGGCGTGGTCGCGCAGTTCGTAGAGGATCTCCTCCATTTCGAAGGCTGCGGTGATGGTCTCAATCAGCACGGTGGCGCGGATGGCGCCCTGCGGGATGCCGAGCAGGTCCTGGGCGAGGATGAAGATGTCGTTCCAGAGTCGGGCTTCGAGGTGGTTTTCGATCTTGGGCAGGTAGAAGTACGGACCCTTGCCCTGGGCGAGCAGGCGGCGGGCGTTGTGGAAGAAGTACAGGCCGAAGTCCACGATGCCGCCGGCGATGGGTTCGCCGTCGATGAGCATGTGCTTCTCGGGAAGGTGCCAGCCGCGGGGACGGACCACGATGGTGGGCAGTTCGCCGGCCGGGCGGAGCTTGTACTCCTTGCCTTCGGGGCTGGTGAAGTCGATCCGGCGCTCCAGGGCGTCGGTGAGGTTCAGCTGGCCCTTGATCACGTTCCGCCAGGTGGGGGTGGAGGAGTCCTCCATGTCCGCCAGCCAGACCTTTGCCCCTGAGTTCAGGGCGTTGATGGTCATCTTCTTGTCCACCGGCCCGGTGATCTCCACCCGGCGGTCCTCCAGGCCCGGGGCCGGGGGAGCGACGCGCCAGGACGGGTCGTTGCGGATGTGCTCGGTCTCGCGGAGGAAGCGCGGATCTTGTCCGGCGGCGATGGCACCCCGGCGGCTGCGGCGGGCCTGCAGCAGCTCCTGCCGCCGGGCCGCCGTCGCCCGGTGCAGTTTGGCAATAAATGCCAGGGCATCCGGAGTCAGCACCTCTTGCTGCCGGCAAATCGGCTGGGCCGTGAGGGTAATGCCATTGATCGTAAAGCTGTCAGTGAAGCTGTTCATTGGAGTTCTCCTGGTGCAAGGCCCAACTGGGTAGCGCTAAGTGTCGTTTTGACCCTCCAAAACGACACTTGGCGCTACTTACTTGGGGAAATTAGTGGAACTGGCCCTCTTCGGTCGATCCGACCAGTGCGAGGGTGGATGCGTTCGGGTTGAGCGCGGTGGAGATGGTGTCGAAGTAGCCGGTGCCGACTTCGCGCTGGTGCTTGGTTGCGGTGTAGCCGCGGGACTCGGAGGCGAATTCCTTTTCCTGCAGCTCGACGTAGGCGCTCATGCCTTCCCGGGCGTAGCCGTGGGCGAGGTCGAACATCGAGTAGTTCAGGGCGTGGAAGCCGGCCAGGGTGATGAACTGGAACGTGAAGCCCATGGCGCCGAGTTCACGCTGGAACTTGGCGATGGTGGCGTCGTCCAGGTGCTTGCGCCAGTTGAACGACGGCGAGCAGTTGTAGGAGAGCATCTGGTCCGGGAACTCGGCCTTGACGGCTTCGGCGAACTTGCGGGCCAGCTCGAGGTCCGGGGTGCCGGTTTCCATCCAGATCAGGTCCGAATAAGGGGCGTAGGCCTTGGCACGGGCGATGCAGGGTTCGATGCCGTTGCGGACCTTGTAGAAGCCCTCGGCCGTGCGCTCGCCGGTGATGAATTCCTGGTCGCGCTCGTCGACGTCTGAGGTGATCAGGGTGGCTGCCTCAGCGTCCGTACGGGCGATGACCACCGACGGGGTACCGGCGACGTCGGCCGCCAGACGGGCCGCGTTCAGGGTCCGGACGTGCTGCTGGGTGGGGATCAAGACCTTGCCGCCCAGGTGGCCGCACTTCTTTTCGGAGGCGAGCTGGTCCTCCCAGTGAACACCCGCGGCGCCGGCCTGGATCATGGACTTCATCAGCTCGTAGGCGTTCAGCGGGCCGCCGAAGCCGGCTTCGGCGTCCGCCACGATCGGGACCATCCAGTCCTCAACGGTCTGGATGCCTTCGGAGAACTCGATCTGGTCCGCGCGGAGCAGGGCGTTGTTGATCCGGCGGACCACGGTGGGGACCGAGTTGGCGGGGTAAAGCGACTGGTCCGGGTAGGTGTGGCCGGAGTTGTTGGCGTCCGCGGCAACCTGCCAGCCGGAAAGGTAGATGGCCCGCAGCCCGGCCTTGACCTGCTGCACGGCCTGGTTACCGGTCAGGGCGCCCAGGGCGTTGGTGTAGCCGCCGGTTTTGTGCTCCTCGGTGAGCTGCTTCCACAGCTTCTCGGCGCCGCGGCGGGCCAGGGTGTGTTCTTCGGAGACGCGGCCGCGGAGACGGACGACGTCGGAGGCTGAGTAGTCCCGGGTCACACCTTCCCAGCGGGGGTTGGCGGCCCACTCGAGCTCCAGGGCGGCGGCCTGCTCTTCGGGCGTCTGCTGGGTGGGCTCAAATGCTGCAGTCATCGTTGATCTCCTTGATTGAGCTCCGGATTTGGTAGGCGGGAACTGCGCCTTTGCAGTTCCCGCCGGCTTTATCCGGTGCGGTGTTTCTTTCCGTGACACCTACTTTTCAGCACTTTCAAGCACCTTTCTAGAGAAAAAGTCTGGAAAGAAATGCGTTTCTTCACGTATCCTTCAAAAATGTCGCCTGGAAGCTGGAACAGAGAAGTCTCGCCGCAAGCACCGTCCGCCGCAGCCGCTGGCCTGGACGTGATCAGCCTGGGCCGGAGGGTCAGGCATCTGCGCAAGCAGGCTGGACTGACCCTCGACGACCTCAGTGCCGCCGTCGGTACTGCACCCAGCCAGCTGAGCCTGATCGAAAACGGAAAGCGGGAACCCAAGCTGGGGCTGCTCCAGCACCTGGCATCCGCGCTCAACGTCAGCATCGACCAGCTTCTGGGTGCCGAACCGCCCAGCCGCCGCGCCGCTTTGGAAATCGAGCTGGAACGCTACCAGCGCAGCCCGCTGTACGAGACGCTGAACCTGCCCAAAATCCGCATCAGTTCGCGGCTTCCGCTGGATGTGCTGGAGGCCCAGGTGGGTCTGCTGCATGAGCTGGAACGCAAGATGAATGAGCAGGTGGCCACCCCCGAGGAAGCCCGCCGGGCGAATGGCGAACTTCGGGCAATGATGCGTGAGCGGGGGAATTACTTCCCGGAATACGAGGCGGAGGCGCAGAAAGTCCTCAAGGCCGTGGGCTACACCAGCGGTCCTCTCAGCCAGCACGTCATCGCGGACATCGCCGAAAACCTCGGGTTCACCCTCCACCATGTGGGCGACCTGCCGCATTCCACCCGGTCAGTGACGGATTTGAAGAACCGCAGAATTTACCTGACGCAGAACCAGCGCCAGGACCACGACCCCCGGTCAGTGCTGCTGCAGGCGCTGGGGCACTACGTCCTGGGTCATGAAACGCCGAAGAATTACGGCGACTTCCTGGCCCAGCGGGTGGCGACGAACTATTTCGCGGCCGCGCTCCTTCTCCCCGAACAGGCCACCATGGAGTTCCTGCACAAGGCCAAGGCCGCCAAGGAGATCGCGGTGGAGGACATCCGCGATGCTTTTGCCGTCTCCTACGAGACGGCCGCCCACCGTTTCACCAACCTCGCCACCCAGCACCTGGGCATCACCACGCACTTCCAGAAGACGCACCAGAGCGGGATCATCTACAAGGCCTACGAGAACGACGGCGTGGCCTTCCCCCAGGACCATACCGGCGCCATCGAGGGCCAGCCGTCATGCAAGGCGTGGACGTCCCGGGCAGTGTTCGACGTTCCGGACAAGTTCAGTGCCTACAGCCAGTACACCGACACGCCCTCGGGGACCTACTGGTGCACCGCCCGCACCGAGCGCTCCGCCAGCGGCGAGTTCTCGCTGAGCATCGGGGTCCCATACCAGCATGTGAAGTGGTTCCGCGGGCGGGAAACGACGGCAAGGGCCAAGTCCACCTGCCCGGATCCGAACTGCTGCAAGCGGCCGCCGGCCGAACTGGCGTCGCACTGGGCCGGCAACGCGTGGCCTTCTGCACGAGCCCATTCGCACCTGTTGGCTGCCATGCCGCCCGGGGCCTTCCCGGGTGTGGACGAGACCGAGGTGTACAGCTTCCTGCAGGCGCACTCGGGCAGCTGATGACAGGACGCTCTCTCACTTGATGCGGGTTTTTCGGTGACGCTCTATCACCTTCCCAAGTGAAAGAGCGTCCTTCGGTTTACCGCATTAAGTGAGAGAGCGTTGGGTCACCCGTGCAACTCGCGGTAAGCGTCCGCCGCCGCCGGGTGCAACGGAATGCCGGCCGTGTTGATCAGGGAATCCGGGCTCAGGAACTGGACTCCCAGGCTCGAGCGGGGGATGAGCTCCTCCGCGTGGCCCACCAGCAGTTCCACGCTCCGTTTCACAGTGCGGGCGTCCAGGTCGCCCCGGCACAGCAGCAGGTTGGTCACCCCCACCGTCCAGACGGCAGGGACCCCATCGTAGGCTCCCGCCGGAATCAGGACCCGGTCATAGAAAACGCCGAACTTCGACCGCAGCGCCGGCAGCAACGGGGAAAGGTCCAGGAAACTGAGGCCCACGTCGTCATGGGCCGCCGCGATGGCGGCCGTGGGAACGCCCCCGGACCAGAAAAGGGCGTCCACTGACCCCTCGCGCAGCGCCGCGAGGCCGTCATTGAGTCCCAGGTTCAGGACGGTGACGGCTTGTCCGGCATCCGCCCCGGCATCCGCCCTCGCGTCCCCGCCGCCGGCGGCGACGGAACCAAGCCCGGCAGCCTCAAGGAGACGGGGAGTGGTGAGGGACGTCCCCGAACCTGGCTCGCCCACAGCCACCGTCCTGCCGGCCAGCTCCGCAATGCCCCGGATGCCGCTGGACCTCCGGACCACGCAATGGACGTAGTTCTCGTACACCCGCCCGAGGGCCGTAATGCCGGCGTCGGACGGGCCCTTCCCTGCTTCCCTCTGCGCGGCGGCGTCAGCCAGGGCGACGGCGAACGTGGCTTGCCCGCCAACGAGGAGCCCGAGGTTGTCCAGGCTGCCGCCGGTGGTCAGCGCAGTGGCATGCCGGGCCACGCCGTGGCGCTGCAGGGACGCGGCAAGCAGGGTGGCGAACTCCAGGTAGAAGCCGCCCGGTTCGCCGCCCGCAACAGTGACAGCGTCCGGGCTGTCCTCCTGGGTGCAGGCGGCAAGCGCCGGCAGCAGCAGTCCAGCAAGCCCTGCGGCCACGCCGGCCCTGAGGGCTTCGCGTCTCGACGGCGGGCTAAGGCGACAGTCAGGCATGCGGCGCCTCCTGTCCCCTGGCTGCAGGGCCTTGGCTTTCAGGGACCCGGGGAAATTCGAGGAACGCCGCCAGGCCGCGCGGCTGTGCCTCTCGGAGCAGCAGGCGTCCGCCGTTGGCTGCCGCCAGCTTCTCGACGATGGTCATGCCAAGGCCGTTGCCGCTCACGTCCCGGTGCTTCGGTGAGCGCCAAAAGCGCTGTGTGGCTGCTGTCCTCTCCTCGGACGAAAGCCCTGGCCCGTCGTCGGACACTTCGATCACCACGGCGGCGCCGCGTACACGGACGGCAACTGATATCCGTGCCCGGCCGGCATATTTGATCGCGTTGTTCAGCAGTTCCCCGGCCATCTGCGCCAGGTCCCCCGCGTCGCAGGCAATCAGCGCCGGCTGCCCGGGTGGCTTGCCGAAGTCGATGAAGGCGCCGGCACGGCGCGCGGCAGGTCCTGCCCGTTCGGCCTCTTCCTGCAGGACTGGGACCGGATCAATGGGCGGCCGGTGCCGCCGGGAAGGCGCGCCACCGGGTGTGCCGGCGGAGCCCTCGAAGGCCCGGTGCTCTGCGGCGGCGAGCCTGAGGACGCCGTCGAGGATCTCCTCCACCCTTTCGAGTTCGGTCTCGACGGAGGATGCGGCGGCCTTTTCCCGGTCGGTTTCCAGTTCCAGCCGCAGCAAATCGACGCGCAGCCGCAGGGCGCCGACTGGGTTACGCAGTTCGTGGGAGGTGTCCGCAATGAGCTGGCGCTGCGCTTCGATGCTGTCGCTGACGCTTTGTGCCATCGCCGTGAACGAACGGCTCAGTTCCCGCAGCTCCGGCGGCCCTTCTTCCGGCAGCCGGCTGCTCCTGCCGGTGGTTTCAAGTTCGGCGACGGCGGCGTTGAGGCGGTGGACCGGGCGCAGCACCCAGCGGGTCACCCGGGCCGCGCCGATGAGGAGCATCGCCGTGAGGGCGGCCGCGGCCACTCCGACGCCGAGCCACCGTTCGCGGAGTTTCTGCCGGGCAGCGTCCTGGTTAACTTCCAGGACGGCCGCGCCGAGCACCTGGCTGGCGCTTCCAAACGAGCGGGAGATCACCTCGGAGCCTGTGCCGAACGGTTGCAGCGGCGCCAGGGTGGTGTCATTCAGGTTCAGGCTGGCCCTGGCCAGGGCATTCCGCACATCTGCCCGGTCCTCGCTCAGGCCACCGGAGCGCAGGGTGCCCTGCTGGAGCCGGATCAGGACTCCTTCCGCATAGAGCTCGGAGTACCTGTCCATTTCGGCCTGCAGTTGGGTGGGGTCACCTCCCTCCGTGCCGGCGTCGAACGCCACCTGCGCCAGCCTGTTGAGGGCAGTTGCCCTGTTGATCTGGAGTTCCTGGGTGAGTTCCCGGCTGGCGGACGCCAGGAGGGCATTGGAGGCGATGAGCACCAGGAGGATGGAAAGGACGCTCAGGATCCCGAGGACGCGGAGCTTCACGCAGGGCCCGCCTCGACCCGGTAGCCGACCCCGCGGACGTTGATGATGAACCCCGGCAGCTGCAGCTTGGACCTGAGCCCGGTCAGGTGCACGTCCAGTGACCGCGAAGAGGCCAGGAACGCATCGCCCCACAGGGCGTCAAGGATCTGTTCCCGGGTCACAACTGACCCCGCATGGCTGGCCAGCAGGGCCAGCAGGTCGAATTCCGTGGCGGTCAGGGGGAGCACGTGCGCGCCGAGGACTGCCAGGCGGCGTTCTAGGTCCACCTCGAGTTCCCCCAGCACGATCCGCCGCTGCGCGTTGCCGGGCGCGCGGCCGGCCCGCCTGGTGACGGCTTCGATACGGGCCAGGAGCTCCACCAGCTTTACCGGCTTGACGAGGTAGTCGTCCGCCCCGGAACGGAGGCCAAGGACCACGCTGCGTTCGTCGTCGCGCGCTGTGAGGATGAGGATGGGAACGTCCGTGACCTGCCGAAGCTTCCGGAGTACCTCCAGCCCGTCCATGTCGGGCAGTCCCAGGTCCAGCAGGATCACGCCGAAGCGCCGGTGTTCCAGGAGTGCATCGGCGCCCCGGGAAACCCTGGCGGATGTATGTCCGGCGGAAACCACGGCCGCCCCGAGGGCGGATGCCATGGCGTCGTCGTCCTCGACGATCAGCACATCCATTGCCAGTTCCTGTTCCGTTGGGCGGCTTCCGCAGCCAGGGACGCGATTTCCCCTGCCTGCCTTTGGAGGTTACCCCTTCCGCCTGTTTTCCGCGGGGTCGGGAGCGCGGCACGCCACCGCCGGCCAGGACTAGCGAGGCACGCCACCTCCGGGGAAAACCTAAGGAAGTGTTAGGAAATCCGTTTCCGCTTGGGCTGTGCGCTGGCTCACCAATAGCTTTAGTGGGGTCCCCAGGCTTCCAGGGGACGTTCAACGTCGAGGAGGAACCATGAGCAATGCTGCCATGGACAGCATGAAAGTCAGGCCGGGGCGCACAGCCGGGGCCGCGCAGCCAAGGAAGGTTCAGCGATGAGCACCCAGCAAACGGCGGCTGTGAGTGAGTCGGCCCAGACCCGGCGGGCGGTCAGCAACATCCTCAAGGGCTCTGCCGGCAACCTGGTGGAGTGGTACGACCTGTACGTCTACACGGTCTTCGCCGCGTACTTTCAGTCCCACTTCTTCAACTCCAAGGACGACCTCCAGGCGGGCCTGGAAGCGATGGCCGTCTTCTCGACGTCGTTCCTCATGCGGCCCATCGGCGCCTGGTTCTTCGGCAGGTACGCGGACCGCAAGGGCCGCAAGGCCGCGCTGACCCTCAGCGTGACCCTGATGTCCGCGGGGTCGTTCGCCATCGCCATCCTGCCCACAACCGAGCAGGTGGGCGTCTGGGCACTGATCCTGCTGATCCTGATCCGCCTGGTCCAGGGCTTCTCGGTGGGCGGCGAGTACGGCACCAGCGCCACCTACATGTCAGAGGCCGCAACGTCCAGGCGACGCGGCTTCTTCTCCAGCTTCCAGTACGTCACCCTGATCGGCGGCCAGATGCTGGCCCTGCTGGTCCTGGTGATCCTGCAGAACGCCATGCCCAAGGAAGACCTGACGGAATGGGGCTGGCGGATTCCGTTTGCCCTGGGCGGCGTCGCGGCGCTTGTGGTCCTCTGGCTCCGGCGCTCAATGGAAGAGACCGTTTCGGAGGAGC
Source organism: Pseudarthrobacter phenanthrenivorans Sphe3 (assembly GCF_000189535.1). Taxonomy (NCBI): domain Bacteria; kingdom Bacillati; phylum Actinomycetota; class Actinomycetes; order Micrococcales; family Micrococcaceae; genus Pseudarthrobacter; species Pseudarthrobacter phenanthrenivorans. Next base: position 628,915 of record NC_015145.1, read on the forward strand.
AGGTCCAGGCGGCAAAGACCCCGGCCGGGATTGGAGTTGCCCAGCCCGGCACCATGAAGCTGCTGTTCACCCTGTACTGGAAGCCGCTGCTGGTCTGCATCGGCGTCACCCTCGGCGGCACCGTGGCGTTCTACACCTACACCAACTTCATCCTGAAGTTCATGAACGATACCTCCGGCATCGCCAAGACCGACACCTCGGTGATCAACTTCTGGGCGCTGTTCATCTTCATGCTCCTGCAGCCGGTGTACGGCATGATTTCGGACAAGGTGGGCCGCAAGCCGCTGCTGCTGTGGTTCGGCATCACCGGCGTCCTGTTCACCTGGCCGCTGCTCTCCACCCTGTCCAACACCAAGGACCCCTTCACGGCCTTCCTGCTGATGATGAGTGGCCTGGTGATCGTGGGCGGCTACACCTCCATCAACGCCCTGGTGAAGGCCGAACTGTTCCCGGCCTCCATCCGCGCCCTTGGAGTCGGCCTGGGTTACGCGATTGCGAACTCGCTGTTCGGCGGGACCGTTCCGCTCATCGGCGCAGCCTTCCAGAAGGCCGAGCGGGTTGACCTGTTCTTCACTTACGTCACCGTGGCCATTGCCCTCTCGCTGCTGGTGTACATCTTTGCGCTGAAGAACAAGAAGGCAACCCACCTGGACCAGGAGCAGGGCCATGCGTGGGTGCAGGAGCGCAAGGACGGCGACAAGGACAAGGACAAGGACAAGGACCTGCTGGGCGTCTAGCACCCGGGGGCGCACCTTCGGCAGGTGAGATGACGACGACGGGTGACCACCCGCCGTCGTCCGCCACCGCGCCGGAACGCTCTGTCACTTGTTGCGGAAAATCCCGGGACGCTCTCTCACTCTCATCAGGAAAGTGAGAGAGCGTCCCGGGATTTCCAGCGTTAAGTGAGAGAGCGTCCGGTCCGGCGCGGCCCCCCCGTGAGCGCGAGACCAAATCGAGTGCAAAGCGTAACCCCGCCGGCATGGTCCCCCGCCGCCGTCGCTGTTTCACTGGGAGGAGGCGGGTTCCCGTTTTAGCGTGCCGGGGGAGGCAACTGAGGTGTTTCGTTTTCAGCGTCTGATTGCGTTGGGCGCCGTGATGGGACTGGCGGGGTGTGCAGCGCCAGCCCCGCCGCCGGCGGAGCCGGAGCTCCTCACGGCCGACGGCGTCGAGCGGGTCTCGGTGGACCGTGCGGACTACGCCGCTGAACTGCGCTCCTTCCGGGCTTCCACGTATGTCCTCGGCGAAGCGTTGCTGGCCGACGGCGGCGACGGTGCCAACGGGAACGTGGTGTCCTCGCCCGGGAGCTTCCTGATTGCCCTCGCCATGCTGCGTGCAGGTGCCACCGGCGGGACCGCGGCGGAGATGGACAGCATCCTGCAATTTCCCGCTGAAAAGCGCGATGAGGCCATGAACTCGGTCCTCCGCTCCCTCGAAAAGTTCGACGGCGACCCTGGCACCGTGGATGAGGACAACCCGCCGCGGAAGCCGGTCATGCACTCGGCCAACGGGCTGTTCGTGGACAATGACGTGCCTACCGGGCAGGCCTTCCTGGACACCCTGGCACGGCATTATGGAACCGGCGTTTATCCCGTGGATTTCAGCGATGAGGGGACAACCAAGCCCGCCATCGATGCCTGGGTGAACAGGAATACCGGCGGCAGGATCAAGGAAGCCCCGGCAGAGTACGACCCCGACAACACCTTCAGCCTGCTCAACACGTTGTACTTCGCCTCTGCCTGGAGCACACCTTTCGATCCGAACGCCACCTCTGACCTGCCCTTCACCACAGCGGCGGGCGAGGAAATCAACGTGCCGGCCATGCACAACGAACTCAGGATGAAATATGCGGAAGGCGCGGGCTGGCAGGGCGTGGATCTTCCCTATGCCGATGGTTTCGTCATGCGCCTGGTCCTGCCCGCGGAGACCTCCCCTGCAGCTGACACAGCTGCTTCCACCGACACTCCCGCCCCTGCGGCCTTCGCAGCGGAGAAACTGACGGAAATCGCGGACACGTTTGATGCGGCCCAGCCTGCGTCAGTCCGGATCCAGCTGCCGCGCTGGGACCACAGGTCCAGCTTTAACCTCCGCAAGGTCTTCGAGGCGCTGGGACTGGAGAACATGCTCGGCACCACGGAGGACTTCAACAACATCCAGCCGCAGATGATGATCACCCAGGCCGCCCAGGCTGCCAACATCACGGTGGCCGAGAAGGGGACCATTGCCGCCGCGGTGACCCAGATCAACGGAATGGCCACCAGCGCTCCACCGGAGCCCGAGCGGACCATCGAGTTCGACCGGCCGTTCCACTACCAGATCGTGCACGGTGAAACCGGGCTGCCGCTGTTCATGGGAACTGTCGCCGACCCCCGGTGAGAACGTCCGGGACCGTCCGCCGTCGTCCCCGCCCTCAGACGCTCCATCAGCTAATGCAGGAAAAGCCGGAACCCTCTTGCACCGGGTGCAAGAGGGTTCCGGAAAAACGCACATCAAGTGAGAGAGCGTCCGGGGTGGGGTGGGGTGGGTGGCGGGCTAGCGGATCCCGCCCTGCCACAGGGCATCGAACGGCGCACCGGACGCCACGCGGTTCCGGGTGCCTGCGGTTACGAAAGCTTTGGCAGTGCGCGCAGCCTCAAGCGGGGACGCCCCCTTGGCGAGCTCGGCAGTCACGGCAGCGGCCAGCGAGCAGCCGGCGCCGGACACCGCCACCTCGCCCACCTTTGGGGCGCTCAGGACTTCCATGGTTTCGCCGTCGTAGAAGACGTCCACGGCGTCCGGGCCTTCCAGCCGCACCCCGCCCTTGGCGAGCACGGCGGCGCCGCTGAGCTCATGGATGCGGACGGCGGCGGCCTTGAGGGACTCAACGTCCGTGATGTCCAGGCCGGACAGCGATTCGGCCTCGAAGTGGTTGGGCGTGACGAAGGTGGCCAGCGGCAGGATCTGCGCCTTGAGGGCTTGATCGGTGTCCAGCGCGTGCCCCGGCTCCTGGCCCTTGCAGATCAGGACCGGATCCAGGACCACGTTGCCGAACCTGTTGTCCGCCAGGGCGCCGGCAACGGTGGCAATGGTGGCCGGGCTGCCGAGCATACCGATCTTGACGGTGTCCAGCACCGGCCTGCCGTCCAGCGGCTCCCCGTCCCGCGCGGGACCATAGGCCGCCGTCGTTGCCTCCAGCTGGTCCGCGATGACCTGCTGATCCACCGGGACAAAGCGGTGGTTCCAGCTGTCGTTCGGGTTGAACGAGACGATGCAGGTGAGGTTGGCGATGCCAAACACACCCAGCTCCTGGAAAGTCTTCAGGTCCGCCTGGGCGCCTGCGCCGCCGGTGGCTTCGGAACCTGCAATGGTGAGGACTACCGCCGGAGCGGCAAAGGGCTGGGGTGCGTCAACGGAAACGGAAGTCATGGCACTATCCTGCCATCCGCCGTCGGACGCTTCCTTGTGGTGCTGAACAGCCGGGACAGGCCAACGGTGTTCAAGTCAACGGTGCTCGGGACCAAGGGCAGGGGCGCCGTCCCCGCCGGCCTGCTCTTCGCCGGCCAGGTTGAGGCGTACGAGCCGCCACACGGCCAGGCGTCCAAGGGCCAGCGAGCAGCCGCCGGTGAGAGCGGCGCCGGCAGCAAAGGTCAGCAGGTAATCCGGCCGCGGTGCCGGGCCCGCTGCGATCAGCGCGAAGACAAGTCCCAGGGCAGCACCCAGCCCCGCGAAGGCTGCCACGTGCAGCCACTGGTTGCGGACCGGCTGGAGCAGGATGGCAAGGGGTGCTCCCAGGCAGAAGGCCAGGACTATCGCCGGCAGCGCGCCGTAGCCCACGGTCATCAGCAGGGCGGGCCAGAAACCGAACCAGTGCCGCACCATGAATGCCAGCACGGCCGCTGCGCACACCAGGCTGACCAGTGTTGCCAGGGCCAGCGCACCGGTCCCCAGCACCACCCTGCGGGGCCGGCTCACGCCCTGCCCCTGGCAATCTGCTGGAGGGCCCGGCCAAGTTCCGGCTGGCTGTAGACGAATCCGGCGTCCAGCAGTTTCTGCGGCTGGACCCAGCGGCTCTTCAGCACCAGCTCCGGCTCGGTCCGGATCAGCACGGCGCCGGCGCGCAGCAGCCAGGCGGGCGTGGGGAGGCCAGCAGGGGAGCGGTGTGCACGCCGGACCAGCCTCATCAGTTCACGGTTGGACACTACATCCGGGGAGGCAACATTCACGGGACCGGTGATGTCCGTCCTGGTGTGCAGGAACCGGGCGCACCGGTACAGATCCTCCACATGGATCCAGCTGAACCTTTGCCGGCCGCTGCCCATGCGTCCGCCCAGCCCAAGCCGCGCCAGGACACTCAAGGGGCGCAGCGCTCCGCCGCCCCGGCCCAGCACGATGGAGATCCGCAACGGGATCTTCCGGGTTCCGGGGGTGGCGGCGGCATCCAGGGCCGCTTCCCACGCCCGGGCCACCTCCACCGAGAAGCCACTCCCCAGTTCACCGTCGCTTTCAGTCTGGGGACGGTCGACGGCGTCCCGGTAGATCGTGCCCGTGCTGGCATTGAGCCAGGTCGACGGCGGCTGCCGGCATTGTGCGACAGCGCGGCCGAGTGCCGCGGTGGTGTCCACCCTGGAGTGGAGGATGGCGGCTTTGTTGCGCGCGTTGTAGCGGCAGGACACGGAGCGTCCGGCAAGGTTGATGAGGAGTTCGGCACCGGCCAGTACCCGGGTAAGGGCGGCGCCGTCGTCCCAGTTCGCCCACGCTTCGCCCGCTGCGGCGCTGCGCCTGCGGCTGCCCCGGCCAATGCTGCGCACCGTCCAGCCGTCAGCTTGGAAGCGGGCACGGAAGTATGTGCCGATGAAGCCGGACGCCCCTGCCAGCACCACTGTCCTCGTCCTGTCCATGGTTCCTTCACGGTTGTTGCCCGCTGTGCCGGCACTAGTCATTGATGGTCCTGCGCAGGCTGAGGGCCTCGTCCACGAGTTTGCCGGCTCCTGGCAGCCGCGCCATCGAGAGGACCCTGGCCAGCAGCGGGACGGCCCCGTCCACGAGTTTCCGGCTCCGCCGCTGTTCTTCCGAGCCGTCGTAAACCCAGAAAAGCGTCAGGCCCATGTATGCGAGCCAGAGCAACTCAGGCAGGGCGGGACGGAGCTTCGCGGGCGCCTGCGGGCGTGCCCCATCGAGTGCAGACCGGAAGATTGCCTGCGACGCCTCCCGTGCGGCTGCGGAATCCGCAGTGAACGGGTTGGCCGGGGAACTGGGCCGGATTGCGGTGGCCAGGAAATCGCCACCGAACCGGTGATAGGGCCCCATCACGTCCAGTCCTGTGTGCAGGACCGCCTTCAGTCGCCCTCCGAGGTCAGAGCTGTGCGCCATGGCCTCGGCGGCTTTGGCAGCGTGCTCCTGCTGGATCTGCAGGTACAGCTCCTGCACCAAGTCATCCTTGGAGGCGAAGTAGTAGTAGGCATTGCCCACAGAGATGCCGGCCTCGGCGGCTATGGCCCTCATGGTGGTCTTGGCGAAGCCAACCTCACGGAACATCCGCAGCGCAACGTCGGCTACCAGCCGGCGGGTCTGCTCACTCTTGACCGCCATTGAATCCCCCCGGATTTGAACATGTTCAGGAGAAGTATGGCACAACTGGACCTTGCCAGTTCGTCCGGCCCTGGCAGCGCCTGCCGGCGGTTTTCCGCTGCAGTGGGAGAATGGGCTGACAGTGCTAATACAGCCGGTCCTCCCGCTCCCCGGAGGCCGAGCGAACCACTACGGACGGACTTCCCCCATGGCATCAGCTCCAGGCCACAGCGCCCTGCCCCACACCCCTGCGACGCCGGGAGGCGCACGCTTCGCCTCGATCGGTTCCCCCTATTTCGGAATCATGCTGGCCATCATGGCCGTGGTGCTGATCCTGTCCAACATCGGTGCGTCCAAGGGTGTTGCCATTGGACCGATCATCACGGACGGCGGCTTCTTCCTCTTTCCGCTCGCCTACATCCTGGGCGACGTCATCAGCGAGGTGTACGGCTTCAAGGTGGCGCGCAAGGCCATCTTCACCACTTTCGGGCTGTCCGTTTTCGCGTCGCTGTGCTACTGGGTGATCATCGCCCTCCCGGGCTTTGATGATGAGTTCGGGACGTCCAAGCAGGCAGCCCTGGAGGGTGCCCTGGGCCCGGTGCCGCAGATCGTGCTGGCTTCGCTGCTGGCCTTCCTGGCCGGACAGACCATCAACTCGTGGATCCTGGTGCGCATGAAGGCCCGCTCCGGGGAAAAGTCCCTGTGGGCCCGGATCATGGGTTCCTCGGTGGCAGGGGAATTCGTGGATACGCTGATTTTCTGCAGCATTGCCGCCCCGGTCATCGGAATCGGAGACTTCGGCACGTTCCTGAACTACGTGGTGGTGGGCTTCGTGTACAAGACCCTCGTGGAGTTCATCCTGGTGCCGGTTACCACCCTGGTGATCCGTTGGGTGAAGAAACGGGAACCAAGCTACGGGGCCCCGAACGCTGCGGTGACGGACGCCGCATAGCCGCCGCCCGGCGTCGTACCCGCCAACTGCGGCGAAACCGCCGGAACGCTGCGTGCCCGCCGGGTGGCCGCGTCAGCCCTTGAGGGCACCGTCCAGCAGGGCGCGGAGCTCACGGAAGTGCCGTTCCGTGGCTTCGGGATTGAACGCCGAGGTGTCCGCCATCGAGTAGCCGTGCGGTGCCCCCGGGTACACCTGGTTGGAAGCCGTGAGTCCCGCAGCCTCCAGCGCAGCACCCAGCCGGGCTACGGCGTCGGGAGCCATACTGGGGTCGCGGTCGGCGTGGCCGAACACGAACTGCGCCCGGGCCCGGGCCAGTCCCAGGTGCGGGCTGTCCGGCTCATCCGTGGCCAGCCCGCCGCCGTGGAATCCGCCGCATGCTGCCACGACTTCCGGGTGGGCCGTAGCAGTCCTGATCGCGAGGCGGGCTCCCATGCAGTAGCCCACCGTGCCAATGGGGCCCGGCTGGACGCCGTCCAGCGCACCGACGGCCGCCACCCACGCGTCAATGTCCCGCAGCGCCCGCTCCGCCGTCAGCCGGCCGATCCGGGCGAACGCCGGCCTCCCGGCCGCCTGCCTGCCCTCGGGGGTGGTCATGTCCGCTTTCGGGGCAAGTTCCGCAACCGTCCCCTCCCGGTAGAAGACGTTCGGGGCCAGGACCACATAGCCCCAGTCCGCCACGTGCTGGGCCATTTCCTGGATGCGGGGCCGCAGGCCGAAGGCGTCCATGTACATAATGACGCCGGGGAAAGGGCCGTCGCCGGAGGAGGGGCGGGCCACAAGGGCTTCGGCGGTGCCTTCCGCGGCGGGAATTCTGATGAGCATCCGGTCAGGATACCGGAACCGGTTTCGACGGCGGCTCTGCCGCTATGAGTAGTACTGGCCCAGGGTCTCGGCCTTGAAGTCAAAGAACGTGCCGTCCTCGATGGCGAGGCGGGCGTCGTCCACCATCTTCACCACGAACCGCTCGTTGTGGATGGAAATCAGCGTGGCGGAGAGCATTTCCTTGGCCTTGAAGAGGTGGTGGATGTAGGCGCGGGAGTAGTTGGCGCAGGCGTAGCAGTCACATCCGTCCTGGAGCGGGCCGAAGTCGCGCTTGTACTTGGCGCCGGAGAGGTTGAAGCGGCCCTGGGGCGTGTAGAACGCCGAGTTCCGTGCCACCCGGGTGGGGGAGACGCAGTCGAAGGTGTCGGCTCCGTTCTCGATGGCAGTGAAGATGTCGTCCGGCTCCGAGATCCCCAGCAGGTGGCGCGGCTTGTCCTCGGGCAGTTCCTCGTTGCACCAGCGGACGATCGTGCCAAGGTTCTCCTTCTCCAGGGCGCCGCCGATCCCGTAACCGTCAAAAGGCATGGCACCCAGGTCCCGGCATGCCTTCCGGCGCAGGTCCTCGTACTGGGCGCCCTGGATCACGCCGAACAGGGCCTGGTACGGCTTGCCAACCCGGGACGAGGTCAGCCGGAAATGCTCCTCGAGGCAGCGAAGGGCCCACAGCCGCGTGCGCTCCAGGGACTCCTCCTGGTACCGGCGCGAGTTCTGCAGCGTGGTCAGCTCGTCGAACGCGAACATGATGTCCGCCCCGATCTGGTGCTGGACCTGCATGGAGATCTCCGGGGAGAACCTGTGCCGGTCGCCGTTGAGGTGGCTCTTGAACCACACCCCGTCGTCGTCAATGTGGGCCAGGCGCTCCTTGCCGGGGGCCACCGCGTCATCCGGCCCCGAGGCATCCACCGATTTCATGTCGATGACCTTCTTGAACCCCGAGCCCAGGCTCATCACCTGGAATCCGCCCGAATCGGTGAAGGTGGGCCCGGGCCAGTTCATGAAGGCGCCCAGGCCGCCGGCCTCATCCAGGATGTCCGCCCCGGGCTGCAGGTACAGGTGGTAGGCGTTGGCCAGCAGCGCCTGCGCCCCCAGTTCGGCCATGGACTCCGGCAGCACCGACTTGACGGTGGCCTTGGTCCCTACGGCAATGAACGCCGGTGTCCGGATGTCCCCGTGCGGAGTTGACATGGTGCCGGTGCGCCCCAGGAACCGGCCGCCGTTTTCCGCTGTTTGCGTGGACGACGGCGGGCAGGATTCGGCCAGCCGGGTGCCCACCGTGAAGGAAAACTGTGACTGGTCAGCTCGGGCGGAAGGATCAGCGGGCAGGGCAGGGGCAGGGTTGGCTGGCACGCTACCAGTGTGCCAGCTATCCCTGGCTGTCCGTCAGCTGATCGGTTCCGATGTGGGGTAGTTCTCAGCCCGCCAGGCGTCCCACGACGAGCGGATGGCGTCCAGCCGGCCGGCGCCGAGGTCGTAGGTGGAAGCGATGACCATGGACCCCTCGCCTTCTGCGCGTACGTCCTTGATGGCAGGATGGTCGGCCACCACCAGGAGTCCCTCGCCGTGCTCCGCGTAGCTGTGGACAGTGACGCCCACCTGGTGGCTGGTCCGGTACCAGACTTTCCCGCTGATCTCCTCGCCGGTGCCCAGGGTCAGCTGATAGGGCTCGCCCGGCTCCGGGAGGCTGGCCAGGCCCAGCTTCTCGATCGCGGAGCCCTGCCCTTCCGTCAGGTGCAGGAACAGCGTGTGGCGCTTGCCGTGCGGGTGGCGTTCCAGGGCGAAGCGGAGCTGCTGGAGGAACGTGAGCCAGCCCTGGGTGATGTCCTCGTCCCAGGCGGCCCACTCGGAATTGTGGTCCAGGGCGCCGCGCGTCACGCTGACCTGGGTTCCGTTGGGCACCGGTTTAAGCTCGAACGTGTCCCCGCCGTGGACGGTGAGGCTTGTATGGTCCGGCGACTCCACAACGTCATCGGAGAAGTAGATCTCCTTGATCTCTGCGTCCAGGTCCTCAGCCTGCCAGCCATGCCATTGGGCTACCTTGGACGGTTCACGCAGCATGGTCCAGACCTGCGGCGCATCGGCGTTGATCACTACGCTCAGATTGTTCGTCATAGCCCCGAATGTACAACTCCCGCCCGGCGGCGGGTAGGGGTAATTTGCCCCTGGTGGACGCGGGGCCCGGGCAGGGGCAGCCCTAGGCGCGGACGGCCTCGAGCTCGTTGCTGATGCGGCGCTCCAGTTCGCCCATGCCGATGGTTTCCGAACCGCCGTGCGCGCGCAGGAAGAGCAGGGATTCCAGCCGGAGCAGGCGCCATTCCCGCTCCGCGTCGTGGTTGGAGTTGTCGATGGAGCGGAAGATTTCCTTGTCATACAGGTTGGGCTCGTTGAGCGAGCGCTGGCGGACCTTGGCCGCCATCCTGGCCTTGAAAGGATCTGTTTCCTGGTTTTCCGGCGTCCGGATCAGCTTTTCGTACACCTCTGCCCGCTCCGCCTGGCCGTCCTGCCGGCAAATGTAGCTGGACAGGGCCAGGGACGCCTCCACCGAGGCCCACCGGCCCGGGTTCCCGTCGAAGGGCAGGACGTTGAGCAGGTCTGCCACGGCCAGGGCACCGTCCGCGTCCTTGAGCGTGATGAACAGTTCGTGGGCCAGATCGCTCAGGTCCTTCAGGCAGCTGCCCGACTTGAAGTTGACCCCCTTGGCCAGCCGGTCGGCCAGCAGCAGGACTCCCATGGCATCCGGGTGGGCTTCCGCGGCAGCCTCCACCACCGATTCAGGCGTTCCCTCGGGCCCGGGAATCAGCGCAAGGTCCTCCTCGCTGGGTCCGCTCACCGCCGGCGGGACCGGAGGGAGGGGAGGTACGACGACGGCGGGCGCGGCAGCACCGGGCGCGGGCTCTTCGCCGGGCTGCTGGGCCTGTGCCTGCCCCGCATCTCCCGCTGCCGGGGCAGGGAGGCCTGCTGCCGGCGGAAGCTGCGTGGCGGCGTCGGGCGTTCCGTCCACAACCTTCACCGCAGTGCCCACGGCGATGCGCAGGGTGCCGCCCCCGGAGAGGCTGGCAAGCACCAGTGCGGGCGCTCCATAATCGTCCCGCTCAAGCTCGACCTGGTGTATCTCGGCCGTCCGCGCGCCGTCGGGCAGGACGATGTGGGTGCCGGTACCCAGGGATCCAGCCTGCTGTTCACGATGGGGCCGGGCGGCTGGTGTTTCGGTCATGGGAGTCCTTAAGTTCTCTTGCGGTCCGCCCTACAGTCTACAAAGGCGGGCACCGGAAATCGGGGACCCCCAGGTTGCAGCGGCGGCGTCAGAAGCCCACGCCGGCGTAGGACAGCGCCTGGCGGATGAGGCCGCCGCGGCCGCCCGAAAACTCCATCTGGACGCCCGGGCTGAGGACTTCCTCGGGGGTCATCCATGTCAGCTCCAGGGCATCCTGGCGCGGCTCGCACTCGCCGGTGACCGGGATGACGTAGGCAAGCGAGACGGCGTGTTGCCTGTCGTCGGTGAAGCCTGTCTGGGACGGTGCGGGGAAGTATTCCGCCACCGTGAAGGGGACGGGACTGATGGGCAGCTGGGGGAACGCCAGCGGTCCCAGGTCCTTTTCCATGTGCCGCAGCAGGGCGGCACGGATGGTTTCGCGGTAGATGACGCGGCCCGACACGAGCGAGCGGACCATGGTCCCGTCCTCGTCCGCCTGCAGCAGGGTTCCTACCTCGTTCACGAACCCCAATGGGTCCAGCCTGACCGGAACTGCTTCCACGTACACCATGGGCAGCCGCCCGCGTGCCTCAAAGAGGTCTTCTTCGGAGAGCCAGCCGGGATTCGGGTCAGGTGTGCGCACGTTCATGGTTAAGTTCTACCCCATGGGACCCTGCGGGGCGGGTGATGCTCCGCTCCCGGCGGAATGCGTCGGCCGGGCCGGTCAGCCGTGGCGCCCGGAGATCCAAAGGGTGCCCGGCACGTGCTCGGCGGCCCCTGCCCCAGCATCCGGGTTGGCCACGTGAAGCGTGCGGGCGAAGGCTTCCTCCGTGACGCTGACCTGGAAACCAGCGGCGGCAAGCCTTTCCTGCAGCGGTTCCAGGGCGCCGTCGTACTCAAAGCCCAGGCCGGAGCGCGGCGATCCCAAGGCCGGGCGGACCATCAGTACCCCGCCGTTCTTGGCTGTGAAGTCCGCGGTGTCGTCCTGGTCCGGGACCGGGCGCGGCCGGGCGCCCAGGTGCTGCAGGGTGCGGGCGGCCGAGCCGGCATCCGGCGTGAACCAGACGCCGACGACGGCCAGCGCGGGATCGGCGTCGGCACACTGGGCGAAGTGGGCCGCCTTGTCCGCCAGGAAGGTGAAGCCGTCCGGGGCCGTGATCCTGCAGGCCTGGCCATGGTCGACGTCAACCAGTTCCGCAGGCGCAGTCCCGTCCTCGTCTGCGGCCAGGTTGGTGCGCCGGGCGAATTCGGCCAGGTCGCCCACCTCCACTGCCATCGCGGTGGTGCCGTCCTCCGCGGCTCCCCCGGGGACGGCGTGGAGGGCCAGGCGGCCCGAGCCGGCGTCGAAAACCTGCCAGTCGCCGTCGTCCTCGGTGCGGACCATGCCCAGGGCGGTAAGGAGCCGGTCCCAGGTGTCGGGGCGGGAGGTGAAATGAACGGGGCGCACACGGAGCATGGGACTGTCCTTAGTTCTCGTATCCACGGAAGGTATGGCCATGATGCCACGGGCAGGTCCCTTGTGGGGCGGAGCGGCAGGAGCAGAATAGGGGCCATGGCCACTGAACTCGAGGAACTGCTGCTGCCGGACGCCGCCGCGTGGCGTACGTGGCTGGCGGAACACCACAACACCAGCCCGGGGGTGTGGCTGGTCCTGCACAAGAAGGGCGGCAACGTCACGGAACTGGACTACAAGGCGGCGCTGGACGAGGCACTGTGCTTCGGCTGGATCGACGGCCAGATGCGGCGCCGCGACGAGCACACCTCGCTCCAGCGGATGACGCCGCGCAGGCGCAGGAGCCCGTGGTCGGCGAGGAACGTCAGCAACGTGGCACGGCTGGACGCCGAAGGCAGGATGACCGAGGCCGGATGGGCCGCCGTCAATGAAGCGAAGGCTGACGGCCGGTGGGACAATGCGTACGGCGGGCAGGCCGTGGCTGAACTTCCGGCAGACCTGGCAGCAGCCATCGCTGCTGTCCCGGAGGCGCAGGCGATGTTCGACGTCCTCACCAAGACCAACCGGTACGCCCTCATCTACCGGGTCAATTCGGCAGTGCAGCCCGCCACCCGGGAGCGGCGGATCGCCGGATTCGTGGAGATGCTGGCCCGGGGTGAGGCGCCCTTTCCGCAGAAGAAGCGCCCGGGGGATGCCCCGTAGGCGTTCGGGACTGGCATTACGCGGACTGTTGCGTCCGATTGGCCGGCCGTCTGCAGGCCGGTAGGATTGACGGTTCAATTGCGCTGGTGCCGTTCCCCTGCTGGGGGAGCGGCACTTGTGCGTTCAGCGACGGATTGAAAAAACGATGCCCCGGAATCTCCTCGGAACTGCACTTCCTGTCCTCAAACGCCGGCCCGTCCCTTGGTTGCTTGCCGCGGTGGCCGCTTCCCTGGTCCTGGTGGTTTCCCTGCTGCTCGCCGGCACGGTCCGGCAGGATGCTGCCGCCGTTGCCGGCAGGGTCCTTGACGGTGTGGCGTCCGCCCAGGCAGCAGCCAGGGAAGGCAACGGCCAGTACGCGTCACTGTGGCTCAAGGGCAATGACAGGACGCTGGCCGAGCGCGGCAAGGAAGTGGCGGCGGAAGGTGCCGAGGACGTCCGCAGCATCGAGTGCGGCACGGGATGGCTGGCCGGCGTCCGGGTGGAAGGCCAGGTCTTCCTGCGGAGCAGCGCGGCCGGCGGGACTGTTGAAGATACCGCAGCCGTGCGCCTCCCGGACTGCATCAGCACCGAAGCGCGCGATGCCCTGCTCGCGGACCTTGGCGTGCAGCGGACGTGGCCGCAGCCTCCTGTCGGAAGCCTGGAGCCGCCTGCGGGGGAGTACCGCCCGGCCTACCATCTCACGCCCGACCAGCGGTGGATGAACGATCCGCAGCGCCCGTTCTTCCTGGACGGGAAGTGGCACTACTACTACCTGTACAACGCCGACTATCCGGAAGGGAACGGCACCGAGTGGTTCCACGCCACCAGCACGGACCTGGTCCACTGGAAGAACGAGGGCGTGGCAATCGGGAAGTTCCGGAACGGGCTCGGCGATATCGAGACCGGGACCGCTGTGGTGGACACGGAAGGAACCGCCGGTTTCGGCAAGGGTGCGGTGATCGCGGTCCTTACCCAGCAGCATGACGGCGTCCAGCGGCAGTCCCTGTTCTACTCCACGGACAACGGCTACAGCTTCCGGAACCATGAACAGAATCCGGTGATGGAGAACCCCGGAGCGGAGCACTGGCGCGATCCCCGGATCGTGCGGGACGAGGCCAACAACCAATGGCTGATGCTGCTCGCCGAAGGCCACAAGATCGGTTTCTACACGTCCCCCGACCTCAAGGAGTGGACGTACGTGTCCGCGTTCGAACGTGACGGGCTGGGGATCCTTGAGTGCCCCGACTTTTTCCAGCTTGACGTGGACGGCGACCCCGCCAAACGGACCTGGGTGCTGGCAGCCAGTGCCAACGGAACCGCCGAAGGCCGCACCACCGGCCTGGCCTACTGGACCGGCGGCTGGGATGGCAAGGGCTTCACGCCTTCGTCCCAGGAGCACCAGTGGCTCGACGGCGGCTCAGACTTCTACGCCGCCGTCACCTGGGACGACCCCCGCCTGACGGACGGCCAGCGGAAGGCTTCCCGGCATGCCATCGGCTGGATGAACAACTGGGCCTACGCCCGGCAGTTGCCCACTGACGGGTGGTTCGGGGCGGCCTCCGTGGTGCGTGACATCCGGCTGGTGTCCGACGGCGGCCGGCCGGCTTTGGTTTCCCAGCCCACCCCGGCACTAAAGTCCCTGGAAGGCAGCCCGGAACAGGTTGCGCCAGGCACAGTCACGGAGGGTGCCAGCTCCGCCCTGCCTGTCCCCGCCAGCGGCGCTTTCAAGCTGGACCTTGAACTGGAGAAGCCGGCATCCGGGACCGGTGAAGCCCGCGTCCTCCTTGAAAGCGGCGGGAAGGCCTACGCCACGCTGGGTTACGACTTCGCCACCGGGAAGGCCTTCGTGGCCAGGGACGGCGACGATGTTGCCGCGGGCGTCTCGCGGGCCGGCCTGGAAGCCGGCAGCGACAAAGGCCAGGCGGAACAGCGGGTGGGTGAATACCGTAAGGTCCGTGCCGCGGAGGCCAGGACCAGCGGGGATACTGTGCGCCTGACTGCCTACGTGGACAGGTCATCGGTGGAGGTCTTTCCCGCCGGCGGCAACGAAACACTCACGTCGCTCCTGTTCCCGCCGCCGGGCGACAGGGGAGCGGCGCTGACGGCGGCGGGCGGCGCGGTGACCGTGAGGGGCGGTGCCGTTACACCGCTTGCGGGCATCCGCTGATCAGGCCTCGATTGATGGGGGCTGGATTGATCAGGACTCGATTGAGTCGGGTTCGAGTGGGAAGGCCACGCCTTCGCCCACCACCCGCAGGCACAGCTCCATGCCGGGCCGGGCGATGGAGGCGTTCCAGTGCCGGATAGTGATGATCTCGCCCCCGCCGGGGTAGCGGTGGTCGGGGATGGCGGCCAGTTGCGGCGGCACCGAGAGCTTCAGCCGCACGGTGGTCTCTGGACCGAAGTAGTCCGTGTCCACCACCACTCCGCGGATGTTGCTGCCCTCGGCAATCCGGATCTGCTCCGGCCGCAGCATCAGCTGCACCCGGCCCTGCGCCGGCGGCCTGCGCACGGGAATGGCGCCCAGGGAGCACGTGGCCAGCGATCCTTCCAACCAGGCATCGAGAATGACGGCGTCGCCGAGGAACTCGGCCGTGGCCCGGTCCGCGGGCCGGGTGTACACCACGAACGGGTTGCCGATCTGGGCAAGCTTGCCGCCGCGCATCACCGCAACCTGGTCCGCGAAGGACAAGGCCTCGGCCTGGTCGTGGGTGACCAGGATGGTGGTGACCCCGGCCTCGTTCAGGACCTTCGCCACGGCGCGGCGGGTAGCCACGCGCAGCCCGGCGTCGAGCGCTGAAAAAGGCTCGTCCAGGAGCATCAGTTCGGGCTCCCGGGCCAGTGCCCGGGCCAGGGCCACCCGCTGCTGCTGACCGCCGGAAAGCTGGTGCGGGCGGCGCTTGGCCATGGCCGGGTCCAGGGACACCATCTCCAGAAGTTCGCTGACCCTGGCAGCCACAGCGGCGCGGCCGCCCGGAAGCCGGTCCGCGTCCAGCCCGAAGGCGACATTCTGCCCAACGCTCAGGTGCGGGAACAGTGCTCCGTCCTGGGCCACATACCCGATGTGGCGTTTGTGCGCAGGGACCCACACGCCGTCGCCCGCCACCTTGGCACCGTTCAGGGAGATACTGCCCGTGTCCGGGTGCTCGAACCCGGCGATCAGCCGCAGCAGGGTGGTCTTTCCCGATCCGGAGGGGCCCACGATGGCCGTTGTTCCGCCTTTGGCGACGGAGAGGTTGACGCCCTTCAGGACCGCCTGGCTGCCAAAGTTCTTGGTCACGTCCGTGATCTCGAGATGGCTGTTGGTGGTGGTGGCAACCGAGGGGGCGACCCGCGGCTCCGGCACCCGCGAAGGGGCTTGTTCTGTCACTGTCCGGCTACTTTCTTGGACTGCTGGAAGAGGAGGTACGTCATGGGCGCGGAGAGCAGGATCATCAGCAGGGCATACGGTGCGGCACCGGCATAGTCGATTTCACTGCTCTTGCTCCAAAACTCGGTGGCAAGGGTCCGCGTCCCGTTGGGGGACAGCAGCAGGGTGGCCGTCAGCTCGTTGGCGATGGCAAGGAACACCAGCGCGGCACCTCCCGCGGCCGCCGGCGCGGTGAGCCTCAGGGTCACGCGGATGAAGGACACAAGCGGCGGTTTGCCCAGCGCCTGGGCGGCCTCGTCAAGTTCCTTGGGCGCCTGCGCCAGGCCGGCACGCAGGCTGACCAGGGCGCGGGGCAGGAACAGCAGGACGTAGGCGGCCACCAGCACCCCCGCTGTCTGGTAAACCCCTGGAACCACCCGGATGCTCACCGTGACGAACGCCAGTCCCACCACGATGCCCGGCAGGGAGCTGGTGATGTAGTTGGAGAGCTCCAGCGACTTGCTGAACCAGCCGGGATGGCGGACGGCCAGGTAGGCCATGGGGAAGGCAACCACCGTGGTGGCCGCCGCCCCCGCCAGCCCGTAGCCGAGGGTGGTCAGAAGCGCCGGCACGAACTCGTCGGCTGACCAGACGGCCGCTCCGCCGGAAAGCACCCAGCGCAGCACAAAGAACAGGGGCACGCCGAACGCCAGGGCCGTGAGGGCCAGCAGGAACAGCTGGGCAGGGAACTGGTAGGCATGCAGCGGCAGGCGCAGGGCCTTGGCCTGGGCGCCGGGGCCGATGCGCGCGTAGCGGGCGGTGCCGCGGCTCCGGACTTCGGCCAGCAGCAGGAGGAGGCAGAAGAACACCAGCACGCTGGCCAGCATGTTCCCTGCGGCGCCGTTGAACGTGGACTGGTACTGCACCATGATCGCCGTGGTGAAGGTATCGAACCGGATCATGGCGAAGGCCCCGTACTCCGCCAGCAGGTGCAGGGCAACCAGGAGTGCGCCGCCGGTCATGGCAATCCGGAGCTGCGGCAGGACCACTCGGAAGAACGTCCGCCAGGCGCCCAGGCCCAGTGCGCCTGCGGACTGCTCGATGGCGGGGTCCAGGCGGCTGAGCGCGGCGGCCGCGGGAATGTAGACCAGCGGGAAGTAGGACAGCGTGGCGATCAGGACACCCGAGCCCAGCCCGCCGAGGGAAGGGATCGCCGAGACCCACGCGTAGCTGTTGACGAACGCCGGGATGGCCAGCGGCGCAGCCAGCAGCACTGCCCAGATTTTGGCCCCGCGCAGTGTTGTGCGCTCCACCAGCCAGGCCCCCGCCACGCCCAGGACCAGGCACAGCGGCACGGTGAACGCCATCAACAGGAGGGTGTTCAGCAGCAGTTCGGCCACGCGTGGCCGGAAAATGAGTTCGACGGCGGTGTCCCAGCCGGTTGCCACGGTCATGTACACCACGTAACCCAGCGGTACGAGTGAAAACAGGGCGATCAGCACCGCCAGCGCGGACACTGCGGAAACGCCGAAAGGCGGGCGGGGGCTGCTGCCCCGGCCCGCCGTCGTCGTGCTCCCCCGAGGGGGAGCCGATAGTTCGGAGGTCACGAAATTACAGGAGTCCTGCCGCGGTCATCAGCTCGGTGACCTTCTCGGAGTTGAGCTTGGCGGGGTCCACGGTGGGAGCCTGCAGCTCGGCGATCGGAACCAGCTTCTCGTTGGCCGGGACGTCTGATGCGATGGCGTACTCGAACGAGGTGCCGTCCTTGAGGACTTCCTGGCCCTTCTTGCCGGTGACGAACTTCAGGAATGCCTGGGCAGCCTCGGCATTCTTGGAGGTCTTCAGGACGCCGCCGCCGGAGACGGACACGAACGCGCCCGGATCCTGGTTCTTGAAGTAGTACGGGGAGACGTTCTTGGAGTTCTCGCCGGTCTTGGCCTGGTCGCCGTAGTAGTAGTAGTGGTAGATGAGGGCGGCATCCACTTCGCCGGCGTTGACGGCCTTCATGGCGGTGCTGTTGCCCTTGTAGGCCTTGTAGTTGTCCTTCATGCCCTTGAGCCATTCCTCAGTGGCGGCCTCGCCCTTGAGTTCCAGCAGCGCCGAAACGATGGCCTGGAAGTCTGCGCCGGACGGGGAAGCGGCCCACTTGCCCTTCCACTCCGGCTTGGCCAGGTCCAGCATGGACTTGGGCAGCTGGTCTTCGGTCAGCTTGTTCTTGTCATAGACCAGGACGGTGGAGCGGGCAGCGATGCCGGTCCACTTTCCGGTGGAGGGGCGGAACTCGGCCGGCACCTGCTCAAGGGTGGCGGCGTCCACGTCCGCGAACAGTCCGGCATTCTCAACCTGCGTCATCGCGGGGGAGTTCTCCGTCAGGAAAACGTCGGCCGGCGAGGCGTCGCCTTCCTGGATGATCTGGTTGGACAGTTCGGTGTCCGAGCCCTGGCGCATGGTGACCTTGATGCCGGTCTCTGCCGTGAAGGCGTCGATCCATTCCTTGGTCAGGCTCTCGTGCTGGGCGTTGTAAACCGTAATCCCGTCCCCCTCAGCGGAGGCGGCGGACGAACCTGTGGCTGCAGGGGTGGTGCTGCCGCCGCAGGCGGTCAGTCCAAGTGCTGCGGTGGCGGCAAGCGCAATGCCGGCCAGGGCGCTGTTGCGGATCTTCATGGAGGGACTGCTTTCTGGGAAACGTGGGGCGGACCGGGGTCCTCGCGGGCTCTGGGGAAGGATGCCCACGTCTGGAACTGTAGGGTAGGCAAACCTAAGTTCAAAACCGGAAAGCGCTTTAAGTGATGAGGGTCACATCAATTACCGAACTATTGCGTGACCTAATTCCCGCTGCGGGCTTGAAGGGTTGCTGCTGCCTCCAGGGCCATCCAGGCCTGCAGCTGGGTGGAGAGTTCGACGGCGGTGCCTGGCGGGAGCGTTTTCGTTGCCCTTTGTGACGTGTGCAGGGAGAAGATGCTTGCGCCCTGGTCCTTTTTTGCACCTTCGCCGGCTTCCACGCTGCGCTTTCCGGACCAAAAAGCCTCCGCGGTGTCCCTCACCAGGCGGCCCGCCATCGCCCGGGTTTGCCCCGGGAGCCTGGCATCGGAAGCGGCGAGGGCCAGGTAGCGGCAGAGGATTCCGGTGAACAGGCCGCCGTCGCCCGTCCCCTCGCAACGCAGCACGCGGGTGTCCTGAGCGGCGCCCCCGGGGACTGTCAGCAGCCGGTCCACCGCTTCCACCACCGCCGCAGCCCGGGCCAGGTTTGCTTTCCCGCCCAGTTCCAGGAGGGCGCCCAGGACGGGGCCCTGGTTGTAGGTGTAGACGGCCCGCTCCACCACCACCTCGCCTGCCGGATTGAGCCGGGCGCCGTCCAGGTACAAGCCCTGGGCCGGGTCGAACAGGGTGGCATCCAGCCAGTCCAGCAGGGCCTGGGCTTTCTTCCCGTGCCCCGTCCGGGCGTAGTAGAGCGCCACGGGGGCCGTGGCCGGGGTGTTCTTGAAATCGCGCTTCTTGCTCCAGAAAACGCCACCGCCCAAGTCCTCCGTGGAGGCGGCATCAAACTCAAGGGTCAGGGATTTCCGGACGGCCGCATTGCGGCGGCGTCCCGGCCTGCGGGTCTCTTCCGCCAGCTTGTCCAGGCGGTGGGTGGCCAGGGCGAGCCAGGCCATGTCGTCGTAGTAGTTGTTGACGAACGTGAAGGCGTTGCGCAGGCGGATCCCGGTGACCAGCCGGGAGGCCAGCCGTCCGGCGCTGGGGCGGTTTGCGCCATTGAACCTCGCAGCCGGGGTTGCGCCGCTGCCCAGTTCCCGGCGGCCGGTGTCCACCAGGCAATCCACATAATGGGCCTGCCACCAGTAATGCCAGGGAGCCAGGAGTGCGCCCTTTGGACCGTTGCGCCAGCGGAGCCGGGGCCATTGGACGGCGGCAAGGTGGGTGCCCGGGAGGAGCAACAGCCTCCTGCCGAAGAGGGCGGTCACGGACCGGGCAGCGTGGTTGGCGCGGTCCTGCCAGGCGGCAGGGTCGGGGGCCGGGCTGGTCATGGCTTCCACCCTATCGCCCGCCGGCCTCACGCCCGTCCGGCCGCGCACACCCGCCCGCCCGCCGGCCTGCCTGCTGGTGCGGGTCCGGCGGATTTCAGTTAACATTCACTAACTAATACCCGGTAGCCGCATGCGCGCCGGACCCGGCATCAAGGAGGATGTATGGACGTGGCAGGCACTGTTGCATTGGTTACCGGGGGCGCCTCAGGCTTGGGTGCGGCAACCGCCCGCCGCCTGTTCGACGGCGGCGCGTCCGTGGTGCTGGTGGACCTCCCCTCGTCAGAGGGGGGAACGCTGGCGGACGAACTGAACGCCGCCGGCACTGCGGGCAGGTCGGCCGTGTTCTGCCCCGCGGACGTGACCAGCGAGGAGGAGGTGCGGGCCGCCGTCGAGACAGCTGCCGGGCTGGGACCGCTCCGCATCGTGGTGAACTGCGCCGGCATTGCCACTCCCGGAAAAGTCCTGGGCCGGGAGGGCGTGCTGCCGCTTGAGGCGTTCACCCGGGTCATCCAGGTCAACCTCGTCGGCACGTTCAATGTCCTGCGGCTCGCCGCCCAGGCGATGGCGGCCACGGAGCCGGCCGTGACACTGCTGGGCGGCCCCGAACGCGGCGTGATCATCAACACCGCCTCCGTTGCTGCCTTCGAAGGACAGATCGGGCAGCCGGCGTATGCCGCGTCCAAGGGCGCTGTCGCGGCGATGACCCTGCCCATCGCCCGGGAGCTCGCACGCTCGCTGGTCCGGGTGGTCACCATCGCGCCCGGGATCTTCGAAACGCCCATGATGGCCGGCCTGCCACAGGAGGCGCAGGATTCCCTGGGCGCGCAGGTGCCGCACCCCTCCCGGCTCGGCAGGCCCGAGGAATACGCCAGCCTGGTGGCACATATCGTGGACAACGCCATGCTGAACGGGGAAACCATCCGCCTGGACGGCGCCATCCGCATGGGCCCGAAGTGACTGCGCCCATGATGGCGGGGGACAGCCTGCCGGACCTGCCGTCCGCGGACTTTTTCGCCTTTGAATCCCTGCTGGACCAAAAGGAGCGGGACAAGCTGGCTGAACTGCGGGAGTTCCTGGCGGCGGAGATCGCGCCATTCGCCGGGGACTGGTGGAACAAGGCAGAGTTTCCCGCGCATATCCTGCCCAAGCTCGCCGCCCTGGAGCTGAGCACGCCGGCCCAGCGGGGCTACAGCCACCTGTTTGCGGGTCTGGTCATCGCCGAGATGACACGCGTGGACACGTCCATCGCCACGTTCTTCCTGGTGCACCACGATCTCTTCGTCGAATCCCTCTACGCCTTTGGCAGTGAGGACCAGAAGCGGCGGCTGCTGGATGCCGCCGCGAACCTGGAGATCACCGGCGCCTTCGCCCTCACGGAGCCCAATCACGGCTCGGACGTTGCCGGCGGCATGGAAACAGGGGCAAGGCGCATTTCGTCCGCAACAGGAGAGGCGGACGACGGCGGCACCGCCTGGGTGCTGAACGGCGCAAAGCGGTGGATCGGCAACGGGACGTTCTGTGACTACATGCTCGTGTGGGCCCGGGACGAGACGGACGGCTCGGTGCGCGGATTCATCGTGGATGCCACGCTGCCGGGCGTCAGCCGGACCCGGATCGAGAACAAGACAGCCCTGCGGACGGTGCAGAACGCGGACATCCTGCTAACGGACGTCCGCGTGGCGGAAGCAGACCGGTTTGCTTCCATCAACAGTTTCGAGGACACCAAGGAGCTGCTGCGCGGCTCGCGGATCATGGTGGCGTGGCAGGCCGTGGGCCAGCAGCTGGCCGCGTTCGACGTTGCCCGGCAGTACGCCGTCGAACGCCATCAGTTCGGCCGCCCGCTGGCGCACTTCCAGCTGATCCAGCAGCAGCTGGTGACCATGCTGGGAAACGCCGTGGCAAGCATGGCGATGATGGCCGGCCTTGCGCGGCTGCAGGACGAAGGCGCTGCGGACATGCCGCAGGTGGCGCTGGCGAAGTCATACATCAGCGCGCGCATGCGTGAAACGGTGGCGCTGGGCCGGTCAATCCTGGGCGGCAACGGGATCCTGACTGACTACCGGATGGCCAAAATCTTTTCGGACGCCGAGGCCATCTACACGTACGAGGGGTCCTTCGAAATCAACACGCTGATCGTTGGCCGCGCCGTCACGGGCATCTCAGCCATTACCTGACCCGCGAGGGCCCGCTCACTCGGCGGGCAGCTTCTCGCCCGCCTCCACCCGCACGTCCAGCGAGTTGTTCTTCACCGGCATGGGGCAGGTGCCGTACGGGGTGAAGGCGCTGGGGTAGTTGATGGCGCGGTTGAAATCCAGGACCACGGAGTTATCCGGGCGCGGCCGGGGCAGGGAGAGCTTCCGCCAGTCATCGGTGCTTTCGCCGTTGGTTTCATCATGGAAGGTGACGGTGAGTGCGCCGAGTTTTTCCTCCTCGGCCTGAAGCCGGAACTCGTGGCTGCTGCCGGGAAGGCGGAACACCACCTCGCCCACGGAGCGGTGCACGCCGTCCACCAGGGGATTTGCGGTGGCGATGGGCACATCCACAGGTTCGGGATAGGGCTCGAACCTGCCGGTGACTTCCCACTCGGGGTTGTAGGGGAAGGTGGGAACGCCGCCGAATTTCGTGAGGACGGGCGAGCCCGAGTCCCGGGTGCGGATGGCGTAGCGGCCGGCCCGCATGGCGAGTTCCACCACCACCTGGTCACCGCTGGCGCCGCCGAACTGCACCCACATCAGGGACTCCTCATCGGCGAGGGCGGCGCTGATGGTCCCGCTGACTGCTTCTCCTGTCTCCACCAGGGACAGTCCGTCCGCGGGCACTGCGGTGAGTGCCGCCGTCGTACCATCCGTGGACCACAGGCCTGGTGCCAGGTCAACGGGGGCGGGGGAGTCCTCCAGCCACTGGAACGAGGTGAGGGTCAGCCAGCCGTGGCGGGTGGCGAGGGCCTTGTTGCGGTTGTCGCGGAAGCGCTGCCAGCGCTCCAACCTGGCGGGGAGGGTGCTCATGGTTCCTTTCAGACGATGGTTGCCCCGGCTACAACCTCGCTGCGACCGCGTTCATTCCGGAGTGCGGCGACGAGGAGTATCCTCGGACCCACCACAGAGGCCACCACGTCATCAGGGGAGTTGTCATGAGAATCGCGGTCCTTGGCACGGGCACGGTGGGGCGCACGCTCGCAGGAGCCTTCAGCGCCCTGGGACATGAAGTGGAACTGGGGACACTCGACCCGGGCCGTACTGCCGGGCGCACTGCCCCGGACCGGACGGGCGGGCCGCCGTTCAGTGACTGGTACGCGGCGAACAGGCACATCGGGCTAAAGACTTTCGCCGGGGCTGCCGGAGGCGGGGAACTGGTGGTGAATGCGACCAGCGGGGTGGGAGCGCTGGAAGCCCTCGGCGCCGCGGGGGCTGCCCGGCTTACCGGGAAAGTGCTGGTGGACGATTCCAACCCGCTCGATTTCTCCCAGGGCATGCCGCCGGTACTGAACCCCGTGAACACTGACAGCCTCGGCGAAAGAATCCAGCGGGCTTTCCCGGCCGCTCGGGTGGTTAAGACCCTCAATACGATGAACGCCGGTCTCATGGTCAACCCGGGCAAATTGGCGGGCGGTGACCACTCGGTGTTTGTCTCAGGCGATGACGAAACGGCCAAGGCCACGGTCACGGCACTCCTCCAGGCGCTGGGGCACCGCGACGTCGTCGACCTTGGGGACATCACCACGGCCCGCGGCGCTGAAATGCTGCTGCCGCTGTGGCTCCGCCTCTACGCCGCGCTGGGGACCCCTGATTTCAACGTCAAGGTGGTCCGCACTGTTGAATAGGTGGGATGGACATTCTTGCGGGAGTAAGCAGTGAGTGGCTTAGGGCGCTCACCTGGATAGCCGCGGGCGTGGTGGGGGCGGGCCTGCTCGTGTGGCGGCCGCGGCGGCCGGACCTGGCGTTGCTGGCGTCAGTCGTGGTTTTCATGGCCGCCAGTGTGGGCGCGGGGATTTATGTCCTGAACCACCTGGGCGACGGCCGCTGGGGCGGGGACGCGCAGGCAAAGCTGAGCCCGCCGCCGCTCTCGGACGCCCCGGTGGTGGGGGATTTCCTCGAACCGCTGGAGGGCTTGCTGGGCAGTGTGACTGACGGGGTCAACGAATTCGTGGACTTCCGGTCCGCACTGCCGGTGGCGCTGGACTTCTTCGCCGCCGCAGGGTGGGCCCTTGCCCTCTCCGTGCCCGCAGCGCTGGTGGTCCTGGTGGGGAATGCCCGGGCAACCCGCCGCCGCAACGCCGAATTCGCCGCCTATAAAACGGAGACTGAACAACTCCGGGACGAGCTCAACCGGGTCAAGCGCCATGTTGGTTACCCGGCCGATGACATTTTTTGAGATGAATTCCGCCATGTCCCGGCACTGGGGGTAGCATCGATAGCTAGTTACGTGGCTCACAGTATCCAGCGCAGTGTACGAGCCAAGTCCGAACCCTCGAAAGATAGTTTCCATGGCTCACACTGCAACGAATCCCGAAACCGATCTTGCCTCCGAACTAAGGGCAGACGTCCGCCGCGTGTCCACCCTGCTGGGCGAATCCCTGGTCCGCCAGCACGGTCCGGAACTCCTTGACCTGGTGGAGCAGGTCCGCCTCCTCACCAAGGAATCCAAGGAAGCCGCCCGCGGCGGCGCCGACGCCACCGGCCCCTGGAGCGCGCACGACGTCGTTGCCCAGGTCCGCGAACTCCTGGGTTCCCTGCCGATTGAGCAGGCCACCGACCTGGTCCGTGCCTTCGCCTTCTACTTCCACCTGGCCAACGCCGCCGAACAGGTCCATCGGGTGCGCGGGCTGCGCACCCGGGCGGAAAAGGACGGCTGGCTGGCCAAGACCGTGGCCGACATCGCCGGGCAGGCAGGACCGGCCGTCCTCCAGGAGGTGGTGAACGGGCTGGACGTCCGCCCCATCTTCACCGCCCACCCCACCGAAGCGTCCCGGCGCTCCGTGCTGGACAAGATCCGCAAGATTTCCGACGTCCTGGCCCAGCCCACCGCCGAGGGCACCACGGGGCGGCGCCGGCAGGACCGGCAGTTGGCCGAAATCATCGACCAGATGTGGCAGACCGACGAACTGCGCCAGGTCCGCCCCACCCCGGTGGACGAGGCCCGCAACGCCATCTACTACCTGGGCAGCATCCTCACCGACGCAATGCCGGAAATGCTCACCGAACTCTCGGACCTGCTCGGCGAGCACGGCGTCAGCCTCGCGTCCCAGGAAGCGCCCATCCGCTTCGGCTCCTGGATCGGCGGTGACCGGGACGGCAACCCCAACGTCACCGCGGCCGTAACCCGGGAAATCCTGCAGATCCAGAACCAGCACGCGGTCCGGATCAGCATCGGCATGATCGACGAACTGATCTCCATCCTCTCCAACTCCACTGCGCTCGCCGGAGCGGACCAGGAACTGCTGGATTCCATCGACGCGGACCTGAAGAAGCTGCCGGGCCTGGACAAGCGCGTCCTGGAGCTCAACGCCCAGGAGCCCTACCGGCTGAAGCTCACGTGCATCAAGGCCAAACTCATCAACACGGGCAAGCGGGTAGCTGCCGACTCCAACCACGAGCACGGCCGCGATTACAACGGGACCGCCGAACTCCTTGCGGACCTGGAGCTGGTGGAACTCTCGCTCCGGAACCACTCGGCGTCGCTGGCTGCCGACGGCGCCCTGGCCAGGGTTCGCCGGGCCATCGCCTCCTTCGGCCTGCACCTCGCCACCCTGGACATCCGTGAACACGCGGACCACCACCATGACGCCGTGGGCCAGCTGATGGACCGCCTGGGCGGGCCGGGCGTGCGCTACGCCGAGCTCAGCCGCGAGCAGCGCTTCGAAGTGCTCGGTTCCGAACTCGCCTCGCGCCGGCCGCTGTCCGGCCACCCGATCAAGCTCGACGGCGCCGCTGACGGCACGTACGACGTCTTCCGTGAGATCCGCCGCGCCTTGCGCACCTACGGCCCGGACGTCATCGAAACGTACATCATCTCCATGACCCGCGGTGCGGACGATGTCCTGGCGGCCGCGGTCCTGGCCCGGGAAGCCGGCCTGGTCAACCTTTTCGGTGAGAAGCCCTACGCCAAGATCGGGTTCGCGCCGCTGCTGGAGACGGTGGAGGAGCTGCGCGCCTCGGCGGAGATCGTGGACCAGCTCCTGTCCGATCCCTCCTACCGGGAACTCGTGCGACTCCGCGGCGACGTCCAGGAGGTCATGCTGGGCTACTCGGACTCCAACAAGGAATCCGGCGTGATGACCAGCCAGTGGGAAATCCACAAGACCCAGCGGAAGCTGCGGGACATCGCCGCCAAGCACGGCGTCCGCGTCCGCCTGTTCCACGGCCGCGGCGGTTCCGTGGGCCGGGGCGGCGGCCCCACCTACGACGCCATCCTGGCCCAGCCCAACGGCGTCCTGGAAGGCGAAATCAAGTTCACGGAGCAGGGCGAGGTCATCTCGGACAAGTACTCGCTGCCCGAGCTCGCCCGCGAAAACCTCGAGCTGTCCCTGGCCGCCGTGCTGCAGGGCTCGGCCCTGCACCGGGACCCGCGGACCTCCGCCGACCAGCGCGAACGGTACGGGCACGTGATGGAGACCATCTCCGATGCCGCCTTCAACCGGTACCGGCACCTCATTGACGATCCCGACCTGCCCGCCTACTTCCTCGCGTCCACCCCGGTGGAACAGCTGGGCTCACTCAACATCGGCTCCCGCCCGTCCAAGCGCCCGGATTCCGGGGCCGGCCTGGGCGGCCTGCGCGCCATCCCGTGGGTATTCGGCTGGACCCAGTCCCGCCAGATCGTGCCCGGCTGGTTCGGCGTCGGCTCCGGCCTCAAAGCTGCCCGCGAGGCCGGCAACTCGGCGCAGCTGGTGGAGATGTGGGACAACTGGCACTTCTTCCGCTCGGTGCTTTCCAACGTGGAGATGACCCTGGCCAAGACGGACATGGACATCGCCGGTTACTACGTGTCCACCCTGGTTCCCGAGGAGCTGCACCGGATCTTCCGGACCATTCGCGAGGAATACGAGCTGACCGTGGCCGAGGTGCAGAACCTGACCGGCGAGAACCTGCTCCTGGACGCCCAGCCCACGCTCAAGCGGTCCTTGGAAATCCGGGACCAGTACCTGGACCCGATCAGCTACCTGCAGGTGGAACTCCTCCGCCGCGTCCGGACCGAAGCGGCGGAGAAGGCGGAGGGCATCAGCGGGGCGGAGATCGACGAACGCCTCCAGCGGGCCATGCTCATCACTGTCAACGGCGTAGCTGCCGGCCTGCGCAACACCGGCTAACCCCGGACGCTCTCTCACTTAACGTCGGTTTCCCATCAACGCTCTCTCCCTCGTGAACTGCTCCCCGGAAGTTGGACTGAGTAATTCAGTTTCGACTTCCGGGGAGCAGTTTTTATGGGTGCACGTAGTTCTTTGTCTGAGGTCCAGCGTGAGGCGGCGGTAGCGTGGTTTGAGAAGGGTGTTGGGTATCGGGCTGCGGCTCGTTTGCTTGATGCGCCGTGGGTGCCGGTCAGGGCACTGTATGGGCGGTGGAGGATTCAGGGGCAAGGAGTGCTGGTGAGCAAACCGGCGAAGTCGTACTCGTTTGAGTTCAAGCTGGCGTTGGTGGAGCGGTTCCTCGCGGGTGAGACCGGCCCGGACCTGGCTGTGGAGGCCGGTTTGTCCTCGCGTCAGTTGCTGCAAAAGTGGGTCCGGGCGTATCGCCGTGATGGTGCGGAGGGATTGCGTCCCAAGGCCAAGGGCAGGCCTGCGAAGTCCGCGGCTCCACCTGAACGGGTCGAGTTATCCGAACTGGAACGGTTGCGGCGGGAGAACGAGCGGCTCCGCGCGGAGGTGGCGTATCTGGGAAAACTGCGGGCCTTGAGGGATCAGGAACGACGGTGAAGGTCCAGTCCGTCGTTTCCCTCAAGGCTGACTACCCTCTCCCGGTCCTGCTGGAGATCGCGGGCCTGGCCCGCTCGACGTTCTTCTATCACCAGGCCCGTCTTCAGGTCCCGGACCCGAAAGAGAAACTCAAAGCGGCCGTCACGGAGATCTTTGAGACGAACCATGGCCGGTACGGGCACCGGCGGATCCATGCGGAGCTACTCAAGCAAGGGTGGACGGTTGCGAAGAAGACCGTGCTGAAACTGATGCGCTCACTGCAGCTGCTCTGCAGGATCCGGCGCCGGAAGCGCTACAACTCTTACCAAGGCGAACAGGGCAGGATTGCCCCGAACCTGCTGAACCGGCAGTTCCAGGCCGATGCCCCGAACCAGAAGTGGGTGACCGACGTGACCGAATTCAGCGTCGGGGACCGCAAGCTCTACCTTTCCCCGGTGATGGACCTCTTCGACCGGCAGATCATTTCCCATGCCATCAGCACGTCCCCGAACCTGGCTCTGACGAACGCTTCGCTGAAGGAGGCTCTGGCCTGCCTCGAGCCCGGCCAGCAGCCACTGGTGCATTCGGACAGTGAGACTGTCGGAACCGGTATTCCCTGAGGATCCTTGACTCGCAGGGTGATGGATGCGACAGGATGCTGGTGCCGGGTGCGCCCAGGGTTCTTGACCCTCACTCCGATCGACAGCTGTGTCTTTCCCCGGATCTGTCAGTCCCCAGGCGTACCCAGTGAGGCGCTAGGCCTCGCCGCCGGAGTGACCTAAGGAGAGCCTGCGCCAAGTGTGCTCATCACTGTCTTGTCCGCCGGTGGTCGATGCCCGGGGCCGTGCCCCTTGCACATCGGATGGACCGGAGGAAAACGACATGACCAGAACGCCCGAAACCAGCGAGCCGGACCAGGCACCGACGCCCGTCTTCGCCGGCGTCGACACGCACAAAGAACTCCACGTCGCCGCCGTCATCGATGCCGGCGAGACAGTGCTGGGCACTAAGAGCTTCCCGACAACACGCACCGGCTACCGGGCAATGCTCGCCTGGATCGGCGATTTCGGTGACTTGGCCCGGATCGGTGTCGAGGGCACCGGATCCTATGGTGCCGGCCTGACCCGACACCTTGCCAAAGCCGGTGTCATGATCCTTGAGGTCGACCGGCCCGACCGGTCTGACCGCCGCCGTAAAGGCAAGGACGACGATCTGGACGCAATCAATGCAGCCCGCGCCGCACTGCATGGCCGACGCACCAGCATCCCAAAAAGCAAGGACGGCGCCGTCGAAGCTCTGCGCGTGCTGCGCATCACCCGCGCGCACGCGGTCCGGGAGCGCCGCAGCGCCCTGCAACTCCTTCGGATGTCGATCGTCTCCGCGCCGGAGGTGCTTCGCGACCAAGTCCGCCACCTGACCCGGATGCAGCTCATCCGCACCCTCGCTGCATGGCGGCCGGACGTATCAAACGCGACCGACCCCATCACCGCCTACCGGGTCTCGATGAAGTCCCTGGCCCGCCGCTACCTGGAACTCACCGACGAGATAACCGACCTGGACGAGCTCATCAACCCCATCGTCCAAGCCCTCGCACCCCAACTCCTCGAACGCGTCGGAATCGGCATCGAAGTCGCTGGACAGTTCCTCGTAACGGCCGGTGACAACCCCGAGCGGATGAAATCCGAAGCCGCATTCGCGATGCTCTGCGGCGCTTCACCCCTACCCGCGTCCTCCGGAATGACACAACGGCACCGACTCAACCGCGGCGGCGACCGCCAAGCCAACCGCGCCCTGCACCTCGCCGTCATCAGCCGGATCAGGCTCGACCCGAGAACGCAGACGTACGTCGCGAAAAAGACCGCCGAGGGGCACTCCAAGATGGAGATCATCCGCTGCCTGAAGCGATACCTCGCCCGAGAGGTCTACTTCATCCTCAACCCCGGCCACCAGCACATCGTCCCGAACACCAGGCAACACCGAAACGCCGCTTGACACTTAGGAGAGCATCCAAGGCATCCAATACCAGCACCTCACTTGGCGGACGCTTCTCAAGGCCGCCGGCGCTGTCCAGTCGATGTCCCGCAAGGGCAACTGCCACGACTGCGAGCATCGTGACTGCGCCACCACCTGGGGTCTGACCCTTGCTTATGACCGGCCCTGCGGGTGCCCTCGCGTTGACGTGTCGGCCCCGGGTGGTGGCGTTCACCAGGCTGCTGGCCGGGTGGGCAGTGACCTGATAGGAGCCTGACTCGACCAGGGCCTCATCGCAGTCCTGTCCGCCCACTCCGGCCAGCTGAGCCATGGACAGCCCGCCCGGAAAGTGCGAGAGAGGATCCACAGCCCGATGCCCAGCATGCAGCTTCGGCGTGACGATGTCATCGTCGGCGTCGACACCCACAAGGACAACCACGTAGCGGTCGCGATCGACGGCTTTGGCGGCCGGCTCGGCGACATCGTCGTGCCCACCACCATCGCCGGGTTTGAGGAGCTCCTCGCCTTCTGTCTGGCCTTCGTCGGGTCGGCCGGTCGGCTGATCGGGTTCGGCGTCGAGGGCACCGGCTCCTACGGGGTCGGCTTGGCGCGCTACCTGCGCAACCACGGTCACGACGTCCACGAGATCGCCCGCCCAGCACGGGCCGCGGAACGTCGACTCGCAGGGAAGAACGACACCATCGATGCCGAGCACGCTGCACGCCAGCTACTGGCTGGGCACGGGCTGTCGACACCCAAGACCGCCGACGGCGCGGTCGAAACGATCAGGCTGGTCAAGATCGCCTACGACGGTGCCGTTCAAGCGCGGACAACCGCGATGATCACGCTCAAGGCGACCCTCGCGACCGGGAGCGAGGCGTTGCGGGCGGAGCTGGAGACGCTCACCGACCACAAGCTGATCCTCGCGTGCGCGGCGCTGGAGGGTCCGACTCCACTGCCGCCCGTGCGCCGTGGCGCACCTGCCGTTGTTGTGCCGGGCGACCCGGATGTGGCGATGCGACACGTGCTGTCCTCGATGGCGAAGCGTTGGCTGGCGCTGCACGAGGAGGCCAAGGCTCACGCCGCATCACTGAAGGCACTCACTGCGGCCGCTGCGCCCCAGCTCGTCGAGGCCGTCGGCGTCGGCTACGACACTGCGGCACAGATGCTGATCACCGCCGGCGACAACGCCAACCGGATCAAGTCCGAGGCAGCGTTTGCCAAGATGTGTGGCGCGTGCCCGATCCCGGCTGGATCCGGCAAGACCAACAGCCGGCACCGTCTGTACCGCGGCGGGAACCGGCAGGCCAACGCCGCGCTGTATCGCGTGGTCATCGTGCGCATGCGCTGGCATCAGCCGACGATCGACTACGTGGCCCGTCGCACCGCCGAGGGCATGTCGAAGCGGGAGATCATCCGGTGCCTGAAGCGGTACCTCGCTCGCGAGCTCTTCCGCCTGCTGCCGGCCCCGGACGCCATCGCCAAGCCCGTTAATGGAGAGCTCGAAATCGCGGCCTGATCGACTTGACGATCTATAGGAGCATCAACGCAGTGATGGAGAACTTCTTTGGCCACCTCAAGGAAGAACTCTTCCACCGCGTCCGGTTCATCAGCACCGACGCACTGGCAACGGCACTGAACGAGTACATCCACTGGTACAACAACGAAAGAATCTCCACAAAGCTCAAGGGTCTGAGCCCGGTCCAATACCGGGCCCAGACCCTCGCAGCCTAGAATCCCATTTAACCAGTCCAACTAACGGGGACCAGTTCACTCGGGAGAGAGCGTTGGCTATTTTCCGACATCAAGTGAGCGAGCGTCTGGGTAGGGTAGACGGCATGCCTTCGTTCCAGACCCGCCTCAAGATCACCGGGCTTCGGCCGGGCCACCCGCCCGAAGCAGTCATGGATACTGCCCTGGAGGTACTCGCAAGCAGGCACCACGTGGAGGCCCACCAACTGCAGATTTCCGGCGGCGTGCCCCAGCTGAACCTGCGTTTCCTCGTCGAAGCCACGGAAGACCGCGGTGAGAACCAGCAGGCGCGCGAATCGGCAGCGATGATGCGCGACGCCGTCGAAGGTGTTGCGCTGACCGGAACGCTCACGGTGCTGCGCCGCAGCCGCGGCAAATGGCTGCCCGTTTAGCCTCCCCTAGGACACCGGCGGTCCCGGTTCCTCTACTACCGGCGAGGGGTTCCCGCGCCTGCGGGTGGCGATAATGCCCACGGTGGCTCCGATCACCAGGCCCAGCGCCACGCCGATGAGCGAACTGGCCCAGAACGGAAGCCCGGTGGTTGAACCGGTGAAGTAGCCCAGGCCCACCAGCCAGCATGCCCACAGCACGGCGCCGATGCCGGCGCACAGGCTGAAACCGGGGACCGAAACATTGGCGATACCGGCCGCCGCTGAAGTTGCCAGGCGTCCGCCGGGAATGAACCTGGCGCCGATGATGGTGCCGTAGGTGGACGAACGGCCGGCCTTGGCGATCGCGTCGTGGATGCCGCGGTGCACGCGGCGGCCCCACCTCCACCGGTCCAGCACGTGGCTGAGCCGCCGCCGGAAGAGCTGGAAAACCACCAGGTCGCCGATCCACGAGGCGAGGGCGGAGAGGAACCCCACCACGAGCACGTTGGTACGGCCGTCCGCGGACAGGGCTCCGGCGGTGATCACCACCATTTCGGACGGAACAAGGGGAAAGATGGCATCGCCGAGGACTACGGGGATGATCCAGAAATAGATGGCCGTCCCCCAGCTGTCTGCGCTGCCGAAGTCCATGGCCACAAGGTACCGCAGAATTGGGCGCCCGGACCCCGAGGATTATCACAAATCCGCCCCCAGGCAGCAGGCTCCTGGGGAGCCTCACCGATGGACGAATCCGGCAACTAGTCCGCTGAGCTGGTCCGACGGCGGAACACCGAGTTCGTCCTGCAGCCGGGATGCGAACATCCTGTAAGCCCTGACTGCGGCGGCCCTGTTTCCCGCTGCCAGGTGGGCCTGGACCAGCAGCAGGTGGGCTGACTCGCCAAGCGGTTCGATGCTGGTGGCGGACAAGGCCGCGGTGACAGCCCTGCCCGGTTCGCCTGCTGCCAGGTGTTGGCGCGCCATGAGTTCCAGGGTGCTCAGGCGTAACTGCCGCAACCTTTCCTGTTCGAAGATCACCCAATCGTCGTACCAGCCCGGGAGCAGGTCCGCGCGGCTCAGGTGGTCCAGGTAGCTGTCCGGAACCTGCAGGTGCGGTTGGGTCTGGATCGTGGCAACGTGCTGCTGCAGCGCGCTGACGTCCACGCGGACAGAGTCATCAAGCGCCAGGGTGTCAGCCCCTGTACTGAGCAAGTGCGGGAAGGCGCGGGAAATGCACCACACGGCGGTGCGGAGATTGCCGGCCGCCTGGGATTCGCTGCTTTTCGGCCAGAGCAGGCCCGCGAGGAAACTCCGGTGCCGGCACCCCAGCAGCCCCAGGCATGCAATGAGTCGTTGTTCCCGGCTGGCCACCGCTACCGCGGTTTCACCGCGGTGCAACCGCCAGGCCCCCAGCAGACTTAAGTGCCACTCCTGATTGAGAGCCACCGTCATGCCTATCCCCTCATGCGGCCGGATAACTACCCGATCCCCCCAAGACCATGGTGGCACTCAGGCATACCATGTCAAGGGAGTTTAGTAACCCCGGCTTGCGGATTTTATATACCGGAAAGGGCGTCCGCATTCTGGTCCTGCAAAGCCACCTGCACTTCCCGGGTTTCCGGGTCGGGCGCAATAGCCCCGAAACAGCAGAAGAGGTCAGTCGCCTGCGGTGCCGGCCGCGGATTCCAGCTGGTCCAGCCAGCGGCGCACCGCCATGAGTATGCCGTCAGCATCAGCGGCGGTTTCCATCAGTTCCTGGGCCTGGCCTGCCTGGGTGGAAATCAGACGTGCCCGAAGGGGGTGGTCCTGCGCGGGTTCAACCCAGGCGCGAATTACCATCGTGCCTTCAATTTCGGCCATGAAAAGGCGCCTGCTTTCGTTTGTCTGCAATTTCCGGTGTAAATCGGGAATACCACCCCGGGCAGCACCATCCTAGGCACAACACATTCATCGCCCAAGTCACAAGGGGCAAAAGGCACTTTTGCAACAACGCAAAAATGATGCTCCAGTAACGGGACCGCCACGGGGCCCCGCGTTGACTGTTGGTGACACGTGGAAAGGGGGTGATTCACATGATGAAGGAACTCACAATGCAGGAACTGGAAGCCCAGGGCGTCGAACTGTTGCCCTCGCGGGAGACCCTGTTCCTGGATTGTCAACGGCCATTAGGAATTGCCCACAGGTGGCCAGTATTTCTGCCCGCTGGTGGCCAGTAGAACTGCCCAGTGGTGGCCAGCTGGTTTGCCCGCATTCGGGGTGAGGGTGCTGGCCACCGGTTTGGGGTTTAGTTCAGTGGCATGACGCCCTTTCCGGCCAGGGCCTGGGTGAGGCGGATGGAATCGCCAGTTGTTTGGCAGACGTGGGCGTGGTGCAGGAGCCGGTCGACGGTCGCGGTGGCGAGGGTTTTGGGCATGAGCTCGTCGAAGCCAGCGGGGTGGAGATTCGAGGAGACCGCGACGGCGCGTTTTTCGTAGGCTGCGTCGACGACCCGATAGAGGCCTTCGGCGGCGTCGGTGGCCACGGCGAGGAGACCGATGTCGTCGACGACGACCAAATCTGCGCGCAGGATCCTGGCCACGGCCCGGGTGACGGTGTCGTCGGCCCGGTGCGAGCGAATGAGGGCGCCGAGGTCCTCGAGGGTGAACCACGCGACCCGCATCCCATCTTCGACGGCCTGCTGGCCGAGGGCCTCGAGGAAGAAGGTCTTCCCTGTTCCGGAGGGTCCGCAGACGACGAGGTTTTCTTTCCGGTGGATCCATTCCAGGGTGCGCAGGGCCTGCTGGGTCGGCGCCGGGATGGATGACGCGGCTTCGTCCCAGAGGGCGAACGTTTTGCCCGTGGGGAATCCTGCGGCTTCGCGCCGGGTGGCGAGCATCGAGCGGGCCCTGCCCTTGGTTTCCTCGGCGAGGAGGGCTTTGATGACTTCGGCCGGTTCCCAGCGCTGGGCGCGGGCGGTGGCCAGCACGTCCGGGGCGATGGCGCGGGCGTGGGGCATTTTCAGTTGCCGCATGAGTGCCTCAAGGTCGGCGGGCAGGGCCGGGGCGGTGGTGTTCGCGGTCATGATGCTCATCGGGTGCCCTCCCCGACGCCGGTGGTGCCGAGGCCGGCCCAGCCGGCGGTGCCCTGGGTCAGGGACTTATCCTCCGCGGCGGTGCGCAGCCCGGTGCGGGTTCCGCCCGCGTTCAGCAAGGACGCGAGGTCTCCATGCGCGAAGCGGTGGTGGATCGCGGCGACGCCGAGGGCCTTATCGACCTCGTCGGTCCCGGCGATCTTGGCCAGCGCGACCGCCTCGGCCATCTTCACGTTGATCCGTTGCGCTCCGGCCGCGGCGGCCTCGAGCAGCCAGGTCCGCGCGCCGGCGCCGATGCCCAGGAATTCGGCTTCCGCCTTAGAACGGGGCACGGGTTTGTAGTCGCCGGGCACCTTCTGCTGATGGTCCGGGAAGTGGGCGTCCAGGATCGCCGGGGAACCCGGCCGGGCAAGTGCGTGACGGGCGACCTCGACCGGCCCGCCGGCACCGACATGCACGATCACGACCTGCGCGTCCGGCCCGGTCCCGTGGAACCGGGCGAACACCTCGGCCCCGAGCAGATGGGCAGGCACGGAGTACTGGGCGTTTTCAAACGAGACCATGGGCGTGTTGTCCGGCACCCGCCGCCCGACCCCATAAGCGAGGGTATGCGCGGTCTCCGGGACGCGGTGCAGGGAGGAGGCTTCCTCGGCGAGCATATCGACAGGGCGGCGGCGGGTGGTCCGGTGCTCGCGCGTGTTGACCTGGTCCATGAACTCCGCGCAGGCCGCCTCGAGCTCAGCGAACGAGGCATAGGTGTTTCGCAGGTTGGTGTCTTTGGGCACCAGGTCTGCCTTGGCGATCTTCACGGACAATTCGACCCCGCCTTGGAAGCCGGGTCCGCCGGCTGGCAGGTGAGCACCTCGACGGAGTAGTGCCTAGCGAACGCCAGCGTCTGCTGGTTCCTCACCGGCACCCCGGCCACATGCATGGTGGTGACGGTCTTCTCGTTATCGGTCAGCACATACGTCGGCGCGCCGCCAAGCAGCCGGAACGACCGGTCCAGGGCGGTGAAAACGCTCGGCGCCGTCCGGTCACGCAGCGGGATCACGATGCGGAACCTGGACCAGGCCAGCCACGCGACGAACAGCACGGTTTTGACTCCATCGATGACCGGCCCGTCACCGAAATCGTACTGAAGCCAGGCGCCCGGCTCCGTGATCCAGGGACGGTGGACCCGCTTGTTCCCGCGCCGGTAAGCCTCTTTGACCTGGGAGACGGCCCGGCGGGTCGAGCGGTCCGAACCCCGGTAGCCCATCACGACGAGCTTGGCATGGACAACATCGGCGCGGATCCGGCCCTTGGACTTTTCGACCCATTCCTCGATCTTCGGCAACCACGCATCGATGACCCTGGGCCGGTCGGACACGGCCCCCGGTGCACGCCCGGCATCACGGGCCTGCACGAGCCGGTCGACAGTGTGGTGGGAACAACCCGACAGCTCGGCTGCAGCGCGCAGCGACTTGGTCAGATCATAAGCAGCAAGAATTTTCACGGTTTCTACGGCATCCTTCATTCAGGGCCTCTTCCTGTCAGCGGATTCGATTCGACACCGAAATCCAAACGGGAAGAGGCCCCCGCCGTCTCACGACACGGCGGGATCAGCGAACAATGCGGGCAAACCAAACGGCCACAACTGGGCAGAACTCATGGCCATACGTGGGCAGTCCCGGTGGCCATCAGCGGGCAATTCCATGACCATCTACGGGCAGTTTTTCATGGCCGCTAACACTGGATGCCAACTGGGCAGGTGTATACGCGGCCAACACGTCCGCCGCACTGAACGCAGCATCGCTGTTCTCCACGGCGCACAGCATGGCCTCCCAGAACATCGCTGTCCTCCAGCATTAACTTCGTCCATCACAAAAATGTCTGGACCTGGGAATGCCCGGGGGAGAGGTGAGGTGCCATGACGGCATCAACCACGCTGTTACCGGCGGAGCTCGACGCTGAAGTTGCGGAGCTGCTTCCGATGAGGGAAACGCTTTGCATGAACATCAACGTCTCTCCCGTAATTGCCGTGAACCTGTCGATGGCCATCAACGCCGGCTCCATCGGCTCTATTGCGAACTCGGCAGCTCTGCAGGACATCCTGGTCCTCCAGGAGTAGCTGCGCCTGTTCACACACGGTGGGCATGCCCCGGGCGTGCCCACCGTCCCAACCCGTTCAACCCTTGGTGGGAACGTGACAACTGCACCCGACGGGGCCCTTCCGCGCCACTGGTCGATTTCGCCGGGCCTTGTTTTCCTGGGCCCGGTGGAGGGTTCAGGGCTCAAGAACTCCAGCTACCTGCTCCAGCGCGGGGACGGGCAGGTGGTCCAGCTTTCGGAGCTGCTCCATCTGGTGATGACGTCGCTCTCCCCGGAGAAGTCCGCCGCCGAGGTGGCGCGGCAGGTCAGTGACGCGTACGGGCGGGAACTGGGTGCCGGCGGCCTCCAGCACCTTGTTGATACCCGGCTGGCGCCGATGGGCCTTGTGGTCGAAAAGACCGCCCACGAAAAGCCGGGCCAACAACAGCCATTACCCACGGCGAACCCGTTGCTGGCCCTGCGCCTGAAAGGGACGCTCCTGCCGGAACGGGCGGTGAACGCGCTTGCGCGAATCCTCGCGCCCCTTTTCTGGGCCCCGGTTGTGGCCATCGTCCTGGCCGCTCTGGCCGTAGTGGATTCCCTGGTGATTGCCAGGGGCGACTTCCTGGCGTCCCTCGAGCAGGTGCTGCTCACCCCCGCACTGATTCTTGGCATCTTTGCCCTGCTCACCGCGGGGGCCGTGATCCACGAACTGGGCCACGCCGCTGCCTGCCGGTACGGGGGCGCCAGGCCCGGCGTGATCGGCGTCGGCCTTTACCTCGTCTTCCCCGCCTTCTTTACCAATGTCACCGACTCCTACCGCTTGGGCCGGGCCGGCAGGATCCGCACTGACCTGGGCGGCCTGTACTTCAACTGCCTCTGCCTGATCGGCCTGGGCGGCGCCTACCTGCTGACCGGGCAAGGGTTCTTCCTGCTCGCGGCGGCCCTGATGCACCTCGAGATGATCCAGCAGCTGGTGCCGACGCTGCGCTTCGACGGCTATTTCGTGCTGGCCGACATCGCCGGCGTGCCTGATCTCTTCAACCGGATCCGTCCCGTCCTGCTGAGCCTTGTCCCCGGCCGGCCCATGGATCCAATGGTGGCCGGGCTGCGCCCCTTCGCGCGGCGGATCGTTACCGCCTGGGTGGTCACCGTGGTGCCCCTCCTGGTCCTGGCCCTGGGCTGGATGCTCGCGAACCTGCCCCTGATCATCGGGCAGACAGGCGCCGCTGTGGGGCATCATGCGCAGCTCGCCAGCCATTCCCTTGCGGCCGGTGACGCGCTCGCCGTCGTCCTTTCCATTTTTTCCATCCTGATGCTGTCCCTGCCGGTGCTCGGCCTGGGCATGGTGCTGTACCGCCTGCTGTCCGGTCTCCCCGCCCTGCTCCTGCGCCTTGGCAGGCGTGCAGTGGGTGGACGGGGCAGCCGCGCCGAACAGTCCCGGCAGGCTGGGCAGAATCCCGAACCGTCACAGAAAGCAGAGTCCGCCATGGCCATCGCAGTCCCGCCCGCGGTTTCCCCCGACGACGGCGTCCCCACCCTCCAGGATTTCCTCGCCGACAGGCCTGCGCCGCCGTCGGCGCTGGCAGAGGACGGCTGGCAGGGCGCCGTCCGCAGGCTGAGCCGCAACTCAATTTGCCCGGCCCCGGGACGGCGCGAGCGCCGGCACCTGGACGCGGTCGACGCTGTCCAGCGAAGGCTGGACGGTCCCCGCACCGTGGTGGTGGTCAACCCCAAGGGTGGCGCCCATAAAACCACTGCAACGCTCCTACTGGCCGCCACGTTGGGAATCCTGCGCGGCGGTTACACGCTTGCCTGGGACAACAACGAGACGCGGGGCACCCTCGGATGGCGGGCGCCGCTGGCCGGCCACACCAGCACGGCGGTTGATCTCATGCGCGAGGTGGACCGCTTCGCGGACCCTGTCCTGGGGCGGATCGGGGACCTGGACCGTTTTGTCCGCTACCAGGGCTCCGCGCAGTTCGACGTCCTCGCCTCGGACGAGGACGCTGCCGGGGCCGCAACCATTGGAGCCCGGGAGTTCGAACAGCTGCACACCGCGTTGCGCCGGTTCTACCGGATCATCGTGGTGGATACCGGGAACAACATGCGTTCCTCAAACTGGGAAGCCGCGGTGGATGCGGCGGACGAGCTGGTGATTGTTTCGACTGTCCGCGAAGATACGGTGGCCAGTGCCGTCTGGCTGGTGGACGGGCTGCGCGAGCGCGGCTTCCAGGCGAAGGTGGGGAACGCAGTAACCCTGCTCGCGGCCCCGTCCCGGCAGACCGACCTGCAGCTGCTGGCCCGGACGCGGCAGCACTTCGCCAGCGTGACCCGGGAGGTCCTGGAGGTTCCATACGACAGGTCCCTGGTTTCGGGCGGACCCTTGAACTACAAGGCCCTGCTCCCCACTACCCGCGAAGCGTGGCTGCATGCCTCGGCCGCCGTGATGCGCGGACTGTGAGCAGCCTTACGGGGTGCTGGCGCGTACTGCCTCTCCCAGTTCCAACCCGCTGCGGTACTCCACCGGCTTGCCGGTGATGGGGTCGACGAAACGGATACCGCGCGCCAGGAGTTGAAGGGGCTTCCCGTAGTCGTCCGGAGCCTTGTCCAGCAGCTCCGGGTAGAAGGCGTCGTTGATGATGCCCAGTCCGAGGGAAGCCATGTGCACCCGCAGCTGGTGGGTCTTGCCGGTGTGCGGCTCCAGCCGGTAGCGGGCCAGCCTGGCCGGATCGCCTGGCGCTGCAGCGGCGCCGGCGGCACCCAAGGAGGTGCCGGCGTCGAACGTTTCCAGCCGTTCTATCCGCGTTTCCGCGTTCGGTTCACCGTCAACCACCTCAGCGAGGAGATAGCTGCGGGACTTGGTCATCCGGTTGCGGACCACCACGGGAAAGTCGACGGCGGCGTGCCCGGGCGCGGGCTCGGCGGCCGAGACGCACTCGTATTCCTTCTGGACCTGGCGCTTTTCGAACAGCACCTGGTACTTGCCCCGGGTCTGCGGGTTGGTGGAGAAGAGCAGGACCCCGGCCGTCATCCGGTCCAGCCGGTGCATGGGGATCAGGTCCGGCAGTTCGAGCTGGTTGCGCAGCCGCACCAGGGCTGACTCCTGGATGTAGGTGCCGCCCGGGGTGGTGGGAAGGAAGTGGGGCTTATCCACCACCAGCAGGTGGTGGTCCTGGTGCAGGATGCTGATCTCCACCGGAATGCGCGTTTCCGGCGGAAGGCTCCGGTAGTACCAGATGAAGGTGTGGTCCTGCAGGGGAGTGCTGCGGTCCAGGGGGATGCCGCCCTCGCCAACGATCTCGCCGGCGTCGAACCTGTCCTCGATGCCCTGCGGATCGATGTGGCCCCAGCGGTGCATCATGTAATCCATCGCGGTGTCCCACGGGCCCTCCTCCGGAAGGCGCAGCCGGGTGGCGTTCACGCCGTCGCGCACGGGAAGGGGGGATTGCATCACGCCTCCATCCTACCGGCGGGGACGGCCCGGCCTGCCGGTCGTCCGACGATAAAAAAGTTCTTGACAATAAAATTTGTCGGTAGTGATACTGGATCCATGTTGGAAATAGCGGTCATCGAGGATGCGGCCACGGCGGAGGTTTCGCTGGACCCGATCCGCACGCAGATCCTGCGGGAACTGGTCCATCCGGGATCGGCCACCCAGCTCGCCGTGCGGTTGGGGTTGCCCCGGCAGAAGGTCAATTACCACCTCAAGGCCCTGGAAAACCACGGCCTGGTGGAGCTGGTGGAGGAGCGGCGCAAGGGCAACGTCACCGAGCGCATCCTCCAGGCCACCGCTTCCTCCTACCTCATCTCGCCCCAGGCGCTGGCCTCGGTGTCACCCGATCCCGGCCGGTTTTC
Source organism: Pseudarthrobacter phenanthrenivorans Sphe3 (assembly GCF_000189535.1). Taxonomy (NCBI): domain Bacteria; kingdom Bacillati; phylum Actinomycetota; class Actinomycetes; order Micrococcales; family Micrococcaceae; genus Pseudarthrobacter; species Pseudarthrobacter phenanthrenivorans. The sequence goes on from NC_015145.1 coordinate 669,908, forward strand.
CAACCATTTCTCAGCCTTCTGGCTGCTGGCGCTTGCCGGCCGGATGGTCCAGGAGCTGGGAAAACTGATCGCCGGTGCGGTGGCTGCCCGCCAGAAGCTGGCCACGTTCGCCGTGGACGGCGAGGTCACCTTCCGGAGCGCCGCTGACCGTGCGGCTTTCGCGGAAGAGCTCGGCGTGGAAGTCACCCGGCTGGTTGACAAATACCACGACGGCGGGGCGCCGCGCGGGCGCCGGCACCGGCTGGTGGTGGCGCTGCACCCCGCCCTCAAAACAGGCAAGGAAACCACGAAAAACCCTCCAGGCAAGGAGCAGGACAATGATTGAAAACCGCAACTTCGAAATCGTCTACGACACCGAGCTGCCGGGCACTCCCGAGCGGGTGTGGGAGGCGGTCACCACCGGAACCCCCGGGTGGATGTTTCCCACGGACCAGTGGCCGGACGTCAAAACCGTCCAGGAATACCCCACGCACCTGGTGTCCCGGATGGAGGGACCGGACGGCTGGTTCAACCAGCTCGAGCACGTGCTGGAGCCGCTCGACGGCGGCCGCGCCCGCCTGCACTACGTCCACAGCGGCATCTTCGCGGACAACTGGGACGAGCAGTACGACGGCGCATGCCGCCACACAGAGTTCTACCTCCACACGCTGGGCCAGTACCTGCAACATTTCGACGGCAAACCTGTAGTGTTCACAGACATCCAGGGCCCGGACGCGTCCCAGGCGCCAGACGGCTTCACACGGCTCCGCGCGGCTTTGGGTTTGGAGTCCGCGGGGCAGGGTTCGCAGGTGGACGTAGAGCTCGACGGCGTGGGGCGGCTGGCAGGTGAGGTGGACTTCTCGAATGAGAACTTCCTGGGCGTGCGCACCGCCGATGCGATGTACCGGTTCTTTGGCCGGAACGCCTGGGGCGCTCCGGTGGGGATGACCGTGCACGACTTCAGCGGCGCCGGAGACTCCGAAACCACTGCGAAGGCGTGGGGCGGCTTCCTTTCGCGGGTGTACGCCTAAGCCTGGCTGCCGGTGTCCGCAAGGAGCGGCTGGCACGTGGGGCAGAAGTAGATGTCCCGTTCCTCGTCACCATTGGACTTGCCCAGGACTCCGCGCCGGATGGGTGTCCCGCACTTGAGGCATGGCTGGTGTTCGCGGCGGTACACCCAGTAGCCGGGCCGGCCTGCCATTCTCCCCACCGGCAGGCCGCGGGCGTTGAGGATGGTGACGCGGCGGCCGGGACCAAGGTTGACCTCCAGCAACTGCTTGGCGTCGGTCATCATGGTCCGCAGGTCGGGGACGGCGGACACGGGCGAGGCGGGGTGGACCCCGGACAGGAAGCAGGCCTCGCACCGGTAGATGTTGCCGATCCCGGCGAGGTTGCGCTGGTCCAGCAATGCCACGCCCACGGGAACCTCCGGGGCGGCGCGGACCCGGCGTTCCGCCTCGTCCAGGTCCCAGTCCGGTCCCAGCAGGTCCGGGCCCAGGAAGCCCACAATGGAATCCTCGTCCGCGGTTGCCACCACTTCCACGAGGCCCAGGGAGAATCCGACGGCGTCCGCCACCGGCGTGCGCAGCACGCACCGGGCGGTGAATCCCGGTTTCCGCCACCTCCCGCCCGGCGGGTAGACCTGCCAGGTCCCCTCCATCTTCAGGTGGGAGTGGATGGTGAGTTTCTTCCCGTCAGGCCCCACCACGCGCATCAGCAGGTGCTTGCCGCAAGGAACCACCTCGGCCACCGTCCAGCCGGCCAGGTTCAGGGTGGCGAACCGGGGGACACGGAAATCGGAAGCGACCAGTTTCTGCCCTGCCAGGGCCTGGTGCAGCTGGTTGGCCGCGCGCCAGACGGAATCCCCCTCAGGCACGGATCCTCAGTCCTTTCGGGGTGGAGTAGGCGCCGGCGGAGCTGAGCGCCGCAGCCACGGGGGTGTCAAGAATTCCGTGGCCGTTCACCTTTTCCATGATGAGCTTGTCCACCGCGCCGCGGGTCACCACGCCCACCAGGGCCGTGCCCGCTGCCGCGAGGACGGCCTGGTCGTCGCTGAATGCCAGCAGTGTCTTGCCGCCCCGCTCCACGTAGAGGACCAGCGCACCGTCCACCAGTACCACCAGGGCACCTGCTTTCCGGCCGGGTCGGTGCCCGGTGCCGGCGTCGTCCTGGAGTGCGGGCCAGGGGAGGGCGGCGCCGTACGGGTTGGCCGGGTCCGTGGCGGCGAGGGCAAGGGCAACGGGTTCCGGTTTGGCCAGCTGGGCGTCCTCCGAGTAGGACCGGAGCCGGTCAACGGTGGCCGGAACAGCGAACTGCGCCGCGCCCAGGTGCTCGATGAAGTAGCCGCGGCGGCAACGCCCTGCCTCCTCCAGCCGGGCGAGGACTTTGTACATCAGGCCAAAACCGCCCAGGATTTGTTCCGCCATGACGGAGCCCCTGGTGACCACGCCATAGCGGTCCAGCAGCAACTCGGCGGTGGCGCGGGCATGAATGGTGGGGTCCAGTTCCGGCTGGGGCAAGGCGGACCAGCGGCCGGCGGCCATCGGGGGAGTGGCCGCAGCACCTCCCGATGCGCCGTATCGGCCGCCCGCCAGCCCCGGCGATCCCATGAGCCCGGTCCCGTGGGAACGGCCCAGCCTGCTCAACCGCGGAGCCCTCGCCCGCGGGGCCCTCGCCACCTGCCGGTGTGCCGTGTGTCCGCCGGCGATCAGCGCACGGACCGGCGCAAAAGTATCGCCGGTGATCCGGCCCGCCCAGGCCAGGTCCCACAGGGCGGTGACCACTTCCTGGTCGCTGAGGACCGAGTCCATGCCGCCGGCCACCTCGGTGAGCTGCCGGAAGAAGTAGCCGCCGCCGTTGGTCCGCAAATGGTCCAGCAGCCGCTCCTGGGCATCCCCGGGTTCATAGTCGATGGCGGGGTTCAGGGTCAGCTCCGCGGAATCGGCAAGGTGCAGGCTGATCCAGCCGTCATTCCCGGGCAGGGCTCCGGCACCGGACCAGAGCACCTCTCCGGCGGCCATGAGTTCGTCCAGCATGGCCGGCTGGTAGTTCGAAACCCGTCCGGCCAGGACCAACGGCTCCCAGGCCGACGCCGGAATAGGGACACCGGAGAGCTGGTCCACGGCAGTGATGATGCCGTCGAGCCCGCGCAGGGAGGGCTGCCCGCGCCCGCCGCCAGGAGTCCTGACATGCTGCCAGGCCGGCAGGAACCGGCCATAGGCGGCCGCGTCGACGGGCTCCACTTCGGCCCGCAGGGCTGCAAGCGAACGACGGCGGAGCTTGCGCAGGACTTCGGCGTCGCACCATTCGCTGGCCAGCGCGTGCTGGGGCAGGTTGGCCGGCGGCTCTGCCGCCGCCGGCTGGGTACCGTCTTCGGCGCTGCTTCCGGTTTCCGGAGGCGCCGGATGCGGACGGAACTCGCCCTCCACCACGCGCCCGTCCGCCGCCAGCCGCTTGAGGGCCGTGCCCACCACCGCCACGCCCAGGCCAAGCCGCGCTGCTGCTTCGGCGGCAGTGAAGGGCCCATGGGTCCTTGCGTAGCGCGAAACCAGGTCGTCCAAGGGGTCCGCCACGGGTTCGATGAAGGCGAGCGGGACGCCCATGGGCAAGGGTACGCCGATGGCGTCGCGGAGCCGCGCGGCGTCCTCAACAGCCGCAAACCGTTCGGCCCCGCCGATGTTGACCTTGATGGCGCGGTTGGCGCGCTGCAGTGCGACGAGGTGGGCTTCGGCTTGGGCAGGTTCGGCGTGCGTTTCGTGCACGGGCTCGGTTTCCACAGGCTCAACCACCGGTCCCGGTTCAGGCGCCGCGGCTGGTTCGAGCCGTTCCGCCACCTCCTCCGGTGCCAAGGGGCCCAGGAGCCGGAGCAGGTCGGCGACCCCCTCCACTCCACGCACCCGCCGGTCCGGCGCCAGGCGCTGCAGTTCGCGCTCGGTGGCTTCGATGACCTTGGCGTCCAGCAGTTCACGCAGTTCAACGCGCCCCAGCAGCTCGTTGAGGAGGGTGGAATCCAGGGCAAGCGCGGCAGCCCGGCGCTCCGCCAGCGGGGAATCGCCCTCGTACAGGAACTGCGCCACGTACCCGAACAGGAGGGACTTGGCGAACGGGGACGGCTGGGACGTAGTGGTCTGCACGATCCTCAATTCGCGCCGTTCCACGGACGCTGCGATGTCTTTTAGCGCAGGGAGGTCGTAGACATCCTGCAGGCACTCGCGGACCGTTTCGAGCACGATGGGAAACGTAGGGTACTTCCGTGCGACGTCCAGCAGCTGCGCCGAACGCTGCCGTTGCTGCCACAGCGGCTGCCGCTTGCCGGGTGTCTGGCGCGGCAGCAGCAGGGCGCGGGCGGCGCACTCCCGGAACCGTGACGCGAACAGCGCACTGCCGCCCACTTCCGCGGTGACGATCTGCTCCAGTTCCTCGGGGTCGAACAGGAAAAGCTCGGCTCCCGGTGGCTCGTCCTCCATCATGGGCACGCGGAGGACAATCCCGTCGTCGGCGGCCATGGCGGAGCCGTCCAGCCCATACCGCTGGTGGAGCCGCTGCCCCACGGCGAGTGCCCAGGGTGCGTGCACCGGCATGCCGAAGGGGCTGTGCAGGATCACCCGCCAGTCGCCCAGCTCATCATGGAACCTCTCCACCACCAGGGTGGTGTCGCTGGGAACCACCTCGGTGGCGAGTTTTTGTTCGCTGAGGTACTGGATGAGGTTGTTGGCTGCGAACTCGTCCAGCCCGCTGGCTTTGCAACGTTCGGTGGCAGGGCCGACGTCGGACGCTGACAGTTCGCGGACAAAGGCGCCCAGGGCGCGCCCCAGGTCCACGGGGCGGCCCAGCGAATCGCCCTTCCAGAAGGGAAGCTTCCCCGGCTGGCCGAACGCGGGGGAGACCAGCACGCGGTCGTGCGTGATGTCCTCGATTTTCCAGCTGGTGGCGCCCAGGGCAAAGACGTCCCCCACCCGGGATTCGTACACCATTTCCTCGTCCAGCTCGCCCACGCGCCGTCCGCCCTTGGGGGCAGGGGAGGGCTTGCCGTCCGCGGACGGGGACGAGGACCCCTCCACTTCCGTGCCGATGATATAGACGCCGAACAGGCCGCGGTCCGGTATGGTGCCGCCGGAGGTCACGGCCAGGCGCTGGGCGCCTGGCCTGCCTTCGATGGTGCCCGCATTGCGGTCCCAGATGATGCGGGGCCGGAGCTCGGCGAATTCGTCGGACGGGTAGCGGCCGGCCAGCAGGTCAAGGGTCGCTTCGAACGCTGAGCGGGGGAGCGAGGCGAAGGGGGCGGAACGCCGCACGGTGGCGAACCATTCCTCAACGTCGATGCTGCCCAAAGCGGTGGCAGCGACAGTCTGCTGGGCCAGGATGTCCAGGGGGTTGGCAGGGATGCTGAGCCGCTCGATCTTGCCGTCCAGCATCCGTTCCACCGTGATGGCGGTATGCACCAGGTCCGCGCGGTGCTTGGGGAAGAGCACGCCCTGGGAGACTTCCCCCACCTGGTGCCCCGCCCGGCCCACCCGCTGGAGGCCGCTGGCCACGGACGGCGGCGACTCCACCTGCACCACCAGGTCCACGGCGCCCATGTCGATGCCAAGTTCCAGGGACGAAGTGGCCACCACGCACCGCAGCCGGCCGGATTTCAGGTCGTCCTCGATCAGCGCCCGCTGGTCCTTCGAGACAGAGCCGTGGTGCGCCCGCGCGAGTACGGGATCCGCGCCCGCCGAACTTCCTGCCTGCGCCATCATGTGCGCGGGCGTGGCTGTGGACGCGGGAACTCCCGGTGGCGGCACGCCCGGTCCCGGGGCGGCTGCAGCTTCCAGCCCTCCCGGGACCGGATCGTCCCAGCCACCGCCCACAGCCACCAGCTGCCGTTCCGCATAGATTTCATTGAGCCGTGCCGTGAGCCGCTCGGACAGGCGGCGGGAGTTGGCAAACACGATGGTGGACTGGTTGGCGAGCACCAGGTCCACGATCTTCTCTTCCACGTGCGGCCAGATGGAGGCCTGCGGCTGCAGCCCGGAAGCCGGGCCGGAGTCGAAGGCGCCGGCTGCGCCCTGGAGATCGGACATGTCCTCCACCGGGACCGAGACCGTCAGGTCCCAGTTCTTTTTTGCGGGCGGGGCAACGATCTCCACCGGGGCCGAACCGGCCAGGAACTGTGCCACGAGGTCCTTGGGTTCCACGGTTGCGGACAGGCCGATGCGCTGGGCCGGCGCGGGCAGCAGGGCATCCAGCCGTTCGAGTGAGACGGCCAGGTGGGCGCCGCGCTTGGTGCCGGCCACTGCGTGGACTTCATCGATGATGATGGTGTCCACCCCGGCCAGGGTCTCCCGGGCTTTTGAGGTGAGCATCAGGAACAGCGATTCGGGGGTGGTGATGAGGATGTCCGGCGGGTTGCTCAGCAGGGCGCGCCGGTCCGCCGCGGTGGTGTCGCCGGAGCGCACGCCCACGGTGATGAGGGGTGCCGGCAGCCCGAGCCGCTTGGCGGTCTGGGTGATGCCGATCAGCGGCGAGCGCAGGTTCCGTTCCACGTCCACGCCCAGGGCCTTCAAGGGGGAGATGTAGAGGACGCGGGTGGCGCGCTTGGGCCTCCGGACCCGCCTGCCCTTGGCTGGGGCATTCGAGTCCGGCTGCTGCACGTCCGGCGCTTCCGCAGCTGAAATAAGAAGCCGGTCCAACGCCCACAGGAACGCGGCCAGCGTCTTTCCGGAACCGGTGGGAGCCACCACCAGGGCATGGGCGCCGGAGGAAATCGCCCGCCAGGCGCCCTCCTGTGCCGGAGTAGGTTCGGTGAAGGCGCCAAGGAACCAGTCGCGCGTGGGCCGGCTGAACTGGGCCATGGGCCCGGCGGGCTGTTCCGGGTTCATGCCTCCATCATGCCCCAGACCACCGACAGTAGAGCCGGCCCGCCCGCTGTCCCGGTTCAGGCTTTTCCTGCTGCCGGGAGGTCCTTGGTGGCCGGACCTTCCAGGAGCTTCCCTTCGTTGGTGAAGCGGGAGCCGTGCAGCGGGCAGTCCCACGTCAGTTCGCTGTCGTTCCAGTGCAGGATTCCGCCCATGTGGGTGCAGACGGCCGAGAGTTTGCAGGTGGTGCCGGCAACAGTGGAGACGGCTACCGGCTTTGTCCCTTCGCGGTAGACCTTGCCTTCGCCTTCGGCCGGGGCCGCCGGGGCCGGGGCCGGATGCTTCTTGTCCTTCCGCAGGCCTTCGGCGGCCACCTGCCCCCAGCCGGATGCCAGCTTGGCGGCTACGCCGGCGTTCAGGGCGACGGCGGACAAGGCCCCGGAGGGCGATGTGACGCGGTGGTGGATGGTGTCCGCCCAGGGCACGTTTCCGCCCAGGATGTCCGCGGATATACCGACGGCGGCCGCCACGGCATTGGTCATGCCCCACTTGTTGTAACCGGTGCCGAAGTAGACGTGGCCCCCGCCCCGCGGGAACTTCCCGAAGAAGGGCATCAGGTTGGTGGGCAGGTAATCCTGTGCGGACCAGGTGTGGGTGGCCACTGCCCCGGGGTAGTGTTGTCCGGCCCAGTCCAGGAGGCTGCCGAGATGGTGCTTCTCGGACCGCGCCCGGCCTACATGGTGCCCGTGCCCGCCCACCAGGAGCAGCCGGCGGCCATCCAGCTCATAGTCCCGCAGCGAGTGCGTGGGCTGCTCGACCGAGATGTACATGCCCGGCGGAGGGGCCTGGTCCTCCTGCAGCTGCAGGGCAGCGGCATAGGAGCGGCTTGGCTTGAGCTTGGCGAAGTAGAGCCCGCGGTCCAGCACCGGGATGCCGGTGGCCAGGACTACCTCGTTGGCCGTGACTGTTCCGCGGTTGGTGTGCAGCGTTGCGGGCCGGGTGCCGGAGTGGTCCTGCACGCGCACCCCGCCAACCACCGAGCCGCCGCGGCTGCGGATGTCGGCCACCAGCGCATTCAGGACCTGCATGGGGTGGATCTGCGCCTGGTCCGCGAGGCGGACCGCGCCGTGGACAGGGAACGGCAGTCCGGCGTCGCGCACGTACTCCATCTCCAGCCCTGCCGTGGTGCCGGCGCTGACCTCTTCACGGAGCTTTTCCGTCCCCTGGGCGGACGCGGCGTAGGTGTAGGCGTCCCGGCGCTGGTACGGCACGCCCTGTTCCTCGAGGTACCGCAGCAGCCAGGCCTGGCCTTCGCGGTTGGCGTCCACGTATGCCTGCACCTGCTTCTGCGAGTACTGGCGGGAGAGCTGTGACAGGAACGTCCCCTGCAGGAGCGTCACCTTGGCCGTGGTGTTCCCGGTGGTCACGGCGCCCGGGTGCCGGGCTTCCAGGACAAGGACGTTCTGCCCCGAGCGGGCCAGCAGCAGCGCGGTCACCAGTCCGGTGAGGCCTGCGCCGGCCACCACTGTGTCATAGCTGCTTCCCGGCTCGAACGGGTCAGAAGTGAAGGATTCGCTGCCGTCCAACCAAAGTGACGTCATGCCAGTTCAACCTGCCTCCGGTCTGAAGGCCCTGATGGGGCCGGTTTTGTAATGGGTCTGTTATAGACCTGCATCTATCCGCGGCGGATTTGCTAAGTATACTTACGATGTCGGGGTTTAAGTCTATGGTCAGGTGGCAGCCCGGCAGCCATGATGTGAACATAACGACAAACAGCAGGAGAAATCATGACAAGCATGAGTTCCGACGGCCGAGCAGTGGGCCGGACCAATATCCAAAAAGCAGCCCTTGCAGTAGGTGCTGTCTTCCTCCTGGTGGGTGTCCTGGGCTTCATTCCCGGCATCACCAGCAACTACGAGACACTGGGTTTCGCCGGACATGAGTCCGAGGCGCTGCTGCTGGGCATCTTCCAGGTGTCGATCCTGCACAACATCGTCCACCTGCTCTTCGGTGCAGCCGGCATCGCCATGGCCCGGAGCGCCGCGCAGTCCAGGAACTACCTCATCGTCGGTGGCGCCATCTACCTGGTCCTGTGGATCTACGGCCTCCTGATCGCCAAGGACTCCGCAGCCAACTTCGTCCCTGTGAACGTGGCGGACGACTGGCTGCATTTTGTCCTTGGCGTGGGCATGCTGGGCCTGGGATTTGCCCTGTCCAGGGGTACGGCCCGCGCCGGGCGCACCACCACAGCCCACTAGGAACACAGCACTGACACCAATACCCACCTAATACGGCAGGCGGTCCGGCATTGTGCCGGACCGCCTGCTTTTTTGGTTTGTGGGAACTAGGCCGGCTGGAACGCGCCGATGCTTAGCAGGGTGATGCCGGCGTTGCTGCAGGCCTTGGTGGGCTGGGGCAGGAAGAGGGATGCGGTGTCTTCGGGCGGGTAGATCCGGTAACCGGCGGCATCCACCATGGCGCAGTCCGGGTAGTTCCCCGCCTGGGTGTAGCGCAGTACCGCCGAGCCGGTCTGCCCCGGGGCCAGGAGGACGTCGGTGGGTGCCACGGCTTCATCGCGGGTGGCAGGAGCGCCGATGGGCGCGCCGGCACCGTTCGCCGCCAGGGAAACGCCGGCGAAGCCGCGCAGGATGCACGGCTCCGAGCCCGTGTTGGTGAGGTTGAGCTTCATGTACACACTGCCGGCCGCCCCGCCGCCGCTGGCATCCATTGCTGCCGAGAGCCCCGCCGCCTTGCAGAGGTCGGGCGTCCCCGGCTCCGGCGCAGCCGTGCTGGGTGACGTACCGGCGGACGACGGCGGCGCGGGCGTGGAGGGCGGCGCGGACGTAGCGTTCGGGCTGGCTGAGCCGGTGCCCGGTGCCGTCGTCGTTTGCGATTGCGGCTGGCTTGGTCCGCACGCGGTAAGCATCAGTGCTGCCGCCGCGGCCGCCGTCGTCATGGCCAACCCCTGGAATATTTGCTGAGACCTCATGGCACCACCTTCGCGGGAGCAGGTGCCCCCGTCAACGGAGCCACGAGGCGGGCGGGCATTTTGATGCCCGGATCGTGATGATCCGGGCATCAAAGCGGCCGCTTTACTTCTTTGCCGGGCCGGCAGTGCCGTTCCGCCGGGCTGCGCCCCGGGCGAAGGCGGCGCCCCCCAGGGCCAGGCCTGCGGCCCCGGCTGCGAGGCCCGCCCAGCTGCGTGCGTCCGCGCCGCCGTCGGTAACTGCCGCAGCCTGCCCGGCGCCGTGGGAGGCAGCGGCGGAGGCTGCCCCGTGGGCGTCCGTGCCTGCCGCCCCGGTCACCGTAAAGGACGGGGCCGGGGCTGCCAGCGAGTGGGGGTCCTGCCCGTCGCCCGCGATTTCGGACCAGTCAGTCTGGCCTTCCTCGCAGGTTTGGAGGGTTGGGAAGTGGAGCGTTGTTCCCGCCGCGTCCGGCAGTTTCACCGAGAGGACCAGGGTATCCCTGAGCTCGTGTTCCAGCGGAGTTTTGGCGGTGTAGACGATCTGGCTGGTCCGCTTGGTGACGGATGTTCCGTCGGCAAGTTTCTTCGGCTCGGCCAGCTGCTCGGTCACCTTCTCCACGCTCCAGTTGGGGTTGACCGTGGGCTGGGCGTCGTTCAGCTCCGGCGGCAGCGAGATGGCCACTTTGGTGGTGGGTGACTCTTCGCAGCCGTGGGGTACGGCGAAGGTGAGCAGCGCGTAGGAATTGGCCGAAGTTTTGTCCGGCGTCACGCCCACGTGCGCGGCGGCGCCGCCGGCACCTGCCAGCAGGAGTACGGCAGCAGCGCCGGTTGCGGCGGACGTTTGCAGGGCACGGCGAGGGAAGGTGGTGTTCATGGGTTGCCTTTCTGGCGCACGCCGGAGACGCCGGAGTGCGTAAGTGTTGTGGGGCCCGACGGCAGGGTGCGTGCGGGTCAGGAGGAAAGTACGACGGCGGAAGGCGGGCCGCGCCGGCTGTCCTGACGGAGGTTGCGCCAGGGGCGCAGGGGTACGGCGGCGGGGGTGGCGGGCGCCGAGGGTGCCGGCCCGTCGTCGAAAACTGCCGGCCGGGGAAGCTCAACCAGCGGCCGCAGCCAGGCAGCGAGGGCCCAGAGGGCGTCCTCGCCTTTGGCCAGGAGGAATGCGGACCCCGCCGTTGCCAGGACGTGGGCCGCCAGCATCATCAGTCCGGACTCAGTGCCGGATCCGTAAAGAGGGTCTGCTCCGTAGAGGTGGTCCAGGACGGGCGCGGGGGCGGCAGGCCACCCACCGTGGCCGCCATGGGACGCGGTTCCCGTTGCTGCGCTGCGGGCCCCGGTCACCGTGAAGGCCGCGAATACCTCATGCAGCACCAGTTGCGCGCCGCCCAGGAGCGCCGCCAGCACGGGAAAGCCCAGCCGCAGGCGGGTGGCGGCAGTGGCGCCGAGCGCAGTCAGTGCCAGCACCGCCAGCAGGAGGCTGGGCGCGGGAAGGACTCCGCCTGCGGCAAGGTGCGCCCCGCCGGCAAGGGCCAGGACAGCCGTGGACAGGGCTGACGCCCGGAGGAAGTGGAAGGGCGTCCGCGGACGGTGCATGTGCACGGGGCGGCCCCTTCCCGGTGATGGAACGGCCGGCACGGGCGCCGCCGGTCAAAATGATGGTCTGGTCCAGATTCTACCGGTGGCTGCAGCGCTTCTGCTGTGATGCGGGACGCCGGGGCACAGCCGGCGGAAGCTATGTACCGGCTCTTCAGGGCCGCGTTAGACTGCCAGCGTATGTGTCGGCGATCTTGAGGAGAAGTTCATGGACTACACCGGAAGCCAGTCAGAGAAAGTTGTTCCTGCTGGTGAACTTGGCCGCAGCCACATCGGCCAAACCATCAGCTTCCAGCCCAACGACTTCACCGTGGTTTTTGGAAAGCTGGCCGGCATCGCCCGCACGGAGGCGATGGTTTACCTGTCCCTGCAGGGCGTAGGCAACGGCACGCACCTGAAGGACGAGTACGACCTGCCGTTCACGCACGATGTCTACGTGCCGGTGGACGTCATCTCGAATGCGGAATCCACCATCAAGGACCTGTTCGGCAAGGTGCAGGAGAACCTGCGCGGTGCCGGGCACAAGGGCGGCGAGGACCGGACCGACCGGTTGTAGCGTCCAGTCCTGATTGGCAGGGCGCATAAGTGCGGGAGAAGGCTGGTATCCCTGGGTACCGGCCTTCTGCTGTCTTCCCGGGCGGGGGAACCCAGCCCGAGAATTGTTGAACAATACCTTGCGGAGATTGTTCAACAACCTGTATCGTCGTTCGGGACGATCACTGTGACTCCAGTCACCCTAGGTATTGGACAGATCCATGGCAGACACCGGCATCAAACTGAGTATGAGCTCTTCCGCCCGCCGAACGGCCCTAATGGGAGCCATGTTCCTGATGGCCACCAGCGCCATCGGCCCCGGCTTCATCACACAGACCACGGTCTTCACCGCGCAGATTGGTGCCTCGTTCGCGTTCGCGATCCTGGCCTCGATCCTCATCGACATCGCTGTGCAGATGAACGTGTGGCGCGTTATCGGCGTCTCCGGACTCCGCGCCCAGGAACTCGGCAACAAGGTAATCCCCGGCATCGGCTGGTTCCTGGCCGGACTCGTCTTCCTTGGCGGCATCGTCTTCAACATCGGCAACATCGCCGGAACTGGCCTGGGCGCGAACGCCATGATGGGTGTTGACCCGAAAGTGGGCGGCATCGTTTCAGCCGTCGTCGCCATCCTGATCTTCCTCAGCAAGAAGGCCGGCATGGCGCTGGACCGGATCGTGGTCCTGCTCGGCGCGCTCATGATCCTGCTGATGATCTACGTGGCCGTGGTGGCCGCCCCGCCCCTGGGTGAGGCTTTGAAGAACACCTTCCTGCCCGAGACGGTGGACTTCCTCATCATCACCACCCTGGTGGGTGGAACCGTGGGCGGCTACATCACGTACGCCGGCGCCCACCGCATGCTGGATTCCGGGGCCACCGGCGTCAGGCACGTCAAGGAGATCACCCGCAGCTCCGTCCTGGGCATTATGGTCACGGGCCTCATGCGGGTCCTGCTCTTCCTGGCCATCCTGGGCGTCGTGGCCGGCGGGACCGTGCTTACCAGCAACAACATGGCGGCCGAGGCCTTTGGCGCCGCAGCCGGCGAAATCGGCCTCCGGATGTTCGGCATCGTTCTCTGGGCCGCCGCCATCACCTCCGTGATCGGCGCAGCCTTCACCTCGGTTTCCTTTATTACCTCTTCCCGCACCTCGGAGCGTAAGCGCAACCTCATCACCGTTGCCTTCATCGCCGGCTGCGCCATCGTGTACGCGTTCCTCGGCCAGGCACCGCAGCAGCTGCTGATCTTCGCCGGCGCCTTCAACGGGCTGATCCTGCCGGTCGGCTTCGCCGTGCTCCTCTGGGTAGCCTGGCGGCGCCGGGACCTGCTGCACGGCTACGTGTACCCCAAGTGGCTGCTGATCGTCGGCGTCCTCACCTGGTTCCTGACGTTGTTCCTGGGGTGGAACTCCGTCATGGGCCTCGCGAAGCTGTGGTCATGACCGGCCGCGCGTCCCTGCTTCCCGCCGAGGCCCGCGAGGCCTTCCGCGCCGGCCTGGTGGAGCCGACGTCGGGATGGTCCCGCGGCTATGCGCAGGCCAATGTCCTGTCCATCCCGCGGGAGCATGCCTTCGACCTGCTGCTCTTCGCCCAGCGCAACCCCAAGCCATGCCCCATCCTGGGGGTCCTGGACGCGGGTGAGACCACCGGGCCGCTGCTTGCCGGCGGGGACATCCGGACGGACGTCCCCAAGTACACCGTCTACCATGACGGCGTGAAGGTGGACGAGCCCACCGACATTAGCGGGTACTGGCGCGATGACCTGGTCACGTTCCTGATCGGCTGCTCCTTCACCTTTGAGGCAGCGCTGCAGGACGGGGGCATCCCGATCGCCCACATTGACCAGGGCGTGAACGTGCCCATGTACCGGACCAACCGGCAGTGTGATCCGGCCGGTTCAATGTCCGGGCCGCTGGTGGTTTCCATGCGCCCGGTTCCCGCGGCGCAAGTAGCCGACGCCGTACGCATCACTTCCCGCTACCCGGCTGTCCACGGCGCTCCCGTCCATGTGGGCAACCCGCACGAACTGGGCATCAGCGACCTGTCCCGGCCGGACTTCGGGGATGCAGTGAAGATACCGGACGGCCACCTGCCGGTGTTCTGGGCCTGCGGCGTCACACCCCAGGCGGCGGTCATGCAGTCCCGGCCTCCACTGGCCATTGGCCATGCACCCGGCCACATGCTGATCACCGACGCACGGGACAGCGTTTACGTAGTCCCCTAGGCACAAACAAAAGGGTGTGGGGCAGGAGGAAACTCCTGCCCCACACCCTTTTGGCGTGTCCGTGCCTGGCCTATCCGGCCTGCTGCCGTATCCCGGAATGGCTGTCCCGCCCGGCGCCCAGGTGCGCCAGCAGCTCCGCCTCCGCCTCGTCCAGGTAGGCGCGCAGCCCTTCGGCCGCCTCCTGCCGTTCCCCGGCGCGCAGGTGCTTCACCAGCATCACGTTGCGGTCTACGTAGTGGCTGTGGAAGTCCGGCGCCGAAGCCATGGTGTAAAACACCAGCCGCATTTCGGCCAGCACCCGGTCCATCAGCTCCTGCAGGGAAGCGCTGCCGGTCAGGGCCACCACCGCACCGTGCAGTGCCTGGTTGGCGTCTGCCATGTCAGGTACCGATCCGCTGTCCTTTGCCTGCTGCGCCCGCTGCACAATGGCTTCCAATTCGTCGAGCACCCCGGGCGTCAGCTCGCCCCACAGCACGGCCGCAGGCTCGATCATCCGCCGCACCCGGTAGATTTCGCGCACTTCCTCCACTCCCGGCGAAGCGACGAAAACGCCCCTGTTGGGGATACGCGTCACGATGGATTCGCCAGCGAGTGTGGTGAAGGCCTGGCGCAGCGTGTTCCGGGAAACGCCCAGCGCTGCGCAGAGCGGCTCCTCGGACAGCTTGGAACCCGGGGTCAGCTCACCTGCCGCAATGCGGCTGCGCAGCACCGAGGCGATCCACGCCGTGGTGTGGGCGTGTTCGGCTGTGCCGTCTGCCGGAGTGTTCATTGGTTTCCCCCATTTCCCGTCGACTAACGATGCTAGCTGACGGTGCCCAGCACCTCACCGCGGGCCACCGCGGTACCCGGTTCCTGCCCGCCCCGGCGGAAGATGCCGGTACCGGAAGCCACCACCACGGTTTCCATCTTCATCGCCTCCAGGACGGCCACCGGCTCTCCGGCACCAATCCCGGCTCCGTCGGCGGCTACCCACTTGACCAGGTTTCCGCCCATGGGAGCCGTCACTTCGCCGTCGGCATCCGCCTGCTCCCCGGCTGGTGCATGCCCGACGGCGGCGCCGCCGCCGTGGAGCAGCGCGTTGAACACCTGTGCCGGCAGTCCGAGCTGGACGGCCTTGCCGTCGATTTCCACGGTGATGGTTTCACGCCGGGCCACGGGGCCCAGGGCACCGCTTTTAAGGGACGCGTCGAGGCGTCCGCCGAACTCCGTTTCGATCCAGGTGGTGTAGACGCCCAGCTGGTCCGAAGCGGTGAAATCCGCGTCCCGCACCACAGCCCGGTGGAAGGGAACCACAGTGGGAACACCCTCGATCCGGAGTTCGTCCAATGCAGCACGGGCCCGGCGCAACGCCTGTGCCCGGTCCTCGCCGTGGACAATCAGCTTGGCCATCAGGGAATCGTATTCCGCCGGAATGACGGAGCCTGAACGGACACCGGAGTCCACCCGGATCCCCGCTCCGGTGGGGGCCTCGAAGACCTCCACGGTGCCGGGGGAGGGCAGGAAGCCCCTGCCTGCGTCCTCGGCGTTGAGCCGGAATTCGATGGCGTGGCCGGAGGGCGCCGGATCCTCGGTGACGGAGACCGGGAGCCCGGCAGCGATCCGGAACTGTTCGCGCACCAGGTCCAGCCCGGACGTCATCTCGGTGACCGGGTGCTCCACCTGCAGGCGGGTGTTCACTTCCAGGAACGAAATCACACCGTCGGGAGCCACCAGGTACTCCACTGTTCCGGCACCGGTGTACCCCGCCTCCCGGCAGATGGCGCGCGCGGACTCATGGATGCGGCTGCGCTGTTCCGGGGTAAGGAAGGGGGCCGGTGCTTCCTCAACGAGTTTCTGGTTGCGCCGCTGCAGGGAACAGTCACGGGTACCCACCACCACCACGTTCCCGTGGGTATCGGCCAGGACCTGGGCCTCGACGTGCCGGGGCCGGTCCAGGAAGCGCTCCACGAAGCATTCGCCCCGGCCGAAGGCAACGGTTGCCTCGCGGACGGCGGAGTCGAAGGCGTCGTCGATGTCCTCCATCCGGTGCGCAATCTTCAGGCCCCGGCCGCCGCCACCGAAGGCCGCCTTGATGGCTACCGGGACGCCGAACTCCGAGGCGAAGGCGCGCACCGCGTCGGCGTCGGGCACCGGCCCGTCCGAGCCGGGGACCAGGGGCGCGCCGGCCCGGACGGCTATTTCGCGCGCGGTGACCTTGTTGCCGAGGCTGCGGATCGCGTCGGGGGAGGGGCCCACCCAGGTGAGTCCGGCGTCGAGGACTGCCTGCGCAAAGTCTGCGTTCTCGGAAAGGAAGCCGTACCCGGGATGGACGGCGTCTGCGCCGGACCGGCGGGCAATGTCCAGGAGCTTCTGGATGTCCAGGTAGGTCTCCGAGCCGGCCGATCCGCCCAGGGCATAGGCCTCGTCGCTGAGGCGGACATGCAGGGCGTCGGCATCGGGGTCCGAGTACACGGCCACGGACACCAGTTCCGCATCGGCGCAGGCGCGGGCGATCCGGACGGCAATTTCACCGCGGTTGGCAATCAGGACTTTTTTCATGGTTGCTTCTTTCACGTGCTGGGAGGAGGGGCCAGGGGCTGCAGCGTTTCGGGATCCACGTCAACGAACCGCACCGCGGTGCCGGGGGGAAGCTGCGCGGCGGCAGGAAGGTCTTCGGGGATGACCGCGCCGATCACCGGATAGCCTCCGGTCACCGGATGGTCGGCCAGGAACAGGACGGGAAGGCCCGACGGCGGGACCTGCAGTGAGCCGGCCACCACGCCTTCGCTGGGAAGTTCGCCGGTCCGGGCCCGTTCCAGGGCCTTGCCTGGGGCTCCGGACCCGTCACTGCCGACGTCCAGCCGGACGCCGATGCGGTTGGATTCGGCGGTTACCGTCCACTCCTGCCCGGTGAGTGCCTGGCGGGATTCCGGGGTGAACCAGTCGTGGCGGGGGCCGGTGGTGATGCGCAGGACTACAGGTTTCCCGGCCGCCGCGGACCCGAGTTCCTTGGGCAGGGTTGGCGGTTCCGGCTGGCCCACGGCGCGGGCGGTGTCTACAGCGCCGATAGGCAGCACCGTACCCGCGGCCAGCGGGGCGGGCCCGATCCCGGACATCAAGTCGGTGGAGCGGCTTCCGAGGACGGGGGGAACATCGATGCCGCCGCGGACCGCAAGGTAGGTGCGCAGCCCTGACTCAGGCGTACCCAGGTGCAGGCTTTCGCCGTCATGGAGGGGGAAGGGGGCATACATGGGCGCTGGCCTGGTGCCGTCCTGGCTGCGGATTTCGGCCTCGGTCGCAGCGCCGCTGAGGGCCGCCGTCACTTCGCCCTTCGCCCGGACGGCCAGGCCGCCGAGGACGTTTTCGATCACGGCATCTGTGGGCAGGTTTCCCACCAGCCGGTTGGCCTGCCGGGCGCTCGCCGTGTCCGCGGCTCCGGCGCGGGACACCCCCAGATCGCCCAGGCCGGGACGCCCAAGGTCCTGGATCAGGGCCTGCGGACCCGGCGCCAGGACTTCGAGGGAGTGCCCCGCGGATATGGCGGCTTTGTGCTGCGAGGGGGCCACGTGGTGCTTGCCGTCCTGCTGCCGGCCTTCCAGGAGCCGGCCGCCGGACAGCCCTCCGCCTGCGGAGCTGATGTCCACGAGCTCACGCACGGCAACGTACTGGACCCTGGTCCCGGGACGGACCAGCGCAGGCTGTTCCCGCTCAAGGTCCCACATCCGCGCGGCGGTGTGTCCGATCAGTTGCCATCCGCCGGGCGAGCGGCGGGGATACACGGCCGAAAAGTTGCCGGCCAAGGCTACCGAGCCGGCCGGTACGGCAGTACGCGGCGTGCCCCGCCGGGGTACGTTAAGCGCGTCAGTCTCGCCCACCAGGTAAGCGAAACCGGGCGCGAAGCCGCCGAAGGCCGCCGTCCACAACTGGCCCGTGTGGGCGGCCACCACGCTGTCGGTGCCCATCCCGGTGAGCCTGGCGACCTCGGCGAGGTCCTCGCCGTCGTACACCACCTCGATCTGGACGGGCGCGGACGGCGTCGCGGCAGCGCGGGCAGGCTCGGCATCGAGGCGGGTTATAAGCTCACGGGCCGCGCGGGCATTGGCCCGGGAATCGAAAACAGCCAGGACCGTCTGCGCGGCCGCGAGGACATCAACCTGCCCCGGGGCCGGGTTCTCGACCAGGCGGGCGTGCAGGGCCAGGACCGCCTCGAGGGAATCCAGTTCGACGAGGAGAGCCCGCGGCCCTGCCCAGCGGATGCCGGGCGCGGTCATGCAAAGCTCCGGATGCCCACGCCCGCCGCTTCCAGTTCCCGGCGCACGGCTGCAGCCATGGAAACGGCGCCGTCCGTGTCCCCGTGAAGGCAGATGCTTTCCGCGGAAGTCCGGATGGTGGAGCCGTCCCGGGCGATGATGGTGCCCTCGGTGGCCAGACGGACCATGTTGGCCGCCACCACATCCTCGTCATGGAGCACGGCACCGCGTTCCCGGCGGGATACGAGGGTCCCGTCAGGATTGTAGGCGCGGTCTGCGAAGGCCTCGGCCACTCCGCGCAGCCCGGCTGACTCGGCGGCCGCCAGCGCCACAGAGCCCGGCAGCAGCAGGAGCGGCAGGTCCCCGCCGAAGGCCATGACCGCGTCAACCACGGCCTTGGCCTGCACCTCATGGGTCACGATGGTGTTGTACAGCGCGCCGTGCGGCTTGACGTAGCGGATCCGGCCGCCGGCTGCCCGGGCGATCGCCTCGAGGGCGCCCAGCTGGTAAAGGACGTCGTCTGCCAGTTCGGTGGGGGAGCAGTCCAGGAACCGCCGGCCAAACCCTGCGAGGTCCCGGTAGCCAACGTGGGCGCCGATGCTGATCCCTGCCGCGACGGCTTCACGGCAGGTCCCGGCGATCGTGGAGGGGTCCCCGGCATGGAAACCACAGGCAACGTTCGCACTTGAGACGGAGCGGAAGATCGCCGCATCGTCGCCCATGGTCCAGTTGCCGAAGGATTCGCCGACGTCGCTGTTGAGGTCAATGAAGGCCATAGTGATTCTCGTCTCGTTGAGGTGGTCTCTTTAGCATGCACGAGAATCACAGATTGTTCAACAATTTTTCGGGAGTTGGAGCTTCCTGGAAAAGTCTGCAGCGGCGTGTATACGGCAGCTGGACTAGAAGACCGACCAGCCGGTCCGGTCGGAGAGGTCGGCGAGGGCGGCTGTGCCGGCAAGGGAATTTCCTTTGCTGTCCAACCGGGGACTCCAGACTCAGATGGCGCACTTACCGGGAACGATGACCAGGATTCCTCCGCCAACACCGCTCTTGCCGGGCAGGCCCACGCGGTAGGCGAATTCTCCGGCGGCGTCGTACATGCCGCAGGTCAGCATGATGGAGCCGATGCGTTTTGCATCGCTGGGGGTCAGGACCGGACCGAGTGTTCCCCGGCCTTCCCGTGCCAGGAAGAGCGCCGCTTTGGCGAGCTCGGCGCAGGTCATCATGATGGAGCACTGGCGGACGTAGTTTTCCACCACGGATTCCGCGGTCGGCCGCAGGTTCCCGAAGTCCTTGAGGAAGTGCGCCAGCGCCAGGTTGCGGCTGCTGCCTGAAAGCTCACTGGCCGCCGCGGCCTCGTCGATGAACGGCCCGCTGCTGCCCGCCTCCGCGGTGAGGAACCGCAGAAGCCAGGTGGCGGCGTCGGACGTTTCCTCCATGAGGTGGTCCGTGACCACCAGGGCGCCGGCGTTGATGAAGGGGTTCCGCGGGATCCCGTGTTCAGCCTCCAGCTGGACCAGGGAGTTGAACGCGGTTCCGGAGGGTTCCCGCAGTACCCGGGACCACAACGTTCCCGTGGTGTCGCGCTGGAGTGCCATTGCCAGTGTAAACACCTTGGAAATGCTCTGGATGGAGAACGGGACGTGGGCGTCACCGGAGCTGAACACCTCACCGGACGTGGTGGCAACAGCTATGCCGAACCTGTCGAAGGGAACTTCTGACAGGAACGGGATGTTCGCAGGGACCGATCCTGTTTCCCGCTCCGGCCTGTGGCTGCAGACGAGGTCGTCAAGGAGTGGGCGGAGCGGTGGCGCCTCGAGTGCTGTGGTCATTTCCTGCCCGCCGTACGAGGTGAAGTGCCGGTCCATTCCTGGATATGGAGCAGGGCCACCAGGGAGTCCCGCGGATTTCCAAAGTCAAGGCCTGTCACCCGCGACGCCTTGCTGATCCGGTAGTAGACAGTGTTTTTGTGCAGCATCATCTGCTTGGCGCACTCGGCAACATCCAGTGAGGCGTCGAAGTACACACGCAGGGTTTCCGCCAGCTCGGCGTCCTGCTGCAAGAGAGCTGAGAGGCTGCGGTGGCGGAAGGTTGAGGAGGAGAAGTTCCGGACTGCTTCGCGGACAAGGATTTCGCCTTCGAAGTCGTCCACGGTTGCCACGGATGTTCGGGAAGCCCTGCCCACGCAGCCCAGCAGCGCCTCCGTGATCCGGGTGATCGAGTGGAGGGACAACAGGTCCGGGGCCACCGGGCCGACGGCCGCAAAGGGGCTGATGCCAAGGTGCTTGCCTGCATCACGCACAATCGACTCGGCCAGGCCTTTAAGCCCGGGCTCCCACGTGCTGGACTTCAGGCCGGGGACGATGACGGCGGTGTCGCCTTTGAATTGGCCCACGACGGCGGATGCCTTGTAAGCCGCAGCGTGGATCGCCGCGAGGTTGGCAAGTTCGCCGTGCTTCAACGCTGCGTCGTCGGCCTGCGCCTCCGCGTCCGACATCCCGATCAGGATCAGCGCTGCGGGCCGGTCGGCGGAGATCTTCTCGCTGTGGGCGCTTGCTGCCGCCTCGGCCGGCCCTGAAAGGATCCGGGCAACACGGTCTTCCCGCATATGGACGGACTGCTGGTTGCGGTAGCGGATCAGCTCGGCCGCGGTGCGGGCGGCAGAACCCTTCAGGACATGGTCCACGTCCGGACCGAATCCTGCGCCGGTTTCCTGGAGCCAAATGTAGCCCATGATCCGGTCTCCGGCGAAGAGGGTGATGGCAACCCGTTCGCGCAGCCCGTCCTGTGGGCGCGCGGGTACCCGGACGGGAAGCCGCGTCTGGTGCAGCTCGCGGTAGGCGCCGAGGTCCTTGAGCAGCAGCTCGTATTTCCGCGGGCCGCGCCGGGCCAGGATGGACGCCTTACGCAGTTCGTCGATGTCGTTGGACACGGTGGAGTATGCCAGGACCTTGTTGGCAGCATCCTCGATGACCACGTGGCTGGAGGTGAGCCTGGCCGTGGTCTGCGCGATGGCGAAGAGGTCCTCCTCCAGGAGCGTCAGTACTTCGCTCTGGTAGCTGCGCGGCTGGATCCGGTCCTTGGCAATGGAGAGCAGCCGGTCCCAGTCCGCGCCCGGATCAACGACCAGCAGGCCGGTGCCCGCGGCGCTGAGCAGTTCCTCTGCTTCAGAGAGTTCCGCCCGGGTGCCTTTGACAGCGACCACGGGCAGGGGAGTGTTCTTCAGAAGCCGTCGCAGGGCAGGAAGGGCCGACCGGCCGCGGACCCCAATCAGGAGGACAAAGGCAGCCGACCCGTCGGGTGCTTCATCATCGGCGTCAACAATCAGGAACCGCTCGATGGCCGCGTCAGCCGGGACAGGGCGCAGCATGAGGCTGGCGAAACCCAGGGGGAGATCCGAAAGGATGTCGTCCACCGTCACCGCAGCCATGAGTTTCCTTCTGCCTTGATCCGCCGGACGGCTCTGTCCGGTCAACTCATGGTAGCGAGCAGGGAGTGGCAGAAATATGTGAGGAGATCCAAAACTGAAGCGTTATTTCCAGCCTATGGACCAAGTCAGGAACTGGCGGGGGCCGCGGCCGTGGAACCGCGGACTGTCAGGTGCGTGGGCATGACAGAGCGGTTGCGGATGCCGCCACCGGCCAGAGGATTGAGCTTCGCGAGGAGCATGGACACTGCAACCCGGCCTGCCTGTTCAATCGGGGAGGCCATGGTGGTCAACGGAGGATTGCAGAAGTCCGCGCCGAAGATGTCATCACAGCCCACGATGCTCATTTCCTCCGGCACCCGGATCCCGCGTTCGCGCAGGCGCTGGAGCATGCCGATGGCGATGAGGTCGTTGAAGGCGATGCATGCCGTCACGCCACTGTGGACGGCGGCGTCCGCTGCTGCTGCGCCTGATTGGGTCTTCGGGGCAAACGGACCCAGGCTGCGGACCTCCACGCCACGTTCCCGAGCAGCATCGGAAAGGGCCGTCCATCGCCGTTCACTCGACTGGGATGTCAGCGGCCCGGCGATATAGGCAACCTGCGTATGACCCAGTGAGACCAGATGGTCAAGCGCCTGGCTGGTGGCGGAAGGGGTATCGATGATCACGGCCGGAACACCCTCAACGTCACGGTTTATGGTGACCAGCGGAGCCTTGCCGGCTGCTGCCAGCAATGCATCATCGGTGAGGCGGGAGGCGGCCACGATTACGCCGTCTGCAGTCTTCCGCAGCTGCTCCAAAGTGCTGGCCTCCACCTCGTCCGATTCCTCCGTGTCCACCAGCAGCTGCGTGTAGCCGGCCGCCTTGAGCTGGAGCTGGGTGCCGCGGATGAGGTCAAAGTAGAAGGGGTTTGTGATATCGGGAACAAGTACTCCGACCGCTCCGGTGCGTCCCGAACTGAGCGCCTTTGCCTGGCTGTTCGGCATGTAGTTCAGCTCTGCGGCCGCTGCTTGGATTCGCTGCCGGGTACGGATGTTTACCCGGTCAGGCGTGGAAAGGGCGCGCGACACGGTGGACGCGGCAACACCGCACAGGGCGGCGATATCGTGGATGGTGGCAGGGCGGTCGGTTCCAGCCGTTTGCATCGCCATGGCGCTCCTCTCTGAACGGAATGACGGGAGGCTGTGACTACTGCCACAGCTGCACCACCTAAGGATGCACTACTGCGCCATTTTTGGCAACCGGTTGTCAAAAAGTGGCAGAATGCCTAGACTTGCCGGGTACCATTCTGTGAATTGAGCCACCCACGCGCCGTAGCTGGAACCGAAGGCTGCCCTGCCGTGGGGTTTAGCAAGGAGCTTCCATTGACCCACGCAACGCAAACGACCTGGCAGCTCTCCGGATTTGGGGATGAAATCGATCCCGATCCCGCTGTCCAGGCGTCAGTGCTTCTGGCCCTCGGAGCCAGCCACATCGAGGTCAGGAGTGCCTGGGGAACCAACGTCTCCGAACTGGCGCCCTCCCAGGTCGCTGACCTCAAGGAGATCCTGGATGCCAAGGGCCTGAAGGTCTCCGCTGTCGCCAGCCCCATCGGCAAGGTCGACGTCAGCCTTCCGGTTGAGCACGAGCTGGAACGGCTCCGTCAAATCATCTCGGCAGCCAAGGGTCTTGATACAGAATACGTGCGGATCTTCTCGTTCTACCGCGGCGAGGACCAAGGCGCCGAGGATATCCGCGAGGACGTCCTCGCCCGCATGCGGGCCCTTGCGGACCTTGCCGAGGAGTCCGGCGTCGTGCTCCTGCATGAAAACGAGAAGGACATCTACGGTGACACCCCTCAGCGGGTTCTGGACATCATGGAGTCCGTCAACTCCCCGGCACTGAGGGTGGCCTGGGACAATGCCAACTTTGTGCAGGTGGGCGTGAAGCCCTACACGGACGGGTACGCCATGCTGCGTCCCTACCTGGAGTACTTCCAGGTAAAGGATGCGCTGTCCACCACCGGGGAGGTTGTTCCGGCCGGGGAGGGTGACGGTGAACTGGACGCCACCATCGCTGCACTCAAGGCTGACGGGTACAGCGGCTTTGCTTCCCTGGAACCGCACCTTGCCAGCGCGCACGAACTGGGCGGCTTCTCCGGACCCGTGGCTTTTGGCAGGGCAGCCCGGGCCTTCGCCGCCCTGGCCGCAAAGAACGGGGTTGAGCTCGCGTGAGCATCCGGGCCGCCGTGATCGGCTGCGGTGACGTCTCCACGGTCCACTTTGAAGCGGTGGCAAAGCTCGACGGCGCCACGCTGGTGGGCGTGTGCGATCCCGATCCGCTGCGGTTGGCAGCCGCCACGGAACTGTACGGCGTTCCGGGCTTCGCCGACCATAAAAGCCTTCTCGAAGCCGTTCGGCCCGATGTGGTGCACGTCTGCACACCCCATGACCAGCACGCCTCCATTGCCGTCGACTGCCTCGAAGGCGGCGTGCACGTCATCGTCGAAAAGCCGCTGGCCCACACCCTGGCGGAAGGCCGGCGCCTCGTGGATGCTGCGGAGAAGAGCACCGCGAAAATCGCGGTTTGCTTCCAGAACCGTTACAACGCCACATCTCAGGCCATGCACGCACTGTTGGCCAGCGGTGAGCTGGGACCTGTGCTGGGGGCTGCCGCAAGCGTGATGTGGCATCGCTCCCCGGAGTACTATGCCAGCAGGCCGTGGCGCGGTTCCTGGGAAGGCGGCGGTGGCGGACTGATGATGAACCAGGCCATCCATACGGTGGACCTGCTCCAATGGCTGGTAGGGGATGTTGCAGCAGTGCGCGGCAGCGCCGCCACACGTTTCCTTGGCGGGACGATCGAAGTGGAAGACACTGCAGAATTCGTTGCTGACCACGCGAACGGCGCCAGAAGCGTTTTCTATGCAACCCTCGGCCACGCTTGGAACGCGCCCGTGACCCTCGAGGTGGTTACGGAGAAGGCCGTCCTGAGCTTGCGCGGTGATCTCACGGTCACTTACGGGGACGGGCGCGTGGACGTCATTCCCGAACGCGCGAGTGACACGGGCGGCAGGTCCTACTGGGGCGTCTCGCATGAGCTGCTGATCAGCGACTTCTACAGCCGGCTGGATGAGGCGGAACCTTTCTGGATCAGCCCTGCGGAGGCCGAAAAGTCGCTCCGAATCATCAAGGATGTCTACCGCCAGAGCTACCCAGACGCGGTCTCAAAAGTCTCGTAGCTTCCGTCAGGCAACCGATTGTTAGCGCAAAACACGCTGATTTACGCGCGCATATTCAGTGCATTCCAGAAATATTGCAAAAAGTTAGACAACCGGTTGCCAAGCGACGCTCCAATGCGTACGCTGGATCAACAAGGCCACTGTGGTCTACGCCACAGTCACCCTTCCATCTCCCCTTAGGCGAAAACTCAAGGAGCCGACAATGAAGTTAGGTCCCAAAGCGGCAGCTGCCGCCCTCGTACTGAGTGCCTCCCTGGCACTCACCGCATGCGGCGGCGGCGGCGCCGGTGCAGGTTCCACTGCCGCCGGCGGCACCACCGTCACGGCCTTGACCCTCGGCACACTCCGGGACATCACTTCATGGGATCCCGCCCAGGCCCACGTGGGCCATGCCCTCCAGCCCTACCAGGCAGCCTACGACACCCTGATCCTGCGGGAACCGGACGGCAAGCTCAGCCCAATGCTGGCCACCGACTGGAAGTACAACGACACCAACACCAAACTGACCTTGGACCTCCGGACCGACGTCACGTTCAGCGACGGTGCCAAATTCGATGCCGAGGCTGCAAAGGCCAACCTGGACCACTTCAAGAAGGCGAACGGCCCGCAGATGGCCCAGCTGGGCTCAGTATCGGACGTTGCCGTGGTGGACGCTGACACCATCGAGCTCAACCTCAGTGCGGCAGAGCCTGCGCTGGAATACTTCCTGAGCCAGGCCGCAGGCCTGATGGGAAGCCCCAAGGCTCTGGGAACCGACGCCATCAAGACTGAGCCGGTGGGCTCCGGCCCGTACGTGATGGACAAGGCTGCAACAGTCAAGGACAGTCAAACCGTCTTCACCGCGCGGAAGGACTACTGGAACAAAGATCTCCAGAAGTACCAGAAGCTGACCCTCAAGATCCTCACTGATCCCACCGCCCGGACCAACGCCCTGGTCTCCGGCCAGGTGGATGCCACCCTCTTGGATCCGAAGAACGGCAAGCAGGCCGAGGGTGCCAAAATGAAGCTTGAAGCCAGCCAGGTTGACTGGTCCGGTTTGCTCCTGCTGGACCGCGACGGCACCAAGAACCCGGCGCTCGCAAACCTCAAGGTGCGCCAGGCCATCAACCACGCCTTCGACCGGAAAACCATCCTGGACCAGGTCATGCTGGGTCAGGGAACGCCCACCTCCCAGCCATTCGGCAAGGACAGCGGCGCCTGGACTGAAGAGCTGGAGAACTACTACAGCTATGACCCCGCCAAGGCCAAGCAGCTCCTGAAGGAATCCGGCTTCGAGGGCAACGTGAGTATCGATGTCCCCACCCTGCCGGGTGCTGAAACGCTGATCTCCGTCCTCAAGCAGCAGCTCGCAGATGTGGGAATCACCCTTAACCCGGGTGCAGCGATCACCAACACCTTCA
Source organism: Pseudarthrobacter phenanthrenivorans Sphe3 (assembly GCF_000189535.1). Taxonomy (NCBI): domain Bacteria; kingdom Bacillati; phylum Actinomycetota; class Actinomycetes; order Micrococcales; family Micrococcaceae; genus Pseudarthrobacter; species Pseudarthrobacter phenanthrenivorans. The sequence goes on from NC_015145.1 coordinate 696,312, forward strand.
CGGCTGACGTTGCTGCCCAGAAGTACCACGCAATGTTCTTCAACCTCTTCCAGGGCGAGCCCACCGTGGCCATCGACCAGATCGTTTCCACCAAGGCCCTGTACAACCCCTTCAAGAACACCACCCCGGAGCTCGAGGCCAAGATCCAGGCCGTGCGCACGGGCGGTGAAGATGCCGGAAAGTTGGCCCAGGAGGTTAACAAGTACGTGGTGGAACAGGCATGGTTCGCTCCGCTCTTCCGCGTGAACCAGATGTACTACCACAACGACAAAGTTAACGTCACGCCGCAGGTCCAGCAGGCAGTCCCGTCCATCTACAACTACTCGCCTGCCAAGTAGGAACCCATGATCAAGTTCATTGCGAAAAGGCTGGGCAGCGGTCTGGTGGTGTTGTTCGTGGTCTCGGCGCTCACCTTCACCTTGCTCTACACGTCCAGCGGAAGCATCGCCCGGAACATCCTTGGCGACCAGGCCACCTCTGAACAGGTTGCCTTGAAGGAACAGGAGCTTGGGCTCGACCAGCCTCTTGTGGTCCGTTACTTCGCCTGGTTGGGTGATGCCCTGACCGGAAACCTTGGAGTTTCCTGGTTCACCTCGGAGCCGGTGGCCAGTTCCCTGGCCACCCGCATCCCGGTGACCATGACCATGGTTTTCACCGCAATGATCCTGATCGCCATTTGCGCAGCACTGATCGGTGTTGCCGCAGCCGTCAAGCGCGGCTGGGTGGACAGGGTGGTCCAGGTGGGCGCGATCGTTGGCGACTCCGTCCCGGGGTATGTGATCGGCGTGTTCCTTGTGACCGTCCTGGCCATCCAGCTGGGCTTGTTCCCGGCCACCAGCACCATCTCTCCGGGAGTTGGGCCGGAGGCCTGGGTCTACTCCATGACCCTTCCCGTGATTGCGCTGCTGGTCAACGGCGTGACCGGCGGTGCACAGCAGATCCGCAGTGCCGTGATCAAGCAGCTCGAACGTGACTACGTCCGGACGCTGCGCAGCCGGGGCATCGGAGAGCGGGAAATCCTCTTCAAGCACGTGCTGCGCAGCGCCGCCCCTGCGGGCCTCACTGTTTTGAGCCTCCAGCTGATCGGCATGCTGGGCGGTGTGGTGATCATCGAACAGATCTTCGCCCTCCCTGGCATGGGACCCCTGGCGGTCGCCGCCACCAGCCAGACTGACCTGCCCGTCGTCATGGGAGTAGTCATGTACACCGTAGTGGTGGTCATCGTTGTGAACCTCCTGGTAGACATCCTCAATGGTTGGCTCAATCCGAAAGTGCGTGTGTCATGAGTGATTCCGTAGAAACAGCGGCCGTGGCCGCGCCGGCCCTGACAGGCCAGAGCGGCACCGTGGTCCGTTCGAGTGTGATGCGTCGGCTCCTCAGGAATCCCCTGGGCATTGCATCCCTGGTGATCCTGGGAAGCATCGCGCTGCTGGCCATCTTCGCCCCGGTGCTGGCACCGTTCGAGGAGAACTTCGCGAATATCGCCAAGACCCTCGCGGCACCGGATTCGGTCAACATCCTGGGCACTGACAGCGCAGGCCGTGACACCTGGAGCCGACTGCTCTTCGGCGCGCAGTTGACGCTGCTGTCCGCGCTGCTGTGTGCCGGCGTCGCCATTGCCATCGGCCTCCCCGCCGGCCTCATCGCCGGTTACTATGCAGGCAAATTCGAAGCCGTCTCCAACTGGGTGGTCAGCATCCTGATGAGCCTGCCCGGCCTGATCGTGCTCCTTACCATCCGCGCCGCTTTCGGCCCGTCGGTCTGGATCTCCATGATCGCCTTCGGCATCCTGATCAGTCCGTCCTACTTCCGCCTCACCCGCACAGCGGTGCAGTCGGTGCGGAACGAGCTCTACGTTGACGCGGCCCGCGTTTCCGGCCTGTCCGACCTGAGCATCATCGCGCGCCACATCTTCTCGGTGGTCCGCGCCCCCATCATCATCCAGACCGCAGCCATCGCCGGTGTGGCGATTGCCATCCAGTCCGGGCTCGAATTCCTGGGCCTGGGCGACCCCACCAAGGCCACCTGGGGCGTCATGCTCTCCGAGGGCTTCAAGAATGTCTATCTGACCCCCACGCTGCTTCTCTGGCCCGCCCTCGCCATGGCACTGACAATCGGCGGCCTGGTCCTCCTGGGCAATGCCATCCGGGACGCCCTGGAAGACGGTGAAAAGATCAAGCACCGCCGCAGGCGCACATCCAGTGCGGGTACCCCCGCAGGCAGTACGACGGCGGAGCCCGCCAAGGCGCGCCCGTCACGCAAGTCCGTGGCCGCCGTCGAAAGCGGAACGGAGCACCACCTCGTGAAGGTGACGCATCTCGGCGTCGGATATCCGCAGGCGGACGGTTCCGTCAAGAAGGTGGTGGACGACGTGTCCTTCCACGTGGACCGCGGTGAGATCCTGGGCATCGTGGGCGAATCGGGATCGGGCAAGTCCCAGACGGCCTTTTCCATCCTGGGACTGCTCCCGGACAATGCCCGCATCGTGGCCGGTTCAATCCAGTTCGACGGCAACTACACGGTGGCTCCGGGGGAGGACCGCGTGAACCAGGAGCGCCTCTCCAAGCTCCGGGGCAAGCGGATCTCCTATATCCCCCAGGAACCGATGAGCAACCTCGACCCGGCGTTCACCATCGGCTATCAGCTGGTGACGCCCATGGTCCGCGTCCTCGGGATCCCGAAGGCCGAAGCCCGGCAGCGGGCACTCAAGCTGCTCTCCGACGTCGGAATCGCCAACCCGGAACGGACCTTCGAGGCCTACCCGCACGAAGTCTCCGGCGGCATGGCCCAGCGTGTGCTGATCGCCGGCGCCATCAGCTGCGAACCGGACCTGGTCATCGCGGATGAGCCCACTACCGCCCTGGACGTTACTGTGCAGGCCGATGTGCTGGACCTCCTGCGCGAACTGCAGCAGCGCCTCAACATCGGCGTCATCCTGGTGACCCACAACTTCGGTGTCGTGGCTGACCTCTGTGACCGCGTGGTGGTCATGCAAAACGGGAGGCTCGTGGAAGAAGGAACTGTCCGCGACATCCTCCGCAACCCGAAAGAGCAGTACACCCAGACCCTGTTGGGCTCCATGCTGGAAGGAAAGAAGCCCATGACCATGCTTGTTTCCCCGCCGCAGGGACCAGTCCCGCACGAATCGGCCGGGACTTCTCCAGCCGGACAAAACCCAGCCGCAGAAAAGGAACCGGTCGCATGAGCGAACCACAGAACGCCCCGCTGCTGTCAGTGGAGAACCTGGTGGTTGAGTACCCCAGCAAGCGCTTCAGGGCGAGGCCGTTCCGGGCGCTGACGGACATCAACATCGCCATCGGGCAGGGCGAAACCCTTGGCCTGGTGGGGGAATCCGGCTCCGGCAAGACCACCCTGGGCCGGGCCGTCCTGGGACTGGCACCCGTGACCCAGGGCAAAGTGGTCTTCGAAGGCAACGACATCAGCCACGCCAGCCGCAAGGAGCGTCGGGTCCTTAGCCGGGACCTGCAGGTGGTCTTCCAGGACCCCTACACGTCCCTGAACCCAGCACTCGAAATCGGGGACATCCTCGCAGAGCCGCTTGGCGTGCAGGGCATGGAAGCCGCGGCCGCCAAGAAACGCGTCAAGGAACTGCTGGACCAGGTGGGGCTTCCCTCGGATGCGATCCACCGGCTGCCCCGAGAGTTCAGCGGCGGCCAGCGGCAGCGGGTGGCCATCGCCCGGGCACTGGCCCTGTCGCCGAAGCTGATCGTCTGCGACGAACCCGTCAGCGCCCTGGATCTCTCCACCCAGGCCCGCGTCCTGGACCTGTTCCTGCAGATCCAAAAGGACACCGGCGTCTCCTACCTGTTCGTCTCCCACGACCTGGACGTGGTCCGGCACATCAGCCACCGCGTGGCCGTGATGTACCGCGGCGAAATCGTGGAGCAGGGCCCGGCCGACGTTGTCACCAGCGATCCCGAACACCCCTATACCCAGCGGCTGCTGCTGGCCTCGCCCGTTCCGGATCCGGACCGGCAGGAACAGCGCCGCGCAGACCGGCACCGGCTGCTGGAAGCGCAGCGCCAACAGACTGAACAGGCGGGTGCCGCCGCCTAGGAAGCGCGGTACCGCATCCAACAAATGGCCTTCACCGGCCGGAACACCACGGAGGAACACAGTGGCCAAAATAGGCGTACAAGCCATGATGCTCAAGGACAGCTTCGCTGACGTGGGGGCGTTTGAAACACTCCGCAAGGTCAACGCGATCGGTTACAACGCCGTCGAAATCTCCCAAATCCCCATGACCCCGGAAAATGTGGCCGAGCTGGACCGCTCGCGCTCGGAACTGGGGATGGACATCGCAGCGCTGTCCGTTGCCGTGGAGGGCCGGAAGGGGATGCCCGTCGAATCGCTGGCGGACAACTTCGACAAGATCGTGGATGATGCGAAGCGCCTTGACACGTCGCTGCTGCGGATCGGGATGCTGCCGTTCGGTGCCATGAAGTCGCTGGACGCCGTGGTCTCGTTCGCCCGCCAGGCCAACGGCTACGCGGAGCGGCTGCAGGAACACGGCATCAGCCTGTACTACCACAACCACCACGTGGAGTTCGCGAAGTTCGACGGCAAGTACATGCTGGACATCATCGCCGAGAACTCGCCGGCCATGGGCATGGAAATCGACGTGCACTGGGTCCAGCGCGGCGGCCTGGACCCCGTCCGGACCTTGGAAAAGTACGCCGGCCGCACCGCGATGGTGCACCTCAAGGACTACCGGATCGGCCAGATGCCAGAGTCCTCCTTCGGCCTCCTGGAGTCCGGCGACTTCGCCGGGTTCATGGCCGAATTCCGGAATGTGGTGCAGTTCGCCGAGGTAGGCGAAGGCAACCTGGACTTCCCGTCTATCATTCCGGCTGCCCAGGCCGCCGGGGCAAAGTACCTGCTGGTGGAACAGGACGAGCTGTACGGCCGTACCGTGTGGGACGCCCTGCAGACCTCCTACGACAACCTGGTGGCCATGGGCCACGCAGACCTTTTCTAGATTCCGAAAGAGACGGAGAACTCATCCATGAGCAAGAAAGTACGCCTGGGCATTATCGGCCTGGGCCAGCAGGGCGGCGCCTACGCCAGGTTCATTACGGACGGCCTGGTCCCCAATATGGAAATCGGCGCCATTTGCGACGTTGATCCCGCCAAGAAGGAAGCGGCGGCTGCGTCTTACCCGGGCGTCCCCTTCTACGAGGACTACATCGCCATGCTGGAAAGCGGCGACGTGGACGCGGTCGTCACCTGCGTGCCGCACTTCCTGCACCCGGAAATGGGCATCGAAACCCTCAAGCGCAACATCCACGCGCTGGTGGAGAAGCCGGCGGGCGTCTACACCAAACAGGTCAAGGAACTGAATGAGTTCGCGGCCTCCAAGCCTGAGCTGTCCTTCGCCATCATGTTCAACCAGCGGAACAACCCGCTGTACCGGAAGCTGAAGGACATCGTCGAAAACGGTGAGATCGGCGCCATCCGCCGCACCAACTGGATCATCACCAATTGGTGGCGGCCGCAGGGGTACTACAACTCCAGCGAATGGCGCGCCACCTGGGGTGGCGAGGGCGGCGGCGTCCTGGTCAACCAGGCGCCGCACCAGCTGGACCTGTGGCAGTGGATCTGCGGCGTGCCCAAGTCCGTGTACGCCAAGGTGGCATACGGCTTCCGCCGGGACATCGCTGTCGAGGACGAGGTCACGGCAGTAGTGGACTACGGCGACGGCGCCACCGGTGTCTTCGTCACCGCCACCCATGACATCGTGGGCACGGACCGGTTCGAGATCCTGGGCGACCAGGGCAAGATCGTCGTCGAAAACTCCAAGACCGCCACCGTCACGCGCCTGAAGAAGCCCGAGCGGGAACTCAGCGATGGCATGGACATGGACGATGTCCGGAAGCTGTTTATGGGGCAGCTGAACCCTGAGCAGTATTACAGCACCGAGGTTATCGAGTTCGAGTCCGCCTGGGGTTCACAGCACTCGGGCGTCCTGGAGAACTTCGCTGCCAACATCCTGGACGGTACACCGCTGCTGGCCCCGGGCTCGGACGGCATCAACGGCGTCCGCCTGGCCAATGCCATCCACCTCTCCAGCTGGACCGGCTCCGAAGTGGGGCTGGACTTCGACGAGGACCAGTTCCTGGCCGAGCTGAACAAGCGCATCGCCGATGAAGGCAAGTTCCCCGAGCGCTCCTGATTCCCGCCCGGCAACCGCTGGGCGTTTCCTGCCCAACCAGGTAGCGCTAAGTGTCGCTTTGGACCCTCAAAACGACACTTAGCGCGACCCAGTTGGGTTCTTGCTCGTTAGGATGGGGCGGTGACCGAACCCAAGACGCAGGGCCCTGCCGTATCCACCCGGGCTGCCAAAAAGCAGGCCCGGGACGGCAAGGGCAACGCCACCATCTACGACATCGCCAAAGTGGCGGGCGTCAACCCGTCCACCGTTTCGCGGGCACTGAGCAAGCCCGGGAGGGTCAGCGCCAAGACCCAGAAACTGATTGAGGACGCGGCTGCGGAACTGAACTACCGGGTTAACCCGTTCGCCCGCGCCCTGCCCACCGGCCGCACCAACACGATGGGGCTGATCGTTGCGGACATTACCAACCCCACCTTTTTCGACATCATCCGCGGTGCCGAAACCACGGGCACGGCCAGGGACTACACACTGGTGCTGGCCGAATCGGCCGAATCGGCGGAAACCGAGTTAACCGCGGCGCGGCGGATGCTGACCACCGCTGACGGGCTGATCCTGGCGAGCCCGCGCATGGACGACGACGACATCCGCGCCCTGGCGGCTGACAAGCCCGTGGTGGTCATCAACCGCGAGGTGGAGGGCGTTCCCTGCGTCATCCCGGATGTCCGCAAAGGCATTGGCGAGGCTGTGCGCAGCCTTGCAGCCAACGGGCACAAGAAGCTTGCCTTCGTGGCGGGCCCGGCCCGGTCCTGGATGTCTGCACGGCGCTGGGAGGGGGTCCAGGCGGCCTGCGAATGGTCCCACGTCGACGCCGTGCGCGTGGAATCCACCAAGCCAACGGTCGACGGCGGCCGGCAGGTGGCGCGCGACGTGCTGGCCACAAAGGCCACGGCCGTACTGACATACAACGACCTCCTGGCGATCGGCCTGATGCAGGAACTCCAGGCGGGCGGCATGGTGGTTCCGGACCAGATCAGCATTGTGGGCTTTGACGACATCTTCGGGGCGGACTTCACCACACCTCCACTGACTACCGTCCGTTCGCCGCTGGGGGAGTGCGGCTCGGGGGCCGCCACCGTTTTGCTTGACGTGCTGCACGGCGGCAAGGAGCCCACAGCACCCCTGCGAGTGGAGACCGAACTGGTCCTCCGGGGCTCCAGCGGGCGGCTCCTGCCGCCCAGCTGAAGGCTGACGGAAACAGCAGTGGCAATTTTTGGCAACCGGTTGACAAAGAAGGTGTGCAACCCGGACCATTGACGTATGTCACAGTCGATTGCCGCCAACCCAGACCGGCTCCTGCCCGCGGACCCCGGAACGCGCCGCATTGCGCGCGAACTCCTGCAGCGCGTCCAGGACCTCCCCATCATTTCCCCGCACGGGCACGTTGACGCCGCGGTCATCGAGCAGAACACCCCGTTCCCGGACCCGGCAGCGCTGCTGGTCAGCCCGGACCACTACGTCACGCGGCTGATCCACGCGAGCGGTGTTCCACTGGACCGGCTCCGGGAATCGAACACCGCCGCCCCGGACTCCCGCGCAGTGTGGCGAGAGTTCTGCAAGGCCTGGCCGCTGTTTGAGGGCACCGCTTCCGGCTACTGGCTCCGCACCCAGTTCCGCAACGTCTTCGGCCTGGAAGGCGAGCTGAGCGAGGCCACGGCGGACGCCAGCTACGAGGCCATTGCGGCGAAGCTCCAGGAGCCGGGCTTCCGCCCCCGCGAGCTGTTCAAGGATTTCAACATCGAAGTCCTTGCCACCACGGATGATCCCCTGGACTCCCTGGCCAGCCACAAGGCGATTGCCCAGGACCCCACGTTCCATGGCCGCGTCCTGCCGACCTTCCGCCCGGACGCCTACCTGAACATCGCCCACCCTGCGTGGTCGGCAAATGTGGACAGGCTCATCGCGGCAGCGGGTGACGGCGGCACGGGCTACGGTGCGTACCTCACCGCGCTGGAGAACCGGCGTAATTATTTCGTGGAGCACGGCGCAGTGTCCGCAGACCATGGTGTCCGAACGCCTGCCACGCTGAAGCTCGATGACGCTGATGCGGCAAGGCTTTTTGAGCGCGCCCGTTCCGGCAAGGCCAGCGCACAGGACCGGGACGATTTCGAAGCCCACATGATGTACCAGATGGCCCGGATGTCCGTGGAGGACGGACTGGTGATGACCATCCACCCCGGCTCCTACCGGAACCACCACGAACCCACCTTCAACACCTTCGGCGCGGACACGGGCCATGACATCCCGTTCGCGATCAACTACACCGAGGCCATCCGCCCTGTCCTGCAGGACTTCGGCACCGCCAAGGACTTCCACCTGGTGCTGTTCACGCTGGACGAGACCGTGTTCTCCCGCGAGCTTGCCCCGCTGGCCGGCTTCTACCCTTCCGTGTACCTCGGCGCCCCGTGGTGGTTCCTGGACGCGCCGGATGCCATGCTGCGGTTCCGTTCCGCCGTTACCGAAACCGCAGGCTTCTCCCGGTCCTCCGGCTTCATCGACGACACCCGCGCCTTCTGCTCCATCCCGGCACGGCACGACGCCTCCCGGCGGATCGAAGCCTCCTTCCTTGCCCGGCTCGTGGCCGAACACCGCGTCAGCGAGGACCGCGCCCACGAACTGATCGTGGACATCGTGGACGGCTCACCCCGGCGGGTGTTCAAGCTGTGAGCACCGGACTGAATGCTGCTGCTGCGCCCGCTCCTCCGGCTGACCTTCCGCGGCTGAACCGGACGCTCCGGCCGATGCCCAAGGCGCCGGTCCGGATTGTCCACCTGGGCCTCGGCGCCTTCCACCGCTCGCACCAGGCCTGGTATACCCAGCAAGCCTCCGACGCCGCGGACTGGGGCATCGCATCCTTTACCGGCCGGCGCCCCGACGCCGCTGCAGCCCTGGCGGAACAGGACGGGCTGTACACCGTGGTGGAGCGCGCTGACGCGGGCGACACCTTCAGCGTTGTGGGCAGCATCGTGGAGGCTGTGGACGGGGCGGACGTGAAGCGGCTCACCGAATTGGTGGCCGCGCCCGGAACCGCCGTGGTCACCCTGACCATTACCGAGGCTGCCTATGGGCTGGGTGCCGACGGGACGCTGGATATCACAGCGCCCGACGTCGCCGCCGACCTTGCGCTGTTGGGTTCCGGCAGCGGGCGCCCGGCCACGCCGCTGGGACGGCTGGTGCTGGCGCTTGCGGCCCGGCGGGATGCCGGCTCCGGCCCGATTGCCGTGGTCTGCTGCGACAACCTGTCCAACAACGGCACGGTTGCCCGGCAGGGTGTCGCCGGTCTTGCCGGCTCCTGGAATGCCGGGCTGGCCGACTGGATTGACGGCAACGTCAGTTTTGTCAGCACCTCCGTTGACCGCATCACGCCGCGGACCACGGACGAGGACCTGGCCGTGGTCCGGGAAGCCTGCGGTTACCGTGATAACTCGCCAGTGGTGGCAGAGCCATTCTCGAGCTGGGTCCTGAGCGGGGATTTCCCGGCCGGACGCCCCCGCTGGGAGGATGCCGGTGCCGTGTTCGTTGAGAACATCGAACCCTACGAGAACCGCAAGCTGTGGCTGCTCAACGGCGCACACTCGCTGCTGGCCTACGCCGGACAGCTGCGGGGCCACAGCACCGTGGCCGAGGCCCTGGCAGACCCGGAATGCCTTAGGGCCGTGGAGGCCTTCTGGGACGAAGCCGAGGCCAACCTCCCCACCCCGGACCTGGGCATTCCTGAGTACCGGCAAGCCTTGCTGGCCCGCTTCAGCAACGCCAGGATCGCCCACCATCTGGCACAGATCGCCATGGACGGCAGCACCAAGCTGCGGATGCGGGCCGTTCCGGTGCTCCAGGCCGAACGCGCGGCGGGCAGGACCGGTGCCGCCGCGGCCTTGATGATCGCCGCCTGGATGGACTACAGCGCCGCCGCGGGCGCAACGTTCCAGGACCCCCTTGGGGACCATGTGGCCGCCGCCAACCGCCTTTCAGGAACCGAACGCATCCGGGCGCTGCTGAACGTCGTGGACCCGGTTTTGGCCAGCGACGATGCAGTGGTGGGCCTGGTGGAAAGCCTCTGCGGCACCATCGCGGGACACGCCGCCGCCCCGTAAATCTGCTGTAAGCGGGGCTGTCCGGCACCTTTCGGGGCACCGGGCAGCCCCTTTTCTTGAAATATCAATAAAAGTTTGGCAACCGCTTGCCATTTATTTGCCACGTGACTAGGATTACAGGCAGAGCAAGAACCCGGAGTGCCTCCGGGACACCAGAAATTTCCCTTCCGGCCACGCCGCAACGACGCGAATAGGACCCCCGAATGCTCCTGCCGCGGGCCAGCAAGAACCGCCACTTCCCCCACCGCTAACGCTTCATTCCGGCCACCCCCAGGCCGCCCCGGGTAAAGGAGCCCACACCATGAAAAAGCTGAGCAAACTGAGCATCGCCGGCTACGGCGCCGGCGACGCCGCCAACAACCTGGCGTTCACCACCGCCACCATGTTCCTGCTGGTCTACTACACCGACGTGGCTGGCATCTCGGCCGCCGCCGCCGGAACACTGCTGCTGTCCGTCAGGATCTTTGACGCTTTCGCGGATGTTTTTGCCGGCCGCGTGGTGGACCGTACCTTCAGCAAGCGGTTCGGCAAGTTCCGCCCGTTCATCATGTTCGGTTCCATCCCGCTGCTCCTGCTGAGCGTCGCCACGTTCTCGGTACCGCAGCTCGGCGAGTCCGGCACCCTGCTCTACGCCTACGTCACCTACGCCGCCCTGGGCCTGGCCTACAGCCTGGTCAACATCCCCTACGGCTCCCTCGCCGGGGCCATGACCCAGGACCCTGGCGAACGGGCCAAGCTGGGCTCCGCCCGCATGGTGGGTGCGCTCCTGGTCGGTTCCGCCCTCGGGATCTTTGTGGCACCCCTGATCAAGCCGGGTGCTGACCTGCAGGGAACGTTCACCACCATCACCCTGGTCTTCGTGGTGATCGGCGCTGCCCTCTACTTCTTCACCGTGCTGACCGCCAAGGAACGCGTCCACCGTGCCGTCCCCAACGTCACGCTGAAGCAGAGCATGGAGACGCTCAAGACCAACAAGCCCCTCCTCATGCTGTGCCTCAGCTCCTTCTTCTTCCTCACCGGCTATCTCGCCCTGACGTCCGTGCAGCTGTACTACCTGCGCGACGTCCTGGGCCGCCTGGATCTGTACCCGGTGCTGTCCATCGCGCAGCTGATCCTGACCTTCGTCCTGGCCGCCTTCATGCCGCGGTTGGTCCGCGCCATCGGCAAGAAGCGCGTCTACATCTACTCGTCGCTGGTGACAGTGGTTGGCGGCACCATCATCTTCTTCACGCCCGCCAGCCAGGTATGGATCGGTTTCAGCGGCCTGCTCATCAGCGTAGTGGGCGTCCTCGCAGTCAACATCGTGGTCTGGGCCCTGGAAGCCGACACCGTTGAATACGGCGAATGGAAGACCGGGGTCCGCACCGAGGGCATCACCTACGCCCTGTTCTCTTTCACCCGCAAGACGGGCCAGGCAGTGGGCGGCGCCCTCGCCGCGTACGCCCTGGCGCTGGGCGGCTATAAGTCCGGTGTCACGCAGAGCGCCGAAGCAGTCTTCGGAATCCAGGTTGCTGCAGGCGCCCTGCCCGCCATCCTGACCATCCTTGCCGTCCTGGTGATGACCAAATACAAGCTCACTGACGCCCTGCACGCGGAAATCCTCACCGAAATCCGCGCCCGCCGCGAAAACGGGGAGGCCGCAACCCCTGGAGATGCTGCCGGACCTGCTGCGGTTGCTGAATCCGCGGCCGCGAAGTACCCGGCCACTCCGCTGTCCACACCCACTAACTAAGCACACGCAAGCCCGCCGAACCCCGTTCCTCCCGACCAAGAAAGCCTGGATCTGCTGTGAAAATCATTGCCGCCGACGTCTTCGTCACCAGTCCCTCCCGCAACTTCGTGACCCTTCGCATTACCACCGAGGATGGTGTGACCGGTATTGGTGACGCCACTTTGAACGGCCGTGAGCTCGCCGTCGCCGCTTACCTCAAGGAGCACGTCGCGCAGCTGCTGATCGGCAAGGATCCGCACCGGATCGAGGACACCTGGCAGTTCCTGTACCGCTCCTCGTACTGGCGCCGTGGTCCGGTGACCATGGCTGCGATCGCGGCGGTGGACATGGCGCTGTGGGACATCAAGGGCAAGCTTGCCGGCATGCCGGTCTACCAGCTCCTCGGCGGGGCGTCCCGCAACGGGCTGCGGGCGTACGGGCACGCCTCGGGCGCTGACCTGCCGTCGCTGTTCGATTCGGTCCGGGAACACCTGGAACTCGGGTACAAGTCCATCCGGATCCAGACCGCGGTCCCGGGCATCAAGGCGGTGTACGGGGTGGCAGCGCAGGCGCAGGCTTCGGGGGAGCGGTATGACTACGAGCCCGCCGGCCGTGGCGCGTTCCCGGTGGAGGAGGACTGGGACACCCGGGCCTACCTGCGCCACCTGCCCACCGTGTTCGAGGCGGTCCGCAACGAGTTCGGCCCGGAAATCCCGCTGCTGCACGACGGCCACCACCGGATGACCCCCATCCAGGCCGCCAAGCTGGGCAAGGCCCTGGAACCGTACGACCTGTTCTGGCTGGAGGACTGCACACCGGCCGAAAACCAGGAGGGGCTGCGCCTGGTCCGTCAGCACACCACCACCCCGCTGGCCATCGGTGAAATCTTCAACACCGTGTGGGACTACCAGACCATCATCAAGGAACAGCTGATCGACTACGTCCGCGCCGCGTCCACCCACTTCGGCGGCATCAGCCCGCTGAAGAAGGTCATGGACTTCGCCGCGCAGTACCAGATCAAGTCCGGCTTCCACGGCCCCACCGATATTTCCCCGGTCGGATTCGCCGCGCAGTTGCACGTGGGCCTGGCCATCCACAACTACGGGATCCAGGAATACATGCAGCACTCGGACAAGACCAACGAGGTCTTCAAGCAGTCCATGACGTTTGTGGACGGCTACCTGCACCCGGGCAACGAGCCGGGCATCGGCGTCGAGTTCAACGAGGAAGCCGCGGCCGCGTTCCCGTACCAGCAGGCCTACCTGCCCTACAACCGCCTCATCGACGGAACGGTCCACGACTGGTGAGCACTTCCAACCCCAACACAACAGTTGCCCAACCAAAGCTCCGCGTCATCGTCATGGGCGTGTCCGGCTGCGGCAAGACCACCATCGGCGACCTCGTTGCCAGGGAACTCGGTGTCCCCTTCCTGGATGGGGACTCCCTCCACCCCGTGGAGAACGTCGCCAAGATGGCCGCCGGCACGCCGCTGACGGACGAGGACCGCTGGCCCTGGCTGGCCACGGTGGGCGGCGAGCTGGCAAACGCGGGCGACGGCGGCATGGTCCTGGCGTGCTCCGCACTGCGCCGCAGTTACCGCGACGCCATCCGGAAACAGGCCCCGGACACCATCTTCCTGCACCTGCACGGCAGTAGGGAGGTCCTGACGGCACGGACCGAAGGCAGGACGGGGCACTTCATGCCGCCAGCCCTCCTTGACTCACAGCTCGCCACGCTGGAACCGCTGGAGGGAGACGAAGCGGGCGTCGTCGTCGACATCGCCGCGCCGGTCCAGCAGGTGGTGCGCGACGCACTCACCGGGATTACCGCCGTCGGACGCTCCCGCACTGCCACCCCTGACTCCGCCGGCGCCCCCGGCACCCGGCCGCGGCAGTTCGACGTCGAGCTCCAGGCTGCGCCGTTCAATCTCGACGACGGCGCCGTCGCCTGGGTGGAATCCACCCTTGCCGGCATGAGCCTCGAGGAAAAGATCGGCCAACTGTTCATCAACCACAACAACGACTACTCCCCGGAGTACCTCGACGGTGTGCTGGAGAACTACCACGTGGGCGGCATGCGGTACCGGCCGGGCCCTTCGGCCGCGGTGCAGGAGCACATCCGGTACGCACAGTCGAAGACGCGCATCCCGCTGCTGGTGGCCTCCAACCCGGAAATGGGGGGAGCCGGAAGCTGCGACGACGGAACGTTCGTGTCCACGCACCTGCAGGCCGGCTCGCATCCGGACAAGGCCATAGCCCGGCAAATGGGGCAGGTGGCCGGGGTGGAAACCGCCGCCCTGGGCTGTAACTGGGCCTTCGCGCCGATCGTGGACATCCACTACAACTGGCGGAACACGGTAATCTCCACCCGCGCCTTCGGCAACACCCCGGAAATCGTGGTGGAGCGGGCCAAGGAGTACTTCGACGGCATCAGTGAATCTCCCACGGTGTGCGCCATGAAGCACTTCCCCGGTGACGGCATCGACGAACGCGACCAGCACGTGGTCACGTCCTACAACACCCTTGGCTACGAGGAGTGGAACCGGACGTACGGGCATGTGTACCGGGAGATGATCGGGCACGGCGTGCAGTCCATCATGGTGGGCCACATCGGTGCGCCTGAACTGTCCCGGCATTTCCGGCCGGGCCTGGCGGATGCCGACATCCTGCCCGCCACCCTGTCCCCGGAGCTGCTGCAGGACCTGCTCCGCGGCGAACTGGGCTTCAACGGCCTGGTCCTGACGGACGCCTCGCTGATGGTGGGGCTCACCCAGGCCATGAAGCGCAAGGACCTGGTGCCGGCCACCATCGCGGCCGGCTGTGACATGTTCCTGTTCTTCCGCAATCCCGCGGAGGACTTCCAGTACATGCTGGACGGATTCAAGTCCGGGGTGATCACCGAACAGCGCCTGCACGATGCACTGCGGCGGATCCTCGGGTTGAAGGCGTCCCTGGGCCTCCACCGCAAGGCGGCGGACCAGCTCGTTCCTCCTGCCGAAGCGCTGGCCGTGATCGGCAGCGGGGAACACGGGGCCATAGCGGCGGAGATCGCGGACAAGACCGTCACCCTGGTGAAGGACACCGCGCACAACCTCCCCATCACGCCGGCGACGCATCCGCGGATCCGCCTGTACGGCATTTCCGGCGGGGCCGACTTCACCCGCGCCGATCCGTTGGCCTACCTGGACACCGTCAAGGAAGAACTGGAGGCCGCCGGATTTGAAGTGCACCTGTTCAAGACGGCGGACCAGCGCGAGGCCGCAGGGGAGACGGGTGTGAACTTCATGTCAGTCATCTCCGAGGAAGCCACCGGGGACTACGCGGACAAGTACGACGCCGCCTTTGTCTTCGCCAACGTCAAGGGATTTGCCCAGGAGGCCGCAATCCGGATCAAGTGGTCAACCCCGATGGCCGCGGAGATCCCGTGGTACGTCACCGAAGTTCCTACTGTGTTTGTGTCGCTCAACCAGCCCAACCACCTGATCGACGTGCCGATGGTCAAGACCGCGATCCACGCCCACGCAGGGTCCCGCGAGGCCATCCGGGCAACCATTGAAAAGATCCAAGGGAAGTCCGAATTCCAGGGCACCTTCAACGAGAACGTGTTCTGCGATTCCTTCGACACCCGGCTCTAGGCGCTGATTCGGCACGCGGCTCCCTGGTCCCGGCCGACGGCAGGCTCCGGTTCCCGGATGTGAAAGCCCCAGGTTCCCTTCCATTGGGAACCTGGGGCTTCTCTGCTGTTTAAGACGCTTCCTGGACGCCGCGAGGACGGCGGAAAGTAATGGTTGACAGCCGGGAAGTAACGCGCGTAACCTGAATCACACATTCCAAGTAACGCGCGTTAGTCAAGATCACCGGAGCATTCAATGTCGAAAAGCACCTCGCCCCAAAAGGCTCCGGCCCCGCGCCAGCGGGGAGTGACCATGACTGATGTGGCCAAACATGCGGGGGTGTCGCGGACGGCTGTCTCCTTCGTGCTGAGCAACCGGGCGAACGCCAGCATTTCCGAGGAGACCCGCACCCGCATCAACGACGCTGTCCAGGCATTGGGTTACCGCCCGAACGCCGGAGCGCGGGCGCTGGCATCCCAGCGCAGCGACTGGTACGGCATTGTCACTGAAATCGTGACGGCGCCGTTCGCCGTCGACATCATCAAGGGAGCCCAGGACCAGGCCTGGCTTGACCGCCGGTTCCTGCTCATCGCCCCCTCGGACCAGGCCGATGCAGCAGGGCCGAACCAAGGCATGGAAGACGCGGCAATCGAAAAGCTGCTGGAACAGCGGGTGGAAGGACTGCTGTATGCGGCCACCTACCACCGCGGTGTGCATGTTCCCCGCAGCGCCAACGAGGTGCCCACCGTGCTCATCAACTGCTTCGACCTGGACGGAAACCTGCCGTCCATCGTCCCGGACGAACGGGCGGGCGGGCGGGTCGCCGTCGGAACGGCTGCTCCGAGCCGGACACACCAAGATCGGTGTGATCAACCTGGACCCGGACATTCCCGCCGCAATCGGCCGGCTGGAGGGTGCACGGGAAGCGCTCGCCGGAGCCGAGCTTGAGTTGGATCCGGAGCTGGTGGTGTCCGGGAATGCGACGGCGGATGGCGGCTATGCGGCCGCCGCCGAGATCCTGGACCGTTACCCGGAGAAGGACAGGCCAACAGCGTTGTTCTGCCTCAACGACCGTATGGCGATGGGTGCTTACGACGCCATCAAGGAACGGGGCCTGGCCATCCCCGGCGACATCGCAGTTATCGGCTTCGACAACCAGGAACTGATTGCGGCCTACCTGAGGCCCAAGCTCACAACGGTTGCGTTGCCATTCGAAAAAATGGGCGCCCTGGGAGTCAAGACGCTCGCCGCTCTTACAGCAGGACAGCCGATCACTGCCGGCCAGCAATTGGTCGACTGTCCGCTGCTAGAACGCTCTTCGGTCTGACCGCGAAATCACGTTCCGAAGAGCAAACCCCTTACCCACCACTTCACCTTGCTGATGAAGACAGGAAAGAGATAACCATCATGACACAACCCCGATTCCTGAGGGCTGCCCGCGTCACGGCAGCCGGGCTGGCGGTGGGCGCACTGCTGCTGACCGGCTGTGCAGCCACCGTGAACAAACCCGCAGGCAACGACGCCGGAGCAAACGCGAGTGCCTTCCTCACCATTCCGCGTGAGGACATGGGCACGTTCGTGCAAAACTTCAACCCGTTCGCGCCCAGCGTCAATCCAATGGTCCAGCAGTCCATCTACGAATCCCTGCTGATCTTCAATCCCGCCAAGGGCGACACTGTGCCGTGGCTGGCCACCGAATGGGAGGCAGCCGAGGACGGCACGTCCATCACCTTCACCCTTCGCGAGGGCGTGAAGTGGTCAGACGGCCAGCCCTTCGTGGCTGAGGACGTTGCCTATACCTTCGAGCTCCAGAAGAAGATCAAGGGCGGCTTCGAATACCTGGAGACGGTAGCGGCCGAAGGCAACAAGGTCACCTTCAACTTCAACAAGCCGTGGTCCCCGGCCCTGTACGACGTCGGCCAGCTCACCATCCTGCCCAAGCACATCTGGTCCGCGCTCGCTGACCCGGAGAAGGACGCCAACGCCAAACCGGTGGGCACCGGCCCGTACACGGAGGTGGACAGCTTCCAGGCCCAGTCCTTCGTGCTGAAGAAGAACCCCAACTACTGGCAGCCGGACAAGCAGAAGATCGCCGGCATCAAGATGCTCGCCTTCGCAGGTAACGACGGCGCCAACCTCGCCGCGGTGAACGGCGACGTGGACTGGGCTCCGCAGTACATCCCGAACATCGAAAAGACCTTCATCTCCAAGGACAAGGAGCACCGGCAGTACTGGTTCCCGCCCACGGGTTCCATGATCAACTGGCAGCTCAACACCACCAAGGCCCCGTTTAACGACGTGGACGTCCGCAAAGCGCTCAGCATGGCCGTGGACCGGGACCAGGTCACCAAAATCGGCATGAGCGGCTACGCCGCTCCGGCCGACTGCACTGGCCTGTCCGGCAACTATGAAACGTGGAAGAACAACGAGGTCAAGGACAACTGCACCTGGACCAGGCACGACGTCGAGAAGGCCAACGAACTGCTGGACAAGGCCGGCTACGCCAAGGGTGCTGACGGCAAGCGCACGCTGAAGGACGGCAAACCCTTCGAATTCAAGATTTCCGTGGGTGCGACCTCGTCCGACTGGCTGTCCGTGGCCAACGTGATTGCCCAGAACCTTGCCGAAGTGGGTGTTACGGCAAAGGTTGATTCCCCTGACTGGGCTGCCGTGGTGGCCGGCTACGAGACCGGTGACTTCGATTCGGGCATCGTCTGGAGCGCCAACGACCCCAGCCCGTACAAGTACTTCAACACCTCTATGGGTACGGCAACCGTGAAGCCCGTGGGCACCAAGACCTTCGACAACTACCACCGCTTCGGAGACGCGGAGGCGGACGCCCTGCTGGCCGAGTTCGCGGCCGAATCGGACGAGGCCCGGCAGAAGGACATTGCCAACAAGCTGCAGGAAGAGTACAACGACGCCGCACCGCTGGTGCCGCTCTTCTCCGGCCCGGAGTGGGGCGCCTTCAACGACACCCGTTTTACCGGCTGGCCCACGCAGGACAACCCGTACGCAACCCTCTCGGTCCGCGCCCCCACAACAGTCCTGGTGCTGACCACGCTGGAACCGCGGAAGTAATCCCCACCGCCTCCCTGGCCTCGCTTCGCTTCGCCCAGGGAACCCTCGGCGGCGTGGACCCATCTGCTGGCCGCCGGATCATCCGGCGGCCAGCGCCCCAACACCTTCACCACTCCCGAATTGGAGGGAAACCGTGCGCTTCATCCTGCGCCGACTGGGTTTCTACCTGATCGCCTTCTGGGCGTCCATCACCTTGAATTTCCTGCTCCCGCGCTTCATGCCCGGCGACCCCGTTTCCCGCATGTTCGCCCGCTCCCAGGACAGAATGCAGCCCGAACAGATCGAGGCCCTGCGCAAGCTGCTCGGCGTTGACGACAGGCCGCTCTGGGAGCAGTACGTTGACTACCTGCACAACATCTTCACCGGCCAGATGGGAGTTTCCATCTCACGCTTTCCGGCGCCGGTCACCGAAGTCATCGCATCCCAGATCGGGTGGACCCTCCTGCTGGGCGGAACCGCGCTGGTGATCGCCGCCGTCGTGGGCAACCTGCTGGGCATCCTGGCGGCCTGGCGGCGGGGCGGCGCGGTGGACTCGGCGCTGCCGCCGGTCCTGGTGTTCATCGGATCGTTTCCGTATTTCTGGCTGGCGATGGGCGCGCTGTACCTGTTCGGCGTGGTCCTGGGCTGGTTTCCGATCCGCCACGCCTTTACGGACGGCCTGCAGCCCGGCCTTACGTGGGAGTTCATCGGCGACGTCGGCGCCCACCTCGTGCTGCCGGCGCTGACCATCGTGCTGGTCTCGATTGGCGGCTGGATGCTGGGGATGCGCAACACCATGATTGCCACGAATTCAGAGGACTACATCACCATGGCCGAGGCCAAGGGCCTGCGGCCCGGCCGCATCATGCTCCGCTACGCAGCCCGGAACGCGATGCTGCCATCGGTGACAAGCTTCGGCATGGGCCTCGGGTTCGTGGTGGGCGGCGCCCTTCTCACAGAGGTGGTGTTCGCCTACCCCGGCGTCGGCTACCAGTTGCTCAACGCTGTCCAGGGCCTCGACTATCCGCTCATGCAAGGGCTCTTCCTGACCATTACCGCCGCCGTGCTGCTGGCGAACTTCCTGGTGGACATCCTGTACGTCCGCCTCGACCCGCGCGTGCGCAGCAACTGACCGCGCGTGCGCAGCAACCAGAGGGACCAATCATGACAACCGCAATCCTGCAGCAACCCGGCAAAACGGCCGACAAAACCCCTGCCACCCCCAAGCCCAACCGCAGTTTCATCCACGGGCTGGCCACCAACAGGAAAGCACTGACCGGTATGGCCGTCATGGCCGTGTTCATCGTGCTGGCCCTGTTGGCGCCGGTCCTTTTCCCGGGCGATCCATCGCGGATCACGGCCATGGCGTCACTGGAACCGTCCGCCGAGCACTGGCTGGGAACCACAGCCAAGGGCCAGGACGTGCTCGCGCTGACCCTTCACGGTTCGCGGAGCTCCCTGTTCGTGGGCCTGACCGTGGGTTTCGCCTCCACCTTCATCGGCATCCTGGTGGGACTGGCCTCGGCCTACTTCGGCAGGTTCATGGACGAGGCGCTGTCCCTGGTGACCAACGTCTTCCTCCTCCTGCCCGGGCTGCCGCTGCTGGTCATCCTGGCCGCGTTCCTGCCCCCGGGGCTGGGCACCGTGATTCTTGTCCTCGTGGTCACCGGCTGGGCAGGCTCAGCCCGCGTCCTGCGCTCACAAGCCTTATCCATCCGCTCCAAGGACTTTGTGGCCGCGGCCGTGGTCTCCGGTGAACGGGCCGGCCGGATCATGTTCCGCGAGATCCTCCCCAACATGGCCTCGATTGTCATGGGCACCCTGCTGGCCTGCGTCATCTACGGCATTGGCGCCCAGGCGGGCCTGGAGTTCCTGGGCCTGGGCGACGTCAGCACCGTTTCGTGGGGCAACAACCTCTTCTGGGCCGGAAACGAGGGCGCATTGTTGACCGGAAGCTGGTGGGTGTTCGTGCCGTCCGGTGTGTGCATCGCGCTGGTGGCCTTCGCACTGGCCCTCATCAACTACGCCGTGGACGAAGTCACCAACCCGCGGCTGCGGAAGATCAAAACCCCGAAAGCCACCGAAAGGAGCGCCGCCAAATGACCGTCTCCCAAGTTTCCTTCGGATCACACGAATCCGTTCTGGAGGTCAAGGACCTCACCGTGAAGTACATCGGCGACACCCGCTCCACCACCGCCGTCGACCGTGTTTCCTTCAGTATCGGAACAGGGGAAGTGTTTGGACTGGCAGGAGAATCGGGCTGCGGAAAGTCCACGATCGCCAACTCGATCATGCGCCTGATCAAGGATCCGGCCAAAATCGCCGGCGGCAGCATCTCCTTTGGCGGCAAGGACGTCCTGGCCATGGGCGCGGAGGAGCTGCGGCGCTTCCGGTGGCAGGACGTGGCCATGGTGTTCCAGTCCGCCATGAACTCACTGAACCCGGTGCTGACCATTGGCGAACAGATCACGGACATCTTCACCACGCACACCGGTTATTCGCGCAAGGAGTCCCTGCGGCGGGCCGGCGAACTGCTGGAGCTCGTGCGGATCGACCCCGCCCGGCTTAAGTCCTACCCGCACCAGCTTTCCGGCGGCATGCGCCAGCGTGCCGTCATTGCCATGGCGGTGGCACTCAAGCCGTCCCTGCTGATCCTCGATGAACCCACCACCGCCCTGGACGTGGTGGTGCAGCAGGAAATCATGGCCCAGATCAAGGAACTGCAGCGCGAACTCGGCTTCTCCGTTTTGTTCATTACCCATGACATGTCCCTCATGGTGGAACTTTCGCACCGCATGGCCGTCATGTACGGCGGACGCATAGTGGAAACCGCCAAGGCGCAGGACGTGTATGCGAACCCGCGCCATCCGTACACCCAGGCTTTGATGGGGGCGTTCCCGCCGCTCGCCGGCCCGCGGGTCCGGCTGGCAGGACTGCCCGACGGCGTGAAGTTCAGGAACATCCCGGATCTCACCGAAGTTGCCCCCGGCCATCTCGTGGCCCCGGTTGGTGCCGACGCTTCAGTGATTGATGCCGCAAACCTGGCAGGAGCCGCACGATGAGCCACTCCCCGGCGTCCCTGGCGGCTGTGCCCACCACCAGCACCCCCGCACTGGAAATTCGCGGACTCGGCAAGACCTTCCCTATCGGCGGACTCTTTTCGCGGCAGTCGGTCCGTGCCTTGCACGGTGTGGACCTCACTATCAACCGCGGCGAAATCGTGGCCCTGGTAGGGGAATCCGGATCCGGCAAGAGCACCCTGGCCCGCTGCGTCGCACGGCTCGAGAAACCGAGTGCAGGCGCCATCCTGCTGGACGGCGTGGACGTCCTCAAGCGTGACCGCTTCCAGGCGTCCTGGGCGTTCCGTTCCCAACTCCAAATGGTGTTCCAGGATCCGTTCGGCTCACTGAACCCGGCGCACAGGATCGGGCACTTCCTCCGCCGTTCGTTGGCGATCCACGGCAAGGGCGGGAGCTCGGAGGAGGAGACCCGGCGACGCCTTGAAGAGCTCATGGCCACGGTGGACCTGCAAGCGGACATGCTGGACTCCTATCCGCACGAGCTTTCCGGCGGCCAGCGCCAGCGCGTTGCTATTGCCCGGGCCCTTGCGGTGGAACCGCAGGTGATCCTCGCCGACGAGCCAACGTCCATGCTGGACGTTTCAGTGCGCATCGGCGTTTTGAACCTGATGGGCAAACTCCGGGACGAGCAGGGCATTTCGATGCTCTACATCACCCATGACCTCGCCTCGGCGCGCTACCTGGCGGACCGGACGGCTGTCATGTTTGCCGGTGAGCTCGTGGAAGAGGGGGACTCCCTGGACCTGCTGGCCAACCCGGCACATCCATATACGCAGTTGCTGGTTTCGGCGGTCCCGGACCCTGCCCGCGCCGGTTCCTACGATCCCGTCCGGCGGGCCGAACTCCGGCAGGCCGTGATGGCCTCCACGGGCTGCGCCTTCGACGGCGACCCGGACCAGGCATGTTCCGCCGACAAACCCGTCCGCCACCGGGTGGGCAGCCCCGAAAACCGCCATTGGGTCCGCTGCCACCTGTACCGTCCGCGCGCAGGAGCCGGTGGCCACGCCCTGGCTCCCGAGGCGTCGACGGCGAGTGAACCCACAACCAGGAAGGCCTCCGCATGACTGAACTGACCCACCCGCTCGCCACTGTCCCGCAGGACGAGCTGGTTGCCCGCGCCGAGGCCGACCCCCTGAGGCCCCGCTTCCATTTTGTCTCTCCTGCGGGGTGGCTCAACGATCCCAACGGGGTGTGCCAGTGGAACGGCGTGTACCACCTCTTCTACCAGTACAACCCGGAGGGCGCCTTCCACCACCGCATCCATTGGGGCCATGCCACCAGCCTGGACCTGGTCACCTGGACGGACCAGCCCGTGGCACTGGAACCGTCGCCGGGACCGGACGCCGACGGCTGCTGGTCGGGGGTGCTGGTGGACGACGGCGGTACGCCCACCCTGGTCTATTCCGGCCGCCTGGATGAGCGCGAACTGCCGTGCGTGGCTGTAGGTTCGGGGGACCTCTCCACCTGGACCAAGGCGCCGCAGAACCCTGTCATCTCGGCCCCGCCGGCCGGCGTCGATATCACTGCCTACCGCGACCATTGCGTGTGGCGCGAGGGCAGCAGGTGGCGCCAGCTGGTGGGTTCGGGGATCCGCGGCCGCGGGGGAACGGCGTTCCTGTATGAGTCGGCAGACCTGCGCTCGTGGGACTACGTGGGTCCGCTCCTGATCGGCGATGCTTCCCAGGGCGATCCCGCCGGGACCGACTGGACCGGAACCATGTGGGAATGCGTGGACCTGTTCCGTGCCGGTGCAGGTTCGCTGGGCTCCGTTCCCGCAGATGGTTCACCTGACGTGCTGGTCTTCTCGGCATGGAACGACGGCGATACCCGCCATCCGCTGTATTGGACCGGCCGTTATGCGGGGGACTCTTTCGAACCCTCCGCGCTGCACCGGCTGGACTACGGCGGCCGGTACTTCTATGCGCCGCAGTCGTTCCTGGACGTGGCCGGCCGGCGGATCATGTTCGGCTGGCTCCAGGAGGGCCGGTCCGACGCTGCGATGGTGGAGGCCGGGTGGTCGGGCGTGATGAGCCTGCCCAGGGTCGTCACCGTGGCGGGGGACGGAACACTGGCTTTCGCTCCGGTTCCCGGGCTTGCAGCACTGCGCCGGAACCACGTGGGCCTGCCGGCCCGGGTACTGGTGGGTTTGGGGCTGCTGGAGACCGGGGTGCAGGGAAACCAGCTGGACCTCGAACTGGACGTCCAGCTGGAGCCTGGTGCCGTGCTGAGGCTGGGGGTGCTTGGTTCGGCGGACGGCGCCGAGGAAACCGTGATTGAGCTCAGCCGGGCACGGGGCGGCGCCGCCGGCGGCGAAGGCCAGTGCGTGCTCCGCCTGGACCGCACCCGCAGCAGCCTGGCGCCGGCCGGTGGCGGGGAAGCCGCCGTGGATGTGGAGGAAAAGTCAGGTCCCGTGCCGTTGCGTGACGGGAAAGTGCACCTGCGCGTTTTAGTGGACCGGTCCGCCGTCGAGATCTTCGCGAACGGCAAGCCCCTCACCGCCCGGGTGTATCCCACGCTGGGCGGCGGCCGGGTCACCCTTTCAGCACCTGAAGGAACTGTGCGCCTGCTGGACTTTGACGCCTGGACCATGGCAGACATTTGGGGAGGTCCCCGCACCCTCTTCCCCTGACCCAACGCTCTCTCACTTAACGGGCCTTTCCCGGCGATCCTCCTCCACTTAACGGGGCTTTTCGGGGAACGCTCTCTCACGAGATCAAAGGCGATCTGAATGCACAGAAGACTAGTTGCCGGCCTCACGGCCGCAGCCCTTGGTGTCGGCTTTGCTGGAACGGGCGCCACGGAGACTGCCGTGGCCCTCGAGCCGGCGCCCGTCACGCTCGGCAGCACCACCAGTCCCATCCCGGACGTCACCGGTACAAGCGGCAGCTGGAGCCGGACAGCCGACGGCGGCTACATCGCCGTCGCGCCTTCCGGGCAGAACGCGGCCGCAACCAGCGAGCAGATGGTGGCCGGGACCGCCCGGTACACGGCCGGCATTAAGGTCGACGCCGGAAGCCCCTACGGTGTGGGGGCGCTCATCTTCCGGGCAACACCGGACGCCGCGGCTGGATACGCGGCCACGATCGACCCCAACCTGGACCGGGTGAGGTTGTTCGACCTCGCCACCGGCCAGGACATTGTGGCCCCGGTGGCCGTGCCTTTGGACACCGGCCGGACCTACACGGTGGATGTCCACCTCGACGGGGCGAGGATCCATGTGGCCGTTGACAGCGTCAGGAGGATTGACGCTGCCGACCACCGCTACCAGTCCGGCCGGGTGGGCCTGCACGCGTTCAACGGAACCGTGGCGTTCGGGGCCCCCGGCGTCCGGACGATCGACGCGAACGTGGACGGGTGGGAGGTAAACGGAGGCGGTTGGTCGGCGACGGCCACCGGCTTCCGCGGTGCAGCGCCCCAGGACACCAATATCCGTGCCATCGCAACCGGACAATCGCCCACGGACGTGGATTTTTCCACCGACATCCAGGTGACGTCCCCGTACGGCGTCGGAACCGTTCTTTTCCGGACCAACGCCTCCGGAACGGCCGGGCATGCGGTGGAGGTGGACCCCAACGCGGGCCGGCTGCGCCTTTACAGGGTGGCCGATAACGCCACCCTGGGCACGCATGCCACAGCTATTGCCGTGGGCAAGGTCTATCGGCTGCGCGTTACAGCCATCGGCAGCCGGTTGGCCGCGTACTGGCAGACAGACTTCCTGGACCCCAATGGCGCCATGCCGGCCATCACGGCAACGGATTCGGCGTCCGGCTCCGGGCACGTGGGTCTTGGCGCATACAACGGGACCGTGGTGTTCCAAAGCATGACGCTGCGCGGGCTTGAGGGCGCCCTGCAGGGTTGGCGCACCGCCTCCGGCTCCTGGGAGCCGGACCCCAAGGGCCTTCGTGCCTTTGCGGCCGCCGGCACCGCGGCGCGGTTCATCCCGGAGGCGGCGTCCGACGT
Source organism: Pseudarthrobacter phenanthrenivorans Sphe3 (assembly GCF_000189535.1). Lineage (NCBI taxonomy): Bacteria > Bacillati > Actinomycetota > Actinomycetes > Micrococcales > Micrococcaceae > Pseudarthrobacter > Pseudarthrobacter phenanthrenivorans. The sequence goes on from NC_015145.1 coordinate 722,017, forward strand.
CGTTGCCTCCTTGGACCTGACAGTCACCTCACCGGCCACCGCGTCGGTGGTGGTCCGCAGCGGTGCCGACGGCGCGGGCGGTCTCGAATTACGGATCGACCCGGGCGGAGGTTCGGCGGCTCTCTATGACAGGGCGGGCGCCGAACTTCTGCTGTCCGGAGCGCTGCCCGACACAAGCTTCAAGGCAGGACAGGCCAACCGCGTCCAGTTCACTGCCCGGGGTGCTGAGGCTGCTGTGCTGATAAATGGCACGCCCGTGCTAAATGGCGCAGTTCCCGCGGCGGCCGGGTCCGGTGTGGCATTGCTGGCGACAGGAACCGCGTGGTTCCAAAACGTCCGGGCGGACAGCGTGGACCAGTACATGAACGGGCTCTACCAGCCGGGCTACCACTACAGCCAGAACTCGGGCAACAGCTCTGATCCCAACGGCCTGGTCTTTTTCGACGGCGAGTACCACCTCTTCCACCAGGACCGCGGACGGTGGGCACACGCGGTCAGCACTGACCTGTTGCACTGGAAGCAGCTGCCCATCGCCTTGCCCCACACGGCGGTGGGGGAGTCGTGGTCCGGTTCAGCCGTGGTTGATGCCACGGATGCCAGCGGACTCTTTGGCGGCGGCTCAGGACTCATTGCCTATTACACGAGCTTCAACCACGATGCCGTGAACGGCAATCAGTCCATCCACGCTGCCTACAGCACGGACAAGGGCCGCACCTGGCGGACCGTCCAGGCGGCGCCGGTGGTGGAGAACCCGGGCGGCCCCGGCGGCGGCTGGGACTTCCGCGATCCGAAGGTCGTGTGGGACGGAGGCACCAACAAATGGGTGATGGTGGTGGCAGCCGGGGACCATATCCGTTTCTTTACGTCACCAGACCTCATCCACTGGGACTTCGCCAGTTCCTTCGGCTATGGGGAGTGGGTCCGGGGCGGGGTGTGGGAATGCCCGGACTTCTTCGAGCTCCCTGTTGAGGGAAAACCGGGGGCAAAGCGGTGGGTGCTTTGGTGGAGTACCGGTGCGGTGCGCTCAACCAACGGATCGGCGGCGCAGTACGTGACGGGAACCTGGAACGGGACGACCTTCAGCGCTGACACTGGCCCGGCCCAGGTGCTGCAGGCAGACCATGGACGCGACTACTACGCTGCCATGAGCTTTTTCGGAGCCCCGGACAACCGGCGGATCATGATCGGGTGGATGAGCAACTGGGATTACGCCTTCAGCCCGCCTACGGGCCGGTGGAACGGCCAGCTCAGTATTCCCCGCGAAATCAAGCTCGTCGATGTTCCCGGCGCAGGGTTCCGCCTGACACAGGCTCCCGTCATGGAGGCAGAGTCCCTGCGGAGTTCCACTTGGCAGGACTCCAACCTGACCGTGACGCCGGCCTCCGCCAATGCGCTGGCCGGGGTTTCGGGGCGATCCTTTGAACTTGAGGCCGAGGTGGGAATCCCCACGTCAGGCGGGGCCTCGTCCTTTACCTTCGGGCTGCGGAAGGGGAACGGCCCTATGGGCGGGCAGGAGACAGTGGTGAAGTACGACGCCGGTGCTGCCGCCCTCACGGTGGACCGCGGCAGTGCCGGGCGGGAGGACTTCACCCGCTACTTCGCCGGCTCGGAGGCCGATAATTCCACCGCACCCTGGCCTTCAAAGCTTGTGGGGTCGGAGCGCCGGGTGAAAGTCAGGATCCTCGTGGATGCATCGTCGGTTGAGGTCTTCGGCGGTGACGGGACATCCGCAGTCACCTCGCTGATCTACCCCGATCCGTCCGCCACGGGACTGTCTTTTGCCGCGGACGGAGGGAACGCACGGCTGGTGTCCGTCAAAGTACACCAGCTCAGCGACACTGCGCGCCTGACCGGAGCGCCGCCGTCGGACGTCCTCCCGGCCGCTGGCGGCACTGCCCGCCATAACCTCGGCCAGTTTTCCGTGGTTCCCGGCGGCAGATGGGAGAACACCGGCGCGGGCCTGGCGGGCACTTTCGACAAGGATTCAACCGCCCTGAGCGCCTCCTCCTACAGCAATGTCCGGGTGCAGGCGACGGTGCGATTCGGCACTGGGGCTTTTGGCGGGGAGCTTCTAAACCGGGACCTCATGCCCGAGAAGGGATACGGCGGGGCCGGCTCGGTGCTGCTGAGGTCCACTCCAGACGGATCCAGTGCGTACTACGTGAACCTGGACCCAAACCTGCGGGTGGTGAGGGTTTTCAAACTCGTAGATGGCGCCTTTACCGTGGTGGCAAGTGTTCCTGCTGCTCTAAGCCACGGAGTAGGCTACGCCCTCGATGCGTCCGTTGGCGGAAACAGGATCACCGTAGCCCTGGACGGGACACAACTCATCGAAGCGACCGACTCGTCTCTGTCCTCTGGCAGGGTGGGAGTAAACGTGTTCGACGGGCGCGCCGCATACCAGGACGTGGTGGTGACGCCGCTGCCGTAGCGGGCACGTGCTGCCTTTCGCTGCTTTGTCCGGGGCAAAAACAAAAGGCCTCGCTTCCCTGGTTAGGGAAGCGAGGCCTTTCAGTTGGCGGTGACGGTGGGATTTGAACCCACGTTGGCTTTTACACCAAACAACATTTCGAGTGTTGCACCTTCGGCCGCTCGGACACGTCACCAACCTCAATAGGGTACCGGAGTGAGGGGGCCAACCCCAAAACGGGATTGGTCGGAGGGGCTCCCACGCCCCGCCGAAAGGGCCTGAAAAGATTCTCAAAAGTTCTTTTTGCCGCAGTGCACCGGGCCCCTTAAATGTCAGACCCTCCCATGAGAATGGCTTTATGGAAATGAAGGTGGCAGTTGCGGAGGCTGAGGCGGCGGTTGACGCTTCGGTGGCTGCTTTTGCGGCGGTGCTCGCTGGCGGCGGTACTGCTGGTTCCTGTGCTGCCGGCGCGGGCTTTGATGATCCGTTGCAGCGGGTTGCTGATGGGGCTTTGGAGGTTTTGGCCGGGGTGGCCCGGTCGGAGGCGAAGCTGGCGGCGTTGAAGGCGCAGGCGGTGGAGGTGTTCGCCGCGGCCACGCAGGCCCTGAACGGTCTGCCACGTTCACCCCAGGAGGCAACGGCGCAGGACCGGAGCCTTGTGGCCGAGGTCGGGTGTGCGCTGGTCATCGGCGACCGCGCCGCCGGTGCCCTGCTGGCCGAGTCCCATGCCCTGGCCACGTCCCGGCCCCGGACCCTTGCCGCCCTGCAGGCCGGGACCATTTCGTGGGCGCATGCCCGGACCATGGTGGACCAGACCCTCGGCCTTGACCCGGCCGCGGCGGCGGCCTTGGAGGACCATTTCCTGGACCCCGACGCCCCAGACCGGACCACGGGTGCCACCCTCGGGGAAATGCCCGCGTACCGGTTCAAGGCCAAGGCCAGGACCTGGCGGGAACGCCACCACCCCGAATCGCTCGAGGTCCGCCACGCCAAGGGTGCAGCGGACCGGCGGGTCGAGTACTGGAAGGACACTGACGGGATGGCCTGGATCGCCGCGTGCCTGCCCGCGGACAAAGCATCGGCCATCTGGAACCGGCTCACCGCCCTCGCCCGGGGAATGCAAGGGCCCGGGGAGGACCGCACCCTGTCCCAACGCCGGGCCGACACCTACACCCAAAGCCTCCTCACCAGCGGCACCAACGGCGGCATCAGTCGCGGGAGTGGTGACAGTTCCAGCCTCCATGCAGGCAACGACGCCGGCAACGGGGCGGGTAACGGCCACGGCGACAGGGCAGCTAGTGCCGACGGGGGAGCTGGTGCCGACGGGGGAGGCGCAGGAACAGATACCACCTCTTCGTCGTCGATCCGGGCGCAGGTCCTGGTCACCGTGCCGGTGTTCTCGCTGATGGGACTGACCGACGAGCCCGCCACGCTGGACGGGTACGGCCCGATCCCGCCGTCGATGGCCCGTGACCTGGTCGCAAACGGTGCCGGTTCCTTCCACCGGGTGCTCATTGATCCTCGTGATGGTGCGCCGCTGGAGATCGGCCGGACCAGCTACCGGGTGACCAAGGCGATGCGGAACTGGCTCCGGCTGAGGGACGGCAAATGCCCCTTCCCCGGCTGCAGCAACCACTCCCTGGACAACGAAGCAGACCATATTCTCGCCTGGCATAAAGGCGGTGCCACCGGCATCTCCAACCTGGGACAACCCTGCCCGAAACACCACAAACTCCGGCACACCAGCGGCTGGAAACCCACCCCCGCCACCAAAAACGAACCACCCGGCTGGACCTCACCGTCCGGGCACCATTACAAGAGCGAACACCAGGACTGGGAACCACCCCACTGGCCGCCGGCTATCCCATCCGCGGCGCTGGAGGTGCCTGACGACCCCTCTGGATTAGCGAAATTGGCACAGGACCCACCTCACCCCGAGTCTCCCAACACGGGACTTCCGGAGGACACCTTTTCTGACTGGTTCCTGCCTGCCTACCAGCTGCCCAAAGACCCGCTTCCCGAGGACGTCTGGTGGGCCATGGCCTGCGATGCCAGCGCGTCACTTTAGGATCGTGCAAGCTCCCGCGGCTTATCGTGGAAAGCAGTCCCCGCCGGCTCAGCGCGCTTTGCAGCCCCGCGGCGCATCTACATGCTGTTTCCCTGCCCGGCATGCAGCAGCCATCAGTCGTGCAGCGCGCCAAACTTTCGTCCTTCCCGTCCGGAAGGCTAGATTCATCAGCAAGATGACTAATCAATCCAGTCCCAAACACGCAACCGCCTACTGGACCACCGCACAGGGACAGGGCGAACTCCGGCACGAGGAAGTCCCTTCCCCCGGCCCCAACGAAGCCTTGGTCCGCTCCCTGTACTCCGGTATCAGCAAAGGCACGGAGATGGTGGTGCACGCCGGAGCTGTCCCGCCCCGGGTGGCTGACGCAATGCGGGCCCCTCATCAGGAGGGGGAGTTCCCAGGACCTGTGAAGTTCGGGTACCTGTCTGTGGGAGTGGTCGAACAGGGACCGGAAGAATGGACCGGGCAACGCGTCTTCTGCCTGAATCCCCACCAGGACCGCTACGTGGTGCCGGTCACTGACCTCACAAAGATCCCGGCCGAGGTCCCTTCGCGCAGGGCAGTGCTCACCGGAACGGTGGAAACGGCGGTCAATGCACTGTGGGAGGCCGGCCCGCGGCTGGGAGACCGTATTGCGGTTGTGGGTGCAGGCTTGGTTGGCGGCATGGTGGCCACCCTGCTGAGGACCTTTCCACTGGACCGCCTGCAACTGGTGGACCTGGACCCCAGCCGGAAGCAGCTGGCGGATACCCTCGGTGTCGACTTCGCCCATCCTGACGACGCCCTCGCCGACTGTGACATCGTTTTCCATTGCTCCGCCTCGCAGGAGGGCTTGGAGCGAAGCCTGCAGCTCGTCGGGGACGAGGGAGACGTCATCGAAATGTCCTGGTACGCCAACCGCGAGGTGACGCTGCCGCTGGGGGAGGACTTTCACGCCCGCCGGCTGTCCATCCGCGCCAGCCAAGTGGGAGTGGTGGCTCGTGCCCGCCGCCACCGCAGGACCACTGCAGATCGCCTAAATCTCGCCGTTTCCCTGCTGAAGGACCCGGTGTTTGACGTCTTCCTGACTGGTGTCTCGCCGTTCGCCGAGTTGCCCGGGGTGGTTCAGGACCTCGCCCACGGCCGGCTTGACGCCCTCTGCCACGTCATCGAGTACCCGTGCGACGAATCCCGGAATCCCACCCAAGAAGACCAGAGGTAACTCATCATGTTCAGCCTGACCGTCCGCCGCCATTTCATGATTGCCCACAGCCTCCCGCGGGAGGCCTTCGGGCCAGCCCAGGCCCTGCACGGGGCGACGTTCGTTGCGGAAGTGGCCTTCCGCCGTCGGACGCTCAATGACGACGCCATTGTGCTGGACATCGGCGCAGCCGGCACCATCATCGAGGAGGTGCTGGCCGGACTGAACTACCGGAACCTGGACGAGCATCCCGATTTCGAGGGCAAGCTCACCACCACCGAGGCGCTGGCGCACTACATTGCCCGGTCCGTGGCGGAAAAGCTGAAGGATGACGACGACGGCGCGCAGCTGGCGGGCATCGACGTCACCTTGCGCGAGAACCCCGACGCCTGGGCCACCTTCTCGCTGGACCTCCCGGCGGTGGACCTTCCGGCGTCCTGATCCCATGCAGCGCATCCGCCTGCTGGTCCCCGGCAACATCCAGCACCACTCCGGCGGCAACGTCTACAACGCCCGGCTGGTCCGAGGCCTGAAGGCCAACGGCATCGAGGTCGAGGTGGTTCAGGTGGACGGATCCTGGCCCTACGCCAGCGCCCATGCACGGCGCCGTTTGGGCACTCTCCTTGGCGCATGGGAACCGCACGCCGAGGTCCAGAACGAGGCCCAAAGCGCTGCCCGGAACTCCATCCGGAGCGCGGCGCGGAACGACGTGGCCCTCGTGGATGGGCTGATCGCCATGGGCGCTCCGGATGAACTCGAGTTCGCCGCCAAGGCCGGGCGGGAAACCTGGGTGCTGGTCCATATGCCTGCGCCCGCCCGCCACGAGCTTGAGGCGCGCTCCCTGCGTGCCGCTACCGGCGTCATCTGTACCAGCACTTGGGCCAGCAAGGTCCTTGAAGGACGCCACAGACTCCACGGCCTCGCGGTGGCGCTTCCCGGCACAGACCCGGCGCCCCTGGCGAAGGGTTCCGTTCCGCCGCACTTCCTGGTGGTGGCCGCACTCCTGCCCAACAAGGACCAGCTGCTGACAATTTCCGCACTGGCCCGGCTCCAGGACCTCGACTGGACTGCATCCTTCGTGGGGTCAGACGAGGCAGATGAGGGCTACGCCACGAAAGTCCGTGCTGCTGTGCAGGACCTCGGGCTGGGCCATCGCATCCGGCTCGAGGGGGAGCTGACGGGCGAGCCGCTGGAAAGGGCCTGGGGGCGGGCTGACCTCAGCCTGCTGGTATCGCGCGCCGAGGCTTTCGGCATGGTGGTCACCGAATCGCTGGCCCGCGGGATTCCCGTGGTGGTGCGCGCCGGGACCGGCGCCGTCGAGGCCCTTCGGCTCGGCGCGCCGGCAGAGCAAGGCGCACCAGGGGAGCAGGTCGCACCAGGGGAGCGGGGCCCACTCGCGGAACAGGCCGCGCGAAAGGAGTCCGACGACGACGGCGGGCTACCGGGAGCAGCAGTTGCCTTTCCTGCCGATGACGATCCTGAAAATCCCGCCGTGCTGGCCGGAGTGCTGCGGCAGTGGCTTGAGGATGCCGGCCTCAGGGCTGCATGGCAGGCCCGGGCCCGGGAGGCAAGGGGCAGGCTGCCGGGCTGGGACCGGACAGCGGCCAAGGTGCTGGAGGCCATGTCCGCGGGCCCCTCCACCTGATCACGCAGGCCCTGAACCGCTCCTGAGCAGGGAACATCCGGTCAGCGCCGACTGTTAATGTGAGTGGAGAAGAAGAGCACCGTGAACACGAACAATCACACAGCACTGATCATCCCGGCCGAGAGCATCGAGCCGATCCGTCTGCAGCGTCTCGAAGCGGAACCTGGAGCCCTGGAGGACCTGGTGGGCGGGGCTGTTGAGGCCCTCATTCGGGGAGACTGGCATGTCTACTTGAATGCCGAGGCCCAAGGCGGGAACTTCCCCCTCAACCTCCGGGCCGCCCAGCTGATGCGCGAGTGCGGCGTGGAGGAGCAGATTGTCCCCCGTGGGACGGCTGTTTTCCTTGGCCGGGGAAAGCATTGGGATGAAGCGGATGTTCCGGAGCATCTGACCACGCTCGCCGAACACCTCTTCGGTGACGCGCTGGCCGCCTGAATGCCAGCCGCTGGCTGAATGCCCAGCCGCTGGCTCAATGCCCAGCGCTGGCCGGCGGCTCAGAGCCGCGTTCGATGCCCGGCAAAGAACTCGCGCAGCAAAGCGGCGCACTCCGCTTCCCGGACGCCCGGGTAAACCTCCACCCAGTGGTTCAGCCGGCGCTCGCGGAGCACGTCGAACACTGAACCGGCAGCCCCGGCCTTCTCGTCCCAGGCGCCGAACACAACCCGGGGAATGCGGGCCAGGACAATCGCGCCGGCGCACATGGCACAGGGTTCGAGTGTCACTATCAGCGTGCAGTCGGACAACCGCCAGCCGTCTCCGCGGCCGCCCCCGTTCAGCGAAAGCTGGCGCAACCGCTCCGCCGCCTCCCGGATGGCAACCACCTCGGCGTGGGCGGTGGGGTCGCCCAGCTCCTCGCGCTGGTTGCGCCCGGAACCCAGCACGGCGCCGTCGGGCCCTATCACCACAGCGCCGATGGGCACGTCCTCCGTGGCGAGGGCACGGCGGGCTTCCGCGAGGGCGAGACCCATCCACGTGTCGTGTTTTTCAGCGGAGACCATGGCTCAATGATAGTTTCGAAGGATACCCAGAGCCCGTGACGCACACCGCCGGGAGGCAGAATGAGCACCGTCCGAGACCGCATGGACAAGTGGATCAAACCCTATGCCGCCCTGTGGCTGACCATGATCATCGGCGGAGCGCTGGTAGTCACCATGGCCGTGCTGGGCACCGAGGTGTACTCCGACGTGGTGGACGAGGAAGGCCTGGCGAGCCTTGATATCCCCACCTTGGAATATTTCCAGACGCTGCGGAACCCGGAGACGGACGCCTTTGTCACGGGCTTCACCAACGTGGGCGGAGGCATCGGGATGCCAATCCTTGCCAGCGTCCTCACCGCCTGGCTCACCTTCCTGAGCAGGACATGGCGGCCCATCATCCTCGTGGGCGGTGCAGCACTGGTGTCCACCACTGCCACCACCCTCGGCAAACGGCTCGTGGGCCGGACCCGCCCGGACCACTCCGAAGCCGTCCCTCCGTACGAAAGCTCGCCATCGTTTCCCAGCGGGCACACGCTGAACACCACCGTGGTCATCGGCGTCCTTGTATACATCATGTGCCTGCAGTTCCAGATGCTCTGGGCCAGGATCACCGCCATCACTGCCGGTGCCATCTTCATCATCGCCATGGGCTTGAGCCGGGTTTTTCTGGGCCACCACTGGCTGACGGACGTAATGGCCGGGTGGCTCCTGGGCCTTGCCTGGGTGGGCATGGTGATCCTCGCACACCGGCTCTTCCACCTGACCCGGAAGAGGGAGCACGCCGGCCCCGCACCTACGTTTGAGCATCCCGTGGTCCGGGACGTGGTGGCTGACGCCGTGCACCATGACGGGCGGCACACTGACCGCGGGAGGGATAACGCCGGGTGATAGTTTTGACCCATGCGCACTCTCGTTGTGGACCACCCGCTGGTCGCCCATAAACTCACCGTCCTGAGGGACAAAAACACCCCGTCTCCGGTTTTCCGGCAGCTGACGGAGGAGTTGGTGACACTCCTTGCCTACGAGGCCACGCGCGAAGTCCGCACCGAACCCGTCACCATCGAAACGCCCGTCAGCACCACCGTGGGCACAGCTTTCACCAAGCCCACCCCGCTGGTGGTGCCCATCCTCCGCGCCGGCCTGGGCATGCTGGAGGGCATGACCAAGCTTGTCCCCACCGCCGAAGTGGGCTTTCTGGGAATGGCGCGGGACGAGGAAACCCTGGACATCATCACGTACGCCGAGCGGCTCCCGGAGGATCTGACGGACCGGCAGATCTTCGTCCTGGACCCGATGCTGGCCACCGGCGGAACCCTCCGCGAAGCCATCAAATTCCTGTTCAAGCGCGGCGCGTCCGACGTAACCTGCATCTGCCTGCTGGCCGCGCCAGAGGGGCTCGCCAAGCTGGAGGAAGAGCTCTCCGGGGCCAACGTGACCATCGTCCTGGCGTCCATCGACGAGAAGCTCAACGAGAAGTCCTACATCGTTCCGGGACTTGGCGACGCCGGCGACCGGCTTTACGGCATCGCCGGCTAAGACTCAAGCCTTTCCTGTTCAAAACCGGAAGGCTAGCCTGTGCGGATGGACTGGAAACTCGAACTCGTGTACGTCCCCGTGTCAGATGTGGACCGCGCCAAGGACTTCTACGTCAATAAGGTGGGATTCAACCCGGATTTTGACGAGCGCCCCACGGATTCCATCAGGTTCGTTCAATTGACGCCTCCAGGCTCGGCCTGCTCCATCTGCATCGGGGAGGGCCTCACGGATGCGCCTCCCGGCACGGGGTCGAACCTCCAGTTGGTGGTCAGCGACATCCAGGCCGCCCACAGCCACCTGAAGGGCAACGGCGTTGAAGTCAGCGACATCGACGTGCAGGACTGGGGGCACTTCGTGTACTTTGCCGATCCAGACGGGAACCGCTGGTCCGTGCAGTACATCCCGGGCCGCGAGGGCTGACGCCCCGCCAATCCCGCGTACTGATACCGTCCCATGAGGCACAATGGGGACAGGCGCTGACGGGGGTTCCGGTTGAGGTTAGCGGCGATGAAGGCCGGGCACTCATTTCTTTCCGGCTTTGAGATCCGCAACCACCTTGGCGATCCGCCTTGCCCGCGTTTCCGGTGTCTTCGCCTCGCCTAAGGGCTCCACATAGCGGCGCTGGGCACTGTAGCTGAGCGTGGCATAGAACTGCTGGGCCACAGGTTCGGCGGCCATCGCCGCCGCAAGATCATCCGGGACTTCAACAATCCGCGGCTGCGTATCCAGTTCCACCTCGACATCCACTGTCTCGCCGGCTGAAACCCCGGTGAATTCCCGGTTGTGGGCGCTGAGCGAGATCAGGTTCTGCCCGCCCATCACGGCAATGCTGCTCCGGTAGCTCTTGCCGTGGATGGTGACCACCACCGGCGGCCGCCTGCCGGCACCCAGGGCTTCAACCACGTGGCCCGGCACTACGATGCCGGTGGTGGTGCCGCCGTTTCCCTGAATGGTGGTGGTGAATTTCATGGTTCAAAGTAACCCGGGCCCGGCAGCAGTTCAACGGGTGGATCAACGGCAACAGCCGCCGGGCTCCCGGCTAAACCCGGGGACCCGGCGGCCGTTCCGTTTAGTACCAGTTGTTGGCGTAGTGGAAGTTCAGTGCCCCACACGGCGACTGGTAGCGCTCCTGGATGTAGTTCAGGCCCCAGTTGATCTGGGTCCGGTAGTTGGTGAGGTAGTCCGCACCGGCACTGGCCATCTTCTCGGCAGGCAGGGACTGGACGATGCCGTAGGCGCCGCTGCTCGGGTTGGTTGCCGTCGTGGTCCAGTCCGATTCCTTGGTCCACAAGGTCTGCAGGCACTGCATCTGGTCCGGTGCCCAGCCGTAGCTTGCCAGCTGGCCTGCGGCGTAGGCCTGCGCTCCAGCCGGATCGTTAACCGCGACGACGGGCGCGGGCTCGGGAGCGGGAGCCGGAGCAGGTGCGGGTTCCGGTGCCGGCGCGGGAGCAGGCTCGGCTGCCGGGGCAGGAGCCGGTTCGGCGGCCTGGGGGACAACGTTGATCGGCTCGGGGGACGGCGCCGGGTTCGCCTGGATTTCGCTTTGCTCAATGCTCAGCTTCGACTGGACCTCGGCGGCCTGGTCCTGGCTGGCTGACACACGGTTGCTGGTGTCCGTCGCCTGGCCGGCTGCCCCCACTCCAACCAGGAGTGCGCAGGATGCCGCAACGACTGCGGCGCGCTGGCCGAAGGACGGAATTTTGCCTGTTGCACGCGGAGCGCCGGTTTCAGTGCCCGGTTTCGGGCGTGCTTTCATAAGGAACTTGGACATGATGGATCGCCTCTCACACCTGCGGAGTTAGCTGTCGGGTTCGGATGAGGGCATCCGGCCACACGGAAAGATCACGTGCTGGCTTAACCCCAAGGGCAGTCAATGCCCGGGACGGTTGGGTCCCCCGCCTCTGCCTTTGCTCAAGCGGAATCCGGGAAGCGGCAGAGCTTGGCGTCATCCGGATATGCGCCCCCGATCGGGAACCGCACCCAATCGACGGTACAGGAGTGCAGGGCTTAAGTCACATTTTGGTAACAGGGATCACGACGACGGCGAGCCGCCTTGCGTCTCTAAGAAGACTGGCCGTGACCTTACCAGGACTGGCCGGGTGGCAGCGGCAGTTGGAGGGTGAACCGGGTGCGTCCCGGTTGTGACGTAACCGTTACCCGCCCGCCGTGCGCTTCCACAATGGATTCCACAATGGACAAGCCCAGCCCGCTCGTCCCCTCGGCGGCAGCTGAACCGTTCCCCCCGGCGCCCGTCCGCGCCGCGTCTGCGCGGGCAAACCGCGCGAAAACCTGGTCCACGAACTCCGGAGGAATCCCTACGCCGTCGTCCGTTACCGTCACCACGGCGGTTCCCTCAAACGGCTTTCCCACCCCGGTGACCACCGTCGTTCCCGCAGGAGTGTGCTTGCGCGCGTTCGACAGGAGGTTCATCAGCACCTGGCGCAACTGTGACGGATCGCCATAGACCACCACTGGTTCCTCGGGGAGTTCCAGCCGCCATGTATGCCCCGGCGCCATGACCTTCTCGTCGCTGACCGCTTCCGCCACCAACTGAGTCAGGTCCACCTCGCCCAGTTTCAGCGGCTGGCCCTCGTCCAGCCGTGCCAGCAGCAGGAGGTCTTCCACCAGGGCGGTCATCCGTTCGGACTGGCTTTGCACCCGCGCAAGCGACTTCTCCCCGTCCGGAGTGAAAGTTTCCGTCATCCGCATCAGTTCCGTGTAGCCCCGGATTGCCGTCAGCGGCGTGCGCAACTCATGGGAGGCATCCGCCACGAACTGCCGCACCTTGGTTTCGCTTTTCTGCCGCGCCTGGAGTGCGTTTGCCACGTTGTCCAGCATGAGGTTCAGGGCATGCCCTACGCTGCCGACCTCAGTTCCGGGATTGGAGTTCGACGGCGGCACGCGTACGGCAAGTGCCACCTCGCCGGCATCCAGCGGCAGCTGCGACACTCGGGTGGCAACCTCCGAGAGCTGCTCAAGGGGTTTCATGGTGCGCCGGATCAGGACCGTTCCCACCAGCCCGATCAGCAGCAGGCCGCCCAGCGAGACAATGACAAAGGTCCAGACGAGGGAAGCCAGGGTGCCCTGCTTGACCGCGAGGGGCAGGCCGGTCACCAGGACGTCGTCGAAACCGGTCCTGACTGCGACGAGCCGGTAGTCTCCGTTGGACAGCGTCCGGTCGACGGGGCGGGCGTCGGTGGCCAGAGCCAACAGGACCTGCTTGTCCTCCGTGGACAAGGGGGAGCGTGTGGTGTTGGAGGTCAGGAACCCGCCGCTGCTGACCTGGCCGTCGAGGATCCTGGCGTTCAGCGTCCCCACGCTCTGGCCGCGTGCATCCAGCGGGTCCCTTCCATTGAAGCCGCCGGAGGGCGGACGGCCGGGATCATCGGAACGGGCCGCCGCCTGGCTCAACTGCTCATCCAGCTGGCGGGTAAGAAACGCATCCATCGAGGCATAACTTGCCACGCCCACCGCGCCGCAGATGGCAATCAGCAGCGCCATGGCCAGGAGGATGAGCCTGGTCCGCAGGTGCCAGGTGCCTGGCCTAAGCCAGCTGCGGCGTTCCGGTTCCCTGCGTGGGGGTTCCGCGCTTTGCGGGGACGCCACTGCCGCTACTCCGCCGGCTTGATCACGTACCCGGCGCCCCGCACCGTGTGGATCATGGGCGGATGGACGGCATCCACCTTCTTGCGCAGGTAGGAGATGTAAAGCTCAACGATATTGGCCTGGCCCCCGAAGTCGTAGTTCCAGACCCGGTCCAGGATCTGGGCCTTGCTGATGACTCGCTTGGGGTTTTCCATGAGGTAGCGGAGCAGCTCGAACTGGGTGGCAGTCAGCTGGAGCGCCTCGCCGGCCCGCGCCACCTCCCTGGTGTCGAGGTTGAGAACAAGGTCTCCCACCACAAGCTCGGCAGTGTCCATGGCGGCAACGCCGGAGCGCTGGACCAGGCGGTGCAGCCGCAGCAGGACTTCCTCCATGCTGAACGGCTTGGTGACGTAGTCGTCCCCGCCGGCGGCAAGCCCCACAATCCGGTCCTGGACCGCATCCTTCGCAGTCAGGAACAGCGCAGGAAATTCAGGTGCAAATGCGCGGATCCTGCCGAGGACCTCCACGCCGTCGAACCCTGGAATCATCACGTCCAGGACCAGCACGTCCGGCCGGAAGTCCTTGGCCATCTTCACAGCTTCAGGGCCGTCGGCCGCTACAGCCACAGACCAACCAGCCATCCGCAATCCCATGCTCATGAGCTCGGAGAGGCTCGGTTCGTCATCAACCACCAGGGCCCTGATGGGAGAGCCGTCCGGGTGCGTGAGGCTTGGGAGGTTGTTGGTTATGGGCTGCGGTCTTGCCATGGAACAACTCTCCGGCCGTCGGTTGGGGCGAAGCTGTGGCAAGCCTGTGCCCGAGCTGTGAATCCCGTACTTGCCAGCTGGACGGCGAAGCACCCCGCCGGGTTTCATCCTCCCTTTTAAGGCCGCCTCTGCTCCCGCCTTGGCGGCGCGCGGGAAAAAATTATCGTCCACAACCGGGGGCGGCTGGACATGGCGGGAAGGGTGGGGATGCGATTCCGCTACGGGGGATCTCACTGAACACTTCGATGAAACGGGAACGTTCTGGCGAATAAAATTCTGCAGGAGGCCTTAAAAAGGGCACCGCGGGGGATAACACTTGTTATTTTCGCGGGGCTTCCAGAATCGTGATTTGCGCCACGTTAGCCGTTTTAGTCTCACAATGCGGACGTTTGCGTCCATTGTTACTTGCAAGTTGCCATTGTTACGCTGCACACTTCCAATGTGAACAAGAACTCAACAGCACCTGCAGCCGCAGAATATTGGCCCAGCACATCCGCTGCTGCCGACATGCGCTGTTGTCGAATGCACGCCTGACCTTCCCACCCTTCGAAGTTCTCTAGGCATTCGCCCCCAGCCCAGCGTCGGGCGCCCCTCCCCAGTTCGCATTGCGGGGAAACCCAGCATTCGGGCCGTGATGACGGCCATTCACATTGAGGTAAGCATTCATGTCAGTTGCATCCGGATACGTCCACATTTCTGTCCGTAACGCCGCCAAGGGGGCCCAGCCCTCCGGTCTCCGCCCCGGCTTCGGACCCCGCCCCGCACTGTCTCCTTCTACGTCCGGAAGCAGCTTCCCCTCCCAGGGCTACGCGCCGCAGGGATTCAACCCCAATTCGTACGGCCAGCTCCGGGCAGTCCAGCCCGCCGACGCAGCCCCGATGACCGCACCCACCCCCGTCGTGGCCGGACCGAATGCCGTCCGTCCCGTAGCCGCCGACAATGTGGCCCGGGGATTCGTGCTCTACATGGGCATCGATGAGGAAACAGCAGCTGCTGCGGGGACCTCCATCGCCAAGCTGGCCCAGGAAATCCGCGCCTACGCCCAGTCCCTGGTATCCGGCGCGGAAAGCTACGCGGCCGTTGCCGTAGCCCCCGCCGGCACCCCTGGTTCCGCGCTCGACGTCGTCCGTTCCACCTTCGGCGACCCCACAGTCAACACCCGCCAGCGCACGGAAGCTGCGCGCCCTCAGCAGGCCCAGGAGCCGCGCCCGTCCGGCGTCCTGATCGACCTTGCCCGCCGCGAAGTCCACCTGGACGGCGAGTCGCTCAACCTGACGTTCAAGGAGTTCGAACTCCTCAACTACCTCGTGGAAAACGGCACCCGCACCGTGGGCCGCGACGAACTCCTCGAAGGTCTGTGGCGCAACGCCGAAGAAGTGCCCAACGAGCGCACCATCGACGTCCACATCCGCCGTCTCCGCTCCAAGCTTGGCCGCCTCGCCAACACCGTCCGCACGGTCCGTGGCCAGGGCTACCGGTTCTACGAGCACCCCGAAGTTGTTGTCTGGGCCGCTCCGGAATACTCGATCTAGGTCCCACGCCCGCCGGTCAGCCTCGCTCCCGGAGCACGTGCCTCCTCGGGCTTACGCAGGGGAACTAGGCTTGGGGCATGAGTGAGCACCATCTTCGACGGCTTGTGATCATGCGGCATGCCAAGGCCGACTGGCCGGGCGGGGTGGCTGACCATGAGCGCCCCCTGGAGGAACGCGGCCACCGGGAAGCGCCGCTGGCCGGCCGCTGGCTGCTCAAGCACAACATCGTGCCGGATTTCATCCTCTGCTCCAGCGCCCTGCGGACCAGGCAGACGTGCACGTGGGTGTGTTCCGAGCTGGGCGAAAAGGCGCCCACGCCCAAGCTTGAAGACGGGCTGTATGCCGCTTCCGCCCTCAGGATGCTCACCGTGATCAACCATGTCCCGGACACGGTCACCACGCTGATGGTGATTTCGCATCTGCCCGGCGTGCAGGACCTTGCCATGCACCTTGCCTCACGTGACTCCGACCACGACGCCTACATGGACGCCGCCACACGGTACCCCACCAACGCCCTCACTGTTCTTGAAACCGAGAAATCCTGGGCGGAGCTGGATGGCCAGGACGCACGCATCACCAAATTCAAGGTGCCCCGCTCGCACTAGACCGGTTCACCCCGGCCAGTGCACACGACCCACTGCGCACGGAGGCGCTGCACCTGCGCAGCACCAGCCGCCGGGTTTAGCGCCGGGGAGTGGACCTGCTGCCGGGCTTCTGTGCCGCTTGTTTGGCCTGTGCCGCTGTCCTTGCCTGTGAAGCGGACGACGACGGCCGGCGGGCAGCCGCGGAAGGTACGCGTGCGGGGGTGCGGACGCCGCCCTTCCCGTCACCTGAAGGTTTCTTCGCCTGGGTGCGCTGGCTTGGCGCCTGCTGGTGCGTTGCCCGCTGGGGCGCCCTGCCTCGGCCTGCTCCGGGGGCAGCGGGCCTGCGTGCCGCCGTCGTACGCCTTGTAACGGTGGAAGGCCCCGCACGTGGCCGCAGCCGCCGCCCGTGCGGCCAGGCAGCACCGAGGAAGAGGACGGACAAGGTGCCCAGACCCGCCGCAGCAGCGCCGAAAAAGTAGTTGTCAGGATCGCCCGTGGGGAGCGGGGTGCCAATGAAGGACGACTCGCCGGCAAAGGCAAGTTCCCACGTGCTGACAAAGGCGAGTGAAAACCCGAGGGTAAGGCTGGTTCCCGCTCCGGCAGCCAGGAGCGCGGCACGGCGTCCGCGGTTCAGGATTTCCATGAGGCAGGCCAGGCAGGCCAGCAACAGCACGCCGAGGAACGCCACGAATACCGGTTCCGCGAGCGTCATCCCGGTCAGCACCAGCAGCCCGGCAGCAACAATGCCGGCGGTGACCGCAAACCTTCCGCTTTTCCCCATGGGTTCCATCATTCCTGAGCAGAGGGCTGCTGGCGCACGTAGCCGCGCATGATGGCCATAATTGCTGCAACGCTTTGGTCACGCGTCCGCTCGGGGTGGTACGTCTGGCGGTCCAGGCCCACCACGAAGCAGGCGCCGAAAATCGCCGTTTCCAGGCTGCCCCGGGAAACAGATGGGTCCACGGGATAGGTCTCCGCAACCTTCTCGACGGCCGCCGCGATGACCGCCAGCAGTTCACCCCGGAGGACAGCGAACGTGCCCTGCCACTCACTCGGGGTGCGCCAGTTCTCGCTGACCCACAGTCTGGCGAAGGACGGGTAGTCGGACATGAAGTCCAGCGCCTGGCCGATCATTGCCTCCATGGCCAGCAGCGGATCCTCTGCCGGGCCGGGACCGGCAGCGCCTGCGGCGTGCCCGGTTTCCCGCGTTGACGCTTCCAGCAGGCGGGCCTTCAGGATGTCCACGCCGTGCCGCAGCAACTGGGCAATCAGCTCGGACTTGCTGCCGAAGTTGTAATAGACGGTTCCCTTGGAGACCCCTGCCGCGGCGGCAATCTCGTCCACCGTCACTCCGGCTGCACCGCGCTCGCCAATGAGTTCCATTGAGGCATCGAAGAGCCTCTGGCGGGTGGCCGAGGTCCGGGCGGGACGGAGGTTCTTCCGTGGTCCGGCCAGGTCGCCGCTCATACCGCGATCTCCGGCTTCAACGTCTTCAAGGTCCAGTATTTGTTCCTGTGCACGGCGAGGGTGGACAGGGCCGCGCCCAGCAGCGTGTAGCCCGCCAGCCCTGCAACGGTGGGGCCAATCATGGACAGGTCCGCCCCGTAGACCAGGTGCCTCATTCCGGCCACCACGTACCCCATCGGCAGGACACCGTGCGCCACGTGGAGCGGTTCCGGAGTGGTCTGCCAGGGGAACGTGCCGCCCGACGACACCAGCTGCAGAACCAGCAGGATGAGCACCACAAGCTTTCCGGGGGACCCCAGCAGTGCCACCACGCCTTGGATGATGGCACTGAAGGCCGTGGCTGCGGCGAGCATGAAGAGCCACATCAGCACCGGATGGGCGGGATCGAGCCCCAGGGCAAGGTTCACCACCAGGGTCAGGAGGGTGGCCTGCACCGCTGAGACGGCCAGGAAGGGAAGCCAGCCGCCCAGTGCGATCTTCCAGGCAGGGGCGTTTGAGGCCAAGGCCCGTTGCGTGATGGGCCGCATCACCTGGACCAGCATGAAGATGCCGATCCACAGGGCCAGCGTGAGGAAGAACGGCGCCAGTCCTGCCCCGTACGATTCCGCCTTCGCCTGCGAGATGTTGCTGACCGCGACGGGGTCGGCCATGACCCGGGACAGGTTGTCCTTTTGCGAGTCATCCGGATTGGGAACCTGCCCGGCACCCTTGCCGAGTTCGTCCGCGAGGGTGCGCGAGCCGTCCGCGGCCGTACCCGCGCCGGCCGACAGTTGGGCCGCTCCGTCATCCAGCGTGCGGGCGCCGTCCGCCAGGCGGCGGGCACCGTCAAGCGCGGACTGCTCTCCGGTAGCCAGCGCTGCAGCGCCGGTGTGCAGCTGGTCAGCTCCGGAGGATGCCTGTGACACGGCGTCCCGCAACGCCGGGGTGCCGGCGGCGAGTTGCGCTGCGCCGGTGCTGACGGATGCGGCTCCGTCAGCCAGTTGCTGGATCTGGGCGGCGTCCGCCTGGATTTTCGTCCGCGCTGCCGCAACCGGGCTGGAACCGGCCGTTGCGTCGAAATCGGCCAGGATCGCGTCGGCCTGCTCCTGCGTCAGGACGCCAGCCGCCACAAGCCTGGCATTCGTGTCCGCGACGCGTGCCCGGAGCCCCTGGTCTGCGGCCTCAAGCTGGGCGGCGGCCTCCTGCACTTTGGTGTTCAGCTGCGCATTTCCGGCCGCCACCCGGGCCGCCCCGTTGGCAAGCGTCTGGGTGTCGGTGGGCAGCGTTGCCGTCTTGTCCTTCAGGACCGAAAGGCCGCTGCTGAGCTGCCCGGCGCCGTCGGTCAGCTGGTTGGCGCCGTCGCGCAGCTTCACCTGCCCCTGGTAGAGCTCGCCTGCCCCGTTGCTGAGGCCGGCGGTTCCCTCGCGGAGGGTGGCAGTACCGTCGCGAAGGCGCGCCACGCCGTCGGCTACCTGCCCGGCGCCGTCGGCGGCCTGCACCATGCGGGAGTGGATGGTGCCGAAGCCCGTGAGGAGCTGGTTGGCCGTTTCCTCGCCGACCTCGGTGGCCACCCTGCTGTGGACGGCGGTGGTGAGCTTGTCCACGATAGTGCTCAGCAGGTAGTTGTTGGCATCGTTGGTGGTGACGTTGAGCATCGCCTGCCTGGCGGAATCGAAACTGCCCGGGGAGGCCAGGTTGGCTGAGAAGTCCGCCGGGATCTTCAGGGCGAAGGCGTACTCTCCGCTGCTGACGCCGTTGTCCGCCTCTTCCGCGGTGGCTACCGGAATCCAGTGGAACACATTGCCTTCCAGCAGGCTGTCCGCCACTTTCGCGCCTGCCTCAAGGCGTGTGCCGTCGCCGGAGACGGCGCCGGTGTCCTCAACCACCAGCGCCGCGTCGAGATGGTCGAGGTTGCCGTAGGGGTCCCAGTTGGCGTACAGGTACACCGCGCCGTATAGAAGCGGAACCATTGCCAACGCAACGATGGTCAGCCTGGGCAACAGCCCTCCGGTCATCCGCTTGAGTTCGGAGCGGGCCAGCCGCAGTACTGTCACTTTGCAACCTCGGGTTCACGGTGGGCGGGTTTCGCTGCCTCCGGCTCGTCGACGGCCAGCCCCTGGCCGTCGACGCCGGCGGGTTCCTGGACTGCCTCGTTGCCGATGGCAGCGGCGGGTCCTGTCCACGACGGCGGGAGGGCACCTACAACGGCTACGACGGCGAGCGGCCGCCCGCCGTCGAACGCCAACTGCTGCAGGCGCGGCAGCCAGTCCTCCTCGTCGGCGCTGTGCCGGTCGGGGGAGTCGACCACCAGCAGGTCCGTGCGCGGATTGGCCAGCGCAAGTGCCGTCAGCAGTTCAAGGCGCCGGGCAGGTTCCAGCTGCTCCGTCCACAGCCCTGCGATGTCCTCAAAGCTGTTCACCTTCAGCCATGGGCTGCTCAGCAGCGCACCCCGGTAACGCCGGGGGACCAGGGCCAGGTCCTCGGTGACAAGGTCCCGCACACTGAGGTGCTGTTCGGGCTCGTTGACGCCAGGGGAGTCAACCAGGGCGCTGGCCAGGCGGCGGGGCTTGATCCGCTCACTGCCGTCCCAGCTGACGTGGCCACCGGTTGGTTTCATCCTGCCGCTGAGAATGAGGGCAAGGGCGGTGCGGTGGTCCTGCCGTCCGCCGGAAACCAGCAGCAGGTTGCCTCGCTGGAGGGTGAGCGACGTCGGGGGCAGCAGGGGATCCCTGCGGCCCTTTGCTGAGAGCCGGTGTGCTGAGAGCAAGGGTTGCCTTTCGCGGAATGCGTCTGCTCCCAGCCTAACTAAACTGACCAGTCAGTTCAAATATCGGAGTTTACAGCGACGCTAAAGCCCATACTTCTCGAGCAGCCGAAGCCACACCTCACTGATGGTCGGGTAGGAAGGTACCGCGTGCCAGAGCCGATTAAGCGGCACCTCGCCTACCACGGCGATGGTTGCCGCGTGCAGGAGCTCCGAAACATCGGGGCCGGCAAACGTAGCGCCCAACAGCACCTGCCGGTCCTCATCCACCACCAACTGCGCCCAGCCCTCGTAGTTCTCCGAGTGCAGTGAGGACCCGGCCACCTGGATGGGGAGTTCCACTGAGGAAGCGTTGAAACCATCCTCGCGGGCGCCTGCCAGGGTGCGGCCCACAGTGGCCAATTCCGGGTCTGTAAACACGACGTTGGGGACCGCATGGTCGTTGGCTGTCTGGGCGTAAGCGCTCCAGTCCTCCGGGGTTCCCGAGAGTTCGCCCCTCGCCCTGGCCGCGATGGCGTCCCCGGTGGCCCTGGCCTCGTACTTTCCCTGGTGCGTCAGCAGGTTCCTGCCGGCGGCGTCGCCCACGGCATAGAGCCAGGCCTGGCCCCCGCGCGTTCCCTGCACAAGCCCTGAGGTGTCGGTGGCCAGGGACAAATGTCCGTCGTCATCCGGTTCGAAGCCCACGCTCTCCAGCCCCAGTCCCTCAAGGGCGGGATGCCGGCCGGTGGCGACCAGTACTTTGTCCGCGGTGACGCTGGAAGCGTCGCCCAACTGCAGGCTGAAGGTCCCGTCGTCGTTTTCGGTGATGCTGTCCGTTACCGTGTTGAGGCGGATTTCAACGCCGTCCGCGCGCAGCCCGGCTGCCACCAGGGCGGCAGCCTCCTGCGGGTATTTCCCCAGCAGCCCGCTCCGGGCCACGAGTGTCACTGACGAGCCCAGCCGCGCGAAGGCCTGGGCCAGTTCCGTGCCCGCAACACCCCCACCCAGGACGGCGAGGCGCTCCGGAACCTCACGTGCCGAGGTGGCCTCGCGGGTGCCCCAGACCTGCAGGTCCTCCAACCCCTTGATGCCGGGCATGGTCGGCACGGATCCGGTGGCCAGGACCACCGCGTGCCGCGCCTCCAGGTGGTGGGATGTGCCGTCGAGGCCGGCCACCTGGACGATCCTGGGGGCAGTCAGCCAGGCGTGGCCCCTGATGAGCTCGATCCCTGAATCCTTGACCCAGGCCACCTGGCTGCCGTCCTCCCAGTTGGACGTGAAATAGTCCCGGCGCTTGAGAACGGCTGCGGCATCCAGGGTACGCGTGACGGCTTCCTTGGCTCCGGGGGTGGTCTGGGCCGCGTGCAGCGCCGTTCCGGGGCGAAGCAGGGCTTTTGAAGGCATGCATGCCCAGTATGAGCACTCGCCGCCCACCAGTTCTGCCTCTATCAGCACCACTGACAGGCCGCCCTGCGCCACCCTGTCAGCTACGTTTTCCCCCACGGCTCCGGCGCCGATTACTACAACGTCAAATTCCTGCTTCACAGGCTTGGGCATCATGGGGACAGCCTACGCCCGGGGAAGGTGGAAGTTTGAGTAACAAAAAAGGTCCGCACCGGTGAACCAGTGCGGACCTTGCTTGGTGCGCCCAAAGGGATTCGAACCCCTGACCTTCTGTTCCGTAGACAGACGCTCTATCCAGCTGAGCTATGGGCGCATTCCGTGTCCCGGGAGAAGAACCGCTCTCCCTGAACCTCGAATTACTTTACGCGAGGGTGGGCCGGAGTGCCAAATCGAACCCCGTGTAATCTCCACGACTAGACCGGTATAGGTGACCTTCGTCACTAAAATGCCGGTTTTGCGGCTAATTTTCCTTGTAAATCCGCGGAAGTGCGTTTTGAAGCGCGCTTTTCATCAGTATGCGTCCAAAAAACGCAGGTGGTCCGGACCATAGCATTTAGGACACACCGATGTACCCCGAGGAAGGGAACCGAAATGGGCGATCTGGCGCAGAAACCGTTGCTTGAGAAAGCACCCACCACACATGCCGGCCTGCTGGCGTGGGTCGAAGAGGTTGCAGAGCTAACGCAGCCGGACCGTATCTACTGGGTGGACGGCTCCGAGGAGGAGAACACCCGGCTGACCGATGAACTGGTGGCCGCAGGAACCCTTACCCGGCTGAACCAGGATTTGTTCCCCAACTCCTTCGCAGCCTTCTCCGATCCCGCGGACGTGGCCCGCGTCGAAGAGCAGACCTTCATCTGCTCCGAGAACAAGCGCGACGCCGGCTTCACCAACAACTGGATGGCCCCGGCTGAGATGAAGGACAAGCTGCGCGGCCTTTTCGCAGGCTCCATGCGCGGCCGCACCATGTACGTCATCCCGTTTGTCATGGGCCACCTCGACGCCGAGGACCCCAAGTTCGGCGTGGAGATCACCGACAGCGCGTACGTTGTCGCTTCGATGCGGATCATGGCCAACATCGGCACTGCTGTGCTGGACAAGATCACCGAGACCAACGCGTTCTTCGTGCCCGCGCTGCACTCCCTTGGAGCTCCTCTGGAGCCCGGCCAGGCGGATGTTCCGTGGCCTTGCAACCCGGACAAGTGGATTGTGCACTTCCCCGAGGAGCGCTCCATCTGGTCCTTTGGCTCCGGCTACGGCGGCAACGCCCTGCTGGGCAAAAAGTGCTACGCCCTGCGCATCGCCTCGGTGATGGCCCGGGACGAGGGCTGGCTTGCCGAGCACATGCTCATCCTCAAGCTGACCTCGCCGGAGAAGAAGAACTACTACATCTCCGCTGCTTTCCCCTCCGCCTGCGGCAAGACCAACCTTGCCCTTCTGGACCCCACCATTGAGGGCTGGGAAGTTGAAACCCTTGGTGACGACATCACCTGGATGCGGATCGGCAAGGAAGGCGAACTGCGCGCCATCAACCCCGAGGCCGGCCTGTTCGGCGTCGCGCCCGGTACAGGCTGGGGCACCAACCCGAATGCCATGCGGGCTATCGCCAAGGGCCACAGCATCTTCACCAACGTGGCATTGACCGACGACGGCGGCGTGTGGTGGGAGGGCATGACGGACGAGGTCCCTGCGCACCTGACCGACTGGCAGGGCAACTCCTGGACCCCCGATTCGGACAAGCCGGCAGCCCACCCCAACTCGCGGTTCTGCACCCCGATCTCCCAGATCGACATGCTGGCCGAGGAGTACTACAGCCCTGAAGGTGTGGAGCTTTCCGCCATCCTCTTCGGCGGACGCCGCAAGACCACCGTTCCCCTGGTGACCCAGGCCCGCAGCTGGACCAACGGCATCTTCATGGGCTCCACGCTTTCCTCGGAGACCACGGCCGCGGCCGCAGGCCAGGTGGGCGTGCTCCGGCGCGATCCCATGGCCATGCTGCCGTTCATCGGCTACGACGCCGGGGACTACCTCAAGCACTGGATCAGCGTTTCCGGCAAGGCGAACCCCGAGCGGCTGCCCCACATCTTCCTGGTGAACTGGTTCCGCCGCACGGCAGAGGGCGGGTTCGCCTGGCCGGGCTTCGGTGACAACGCCCGCGTCCTCAAGTGGGCCATCGAGCGCCTGGAGGGCAAGGCTGAAGCCGTGGAGACCCCCATCGGCTACGTGCCCGCCGGCGACTCGCTGGACCTGACCGGCCTGGACCTTACCCATGCGCACGTGGAGGAGGCTGTCCGCGTGGACCGGGAGGAATGGGACGCCGAGCTGGCGTCCATCGAGGACTGGTACGCACAGTTCGGCGATTCACTCCCGGACGCGCTGCGTGCCGAGCTTGAAGCCCTGAAGGAACGCATGGCTGACCACAGCTGACCAGCCGGTAACAAATAGGCATAACGACGGCGGCGCCGCACCTTTTCGGATAAAGGTGCGGCGCCGCCGTCGTTCCCCGCCGGCACCCTAGCCTCGCAAGCTCGGCCAGGGAACCCTGCCGGCGTGGGCCCACCCGTGATGGTTCAGCTGGCGAGCCAGATGTCCGGCCCGAATACTTCGTAGTGGATCCGGGTGGCGGGAATGCCGGCGTTGATGGCCTCATTCCGGATGTTCTTCATGAACGGCAGCGGACCGCACAGGTACAGGGAAGCGTCAGCCGGAAGATCCACCTCGCGCAGGGACATGAAGCCCTCACGGGTTCCCGGCACAGGCTGCTCCAGCCATAGCTGCAGCTCGGCATCCTCCAGGCGTTCGACGTCGTCCGTCATCTGGCTGCGCAGGGCCCAGCTGTCCAGCGTGCTTTCCGCGTGAAGCACCAGGACCTGCCGGTCGGATCCGGACTCGGCCAGCGAGCGGAGGATGGAGGCGGTGGGGGTGCAGCCAATACCCGCAGAGGCCAGCACCACGGGACCGTCGCCGTCCTTCAGGGTGATTTCGCCGTACGGGTTGGAGATCTCCAGGACGTCACCCACCTGCACGTTGTTGTGGAGCACGGGGGACACTTCCCCGCCGTCGTCAAGCTTGGTGGTGAAGCTGCGGCTGGTTCCGGCCTCACCGGAAAGGGAGTACTGGCGCACCTGGCGAAGGCCCTCGGGCAGCGTCACCTTGACACTGATGTACTGGCCGGGGAGGGCCGGAGTGACGGGGGTGTCGTCAGCAGGCTCAAGGGTGAAGGTCATGGAGCCTGCTCCCGCTGGCGTCTTGGCGACCACCTGCCACGGCATCCACATCTTGTCGTTGGCCTGTGCCGCGTAGAGGCCCTTCTCCAGCTTGATCAGGGCATCGGCCATCAGCCAGTACACCTCGGTCCAGGCCTCGGCGATTTCCGGGGTAATGACCTCCGCGAGGTCCTCGGCGATGGCAGCGAACAGGTGCTCGTAGACCACCTGGTACTGCGGTTCCGTAATGCCCAGGGAAGCGTGCCGGTGGGCGATGCGCGAAAGGACGGTCTCGGGGAGGGTGCCGGGGTTGTTGACGAGGTGCGTCGCGAAAGCCGCGATGCTCCCGGCCAGCGCCTGCTGCTGGTTGCCGGAGCGCTGGTTGGAACGGCTGAACACGCCGTCAAGGAGTTCCGGGTGCGCGGCGAAGAGGCGGGCGTAGAACTTCGGCGTGATGGCGCCGATCCGGGAGCCCACCAGGGGCAGGGTGGCTTCAATGACGGGGCGGGATTTTTCCGAGAGCATGCGAACTCCTGAGGTAGGGACCGGGGCCTTCGTCCGGCCTTCTCGAAAACCTGCATATGAAATACCGGTTTCAGTACCCAATTTCTACATCTTGTAGAAAGCTAAGGCAAATCGGGCTGTAACAGTTATCTTGGCGGCATCCCGGTTACGGTTGCACAGGAAAGCCCGCCAGTTCTAGAGCCCCGGACGCAGTCCGATCATGGTGAAGACGGGAGCCATCTGGCTGGAACCCGGGAGGTCGGCAATAACCACGGAATCAAGTTCCCGGTAGAACGCTTCGCGGGCGCGGGCCAGGGCTGACCGCAGCTTGCATTCATTGATCAGCGGACAGTTCCCGCCCGGAGCCACGCAATCCGCCGCGTCGGTGCGCGTATCGAGCTGCCGTAGGACCTGCCCCACCGTGGCATACCGTCCGGCGTGGCTCAGGCTGGAGCCGCCTGTACGCCCGCGCACCACGTCAATAAGTCCCAGGCTGCGCAGCTTTGCCATTGCCTTGCTGACGTGGTTGTAGGGCGTCCCCACGGAATCGGCGATGTTCTGCGTGGTCAGCAGGGCACCCTCCGGCGCTGCTGCAAGCACCATGAGGGCACGCAGGCTGACATCGGCGAAGGCGTTGATCTTCATGGGCGGCTGGCCGGCCTAGTCCACCCACACGGCGGGTTCGTTGGTGTCCGCCGCCAGCTCGCCGAATTCCCACGTCTGGGTGCCGGCGTTGGCGGAGTAGGGGAGGACCGCCGCGAAGACGGACCCGTCGCGGTGCTCGGCCGCCACGTGGATGGCGTCCGAGTCATCCTCCACCAGCAGGATGTCGCACACGATGGCGGCTGCCCGGAAATCATCCCGGTTCTGCCGCAGCAGCGCCGTAAGGTCACTGATCATCGCATCGGCATCAAAGTCGCCGTCCGAGTCCTCCGCGGCATCCGCGGGAGAGACCGCCACGAGCCGCACCTCGCCGTCGTTCTGCACGGTCAGGGCAAAGGGCAGGAAGCCGCCGTTGCGCTGGAGTTGCTCCTGGGCGGCGCTGACACCGGTTCCCAACAGGTTTTCCAGGTCGGTCGCCGTGGTGTCGGGCACGGAGTCCCGCCAGGAGCCGTGCGTTTCGGCATCCTGCAACCCTGAAGACTGTGCCCGGGCGTCCTGTTCTTCGCTGGCCGGCCCCTTGCTGCCTGTCATGCTGCCCTTAGCCCCGGACTATGGACAGGACCCGGTCACGGATCCGTTCCATGGTTGCCCGGTCCGTTGCTTCTGCATTGAGCCGCAGGAAGGGCTCCGTGTTGGACGGGCGCAGGTTGAACCAGTAGCTGCCGTCGTTCGCCGTGAAGGTGCTGCCGTCCATGGTGTCGATCGTGATGTCTTCGCCGGCAAATGCAGCGCGTACGCGCTCGACCGCGGCGGGCTTGTCCTCGACCTCCGAGTTGATTTCGCCGGAGCTGACGTACGGTTCGTATTCCCGGCCAAGCTCCGACAAGGGACCGTCCTGCTCGCCGAGGGCTGCCAGGACGTGCATGGCCGCCAGCATTCCCGTGTCCGCGTTCCAGAAGTCGCGGAAGTAGAAGTGCGCTGAGTGCTCTCCGCCGAACACTGCACCTTCCTCTGCCATGACGGCCTTGATGAAGGAGTGGCCCACGCGGGTCTTGACTGCCCGGCCGCCGTCGCGCTCCACCAGTTCTGCCACGGCGCGCGAGGTCAGGAGGTTGTGGATGATGGTGGGCCGGGCTTCGCCCTGAGCCTTGGCGCGGGCGATCTCGCGGCGCGCCACCATCCCGGTGATGGCCGACGGCGAAACGGGCTCGCCCTTCTCGTCCACCACGAAGCAGCGGTCGGCGTCGCCGTCGAAGGCAAGTCCGATGTCCGCGCCATGTTCGATTACGGCCGCCTGCAGGTCGCGGAGGTTTTCCGGTTCCAGCGGGTTGGCAGGATGGTTGGGGAAGGACCCGTCCAGCTCGAAGTACAGGGGAATGATATCCAGGGGCAGCTTGGGAAGCAGGGTGTCGCCCAGCACGGCAGGGGTGGTGAGGCCGGCCATGCCGTTGCCTGCGTCCACCACGACTTTCAGCGGCCGGGAACCGGAGAGGTCCACCAGCTTGCGCAGGTATTCGGAGTAATCCTTGAGCACGTCCCGGACGCTGATCGTACCCCGGGTGCCGGCCGCCGGGATCGACCCCTCGGTGAGGTAGCGCTCAGCGAGGGTCTGGATGTCCTTGAGTCCCGACTCGGAGGAGATGGGCACCGCTCCCGCCTTGGACATCTTGATGCCGTTGTAGCCGGCAGGGTTGTGGCTTGCGGTAAAGGTGGCACCGGCTCGGTTCAGGTAGCCGCAGGCGAAGTAGAGCTCATCAGTGGAAATCAGGTCAAGGAGTTCCACGTTGGCGCCGCGGGTGGTGGCGCCGTTGGCGAAGGCCTTGCTGAACTCGGGGGAGGAGGGCCGCATGTCTCCACCCACCAGGATGGTCTGGCCCTGGAGCTCCAGGATGTCCACGAAGGCGGCCCCTACGGCCTCGACGATTTCGGCGGTGATGGACTCGCCCACGATGCCGCGGACGTCGTACGCCTTGAAGGATGCCGAAAGGTCAAAAGTCGCTGTTTGTTCGCTAGTCACGGGCTTTATCTTACGTGGGCCGCCAAACTGCCTGTGGAGGGGGAGTCCGGGAGCAGCCCGGATAGCACTGCTGTTGATGCGATTTGAAGTCCCGGTTTCCACATAGAGGACACCCGGGTCGGCGGGTGTCGGAGGTGGCTGGGATACTGAATCAATGGTCGATAACCAGCAGGGCACCGTCATTTCCGAACCGGCAACCACCGAAGGACCCGACTCGGCAAACGCCGCCACGGGCAGCGCAACCGCTACACACGGGCAGGCTCTGGCTGTCCTTCGCGAGCTGGTTGGCAACCAGGCGGCGGACTTCCACGAGGGCCAGTTTGAAGCCATCGAGGCCCTGGTCGACGGCGGCAGGCGGGCCTTGGTGGTCCAGCGCACCGGCTGGGGGAAGTCGGCTGTCTATTTCGTGGCTTCCCTGCTGTTGCGGCGCCGCGGCGCCGGGCCAACCCTGATCGTTTCCCCTTTGCTGGCCCTGATGCGGGACCAGGTGGCGGCGGCAGCCCGGGCAGGTGTGCGCGCTGTCGCCATCAACTCAGCCAACCAGCTGGAATGGGACACGGTCCGGGAACAGCTCGCCGCGGACCAGGTGGACGTCCTGCTGGTGTCCCCGGAGCGCCTGACCAACCCGTCCTTCCGCGAAAACCAGCTGCCCGAACTCATCCGCCGCACCGGCCTCCTGGTGATCGACGAGGCACACTGCATCTCTGACTGGGGCCACGACTTCCGCCCCGACTACCGGAGGATCGCCGACCTGATTAACCAGCTGCCGGATACAGTCCCGGTGCTGGCCACCACGGCCACCGCCAACTCCCGGGTGGTGCACGATATCGAAGAGCAGCTCGGAGCGGGCGTCCTCACCATCCGCGGCGCGCTGGGCCGGGACTCGCTGCGCCTGGGTGTCCTGTCCCTCCCTGACGCCAGGCAGCGGCTGGGCTGGCTGCTGACGCATCTCGCCGATCTCCCCGGCAGCGGAATTATCTACACGTTGACCGTGTCCGCGGCGGAGGACACCGCCCGGCTCCTGGCAGAGGCCGGGCACGAGGTACTGGCCTATACCGGCCGGACGGACCCTGCTGACAGGGAGCGCGCCGAACAGCTGCTGAAGGACAACCAGGTCAAAGCGCTGGTGGCCACCTCCGCCCTGGGGATGGGCTTCGACAAGCCTGACCTGGGCTTTGTGGTCCACCTGGGCGCTCCCTCCTCCCCAGTGGCGTACTACCAGCAGGTGGGACGTGCCGGCCGCGGTGCCGCAAACGCCGACGTCCTGCTGCTGCCCGGCTCTGAGGACCGGGACATCTGGCGGTACTTCGCTACGGCGTCCATGCCGTCCGAGGAAAAAGCCGCGGCCGTCCTTACTGCACTGGCTGAGGCAGGAACGGCACTCTCCACTGTTGCCCTGGAGGCGCGGGTGGACCTCCGCCGTACCCCGCTGGAGCTGCTGCTGAAGGTCCTGTCGGTGGACGGCGCGGTGGAACGTGTGGGCGGCGGCTGGCGCTCTACGGGCCAGCCCTGGGCCTACGATGCCGAACGGTACCAGCGGATCGCCGAGGCCCGGGTTGATGAGCAGGACTCCATGGTGATCTACCAGGACACCGCCGGCTGCAGGATGGAGTACATCACCTCCGTCCTTGACGACGAGACCGCCCATGCCTGTGGCCGGTGCGATAACTGCGCCGGGAAGTGGTTCCCGGCCGATATTGCTGAGCAGGCTACCCAGGCTGCCGGCCAGACGCTCAGCAGGGCGGGCAGCGTGCTTGAGGCCAGGCTGCAGTGGCCCACCGGAATGGACCGCCTTGGCGTCCCGGTCAAGGGGAAGCTCAAGGGCGGAGAAGGACTGTCGGAGGGCCGAGTCCTGGCCAGGCTGACCGACCTGGGCTGGGGCGGGGCGCTGCGGGAGTTGTTTGCTGCCGGGGCCAGCGACCGTCCGGTCGAGCCCGGCATGCTGCAGGCATGCGTGCAGGTCCTCCGCGAATGGGGAAGCGGAGATGCCCGCAATCCGGGCTGGAGCGGGGCCGGACGGCCTGCCGCCATTGTGAGTGTCCCCTCCCGCGCCAAGCCGGAACTGGTGGGTTCCCTTGCCCGCGGCATTTCCGAGATCGGCCGGATCCCGTACCTGGGCGAACTTCAACTGGCGCACGGGGGACCTACGGGAAGCCGCGGCGGCAACAGCGCCTACCGGTTGGCGGGGGTCTGGGACCGCCTGGTGGTGGGCCCGGAACTCGAAGCAGCGCTGGGTTCCGTGCAGGGCGGCAGCGTGATGCTGATCGATGACATCGTGGACAGCAGGTGGACCCTCACTGTGGCCGGCCGTGCACTTCGGCAGGCCGGGGCGGGGGCAGTGCTCCCGCTGGTGCTGGCGCAGGCCGGCTAATTCTGGCGGGCTCAGCGCGGGCCGGCTGAGTTCTGGCGGGCTCAGCTCAAGCCTACTTCGTTCTGGCGGGTGGCTTCAGGCGGGGCGGGTTCTGGCCCGGCTGACCTCGGCTCCCGCATGCCTGGACAGCAGGAGGCTGTCCACCGTGCTGGCAAGCATCAAGGCCGCCATGGCCAGGAACGCGCCGCGGAAGGGACCGGCAGAATCCCCAGGAAAACCGCTGAACCCGTCCAGGGCACGGATCAGCAGGGCGGCCACGGCAATGCCCGCTCCGTGTGCCAGCTGGACGAGGGTGGCTGAGACGGTGTTCGCTGACGTGAGCTGTGAGGGAACGATGTCTGCGTACTGCACGGAGGCGTAGGCGGAGAAGCCGATGGAGCGGAAGGCGCCGCTGCAGACGAGCAGTGCGAAGGTCAGGGCCTGGGGGGTCTCGGCCGTCAGCAGGGCGCAGAGGGCAAAGGTGACCGCCGAGGCCAGTGAGGCGAACACCAGCATTGGCTTGAAGCCGAAGCGCCGGATCAGCGGAGTGGTGGCAGGTTTGATCCCTATGTTGCCCACAAAGACGGCGGCCACCATAACCCCTGCATGCAGCGGGGACCACCCGAATCCGGTCTGGAACATCAGCGGCAGCAGGAACGGCACAGAGCTGATGGTCAGCCGGTAGATAAAGCCGCCGGTGGCCATCGCCCGGAAAGTGCGGGTCTGGAAGACAGAGAGGTCAAAAAGTGGATTAGCCGCGCGGCGCATCCACAGCACGGCCGCGGCAACGGACGCCGCCCCGAGCGCCGCGCTGATGCCGGCCCACGGAACGTCAGGATGGGTGCTGGCCATCTCCAGCCCAACCACCAGGGCCCCTACCCCTACCGTGATGAGGACGAGGCCCGGCCAGTCCAGTCTCCGGCCGGTGTCGCCCGCGGTGGAAGGGACAAGGCGGAACGCTGCGATCAGGGCGGCAGCCCCCAACGGAAGGTTGATCAGGAAGATCCAGTGCCAGGACAGGTACGTGGTCAGTGCGCCGCCCACCAGCGGAGCCAGGACCGGAGCCAGGAGGCCCGGCCACACCAGGAATGCCGTGGCGCGCAGGAGTTCGGATTTCGGGGTTCCCCGCAGGACCAGCAGGGTCCCCACGGGAACCATCATGGCCCCGCCCGCGCCCTGGACTACGCGGCTGAGCGTCAGCATGGACAGATCCTGGCTCAGCGAGCAGGCAAGGGACGCGACGGTGAAGACGGCGATGGCGAGGCAAAACACCCGGCGGGCGCCGAACCTCTCCGCCAGCCAGCCGCTGATGGGAATCCCCACCGCCACCGTCAGCAGGTACGCCGTCATGGTGATGTTGATGTCGGCGGCCGGCACTCCGAAGTCGGCGGAGATATTGGGGATTGCGGTGGTGAGGACGGTGCCGTCGAGGAACTCCATGAAGAACGTCGCGGCCACCAGGAGTGCGAGGCGGGGATTCCACACCTCCACGGTGCCGGCTCCATCGGCCACCTGATTGCTTGCTGCCATCCGTTTATCCTGCCACCGGCGGAACCTCGAAAGCTCCGGGTGTCCGTCCCGCGGACGGAGGGGTGGCGGAGGGTAGGGGCACTGAGGGACTGGCGTCCGGGTACGCAAAAGGCCCCGGTCCAGGACCGGGGCCAAACGCGGAGACGGGGGTGTCTAGTTTCACGACATAGTTCTCACATGAGTCGGGACATCGTTCCCAGTTGACACTTCACCGGTGAGTCGGGACATCGTTCACACCGGCAGGGATCCAGCATGATGCATGTCGAAGCAGAAAGTGATCGTCCTCGCCGTCCGTGACCAAGGCCTGACAGTTACGGAAGCTGCCCGCCGGTATGGAGTCAGCCGCCGCTGGGTCCACGAGCTCCTCCGACGCGAGTCCGCCGGAGGTATCGCCGCCGTCGACCCCCGATCCAAACGCCCCCTCAGCAACCCGCGCCGCACCACCGAAACGGTAGCCGCGCGGATCCTTACCCTGCGGCAGGAACTGCAAACCGCCGGCCTGGACGCCGGGCCCGTGACGATCGCCTGGCACCTCGAACAAGAAGGAGTACCCGCGCCGTCAACGTCCACGATCCGCCGGCTCCTGCACACCAAAGGAATGATCACTCCGGATCCGAAGAAACGGCCCAAAGCCTCACTGCACCGCTTCGAAGCACACCAGCCCAACGAAACCTGGCAATCCGACTTCACCCACTGGGCCCTGGCCGACGGAACCGACATCGAGATCCTGAACTTCCTCGATGACCACTCCCGCTACCTGCTCGCCTGCACCGGATTCAAACCCGTCACCGTCACCGCCGTGGTCACCACGTTCCTGGCCTGCGCTGCTGAACACGGGCTACCGGCCTCGACACTGACCGACAACGGCATGGTCTACACCACCCGCCTCGCGGGCGGGAAAGGCGGCAGGAACGCCTTCGAACACCATCTCCACGCCCTGGGCATCACCCAAAAGAACGGCGCCCCGAACCACCCGCAGACCCAAGGCAAAATCGAACGTTTCCACCAGACCCTCAAACGCTGGCTCACCGGCCAACCCCGGGCCCACACCCTTCAAGACCTGAACGAACAGCTGGAAAAGTTCCGGCACATCTACAACCACGAACGCCCCCACCGGGCCCTGGACCGCCGCACCCCGGCCGCGGCCTACACCGCGATACCCAAAGCATCACCGACCGGATCCAAACAAGGAGATCACTGGCGTCGGCGCATCGACCGCGTCGACCAGTTCGGGAAACTCACCCTCCGCCACGCAGGCCAACTCCGCCACATCGGCATCGGCCGCGCCTACGCCCGCAAACACGTCCTGATGCTCATCCACGACAACGACGTCACCATCAGCGACGCAACCACCGGCGAGATCATCCGCGAACTCACCATCGACCCCACCCGGAACTACCAACCCAGAAAAACAGGGCAAAGAAAAACACCCCGGTCCGAAGACCGGGGTGTTACCGATGACTCGACTCATCCGTGAAGGATGTCTCGACTCACCACAAACGCGGAGACGGGGGGATTTGAACCCCCGGTCGAGTTTAACCCCGACCCTTCATTAGCAGTGAAGTCCATTCGGCCGCTCTGGCACGTCTCCAATTGCTATTCCTAGCCCACCAAGGATACGCAGATCCGGGCATGCAGTGCAAAACGGATGCGGCAGGCCGGGCAGCACGCCGCCGTTACCCGGGGTTGTCCGGCCCGGGGCCCTGCCCGGCCCGGACCATCCTGATCTCGTGAAGGTCCTCCCACGTCGGAATCACATCCTCGGCGCCGTCCGGAGCAAAGCCGAAGCGCCGGTAGAACCCGATGGCCCGGGCGTTGTCCGCTGCTACCCAGAGGCTGGCTGCGCTGTTGCCCAGGGCCGCCTCGAGGAGGCGGCGTCCCAGGCCAAGGCCTTGGTGCGAGGCCAGCAGATACAGCCCCCACAGTTCCAGGCTGCCCGACGACGGCGGCGGGGCATCATGCGTCACCTCGCCGGCGGGCACGTGGCGGACGCCCGCAAATCCAACCACCGTGCCGCCGTCGCACGCCACCCACGCATCAGCCGGTTCCGGCGATTCCAGCAGTCGGCGCCAGAGGGACAGCCTGGAAGCGGGGTCCTGCGATGCCAGGAACCTTTCGGAGAGCATCCCGCGGTAGGTCTCACGCCAGCATTGGATATGGACCTCCGCCAGCCGCTCAACGTCAGCGGGAGCAGCCCGCCGGACTGTCAGCGCCAACGCTAGGGTGTCCCGCCCGCCAGTGCCTTCCAGAGGAAGTGGTGGCTGCGTGCCTGCAGGGCCGCTGCCTGCCGGTTGTCGGACGCGCCGGCATGGCCGCCCTCCAGCGCCTCATGGAACCAGACGTTCGGGATGCCCATGGCCAGCATGCGGGCTGCCATTTTGCGGGCCTGTACCGGTCCAACCCGGTCATCGGACGTGGCAGTCCAGATGAACGTTTCCGGGTACTCCACCCCGTCCTTGAGCAGGTGGTAGGGGGAGAAGGTCCGGATGTACTCCCACTGCTCCGGCACATCCGGGTCACCGTACTCCGCGATCCACGAGTGGCCGGCGGACAGCCTGGTGTAGCGGCGCATATCCAGCAGCGGCACGCCGCAGGAGACTGCGCCGAAAAGTTCCGGGTAGCGGGTGAGCATGTTGCCCACCAACAGGCCGCCGTTGGATCCGCCCACGCAACCCAGCCGCTCCCGGGAGGTGACCCCGCGGGACATGAGGTCCCGGGCAACCGCGGCGAAATCCTGGTAGGCCTTGTGCCGGTTCTCCTGCAGGGCTGCGCGGTGCCACGCCGGGCCGTATTCGCCGCCGCCGCGGATGTTCGCCACCACGTACACGCCGCCGCGCGAGTGCGGGGCTTCCCCGTCCGCGCCCGGCGCAGCAGCGGTACGGCGTTCCAGCCAGGCCCTGCCCACCGTGCCGCTGTAGGCCGGGGTTCGGGAGACCTCGAAGCCGCCGTAGCCCGACAGCTGAGTGGGGTTCTGCCCGTCGAGCGCCAGGTCCCGTGAGGCGACCTGGAAGTACGGAACCCGGGTGCCGTCGTCGGACACGGCGAAGTGCTGCTGCACCTCATAGTCTTCTTCCGCAAAGAACGACGGCGATGCCTTCACCGCTGCGTGCCGGCTCACCACTCCGGCAGTCCTGTCAGCCGCCCGCGCCAGGGTGCCCCGCATCAGGGTGCTGGGCGTGGTGAAACCGGTGGCCACGAGCCAGAAATCGTCGCCGGCGCCGCCGTCGGCATCGTCCTCATCGTCCACCGCGTAGGCGTTGACGTCATGAAGTGGCGGGCAGGCGTCCAGCAATGTGGATGACCAGGCCGCCTCAGCATTGTGGGTTGGCCGGGACGGATCCAGCACCCGGATCTCGGAGGAAACATCCTTGAGCAGGTTGAGGAGCAGGAAATTCCGGGTCCAGCTCCAGGACTGCAGCGACGTGGTGGCGTCCGGGGTAAAAAGCACGGCAATGCCGCGGTGGCCGGCCAGGTAGTCCTCGAACCTGGCGACCAGCAGTGACCCCGCCGGGTAGGTGGTGCCGTCCAGGGTCCAGTCCTGCTGTGGGCGGAAGAGGAGCCATTCACGGTGGGCGCTGACGTTGACGTCGGTGGGCACGTCGATCTGCTCCCATTCCCCGTCCCGCATCACCAGGTTCCGCCGGTTGTAAAAATCGATGTAGTCCACAGCGAACGTCCGCTCGAAGCCGGGAGTGGAATCGTGCGCCACCACCGCCATCATGTGGTCCTCGGGCACCTCGAACAGGCGGGGGGCGTCCGTGAGGGAGGCTCCGCGCGTAAGGGTGACGGCGGTGCGTGCGTACGAGGAGGCCGTCTTGGGCAGGCCCTCGGCGGTGGAGGCGACCAGCAGCGTATCCGCATCCAGCCACGAAACGTTGCCCTTCGCCGTCGGCAGGTCAAAGCCGCCCTGCACGGGGTCCACGAACATGCGCGACTCAACGTCGAATTCCCGGTAGCGGTTAGCATCGCCGCCGTCCGGGGACAGGGCCAGGAGTGCGTGCCGGTACGGCTCGCCCGGCGCGGGGCGGAGGAACGTTGCGCCGTGGAAGACCCACTCGACGTCCTCCGCGGCGGCCAGCGCATCGACGTCCAGCAGCACATCCCATTCCGGCGCGTCCGAGCAGTAGCTCTCCCACGTGGTGCGGCGCCACAGTCCCTTGGGGTTCTGCCGGTCCTTCCAGAAGTTGTAGTACCAGTCGCCGCGCTTGCCCACCATCGCGATCCGGTCGGTGGAGTCCAGCACCTCGAGGATGCTTCCTTCCAGCGCCGCGTAGTCCGCGTCCTCCAGCAGGTCCTCCGTGCGGGAATTCTGTTCCTTGACCCAGGCCAGCTGCGTTTCGCCGTAGATCTCCTCCAGCCAGACGTTCTCGTCTGTCGGTTCGGGCGCCGGGCCCTGCGGGGAGGTGCCGGGCGTAGTGCCGGAACCCGGGGCGGGCGCTTGATCAGCTGCTGTGGTGGTCATGCGCCCCATCCAAACAACATCCGCAGACCGCTGGCAAGTCAAGCGTTCAGCCCATAGCGGATACTCTGGATGCCGTGGAAAAAACGCAGAGCATCCGGGCCGCCATTATCGGCGCGGGCCCGCGGGGCACCAGCGTGCTGGAGCGGCTCCTCGCCCACACTGCTGCGGCCGCCGCGGCCGGGACAGCATCTGCGGACCTGCACATCGACGTCATCGATCCCTACCCTGCAGGCCCCGGGCACGTCTGGCAGCCCCGGCAGTCCCGCCTGTACCTGATGAACACCCAGTCCTTCTATCCCACCCTGGTACCGCAGGATCCGTCCCTGGCCGTACCCGTCGCAGGGACCACCTTCGACCAATGGCGGGCCGGGCAGCAGCTGGCCCCGTCCCCGTCCCTGACCGCGGATGAGCGGGCCGAACTGGCAGTCCTGGGATCCAGCGACTTCCCCAGCCGCGCCCTGTACGGCCGCTACCTCCGCTCCACCCTGGAGGAGCTGACGCAGAAGGCGCCGGGCGGCGTCACCATTAAATTCCATGAGACTTCCGCCGAATCGGTGCGGCCCGCGGGGGACGGAACGTTCGACGTCGGCCTGGCCGCCGGCGGCACGCTCCGCGCCAACGCAGTGGTGCTGGCCCTCGGGCACATCCCCTCACGCCTGAACCCTGAGCAGCGGGAGCTGCAGGCCTCGGCGGAGCAGCTGGGCCTGAGGTACCTGCCGCCCGCAGTGCCGGCCGACGTGGACTGGTCCAGGGTCCCCGCCGGCGAACCCGTCCTGGTTCGCGGCATGGGCCTGAACTTCTTCGACACGATGGGTCAGCTCACCGAAGGCCGCGGCGGGAAGTTCGTCAGCAACGGCAGTTCACTCCGCTACGAGCCCTCGGGCCAGGAGCCCCACATCATTGCCGCCTCAAGGCGGGGAACACCCTACCGGGCCAAGGCGGCACTGGCGGGCTACTACCCGGCATCCGTGACCCTGCGTTATTTCACGGAAGCTGCGCTGGACCGCTTCCGTACGGCCGGGATCCGGCCCGGTTTCGACCACGATCTTTGGCCGCTCCTGCACCGCGACGCACTGTGGGCGTACTACTCCACACTGGTGCGCTCGCAGCCGAACGCCGTACCGGATCCGGACGCCTTCCTCGCAGCCCTGGAAGAAGCATTGCACCCGCACGCCCACAGCGCCGCCAAGTGGGAGGACGGCGTGGAGAGCGTGCTCGCCATCCACGTCGGACCGAGGCACCGCCTTGACCTGCCAGGGCTGGCCGCTCCGCTGGCCGGGCGCTCGTTTGCCTCACGCGCCGAACTCGACGCCGCCGTCGTGGATTACCTGCTGGATGACGCCAGGCGTTCCGCGCTCGGCGAGGACGACCCCGTGAAGATGGCCATTGGGGCACTTCACCATGGGCGGGCAGTGCTTAAGACAGCAGTGGCCGACGGCGGCATCACGGACGAGTCCTGGGTTGCCGGGCTGCGCGGCTGGTTCGAGTCCTTCGTTGAGGGCCTCGCCAGCGGGCCCCCCGCGCTGCGCTCCGAACAGCTGGCTGCGCTGGCGCGGGCCGGGATTGTCAGTTTTGTGGGACCCGACCCGAAATTCGGCGTGGACCGCCGGGCGGGCGCCTTCACGGCATCCTCCCCATGGGTGGGTGGACAGCCCGTGACGGCCAAGACCATGGTGGAGGCGCTCGCGCCCGGCAACCGCGTAGCAGCAAACGATTCCCCCGTGCTGGAGCAACTGCTCGCCGACGGGCTGGTCAGGTCCAAACTCATGATGACGGCGGAGGGCGCGCCGGTGCAGTCCACCGGACTGGACGTCGTTCCGCACCCCTACCGCCCGGTGGCAGCGAACGGGTCCGTCACGGAAGGCCTTTTCGTGCTCGGCCTGCAGCTTTCGTCCTCCCAGTGGGGGACCGCCATCGCTGCCGAAGCTGTGCAGCCCGGCATGCCCGCCTACCGCAGCGGCCAACGGACGCTGCGCGACGCGGACGAGATCGCCCAGGCAATCCTGGAGCTGTGACTTCCCCGGACGCTCTCTCACTTGATGTTGGTTAAACCGAGGCGGATTCAAGTGGTCGTTGCAACACGTCCTATGCTGCTGATTCTTCCAGTATTTGCTGGAGGGCTTGTGCGGGTGTTTTCCAGCCGAGGGTTTTGCGTAGGCGTCCGTTGAGTCCTGCGGCAGCGTAGTCGAGGTCTGCGCGGGTGACGGTGGTGAGGTCCATGCCTTTGGGGAAGTACTGTCGCAGGAGTCCGTTGGTGTTCTCGTTCGTGCCGCGTTGCCAGGGTGAGTGAGGATCGCAGAAGTAGACCTCGGCGCCGGTGGCGATCCTGACGCGTTCGTGAATGCCGACCATCTCAGCGCCTTGGTCCCAGGTCAGGGACCGGCGCAGCTGGGCCGGCAGGGTCGGAAGGGTTGCCTCGATGGCGGCCAGCACCTGCTCGCCGGTATGTCCGTTAGGCAGGTGCAGGAGCATCACGAAACGGCTACTGCGTTCCACGAGGGTTCCGATCGCCCCGGCGCCAGGGGTACCGATGATCAGATCGCCCTCCTTACGATTTTGTTGTGGGTGATTTCGGAGCTGTCGTAGTGTTTCGATCACCCTCGGGTGGCGGGTATGGCCTAGGTCGCCCTGCCGCTTGGATGGCTCACTGGGAATGGCCGCCCGCTGCCCGCCGATGACTCGACCGCTGATTGAGAATTACGACATTGATCGTTGGGTAAGGACGTGCCGGCGTAGTTATCGACAGGGCCAACCGAAATTGGAGCTGATCGAAGGAGACTGAACATGCCGGCATTCTGGGTAGGAATCGACTCAGGCAAAAGAGCACATCATTGCGTCGTGATCGATCAGACGGGGACCGTGCTGCTCTCGAAACGGGTCGAGAACGACGAAAACGCAGTGCTCGAACTCATAGCCACGATCGCGGAGATCGCGGCCGGGGGCGAAGTCTGCTGGGCCACGGATCTGAATTCCGGCGGAGCGGCCCTGTTGATCGAGTTGTTGGCCGCGCACGCCCAGCAACTGCTCTATATACCTGGACGGATCGTGCATCACGCTGCGGAGACCTACCGCGGAGATGGCAAGACCGACGCGAAAGATGCCAGGATCATCGCTGACCAGGCACGGATGCGCACGGACCTCCAACCAGTCCGCCGCACGGACCAGATCAGCGTTGACCTGCGGCTCCTCACCGCCCGCCGTACGGATCTGATCTGCGACCGTGTCCGGGCGATCAACAGGCTCCGCGCCACCTTGCTGGAATATTTCCCGGCTCTCGAGCGTGCGTTCGACTACTCCAAACAGGCGCCCCTGGTCCTCCTGGGCGGCTACCAGACACCCGAGGGCATCCGGCGGATCGGACTAGCTCGGCTCACCGGTTGGCTGAGGAAACGCGGCTGCCGCAATAGTGCCAAGATGGCAGAGAAGGCACTGATAGCCGCAAACTCCCAGCACACCGTACTGCCAACTCAGACCACAGGCTCTGCCCTGGTCGTCCGGCTGGCCGGGCAAATCAGCACTCTCGATGCGGAGATCGCCGGCATCGATGCCCAGATCACGGACCTGTTCGGGAAGCACGACAGCGCCGATGTTTTGCTCACCATGCCGGGCTTCGGCCCCGTACTCGCAGCTACTTTTCTCGCGAACATCGGCGGCAACCTGGACGCGTTTGACTCAGTCGACCGGCTCGCCAGCGTCGCGGGGCTGGCTCCCGTCCCGCGCGATTCCGGACGAATCAGCGGGAACCTGCACCGACCACGTCGCTTTAACCGCAGGCTCCTGCGGACCTGTTACCTCGCCGCCCTCTCCAGCTTGAAGAACAGCGCGGCCTCAAGAACCTATTACGACCGGAAGCGCGGAGAAGGAAAGTCGCATAAACAGGCCCTCATCGCCCTCGCCAGACGTCGCATCAACGTCCTCTGGGCGATGCTCCGTGACCACACCATCTACCAGGAACCAATGCCACGCATCACCGCTCAGGCGGCTTGACAGAAACATTGAGATTCCCAGTGCCCGGGCACTGCCCGGTCATCGGCTTCCGCGGGGCGTTCACTGATCAGCAACTCTTTCGGGACCCGGGGCCTTCGCATGCCCGCGCGCCGGTTTGGCTGCCGCACGGCCCGGCCGGTGCGCAGAGCAGCAGCGAGCTCGGCTCTCAGCCCGCCGCGGCCCTGGATGTAGATGCACTGATAGATGGTCTCCGGGCTGATGCGCATGCTTTCATCATCGGGGAAATCAATCCGCAGCCGGGCGCTGATCTGCTCCGGGGACAACCGTTCCCGCGCCGTCAGCATTCCGGCGACGTAAAGCGCCAGGGCCTCGTTGAAAGCCAGCTTCCGTGCCTTAGGCCTGCGCGCCAGCTTCTGCGCACGGTTCTGCGCCGAGGACGCCAGGTACGGACGGTTGCCCCCGTTCCGGATGTTCCTGCCCAGCTCCCTGCTGACAGTGGACGGGTTCCGGCCCAAACGCCGGCCGATCTCCCGCACGCCGCACCCGGCCGCCCGCCACACAGCGATCAACTCGCGCTCATCGAAGGACAGGAACCGCCCGCACGGGGGCTTCTTCGCAGGATCCACCCCACCATGCTGACGGACGATCAACCTGGCCGCAGACAGGGACATACCGGCCACCGCCGCCGCCACCTCATCAGATGCCCCAGAAGACCGCGCCTCCCAGAAAACCCGCACCACCGACTGCAACAG
This sequence comes from Pseudarthrobacter phenanthrenivorans Sphe3, assembly GCF_000189535.1. NCBI lineage: Bacteria > Bacillati > Actinomycetota > Actinomycetes > Micrococcales > Micrococcaceae > Pseudarthrobacter > Pseudarthrobacter phenanthrenivorans. Next base: position 763,269 of record NC_015145.1, read on the forward strand.
CTCAGGCCGACCAAAACCCACAACAACACCCCAATCACTCAGGTGTTGCAACGACCCCTTGAACCTGCCCGATTCGCTCTCTCACCGGGTGAGAGAGCGAATCGGTTTAAGGCCCATTAAGTGAGAGAGCGTCCCTGACTGCCGGAAGGCGGGTGGACACTCCTCATCCGGGTTGTCAGCCGCGGTTCGTCAGCCGCGGAGGCAGGCCCGGTAGGCGGCCATGGCCTGGCCGTAGTTGGCCTGGCCGGCAAGGTCGGCGGGCCGGGAGGGCTTGGCCGGAGCGGTGCACACCGGACCTGCCGGATCCATGGCCGCCACCTCCACGTCCACCGTGACTTTGGTGCCGGATTCTGCGGCGGTGAGGAGCAGCGTCCCGGCCCCCGCAGCGGCATCCGATGGAACCGGCAGGCTAATGTTTGCCGCGCCGCCTTCCACGGGAACCGTCCCAAGCTCGGTTACCTTCCCCGCGGCATCCGTAAACACGGCCAGCAGGCTCTTGTTCGCCGGGCTGCCCAGGGAGGTCAGGTCCAGCTTGGAGACCGCCAGGATGATGGCCTCCCCGGGCTTCACTTCAGCTGCAGTGGTGTTGGTGACAGCCACGGAACGGCGGGCGAAGTCCGGTGAGACCGGGCTGCTTTCCTGCAGGTAGCTGATCCAGGCATCCCGGTCCACGAGCCCCGAGTCCTTGGTGTTGGTGCCCTCGGTGAAGATCCGGAAGTTGTCGCCTCCCGTTGCCAGGAAGCTGAACGTGCCGATCCGGTAGGACCTCACCGGGTCAAGAAGCTCGCCGTTTACCCGCACCGATGTGATGCGGTCCCCGGCGGGCCGGGCGGCGTCGTACGTGTAGTTCACGTTCTTCGACAGGCCCAGCTGGAGGTAGGCGCGGCTGGGAACCGTGCCGTCCGGGTTGGTCTGCCACTGCTGCTCCAGGAGCGTCTTGAACTGGGCACCGGTCAGGGATGTTGTCCAGAGATTGTTCACGAACGGCAGCACCGCGTTGGCTTCGGCGTAGGTGATGGTTCCGTCGGGCGCGTAGTAGAGCTCGTTCCGCAAGCCGCCGGCATTGACCACGCCGATCTCGGCACCGCCCAGCTCGGCGGGCTGCAGGGAATCCAGCAGGGAGTCCGCCACCAGGTTGCCCAGGGTGGACTCGCTGCCGCGGTCGTCACGCTTCGGGGCGCCGGTGGCGTCCGTGGTGAACGCCGTGGTGATGTCAGCCGTGACGGAACCAATAGGCTGGTTTCCGACGGCGGCGGCGTCCGCGAGTGCCTTCCTCACGATCGCGTCGACGGCGGCAACGCGCGGGTAGGCGGCGATCAGACCGGCAGCGGGGTCGGTGGTGCGCTTGACGTTGCCGGCCTTGTAGGAAGTAACCTGCTTCGTGGCGTTATCCACCGTCAGCTGGATCTGCCCGACGTTCTCGCCGTAGTTTCCTGTCTGGACGATCGGGCGGGTCTTGCCCTCAACGCCCGGGACGGGCGCGTCCCAGGCGTACTCCTTGTGGGTATGTCCCGTGAAAATGGCGTCGACGTCCGGAGACGTCTCGGTGACCAGCTTCGCGAACGGTCCCCCGGCTGCCACTTCCTCCGCCAAAGTGGACCCTTCCACCGTTCCCGACCCCGCGCCGTCGTGGTTTTCCACGATGATGACGTCGGCAAGGTTCTCCGCCGTGATCCGTGCGGCAGCCCGGTTGATGGCATCCACTGGATCGCCAAACTCGAGGTCGGCGATGCCCGCGGGAGTCACCAGGGAGGGAACCTCCTGGGTCACCGTGCCAATGACCGCCACCTTGATTCCGTTCATGTCCAGGACGGTGAACTCGGGCAGGACCGGCTCCGCGGTTCCCTTCTTGTAGACGTTGGCCCCCAGGTACGGGAATTTCGCGTTGGCGCCGCCGGAAATGACGCGGTCGCGCAGGTCCGCCCACCCGCCGTCGAACTCATGGTTGCCCACTGCCGAGGCCTGAAGCTCCAAGGCGTTCAGGACGTCGATGGTGGGCTGGTCCTTGGCGACGGCGGACGCGAAGAGCGATGCGCCGATGTTGTCGCCGGCGGAAAGGAAGGCGGTGGCGCCGGGAGCGGCGGCCGCACGAAGCTTCTCGATGGTGCCCGCGAACAGGACGGTGTTGGAGTCGATCCTGCCGTGGAAGTCGTTGATGCCCAGGAAATTCAGGTCAACGGTGGCAGGTGCGGATACCAGGTCCAGGCCCACAATGACGGGATCATGGTCGCTGGCACGGTACTGGTCCGGTGCGTAGTAGTTGGTGATGTTGCTGTTGTAGCGGCTGTACTCAAGGGCCACGGACTCCACGGAATTGATGTTCCAGATGTCCGCGCCGGTGACGGCCGCGTCGGCGGCGGGGGAGGCGAGGATGTGGTCCAGGGATCCCACCATCCCGCCGTACAGGTACGAGTGCTTGGAGGTTCCGTCGGCATTGCGCGCCTTCCCGTCCTGGTTGACGTACCCAGCGGCAGTGAAGACGTTGATGGGGTCTTCCTTGGCGTATGCGTTGAAATCGCCGATCAGGAACACCTTGTCGGTGCCTTTGGACTCCTGCAGTGAGGTGGCGAAATCGAGGAGGGACTTCGCCTGGGCGGTGCGGGCCAGGTTGGACGCGCCCTGGCCCTTGTCCGTGTCCTCCGGCGTGGCGGCGGAGCCCTTGGACTTGAAGTGGTTGGCGATGGCGATGAACTCTGTCCCCGGGTCGCCGCCCACGGGCTTGAAGACCTGGGCCAGAGGCTTCCGTGCGGTGGCGAACGCCACGGTGTCATTGTGGATGATGGAATCACCCACGGGTTCAGCAACAGCCTTCTTATAGATGAATGCGGTGCGGATCATGTCCTCGTCGCTGAGCGGCGGGGCGTTGGCGGGCGAACGGACGTAGTCCCAAATGCCCGGCGTTTCGATGTTCAGGGCCTCCACCAGCCTGGCCAGGGCGTCGTCCCGGTCCTTGCCGAACTGGGCGGAGTTTTCAATCTCCATCAGGGTGACCACGTCGGCGCCGGCCTTGGTGATGGCGGCGACGATCTTGTCCTGCTGCCGCTTGATGTTCTCGGCGTTGGCCGCTCCGCGGGCGTCACAACCGCCGCGGACGGTGATGGGGTTGCCTTCGCGGTCATCGTAATAGGTGCAGCCGGTGAGCTGGTCTCCCGTGGTGGGGAAGTAGTTGAGGACGTTGAAGGAGGCGAGCTTGAGGTTGCCTCCGACGGCGGCCGGAGCGTCAGTGCGGGTGGCGCCGAAGGCTGCGGGCTGGACGGTGGCCTTGTTGGCTTCCGTCAGGTGGGTCAGGGGCTGGAGTTTCCAGGCGTTGTTGGCGTAACCGAGCACCACGTTGGTGGAGAAGGTGGCGGTGGAGCCCACCCTGACGGGGTCAGTGGGGGTCAGGTAGGGCAGCACCTGGGCTTTCGTTGCGGCGTCGCGCAGGAAGTTGGTGCTGGAACCGTCGTCGAGCTTGATCCCGCGGGCGGCGTTGTCCGCCACCGCTGCGGCGTATTCGGCGGAACCGTACGGCGCGACGGCGGTGGGCTGGGCCAGGGGAGTGGTCCCGCCGGCAAGGCCGATCTCGCCGTACTGGTTCAGGGCGTAATTGTCCGTGACGGTCAGCGGGCCCTGCGGAGCCAGGAGCATTCCCTCGAGGGATTCGCGGAAAGCCTCACTGGCGGGCAGCGTGAAGGCGGTGGCCTTCACTTCAGGCGCGGCTTCCATCAGTTTGGTGAGGGAGGCAGCCGCGGTGACGTTGAGCTGGGTCATGCCGTAGTACTCGGCTACTGCGCCGGTCACCTGGAGGTAGTCGCCGGGCTGGACCGAGCCCACAGTGGCGGGGGAGTACACAAAGATGCCGTCCGACGCCGCATGGTTGGTGGCTGTGAGGTCGCCGCCGGTGCCTGCAGTCTGCAGGTAGTAGCCGTTGAGCCCGCCCGTTGCGAAGACGGCGGTGACCTTGCCCGTGGTGGTTACCGTCGATCCGGCCAGGGGACTTGCGGTGCCAGTGCCCTGGATCTCGGCGATGGTCCGGGTGGCGGGCGCGGGGTCGGGCGTGGGATCCGGCTCCGGGGTGGCAGCCCCGCCCGTGCCGGTTGGTGTGATGGTGGCGTTGAAGCTGAAGTCGGCGGCGTTGCTGTTGCTGTCCGCGCCGGCCGCCCGGTTCAGGCTCCTGACGTCGGTGTTGCTCGCGGGGGCCTGGGCAACCAGGGCTTCGAAGGTGTTCGAGGTGCCGTAGCCCAGCAGGTCCGCTACACCGGCCGGCTCCACCTGGGACCCGGTGGCCAGGGCGACGGCGGTGGGCTGCTTGGCGAGCACGATGGTCCCCCCAGTGCCGCTGAGATTCAGGGCAGTGGAAACCAGGTCGGGTGCGGGGAGATCCGCCCCGTTGGCGCCATTGCTTCCGCCCTGGACAAGGTAGTGTCCCCTGGCCGGAATGGAGCCGGAAAGGGCCGTCACACCGGTGGGCGAACCTGTTCCGGCGGCGGAGCGGTACTGGACCGACCAGCCGTCCAGGGAAACGGGAGCACCCGATGCGTTGTAGAGCTCCACGAACTTGTTCTTGAAGGCGGCGCCGCTGCTGCCGCCGCTGAGATAGGCCTCGTTGATCACAACGGGTGAGGTTCCTGCCGCGGGCGAGACCTCCGCGGCCGCCGGGACCGCTGCCAGGGGAGCCAAGAGCCCCGCCGACAACGCCGTGCCCAGCGCTAGTTTCCAAGGTGTTTGATGCATCCGCTCTTACTTTCATAAGGGTGTCCCCGGTAGGGGACCCGATGGAAGGTGTCCGGGTTGTACCGACGGACAGGGCCCGGATCCTGCTCCTGGTCAAGTGGTATCCGGAACATCACAACAGCGCTGAATGAACGCAGGGTGGCTGGCGCGTGCATTCGGCGGAGCGCTCCCCAGCGGAGCGGACGCCCATCGGCCCGGAGCCCCCGCGGCCCCGTGTCCCGGTGATGCTGTTGGCAGTTTATCGTGGCCCGCACGCACTCCATGTGCCGGCCACCACAAAGGATACCGGCCGGTAGCTAGAGGAAAAGGCCTTGGCGGAACATTTGTCCAAAGAATTTACAAGCGGCCCGCCCGCGCTCATGGACAGGGCATGCAGGCGGCAAACGAAGGGCCCCTGTCCGCCAGCATGCTGGCGGACAGGGGCCCTATTCGCGGAAGGTAAGAGATTCGAACTCTTGGTACGGGGTTACCGCACACTAGTTTTCAAGACTAGCTCCTTCGGCCGCTCGGACAACCTTCCTCACCCAGTAGTGTTTCATAGGCACTTGCCTGCAACAAAACAGAGTCCGCAAGGTGTCCGGTGCACACTGGTTGCACGCAGTATTCAGTTCAAAAACGGGAGTGTTCCATGAAAGCCGTCTTCATTTCAGAGCCCGGCGGGCCGGAAGTGTTGGAGGTCCGCGAGACGGAGGCTCCAGTACCGGGAAACGGTGAGGTGCTCATTGATGTTGTGGCTGCCGGCCTGAACCGGGCGGACGTGCAGCAGCGCCGGGGGTTCTACCCGCCGCCTCCCGGAGCCTCGGAAATTCCCGGACTAGAAGTGTCCGGCCGGATTGCGGGATTCGGCCCCGGCGTCAAGAAGGCGTTCTCCCTGGGGGACAAGGTGGTGGCGCTGCTGGCCGGTGGCGGGTACGCCCAGCAGGTTGCCGTACCGGCCGAGCAGGTCCTGCGCGTACCCGAGGGAGTTGACCTGGTGACCGCGGCGGCCCTTCCCGAGGTCGCGGCCACTGTCTACTCCAACCTGGTGATGACGGCCCAGCTGCAGGCGGGCGAAACCGTCCTGATCCACGGGGCTACGGGCGGGATCGGCACCATGGCCATCCAGCTCGCCAAGGCGCTCGGCGCCCGGGTTGCCGCCACCGCCGGCTCCGACGAGAAGGTGGGCACGGCCAAGGCCTTCCTGGGCGCCGACATCGCGATCAACTACGCCGAGGAAGATTTTCCTGAGAGTCTCCGCCGCCAAAACGGAGGAAAAGGCGCTGACGTCATCCTCGACGTCGTCGGTGCCAAGTACCTGGCCCAAAACGTGGACGCGCTCGCTGACTACGGACGCCTCGTGGTGATCGGCCTGCAGGGCGGAACGAAGGGTGAGCTCGATCTGGGACAGCTGCTGAAAAAGCGCGCCGCCGTGGTGGCCACTGCCTTGCGCCCGCGGCCGGTGGCGGAGAAAGGCGCCATCATGAATGCCGTCCGCGAAGCTGTCTGGCCGCTCGTCAGCGACGGCAGCATCCGGCCGCTGGTAGCCAAGACCTTCCCGCTGGACCAGGTGCGGGCGGCCCACCGCTATTTTGATACCGGTGAGCACGTCGGAAAGATCCTGTTGCTCATGTAGGTCCGCCCGACGTCCAATGCTCGCCGAGTACAAGGAACAGCATGTCCATCCGTCACAGCCTCCTCGCACTGCTGCAGGACCAGCCGCGCTACGGCTACCAGTTGCGGCTGGAGTTCGAGAACCGGACCGGCACCACCTGGCCGCTGAACATCGGGCAGGTGTACACCACGCTGGACCGGCTCGAGCGGGACGCGCTGGTTGCGCGTGAGGACGACGACGGCGGCGGACACGTGATGTACAGCATCACGGCTGCAGGCAGGGCAGAAATACAGGCTTGGTTTGTTGACCCGGTGGAACGGAACAACCCGCCCCGGAACGAACTTGCCATCAAGCTCGCGCTCGCGGTCACCCTGCCGGGCGTGGACGTCCAGGCCATCATCCAGGCCCAGCGGTCGGCTTCCCTTAAGGCCCTGCAGGATTACACCCGGACGCGCCGCGACACGTCCTCCAACCAGCGTTCAAGTGATACCGCCTGGCTGCTGGTCCTGGACTCCCTGATCTTCCAGACCGAAGCAGAGGTCAGGTGGCTGGACCTGTGCGAGGCAAGGATGGTCCAGCAGGCGCAGGGGAAATAGGCAACATATTTGGGTCTTTTTGATTCGCTGCCTTGGGCCTACCGTAGGTCAAGGAGCCGTCCGCCCGGGCGGCGGAACCCACGGAGGAAGCTCATGACAACGCACGTCGCCGACTGCAGCGTAACGAACTGTTCCTTTAACGACCACACCAACTGCAATGCCGCCGCCATCACTGTGGGCGGCGCCGAGAACCACGCACACTGCGCCACGTTCATCGAGACCGGCATCCACGGCGGGCTGCCCAAGGTGCTGGCCGACGTCGGGGCGTGCCAGCGCTCCGAATGCGTCCACAACGACCACCTCATGTGCAAGGCGCCGGAGGTCCATGTGGGGCCGGGGGCGGACAACGCCGACTGCCTCACGTACGCCCACGCCTGAGGACCGCCCCACGCCTGCACCAGCAGCCAAGGCCTCCGCCCGGACCATCCGGACGGAGGCTTTCCTGTTATGGCACAAATTCCTTTCGCCGCCACGTCCCGTCCGCTCGGCGCACGGCCTCGCGACTGGGGCACAAAACCTTCGGGAACGGGAGCATGGCTGGGTAAGCTTGCTCAGCAAGGGAGATCTGCACCATCTCAAGGAGGAGACATGGCCGAAACGCCTGATCAGCGGAGGAAAGCATCCGGGGGAGAGGGCGTGGTCGCCACCGATCCGGCCCTTCCCCCAACAGCTGTGGATGAGGCCGTCCGGGAGGCTGAAGAGAAGAAGTGGACGCCGGGAAAGATCGCGCTCTGGGCTGCGATCGCACTCCTCGGCGGCGTGGCATGGTTCATGCTGGCCATCATCCGCGGCGAAACAGTCAACGCCATCTGGTTCGTGTTCGCCTCAGTCTGTACCTACCTCATCGGGTACCGCTTCTACTCCAAGGTCATCCAGCGCTACATCACCAGGCCCGATGACCGGCGTGCCACGCCGGCCGAGTACAAGGCGGACGGCAAGGACTATGTCCGGACAGACCGCAACGTCCTGTTCGGCCACCACTTCGCCGCCATCGCCGGCGCCGGCCCGCTGGTAGGACCCGTGCTTGCCGCGCAGATGGGTTACCTGCCCGGCACTCTCTGGATCATCATCGGCGTCGTCCTTGCCGGCGCCGTCCAGGATTACCTGGTGATGTTCTTCTCGATGCGGCGCGGGGGACGGTCCCTGGGGCAGATGGCCCGCGAGGAACTCGGCGTTGTAGGCGGCACCGCCGCCCTGATCGCTACCCTGCTCATCATGGTGATCATCGTCGCCATCCTGGCGCTCGTCGTCGTCAACGCCCTGGGTGAGAGCCCATGGGGTGTCTTTTCCGTTGGCATGACCATCCCCATCGCCCTGTTCATGGGTGTCTACCTGCGCTACCTGCGGCCCGGCAAGGTCATGGAAGTATCGCTGATCGGGTTTGTGTTGCTGATGGCGGCCATCATCGGCGGCGGCATCGTGGCCGAAACCCCGTGGGGCGCCGACATCTTCAGCCTGGACCGCGTCACCATCGCCTGGGGCATCATCATTTACGGCTTCATCGCGGCGATCCTGCCGGTGTGGCTGCTGCTGGCGCCGCGTGACTACCTGTCCACGTTCATGAAGATCGGCGTGATCGTGATGCTCGCGGTGGCCATCATCGCGGTCCGCCCGGAGATCACCGTCCCGGCCTTCAGCGAGTTCGCCAGCAGGGAGAACGGCCCGGTGTTCCCGGGTGCCCTGTTCCCGTTCCTGTTCGTCACGATCGCCTGCGGGGCCCTGTCCGGGTTCCATGCGCTGATCTCTTCGGGCACCACGCCGAAGCTGGTGGAGAAGGAACGCCAGACGCGGTTTATCGGCTACGGCGGCATGCTGATGGAGTCGTTCGTGGCCATCATGGCGCTTGTCGCCGCCATCTCCATTGACCGCGGACTCTACTTCGCCATGAACTCTCCGGCGGCGTTGACCGGCGGAACGGTGGAGACAGCGGCCGCCTGGGTCAACAGCCTGGGCCTGACAGGGGTCAACATCAGCCCGGACCTCCTCGCCCAGACAGCGGAAAACGTGGGCGAGGAAAGCATCGTGTCACGCACTGGCGGCGCGCCCACGCTGGCGTTGGGCCTGGCCCACATCATGCAGCAGTTCATTGGCGGAACCGCGATGATGGCGTTCTGGTACCACTTCGCCATCATGTTCGAAGCGCTGTTCATCCTCACCGCAGTGGACGCCGGCACCCGTGTTGCCCGGTTCATGCTGCAGGATTCCATTGGCAACTTCGTCCCCAAGTTCAAGGAGCACTCCTGGCGGCCGGGTGCGTGGCTCTGCACCGCGATCATGGTCGGGGCTTGGGGTGCCGTGCTGCTGATGGGTGTTACCGACCCACTGGGCGGCATCAACACGCTGTTCCCGCTCTTCGGCATTGCCAACCAGTTGCTCGCTGCCATTGCCCTGTCCGTCTGCCTGGCCATTGTGGCCAAGCGCGGCACGTTCAAGTACCTCTGGATCGTGGCGCTCCCCCTGGCGTTCGCCGCCGTGGTCACCATCACTGCGAGCTACCAGAAGATCTTCTCGCCCACTCCGGCTGTGGGCTACTTCGCCAACAACGCGGCCTTCAGCAAAGCCCTGGCAGAGGGTAAGACCGAGTTCGGTACCGCGAAGTCCGCGGCGGCCATGGAGGCCGTGGTCCGCAACACCGGCATCCAGGGCTGGCTGTCCGTGATCTTCGTGGTGCTCAGCATCATTGTGATCGCGACGGCGGTGCTTGCCACGGTCAAGGCGTTCCGCAGCCGCAGGTCGGGGGCCGTCGTCACGGACAACGAAGACCCCGCCAAGCCTTCGCGCGTCTTTGCACCGGCAGGGCTGATTCCCACCCCCGCTGAGCGCGAGCTGATGGCGGAATGGGACAAGGTTCCGGCGGAACTCCGGTTCGAGCGGGCAGGGCACCACTGATGAGCACGGCTCTCACCGGGCTCTCCAACGGGTTCAGGGGCTTCGCCCGGTATCTCGGCGGCGTCATGGGTGCCGATGCCTATGCCAAGTACCTGGAGCACCACCGGCTGGCCGGCCACCGGGAGCCGCCGCTGAGCGAGAGGGAGTTTTGGCGGGACCGGACGGACCGCCAGGACTCCAACCCGCAGGGCCGGTGCTGCTGATTGAGCTTGCAGCGGACAAGCGGCGGGGAGGCCCGTGAAGTGGCTTCCTGGTGGATCGCTCATGAGAGTATGAACGCATGAGCGATCCACAAGACACTCAGGCAGCTGAGGACCTCCCGGTAGAAGGTACCCCCATCGACGAGCAACAGGCGCCGGTGCCCGCGCAGGGCAGCCTGGCGGATGGCAGCAAGCCCAAGGGCAGCAACCTTCAGGACCTGGTGGATGAGCCAGCCAAGGTAATGCGGATCGGGACCATGATCAGGCAGCTTTTGGAGGAAGTGAAGTCCGCGCCTTTGGATGACGCCGCTCGCGGAAGGCTCGCCGAGATTCATGAGCGTTCCATCAAGGAGCTGGAAGACGGGCTCGCCCCTGAGCTGGTGGAGGAACTGGACAGGATCAGCCTTCCCTTCTCCGATGAGGCCACTCCGTCTGACGCGGAACTGCGGATCGCCCAGGCCCAGCTCGTGGGGTGGCTCGAGGGATTGTTCCACGGCATCCAGACAGCCATCGCAGCCCAGCACGCCGCACGCGAGCATGCCGCAGCGCAGATGCAGCTCCGCCAGTTGCCGCCGGGCACCATGATCGCCCCCGGGGTTGTGATTGGTGAAAATGGCGAGCCCCAGCGCGCAACTGCCGGCCAGCGGGGCGGCCATCCCGCACGCTCCGGGCAGCGTGACGAACCGGACCACGGTCCGGGACAGTACCTCTAAGGTCCTTGGGCTTTTTCAGCGCCGCCAGGCAGGGGCGGAAAGACGACGCCGAACTGGGGCAAGGGTTGTGGCGCCGTGCCCACGACCGCTTCCAGCGGGGGCTGGACCGCTACCACCAGGTGCTCGAAGGGGTGGAAGACGACCAGCTGTACGACGAGCTGGTGGACATCGCCAACGAGCTTGCCTCGCTGCTGGAAAGGGTAAGGCTGGTGTGCATGGAAGCGCAGCGACGGTCCCCGAATGAAAGCCTCGACATCCCCGCTGCCCTTGCCGGAGTTCACCGGGCACTGTCCAAAGCCGGGAATTCGCTGGCCACCACGGCGGAAGCGGCCGCCATGCTGCGCCTGGCCATTGGTCCGGTTCCGGTAGGGGCAGCATCCGTACGACGGCGGGCGGAGGCAGTGTTCCAGCAGGTTGCGGAAGCGGAGCGGCACCTCCACGAGGAAGCCTCGTAGCTGCCCTTCCTGATATTCCCTGTTAAGCGTTTGGCTTACTCCGTGCCGATTCGGCCGGACACGGCACAGAGGTTTGGCAGGATGATCAGATGACTCTTTCACCTACTCTGACCTTCAATGACGGAAACACCATCCCGCAGCTCGGCTACGGGGTGTGGCAGGTTGAGGACGACGTGGCGGAGAAGGTTGTCCGCCAGGCGTTTGAAGCGGGCTTCCGGCACATCGACACCGCCAAGATCTACGGCAACGAGGCAGGCGTGGGCCGTGCGATCGCCAGCTCCGGCCTGTCTCCCGAGCAGCTGTTCATCACCACCAAGCTGTGGAATTCGGACCAGGGATATGAGTCCACGCTGGCAGCCTTCGAGGATTCGATGGCACGGCTGGGACTGGAAACCCTCGACCTTTACCTGATCCACTGGATGCAGCCCAAGCAGGACAAGTACGTTGACACCTGGAAGGCGCTCATCGAACTGCAGAAGCGCGGCCGGGTGAAGTCCATTGGGGTGTCGAACTTCAGCGCGGAAGGGCTGCAGCGGCTCATCGATGAAACGGGAGTGGTCCCGGCTATCCACCAGATCGAGCTCCACCCGTACTTCAGCCAGCGTGAGCTGCGCGAGTTTGGCGCATCGAAGGGGATCCTCACCCAGGCATGGTCACCCCTGGGGCAGGGCGGCGAGCTGCTGGAGGACCCTGTGGTGGCCTCCGTCGCGGCCAAGCACGGTGCAACGCCTGCCCAGGTTGTTATCGCCTGGCACCTTGCCATCGGCAACGTGGTCATTCCCAAGTCCGTCACGGAGTCCCGGATCCGCGAAAACTACGCGGCGCTGGATGTCTCCCTGGACGCGGAGGATGTCGAGGCCATCAACGGGCTGGACCGTTCTGCCAAGGGTGAAGGCCGCATCGGCCCTGACCCGGCGGTCTCCGATTTCGCATAGCCCTCACACTTTCCACTGAACGGGTGCCCCGCGGGCGCCTGTCTTCAAGCCGCCCTGCCGGAGCTCTTCCGGCAGGGCGGCCCGCTTTAAGCGGCGGCACGCGTTTCAGTCTTCGGCCCACCAGCGGCCCACCAGCGGCGCACCGGGGAGCCAGCGGGCCCGGGTCAGGCCGCGGTGCGGATCTGCTCCACTGCCACGGAATCAACGACAGCCCAGCCGTCCTCCTCCGCGCAGTGCCGGCTGGCGAACCTCTCGGCCTCTGCCAGCGTGTCAAAAACCTCGGCCCGGACGCGGCCGCAGTCAGCGTCGAAGTACGTGACGTGAAATTCCTGTACCTGTTGGTTCTCCATGAATCCAGTGTGCAACCGGGGTCTGACATTCCTTGGAATCACGCCCGCGTGTTGTTCAGCCGGAGTACCCGTTCCTGCGCCAGCATTGCCGTCCGCTCCGCTTTTTCGGCGGCCCGTACCGCCTGTTTTGCCTCAGCCGTGGTTGCCGCCAGCGTTTTCCGGGAGCGGTCCAGTTGCTCTTCCGCCCCTCTGAGCCGGGCACGCAGTTCTGCCGTCTCCTGAAGGAGCTCCGCGATTTCCGTCCGTGTGTCGTCCGCCCGCTCCTGGAGCTCCTGGGCCTCGCGGGCCGCCTCGGCCTCCGCCGCCTGGGCGTCGGCCAGGGCAGCCTTGGCTTTCTCCAGCGCAGGAGGCGACGCTGGCCGCGGAGCCTGCCGGACGGCCTCAAGCCGCGGCTTGTCCGCCGTGCGCCGCGGTGGCGCTTCCGTCGTCGTACGCGCTTTCCTGCCCGCCGCAGCTGCCGGCCCGGCTGATGGTTGGGCTGCTGGCGGCGCTGTGGCGGCAGCCGGCAGGACGGAGGGGACTGCCACGGTCCCCGCCAGGTCAACCGCATTCACGCCGTCCGCGGACAGTGTTTTCAGGAGCCGTCCACTCATGGCCGCGGCGGCCGCCCCCTCGTCTGCCGTCAGCGCCCGAAGGGTCTCTTCGACATCTCCCGCCATGGCTTCACTGATGCTCCGGCCTTGGTCCGCTGCCACTGAGCGTGCGGTGTCGACGGCGGCGGACAACACCGTGCGCCGCTCACGTCCCAGCTCACGGAGGGCGGCAGCATCAAGGGCTGCCTGGGCGGCGCGCATGCGGGTTCCGAGGCCGGCCAGCCCGGAGAGGACATCGGGCCGGTGCAGGGCCAGCATGTTCACGGCCCAGGCAGCAACAGAGGGCTTTGGCAGCGCCCGGACGGCAGCACTGAGGTCTTTGTCAGGCGCCACGTCCTTGGCTGCTGCCGTCCGGGCCGCCACGAACTCCTCCAGCGGCCTGGCGTACAGCTCTTGTGCGATGGTGGCCAGGGCCTCATCTTCCATGAACGCAATCTTAGGCGGGGCCGCCTGCTTCAGCTCTGGCCCGCTCCGTGCGTGCAGACGCCACCCACAGACACGCCCGCCGTCGTCCGCGAGACTGTCAGTGCCCGGGAGCACCATGGAGCTATGACGGCTCCAACTGTTGAGGCCGCGATCCACGAACTCATGGATCTCGCCTGGAATGTTGTCTATGACCTGCTCAATGAGCGGGGCCTGCTCGGCGACGGGTTGTTCGTCGAGGAGTACACCGGGATCCATTCCTGGGTGGAAGGCCCAACCCGCTACACCGTGGTCCACTCCCGGGAGGTTGCGGTCCTGTTCGTGGACACCCGGCCGGTGGATGCCATCGCCTTCCAACACGACCTCCTGGGCACCGACGACCCGAAGAGCTACTTCAGCCTTCGTGGCTGACAGGTACGCTTTCGTGCACTCTTACGTGCATGGGCAACCTCGTTCGCTCCGGGCAGGTTCGGCAATCCAGAACAGTTCCGAGGAAGCGTGCTGGTCTCAGGGACGGTAACCGATCCTTTCGATGCAGTCGGCTCCTTTCCGCGCTCCATCCTGGCTGCGGAGGCGTTCGCCCGTGCGTGCTGTGGCATCAAGGATGGCCGGGTCTGTAAGGATGTCGTTGATGGTTTTGCTGATAGTTTCTGGAGCCGCTTCTGCGGAGAGGGTACGGCCGAGCCCGTTGCGTTCGACGACGCTGCCTATGAGTGGTTGGTCGGATGAAGGGTCCAGCGGCAGCACCAGGAGGGGGATGCTGTGAGCGAGGGCTTTGAGGGTGGTGGAGTGTCCGCCGTGGCCGATGACAAGGTCGACGTGGGGCATGATCTGCTCGTGGGGAATCCGCCCCTGGAGTTCCACATTGGCCGGGAGCGACTGCCCAATTTGTATCGGCATTCCGCCGGTGGTCACTATGGCCCGCACTGCTGACGTGCCCTTTGTCAGTTGCCCCAACGCGATGATGATCCTCCGGTACACGTCCTCGTGGTCCTTTTGCCAAACGGTGCTGAGGCTGACAAGGATGAGCGGCGGGTTTCCGGGCGCGCGGGGGACAGGGGGACTTGCCTGCTCGGTTGTGCCGAGCCATTCGAACGCGATCCGGCACGCTTCTTGCCCGGCGGGATCTATGGCGCGGTCGGTGGGCAGGAGCCGCGCAGCACACCGCTCAGGAGAGCCATGGGGCTGAGGCCAAAAGGCCGCAGTGCCACGTTCAGGGCCGGGTTGCCCATGCCCTGCTCCCAGAACTTCCCGAGCGAGTGAAACAGCACGGCGGACGGGGTACCGGTGCTGAGGGCTTCCCGCAGCGAAGCGAGCATGACGCCGTCAACAACGATCACGTCAGCACGTTGGCTGGCAAGCAGGGAGCGGACATCCCGGGCGGTTCCTCGCCCCAGTGCCATCCGCATCAGCGCAGGCAGGTGACCAAACCTCCCTGTAGGCCTGGTGACGTCCATTTGTGCCAGGGAGGGCAACGGCACCATCGTCACGCCTGCGGGGGCTGGCCCCTGGGCGCGCGGGCGCACGCCGGCGATGGTCACGTGATGGCCACGCCGCGCTAGTTCTCCGGCGATCGCGAAGGTTGGCGGGAGGTTGCCCCCAATGTCCTTACGATTTTGTTGTGGGTGATTTCGGAGCTGTCGTAGTGTTTCGATCACCCTCGGGTGGCGGGTATGGCCTAGGTCGCCCTGCCGCTTGGATGGCTCACTGGGAATGGCCGCCCGCTGCCCGCCGATGACTCGACCGCTGATTGAGAATTACGACATTGATCGTTGGGTAAGGACGTGCCGGCGTAGTTATCGACAGGGCCAACCGAAATTGGAGCTGATCGAAGGAGACTGAACATGCCGGCATTCTGGGTAGGAATCGACTCAGGCAAAAGAGCACATCATTGCGTCGTGATCGATCAGACGGGGACCGTGCTGCTCTCGAAACGGGTCGAGAACGACGAAAACGCAGTGCTCGAACTCATAGCCACGATCGCGGAGATCGCGGCCGGGGGCGAAGTCTGCTGGGCCACGGATCTGAATTCCGGCGGAGCGGCCCTGTTGATCGAGTTGTTGGCCGCGCACGCCCAGCAACTGCTCTATATACCTGGACGGATCGTGCATCACGCTGCGGAGACCTACCGCGGAGATGGCAAGACCGACGCGAAAGATGCCAGGATCATCGCTGACCAGGCACGGATGCGCACGGACCTCCAACCAGTCCGCCGCACGGACCAGATCAGCGTTGACCTGCGGCTCCTCACCGCCCGCCGTACGGATCTGATCTGCGACCGTGTCCGGGCGATCAACAGGCTCCGCGCCACCTTGCTGGAATATTTCCCGGCTCTCGAGCGTGCGTTCGACTACTCCAAACAGGCGCCCCTGGTCCTCCTGGGCGGCTACCAGACACCCGAGGGCATCCGGCGGATCGGACTAGCTCGGCTCACCGGTTGGCTGAGGAAACGCGGCTGCCGCAATAGTGCCAAGATGGCAGAGAAGGCACTGATAGCCGCAAACTCCCAGCACACCGTACTGCCAACTCAGACCACAGGCTCTGCCCTGGTCGTCCGGCTGGCCGGGCAAATCAGCACTCTCGATGCGGAGATCGCCGGCATCGATGCCCAGATCACGGACCTGTTCGGGAAGCACGACAGCGCCGATGTTTTGCTCACCATGCCGGGCTTCGGCCCCGTACTCGCAGCTACTTTTCTCGCGAACATCGGCGGCAACCTGGACGCGTTTGACTCAGTCGACCGGCTCGCCAGCGTCGCGGGGCTGGCTCCCGTCCCGCGCGATTCCGGACGAATCAGCGGGAACCTGCACCGACCACGTCGCTTTAACCGCAGGCTCCTGCGGACCTGTTACCTCGCCGCCCTCTCCAGCTTGAAGAACAGCGCGGCCTCAAGAACCTATTACGACCGGAAGCGCGGAGAAGGAAAGTCGCATAAACAGGCCCTCATCGCCCTCGCCAGACGTCGCATCAACGTCCTCTGGGCGATGCTCCGTGACCACACCATCTACCAGGAACCAATGCCACGCATCACCGCTCAGGCGGCTTGACAGAAACATTGAGATTCCCAATGTCACCGCTGAGGAACATTACGTCGAGTGGCGGGCGCCGCCCTGGCTGTCCGGTCATGATGGGACCGGCAGCACAGCATGTACGGTGCCGTCTCCGGGAGTGCTCGCGGCGGAGGGCATGTCACGGAGCTTGGCTTGCCCGCCTGTGGAGGTCATCACGACGGCGGCCCGCCACGATGTGCGGATTCTTCCGTCGTCGGCGACTTCGGTCGCCGCCCCGAGGCCGCCGCACTCCCCAGAAGGGTCCTCCGCGGTAGACGCTCTCAGGCTCATGAACCCATTATGGCCGCCTCCTTTTCGGGCTGGCCAGAAACTACTTCCTCTTGACCCGGGAAGATTCTGCAGCCTTTCCTGGGTAACCAATGGCTGCCCGCACCCTGTCAGCTGCTAGTCCGAGGTGCGCTCATTCATTACTTCCCAAGCGGGCAAGCGGACGAGCTCCATCGAGCCACCGTCCTCGACCGGAGCGGCCTTCGTCTCCGTGTCCCCATCGGCGTCTGTTCCCCCTGTAGCCATGCCATGCAGAATACTGGGTCATTGGCTGCGCTTCGAGCGCGCTTTACTCGAACATCTGGTGTGCCCTTCCCCGGAAAGACTCCACCTTAACCAGCGAAAAACCCCGGAAACCCCTAGATTTAGGGGCTGTCCGGGGTTTATCCCGAGCTTCCTATCAGAATCGAACTGATGACCTTTTCATTACGAGTGAAACGCTCTACCGACTGAGCTAAGGAAGCACCGCACGAAATCCCCGGCGGAACCGGGCGCTTCATGCAAGAGTCAACTGTAATAGAGTCCCCGCGCCCGGGTCAAAATGGGGCGGCAGCCCCGGTATGAGGCCTTCAGCACACGGTGTTGTCGGCGGGCACCTGTCCGTTGACCAGGTAGGCGTCAACCGCGTCTTCGAGGCACGCGTTGGAACGGCCGTAGGCGGTGTGGCCCTCGCCTTCCCACGTCAACAGTGCGGCGTTGCCCAGCTGCTTGCGGAGTGATGCTGCCCATTCCACGGGAGTGGCCGGATCGCCGGTGGTACCGATCACCACGATGGGCGAATCGCCGTCGTACTTCACAGGCGCAGGGGCCCGCACACTGTCATGCGGCCAGTCCACGCAGTTTGTCCCGCCGTAAGCGAAGAAGTACCCGAACGTGGGGGAGTCCTGCATCAGGCTTTGCTGCTCGGCCCGCATGGCGGCGGTGTCCGACTCCATGGGGTAGTCGAGGCAGTTAATGGCATTGAACGCGAAGGTTGAGTTGGACGTGTAGGTGCCGTTGGAGGAACGGTCTGCACCCAGGTCTGCGAGCCGCAGCATCAGGCTCACATCCCCTGTCATGGCAGCTTCCAGCGCCTGGGTCAGTGCGGGCCAGCTTTGGTCGTTGTAGAGCGGGGTGATGAGGCCGCTGACGAACATGGTGTCGTTGACCACCCGCCCGTCCTTTGCCGTGCGGGGAGTTTCCTGGACCGCGGCGATCAGGTCCCGGATCTGCTGGACCCCGGAGTCCACATCCCCGCTCAGCGGGCAGCCGTCCTGGCCCAGGCAGCTGGCGACGTAGGCACGGAGGGCCTTCTCGAACGCACGGGCTTGGCCGCTGGTGAGTTCTTCATTGCTGATGGACGGATCCAGCGCCCCGTCCAGGACCATCCGTCCCACGTTGTCCGGGAACAGCGAGGCGTATGTGGAGCCCAGGAATGTTCCGTAGGAGTAGCCGAGGTAGTTGAGCTTGGGGTCGTTGACTACGGCCCGAAGGATGTCCAGGTCCTTAGCCGAACTTACAGTGTCGATGTGCGCCAGCACGGGGCCTGTCTGCTCCCCGCATTGGGCAGCAATGGCTTTGTTGTCCGCCAAGGCTGCGGCCAAACCGGCGTCCGTTTCCAGGTCGTAGATCTTCGCCCTGGCGGCATCGCGTTCGGCGTCGGTCATACAGGTAACCGGTGCCGAGCGTTTGACACCCCGCGGGTCAAAGCCCACCAGGTCGAAAGCATCGCGCACAGGCTGCGAAAAGTGGGTGCCTGCGGCATCCTTGACGAAGTCATAGCCTGAGGCGCCGGGGCCGCCGGGGTTGACCAGCAGGCTGCCCGTCTTCTTGCCCGTGCTGGAGGCCCTCAGTGCGGCGAGCTGGATGGTTTCGCCGTCCGGATTGTCATAGTCCATGGGCACGGTCACCTTGGCACACTGGAACTGGCTCTCGCACGGCTCCCAGACGACTTCCTGGGAGTAGAACTCTTCCAGCCCTGCCGGAGCGCTGGCAACGATCGAGGGGTCCGCTTTGGCCGTGGCAGCCTCCTGGCTGCTGTCACCACCGTTGAGCAGGCTGCAGGAGGCCAGGACCATGGCAAGGACCATGGCGCCGAGGGCACGGACGCCTGGAGCCGCAGATCGTGGGCGTGCGGGCAGAGGGCGGGCAGTCATCGGTCTCCTTGAAGGACTAGATCAGGCTGGCTGCCATGGACTCAATGGTCAACAGCGGTGCAACGTTGGTGGTGGTGATGCGTTCGCGGGCTGTGTTGATGGCGTCCATCCGGGCAAGAGTGGACTCCGGAGTGGAACGGCGGGCGAATTCCTCCAATTCACTCCTCAACTCAACGTTCACCAGCTCCACAGCATTCCCGAGCTGGATGATCAACACATCCCGGTAGAACGAGAGGAGATCCGTCAAGGTGCGGTCCAGCGAGTCCGTGATGGAGCGCTTGGCCCGGCGTTTCTGGTCCTCCTCGAGCTGCTTCACCTGGCTCCGCATGGCCGGCGGAAGGGTCCCGGATTCGGGCGCACCAAGGGTGGCCAGCAGCGCCGCCTTTTCGGCGGCGTCCCGTTCCTCGTTGGAACTGTTGGCTTCGGTGGTGGCAATCTTGACAAGCTTGTCCGCCATCATCACCGCGGCTGTGACCCCGCGCAGTCCCAGGGGGAACCGCACTGTCTCTAGCCGGCGTTCCCTCGCCGCTGGATCCCGCGCCAGCCGCCGGGCAATCCCCACGTGGCTTTGTGCCGCCCTGGCCGCCTGTTCCGCCAATGCCGGGTCCACGCCGTCGCGCTTCACCAGCAGGGCTGCCACGTCTGATGCTGGCGGAAGCCTCAAGGCGACGCTGCGGCAGCGGGAGCGGATGGTCACCAGGACGTCTGCCGGGGACGGCGCGCAAAGCATCCACACGGTCCGGGGCGTGGGTTCCTCGATGGCCTTAAGCAGGACGTTGGTGGTCCGTTCGGCCATCCGGTCAGCGTCTTCCACTACGATGATGCGCCACCGTCCGGAGGAAGGCCGGTTCCCGGCAGTGGCGACCAGCTCCCGGGCCTCGTCAATGGTGATGGTGACCTTTTCGGTCCGGACGAACGTGACGTCCGAGTGGGTTTCTCCCAGGATGGTCAGGCAGGCGGCGCAGCTTCCGCAGCCGCGCAGGCTGACGTCATCCTGGTCGCAGTTCAGGGCCGCAGCAAAGGCCTTCGCCGCGTTGGAACGTCCGGATCCCGGGGGGCCTGTGAACAGCCAGGCATGCGTCAGGCCTTCGCCGCTGGAGGCTTGACGCAGCTGTTCGACGACGGCGGGTTGCCCCTGGAGGTCATCCCAGACGGTCATGGGTGGCCGCCGACCCCGGGTGCACCGGCGTCCGCCCCAGCCCGGGCCGGTGCGTTCCCGGCAAGGAGGGCGTCCACGCGGGCAAGGATCCGGGAGGAAAGTTCGCTGACGGGATGGTGCGCCGGCAGCACGAGGTAGGACTCCGGACGGCGGCGCGCCAGGTCCAGGAAAGCGTCACGGATCCGGGCATGGAACTCGTCAGCCTCAGACTCCATTCGGTCCTCGGCGGCGTCGCCGGCCGTCCGGCGGCTGCGGCCCACGGCGGGATCAACATCCAGCAGGACGGTGAGGTGCGGCTGCAGGCCGGACGTTGCCCATTCGTTCAGGGACCGCACCGCGTCCTCACCCAGTGCCCGCCCCGCCCCCTGGTAGGCAACCGAGGAGTCGATGTACCGGTCCGTCAGGACAACCTCGCCGCGCTCCAGGGCCGGCCGGATCACCTGGCTGGCATGGGCAGCCCGGGAGGCGGCAAAGATCAGGGCTTCGGTGTGTGCATCGATAAGCCCGTGGCCATGGTCCAGGACCAGCGAACGCAGTTTCTCGCCAATAGGCGTCCCGCCCGGTTCCCGTGTGCGCAGAACGGCCAAGCCTCGTGCTTCGAGCGTTTCAGCAAGCAGCGCAGCCTGGGTGGACTTGCCCGCGCCGTCGCCGCCTTCAAACGCGATGAAGAGACCGGACCTTTGTTTGCTCACCCCTCAAGCCTACCGACCCCCGCTGACATTTCCCGATTAGGCTGCCTGCCCGGGGGCCGTCTAAGGCGGCCGGTAACAGCTTTCGAGGCTGTCAGTGGCGGACAGTACGCTGTCACCATGAGTCTTTCCGAACAGCAGGCGGCGGCCCTGTCAGCCGAAACGGTAGTGGTTGCGTCCGGACGTCCCCCGAGGGAAAGGGACCAGCCGGTTAACCAGCCGATCGTCCTTTCCTCCACTTACTTCGGCAGCGGCCCGCTGGGCGACGGCGACCGCGGCTACGGCCGCTACTCCAATCCCACCTGGGACCCCTTTGAAGAGGCCCTCGGCCAGTTGGAGGGTTCCGACCTGCCGGGCCTGCTGTACGCGTCAGGGCTTGCGGCCGTGAGTTCGGCGCTGTCGCTGATCCCGGCAGGGGGAGTGCTGGTCATGCCCACGCACAGCTACTCCGGTTCCCTGGTCATGGCCGCTGAGCTTGCCCAGAAGGGGTTCATCGAGCTCCGGACTGTGGATATTGCCGATACCGGGGCCGTCAGGGAAGCCCTCGCGCCCCACGGTCCAGAAGCGCGACGCGCCGCCATGCTGTGGCTGGAGAGCCCCACCAACCCAATGCTCGGCATTGCCGACGTTGCCGCCCTCACCGAGGACGCGCACGCGGTAGGGGCAATAGTCGTTACGGACAACACGTTCTCCACGCCCCTGGTGCAGCAACCCCTCCTGCTGGGTTCCGACGTCGTCCTGCACTCGGTGACCAAGTACCTCGCCGGCCACTCCGATGTTGTCCTGGGCGCCCTGGTCACGTCCAACCCGGACATCCGGTCCGCACTGCTGCACCACCGCATCATCCATGGCGGGATCGCCGGCCCCTTTGAAGCCTGGCTGGCACTGCGCGGACTGCGGACCCTGGCGCTCCGGATAGAACGGTCCCAGGCCTCCGCCACCGTCCTGGCGGAACGGCTGAAGGAACATCCCGCGGTCGAGTCCATCCGCTTCCCGGGCCTGCCCGCCGACCCCGGCCATGAACGCGCCAAGGCGCAAATGAAGGGGTTCGGTTCCATCATTTGCATCCAGGTGGCCCCGGCCGCAGGGTTGAGCGGCGCTGACGCCGCAGACCAGTTGGTCCGCGCACTTCATCTCTGGCTGCCCGCAACGTCGCTGGGCGGGGTTGAGTCCCTCATTGAACGCCGACGGCGGCACACGGCTGAACCGGCCAGCGTCCCGGAGAACCTGGTGCGGCTCAGCGTCGGCATCGAAAACGTGGAGGACCTCTGGGCCGATCTGAAGCAGGCGCTGGACGCGCTGGGCGGCTAGGCTGGGCTTGTGGACGGTGAAATGATTATTCGGCCTGTAGAGCAGGCAGTGTTCCTTATCCTTGCCCTGGTTGCGCTGGGGCTGGAGCTCTGGGCCGTGGTGGACTGCGCCCGGCACCGTGCCAATGCGTTCGAGGCAACCGGCAAGCGGACCAAGACCTTCTGGCTGGCACTCACCGGCGGCGCGGCCCTGGTGGGTGCCCTCTCCCTGCTGGGCGGAGGCGGCGGCGGCTTCCTTGGCACGCTGGGGCTGTTCGGGCTCGCCGCCGTCGTCGCGGCCTCCGTGTACCTGGCTGACGTGCGGCCGGCGGTCAAGGACGCCGGGCGGGGCGGCAGCCGCAACACCGGGCCGTACGGCCCCTGGTGACCTAGCCGGCGTTTGGCGCCACCGAGTCCCAGTCCACGGTGAGTTCGCCAAGGCGCCACCGTGAAGGCCCGTCCTGTACCGGCCACCCCGCGTCCCGCAGGCTGCTGCACATCCCTTGCCAGCGCTGCCGGTTTCCAAAGGCCGCGAGTGGAGCACACTCCAGCCAGGCCCGATCCATCGCCTGCATCAGGGCGTGCACGGGTTCGCCCGGTACGTTGCGGTGGATCAGCGCCTTCGGCAGCCGTTCGGCAACGTCGGAGGGAAGTTCGAAGCTGCCGAACCGGACGGAGATGCTGAGCGACACCGGCCGCTCCGCATCAAGGGCAATCCACGCGACGCGGCGCCCTATCTCGTCGCAGGTACCGTCGACGAACAGGCCGCCGGGGGCAAGCCGGTCCTGCACCAGCCGCCAGATTCCGGCCACGTCCGCTTCCTCGTACTGGCGCAGGACATTGAACGCACGCACCAGCACAGGCTGGCCGGGTACGGGCAGTTCAAAACCGCCCACCCGGAAGCTGAGTCCCGGCCGCTCGAGGGGGAGGGCCGCCCGGACCCGTCCCGGTTCAATCTCTATTCCGTAGACCTGCACGTCAGGCCGGACGGCGGAGAGCCGGTCATGAAGTTCGACGGCGGTGGCTGGCGAAGCGCCGTAGCCCAGGTCCACGATCAGCGGGTCCACGGCCTTCCGCAGCCGCCAGCCCTGCGGACCAGCAAGCCAGCGGTCCACCCTGCGCATCCGGTTGGGGTTGGTGGTGCCGCGGGTTACGTTGCCCACCGGTTTGCCTTGCCGGCCGGCCCTGTTCCTGCCCGAGAGTTGCGGGGCAGCAACCCGCTCAGCCTTTTGAACCACCGCCCTACCCTATCCTGCGTGCGGAATGGGCAGCGTTTGTAACGCTGGGCGGGTGGCGTCAGCGCTCGGCTAGGATGAAATTCATGACTTACAAGCTGATTCTGCTGCGCCATGGCCACAGCGAATGGAACGCCAAGAACCTGTTCACCGGCTGGGTGGACGTTGACCTCAACGACCAGGGCCGCCAGGAAGCAGCACGGGGCGGGGAACTCCTGGTTGAGAACGAGGTTCTCCCGGACATCGTCTACACCTCGCTGCTGAAGCGTGCCATCAACACGGCAAACATCGCCCTGGACAAGGCCGACCGCGGCTGGATCCCGGTCAAGCGCGACTGGCGCCTGAACGAGCGCCACTACGGCGCCCTGCAGGGCAAGGACAAGGCCCAGACCCTCGCCGAGTACGGCGAAGAGCAGTTCATGGAGTGGCGCCGTTCCTACGACACGCCGCCGCCGCCCCTGGACGACGATTCCGAGTTCTCCCAGGCCCACGACCCCCGCTACGCAGACCTCGGCGACGCCCTTCCGCGGACCGAATGCCTGAAGGACGTCCTCGTGCGCCTGCTGCCGTACTGGGAGTCGGACATCAAGGAAGACCTCAAGGCCGGCAAGACTGTCCTGGTCACCGCCCACGGCAACTCGCTCCGCGCCCTGGTCAAGCACCTGGACGGCATCAGCGACGAAGCCATCGCCAGCCTCAACATCCCCACGGGCATCCCCCTGGTCTACGACCTCGACGAGAACTTCCAGCCGATCAAGCCCGGCGGAACCTACCTCGACCCGGAAGCTGCCGAGCAGGCTATCCTGGCCGTCGCCAACCAGGGCAAGAAGTAACGCACAGTCTGGAACAACGACGGCGGGCTGGTCACCTTAGGTGACCAGCCCGCCGTCGTATGTCCAAAACTCCGTACGGGTTCTCAGCTGTGCTCTGTACCCGTGGGCTGCCAAGCGCCGGTCACCAGGTAGGTGACCTTCTGGGCCACAGACACACCGTGGTCTGCAAAGCGCTCAAAGTAGCGGCTCGCCAGGGCAACATCCACGGTGGTAGCGGGTGATTCCGTCCATTCAGGCGCTGCTATGGCCTTGAAGACGCTGAGGTGGAGATCGTTGATGGCGCTGTTCGCCTTCAGGATGTCCCGGGCCACCTCAAGGTCACGCGTTTCCAGCAGCACTGTCAGCTTCCGGGCAATTTCCTTGTCCAGTTCGGCCATGCGCTTGAAGGTATCCGTCATGGACGAGGGAATGACCGTGGAGGGGTAGCGCAGGCGGGCCAGCTGGGCGATGTGGCGGGCAAGATCGCCCATCCGTTCCAGTGAGGCGCTCATCCGGAGCGAGCCCACAATCATCCGCAGGTCGCTGGCCACGGGACCCTGCAGGGCCAGGATGTCGATGGCCCTCTCGTCAAGGCTGTTCTGCAGGAAATCGATGCGGGCGTCCGCAGCAATGACGTCCTGTGCGAGGTCCACGTCCGCCACTTCAAAAGACGTGGTTGCCTTTTCCATCGCTTCGCTGACCAGCCGGGAAATCTCCACCAGCTGGTCACCGACCTGGGTCAGCTCTTCCTGAAAAACCTTACGCACTTAGGCGTCCTTTCCTAGTAACTCCCGCCAGTCCTCACGGCAGCAGGAATCGCGTCGCCATTCGGCACTCCAACTAACCACTGTGCCACTGCACGGTAAACGGTTAGGCCCTTGAAGGTGAACGTTAGTTGAACCGTTCCGGGAGGCGGCCCGGACGCGCCGAACTGCGGCCAGCAAGAGCATAAGGTGGAGCTGTGGATCCTATGCTCATCGGCCTGGTGGCCGGCCTCATCGGCCTGGCGCTCGGCACGTTCGGCGTCCTCGCATACCGGGTCAGCGAGAAGCAGCGCCAACTGCTGGACGTGGATGCCGAGGAAATCGCCCTGCCGGCCGGCGCCGCTGAGGTGCTGGCCGTCGTCGGACGTGCCTTTGTGGTGGTGGACGCCGTGGATGGCGTGGTCCGGGCCAGCCCGGCCGCCTATGCCTATGGACTGGTCCGCGGACACACGGTAGTCCACAAGGAACTGCTGGACATGACTGCCGGTGTCCGCCGGGATGGCGTCATCCTGGAGAAGCGGCTGGAGCTTCCGCGCGGCCCGCTGGGGCAGGGGACCATCATTGTCCAGGTCCGGGCCGCAATGCTCGGCGAGGAATACATCCTGCTCCTGGCGGATGACCGCACCGAAATCACCAGGACGGAGGAGATCCGGAACGACTTCGTGGCCAACGTATCCCACGAACTGAAGACTCCCGTTGGGGCCATCTCCCTGCTTGCCGAAGCCCTGGAATCATCGGCCGACGACGAACTGGCCGTCCGGCGCTTCGCCAAGCGTATGCACAAGGAGTCGGGCCGGCTCGCCGCCCTCGTGCAGGACATCATCGAACTCTCCCGGCTGCAGGGCGCCAGCGTCATCCAGCAGGGCGGCCCGGTTGACGTCAACGCGGTCATTGCCGAGGCCGTTGACCGCTCGCAGCTTCCGGCTGAGAGCAAGAACATCCGGATCATTGTGGGTGGCCGGACCGAGGCGAAGGTATTCGGTGACCAGGACCTCCTGGTGACGGCGCTGCGGAACCTGATTGATAACGCCATCCGCTACTCGCCGGAAAACACCAGGGTGGGCATCGGTGTGCGCAGCAGGGACGGCTTGGTCTCCATTTCCGTGACGGACCAGGGCGAGGGCCTCAGCCCCGAGGACCAGGAGAGGGTCTTTGAACGGTTTTACCGGGTTGATGCGGCACGCTCCCGCCATACCGGCGGAACCGGCCTGGGCCTGAGCATCGTCAAGCACGTCGCCTCCAACCACGGCGGCGAAGTCACCCTGTGGTCCCAGCCGGGCCAGGGATCGACTTTCACCCTCCGACTGCCGGAAATGGAAGGCCAGGAAGCCGGAGAAGAAGCCACGCCTGCTGCCACCCCGGCCGCCGGCACGGCCCGCCAGGCTTCCGGCAAGCCACCTGTCACCCCAGTACCCCGCGCCGCCGGCGCAACAGAACGAGGAGCAAACGCTTGAGCAGGATCTTGATTGTGGAGGATGAGGAATCATTCAGCGATCCTTTGTCCTATTTGCTGGGCAAGGAAGGCTTTGAGGTGGAGGTCGTGGACAACGGCCTGGACGCCATCACGGAATTCGACCGGAACGGGGCGGACCTGGTGCTGCTGGACCTGCAGCTTCCCGGGCAGTCAGGAACTGAGGTGTGCCGCCAGCTCCGCCAGCGCTCCAGCGTCCCGGTGATCATGCTGACCGCCAAGGACGCGGAAATCGACAAGGTGGTAGGGCTGGAACTCGGTGCCGACGATTACGTGACCAAACCCTATTCCTCCCGCGAACTCGTTGCCCGGGTCAGGGCGGTCCTGAGGCGCCAGGGAGAGCCGGAAGAACTGATTTCCTCAACGGTCCAGGCCGGCCCGGTCCGGATGGACATTGAACGCCACGTGGTGAGCGTGGGCGGGGAGCAGGTGCTGCTCCCGCTCAAAGAGTTCGAGCTCCTTGAGATGCTCCTGCGGAATTCCGGCCGCGTCCTGACCCGGGGCCAGCTCATCGACCGCGTGTGGGGCTCGGACTACGTGGGGGACACCAAGACCCTCGACGTGCACGTAAAGCGGCTCCGCGGCAAGATCGAGCCGGATCCTTCAGCTCCTCGCTACCTGGTGACCGTCCGGGGGCTTGGCTACAAGTTCGAACCCTAGGCTGCCAGGGCCTGGCTGGAGCTGGAAAAGGGCAACATAAAAGGGAGGGGCCGAACGGCCCCTCCCTTTTATGTTGCCCTTGCTTGTATCCGTGCCTGGGCCTAGTGGTTCGAGCCGCCCAGCTCAGAGGCCGTCGGGGACGGCGTGGGAGAAGGCGAAACCGTGCTGCCGGCGGGCAGGTACTCCTTGTACTCCTCGAGCGTGGCGTCCAGGACGGGCACCTTGACCGTGTTGCTCACGTTGGTGCCGCTTTCGCTGATCTTGACGTCAACCAGGGAGCCCGGGATTCCACCCGTTGTGCTCAGGATGGCTTCGTCGGAGCTGTCATTGAGCAGAGTTGAGGAATTGGCCTTGACCGGAACTTCCGTCTGCGAGCCTTCGGCACCATTGAGGGTCAGCGTCACATCCTGGGAGGACGAGTTGTAGACCGCGCCGATGACTCGGCCGGGCTGGTCCTCGCCGGCAGAGATGATGAGGATGTTGCGCAACTTCAGCGGCCCGAGGTCGGTAATGATGCCGTCCGACGACTGGTACTGCGCAGTTGTCTGCTGGGCATTGGTGTACCCGCAGCCCGACGCCAACAGTCCGACGCCAAGGGCGGCTGCCGTCAGTGCCAGTTTGCCGCGCTGGGCCCGGGTCATCGCAGTGAAACGCACGTCGCGTACTCCTCAAGAGTCTTGAAACATTAATCACGCATAGCCTATCCGCAAAGCGGGCCAAACGAGGATTCGGCGCTGTCACATCCCCCTTCCTCTGAGTAGGGAGCATGCACTATTATCCGCGTTCGTCAAGAGGGTAGGAGGGGTGGATTGGGCCTATTTTCCGCGTATTTCTGCGGTTCGCGGCGCCCTCGCGGGCCGGTCATATGCCTGAAACGTGATAAACTGGTCAGCGGGAAAGGGGAAATGTCCACATGGTATTTGAGGTCGGCGAGACAGTAGTTTACCCTCACCACGGTGCTGCGAAGATTGAAGAAATCAAGATGCGCACCATCAAGGGCGAAGAGAAAATGTATCTCAAGCTCAAGGTGGCTCAGGGTGATCTGACCATTGAAGTTCCAGCAGAAAACGTTGACCTTGTTGGGGTTCGCGATGTCGTGGGCAAGGATGGCTTGGAGCACGTGTTTGATGTGCTTCGCGCCGAGTTCACGGAAGAGCCCACCAACTGGTCGCGCAGGTACAAGGCAAACCTGGAGAAGCTTGCTTCCGGTGACGTCATCAAGGTTGCAGAGGTCGTCCGCGACCTGTGGCGCCGCGATCACGATCGGGGCCTTTCCGCAGGCGAGAAGCGAATGCTGGCCAAGGCACGGCAGATTCTGATTTCAGAGCTGGCGCTGGCTGAGAAGACCGACGAAGAGAAGGCTGCAAGCGTTCTTGACGAGGTCCTGGCTTCCTAAGAATTGAACCCCGGCGGCACCCAGGTGCCGCCGGGGCTTCTTTTTGCCCTGAAACGCTGCCAGCCGGATTGAGCCCACAGTTTCGGCATCCGCTGCCCGCGGGGACGTAGGCTAGTCCGCATGAGCGAATCACCCACCCGCCTGGTCACCGCCGTGATCCTGGTGGCAGCAGGTTCTGGGCAACGACTGGGCTATGGCATGCCGAAAGCAGCGGTACCACTCGGCGGCGAGCCGATCCTGATGCATGCCCTCCGCGGCATTGTTGCGTCCGGCGCCGCCACCCAGGTGTGCGTCGCGCTGCCCCCGGGTGATGAGCCCCTCCGGCGGCTCTGCGACGAGTTCCGCGAAGAACTGGCCGACGGCGGCCCCCTCCTGAGCGTCGTGGACGGCGGCAGTACGCGTGCGGATTCCGTGCGGGCGGGCATCGCTGCCCTGATGGACGGCATCGAGGCGGTTCTGGTCCATGACGCCGCGCGCGCCCTTACCCCCGAATCCGTCTTCCACCGCGTTTCTGAGGCATTGGCCGCGGGTGCAGCGGCGGTCATTCCCGCTGTGGCGGTTGTGGACACGGTCAAGACGGTTGCGCCCACCACGGGGACAGACGCCAGCTTCGCCCCGGAGATCGTTACGGGAACCGCACCCCGGGAGGAGCTCCGCGCAGTCCAGACGCCGCAGGGCTTCCACCTCGAAACCCTGCTGAAGGCCCATGAGGCCGCGCAGGGCCTCGCCCCCAACGAGTCCGCCGCCGTCACGGACGACGCAATGCTCGTTGAAATGTTGGGCACACCCGTCCATGTGGTGCGGGGATCCACGCAGTCCTTGAAGATCACCACGCCGCTGGACCTGATCCTCGCCGAGGGCCTGCTGGAAGGCCCTTTGGGTGCACGCTGGGTGGAAGGCTAGGAATGGGACCTGCGGACATGATCATCCCCCGCACGGGAATCGGGCTCGATGTCCATGCTTACACCCCCGAGGACCAGCCCCGTCCGCTGTGGCTGGGCGGACTCCTGTGGCCGGGGGAGCGAGGGCTGGCAGGACACTCTGATGGTGATCCGGTGGCCCATGCTGCCGCCGATGCATTGTTTTCCGCTGCCGGGATAGGTGACCTGGGTACGCACTTCGGCACGGACCGGCCCGAGTTCGCCGGCGCTTCCGGGGTCGCGCTGCTCGCCGAAGCCGCACGGATAGTCCGGGCTGCAGGGTTCGAAATAAGCAACGTTGCCGTGCAGTTCGTCGCGAACCGACCCAAGTTCGGCCCGCGGCGGGAAGAATCGCAGCAGGTCCTCAGCGACGCCGCGGACGCTCCGGTCAGTGTTACGGCCACCACCAGCGACCGGCTCGGGTTCACGGGCCGCGGGGAAGGCATTTCCGCGGTCGCCACCGCCCTCGTCTATCCGAGGCCGCACCTTCCCCTCGGCTGATCGGACCCATCGGCTAGTCTGGAGCGGTGACCCTGCGCTTCTATGACACTGCCTCCGCCGAAGTCCGGAACTTCGTACCCCTCGTCGAGGGCAAGGCCAGCCTTTACTACTGCGGAGCCACGGTGCAGGGCATGCCCCACGTGGGCCACATCCGCTCGGCCATCGCTTTTGACCAGTTAACGCGCTGGCTGGCTTTCCGGGGGCTCAGGGTGACAGTGGTCAGGAACGTCACGGACATTGATGACAAGATCCTGGCTAAATCGGAGGCGTCCTTCGCCCCCGGCTTCCAGCCCGAAGCGGGGGAGGTCCCGGAGGAGGAGTGGTGGGCCCTGGCCTACCGCTACGAACGCGAGTTCCTCAAGGCCTATGACATCCTGGGCGTCTCCCGGCCCACCTACGAGCCTCGCGCCACCGGCCACATCCCTGAGATGCATGCCCTCATCCAGCAGCTGATCGACCGCGGGCATGCCTACCCGGCGCTGGACGATTCCGGTGACGTGTATTTCGACGTCCGTTCTTGGAGCAAGTACGGCGCACTCACCAGGCAGAACATCGACGACATGCAGGCGGCACCGGACGCGGATCCACGCGGCAAGAAGGACCCCCGGGACTTCGCCTTGTGGAAGGGTTCAAAAGAGGGAGAGCCGACGACGGCGAGCTGGGCTTCGCCGTGGGGCGCCGGCCGGCCGGGCTGGCACCTGGAGTGCTCCGCGATGGTCACCAAGTACCTGGGGACTGAGTTTGATATCCATGGCGGGGGCCTGGATCTGCGGTTCCCGCACCACGAGAACGAGATGGCCCAGTCGCAGGCGGCCGGGCACCCGTTCGCCAACTTCTGGATGCACAACGGCATGGTGACGTACGAGGGCGAAAAGATGTCCAAGTCCATCGGCAACACCATCAGCCCTGCGGAGATGCTGGAACTCGCGTCACCCCGCGTGGTCCGCTACTACCTCGGCCAGGCACACTACCGCTCTGTCCTGGACTACCGCCCCACCTCCCTGCAGGAGGCCGCGGCCGCCGTCGAACGTATTGACGGCTTCCTGGCCAAGGCGGCGGCGCGCTTCGGCAAGGAGCAGGGTTCCGTGGACGGCGGCTCCGGCCCGTCCAGCAACGCAATGGAAGCGTTCTCCGAGGCCATGGATGACGACCTGAACGTCCCCCGCGCGCTGGCAGCCCTCCACGAAACCGTCCGCGCCGGAAACACGGCGCTTGCCGAAGGGAACGACGACGACGCCCGCCTCGCGCTGGATACGGTGCGGGTCATGACGGACGTCCTGGGCCTTGACGCTGTGGCAGGGATCGACGCCGGCAGCGGCAAGGAGGCAGCCGCCCTGGACGTGCTGGTCCAGGCGCAGCTGGCTGCCCGGGCCGCCGCCCGGGCCCAGAAGGACTGGGCCGCCTCCGACGCTATCCGTGAGACCCTGGCGCACGCCGGCATCGTGGTGGAGGATGGCCCGGACGGGGCCACCTGGACCCTCAAGCGGGACTGAACGCGCGCTTGAACATCCCCGGCTTCCGTCCTGACGTTTCCGCCGCGTGAGGCGATTTTTCCTGGTTCAGTAGACTGGTAGGCAGACTCAGTCAACACAATCAAGGGTGGAACACATGGCCAACAATGGTCGCCGATCGGTTAAAGCAAAGAAGGGCCCAACCATCGGAACCGGTGGCCATGGGCGCAAGGCCCTGGAAGGCAAGGGCCCCACGCCCAAAGCCGAGGACCGCCCGTACCACAAGGCACACAAGGCCAAGCAGCTTGCCGAGCGTTCCGCAGCCAAGCGCAATCCCGGCGCGCGCAGTGCCGGAGCCGCCAAGTCCGGCCCCAAGGGCCGCGCCACGGAGGAAGTGGTGACCGGCCGCAACTCGGTGGTGGAGGCGCTCCGCGCAGGCATCCCTGCCAAAGCCCTGCACGTGGCCATCCGTATTGAAATGGATGACCGGGTCAAGGAATCCCTGAAGATCGCAGCCGAACGCGGCATCCCGCTGCTCGAAACGGGCAAACCCGAGCTGGACCGGATGACCGAGGATGCCGTCCACCAGGGGCTGGTGCTCCAGATCCCGCCGTACGACTACCAGGACGCGTACGAGCTCGCTGAAGAAACGGTCGCGAAGTGGAAGAAGGGGCATGTCGCCAATGCACCGCTCTTCGTGGCGCTGGACGGAATTACCGATCCCCGCAACCTCGGCGCGATCATCCGCTCCGTGTCCGCGTTCAGCGGCCATGGCGTGATCGTCCCCGAGCGCCGTTCCGTCGGCGTCACCGCCTCCGCGTGGAAGACCAGCGCCGGTGCGGCCGTCCGCGTCCCGGTAGCCAGGGCGTCGAACCTCAACAACGCCCTGAAGCAGTTCAAGAACATGGGGATCTTCGTTCTTGGCCTGGACGGGGACGGCGACGTTTCCCTGCCGGACCTGACGCTTGCGACCGAGCCGGTGTGCATAGTAGTGGGCTCGGAAGGGAAGGGCCTGAGCCGCCTGGTCCGCGAGAACTGCGACCAGATCGTCTCCATCCCCATCGATTCCGCCATGGAATCGCTGAATGCCTCAATGGCTGTGGGAATCTCGCTCTACGAGATCTCGCGCCAGCGCGCCGCAAAGTAGGCAGCGCGGGGCCAAGTAACCAGTTGCCCGGGCAGCGGCTTGCCAGAGGCCTGCCCGGGCAACGGGGGCAGTACCCGGTGCCACAATGGCAGCCGGGCGGGAGAGATGCCCTTGGCGGCTAATATTTAGGTGATGGTCATGCCGCTTTTCGACACTGCTTCAACCATGGACGCGTCCAGGGCGCTACCCCTTGGTGTTAGTGTTCCGCGCGCTGATTCGGGCGGGACGCGCCACCGGGCCGGCGGACGCGCCAACGTGGCCTGCTTCGCTCCCGGTGTGGCCAGCCTGGACATCGTGTACATCGCTCCGGGTGGAAGCTGGCGTGTCCAGCGGCTGCCCAACGTCACCCATGGCGTCCACCACGGAATCGTGGAAGACCTCCCCTACGGCTCACGGTACGGTTTCCGTGCTGCCTCCAGCGAGGACTCCCTCCCTTTTTCGGTTCCCACCGGCGGCATCGAGGACGACGGCGGGCAGCCGCTGCTGCTGGATCCCTACGGGCGCGCCGTGGACCAGCGTGACGGCTTCCTGACGAGCGTGCGCATGTCCGGCGACTTCGACTGGGGAACAGACGAGCGGCTGCGACTGCCCTGGCGAAACACGATCATCTATGAGGCGCACGTCCGCGGGCAGAGCATGCTCCATCCGGATGTTCCCGAGGAACTGCGGGGCACCTACGCCGGGATGGCCCATCCCGCCATCATTGAGCACCTGACCAGCCTGGGTATCACGTCCGTGCAACTGCTGCCAGTCCACTTCCACCTGGATGAGCCGCACCTGCAGGACCTTGGACTGACGAACTACTGGGGCTACAACACGGCGGCCTTCTTCGCCCCGCATCCCGGTTATGCCACGCGGGCAGCGCAGGCAGCGGGGCCGCAGGCGGTCCAGGACGAGTTCAAGGGCATGGTCAAGCTCCTTCACGCCGCAGGCCTGGAAGTCATCCTTGATGTCGTTTACAACCACACGGCAGAGGGGGGTCCGGACGGCCCGACGATCAGCTTCCGCGGATTGGGGGAGCAGACCTACTACCGCACCGACGGGCACGGAAAGTACGTGGATACTACAGGCTGCGGAAACAGCCTGAACTTCGGTGAACCCCGGGTAGTCCAGATGGTCCTTGACTCCCTGCGCTACTGGGTGGACGAGTTCCACATCGACGGCTTCCGCTTTGATCTTGCCGTGACACTGTGCCGCAATGCCGCCAACGAGTTCGACCCGCGGCATCCGTTCCTGGTCGCCATCGCCGCGGATCCGGTCCTCTCCGACGTGAAGCTGATCGCCGAACCATGGGATGTGGGCTACGGCGGCTGGCAGACCGGCCGCTTCCCCGGAGGGTGGGTGGACTGGAACGACCATTTCCGCGACGCACTTCGCTCCTTCTGGCTGGCCGACCGCGCTGCCCTCGATGCCGGCGGTCATGGTGGACCCATGGCAAAACTTGCGGATGCGCTGTCCGGGTCCGCTGCCCTTTTCCAGGCCTCGGGCCGTTCCCGCCTTGCATCGGTAAACTTCGTCACCGCACATGACGGCTTTACCCTCAACGACCTCGTTTCCTATGACCGCAAGCACAATGAGGACAATGGCGAGGAGAACAGGGACGGGCACGGGGACAACCGCAGCTACAATCACGGTGTGGAGGGCCCCACCGAGGATGGCAGGATCCTTGCCAAGCGCGCCCAGTCCCGCCGCAACCTGATGGCCTCAATGCTGAT
This sequence comes from Pseudarthrobacter phenanthrenivorans Sphe3, assembly GCF_000189535.1. NCBI lineage: Bacteria > Bacillati > Actinomycetota > Actinomycetes > Micrococcales > Micrococcaceae > Pseudarthrobacter > Pseudarthrobacter phenanthrenivorans. Next base: position 797,409 of record NC_015145.1, read on the forward strand.
CTCCCTTGGCGTTCCCATGATTGCCGCCGGAGATGAACTGGCCCGGACCCAGCACGGCAACAACAACGCCTACTGCCAGGACAACCACATTGCCTGGCTGGATTGGACCCGCACGCCCGAGTCCCACGAGATGCTTCGCAGCACCAAGCGCTACATCCGTTTGCGCAAGGAGTTCCTCGCGGCTCAGCCGCACGACTTTCCCGTCCGCGACGAGCAGTCCTACCTGTACTGGTTCGACAAAGACGGGCATCCCATGACCCGTGAATGCTGGAATGACCCGCAGCACCGCGTGGTGCAGCTCCTGCTGGGCTCCGATAACGGCGCCCTGGCCGGACTGATGGTGGTGAACGGCAGCGGCTCGGACGTCCAGATCACGCTGCCGCGCGTCACTGCCGAGGGCACCTCGCAGCGGTTGTTCGAGCTCCGGCTGACCACCTCGCCCCTGCACGAGGTGCGCCAGGGCGGCCGGGTGGCGGCGGGGGAGAAGGACCTCGTGGAGGCCCACTCCATCAGTATCTACCGCACCTAGGACCGGGAGCACCAGAATGCGCAACCGTTCCCTCCTGCCCCTGCTGTTGGCAGGACTGGCAGTACTTGCCCTGCTGGCTTTCGGCGGCACCGGCGTCCTGGGCCAGTGGACGGAAAGTACGACGCCGGCGCCCACCTCCGCTGCCGCGCCCTCGCAGCCGCAGGTGGCGGCCACACAGGATGCGCCCGGCCGGAACAACCCCTCCACGCTGCCTCCGATAAGGGAGTCGGAGCTTCCGGCCGAAGGCCGGAGAGTACTCGGAATGATCCGCGGGGGCGGGCCCTACCGCTACAGCCAGGACGACCAGGTGTTCGGCAACTTCGAGCGGATCCTGCCACGGCGGGACAGGGGCTATTACCGCGAGTACACGGTGCCGACGCCCGGAGAGTCGGACAGGGGCGCCCGCCGGATCGTGGCGGGGGCCGGCGGGGACAAGTACTACACGGACGACCATTACCAGACGTTCAAGTTCATACTGGAAGGCACCTAGCACAGCGATGAAGATCTACTCAGGCGACACCTGGACCTTGGAAGAACTGCAGGAGCAGGTGACGGACGCGGGGCGCCGGAGCCTGGTTATTCCCCCGGCGGACAGCAAGAAGGCCGTCCTGGAAACCTTCGGCGAAGTCCTGGATTTTCCGGAAGACTACGGTGTCAACCTCGACGCACTGAACGACTCACTGCATGATTTCGCCGACGCCATCACGGACAACGGGAATCCCCCGGTGACGGTTCTGTGGCAGGTGGCTGCCCCGTTCCGCGCTGACAGGTCCTTCGGGATAATCTGCGAGATCCTCCAGGACGCGGAACGCTATGCCGGGAAGGACCTGGCCGTGACCGCCGTGCTGCTCTAGGAGCACCTAAACCCGGGGACGCTCCTCATGCCCGAGGTAGGTATCCAGCAAGGCGGAAGCACGGCCGCCGTCGACCTCCGCTGCGAGGCCCTTGCGCATGGTCTCCGCCTTTTCCCGCCCGGCCGGGAACGGCGGCAGGAGGGGAATTTCGGGATCGGTCAGCACGTCGATCACCACCGGACGGTCGGCCGCTAATGCCCGCTCCCAGGCGTCCCCTAGGAGCTCGGGATCCTCGACGCGGATGCCGGTCAGGCCCAACAGGTCCGCGTACCCCGCGAACGGAAAATCAGGGAGCTCCTGGCTGGCCGCGAACCGTGGTTCGCCTTCGGACTCCCGCTGCTCCCAGGTCACCTCGGTCAGTTCCCGGTTGTTGAAGACGCAGACCACGAACCGGGGATCGGCCCATTGCCGCCACCGGTGGGCGACGGTCACCAGTTCGGCGATGCCCGCCATCTGCATGGCCCCATCGCCCGCGAGCGCCACCAGCGGACGCTCGGGATGCGCCAGCTTCGCCGCGATGCCGTAGGGGATGGAGCACCCCATGCTTGCCAAGGTCCCGGAAAGGTGAGCAGGGACACCTGGCGGAAGGACAAGCTGCCGCGCATACCAGTAAACGCAACTGCCGACGTCGATACTCACCAGGGCGTCCGCCGGCAGCCTGCCGTTCAGCTCCCGGACCACGCGCTCCGGGTTGATGGGGCGGGCCGGCACTGCTGCCCGGTCCGCGGCGAGGAGGCGCCAGCGGCTGACCTCCGCCTCCACATCCGATCGCCAGGCGCCGCGCGGGCGGGTCTCAAGCCTGGCGCCCAGGGCTTCAAGCGCAGCCGCTGCGTCTCCGGCGAGTCCCACCTCCACCGGGTAGCGATTGCCGATCTTCCGTTCATCGATGTCGATCTGGACGGCGCGGGCAGCGCCCGGCGGCGGATAGAACTCGGTCCAGGGATCGTTGGAACCGACGATCAGCAGGGCATCGCAGTGCCCCAGCAGGTGCGCGCTGGCAGTGGTACCCAGATGCCCCATGGTGCCCACGGCGAAGGGCAGCGTTTCGTCGACGTACGGCTTGCCCAGCAAACTGGTGGCAATTCCGGCTCCCAGCTTCTCCGCCACCGCCACCACCTCCTTGGCTGCGTGCCGCGCTCCCTGGCCCACCAGCAGCGCCACCCTCTCCGCGGAGTTCAGCAGGGCAGCGGCCGCGTCCAGGTCCTCTTCCCGGGGCGAAGCGGCTGCCGTGCTCCACGACGGCGCGGTAACCACGATGCCGTGCTCCTGCGGGAGTTCCGGCGCTGGCGCTGACTGGAGATCGTGCGGAACGATGACCACGCAGGGCGAGGAAGTGGCCTTGGCGGTGCGGAAGGCCCGGTCCAGGACCATCGGAACCTGCTCAGGTGCGCTGACCTGCTGGACGAACTGCGCCGCGACGTCCTTGAACAGGGAGGTGAGGTCGATCTCCTGCATGTAGGCGGAACCCAGCACCGTCCGGCTTTGTTGCCCCACGATCGCAACCACCGGAACGCTGTCCAGCTTGGCGTCATACAGGCCGTTCAGCAGGTGGACGGCACCCGGCCCCTGGGTGGAGGTGACCACCCCCACCCCGCCGGTGTACTTCGCGTGCCCCACCGCCATGAAGGCGGCCGTTTCCTCGTGCCGCGCCTGGACGAACTCAACCCGTCCCTCGGCCCGGCGCAGGGCCCCCATGAAGCCGTTGATCCCGTCACCGCTATAGCCAAAGACCCGGTTGACGCCCCAGGCACTGAGCCGGTCCACAATCACATCGGCCACGGTACGGTCAGTCATGGTCTCCTCCGGTCCTTGCCAGTGTGCATGCCTTAAGCGTTGACGATCAGTCCCAGCTCGGCCTTCGAGGCCAGTGCGTCGTGCCGGGGCAGGACGCGCACGGTGTAGCCGAACGGCCCCGAACGGTCGATCACCAGCGAGCCGCTGAACAGGTGGCGCCCGCTTCCCAGGTCCTCCTGCACCTTCAGTTCCATGACCGTGATGTCGGCGAGGGTATCGCTCTCCTCGGCGCGCCCATAGGCAACTTCCACGGCAACATCGTCCGGCGTGAGGTTGTGCAGCGCCACGTACGCGTTGACCTGGAGGGTGTCGCCGATCTGCGGATCTTCGGAGACGCCCACGGAGTCCACGTGCTCCACGTGGACCAGCGGCCAGGCGGAGCGTACCTTTGCCGTCCAGGCGGCCAGCGCGCGGGCCTGCGAGTAGGAATTGGCCGAGGCGCTCCGTCCCGCCTCCGCCGCCGGACGGTAGAGGATGTTCACATAGTCCCGCAGCATGCGTTCGGCAGAAACCTGCGGTCCGAGGTGCGAAAGCGTGTGCTTGATCATGGAAACCCAGTGCGTGGGCACCTTTTCCGCGCCCGACGTCGACGGCCCTGCCGCCCCGGCGCCGGCGGAGACTGTGCTGCCATAGAAGCGGGGAGCCACCTGCGTCTCAAGCAACTCATACAGCGCGGCGGCCTCGATGTCGTCCCGTTCTTCGGCGGACGCGCCGTTGTTGGCGGTGGGGATCGCCCAGCCGTTCTCGCCGTCGTACATCTCGTCCCACCAGCCGTCCAGGACGGAAAGGTTCAGGGAGCCGTTGAGCGCTGCCTTCATTCCGGACGTTCCGCACGCCTCCAGGGGCCGCAGCGGGTTGTTCAGCCACACGTCGCACCCCGGGAAAAGCGTGCGGGCCATGGCGATGTCATAGTTCGGCAGGAAGGCGATCCGGTGGCGTACCTCGGGATCGTCGGTGAAGCGGACCAGGTCCTGGATCATCTTCTTGCCGGCATCGTCTGCCGGGTGGGACTTGCCCGCGATGACCAGCTGGATGGGGTGTTCCTTGTGGAGGAGCAGCGCCTTGAGCCGTTCGGGTTCGCGGAGCATCAGGGTCAGGCGCTTGTAGGTGGGGACGCGGCGGGCAAAGCCGATGGTCAGGACGTCCGGGTCCAGGACATTGTCCGTCCAGCCCAGCTCTGCGTCGGCAGCGCCGCGTTTCTTCCATGAGGCCCGCAGCCTGCGGCGGACGTCCTCCACCAGCGCAGCCCGCAGCTCGCGGCGCAGGGCCCACACGTCGGCGTCGCTGACGTTGTAGGCGAGGTCCCAGCGGCCGTTCGCCTCAGCCTCGCTGCCGAACTGGTCACGCGCCAGCTTGGAAATGCGGCTGTCCACCCAGGTGGGGACGTGGACCCCGTTGGTCACGGAGGTAATGGGGACCTCGGAGTGGTCGAAGCCCGGCCAGAGGGCGGAGAACATCCCCCGCGACACTTCCCCGTGCAGTTTGGCCACGCCGTTGGCGCGCTGTGCCAGGCGAAGCCCCATCACAGCCATGTTGAAAACGGAAGGGTTACCGTCAGCGTAGTTCTCCCGGCCCAGTTCCAGGATCCGGTCCGTGGGGACGTCCGGCGCCAGCCCTGCCTGGAAGAAGTGGTGGATCTGGGCGATCTCGAACCTGTCGATACCGGCAGGGACGGGGGTGTGGGTGGTGAAGACGGTGGATGCCCGGCCGGCAGCGAGGGCTTCATCGAAGGTGAGGGCTTCATCCCCGCTCATCAGTTCCTGGATGCGTTCGATGCCCAGGAAGCCGGCGTGCCCTTCATTGGTGTGGAACACCTCGGGCGCCGTGGTCCCGGTCAGTTTCTGGAAGGCCCGCAGTGCCTTCACGCCGCCCATGCCCAGCAGCAGCTCCTGCTGCAGCCGGTGGTCTCCGCCGCCCCCGTACAGGCGGTCGGTGATGCTGCGTGCGGCGTCATCGTTGCCCGGCACGTTCGAGTCCAGCAGCAGCAGGGGAACGCGTCCGACGTCGGCACGCCAGATGTGTGCCAGCAGGCGGCGGCCGTTGGGCAGGGGGAGAGCGATCTGCAGGGGACGGCCGATGCCGTCCGCCGCGGGCTCACGCAGCAGGGTCAGCGGCAGGCCGTCCGGGTCCAGGACCGGATAGGTCTCCTGCTGCCAGGCGTCCCGCGAGAGGGACTGCTTGAAGTAGCCGGCCTGGTACAGCAGTCCTACGCCGATCAGGGGCACGCCGAGATCCGAGGCCGCCTTCAGGTGGTCGCCGGCCAGGATGCCCAAACCGCCCGAATACTGCGGGAGGACTTCCGTGATGCCGAATTCGGGGGAGAAGTAGGCAATTGACGCCGGGGCGTCCGGGCCAAGGCTTTGGTACCAGCGCGGCTCCTCAAGGTAGCGGTTGAGGTCCTCTTCCGCCGCCCTCACGCGCTCCACCACCGAACGGTTTGCCGCAAGCTGCTGGAACTCTTCCCGGCTCACCATTCCCAGGAAGCCCACCGGGTCCTGGCCGCTTTCCTCCCACAGGCGGGGGTTCAGTCCCGCAAAAAGTTCGCGCGTGGGACGGTGCCAGGACCAGCGCAGGTTGCTCGCCAACCGGGCCAGCGGACGGATCGGTTCGGGGAGGACAGTACGGACGGTAAATCTGCGGATTGCCTTCACCTGCGTCACACTAACCGACAACCTGCGCGGCTGGAACCAGCCCCGGGTTTCTTTTGGGTAAATGACAGCAGCCACCAAGGAAATGACGAGCGACGCAACGAATTTAGTGCGCAGGCTTAGCAATCCGGGTCTTTTCTCGCTAACGTCGAGCTTGTGACGACTAACTCAGGAACCAGTGCCGCATCAATGCAATTGTCGAAGGGCCACATCACTGACGGCCTGCGGTTCGGACGTTTTCCGATCACCGCCGTGCAGCCCGTCGTGGAGGGAGGCAAATTCCCGGCCAAGGCCCTCCCAGGCGAAGGAATCGTGGTTGGGGCCACCGCATTCCGCGAGGGGCATGACCAGCTGGGCGTCAGCGCAGTGCTCTTTGACCCGGACGGAAACGAGCGCCAGCGCGTAAGGCTCGCACCGCCCCGCGGGGAACGCGGCATGGGAACGGACCGCTGGGAAGGCGTCCTCACGCCGTCGGACACCGGCAACTGGTCCTTCGCCATTGAGGCCTGGCATGACAGGTACGGCACCTGGCACCACAACGCCGAGGTGAAGGTGGAAGCCGGCATCGACGTGGAACTGATGCTGGCCGAAGGATCCGCCCTGCTGGGTGAAGCAGCCGAGGACGAGTCCCGCAGCGAGTGGGACCGGGGCGTACTCCGCGCCGCCGCCGGCAGGCTCGCCGACACATCCCTCAGCACGGAAGAGCGCCTCGGCGCCGGCTTCGGGCACGACGTAGCCGGGGTTGTGGGGCACCAGCCCATCCGTGAACTGGTGACCGTCTCCGAAAAGTTCCCCCTGAACGTTGAACGCGACCGGGCCGGGCGCGGCGCCTGGTACGAGTTCTTTCCCCGCTCCGAAGGGGCGGTCAAGGACCACGCCACGGGCGCCTGGACCTCCGGAAACTTCCGCACCGCTGCCAAGCGGCTCGACGCCGTGGCCGCCATGGGCTTCGACGTCATCTACATGCCGCCCATCCATCCCATCGGCGTGCAGCACCGCAAGGGCCCCAACAACACACTGATCGCCGGACCAAACGATCCAGGCTCGCCCTGGGCAATCGGTGCTGCCGAGGGCGGGCACGACGCCATCCATCCCGACCTCGGCACCTTCGAGGACTTTGACGCCTTCGTGGCCCGCGCCAATGAGCTTGGCCTGGAAGTTGCGCTGGACCTCGCGCTCCAGGCGGCTCCCGACCATCCCTGGGTACAGTCGCACCCGGAGTGGTTCACCACCCGCGTGGACGGCAGCATTGCCTATGCCGAGAATCCGCCCAAGAAGTACCAGGACATTTATCCGCTCAATTTCGATAATGATCCCGAAGGTCTTTCAAACGAAATTCTGCGGATTGTGCTGCTCTGGGTGAGCCACGGCGTAAAGATCTTCCGGGTGGATAACCCGCACACCAAGCCGGTTTGGTTCTGGGAATGGCTTATTGCACAGGTAAATAAGGAAGTTCCCGGCGTGGTGTTCCTGGCAGAGGCATTCACGCGCCCCGCCATGATGCACGCGCTGGGCCGGGCGGGGTTCCAGCAGTCCTACACCTACTTCACCTGGCGCAACACCAAGAAGGAAATCGAGTCTTACTTCAACGAGGTGAGCCACGAGTCAGCAGCCTTCTTCCGCCCCAACTTCTTTGTCAACACCCCGGACATCCTTACTGAATACCTGCAGTTTGGCGGCCCGGCGGCGTTCAGGATCAGGGCTGCCCTGGCAGCCACGGCCAGCCCCTTGTGGGGCGTCTATGCAGGCTACGAGCTGTATGAGCATGTGGCCCGGCCCGGCGCGGAGGAGTACATCGACAACGAAAAGTTCGAGTACAAGGAACGCGACTGGGACGCGGCAGCGCACTCCGGCCGCACCCTTGCCCCCTACATCACGCGGCTTAACGAGATCAGGCATGCCCACCCGGCGCTGCAGGACCTGCAGAACCTCACGGTCCACCACAGCACCGATGAAGCCACCGTGGTCTACTCCAAGCACAAGACGCTGCCGGACGGATCCAAGGACACGCTCATCGTGGTGGTCAACGTCGATCCGCACGCAACCCGGGAGTGCACAGTGTCGCTCGACCTGGCAGCCCTTGAGCTGGACCCCCAGGACCTGACGCACAACGGGGGCTTCCACGTGGAGGACCTCATCTCCGGTGAAAGCTGGGAATGGGGCGAGTACAACTACGTCCGGCTGGACCCGCACGTAGAGCCCGCCCACATCCTGAGCGTGAGGAGAACGCATCAGTGAATTTCAACCCGCAGGGCTCCGGCCAGCACTTCACCCCAAAAAGCACGTTCGAGCTAAACGCTCCGGGCCTCCAGCACGATCCGCTCTGGTACCGAAAGGCCGTGTTTTACGAAGTACTTGTACGAGCTTTCGCGGACGCCAACGGTGACGGCTCCGGAGACTTCTCCGGCCTCATCGACAGGCTTGACTACCTGCAGTGGCTGGGCGTGGACTGCCTCTGGCTGCCGCCGTTCTTCCAGTCACCGCTGCGTGACGGCGGCTACGACATCTCCGACTACAACTCCGTCCTGGACGAATTCGGCACCATCAGCGACTTCAAGCGGCTGGTTGCCGAGGCGCATGCACGGGGAGTCCGGGTGATCATCGACCTGCCCCTGAACCACACCTCGGACCAGCACCCCTGGTTCCAGGAGTCCCGCAAGGACCCGGATGGGCCCTTCGGCGACTTCTACGTCTGGAGCGATACGGACGAGAAGTACCAGGACGCGCGCATCATCTTCGTGGACACCGAGGAATCGAACTGGACGTTCGATCCCATCCGGCGCCAGTTTTTCTGGCACCGCTTCTTCAGCCACCAGCCGGACCTGAACTTCGAAAACCCGAAGGTTATCGAGGCGCTGTTCGACGTGGTCCGGTTCTGGCTGGACCAGGGCATAGATGGGTTCCGCGCGGACGCCATCCCGTACCTCTACGAGGAGGAGGGCACCAACTGCGAGAACCTTCCGGCTACCCACGAGTTCCTCCGACGGCTCCGCACCATGGTGGACGAAAGCTACCCCGGGCGAGTCATAATCGCTGAGGCCAACCAGCCGCCCAACGAAGTGGTGGAGTACTTCGGTACCGAAGACGAACCCGAATGCCATATGGCCTTCCACTTCCCGATCATGCCGCGCCTTTACTATGCGCTCCGGGACCAGAAAGCCGCCCCCATCATCGAGACCATGCACGACACTCCGGAAATACCGGACGGGGCGCAATGGGGAACCTTCCTGCGGAACCATGACGAGCTGACCCTGGAAATGGTCACGGCAGATGAGCGCGCTGCCATGCTCGGCTGGTATGCGCCGGACCCACGAATGCGGGCCAACATCGGGATCAGGCGCAGGCTGGCGCCCCTGCTGGATAACTCGCGCGCCGAGATCGAACTGATCAACGCGCTGCTGCTCTCGCTTCCCGGCAGCCCGTTCCTGTATTACGGGGACGAGATCGGGATGGGGGACAACATCTGGCTTGAAGACCGGGACGCCGTCAGAACCCCCATGCAGTGGAATCCGGACCGGAACGCAGGCTTTTCCAACGCGGATCCCGGCAAGCTCTACCTGCCTCCCATCCAGTCCCTGGTGTACAACTACGGCATGGCCAACGTTGAGGCAGAGGCGGCCCACTCAGGTTCGCTGCTGCGCTGGACCCGCCAGATCCTGAGCGTCCGGAAGAACCATCCGGCCTTTGGCCTGGGCGGGTTCAAGCATGTGGATGCCGACCACGACGCCGTCCTGGCTTACCTGCGGGAGCTGCCGGACGGCAATTCTGCCGGTGCCGACTCTGAAACCATCCTCTGTGCCTTCAACCTCTCCCAGCATCCCGTGGCAGCCCAACTGAAGGTTCCGCAGTACGCCGGACGCGGGCTGCGGGATGTGTTTGGCGGCCAGCCGTTCCCGGGCATCAACGAGGACGGAAACCTCACGTTGACCCTGGGCAGCCATGACTTCTTCTGGTTGCGGATCCGCTCAGCGGGTTCCAACCCGTCCTCTCCCTATACGCAGGCAATGCCGATCCTCTCGATTGAGAACTGACATGAACCAGCCCATCCTCACCCCCGCCCTGATTTCCCTCCTCCGCGAATGGCTGCCCCGGCAGCGCTGGTTCCCGGTCAAGACACCCGACTTCGAGGTCTCCCAGGCCGGAAGCCTGGGGCTGGAGGACCCCTCCGGCCACGCGGGCCTGGAGGTGTTCCTCCTGCGCGTCACCACCAGGGCGTCCGACGGCGGCCAGCGGACGGCCGTGGTCCAGGTCCCGCTGAGCTTCCGCCAAGCTCCGGCAGCCGGCATGGAGCGGGCCCTGGTGGGCCAGGCGGCCGGCATGGACCCGTCCAGGACCTGGGTCTACGACGCCGTTCACGATCCCGACTTCGTGGGCGGCTGGCTCGAGCTCATGCGGCAGGAGGAGAAGGCGCCGAGCGGGACGGCCGCCGGCTTCCGTGTCTCAGCGGAGCAGCGGCTCCCCACCAGCCGCGGGGTTGTGAAGGTGCTGTCCGGCGAGCAGTCCAACAGTTCAGTCATCGTGGACGACGGCGAGTCCGCCGCCATCGTGAAATTCTTCCGGGTGCTGTCCCACGGGACCAACCCGGAAGTTGAAGTAGGTGCGGCGCTGACGGCGGCAGGTACTTCCGAGGTTCCAGCAACGCTCGGCTGGGTGCGGGGCGAGTGGCTCTCCGAGAACGGGGCGGAGCCCAACGAATCCGCGGCAGCCCAAGCCGGCCCGCGTTACGTCCAGGGCGAACTGGCCGTGGCCCACGAATTCCTGGCCGGGGGCCGCGATGCGTGGCGGTTGGCCGTGGATGCCGCCAGGTCGGGCACGGACTTCACGGCGGAGGCCCATGCCCTCGGCGAGGCCACGGCAACCGTGCACCAGCGTCTGGCCCAGGCCCTGGGACAGGCTGTCGAACCCGAGCCCGGCCAGTTGATTGCTCCAGCAGTAGCCCAGCGCGTCCGGCAGGCATGGGCAGAAGCCCGGTCCGCCGTCGGCCCCTATGACGACGCCCTGGACGCCCTGCTGGACCGGCTGGACCATGCCCCGGCAGGACCACTGCAGCGCATCCATGGGGACCTGCACCTGGGCCAGATACTCCAGGTGCCAGGGCAGGCGGGAAACCCCGCACGGTGGGCGATCCTGGATTTCGAAGGCGAACCCCTGCGTCCCGTCGCCGAACGCAACGTTCCGGATGTTCCCCTGCGGGACGTCGTCGGCATGCTGCGTTCCTTCGACTACGCCGCGGGCGCGGCACAGCGCGAACAGGAAGGCGCGCACGTGCCTGCCACCTGGGTGGACGACTGTGCCGAGGCCTTTCTGGCCGGGTACGCGGGGGTCACTCCCGGCACCGTGGACCGCGAGTCCCCCCTGTTTGTGGCATTGTGGCTGGACAAGGCGCTGTACGAAGTAGTTTATGAAATGCGCAACAGGCCCGACTGGCTGGCGATCCCCGTGAACGCCTCCAGGCGGCTCCTCAACGGTAACGGCACCGGCGATCACGCCGGAGCAGCATCGGAAGGTAACGAAATGACAGGCTCAGCACGAACTGACCGCCCAGGGGTGCCCCTGCAGGTGGATGACGGCACCTTGGGTAGGATAGCGAACGGTGAACACCACGCCCCCCACTCAGTCCTGGGCGCGCACCTTGACGACTACGGCCACGTCACCATCCGCACCGTAAAGCACCTCGCCGAAGCCGTCACCGTCATCACCGCGGCCGGCGAGACTCCCATGGAGCATGAAGCTCATGGCGTTTGGGTAGCCGTTATCGACCCGCTCCAGCAGGGCCACGTCCCGGATTACCGCCTCGCCGTCACCTATCCGGGTGCCGAACCGGTCACAGTGGACGAGCCCTACCGCTACCTGCCGACAGTAGGAGAAGTCGACCTCCACCTGATTGGGGAGGGACGGCACGAAAAGCTCTGGGAAGTGCTTGGCGCACACGTCCAGCACTACAAATCCTCCTTGGGGGACGTGGACGGTGTGTCCTTCGCCGTCTGGGCGCCCAATGCGCAGGCGGTCCGGGTCAAGGGCGACTTCAACGCCTGGGACGGACGCGAAAACTCCCTCCGCTCACTTGGTTCCTCCGGCGTCTGGGAAATCTTCATTCCCGGGGTTGTGGCAGGGGCGTGCTACAAATTCGAAATCCGCACCCGGGCAGGACACTGGGTGGAGAAAGCCGACCCGTTGGCCTTCGGCACCGAAGTACCTCCGCTGACTGCATCGAAGGTTGTGGAGCCTTCCTACGCCTTCAAGGACCAGGAGTGGATGGAGGCCCGCGCGAAGCGGGATCCGCACAACTCCGCCATGAGTGTCTATGAGGTGCACCTCGGTTCCTGGCGCCTGGGCCTGGGCTACCGGGAACTGGCCAAGGAGCTCGTGGACTACGTCAAGTGGCTGGGCTTCACGCACGTTGAGTTCATGCCCGTGGCAGAGCACCCGTTCGGCGGCTCCTGGGGCTACCAGGTCACTTCCTACTTTGCGCCCACGTCCCGCTTCGGCCACCCGGATGAGTTCCGCTACCTGGTGGACACGCTCCACCAGGCCGGCATCGGTGTCCTGCTGGACTGGGTACCGGCGCACTTCCCGAAGGACGCCTGGGCGCTCGCCCAGTTCGACGGCGAACCCCTGTACGAGCACGCCGACCCCAACCTGGGCGAACACCCAGACTGGGGCACCCTGATCTTCGACTTCGGGCGTACCGAAGTCAGGAACTTCCTGGTGGCCAATGCGCTCTACTGGCTGGATGAGTTCCATATCGACGGACTGCGCGTGGATGCTGTGGCGTCCATGCTCTATCTCGACTACTCGCGGCAGGACGGGCAGTGGCAGCCCAACCGCTTCGGCGGCAGGGAAAACCTGGAAGCCATCTCGTTCCTGCAGGAAGCCAACGCCACGGTGTACAAAACGCACCCGGGTGCGGTGATGATCGCCGAGGAATCCACGGCCTTCCCCGGCGTAACCGGTCCCACCAGCCACGGCGGCCTGGGATTTGGGCTGAAGTGGAACATGGGCTGGATGCACGACTCCCTCAAGTACATCTCCGAGGACCCGGTCAACCGCAAGTGGCACCACGGAACGGTCACCTTCTCCCTGGTTTACGCCTTCACCGAGAACTTCCTGCTGCCCATCAGCCACGACGAGGTTGTACACGGCAAGGGCTCCATGCTGCGCAAGATGCCCGGCGACCGCTGGCAGCAGCTGGCCAACCTCCGCGCGTTCCTGGCCTACCAGTGGGCGCACCCCGGCAAGCAGCTCATCTTCATGGGCACGGAGTTCGGCCAGGAAGCCGAGTGGTCCGAGCAGCACGGGCTGGACTGGTGGCTCGCCGACATCCCGGCGCACCAGGGAGTGCAGCTGCTGACCAAGGACCTGAACGAGCTGTACCGTTCCACCCCCGCCCTGTACACGCGGGACAACGAGCCCGGCGGCTTCCAGTGGATCAACGGGGGAGACGCGGACCGCAACGTTCTGTCCTTCATCCGTTGGGATAACGACAACAACCCGCTGGTCTGCGCAATCAACTTCTCGGGAGCCCCGCACGCGGGTTACACCTTGGGTGTCCCCCAGGCCGGGACCTGGAAAGAGGTGCTGAACACGGACGCGACAACCTACGGGGGATCCGGTGTCCTCAACTCAGGCGAATTGAAGGCAACGGCCCACGGACAGGACGGGCAGCCGGCCACGTTGAGCGTTACCCTGCCGCCGCTGGGTGCCGCTTACTTCAAGCCGGGAGCGCCGGCCGCAGGCTTGAAGCCGGGAGCGCCGGCCGCCGACTGACGTGGTCCCGCTCCGCTGAACCGCCTTGAGGGGAAGGCCCGGAATCCTTGGGATTCCGGGCCTTTTTCCTGTCCGCAGAGCAGGCCGCAGGATCCCGCTCGAAGCCCGGTTGGCGATCCCGCAAGAGTGGTGGTAGAGTTTATTTCCGCGCTGCTCCACGGAGTCAGACGGAAAAACCGACACTCAAGCCTTCGGCTAAAGAGAGTCGCGGACCCCGGTTTGACAAGTGAGAGTCCAGCGGGTAAGTTTGAAAAGTTGCTCCGGAGCGAGTCACGGCCTTGAGGGTGTGTGGTGGTGCCGGGTGTGTCTGTTGTTTGAGAACTCAATAGTGTGCCAAGTTTGTTGATACCAATTGTTTTAGTGATTGGTTGAATTGACCGGGTCATCCGCCCCTGTGGGTGGTCTGGTTTTGACAGCTGGTTTCAAATTTTGTGCAGCTTTTTGGTCCCGTTTTCCCGGGGCTGGGGGTTGTGTCTGTTTTACTTCAACGGAGAGTTTGATCCTGGCTCAGGATGAACGCTGGCGGCGTGCTTAACACATGCAAGTCGAACGATGATGCCAGCTTGCTGGTGGATTAGTGGCGAACGGGTGAGTAACACGTGAGTAACCTGCCCTTAACTCTGGGATAAGCCTGGGAAACTGGGTCTAATACCGGATATGACCTTCCATCGCATGGTGGTTGGTGGAAAGCTTTTTGTGGTTTTGGATGGACTCGCGGCCTATCAGCTTGTTGGTGAGGTAATGGCTTACCAAGGCGACGACGGGTAGCCGGCCTGAGAGGGTGACCGGCCACACTGGGACTGAGACACGGCCCAGACTCCTACGGGAGGCAGCAGTGGGGAATATTGCACAATGGGCGCAAGCCTGATGCAGCGACGCCGCGTGAGGGATGACGGCCTTCGGGTTGTAAACCTCTTTCAGTAGGGAAGAAGCGAAAGTGACGGTACCTGCAGAAGAAGCGCCGGCTAACTACGTGCCAGCAGCCGCGGTAATACGTAGGGCGCAAGCGTTATCCGGAATTATTGGGCGTAAAGAGCTCGTAGGCGGTTTGTCGCGTCTGCCGTGAAAGTCCGGGGCTCAACTCCGGATCTGCGGTGGGTACGGGCAGACTAGAGTGATGTAGGGGAGACTGGAATTCCTGGTGTAGCGGTGAAATGCGCAGATATCAGGAGGAACACCGATGGCGAAGGCAGGTCTCTGGGCATTAACTGACGCTGAGGAGCGAAAGCATGGGGAGCGAACAGGATTAGATACCCTGGTAGTCCATGCCGTAAACGTTGGGCACTAGGTGTGGGGGACATTCCACGTTTTCCGCGCCGTAGCTAACGCATTAAGTGCCCCGCCTGGGGAGTACGGCCGCAAGGCTAAAACTCAAAGGAATTGACGGGGGCCCGCACAAGCGGCGGAGCATGCGGATTAATTCGATGCAACGCGAAGAACCTTACCAAGGCTTGACATGAACCGGTAACGCCTGGAGACAGGTGCCCCGCTTGCGGTCGGTTTACAGGTGGTGCATGGTTGTCGTCAGCTCGTGTCGTGAGATGTTGGGTTAAGTCCCGCAACGAGCGCAACCCTCGTTCTATGTTGCCAGCACGTGATGGTGGGGACTCATAGGAGACTGCCGGGGTCAACTCGGAGGAAGGTGGGGACGACGTCAAATCATCATGCCCCTTATGTCTTGGGCTTCACGCATGCTACAATGGCCGGTACAAAGGGTTGCGATACTGTGAGGTGGAGCTAATCCCAAAAAGCCGGTCTCAGTTCGGATTGGGGTCTGCAACTCGACCCCATGAAGTCGGAGTCGCTAGTAATCGCAGATCAGCAACGCTGCGGTGAATACGTTCCCGGGCCTTGTACACACCGCCCGTCAAGTCACGAAAGTTGGTAACACCCGAAGCCGGTGGCCTAACCCCTTGTGGGAGGGAGCTGTCGAAGGTGGGACTGGCGATTGGGACTAAGTCGTAACAAGGTAGCCGTACCGGAAGGTGCGGCTGGATCACCTCCTTTCTAAGGAGCACCTACAGGCCTGTCACTGCGTGTATGCGCTGGTGGGGGTTTGTCAGGAGTATATGCCCGTTGCGCAGACGCAAGTTCTGCGGCGGGTGCTCAAGGGTGGAATATCAACAAATAGCGGCTGCTTGTTTCTTGTCTTGTCTAGTACGGATGGTCATCCTTTGGGTGGTTGTCCTGGAACGGCGGGGCGGGGTGCGGGTGGTTTAGTGTTTGGCACACTGTTGGGTCCTGAGGCAACAGGGCCGGGGTTTTCCCGGGTTTGTTTGTTTCTGGTTTCCTGGCTGCACCGATCATGCACGGTTGGCTCCCTTTGGGGGTTGTGTGTGTGTGGTGTGTGGTTTGGGGTTGTTGTTTGAGAACTACATAGTGGACGCGAGCATCTTTTATAAGAAGCAATTTCCAAGAATATGAACCTGGATCTGGCTGCGCGTGGTGGTACTGCCCTGGTGGTGGTGTTGTTGTGTGTGGTTGGTTTTCATGGTTCTCTCGAAAAGTGTTTTTTGATCTTTTGTGGTCAAGTTTTTAAGAGCACACGGTGGATGCCTTGGCATTAGGAGCCGAAGAAGGACGTAGGAATCTGCGATAAGCCTGGGGGAGTCGATAACCGGACTGTGATCCCAGGGTGTCCGAATGGGGAAACCCCGCCAAGCGCGCGAGTGACTTGGTGACCCGCATCTGAACACATAGGGTGCGTGGAGGGAACGCGGGGAAGTGAAACATCTCAGTACCCGCAGGAAGAGAAAACAATAGTGATTCCGTTAGTAGTGGCGAGCGAACGCGGATCAGGCTAAACCGTTCCATGTGTGATAGCCGGCGGGCGTTGCATGGTCGGGGTTGTGGGACTTTCCATACCAGTTCTGCCGGGCTGGTGGGGTGTGATGTGCGCGCATAGGTGAACGGTCTTGAAAGGCCGGCCAGAGAGGGTGTTAGCCCCGTAACTGTAATGCGTTGTGCCGCCTGTGAGAGTATCCCAAGTAGTACGGGGCCCGAGAAATCCCGTGCGAATCTGTCAGGACCACCTGATAAGCCTAAATACTCCCTAATGACCGATAGCGGACCAGTACCGTGAGGGAAAGGTGAAAAGTACCCCGGGAGGGGAGTGAAACAGTACCTGAAACCGTGTGCTTACAATCCGTCGGAGCCAGTCTGATTCTGGTGACGGCGTGCCTTTTGAAGAATGAGCCTGCGAGTTAGTGTTACGTCGCGAGGTTAACCCGTGTGGGGCAGCCGTAGCGAAAGCGAGTCTGAATAGGGCGTTGCAGTGGCGTGATCTAGACCCGAAGCGAAGTGATCTACCCATGGCCAGGTTGAAGCGACGGTAAGACGTCGTGGAGGACCGAACCCACTTCAGTTGAAAATGGAGGGGATGAGCTGTGGGTAGGGGTGAAAGGCCAATCAAACTTCGTGATAGCTGGTTCTCCCCGAAATGCATTTAGGTGCAGCGTTGCGTGTTTCTTGCTGGAGGTAGAGCTACTGGATGGCTAATGGGCCCTACAAGGTTACTGACGTCAGCCAAACTCCGAATGCCGGTAAGTGAGAGCGCAGCAGTGAGACTGTGGGGGATAAGCTTCATAGTCGAGAGGGAAACAGCCCAGACCACCAACTAAGGCCCCTAAGCGTGTGCTAAGTGGGAAAGGATGTGGAGTTGCGAAGACAACCAGGAGGTTGGCTTAGAAGCAGCCATCCTTAAAAGAGTGCGTAATAGCTCACTGGTCAAGTGATTCCGCGCCGACAATGTAGCGGGGCTCAAGTACACCGCCGAAGTTGTGGCATTCAAACAATGACTAAGCCTTCGTGGTTCAGGTGTTTGGATGGGTAGGGGAGCGTCGTGTGGGCGGTGAAGTCGCGGTGTAAACCAGCGGTGGAGCCTACACGAGTGAGAATGCAGGCATGAGTAGCGAAAGACGGGTGAGAAACCCGTCCGCCGAATGATCAAGGGTTCCAGGGTCAAGCTAATCTGCCCTGGGTAAGTCGGGACCTAAGGCGAGGCCGACAGGCGTAGTCGATGGACAACGGGTTGATATTCCCGTACCGGCGAAAAACCGCCCATGCTGAACAGGGGATACTAACTGCCCGAGACCTGCCCGATCACCCTTGTGGTGTGAGGGTTTTGGTGGAGCGCAGGACCTGATCCTGGGAGGCAAGCGTATTAACAGGTGTGACGCAGGAAGGTAGCCGAGCCGGGCGATGGTTGTCCCGGTCTAAGGATGTAGGGCGAACGGTAGGCAAATCCGCTGTTCATGATGCCTGAGATCTGATGGGACCCCCGTTTGGGGGGATTTGGTGATCCTATGCTGCCGAGAAAAGCATCGACGCGAGGTTTTAGCCGCCCGTACCCCAAACCGACACAGGTGATCAGGTAGAGAATACTAAGGCGATCGAGAGAATTATGGTTAAGGAACTCGGCAAAATGCCCCCGTAACTTCGGGAGAAGGGGGGCCCCAACCTTGATCGGACTTCGCGTCCGGGAGGGGATCGGGGCCGCAGAGACCAGGGGGAAGCGACTGTTTACTAAAAACACAGGTCCGTGCGAAGTCGCAAGACGATGTATACGGACTGACTCCTGCCCGGTGCTGGAAGGTTAAGAGGACCGGTTAGCCTCACGGCGAAGCTGAGAATTTAAGCCCCAGTAAACGGCGGTGGTAACTATAACCATCCTAAGGTAGCGAAATTCCTTGTCGGGTAAGTTCCGACCTGCACGAATGGAGTAACGACTTCCCCGCTGTCTCAACCATAAACTCGGCGAAATTGCAGTACGAGTAAAGATGCTCGTTACGCGCAGCAGGACGGAAAGACCCCGAGACCTTTACTATAGTTTGGTATTGGTGTTCGGAGTGGCTTGTGTAGGATAGGTGGGAGACGTTGAAGCCCGGACGCCAGTTCGGGTGGAGTCATCGTTGAAATACCACTCTGGTCACTTTGGACATCTAACTTCGGCCCGTAATCCGGGTCAGGGACAGTGCCTGATGGGTAGTTTAACTGGGGCGGTTGCCTCCTAAAAAGTAACGGAGGCGCCCAAAGGTTCCCTCAGCCTGGTTGGCAATCAGGTGTCGAGTGTAAGTGCACAAGGGAGCTTGACTGTGAGAGAGACATCTCGAGCAGGGACGAAAGTCGGGACTAGTGATCCGGCGGTACATTGTGGAATGGCCGTCGCTCAACGGATAAAAGGTACCTCGGGGATAACAGGCTGATCTTGCCCAAGAGTCCATATCGACGGCATGGTTTGGCACCTCGATGTCGGCTCGTCGCATCCTGGGGCTGGAGTAGGTCCCAAGGGTTGGGCTGTTCGCCCATTAAAGCGGTACGCGAGCTGGGTTTAGAACGTCGTGAGACAGTTCGGTCCCTATCCGCTGCGCGCGCAGGAAATTTGAGAAGGGCTGTCCTTAGTACGAGAGGACCGGGACGGACGAACCTCTGGTGTGTCAGTTGTACTGCCAAGTGCACCGCTGATTAGCTACGTTCGGATGGGATAACCGCTGAAAGCATCTAAGCGGGAAGCTCGCTTCAAGATGAGATTTCCATACACCTTGTGTGTGAGAGGCCCCCAGCCAGACCACTGGGTTGATAGGCCGGATGTGGAAGCGAGGACTAACGACTCGTGAAGCTGACCGGTACTAATAGGCCGATAACTTACACCACACACCCACCCCGCAAACGGGTTCAAAAGCGTTTGCACCACGGGGAGGGTAAAAAGATGAACAAGACTGCTTGCGTCCACTATGTGGTTCCCAACCAACAAACCCGCCACGGGTACGTTGCCTGGAACCAACAACTGAATAAACAACACCACCGCTCTCTAACAGGAGCAGTTGTAACCACAAGTCTTCCCACACCACCCCAACGGGGTTGGTGACGGGTAACAGGGTTACGGCGGTCATAGCGTGGGGGAAACGCCCGGTCCCATTCCGAACCCGGAAGCTAAGACCCACAGCGCCGATGGTACTGCACCCGGGAGGGTGTGGGAGAGTAGGTCACCGCCGGACAACCATTAGGTCGAGGCCCCAACCAGAACATGGTTGGGGCCTCCCACATTTAACACACACACCACCCACACACCACCCACACACCACCCACACACCACCCACTTGATGTGCGTGGTGGCCGGACCCTCTCCCACTCGATGCGCCCTTCCATCAGACGCTCTCTCAGTTCATGTGCTTTCTATCGCGGCCCCAGACAGACCCACCCACCACCCCCGCCCGACCGGCATCGACCACCACGACAGCGTCGAAAGACCCAACAACAACTGATAGAACGTGCCGGGAAACCCGACGCCAACTGATAGAGCGTGCCTGGAAACCCGACGCCAACTGATAGAGCGTGCCTGGAAACCCGACGCCAACTGATAGAGCGTGCCTGGAAACCCGACGCCAACTGATAGAGCGTCCCGGGAAACCCCACATCAACTGATAGAGCGTGTCTGGAAACCCGACATCAAGTGCGAGAGCGTGAGTTGGGTGGGGGCGGTAAAGTGGGGGACCATGAACAGCCTCTTCAGCCACGCGCAGGAACCTCCCGGGAGTGATGACCACCAGGCCCTCCAGATCCTGGACCCAGTGGTGAACACGGTGGTTGTTCCGGGGGCCGTTGCCCACGCCTTTACCGGCTTTACGGACCACACCCACCTTTGGTGGCCGCTCGAAAGCCACGGCGTGTACGGTGCAGATTCCTACGTGGAGTTCGAGGAAAACCTCATCCTGGAGACTGCGGACGACGGCCGGACCACCATCTGGGGCACCTTGGATGACTGGCAACCGCCGTTGTCCTTCCACGCCACGTGGCATCCCGGTACCACTGCCTTGTGGTCCACTGAACTGCTCGTCGTTTTCCGCTCCGTTGAGGAGGGGACAGAGGTGCGGGTATTCCATGAGGGCTGGGAGGGGGCGGAAGACCCGGCCGCCACACGGGCCAAGTATGCCACCGCCTGGCCGGAGATCCTTGGCCGATATGCCCGCTTCATGGGCGCTGCAGGCACACCGGACTCCTAGGACCGGGCCCGGCCCTGCCCGCCCTAGACTGGGGGAACATGTGCAATGACGGATGGAGGGTTCGTGGGAAGCGTAGTTGACGAGCTGGAGGGGATCCTGGCGGCCAGCCAGGTGGACATGACGGAGACGGCGCTTCGCCGGTACGCGGTTGACCAGGCCCCCGTTCTCGACTTCCAGTTGCCGTTGGCAGTTGTTTTCCCGGAAACCGTAGCGGACGTGCAGGCAGTGGTCCGTGCGTGCGCCGGCAGCGGCGTTGCTGTCGTGGCCCGTGGCGCCGGCACCGGGGTGTCCGGCGGCGCCCATGCCACCAGGAACTGCGTCGTTATGTCCCTCGAACGGATGGACCGCATTCTCGACATCAACCCGGACGATGAGACGGCGGTGGTGGAGCCTGGCGTGGTCAACGCCGTCCTCAACGAGGCAGCCGCGGTACATGGGCTGATGTATGCCCCGGACCCCGCGAGCTTCCGCAGCTCCACCATAGGCGGCAACGTCGCCACCAACGCCGGCGGGCTGCGTTGCGCCAAGTACGGGGTGACCAGGGACTCTGTCCTTGCCTTGGACGTTGTCCTGGCCGACGGCTCGCTCATCCATACTGGGCACCAGACGTTCAAGGGTGTGGCCGGCTATGACCTGACAGGGCTTTTCGTGGGATCTGAGGGTACGCTCGGCATCGTGGTCGGTGTCACGGTGCGGCTGAAGTACTTGCCCCGCGAGGTACACACGGTAGCAGCCTTCTACCCGGACTTCCGGCTGGCCGCTGCGGGGGTCCTGGCAGTGGGCAGGGCGCGCGTCCAGCCCGCAATCATGGAACTGCTCGACGGCGGGACCCTGGCCCAACTGGACGGGATCCACGGCTCTGACCTCACCACCCGCGGCCGCTCCCTGCTCCTGGTCCAGACCGACGGTTTTGGCGCCGCCGCTGAGGCCGAGGTGGTGCGGGAAGTCCTGCGGACCGGGGGTGCAGTTGTCACGACGGAGGCCAGCGCAGAGGCTGAACGGCTTGTGGAGCTTCGCCGCCACAGCAGGGGCGTCGAAGTGGACGACGAATACCGCGTGGGCGAGGACGTTGCCGTCCCCAGGTCCCGGCTGGTGGACTACGTGGCGGCGCTGGAGTCAATGGCTGCGGAGCATGACGTCCACTTGAAGGTGGTGGCGCACGCCGGCGATGGCAACCTGCACCCCACGTTCTGGATCGACCGAACGGGAAGCGCGGTGGACAGCGGCGCTATGGACCGCCTGAACCGGGTCCTGGACGAATCCATCACGGCGGCCCTGGCAATGGGCGGAACCATCACCGGAGAGCACGGCGTTGGCCAGTACAAACTGCGCTGGCTGGGCCAGGAGCAGCCCGAACCGGTCCGGGAGCTCCAGCGGCGGATCAAGGACCTGTTCGATCCCCAGGGCATCCTCAACCCCGGTAAGGCTATCTAGCGTCAGTCGTCCGCGTCGGGGTACTCGTCAATCGACTCGTCATCCCCGTAGCGGGATTCCTCCGTCTCGGCCTCAAGGATTTCCAGCAGCCCTGTGGGCGGGTTCAGCATGATGGCTGCCTCGTCCCGGCGGTGCCGCAGGATGGAATCGATGTAGGACTGGACGGCTTCAGCCAGCGGGATGTGGCGTTCCTGCTTTTCCGACATGTACCAGCGGTGCTCCAGGACCTCGTGCACCACCTCGGCCGGTTCCAGCTTGCCTGCGAGGTCTCTCGGGATCGACCGCACAATAGGTTCGAAAATCTGGCTGACCCACAGGTGGGCGCTGTACTCCTCGTCCATGTCCGGGTTGTTGTCCGCCCGGAAGGAGTCCATGTCGTTGAGGAGCCGGCGGGCCTGGTTTTCCTGCGCGTCGATGCCGGTCAACCGCAGCAGGCGCCGCATGTGGTGCCCGGCGTCCACAACCTTGGGCTGCAGCTGGATCGTGGCGCCGTTCTGGGTGGTCTTGATGGCGTACTCCTCGACGTCGAAGCCGAGTTCGTTGAGGCGCCGGATCCGGGCCCCCACCCGCCACCGCTGGCCGAGTTCAAAGGATTCCTTCTCGGTCAGTTCTGCCCACAGCCGGCGGTAGCTGTCCATGATCAGCTCACTGGTGGCCACAGGGTCAACCTTTTCCTCGATCAGGCCGCCGTCCAGCAGGTCCATGAGCTCGCCGGCAATGTTGACCCTGGCAATTTCCAGGTCGTATTCGCGTTGTCCGGTGGACAGGTCCGGGTACAGCTCCCCGGTTTCTGCGTCTACAAGGTAGGCGGCGAATGCGCCGGCGTCGCGCCGGAAGAGGGTGTTGGAGAGGGACACGTCGCCCCAGTAGAAGCCAATGAGGTGCAGCCTCACCAGCAACAGTGCCTGCGCGTCGATGAGGCGGGTCAGGGTGTCCTTGCGGAGCATCTGCGAGAACAGGGCGCGGTAGGGCATGGAGAACTTCAGGTGCCGGGTGACCAGCACCGGGTTCAGCGGACGTCCCTCCGGCGTGGTCCGTCCGGTAATGACTGCCACCGGTTCCACGCAGGGAACATCGAGCCGGGCAAGCTTGCGGAGCATGTGGTATTCGTGCCGGGCCACGTGCTCGGACGTTTCCTTGATGGCGATGACCGAGCCGCCCAGGTGCGCGAACCGCACGATGTGCCGGGAAATGCCGCGGGGGAGGGCGGCAAGGTTCTCCGCCGGCCAGTCTTCCAGGGCAATGTGCCACGGCAGGTCCAGGAGCTCCGGATCTGCCGCTGCCGCCGTGATGTTGAGCGAGCTGGAGACCGAAGTTGCCTTGCCGTCATCGGCACTCGCAGCCACAAACCGGGGCAGTTTTCCGATCTGCGCGTAGTCGGTGGGTTCGTCGTGCCACTGGGCGGTGTATTCCTCAGTCATGAATCAATTCTCCCGTACTTGGAGCCGGGCGGCTAAATCTTTGGCTTGCCCGTTAAAGGCCGACGGCGGCACCTCCGTGAGGAGGGCCGCCGTCAGTTTCATGCGGTGCCGGTGGGGACTAGTCGCCCAGGCGCAGGCCGGTCTTGGTGTCGAACAGGTGCACGTGGCCCGACTGCGGACGGACGTAGATGGACTCGCCCTTCATCGGGGGACGGCGGCCGTCGACACGTGCCACGATGTCGTGGTCCTTGCCGTCGAGCGTGGTGTGGCCGTAGACGTAGGCGTCGGCACCGAGCTCTTCGACGACGTCCACCTCAACCTTCAGGCCTTCGCCGTGCGGAGCGGTTTCCAGGTCCTCGGGACGGCTGCCCAGCGTCACGGTGGAACCGTGTGCCTCTTCGAGGACGTCGCGCGGCACGGGGTACACGGTGCCGCCGAACTGGACGCCGCCGTCGACCACGGGCAGTTCCAGCAGGTTCATGGCGGGGGAGCCGATGAAGCCGGCAACGAACACGTTCTTGGGGCGGTCGTAGAGGTTGCGCGGGGTGTCGACCTGCTGCAGCAGGCCGTCCTTCAGTACAGCCACGCGGTCACCCATGGTCATTGCCTCAACCTGGTCGTGCGTCACGTAAACGGTGGTGACACCGAGGCGGCGGGTGAGGGATGCGATCTGCGTACGGGTCTGGACGCGGAGCTTGGCGTCCAGGTTGGACAGCGGCTCGTCCATGAGGAAGACCTGGGGATTACGCACAATGGCGCGCCCCATGGCAACACGCTGGCGCTGGCCGCCGGAAAGGGCCTTCGGCTTGCGGTCCAGGTACTGCTCGAGGTCAAGGAGCTTGGCGGCTTCGCGGACACGCTCGGCGCGCTCTTCCTTGGAGACGCCTGCGATCTTCAGGGCGAAGCCCATGTTGTCGGCCACAGTCATGTGCGGGTACAGCGCGTAGTTCTGGAAAACCATCGCGATGTCGCGGTCCTTCGGGGGAACATCGGTGACGTCGCGGTCGCCGATCAGGATCCGGCCTGCGTTGACGTCCTCAAGGCCGGCGAGCATGCGCAGCGAGGTGGACTTACCGCAACCGGAGGGTCCAACGAGGACCAGGAATTCGCCATCGGCGATGTCGATGTTGAGCTTATCGACGGCGGGCTTATCTGTGCCCGGGTACAGACGCGTAGCGTTATCAAAAGTAACTGTAGCCACAGTTATCAATCCCTTCACCGGCAGGTACGTGCCGGACGATCCGTTGTGAATGGTTCATGTTTGTTCAGTTTTGTGTTGCTGGCGCTCCCTAACCGAGGTTCAGGAGCGCCGAGTGACGCCGCACGGTGTTTGTGCGCCACATCACAAGCAAGAGTATGTCAGATATATCGCGCGTGGTTGCAAATGTTACGGATGTCACATGTGAGCTTGCGCAACTTTAAGTGGGGCATCAATCCGGAATGGCGCCGGAATCTTCCTCCGCCACGGCCATACTCCGTTCCTGGAGCAGCACCTCCAACAGCTCGGCTACGTGGACGGGCGCTTCCACCCGGTACTGGGCCTGGGTGAAATCAAGACCCACTTTTACGCCCACATCTCCCGGTTCCAGACGCGCCAGGGCGTCCTCGTCAGTGGTGTCGTCACCTGCAAACAACACCGCGGTGGCGCCGGTGATCTGCCGCAGGAAGGTGACACCCTCGCCCTTGGAGGCGTTCACCACCGAGGTTTCAAGGACGCGCTTGCCATCCTTGAGGAACACGCCTTTCCGGTCCTGCAGCAACGAGCGGGCGGCTGCCACTGCGTCCTCTGCCACGTCGTCGGCGGCCAGGCGGGTGTGCAGGACCACGCCTGCGGGCTTGTCCTCGAGGAGGGTGCCCGGCGCTTCTTCGACGATGTCCGCCAGGATTGCACGCACTTCAGCCAGGCGCGACTTCTGCTCCTCGTCGAGGGTCAGGCCGGCAGATCCCGGTCCGAGCCATGCTTCTGCCCCATGGCTGCCGATCAGGAGCGTGTCCACCGGAGGAGAAGCCACGGCGCGCAGGCTGGCGAGGGCGCGGCCGGAGATGAGTGCCGTCGTCGTGCGCGGAAGCACGGCAAGCCCGGCGAAGGCCGCCGCCGACCGCGGGAGGGGGCGTGCATCCTCTGCGCGGCCCACAATGGGCGCCATGGTCCCGTCGAAGTCCATGGCCACCAGCAGGTGCTCCGTCGCGGCGATCCGCCGGATGGCCTCCCGCAGCTCGGGGGACAGGGTGAGCCGGTGCTTTGCGCGACGTGCGTCAGGAGTCATCGCGCACCACTTTTTCATTGAGCGCCCGGAGGAAGTCTGCTGACCAGTGGTCTACGTCGTGCTCCAGGATCTGCTTCCGCATGGCCCGCATCCGGCGGCCCGCTTCGCGCGGCTCCATCTCAACCGCACGCATTACGGCACTCTTGAGGCCATCGATGTCGTGGGGGTTCATCAGCAGGGCCTGCTTGAGCTGGTCGGCTGCGCCGGCGAACTCGCTGAGGACCAGCGCGCCGTCATTGTTGGTGCGTGCGGTGACATATTCCTTGGCCACCAGGTTCATGCCGTCCCGCAGGGCGGTGACCAGCATGACATCGGCGGCCAGGTACAAGGCAACCATTTCCTCGACCGGATAGCTGTGGTGGAGGTAGCGGACGGCGGTGTTTTCGAGGGTGTCGTAGGTGCCGTTGATGTGGCCAACGGTGCCTTCCACTTCTTCGCGCAGGAGGCGGTACTGCTCCACGCGCTCGCGGCTGGGGCTTGCCACCTGGATCAGTGTGGCATCGCCAACGGAAAGCTTGCCGTCGGCCAGGAGCTCCTCGAAGGCCTTGAGCCGGTGCCTGATGCCCTTGGTGTAGTCCAGGCGGTCGACCCCCAGCAGGATGGTTTTGGGGTTTCCCAGGTCCTGCCGGATCTGCCGCGCCCGCTCAATGATTTCCGGCTTGGCAGCGAGTTCACTGATCTGCTGGACGTCGATGGAGATGGGAAATGCCTGGGCCCGGGCGATGTGCGTGACCTGGCCGTCATGGCCCTTTACATGGACCTGCTGCTGCTTCACGCTGGCGCCAAGGAACCGGCGGGCAGAGCGCATGAAGTTGCCGGCGTCACTGGTCCGCTGGAAACCCACCAGGTCCGCGCCCAGTAGGCCGTCGATGATTGCCTGCCGCCACGGCAGCTGCGCAAAGATCTCCGGCGGCGGAAACGGAATGTGGTTGAAGAAGCCAATGCGGAGGTCCGGCCGGGCTTGCCGCAGCATGCGCGGCACCAGCTGGAGCTGGTAGTCCTGCACCCATACCGTAGCGCCATGGTCGGCATGGCGGACGACGGCGTCCGCGAACCTCCTGTTGACCTTGCGGTAAGCGTCCCACCATGTCCGGTGAAACTCCGGCGGGGCGATCACATCGTGGTACAGCGGCCACAGCGTGGCATTGGAAAAGCCCTCGTAATAGAGCTCCACGTCATCGGTGCTGAGCTGGACCGGGACGAGGTCCATGCCGCCATGGCTGAAGGGCGTGACCGTTTCATCAGGCGCGCCGTGCCACCCCACCCAGGCGCCGTCAGTCTTGGTCATCATCGGTGCAAGTGCTGTCACCAGGCCGCCCGGAGACCGGCGCCAGCCGGATCCGTCGTCACCGCTTTCGCCGGGCGAGCAGCGGTCCACCGGCAGCCGGTTCGACACCACCATGAAGTCGTACTTAGTGTGGCCGCCCTGGCTGGAGCCGGCGGTCCCGGACTCAGCAGTGGCGGTAGGTTTTTCCTGGACGGGTGATTGCATTGCGGCCCCCTGGGGTTGCTTGTGCCTCTCAGCCAACCCTAACGGGACGGCATCTCCCGTGCTATTCGTCCGGTGGTCAACCCGGCTGATACTTGAAAGGGCAAGCTCCCAGCTTTCTCGCCTAAAATGTATGGAGTTGCCACGAACTGGTCCCCCAATGTCAATCGACCCAAGGAACACATGAGCCCCGCAAACGAAGTACGGAAGTCCAAGGCTGAGCGCACCGCGGAAGCGCGGGAAAAGGCCCGCCTGATCCGCGAAGCGCAGCTTAAGAAGGACAAGCGCAACAAGCTGCTGATCGGCTGGGGCATCGTGGCAGCCGTCGTGGCAATCCTGGCGGTTGTTGCACTGGTGGTCACCACCAGCATGCAGCAGAACACCCCCATTGCTGACCAGGGCCCCGTGCCGGCAAATGCCAACGTCAACGGCGGCGTGACCCTGCTGGCCAACACCGAGGTCAAGAAAACAGACCCGGCCACCGTGGACATGGCCAACGTTCCGGCCAAGCCTGACACGCTGCCCAACCCGGTTGTGGCGCCTGGGGCTGAGGCAGAAGCCGGACAGCCGGTCAAGATCATTGCCTACATCGACTTCATTTGCCCGGCCTGCCTGCAATTCGAAAAGGCGTACAACGAGACACTGACCAGCCTCCGCAACGAAGGCAAGATCACCGTGGAGTACCGGCCGTTGGGCTTCCTGGACCGCCTGTCCAGCACCAACTACTCCTCCCGCTCAGCCAATGCCGCCGCCTGCGTAGCGGACAAAGCCCCGGAGAAGTACGCCGAATACGTCAACGTCCTCTTCGACAACCAGCCTGCCGAAGGCGGCGCCGGCCTGTCCGACGACAAGTTGAAGTCCCTTGCCAGCGACATCGGAGCCGACATCAACAGCTGCGTGGACGACAAGACGTTCCGGCCGTACGTCAAGTACTCCACCGAACTGGCAGAGAACACAGGCATCACCGGCACGCCCACGGTGTTCGTCGACGGCAAGAAGTGGGACGGCGCCTCGGACCTGAACGCCGAGATCCAGGCAGCCATCGACGCCAAAGCCTAAAGCCAAAAGCCTGGAGCCGCGGATGCCGCGGACGCCATGGTGGCCCGCTTCCGGATTCCTCCGGAAGCGGGCCACCGGCGTTAAGGGGCTGGAGGAGCCGGTCCGCCGTCGGCGTTTTACCACCGGCACCAGTTGGGCTAACCTTATCTAGCGCCGTTCAGGTGCCCGCCCGCAGGGGCACGCCTCCTTAGCTCAGTTGGCCAGAGCACCGCTCTTGTAAAGCGGGGGTCGTCGGTTCGAATCCGACAGGGGGCTCCACCACTTCCCACGCCGCAGCTAAGCTGGAATCATCCAAATGATCAGCCTGCTGATAAAAGGAGTGTGGGTGCGATGCCCAAGACCGGCAAGAACCAGCACGCCCGCAAGGACGAGCTTCCCTCGACCCTGCAGCGCTCTGAGCAAAAGGCCCAGGACACGTTCGCCAAGACCTACGATTCCGCCCTTGAGAGCTACGACAACGACGAGGGCCGCGCTGCCCGGGCTGCCTACGCCTCGTTGAAGCACAGCTACGAGAAGGTGGGCGACCACTGGGAACCGAAGGACAAGAAGGGTCCCTCGGACAAGCGCGCCGAGGAAGGCCTCCAGTCTTCTGAACCTACCGCCGGGGGCGTAAACGCGAACGCGTCCAAAGAGCACCTGTACAAGCTGGCGCAGGAGCTGGACATCGACGGCCGTTCCAAGATGGACAAGGCTGAACTGGTCAAGGCCATCCAAAAGGCAAACGACGCCGCCACCCGCAAGGCCCGCGGCTCCTAGTTCCGGCCTTAGGACCCTTGCCGTTCAGCCCCGCAGGGTGTCGAATCAGAGGACATGTTCCAGCCCGGTCGGATGGCAAAGACGCCAGGAGGTTCCCATGTCGGTCAGAGGCACCAAGGATTCAGCCAGGGCAGCGGCCGGCAGGAACGGAGCTGAGGCGCGCCGCGCTGACCTTTCCGCCGGCATCGCGGCCGAGGATCCCTCAATGATCCGCAACGTGGCCCTCGTAGGCCATTCCGGAGCGGGGAAAACCATGCTGGTGGAGGCGCTCCTCGCGGCCAACGGCATGATCACGCGCAAAGGATCGATCCCGGACGGTACCACTGTCAGCGATTCCGATCCTGCCGCCGTGCACCAGCAACGCTCCGTGACGCTGTCGCTGGTGCCCTTGCTGATCGACGGCGTCAAAGTGAACCTCCTGGACACACCGGGCTACCCGGATTTCATCGGTGAGCTGCGCGCAGGCCTGCGGGCAGCGGATGCCGCGCTCTTCGTGGTGTCCGCCGTCGACGGAATCGATGCCACCACCACTGCGCTGTGGGGTGAGTGCGAGCACATGCGGCTGCCGCGCGCCGTCGCCATCACCC
The DNA here is from genome assembly GCF_000189535.1 of Pseudarthrobacter phenanthrenivorans Sphe3. NCBI lineage: Bacteria > Bacillati > Actinomycetota > Actinomycetes > Micrococcales > Micrococcaceae > Pseudarthrobacter > Pseudarthrobacter phenanthrenivorans. The sequence continues at coordinate 827,015 of NC_015145.1, forward strand.
GGATGGACCACCCGCGGGCGGATTACGACGGCGTCCTGGCCGCCTGCCGCGAGGCGTTCGGGGAGGGGGTGCTGCCGCTGTATGTCCCGGTGCGGGACGGCGGTGAGGTCACCGGCCTCCTTGGCCTCCTGTCCGGGACGGTCACCGACTACTCGTCCGGGGAATCCTCCGCCACCCTGCGCGGGGCGGCGGACGGGGAACTGGCAGCTTCCGGGCCCGCGCGTGGGGAGCTCATCGAGGGAATCATTGCCGAGAGTGAAGACGAGACGCTGATGGACCGGTACCTGGGAGGCGAGGACATCGACACCGATGTCCTGATCGCGGACCTGGAAACCGCCGTCGAACGTGGTTCCTTCTTCCCCGTCCTGTCCACGTCCGCCACCACGGGCCTGGGGACGGCGGAACTGCTGGAGGTGCTGGTCCGGGCATTCCCGTCGCCGCGGGAGGCGCGCGTGCCGGAGGCTGCCGACCTCGCGGGGGCGCCCGCCGGTACGCTCACCTGCGATCCAGCCGGATCGCTGGCGGCGGAAGTGGTCCGGACCTCCATGGACCCGTTCCTGGGCCGGATCTGCCTGGTCCGCGTATTCTCCGGCACGCTGCGGGAGGACGCTCCGGTGCACGTGGGCGGCCACGGGCTGGCGGACCGGGGCCACCAGGACCACGACACGGATGAACGCGTCACCCACCTTTACTCCCCGCTGGGCGCCTCGCTGCGGCCCGTACCCTTCAGCATTGCGGGCGACATGTGCGCAGTGGCCAAGCTGGGCAGCGCCGAAACCGGAGACACCATCTCGGGCAGGGACCGGCCGCTGCTGCTGGCCACCTGGGAGATGCCGGAACCGTTGCTGCCAGTGGCAGTGGAAGCGGATTCGCGCAGTGACGAGGACGCGCTGGCGCGGAGCCTCGGGAAGATCGCGGCCGGTGATCCCACCCTGCGGGTGGAACGCAACCAGGAAACGCATCAGCTCGTCCTGTGGTGCATGGGGGAGGCCCACGCGGAGGTGGTCCTGGACAGGCTGCGCGACCAGGGCGTGAAACTGCATACCGTGGACGTTGTGACGCCCTTGCGCGAAACATTTGCCAGCCCCGCGGCGGGCCACGGCAGGCACGTCAAGCAGTCGGGAGGCCACGGTCAATATGCGGTCTGCGATATTGAAGTGGAGCCTCTTCCCCGCGGCGCCGGCTTCGAGTTCGTGGACAAGACCGTGGGCGGCGTCATTCCGGGGACCTTCATCCCCTCGATTGAAAAAGGCGTCCGGGCACAAATGGACAAGGGAGTAAGCGCCGGTTTCCCCGTGGTGGACCTCAAGGTGACCCTCATTGGAGGCAAGGCACACAGCGTGGACTCCTCCGATGCCGCCTTCCAGGCAGCCGGGGCGTTGGCACTTCGGGAGGCTGCCGCAGCCGGACGGATCCAACTGCTTGAACCTGTCTCCTCGGTCACCATCTCGGTGGCAGATGAGCACGTGGGGTCCGTGATGAGCGACCTCTCCGCCCGGCGCGGCCGGCTGACCGGAACTACATCGTCAGGCGGCGGGATGACCGAGATCAGTGCTGAAGTTCCGGACCAGGAACTGCTGCGGTACGCCGTGGACCTGAGGGCCCTGACTGCGGGAACCGGACGCTTCCGGCGCAGTTACCTGCGGCATGATCCTGTACCCGCCAGCTTCAGCCAAGCCTGACCGTCCCCGTCATGAACGCCGCTGCCCGCAAGATCCAGCGCGTCTACCTCACCTTGACGCTGGGCAACACCCTGGCGGCATCGTTCATCTGGGGCATCAATACCCTCTTCCTGCTTGACGCCGGGCTGAGCAACCTCGAGGCTTTCGCCGCGAACGCGTTCTTTACCGTTGGCATGGTGCTGTTCGAGGTCCCCACCGGCGTAGTGGCGGACAGTTGGGGACGCAGGGTTTCCTTCCTGCTGGGCACCATTACGTTGGCCGGTTCCACGTTCCTGTACTACCTGTTGTGGCAGTTGTCGGCTCCGTTCTGGTGGTGGGCGCTGGTTTCTGTCCTCCTGGGCCTGGGGTTCACCTTCTTCTCGGGTGCGGTGGAGGCCTGGCTGGTGGACGCCCTGCGTTTCTCCGGGTACGAAGGCGGCCTGGAGACGGTGCTGGGCCGGGGCCAGATGGTCTCCGGGATTGCCATGCTGGCCGGGTCCGTTGCGGGCGGAGTTATTGCACAGGCAACAAACCTCGGGGTTCCGTTCCTGCTCCGGGTAGGCGTGCTGGTGGCGATGTTCGCCGTCGCATTCCTGCTCATGCACGACGTCGGCTTCACGCCTGAGCGCTCGGCGCACCCCCTGCAGGCAACCCGCGCGGTACTCGCTGCCTCGGTGGACAACGGGCTGAAGAACCCGCCGGTCCGGTACATAATGCTGGCTGCGCCGTTCACCGAAGGCGTCGGCATCTACGTGTTCTACGCCCTGCAGCCCTACCTGCTCCAGCTGTTTGGAGACCCGCGGGCGTACGCCATTGCAGGCCTCGCCGCGGCCATTGTTGCCGGGGCCGATGTCGTAGGCGGCTGGATGGCGCCGCGTGTCCGGAACCTGGTGAAACGGCGGACCAGTGTCCTGATTGCCACCAACATTGTCAGCGCCCTCATCCTGGTGGTGCTCATGGTCACCACCACCTTCTGGGTTGCCCTGGTGCTGTTGGCACTCTGGGCCGTGGTCTCCTCGGCCGGAACCCCGGTGCGGCAGGCGTACCTGAACGACATGATTGCCTCCAAGCAGCGCGCAACCGTCCTCAGCTTCGACTCGCTCATGGGATCAGCAGGAGGAGTGGTGGTGCAGCCGATGCTTGGCCGTACCGCTGACCTCTACGGTTACCCCGCGTCGCTGGCCGTGGCAGGCGCGGTGCAGCTGATCGCCGCGCCCTTCATCCTGATGAGCCGCCGGCAGCACCCGCAGGCCGACACGGTAGCCGACACGGCGACGGCAACGTGACAGCCGCGGGACAACCTAGACGCGGAGTGGCGTATGCCTGGAATTTATTGCAGATGAGACCGGGCGGAAACACAGTGACAACAAAGGCCGCGTAAGTTGCCAGGCATGGCATCACACTTCATTAGCCGGTTCCGTGCATGGCTTGCCGGTGCACTCACCTATGAGGCCGGCCATGCGGTTGACGCCACGGCCGACGCCACGCGTTGGGGGTGGCTGCCGGCACTGAGCGGGGTGGCCGTTGGGGCGGAACACGCCCGGCAAAGCCACGCCGAATCCCGGCAGGGGCCCACCGGCATGTCTGCTTGAACACACTATTGCGCGGGTAGCGGGATCATGCCCTAAACTGCTTCACTGAGGTGCCTGAAATGGCGCTGCGCAGCAACGAAAGTGAACACGCTATGGCTACTGATTACGATGCTCCACGCAAGCAGGAAGAAGACACTCCGGCTGACTCGCTGGAAGCCCTTCAGGCGTCACGCGGCGGCAACGCGCAGACCGCAGTCATTGATGTCGATGAGAACGACACCGCTGAGGGCATTGACCTGCCCGGCGCTGATCTTTCCAACGAGGAACTGACCGTCATTGTGGTTCCTGAGCAGTCCGACGAATTCACTTGCTCCTCCTGCTTCCTGGTCCGCCACCGCTCCCAGGTGGCCAGGGAAAAGAACGGCATGAAGTACTGCCGCGACTGCGAGGGCTAACCTCCCACCCTCTGCCTGGCGCCGGCCACCCTCCAAGGTGGCCGGCGCTCTTTTGTCTCCGGCCGCCGTCGTTATTCCGGATCACGGGGCAGTGCAGGAACGGTGCCGAAACGGTCAAGAACCACATGTTTGCTGCCGCTCTTTTATGGATGCGTAATGCAGCCGGTCCGTGATTAACAGTTGTGCGCCGAAGCGGCAACAGGCCTCGATTCGAACCTTAAACGCTCCTACCCTTGAGCTATCCAATCGCTCCACATTTTGGGTGGCTCCACAATGAAAAAGTTCTCCACCTGGCTCGCGGCCATCCTGCTGGCCGCGGGGCTGGGCATAGCGGTTCCGGGGCAGGCCTCCGCAACCACGTCCTATTGCGGCCTCGTCTGGGGGTCCCTGGCCAAGACTGACGGCACCCTGGCCGCCGCATCCGTCACCAACGTCCGCACCGGGCGGCATTACTGCTTTGACCGGATGGTGGTGGACCTCAGCGGCCCGGCCGTGGGCTACCTGGTGCGCTACGTGCCCAAGGTAGTCGAAGACGGGTCCGGCTTTACCGTTCCTGTCCGCGGCGGTGCACGGCTGCAGGTGACCGTGAAGGCTCCGGCCTATGACCCCAACACCGGCCAGCCGACGTACACGCCCGCCAACAGGGCCGAGCTCTCCAACGTTGCCGGGTACCAGACTTTCCGCCAGGTGGCCTGGGCCGGCAGTTTTGAGGGCCAGACAAACATTGGACTGGGGGTCCGTGCCCGGCTTCCGTTCCGGGTGTTCACCCTGGACGGGCCCGGGTCCGGTTCCCGGCTGGTAGTGGACGTCGCACACTACTGGTAAGGCAACTGCACCACGAAAGGTGCCGTTCCCCGGAAGCGGGGAACGGCACCTTTGCCATGCAGGAAGGAGCAGCTGGACAAGCCCGCCTGCGTCCTACTCCGGTACCACCAGCGCCGGAGTATCGCGCCTGAGCGTTTCGCCCTGGAAGAACCCGGGGCGCAACCGGGCCATGATGAGCATGAAGACTGCTCCGGATGCCAGGATGCCGACGCCAAGGACGAAGACCAGGCCTACCCCGAAGACCTCCGAGCCGCTGCCGAATTCGGGGGCCAGGCTGTCCACGGCAGTCTGGCCGAACACCACGAACAGTCCCACGCCGCCAAGCACCGGGCACACCAGCCGCAGCAGGAAGTGGCGCAGGCTGCTGAAGACGCTCTGGCGGAAGTACCACGCACAGGCCAGGGCGGTGAGGCCGTAGTAGAAGCAGATCATCAGGCCCAGCGCCAGGATGGTGTCGTTGAGGACGTTTTCACTGACTACGTGCATCACGGCATAGAAGCCCGCGGACATGATGCCGGCGGCCACGGTAGCGAAGCCCGGCGTCGCAAACCTGCTGCTGACGCGGCTGAACCGCTCCGGCAGGGCACCGTAGTGCCCCATGGCCAGCAGGCTGCGGGACGGCGACATGAAGGTGGACTGCAGCGAGGCGGCGGAACTGGACAGCACTGCCATGGACATCAGGATGGCGAACGGGCCCATGATGGGGGACGCCAGCGCAGTGAAGATGTTCTCGTGGATTTCGGTGTTGTTCAGGCCGTTGCCGGTATCTCCGACGCCGGCGAACATCATGGTGGCAATGCTCACCAGCAGGTAGATCGCCAGGACGATGAGGGCAGTGAGGGTGCCGGCGAGCCCGGAGACCTTCTTCCCGTTGGCAGTCTCCTCGTTGACTGTCAGGCAGACGTCCCAGCCCCAGTAGACAAAGATGGACAGCGAGATGCCCGCCGCGATCTGCCCGAAGGTCTCAATGCGGGTGACGTCGAACCACTCCCAGCTGAAGGGGATGGAGGTTTCGGACGCGGACCAGTTGGCAAAGGCCATGCCCACGAACAGCGCCAGGACCAGCAGCTGGAAGCCCACCAGGCCGTACTGCACCATCTTGGTGGTGTGGAGCCCGCGGTAGCTGATCCAGACGGCCAGGGCAACAAACACAAAGCAGGTCACCACGTTCACCGCCTTGTTCGCTGCCAGGTCAGCCAGTTCAGGCGCCCCCGTCAGCTGTGAAAGGAACAGGTAGAAGAAGTCGACGGCGACCCCGGCGAGGTTGGACAGCACAATGATGTTCGCTGCCAGCAGGCCCCAGCCGCCCATCCAGCCGATCCAGGGGCCGAAGGCCTTGGTCACCCAGGTGAAGGTAGTGCCGCTGTCCGGGGAATCGGCGTTGAGTTCCCGGTAGGCCAGCGAGACCAGGATCATGGGGATGAAGCCGATCAGGAAGATGACCGGCAGTTGGAGCCCGGCTTCATTGACGGTGGGGCCGAGGGCGCTGGTGAGGGTGTAGGCGGGGGCAATGGTGGAAATGCCCAGGACGACGACGGCGAGGAGGCCCAGCTGCCCGCCCTTCAGTCCCTTGGGACTGATCCCGGCAGTTCCGGGGGAGTGCCGCCCGGCGGTTGCTTCGGATGTGCTGGTGCGGATGGTCTCGGTCATGGCACCACTTTCTGGAGATGTTGAGATGAGGGTCACTATATGAATGGCGTTCATTTAGTATGGAGGTGTGTGACCTGCGGCGCAAGGGCAAATATGAATCGCGTTCGTTTATGTCGGTCCCCGGGAAATTAGTAAGCTCACTGAGAAATCCGTCCGGGCCCTGCCGCCCGGCGATGCGGGGCTGGTACCGTCGGCACTACCGGACCAATTGAGGAGGATGCATGAAAGCTTCACCGACACTGACCAACAACCTGCAGGCCGTGCTCGCCGACCTGATTGAACTGCATGTCCAGGGCAAGCAGGCGCACTGGAACATCGTTGGAACCAACTTCCGCGACCTCCACCTGCAGCTGGATGAGATCGTTGACGCGGCCCGCCAGTTCGCCGATGACACGGCCGAGCGGATGCGCGCCCTGCACGCGCTGCCGGACGGCCGCAGCTCCACGGTGGCGGAGTCCACAAGTCTGGCGCAGTTCCCCGAAGGCCTGATCAGCACCAAGGATGCGATCGAGCGGATCGTTGCAGCCCTTGAAGCTGCTGTTGGAACCATGCGCAAAGTCCATGATGAAGTGGACGAAGAGGATCCCACCACCGCTGACCTGCTGCACGAGTTCATCGCCAAGCTGGAGCAGTTCGCCTGGATGGTCAACGCCGAGACCATGAAACCCACGGCCAGCGTCACTGCGCCTGACTCGAAGTAGCAGGCCCGCAAGGGAAGCAGCCTGCCAGGCGCCCGCCCCGGAGTAAGGCTCCGCGGCGGGCGCCTTTTGCTGTCCGCGGCGACCATTGGGCGGGCATTCTCAGCTGGCTGCCTTGGGCACTTTCCGGAGGACGACGGCGGCCAGTCCTGCCGCCGCCGCCATCAGGACCAGCCCAATCGCCGCCGTGATGTGGACGCCCGAATCGAAGGCCGTTCCAGCTGCCTCCCGGACCGCCTCCGCCAGGGGGCCGGGCAGTCCGGCGGCCAGTTCAATGGCCCCGGCGAGCGTCTCCCCGGCGTGCAGGATGCCCTGGTTCGAGGCGGTTTCGGCGAGGTCCTCCGGCAGCCGCAGGTTCTGCTGGTAGGAGGCGGTCAGGATGGAGCCCAGTACGGCGGCTCCCAGCAGGGCGCCCACTTCATAGCCCGTCTCGGAAATGGCCGCTGCCGCCCCCGACTTCTCCGGCGGTGCGCTGCCCAGGATGAGGTCGTTGGAGGTGGTCTCGGCCGTTCCCACGCCCAGTGCCAGGACCAGGAGTGCGGTCAGCAGGAGCGGAGAGCCGCCAGTGCTGCTGCCAAAAGCCACCAGGCTGTAGCCGGCGGCACTGAGGGCCAGTCCGGATGCCACTACAAAGCCGGGGCGGACTTTCTTGACCACCGGCACCACAGCCAGGCCCGCCACCACTGTGGCCACCAGGGCAGGGATCATCGCCATTCCCGCAGCCGAGGGGGACATCCCCTCGATGAGCTGGAGGTGCTGGGCCAGGAAGAGGATGAACCCGTTGAAGGAAAACAACGCCAGGACGTTGGCGGCAATGGCCATGCTGAACACCCTGTTCCGGAACAGGGACATGTCCAGCAGCGGACTTCGCAGCCCTTTTTGTCGGCGGACAAAGGTGCTGCCCATGGCCAGGCCGAAAGCCAGGCATCCCAGGGCCAGCGGACCCGGGCCCTCCGTGGCGAACTCCTTGATCCCGAACACCACCGGGACCATGGTGAGCAGGGAGAGCAGGATGCTTGGCGCATCCACCCTGCCCGGTTCAGGGTCCTTTGATTCGGGGATAAAGGCCGGGCCGAGCGCCAGGAGCGGCAGCATGATGGGTACGGCCACCAGGAGTACCGCTCCCCACCAGAACTGCTCCACAAGCCATCCGCCGAAGATTGGACCCAGGGCGGCGCCGCCCGAGAATCCGGCGGCCCAGATGGCGACAGCCAGCCGCCGGCGGTTGGGGTCCGGGAAGATGTTGCGGATCAGGGACAGGGTTGAGGGCATCAGCATGGCGCCGAAGAAGCCCAGGGCAGCGCGGCCGGCAATGAGCCACAAGGCGGTGGGGGCAAAGGCTGTGGCGGCTGATACCGCCGCGAAACCGACGCTGCCGATGATCAGCAGCCGCCGCCGTCCGATCCTGTCGCCCAGGGTTCCCATTGCTACAAGGAGCCCGGCCAGTACCAGGGGGTAGGCATCCACGATCCAGAGCAGCTCAACACCGGAAGCATCCAGTGCGTGGGCGATGGCCGGCAGCGCAAAAGTCAGGGCGGTGTTGTCCACGGCCACCAGCAGCACGGGAAACATGAGCAGCGCCAGCGCCAGCCAGTCCCGCCAGGCGCTTTTCTCCATCGCCCCCTCGCGGACGTCAACGGCACTGCCGGCGAAGGGCGTGGGGTTTTGTTGGGAATCGCCAGTCATGCAATAACTGTACCGTCTGGACGGTACAGTTAAGAAATTGTCTTCCACCATTGGATGATGGGACCTATGGCCAGAAAACCTGTCGCGCGGGATGCCGTCCTCGATGCCTTTGAAGAACTCCTGATCGACGTGGGGGAGCGCGCGGCGACGCTGGAGGCGGTGGCAAAGCGCGCCGGGGTTTCCAAAGGGGGCCTCCTGTACCACTTCCCCAACAAGGAAGCCCTCATTGCCGCCACCCTCGAACGCCTTGACCGCCTGGCGGGGGAGGACCTTGCCGCGATGGCGTCCGCCCCCGAAGGGGCTGCCGCCTACTTCATCCGCTCGTCGCTGTGGGCAGATACCCCCTTGGACCGCTCCTTCGTAGCTGCCACCCGCCTGGCCGAGGTGGCCCATGAGGAGGCCCGCCGACGTTTTGCAGCCATCCAGCAGCAGTGGCTGGACCTGATCGGCAAGGATGTCGGACCGGCGATGGCCAAGGCGGTGCTGTACATGGGGGACGGGCTCTATTTCAATGCCATGTGGGAAAGTGGACCGGCTGGAAATGCCGCCGGCAGGCAGGGTGAGGTGGAAGAACTCCTCGCGGCCGTGGAGCGGTTGCGGGGCTGAGGACCATTTGCCCCGCTGCCTGCCGCATAGGAGAATTAGCTTCGTGCGGGCCCTGACCGGCCGCCGCACAAGAACCAACTGAATAGCCTTTGATCTGCGGCGGGAGAGTCCTGCCTTCAGGTACAAGCAGGCGCCGTAGGAGCAATACCTCCCCAGGAATCTCACAGGCCCACGTACCGCCGCGGCGAGGCACCTCTGGAAAGCAGCACAGGGCCCACGCGCATCCGGTCTCGGAGCCGCGGGCCGGAACGCTCACCGACGGTGCAAGCGGGGCCGGCGGAAGCCGGCAACGCGGAAACTCTCAGGTTCACCTACAGAGCGGGGAGGACCCGAATCGATGTGGCGTACCCTGCGCCGCCTGAGTTATGGAGCTCCTCGTGACTGTTACCCCGGCCGCCTCACCGGCAACTGCTACCGCCGCCGCCACCTTCGTTGACCGGCACATCGGCACCCGCCGCCAGGCCGACGTCGAGACCATGCTCAAGGCCGTTGGCTACGACACCGTGGACGCGCTGGTTGATACCGCCGTCCCCGAGGACATCCGCCAGGAATCCGTACTGGAACTGGCGGGCGCCCTGAGCGAGGTGGAGGCGCTCGCAGAACTCCGCAGGCTCGCCGCCAAGAACAAGACCGCCGTCCAGATGATTGGCCAGGGCTACTACGACACCGTGACCCCGCCGGTGATCCGCCGCAACATCCTTGAGGGACCGGCCTGGTACACCGCGTACACCCCGTACCAGCCCGAAATCTCGCAGGGCCGGCTCGAGGCACTGCTGAACTTCCAGACCATGGTCCAGGACCTGGTGGGCCTGCCCATCGCCAACGCATCCCTGCTGGACGAAGCCACCGCCGTTGCCGAAGCCGTGCTGATGATGCGCCGGGCCAACAAGAACAAGGACGCCCGCGACGGCAAGACTGTCCTGGACGCCGACTGCCTGCCGCAGACCATCGCCGTCGTAAAAGGCCGCGCCGAGGCGCTTGGCTTCGAGGTTGAGGTCGCGGACCTGACGGCCGGCCTGCCCGACGGCGCCATCAACGGCATCGTCCTCCAGCAGCCCGGCGCCTCGGGCCGGGTCTGGGACCAGTCCGCCGTCATCGCTGCCGCCAAGGAGCGCGGCGCCCTGGTGACAGTCGCCGCGGACCTGCTGGCCCTCACCCTCATCACCCCGCCGGGCGAGCAGGGCGCGGACATCGCCGTCGGCTCGGCGCAGCGCTTCGGCGTCCCGCTGTTCTACGGCGGCCCGCACGCCGCCTACATGGCCGTGCAAAAGGGGCTGGAACGCTCCATGCCCGGCCGCCTGGTGGGCGTCTCCAAGGATTCGGCGGGAGTTCCGGCCTACCGCCTGGCCCTCCAGACCCGCGAGCAGCACATCCGCCGGGAGAAGGCCACGTCCAACATCTGCACGGCCCAGGCGCTGCTGGCCATCGTGGCCTCGATGTACGCGGTGTACCACGGTCCGGAGGGCCTGGCGGCGATCGCCCGGTCCGCCCACGTCCACGCCAAGACCCTGGCTGCCTCCCTCAAAGCCGCCGGCTTCGAGGTGCGGCACACCAGTTTCTTCGACACGGTCACCGTGTTCGTCCCGGGAAAGGCTGCGGGTATCATCGCCGCAGCGGAGGCGCAGGGCATCAACCTGCGCAGCATCGACGCTGACACGGTGGGCTTCTCCACGGATGAAACCACGACGGCGGCAATCGTCGACGCCGTCCTGGCCGCCTTTGGCGTCTCGTCCACGGCAGATGGCGACGCTGCCTTGGGCCTGGACGCCGCCGTCGAACGTTCCTCTGATTTCCTGCAGCACCCTGTGTTCAACACGCACCGCTCCGAAACGCAGCTGTTGCGCTACATCCGCAAGCTCAGCGACCGCGACCTCGCGCTGGACCGGACCATGATTCCGCTCGGTTCCTGCACCATGAAGCTCAATGCCACCGCCGAGATGGAAGCCATCTCCTGGCCGGAGTTCGCCTCCATCCACCCGTTCGCGCCGGACTCCCAGACCGAGGGCTGGCGTGAACTGATCGCGGACCTGGAAGCGCAGCTGACCGAGATCACCGGGTACGACCAGGTGTCCATCCAGCCCAACGCCGGCTCCCAGGGCGAGCTCGCCGGGCTGCTGGCAATCCGTGGCTACCACCACTCCCGCGGTGAGGCGCAGCGGAACGTCTGCCTCATTCCGGCCTCGGCCCACGGCACCAACGCCGCCTCCGCTGTCCTGGCGGGCATGAAAGTGGTTGTTGTGGCCACCGCTGCCGACGGGACCATCGACCATGCAGACCTTTACGCCAAGATCGAGGCCAATAAGGACGCGCTGTCCTGCATCATGATCACCTACCCCTCCACCCACGGGGTGTACGACGCCGACGTCCGCGAGGTCTGCGACGCCGTCCATGCCGCCGGCGGCCAGGTCTACATCGACGGGGCAAACCTGAACGCCCTCGTGGGCCTGGCACAGCCCGGCCAGTTCGGCGGCGACGTCTCGCACCTGAACCTGCATAAGACGTTCTGCATCCCGCACGGCGGCGGCGGACCCGGCGTCGGGCCCGTTGCTGCGAAGGCGCACCTGGCACCGTTCATGCCGGGCAATGCGGCCACGTGGACCGAAGGCAACGACGTCCCCATCTCCGCCTCCAAGTACGGTTCCGCCGGCGTCCTGCCCATCTCCTGGGCCTACGTGAAGCTGATGGGCGGGCAGGGGCTGACGGATGCCACCAAGTCGGCCCTGCTGGCAGCCAACTACATCGCCGCCCGTTTGAACGACTTCTTCCCCGTGCTCTACACCGGCGAGGGCGGGCTCGTGGCGCACGAGTGCATCCTGGACCTGCGCGAGCTCACCGCCCGCACCGGTGTCACCGCAGAGGATGTGGCCAAGCGCCTCATCGATTACGGCTTCCACGCCCCCACCCTGGCGTTCCCGGTTGCGGGCACCCTGATGGTGGAGCCCACCGAATCCGAGGACCTGGGCGAGATGGACCGCTTTATTGAGGCCATGATCTCCATCCGTGCGGAAATCGACCAGGTTGCTGCGGGTGATTTCACCGTGACGGACAGCCCGCTGCGCAATGCCCCGCACACCGCGGCGGCCGCCATCAGCAGCGACTGGGACCGCGCTTACCCGCGTGAACAGGCTGTGTTCCCGGTGAAGTCCCTCAAGCAGGACAAGTACTTCCCGCCGGTGGGCCGCATCGACGGTGCCGCAGGGGACCGCAACCTGATCTGCTCCTGCCCGCCGCTTTCCGAGTTCGAAAACTAAGGACTTCCCATGACTGAGAAGTACACCGCCCTCTACGACGAGCACAAGAAACTGGGAGCGTCCTTCACCGACTTTGGCGGCTGGCAGATGCCCCTGAAGTACAAGTCTGAGCTGGCCGAGCACCACGCCGTCCGTAACGCCGCCGGCCTGTTCGACCTCTCCCATATGGGCGAAGTCTGGGTCACCGGGCCGGACGCCGCCGCCTTCCTGGACTATGCGCTGGTGGGAAAGATCTCCGCGATGGCGGTGGGCAAAGCGAAGTACTCACTGATCTGCAATGAGGACGGCGGGATCATCGACGACCTCATCACCTATCGCCGGCCCGCTGCTGAAGACGGCAATGACGTTTTCCTGGTGGTTCCCAACGCGGGCAACGCGGCGGTGGTTGCCGCCGCCTTGGCTGAGCGGGCCGCGGGCTTCGACGTGCAGGTGGTTGACGCCTCGGCGGCGACCTCGCTGATCGCCGTCCAGGGTCCCAGGGCGCAGGAACTGCTGCTCCGCCTGGTACCGGCCGCCCAGCACCCGCTGGTAACGGAGTTGAAGTACTACGCCGCCGTGGAGGTTCCGTTGCTCGTGGGCGGCGCAGGGCAGGACCTGCTGCTGGCGCGCACGGGCTACACCGGCGAGGACGGGTTTGAGATCTTCGTGGGCAATAGCGATGCGGCGGCGCTTTGGCAGGCCCTTCTTGCCATTGCCGAAGAGGGGGAGCTGACACCGGCGGGCCTGGCTTCCCGCGATTCCCTCCGTCTCGAGGCCGGCATGCCCCTGTACGGAAACGAACTCTCCCTGCACGGAGACCCGTTCTCCGCAGGCCTGGGACCCGTCGTCGCACTCTCCAAGGAAGGCGACTTCGTGGGGAAGGCAGCTTTGGCGGCTAAGAAGGAAGCCGGGGCAGGCACCACCTCCGGACGCCGCCTCGTAGGGCTCAAAGGACTGGGCCGCCGCGCGGGCCGCAGCCACTACCCTGTCCTCAAGGACGGCAACGTCGTGGGCGAAGTGACCTCCGGCCAGCCCTCGCCCACCCTCGGATACCCGATCGCGATGGCTTACGTCGACGTCGCGTTCACCGCAATTGGCACCACCCTGGATATCGACTTGCGAGGCAAGGCAGAGCCGTTCGAGGTCGTCGACCTGCCGTTCTATATACGCTCCAGGTAAGGTGCCTCCCCGTGGTCACCTTTGGGCCCGGTGGGACTGGCATCCTCCGCGTGCTCGGTCGCGAAGACGCCCGCTGAGCGGACGTGACGCTCCCTTAGACGCACGCTTCCGGATACCGGTCCCACAGGGGCCGCGCTACTAACGGTTTCCGGTTCAACAGTCCGCCGCTTGCATCAAAGGTGAGATGACGTCGGTGGGTGAGCGGATTCCGGAAGCGTGCTCCCCGCCGTTCCCCTCGCCTCGCAAGCTCGGCCAGGGAACCCGAACGGCGTGGGCCCGGGCACGCGGAGGAATTCGGCCAGGCGCACCCAACCCCGCCACGAACTTTCTAGTTAGTGAGGTGTGTCAAGGATGTGAGACAGTCGCGTAGTTTCTTTTCGGTCAGGCAGCAGCGGGAAGCTGTTGGTTTCTGGTTGTGAAGTTGGCCATAGCCGTCGCCGGCGGCAGGCCTTCGTTGTTGGTGTGAGGCCGCCAGCGGTTGTAGAACACTTCGATGTAGCGCATAGTGGCCAGTCTGGCGTCCTGGCGGGTGGTGAAGCTGTGGTGATGGTAAAACTCGTTTTTCAGCGATGAGAACAGCGATTCCGCCACGGCATTATCCCAGCACACCCCGGTGGCGCCCATGGATTGGCGGATGTTATTCCCGGCGCACCAGGCGCCCATTTCGCGTGACGTGTACTGCGTTCCATGATCACTGTGGAAAATCGCGTTGGGACTCAAATGGCCGCGGTCTCTGGCCATCGTCAGGGCCCCGGTGACCAGCGAAGCGCGCATGTGTTCAGCCATAGCCCAGCCGACGACCATGCGGGTGCACAGGTCGATGACGGTGGCCAGGTAGAGCCATCCCTCGTCAGTGCGCAGGTAGGTGATGTCTCCGACCAGGCGCGTTCCGGGTGCTTCTGCTGTGAAGTCCCGGCCGATGAGGTCCGCGAAGACCTTGTCCGGATCTGAGGGGATGGTGGTGCGCTTGAAGGCGCGCATCCGCTTGGCGACCCACCCGTTCTCGGCCATAATCCCGGCCACGGTACCCACTGAAACCTCGATGCCGGCGGCGGCCAATTTGGTGTGGACCATGCGGTGGCCGAAGATCCCGTCGGAGGAATCGAAGACGGTCTTCACCTGATCGGTCAGCTCCCGGCGACGGAGCGCGGTCGGGGTTTCTGCGGCGTCCAGCCACCGGTAATACGTGGCCCGTGGGAGATCAAGCTGACGGCACATCCAGGCCACCGGGAAGTCGGCGTTCTTCTCCTGAACAACTCGGTACAAGTCCTCTACCGTTGTTCTTTGGCGAAGAACGCCGAAACTTTTTTCAGGAAATCGTTCTCCCTCTCCAGCTCGCGCAGCCGTGCCTCCAAAGCCTTGTATTTCGCAGGATCCACCGGATCATCCGGTTTGCCGCCGCCCTCCGTTTGCCCTTCACGGGACAGTCGCACCCAGCGTTTCAACGCGGTAACGGAAATGCCGAGCTCCGGAGCGACAGAGGCGGGTGAACGCCCAGATGAAACCACGAGCTCAACGGCATCAGCCTTGAACTCATCGGAATAGGTAAGTCGAGCAGACATGAGCACAATCCTTTCAAACTGTGTCTCACATCAGTAGTACACCTCATAGGAACCAAGCACATGGCTGTTGGAGTCTTTGATCTGTTTTCGATCGGGATTGGGCCTTCTTCGTCTCATACTGTGGGGCCGATGCGGGCTGCTGCTGTTTTTGCGGAGGAGTTGAAGGCTTCCGGCGCCCTGGCTGGGGTGGCGTCGTTGCGGGTGGATCTTTATGGGTCGTTGGCGGCGACGGGTCATGGGCATGGGACGATGACGGCGGTCCTGCTGGGGCTGGAGGGGTTCCATCCGGAGCTGATCCTGCCGGAGGAGGTGGAGGAGCGGCTGGCCTCGATCGCGGAGACCGGGATGCTGCAGCTGGCCGGTGCGGTGGCGTTGCCGTATGGGGTGAAGGATATGGTGTTGCGGCCGTTGACGGTTCTGCCGCGGCATACGAACGGGATGACGTTCACGGTGTCCGACGCCGGCGGCGACGTCCTGCATACGGCGACGTTTTTTTCGGTGGGTGGCGGGTTCATTGTCCGGGAGGGTGAAGAGGACGCGGCGCTGCAGGAGCTGGAGGAGTCCAAGAAGGAACTCCCGCTGCCGTTCCGGACCGCCGCGGAGCTGCTGGAGCACTGCCGGGCGACCGGTCTGGGGATCAGCGACGTGATGCGGGTCAACGAGGAGGACAGCCGCACCCCGGAGGAGATCCGGGCGGGCCTGCTGCATATTTACTCCGTCATGGAGGGCTGTGTGGCCACGTCCCTGAAGCGTGAGGGGGTGCTGCCGGGCGGGTTGAAGGTCCGCCGCCGTGCCCCTGACTGGTATGACCGGTTGCGGAAGGAAAGCTCGAAGCCTGCCGTCGACGGCCAGGACTCCGGTGCCGGCTCGGGGGAGTTCCATGACCCGAAGTATTGGCAGGAGTGGGTTAACTTGATTGCCCTGGCGGTGAATGAGGAGAACGCCTCCGGCGGCCGGGTGGTCACGGCGCCGACGAACGGTGCGGCCGGGATCATCCCGGCGGTGCTGTACTACGCGCTGCATTTCGCGCCGGGGATGGAGAACGCCACCCAGCAGGACCGGGACGACGTTGTGGTGAAGTTCCTGCTCGCCGCCGGTGCCGTCGGGGTGCTGTACAAGGAGCAGGCGTCGATCTCGGGGGCGGAGGTGGGCTGCCAGGGCGAGGTGGGCTCGGCGTCGTCGATGGCCGCCGCGGGTCTGGCGGAGGTGATGGGCGGTTCCCCGGCGCAGGTGGAGAACGCGGCGGAGATCGCGATGGAGCACAATCTGGGTTTGACGTGTGACCCGATCGGCGGGCTGGTCCAGGTGCCGTGCATCGAGCGGAACGCCATTGCCGCGGCGAAGGCGATCAACGCGGCGAAGATGGCGCTCTGGGGCGACGGCTCGCACCGGGTCTCCCTCGACGAGGTCATCGTGACCATGCGTGAAACCGGCAAGGACATGAGCTCCAAATACAAGGAAACGGCCATGGGCGGCCTCGCCGTCAACGTCGTCGAATGCTGAACAGAATACTGAAAAGGGGCAGGCCCTGCCGTCAGTTATGGACGGCGGCCCACCAGTTCAGGCTGGAAGCGAAGACCAGCCAGGCGATGTAGGGCAGCAGCAGGAGGCCGGCCGTCCGGCTGATGGGGCCAAAGTACAGGACCGTCACCGTGACGGCAGCGATGAGGGCAAGAATGATGGCCAGGGCAACCCACAGGGCTGCCGTGCCGAGGACGGGATAGAGCCCGAAAAACACCGGCGTCCAGGCAAGGTTGAGGACGAGCTGGATTCCGTAGGCTGCCAGCGCAGGCCTGGTCCTGTCCGTGCGCTTCCGCCACACCAGCCAGGCGGCAACCGCCATGGCTGTGTAAAGCACCGTCCATACCGGGCCGAAGAGCCAGTTGGGCGGAGACCACGGTGCCTTGTCCGCCGTCGCGTACCAGCCGTCCACGTTGCTGACTGTGGAGAATCCGCCAAGGCCGGCAACCAGGAACGACGCTGCCAGGAACGCGGCCAGCGCTGCCGCCTGCACCCGCCTGCTGTACGGTTTGTTCCCCTGTTCCTGCGGGGACATCAACTCATCGTGGTCCGGCTCCATGCTTCCACCCTCGCCAACGCCCCGACCGGAGTCAAGGCGCCGCCGGCGCCTGCTGAAATGCCGGAACCCCCGCAGGCTTTAGACTTGAGGCTGCATGTCCGCACGCAGACACGAGTACCGAACCGCGCACGAAACCGATTGGACACGGCCCCCTTGCGAGAATTCACCGCACGCTTTGCCACAGCCGAGGAAATTGAAAACTGGGACAAGCACGTCACGGCCAACCCCAACGGCGGCAACATGCTGCAGTCAGCGGCGTACGCCTCGGTCAAGAACGGCAGCGGCTGGAAAGTCCGCTTCCTGGTGCTGGAAGCCGGGGAGAGCGCCAGCTACAACCTGGTGCTCGAGAAGAAATTCCCGGTCCTGGGCAGGCTCTGGTACCTCATCAAGGGTCCGGACCTTGCAGCAGCTGGGGACCTGAAGCCGGCGCTGGAAGCCTGCGCAGCATTCGTACGGAGCCGGAAACTGAACGTCTTCACCATCAAGGTGGAACCGGACATCGTGGACTCGCCGGACGCCCAGGCACACCTTTCCCACGCCGGGCTGGTCAAGGCCCCCAATATCCAGTCCAACGACTCGACGGCCCTGCTGGATATCTCCGGGTCCGAAGAGACGGTGTTCAAGGCCATCTCCTCCCGCGCCCGCAACGCCATCCGCCGTGCCGAGCGGGAAGGCTGCGAGGTGGTCCGCAGGGAGCACGGCCCCGAAACCTACCGGGCCCTCTATGACCTCATGGCAGACACCGTCAACGCCAAGGGCTCCATGCCCCTGCGCAGCTACGAGTACTACGCCGCCTTTTGGGAAGAGTTCTGCGTACGGGGCCAAGGCAACTTCTTCTTCACCTACGAAGACGGCAAACCCAGCGTGGGCGCATTCGTGATCAACTACGGGGCCAAGGCCACCTACAAGGACGGCGGGTCCACCCAGAACCGCAAGCAGTACGGCGACTCCCACCTGGTCCAGTGGGCGGCCATCCGCCGCATGCAGGAACTGGGCTGCACGGAATACGACTTCTGCGGAACCCCGCCCGCCGCCCGGATCAAGGACAAGAGCCACAACCTCTACGGCATGGGGATGTTCAAGACCAGCTTCACCAAGACTGTCACCGACTTTGTGGGATGCCACGACTACATACTTTCGCCCCTTAAGCACCGGCTCTGGGTAGCCGGTGCAGAGAAGGTGTTCCGCCGGATCGAAACTGCCCGCACCGGCCAGCAGTTCTACTGACCCCGGCAGCAGGGCAGCGACTGCCTGCAGCCCTGCCCGACCCAAACCGACCTCGCCCAGAGCCTGCCTTGCCAGGCCACCCATTCGTGAAGAAGGTACGTCCTTGAATGCAATCTCCGCCGCCGACCTGGAGTTCGCTGTGCTCAGCGATGCTGAATTCGAGCAGTTCGCGCTGAAGCACCCGCAGAACAGCTTCCTTCAGTCCATCGACTTCGCCAGGTTCCAGCGGGCCAGAGGGCAACAGGTGGAGCTCTTCGGCGTCCGCCGGGACGGCGAACTGGTGGCCGCCGGAAAGCTCAACTACACCAGCACGCGCCTCGGCTACACAGTCTGCGAATGCGCAAAGGGCCCGCTGATGGACTATGCGAACGCAGACCTGGTGCGTTCCGTCGTCGTGCTTCTCCGGCAGCGCGCTGCCCAGCGCAAGGCCGCGGAACTGCGGATCTCCCCGAACCTCAAGTACATAGCGCGTGACGCTGACGGGGCGGAACACCCCGAGGTCGAAGACAACCGGCCGCTGGTGGCAGAACTGGAACGGCTTGGATTCCAGCACCAGGGACTGGACATGAACTTCGTCAACGTCAACTGGATGTTCATCAAGAACCTTGAAGGCATCCAGGATGCGGAAGAACTCATCATGAGCACCAGCTACCGCACTCGAAAGGCCATCCGCAAGGCGGAGAAGAACGGCGTCTTCCTGGAACAGGCCACGCTGGAGACCCTTGACGATTTCTACGGCGCCCTGAGCCGCGCGGGTGACGAAAAGGGTTTTGTCTACCGCGAGCGGGCCTACTACGAGCAGCTGCTGCGCACCACCTCGCCCGAGTTCACCAAGCTCATGATGGCCAAGATCGATATCCCCGCATACCGGAAATCCATCACTGAAAGGCTCGCCACAGAATCTGCCGCAGCCGCAGAACTGCGCCGGGAAGTGGAAGAGACCGGCAGCAAGAAGAAGGCCAACCGCCTCAAGGTGGTCCAGGACCTGGTGGACAGCTACGAACGCAGCCTGAAGGACATCGAACGTTTTCCCGATTCCGTAGGGGTGGCCACGGTGGCCGCCATCCACTTCGTTTGCTACGGCGACGAAGTAGTCTGCGTCATCGGCGGCACAGTTCAGGACTACATTTACTTCAACGGCGCCACGTCCCTGTACTGGGGAATGATGCTCCACGCCCTGGAGAAGGGGTATCCCCGCTATAACTTCTACGGAACATTCGGCATCTCCGGGCAGGATGAAGAAGGCCACGGCGGTTACGAATTCAAGAAGGGCTTCGGCGGGGAGGTAGTCCAGCTGGTGGGCGACTTCGTGATGCCCGTCCGGCCAGCCGTGTTCCATGCCAACCGGCTCGCCCGGGCGGCTGCCGGGGCAGCCCGGCTCCTGCTGGGCAAGCTGCCCCTCAAACGCTCCGCCTGACCTGCCCTGCACGCCCCAACGGGAGAGGGACCCATGACTGACCGGCCCGGACACCCCGGCGACGGCTCCCCAAAGCGCAGGCCGACCACTGACGGCCTGCCCAAGACCGAGCCCCTGACTCCTTCCCAGGTACGCCAAAACGCGGCGGCGAAGAGAATGCTGCGGCGGCTTGTCCAAGGTGAGAACCCGCCTACCGCCCCCCTGAGCATTGTGGACAGGCTTACCGGCAGCCCCTATGCGAACCCCATGATCCAGGTGGGCGGCGTGGATACCTCCGCGCGCAAAACCCTGGATTTCGCCCTGCACCTCGCCGAAACCATGTTCCGCTACGGTGCAGGCGCACTCGAAGTCGAAACCAGCATCATCGCCGTCACCGCGGCACTGGGGCTGAAGAACATCGAGGTGGACATCACCAACCAGTCCGTCGGCATCAACTACGCCCCGAAGGACCAGACGCCGATCTCGTTGCTGAGGGTGGTCCGCTCCTGGACGAACAATTATGCGGGCCTGGCCAAGGTCCACCAGCTGGTGACCGACATCGTGGCCGGGGGAGTGGGGCGCGATGAGGCCATCCGGCGGCTCGACGAGGCCATCACGAGCCCCAAGCCCTTCCCCCGCTGGATGGTCACCGCAGCCTTCGGCATCTTCGCTGCCGCGTTCGTGGCAGTCCTCGGCGGCGGTCCGGTGGCCTCAGCCACAGCCTTCGTGGCCAACCTCGGCGTCAGCCTGCTCGCGCGGCAGCTCGGGCGGTGGCGGGTGCCGGACTTCTTCATCACAGCCAGCTGTTCCTTTATGGTGACGCTGCTGGCACTGGTGCTCTGGCAGGTCGGCCTGACATCATCGCCGGCCATTGTGGTGGTGGGAGGCATCCTCCTGCTCCTGCCCACGGGACGCCTCGTCTCATCGGTACAGGACGCCATCAACGGCTTCCCCGTGACGGCGGCGGGCAGGTTCCTGTCCACACTGCTGACTTTTGGGGCCATTGTGGCCGGTATCGCCGTCGCCTTCGTGGCGGGTGAACTCACGGGCATGCAGCGCATCGATGTCACGCAGACGTTCCCGCCCGCCTACGACCTGTGGTTCCTGGTCATCCTGGTGGCCGTGGCCGTGATGGCCATCGGCATCACGGAGCAGACCACCTGGCAGCTCCTGCTTCCCACGGCGGCGGTGGGAGTCGCGGGCTACTTCGTCCTGCTGGGCGGCGGCCTCCTGGGCATCGGGGACCGCTTTTCGCCCGCCTTGGCTGCCGTGGTCATCGGCCTGCTGGCACGGGTGGTGGCACTGCGCATGGGGGCGCCCCAGCTGGTGGTCGCAGTGCCTGCGGCCTTGATCCTGCTGCCGGGCCTGACAATCTTCCGGTCGATGTACGTGCTCACCATCGAAGAGGCAGAGATCCTGCTGGGAGCGGGCGGCATGCTAAACGCGGGGGCAATCGTCCTGGGCACCGCGGGCGGAATTGTCCTCGGTGACACCCTGGCCAGGCCCCTGACGCGAGGCCTGGCGAGCAACGAGCGGCGCCGCGCCCGCCGCCGCTGACAGCAGCGGACCGGACAGCCTTGGCCAGACCAGCCTGGCTAGATCTGCCCGACCGGCAGTTTCTTTTCCGCCTGGAACACGTCTTCAACGCGGCCCTTGGCCCAGTAACCGGAGAGCGACACCTGACGGCGTTCCAGGCCACGCTGCTTGAAAAAGACGTCGCGCAGCTGCTTCATGTAACCACGCTCGCCGTGGGCGAAGACGTCCACCCGGCCCTCGGGCCACTCCGCATCCGCCACCGCCTGCACCAGGAGGCTGCTCTCGCCTGCAGGGACGCCGTTACGGAAAAGCCAGTGGAGCGTGACTCCGGCGGGGGCGGCAACGTGCTGGATGTCGTCGTCGGAATCAACTTCAATGAAGGCGAGCCCCTTCGCGTCGGCCGGCAGCGCTTCCAGGCAGGCGGCAATGGCCGGCAGTGCAGCCTCATCGCCGGCGAAGAGGTACCAGTCGGCGTCCGGGTCCGGGTTGTAGGCGCCGCCAGGACCGGTAAAGGTCAGTGTTTCTCCCGGCTGGGCGTGCGCCGCCCACGGTCCCGCCAGGCCTTCGTCGCCGTGGACCACGAAGTCGATGGCGAGTTCCCGGGCCTCAGGATCCACCCAACGGAGAGTGTAGGTGCGTGTAAAAGGCCACTGATCGCGCGGCATGGTTTCACGGATCGTCCACAGGTCCAGGGGTGAGGGATAGGCGATGCCGGGCTGGGGAAACACGATCTTGATGTACCGGTCCGCGAACCCGTTGTTGGCGAAGCCGGAAAAGCCCTCGCCGCCGGCAACGATGCGGACCATATGCGGCGACAGCTGCTCCCGGCGCAGCACCGTGAGGTTGACCTGCGGGCGGTTTTTCTTGGTGGCGCTGGTGGCCGCGGGGACAATGCTCATAAGGCAAGCCTAAGCTAGGGGGCCGGCGGAAGCTCCCAGATGACGTCCTTTGCGCCCTGGTCGCGCAGGAGGGCATTGACGCGGCTGAACGGCCGGGAACCGAAGAAACCACGTGAAGCGGACAAGGGGCTGGGATGGGCGCTGGACACCGCCGGGACGCCGGGCAGCAGCGGACGGACGCTCTCCGCGTCCTTTCCCCAGAGCACCGCAACCAGCGGCAGCGGTGATCCGTCCGGAGCCGTGCGCCTTGCCAGGGCCTCCACGGCCGCCGTCGTGATCTTCTCCCAGCCTTTGCCGCGGTGGGAACCGGCAGCTCCGGCCCTCACGGTCATCACCCTGTTGAGGAGCAGTACCCCCTGCCCGGCCCAGGCGGAGAGGTCTCCGTGGACCCTGGCGGGAATGCCAAGGTCCGCTTCCAGTTCCCGGTAGATGTTGGCGAGGCTGCGGGGGAGCGGCCGGACGTGCGGATCCACCGCAAAGGACAAGCCGATGGGATGGCCGGGCGTCGGGTAGGGGTCCTGCCCCACGATCAGGACCTTCACGTCCGCGAGGGGCTGGCGGAAGGCCCGCAGGACGTTCGACGGCGACGGCAGGACCAGGTGCCCGGCTGCCACGTCCCCGGCAACAAAGGCCAGCACCTTCCGGAGCTCGGGTTCCACCTCCGCCAAGGCGGCTGCCCAGTCGGGTGAAATGAGCTCGTCAAGGGGGAGCCGCGCCAGCTCGGCGAAGCCGGGGCCTGCCGGTTTCTGCTCGAGCTCGAACAACGCGTCTGTTTCAAACACCGTCCTATTCTTGCAGGTGTCTTGCAGCCGCCCTGAAGACCGGTTCACGCACCCGGCAAATGACAATGGTGTTATTCGTCCGTAGCATGGGGGTCAGACATTTTACGTAACCAGCAAAGGAGAGTGCGCCGTGGCGGAGCCAGCTCGGGAGCACCTGCCGGAGCAGGAACAACGCAACAGCCTGCTGCCGGAATTCACGCTCCGGGATTCGCCTTTAAGCGAGCGTGACCAGCGGATGCTGGCCCTGGAACGGCAGTGGTGGAAGTACGCGGGGGCCAAGGAACAGGCCATCCGCGAGCTCTTCGACCTCTCCGCTACCCACTACTACCAGCTCCTGAACGCATTGATCGATACCGAGGATGCGCTGGCCCATGACCCCATGCTGGTCAAGAGATTGCGTAGACTACGTACGTCGCGTCACCGTGCCCGGACTGCACGGCGCCTGGGGTCTGACGCATAAGGCACTCGCACGAGTCTCAGCAGCAACACACAAGGATGTCTCTCTCCCATGACCAAATATGCCCGCGATGAATTCGACAAGGTCCCGGAGACTGCGTCGCGACAAGGTGTCCATCGCACAGCCTCTGCTCCGTCACGGGTCCGGCTCTGGCCCATCCTTGCCGTGGGAATTGTTGCACTGGCCATCGGCCTGGTGTCCTTCCTGATCCTGCCGAAGCTCGGACTCGGCGGCCCTGCCAGCCAGGCATCCGCCAGCCTCGAAGCGGCACCCCTGGCCGGGACAGGTTCCACGCCGTCGGCCACGCCGGACATCTCCGCAACGCCCTCCCCTGAACCCACGCCCTCCGACGCGGCTGACGGGGAGGCCGCGGACACCGACCCTGCGGGCGCCGGCACCGGGACGGAGCCCTCTGCGCCGGCTGCGTCAGTGGACAAGACACAGCCCGTGGCCGTCTACAACGCCACCGGGACCGCGGGCCTTGCAGGCCGCGTTGGCGGCACCGTGCAGTCAGCCGGCTGGCCCCTGGGGCAGGTGGGCAACTGGGCCGGCGCTCCCCAGCAGGGCTCCGTCATCTTCTACTCAGGGCAGGCCCAGCTGGCCAACGCGCGGGCACTTGCGGAGCTCTTGGGCGTCCCCACCGTGGTGAACAGCAGTGACTTCCAGGTTCCGCTGGTTGTGGTGCTGGGCCCCGGATACCGCTGAGCGCCGGTCCCGATCGAAGCCGGAGCGCAGGCTTCAGCAGTCACGCCTGGATAACGTTTGCGGACCGGGCCAGCTGGTGCCAGCGACGCCAGCGCGCTTTGGCTAGAGTGAAATCCAGGCTTCTGCAGCTGGCGGCACCGGCGCAGTTTCCCGGACCTAACGGAAAGAGTGGTCATCATGGCACGAGGAACCGTCAGATGGTTCAACGCGGAAAAGGGCTACGGGTTCATCACCGTAGACGGCTCCGGGGACGACGTCTTTGTCCACTGGTCCGCCATCCAGGGTGAGGGCTACCGCGCGCTGGACGAGGGGCAGCGTGTGGAACTTGAAGTCGGCGAGGGCGAAAAGGGCCCGCAGGCGGAAAGCGTCCGGCCGGTCCAGTGACGCGCTTGTTTTTTGGCGCCGGGCATATTCGGCCGGCATTGGCCCCGGTCCTCTGCGCCACGCTGGCCCTGACAGCCTGTTCAGGGGTGACGGGAAACGCGCGGGTGGAAGCTGTGGAAGCCTCCGGTGACGGAACCCTGAGGGTTGGCATGATCCTGGACAACTCCGGCGCCAACAGCTTCCTCAACGCCCCCCAGCTGGCCGCAGCCAAACTCGCAGTCAAGGAAATCAACGTGACCGGCGGCCACAAAGGCAGGCCGGTGGAGCTCCTTCCCGTTGAGTCAGGGGAGGACCCGGCCGCCCAGGCCCAGGCCCTGGTCCAGGCAAAAGCGGACGTCGTGGTGGGGCCCACCGATTCCAGTCACGCTGCCGCGGCCATCGACATCCTTTCCCGGGCCCGCACCCCCCTGATCTCGCCGGCCAACACCGCTGCCTCGCTGAGCACCATCCCCAGCGGCGGATATTACTTCAGGACGGCGGCCGCCGACATCGCGCAGGCGCCTGTACTGGTCAAGCTCGCCAAGGACGCCGGCGCGGCAACGATCGCCGTGATGTACCAGGACGGCTCCTACGGCAGCGACGTGTCGGCCGCCGTCTCCGATGCCGCGGAGCAGGCTGGTGTGGACGTGGCGGCACTGGAGGGGTTCGCTTCCGGTGATGCAGGGAGTGCGGTTTCCGCCATCCGGGATGCAGGACCCGACGCGGTGATCCTGATTGCCCGGGACGGTGCCCAGGGTGCTTTGGCCGAACTGCATAACGCGGACCTGGCAGGTTCCAGGATTCTCCTCAGTGACGGTGCTTTCGCCCGGTACGGATCCAAGCTGGGAACCAAGGCCCTGGAGGGTGCGCGCGCTGCCGTTCCCGGCGGGCTCCCCTCTGCAGGACTCCAGGAACGGTTGCTGGGCATGGATCCCGGACTCAAGGACGTGTCCTTCGCTGCAGAAACCTATGACGCCGTCATCCTGGCCGCGCTGGCGGCAGCCAGGGCCGAGGACGACGCGGGGCGTTCGATCGCGGCAAACCTCATTGCTGTGTCGGGCGGTACCTCGGCACAGCCCGCGAAGGCTGACGCGAAGGAGGCTGGGGCGAAGGAGCCCGGCGCTCCGTGTGCCAGCTATAAGGAGTGCCTGGCAGTGAAGGCTTCCGGGGCGGAGATGAATTACGACGGCGAATCCGGCCCGGTTGCGTTCGACGCCAACGGGGACATCACCTCAGCAGCCTTTACCATCTTCACGTTCGGGGCGGACAACATTCCAGCGGTCAGCGGCCGTGAAACGGCAGGCCGCGCCGCAGGCTGATCGCCCTCGGCGAAGAGGGCCGGGCCAAGCCCCTTCCTGCTGCCTATTCGCTTGCACTCTCACGTGGGGAGTGCTAATTATTGAGTTAGCACTCTGACGTACCGACTGCTAAAGCAATGCCAGGTTCCGGCCGGCGGCGCGCGGCACCGGTCGAGGAGCGAAGAAACACCTCACTGGAGTGAGGTCCTCAGCCGGAGGCATACAGAGGCCGCCGGGGAAGGACCGTCCGTCGCGGGCACTGCAGCGAAGGTTCATTCTTAACGACTGTCCCGAAAGGACTACTGCCGTTATGGCCAAGATCATTGCATTTGATGAAGAGGCACGCCGCGGCCTTGAGCGGGGCCTGAACACCCTCGCCGACGCCGTTAAGGTCACCCTCGGCCCGCGTGGACGCAACGTCGTCCTCGAGAAGAAGTGGGGCGCCCCCACGATCACCAACGATGGTGTTTCCATCGCCAAGGAGATCGAACTGGACGATCCTTACGAGAAGATCGGCGCCGAGCTGGTCAAGGAAGTTGCCAAGAAGACTGACGACGTCGCTGGCGACGGAACCACCACGGCTACCGTGCTGGCCCAGGCCCTGGTCAAGGAAGGCCTGCGCAACGTTGCTGCCGGCGCCGACCCGCTGTCCCTCAAGCGCGGCATCGAAAAGGCCGTTGACGCCGTCACCGCCGAACTGCTGAACTCCGCCAAGGAAATCGAAACCAAGGAAGAAATCGCCGCCACGGCGTCCATCTCCGCCGGTGACGACGAAATCGGCGCCCTGATCGCTGAAGCCCTGGACAAGGTGGGCAAGGAAGGCGTCATCACGGTCGAGGAGTCCAACACCTTCGGCCTGGAGCTTGAGCTCACCGAAGGCATGCGCTTCGACAAGGGTTACATCTCCGCCTACTTCGTGACCGACGCTGAGCGCCAGGAAACGGTCCTCGAGGATCCGTACATCCTGATCGTCAACTCCAAGATCTCCAACGTCAAGGAACTGGTTGCTGTCCTCGAAAAGGTCATGCAGTCCAACAAGCCGCTGCTGATCATCGCCGAGGACATCGAGGGCGAGGCCCTGGCCACCCTGATCGTCAACAAGATCCGCGGCACCTTCAAGTCCGTTGCCGTCAAGGCTCCGGGCTTCGGCGACCGCCGCAAGGCACAGCTTGCCGACATCGCCGTCCTCACCGGCGGCCAGGTCATTTCCGAGGAAGTTGGCCTCAAGCTGGAGAACGCCGGCCTCGAACTGCTGGGCAAGGCACGCAAGGTTGTTGTCACCAAGGACGAGACCACCATCGTTGAGGGTGCAGGCGACGCCGACCAGATCGCCGGCCGCGTGGCCCAGATCCGTGCCGAGATCGAGAACTCCGATTCCGACTACGACCGCGAGAAGCTGCAGGAGCGCCTGGCCAAGCTGGCCGGCGGCGTTGCAGTCATCAAGGCCGGTGCCGCAACCGAGGTCGAGCTCAAGGAGCGCAAGCACCGCATCGAAGACGCCGTGCGCAACGCCAAGGCTGCTGTTGAGGAAGGTATCGTCGCCGGTGGCGGCGTTGCCCTCATCCAGGCTGGTGCCAAGGCATTCGCCAACCTGCAGCTGTCCGGCGACGAAGCAACCGGTGCCAACATCGTCCGCGTTGCCATCGACGCTCCGCTGAAGCAGATCGCCTTCAACGCCGGCATGGAGCCGGGTGTTGTGGTGGACAAGGTCCGCGGCCTGCCCGCCGGCCATGGCCTGAACGCCGCAACCGGTGAGTACGTGGACCTGCTGGCTGCAGGTGTGAACGATCCCGTCAAGGTGACCCGCTCTGCCCTGCAGAACGCGGCTTCCATTGCCGGCCTGTTCCTCACAACCGAGGCAGTAGTCGCCGACAAGCCGGAGAAGAACCCCGCTCCGGTTGGCGGCGGCGACGACATGGGCGGCATGGGCGGCTTCTAAGCCTCCCCGCTGGACCCTGTCCCGCACAAACATAAAGGCGGCCCCCTCTGATGAGGGGGCCGCCTTTATGTTTCCGCCCTTATGGTGCTGGCCTACTTGCGGGCGCTGGCCAGCATTCCTTCCACTTCCTTCTTGAACGCCTCGGCCGCTGCCTGCGGGGTGAGGCGGTCGTAGAGCACCTCGTCGGTGAACCGCTTGATCACGTTCTGCACGCTGCCCGCGCCCACCGGCGGAACAGGCGGAGCATCCTTGATATCAGGCTCGATGTCCTTGAGGAAAGCCACCACCGTGGTGTCTGCAGGTTTCAGGGACGGGGTGATGCTCTCCACGATCTCCGTGTTGGTGGGCACTCCGCGGTCCGTCATCAGGATGCTGCCCGCTTCGGGGCTGTTGGTGAGGTAGTTGATGAACGTGGCCGCTGCTTCAGGGTGCTTTGAGCGCGAGGACGCGGACCAGAACATGGTGGGTTTGTAGTACATGCCGTTCTTCGCCGCCGTCCCGTCGACGCTCGGTGCCCGAAGCATCTTGATGCTGCTGCCGGTGGTCGACTCAAGCGACCCGAGCTGGTTGGTCCACCACCACGCCATTCCTACCCGGTTGGTCCCGAAGAGGCTTTCCTCCAGGCCCGCTCCCGAATCCTCCGTGGCCACCGTGGCGGGCGGGCTTGCCTTCGAATCGCGCTGTTCCTTCAGCCGCTCCCAGAAGGACGCCGCCGTTGCCGTGTCGAAGTCCAGCTTGCCGTCCTCGGAGTAGAGGTTTTCCCCGTGCTGGCGCAGCCAGATGATCAGGTCCGCTTCGTTGCTGCCGTAGGCGGCGCCGTAGTTCTTTCCGTCACCTGCGGCGCTGATCCTGGACGCTGTTTCTATGAAGTCGTCCCACGTCCAGGTGGTGTCATCAGGGACAGGAACGTTGGCTGCCTCAAACACCTTGGTGTTGGCCATGATGACGTAGGCGTTCTGCCCCGTGCTGAGTCCGTACTGCGCGCCGTCGTATTGGCCGGAGGCCAAGGCCTCCTTGTCCAGCTTGGAGGTGTCGATGCCGTCCTGCTTGGACAGGTCAAGGAGCGCACCGCGTCCGCCGTACTCGGCGATGTACTTCTGGTCCATTTGGATGACGTCCGGAGCATCGTTGGCTGCTGTCTTGGTGGCCAGCTTGTCCCAGTAACTGCTCCATTCACCGGGCTCTGACTCGATCTTGATGTTCGGGTGTTCCGCCTCGAAGGCGTCGATGACCTTTTCGGTCTGGGTATTCAGGTACTCGTTGCCCCACCATGCAAAGCGCAGGGTCACTTCCTCATTGCCCCCGGCGCTGGTTGAGCTGCCGCAGCCTGTGGCGAGGAGGGACAGGGCGAGGGCTGCTGCGCCGAGCTGGAACCTTCTCCTGCTAAGGGTCAGGATCGTCATTGATGGCCTTCCTTGTTCTGATGGCGTTTATCCCACGGAGCAGCCGCTGCTTCCCCATGTCGTGGCGGGTGAGAAAACGCTTTCTCATTTGATATGAGTGATTCTTCCGCGCTCGGGCCGCTTACGTCAAGAGATTCGGGTAACCGTTTTCCAGCGGTCAGCGCGCCGATTGTCGTGCCGGTCTGGCAGGATGGACCGGTGACGATTACTGCAGCGGCTGACGGTTCGGCCTTGGGAAATCCGGGTCCGGCCGGCTGGGCCTGGTACGTGAACGAGGATTGCTGGCGCGCAGGCGGTTGGCCCCATGGAACGAATAACCAGGGAGAGCTGATGGCTGTCCTGGATCTTTTCCGCGCGACTGCGCATGTTCCCCAGGAGGACCTGCGCATCCTCTGTGACAGCCAGTACGTTATCAATTCCATCACCAAGTGGATGCCGGGATGGAAGCGGAAAGGCTGGCGGAAAGCGGACGGCAAACCCGTCCTTAACGTGGATCTGCTGAAGGAACTGGACCGCGAGCTCGCCGGCCGCAAGTACACCTTCGAATGGGTTAAGGGCCACGCCGGGCATGACCTCAACGAAGCTGCAGACGAGCGCGCCAGGGCTGCCGCAACTGCCTATCAGCAGGGTGTGGCTGCCCGCTCCGGACCTGGCTTCCCCGGCGCCCACCACGCAGCTCCCGCCGCCAAAGCCGCAGCGACTGCCCAGGGAGGCCCGCCGGTGAAGGCGCCGCAGGCCCGGCCGGAAGCGGCAGCGCAACTGCAGGGACCGGCAGGGGGCTACGATGAGCCGGATCTGTTCAGCCAGCTGGGCAGCGGAGAGTTCGATGCGGCGGACACATCTGGCCAGGCAGGTGCCCCACCGCCTGAATCCATCGTGGAGGAATTGGAGCGTGAGCTGCTTGGCCCCCTGGTGCGGGGGGATATCGGACGCACGGCCGTGCTGCTGCACCCCGACTTCATGGAGATCGGCAGTTCCGGCAGGGTGTGGACCCGGGATGCCATGATGATGGCCCTCGAAGAGGACCCGGGGGAGCGCACAGACATCGAAATCCTTGGCGCCGACCGTGTGGGCCCCGCTGCCGTCCTCCTCACATACCGCAGCTTCGCGCGTTCCGGCACCACCCTGAGAAGTTCGTTGTGGGTCCTTGACGGTGACCGGTGGCGGCTGCGGTTCCACCAGGGCACTCCCGAAGCCTGAGTCTGGGGCTCCCTTCAGCGGCAGGGCCCCTGCGGGGAGCCCCTGCCAACCCCGGGAATGCCCCTCCGTTCAGCTGAACCGCTGGGTATTGCCCTGCTCCGCCTGGGCATAGGTGGCTGCCGCGGAGGCCAGGGCTGCGTTGATGGAGGCCAGCGAGGCCTCGACTTTTCCCTGCGTGATGGTCCATTCGGTGATCAGGGTCTGGAAGTTCGTGGCGGCGGAACCCCGCCATGAACCCTGCAGTTCGTCCAGTCCCCGTTTCATGGCCTGAACGTCCGCGCTGATCCTGTCCACCGTTGCCTGGACCGTGGCGGACTTCAGCTGGAGCAGTTCGGTATCAACGGAAATGATGCTCATGGTGTGCCTTTCGCTTCCGGCCCGGCTGGTCCGGACCACTGGAATCGAGCGTAGGCAGCCGGGGCCGGGTCCCGCCATGGCCCGCGGCTATATGTGGATAACCTCGCCGTCGCTGCCTTTGTTCTCCTCCGCGGTTCCGGCTGCATCGGTTCTGCCGTCCGGCGCGTCTGCGGTTGCGTCGTCACGCTGGGGAAGGCTGACCACAAGGGTGGCCCCGCCGCCGTCGGTCTTTTCCACCCGCACGGAGCCGCCGTGGGAGCCCACGATCGCGGCCACGATGGCCAGCCCCAGCCCGCTTCCGCCCGTCTCCCTGGTGCGGGAGGTATCGGCCCGGTAGAAACGCTCAAAAACCTTTGACGCGTCCTCGTCGGAGATCCCAGGTCCGTGGTCGCGCACTTCGATGATTGAGCGGCGCCGTCCGTCCTCCACAGTCCTGACTCCAACGGCCAGCTCGATGGGGCTGCCGGCCGGGGTGTAGCGGAGTGCGTTGCCCACCAGGTTGCCCACCACCTGCCGAAGTTTTGCCTCGTCGCCCAGTACGGGGGCAGGCGCTGCAGGGCCGCCGTCGAGC
Organism: Pseudarthrobacter phenanthrenivorans Sphe3; assembly: GCF_000189535.1. Taxonomy (NCBI): domain Bacteria; kingdom Bacillati; phylum Actinomycetota; class Actinomycetes; order Micrococcales; family Micrococcaceae; genus Pseudarthrobacter; species Pseudarthrobacter phenanthrenivorans. Next base: position 858,312 of record NC_015145.1, read on the forward strand.
CCCAGCAGTGCTATCGCACGGGAACGGTCGCTGGCCTGCGTGTCCACCACTGCGTCGTGGGCAATGAGCTGGAGGTCAACGGGCTTTTGCTGCAGCGGCCGCTGCTCGTCCAGGCGGGCCAGCAGCAGGAGGTCCTCCACCATGGAGCCCATGCGCTTGGCTTCGCTTTCAATCCTTCCCATGGCCGTGGCCACATCCTCCTGCGTGGCCAGGGCACCGTGGCGGTACAGCTCAGAGAACCCGCGGATGGTCACCAGCGGGGTGCGCAGCTCATGGGATGCGTCAGCGGCGAACCGGCGCATCCTCGCCTCGGACGCGGTGCGGGCTGCGAAAGCCGTTTCGATGTGGGCGAGCATGGCGTTCAATGAGCTGCTGAGGCGGCCAAGCTCGGTACTGGGATTCTCCACGTCCACTCGGCGGGAGAGGTCGCCGGCGGCGATGGCGGCGGCGGTTTTTTCCACCCGCGCCAAGGGCCGGAACGCGCGGGACACCGTCCAGCTTGCGATCAGGGAGGCCAGCAGCAGGGTCAGCAGGCCAACCCCGGTGACCACCACCGTGGCGTGTTTGAGGACATCGTCCACACTCTTCAGCGGGAGCCCGATGACCACCACGGCGGTGGTCTGGTTGTTCTGCACGGGCACGGCCACCACCCGCCAGTTCCCGCCGTCCGTGCCGCGCACCTGGTACGGTACCGCGCCACGGCCCTGTGCCTGCTCCACAGTGAGCGAGCTGATGTCCGGCCGGCTGTCAGGATCCCCGCCGAACGGGTAAGGCTCCTCATTCGGCGCGAACAGGATCAGCGCATAGTCGGTGGGGACCATCGGGTTGGTGGGTGCCTGCAGCTGGGTGAAGGAGCGCTGCTTCCGGGCCAGGTCCACGGCCGCGTAAAGTTTGTCGTCCACCTGCGCCTGAAGATAGTTGTGCAGCAGCGCCAGCGTTCCTGCCCCCGTTACCGTGAGGGCCACGATCAGCAGGGCCATGATCATGGCCACCAGTTGCGTCCTCAGCGAGGCCGACTTCCATCGCTGCAGCAAGGTCAGCGCTTTTCTGCCGTCCGAAGCACGTAGCCCACGCCGCGCTTGGTCTGGATCAGGGCGGGGGCATCGGGATCGATGTCCACCTTGCGGCGCAGGTAGGAGATGTACGACTCCACGATGGAGGCGTCACCGTTGAAGTTGTACTCCCACACGTGGTCCAGTATCTGGGACTTGGACAGCACGCGGTTGGGGTTGAGCATGAGGTACCGGAGCAGCTTGAACTCGGTGGGGGACAACTCGATCACAGTGCCCCCGCGCCGCACTTCGTGGGCATCGTCGTCGAGCTCCAGGTCATCGACGCGGATCACTGCGTCGTCGTCGAGCAGCGGCTGCGTGCGGCGCAGGACTGCCCTGATCCGCGCCACCACCTCGTCCAGGCTGAAGGGCTTGGTGACGTAGTCGTCGCCGCCGACGGTGAGGCCGGTGACTTTGTCCTCTGTGTCGTCCTTGGCCGTCAGGAACAGTACGGGGAAGTGCTTACCGGAGGCCCGGAGGCGGCGGGTGACGGTGAACCCGTCCATGTCCGGAAGCATGACGTCAAGCACGGCAAGGTCCGGGGCGTGGGCGTCCGCGGCGGCCAGGGCGTCCCGTCCGTTGGCAGCGGAAACCACATCGAAGCCGGCAAAGCGCAGCGACGTGGAGAGCAGCTCGCGGATGTTGGGTTCGTCGTCAACAACGAGGAGCTTTGCTTCTGGACCGTTCTTGTTCATGTTCCCATCATGCTCCCAGACTCTGGGAGTTGTCTGGATATTCGTTGGGAACCGGATGGGACCTGAATCCGCCCGGGACGGCCACGGAAGCGGTCCCTTACCAGTGCAACGTTCCTGGTTCCCCCCTTGAACGGACCCACCACCCGTTCTGTGATCCACCCTCCGTAGAAGCCTCCGGCCTGGGGGCGGACGCGCTCGCCGTCCACCTCGCAGTAATCCATCCTTCCCGGGTACACCGCCACCCGGCCTGCCAGCGCTTCGTAGCCTTGAGCCGGCTCCGGGTAGAACCAGGCCGCAGCCTCAGCAACCTTTCCGCCGCCACGCACTGTGAGGTATTGCGCCGCACCCTTGAACTCGCAGAAACTGCTTCCATCCGCAGGTTCCAGGGTTCCGGGAGCGAAGGCCGATCGGGGCAAGTAGTAGACAGGGGGATGGCTGGTTTCAAGGACCCGGACCGAATCCACGCTGTCCAGGACCACCTCCCCGCCCAGGACGATCCGGATCCTCGCGCTGCCAGCCTCGACGCGCGGGGGACGGGGATAATCCCACGCCGCTTCCTGGCCGGGCAGGGGGACTACGGGGGTTGGGGTGCGCTGCATGCCTTCAGTTTGCACGCCAGCCTGCGTCCGCGCCACAAGTCCACGCAGCCCGGCCGGTGCACTTCGCACCACTATGACCGCGGCTGGGAGCTATTCAGCCGTTTCCACGTCCTTGCCGTCCATGATCCGGTAGGCATAGCCCTGCTCGGCCAGGAACCGCTGGCGCTTTGCCGCAAATTCCTGGTCCAGGGTGTCACGGGCCACGAGCGAGTAGAACCGGGCTGCACGGCCGTCCTTCTTGGGCCGCAGGAGCCTGCCCAGCCGCTGCGCCTCCTCCTGCCGCGAGCCGAAGGAACCAGACACCTGGATGGCCACCGAGGCTTCCGGCAGGTCGATGGAGAAGTTGGCCACCTTGGAGACCACCAGCGTCTGGATGTGCCCGGCGCGGAACGCATCGAAGAGCTTCTGGCGCACCTTGACCGAAGTGTCGCCCTTGATCACCGGGGCCTGCAGCCGCTCGCCGAGGTCGTCCAGCTGGTCGATGTACTGCCCGATCACCAGCAGCTGCTCGCCCGCGTGCCGGGCCACCAGCTGCTCAACCACCTGGGTCTTGGACTCGGAGGTGGAGCAGAGCCGGTACTTGTCGGCGTCGTCCGCCATGGCGTAGGCCACCCGTTCATCCTTGGGCAGGTCTACCCGGACCTCCACGCAGTCTGCAGGCGCGATATAGCCCTGGGACTCGATGTCCTTCCAGGGCGCGTCATAGCGTTTGGGCCCGATCAGGGAAAAGACCTCGCCCTCGCGGCCGTCCTCGCGGACCAGCGTTGCTGTAAGGCCGAGCCGCCGGCGTGCCTGCAGATCGGCGGTCATCCGGAAGATCGGGGCCGGCAGGAGATGCACCTCGTCATAAATGATCAGGCCCCAGTCGTGCCCGTCCACCAGCTCCAGGTGCGGGTACAGTCCTCCGCGCTTGGTGGTCAGCACCTGGTAGGTGGCGATGGTCACCGGCCGGACTTCCTTCACGGCACCCGAGTACTCGCCGATCTCGTCCTCGGTGAGGGAGGTGCGCTTGAGCAGCTCGTCCTTCCACTGCCGGGCGGCCACGGTGTTGGTCACCAGGATCAGGGTGGTGGTAGAGCCGGTCGCCATGGCAGCGGCGCCCACAAGTGTTTTGCCCGCACCGCAGGGCAGCACCACAACGCCGCTGCCTCCGGCCCAGAAATTATCGCTTGCCATCTGCTGGTACGGCCGCAGCTTCCAGCCGTCCTCATTCAGGGCAATCAGGTGCGGGGTGCCGTCCACATACCCCGCCAGGTCTTCCGCCGGCCAGCCGATCTTCAGCAGGAGCTGCTTGAGCTGTCCGCGCTGGGAGCCGTGCACCACCACGGTTTCGCCGTCGATCCGGGGCCCCAGCAGGGGCTGGATTTTCTTGGCGCGGATTACTTCCTCCAGGACGGGGTAGTCGTCGGTCCGCATGACCAGGCCGTGTTGCGGGTCTTTTTCAAGGCGCAGCCGTCCGTACCTGGACATGGTTTCTTCGACGTCGATCAGGAGCGAATGGGGTACGGGGAAGCGCGAATACTTCAGGAGCGTATCCAGGACCTTCTCCGCGTCCAGCCCGGCAGCGCGGGCATTCCAGAGGCCCAGCGGTGTCAGCCGGTAACTGTGCATGTGCTCGGGTGCGCGCTCCAGTTCCGCGAAGGGAGCGATGGCATGCCGGGCTTCGGTTGCGAGCACATGGTCCACTTCGAGCAGGATGGTTTTGTCGCTCTGGACGATCAGGGGTCCGTCGTTCACGCAGGGTTGTCCTTCACGCAGGGTTGTCCTTCACTGGCGCAGTTCCTCTGCAGCCTCAATATCGATAATGCGGTGGATGGACAGCACCCGTTCAGTTTCCTTTGCCGGATCAAAGACCCGGACGCGTCCGCCGCTTACAGATAGCGGAACAACGATCTCCAGGTTGGCATTCCCCATGCTGTCCACCACGTTCATGCTGATCCGCTGCTTGAGCCGGATGGCGCGCTGCAGTGCCTCCAGCCCCAGCTGGGTGCCCACTTCGCCGGCGTGCACGGCGGATCCATGGTGTCCGACGGCGGGACGCGCCTGCCGCAGGACGGCCAGCTGGGCGTCCACTTCCTCCGCCGCGGGCGCCGTGCGTGGTGCGGTATAGACGGGGCGCTGGGCGTCCGGCTGTGCCGGGGCCGGCCGGAGTCGGACAACAGGCTCGTCGGCGCCGTCCACGGAGGGGGAGAGGCCGAGGCTCCGGAGGACCTGGGCGGTTTCGCGCGGAGCCGCGGAGGAAACCAGGACGGTGGGGGCAATCCTCACCAGGTTCAGCCCGGCAGCCTTGGGCCCGGAGAGGAGTTCCTGGAGCGCGCCTTCATCTTCACTGTGGATAAAACTGGCGGCCGCCCCCACCCGCAATCGTCCGTGCCGGGAAGCGGTGTCCTCAATGAGGTATTCGAGGGGCTGGGGCACCGCGGTGGCGGAGTGCTCGCGGAGGAACGCCATGATCCCGGCAGCGTCGTACCCGCCATCCAGCGCACGCTTGATGGAGTTCGCAGAGAACCGGTAGATGGTGGCGGGTCCCTGGCCCTCGGCGTCGGCCATCAGCAGAAGTTTTCCGGCGAGTTCCGGGGCAAGGTAGCCGGGGGCCACCGCCGTGAGGTCCGCCTGCAGCAGCACATGGTTCAGGGCTGCCGGCAAATGCTCGCCCAGGATGGCCAGGGCGTCGTCGGGATTGTCCTGGGCCAGGGCGCTTCCCAGCTGGCTGAGGGCTCCGGATCCCACCAGGCCCAGGAGTTCAGCCTCCGCCAGCACTCCGCGGATCATGGAGCTGAACCGCCTGGCCATGCGGGGCTGGGCCCATTCCGCCCTTTGCAGGACGGCTGCCGCATCCAGCACGGGAGCGGTGCCGTCTGCAGGACCCGCTTCATGGGTCAGTTCGTTCAGGATCTCGAGGATGCGTTTGCGGACCACCGGAGCATCAGGCCGCTGCGCCTCGGCGGAAAGGGCGATGATGGTGCTGCCGGAGGCTGACCTGTGCGCAGCCGGCACCCCGCGGGATCCGCTGATGGGCTGGCCCACCAGCGAGGGCACGCGCTCGCTGGCAAGCCAGGCATTGACCAGCCAGAGCCACTGTTCCTGCCGCGGAAGGATGAGCCATTCAAGCTGCGGTGGCTGGACCCAGCATGAAGAGTCCACGTCGAGGCGGATGAGGCCGGCCAGCGCGGCCAGCTCCAGCAGGACTCCGACGTGCTGCTGGTCGATCCGCAGCAGGTCCGCGAGCCGCCGCATCTCCCGCACTCCCACACCGCCGCTGCGCAAAGTGGCCAGGGGCTGTTCCCGGACGGCGTGAAGCAGTTCGCCCACGAGCCGCAGCGTCTCGGAGATGGCGCTGAGTGCTGCGTTCCTGCGCAGGGCGGCGGTGGTCCGGCCGAGTTGGGGAACAGGCGGTGAGAGGGTGAAGTCGTCGATGATCGCGCCGCCGCGCAGTGAGAGGCCCACGCTGTGCGGCAGTTCCACGTGCGCCGCGTCGAGCGGCACCAGGAGGCCCCGTGCAAGGAGCCAGTCAATGGGTCCGACGTCGGACCCCTCGGCGCTGATGGAGGCCTTTCGTTGCGCCTGGGGTACGGCGCCCATGGCCCAGTTCCGGAACCTGGCGAGCAGCGCCGTCGTCCGTTCCGGTGCCGTGGCAAGGATGCTGTGGAGGGCCTCAGGGGAGGATGTCCAGTGCTGCAGCGCCAGTGCGGCCTCCATGGGCGTGGTGGCGCCATGAATCGCCACTCCGCTGCGGTGCAGTTCGGTAACCAGTTGCACCGCGCGCTGCGCGAAGGCCGGCTGGAGGCGGACCAGTTCCGTATAGCTCCTGCCCAGCCCTGCCGGGTAGATCCCCACCACGTCCTTCAGCGAACCGACGGGGAGGTAGTAGCGGTGCTTCGCGGCAGAGTCCGCAACGCCGTGCGGGGGTTCGGCGCGGTGCACCAGGGCGAGTTCCTGCAGCGAGGCCAGGAGCCGTTCAACGGTTGCGGCCGAAGAACCTGAAATCAGCTTGCGGAGCTGGGCGGCGGATGCGCTGTGTCCGGTGTCCGTGTTGGTGCTGAGGTGAAGGGTCTCAAGGACCTGCATTTGCGGCCGGTTCAGCCGTTCCAGGGCACGCTGGACGCTGAGCCGGGCACTGGCCCGTGCAGCCAGGGCGGGGAAATCCGGGACAGTGGGTGAGATGAGGTCCGGCCGCGCAGCGAACAGCGCCCGCAGAGAATCATCGCTGCGTGCCTCCAGCTCCTTGCTCAACGCGCGAATGAGGGACATCAGTCCAACGTTACCGCCGGTCCGGCTTTCCTGCCCGGCGCCGCCCGGCAACGCCGTCCAGAACCAGGAAGAGCATCAGGATGAAGGCCAGCGGCAAACCGTAGAGCGCAGAATAGGTAACCCAAGCCGGAGCCATTGAGCCGGCGAAGGCAAGGGCCATCACGGCGCCGACTGCCAGCAGGGACAGCACGGCAACAACAGCCGCGAGGATCATCAGGGCACGCCGGTAGCGCGAGGGTGTCATGGACGTAACGCTACAGCTCCTGCGGCGCTGGAGGTGAACGGCTGTGTGGAGCACCCTGGGCAGCACCGCTGAAAGCGGGATTACGGCGGTTGGCAGGATAACCTTGAGGTATAGACCAACACGGTTACAGCCGTCATGCCCTAAACCCGCACAACAATGCGGACGCGGTGAGGGCTGGCCGTGTCAGAAGACGTCAGAACGAAGAAGGTTGATTACGTGCCTACCGGCAAGGTCAAGTGGTATGACAAGGAAAAGGGCTTCGGGTTCCTCGCAGGCGAAGACGGCCAGGAGGTCTTCCTGCCCAAATCGTCGCTGCCCGAAGGCGTAACAGAGCTCAAGGCCGGAACCCGGGTGGAATTTGGTGTGGCTGACGGCCGCAAAGGGGCTCAGGCCCTGGGCCTGCGCGTGCTGGACAAGACGCCGTCCATTGCCAAGGCCAAGCGGCCCAGTGCCAAGGACCTCGCTCCGCTGGTCCAGGACCTGGTGACCGTGCTGGACAACCTGTCCGGGACCCTCTCCAAAGGCAAATACCCGGAAGGCAACAAGGGCAAGGCGATTGCTGCTGCCCTGCGTAAGGTTGCCGACGAGCTGGACGTTTAGGCACCGATGAATTCGGAACCTGAACAGGCGGCACCGGCTGCGCCGGACCAGGGCGGCCGGGCAGCGGAAAGCAAGTCCGGCGCTGGCGTTGCCGCTGCCGGTGCGAAAGCCGGCGCCAGGCGCCGCGCCGGTGTCCCGGTGTGGCGGACGGGGAAGCCTGACGCGTTCCTGGCCGCGGCCGTGGACACCGCCCGCGACGCGGTGCAGGGCATAACGCCTGCAGCCACCATCGGCCGGCATCTCGGGGCCAAGAGCGAGGGCGACCGGCTGGTGACGCACTTGTTCGAGTCCAGGCTGCCCGGATACGTGGGCTGGCAGTGGTACGCGGTGCTGACCCGGAACTCACGTTCCAAGGTGGTCACGGTTAACGAGCTGGGGCTCCTGCCGTCCGAGGAGTCAATCCTTGCGCCCGAATGGGTGCCCTGGGCGGAGCGCGTCCGGCCGGAAGACGAACAGGATGTCGAGCAGGTTCAGGAGGTTGCCGCCCCGGACGAAGCGCGTCCCGGGGAAGCGGCTCCGGCAGCGGATCCGGAAGGGGCAGTGCCCGCAGGCGGAAGCCAGGGTGCTGCGGACCAGGACTCGCCGGACGGGGAGCCTACGGAGCAAGCTTCTGGGGACCAGCCTGCTGAGGACGACGACGGCACAGAGTAACGCGGGACGGCTCCCTTTGCAGGGAGGACGTTTCCCAGCCAGTTAAACGAAAACGGCGCCGCCCGGGACGAACCCGGGCGGCGCCGTCGTACTTTCAAGTCCCTTCAGAGGCTTGTCATCAAGAAGGCTACTTGCGCAGTTCGCCCACCACGTAGTCGATGCTTGCCAGCAGTGCGGAGACATCGTCCGGCTCGATGGCAACAAACGTGGCGATGCGCAGCTGGTTGCGGCCCAGCTTGCGGTACGGCTCGGTGTCTACCACGCCGTTGGCCCGCAGGACCTTGGCCACCACGGATGCGTCCACGGAATCGTCGAAGTCGATGGTGGCGATGACGTTGGAGCGCTCGTCCGGGTTGGTGACGAACGGGGTGGCGAACTCCGAGGCCTCAGCCCAGCTGTAAATGCGGCCGGCGGAATCGGCCGTGCGCCCGGCCGCGAAGTCCAGGCCGCCGTTCCCATTCAGCCACTGCACCTGTGCATCCAGGGTGACCAGCGTGGACAGCGAGGGAGTGTTGTAGGTCTGGTTCAGCCGCGAGTTGTCGATGGCCGTCTGCAGGTCCAGGAAGTCCGGAATCCAGCGGTCGCTGCCCTTGATCCGCGCTGCGCGTTCCAGGGCGGCGGGGGAGAACAGGCCGAGCCACAGGCCGCCGTCCGAGGCGAAGTTCTTCTGCGGCGCGAAGTAGTAGACGTCGCTCTGCGCCACGTCAACGTCCAGGCCGCCTGCTGCCGACGTTGCATCCACCAGCACCAGCGCGCCCTCATCGGCCCCGGCCACGCGCGTCACCGGGGCGGCAACACCGGTGGAGGTCTCGTTCTGGGGCCAAGCGTAGACATCCACTCCGGCTTCAGCTTGCGCCTCCGGGCGGGTACCGGGCTCGGACTTAATGATCGACGACGAATCCAGGAAGGGCGCCTTGTTGGTGGCGGCCGCGAACTTGGAACCAAATTCGCCGAAGGAGAGGTGCTGCGCCTTTTTCTCCACCAGCCCGAAGCTGGCAACGTCCCAGAACGCGGTGGACCCGCCCACTCCCAGTACCACTTCATAGCCCTCCGGAGCCCGGAAGAACTGGCTCAGGCCTTCCCGCACCGATCCCACGAGGTTCTTGACTGGTGCCTGCCGGTGGGACGTTCCCAGGATGGTCTTCGATGCCGCGGCCAGTGCATCGATCTGCTCCTGGCGGACCTTTGAGGGGCCAGCGCCGAACCGTCCGTCCCGGGGCAGGAGGTCGGCGGGAATAGTGATGCTGTTTTCGCTCACAAGTACTCCAATGTCGGCGTGGACGCGGTGGTGGTCCGGCGGGTGTTTGTTGGCAGGCAGCCGTGGCGGCTGCAGCTCAGGCCCTCCTTATTCTGCCTGAACAGCTGTGGGGGCGGGAACCGGCAGCGTCATAGTCCAGACACTGAGACGGGGCCTCCGGATGACGTCCCCAACTATTCGGACAAAGTCAAAATAGGCTAAGCTTTCCAACGGACCACGTCGCGGATGGAAGCGATACGGTGGGACAACGCAAGGAAATGCGCTCGAGGAGCTGAGCTGGATGACGGATCTGATCGACACTACGGAGATGTACCTCCGGACCATCCTGGAGCTGGAAGAAGAAAACATCGTCGCCCTGCGCGCCCGGATCGCGGAGCGCCTGCGTCATTCCGGGCCCACCGTCTCACAGACCATCGGCCGTATGGAGCGGGACGGCCTGGTGGTGGTCTCCGGCGACAGGCACCTTGAGCTGACCGAGACCGGCCGCAAACGCGCCACCGAAGTGATGCGCAAGCACCGGCTGGCGGAGCGGCTCCTCGCTGACGTGATCGGGCTGGACTGGGCCTATGTCCACGACGAAGCCTGCCGCTGGGAGCACGTTATGAGTGAGCGGGTGGAGCGGCGCATTTACGAACTGCTGGACCATCCCACCGAGTCGCCCTACGGCAACCCCATCCCGGGCCTGGCGGCGCTCGGCGGGCAGACTTCGCCCTCCTTTGCCGATGGGGCCATCAGCCTGCTGGAAGCAATGAAGTCCTACAGTCCGGCCTCGGAAGTGACTGTCAGCCGCCTGGCCGAGCCGATCCAGGTGGAACCCGAGCTGCTGGTCCAGCTCGATGAAGGCGGTATCCGCCCTGGCGCAGGAGTCACCCTCGAACGGGTGGGCGATTACATTTCAGTGCGCGTTGCCGGTATTGAGGGCGCGCTGGAGTTGCCGCCCGAAGTTGCCGCGCACGTCTTTGTAGCCGTCCGCCAGTGACCTTTCTTGGGGAGCTGTTACCCCGTGTGGGGCTGGTCACGCAAAGATAACGGAATTGTTACTTAGGGCCTTAAGCCCCTATAGTTGAACCAAGCGTTGATACTAAAGCGTTACCTGATCCGGAGCCGAGCTCTGCCAGCGGATCAGGTGCACGAGTCATAACTGGCAGAGGCGGGGGAACCACAAGCGGCAGCCGGGGGACTGCCTTGGGGTGAAGTCCGTCAGCAGCAAGCCTCTTCCAGCGAAGGATCCCTCGGGGATATCTCTGTGCCGAGCTTGCTTACGGCGGACCGGGTCTTTGAACTCTCTGACCCGAATCCGACAGCTAACTTCGCAGGCTTTCCAGAGAGGAACCCTTCTTGTCCATGCAGACCCCCAGGGGACGCCGCCGCGCGGCGCTCCCCAGCTCGACGCCGCGGGTTGTCGAGGTCACCACGATGGAACGCCCCCGCGATTTCCACCGTGATGCCCGCCGCCGCCGAGGTCCCTTCCGGCAGGTCACCGAATTCGCGTCGGCCAGTGGAATCGGCCAGAAGGCCGGCATCGCACTCGCTGCCACAGGCCTGGTGCTGACCGTGACCGTTCCGGCCACCAGCCCTGTCATGGCCACCGACGCATCCGGCGCCGCCCCGGTAGCTGCATCCGCGGTGACCGCGCAGCCGCAGATTTCTGCCGAGGCTGGGGCGCAGATCGATTTCAGCCGCTCTGCCGTGGTCACGCAGGCTGATCCGGACGGCAAGCTGAAGCAGCTCCTCAGCGCCCAGTCCGCGGGTGCCGTCTCCCGGGCAGCCTCTGCCGGCAGCCTTGGCGCCCCCCTGGCCACGCTTTCGACTGCCTCACCCTTCGGCTACCGGGTCAGCCCGATTACGGGCGGCTCAGGAGACTTCCACCGCGGCCAGGACTACGTGGCGCAATGCGGGACCTCTGTCCTGGCGGCTGCCACCGGCACCGTGACGTTCGTGGGCTGGCACCAGTACGGCGGCGGAAACCGCGTCGTGGTGGACCATGGCAACGGCCTGGAAACCACGTACAACCACCTTTCGTCCTTCAATGTCACGGAGGGGCAGACCGTCTCCCGCGGAGACGTTGTGGCCTTGAGTGGAACCACCGGCGCCTCCACCGGCTGCCACCTCCACTTCGAGGTGCAGGTCAACGGTGAAGTTGTCGATCCGACCGGCTGGCTGTAGTCAAATGATGCAGAACTCTCGAATCATCGTGACCCGCCGTGACCTGAATGTGACATTCATCGAAAACTGCTGTACCGTCTAACTCGCGTCAACTTTTCCGAAGTTGACGCTCTTGTGCGGATTGCCTAACTCTGCCACCGCTCAAGGTCCGTTCGCATTTCATCGTCTGGCAGGGGCGGGGGAACCAATTTTGGTCTTGGCTTTAGCGAAGACCTTGGGGTTAAGTCACAAAAGCTTCCTTGGAAGTTGCGTGGCCGGGTGACTCCCATCCGAATCCGACAGCTCACCTCGCAGGCATTGGGAGAGGCTACCTTCGTGTCTTCACGCCATCATTCTGCGCGCCACCGTGCGCAAACGGTTCGTACCAACCCCTTGGACTCCGTGTCCAAGGCTGTTAGTGCCAATGCCGGGACAGTAGGTCGCCAGGCTGCCGTTATTGCAGCTGCTTCCGGTCTCATCCTCAGCATGGGCCTCCCTGCGAACGCAGCGGACACCACAGCTGGTGTTTCCGCTTCCACCGAGTCCGGCTCCGCGCAGGCTGCGCTGGCAGTGACCGCCGCACCCACCGCCACCGTCTCCTTCGAGCGCCCTGTGGTGAAGACCACCGCCGCTCCGAAGCCGGCGCCGGTACGTGCCCAGTCCACCGCCACCGAGGGTCGCGCGGCAGCCACCACTGCCGCCGCCACGGAATCCGCAGCCGACAAGCTGGCAGAGACCGTATCCTCCGCCTCCACGTCGGGCATCGCCGCCATCGCCTACACCGGCATCGGCCGTCCGTACGTCTGGGGCGGCACCAGCCCCACCACGGGTTGGGACTGCTCGGGCTTCACCCAGTGGGTCTACGCCCAGGCCGGCATCAGCATTCCCCGGGTCAACGCCTGGACTGCCATGACTCCCACCTCCACCCCGCAGCCGGGTGACCTGGTCATGCAGAACGGCGGAGCGCACGTAGGCATCTACGTTGGCAACGGCATGATGGTCAGCGCACTTAACCCTTCCCAGGGCACGCTGCTCCACGCCGTAGCCGCCACCGGCAGCTCGGCCTTCTTCACCATCAACAAATAGTTCTTGGACCTTCGGGTCCAAGGGCTATTTCTTTGCTCCACACACTTTCCGCTACACCACATCCCCGTTCGGGACGTGCCGGCGTACCCCCAAGATGCCGGCACGTCCAAACCCCTGTGTGCCCACACGGCGCTGAGGAAAACGAAAGAGAGAACTGATGACTACTCGTGCTACCGCACGGCACCGTGCCGAGGTCACCAAGACCAGCTCAATCGCCATCATTGCCAAGGCTGTAGGCGACAACGCCGGCGGCGTTGGACGCCAGGCCGCTGTTATCGCTGCGGCTTCCGGTCTGGTCCTGACCAGCGGCATCGCTGCCAACGCTGCTGACTCCAACGTCCAGCGCGACTCGGCTCCGGCTTCCACCCTGGAAGTTGAATCAGCTGTTGAGGCGCCGATTTCGGCTGCTTCCACCATCGCGATCACCTTCGAAAAGCCGGCCGTGACCACCACGCCCGCTCCCGTCGTCGAAGAGCCCGAGCCCGTCGAGGTGGAGGAAGCTGCTCCGGCTCCCGCAGTCCAGGCTGCCGCCGCCCCCAAGGTCACCGCCAAGGTCTCCACCGCGTCGGCTCCCGCCGCTCCTGCCGCATCCGCCAGCGGCAAGGGTGCTGCCATCCTTTCCGCAGCGTACGCCCAGCTGGGCGTCATGCAGGACTGCACCATGCTGGTGACCAACTCCCTCGCGGCCGTGGGCATCAACTTCCACGACTGGCCCGCTGGCTACCTCTCCCTGGGCCGTACCGTCAGCGCTGCCGAAGCGCAGCCCGGCGACCTGATCTACTACGCCGACGGCGGCGCGGGTGTAGCCCACATCGCTGTTTACGCAGGCAACGGCCAGGCGGTTCACGGTGGCTACAACGGCAACCAGACCGTGGTCTTCAGCGCCAACGTTGGCTCCGGCCCGGTTTTCATCCGCGTCAACTAAGCGAGGGCCGCACCAGGCCTGACCCCCATGTCAAAGAACCCTTGCCCATCCGGCAGGGGTTCTTTGCTTTAACCGCCGGGACTGAACTGGGACGCCGTCGCGGCACGGCCCGCAGCTGATCAGGACACGGCCCTCGGGGAAGGCCGTCAGGGGACCTCCCCAAAGCGTGATTAGCTGATAGCGCGCTTCTGTGTTTACTCTTGTGGTGTCGATCCATAGCCCGGACATGCCGAGGGCAGCCGGCCCTCGTGCCCCTGACGGGTGCGGCCGTGAAGAGGTACGTGCATGCGCACTCTCGTTCTGAATGCTGGATATGAACCGCTGGCGGTTATCACTTTCCGCCGGGCGCTGGTGCTTGTGCTCACGGGCAAAGCAAGCGTGGTGGCCGAGGGTGACGATCCCGTTGTGGGACCGCAGGAGATCCTGGGCCGGCCGTCCGTGATACTCCTTAACCGCTACATCCGTCCCAGATACAACCAGGCCACGGCTGTCAGCCGGCGGGGAGTGCTGCGGCGTGATGGGCACAAATGCGCCTACTGCGGAAAAGCGGCCCACACCATCGACCATGTCCACCCTAAGTCCCGCGGTGGTGCGGATTCGTGGGAGAACCTCGTGGCGGCCTGCCTGCGCTGCAACAACGCCAAGGGCGACCACACACCCGCCGAAATGGGATGGAAACTCCGGTTCGTTCCCGAACCGCCGCACGGAAGCATGTGGCAGATCAAGGAACTCGAGAAGCCGACGCCGGCGTGGGACCCGTTCCTGCTGCCGGAGCGCGCCGCCTGACCAGCTGGCGCTGTGATCTCCGGCCGCCACATGGCTAGGCTGGGGGAGTGGAACAGGACGGGTTGGACTTCGATGCCATAATTCTGGCTGGCGGCAGGTCATCACGGCTGGGCGGAGTGGCCAAACAGAACCTTGTCCTGCATGATTCCACGCTCCTTCAACGGGCCCTTGCCGCCGCTGGGGGCGCGTCCCGCACGGTGGTGGTTGGCCCCGACCCCGGTACCCTTCCTCCTGGCGTGATCCACTGCCGGGAACAGCCGGAATTCGGCGGACCGGCAGCGGCCATCGCCGCCGGACTGGCTGTTCTTGCTGACACTGGAAGCAGGTCCTTGCATACGCTGGTGCTGGCGTGTGACATGCCCCGGATCCAGGATGCCCTGGCCGTCCTCAAGCCGGCTCTGCGCGCGGCCCGTGGCGACGGCGTGGTGGCGCGTTCCGCGGACGGCAGGCTTCAGCCACTGGCCGGTTTCTACAGCACGGCTGCGTTAAGAACCGCGGCGCAGGACCTCTCGTCCCGTGGTGCCTTAATCAACGCTTCTGTCCGCTCCCTCCTTGCTAGTCTGGACGTGCAGCCTGTCACTGTCCCCGCCGGTTCCACAGCAGATGTGGATACCTGGGACGATGCCGCGGCATTAGGGATTGACCCCGGGCGCCAGGGCGGGGACCAGGACCGGCGCAGCCGGAGCTAAATTGGAGGCAGTTCGTGAAAAGCCAGGATGAAACGCTGGAGGAGTGGTGCAGATCCCTGCTCCAGGCCTATGAGCTGGAAGACGTCCAGGTGGACGTCAACGCCATTCTTGCCCTGGCCGGCGTCGCCGCCCACTCAGTGGTTCGGCCGGCAGCGCCGCTGACCACCTTCATTGCCGGCTTTGCCGCAGGCCTGGCTGCGGGCTCAGGAAAGGCTGAGAACAACGCTTCCATGGAGGCAGCCCTGGCCGTGGCGCGTTCCCTGGCCACCGATTATGACGCTGAAGCCGCCGGGGCTCCCGGCGAATGACCCAGGAAGCCCAGGAAGAACCGAGCACACCTGGGGCCGGGGGGCACCACCACCTGGCCCATACGTGGGAAGAAGCCCGGCAAGCGGCATTTGATGCCGCAACTCCCATTCCGGCTGGTCCCGTTTCACTGGAACTTGCCCTGGGGCGCCGGCTGGACCAGGACGTGGTGGCGCTGCAGGACATGCCCCACTATGCTTCCTCAGCGATGGACGGCTGGGTGGTGAACGGTACGGGTCCATGGATCCTGGTGGAGCCCGGCGTTCCGCTGGCCCCGCACCAGGCCAGCCCCATTGCAACGGGGGGACTCATCCCGGCCGGGGGGAAAGCGGTGTTGCGCAGCGAAAGCGCGCGGCTCGGTAAGGACGAGGAAGGGCTGCCCATCCTGATGACCGGCGGGACGGCACGCCCGGGCGAGCCGCGTACCGGCCAGCATGTCCGGAAAGCCGGGGAGGAGGCCACGGAAGGGGACATTCTTGTCAAGGCCGGGGTGGTACTGAATCCGGCGCATCTTGCCCTCGCTGCCCTTGCCGGGTACGACGAACTTGTAGTCCAGGGAAAACCGCTGGTCCGGCTGCTGCTGACGGGCTCCGAAGTGGTGCAGCATGGCGTTCCGGTTCCCGGCCAGGTCCGCGACACCTTCGGCCCGCAGCTGCCGGCAGTCGTTGGGATGCTGGGCGGTATCGCGGGCGGCCAGCAGAGGATCGGCGATTCCTATGCTGAGTGGCTGGGCGCCTTGGAGGACGTGCTTCCGGAGGCCCCCGGCGCGCCCGACCTTCCGGCCGACGTGGTCATCACAACTGGCGGGACGGGAAAATCCGGCACCGACCACCTTCGCCGTGCCGTGGCTGAGCTGGGTGGGCGGCTGGTCATTGACGGGGTAGCCATGCGCCCCGGGCATCCTGCCGTGCTGGCCGAACTTCCTGACGGCAGGTTCGTCCTGGGGCTGCCGGGAAATCCGCTCGCCGCAATGATGGCCCTCTCCACGGTTGGAGCTCCGCTGCTGGCGGCGCTGGGGCACGGCACCCTGCCCGCCGTCCAGGAAGTGCCCTGCGGAACCCTGCTGGAACCGGAACCGGGGCGCACCCGCCTGATGCCGTTCCGCCTCCTCTACGGCATGGCCTCACCGGCACAGCACACCGGCCCGGGGATGATGCGTGGGCTGGCTTCGGCCGACGGCGTCATGGTTGTCCCGCCGCACGGGGTGCAGTTGGGTGAGCTGGTGCCGGCCTTCCCGCTGCCGTGGGGGCTGCCTATTCCCGCCGTCCCCGATCCCGCAGCCAAAACGAAGCCGCGGAGCGGCGCGCGGACGGGGAAGCCAGCGGCCAAACCCGCGCCCGCCGGCCCTGTGGACTGGAGCGCCCTTCTTGGCTGAGGATCGCCCGCACGGGCCGCCGCCGCTGGTATCACCTTCGGACGATTGGGATGATGGAGACATGAACAGGAACGGTGGGACATGGGACGCGTGACCCAGCGCCGCAAGGTGCACAAGTATCTACTGGACGGCTCCCCGGGGGCCCTTGAATTTCCGGTCCGGTACCGGGAGGACGTATTGGCGGTGGAAGAACCGCTGGAGATCCGGCTGGGCAGCCTGTCCTTTTCGGTAACCATGCGGACTCCCGGCGACGACTTTGACCTGGTGGCCGGCTTCCTGGTGTCCGAGGGCGTGATCTGGGACGCCGGACAGCTTGTCTCGCTGCGGTTCTGCGCCGGCGAGGACGAAAACGGGGTGCAAACCTTCAATGTGGTGGAGGCCCAGCTGCGCCCGGACGTCGAGCTTCCCTCGATGGGCAGGCACGTCTACACGTCCAGCTCATGCGGCATTTGCGGCACCGATTCCATTGAATCCGTCCGCAAATCATCACACTTCAGTCCTGCCGCCGATCCCCTGACCCTGTCCGCGGAGGCCCTCGCGTCGCTGCCGGACATCCTTCGGGAGTCCCAGCGGCTCTTTGACCATACCGGCGGCGTTCATGCTGCCGGACTCTTCCGGGTAGAGGACGACGGCGGCGTGCAGCTTCTGTGCCTCAGGGAGGACGTGGGCAGGCACAACGCAGTGGACAAGGTGGTGGGGTGGGCCCTGCGCGAAGGCCTGCTGCCGCTGCGGGGGACGGTTCTCCAGGTTTCCGGCCGGGCATCCTTCGAGCTCGTCCAAAAAGCTGCGTTGGCCGGCATCCCGGTGCTGGCGGCCGTAAGCGCCCCGTCGAGCCTTGCCGTGGAACTCGCCGAGGCCAGCGGACTCACGCTGGCCGGATTCAGCAGGGGCACCAGCCTCAACGTCTATGCAGGTGAGGGAAGGATTTTGCGCCCGATAGCGGCAGCCCCGCCGTCGTAAGTGCCCCGCCCTTAGTCCTCCGCGGGCGGAAAGCACGCGGTAAGCGTTTACGCAAGGGTTGGTAAACGGTCTTCCAGCGGGTAGATTTATCCATCGAATGGACACGATTGATCCAGTCCCAAGCGCTAAAGAGGGCCAACATTGCATGACGACCGCCGGATCACGGAAGTCCGCCTCCACAGATTTGTGCGGGAGCGCATCGACGCTGCGGTCTACACCCGGACGCTGCCGCTGGCACTGACCAGCTGGGATGCCCCGGATGAACCTGTGCCGGCGCTGGAAGCCATGCGCCAGGATTTCCAGCCACAGGAGCACGGCGCCCCGTGGGGAAGGCCGTGGGGCACCAAGTGGCTCAGGCTGCAGGGCGAAGTTCCCGAAGGCTGGGGAACGGAACCGGACACCACCGTTGAAGTCATCGTGGACTTGGGTTTCACCGTTGAAATTCCTGGGTTCCAGTGCGAGGGCATCGCTTGGCGGCCTGACGGCTCCATCATCAAGGCGGTTTCACCAAGGAACCAGTACATCCCGCTGAAGCTCCTGGGCGGCGGCATGGCTATCGACTTCTATGTCGAAGCTGCCGCGAACCCCGACGTCGCGCAGGGATGGACCTTTGCCCCCACTCCCTACGGTGACAAATCCACCGCCGGGACAGCGCCCCAGTACCGCCTCGGCAGCATAGCCATCGCCGAGATGAACCGAACCGTCTGGGAACTCCAGCAGGACATCCGCACGCTGACCGGGCTGATGGCGGTGTTGCCCGTTGAGTTGCCCCGCCGTCATGAGATCCTCCGCGCCCTGGAACGCATGATGGACCGGATGGATCCGGACGACGTGCCCGGGACGGCGGCCGCGGGGCGCGAAGCCCTCGCGGAGGTGCTGTCCCGGCCTGCATACGCCTCAGCGCATCAGCTGGTGGCCACCGGCCACGCCCACATCGACTCCGCCTGGCTCTGGCCGGTCCGCGAAACCATCCGTAAATGCGCCCGGACGTTCTCCAACGTCATAGCGCTGATGGACGAAGATCCGGGTTTCGTCTTCTCCTGCTCCTCCGCGCAGCAACTGGCCTGGATCAAGGAGTACTACCCCGAGCTCTTCAGCCGCATCCGGGAGAAGGTCCGTGCGGGGCAGTTCGTTCCGGTCGGCGGCATGTGGGTTGAATCCGACACCAACATGCCCGGTGGCGAGGCCATGGCCCGGCAGTTCCTGGAGGGCAAGGGCTTCTTCCTTGCCGAGTTCGGAATAGAGTGCCGGGAGGCATGGCTGCCGGACTCCTTCGGCTACTCCGCGGCACTGCCGCAGATC
Organism: Pseudarthrobacter phenanthrenivorans Sphe3; assembly: GCF_000189535.1. Classification (NCBI taxonomy): domain Bacteria; kingdom Bacillati; phylum Actinomycetota; class Actinomycetes; order Micrococcales; family Micrococcaceae; genus Pseudarthrobacter; species Pseudarthrobacter phenanthrenivorans. The sequence continues at coordinate 877,236 of NC_015145.1, forward strand.
GTGAAAGCTGCTGGAAGCCGGTGGTTCCTGACCCAGAAGATCTCCTGGAACCAGACCAACAGGATGCCCCACCACACCTTCAACTGGGAGGGGATCGATGGTACCCGGCTCTTCACCCACTTCCCGCCGGTGGACACCTACAACTCAGAGTTGACCGGGCGCGAACTGGCGCACGCGGAGCGGAACTACCGTGACCACGGCCGGGGGAGCATGTCCTTGGTGCCATTCGGTTATGGCGACGGCGGCGGCGGACCCACTCGGGAGATGCTGGCCGCGGCGGCACGGGCGGCAGACCTTGAAGGTTCGCCCAAAGTCCGGATCGGTTCGGCGGAAAGCTTCTTCAGCGAAGCCGAGGATGATTACCCGGTCCTGCCGGTCTGGGTGGGGGAGATGTACCTCGAACTCCACCGTGGCACCTACACCAGCCAGGCGAAGACCAAGAAGGGGAACCGGCGCAGCGAACACCTCCTGCGGGAGGCTGAGCTGTGGTGCGCCACCGCTGCCGTCCGTACTGGCGGCGCCTTTGCCTACCCCGCTGCTGAGCTCAAGCGGCTGTGGCGGCTGGTGCTGCTTCAACAGTTCCACGACATTCTTCCCGGCAGCTCCATCGCCTGGGTGCACCAGGATGCCGAGCGGAACTACGGGGCCATAAGTGATGCCCTGGAGCTGATCATCGGAGAGGCGGCCGCTGCAGCATTGGGCAGCGGTGAGCAGGCCTTCCTGTTGAATGCAGCGCCCCATGCCAGGGACGGGGTTCCGGCCCTGGCCGCGGGCCAGCCGGAAGCGTTCCACCAACCGGTTCATGCCACGGCACACGACGGGGGGTACATCCTGGATAACGGCGTCATCCGGGCAGTCCTGGACGCCGATGGGCTCCTTACCTCGCTGCTGGACCATGCAAGTGGCCGGGAAGCCATTGCCCCGGGCCAGCGCGGCAACCTGCTCGAGCTGCACCGCGACACGCCCAACGAGTGGGACGCGTGGGACATCGACGAGTTCTACCGCCGCAACGTCACCGCCCTGACCTCCGCAGACGCCGTGCGCCTGACCGGCGAAGGGGCCGACGCCGCTGTGGTGGTGGAGCGCCTCGCGGGCGCCTCAGCCGTCACCCAACGCATCACCCTGGCTGCCGGCAGCCCCTCGCTCACCATCTCCACGTCAGTGGACTGGAAGGAGCGCGAAAAACTGCTGAAACTTGGCTTCGCCCTGGATGTCCGGGCGGACAGGTCGGCATCCGAAACGCAGTTCGGGCACGTCTTCCGGCCCACGCACACCAACACCTCGTGGGAATCGGCGAAGTTCGAGATCTGTGCCCACCGCTGGATCCACGTAGCGGAGCCCGGGTATGGGGTGGCAATCTCCAATGCATCCACCTACGGCCATGACGTCACCCGCAGCATCAGGGATTCCGACGGCGGTACCACCACCACGGTGCGCCTCTCGCTGCTGCGCGCGCCCAAGTTTCCCGATCCCGAAGCGGACCGCGGTGTGCACGAGTTCACGGTCACCGTCCGGCCGGGTGCCGGCATCGCCGAAGCCGTGGAGGAGGGCTACCGCACCAACCTTCCGCCCCGCGTGGTCCGCGGCGGGTCCGCGGTGGAGCCGCTCTTTTCCGTGACCAACCCGGCCCTGGTGGTTGAGGCAGTCAAGCTGGCGGAGGACGGGTCCGGAGATGTGATTGTCCGCCTGTACGAATCGCTGGGACAGCGTTCAGCAGGGCGCCTCAGCGGGAACTTCCCGGTACGGCGGGTCACTTCGGTGGACTTGCTGGAGCGCCCGGTGGAGGCTCCCGGCGTGGATGCGGGGGCGGATGGGGCAACACTGTTGCTGCGGCCCTTCCAGTTGGTGACCCTGAGGTTTTCCCGGGCGTAGGAGGACCTTCAGCGGGATCCCCTCCTGCTGCGGGGAGGTCCTGTCCAGTCCGTCCGGGCCTCGTTCACGAGGCCTTCCGAGATCCCTGGGTGGTCGCTTAAATAGGCTGAGTGGGGGCGGTCCCCAACGGCCGCCACCACTCATCCCCCCAATATGTGCAAAGGCCCCCGGAGCGGTAAACGTTCAAGAATTTATCCCCGTTCGAAAACGCGCTGCGCTCCACCTTCACACATTCATGATTATTTCACATTCTAATGATTTTGTGAAAGGCAGCTTTGTTACTTTTCAGTAGATGACCTTCTTATCGCCGGGCTCTTCCTGTTCCGAACCCTCGCTGCCCAAATCAGCGTCAGGCCAATGACGAAGCAAAGCACCGCCGTGTAGTTGACAACGAACTCAAGTGCGCCCCACGCGGGTGGCACCACAGGAAACAACAGCGTCAGGGTGATTGCCACCCCGCCCAACGCCAACAGGCCTGCGGCGACCCTTACGAGCAAGGGCAGGCGGCTCCGCACCGCCCGGACCATGGGAGGCAGCAGGGCCAGCGACACGAAGGCCGGGTAGGCCCGTCCGGCTGCGCCATAGTACTCCACCAGGACGAAGTTCCGTTCATTCTTGGCAGACGTGGCGGACAGCCCGGCTGAGGAACCTGCCGTGTCCATCATGAAGAACAGCACCACCATCACCAGGGACACCACCAGGAGCACCAACATGCCGGTTTTTCCCGTGATCAGCCGGTAGGCTCCGTCTGCCCCGAAGCCGCGGCTGACACGGATACCCACGAAGTAGATCGCTGCGAAGATCACGAAGCGCAGGAGCAGGTTGGCCAGGTTGATTCCGCCCAACGCCTGGTCGATGGCTACGTAAGGGCCCTGGATGCTTAGCAGAATGGCCAAGGTCATGAGCCCAAAGATGTAGAACAGTGTCCTGTTCTCGCCGCGGATTGCACTGGGCACCCGGGCTGCAGCGACCAGGCCACAGATGGCCAGCGTCGACCACTGAAGTATTTCGATCATCCCAGGTTCTCCCAAATCTTTTCCGTCTGCGCTTGGTCCTGCTCCTGGCGCCGCAGGACCTTGCCCAGTGCCTGAAGTCTGTCACCTGCGAGGGTAGTGAGCTCGCCGTCGGACAATTCATCCAGTGCGGCCTGCCGGGCGCCGGGCGGCCAGCCGGCTTCCTGCTCGGTGATCAAGCCCGTGGCCACCAGCCCGCCGGCGGGGCCCACCCCTGCGGCCAGGGAAGTGGCAATGGCCAGTTCCGGGGACAGCCGGTTTGCCGTCAACTGCGCGGAGTAATTCTGGGGTGCGATGCCCGTAGCCGCGGAAACGCGGTGCCGCAGCTCGCCGTCGTCGATGGCGTCCACCCAGTTCTTCACGGACGTGGCATGCGGTGCGGGGGAAAGCGGGGAAGGCTCAGTGGCAGCCCTGCCGGAGAGATCCAATGCGGGGCGGGCCAGCGCCGCCCGGAGGAGGTCGGCCGTGGAAATCTGGCTGACCAGTTCGCAACGGCGCGGCGGAGGCTGGGGACTGGCCAGGTCGCTGTATGCCTCGAAGGTGGCCAGTGCAGTTACCGGATTGATGCCGTAGGCGCGGCTGATGCTGACCACGGTGGCCACCGCGACTTTCCCGCGGACCAGCTGCTGCGCCAGCGTGGTCCGCTTGATCCCGGAGATCCTGCAGACATCTGCCGTGCTGGCATTCGGCGCGATGCCTTGCAGCCAGCGCTGGAATGCCTTGGCGGGGAGGGTCATTGATGGCTCTCTGCAGAACGGGTACTTGACTTGATTTTAGCCTGCGCTCCTGCAGGCGATTTTACCGCCGGTGGTGTTTCGGCTATGCTTGATGGTCGAGCCCGTTGGTCCGTACACCCCCCAAGTCCGGACCAGCGGGTTCTTTCATGTCCTGCCGCCGGTGCCCCTGCTTTCCGGCGCCCGGCATGGCCACTGCCGGCCAGGTTCCGGCAGGAAACCCGTTGCGGGCGCAGCGGCGAAAGGATGAACGATGACTGCAACCCTCGTCGCCAAGGACGTCTCCGGCGGCCATGACCACAGGCAGCTCTTTTCGGGCCTTTCCCTGACAGTCGCCCCTGGGGACGTGGTGGGCGTGGTGGGTGCCAACGGTGCAGGAAAATCCACGCTGCTGCGGCTCTTGGCCGGCGTGGACCAGCCTCAGGAAGGGGCAGTCCACCTTGCTCCGGCGGACGCCTTCGTGGGGTGGCTTCCGCAGGAACACGAACGCGTTCCAGGCGAAACCGTTGCCGGCTACATCGCCCGGCGGACGGGGTGCGCGCAGGCCACCCTTGACATGGAATCCACCGCAGAAGCCCTCGGTTCCGGCACGCCGGGAGCCGACGACGCTTACGCGCTGGCCTTCGACAGGTGGATGGCTTCCGGTGCTGCCGACCTGGAGGACAGGATTCCGGCTGTATTGGCGGACTTGGGGCTGGACACCGGCCCGGAGGCCGCCATGACCGGCCTCTCCGGCGGGCAGGCCGCACGGGTGGCGTTGGCGGCGCTGCTGCTGAGCCGGTTCGACGTGGTCCTGCTCGACGAACCCACCAATGACCTGGACCTGGAGGGCCTCGCCAAACTGGAGGACTTCGTCACCGGGTTGCGCGGTGGCGTGGTGCTGGTGAGCCATGACCGGGAGTTCCTGGCCCGTTGCGTCACCACCGTCGTAGAGCTGGACCTGGCGCAGAACACCGTGGCCGTGTACGACGGCGGCTATGACGCCTTCCTTGAGGAACGCGCGGTTGCGCGCCGGCATGCCCGCGAGAAGTACGACGAGTTCGCCGCCACCAAGGCGGATCTGGTCTCCCGGGCGCGGACGCAGCGCGAATGGAGTTCCCAAGGCGTCCGGAACGCCATGAAGAAGAGCCCGGACAATGACAAGATCCGCCGCGCCGCCAGCACCGAGTCCTCCGAGAAGCAGGCCCAAAAGGTGCGGCAGATGGAGTCCCGGATAGCGCGGCTGGACGTGGTGGAGGAGCCTCGCAAGGAATGGCAGCTGCAGTTCTCCATCGGCAAGGCACCGCGCTCCAGCTCCGTAGTGGCCACGCTCCGCGACGCCGTGGTCCAGCAGGGTCATTTCACGCTTGGCCCCGTCAATCTTCAGCTCAATGCAGGGGAGCGGATAGGCATCACCGGTCCCAACGGTGCCGGAAAGTCCACCCTGTTGCGCCTGCTGTTGGGCGCCATCGAGCCGGCTTCCGGCAGTGCGGCCATGGGTGCCTCAGTGGCCATCGGTGAGATCGACCAGGCCCGCGGGCTGCTGGCCGGCCACCTGACCCTGGCAGACGCCGTCGAGGCCGTCCTGGTGGACCTGAACCCGGCAGAGGTCCGCACCCTCCTGGCAAAGTTCGGACTTAAGGCGGACCACACGGCCCGCACTGTTGAGTCCTTGTCTCCCGGCGAACGGACCCGGGCCGCCCTGGCCCTTCTCCAGGCCCGCGGCGTTAACCTCCTGGTCCTGGACGAGCCCACCAACCACCTGGACCTTCCGGCCATCGAACAGCTGGAAGAGGCACTGGAAAGCTACGACGGCGCACTGCTGCTGGTCACCCATGACCGCAGGCTGCTGGAGAACGTGCGGCTGGATGTACGTTGGGTTGTTGAGAACGGCACGGTAGAGGAGCAGCAGCAATGAGCATGGAAGGGGTGGCCTGGAACTCCCTGTACAAGATCACCCGGGCCAAGAGCGGTTCCGAGCCTTTCTCCAAAGCAACCCTGAAACGGGTCCTGGGCTTCGCCCGGCCGCACCGGGGCAAACTCATCGCCTTCGTGGTCCTGTCCGTGGTGATGGCGTTCCTGGCCGTGGCCACGCCTGTCCTCGCCGGGCAGGTAGTGGACGCAATCGTGGCCAAGGCCGCCGCGGAGGAAGTGGTCCGCCTTGCGGTGCTGATCGCCGTCGTGGCTGTTGCCGAGGCCGGCCTGGGGATGGTCAGCCGCTGGCTTTCCTCCACCATTGGTGAAGGCGTCATCGTGGACCTGCGCACCCGCGTCTTCGACCATGTGCAGAAGATGCCGATTGCTTTCTTCACCCGCACCCGCACAGGCGCCCTGGTCAGCAGGCTCAACAACGATGTCATCGGTGCCCAGTCGGCGTTCGCCGGCACGCTGTCCGGCGTGGTCAGCAATGTGGTGGCCTTGATCCTGACCCTGGTCGTCATGCTGGGCACGTCCTGGCAGGTGACAGTCCTCGCTATGATCCTGCTGCCTGTCTTCCTCATCCCCGCCCGGCGGATGGGGTCGAAGCTCGCGGACCTGCGCCGGGAGGCGGCGGAACACAATGCCGCCATGGGCACGCAGATGACCGAGCGCTTCTCCGCTCCGGGCGCCACCCTGGTCAAGCTTTTCGGCCGCCCGGACGAGGAGTCCCGTGAATTCGCCGTCCGCGCCGGCCGGGTCCGGGACATCGGCGTCCGCACCGCCATGCTGCAGTTCACCTTCGTCACGGCACTGACGCTTGTCTCAGCGCTCGCGCTCGCCTTGGTGTACGGGCTGGGCGGCTGGTACGCCATCACCGGTCAACTCGCCGCGGGCGATGTTGTGGTGCTGGCGCTGCTGCTCACCCGCCTCTACGCCCCGCTCACCGCGCTGTCCAACGCACGGGTGGAAATTATGAGTGCCCTCGTGAGCTTCGAGCGCGTGTTCGAAATCCTGGACCTGAAGCCGCTGATCCAGCAGAAACCGGATGCCGTTGCTGTTCCGGCCGGCCCGGTCTCCGTTGAGTTCGACGACGTGCGCTTCGCCTACCCCTCGGCGGACAAGGTGTCGCTGGCTTCACTGGAGGAAGTGTCCACGCTGGACACGCGGGGCGGGGAAGAAGTGCTCCACGGCATCAGCTTCCGCGTGGAGCCCGGCCAGACGGTGGCGCTGGTAGGTTCCTCCGGTGCCGGAAAATCCACTATTGCCCAGCTGCTGGCACGGCTCTACGACGTTGATTCCGGTGCCGTACGGCTGGGCGGCACCGTGCCGGGGACAGGCGTTGACCTGCGGGACGTCACCTTTGATTCCCTGCGTGAGACCCTGGGCATGGTGACCCAGGACGGCCACCTCTTCCACGAAACGATTGCCTCCAACCTTCGGCTTGCCAGGCCGGATGCCACAGAAGCGGAAATGTGGGAGGCCATCCGTCAGGCCAGGCTGGAAACTATGATCCGTTCCCTGCCGGAAGGGCTGGACACTGTGGTGGGTGAGCGCGGCTACCGGCTCTCCGGCGGTGAACGCCAGCGCCTCACCATTGCCCGGCTGCTGATCGCCCAGCCCCGGGTGGTCATCCTGGACGAGGCGACAGCGGCGCTCGACTCGACGAATGAAGCCGCTGTGCAGGCTGCCTTGGGGGCCGCGCTGGAGGGGCGCACCGCCGTCGTGATTGCCCACCGCCTGTCCACCGTCCGCGCTGCGGACGCAATCCTGGTGGTGGAGGACGGCCGCATTGTGGAGCGCGGGACGCACACCGAACTGCTGGCCGCAGAGGGCAGGTACGCCGAGCTCTACCGGACGCAGTTCAACGAGGCCACGGCGGTGGCCCAGGAGGCGGTTCCCGAGTTCTAGCCGCCCGTCATGGCAGCGCCGCCGGGCCGGGTGGTGAGCTCCGGAAGGATGTGGTCCGTGAGCAGCGGGGCGAGGTCCTCGGTGTGGTCCGCGTCGAGGTCCAGCCAGCGGATCTCCGCGATCTCCCCCGCAGGATGGGCCGTCCACGTTCCCGGAGCTGTGAAGACCGTCGCTTCGATATCCGTGGCGGCCTCATTGGCGGCGTCCGCGATCCACACGCCCATCAGCTGCAGGTCCCGCGGGTCAAGGACAATGCCCACTTCTTCCGCGAGTTCCCGCGCTGCCGCCTGGACCGCTGTTTCGCCTGCTTCCGGTTTCCCGCCCGGGTGCATGAACATGGCGGTGCCGCGCTTCCTGACGGTCAGGAGCCGGCCGGCGTCATCGAAGACGCAAACAGCGGAGACCACAATTCGCTCTTTCACGCCTCCCCGCCTTCCAGCCGGACCAGCCGGGATGTGAGCAGCAGGTCCTTCCGGGGTCCCCTAACGTCCCAGGTGTAGCTGAACCTGTCCTGGTCCCCGAAAGCGTAGGCCACCCGGTAGGTGTCGGGATCGCACCAGTGGCTGTCCGAGTTGGCTGCCGGCGTAAAGCTCATCCGGTGGAAGGGGCGGCCGTCCGGGAAGAACACATCCAGTGCGTCCGGACGGTCGGTGGTTTTCAGCAGGTATTCGCGGGAGGCGGGGCCGGTGAAGGTGGGCCAGCGCATGGTGCCTTCCTCGTGAAGGTCCAGGCCGCCGTCGTCCGTGGGAACAAAATGCACGACGCCGGAAAAAGTTCCGCGGGTGCCCTCTGTACGGTCCAGGAGGTCCCGGTGGACCGTCCACTGTCCCGCCCCAGCGGCGAGCCTGGCGGCGCCGGGGTGGGGTGTGCCCAGGAGATAGGCGCGGAGTGCGAACTCCGGGGGAGTAGCGTTCAAGTGCCCTCGATTGGAATCGAACCAACGACACCGGCTTTAGGAGAGCCGTGCTCTATCCACTGAGCTACGAGGGCCTGCGTCCGTTGGATCGGCGGGCCAGTCCGGCCGGACACGGTTACAAGCATACAAGGTGCGGCGCCGTACTACGCTCAAGGCATGAGTTCAGCCCCCTCTGCCGCCCCCGCAGCCGCGTTTATTCCGGATACGGTTTCCACCCGCCAGTACATCGGTGCCTGGTCGGTGCTGAGCGTACTGCAGTATTTTGCGGCGGAGGCGGCGGTGATCGGGGCCTGGGCCGGCCCCAAACCCTATGACCTGCGGACCGGCTACATCAGCGACCTTGGCGCCCTGAACTGCGGCGTCTTTGACGGACGCGAGGTCTGTTCCCCATTGAACTGGCTGATGAATGCCTCATTCGTGGTACAGGGCCTCGGCATGCTGCTGGGGGCCTTTTTGCTGAGCTCCGGGCTGCTGTGCGTGGCGGCACGCTCGGATCTGCGCCTGCAGCCGCGGCGCAAGCCCTGGCTGGCGGCTGTCTGGGTGCGCATCCTGACCGGGACCGCCGGGGCCGGGACTGTCATTGTGGGGCTGGTGCCCGAGGACGCAGGGTCCGGCTGGCACATCGCTGGCGCGGTGATGTACTTCCTCGCCGGGGCCGCCGCCTTGCTTGTCCTGGGCATCCTCTGGCTGCGGAAGACAAATTTCGCCTGGTTCATCCTGGTGTGCGGTGCTGTGTCACTGGCCGCCCTCGCGACGGGCGGCCTGACGGGGATGGACGTTCCCGAGCCCGGCACGCTGGAGCGTCTCATGGGGTACCCAGTCACCCTGGGGATGGCCACTGCGGGACTGGTTATTGCCCGGCAGGTCCACCGCCACCGCAAGGAGGTGCGTGCCTGCCGGTCCTCAGCGCGCCGCTTTGGGTTTGCGGGCGCCGAGGAAGACAGCGGCGGCACCCGCCAGCAGGCTCAGGACTAGAAGCACCCAACCGGCTACGGTGAGTCCGGACGCCAAGGCCACCTGTCCGGCGTCGGCAGTTTCTGCTGCCATCACGCTGTCTATGGTCACGTTGCCCCAGAGCCGGACCACGACGAACAGCAGGGGCAAGGCCCACAGTGACCAGCGGAGCGCTTTGCGGGCAACGTTCGTCCCGATCAGCAGCAGCCAGGTGAACCCGAAGATGAGGGGGAACAGGGTGCCTGCTGTTTTGTGGACGTAGTTGAGCTGGCCCCGGGCGTCGTCGTCCATCGCCGAGTGCAGTTGGCCGATATAAGCGGGGTCGAAGCCGCCAATAAGCGAATCAGGCATTGCCAGGCCGCCGGAAAGCTGCCGGAGCTGTTCCAGCGTCAGCAGGTGCAGGTACCAGAACAGGAACAGGCTGGCCACCACCCCTGCGATCAGAATCAGGTTGCTGTTGCTTTGGGCTTTCTCCGGAGTACGTGCCGTGGTGGGGTTCACCGCCGGAGGAAGGTGGTGCTGCGGGACAACCGCCTTGGAGCCGTGCTTCTTGATCCGCTGCGCAGGTGTCTTGGCCATGGCACCATTATCCAGCCCCATAAACTGAAGCCATGACCATTGGCCGGCACAGCGCTGTTGAACTTGACCCCTCCCTGGACGATCATCAGTTGGCGGCTGCGCTGGTGCGTGAGGCCGGGCAGCTGGCGCTCCTGATGCGGATGGCAGGGCTGCAGTCGCAGCAAAAGACTTCCATCTCGGACGTGGTGACCGCTGCTGACCACGCCGCCGAAGCCTATGTCCTGGAGCAGCTGCAGCGCTGCCGCCCTCACGACGGCATCCTGGGCGAGGAAGGAGCCTCCGTACAGGGCACCAGCGGCCGTACCTGGGTGATTGACCCCGTGGACGGCACCTACAACTTCCTGCACGGCTCCACCTACTGGTGCTCGGCCATCGCGCTGAAGGACCAGTCCGACGTGCTGCTGGGCGCAATCTTCCAGCCTGAGGAGGACAAGCTGTGGCTCGGCGGCCGGGCACATCCCGCCACCCTGAACGGCGACCCCCTCACGGTGTTCCATGACAACAAGGGGGAACGCAATGCAACCCCCGTTGCGGAGTTGGGCGCCGCCACCTACATCCACCCCACGTGGTTGATGGACCCTTTGTGCGCCATGCCCTGGCATGCGGCGGCCACGTCCGCCGCTGCACTGCGGATGCTCGGTTCCGGCTCCTGCGACCTTGGCCGGGTAGCCGACGGCCAGATCGGCTGCTGGTTCCAACACAGCTGCCCGGAATGGGACTGGCTGCCCGGCAAAGCGATCGTGCGGGCTGCCGGCGGGGCAGTGGACACAGTCCGCGTGAACGGCCTTGAGTGGTTCATGGCAGGAGGAACGACGGCGGTACGGGAGTTGCGTGCCGCCCTCGAGTCGGGCTCGGTGGCCTAGGGATTCACGCACGCCCCACCTGCCCTATGTGGATAACGGCCTCTAATCCACAGGCTGGAACTGTGTGTCTGCCCCACCGCCTAGACTTGTAGGCACCATGGATATGTTGTTTGACCCGTACTCTGACGGACCGTTCAAAGCTGCTCCCGCCGCGGCTGCCCGCACCAAATCGCCGTCCGAAGGCGCCGCAGCGGCATCCGCGACGGGCGGCAGCGTCCGCCTGGACCGGGCACCGGAAGGGAAAGATCAGGGCAGCCGCAGGCCTGGCGCGGCCCAACTCCTGGAAGGGCTGAACCCCCAGCAGGAGGAAGCGGTCAAGCATGCGGGCCCGGCGCTTCTGATCGTGGCCGGAGCCGGGTCAGGAAAAACCCGCGTCCTCAGTAACAGGATTGCCTACCTCATCGCCACGGGCCGGGCGCACCACGGCGAAATCCTTGCCATTACCTTCACCAACAAGGCCGCTGCCGAGATGCGGGAACGCATCGAGGCCCTGGTGGGCGGACGCGCCAAGATCATGTGGATTTCAACGTTCCACTCCTCCTGCGTTCGGATCCTGCGCCAGGAAGCCGCCAACGTTGGCCTGAAGTCGAACTTCTCCATCTATGACTCCGCCGATTCGCTGCGGCTGGTTACGCAGGTGTCCAAAGGACTGGACCTGGACCCCAAGAAGTTTGCACCGAAGGCCATCCAGCACAAGATCTCGGCGTTGAAGAACGAACTTATCGACGTTGATTCCTACGCCTCGGCCGCGAACTACAACGATCCGTTCGAGCAGGCGGTGGCGGACGTCTACAAGGGGTACACCCAGAGGCTGCGCCAGGCGAACGCCATGGACTTTGACGACCTCATTGCCGAGACCGTCTACATGTTCCGGGCGTTCCCGGCGCTGGCCGAGTCCTACCGCCGGCGGTTCCGGCATGTGCTGGTGGATGAATACCAGGACACCAACCACGCCCAGTACGCCCTGGTACGGGAGATCGTGGGGCAGGGGCCGGGGGCATCCGAGCTCACCGTTGTGGGTGATTCCGACCAGTCCATCTACGCCTTCCGCGGGGCCGACATCCGCAACATCGTGGAGTTCGAGAAGGACTATCCCGAAGCCCGGACCATCAAGCTGGAGCAGAACTACCGCTCCACCCAGAACATCCTCAGCGCGGCCAATTCGGTGATTTCCCGGAACCCGAACAGGCCCGAAAAGAGGTTGTGGACCGCCGAGGGCGAGGGCCACAAGATCATCGGCTACGTCGGTGAAAACGAGCATGACGAGGCCCAGTTCATCGCCAAGGAGATCGACAGGCTCCAGGATGAGGACAACCTCCGTCCCGGGGATGTCGCGATTTTTTACCGGACCAACGCGCAATCCCGCTCCATTGAAGATGTCCTTGTCCGGGTGGGCCTGCCCTACAAGGTGGTGGGCGGCACGCGCTTCTATGAGCGCAAGGAAATCAAGGATGCCCTTGCCTACCTTCGGGTGCTGGTGAACCCGGACGACGACGTCAACCTCCGCAGGGTGCTTAACGAACCCAAGCGGGGCATCGGCGACCGTGCCGAAGGGGCCGTTGCTGCCCTTGCCCAGCGCGAACGCACGTCTTTCATGGCTGCCGCCCGGCGTGCCGACCAGGCTCCCGGGATGGCCACGCGTTCCGTCAACGCAGTGCTCGGCTTTGTTAAGCTCCTGGACGACCTGGCAGAGGTGGCAGCCGGATCCGGCGCCGCGGCAGCGCTGGAAGCAGTCCTGGAGCAGACCGGCTACCTTGCCACGCTGCGGTCCAGCACTGACCCCCAGGACGAATCCCGCGTGGAAAACCTGGCGGAACTTGTCGCCGTCGTGCGCGAATACGAACAGGAGAACCCGGAAGGGACGCTGGAAGCATTCCTTGAGCAGGTTTCCCTGGTGGCAGATGCTGACCAGATCCCCGATGCGCCCGGTGCGGATATTGACGAGGCGGTAGCTGAGGCCAAACGCCTGGGCGTCGTCACCCTGATGACGCTGCACACCGCCAAAGGCCTCGAGTTCCCTGTGGTGTTCCTGACCGGCATGGAGCATGGACTCTTCCCGCACCAGCGCTCGGCCACCGACCCCAAGGAACTGGCGGAGGAGCGACGGCTTGCCTATGTAGGGCTCACACGCGCCCGGAAACGGCTTTACGTCACACGCTCCGAGGTCCGCAGCATGTGGGGCCAAAGCCAGTACAACCCCGCAAGCCAGTTCCTGGAGGAGATCCCGGCCGAGCTCCTGGAATGGAAACGCGAAGGAACCAGCCGCCAGGCCGGCTGGGGAAACAGCGGCTCCATCGGGTCCGGCCGCTACAGCGGGTCCTTCTGGGGCGCCGGGACGGCAAGGGGCGCCGCGGCTGATTCATCAGCCGGCTTCAATGCCGATGTCCCTGCGGTCGTTGCCCGGAACCGGGTTCAGCCGCAGAAGGAAATCATTGCTGTGAGCGTGGGGGACAAGGTCAACCACACGAGTTTTGGCAATGGTACGGTCCTGGCCCTGGAAGGGGCGGGGGACAAGACCGTGGCGAAGGTGAAGTTCGACGTCGGCGAGAAACGCCTGCTCCTGCGGTACGCGCCGCTGACGAAACTCAGCGCCTAGCAACCGGAGCGGACCATGAACATCCTGTTCGCGAGCCAAGCAATCGACGGCCACTTCAATCCGATGACCGGAGTGGCCATGAAGCTGAAGGAGCGAGGACATGATGTCCGCTGGTACACGGGGCCGGTGTTCGCCCGAAAGCTCCAGGACCTCGGAATTCCCATCCTTCCCTTCAAACGGGCCATTGAGCACCGCGCCGACAACCTCTTCGAGCTGTACCCGGAACGGGCAAAACTCAACGGACCCATGGCTATCGGTTTTGACGGTGAAAAGATCTTCGCCAGCAACATCAGCAACTTCTTTGAGGACATCCGGGAGCTGGACCGGGAATTCCCCTTCGACGTCCTGGTAGTGGACCACTCCATGTTCATCCAGCGGCTCGTTGCGCACCTGCTGGCCAAGCCGGTAGTGAATGTAGTGGTGATTCCCAATATGGAAAGCGATCCGCTGGTGCCCCCACTCTTCTTCGGCTTCCGGCCGCCGCGGAACCCTGCCGAGAAGGCGCTGCAGGGCATGGCCGGGCTGCTGTCGGACAAAGTGATTCTCCGCGCTGCCCACCAGAGCTACCAGCGCCAGCACAGCTTCTATGGGCTGGACGTGCCCAAAGGGGCCAGGCTCACCGACGATGCCTACCGGTGCTCGGATGCCATCATCCAGGCCGGCACCGAGTCCCTCGACTTTCCGCGCCGCAATAGGAACCCGAAAGTGAAATATGTCGGGGCCCTCCTGCCCTTCCGGCCACCCGGTGATACCGACCCGGAAGACCTGCCGCGCGGATACCGGACCACCATTGTGCTCACCCAGGGCACAATGGACAACGCGGACCAGAACAAACTGATCATTCCCGCGCTGGAAGCGCTGAAGGACATGGACGCACTGGTCATCGTGGCAACCGGCGGCAGGAAGACCGCGGAGCTGCGTTAGCGCTATCCGCAACCGCACATCCACATCAGGGACTACGTGGACTTTGGCGCGGCCTTTGGATCCACGGATGTCTTCATCACCAACGGCGGGTTTGGCGGTGTACAGCTGGCACTCTCGGCAGGCGTCCCGCTGGTGGTGTCGGGCATCAACGAGGGCAAGAGTGACGTCAATGCACGGGTGGAGTACGCCGGTGCCGGCATCAACCTGCGGACCGAGGCGCCCTCGCCGGAGAAGATCCGTGCGGCTGTGCGTTCCATCCTTGCTGACCCGCAGTGGAAGAACCGGGCTCAACAGATGCGGGAAGACTTCGCACGGCAGGATCCGGCGCAGGCAGCAGCAGAGGTCATCGAAAGTGTCCCCGGCTCCAGGCGGCTGCCGCAGTAACGCATAATGGGTGCCATGCGACGGATTGTGTGGGGGATGGCCGCCGCGCTGTCCCTGATGGCCGCAACGGCTTGTTCGGTCACCGTTGAGGACCCCGGTTATGAGCCTCCGCCGCCCCTTCCACCCCTGGAGCAGTTGAAGCAGGCAGCGTTGGTGGATCCCCAGGATTTCTCGGGCACCGACGACCTCCTCGCGTTTGTTACGGAGGACCGGACAGTAGCGTGTTTCCTGACGTCAGCCCGCGGCGCCCACATCAACCTCCCGTACGGGCAAAACGGCTTCAGCGACAGCGAGAACAACAAACTGGCCATTGTGCCGGTAGCCCACTGCGAGCTGGCCACCTACCCCAAGCCGGACCAGGGCGACGTGGAAGATGACTGCGCGGGGACCAACCTCGGCTACCTGGGCGGGGTAGCGCTGCTCACGCCGGACGATGCACGGTACGGCGAATGCCGTTCCGGTGTCACACAAATGGAAGCAACGTACGGTCCAAAGGGAAACAAGACCGGTCCGATCGCGGAGTTGCCTGTCCTCGCGGAAGGCCAGAACCTCGAGCGCAACGGGCTGCGGTGTTCTGCGTACAACGGCGGGGTCGCGTGCGGAAACGTCTCAGCAGGCATCGGATTCTTCGTTTCCGCCGAACGTTACGAACTGATCTCCGTACCCCGCAGCAGCAGTTCGCCGGCCCCCGGCGAGCCCTCAAAATCCGCGTAAATCCGCGGTTTTTCTACGTTCCATAGAATAGTGTCGTTACTCACATAAGGGGTACTCTGGGACGGGCCGGTCCCTACAAAGGACTAGAGTTCCCAGTGGAGCATCACGCCGCGTGGCTCGTTTCCAACAGGGCCCCGGTGCGTGCAATTCCGCAGCCCGGTCATCGTCTTCGATGGTGTCCGACTGTACAGAAACTACTTCGACGTAGAAGGACACTAAACCGTGGACCTGTTTGAATACCAGGCGCGCGATATGTTCGAGGCGCACGGTGTACCCGTGCTTGCCGGCATCGTGGCGTACACCCCAGAAGAAGCAAAGGCAGCTGCCGAGAAGATCGGCGGCGTAACTGTCGTCAAAGCGCAGGTAAAGGTCGGCGGCCGCGGCAAGGCCGGCGGCGTCAAGGTTGCTAAGTCCGCGGATGAGGCATTTGAACACGCCACCAACATCCTGGGCATGGACATCAAGGGCCACACCGTCAAAAAGGTGATGATCGCCCAGGGCGCGGACATTGCCGAGGAATACTACTTCTCAGTCCTGCTGGACCGGGCAAACCGCAACTACCTGGCCATGTGCTCGGTTGAGGGCGGCATGGAAATCGAACAGCTCGCCGTCGAACGCCCGGAAGCCCTGGCCAAGATCGCCATCGATCCCGCCGTGGGCATTGACCAGGCCAAGGCTGACGAGATCGTCGCAGCCGCAGGCTTCCCCGAGGAACTGCGCGGCAAGGTCGCCGCCGTGATCCTCAAGCTGTGGGACGTCTTCAAGAAGGAAGACGCCACCCTGGTGGAGGTCAACCCACTGGTGAAGACCGGTGCCGGCGAAATCGTGGCCCTGGACGGCAAGGTCTCCCTCGATGAGAACGCCGAATTCCGCCACGCCAAGCACGCCCTCCTTGAGGACAAGGACGCTGCCGATCCCCTCGAGGCCAAGGCAAAGGCGCAGGACCTGAACTACGTCAAGCTCGACGGCGAAGTAGGCATCATCGGCAACGGCGCCGGCCTGGTCATGTCCACGCTCGACGTCGTTGCCTACGCTGGTGAAAACCACGGCAACGTCAAGCCCGCCAACTTCCTGGACATCGGCGGTGGAGCCTCCGCCGAGGTTATGGCCGCCGGCCTGGACGTCATCCTGGGTGACGAGCAGGTCAAGTCCGTGTTCGTGAACGTCTTTGGCGGCATCACCGCCTGTGACGCCGTCGCCAAGGGCATCGTGGGCGCGCTGGCCGAGCTCGGCCACACAGCGAACAAGCCGCTGGTAGTCCGCCTCGACGGCAACAACGTCGAGGAAGGCCGCCGGATCCTGAACGAGGCCAACCACCCGCTGGTAACCCTGGCCGCCACCATGGACGAGGGCGCCGACAAGGCCGCCGAGCTCGCCAACGCAGCGAAGTAAAGGGACGCACCATGTCTATTTATCTGAACAAGGACTCCAAGGTCATCGTCCAGGGCATCACCGGCGGCGAAGGCACCAAGCACACCGCCCTGATGCTGAAGGCCGGCACCAACATCGTGGGCGGCGTGAACGCCCGCAAGGCCGGCACCACCGTCCTGCACGGCGACAAGGAAATCACCGTCTTTGGCACCGTGAAGGAAGCCATGGCAGAAACCGGCGCTGACGTCTCCATCGTCTTCGTGCCGCCGGCATTCACCAAAGCTGCAGTGGTGGAGGCAATCGAAGCCGGCATCGGCCTCGTCGTCGTCATCACCGAAGGTGTTCCGGTCCAGGACTCCGCGGAGTTCTGGGCGCTGGCCCAGTCCAAGGTCGACGCCGACGGCAACCAGGTCACCCGCATCATTGGTCCGAACTGCCCCGGCATCATCACCCCCGGTGAATCCCTGGTGGGCATCACCCCTGCCAACATCACCGGCAAGGGCCCCATCGGCCTCGTTTCCAAGTCGGGCACCCTGACCTACCAGATGATGTACGAACTGCGCGACCTTGGCTTCTCCACCGCCATCGGCATCGGCGGCGACCCCATCATCGGCACCACCCACATCGACGCCCTGGCCGCGTTCGAGGCTGATCCCGAGACCAAGGCCATCGTCATGATCGGCGAAATCGGCGGCGACGCTGAAGAGCGTGCTGCCGACTTCATCAAGGCCAACGTCACCAAGCCGGTTGTCGGTTACGTTGCCGGCTTCACCGCCCCCGAAGGCAAGACCATGGGCCACGCAGGCGCCATCGTGTCCGGTTCCGCTGGAACGGCCCAGGCCAAGAAGGAAGCCCTTGAGGCCGCTGGCGTCAAGGTCGGCAAGACGCCGTCCGAGACCGCCAAGCTGCTGCGCGAGGTTTACGCAGCCCTCTAGGCTGCGAAGCAGTACAGCTGTAGAGCGGGGCGACCTGCCGGCCTTCGGGACGGCAGGTTGCCCCGCTTTTTTCTGTTAAGTACGACGACGGGAGGTCGCCTTCGTCCGCGAAGGTGACCTCCCGTCGTCGTCCCTTTTTTCGCTTCAGACCTTGGCCCCGCTGAGGAGTTCGTCCAGTCGCTCGTAGCCCTCGCTCATGCCGCCTTCCATTCCGGACTGTGCCATGCCGTCCCGCGCCTCCTGGCTGGGGTAGACAGAGTGGCCGCGCAGGCGGCACCGGCCGTTGCCCAGGTCCTCGAACGTCATGAATTCCAGGCTGACGACGTCCGGGTACCCGCCAAACTCAAAGGTCTGGATGGCGAACTCGTTCTCCCGGACCGTGTGGAAGATCCCCCTGAATTCATAGGGGACCCCCTCGGGCCCGGTGTGGAGGTAGCTGTAGCTGCCGCCGGTCCGGAAATCGTAATGGTCGATGTCCATCTTGTAGCCCCGCGGGCCCAGCCACTGGACGATCAGGTCCGGCTCCCTGTGGGCGCGGAATACATCGGCCACGGGGAAGTCGAACTCCCGCTCGTAGTCGATGAAAGGGACGCCTTCAGGAACGCTGAGTTTCAGGGAATTGCTCATGATGACTCCTTGGAGATTAGTCGCTGCCGGCTGCAGCATGTGATCTAAGTACGGCGTCGAGGTTGCGGAACTGCCCCTCGCGGACCAGCCTGTACTGGTCGATCCACGCTGTCAGTTCCTCAAGCCGCGCCGGGTTCAGGTGCACGGGCCGACGCTGTGCGTCCCTGCTGCGGGTCACCAGCCCCGCTAGCTCGAGCACCTGTATATGTTTCGAGACTGCCTGCTTGGAGATCTCGAACGGTTCTGCCAGTTCGTTCACAGTGGCCGGACCCCGGCTGAGCCGGGCGATGATACTGCGCCGGACGGGATCGGCCAGGGCCATGAAGGCCGAGTCCAAGGCCGCGCTGTCGGAGCTCACCGGGGCCATCCTTCATCAATCTTCGCGTTTATCAACCTTTCGGTTGTTTAAGAGTAGGCGTGTCTTGCTGCCTTTTCAAGCCTTTGGGTCTTGCTTCGGGCGGGGCGGCTTTGTTAGTATGTCAATACAAAGTCTCGAAGGAGAAGCGAATGCCGCTTGTACGCATTGATGTAAATGAAGGGCGCGGCAGGGAAGCGCTGCAGCAGCTCAGCCGGGGCATCCACGACGCCATCCTGGCTGAATACTCGATCCCCGAGAGGGACTACTTCCATATCCTCACCGAGCACCCAGAGGGGCAGATTTTTGCCCAGGATGCCGGCCTGGGGTTCGAGCGGACCCGGGATGTAGTAATGATCCAGATCTTCACGCAGGGTGGGCGATCGCAGGAAGCGAAACAGCGGTTGTTCGCTGCCGTGGCGGAAAAGCTCGGGGAGGTGGGCATCGCCGGGGAAGACGTGTTCATCGGCTATGTGGAGAACACTGCCGGCGACTGGTCCTTTGGATTTGGCCGTGCTCAATATGTCACCGGCGAACTGGCTGTACCCAAAAAGTAGGCCGTCCGTTTGGGATGGCCCGTCATTTCAGAGCGACCACGTCGCGTTGTAAGTATGTCAGTACAAACGTTTGACAGGACATCCAAGCTAGGGCAAAGTAGTGCCCGTGGCGTAAGTCACCGCAGCGAGTCCAGGGCTCCCTCATAACAGGTTTAGAGTTCCACATCAGAAAGGTCCACGATTACCGTGACCCACGAGCTTCTTACGATCGGGCGCATCAGCGTTGATATCTACCCGAACGACATTGGGGTTGACTTGGAGGACGTGACGTCCTTCGGAAAGTACCTTGGCGGCTCTCCGTCGAATGTCGCCGTCGCTGCAGCCAGGCACGGCCGCCGGACAGGTGTGATTACCCGCACCGGGGACGATGCGTTCGGAAAGTACCTCCACCGCGAACTGCACAAGTTCAACGTCGATGACACGTTCGTGTCACCCGTGGAGCAGTACCCGACGGCGGTGACCTTCTGTGCCATCAAGCCGGCTACGGACGAGTTCCCGCTGTACTTCTACGGACGGCTCCCCACGGCCCCGGACCTGCAGATCAAGGCAGAGGAATTGGACCTGGACGCCATCCGCGAGGCCGGTATTTTCTGGTCCACAGTAACGGGCCTGTGCCAGGAGCCCAGCCGCAGCGCGCACCTTTCCGCCCATGAGGCCCGTCCCCGCACCGGCCTGTCGAAGGGCCAGTTCACTATCCTGGACCTCGACTACCGGCCTATGTTCTGGGACTCGGAAGAAGAAGCCCGCGCCGAGGTGGCCAAGATCCTCCCGCATGTCACCGTTGCCATCGGCAATGACAAGGAATGTGCCGTGGCTGTGGGGGAGGGGACCCCTGACGAGCAGGCGGACCGCCTCCTGGCCGCCGGCGTGGAAATCGCCGTCGTCAAACTCGGCGCCGAGGGCGTGATGGCGAAGACCCGCACCGAGCGCGTGGTCTCCGCCCCGGTCCCGGTGGAAACACTGAACGGGCTTGGAGCCGGCGACTCCTTTGGCGGCGCGTTCTGTCACGGCCTGCTTTCGGGATGGCCGCTGGAACAGGTCCTCGACTACGCCAACGCCGCGGGTGCCATCGTCGCCTCCCGCCTCTCCTGCGCAGATGCCATGCCGACGCCGGAAGAGGTCAACACCCTGCTGGCCGAACGCGGCCGCACCGTGCCTGGCAGCGTTACGGGCGCCTCTGAGCAGCTTGCCACGGAAGGAGCCGCGCTGTGACCCTGACGCCCATTGCCTCCAACCACGCGGTCAATGACGATCCCCGCCGCTACGAACACCTGAGCACCATCCGGGCTGGAAGATCCGGACGCCGTTGCCCGCGCCGCCAGGCCCGCCGTCGCCATCCGGGACTGAAGTCCGGCCGGCAGAACTTCATCGTCGCTGCTGACCACCCCGCGCGCGGCGCCCTTGCCGTCGGAAGCGATCCGGTAGCCATGGCGGACCGCCGGCAGCTGCTGGACCGGTTGCAGGTCGCGCTGGCCAACCCGGCGGTTGACGGCGTCCTGGCCTCACCGGACATCATGGACGACCTGCTCCTGCTCGGAGCCCTGGACGGCAAGTTGGTGTTTGGCTCGATGAACCGTGGCGGTCTTGCCGGGCTGGTTAACGAGTTTGATGACCGCTTCACCGGGCACACCGCAGCAGCGCTTGAGGCCCTGGGCGCCGACGGCGGCAAGATGCTGACCCGCATCTGCCTGGGCGACCCCGATACCGTGGTGACCCTTGAGGCAACGGCAAAGGCCATTGACTCCCTGGCGGAGCGGAAGCTGATCGCCATGGTGGAGCCGTTCCTCTCGGTCCGCGAGAACGGCAGGGTCCGCAATGACCTCACGCCGAACGCCGTGATCAAGTCGATTGCCATCGCCGAAGGGTTGGGTTCCACCAGCGCCTATACCTGGATGAAGCTGCCAGTGGTGGCGGAGATGGAACGCGTTATGGCCGCCACCACCATGCCTACGGTGCTCCTGGGCGGGGACCCGGACAGCAGCCAGGATGAAGTTTTCGCCAGCTGGCAGGCAGCCCTTGCCCTTCCCGGAGTGCAGGGCCTGACCGTTGGCCGGACCCTCTTGTATCCCGCTGACGGGGACGTGGCAGGCGCCGTCGCCACCGCCGCTTCCCTTCTCAACCACACTTCAGAAGCATCGGAGTAGACCCACCATGGCACCAGTACAGGGAACCCGCCGCATGACGGTGGCGCAGGCGGTCGTCGAATACCTTTCCAGGCAGTACACCGTGGACTCGGTCAACGGGGTGGACTACCGGGAGCGCCTGATCCCGGGAACCTTCGGCATTTTCGGCCACGGCAACGTGGCCGGCGTGGGCCAGGCGCTGAAGCAGTACCAGCAGCTGGACCCGGCCATCATGCCCTACTACCAGGGCCGGAACGAGCAGGCCCAGGTGCACCAGGCCGTGGGGTATGCCCGGCACACACGCCGCCGCCAGACCTTCGCGGTCAGCACCTCCATCGGCCCGGGCTCGTCCAACCTGCTCACCGGCGCCGCGCTCGCCACCACCAACCGGCTTCCCGTGCTGCTGCTGCCCAGTGACACCTTTGCCACCCGCGCCGCGGACCCGGTCCTGCAGCAGCTCGAGCAGCCCTACGCCTACGACCTGACGGTCAATGACGCGTTCAGGCCGCTGTCCAAGTTCTTCGACCGGGTCAACCGGCCGGAGCAGCTGTTCTCCGCGTTCCACCACGGCCTGCGGGTCCTCACGGACCCTGCCGAGACCGGTGCCGTGACCATATCGCTGCCGCAGGACGTCCAGGCCGAGGCCTTCGACGTCCCGGAGGAGTTCCTGGCCGAGCGGGAGTGGCGGATCCGCCGCCCGGACGCGGAGGATGGCGACATCCGCCGTGCCGCCGAGGCGATCCGTGCCGCGAAGCGGCCGCTGATCATCGCTGGCGGCGGCGTCCTCTACGCCTATGCCAACGACGAGCTGGCGAAGTTCGTGGAGCTGACCGGCATTCCGGTGGGCAACACGCAGGCCGGCGTCGGCGTCCTGCCTTGGGATCACCGGTTCAGCCTCGGAGCCATCGGCTCCACGGGCACGACGGCGGCCAACGCCATCGCTGCCGAGGCGGACCTGGTCATCGGCATCGGCACCCGCTATGAGGACTTCACCACCGCGTCGCGGACCGCCTTTCAAAACCCTGACGTGCGCTTCATCAACATCAACGTCGCCCCGATCGACGCGTACAAGCACGGCACCACGCTGCCCATCGTGGCCGACGCCCGCAAGGCACTGGTCAAGCTCAACGCAGCCCTGGGCGGCTACCGCGTGGGCGCCGACCTGGAGCAGCAGGTCGCGGCCGAGAAGAAGCGCTGGGACGCCACGGTGGACGAAGCGTTCGACACCCGTCACACGCCCCTGCCGGCGCAGAACGAAATTATCGGCGCCACCTCCCGCGCCATGGACGCCCGCGACGTGGTCATCTGTGCCGCCGGGTCCCTGCCCGGTGACCTGCACAAGATGTGGCGGGTCCGGGACCCGTTCGGTTACCACGTCGAATATGCCTACTCCTGCATGGGTTATGAAATCCCCGGCGGCCTCGGCGTCAAGCGTGCGGTCCTCGCCGAAGCGGCAAGCACGACGGCGGCAGGCGGCGATGGCGCGGAGGTGCGGGACGTCGTCGTCATGGTGGGGGACGGCTCCTACCTGATGATGCACACGGAACTCGTCACCGCCGTCGCCGAACGCATCAAGCTGATCGTCGTCCTGATCCAGAACCACGGCTACGCCTCCATCGGCTCCCTGTCCGAATCCCTCGGCTCGCAGCGGTTCGGCACAAAGTACCGGGCACTGGATGAGGAACACCACAGCTTCGATGAAGGCGAGACCCTGCCCGTTGACCTGGCCCTGAATGCCCGGTCCCTGGGCGTGAAGGTGATCCGGATCGAACCGGGGGAGAAGGTCATCGCCGAACTCGAACAGGCCATCCGCGATGCGAAGGCAGCGCCTGAAGGTTCCGGCCCGATCCTGATCCACGTCGAGTCGGACCCGCTCCTGGACGCGCCGTCGTCGGAATCCTGGTGGGACGTTCCCGTCTCCCAGGTTTCCGAACTGGAATCCACCAAAGCGGCCTTCCAGACCTACACCGACCACAAGTCCCGCCAGCGCAAACTGCTCGGCTGACCCCCTGTCTCCTGACCCACCACGCACTCTCTTTACACCACTCAAGGAAGAGTCCCATGACTGCCACCACCACTGAGACCACCGTCATCAACCACTTCATCAACGGCGCCGAGACCGTCGGCGAGGGTGACCGGACCACATCCGTGTACAACCCGGCCACCGGCGCCGTGTCCGCCACCCTGCGCCTGGCAAACCGCGCCGACCTGGACACCGCCGTCGCTGCTGCCCGCAAGGCCGCCGACACCTGGGGCGACATTTCGCTGGCCAAGCGCACCGCCGTGCTGTTCAAGTTCCGCGAACTCGTCGCCGCGCACGTGGACGACCTCGCCGCGCTGGTGACCGCGGAGCACGGCAAGGTCCTCTCCGACGCCAAGGGCGAAATCGGCCGCGGCCTGGAGGTCATCGAATACGCCTGCGGCATCCCCACCCTGCTCAAGGGCGACTACTCCGACCAGGTGTCCACCGGCATCGACGTCTTCAACTTCCGCGAACCCCTCGGCGTGGTCGCAGGCATCACCCCGTTCAACTTCCCGGTGATGGTGCCGCTGTGGATGGCCCCGATGGCGATCGCCACCGGCAACGCCTTCATCCTCAAGCCCTCTGAGCGGGACCCTTCCGCCTCGCTGCTCCTGGCCAAGCTCTGGAAGGAAGCCGGGCTGCCTGACGGCGTATTCCAGGTCCTGCACGGCGACAAGGAAACCGTTGACGGGCTGCTGACCCACCCGGACGTGGACGGCATCTCCTTTGTTGGCTCCACCCCGATCGCGCAGTACGTCCACGAGACCGCCACCAAGCACGGCAAACGGGTCCAGGCCTTGGGCGGGGCGAAGAACCACGCCATCGTCATGCCTGACGCCGACCTGGACAACGCCGCCGACCACCTCGCCGCCGCCGCGTTCGGTTCCGCCGGTGAACGCTGCATGGCCATCTCGGTCGCTGTCGCCGTCGGGGATGCTGCTGACCTGATCGTCAAGAAGGTCGAAGAGCGCGCCCTTGCCGTAAAGGTCAAGAACGGTACCGAAGCCGACGCCGAAATGGGCCCGGTCATCACCCCTGCTTCCAAGGAACGCATCGTCCGGATCGTCACCGAAGCCGAACAGGCCGGCGCTGCCATGGTGGTGGACGGCCGCGATCTGGTAGTCACCGGCCACGAAGACGGCTTCTGGGTGGGCCCCACCGTGATCGACCACGTCAAGACCGAAATGACCGCCTACACCGAGGAGATCTTCGGACCGGTCCTGGTGGTGGTCCGCGTGGACACCCTTGAGGACGGCATCGCGCTGATCAACGCCAACCCGTACGGCAACGGCACCGCCATCTTCACCTCCTCCGGTGCCGCCGCCCGGAAGTTCCAGCGCTCCGTCACCGTGGGCATGATCGGCATCAACGTGCCGCTGCCCGTGCCGGTGGCCTACCACTCCTTCGGCGGCTGGAAGGCCTCGCTCTTCGGCGACAAGCACATCTACGGCCCCGAGGGCGTCTCCTTCTACACCCGCGGCAAGGTGGTCACCTCACGCTGGCCCGAAACCCACCACGCCTCCGGCGCCTCCTACAACTTTCCGTCCAACTAGAAAGACAACGCTGTCATGACTGAGAACAAGCTGATCATCGGCACGGCACCGGACTCCTGGGGCGTCTGGTTCGCGGACGATCCGAAACAGACCCCATGGGAACGCTTCCTGGACGAGGTAGCAGAATCCGGCTACAAGTGGATCGAGCTGGGCCCCTACGGCTACCTTCCCACCGACCCCACCCGGCTGGCCGAGGAGCTCAAGGCCCGCGACCTGAAGGTCACCGCCGGCACAGTGTTCACCGCTTTCCACCGGGGCCTGGACCAGTGGGAGACCGCCTGGGAACCGGCCCGCAAGGTAGCCGAGCTGACAGCAGCCATGGGCGGCGAGCACATTGTGGTTATCCCGGCCATGTGGCGCGACGATGTCACCGGCGAGGCTGTCGAAAGCGGCACGCTGACAGACAAGGCCTGGGGTGACCTCTTCGACGGCCACAACCGCCTGGGCAAGACCCTGCTGGAGGACTTCGGCCTGAAGCAGCAGTTCCACTCGCACGCCGACTCGCACGTGGGTGCCCAGGAGGACATTGAAACCCTGCTGGCTGCCACCGACCCGCAGTACCTGAACCTGTGCCTGGACACCGGCCACGCCGAATACTGCGGTGCTTCCAGCCTGGAACTGATCAAGAACTACCCGGACCGCATCGGCTACCTGCACCTGAAGCAGATCAATCCGGAGATCCTCAAGAAGGTCAACGAGGAGAACATGACGTGGGCCGCCGCCAACCTGGCCGGTGTCATGACCGAACCGCCCAATGGCCTGCCGGACCTCCGCGCGGTCATCGAAGCCGTCGAAGGACTGAACCGTCCCATCTTTGGCATTGTGGAGCAGGACATGTATCCGGTCGCGTTCGATGTGCCGATGCCGATTGCCAAGCGCACCCGCAAGTACCTGCTGTCCTGCGGCTCCCGTACCGCCGTCAACTGATTACCTCCAAGACACTTAAGGAAAAGACAATGACTGAAACATTGCGCGTAGCTGTCATCGGTGCCGGCCGCATGGGTGCGGACCACATCCAGCGCCTCAACAAGCGCATCCACGGAGCCGAAGTTGCCGCCGTCGTGGACGTTGACCTGGCCCGCGCCCAGGCTGCCATCGAAGGCATCCCTGGCGCCGTGGCACTTGCTGACGCCGAGGAAGCCCTCAACAATGGCGATGTCAACGCGGTCCTGATCGCCACCCCCGGTTTCCTGCACGAGGACATCCTGTTTAAGGCCCTCGCCAAGGACATCCCCATCCTCTGCGAAAAGCCGCTGACCCCCGACGCCGAATCCTCCTGGAAGGTCGTCGAGGCTGAGGTGGCGCTGGGCCACCAGCGCATCCAGGTGGGCTTCATGCGGCGGTTCGACGCCGAGTACGCGGCCCTGGGCGGAATCATCCGGACCGGCGAACTGGGCGAACTGCTCATGCTGCACCACCAGCACCGGAACCCCACCACCCCGGATGGCTTTACCAACGAGATGCTGATCAACGACTCCGTGGTGCACGAGTTCGACGCCATCAGGTACTTCACCGGTGAGGAAATCACCAGCGTCCAGGTCCGCCTGGGCAAGACCACCCGTAATGCCCCGGCAGGCCAGCACGACCCCCAGCACGTACTGATTGAGACTGAGTCCGGCGTCCTGGCCGACGTCGAAATCTTCGTCAACGCCAAGTTCGGCTACGAAGTGGCCACCCAGGCTTCCTTCGAGGAAGGCGTCGTCAACATTGGCGGCGACAAGGGACCCTACACCCGCAGCGCCGGCCACTGGGGCGGCAACGTCACGCCCGGCTTCGAGGAGCGCTTCGGCGCGGCGTACGACGTCGAAATCCAGTCATGGGTGGACGCGGCACTTAAGGGCGAAATTGGAGGCCCCACCGCCTGGGACGGTTACGCCACCGCAGCATGCTGCGAAGCAGGCGTCGAAGCGCAGAAGAACGGCGAAAAGGTCGCCGTGAAGCTCGCCGCAAAGCCCGACCTGTACAAGTAACCTCCCGGCCTGCCGTTCTGATCCACGATGGAGTGTTTCTCGTGAAAATCGCCCTTGACCCCACCCCGTTCCACCATTCGCACAGCCTGCTTGAGTTCCCGAAGGTGGCTGCGGACCTCGGTTACAAGTACATGCAGATGACGCCGCACGCGGATTTCATTCCCTTCTTCAACCATCCCAAAGCGGATGACGAACTTGTGCGCCAGCTGAACAAGGCCTGCAAGGATGCGGGGATCGAAATTGCCTCCGTACTGCCGGTGCTTCGCTGGTCCGGGCCGGACGAGGACGCCAGGGAAGCGGCTGTCCGCTACTGGAAGCGTGCCATCCAGATCACCGTGGACCTTGGCGTCAGTACGATGAACACCGAGTTCAGCGGTCGTCCGGAGAAGGCGGAGGAGTCCGAAAGGGCCTTCTACCGCTCCATGGAGGAACTGCTGCCCATCATCGAACGGGAGGGCATCGACCTGCTGATCGACCCGCACCCGGACGACTTCGTGGAAGAAGGCCTCGCCGCCCTCCGCGTGATCCGCGGCGTCAACTCGAAGAACGTTGGCATGGTCTACGTGGCCTCGCACAGCTTCCACATGAAGAATCCGCCGCTGGACATTATGCGGGCCGCAGGGGACAAGCTGCGGTTGGTGCACGTTGCGGACACCATGGACCACCACGCCTCCCACGGCCTGCGCTACATCACCAACCCGCCGGGCAACCCGGTCCGCGTCCACCAGCACCTGAAAATTGGGGACGGCGACGTGAACTGGGATGAGTTCTTTGGCGGACTGAAGGAGATCGGCTTCCTGGACCGGGACGATACCGTGATGGTGTCCAGCGTCTTCGCGGAAGACGAGAATGCCGACGAGGTTTCCCGCTACCAGCTGGAGACCATGAAGCAGTACGTCCAGAAAGTGAATGGATGAGTTCCCCTGTTCCAGCAGATACCCAGTCCAAGCAGCCGACGAACCACAAGCGTGCACTCCGCACTGTCACCATCATCTCCACCTTCGGAGGCCTGCTCTTCGGATACGACACCGGCGTTATCAACGGCGCCCTCCCGTATATGGAGGAGGACCTGGGGCTGACTCCCCTGACGGA
Organism: Pseudarthrobacter phenanthrenivorans Sphe3; assembly: GCF_000189535.1. Lineage (NCBI taxonomy): Bacteria > Bacillati > Actinomycetota > Actinomycetes > Micrococcales > Micrococcaceae > Pseudarthrobacter > Pseudarthrobacter phenanthrenivorans. The sequence continues at coordinate 905,198 of NC_015145.1, forward strand.
GGGGCTGGTAACGTCCTCCCTGCTGTTCGGTGCTGCGTTTGGCGCCCTGTTCGGCGGCCGGCTCGCGGACCGGAATGGGCGCAGGAGGATGATCATGGTCCTCGCGGTCATCTTCCTGCTGGGTACCCTGGCCTGCACTTTCGCGCCGAACACGGAGGTGATGATCGCAGCCCGGTTCGTGCTGGGTCTCGCCGTCGGCGGCGCGTCGGTTACCGTGCCCGTGTACCTGGCGGAAGTGTCTCCGAGCGCCCGCCGCGGACGGATCGTGACCCAGAACGAGCTGATGATCGTCACCGGCCAGCTGCTGGCGTTCATCTTCAATGCCTACCTCGGCAACACCTTCGGCGAGGCCGGCGGCATCTGGCGCTGGATGCTCGTCATTGCGACGCTCCCTGCCATCGCCTTGTGGATCGGGATGAACTTCATGCCGGAAAGTCCGCGCTGGCTGGCTTCCATGGGCAGCTTCGGCGAAACGCTCAGCGTGCTGCAGCGCATCCGTTCGCAGGCTGAAGCGCGCGCGGAGTTCGAAGAGGTCAAGGCCATGGCCGTAGAGGACTACAAGTCCAAGATGGGCTCCTGGAGGGACCTGGGAATTCCATGGCTGCGCAGGATTTTCATGGTGGGGATCGGCCTGGCGGTGATCCAGCAGATCACCGGCGTGAACTCCATCATGTACTACGGAACCCAGATCCTGGCAGAGTCCGGGTTCGGGCGGGAAGCTGCGCTGACAGCCAACATCGCCAACGGCGTCATCTCTGTGCTGGCCACGTTTGTCGGCATCTGGCTCCTGGGCAAGGTGGGCCGCCGCCGGATGTTGATTACGGGCCAGGTAGGGACGACGACGGCGCTGCTGCTGATCGGGCTCTTCTCGCTGATCCTGCCGGAGGGCGCTGCGCGGGGTTTCGTCATCCTGTCGCTGACTGTGACATTCCTGGCCTTCCAGCAGGGCGCCATTTCACCCGTGACCTGGCTGATGCTGTCCGAGATTTTTCCGCTGAAGATGCGCGGGCTCGGCATGGGTGCGTCCGCGTTCGTGCTCTGGATCGTGAACTTCCTGGTGGGCTTCGGCTTCCCGCAACTCCTGGCAGGCATTGGGCTTTCCAACACTTTCTTCGTATTTGCCGTGCTGGGCGTTGGGGCTATTGCCTTTGCCGCCAGGTACGTTCCCGAGACCAAGGACAAGAGCCTTGAGGACCTGGAGCACTACTTCAAGAATGTGGCTGGGGAACGGCCCGAAGCCGTGGCGGAGCGCGACGGCGAGGCCGTGCCGCAGACACGCTGAGTACCCAGATGATGCCCCCTTGAGACGACCTCAAGGGGGCATTTTCCTTTGTCCGATGGAGTTCCGGGGACTGCGTTGGACGGCCCAATCATCAGGGAAAGGCAAGTTTGTTTACGTAAGAACATGCTAATGTCAGGACAAAGTATTGACTTTTGTGAACCGGGTCACCATGATCTAGGTGAAGGCATTTTCAGAGCACGCGATGAAGCGTGTTGTCAGCCCGAAATCGAAGGAGATTTATCGTGAAGAAGTTTTCCTGGCGGAAGGCGGCGCTGGTAGCCGCGGTCGTCCCCATGATGGCACTTAGCGCCTGCTCCAGCACCGGCGGCAGGACCGAACAGGGCGGCACCTCCGGCGGCGGCCAGGTCGCCACTACCGAGCGGATGAAGATCGCTCTCGTCACCCACGCCGCTCCGGGCGACACGTTCTGGGACATCCTGCGCAAGGGCGCCGAGGAAGCCTCGGCGAAGGACAACGTGGAGCTGCTCTACACCTCGGACCCTGAGGGCGGGCGCCAGGCGCAGCTGATCCAACAGGCCATCGACCAGAAAGTTGACGGCATTGCCGTGACCCTGGCCAAGCCGGATGCGCTCAAGGACGCGTTGAAGAAGGCAACGGACGCCGGCATCCCGGTGGTAAGCCTCAACTCCGGAGCCGACGTCTGGCAGGGCCTTGGCGCCTTCACCCACTTCGGTTCGGATGAAAACCTTGCAGGTGCCGCCGTAGGTGAGAAGCTTCTGTCCATGGGCGTCAAGCGTCCCATCTGCGTCATTATGGAGCAGGGAAATGTTGCCCTCGATGCCCGCTGCGCCGGAGTAAAATCCAAGATTCCGGCCACCGAGAACCTGTTCGTCCAGGGCACGGACATGACGCAGGTTTCCTCCACTGTCACCGCGAAGCTCCAGGCCACGCCTGAAGCGGATGCCATCATCGGGCTTGGAGCCCCCTTCACGCTGACGATTCACAAGGCCGTGGAGTCCCTGAACCTGAAGGACAAGGTCAAGATTGCTTCCTTCGACATGAACGGTGATCTTGCCCAAGCGATCATCGATGGCAAGGTTGCCTTCACAGTTGACCAGCAGCCGTGGCTCCAGGGCTACGGCGCCATTGACGCACTCTGGCAGGCCAAGCGCGCAGGCATCCACGTTGGCGGCGGCCAGCCCGTGCTAACCGGCCCCTCAATCGTCGACCAGGCAGCAGCCCCCGACGTCCTCAAGTTTGCCAAGGAGGGTGTCCGCTAGGACACCCGCCCCGCCGGATCCGCGGCGACAAGCCGCGGATCCGGCGCTAGGTAGGAGAAACATCATGACCATCACCCAAAGTGTGACCAAGTCCCCGGCGGTCCGCGACGAACGCGTCAGCAAGCGGAACCCCTTCCAGAAACTACTTGCGCGTCCCGAAGTAGGCGCGCTCGTCGGCGCAATCGTCCTCTTCGTCTTCTTCGCTTCCGTCTCGCAGACATTCATCCAGCCGAACGCCTTCGCCACCGTCCTCTACGGCAGCTCAACCATCGGCATCATGGCCGTAGGAGTGTCGCTGCTGATGATAGGCGGAGAGTTCGACCTTTCCACCGGTGTGGCCGTGATCAGCTCAGCACTGACAGCCTCGATGTTCAGCTGGTACTTCAGCATGAATGTGTGGGTGGGCGTGGTCCTGGCCCTCGTAGTGTCCTTGGCCATTGGCTTCATCAACGGCTGGATCCTGATGAAGACCAAGCTGCCGAGCTTCATCGTCACCCTTGCCACCTTCCTGATGCTCACCGGCCTCAACCTGGGCCTGACCCGGATGATCGGCGGTGGCGTGTCCTCCCCATCGATCTCCGACATGGACGGCTACCAGGCGGCTCGAGCCATCTTTGCCTCCTCGGTGAAAATCGGCGGCGTGGACGTCAACAACACGGTCTTCATCTGGATCGCGCTGGTGGCCGTGGCGTCCTGGGTTCTGCTGCGCACCAAGGTGGGCAACTGGATCTTCGCCGTTGGCGGCGACGCGAACGCCGCACGCGCCGTGGGCGTGCCCGTCAAAGCCACCAAAATCGGCCTCTTCATGGCCGTCGGATTCTGCGGCTGGATCCTCGGCATGCACAACCTGTTCGCGTTCGACGCCGTGCAGTCCGGTGAAGGCGTGGGCAACGAATTCCTCTACATCATCGCTGCCGTCATCGGTGGCTGCCTCCTGACCGGCGGCTACGGCTCAGCCGTCGGCGGCGCCATCGGTGCCTTCATCTTCGGCATGGCCAACAAGGGCATCGTGTACGCCCAGTGGAACCCGGACTGGTTCAAGTTCTTCCTGGGCCTGATGCTTCTCCTCGCCACCATCGTGAACCTGTACGTCAAGCGCCGTGCAGACGCAAGTAAGGGCTGATAACCATGAACGCCAAGCAGATAGACCAGCAGCAGCTCCTCAGGGACGAAAAGGATCCGCTGACCCACACGCCCGTGCACCTGCTGTCCCTGGAGAGCGTGGGCAAGCACTACGGCAGCATCGTTGCCCTTACGGATGTCACGATGGCCGTTGACAACGGCCGCGTTACGTGCGTCCTCGGCGACAACGGGGCAGGCAAGTCCACCTTGATCAAGATCATCGCCGGGCTTCACCAGCATGACGAGGGCGTCCTGAAAGTCATGGGGGAGGAGCGCAAGTTCAGCTCGCCCAGGGATGCCCTGGATGTTGGCATCGCCACGGTCTACCAGGACCTGGCCGTAGTGCCGCTGATGCCCATCTGGCGCAACTTCTTCCTGGGCTCGGAGCTGACCACCGGCTTCGGGCCGTTCAGGAAGCTGGACGTCCAGAAGATGAAGGACGTCACCAAGAAGGAACTTGCGGACATGGGCATCGACCTGCGTGACGTTGAGCAGCCCATCGGCCAGCTCTCCGGCGGTGAGCGGCAGTGCGTCGCGATCGCCCGCGCAGTCTACTTCGGTGCCAAGGTCCTCATTCTGGACGAGCCGACGGCGGCCCTCGGCGTGAAGCAGTCGGGCGTAGTCCTGCGCTACATCCTGCAGGCCCGCGACCGCGGACTCGGCGTTATCTTCATTACCCACAACCCCCACCATGCCTTCCCAGTCGGTGACCGCTTCCTGCTGCTGAAGCGCGGCAGGTCCATCGGCTACTACGACAAGAAGGACATCACCCTTGATGAGCTGACGGCCCAGATGGCCGGCGGCGCCGAGCTCGCCGAGCTCGCCCACGAGCTCGAACAGATCGGCGGGCACGGCGACGTCGTCAAGGAAGTACAGGCCGAGGTTGCTGACGTCGGCGACGCTCGCTGACAGCGGCTGGACAGCAGCCGCAGGCAGCCCGGGCCCGCTTCACTGGTGAGCAGGGGTCCGTATCGTTTCTTGCGGACCCCCGCTGCCGGGCAGTGGAAAGACCAAAACCAGACCGGTCCCGGCACCACAGCCGAATCCGCCATCACCAATTCCGCCATCCACGAACTGGACATCGTCCCCTGGCTGCTGCACTCGCCCATCGCCGAGGTCTCGTGGCAGGCGGGCCGGAGTTCCCGCTTCGCCGGCGGCGGCCTCCAGGATCCGGCGTTCATGCTGTTCCGCCTGGCAGACGGAACCCTGGCCACCCTGGAGTTGTTCCTCAATGCACAATACGGCTACACCACCGCGTGTGAGGTTGTGTCGGAGCGGGGCACCACCGCCCCGCCGGAACCGGCGGTCCCGGCCGTGCAGGAGGAAGGCCAGCGGCGCTCACGGATTCCCGCTGACTGGCGTCCCCGCTTCGCCGACGCCTACTGGCTCCAGCTGCAGGCCTGGATCTCCGCGCTCGAACTCGGTGAACCGGCCCCGCTTGCCACGGGAGAGGACGGCCTGCGGGCGTCCCAGGTTGCCCAGGCAATGATCCGGTCGCTGCACAGCGACGGCGCCTACACGAAGGTCATCTACTGAAGCCGCCTGCACACCTGCCCGCCGCTCGCCTGCCGACTCCGATCTCCCGGTGAAAGCAATACGCTCGCCTGACCCATTCCTGTAAGTACATCGAGAGGACTAGCCATTGGCTTACATCACGCAGAACGCTGCGGCACAGCCCGCACCGGTACGGATTGGACTCATCGGCTCGGGCTGGATGGGTGCCTTCCACGCCGAAAGCATCGCCCGCCGCGTCCCCGGCGCCGACCTTGCCGCCATTGCGGACCCGAACGTAGAGTCCGCGCAGAACCTTGCCCAGGATCTGGGTACCGCGAAGGTGACAGCGAGTGCCGAAGACATCTTCGCCGATCCGGAGATTGACGCCGTGGTCATCGCCAGCCCGGCACGGTTCCACTCAACACTGATTGCCCAAGCGGCGGCAGCCGGAAAGCACGTCTTCTGCGAGAAACCGGCCGGCCAGTCCCTGGCCGAACTGGACGCCGCGCTCGCCGCCGTGGACGAGGCGGGCGTCCTGTTCCAGATCGGATTCAACCGCCGTTACGCCGATGACTTCCAGGCAGCGAAGAAGGACCTCGCCGCCGGAACCGCAGGAACCCCGCAACTCCTGCGCTCGCTGACCCGCGACCCCGGGACCGGAAGCATCCCCAACGCCGCCAGGGTCCCGGCGTGGACCATCTTCCTGGAGACCCTCATCCACGATTTCGACACCCTCAACTGGTTCAACGAGGGTGCCGAACCCGTGGAGGTGTACGCCGTGGCGGACGCGCTTGTGGAGCCGTCCCTGCGCGACCAGGGTTTCCTGGACACGGCGGTGGTGACCATCCGGTACAGCAACGGTGCCGTGGCCGTGGCCGAAGCCAACTTCAGTGCGCTGTACGGTTATGACGTCCGTGGCGAAGTTTTCGGCTCCAAAGGCATGGTGCAGGCCGGCCGGTCCACCGAAACGGCGGCCCGGCGCTACACCGCAGAAGGACTTTCGGCGGATACACCGCGCCTCAACGTGGAGCTGTTCCGCCAGGCCTACACGGACGAACTCGCCGACTTCGCCGCGGCCGTGCGGGCAAAGCGCGACGGCGTGCCCTCGCCGTCGTCCGACGTGAGCCTTGCCCCCGGTGCCGCCGACGCCCGCCGCGCCCTGGCCATGGCGCTGGCCTGCATCGAATCGGTCAAACGGGGCGCCCCTGTCGCCGTCAGCGAGAAGGCCACGCTCTGATGCGGCTGGCCGTCTGCGCCGAAATGGTCTTCCTGGACCTTCCGTTCGTGGAACGGGTACGGCGGATCCACGAGGCGGGATTCGACGTTGAAATGTGGGATTCCCGGAACAAAGACATCCAGGCGCTTAAGGCTACCGGCGCCGTCTTTTCCTCCATGACCGGCTACACGTCCGGCAGCCTGGTGGACCCGGAGACGGCCCACGACGTGGTGCGGACAGCTGAAGCTCTGATCCCCACTGCCCACGAACTCGGCGTCAGCCGCATGGTGGTGCACCCGGCGGAACTTGTGGACGGCCGGGCCGCCCGCCCGGTCTACCGATCCTCCGGCCGCATGTGGGCCACGGGCGCCCGGACGTTGGAAAAGCTCGGGAAGCTGGGCGAAAAGCATGGCCTGACGTTCTGCCTGGAAAACCTGAACACCATCCTGGACCACCCCGGTATTCCGCTGGCACGCGCCAAGGACACCCTGGCACTGGTGGAGGCCGCGGGGCACCCGAACGCCAAACTGATGCTGGATCTTTACCACGCGCAGCTGGGGGAGGGGAACCTCATCGAACTTGTGAGGTCGGCGATGCCGTACATCGGTGAAATCCAGGTGGCGGACGTTCCGGGACGCTGCGAGCCGGGCACCGGGGAAATCAACTACGCGGCTGTGGCCCGGGCCCTCGCCGAAGCTGGCTATAAGGGCACAGTCGGCATGGAGGCGTGGGCGAAGGATGACAGCAACGCAGCCCTCGACGCCTTCCGGACCGCTTTTACCGTCTATGCAGAGGAAAAATCATGAAGAATGCAACGCTTGGTTTGGTCGGCGTAGGCCGGATCGGCGTCATGCACGCCCAGAACATCGTCGCCCTCAACGAGGTGTTGAATCCGAAGGGAATTAACGTGACCCTCCGGCTCACGGACGTGGCCGAAGAGCATGCCCGGAGCGTGGCCGCGGGCCTCGGCGCCGAGTACCTTTCTTCTGTGGATGCACTGCTCGCCTCCGGCATCGACGGCCTGGTGGTGGCCACGGGCACGGCGACCCATCCCGAACTGATCAAGGCGGGAGTGGACGCCGGCATCCCGGTCTTCTGCGAAAAGCCGGTGGCCATGAACGTTGCGGACGCCCTGCCCGTCCTGGACTACATCCGGGACAGCAACGGTGTGGTCCAGATCGGCCATCAGCGGCGTTTCGATGCCGGCTACCGTGAGGCACGGCGGGCATACCAGGCCGGCGAGCTGGGATGGATCCACTCCCTGCGCGCGGTCACCTGCGACATGGCTCCGCCGCCCGTGGAGTTCCTGGCAACCTCCGGTGGACTCTTCCGGGACTGTTCAGTCCACGACTTCGATATCCTGCGCTGGCTGACAGGCCGCGAGATCGTCGAGGTCTACGCCAAAGGCTCCAACAACGGTGACCCGGCAATCGGCGAAGCAGGGGACGTGGACACCGCATTGGCCCTGGTGACGTTCGACGACGGGACAGTAGGCACGGTTTCGGCCACGCGGTACAACGGAGCAGGCCATGACGTGCGCCTGGAGATCCAGGGATCCAATCGGTCACTAATGGTGGGGCTGGACGAAAAGACAGCCATGGCCTCGGCCGAACCCGGCGTCGCTTTCCCTTCGGGTGAGCCGCACAGGACCTTCGCCGAGCGCTTCGACCAGGCCTACCGTTCCGAAATGGCCGCCTTCGTTGAGCTTGTCCTGGGCGAGCGGGACAACCCGTGCACGCCCGAGGACGCCGTGGCCGCCTCCCGGGTGGCAGACGCCGCGCAGGAATCCCTGGCCAGCGGCCTCCCGGTACGCGTGGCAGGAGCCGTAGCCAGCCAAGTGTCCTGATAAGCCGGGTCAGGACACTGCGTGCAGCTTGGGGAGCGCGTCCACCAGCGGGGCCAGCTCGGGGATGTCTTGTGCCGCAAGCAGCGCACGTTCAAGGGTGGCGTCGTGCACTGGCCTCGCTTCCTCAAGGAGGCTGAGGCCGGCGGAGGTCAGCTCCGTATAGATTCCCCGGCGGTCGTCGGCGCACAGGATGCGCGTCAGCAGGCCCCTGTCCTCCAGCCGGTTGACCAGCCGGGTAGTGGCGCTGGGGCTCAGAGCAGAAGCGCGGGCCAGTTGCTGCATCCGCATGTGCCAGCCGTCCTGCCTGCTCAGGGCTTCCAGGACGGTGTATTCCACCACCGATAGCTTGTACTGGGACTGGAGCGAGCGCTCCAACTCCGTCTCGATGAGGCCGTGGAGGGCGGCAAGGGTGCGCCAGCCTTGCGCCCGGACCTCGACGGCGTCGTCCTTAATGCCCATGGTAGTACTCCTCACCTAGATAGTTGCTTGCGCGGGATAATTGCGTATGCAACAATAAATCCCGCGCCTGCAAGTAGTTTACGCGCAATCCTGCGCACACCAACATGCGCGTCCCCACACAACGCAGAGGAGTACCGGCATGCCTGTCGGATTGATAGCACTGGCCCTTGGGGGCTTTGGAATTGGACTTACCGAGTTTGTGATCATGGGCCTGCTGCCCGAGGTGGCAGCGGACTTCGGTGTTTCCGAAGCGGAAGCGGGTTGGCTGATTTCCGGCTATGCGCTGGCGGTGGTTGTGGGCGCACTGGGCCTCACCGCGGCCGTCACCCGCTTCCAGCGGAAGCCGGTGCTGGCGGCGCTGCTGGTCCTGTTCATCGCGGGTAACCTGCTCTCGGCCACCGCAGCCGACTACTGGCCAATGATGGCAGGCCGGGTTGTCGCGGCGCTGGCCCACGGCGCCTTCTTCGGCATCGGCTCGGTGGTGGCGGCAGGCATGGTTGCCCCTGCGAAGAAGGCGGGTGCCATCGCGCTGATGTTTACCGGCCTGACGGCGGCCAACGTTTTGGGCGTGCCGTTCGGCACCCTCCTGGGCCAGGCTGCGGGCTGGCGCGCCACCTTCTGGGCTATCACCGCCATCGGTGTCCTGGCGCTCGCGGGGATCCTGGCGCTCGTCCCCAAGGCGGCCGGAGCCCGGGGCGAAAGCGGAGGGCTGCGCGGCGAACTGCGGGCCTTTCGCTCCGGCCAGGTATGGCTCTCGATTGTGGTCACGATCCTCGGTTTCGGGGGCATGTTCGGCGCCTTCACCTACATCGCCTACACCCTCACCGAGGTATCCGGCTTCGCTGCCGGCATGGTGCCTTGGCTCCTGATCCTGTTCGGACTGGGGCTCTTCGCGGGCAACACTCTCGGCGGAAAAGCGGCTGACCGGAACCTGGACCGGACCCTGCTGGTGGTCCTCGCGGCCCTTACCGCCATCCTCGTCGTCTTTGCCCTCACGGCCACCAGCCAACTGCTTACCGTGGCCTCGCTGGTCCTTGTGGGCGGCTTTGGCTTCGCCACCGTCCCCGGACTGCAGATGCGGGTGATGAACTACGCCAGCAGCGCCCCCACCCTGGCCTCTGGCGCAAATATCGGGGCCTTCAATGTGGGCAACGCACTGGGCGCGTGGCTGGGCGGCGTCACCATTACTGCAGGGCTTGGCTACACCTCGCCCATCTGGGCAGGAGCGGGCATCACACTGCTGGGCCTGGTGGTCATGGCTTTCGCAGCCGCCGCCGCCAAACGGAGTGCCAGCGGGGCAGAGGTCGCGGCGGAAGCGCCGAAGGAGCCTGCAGCGCCCCTTCACGTTTGAGCTTTTGTCCAGCTATGCAGGGCTGGAGCGCATGGTCACCCGGTGCCCCTCCCGGCGCGGCGGAAGGACCTAGGAACCGAACGGAAGCCGCGGGTCAATGTCCTGGCCGTCCCAGGTCTGCCTGATCCAGCCGTGGTGCGGGTCGTCGCTGATCAGCCACTCGCGCACCGGGCCGGGTCCGGCCATGACGTTCAGGTAGTACAGGTCGTATCCCGGGGCCGCCATGGCAGGGCCATGCCAGCCGTAGGGAACCAGGACAACGTCACCGGTGCGGACTTCGGCGGACACGTCGATGGGGCGCTCATCCGAGGCATACACGCGCTGGTAGCCGATGGCATCGGCGTCGGACGGAGCTGCCGACCCCGGCGCCACCCGGGTCTCGAAGTAGTAGATCTCCTCGAGGTGCGTCTCGCCTTCCTTTTCCTCGTCGTGCTTGTGCGGCGGGTAGGAGGACCAGTTGCCGGCGGGAGTCAGGACCTCGCACACGATAAACCGGTCTGCCTCGAGGGCCGCCGGCGTGCCGAAGTTGTGGACCTGCCGTGAGCAGTTGCCGGCGCCGCGCAGCTCCACCGGGGTCTCGGCGGCGGCCACCAGGCGGGTGGGGTACGAGGCCCTGGCCGGGGCCGTGGCAACCGCCACGCGGCCGCCGTCGGCCGAGCTGATGGTCACCGCGCGCCCGGTGCCGGAATAGAGGACGTCGGTGGGGCCGCTGAAGACGGAGGCGCGCCCCGCCAGCTGGTATTCCCCGCCGTCCACTGTGACGGTGAAGGATCCGTTGAGCGGCACCACGATGCGTTCCTCATCCGCGGCGGGAAGGACGACGTCGGACCCTGCCGCCAGGGTGGCCACCTTCAGGCCGGTGTGTGCCCACCCGTCCACGGCGAGGGAGGAATCGGACGTTCCGATCGAGACATCCCACTTGCCGTCGGCGGCGGTACCCAGGGGGTAAACCCAGTTGGTCATGCAGTTGGCTCCTTGAATCAGCGCTGTACGAGTGTCATTTCAAAGCTGTAGGAATCGGCCCGATACACGTGGTGCCCGGTTTCCACGCGGCGGCCGGTGTCATCGGTGGCCGTGCGCTCCATGGTGACCAGTGCTGATCCGGGAGCGGTCTCCAGGAGGGTGGCTTGGTAGTCATTGGCCACCACAGCGCCTATCCGTTGGTTGGCGAGCCGGAAGTTGACGCCACCGCGGCGCAGGATGGAATAGAGTCCTTCAGCCGACAGCATGGCCTCATCCATCTCGGCGATGTCATCCCGGACCCAGTTCTCCATCAGGGCCAGCGGTTTTCCGCCGACTTTGCGGAGGCGGGTGAAGTGGTACACCTTGGATCCGGCAGGCAGTTGCAGGGTGGCCAGCGTAGGTTCGTCCGCCTCGACATGGGAGAAGCTCAGGACTTCTGTCGTGGGTTTCTTGCCGTTGTTGGTGAGGTCGTCGTAGAGGCTGGAAAGCTCCAGCGGGCGGCGAACCTGGCTCGACACCACCTGGGTGCCCACTCCGCGCTTGCGCACCAGCAGGCCTGACCGGACCAGTTCGTCCATGGCCTTGCGCATGGTGGGGCGGGAAAGGTTGAGCTGGGCTGCCAGGTCGATTTCGTTGTCCAGCCGGCTGCCTGGCTCCAGGACCCCGCTGTAGATGGCTGCCTCTATGCCTTGTACCACTTGGTGGTACAAGGGAACTGGGGAGGAGCGGTCGATGCTGAGACCCAGGTTGTTCGCCATGGTGCTTTCCTTTCTGCGGCCCAGCCCGATCAGGACTCAAACGCAGGGCGGCCACTTTGCCGCTATATGTTCGCTTGATAGGACATACTTTCCCTTAGATCGTAGCAGGCCCCGGAAGCCCGTCAAGCGGAAAGGTGACGGCCAAGGAAGAACCTGGCCACGCCCGGCGCGGCATCATCCTCGCCGCCATCTCCTTCCTGTTCGCGACCGTCGTCGAGGCGCCCGCGTCCACCGGAACTTCGGCCTGATTCGTCAGCCTCCCACATCAACGCGGGGTCAGGCCCAGCCCGTTCCGGACCTGCGGAGGAGCTGTATCTGGCCCGGCGTTGCTTTAGGTTTAGACCGTGAACCTTTCCGGAAACCTGGGTCCCAGCCCGCACAACCTCGAGGTCCAGGACCTTGAAAGCTTCGACCGCCTGGTGGCAGCAGGTGCCCTCGACATGCACGGCTGGCACGCGCAGTCCCTGGACCTGCGCGGGAGGTCCGACGAACTGGCGGACATGCACGTGGAAGGTGCCATCTTCCTCGGCTGCACGTTCGACGACGGCATGGAGGACCGCCTGCGACGGCGGGGCGCGCTGATTTTCCCCCGGCTGGAGACAGTCCCGTTCAACCCCTACCGCGCTACCCTCTACTCGCCCCAGGAGCTGTACGCCGGGCTGGCGGACTCACCTTATGAGCAGTTGCCGGATGCGCTGATCTACCAGTGGAGCATCCAGCATGGCCAGCGGCACCGGATCGACGCCACCCTGGCCTCCGCCCTGCATGACCATGCGATCGGCGATGCGCTCGAGGAACTGACGCGGACAGGGCCGTGGAAAGGCCGGGCCATGGTGGGTGTCATGGGCGGCCATGCCGCGCAGCGCGGGACCAGCGGTTTCGCCGAAGCCGCCATGCTGGGCCGGCTCCTTGCCAAGGAAGGCCATGTGGTGGCCACCGGCGGGGGACCGGGGGCAATGGAGGCCGCCAATCTCGGCGCCTACCTCAGCGGCGCGTCCGACGGCGACGTCCACGCCGCGCTGGGCATGCTCGCCTCCGTCCCCGGGTTCCGTCCCTCGGTGTCCGCGTGGGCACGCGCGGCGGCTGCCGTCGTCGAACGCTTTCCGGACGGAACGCCGTCGCTGGGAATCCCCACCTGGTTCTATGGGCACGAGCCGCCCAACTACTTCGCCACGCACATTGCCAAGTACTTTGCCAACGCCATCCGCGAGGCCATCCTGCTGGAACTGTGCAATGGGGGGATCGTTTTCCTGCCCGGTGCTGCCGGCACAGTGCAGGAAATTTTCCAGGACGCCTGCGAAAACTACTACGGGGCGCGGGAAAAGATCACGCCGATGGTGCTGGTGGGCAGGCACCACTGGGAGCACCAGTACCCCGCGTGGCCCATGCTCCAAAGCCTTGCGGCCGGACGCGCCATGGAAGACCGGATCTTCCTGGTAGACACGGTGCAGGAGGCTGTGGAGATCCTGCGGAAACAGCTTGGGTCCGGGCAAGCCCGTTAGGGCCGCCAGATCCGGAGTTTGGGGCTGTCACAGTGCGCGGTCACAGGTCCTTGCGGCACTGGGCCTTGCCCAGCTCAAACAACCCGTTCAGGTCCCCGGCGGACAGTCCCGCCGGCGTCCCGATCTCCGGATACATCAGCTGCGTGGGGTCCTCCACATGGTCCAGGCCCATCACGTGGCTGAGCTCGTGCAGGATCACGGCGCTGGCATACAGGTGGCCGTCCGGGTTCAGGAGCTCGTCGGCGATCTGCGGGGCGTCCAGGTCCAGCCCCCCGGTCACGAACGTCTTGGGACCGCCGTCGTAACTGAAATGCGTGCTGCCGCCGGTGCCGATCACCTTCCCCTTCAGCTGCGGCGCTGTTTCCGGGGTGGTCCACGCGATCAGCAGCGGCGCCCAGCGCTCGCCGTAGGCGTCCGGCTGATACGGGGGCCGCTGCGGGGAGGGCTGCTCTAAGGTGGTGCCGTCGTAGACGAACTGGATCCCGGTAGCCGCCGAGATGCTGGTGATCGCATCGGTGACCAGCTGTTGGGAACCGGCGGGTGCCAGCGCGTCATTCACCACGTAATGCAGCGGCCTGCAGGGGGAGTACCCCACTGGCGTCCCGTCCCCGTTGACCGCAAGGAACTGGTACGCGTCACTCCCCACGGCCGGCGGGCTGGCCGCGGCCAGCGGAACCTTCGATTCCTCGAAGCCCGGGGGCGGCGCCTCCATCCGCGTTTCGGACTGCGGCGTCTGGCCGGCCTGGCCCGCAGGCTGGTCAGCCTGGCCGCCGTTCTGGCCGCCAGGAGGAACCTTCCCGGGGCCGATCCGTACCTCCAGCAGTTCCCTGAAGCGTGGACCGTCGAGGACCACTGCTGCTCCCACGACGCCGACCGTGGTGAGGGCGGCGATCAGGAAGAGCCTGGAAACCTCGCGGGCACCCCGGCGGACCCTGGCTGCGGCATGCCGCGATCCCCCTTGCCGCTGTTCCCCGTGCCGCTGTTCCCCGTGCCGCTGTTCCCCCGGCAGCAGCGGCTCCACTAGCGCGCGCCGATCAGGAGACCGCCCACCGTCAACCCACCACGGTGCCGAAGACCAGCCCCAGCAGGTAAGTGACGGCGGCGGCGCCCAGCCCGATGGCAAGCTGGCGCAGGCCGCGCGTCAGGGGTGAGGTTCCGGACAGCAGGCCCACCGTGGCGCCGGTGACCAGCAGGGCCAGGCCCACCAGCACGCCTGCCACCACCAGCGCGGCAACGCCGGTCAGGCCAAAGACGAACGGCAGGATGGGCACGATGGCGCCGGACGCGAAAAAGCAGAAGCTGGACAGGGCCGCGCCCCACGCAGTGCCCACTGCCTCGTGCTGGTCCTCCACGTCGGGCAGTTCCGGCTGCAGCGACAGGCTTGGATCGCAGTCGCAGGAGAACAGACCCATCCGTTCGGCAACCCGATGCTCGGCGGCCTCCTGGGTCATGCCGCGGGCCAGGTACACCAGCAACAGTTCGTTGTGCTCGAGGTCAAGCTTGGGGGCCGCCATCAGGGTGACCTGGGTGGGCCGGGTTGCCGCCAGCAGTTCACGCTGGGAACGGACCGAAATGAACTCGCCGGCGCCCATGGACATGGCCCCCGCCAGGAGCCCCGCGATGCCGCTCAGGAGCACCACACTGCTGGCCACACCGGAGGCGGCCATGCCCATCACCAGGGACAGGTTTGCTCACCAGGCCGTCGTTGGCGCCAAAGACGGCGGCGCGGAAGGTGCCGGCCAGCCGGTTCCGTCCGCGGGTTGCCAGTCCGCGGACCACTTCCTCGTGGATCTGCTCATCGGCGGCCATCGCGTCCGTCGCGTTGGGATCCTTGGCGTAGGGGGACCGGCCTTCGGCGCGCTGGGCCAGCGCCAGCACGAACACCGAGCCGAAGTGGCGGGCCAGGAAGCCCAGCAGCCGGCTGCGGACCGAGGCGCGCCGCGGTTTGCCCGCGCGTTCCCCCAGCAGTGCGAGCCAGTGCGCCTCGTGTCGGCCCTCGGCCTCGGCCAGGGCAAGGAGGATGTCGCGTTCTTCGCCCTGCCGGTTCTGCGCCAGGTCCCGGTAGACGGCGGCTTCTGCCCGCTCATCCGCCAGGTATTGGCGCCAGCGCTTGATGTCCGACGGCGAGGGCTGGGGCTGCTGCCCTGGCTGGGATGGCTGCGCTGCAGTGGAGGGAGGTGTCCCCTCGGACGCGGTGGGGCGGTTGGCCTGCTGGTTGGGTTCGGCCTGTTGGGACACGGGTACTCCTGGGCTGGATGGGGCATGGTTCGGCCCCATTGCAGTGCCAGCTTACTGCGGAATTCCGCGGATTTTTGGCAGGTATTCCTCTTCCGGAAGTTTCGGTCCGCCGTAATTCGGCACCTTTTCAAGGGCCCTTTGCTCCAAGCACAATGCTATTGACCCGCATGCCGGGCGGTGCTGTGATGAAAGTGTGGCGCAGCCAGCGCCCTCACTGAAAGAGCACGTCAGGCGAACAAACGGAGGTTCAATCATGAGCACCACCGGACAGCACCCGGACATGCCGCACCTGGAGGCCGTCGAGGCGGATCCCGCCTACGATTACGCCGAGGATGCACCGGTAGTTGAGGACGACTGGGACACGGAGGACGAATTCCTGGACGAGGAGGAACCGGTGGTCCAGGCGCCTCCGATCGTCATCGACGCCGAGGACCGCCCCGTCCCGCTGGACGACCCGGACGAGGTCCGCGAGGCCGAGTAGGACTGACGACGGCGGCACCTCCCCTTTCATGCCAAGCAAAGGGAGGTGCCGCCGTCGTACGTCCTGCCGGTGATGGATCTCGCCGGACTCAGCGCGCTGCGGCGGGAACCGGAGCCTCTTCGTTGCCCTGCCCGGCCACCCGGCGCTGCCAGTTGCGCATGACCTGCGGATCGGTGGGCTTGGTCAGCAGGGACACTGCGATGTAGACCACTGCCGAGGCCAGCAGGCCGTAGTAGATGGGCTCGTTGGCGTAAATGCCGTCCAGCGGCGCCTTGGCGTTGACTTCCAGGATGATCATGGTGCCAAGGGTCACCACGGATCCCACAGCCATGGACACGGCGGCTGCCAGGCCGGTGCCGCGCTTCCACACCAGGCCGCCGAGGATTGCCACCAGCAGGCCGCCCACCAGGATGTCGTAGGCGATGGTCAGGGCTGCCACCACGTCCTTGGTGATGATGGCGATGAGGATGGCCACGATGCCCAGGGCGAGGACCCAGATGCGGTTGGCCTTGACGTCGTGCTCAGGGTTGTCCGTGTCCCCGGTGTTGATGTCCTTGCCGAACCAGCTGGCCACGAACGGCAGGACATCTGCCCGGGCCACGGTGGCGGCAGCAATCAGGGCGCCGGAAGCGGTGGACATCATGGCGGCCACCGCTGCCGCGAGGACCAGTCCGCCGATGCCCACGGGCAGCAGGGTCTGGGCAACCTCGGCGTAGACGTCGTCCTTGACCGCGATCTCGATGTCGGCGAGGGCCACGCTCGCGGCCATGCCGATCAATGCGCCGGCAACGCCATAGAGGATGCAGTAAATGCCTGCGGTGGCGCCGCCCCAGCGGGCCACGGTGGGGGTCTTGGCCGTAAAGACGCGCTGCCAGATGTCCTGGCCGATCAGCAGGCCAAGGGTATAGACGACGAAGTACGTGATGATGGTCTGCACACCGATGCCGTCAATCTGGAAGAAGCTTTCGTCCACGCGGCTGCGGATGCCTTCAAAACCACCCGCTGCGTTGAGGGTAAAGGGCAGCATCAGGAAGAAGATGCCCACGGTCTTGATGATGAACTGCACCTGGTCAGCCAGGGTGATGGACCACATGCCGCCCACCGTGGAGTACACCAGCACGATTGCCCCGCCGACTGCGATGGCCATGGCCCTGTCCAAGTCGAAGAGCACAACGAAGATGGTGGCGTAGGCGCCGGTGGAGGTGGCACACAGCATCAGCGTGTAGGCGAGCATGACGATGCCCGAGGCTTCAGTAGCCCTGCTGCCGTAGCGCAGGGTGAGCATCTGCGAGACCGTGTAGATCTTCAGTTTCTGGATGGTGCCGGCGAACAGCAGGCTCAGCAGCAGGACGCCCGCGCCGATGGCGACCACGAGCCACATGCCGGAGATGCCGAACTTGTAGCCGAGGCCCACGCCGCCCACGGTGGAGGCGCCGCCCAGGACTACGGCCGCCATGGTGCCTGTGTAGAGGAAGGGGCCAAGGCGGCGGCCGGCCACCAGGAAATCGCTGTTGTTCTTGGTGCGGGACTTGCCCCACCAGCCGAAAGCCAGCATTGCCAGCAGGTACACCACCACGATGGCGATATTGATGACGCTTGCGTCCATGTTGGGCTCCTTGGAGCATGTTGGCAGCCTGGCTGTGCCGGGGCAAAGGGAGGCCCGGTCAACTGCTGCGGAGAAAGGGGAGTGAGAGGGGATTCTCGAATATTGCCCTATAGGCAACAGGTGTTGTCCAAAGAGTAGGCTGTGATGGTGGTAACAGTCAAGGGAGCTTTGGACTCCGGGGCGCGCCTGCAATGACACGTCACAGAAGCCCTTGGCTATTAGGATTGCTCCAGAATGGGCCGGGCTGCCGGCAATGAAAGGTTCCTAGATGAAGGCACTGCCAGTTGAGCCGAGCAATGTTCCGGTCGCCATCGGTTCCAGGATCCGGGCCGCCCGCCAGTCCCAGCGGCTCACCATCGAGCAGGTCGCCGATGCCACCGGGCTGACCAAGGGATTCCTCAGCCGGGTGGAGCGCGACCTTACCTCCCCGTCCGTGGCCTCCCTGGTCACCCTGTGCCAGGTCCTCTCGATCTCCATCGGGGACCTGTTTGCCGCACCGGAAACGCACCTGACCAAGCGCAACGACGGGCCGCGGATCTCCCTGGGCGGCCATGGCATTGTGGAGCGACTCCTGACGGCCCGTTCCGAGCGGCGGGTCCAGATCATCCAGGCGATGATCGAACCGCACGGCCGCGGCGAGTCCGAACTCTACGCCGTGGACTGCGACGTCGACGTCCTCCACGTGATCAAGGGGGACATCCGGCTGATCCTGACTAATGAGGAATACGACCTCAGCACGGGGGACACCGTAACCTTCCCGGGCCGCGAGCCGCACACCTGGATCAACCCAACGGACAGGCCGGTCGAGGTGCTCTGGGTCCTGGTTCCCGCCGCGAGCCGGTAACTGCCTTTCTGTCCGCCGCGTGCGTTCCGTCCCAGTTACTTACGCCAGTACGTTGTGCAGCCGTAGGTAACTGTGGGAACTCGTCCCGCCCAAGGGTTGTTGTCCGGCGGTAACTGGGCTGGAACGCACACCACTCAATAAGCCGTACTGTGGCGGGCCGCCAGTACCGCCCTGACTTCCGCCAGAACCTGATCCGGGCTGAACCATACGTGCTCGGGCATGTAGCGCAGGACCGCATACCCGTTGACGGCCGAGGCGTTGTTGCGGTTCCGGTCGCGGAGCATGTCCTCACGTTTGGAGTGGAACGCGAAGCCGTCGATCTCCACGATGAGGAAACCATCCAGCAGGAAGTCAACCCGGCCGATCCCGGCAGGAAGACTTGTGCCTCGTAGCTGATCCCGTTGCTCCGGAACAGGTGCTGAGCATCGACCTCAACAATGGATTCGGCCCGCACGTCCAGTTCCCGAAGTGCCCGGAGTGCCGTGCCGGAGCGGTCTGCCCGCAGTTCGCGGGCCAGCAGTTCCGGGGATACGCCGTGCAGGCGGACTGCCGACGTCGCTATCGCGGTGGATGCTGGCGGCGGGAGGCACCCCAAAGCATGCAGGGCGACGTCTTCCACTGCAGCTATTGGCAGGGAGGGATGACCCTCGAACCTGACTGTGCGGTGGCGGACAAAGCCGCTGCCGTGGCCGTGATTGCAGGCCAGGTGGAGCCGTGAAGGTGTCTGTCTCAGCCAGAGCCCGTAATGGGCGGCGGCGCTGGCGCAACTGAGCCGGCCGTTGTGCCGGATTGCCGCCTGGTAGTCCTTGCATCGGCATCTGATCTCCCGTGTTGCAGCAGGGGAACCGGGTGCCTGCCCTATGTGGACACATCTTCCTGGCTGTGGTGTGCGTTCCTTCCCGGTTACCTGCCGTACACCGGGTTCGTCGTGATGATGAGTGCCGGAATTCTGCGGGTGGGGCGGGCATGGCCGAGGTGGCGGTGGGAGTAACTGGGCAGGAACGCACGGGTTACGCGGGGCAGGCGATCGAAGTAAACAACTGATGCACATAGGAAAACCAGGGTGTATGATGGCAGTCACATCAGTCCCCGACTCCTTGAAGGAGAGGCCTCCATTGGAAGAGCTGCGCATCGAAGCCAACGGCAACCTTGGCCCCATCGATTCATCCCGGATCCCCCGCTATGCGGGAGCTGCCACCTATGCCCGCCTTCCCCGGCTGGACCAGGTTGCCAAGGCTGATGTCACCGTGGTGGGGGTCCCTTTCGACTCCGGCGTCTCCTACCGTCCCGGTGCCCGCTTCGGCGCCAACCACATCCGGGAAGCCAGCCGCCTGCTGCGCCCGTACAACCCGGCCTGGGACGTGAGCCCGTTCGAAAACATCCAGGTGGCCGACGCCGGGGACATGGCCGTCAACCCGTTCAATATCAATGAAGCCATCGAAACCATCCAGCAGAACGCGCTGGACCTGACGGCCGCCGGCAGCAAGCTGGTGACCTTGGGCGGGGACCACACCATCGCCCTGCCGCTGCTTCGGGCCGCCGCCGAACGCGCCGGGGAGCCCATCGCCATGCTCCACTTCGATGCGCACCTGGACACTTGGGACACCTACTTCGGTGCTGAATACACTCATGGCACTCCATTCCGGCGCGCGGTGGAGGAAGGCATCCTGGACACCGAGGCCATCAGCCATATCGGCACCCGCGGGCCTCTCTACGGCAAGAAGGATCTCGACGACGACCACCGCTTTGGGTTCGGCATCGTCACCTCCGCTGACGTCTACTACCAGGGCGTCCTGGAAACCGTGGCCAAGGTCCGCGACCGGATCGGCAGCCGACCGCTTTACATCTCCGTGGACATCGATGTCCTGGATCCCGCCCACGCCCCGGGTACCGGCACCCCGGAAGCGGGCGGCATCACCAGCCGTGAACTGCTGGAGATCATCCGCGGCTTCCGCGGCATGAACCTGGTGGGCGCCGACGTCGTGGAGGTGGCCCCGGCCTACGACCACGCCGAAATCACGGGCGTTGCCGCCAGCCATGTGGCCTATGAGCTGGTGACGCTGATGGCGGACAAGGCCGTGCCCGGGGACCGGTTTGGAGCAGCCAGCGGCTACGCGGCACAGGCCCTCGGCCAGGAGGTCCGCCGGCCGGCAGGCTTCGCCGCCGCGGGCAAGGAGTAGCACTGATGATCGATTTCGATCCGGGGACAGCAGCCCCGAATAAGGGCACGGGCGCCCGCAACGGCGGGGACCTCGTCGTCGAGACCCTCGAAGCGCTGGGGGCAAAGACGGTTTTTGGCATCCCCGGCCAGCACGCCCTTGGTCTCTTTGACGCCATGGGCCGCGGCAACCTGCAGTTCGTGTCCTCGCGGGTGGAGAACAACTCCGCCTTCGCGGCGGACGGTTACTCCCGGGCCACCGGGGAGGTCGGCGTCCTCTTCCTCTCCACCGGCCCCGGGGCGCTGACGTCGCTGGCGGGGCTCCAGGAGGCCTACGCCACCGGGGTTCCCATGGTGGTTGTCGCCAGCCAGATCCCGCTCGAGGGCCTGGGCGCCCGGCGCAAGGGCATGCTGCACCAGCTCGATGACCAGAAGGCCTCGGCCGCGAACGTCACCAAGAGCCAGCGGCTGATCCAGCATGCCTCGGGCATCCCGTCCGCCATCCAGGACGCCTGGACTGAGGCAATCTCTTCACCGCAGGGACCTGTGTGGCTCGAGATTCCGCAGAACGTGCTGCTCGACCCGATCATGGTCCCGCCGGTGGAGGATGCGCTGGCGGAAGCCGCGGACAACCCCCCGCGCGTGGAGCTGGTCCGCGAAGCCGTAAAGTGGCTGCAGGCAGCGAAACGTCCCGCGATCATTGCCGGCGGCGGGACGCGGCGGGGCCGGGCGGAGAAGTCGCTGCTGTCCATCGCCGAGAAGCTGCGGGCACCGGTGATCTGCACGCCCGGCGGCAATGGGGCCTTCCCCTGGACCCACGAGCTCTCCCTGCAGTCGTGGATCGAGGACCGGTACATGACGGACCTTCTGGAGGATGCGGATGTCCTGGTGGTCATCGGCTCCTCCCTTGGTGAGGTCACGTCCAACTACTTCACGTTCGAGCCCCGCGGTCGGATCATCCAGATTGACGCCGAGCCCCGGGTCCTCGAATCCAACCGCCCCGGCCTGGGAATCCGCGCCGACGCGGGCCAGGCGCTCGCAGCCCTGGACGAAGCCCTGGCTGCCGTCCCTGCCGAAGCCACGCCGGACTGGCACGGACAGTCGCCGGAGGGCCTGGTTAAGGAATCCCTTGCCAAGGTCCGCGCCCGCCTGGAATCCCAGGACCTGGGCAAGGAACTGAAGTTCATGGCGGATATCCGCGAGGCAGTGCCGGCGGACATGCAAACCTTCTGGGACATGACCATCGCCGCCTACTGGGGATGGTCCTGCTGGGACGCCCGCGAGGGCCAGTTCCATTCGGCCCAGGGCGCCGGCGGCCTGGGCTATGGCTTCCCGGCAGCCATCGGGGCGGCCGTGGGGCTGGAAACCCTTGGCAAACCCGGCCGGGTGCTCGCGGTCTCGGGTGACGGCTCCTCCATGTACTCCATCGCGGAGCTTGCCACCGCCAAACAGCACAACGTGCCGGTGACATGGCTGATAGTGGACGACGGCGGCTACGGCATCCTGCGCGAATACATGGTGGGCGCCTTTGGCAAGGCCACGGCCACGGAACTTGCACGGCCTGACTTCGTCAAACTTGCAGAAGCTTTTGGCGTGCCGGCTGCGAAGGTGGCGCCGGAGGACGTGGGGGAGGCGCTGAAGGCTGGCTTCGCCGCGGAAGGGCCCAACGTCGTCGTGGTGGAGACGCTGCTGAAGATGTTCGCGCCCACACACTTGCCCGCGTAATTACCTGTTGCACCCGGCCTGCTGGTCGGCAAGGGGTCCCGGCTCATCGGAGCCGGGGCCCCTTTTGTTGTGCCACCTCCAAGCGTTAGTTTCCTAAGGTAACCAAATTAGGATATAGTTGCTTCAGGCAAACAAGTAGGGAGTGCCTTGAACCATGGCAGTAGCACCGGATACGGCGGCAGAACTCGTCCATCAAATCTTCGACCTTCACCGGGCAGTGCGGTGCATCGCCACCGCAAGCGCCCGGGGGCAGGAGGCCGGCGTCGCGCTGCAGGGCGTCCTGCGGTTCGTGGGGGAGGGGGAGACCCGGGCGACCCGGCTGGCGGAGCGGTTGGGTGTCAGTGCGCCGGTCCTCAGCCGCCATATCGCGGACCTGGAAGAGCACGGCCTGGTGGCCCGCAGGCAGGATCCCGACGACGGCCGCGCCCAGCTGGTTGCCCTCACGCCCTTGGGAGCCGCAAAGCTTCGCCGCATCGAGGAGCAGCGCTCAGCAGTCCTGCAGGAGTACCTGCGCGACTGGAGTGAGGAGGACGCCGGCAACACTGCGGCGATCCTGCACAAGCTCACCGAATCACTGAAGTCCTCAGCCCGGGCAACGGCGGCCGGCACCATCACAACCACCGCTTAGGAGCAGACCTATGGCAAGAACTGCCGCCCCCGCCACATCAGCCGGCGCCCCAGCAGGCACTCCGCCCGAAATGTCCCACCGCCAGATCATGGAAGCCCTTACCGGGCTCCTGGCCGCGTTCTTCACCGCGATCCTGAGCAGCACCATCGTGGCAAACGCCCTGCCCACCATCATGTCCGACCTCCACGGGACGCAGACCGACTTTGCCTGGGTAATCACCGCCGCGCTGCTGGCCAACGCCGCCACCACCCCCATCTGGGGCAAGTTGGCAGACCTGTTCAACAAGAAGGTCCTGGTCCAGCTCAGCATCATCATCTTCGTCGCAGGGTCCGTCCTTGCGGGGTTGTCCGAGACCATCCCGCTGCTGCTGGGTGCCCGCGTGATCCAAGGTGTGGCCATGGGCGGGCTCACGGCACTGTCGCAGGCCATCATCGGCACCATGATCCCGCCCCGGAACCGCGGAAAATACTCCGGCTACATGGGCGCTGTCATGGCAGTCGGCACTGCCGGCGGGCCGCTGCTCGGCGGCTTCATCGTGGACAGCCCCCTCGGCTGGCGCTGGACCTTCTTCGTCTGCGTGCCGCTCGCCGTCGTCGCCCTCATCCTGCTGCAGATCACCCTCAAGATCAGCCACGTTCGGCGGCCCGCCAAGATCGACTGGCTGGGCTCCGTCCTGCTGACCTCGGGCGTGAGCCTCCTGCTGGTCTGGGTCTCCTTCGCCGGCAACCCCGCCTACTACGACTGGATCTCCTGGCAGTCCGCCCTCATGGTGGGCGGCGGTGTCATCCTGTTGGCCCTGCTGGTCCTGGTGGAATCCAAGGTGGAGCAGCCCATCATCCCGCTCAAGATCATCTCCGAACGCACCACGGCCCTGGCCATCCTCGCCTCCGTGGCCGTGGGCATTGCGATGTTCGGTTCCTCCACGTTCCTGGGCCAGTACTTCCAGGTGGCCCGCGGCGCCACCCCCACCGAAGCCGGGCTCCTCACCCTGCCGATGATCGCCGGAAACCTTGCCGGTTCGGTGGCGTCCGGGTTGCTGATCAGCCGCACGGGAAAGTGGAAGGGCTACCTGGTTGCCGGCTCCATCCTGCTGATCGGCGGACTGGGCCTGGCCGGAACCATGGACCACACCACTGAGCTCTGGCATGCCGGAGTTTTCACTGCCGTCCTGGGCCTGGGCCTCGGCATGCTGATGCAGAACCTTGTCCTGGCAGTGCAGAACACAGTGCGGGCCGGGGACATCGGTACGGCCAGTGCTTCCGTGGCGTTCTTCCGGTCGGTGGGCGGCGCCATCGGCGTGTCCGTCCTGGGCGCGGTCCTTGCCAACCGGGTCAGTGCGCTGGCCACTCAGGGACTGGCCGCGGCCGGCATCCCTGTGCAGGGCGGGTCGGCAGGTTCCAGCATGGATCTTGCACACATGCCCGAACCGGTGCGGGAGGTCATGCGTGCCGCTTACGGTGACGCCACAGCCGAAGTGTTCCTGATCTCCGCCGCCGTGGCCGTGGTGGCCCTGGTGTCAGTGCTGTTCATCAAGGAGAAGCCGCTGCGCCGGACGGTGGACATCCAGCCGGCTCCCGAGCAGGAACGGGAGCAGGAAAGCACGACGGCGGCGTTCGCCTCCGCGGGCAGGTGAGCGGAGGTAATCCCCACGGATGATCTTTCGTGGCGCTTGTTTCACCCCGGGGAGGAGTTTCGTAGAGTGGGAAGGCTAAGGATGTCAGCCCCGGCTGCTACTACTTAAGCCTCGTATTTTGCGAACCCATCCTCGACCTACCCGAAGGACCCGCGGGCATGCTCCTTACCCTCATACGGCGGTTTTCCAGGCCGTATATGCCATACATCGTGGCCGTCATCGTGTTCCAGCTGGCGTCCACCATCGCGGCTCTGTATCTGCCCAGCCTGAATGCCCGGATCATCGACGAGGGGGTGGCCCGCGGGGACACGGACTTCATTTGGCGGACCGGCGCCGTGATGTTGCTGGTTGCCTTCATCCAGGTGGGGACCGCCATCGCCGGCGTCTACTTCGGGTCCCGGACGGCCATGGCCATGGGACGCGACCTGCGGCGAGGGGTATTCCGCAAGGTCACCAGCTTTTCCGCCAAGGACGTCAACGCCTTCGGCGCCCCAACACTCATAACCCGCGGCACCAACGATGTGCAGCAGGTCCAGATGCTCGTGCTGATGGGCCTGAACTTCATGGTGGCCACCCCCATCATGTGTGTGGGCGGCATCATCATGGCGCTCCGTGAGGACCTCAACCTCTCCTGGCTGGTCTGGGTTTCCGTGCCTCTCCTGACCGTCGTGGTGGGCTACCTGGTGGTCCGGCTCATGCCTCTCTTCCGCTCCATGCAGAAGAAGATCGACCGCATCAACGCTGTGCTGCGCGAACAAATTATCGGCATCAGGGTGGTCCGCGCCTTCGTCCGGGAGCCGTATGAAACGGACCGCTTCGGTGAGGCCAACAAGGAACTGACAGACGTTTCGCTGAAGATCGGTGCCCTGTTTGTCCTGATGTTCCCTGCCATCAGCATGATCCTCCACCTGTCCACAGCGGCCGTGCTGTGGTTCGGCGGGCAGCGGGTGGACGCCGGTGAGATGCAGGTGGGCGCCCTCACGGCCTTCCTCCAGTACCTGCTCCAGATCCTCATCGCGGTCATGATGGGCACGTTCATGGCCATGATGATTCCCCGTGCCTCGGTGTGCGCGGACCGCATCGGCGAGGTGCTCGCCGTCGAACCCTCCATCCACGATCCCGAACGTCCGGAGGCCCCCGGCACTTTGAGCGGGGTGGTGGAATACCGCAACGTCAGCTTCGCCTACCCTGGTGCGGAGGCGCCCGTGCTGAGCAATATCAGCTTCACGGCGCGTCCCGGCCAGACCATCGCGATCATTGGTTCCACAGGTGCGGGCAAGACATCCCTCCTGTCCCTCCTCCCACGGCTCTACGACCCCGCCGAGGGGGAGGTGCTGCTGGACGGCGTCCCGGTCAGCAGGATGGACCGCGCGGACATCACCCGGCGGGTGGCACTTGTGCCCCAGCGGCCCTACCTCTTCTCCGGCACCATCGAGCACAACCTCCGGTTCGGAAAGACCGAAGCCACGGACCAGGAGTTGTGGGAAGCCCTGCGCGTGGCCCAGGGCGATGAGTTCGTCCGGGCCAAGAAGAACGGACTGGATTCGCGGATCTCCCAGGGCGGTACCAACGTCTCCGGCGGCCAGCGCCAACGCCTGTGCATCGCCCGCGCGCTGGTAACCAAACCCCGCGTCTACCTTTTTGACGACTCTTTCTCTGCCCTGGACGTCGCCACGGATGCCCGGCTGCGTGCTGCGCTGAAGGGCATCACAGCGGACGCCACCGTGATCATCGTGGCCCAGCGGATCTCCACCATTACCGACGCCGACCAGATCCTGGTCTTGGACAACGGCCGGATCGTGGACCGCGGAACCCATGAGGAACTGCTGGAAACGTCACCCACCTACCAGGAAATCGTTGAGTCGCAGCTCAGCGTGGAGGAAATGGCATGAGCCCCCGCAAGAAGGACTCCACGTCCATCCAGGAAACGCCAGGACGGGCCGCCGGTTCTCCCGCCGAGGACGCGGAGGTCCTGCAGGACGACGACTTCGTCGAGGAGGAATACACCCCCTCCGAAGCCGACGGGGACATGTTCGGCGGGATGCCGGCCAAGAAGGCCGAGCACTTCTGGCCCTCAGCCAAACGGCTGATGGGGTTGCTGAAGCCCGAAGCCCTGGGCATCTATGTGGTGGTGGCCATGGTGGTGGTGGCCGTGGTCCTGAACGTCATCGCCCCCAAGATCCTGGGCCAGGCCATGGACGTGATCTTCGCCGGCGTGGTAGGCAAGCAACTGCCCCCGGGCGTCAGCAAGGAACAGTTCGTGGACGGGCTGCGGCAACAGGGCCAGGACAACTTCGCGGACATGGTGACCCGGATGGAGCTGGTGCCCGGCACGGGCATCAACTTTGACAGGCTCACCATGCTCATTGCGGTGGTCCTGCTCATGTATTTCGTGGCCAACATCTTCCTGTGGCTGCAGGGCTACGTGCTCAACCGGATCGTAATGAAGGTGATCCGCCGCCTCCGCGACGACACCGAGAAGAAGCTGAACCGGCTCCCGCTGAACTACTTTGACACCCGCCAGCGCGGCGACGTGCTATCGCGGGTGACGAACGACGTCGACAACATCCAGCAGGCGCTCCAGCAGGCCTTCGCCCAGCTGATCAATTCGCTGCTGACCGTCATCGGCATCGTGATCATGATGTTCATCGTGTCCTGGCAGCTGGCCCTGATCGCGCTTGTTGCCCTTCCGCTCTCCGGGGTGGCGGCCGGCCTGATCGGAGTCCGCAGCCAGAAACTCTTTGCGGCGCAGTGGAAGAATACCGGGGCGCTGAACGGGCAGATCGAGGAGTCATTCTCCGGCCACGATCTGGTGCGCGTTTTCGGCCGGGACGCGGACATGCTGGAGCGGTTCGAAGAACGCAACGAGGCCCTCTACAAGGCCAGCTTCGGGGCGCAGTTTGTTTCCGGCATCATCTACCCGGTGATGCAGTTCGTGTCCTACCTCAGCTACGTGGGCATCGCTGTGGTGGGCGGACTCCGTGTGGCCTCGGGGTCCATGTCCCTGGGCGACGCCACCGCCTTCATCCAGTACTCCCGGGAGTTCACCCAGCCGCTGGGCCAGATGGCCGGCATGGCCAACATGCTGCAGTCCGGCGTGGCCTCGGCCGAGCGCGTTTTCGAATTCCTGGATGCAGACGAACAGGACGCCGAAACCGCTACGGAACACCTGCCGGCCAAGACCGACGGCCACGTGGAGTTCAAGAACGTCACCTTCAGCTACACCGAGGACAAGGAGCTCATCGAGAACCTCTCCTTTACGGCGGAGCCCGGGAACACCGTGGCCATCGTGGGGCCCACCGGTGCGGGGAAGACCACCCTGGTGAACCTGGTCATGAGGTTCTACGAGCTCAACTCGGGCTCCATCCTGCTGGACGGCGTGGACATCACCCACCTCAGCCGGTCCGAGCTGCGGTCCAAGGTGGGCATGGTGCTGCAGGATGCCTGGCTGTTCGGCGGTTCCATCTATGAGAACATCCGCTACGGCAACCTGGACGCCACCGAGGACCAGGTGATGGCGGCGGCAAAGGCCACATTCGTGGACCGCTTTGTGCGCGCCCTGCCGGACGGCTACAACACCGTGATCGACGAGGAAGGCAACAACGTCAGCGCCGGCGAAAAGCAGCTGATCACCATTGCCCGCGCGTTCGTGGCCAACCCTTCACTGCTGATCCTCGATGAGGCCACCAGTTCCGTTGACACCCGTACCGAACTGCTGGTGCAGAAGGCCATGGCAGCGCTCCGGACGGACCGCACCAGCTTTGTCATTGCCCACCGGCTGTCCACCATCCGTGACGCAGATACCATCCTGGTGATGGAAAACGGCAAGATCGTGGAGCAGGGCAACCACAAGGTGCTCCTGGCTGCCGGGGGCGCGTACCACCGCCTGTACATGTCCCAGTTCGCCGGAGCCGATGCCGGGGAAGTGCCAGTGGATGATTCGACGGCGGTGCACAGTTGAGCGCCCACGGGGGCCGGAGCATCGAGGTGCTGGTCCCCATGCGCTGGGGAGACATGGACGCCTATGGGCACATCAACAACGTCCAAATTGTCCGCATGCTGGAGGAAGCCCGCATCGCTGCCTTCGGCCCGCCTAGGGGCGCGGGTCTGCCCGGCATCGAACCGCACGTCTCCCTGTTCAACGACGTGCCGGACGGCACCATGGCGCTGGTGGTGGACCACAAAATCCGCTACGTGCGCACCCTGGAGTACCGCAACGTGCCCGCCGTGGTCCAGGTCTGGATCGGTGCAGTAAAGGGCGCCAGCTTTGACATCCACTACCTGGTCCAGGACCCGGTTACGGGGGAGGCCTGCGTCAAAGCCAGCAGCCACCTGGCGTTCGTGGACGAAGCCACTGGCAGGGTCCAGCGGCTCACGCCCATTCAAAAGGACCGGCTGGCCCCGTACAGGCACTAAGCCCCTGTACAGGACCGGCCGGACATACTGGACTGGAACCACCACCAACATGAAAGGGAAAGCCAGATGGCCAAGAACAAAACCCGCGTCGCCAGGAAGAAGAAGACCTGGAAAGAGATGTCCACGTCTTCCAAGATCGGCACCATCCTGGTAGGCATCGTCCAGGTATCGCTGCTGGTGGCAGCACAGCGTGACATCTCCAAGCGCCCGGCCGCCCTCATTAACGGGCCCAAGGCTGCCTGGCGCGCCGCATCCTTTATCAACTTCGTCGGTCCCGTGGGCTACTTCACCTTCGGCCGGAAGCGGGGAGCCGGAGCCAAATAGGGAGCCGGGCGGGCCAAGCTGGATGGCCGTTGAGCGGCCATCCAGCTTGACCCTGTAAATTTGAATGCATGACCCCCGCCTCCACTGCTGCCATGACCCGCGCCCTCGGCATCTCACGGGAGATCGAGGATGCGGCGTGGTTCGTGCTCGGTCCGGGCCTGCTGGGGAAGCCCTCAGCGCTGGACGGACGGACCCAGACCTGGACATCGGAGGCGGCGGCCGAGCTGCTGGAGAGACTGGAACGGGGGACGCCGGACCCCAAGGCTCCCATGATGACCAACCTGCGGCAGAACCTGGACGGCGCGTCCCGCGAAGCGAAGCAGCTTGCCGTCGAGCTGCTCTTCCTGCAGTCACTGCCGCTGGCCCACGAGGTGAAGTCGCTGAAGGTCAAGCGTGCCCGCGTTGCCGAGGCCGCGTCCTGGCTTGAGCCTCCGCTGGAGCTGCCCGAAGAGCTGTATCAGGGCATGACAGACCACGGCGTCATCAGGGACCGCACGGCGGAGTTCAACTGGACCATCTGGGACCACCTGAAATGGCTGTGCCGGTTCGTGCAGCATGTGGACCAGCAGCCCACCGCCGCCATCACGGCAGCCCTCCAGGATCCGCTGGAATTCCACCGGCTTGCCGCTGCCGCACCGGATGACCAGCCTGCCATCCGCCGCAGCATCGAGTTCCTCGCCTGGCCCAGCTACTTCGAGCCAGTGGTGGCGGACGTGGAACGGCAGGAGATCAGGGACGCCTTCGCCTCCCTGGTGGGCGGTGCGAAGGGCGACAGCGAAGAGGACATCACCGCGGACATCCACCGCATCCGGCTCCACTTGGATGAGCAGGCCGGCCAGCGCATCGACTGGTACGCCCGGCAACTCGTCAGCCAGTGGCGCAAAGTGGGCGACCCGGGCCACCGTGCCTGGCTGCTGCGGACCCACGGCGACAACACCGAGCTCCTCACCGCGTGGCAGGCCGAGGAGAAGGTGACGCTCGACGTCGAGCACCTCCGCCTGCTCGACCCGGGCGTGACGGCAGGGCTGGTGCAGCACGCCGTGGACGAGGACTACAAGCACCTCGGGTATGTGGAGCGCGAGGACACCAAGACGGCAGTCTTTGCCTTCCTCACCGTCATGAAGCCCGGCGACCTGGTGCTGTACCAGCACGCCGGAACGGTCCGCCTGGGCGGGGTGCTGGGCGAACCGGACTACAACGACGACAACCGGCGGCTGCGCCGCAAGGTGCGCTGGTTCGACGAAGGCCACGCCACCGCAAGCCTGCCCCGGCACGTCCAGCGGCAGCTGGCCACCGCCGGCATCGTGGTGGATGTGACGCGTGTGCTGCAGGCCCTGCAGGCACTGCTCCCTCCCGAGGCGGAAACCGAGCCCGACGGCGACGCTGAAGCGGCCGCCGTCGTACCTCCCGTCCAGGAGGGCTTCCGCCCGTTGACGCGCGAGTTCGCGGACTCGCTGCATATGGACCTGGAACCGCTCCAGGAGATCGCCGAGCTGCTGGAGGAGAACCGGCAGCTGGTCCTGTACGGGCCGCCGGGCACCGGGAAGACCTACCTGGCCAAGCACCTGGCCGCCGAGCTAGCGGACGACACCACGGACGAGCGGGTCAAACTGGTCCAGTTCCACCCCTCCTACGCCTACGAGGACTTCTTCGAGGGCTACCGGCCGGACAAGACGGACGACGGCCAGGTGTCCTTCAAACTGGTGGCCGGACCGTTGCGCCGCCTGGCGGAAGAGGCCGCCAAGCCCGGCAACGAGAAGAAGCCGTACTTCCTCATCATTGACGAGATGAACCGCGCCAACCTGGCCAAGGTGTTCGGCGAGCTGTACTTCCTGCTGGAATACCGGGACGACCGGATCTACCTCCAGTACAGCCCCAACGAGCCGTTCACGCTGCCGGACAACCTCTACATCATCGGCACCATGAACACTGCCGACCGCTCCATCGCCATGATGGACGCAGCCATCCGGCGCCGGTTCTCCTTCATCGAGCTGCACCCGCAGACGGAACCTGTGAAGGGTTCGCTGCTGCGGTTCCTGCAGGCCCGGCAGCTGGACGCCACCCCCGCCCTGCTGCTGGATGCCCTGAACGCAGCGATCGACGAGTGGGACCGCGACCTGATGATCGGGCCGTCCTACTTCATGAAGCCCGCCGCGCAGACTCCCGCCGGGCTGCGGCGGATCTGGAAGTACGAGCTTATGCCGCTGCTGGAGGAGCATTACCACGGCCAGCTCACCCGGGCGCAGCTGGAGGAGCGCTTCGGGTTGGACCAGCTGCTGGGACGCCTTGCAGGGCGCTGACCCGAGAGGCCGCGTCCGGCACCTGGTGCTGGATGAGCTGTCCCGCGGCATCGTGGAACGGCTGGACCCTGCCAGCGCCTCGTTCCTGAACTCCAGCGGCCTCGCCAAGGTCTCGCCGCTGGGCCTGGGCCTGTACCGCATTGAGCCGGCAGGCAAAGTGGGGTCGGTGCGGACCTCCACCGTGCAGTTGGACGTCCGTCCCAAGGACCGCTTGGGTCTCAGCCGGCTCCTGTTCCTGCTGGGCTACGCCGGCGAGCAGGGGTTCCGCCCCGATTCCGTGGCCGCCTCGGAGGACCGGGAGCTGTGGGGTGCGCTGGCTGAATCGCTGGCACAGCTGGCCGAACGGGCGCTGGGGCGCGGCGTGTTGCAGGGCTACCTCACGGTGGATGAATCATTGCGGACGGTCAAGGGCAGGATCCGGATCTCGGACCAGATCTCCCGGCGGCCGGGCATGCTGGTGCCCCTGGAGGTGTCCTATGACGAGTTCACCGAGGACATCGCCGAGAACCGGATCCTGCGGGCTGCGCTGGAACGGATGGGCCAGGTTCCGCGCGTGCGGCCGGAGGTGCTGGCCCGGCTGCGCCAGCTCAAGGGAAAGCTCGACGCCGTCACTTGCCTTCCAGCCGGCGCGCCGCTGCCGCCGTGGCAAGCCACCCGGATGAACGTCCGCTACCACGCCGTCCTGCGCCTGGCTGAGCTCATCCTGCGCAACGCCTCGGCCGAAGCCGGCGAAGGCAGCCAGCAGACTGCCTCATTCGTGGTGGACATGGAGCAGGTTTTCGAGGACTTCGTGGGCACGGCGCTGCGTGAAGCGATGGCCGAATATCCGGGGGAGCTCCGGCTCCAGTACAACGCACTCCTGAGCGAGGCCGTGAACGATGCGGACAGGCTTTCGGTGCGCCCCGACGCCGTTCACCTGCTCGGCGGGCGGCCGGTGGTGGTTTACAACACCAAGTACAAGGCGGCGGCCGATCCCGGCGCCTCCCTGACCGCAGACCACTACCAAATGCTCGCCCACTGCACGGCGCTGGCTGTTCCCACCGCCTGGCTTGTCTACGCGGGGTCCGGCGAGATGAAACTCCGCCGTATCCTCAACACCGATATCGACATTGTGGAGTTTCCCGTGGACCTGTCCCGGCCGCCGTCGGAAATCCTTGGAGCGATCCGCGAGCTGGCCCGGCAATCCTGGGGCGAGGTTGTAAGGGCCGCTAGACCGGCACCCGGAACGTAAACGTGGTTCCCTCGCCCAGGGTGCTGTGAACGGCGATGGTTCCGCCGTGGGCGTCGATGATCGCCTTGCTGATGGGCAGGCCCAGTCCCACGCCGGGGATCGCGGTACGCCGGACGGTGCTGGCACGGAAGAACTTGGCGAACACCTCGGATGCGTCCTCGGGGCTCATTCCCATGCCGGTGTCGGTCACCCGGCACTCAAGGTGCCCGTCCTCCTGTGCCAGCGTGACCAGCACCCGGCCGCCGCCGGGAGAGTATTTGATGGCGTTGGACACCAAATTGTCCAGGACCTGGGAGATCCTGGCTCCGTCCACATGGGCCTCGAGGCGGTCCGGGGTATCTGCTTTCAGCACCAGTCCGGCCGCCGCGGCACGCGGCTGCGCCGAAGAGACACTGGACCGTACCAGCTCTGCGACGTCCACTGTCTGGGGCGTGACGATCAGCTGGCCGTTGCGGCTGGCGAGGAGGTCCGAAACCAGGGTCAGAAGGCGTTCAGAGTTCCTGCGAATGATCTCGAGCATGTCGCGTTGCGATTCGTCCGGCTCGTCCGCGAGGAGGATTTCCACGTAGCCCAGGATGGAGGTCAGCGGGGTCCGGAACTCGTGGGAGACGCTGGAGACGAAGTCGTCCTTCGCGGCCAGGGCATTCACCAGGTCTGTCACATCGCTGAAGGCGATGACTGAACCCGCGAACGCGCCGTCGTCGTCGGTCATGGCCCGGGCGGTGGTCACCACGGCCCGCTGGCCGCTTCCGGAACCCAGCCATACCAGGTAGTCGGTGAAGGTTTCACCCAGGACGGCCCGGCGGACCGGGCGCTCCTCCACCGGAACGGGCGTCTTCCGGTCCGGGCCGAACACCAGCAGCTGGGACTCGTTGGGATCGGCAATGTCACGCGGGCGGGCAAGTTCGTGGTTGGCCCGCTGCTTGCGGTTCATCAGGATGTCGTGGCCGCCCGCATCCACGGCCAGGACGCCCAGGTGCACAGTGTCCAGGACTGTGTTCAGCAGTGACTCCTGCCGCTGGCTTGCACGCAGGCTGGCCTGCAGCAGCTCATCCTTCTCCTCAAGTTCGCGCTGCTGCCGCATCATGCTGTGGGTAAGGACGCTTACGGACACGCCGATGCCAAGCATCATCACCGGGAGCAGGAGTGAACGCGCCAGGTCCTGGGGCGTGAGGTTCCCTTTCAGCAGCAGCGGGACCCAGATGATGGCAAGCGGGCCCAGGAATGAAAGCCATAACGCTGCCCGCGGGTAGTACCCGGAGGCGCACAACCAAATCACCGGGAAGACGGCAAGGAGGCTGATGCCAAGCAGGCTGTCCTGCCCGCCCTCCCTGCCAACCCCGATGGAGATGAAGTCCAGGAGCGGAATTGCCAGGAAGCTCGTGTAGGGCAGGCGGTCCCAGGGCACCAGGTAGCAGAGGGCCATGATGGCGAGCTGGGAGATGACGAACGTGGCGAAGAACGGGTTGTTCATGGTGCCGGGGAAAAAGGCCAGGACAAGGAACACGGTCAGCAGCGTGGTGACAAACAGCGGCATCTGGCTCAGTGCCACCCGGTCTGTCAGCCGGTACTCATGAAACGGACGCTTGAAAAACCGCAGCCTGCCCGATGACCAGGTTGCCGGATCAGCCATGGTGCGGTGACGTGTGGGAGCGGTGGTGCGGAGCCATACCAGCAGGATATCGGCAGCCAGCTATACTTCTGACGTTGGCTGCTGAGGGGGCGCTATGAGTGATGCACGAGTTGGACTGGTCATCGAGGATGACCACGACATCCGGGAATTGGTACGAACGGTGCTGTCCCAGGCAGGTTTCGATGTCAGCGTGGCCAGCAGCGGAGCTGAGGGCGTCCTGATTGCCAAGAACCTCAATCCCGACGTCATCACCCTGGACCTCGGCCTGCCGGACATCGACGGCTTTGAGGTTTCCCGCCAGATCCGCGAATTTTCGGATGCGTACATCGTGATGCTCACGGCGCGCACGGAGGAACTGGACACCCTGATCGGCCTGGAATCCGGGGCTGATGACTACCTCACCAAGCCGTTCCGGCCCAGGGAGCTCCGCGCGCGGATTGCCGCCATGATGCGCCGGCCCCGATCCGTTACCGATCCCGCCGAAGCGCCCGCGGCAGAGCCATCCGCAGAGGCCGGAGCAGCCCATCCCGAGCGCGGGAACTACAGCCACAACGGCCTGGAGTTGAGTTACTCGTCCCGGACCGTGGTTGTGGACGGCAAGGAAATGAACCTCACCCGAACCGAGTTCGAACTCCTGCACGCCCTCCTGGAAGCGGGCCGCACTGTCCGGACCAAATCCGATCTGGTCCGCCGGCTGCGCGACGAGGATTACGACGTCGGCAGTTACATCAGCGAGGCAGACGAACGTTCCGTCGAGGTACATATGGGGAACCTGCGCAAGAAGCTGGGGGATTCGCCGCAGAAGCCGCGCTGGCTGCAGACGGTCCGCGGCGTCGGCTACCGCCTGGCACCAGGGGAACACTGAGACTGCAGCCGGTGCATCGTCTGCCGGCTGCAGTAGTTGATGGTCCGCAGGAAGGTGGCAGCCAGCTGTGGAAGGACTACCGCCACGTCCGCCTCGCGGGCTTCGGTCCGGATTTCGCCCTCCAGATCCATGGCCAGGCTCGCCAGCCGCTCGGCGCCCACCATCTGGCTGGAGGTCTTCAGGCTCAGGACCGCGTCCACTGAACCCTCCAGGTCCCCAGTGGTCAGGGCCAGGCGGAGGCGCCCT
Source organism: Pseudarthrobacter phenanthrenivorans Sphe3 (assembly GCF_000189535.1). Lineage (NCBI taxonomy): Bacteria > Bacillati > Actinomycetota > Actinomycetes > Micrococcales > Micrococcaceae > Pseudarthrobacter > Pseudarthrobacter phenanthrenivorans. Next base: position 940,760 of record NC_015145.1, read on the forward strand.
ATGCGGTGCGGCAGGTACTCGATGAAGTTCCCCACGAAAACCCTGCAGTAGCCTTCGTCCTCGGCCAGTTCCTCCCGAAGCCGGTCCAGTACGGACTGGTCCACCAAGGGCCGGGGGACGTCATCTTCGGCGCTCATGGGGGTCCTTTCGGCGAATGCAGTCCATTCCTGGAAGTGTGCGCTTATGTGGGTCGCTGGTGTCACTTCAGGTTAGGTGTGTTGCTTTCGGGCAAAAGGATTCGGAAGGATTATTGTGGGTTTCTTGATGAGACTGCGGTTTTTCGCCGCCCCTGGGCTCACTTGAATCGACCAGCTCAGTGGGTGTTCTCCAGGAATCGCACCAGCTCAAATTCCAGGGCCGAACTGTCCTTGAGCTTACACTCCCAAACGGTCAGGACGTCCCAGCCTGCCTCGGTGAGCAGGCGACGCTGATTGGCATCCCGCTCGCGGGTACGGGTGCGCTTGGCCGCCCAGAATTCGGCGTTGGCCTGGGGTGCGTGCTGCCCCACCCGGCAGTCATGGAAATGCCAGAAGCATCCGTTCACGAAAATGACCTTCCGGCGCCCCGCGAACACCAGGTCCGGGTTGCCCGGCAGGCGGCCGCTGCCGGACGTGCCGTGGAGCCGGTACCGGTACCCGAGGGCATGGAGGAGCCGGCGCACCACCAGCTCAGGCTTGGTGTTCTTGCCCCGGATCCGGGACATGTTCCAACTGCGCCGCTCCGGGGAGAGCTTGTCCGCCATGCTTCCAGTCTAGGAGGGTCCTAGATGTCCCGTTCCGGCTGTTCCCCGAACTGGAAGTGGCGGCCGCTGACAGAGGTGGGCTCGATTTCGACGTAGAAATCCTTCAGCGTCGGCACCCACGTTTTCAGGCCCAGCTGCTCCACGGCCTCAAGTTCGGCCGAGTTGCTGATCACCCGCGCTTTCCCCCGCAACACCACGGACCAGGCCTCTTCGGAGAGGATTCCGTCCGTTTCGAAGAGCACAGTGGAGTTGATGGTCAGCTGGGCCAGCTTGTTGCCCGGGGCCGTCCTCAGGTAGATCTTCCGGTTGGAAGTGACGTAGTTGACCGGGAAAATGTCCGGTTCTCCGGCCACGGAGACCACCAGCCGGCCGTGCTTGGTGCCCTCCAGAAGGCGCCAGGACTGCTCATCGTCGAGTTCCAGTACAGGTTGTCCATCTGCGTGTTCAAACATCATGAAGCCATTCTTCTACCCAATGTAGAAATGCGCCAGCGGTTGCGCTTAATTCTGCATCTTCAGGACCTGGTCGCGCCATGGCGCGAGCAGCTTGCCTGCCAGGAATGCGGCGTGACCTGCACCTTGAGCCGGCGTCCGCACTGGGGGCAATACCGGGGCGGCTCCAGTTGCAACCGCGCCCTGCACGCGCCATGCGCGTCGATGTCGCCTGAAGTACCGCCTGCCTGCCGGACGTTCCACGGCGGCGGGGTCCCGCCGTCGGACGTTTCCTTTTCCTGCGGATCACCTTCCTGCGGCTCTCCTTCCTGCGGATCTCCGCAGAGGCCGCAGAAGGCATCAGCAATTGAGCGATTGGGGATCACAGGCTCTTCTGGAGTTCTTTGATGGGCATGTTGAGGTCCACCAAGAGGTTGAGGTCAGCGTCGGCAGGCCGGCCCAAGGTGGTGAGGTAATTGCCCACGATGACGGCGTTGATGCCGCCCAGGAGCCCGTCGCGGGTGCCCAGGTCGCCAAGGGTGAGTTCGCGGCCGCCGGCGTAGCGCAGGACGGTGCGGGGCATGGCCAGCCGGAACGCTGCGATGGCGCGGAGGGCGTCCTTGCCGTCCATGATCTCCTGGTTTTCCAGAGGGGTTCCGGGCCGGGGATTGAGGAAGTTCAGGGGGACTTCGTGCGGTTCCAGGGCGGCGAGCTGGGCCGCCAGTTCGGCCCTTTGCTCAAGTGTCTCGCCCATGCCGATCAGGGCACCGCAGCATAGCTCCATTCCCGCTTCCTTGACCATGGCGCAGGTTTCCAGCCGCTCCTCGTAGGTGTGGGTGGTCACCACCTCGGGGAAGTAGCTGCGTGCGGTTTCCAGGTTGTGGTTGTAGCGGTGCACGCCCCAGCTGGCGAGCTGGTCCACCTGCTGCCGGGTGAGCATACCCAGGGAGCAGGCGATGTTGATGTCCACCTCCTCGTTGATGCGGTCGATGGCGAACTTGATCTGGTTCATGAGCTTTATGTCGGGCCCGCGGACGGCAGCGACGATGCAGAACTCGGTGGCCCCTGTGGCGGCGGTTTCCTTGGCGGCCTTGACCAGCTCCGGGATGTCCAGCCAGACGCCGCGGACCGGGCTGTCAAAGAGCCCGGACTGGCTGCAAAAGTGGCAGTCTTCAGGGCAGCCGCCGGTCTTGATGGAGATGATGCCCTCCACCTCAACGTCCTCGCCGCAGTGCTCCAGGCGGACCTGGTGCGCCAAGTCCAGGGCGGCAGGCACGGCGTTATCGGGCAGGCGGAGGACCTCCACCAGTTGGGCTTCCGTGAGGCCGATGCCCTGTTCCAGGACCTGCTGCCGGGCGGTCTGGAGGATGGGATATTCCCGGAATGCATGATTTGTCATGGTTGTCCTTTTGTTCGGCGGAATTCTCCTTTTGACCGTAAGTCGGCGAGGGCCAGCGTTTTTTGTGGAGGGACAACAAAGGCCCACCCCGACATTTGTTTACAGGACTGGTCAAGGCTTAACACCCCGGAAACAACGCTGTGACCGGAGCGTCGATCTGGCTGGATAGCGTCGCCTCAGACCCCCTCCCGGACGAAAGCGACGCAATCACATGGCCATCGACAAAGACACAACGCAACTGCTGGAACCGGCGGCACCACCTGGCGCCGCCGTCGTCGGAAGTTCCGCGGCAACCACAGCAGCCGGCAACGCCGCTGCACTCAACGCCACCAAGGAAAGCCTCGAGGATTACACCCTCCGGTTCGCGCCGCGCTCCTACCGGAAGTGGAGCGCGGGCGTGGTGGCCACCAGTGCGCTGGGCGGCATCGCCTACTTGGCTGACTTCTCCATCGGTGCGAACATCGGCATCGCCTACGGAACGGTCAACGCCATCTTCGGCATCCTGGTGGCCGCTGTCATCATTTTCGCCACCGGCTTCCCGCTGGCCTACTACGCTGCCAGGTACAACATCGACCTGGACCTGATCACCCGCGGCTCCGGCTTCGGCTACTACGGCTCGGTGGTCACCAACGTCATCTTTGCCACGTTCACGTTCATCTTCTTCGCCCTGGAAGGCTCCATCATGGCCCAGGGCCTGGAAGTGGGCCTGGGGATCCCGCAGTGGCTGGGGTACGCCGCATCCACCGTGATCATCATTCCGCTGGTGATCTACGGGATGAACACGCTGGCCAAGCTGCAGGTGTGGACCACCCCGCTGTGGCTGCTCCTAATGGTGGTCCCGGTGGGCTACCTGCTGGTTTCGCACCCGGAGAGCATCAACACCTTCTTCGCCTACACCGGGCAATCGGGCGACGGCGGGCCCAACCTTGCTTCCGTGATGCTGGCCGCCGGCGTGTGCCTGTCCCTGATGGCCCAGATTGCCGAACAGATCGACTACCTGCGCTTCATGCCGCCCCGCACCGAGGCCAATAGGGGTGCGTGGTGGCGGGCAGTGATCCTCGCCGGGCCCGGCTGGGTGATCTTCGGCGCCATCAAGCAGATCGTCGGCCTCTTCATCGCCATCTACCTGATCGCTACTTTGGATCCGGCTGCCTCCGCCACCGCCAACGAGCCGGTGCACCAGTTCCTGGGCGTCTACCGCGAAATGATGCCGGCCTGGCTGGCCATGACGCTGGCCGTGGTGCTGGTGGTCATTTCGCAGATCAAGATCAACGTCACCAACGCCTACTCGGGGTCGCTGGCCTGGACCAACTCGTTCACGCGGATCACCAAGACCTACCCCGGACGGATGGTGTTCGTGGTGGTCAACCTGGCCATCGCCCTGGTCCTGATGGAAGCCAACATGTTCGACTTCCTCAACACCATCCTCGGGTTCTACGCCAACTGCGCCATGGCCTGGGTTGTCACGGTGGCGTCCGATATTGCCATCAACAAGTACCTGCTGAAGATTTCGCCCAAGGTGCCCGAATTCAGGCGCGGCATGCTGTACGCCGTCAACCCGGTGGGCTTCGTCTCGATGCTCGCTTCTGCGGGGATCTCCATTGCCGTGTTCTTCGGCGCCTTTGGATCCGCCATCCAGCCGTTCTCGCCGATCTTCGCGGTGGGGCTGGCATTGGTCCTCCCGCCGCTGCTGGCGCTGGCTACGCGCGGCCGGTATTACCTCCGCCGCACCGATGACGGAATTGACCTGCCCATGTTCGACGCCGACGGCAACCCGAGTGATGCCAAGCTGCTGTGCCATGTGACAGGCATTGAGTTTGAGCGTCCGGACATGGTCCGCTCGGCCAAGGACGCTCCCGACGGCGGTCCGCAGTATGTCTCATCCCTCGCCTTGTCGACGGATAAGACAGGGGAGTTGGTGCTTCCTCCGCAGAAGTAGTTTCTTGACTGTCTGTCACAAGGGAAGCCGGTGCTTTGGCGCCGGCTTCCCTTGTGACTTTTTCCGGGCCGGTGCCGGTGGTAAAACCGTGGTCGGGCAGCTGTGGATAAGTTTGATCGCAGAAATGTGACCTGGGCTACCCTTAAGGCACTGTCCGGAGCAAGCCGTCTTGAAACTACTGGGGGATTAGCGGCCCATGACAACACACAAACTCCTTTCGGCTTGGGCAAAACAGTTAGGTGCTGTTTCCGCCGGTGTGGCGGCGGTATTCATGCTTTCCGCCTGTGCCGGCAACGCACCTGCAGACCCAGGCCCGGAATCCTCCCCGCCCACCGCATCGGCCACGGCCAGTCCTACGCCCACCCCGACGCCGACCCCCAGCGCCGTCTACAAACCGGCAGACGCATCCGGCCCCGCCCAGAACGTCCCCGTCCCGGTGCTGCCCGAGGTGGCGAAGACGGAGACGAAGGAAGGGGCAGAGGCGTTCGCGAAGCACTGGTTCAGTGTGCTCAGTTACTCCTACGAAACCGGTGACACTGCGGAACTGTCGGAGCTCTCCAAACCCGAGTGCTCTTTTTGTCGAGGGCTCATTGACGATATCGAAGCTGCTTGGGCTGAAAGCAAGTGGATTACCGGCGGCCAAATAGAGGTTCCTGTTGCAACTGCAAAGCCCTCTACCGACGGCACTACACAGGTTGTTCTTCAAGTACTGCAGACAGAGCTTGTCATCCATAATCAGGATGGAAGCCCCTATCAAGAGAAGACACCTGCAACGAACGCTGGAAGCGTCGCGATGGTGAAGTTTGCCGACGGGGGATGGGTAGTCAGCGACCTCGGGTTGACTCGGTAACCATGGTTTACATAGGCAAGGTCCTCTCAACCCTCGCCTGCTCGGCGGTGCTCCTGACGACGTCTTTCTTGGCTGTTGAAGCAGAAGAGGGGGCAGAGCCGAAACCACGGATTGGCGGGGGCTTTGTAGACACTGGGCTTCGAATGGGAGCTGATAACTGGGCACCTCACCCTGACACTGGCGAATTCAGGCGCGCGGATCCTGACGCCGTCAATACTGATCCCAACGAGTACAAGTACGAACTTCAGTGCCATCTTGGTGGGGGAGACTTCGACACCCCCTGCCTGGCAAGGCAAATTGAGTGCAAGGACGGGCCGGACGGTGAAGACGGTATTCCCGTCACCTGGCTCTCACGTCCTCGAGGCGTACCGGGTGCTGTCTGGGCCCACCACTCCGGCCCCACGTGCCTTTACGATGCGAAACCCGAGGACCTCCTGCCCCGGATTGCCGCTGACATCCAGCGGCAGTTCCAGAGCCTGCCGGTCAGTGCCGGAACCGTGGTGGCCCAGCCCAGCCCGCACACGCTCAGGGGTGCGGAGACCAACTTCTATGCCCAGGCAGTCGAGCAGCAGTTCGACGTCACCATGTTCGGGCAGCAGGTGCATATCGTTGCCACCCCGGTCCAATACACGTGGAACTACGGGGACGGGACCGTTTTCGGGCCACAGCCTTCTATGGGAGGACCCCTGCCGCAGGACCGCTGGGGCGAGGAAACCCGGACCAGCCACGCCTACGGCACCACGGGCGACTTCCAGGTGGTTCTGACTACTTCCTTCCAGGGCACGTACTCAGTCAACGCCGGACCCCAGTTGCCGATTCCAGGGCAGGGCCAGTTCACCGCTCCCGCGCAGACCATCAGCGTCTGGCGGTCACTTACCCGGAACTACGCCGATGACTGCAACACCAACCCGCAGGGGCAGGGGTGCCCGGGCGCAGTGCGGTAATTGGGTCACCCGCGCCGCGGTGGTCCGCTTCGGAAGGTGATTCCCGTCGCAGCAGGAATAGTTGCAGGAGCTTCCTAGTTGGCCAAGACAGTAAGTCTTCAGCTTTCGAAAGGAACCGCGCATGCTGTTTTCCCCCCTCACCCTCGGCGAACTCGAGCTTCCCAACCGCCTGGTCATGGCACCCTTGACGAGGCTCCGCGCAGGTGAGGAAGGGGTACCCGGCCCCCTCGTCGTCGAGCACTACCGCCAGCGCGCTACCCTCGGCCTCATCGTCAGCGAAGGAACCTACCCCGCCCAGGCAGGCCGCTCCTACGCCGGCCAGCCCGGCATCATCACCGAAAAGCAGGTGGCAGGCTGGAAAAAGGTCACCGACGCCGTCCACGCTGAAGGTGGCCGGATGTTTGCCCAGATCATGCACGGCGGCCGGGTATCGCATCCGGACATCACAGGGGGACTGGAACTGGTGGCCCCCAGCGCCGTTGCGATTGAAGGCGACGTCCGCACCCCGCAGGGCAAGCAGCCCTATCCCGTGCCGCATGCACTCACCACGGACGAGCTGCCCATGGTGATCCAGGAGATCGTCAACGCATCCCTGAACGCCATTGAGGCAGGGTTCGACGGGGTTGAGCTGCACTCCGCCAACGGTTACCTGCTGCATGAGTTCCTCGCACCCAACTCCAACGTGCGCACCGACAGCTACGGCGGATCCCCCGAGAACCGCGCCCGGTTTGTCATCGAGACCGTCAACGCCGTGGTGGCAGCACTGGGCGCCAACCGCGTTGGAATCCGTATTTCACCGGAGCACAACGTCCAGGGCATCGCTGAAACTGATGCCGCCGACGTCCGTGCCACCTACGAGGTGCTGGTGGACAGCATCGCCCCGCTCAACCTTGCGTACCTCAGCATCCTGCACCACGATCCCTCGGGCGAGCTGGTCCAGGACCTGCGTGCGCGGTTTGGCGGGACCTTCCTGGTCAACACCGGCTTCGGTGTGGTCACCACCCGTGATGAGGCTGCTTCGCTGGTAGCCGACGGCCTTGCCGACGCCGTGGTGGTGGGCCGCCCTGCCATCGCCAACCCTGACCTTGCCCGGCGCTGGAAGGACAGCCTTCCCCTCAACGAGCCGGACCCGTCCACCTTCTACGCCGATGGCGCCAAGGGTTACACGGACTACCCCGCCTACCAGAACTAGCAGCGGCTTAAAAGGTACGACGGCGGCACCCGGCCTGGGTGCCGCCGTCGTTTTGCTGCGCGGTGTGCTGTCCCGGCAGCAGCGCCGCAGGCCATCCGACGACCTCCGGCTCACAGTGTGAAAAGTGGCCCGCCGGGTTCCGAGGGAAGCCGGCGGTGATCAGATGCTACTCCACCGAATGGACTTTAGCCAGACCTGATTTCGGGCGGCTCACGACCATTAGAGCACCGCCTCCCTGCCCGTGCCTTCCGTCATCACCAGCCTGCCGTCCTCGATGGAAACCAGGATACTTTTCGGCTTCCCGCTGACCTTGGTAATCGCCTTCAGGCCACGGTTCGTCACCTCCACGCCCACCTGCGCGCCTTTCGCCGGAAGCTCCACGGACACCTCGTTGGCGATGCCAAGAATCGGGTTGGTGGAGACGCCCAGGTCGCGCCGGGCCTGTTTGCCATTGACCGTCACGGTGATATTGGCTTCCTCGAATCCCTCCTGAAAAACGATAAGCAGTTCCCTCATGGTGGCCTCTTCCTCGAGCATTGGGCGCCTGTGACGGCACCTCCACTACAGCACTTTGCGGGCGGTAGCGGAATACCCTTGCCCGGCGCCGGCAGTGGAGGAGCGGAACGGCGTAAGGCAAGATGTTCTGGTGACCCAACTGCCGCACCGTCCGTCCGCCCCGTCCGCATCCAACCCGGACGACGCAATCTACTCCCAGATCGCCGAAGAGCTGGGCGTCAAAGCCTGGCAGGTGAAGGCCGCCGTAGAGCTGCTCGACGGCGGGTCAACGGTCCCGTTCATTGCCCGCTACCGCAAGGAAGCCACGGGAACACTGGATGATGCGCAACTGCGTGACCTGGACGAGCGGCTCCGCTACCTCCGCGAACTTGCCGACCGCCGTGGTGCCGTCCTTGAAGCGGTGGAGGCGCAGGGCCAGCTGACGCCTGAGCTCAGGAAAGCCATCCTCGCCGCGGACACCAAATCACGCCTCGAAGACATCTACCTGCCCTTCAAGTCCAAGCGGCGCACCAAGGCACAGATCGCGCGGGAAGCCGGACTTGAACCGCTGGCCGATTCCCTGCTGAAACGGCCGGACCTGGACCCGGAACGCGAGGCAGCGAAATACCTCAATGCCGATCACTCCATCGGCGATCCCGCTGCCGCGCTCGCGGGCGCACGCGCCATCCTGGTGGAGCGGGTGGGCCAGGACCCGGACCTCGCGGCCACCCTCCGGGAGAGGCTGTGGACCCAGGGCCGCATGGTGTCGCGGGTGAAGAAGGGCAAGGAGTCGGACGGGCAGAAATTTGCCGACTACTTCGAGTTCGCCCAGGCGCCTGCCGGCATGCCATCCCACCGCGTCCTTGCATTGCTGCGCGGCGAGAAGGACGGCGTCCTTGAGCTTGACCTTGCCGAAGCGGATCCAACGGACGACGACGCCCTGGCCGCCGCCCGCGCGCGCTACGAGTCCGCGGTGGCAAAGTGCCTCGGCGTCGCCCACCGCGGCCGTCCCGCCGACGCCTGGCTGGTGCAGACCGCCCAGGTGGCGTGGCGCTCCCGGCTGCTTGCCAGGCTGACAGCAGACCTCCGCGGCAGGATGTTCGCCGCCGCGGAGGACGAAGCCGTCCGCGTGTTCGCTGCCAACCTGCGCGACGTGCTGCTGGCCGCTCCCGCCGGGAACAGGGCGACGCTCGGACTGGACCCGGGACTGCGGACCGGCGTTAAGGTGGCAGTGGTCGACGGGACCGGAAAAGTGGTGGCCACGGACACGGTGTACCCGCACGCGCCGGCCCGGAAATGGGATGAAGCACTGGCCACGCTGGTGCGCCTGGCGCGGCAGCACGCCGTCGAACTCGTGGCCATCGGCAACGGCACCGCGTCGCGGGAGACGGACAAGCTGGCGGCCGAGCTGATCAAGCTGCTGCCGGATGTGGACCGCAAGCCGCAGAAGCTGGTGGTTTCCGAAGCCGGGGCCTCGGTCTATTCAGCGTCCGCCCTGGCCGCCGCCGAACTGCCGGGAATGGACGTGTCGCTGCGCGGCGCCGTCTCGATTGCCCGGCGGCTGCAGGACCCGCTCGCCGAACTGGTCAAGATCGATCCGAAGTCCATCGGCGTCGGTCAGTACCAGCACGACGTTACGGCCTCAAAACTCGACCGCAGCCTGGACGCGGTGGTGGAGGACTGCGTGAACGCCGTCGGCGTGGACGTCAACACCGCTTCACCCGCCCTGCTCAGCCGCGTGGCCGGCGTCGGACCCCTTTTGAGTGAGAACATCGTGGCCTACCGGAACCAGCACGGCCCGTTCGCCAAGCGCAGTGACCTGAAGAAGGTGCCGCGCCTTGGGGCGAAGGCGTTCGAACAGTGCGCAGGGTTCCTGCGCATCACCGGGGGAGCGGAACCGCTGGACGCCTCCAGTGTCCACCCGGAGTCGTACGCCGTTGCCCGGAAGATCCTGGTTGCTGCCGGCTCCGCGCCGGCCTCGTCCCTGGACCCGCGGGATTTTGTGGACGATTCAGTGGGCCTGCCCACCGTGCAGGACATCCTGTCCGAACTGGACAAACCGGGCCGGGATCCGCGCCCTGCGTTTGCTGCTGCAACGTTCTCTGAGGGGATCGAGAAGATTTCGGACCTTAAGCCGGGAATGGTGCTGGAAGGAACGGTGACCAACGTCGCCGCGTTCGGGGCGTTCGTGGACGTGGGCGTGCACCAGGATGGCCTGGTCCACGTTTCCGCGATGTCCAACCGTTTTGTTTCCGATCCCCGGGAAGTGGTGAAGTCCGGGCAGGTGGTACGGGTCAAGGTGCTGGAGGCGGACCCTGACCGCAAGCGGATCTCCTTGACGCTGCGGCTCGACGACGAGCCGACTGCCGGCCGGGCGACTTCGGGGCGGGGCGGGAACAGTTCCCGGAATCCGGGGCGCGGCAAGGAGCAGGGCGGCAAGCCCGGGAACAATGTGGCCTCGCCGGGGCATTCGTCGGCGGCGCCGTCGGCGCCCGCGCCTTCCAGGAAGCCTGCGCCCGTGAACACGGCCATGGCCGAAGCTCTTCGGAAAGCGGGACTGGGTAAGTAGCCGCTGCCTGGGGTTCGTCAGGCTTCCGCTGGTCGCTCAGGCAAGTGACAGAACGAACGCCAGGACGAATCCGGCGGCGGTGCTGAGCGCCACCGCCGGACCCCCATGCTCGTAGGCTTCCGGCATCAGCGTGTCCGCCAGGGACGCGATGACGGCTCCGGCCGCAAAGGCCAGCGGAACCGAGATGGCTTCCGGGTCGGTGCCGGACAGCGGCCCGGCGCCGACAACGACGGCGATGACCAACAGGGCGGCGCAACCGAGCCAGAGCCCAATGATGCTGCCCGCCGACCTGCCCTGGCTCCGCATAGAGGCCGAGCCCACGAGGGCTTCTGGAAAGTTGGAAACAAAGATGGCGGCGAGCAGTGCCAGGCCTCCGGTTCCTTCGCCCAGCGAGATGCCCAAGGCAAGGTTCTCAGGGACGCCGTCCAGCGTGACGGCGGCCAGCAACGCGAGTCCGGCGGCTCCGCTCGTGGACGCCTGCGTGGCAGGCTTGTCCTCTGCGGCAGCATCGGTGTCCAGCTTGGCACTGCCCTGGAACTCGTCCGCGGGCTTGGCTCGTTTCGCGTCTCCCGCTTGGGCCCACCGGTCCAGCAGGGCGCTCAGGACGGTGAAGACCACCGCCCCCAGCATCAGGCCGATTGCGGCACGAATGATGCCGCCGTGTTCGTAGGCGTCCTCAAAGAGTTCGAAGGCCAGGGCTGTGATGAGCGAACCGGCGGCGAACGCCAGCAGCATGGCCAGGAGGCGCTTGGGAAGTTCGAAGCGGACGCCGATGAGGGCACCCACCACCAATGCGCTGGATGCTATGACGCCAAACCACAGCGACATCATCATCCGGCAAGTATAGGAGTGTCAGCCTGACGTGGGAATACGTGTTTGAAGCGGCCCGGAATGGGCAGACTTTCGGCGTGGAAGCGTTTCTGCAAAGGTGGAATCATGACGTATTTCCTGGAGTACACCATTCCTGCCGAATCCGGCGACGCCGAGTTTGAGTTCCCCCACGATGAGATCAACGCCGGCACCACCGTCCCGTTGTCCGAGACCAACGCGGAGATCGTCCACACGCCGGAACTGCCGGCCAGGACGGGCATCATCGGTGCCACCGTGCCGGAGGCAAAGCTGGAGGCGGAGCAACTCATTCTGCACAGCCGCGCCACGGAAGGCGCACTGTACTTCGATCCTTCCAATTCCCTGCTGGAGGGCGTGGGCACGCTGGTGGCTACCTTCAGCGAGGGCCGGGGCTGGCAGGACGCCTGACGTTCCGGCCCGTGGAGCCGCTCAGCACCCGCGGCCGGCCGAACTGGGTCCTCACTCCGGGTGAATAGAGGACCGACTCCGGCGGACCGCTCACCTCTATGCCTGCAGACCTGACCAGGCCGTCCTGGAACTCGTGCAGCCCGGCCCGGTACAGCGGCCACGGCTCGTGCGTGTTGGGGATGAAGAGCGTCTGTCCCCGGAACCGGCTGTGGAGTCCGAACCGCGCTGTGACATGGATCGACAGTGGGTCGCTTGCGGGAGCGGTGAGGTCCGGGCGGACGCTGAAACAGCTGGATGCTCCATGGCGGAACCGGGTTACGGAGTAGCCAGCAGTGCCTTCACCGGAATCGCTGCCGGAGCGCCCGCGAGGTGCCCGCCAGGACCGGATGCGGGACCAGACGTACGGTATCCCGGCTGCCCGGGCCGCAAGCACAACGGGCAGCCTGTCCGCGTCCAGGCTTCGGAAGACCACGCCCCTTGTGCCATCCGGTTCTTGCGAATAGAGGCGGACGTTCACTTCATTGAAGGAGCCCAGGTAGGGGATTCCCGGTCCCCGCCCGATTCCGGCTCCCTGCATGCGGAACCCGATAAGCCCCACCCACGTGGACCCGTCAAAAACATCCGGTTCCACTCCCGCCGGCATAAACGGTGCCGCCGCTGCTTCAGGGATGCGCCAATGGAGGAAGACTGCATCAAGCCAGCGCTGGTCCATGATCGCAGGCAGCGGAAGTTCCGGCGGCGCGGGCCACGGGTCGGTGGCATGCGGGTGCTTATCCACGGGTGAAGCCTAGCCCGTTGGCGGGAACCACGGTTCAGCCTGCTGCGGCCCCGGCGGGCTCCGCCGTTGTGCGGGGTTCTTTCTGCCAGGGCCAGCGCCCGGTGATTTCAAGCTCGAGCGAGAAGCTGAGGAAGGTCCGGATCAGCACGATGATGGCCAGCACCCCGACGCTTTCGAAAGTAGGGGTGACCGCCACGGTGCGGATGATGTCAGCGGCCACCAGCAGCTCCAGGCCCAGGAGGATCGACCTTCCCAACAGTTGGCGGTAGGCGCGGTAGATGCCCAGCTTCCCGGCCGTGGCAGGCAGCCTGCGCGGCTGGTGCCCCCGAAGGGCCAGGGGGATGGAAATGAGCGCGCCGATCACCATCACGGCCACCCCTGCGAAGTCGACGAACTCCCCAACGGTCTCGATGATGTGCCGAAAATCCATGCTTCACGCCTTCCCACGTGCCGGAGGTCAGGCAGCCAGCCTAACGCCGGCCGGGAGATCCACTGCGCAGGCTGCTACGGGTGCCGGACTCCGTTGCCGGCAAGGATGTCCCGGTACCCCTCCCGGAACGAGGGGAAAGCGAACTCGAAACCGGTGCTGCGCAGGAGGTCATTCCGGCAGCGCTTGTTGCCGCCCCGCGCCGGGCCGGCATCACCAACCGGAGGCTCGGGCTGTCCCATTTCCGCGGCCAGGAAACGCAGCACGCTGCCCAGGTCCGCGGGGTCGTTGTCCACGCCCCCATAGATGGGAGCCGGCTCGGCAGGCGTCGTCGCCAGATGGACGATTGCCGCGGCGGCATCGTCGCGGTGGATGCGGTTGGTGTAGCGGACGTCTTCCGGAATCACGGCGTCGCCGCCGCGCACCTGGTCGATCAGGCGCGTCCGGCCTGGGCCGTAGATGCCGCCCAGCCGGAGGGACGTCGCCGAGGTTGGAGTCCCGGTGAACCTGTCCTGAAGGAGTTGCTCCGCTTCGACGAGGACCCGTCCTGAGAATCCGCCGGGGGCGGGCGGAGTCCTTTCGTCCACCCAGCCGCCGTCGGCATCTCCATAGACGGCCGTGGAGGAGACGAACAGGACCCGCTGCGGCGTCACGTCGTCGCGCTCCAAGGCAGCGAGGACATGGCGAAGGCCTTCCACATAGGCTGCCCGGTAGGCATCCTCTGACGGCGAGTCCGCCGCCACAGCTATGACGACGGCGGTGGTGTCGGCAGGGACAGGCGGCAGGTTCGGCGCGCTCAGGTCAGCGGCCACACCTTCGATGGCGGCCGGCAGTTTTGCCGGGGAGCGGCGCCAACCAACCACGCGGTGGCCGAGGGCATGGAACCGCAGCCCGGCTTCGGTGCCAAGGTCGCCACAGCCGGCTAGAAGGATGGTCATTGCTACGGCGCCTCCACCGGGAAGAACACCCGCGGGTCCTGCAGGAGGGCCGGGTAAGTGAATGCGGAGCGGTCAATGATCTCCGTGACCGTGAAGTTCCGGCCGAACCTGCCGTCCTCCAGGGTGATGGGACGCCCCACCACCTGGCCTACCGCGAACTTGGCGCCGTGCTCAAAGGGCACAGCAACGGGCGTCTTGCCCGGAAGGGTGGAGAAGGCTTCCTCCTGCGCCAGGCGCTTGCGGGTGGGCTTCTTCGCCTGCGGCTTGGGCGGTGCCTTCCGCGACTGCTTCGAGGGCCGGCGGGATGTGTCCTCCACGTAGACCGGCGCATACTCGTCAACGGCTGGGGTATCTGCAAAGCCGTTCACCGGAGGCAATGCCACAGTGTCCAAGGCCTGCGGATCGACGTCGGGATGCGGCGAACGGAGGATCCACAGAACGTCACCCTCGGCCTCCTCCGGCAGGAACTCGTGGCGCGGCTCCGGCCAGAGGTAATCCATTTCCGGGATTGCGTCGGCAAAGAGGGAGCCGTAGAACTTGGGCTCCTTCCGCACCAGCTTGGAGCGGTGGCTCAGGTGGAAGTCCGGGTCTCCCAGCCACGGCGGCATGGGGATCTTCGCCGCGTAGTCCGGGTGCGCTGCCTGCGGCGCGAATTCCATGATGTTCCCGCGCGTGTTGTCCGGATGGCCGCGCTGCGTCCACTCGTCAACCATCGCCAGGCCGTACATGGTGAGGGCCGGAACGTAACCCATCCACATGCGGATCGCCGGATGCGTCTGCCAGCCGTAGCCGGGTATCACCAGCGCACGGAGTGTCTGCAGCGCTTCCACGCGCTGCTTGCCCAGCCTGGCGGTGTCCAGGGCGGCGGCGCTTTGCCGGAAATCAGGGTACGGGAGGAAAGTCTGCATTCCTTCAGTCTGACGGCACCGGGCGGATGTTCCAATTGCAGTGCCTGGCACCACACCCGGCAGGCCGGGGTGTTCACATAGTGGACCTATGCATACGTGGGCGCTCCTGAACCACTAAGATCACCGCAACCACCCCCGCATCTTGGAAGCCCTCTCATGACCTCAACACCTGAAATAACCATCGAGACTGTCCCCGCGTTCATGCCCCGGTACGGGCAGATGCTGAGCCCGGAAGCAAAGGGCATCCTGGTCCTTGACGAGTTCACCATCGATCCCGCCGCGGCCCGCAAGGAACAGCACCGTTTCCGTGACGGCGTGGCCGCCGTCGCCCGCACCATGCGCCGCATCGCCGCGCTTCGCGTGTTCATCGCGCTCGTGGCCATCGGCAACCTGCCGCTGTTCCTGCTGTCCAGCGGCTGGTGGATTTACGCTGTTTCGCTCACCCTCGTTGTGGCCGTGCACGCCGCTGTCACCTGGTTGAACCGCCACGAGCCGAGGCTCAAGCAGCGCTCCGCCCTGGAACTGCACATGCACAGGGAAAAGAGCGCCAACTACCGCAAGGTCCGGGACGCCGTGAAGTACATGATCGACACCCCGGCGCGGATGAACGAGCACCTTTACCTGGAACTGCTGGCCGTCAAGCGCGTGGCACTGAACCTGGCCCACGGTACCGTGGCCCTGCTGGACACCAGCGATGATTCTGCCTGGCGGGTACGGATTGTGCGGGAATTGCCCGCCTCCAGCTAGCCATCCGGCCCGGCAGGGCCCGGTCCCGGCAGACAGCACCGCTTAAAGGAACGACGCCGGCACATCCCTTGTGGGGTGTGCCGGCGTCGTTGTTGGTCAACGGAATTTGTCTATCGCCGACCTGTCTTTGGTGCCCTGCGGGCAGCCGCGTCCCGCCTGTCAGGCAGGAAGCTGGAGAACCTGGCCCTCGAACACAAGGTTGGGGTCGGTGATGGTGTCCGCGTTCGCGTCGGCAAGGTGCTGCCAGCCGCCCTGGATGCCCAGCTTCTCGGCAACGATGCTCAGGGTGTCGCCGGCCTGCAGGGTGTAGGTCTCACCGCTGAGTGCTACGGAGGTGACGTGCTTTGCCGCCGGAGCCTGGACGGGCGCGCTCTGGACGGGTGCGGCCTGAACCTGGGCGGCCTGGACCGGTGCGGCCTGGACGGGCGCCGTCTGCACGGTCCCGGTGGCGCCGCCGCTCAGACCAAGCTGCGCGGAGCAGGACGGCCAAGCGCCCCAGCCCTGCGCGGCCTGGACCTGCTCGGCAACGGCGATCTGCTGCTCACGGCTGGCGTCCGCGGCCGAGCCTGTGCCACCGTAGGCGGCCCACGTGCTGGGGCTGAACTGCAGGCCGCCGGAGTATCCGTTGCCCGTGTTGATTGCCCAGTTGCCGCCGCTCTCGCATTGCGCCAGGGCATCCCAGGTGGAAGTGCTGGTGGTTGCGTTGGCCGCCGTGGCGGAGAGCGCCAGTCCTGCCGCGGAGATGACGGCAACGGTAGCTCCGCGGCGTGCGGCAGTACGGAATTTGGTGTTGTTCATGATGGTGATGCTCCTGAAGGCCACCTGCGCTGGTTCCGTCCCCGGAGATCATCGCGCCACTGCCCGCCCCTGACGAATAGAGGTCACTTTCGGTAGCTGCCTGCTGGGCAGTTCTGGTGGAGGCAGCACCGGGCATTCATTGGCCCGCCAGGCAGCGGGCATGGGTTTCACGCTAGGACATCACGATGGCGTTATCAAATCGAGATTTATCTGGGCGTTCGCTGGTGGTTACCTGTCCCAATGCAGCTGACAGGTAGGGAGCTGTCCGGCTCGCCGGGGTTGCGGCGACTGCTGCGGGCGGCCCGCTCGCAATGATCTGCCCGCCTTTGTCGCCGCCCGAGGGCCCGAGGTCCATCACCCAATCGGCGCCGGCCACCACAGCCATGTCATGCTCAACAACCACAACCGAATTTCCGGCGTCCACCAGCCCTTGGAGC
The DNA here is from genome assembly GCF_000189535.1 of Pseudarthrobacter phenanthrenivorans Sphe3. Classification (NCBI taxonomy): domain Bacteria; kingdom Bacillati; phylum Actinomycetota; class Actinomycetes; order Micrococcales; family Micrococcaceae; genus Pseudarthrobacter; species Pseudarthrobacter phenanthrenivorans. The sequence continues at coordinate 957,611 of NC_015145.1, forward strand.
TGTACCATGAGCAGCTGGACATCGGCGGGGTGCAGGCCGGTGGTGGGTTCATCCAGCAGGTAGAGCGTGTGGCCGCGCTGTGTCCGCTGGAGCTCGGTGGCCAGCTTGATGCGCTGCGCTTCGCCGCCGGAAAGTTCGGTGGCGGGCTGTCCCAGCCGCAGGTAGCCCAGGCCAACATCCTGCAGGCTCTTGAGGCTCCTCGCCGCAGCGGGGATGCCGGCCAGGAAACCAGCGGCGGCGTCAACGGTCAAAGCCAGGACCTCCGCGATGTTCTTTCCGTGGTACTCCACCTCGAGCGTCTGCGGGTTGTAGCGCGATCCGGAGCATTCCGGGCACGGACCGTAGCTGCCGGGCAGGAAGAGCAGTTCGACGGCGACAAACCCCTCGCCCTGGCAGGTTTCGCAGCGCCCGCCCGCCACATTGAAAGAGAATCTTCCGGCTCCGAAGCCGCGTGCCCTGGCCTGTTCGGTGGCGGCGTATTCCTTCCGGACAGCGTCGAATAGACCTGTGTAGGTGGCCAGATTGGAGCGCGGGGTCCGACCGATGGGTTTTTGGTCCACGGTCACCAGGCGGTGGATCCGGTGGGTTCCGTCCACGGATCCGAGTGTCAGCGGTCCGGCCTCCTCGTCCTGCTCCAGCGGTGCTTTCAGGCCGGCGCCGACCACTTCGCCGAGTACTTTGCCCACAAGCGTGGACTTCCCGGAACCTGAAACCCCTGTCACGGCGGTCAGGACGCCCAAGGGAAAACGGGCATTAATTCCGCGGAGGTTGTGCCGGGTGATGTCCTTCAATTCCAGCCATTCGGCGGGTTCCCTGAGCTGCCTGGCGTTCGAGCCGGCACCGTCGCCGCCGCCTGCAGCGGGCACTTCAGCCGGGCCGGGCCCGGCCAGGTGGGTGCCGCCGTCGAACAGGAAAGGCCTGGTGACGGACGCCTCAATTCCAGCGAGGCCCTCCACCGGCCCGCTGTACAGCACCTCCCCGCCGCCTTCGCCGGCACGGGGACCGACGTCCACCAGCCAGTCCGCCCGGCGGACAACGTCCATGTTGTGCTCCACCACGAATACCGAGTTGCCGGATGCCTTCAGCTGCTCCAGGACTTCCAGGAGGGGCTCGGCGTCGGCAGGATGGAGTCCGGCGGAGGGCTCGTCCAGCACGTAGATCACGCCGAACAGGCCGGAGCGCAGCTGCGTGGCAATCCGGAGCCGCTGCATTTCGCCGGGCGAGAGGGTGGGTGTGGCACGGCCCAGCGCCAGGTAGCCGAGTCCGAGGTCCAGCAGGACGGTGATCCGCTGGAGCAGGTCGCGGGTGATGGCCACGGCCACCTCATTGGATTCTCCGGAGAGCTGCGTGCGGGAGGCCGTGCCGGCGTCGTTCAATGCCGCGGTGGGACGGACAGCCTCGGCGAGTTCTGCCATGGGAAGCCGGTTGAGCTCGGCAATAGTCCGGCCCGCGAACGTCACGGCCAGGGCTTCCGGCGTCAGCCCGGTGCCTGCGCAGCGGGGGCAGGGACCGGATTCCATGTAGGCCAGCACGCGTTCGCGCATGGAGGCGCTCTGCGAATCTGCCAGGGTATGGAGCACGTAGCTCCGGGCGCTCCAGAACCGCCCCTTGTACGGTTTGGCCACGCGGTCACGCTGCGGGGTCACCTCCACTACGGGCTGCTCCTCCGTGAAGAGAATCCAGTCCCGGTGTTCCTTGGGCAGCTTGCGCCACGGCGTATCGACGTCGTAACCCAGGTGGGTGAGGATGTCCCGCAGGTTTTTCCCCTGCCAGGCGCCGGGCCAGGCGGCGATGGCACCCTCGCGGATGGTCAGGGACGGGTCCGGAACCAGGGAGGATTCGGTGACCGTGTGCGCCACGCCCAGGCCGTGGCATTCGCGGCAGGCGCCGGCGGTTGTGTTGGGGGAGAAGGCGTCCGAGTCCAGCTGGGTGCTGCCCGCCGGGTACGTGCCTGCCCGGGAGAAAAGCATGCGCAGGGAGTTGGAAAGCGTGGTGACGGTCCCCACGGTGGACCTGCTGCTGGGTGCGCCGCGGCGCTGTTGAAGCGCGACGGCGGGCGGCAGCCCGCTGATCAGCTCCACCTTGGGATTGTGCCCCTGCTGGATCAGGCGGCGGGCATATGGCGCCACCGACTCGAAGTACCGCCGCTGCGCCTCGGCGTAGATGGTCCCGAACGCCAGCGATGACTTGCCGGATCCCGAAACGCCGGTAAACGCCACGATCGCGTCCCGCGGGACGTCCACATCCACGTTCCGGAGGTTGTTTTCGCGGGCACCCCGGACCCGGACAAAACCATCTGCCGCCGGGGCCGGGGCCGGGTACTGCAGGTCATCAGTGTGCTTGGCGTTCTGCATTGGCTCGACTCTAGTGGTGATTCCGGCATTGGGCATTATCCTGACCCGATGGATAACTTTGCGGGCGATACTGCCGTGCCTGACACCGAAGCCGATTCGGCGGGGCAGGAGGTGCCGGGCAGGCTCCTGCCGCTGGCTGAGCTGCACTTGCACATCGAGGGAACCCTCCAGCCCGAGCTGATCTTCGCACTGGCGGAGCGGAACGGCATCTCCCTGCCGTACTCGGGCCTGGACGAGCTGCGCGAAAAATACGAGTTCACCGACCTGCAGTCCTTCCTGGACCTCTACTACGCCAACATGGCTGTGCTGCAGACGGAAGAGGACTTTGCCGACATGACCCGGGCCTACCTGGAGCGGGCCGCCGTTGCCGGGGTCCGGCACGCCGAAATCATGATGGATCCGCAGGCCCACCTCTCCCGCGGAATCGCCCTCGAAACGTGCGTCAACGGCGTCGCATCAGTCCTGGCCACAGCGCAGGAAGAGTACGGGATCTCCACCCTGCTGATCGCCGCGTTCCTCCGCGATCTTTCCGAGGAGTCTGCCTTGGAAGTGCTGGACGGCCTGCTGGCCATGAATGCCCCCATCGGCGCCATCGGACTGGACTCGGCCGAGGTGGGCAACCCGCCGTCCAAGTTTGAGCGGCTCTATGCCAAGGCCCGCGAAGCAGGCCTGCGGCTCACCGCCCACGCAGGCGAGGAGGGACCGCCGTCGTACATCATTGAAGCCCTGGACATCCTGGGCGTGGAGCGCATTGACCACGGTATCCGCTGCATGGATGATCCTGACCTGGTGGAGCGCCTGGTGGATGCGCGCATCCCGCTGACGGTGTGTCCGCTCTCCAACGTCAGGCTGCGGGCCGTGGACACCCTGGCAGACCACCCGTTGCCGGCCATGCTGGCTGCAGGTTTGAACGTGTCCGTGAACTCGGATGACCCGGCATATTTTGGCGGGTACGTGGACGACAATTTCGTCCAGCTGCAAGCCGTGTTCGAGCTCTCCGACTTCGACAAGGCCCGGCTGGCCGCCAACTCCATCCATTCGTCCTTCGCCTCGGAGGAGCGCAAGGCCGAACTGCTGGACGAACTGAACGGCGGAGAGGGCGCGCGTACGTGATTCGTCACCAGTGGGTTGCCTGACGTGTCCCAGGCAACAACCGCTCCAACATGCCGCTAAACTAGGTGCCGCAGGCGTGTCTGGGAAGTGCAGTGTGGCACCCATGTCAGCGCTCAGGGTTGTGCAGTCAGCCCATTTTCCCGAGACCTCAGCCTCAGTTGTTGGGACGTCCGCTTAATAGTCGGTCACGACACGCAGTGTTAACCATTTCAAGTCGCGCGATTTAACAGGCAATTGGCAAGATGCCTAAGACCGATCGCTTTTATAAAGGGGAATCATGGCCAAGTCCACCGCAGAAAACACCTTCCTTCGCCTCAAGACCGTGCTGGATGTCCTGACCGAAGGTGTGTGGTCCGGCGATGCACTGAACGCCGGCCAGGTACTTGCGGAGGCTACGGCACGCGTGCCGTTCAACGAGCACGAAGCCGAACTGCTCAGCGGTGGAATTCCCCGCGGGCACAAGACGCTCACCTCAGCTACCGCAAAGCTGGTCAAGGCCGGCTGGCTGGTCAAGGGCCGCTCCGGCTGGACCATCACTGACGAAGGTATGCGTGCCACCGTGGCCTTCCCGGATGCCGTGTCCTTTGCCACCGCGCTCGACGCCGGCACTCCGGTCCCGGCCGACGTCCAGGTTCCCACCGCTCCCGAGGGCTTCGTCCGCAAGACCGTGGCCGCCCCCGAAACTGCAGCCCCGGTGGCCGGCAAGGCCGAGCCCAAGAAGCCCGCCAAGAAGGCCCCCGCAAAGAAGGCCGCTGCCGCCGTGGGCAAGGCAGCCAAGGTGCTCGAGGACGCCGTCGAACCTGTTGTGAAGGCCGTGCGCAAGGGCAAGACGGCCCCGGCCAAGAGCGAGGAGCCCGCTGCAGCTGCAGTTGCCGCCGAGCCGCTGGAGGACGCGGACGTGGAGACGCACCCGCAGCCCGAGGCCGTGGCTCTGGCCGGTGACTTCAACACCATCCTGGGCGCCCCGGAAAACTGGGCGCCGCAGTACGACGAAGCCCAGATGGAGTTCGATTTCCTGGACCAGCTCTGGAAGAAGAGCGCGGAGCTTCCTGCGGGTTACTACACCTTCAAGATCGCCCTGAACCGCTCCTGGGATGAGAACTACGGTGCGTTCGGCACGTTCGATGGCCCCAACCACGAACTGCACCATGCCGGCGGGACCGTCACCATCCGTTACAACCACACCACCCGCGACATCACCATCAACTAACGGGTTGCCTCCCCTCCCAACTAGGTAGCGCTAAGTGTCGTTTTGGCGGCTCAAAACGACACTTACTGCTACCTAGTTGGGAGGGGCGGCGCGGACTTTCGGGGAGGCACCATGGCGAGGCACGCAGGTTCGGCATCCGAGCCGGAGTCCTCCGATGCCGGGTCCGTCCGGCTGAATGCGCGGGTTTACGGCCTGGTGCAGGGGGTCGGCTTCCGCTACTGGACCATCGGCAAGGCGGAGGAGCTCGGCCTTGCGGGCACCGTGGAGAATCTCGACGACGGCTCAGTGGCACTGGTTGCCGAGGGACCCGCCTGGAAAATCCACGAACTCCGGGAGTGGCTGAATTCCGGCCAAACGCCCGGAAGGGTGGAGCGGGTGGAAGACTCCCTGTCCGCGGCCGAGGGCAGCTTCCAGGGCTTCCGGGCGCGCTGACTCCCGTCCCCTTTTGCCAGGGCTTACTCCCGCGGGCTGAGCCCCAGGAAGGCCCCCAGTTCCTCCAGCGCCGCCGGCTTGTGTGGCATGTAACTGGTCAGTTCGGGGGAGCGGATGATTACTGCCCGCCACTGGCCCCGCGATACCGCAACGTTGATCCGGTTCCGGTTCAGCAGGAACTCGGCGCCCCGCGGCGCCTCGGCCACAGCGGAGCACGCCATGGACACAATCACCACGGGCGCCTCCTGGCCCTGGAACTTGTCCACGGTTCCCACCCTGACCTTCGCCAGCCCGGCCTCTTCCAGGGCTTTCCGGACCAGGTGGACCTGGGCGTTGTAGGCAGCCACCACCAGGACGTCCTCCTGGTCCAGCGGCCGGACTTCGCTTTCCGCCCCGGGCGTCCACTTAAGGCCAAGGTGCCGCCGTACCTGGCGGACCACCTCCGCGGCCTCTTCCGCCGACGCGGTGGCATTGCCGGTGTGCTCAACCAGCACAGTCTCGACGCCGGGCGGCAGCCCTTCCAGCTTGCGCAGCGACGCCGCCGGCGCGGACTGCAGCTTTCCCTCGTAGCTGAGCCGGGACACGGCACGGCACAGGTCCGGGTGCATCCGCCAGCTGTCCGCCAGGAAGTAGCCAAGGCTTGCCGGCAGCGTGGCGTGCCCGGCGGCAAGCCAGCCGAGGGCCGAATCATCAACCGGCTCCGGATGGGCGCCCTGGGTTACTTGGGGGAGCTGCTGCGGATCACCCAGCAGGAGCAGGCGCTTCGCGGCACGCGACACCGCCAGGGTGTTGGCCAGGGAGAACTGCCCGGCCTCGTCGATCACCAGGAGGTCAAGCGATCCGGCGGGGACCTCCTTGCCCGTCATGGTCCATGCGGTTCCACCCACCAGGCAGCCGCCGGGCGACGCGAGCAGCTGGGCGACGTCGCCCTCGGCCTGGAGCGCCCAAGGCACTTCATGCGGTGCATTCAGCTTTTTGGCGACAACAGTGGGCGGGACGCCGCCGGCCGCAATGGCACAGCAGAGCAGGTTTTCCACCACATTGTGTGACTGGCCCACCACGCCGATCTTCCAGCCTTCGGCGACCAGCCGACCAATGACATGCGCGCCGACATGGGTCTTCCCCGTCCCGGGCGGGCCTTGCACCGCAAGGTACGAGTGGTCGAGGTCCCGCAGGGATGCCGTGATGGCAGATGCGTAGTCAACGGAGCCCTCGTCGGCCTGGCGCACGTCCACAGGACCGGCCAGTGTCCTGAACCGCGGCGGCTGCTTGCGCAGGATGTCCAGGCCCGGGTGGGCCGGCAGCGACGGGAGGGTGGAGCCAACCACCTGGGCAATGTCAGCAAGGGCAGCTTCGATGCTGGCAGTGGCCAGCGGCTGGTCTTCGGTGAGGGCGACGGGCAGGTGGGGGTACGCGGCGACCTTTCCGGATTCCCGTTCGGCAATAGTGATGATGGTGTGCTCCGGGTTGTCCGGCGCGGGTGCCAGTTCGCTGATTCTTGTGCCGAAAGAGTAGGCCCTGGCACCGGGGGCAGCATCCGCGGCTGCCATGCCGTCCGGGGGCGGCGCGTCGTAGAGCCGGCACCAGCTGGAGTCCGGACGGAAATCCGAGCCCTCGGCCATGGTGCCCCGAAGCCGCAGGACGCGGGTGCGCATGCGTTCCCTGGGCTTGGCGAGGGCCCAATCGGAGGTGACCTCTGCCGAGGAGACCACGAACACGTTCCGCTGGTCCGCCCAGTTTTCGATCGGCGCCTCAACCCGGTCGAAGTGCTGCCACCAGAACTGCTTGCGTTCGCGGCGGTGGTACCCGGTGGCGGCGGCCACCATGGCGATGGCCCGTTCATCATTGGTCCACGGCCGGCTGTCCGGGATGCCCGCCAGGTACTCACGCAGCCTGGTTTCCGCGGGAGTCTCCTCCGTGGCTGACGGGCTTTCGGAAGGCAGCGCTGCAGGGGACGGTTCCGCAGCAGGCAGGGCGGACGGTGCAGCCGGAGTCGCTGTCACTCCGGCCTGCGGTGCCACCGCCAGGAGCCAGTCCCGGAGCCGGAGCGTGGACAGGCAGTCGTACTGGTTGTAGTCCGAAATGGAGGCCAAAATCCTGTCCGCTTCCGCGGCGTTGCCTGCATCCCGGGCGGCGCAGTAGGCGGCATAGGCCACTACCGAAGCGCCGGCGTCTTTCACATCACCGGAGCGCAGGTTGTTGCCCATGTAGAGCGGCTCGAGTTTCTTGATGGAGTAGGACGCCTCCGAGATCCGCAGCGAATGCCGGACCGTGGCGTACAGATCCACCAGCAGCCCTTGGCGGAGCCAGCTGTCCACTGTTTCCTCCCCGGCCTGGTGCGCCAGGGAGAGGTTGCGAAGGGCAGTCTTTTCGTAGGCGGCGTAGTGGTAGACGTGCATGTCAGGGAAGCGGGAGCGTCGTTCCTCGACATACTCCAGGAAGTCCAGGAAGGCCCGACGCTCCTGAGTCCGGGAGTGCGCCCAGAACGGGCGGAACACTGGTTCCCCGGCAGCACCGGGAACAGGGGCCTCCACCACCCCGAACAGGTACTCGATGCCCCAGGCTCCGGTGGCAGGATCCTGCCAGAGGGGATCGCCTTCGAAATCGAAGAAGATGTCGCCGGGGCTGGGTGGCGGGAGCAGCCCGATGGTGTTCCCGGGCAGGACTGTGAACGAGACAGTGTGCGGCTTGCCGTCCTTGGTAAACGTCCGGGAGCCCGACGGGGCTTCCAGCCCCAGCTGCATCCGGGCCTGGGCCCGCAGCCGGACGACGGAATTCCTGGCATCCTCCGCGGGCATGGCCGCAAGCTCTTCGATGGTGGTGATGCCCGCAGCCTGCAGCTTCTTCCGCTGCACCACCGACATCCCTGCAACCATCAGCAGGTCGCGGTGCAGCTGCACCTGCTCCGCACAGTAATCGCACCGCCCGCAGTGGACGGTTCCGGGCTGCTGCCACTGGACCGCGCCGTCCGTTTCCCGGTGCTGCGCTGTCAGCTGGCGGAAGCGCCGGCGTCGTTCGCGGAACACCGGCAACAGGTCCGGCAGGGAGTGGCTGCTGCGGAGCCAGTCCTCGCCCACCCGGGTGCCAAGCACCAGGGTGACCACCGGCGATGGCTCGAGCCCCATGCCCAGCAACTGGTCCCCGTAAGCCGCAAGCTGCAGGAGGGCGCCGACTTTCGCGTGCCGGGCAAGCTTCGTGTCCCAGACCTCGTACCGGCCAGGTTCTCCGGTGCCCGCGGCCTCGTTGACCAGGAAGTCCGCGTAGCCCAGGAACTCCCCGTCAAAGAAGGTTGCCTGAAACACCACGTCCGCGCCGGACCGCAGGGCAAGCTCGGTCTCCGCATGCTTGGCCTGCAGATCGCCGCGGAGGTTCTGGCCGCGTTCCAGTGAATAGACACCGCCGCCCCGGCCGGCGTCCCACTCCCCATACTTGCGGATCAGGCTTGCCAGGACAGTCTGTTCGTGGTGATCGCCCAGTTCGCCGGCACGGACCTGCATCTCGTCTGCGGGGAACTCCGCCTTGGGGGACCGGCCCAGCTTCTCGTCCAGGATCCGGAGCGTGCGGTACTCACATTCGCTGGCGGCCACCAAATCGCTGGCGGAAAATACCAGGTCCGGCGGCGCACCAGCCACAGCGGCTTCGAGCAAGAACACGGGGCCTCCCCATCGACAGCCGGGCCGTCAATCGCCGGGCCGGAGGAGGATTCCCCTGGCCCTGAACCAAAGCTAGCAAGAGGCACCGACAAACAGCCGGGCCCCGGAAGTAGGTAGCGCCAAGTGTCGTTTTGAGCCACCAAAACGACACTTAGCGCTACCTAGTTGGGTGGGCGGGGTCAGTTCTCCGCGGCGGCCCGCACCTGGGCTTTGTCGTGCTCGGAGTGGGCGGAACGCAGCAGGTCCATGAACTCGGTCTCGTTCCGGATCAGCTTCTTGTACTTCTCCGGGAGCTTGCGGATCTGGTCTTCCTCACGGCACATCGCGGCGAAGATCTTGTCCCGCTCGTTCATGTCCGTCTCGTAGTTGAGGTCCAGGTATTCAACAGCATGGCGCCGCGCCCCGGAGACGGCGTTCTTGGCCTTGCCCTTGGGGCTGAAGATGGATGCCAGGACCGTGACCACCAGGACACCCAGGATCACGCTCAGGGACACCCCGGTGCTGACCTCCACCACGCTGACATGCTGACCGTCGTTGATGAACGGCAGGGTGTTCTCGTGCAAGGCGTGCAGGATCAGCTTCACGCCGATGAAGCCCAGGATCACGGCCAGGCCGTAGGAGAGGAAAATCAGGCGGTCCAGCAGGCCGTCAATGAGGAAGTACAGCTGCCGCAGGCCCATCAGGGAGAACGCGGTAGCGGTGAACACGATGAACACGTTCTGGGTGAGGCCGAAGATCGCCGGAATGGAGTCCAGCGCGAACAGAATGTCCGTGCCGCCGATCGCCACCATCACCAGGAGCATCGGGGTCAGGACCCGCTTGCCGTTTTCCACGGTGAAGAGCTTGTCGCCGTCATAGTGTTCGGACGCCGGGAGGAACTTCTTGGCGAGCCGGACCACCAGGCCCTCGGAGTCGTCGTCGTGGCTGTCAGGCTTAAGCAGGTTGCCCGCCGTGATGAGCAGGATCAGCCCGAAAATGTAGAACACCCACGCGAAGCTGTTGATCAGGGCCGCGCCCAGGAGGATGAACCCTGTCCGGGCGATCAGCGAGAAGACGATGCCGAACAGCAGCACTTTCTGCTGGTCAGCGCGCGGCACCCGGAAGCTGGCCATGATGATCAGGAAGACGAAGAGGTTGTCCACGGACAGCGCCTTCTCCGTGATGTAGCCGGCAAAGTATTCGGTACCCATGGTGGTTCCGCCGAACACCAGCACGCCCAGGCCGAAGGCCACCGCGATGCCCACATAGATGGCGGACCACAGCGCCGCCTCCTTGAGCGAGGGCGTGTGGGCCTTGCGCACGTGGAAGAAGAAATCGAAGGCCAGCAGGCCGACGATGCCGATAATGGTCAGGGTCCAGACATAAGCAGGTACTTCCATGCGGCAGGCCTTTCGTCGGAGTCTCCTTAAAGCCTACCCACCTACGCCGGCTTCAGGAGTTCATGCTCCACCACGGCGGTCCGCGAAAGCGTCTTGTACCCTTCCTGTTCGAACAGCACGGTAATGACGTCGTCCTCGTGCCGCATCACCAGGCCGGGACCCCACTCTTTGTGGACCACGGCTGACTGGAGCGGGAACGGATCATCCGCCGGGCCGCCGGAGGCCGTGCCGCCGTCGTCGGCCGCATGCGGGGCGGGCTGCTTCGCGGCGGCGTCGGCACACGCATCGCAGTTCCCGCACGGCTCAGGCAGATCCTCCCCGAAGTAGCCCAGCAGGAACTGCCGCCGGCAGCTGTCCGTCTCCGCGTAGGCGCGCATCATGGTGAGCCTGGACTGGTCCACGCGCTGCCGTGCCTCGGCGAGTTCGACGGCGTCCTCCACCAGCGCGGACAGCTTCGCCTTCGAAACCAGGCGGACACCGCGCCTGCCGGAGGTGACGGCGCCGGTCTCCTCCAGCTGGTTCACCAGCGACGTGATGCGCCGGGCGGGAAAACCGGTGAGCTCCGCCAGGGACGATTTCGGCGCCGGCGCTCCCGCGGCCTTCAGCACCTTCAATACGGCCAGCAGGGAATCAGGATCGGGGGTGTGCGAGGCGAAGAACTTCCGCAGCCCCAGGTCCTCGGACCGGTAATGCAGCACGGCAACTGCCGGTTCGCCGTCGCGCCCCGCCCGGCCGATCTCCTGGTAGTACGCGTCCAGCGACTCGGGAATGTCCGCGTGGACCACGAAGCGGACGTTCGGCTTGTCAATCCCCATCCCGAAGGCGGTGGTGGCGACGACGGCGTCCAGCTTGTCCGCGAGGAACTGCTCGTGGATGCGCTCACGGTCCGAGGCGGAACGCCCCGCGTGGTAGGCCTCCGCGCGCAACCCATGCTTCACCAGCTTGGCAGCGTACTTCTCCGTGTCCTTCCGGGTGGCCGCATACAGCAGGCCCTGCCCGTCGCGGGCCATCGCTGCCACCTGCTCCACCACAGCCGTGCGCTTGCCCTTGTCCTCGTGGTGGCGGACCACGTCCAGCGTGATGTTGGGCCGGTCGAAGCCGCGGACCAGGACCAGCGGGTCCTTCATGGCCAGCCGTTCAACAATCTCGTCCCGGACCGGAGGTGAAGCAGTGGCGGTGAGGGCGGCGACCGGGGGATTGCCCAGCCGCTCACGGACGTTGCCCAGGCCCAGGTAGTCGGGGCGGAAATCGTGGCCCCAGGAGGAGACGCAGTGCGCCTCGTCCACCACGAACAGGGAAATGTCCAGGGCCGCCAGGCGGTCCACGGTCTTCTGCTTGGCCAACTGCTCCGGGGCCAGGAAAACGAACGTTGCCTTGCCGCTCTCGGCCGCCTCCCACGCCGCTTCCACCTCGGAATCGCTGTGGGAGGAATTGATGGCGACGGCGGATCCGGCGCCCAGGTCCCCGGCCAGCCCGTCCAGTTGGTCCTCCTGGAGGGCAATGAGCGGGGACACGACGACGGCGGGCCGTCCCGTCCTGTTGTGAAGGTGCAGGGCGGCCACCTGGTAGATGGCAGACTTTCCGTAGCCGGTGGGCATCACGGCCAGCACGTCGCGGCCTTCCACGAGGGCGGCCATGCCGGCCAGCTGGCCGGCCCGGAGGGTGGGCAGGGAGAACGAGGATGCGGCCAGGGCTGCAAGGGCAAGATCGTCGGACATGGAGGCGGCTCCGCACGGTGGTTCCTGCGGCCGCTTGCTTCAGCCGAGGGAACCAGCCTATCGCGGGCCGGGACCCGCCGTCGTCCTGCCCGCCGGTGCAGGGCCTGCCGTGCGTGTTTGAGAGCGGTCCCCGGGGCCGGGCGGGGAGGGGCCCTCCTTGACTTCCCGGTGTCCCTCAACAAGTGTGGAAAGTACCGATCGGCCGGAGTGCCGGCTGCGATCGGCCCGGAGGAACCCGAGGAGACCAGCCGTGACGCGCAAGAATCCCGAAGTCGAAGAAGCCGACGAGTCTGACATCGAAGTCAGCGGACATCCGAAGACGTGGGCCGCCGGTGTTCCCGGCGTGTACCACTCCATGCAGCCCGCCCTGAAGCACATGGGCCTGGAACGGTCCCGGAAGACGCTGCTGGCGCTGAACCAGAAGGACGGGTTCGACTGCATGAGCTGCGCCTGGCCGGACCCGGGGCACCGCAAGACGTTCGAGTTCTGTGAGAACGGCGCCAAGGCCGTGACCTGGGAGGCAACCCCTGTGGTCATCGGGCGGGAGTTCTGGGCCGAACACCCGGTCAGCGAGCTGCGGGAACGGTCCGAGTACTGGCTGGGCATGCAGGGCCGCCTGACGGAGCCGGTGTACAAGCCGGCCGGGGAAGACCATTACCGGCCGGTCAGCTGGGATGAAGCGTTCAGCATCATCGCGGACAAGCTGACCTCCCTGCCCAGCCCGGACCAGGCTGCCTTCTACACCAGCGGACGCACCTCCAACGAGGCGGCATTCCTGTACCAGCTGTTTATCCGCGGCTATGGAACCAACAACCTCCCGGACTGCTCCAACATGTGCCACGAGTCCTCCGGCTGGGCCATGGGGCAGACCATCGGCGTGGGCAAGGCGACCGTCTCCTACGACGACTTCGCCAAGGCGGAACTGATCATCATCATGGGACAGAACCCCGGCACCAACCATCCGCGGATGCTCACCGCGCTGGAGGAAGCCAAGGAGGCAGGGGCAAAGATCGTTGCGGTGAACCCGCTGCCCGAGGCCGGCCTGATGCGCTACAAGAACCCGCAAAAGGTGAAGGGCATCATCGGGCGCGGCACCGACCTGGCGGACCAGTACCTGCAGATCCGGCTCGGCGGGGACATGGCCCTGCTGCAGGCCGTGTCCAGACGCGTCCTGGATGCCGAGGCGGCGAACCCCGGAACAGTGCTGGACCACCAGTTCCTTGAGGAGCACTGCGACGGGCTCGAGGAGCTGCGGGCGCACCTCGCGGAACTGGACGAGGACGCCGTGCTTGAGGCCACGGGGCTGCGGACCGAGGAGATTGACGAGCTCGCGGACCGCTACATGGCGGCAGACAAAGTGATCATTACCTGGGCCATGGGCATTACGCAGCACAAGAAGGCCGTGGCCACCATCAAGGAGATCATCAACCTCCTGCTGCTGCGCGGCAACATCGGCAAGCCCGGCGCCGGCGCCTCACCCATTCGCGGCCACAGCAACGTCCAGGGCGACCGCACCATGGGAATCTGGGAACAGATGCCGCCCGCGTTCCTGGACGCCCTGGGCAAGGAATTCAGCTTTGAGCCGCCCCGGACCCATGGCGCGGACGCGGTGGAGACCATCCGGCAGATGCTCGACGGCGGGATCAAGGTTTTCATCGCCATGGGCGGCAACTTCGTGGGCGCCATGTCCGACACCCGGGCTGCCGAGGCGGCGATGGAAGGCACCGAGCTGTCCGTCCAGATCTCCACGAAGCTCAACCACTCCCACGGCGTGACCGGCGCCGAAGCACTGATCCTGCCCACCTTGGGCCGGACCGAGATCGACCGGCAGGAGTCCGGCCCGCAGTTCGTATCCGTGGAGGACACAGTGTGCGCCGTGCACGCGTCCCACGGCACGGTTGAGCCCGTCGCGCCGGGGCTGCTCTCGGAAGTGGCCATCGTCTGCCGGCTGGCGCAACGCGTGCTGGGGGACCGGGTCGCGGCGGACTGGTTGGGGTTCGAAAAGAACTACGACCTTATCCGCGACCACATCTCCCACGTAGTGGTGGGCTGCGAGGACTACAACCGCAAGATCCGGCAGGAGGGCGGCTTCGTCCTGCCCAACGGGCCCCGCGACTCCCGCACGTTCCACACTCCCACTGGCAAGGCCATGCTCACCGTGAACGAGCTTGAGCACGTGCAGCGGCCGCCAGGGACCCTGATCCTGCAGAGCATGCGCTCGCACGACCAGTTCAACACCACCATCTACGGGCACAACGACCGGTACCGCGGCATCAAGAAGGGCCGCGAGGTGGTGTTCGTGAACCCCGCGGACCTCGTGGAACTGGGGCTTGAAGACGGCCAGCACGTGGACATCCGCGGGGTGTATGAGGACAACGCGGAACGGGTTCTACGGAACTACCGGCTGGTGTCCTACCCCTCTGCCCGCGGATGCGCGGCAGCCTACTACCCCGAAGCCAACGTCCTGGTGCCGCTGGAGAGCGTGGCCGAAGGCAGCCAGACGCCGGCGTCCAAGGCCGTGATCGTGAAGCTCGAACCTGTCGCCGTGCTCGAGGAGGAGCCAACCGCCTCGGGATAGCCGGAGGTTCGGACTGCCGGAACCACTACTGGGCGGTGTCCGCCCAGCCCTTGCTGGCGGGACCGCCGTCGTGCCCGTCGTCGCACAGCTGGAAGGCCGTGGCCGCGGCCTTGGACACCGCCGCGGCCGCATTCTCACGGTTGCCCGCACTGCCGGTTCCCGCCTCCAGTCCTGCCGCGTAGCCCACAAGGAACGTGGTCACCGGAGCCGCCGCGTGGATCACCGAATCGGCTGACCGCCTGGCCAGTTCAAGCATCAGTTCCTGGTCCACCTCCAGGTCCAGGATCTGAAGTGCCTGGGCCAGCCTGTTGCTCCACTGGTCCAGAACCTGCGCTTCCTCGTTGCTGACAGCCATTGACCGCTCCTTGCTCCATGTCGTCTTAAGCCTGCACTTGCCCGTTGCCGACATTACAAGGCTTCGCTGCGGAAGTCACCGAATCCGCAAATCCCCTATTCGGAAAAGGGGGAGTTGCCCGGCCCCAACGGCTCTGGTGCTGGGGCCGGTCCCTGCTTAGACTGGGCGCACCCTACCTGGGAGTTACCTATCTGTACCTGGCCGCCGGGCAAAGAAGGCCCCTGACCAGGCTGGGCGCTTCCGCCGGGGAAACATCACTATCCGAGCATCACGGCAGCCCCACCGGGTGTGCCTGACAGGAGAAACAGATGACAGGGAACAAAGCCGTTGCCTACAAAGAACCAGGCAAGGTTGAAGTAATCGACATCGACTATCCCAGCTTTGAGCTCAAGGACGGGCCGGGCGTTAACCCGGCGAATGTGGGGCGTCCGGTTAATCACGGCGTCATCCTCAAGACAGTGGCCACCAACATCTGCGGGTCTGACCAGCACATGGTGCGCGGGCGGACCACGGCACCGCCCAACCTGGTGCTCGGCCACGAAATTACCGGCGAAGTGGTGGAGGTGGGCCGCGACGTCGAATTCATCAAAGTCGGCGACCTCTGTTCCGTGCCGTTCAATATCGCGTGCGGCCGCTGCCGGAACTGCAAGGAGCGCAAGACCGGCATCTGCCTGAACGTGAATCCGGACCGCCCGGGCAGCGCCTACGGCTACGTGGACATGGGCGGCTGGGTGGGCGGCCAGGCCAACTACGTGCTGGTGCCCTACGCCGACTGGAACCTGCTGAAGTTCCCGGACAAGGACAGGGCCATGGAGAAAATCATGGACCTGGCCATGCTCTCGGACATCTTCCCCACAGGTTTCCACGGTGCGGTCAGCGCAGGCGTTGGCGTCGGCTCCACCGTGTACGTGGCGGGAGCGGGTCCCGTGGGCCTCGCAGCGGCGACGAGCGCGCACCTGCTGGGTGCCGCCGTCGTGATTGTCGGAGACCTGAACGAGGAACGGCTGGCGCGGGCGCGCGGCTTCGGCTGCGAAACAGTAGACCTCACCAAGGGCGATCCGAAGGACCAGATTGAGCAGATCCTGGGTGTGCCTGAGGTGGACTGCGGTGTGGACGCCGTAGGGTTCGAGGCCCGGGGGCACGGCAAGGACGCCTCACACGAAGCCCCGGCCACCGTGCTGAATTCCCTGATGGACATCACCGCTGCAGGCGGTGCCCTCGGCATCCCGGGCCTGTACGTGACGGGCGATCCGGGCGGCATCGACGAGGCCGCCAAGAAGGGGTCTCTGAGCCTCAGCCTTGGCACCGGCTGGGCGAAGTCGCTGAGCTTCACCACCGGCCAGTGCCCGGTGATGAAGTACAACCGGCAGCTGATGATGGCCATCCTCAACGACAGGGTGAGCATCGCCAAGAACGTGAACGCGAAGGCGATCACGCTTGAGGAAGCGCCGCAGGGCTACGCCGAGTTCGACGCCGGCGCGGCAACAAAGTACGTCCTCAACCCGAACGGCTACCTGAGCTAGGGGACATCGTACGGAGGATGTGCGGCGGACGGTGGTCCCCGAGGGGATGATGCGGAAATACGTGACCGTCAGGTGAGGTTAGGCTGAAGGACACACCGCATCGAAGGAGATCCCCTTGAGTGACTTCACCGTCCGCCACAACCCCGGCCGCGAGCGTTTCGAAATGCTCCACGCCGGCAATGTCATTGGCAAGGCAGCGTACAAGGAGTACGACGGCGGCGGGTCCCCGCAGCGGATTTTCTACCATACGGTGATCAACGAGGAATACGGCGGGCAGGGCCTGGCGGCCCAGCTTGCCACGGCGGCGCTGGAGGCCACGGTCAGTTCCGGGCTGGGTATTGTTCCCGTGTGCCCGTTCATCAAGAAGTTCCTCGCCAAGCACCCTGAATTCTCCGGCACCACGGTGGCTGTGAAGCCAGTGCACCTGGAGTTTCTGGATACTGCGCTCGCCAAGGCGTAGCGGGCAGTACTTCGCGTGTCGCCCGGTGCCGGCCCCGCACCGTGCACCAGACTGTTTCCGTGAGCAACAAATCCCGGACTGCCCTGGCCATTGCCGGCCTCAGCCTGGGCACGGCGCTGAACCCCCTGAACTCCTCCATGATTGCCGTGGCACTGGTGGTGCTGCGCGCGGACTTTGGGCTCGACGTCGCTGCCGTCACCTGGGTGGTGACCTCGTTCTACCTTGCCTCGGCTGCCGGCCAGCCTGTGATGGGGAGGCTGGCGGACCGGTTCGGGCCCCGGCGGATGTTCATGCTCGGGATGGCGCTGGTGGCGGTTACCTGCGCCCTGGCACCGCTGGCGCCGAACTTCGCCCTGCTGTGCGTGGCCCGCGCGGTGATGGCGCTGGGCACCGCCACCGCCTACCCCAGCGCCGTGGTGATGGTGGGTGCCATCGCCCACCGGGCCAATCTGGATCCCGCCCGTCCACTCGGCAGGATCCAGATGGCCAACACCTCCGCCGCGGCCGTTGGACCCGTGGTGGGCGGCCTGCTGGTGAGCCTCGTGGGCTGGGAAGCGCTGTTCCTGGTCAACGTTCCGCTGACGCTGGCCGCGCTGCTGATTGTGCGGCAGGCTGCACCGGCGGACCGGGCCCGGGAGCGCGGCAGCGTGGCGGAGCTGCTCAGGGACTCGGACATCCCCGGCATCCTGGGCTTCGTGGCCGCGCTGCTGCTGGTGATGATGGCAGCGCTTAACGTTGCCCCCGGCTACCGCTGGTGGATGCTGGCTGCCGGAACTGCCATTGCGGCCGCGTTCGCATGGCGCGAGTTGCGCTTCAACCGCCCGTTCCTGGACCTGAGGCTGCTGGGACGCAACAAACCCCTGATGCTCATTTACCTGGCCTTCGCTGTGTTCAGCAGCGTCTACTACTTCGTCTTTTTCGGCCTTCCCCAGCTGCTGCAGGAGGCGGGCGGCTACGATCCGGGCATCGTGGGACTGCTGATGCTGCCGCTGGCGGGCCTGTCCGTCCTCGCCACGCCCTGGGCCGTCCGGGCGATGGGCGCCTTCGGCGTGCGGCGGGTGCTGCTGGCCGGCGTCGTTCTCCTTACTGTGGCGGCCGCCCTGATGTGGCTCCTGACCGGCACGCTGGTGATTCCGCTGGTGGTGGTGCTGACGGCACTCATGGGCGTGCCTTACGGGACCGTGGGGATCGCCACGAACCAGGGTATGTTCGTCTCCGTCCGGCCGCAGGAACGCGGCGTCGCGGCCGGCATCTACCAGACCTGCCGGTACGTTGGAGCCATCACGGCCACCGTGATGATCGGCGTGTTCGCCAGCGGCGGCGTGGACCAGGAAAGCTGGGCGCGGATGGTGCTGGCGATGCTGGTCCTGTGCGTGGTGACGCTCGGGGTAAGCCTGTTCTGGAGGCAGCGGAGCACCTGAGCCAGTTACCCCGGCACGGAGTTATCGTGGAGATATGGCTTCTCCAAAGGCGCAGCTGTATCTGGACATCACCGCCAAAGGCCTGTGCATCCTGGGTGCCGCGCTGATGATTTTTGGCCGGGGTGCGTGGTTCTACGTGGGCGTTGCCACCGTGGTCCTGGGCGTGCTGTTTATCGGCGGATCGCTGATGGCCACCAGCAAGCTTCGCGGACGCAGGTGGGACGGCACGCGCCGGCCGCCCCGTCCGCTCTAGCCGTACATCAGCGAGCCCGGCGTGGTGAGCTTCTCACCGGTCTCCAGCCAGGTCTTCAGGCCGGAGAGGATCATGGGCCAACCGCCGTAGAGCTGCTCGTTGGCTCCTTCCCGGAGGTCGCTGTGGGTGACGGTCAGGAGGCAGGAATCACCCACGGGCTCGATCTCCCAGGTCACCTTCGAGGTTCCCTCGGCCTTGACGTCCTCGCCCCACAGTGCGCGCATGGTCTGGACGAGCCGGCGCGGCGGGTCCACTTCCAGGTTCTCGCCCTCACCAAGCGGTCCGTCAGCCTTGGCGTTGTTCATCACGAAGCGTCCGCCCGGCGTCCAGTCCGACTCGATGGTGTTCCCGAACTGGTACTTGCTGCGGATCTCACTGTCCGTGATGGCTTCCCAGAGCCGTTCCGGCGTGGTCTTGATGTAGATTTCGAAGATTTTCTCCATGGGACTTTCCAATCTGGATTTGAGGTCGCTGAGGCCAGCGGCCCATGGTTCTGCATATTTGCTCACCCAGCGGTCGTGGACGAGCCGGATGGGCACCGGGTTCAGGAAATGCAGCTTTTCACGCCCCCGACGGCGGGCCACCACCAGTCCGGCTTCCTCCAGGATCCGGAGATGTTTCGCGATCCCGAACCGGCTCATCTCGAACCGGCTTTCGAGGGCGCGGAGCGTCTGTCCGTCCTGGCGGAACAGCTCGTCGAGCAGGTCCCTGCGGGTGGGGTCGGCGAGTGCCCTGAACACTGCGTCCATGGAACAAATAATAGGTGACCATATGGTCACCTATCAAGGGTCTAGTTACGGGACGCCAGCGTCTGGTCCCGGTCCTGGAATACCTCCTCGCCGGGTCCGGTGAAGGCGCGGGACCGCTGGACTGCTTCGATGGAGCCGGTGAACAACTGGGATTCATGCGGGTCGGCAGGCGTGCGGGCACCGGCGGCAGCGGGCGAACCCAGCCCGCGCAGCGGCTGCTGGCGGCGCGAGGAGGTGGCGCCGTCGGACGCTGCCTCGGTCCAGCGCTGCTGCGGAAGGGCCTGCGGATGGCCCTGTTGCAGGAAGGTGACCATGGCCTCGCGGATGAGGCAGCGCAGGTCGAACAGGGCGGCGCTGTCCGCGGCGCTCACCAGGATCCGGACCCGGACAAATCCGCCGGTGGCGTCCGTGATCTGCAGGATGCCCACGCGCTGGTCCCACAGCTCCGTCCCGGCCAGGACGGTGCGCAGCTCGGCGCGCATGTCCTCCACGGGCGCGCGCCAGTCGAGGTCGAACTCCACGGTGCCCATCACCTCGGACTGGCGGCGGGTCCAGTTCTCGAACGGCGTGGTGGTGAAGTAGGTGGACGGGAGGATGAGGCGGCGGTCGTCCCAAATGTGTACCACCACGTAGGTGAGCGTGATTTCCTCGATCCGGCCCCATTCCTTCTGGACCACCACCACGTCATCAACACGGATAGCGTCTGTGAACGCCAGTTGCATCCCCGCGAAGACGTTCACCAGGGATGTCTGGGCGGCGAGTCCGGCCACGATTGAGATCACGCCGGCGGAGGCCAGCAGCCCGGCGCCGAGGGCCTGGATGGCCGGGAAGGTCAGCATCACCGAGCCGGCGGCGAGCACCACCACCAGCGCAACACCGATCCGCCGGGCCAGGATCATCTGGGTGCGCAGCCGCCGGGCACGTCGGTTGTCCGCGACGTCCACGCTGTACCGGCCCAGCACCACAGCTTCGATGATCAGCAGCACCGCCACGGCCAGCCAGGCCAGGGAACCAATGAGGGCAATCAGCAGCAGATGGTCGACGCCGCCGTGCCAGTTTTCGCCAGCGGCCGTGAGTCCCAGCGCGGCCCGGACGCCGATCAGGCACAGCGCCAGGCGCAGCGGCTGGCGGGCGATTCGGGACGTGGCCTGCAGCTCCGGGCGCTTGCGGTTGAGGCGCAGGACGAGCTTGCGCAGCAGCCAGGACAGGACCAGGCCTGCGGCCACTGCCAGGGTGACGGCAATGAAGGGCATGGCGGGATTGAGTAGGTCTTGCATCCTTTAACCTCTACCAATGTTCGCCCCCGGGGCAGAAATCCGCCGTCGGGCACTATCCGGAAATTAGCCCTGCAGCGAGTAGGCCTTGGGCAGCTTCAGGCCGCGTTCCTCCATGACGGTGCGCAGGCGGGTGGGGTAGTCGGTGATGATGCCGTCCACGCCCAGGTCCATCAAACGCTCCATGTCCGCGGTGGTGTTCACGGTCCACGGTATGACGGGCAGTCCGAGTTCGTGGGCTTCGGCGATCATCTGCGGGCTGACGGAGCGGAACGTGGGGGAGACGACGTCGTACCCCTGTGCGGCTGCGGCCTTGGGCAGGGAGCCGTCATAGTCGTCGATGTCGATGCCGCCCAGGTTGCGGCTGGCGCCGGGCTGGCCCACGCCCATCCAGGCGTCGCCGCTGGAAAGCGCCACGAGCGGCAGCTCCGGGGCGAGTTGTTTGGTGAGGTTCAGGGAGGACCAGTCGAAGGACTGCAGGGTGGAGCGGTCGGCCATGCCGGAGGCCTGGATCTCGGCCACCACGGCGCGGGTGAGGGATTCCATCCCGGCGCCGCCGATCTGGCTGCTTTCCACCTTGGTCTCCACGTTGAAGCCCACCTTCGCGGCGCCGGTGTCGCGGACCAGCTGGTACACATCCTTGAGCTCGGCGATCCGGTTGCCCTCGATGACGTCCTGCTCCGGGTAGCCGGCAAGCTGGGTGTAGCCGCAGTCCAGGGTCTTGACCTGGGCAAGGGACAGCTCTGCCACCCGATCGCCCACGTACGGGAATTCGGGGTCGCCGGCCTTGGCGGGTGCGGTGTCCACGCACTTGGCGGCCTGGATAATGTCGTCATGCCAGACGATCACCTTGCCGTCCTCGGTCAGGTGGGTGTCCAGTTCCAGGGTGGTCACGCCGAGGGCCAGGGAGTTCGCAAACGCGGCCAGCGACTCCTCGGTCCACTCGCCGCGGCCGCCGCGGTGGCTCTGCAGGTCGAACGAGCCGTTGCGCTCGTTGACCTTCAGGGCGGAGGTGGCGGCACCGGCAGCGTTCGACGACGGCGTGGCGGATTCGTTTTCAGTGCTCGCGACGGCGGGGCCCGCCGAAGCGACCACGGCGAGAAGGGCGGCGGCTGCCGCGGACGTCAGGACTGTGCGCATGTGATGGTTCCTCCTGGATGACGGGGCCGGCTGTACCGCCGGTGACCCGTCAACGCTAGGCGGAACAGGTTGCCTGCCGGGTGCAGGAAGTTGGAGGGAAGGTTAACAGGGAAAGCTTGGCCCTAGGCAGGGTCCTCCACCTTTTCCGGCACGGGCAGCTCCGCCTGCCGCCCCACCGGACGCGGCTCCAGCCACACCCGCTCCCGCGGACCCGGCGGGTACGCGTGCCGCTTCCCGGTAAGGGTGATGATCCAGGCGGCCACCACCGGCAGCGCCGCGGCCACCGGAACCAGCATGGGGCCGCCCAGTACCAGCGCGGCCGAACCGTAGAGGGCGCCCACGGTGATGCCCAGCTGGATGGTAAGCACCGTGAGTCCGTTCGCGGCTTCCTGGTACTCACCGCCTGCCCGCAGGATGGCGGACTGGTTGTAGATGCCGATGGCGCCCAGCCCTGCACCCCAAACGGCCATGAGGACCAGCGCCACCACGAAGTTGCCCGCCGCAAGGGGTAGGAAGAACATGGACAGCGCGATCGCCGTCGTCGTTACAAGGAGCGAACGCCGCGGCCGGGAGTCCACGGTGAGGCCCGCGATCCAGATGCCCAGCAGGCCGGAGCCGCCCAGGACAGTCAGCGACAGGCTGATGGCGTATTCCGGGAAGCCGGCGTCGCGGATGAACGGGGCGATGTAGGTGAACAGTGCGAAGTGGGCCAGGACCAGCAGCGGCCAGGCGACAGCCACCGGCTTCACCCCCGGCTGGGCGATGGCCTTGCGCAGCGACGGGCGGACGGCGTCGGAAATGCGCTGGACCCGCGGCAGCAGGAAGAAGGCAAGGACCGTCAGGACCAGGCCGAACCCTGCCAGCACCAGGAACGCGGCCCGCCAGCCGAGGAAACCACCCAGCGCCGTGCCAACGGGGGCGCCGATGGCCAGGCCCAGGCTGTTGCCGCTGAAGACGATGGCCAGGGCCTTGCCCACCTTGTCCGCCGGAACCACCCTGGCGACGAACGGCGCCATGGTGGTCCACAGCAGGCCGTGGGCAAGGCCGCCCACCAGGCGGGCGATCATCGCGGCCGTGAAGTCCGGGGCGAGTCCCACCATGGCGTTGCTGGCGGCGAAAGTCAGGACGAGCCCCACCAGCAGAGCGTGCCGCGGGATCCTGCCCAGCAGCCGGGCCGCCGGGACCACCGTGACCACAATGACGGCGGCATAAGCTGCCGCCAGGTAGCCGGCCACCGGTTCGGACACGTCCAGGCCGCTGCTGATTTGCGGCAGCAGCCCGGACGGCAGGAGCTCGGTGGTGATGGCGGTAAAGGCAATGGTGGCCAGGACCACCATTGCGGCGTAGGGAAAACGGGCAGGCGCCGGCGCGGAAATCGCGGAAGACATGGGGGCGGGATCCATTCAAGGGAAGGTGTGGAACGCGGCGTTGCTGGCCGGACAAATTCCTCCATTAAATTTACAGGATCACGCCCCCTGCTCCATGCCTTCTCCGGCGAGTCGAACCGTGTCCGGGCCCACTCCGCCAGCCGCCAGCCGCCAGCCGCCGGACCCGGTCCGGAGCCGGCGGGGACGGCCCGCTGCCCGCGGGCTACCGGGAACCGAAGTCTGTGTCGGTGTAGGACCCCGGCCGGACGGACGGGCCGCCCTGGCAGGTGCAGGTGCCCTGCACGTCGATCCGCACGGCCACCGGTGCGCCGGCGTCGAGGCGCAGGTTCAACGGGTTGGCGTCCCCAGCGGTGATCTTGAGGACTGGTTTTTCGGAAGTAATGGCTGACATGGCTGTCCTTTCATGAAGGGGTTTAGGCGGGTTGCCTGGTGAAGTTGTTTTACTGGCCTGGCCGGCTTCCGCTGATCCGTGCGTCCAGCAGGCCTGCCGCGACTGCCGGAGCCAGCCCGGGCGCCAGCGGAAGCCGCGGGACCACCAGGCAGTGCCACAGGTGGTAAATGTCAGCCTTGCCGGACCATACGGTGGAGCTGACATTGCCGTTCTCGTCCAGTTCCTGCTTCCAGGAGCCGTGCTCGTAGTCGATGAACCAGTCGCGGGCGTGGTCCCAGATCCGCTCATACCAGTCGGCGTACTTCTGCTCGCCGGTGGCGATGTAGAGGGCGGCAGCACCTCCGATGGCCTCCGCAGGCACCCAGCGGATGCGGGTGGTGACAACCGGTTTGCCGTCCCAGTCGACGGTGTAGACAAAGCCTGGGTGGCCATCGGGCTCCCAGGCGTCGCGGATGGCCGCGTCGAACAGCCCGCGCGCGTCGTCCAGCAGCCAGCCCGGGACGTCCAGGCCGCGGGCCTCAAGCCCGGCGCGGAGGTGGAGGAGCAGGCGGGCCCACTCAACCCAGTGTCCGGGAGTTCCGCCGTAGGCGCGGAACTGGCTGGCCCGGTCATCGGTGTTGTACTCCGGCATCGGGTTCCACTCCGGGTCGAAGTGCTCGAAGACGCGGTAGTTGTTGTTGCGGGCGAAGTTGTGGATCAGCACCTCGGCGATGTGCAGGGCACGTTCCAGCCAGCGGTTCTCCCCGGTCACGTCGGCGACGATGAGGTAGGCCTCCACCGAGTGCATGCTGGCGTTGCCGCCGCGGTATGCCTCGGTTTCCGTGAACTCCCGGTTCCACGAGTCGAAGCACATGTTGGCCTCGTGGTCCCAGAACTTCGTGTCGGCGATCCGCAGCGCCTCGTCCAGCAGTTCGCGCGCTCCGGGACGCCCCGCGGCTACCGCACTGGCGGCGGCGAGGAGGACGAACGAGTGCTGGTAGCCGGACTTGGTGTCGTTCACAGGGCCGTTCTCGTCCACCTCCGCGTACCAGCCGCCGAACTCATCATCGTGGAGGGCCCCGTTGAGTGCCCCGATGCCGTGGTCCACCAGGAGCGCGGCACCCGGCCGTCCCATCAAAGCCGCAACGGAAAAACTGTGGACCATCCGGGCGGTGATCCAGAGATGGGTGGGCTTGTCGGCGAAAACCTTGCCGTAGTTGTCGAGCCAGCCGAATCCGGTAGGGACCTTGGCTGCCGCGGAGAAGTTGATCAGCCGGTCGGTTTCCGCCTCGAGCCAACGGGCATGTGCGGCACTGTTCAGCCACGTCATGGTAATTCCTCTTTCTGATGCAGGTGCAGGTGAAATTGTGGGTCAGCCGACAGCGCTGAGGACGCCGCGGATGATAGTGGCGGCCGCTCCCAGGTAGGCCAGGATAATCAGCAGGATCTGGGCGGCGCGGGCGGGGACGAACTTCGATGCGACGTCTCCCAGCACCAGCCCGGCCAGGCAGGCCACGGCGACGGCCGCCCACATGCCCCACGGCATCACAGGGAACGTCTCGGGTGCCGTAATGCCCTTGGAGATGAGCGAGAGTGCGCCGATGGTGAAAAAGTAGGGCTGCATGGTGGCCGCGAAGGACTTGTGCTGCCACCGGGTGGCGATGGAGTACATGCTGACCGCCGGGCCGCCCACTCCGGCCGCCGTGTTCATGAACCCGCTCAGGCCGCCGGCCGTGAAGAGATAGCGCCGGCGGGCTGGGAGGGTGGCGGACTTGAGGACCAGCAGGACGGTCAGTCCGGCGGCGAGGATCACTCCGATGGAGATCTCCAGGACCGCCGCCGGGATGAGGCGGATCAGGAACGCTGCGGGGATGATGCCAAGCAGGGCCGACGCCGAGAGCAGCAGGTACCGCTTCCAGTCGATGTCCCGGACCACCCGGAAGATGATGGCCCCCGCCGTCACGGCGCCGCACACGTTCACCAGCACCACGCCTTCCACCGGGCCCAGGAGCAGGACCAGGAAGGGGGCGGCCACCAGGGCGAAACCCATCCCGGTGATCCGCTGCATCCCCGCCCCCATCACTACGGCGCCCAGCACCAGCCCGGTGGTCAGCACCTAGGGCCTCCAGGCCACGTACTGGACCTCCTCGAATTCCTCGAGGCCAAGGCTTGAACCTTCCCGGCCCAGGCCGGACTGCTTGGCGCCGCCCATGGGTGCAAAGGCTACGGACGGCAGGGGATCGTTCACGCCCACGATGCCGGCTTCGAGCTGTTCCGGAATGTCCCAGCCGCGCTTCGGGCTGCCGCTCCAGACGTAGGCGGCAAGGCCCATCTCCGTGGCGTTGGCCTTCCGGATGGCTTCCTCCTCAGAGGAGAACGTGACGACGCCGGCTGCCGGGCCGAACACTTCCTCCGTCACCAGGGGTGCGTCATCGGGGACGTCCGCCAGCAGGGTGGGTGCCAGGAAGGAGCCCTGGCCGGGGACGTCGGTGCGCTGTGTGACGCGGCGGGCGCCCCGGTCAAGCGCGTCGTCGATCAGGGCCTGAACCGCTGACACCCGTTCCGCGTCGATGACGGGACCGAGGTCCGGAACCGGTGCGCCGCCGTCGGGAACGCCGTGGCCGATGCTCAGCGCGTCGAAGCGCGCGCCCAGCCTGGTGGCGAACTCCTCCGCGATGCTGTCCTGGACCAGGAAGCGGTTGGCCGCCACGCAGGACTGTCCGGTGTTGCGGAGCCGGCCGAGGACGGCGCCCTCCACGGCGGCATCCAGGTCCGCGTCCTCGAAGACGATGAAGGGCGCGTTGCCGCCCAGTTCCAGCAGCGGCCGCACGACGCGTTCGGAAGCGGAGGCCATGATCTGCCGGCCAACGCCCGTGGAGCCGGTGAAGCTGACGGCCCTGACCGCCGGGTGGGACATCAGGGCTGCGGTGATTTCCCGGGAGGGGCCGTGGACCAGGTTCACCACGCCGGCGGGGAAGCCGGCATCGTGCAGGACCTCGAACAGTCCGGTGGCAGCAAGCGGGGCCTTCTCAGACACCCGGCCCACCACGGTGCAGCCGGCGGCCAGCATCGCGGCGAGCTTCCGGGCCTGGATGGAAACCGGGAAGTTCCAGGGCGTGAGGCTGAGGGCCACGCCGATGGGCTTGCGCGTGCTGATGTGGCGGCGGCCGTGGAGTTCGGGCGGGCTGACGGTGCCCGTGGCGCGGCGCGCTTCCTCCGCGAACCAGCGGAAGTACTCGGCCGAGAAATCCACTTCCCCCTGTGCTTCGGGAAGCCGTTTGCCTGCCTCGAGCGCCAGGGTGTGGGCGAGCTCCTCGCGGCGTTCTGCCAGGAGGTCGGCGGCGTTGCGGAGCAAATCGGCCCGGTTGCGGACCGTGCTGCGCGACCAGGAACCGAAGGCCTGTGCCGCGGCGTCGGCGGCCTTGGTGGCATCGTCGCCGGTGCCCCAGGCCACCTCACCCACGGTGCTGCCGTTGCCGGGATCAGTCACGTCCTTGGCGGTTCCGGCGGCGTGCCAGGTGCCGTTGACAAGGTGCCGGGCTGATTTGAGGTTCATGAAGGGTGCCTTTCGTTGGGCTGGGAGGGGGTGGGCACGGCCGGGCGGGGGAGGGCCGCCGTCGTGATCATCCTCATCCCTTGCTGGCGCCTGCGGTGATGCCGGCCACGAAGTAGCGCTGCAGGAAGACGTAGGCAACCACCACGGGCAGGGAGGCCATGATGACGCCGGCGAAGAGCAGCGGGTAGTCGGTTTGGAACTCGCCCTGGAAGCTGAGCAGTGCCAGCGGCAGGGTGCGGTTGCCGGGAGACTGGATGAACAGCAGCGGGTACAGCAGTTCGTTCCAGTGGATGACGAAGAGGAAGATGGCGGCCGCGGCGATGGACGGCGCGGACAGCGGCAGGGCGATGGAAACGTAGGTCCGCCAGGGCCCCGTCCCGTCAATCGAGGATGCCTCGTAGAGTTCCTTGGGCAGGGTCCGCATGAACCCGCCCAGGATGAAGACGGCGATGGGCAGCGTGGACACGAGGTTCGCCACCACCAGGCCGGCCAGGCTGTCCAGCAGCCCCAGCCGTCCGAAGAGGACATACAGCGGCACCATGTTGGCCTGCGCCGGGATGGCCATACCCAGCACCAGGAAGCCGAAGATGGCCCAGGACATGAATCCACGGAGCCGGGACACGGCGTAGCCGGCAAGGCTGGCCAGGAACAGGGTGAGCGGCACCGAGATGGCGGTGACAATCACGCTGTTCATGAAGGACGAGCCAAGGTCCTGGCCGCCGATTACCTCGGCGTAGTTGGCGGGGGAGAGGGACTGCGGCAGGCTGAACGGGCCGGCGAACAGTTCCTGCGTGGACTTGAAGCTGCCGAACCCCACCACGGTCAGCGGAACGATGATGATGACCGCGTAGATCGCGAGGATTCCGCGGCGGGTTATTGACGCGAGCATGCTGTCATTCCCCCTTCGGGGTGAGGCGGAGCAGCCGGCGCTGCAGCCAGGTGACCAGGGCGATCATCGCCATGAAGATGATCGACTGGGCGGCGGCGTAGCCGAACTCCGAGTTGGCAAAGGTGCTGTAGATGCGGGTGGAGAGGATGTCCAGGGACTGCTTGGGCGGGTTGCCGGCGATGCCCAGGATCAGGTCGAAGGCCTTGAACGACTGCACCGTGGTGTAGGCCACCACTATGGACGTTGCCGGCGCGACGAACGGCCAGGTGATGGACTTGAACTGCTGCCACCTGTTGGCGCCGTCCATCTCCGCTGCCTCGTACAGTTCCCTGGGGATGGCCTGCAGGCCGGCGATGTACACCACCATCATCTGTCCGGCGTGGAACCACACCTGCGTCACGGCCACCCAGTACAGTGCCTGGGCGTTGTTTCCGAGATACGAGCCCTGGAGGGCATCCAGGCCGACGGTGTCCAGGACGGTGTTCGCCAGTCCGAAGTTGGGATCGTAGATGAACTTCCAGATGAAGGCCACGGACACCGAGGACAGGATGGTGGGGAAGAAGAACAGGGCCCGGAGCAGGACACTGCCCCGGGAGTTCTTGGTCAGCAGCAGCGCCAGGATCAGCGAGAACAGCGTCTGCGCGATCACCACCAGCAGCACGAACTTCAGGTTGTTGGTCAGGGCGTTGGTGAAGAGCGAGTCGCTGGTGAAGGCCCGGATGAAGTTGTCCAGGCCAACGTAGTTGAACGCCGCCGAGAACCCGTTCCAGTCCGTCACGGCGTACTGGAACGCCTGCAGGGTGGGCATCACCAGGAAGAAGGCGATGACGGCAACTGCGGGGAGCGGGAAGAGGTACAGTGCCGGATTCACCCGGGTGGGCGAGCGGCGGCGCTTTTTCGCGGAGTCAGTTTCCGT
This sequence comes from Pseudarthrobacter phenanthrenivorans Sphe3, assembly GCF_000189535.1. Lineage (NCBI taxonomy): Bacteria > Bacillati > Actinomycetota > Actinomycetes > Micrococcales > Micrococcaceae > Pseudarthrobacter > Pseudarthrobacter phenanthrenivorans. The sequence continues at coordinate 986,342 of NC_015145.1, forward strand.
CTGGCTGTCCGGCGCCTTCCGCGTGGGCGCCGTCCCCGGATGGATGCTCATAGCCGTTCGTCAACAATCTTCTGGGCGGCCTCTGCTGCCTGCTCCGGGCTGGTGCCGGAGATGACGGCGGTGGCGCTGGCTTCCACGGCGTTGCGGACGTCCAGGTTCATGAACTGGAACCGTGCCGCCAGGGCCGTCTTCTTATCCAGCCACGGGCTCAACCGCTTGAGGTCCGGGTTGGTGTAGTCCACGTCCTTCACGGCAACGTGCTGCGCTGTCTGGTTGGCGTAGTAGGCGGCGTTCTCCGGCTCGGACAGGAAGTCGATCCACGCGGCTGCCGCGGCCTGGTTCTTGCTGGCGGAGTTCACGCCCAGGATGAACGTGGCGTTGTAGACGCCCTCGTACTTTCCGTTGCCGTCCGAGGTGTTGGGGAACACCAGCTCGATGGGGAACTGGGCGCCCAGGCCCCGCACTGCGGCGATGTGGTACGAGCCGGTGGCCAGCATGGCGGCCTGGCCCTGCGAGAACAGGTTCTGCGCAGGTTCCACGGCCGTGCCGGTGGCGTTGGGCTGCAGGTACGGGACCATGTCCTTGTACTGGTTGAGCATCTTGATGAACCAGTCGTCGGTGACCTTCAGCTTGCCCTGTTCAATCTGGGCGCACATGTCGTCCACGGGCGCGTTGTTGGCGATCATGCAGTTGAACAGCTGCCCGCCGTTGCCAACGTCGCCGCCGGGCCAGGAGAGGGGGATGACTCCCGAGGAGGCGAGCTTTTCGCACATGGCCAGGAAGGAGTCCCAGTCCTTGGGTGCAAGCTCGGCGCCGGCCTTGTCGAAGAGGTCCACGTTGGCCATGGGCATGGGGAACACCACCTGGTACGGCAGGCCCAGCTGGCTCTCCCCGGACTTGCCGGCCGAGAGCAGGCCGTCCTGGTAGTTGCCTACAGCCTTGCTGTCCTTGAGTTCGGTGTAGATGCCGGCGTCGGTGAAGTTCTTGAACTGGGCGCCGCGGAAGGTGGCAAACGCGTCACCGATGGACCCGCCGCGCAGTTTCTGCAGGGCCTGCGCGTTGTAGTCGTTGGAGGTGGAAATGTCCTGGGCAACCTCCACGCCGTCGTGCATCGCGGCGAAGCGCTTGATCAGTTCGTCGAACACCGCCTTGTCCTCGCCGCGCCAGTGGGCAAAGGACACCTTGCCGGTGACGGCTCCGGTGGACGGTGCGGCAGGGCCCGTGGCGCCGCCGGGAGCGGTGGAACCGCCTGGCCCGGCACATGCTGCCGCGGTGGCTCCGAAGCCCAGGGCCCCCAGGATTGCGATGGCCTGCCTGCGTGAAATCTGACTCACAATAATCTCCTCGTTGAGTGTTTGCTGTGCCTTGTTACTGACTGCGGAAAGGGGATGCCACGGCCCAGCGGCTGTGGCTCCCGGGAGTGTTACGCGTTGGTCCGTTGGGCGGAGACGACGTCGTCCACAACGGCGCAGAGGCGCTGCAGCCGCCGGACGGCATCAGTGGAAAGGGATTCGACGACGTCGGGCGCACCGATGCAGGAGGCCCAGACGGCGCGGCCGGAGAGGAAGCCGCTGGCGCCTTCCAGGCAGGCCCACCGCACGGCGTCGGGGAAGACGTCCTCGGGGACGCCGGAGGAGAGGACCACCCAGGGCCCGTCAATGGCGCTGGTCAGTTCGGCGCAGGCGGCGCGGACCTCGGCTTCGGGGGCCTGGCCCTTGAACGGGACCTCGGCCTTGTAGAGGTCTGCGCCCAGGCTGCCGAGCTCCTTGGCGGCTGCCAGGATGCCGGCGTTCCAGTCAAAGTCGCCGCCGGCCAGGGGCTTGCGGGAGACGGGTTCGATGATGCTGATCAGCCCGGCGGACCGGCAGCTGTCCACGAATTCGCGGACCATCTCCACCCGGCCTTCGGCTGGCTCGTCCGGGCGGTACAGGACCAGGAGCTTCAGGGCCTTCACGCCCAGTGCCTTGTATTTGTGGGGGTCCACCAGGCGGTCGATGGTCACCTCACCCACCAGCTCGCCGTGGGCGGGCTCGAAGTGGTCCGCGGAGGCGATCAGCCCGCAGCCGGGGTCCACCACGCCGGCCTCGATGGCCTGGTCCAGGGCGAACTGGCGGTCGATGAGGATGCCGGAGGCGTACGGGGTGAGGATCCGGGCGGCCTCCAGCTTGAAGTTGCGGAGGTCATCGTCGGTGACGGGCTGGTCCGTGTGCTCGGCGAACATGTTGCGCATGGCTTCGCGCTGGTCCACGGCGAGCATCGCGAACGCACCGGACGGACGCTGGAGGGCGGAGAGGTCTGTGGGGCTCATGGGCTGCTTCTTTCAGCTGGGCGGTTTGGTGTGCAGGTTCGTTAGGTAAGGGCAGGCGTGATGGCCTGGTGCGGGATGGCGGAGCGGCCGTCCAGGCCTTCGCAGGAGGCGGAGGCGGTACGGCCGGCGAAGGCGGCGGCTTCCACGAGGGGGAGGCCGGCTGCGACGGCGGCGAGGATGGCGCCGTGGTACACGTCGCCGGCGCCGAGGGTGGAGACGATGGTGGCGGGTGTTGCCGGGACGTGCACGGCATCGGCAGCGCCGTCCTTGACCCAGGCACCGTCGGAGCCGGCGGTGGCGACGACGGCGGAGGCGCCGTCGTCGACTGCTTTCTGCAGCAGCGCCGCGGGGGAGAGGTCCGCGCCGTACTCGGCGCGGAGCCGTTCGATGGTGGGCACGTAGAGGGCGATTCCCCGGGGGTTGAAGGCGGGGATGGGGTTGCCGGCGTCCACGCTGATGTTCAGCGTGGACGGGTTGAAGTCCGGGAGGGACGCAACGGCGTTCCAGCCCAGATGGTCCACATGGACCCAGGATGCGGCCGCCAGCAGTTCATGGAAGCGGCTGCCGGCGGGAAAGCTGACCGGCGGGACAGGGCGGGTGACAATGGCCCGGCTTTCCGATGCCTTGCTGACCACGATCACGCTGGCGCCGGTTTTGACGCCGGCGTCCCGGACCACCGCGGACGTATCCACGCCCTCGGCCTGCAGGCCGCTGATGATGCGGTCGCCTTCCTCGTCGGTGCCAAGGACACCTGCGAAGGCGGTGCTGGCTCCTGCCCGCGCTGCTGCCACGGCCGCCGTAGCTGCAGGGCCGCCGCCCGCCGTCGCGAAGTCCGAGGCGACGGTGCGGCTGTCCGCGGCGGGGTAGTCCTGGACCAGGGCGATGGCGTCAAGGGTGGCGCAGCCTACGAAGAGCAGGGTTCCAGATGACGGTTGGTGCACGTTCCACCTCGTTGTAGTAGCGGCTGGTACTGAAGAAATATACACACGCTATGTTGGAATAACAACACTTTCTGTATAGTTCTGTTTGGGATGCAACGCCACAGTCCCCCCACCACTCAACGTAGAGAAACGGAGCAGCTCATGTCATTGCCTTCTGCGGAACCGGTCCGGACGATTCGTTACGGCCTCATCGGGGCCGGCCACATGGCCCGCGAACACGTCCGCAACCTCGCCCTGATCCCCGGAAGCCGGATCACCGCAGTGTCCGATCCCACGCCGTCGTCCTTGGCGGAAACGGTGGAGGAGATCGGCTACGAGGTGCAGACCTTTTCCTCCCACCAGGAGCTGCTGGCCGCCGGCCTGGTGGATGCGCTGGTGATTGCCAGCCCCAACGACACGCATCTGGGCATCCTGAAGGACATCTTCGCCAGCGGGACCAACCTCCCCGTGCTGGTGGAGAAGCCTGTGTGCACCACCGCCGAGCAGGCGGACGAGCTCGAAGCCTTGGCTGCCGATTACCCGGCGCCGGTCTGGGTGGCCATGGAGTACCGCTACATGCCCCCGGTGCAGGAGGTCATCCAGGCCGCGCACAACGGCAAGCTGGGCAACATCTACATGCTGTCCATCGTGGAGCACCGCTTCCCGTTCCTGCACAAAGTGGATGCCTGGAACCGCTTCGCGGAGCGCACCGGTGGCACCCTGGTTGAAAAGTGCTGCCACTTCTTCGACCTGATGCGGCTGATCCTGCAGGACGAGCCGGTCCGGGTGTACGCCAGCGGCGGCCACGACGTTAACCACATGGATGAGGTGTACGACGGCCGGGTCTCGGACATGATCGACAACGCCTATGTGATCGTGGACTTCAAGGGCGGCCGCCGGGCCATGCTGGAGCTGTCCATGTTCGCCGAAGGGTCCAAGTTCCAGGAGCGGATCTCCATCGTTGGTGACGCCGCCAAGATCGAGACCCTTATTCCGGTTGCTGCCAACCACTGGATTCCCGGTGACGAAGCCGAGGCCACGGTGGAGTTCAGCCCGCGCTCGCCGCTGGGGCCGGAGAAGCATGAAGTTCCGGTGGACGAGGCAGTGCTTGCCGCCGGCGCCCACCACGGCTCCACCTACTACGAGCACCTGGGGTACCGGAAGGCCATCCTGGGCGAAGGGCCGGTGGAGGTGACCGTTGCGGACGGACTGCAGTCGGTCAGGATGGGCCTCGCGGCCGAGCGTTCCATTGTTGAAGGACGCCCCGTGGAGCTTACGAATGCCGGTGCCGGGGTACGTCACTAGGTAAGTTGGTGTTGGAATAGCAACATTGCGTCGGGCTCGTATACGGCGGGTGGGGCAGAAAGTAGGGGATATGAGCACCGCACGGGAAGAGGCGCCGCTGACGCCGCGCCAGCGCACCATACTGGACGAGCTGGGCCGGCGCGGGTTCATTTCCACCACCGACCTGGCGGAAACCTTCGCCGTCTCGGACATGACGGTGCGCCGGGACACCCGGGTGCTGTCCAAGCTGGGACTGGTCCGGGTGGTCCACGGCGGGGTGAGCGCCATCCAGGGGCACGGGCAGAATGCGGACTTCGCGGCCCGTGTCCGGGAGGACGCGGACGGCAAGCTGCGGGTGGCGCGCGCCTGCGTGTCAATGATCGGGGAGCGGGACGCCATCATCCTGGACGCCGGGACCACCACGTACCAGATCGCCCAGGAGCTGCCCTCCACCTTTACGGGCACCATCATTACGCATTCGGCTCCGGCCATCCAGCGCTGCCTGCAGCTCACGGCTGCCCGCACCATCTGCCTGGGCGGTGAGCTGCTGCTGGACAGCCAGGCGTTCAACGGCCCCATGACGGTGACCGCCGCCGCCGGCCTGCGGGCCAAGACGGCGTTCATCGGCGTGAGCGGCATCCACGACGAGGCGTATTACATTGAGCGGGACGTGGAGCGTGCCACTAAGATCGCCCTCATGAACTCTGCGGAACAGGTGGTGGTGGTGGCAACCCACCAGAAGATGCTGCGGTATGCGCTGGCCCGGCTGGCGGCCTTTGACGCTGTGGACGTCCTGGTGACGGACGCGCCCCCGCCCCGGGAAATCGAGACCGCCCTGCGCGCCGCCGACGTGAAGCTCGTGGTGGCCGCGTGAGCGCCCCGCTGCGGGTGTCGTTGCCCGACCAGAAGCTGGTGGACGCGCTGGAGCCGGCTGCCGGCGTCGAGTTTTTCGTCTGGGACTTTTCCGGACCGGCTCCCGCTGACCGCCTGGACATGGTGGTGCCGCCGTACATGCAGGGGCCTGAGGTGCTGGCGGCGCTGGAGTCCGTGGACATCGGCCTCATCCAGAGCCAGTCCATCGGGTACGACGGCGTCGAGGACGTGCTGCCCGCAGGCTGCGTTTTCGCCAATGCGGCGGGGGTCCATGAGACGTCGACGGCGGAGCTCGCCCTGGGCATGATGATCGCCAGCCAGCGCGGCATGGCCGACTTCGCCCGCAACCAGGCCAGCGGCATATGGGACAACAGCCAGCGGCCCAGCCTGGCTGACCGGCGCGTGCTGCTGGTGGGCTACGGCGGAGTGGGCAAGGCCATCGAAGCCCGGCTGCTTCCGTTCGAGACGCAGGTGACCCGGATGGCCAGCCGTGAACGCGAGGACGCCGGCGGCAGGATTTACGGGATCGACGCACTGTATGAGCAGCTGCCGCTGCATGACATCGTGGTGGTCAGCGTGCCGCTCAGCGAACAGACCCGGCAGCTGGTGGACGCGAAGTTCCTGGCCGCGATGCCGGACGGGGCGCTGCTGGTGAACGTTGCCCGCGGCCCCGTGGCGGACACGGACGCGCTGCTGGCGGAGGCGTCGTCGGGCCGTTTGCGTGCCGCCCTGGACGTCACCGATCCGGAACCGCTGCCGGCGGACCATCCGCTGTGGACCACCCCCGGCGTGCTCATCACTCCGCACGTGGGCGGGGCCAGTTCGGCCATGTTCCCGCGGATGGTCCGGCTGATCCGGAAGCAGATCGGGCTGATGCTGGAAGGCAAGGAGCCGGTGAACGTTGTGCTGGGCGGCCCGTCCCGGGGTTAGGTTCCGCTGCTTGGGAAAGTTACCGGGCGCCCGCTGCTAGATTGCCGGTTCGCGCCGGCGCCGGAAGACCATCCGGAGGTGGTCCCGGAAGCGGAGGCTGTTCCGCCTGCTGACCACGATGACCGCGGCCAGGGCGGCCAGCAGGACTACTGCGCCGCCGGCAGCCACGGACCAGCGCGCCCCGAACTCGGACCCGATCCACCCCATGAGCGGCGCCCCCACAGCCGTTCCGCCTTGGAGGACGGCCAGGTAGAGGGCCAGGACGCGTCCGCGGAACTGGGGTTCCACGGATAGCTGGATGCTGGTGTTGCAGCTGTTCAGGAAGGTGATGGATGCCAGGCCCACCGGGATCAGGACGGCCGCGTACAGCCAGAACGACGGCGATACGGCGCCAAGGAGCGTAAAGGCACCGAGTCCCAGTGCCCCGCCGAGCAGGAACCGCAGCCGCGGACCGGCCCGGCGCGCGGCGAGCAGTGCGCCTGCCAGGGTGCCTACCGCCATGATGGAGCCGAGGAGCCCGAATTCACCGGGGCCCACCCCGAACTCCGTGGTGGCCATCAGCGCGTTGACTATGGGGAAGTTCATGCCGAACGCGCCCAGGATCCCCACCAGGACCATGATCAGCATCAGGTCCGGCCTGTTGCGCACGTACCGCACGCCTTCAGCCACCTGGTGCTTACCCCTGCTGGCCGCTGCCGCCGGGGCGAGTTCGGAGGTGCGGATCTGGAACAGCGAGATGATCACCGCGGCGAAGCTGGCGGCGTTCAGCAGGAAGACCGGGCCCGTGCCCACCCAGGCGATCAGCACGCCGGCGATGGCGGGGCCCGTCAGCCGGGCGGTGTTAAAGGAGGCCGAGTTGAGGGCCACCGCGTTGGAGATGTTCTCCTGCCCCACCAGCTCCGAGACGAAGGCCTGGCGGGAGGGGGCGTCGATGGCGCTCGCGATGCCCAGGCAGAGGGCCGCAGCGTAGGCGTGCCAGAGCTGGGCGGTGCCGGTCACCACCAGGAGTCCCAGGGCAAGGCCGGTCAGGCCCATGGCCACCTGCGTCCACAGCAGGATCACGCGTTTCCGGTACCGGTCCGCGAGCACCCCGCCATACGGTCCCAGGAGCAGCATGGGAAGGAACTGCAGCCCGGTGGTGATGCCCACCGCCGCCCCCGAGTAGTTGGTAAGGACGGTCAGGACCAGCCAGTCCTGCGCCACCCGCTGCATCCAGGTACCGATGTTGGACACCAGGGCGCCGCTGGCCCAGATCCGGTAGTTGCGGTTTTCCAGGGCCCGGAACATGGCGCTCATTTGCCGCTCATCTCCTGCATGATGTGCGCGGCCCGGCTCAGGATCTGCCGGTCCTCCTCGCTTAGTCCGGCCACCCGCTGCGCCAGCCACGCCGTGCGCTGGTTCCGCGCTTCGGCCAGGACGGCCCGGCCGGCGTCGGTAATCTCCACGCGGACCTGGCGGCCGTCGTCGGGGTTCGCCGCCCTGGAAACGAAGCCCTGGTCGGCGAGGGCATTGACGATCCGGGTCATGGAGGGGGCCTGCACGTGCTCGCTGTCAGCGAGGGCGCGGAGGGTGCTGGGGCCGTTGCCGTTCAGGAGGGCCAGGACGGTGTACTGGCCGGGGGTGATGATCTCGCCGGTGGCCTCCACGCGGAGCCGGCGCGAGGTGCGCATCACGGCGGTGCGGAGGTCGATGGCCAGGCTGTCCGCATCGGCTGGCTCCGCAAGGGTGTTTTCGCTGTTGGTTGTGGTCACGCTGTTGTTGCGCCTCCCAAAAATGCTTAGCAGTGCTAATTAGTCTTGCTAATAAGTATGCTCCTGAAGGCGTAAGGGCGGCAAGGGCCCTAAACCTCTTCGCTGGGGCTGTCGCCTGGCGCCGGCCGCTCCTATCGTGGACCCATGGCTGATACTTTTGCGTCCCTGGTTGAGACATTCAAGAACATCGGCGTCTCCAGGGCCTATGGTTCCCCGGTCCAGCTGGGAGGCGAAGAGCTCATTCCCGTGGCCTTGGTGTCCTTCGGCTTAGGCGGCGGCAGCGAGGCCGGGCAGGACGGTGCCTCCGGCGGCGGGGGAGGCGGCATGGTGGTACCGCTCGGCGTCTACCGCAAAGTGGGCGGGCAGGTGGCCTTCCGGCCCAATACAGTGGTGACCCTGGTGTGCCTGGTGCCGCTGATTTCCGCGGCCGGCGCCGCGGTCCGGAAGGCGATCCGGGCCGCCAAGTGACGCGCGCCGCCGAGTCCTGACCCAACGCCGTCCGCCCTTCCGGAAGGGTCGACGGCGACGCCAGCCGCCCGCCGTCGTCGTGCCTTCCCGGGGTCTACACTGGGCGCATGGGTGCCGTTGACGATTCCCTCGCCGCCATGTCGGAGCCGGACCGAAGCTCCCTGCAGCGCGTCATCAGCATTGCGCGGGGCATCGCCCCGGACGCCGAGGAAGGGATGAGTTACGGGATCCCGGCCCTGAGGCTGGACGGCAAACCCCTGATCGGGGTGGCGGCCGCGGCCAAGCACCTGTCCATTTTTCCGTTCTCGCCAGAGGTGGTGGACGCCGTCGCCCCAAGGCTCGAAGGCTATTCCCTGTCCAAGGGCACCGTCCGGTTCACGCCGGGCCATCCCATTCCCGACGAGGTGGTGGCCGAGATGGTCCGGCTGCGCATGGCGGAAATCCGGAAGTAGCGGTCAGGACTGCGCCGGTTACAGGGGCAGCGGAGTAATCGGCTGGTCGTTCGCGGCCAGGTCAATCCCGAAGTCCTTGGCGAACACCAGCCTGGTCTGCTTGTAGATGCCTTCGTGGTTCTCGTCGAGTTCGAAGACGCGCGCGCCGCGCAGGCGGTTCCGCTCGGCCCCCGGAAGCCCGTACGCGCCGAAGCCCGTCCCCGGGCCGTAGCCCAGCTCGACGCCATAGTAGTTGCCCACGTAGGTGTTGACGTGGTCGTGCCCCACGAAATAGCCGCGGACGTCCCCGCGCTCCAGGAACGCGTTGAACAGGCCGGAGTTGAACGGGCCCGGGCACTCGTCCTCGTTCCGCTCGCCCACGATCCTGTGCTTGGCCACGGCGCGCTGGTGATCCGCGTCAGTCCGTGAGTCGAGGCTGGCAAACCACATGTTGCGGTGCTCGTGCAGGGCGATGTGTCCCCACACGAGGGAGGGGATCTTCCGCCCGTATTTCTGCTCGGTGGCCATGGAGAGGTTGCGGTACCAGGTGACCTGGTCCATGCGTACCCAGTCCCAGTCCGGGTACCCCTCGAAGTCCTGCCCGTCGATGGCATCCGGAGCGTAGCGGCCGGTGTCGATGAGCCACAGGCCGAAGGCTGGGTCCTTGGACTTGGAGGACTGCACCAGCAGCAGCGAGTTGGAGGTGCCGGTGACCCCTTCAGTGGAATCACCGTTGACGTTGCAGGCGTAGCCCTGGAGGAATTGCAGCATCCTGGCTTCCGTCATGCCGGTGCGGGCCGCGGAGTCCTCATCGTGGTTGCCGAAGGTGATGGCCCAGAGGATTTGGCGGCTTTCCATCGGCTGGACCACGTGGTTCAGGGCCTGCCTGACCTGCAGTTCGGTGTCGCAGCCGCCGTTGATGACGTCACCGTTGATCACCACGAAGTCCGGCTTTTCCGCGTCAAGGGTGCGGTCCATCAGTTCAATGGTGCGGCGGTCCGTCTGCTCATCGTCCTGGGTGTCGTTGAACTGCACCACCTTGAACCGGCCGTCCGGCCTGAAAGCGAGGGTGGGCTTGGGCGCTTTGGTCCCGGGTGCGGCGGTGGCACCGGTCCCCGCTGCCACTGCTGCTCCCAGCGCCCCCAGGGTTCCGGCGGCCGCCAGCGCGGCCCGCCTGCTGAAGCTGGGCTGGTGGATACTGATGGTCATCGCTGCCTCTCTGCATGGGTGCGCGGCCGCGCTTCCGGCCGCTGTCCCTGTGAGGGTAGGGGGCCCGGGCAACCGGGTTCGAAACCCCTGGTAAACAGGAGAATGCCCGCAGGCCCGAATTAGAATGGGCGCCACCGGTTGCCGCAACAGCCCCGGAAGCCGGACCGCAAAAACCCACAAGGGGGCACCATGAAAGCCAACGAACTGCTGCTGGACTCTTTCGGCAGGATCCGGGAAACAGTGGAAACCACGCTGGAGGGGCTCGACGGCGGAGCCTTGGTCCGCCGTCCCGGCGGCACCGGCAATTCGATCGCCTGGCTCATCTGGCACCTGGCACGGGTGGAGGATGTGCAGGTGGCGGACGCGGCAGGCCTGGAACAGGTGTGGACGTCGCAGGACTTCGTGGCCCGCTTCGGCCTGCCGCTGTCCCGGGACGACACCGGTTACGGCCATTCGAGCAAGCAGGTGGACGCGGTGACGGCGCCGCGGGAACTGCTGCTGCAGTACTACGACGCCGTCCACCAGCAGACCGTGCAGTTCGTAAAGACCATCCGCGACGCGGACCTTGACCGCATCGTGGACACCCGCTGGGACCCGCCCGTCACCCTCGGCGTGCGGCTTGTCAGCACCATCGCCGACTGCCTGCAGCACGTGGGACAGGCCGCGTATGCGAAGGGATTGAGGGCCGCCCAGGGCGAATAGATTGCCTATACCCGTGGCGGCAATTCGGTTCCATAATGTCCCCATAAGCTTCGGGGATTTCTTGCGCTGGTGATTGCTGGCGGGCAGCGGGCAGGATCCCAGGCGGCCGGTCCGGCTAGTGGCGGAGCGGACGGCCGCGCTCACCGGGAGACTTGGTTCCCGGAAGGCAACCGGGGGAGAGCGCCGCCAGTAATGGGATAACCACTGCATCAAAAGGAACATCATCATGCTCAAAGATTCGGCAATCATGGCCGTCCTTCCCGCGAAGGATATTGAAAGGGCGAAGGAGTTCTACCGGGACAAGCTGGGCCTGGAACCGTCGGAAAGCATCGACAATGACAATCTGATGTACCGCTGCGGCAAGGGGACCGGCTTCCTGCTGTACCGCACGGACAATGCCGGCACAGCAAAGAACACGCAAATGGGCTGGGAAGTGGACAATATCGAACGCGAGATGGAGGAACTGCGTTCCCGCGGGGTCCAGTTCGAGGAATACGACTTCCCCGGCCTGAAAACGGAAAACGGTATTGCCACAGACAGTTGGGGAAAGGGTGCGTGGTTCCTGGACACCGAAGGGAACATCCTCAACCTTTCCCAGCGCGCATAGCCACTGGGGGGGAGTAATTCCAAACAACTATGGCTAAGCAAAAGGCCCGGCGGCTGCCGGGCCTTTCTTTATTGGGGGAAGTAGTGTCCAACCACCAGGCACTGGCGGAGCCGGGACATGCACCGGTCCCCGGTCAGGGGCCGAGCCGCCCAGGAAACCGGGGCCCGCTGCCCTCGCTGTGGCTGGTGCAGTCTTTGTCGCCGGATTGCTGGCATTGCCGCAGGCATTCACCGCGGACCTGGAGCCAACCGCCTCTGGCGGGACGGCAACGGCTGCGACACCCGCAATGACATGCTCAAGCGCCACCTGACGGGAATCACGTACACGAACAGCGTTCCCTGGAAGGTGCAGTCCGGCATGCTCGCTGATCCCTACACGGGCACCACCATCAGCTTCGTGCGGGTGAGCGGAACCAGCAGCAAGGTCCAGATCAATCACGTTGTGGCGCTGAGCGATGCCTGGCAGAAGGACGCGCAAAAGCTGACGACGGAGCGGAGGACCGCCTTCGCCAACGACCCGCTGAACCTGCAGGCCACGGACGGCCCCACCAACCAGAAAGGGCGACGGCGATGCCGCCACCTGGTTGCCACCGAACAAGGGGTTCCGGTGCGAGTACGTGGCACGCCAGGCGACTCTGAGGGCGTGGCCTGCGAGCGTTAGCCACAAAGCCAGGGCTGTGGAAGCCGCGGAGTCCTTCCTGGGCGGAGGCATCCGCGGCTTTCAGTTTTTGATCCAAAACGTTTGTTGGCGAGGACGGCATGACCTACGTCCTGGCCAGTGACCGGGACAGTGGCCTCTGGATCTTCGTGGATCCGTAAACAGGGCCAACAAGCGCGGAGGGGGCGTCTGGGCGCCCCCTCCGTTGGTTTAATGCGCGAAGTGCTCTATTGGGACTGATCAGTGCGAGGACAGCTCGCGCATCAGCCCCAGCTGCCCTAGGAACTCCAGCTGGTCGAAGTAGAAGTGGTGGGAGACGATCTCGCCGCCTTCGACCTTGGCGATGTCGCAGCTGCGGACCCTGATCTGCTTGCCTGTGGCCGGCATCGTTTCACCGGAGGGCATGTGGAGCGGCCCGGTGTTAGTGCCAACAACGAAGCCCTCGTCGATGGCCACATCTCCCGCCTCATGGCTGTCCGCAGGCTCGTACCGGACGTCGGGCATCGATTCCCAGAAGCGGAAAAGATAGTTGGTGATCGCGTCGCGCCCGCGAAGTTCCCCCTCGTCGGGGGTGTAGGCAACTGCGTTGGCGGCGTAGCACCTGGCCAGCGTCTCTTTGTCTTTGTTGTCCATGGCCGTGGTGAGACGGTCCATGACATCGCGTGCCTGTCCCATTGTGGACCTCCAATTTCTGGGCGGTCTCACGGAAGCGGAGGCCGCCTCGTGGACTGGTTCCGGCTGCTGCCGGCACCTCTTTAATTGCACGTCCGCCGCAAATTGTTGTCAACGGACGCTACTACCCTGCTTCAAAACGGCAGTGCGATCAGCGCGATCAGGGCCGGGACAGTGGCTCCCACGGTTCCCGGGATGCTGTCGCCCTTCCGCGGGTAGTGGCCCTGCATGTCCGCCAGAAACATGGCCGGGGCGGTCAGCACCATGTTCAGGCAGCAGTAGATCACCAGGGTATAGCCCACCACCACTTGGCCCAGGTTCACGGCCAGCACCCCGGAGAGGACTCCCAAGCCGATCACCAGGTTGCGAAACCCCGTGGGGATGGCCCACATCATCACGGCCGGAACATTCCGGGGCGGGGTGCTCAGGAACTTCTGCGCCCATGGCCGGTGCATGAGGAAGCTTTCCAGCGGGAACACCGCGATGTAGATGACGGCGGCGAGTACCGCGAAGATCTGGGATACGGCGTTCATGGAGGAAGAGTACGACGGCGGTGCGCGCCGCCCCCATCCCCGGCGCCGGGGGTCCGGGGTGCTTGGGGAATCCCCACTTTGGGGGATTGCGGTGCCGCCGGCGGGGCGGATACTGGAGCTATGTGGGAGGAGCGCGCTGAGCGTGCCCGGCGGGACATCGCCGCCCTGGCCACCGGCGGAACAGACCCGGCAGGGCTCTACGCCTCGGCGCTCGCCGTAGTGCAGCGCACGGTGCCGTTCGAGCAGGGGTGCTGGGCCGCCGTCGACCCCGAGTCGCTGGTGATGACCTCCATTACCAACTGGAAGCCCTGGCCGGTGGGGGTGAGGGAGTACGAGGAATATTCCGCACGGTTCGCCGAGGCCGAGTACACGGGCCATGAACCGAACAACTTCGCCGAGCTGTTGCGGCGCCCCCGGCCCATCGCCCGGATGTCCGACGCCCCTCACCGGGACGTGGTCCGGAGCGTCCGGGTCAACGACCTGCTCAAGCCCCAGGGCCTGGAGCACGAGCTGCGCGCGGCCTTCCGGGTGGACGATGCGTGCTGGGGCGTGGGCAGCATCTTCCGGGACGGGGGCCACGACTTCACCGACCGCGAAGTCGAATTCCTGGACGCCGTCACCGCCACCCTCGCAGCAGCCACCAGGATCGCCGTCCGGGCCCGGCCCGCCAGCCCCGGACCTATGGGTGTGGGCCCCGTGATTGTCATCGCCGGTCCGGCCGGCGAACTCCGGGCCGCGACGCCGGCTGCAGCATCGTGGCTGGCGGAGGTGGAGGACACGGCGCCGGGCCGCTTCAGCATGGCGCTGTACTCAGTGGTGGCGCAGGCACACAGGGCCGCCTCCGGGACGGCGAGGGCCAGGATGCGCGACGCCGGGAACAACTGGGTGCTGCTGCAGGCCAGCCGCCTCATCAGCGGGGATGATCCGGAGCAGATGGTGGTCACCGTGGAACCGGCCACCACGCACGATCTTGCCGGCCTGCTGCTCACGGCTTACGGGGTCACCGCGCGGGAGCGGGAGGTGTGCCTGGACGTGCTGTCCGGACGTTCGACGGCGGACATCGCCCGGCACCTTTTCATCTCACCGCACACGGTCCACGACCACCTCAAATCGCTCTTCGAGAAGGTGGGCGTCGGCAGCCGCGGCGAGCTGGTCGCCACGCTGGTCGCCTAGGTCCGTGGCCATCAGATCCGTCCTGGACGGTTTGGCTGCCTAAGCAGCGCGAACTAGACAGTCCCCGGAACGGTGGCCGGAAGGTGGCGCGCGGGATCGTAGCGGTCGAAGGATGAGGCGCCGATCAGGAAGATGCCGCGCTGGGGAATCCAGAAATCGCCCAGCCTCGCCTGGTCGTGCAACGGCTGAGGGGTGCCGAGGTCCTGCCCGGCAAGGCGGGCGCTGCTGGACGCGATGAACCACATGCGGCGGGGTTTGGCGCGGAAAGCCTGCCTGTTGGGCACGTTCCCCGTCAGGCCCAGCCGTCCCGCCCGCAGCACGGGGCCGGAGGCCGTACCCATGACCTTCAGGACGGATGGGTTCTCCAGGACGCCATCCGGCAGCGAGCTCAGGGCGGCGGTCATGGCCCGGGTGACGGGTGTGGATTCCAGCTCCACCTCCCACGTCAGGTCCACGTCCCCGCCGATCCTCACAGTGAAGGCGGCATCGCCTGTCCACGCGATGTCGATGGGACACTGCACCGCCGCCTCCAGTCCCGCCCCGAAGTACCGGGCGCAGGAAACCTGGGCGGGGGCGTCGGCGTAGATGGTCCAGGATCCGGAGGGCCGCCGCAGCCACACCGACCGGTAGCCGGGACCAACACTGGTGACAGGGAAGCGCCGCATGGCCAGGACGTGGCCGGAACTGAAGGGCAGTCCCATCACCCCGTACCCGGAAAACCGCTCGTCCTCGCCGGGGCCCAGCCGGGCATTCTGTTCAGCCTCGGAGGCCTGCGCCCTGATGCTCTTCATGGCTTGTGCCTCCGCCTCGAGTGGGTGGCGTCAGTCTACGCCGGCGTGGGATGGTTTGTGCCCTTCCGGGTGGGATCGGGCGCTTGTATGCTGTGGAGCGGAGAGCCGGGAAGCCTGGTCGGCCCGTAGGCATTGCCTGCGGAATGTCCCGGCGCTGCCGTGGGCGTTCATGCGATGACCCGAGGAGCAGCGGCTTATGGACGCAGCGGCAGAACATGTTATCGAAGCCGACGGCCTGGTGAAGGAATTTGGCAGGACACGGGCTCTTGACGGCCTCAATCTTGCAGTGGCGCCCGGGGAGGTGCACGGATTCCTGGGGCCCAATGGAGCAGGCAAGTCCACCACCCTAAGGATCCTCCTGGCACTCATTCGTCCCACGGCGGGAACCGCCCGGGTTTTCGGGAAGGACCCCTGGGCGGATCCCGTGGCTGTCCACCGGGATATCGCCTACGTACCGGGTGATGTGAGCCTCTGGCCGAACCTCTCCGGCGGCGAAGCCATAGACCTTCTCACGGGACTGCGCGGCGGTGCGGACGAAAGACTTCGCGGTGAGCTCATCGAGGAGTTCGAGTTCGACCCGCGGAAGAAGGCCCGCGCGTACTCCAAGGGGAACCGGCAGAAGGTGGCGCTGATAGCGGCATTCGCCCGCCCGGCCCGCCTTTACCTGCTGGATGAGCCGAGCGCCGGCCTGGATCCCGTGATGGACGCTGTGTTCCGCCGCCAGATCAAACGCGTCAGCAGGGAAGGCGCCACGGTCCTGCTGTCCAGCCATATCCTCAGCGAAGTGGAACAGCTGTGTGACCGGGTGACCATCATCCGTTCGGGAACGGCAGTGGAAGCGGGCACCCTGGGGGAACTCCGGCACCTGCAGCGCACGCACTTCCGGGTCACCGGGCTCTCTGATCCGGCGAGGCTGGCTGCGCTGCCCGGTGCACACAACGTCACCGTCGCAGGCGGAGCAGTGGAATTCGAGGCCGACCCCGGGGATCTTGCCGCGGTCCTGTCCGGCATCGCGGATCCGGGGATCACCAGCCTGTCGGTGGCGCCGCCGTCACTGGAATCCCTGTTCCTGCGCCACTACAGCGACGCCAACAACAGCGACGGCAGGAACACTGCCGGGGACACCGGCAGCAGCGAACGTACCGACAGCGGGGCCAGGTGATGTCCGGTGTGCTGCGCCTGGTCCTGTTCCAGGCGCGCCGGGACCGGGTGGCGCTGCCCGTGTGGATCCTGGGCATCACACTGCTGGGCTTCGCCACGTCCACCGCAGTGGCCACCCAGTTCGGTGACGACGCATCGCAGGCGGCCATCCTCACGCTGGCGGCGTCCAACCCGGCGTTCCTTTTCCTCCGTGGGCTGCCGGACGGCACCGGCGTGGGCGCCGTGGTGTTCTTCCAGGGCTATGCCTTCACCGCGGTCTTGGCCGGCCTGATGAGCACGTTCCTGGTGGTGCGGCATACGCGTTCTGACGAAGAGCACGGGCGGGCTGAACTCCTTGGCGCGGTCCCGCTTCCGCGGGCCGCCTCCCTGGTGGCGACGCTGGTGCTGGGCACGGCGGCGAACCTGCTGCTCGCCGTCTTCGTTGCCGCCGGATACATCGCTGCCGGCCTGCCTGCAGGAGGCGCCTTGGCGGCCGGGGCCGCCGTCGGAACCATAGGAGTGTTCTTCGCAGGCCTTGCCGCCCTGGCCGCGCAGGCCCTGCCCACGGGCAGGGGCGCGAACGGGGCGGCCGCGGGCCTGGTGGGCGCGGCGTACCTGGTCCGCGGCGTGGGGGATGCCCTGGGAACTCCGTCCGCAGACCTGCTGCATGTGGCCAGCGCCTGGCCCTCGCTGCTGTCGCCCATCGGCTGGGGGCAGCGGGTCCGTCCGTTCACAAGTCCGGACCTGGCCGCGCTACTGGTCCCACTCGCTGCCGCGACCGTCCTGGCAGCACTGGCCGTGCTGGTCCGACGGCGGCGGGACGTGGGTGCCAGCCTTCTGCACCAGCGCAACGGCAGGGAACGGGCCGGAGCGGGAGGCGCGTCTTTCCTGGGCCTGGCCTGGCGGCTGCAGCGCGGCCCGGTAATGGGATGGTGTGTGGGGGCCGCCACCATGGGGGCCGTGGCGGGCGCCCTGGGGCCAGTGGTCTCTGAGAGCGCGTCCGGCATGGGACCGATCCGCGACCTCATAGCGCGGCTCGTGCCAGGCGGCCAAACCGGGCTGGTGGACATCTTCGTGACGGCCCTGCTGGGCATCACGGGCGTCTTTGCTGCCGCCGCAGGCATCCAGGCAGTGCTCCGCATGAGGGCGGAGGAGACGGAGGGCCGGGCCGAACTGCTGCTTTCCGCTCCTGCCTCCCGTGCCCGCTGGCTTGGCGCGAACCTCCTTGCGGCCGCGGTTTCCACTGCCTTGGTGGCGGCCTCGGCAGGTGCCGCGGCCGCCGTCGGCCTGGGCATGTCCGGCACCGCCAACGGCCCGGCCTGGCTGCTGGTTCCTGCGGCGCTGGCGCACGTACCCGCTGCCCTGGTGTTCCTGGCTGCGGCCGCCGTTGCCTTCGCGCTGGCCCCGCGGCTCAGCATCGCGCTGGCATGGGGGATACTCGCCCTGGGTCTTGTGCTGGGCGAATTCGGTGAGCTGTTCGGCCTGCCCGCATGGCTGCAGGATGCCAGTCCATTCCGGCATTCCTCTGCCATGCCGGTGGAACCCTTCAACCAGGAAGGGGCGGTGGGCTTGATTGCCGTAGCCGCCGCCGGCGCCGTGCTGGCAGGCTACCTTCTCCGCCGGCGGGACCTTACTTCATGATGCGGAACACGATGGACTGGGACAACCCATGAGGATCATGCTGCTGACAGCGGGGACGCGCGGCGACGTGGAACCCTTTTTCGCCCTGGCCCGGGCCACGGCCGCCAGGGGACACGTTGTCCGCACCGCCATTCCGGACAACTCCGGCGCTGACACTACAGCCTTGGACACGGTCAGCCTGCGGATGGACTTCGCCCAACTGGTCAGTGACCAGGGCGTTTCACCGGTGGCCGCGGCCAAGGCGTTCCACAACGTCATCCGGCCGTCGGTGGGCCGGCTCCTGGCGGCAGCCGTCGAACACATCATCGCCTTCAATCCGGATGTTGTGGCCTACCACCCGAAGATCCTCAGTGCCCCCGGCGCTGCAGAGAGGCTGGGGGTGCCGTCAGTGCTGGTGGAGACCATTCCCTCACTGACCGCCACGCGCGAGTTCCCGGCACCGTTCATCACGAGAGCCAACCTGGGGCCGCTTAACAGGGCAAGCTACAGTCTGGCGAAGGTGGCCACGCTGATGTTCAGGCAGGAGCTGGCCGGGCGCTGGAAGGCCTTCCGCCCGCACCCAGGCTGGTGCCGGTCCGGCGGGCCACGATGATCCCGGTCAGTCCCGAACTGCTCCCAAGGCCCGCAGACTGGCCCGCCACCGTCCACCTCACGGGTCATTGGAGCGAAAAAACCAAGGAGCGGGACTGGGACAAGGAGTTGGCGGAGTTTGTGGCGGACGGCGGCTTTGTCTACGCAGGGTTTGGCTCCATGAAGGCCGGGGATCCACGGGCACGGGGCGAAGCCATCATGGCGGCGGCCCGGCGGAACGGCCTGAGGACACTGGTGGCCAGTGGCTGGGGCGGCATCGATATTCCCCCGGAGGTCCGGGGCGATGACGTCCTGGTGCGGGAATCGGTGAACCACCAGCTGGTCCTTCCGCATGCCGCCGCCGCGGTCCACCACGGTGGGGCCGGCACGGTTCACGCCGTGGCACGTGCGGGCATCCCGTCAGTAGTGGTGCCGTTCATCGCCGACCAGCCGTTCTGGGGGCACCGCCTGCACCAGCGTGGGATCGCTCCTGAACCCATCCCGTACCTGAAGGTCACTGCGGAGCGGCTTACCGATGCCCTGGCTGGGGCGCGGAACTGCCGGGAGCAGGCAGCGGAGGTGGGGGAACGCATCCGGAAGGAGGACGGGACCGCCGTCGCGCTTGATGTCCTGGAAACCTTCGCTGCGTCATAGGCGCCGCACCCCTGTGGGAGAGCAATGACAAACAAATCGATGGTTCCGGAGGCACGGGACCGCCGCGGCCCCGCAGCCGCGCTGGCAGACTTTGTGGACCGGGTGGCCCGGTACAGGCCCGCCCGGCTTGCCCTCGCCACCTACACCTTGGTGGCGCTGTTCTTTACCCTGCTGCTGACGCTTCCCGTGGCCTCGGCTGACAACCAGCCCACGGCGCTGCATGACGCGATGTTCGTGGCGGTGTCCGCCGTCACCGTGACCGGCCTGGTCACGGTCAACACTGCGGAGCACTGGTCCTACTTCGGCCAGGCAGTGATCCTGGCGGCCATCCAGGTGGGCGGACTGGGGATCGTGACCCTGGCGGCCCTGCTGGCCAAAGCCGTGACCCGGCAGCTCGGCGTGCGCAACAAGCTGCTGGCGCAGCAGAGCCTGGGCGTGGACAGCGTCCGGCTCGGGGAAGTGGGCAGCCTGCTGAGGACGGTCATCATGACGTCCCTGACGCTGGAGCTGGTGCTGGTGCTCTTCCTTGTCCCGCGGTTCATCGTGGTGGACGGGTCCTGGGCGCGGGGGCTGTGGCACGGGATCTTCTACGCCGTCTCCGCGTTCAACAACGCCGGGTTCGTGTCCCACCCTGACGGCCTGGCCGGTTTCAGCACCGATCTGTGGATCCTGATCCCCATCATGGTGGGCGTCTTCGTGGGCAGCCTGGGCTTCCCCGTCTACATCGTGGTGAGGGCCGCGAAACGGGACTTCCGGAAGTGGAACCTCCACACCCGGCTGACCCTCTCGGTTTCGCTCCTGCTCTTCGCTGCCGGATCAGTGCTGTGGGGTGCCATGGAGTGGTCCAACCAGGACACAATCGCCGGCATGGATCCGGGCGGGAAGGTACTGAACTCGCTCTTCGCCTCCGTCATGATGCGCTCCGGCGGGTTCAACCTCGTGGACACCAGTGCGTCCAACAGCGTCACCCTCCTTGCCACTGATGCGCTGATGTTTGCCGGCGGCGGCTCTGTCTCAACGGGCGGGGGCATCAAAGTGACCACCCTGGCCATCCTGTTCCTGGCCATCATTGCCGAAGCACGGGGCAACAGGCATGTGACCGCGTTCGGCCGGACCATACCGGAGGGCTCGCTGCGGGTGGCCATTAGCGTCACGTTCCTGGGCGCAACCCTGGTCCTGGTGGGCACGGGGATCCTCATGGCCATCACGGATGAGCCGATGGACCGTATCCTCTTCGAAGTGATTTCCGGGTTTGCCACCTGCGGTCTGAGCGTGGGGCTCAGCGAGGAGCTGCCGCCGGCCGGAAAGTACGTCCTGACGGCCCTGATGCTCGCCGGCCGCGTGGGGCCGATCAGTTTTGCCGCGGCCCTGGCACTCCAGCAGAGGGACCAGCTTTACCGCTTCCCGGATGAACGGCCAATCATCGGCTGAGGCAGCTACCCCCGGGGCCCGCCGGCATGCCCGCCTGCATGTCCGCCGGCGGGAGTGACCCGGATCCGGGCGATGCGCAGCCGGTCCATCGCCGTCACGGTCAGCACATGGCCGGCGATCTCCACGCTGTCGCCGATGCGGGGGAGCCGGCCCAGCCGGTCAATGACGAACCCGGCCACGGTTTCGTAGTGGCCCTCCGGCAGTTCAATGCCGGAGGCGGTCTCGAACTCCTGCAGGATCAGCGCGCCGTCCACGTCCAGCGTTCCGCCCGCCCGGGTGACGCGGTCCTCCGGGTCGGTGCCGGTGTCGTACTCGTCGTAGATCTCGCCCACCAGTTCCTCCACGAGGTCCTCCAGGGTGACGATGCCGTCGGTGCCGCCGTATTCGTCCACCACCAGCGCGATATGGTGGCCCAGCCTGCGCATCCGGGCCAGCGACGGCAACACCTTGTTGGTGCCGGGCAGCGGCAGGATCTCGCGGACGATGTCCCGCACCGGACCGTCGTCGTACTTCCCTTCCCGAGGCATCAGGTCGCGGATGTGGATGAACCCCAGGACGTCGTCGGGGCTCCTGTCGATGACCGGATACCGCGAGAAAGGGCCATCCTGCACCATGCCGCGCACGGCGGCGATGCTCAGGTTGCCGTCCACGAACGTCACCTCGGTGCGCGGCCGCATCACCTCCTGCAGGGAGCGGTCGCCCGCGCCGAAGACGTCGGAGAGGATGCTGCGGCTGTGCTCTTCGAGCATGTCGCTCTCCGCCACCATGTCCCACAGTTCCTCCGAACTGATGCTCTCCTGCTTGGCCTTCGGATCGCCGCCGAAGAGCCGCACCACCGCATCCGTGGACACGGACAGCAGCCACACGGCGGGCCGCATGATCTCGGAGAGGACGCCCAGGGGAGGGGCCAGGACCTTGGTGAAGCCGACGGCGCTCTGCATGGCCAGCCGCTTGGGCACCAGCTCGCCGAGCACCAGGGAGAGGTATGCCACCAGCAGCGTCATCCCGATAAAGGAGACCGGTTCCGCCGCGGTTCCAAAGCCTATCCCCGCCAGGAGGGGTTCGACGTCGGGCGCGATGGTGGAGGCGCCATAGGCCGCCGAGAAGAACCCCGACAGGGTCACCCCGATCTGCACTGTGGAAAGGAAGCGGTTGGGATTCCCGGCCAGCGCCGCGATCCGGGCACCCCGCTTCCCGGACTTCTCCATCCGGCGCACCTGGCTTTCGCGGAGTGAGACCAGCGCCATTTCCGTGCCGGCAAACACCCCGCCCAGCAGCACGAAGAAGAGGACCAACAGGAAGTTCAGCAGTGTGTCCGCGTCCATGATCCGACACTACAGAACCGGGCTGGCCGGGGGTTATGTTCCCGGGCGGTGCGGCGTAGGGTCTGAGGAACCATGACCGAACAACTGCCGTACGAGCCTGTCAAGAGCTACCCGCACTTCGAACTGCGCCGCTATCCCGCGCACGTCCTGGCCGAAATCCATGTCAACGCCACCTTCGACCGTGCCGGAAACGCCGCCTTCCGGCACCTGTTCAACTACATCAGCGGCTACAACAGGGCTGAGCAGAAGCTGGCGATGACAGCTCCCGTCATCCAGGGGCCCGTGCCCTCGCAGAAGCTGGCGATGACGGCCCCGGTGCTGAGGAGCGGGCCGCTGTCCGGGGGCGGCCAGGCCGCCGACTTTGCCGTGGCGTTTGTGCTCCCCGTGGGCATCACGGCGGAGACGGCGCCCGTCCCGCTGAATCCCGACGTCAGGATCCGCACCGTGCCCGGCTCGTTGACGGCCGTGGCGCGGTTCAAGGGCAGCGGCTCCGAGGCGTCATTCGCGCGGCACAACGAAGGGCTGCAGGCGGCGATCAGGCTGGCAGGGCTGACGCCGGTTGGAGCGCCCCGCTATGCGGACTTCGACCCGCCCTTCAAGCCCTGGTTCCTGCGCCGCAACGAGGTGCACCAGGACGTCAGAGAACCCGATGGCGTTACTGGACCCTGACGGAAGGGACGACGGCGGCGGCGGGTGTTTGCCGCCGTCGAACGCCTGATGCGGGGGCTACTTCGCCAGGACCCGACGCCGCAGCAGGGTTGCCGTGAGCCAGGTGACCAGGCTGCAGGCAGCGGCGCCCCAGAGGATGTCCGTCACGGCCACCAGCAGGGTGAAGTCCCTGAGCACGGCGTACCCTGTGAGGGCCCAGGTGGCGTAGGTGAAGAACCCGAACAGCGCCGCACCCGTCACCCGTTGCCGCATCGTGGCTTTGGTATCGTTGGGCCTCACGCCGTAGTGGACCATGCCGGCAACAAAGATCAGGTAGAACGCGGCCGCGCCCGCGGCGTTGGGACTGGGGGCGATCAGGTGGCCGATCTGGCTTTGGTACAGGTTGCTCGCCACGACGCTGATCCAGGCCAGGTCCAGGACGGCGAAAATCACGGCGGTGGCGGCGTAGGCAAGCAGCCATTTCCTGGTGCGGGTGTTCATGCCTGGATCCTTTGCTCGGTGTAAGGGTTGTGGATGGTGGGGCGGGGTCCGGGATGGCCAGGGCGAATCGCGGCGGGGAAGCGGACTCTCACGGGGTTTCCTTCGCAGACAGGGTGTGCAGGTGGTCCTGCATGAGGGTGAGGGCCGCGTCCAGGAAATCCACGACGGCGGCCTGCCGGGCCGGCGGCAAAGCTTCGATGTGCTGGTTGGTTGCGTCCATGAGCGGCCGCATCAGGACCATGATGTCCCGGGCCGCGGCGGGGGTTGCCGTGACGTGGACCAGGCGGCGGTCCGCGGCGCTGCGCAGCCGTTCGGCATACCCGCGGGATTCCAGGCGGGTCACGATGGCCGTGGTGGTGGCGGCTGTGGCGCCCAGTTCGCCGGCGAGGGCGCCGACTGTCACCGGGCGCGACTGAACCAGGGTTGAGAGGGCGCGGTAGTCGGTTAGGTTCAGCTCGAGCTTGCGGGCCACTTCGCGTTCGGTCTCGTTGGCGAGGGTGAAGAGCTTCTGCAGCACGGCCGCGGCAGGGTGGTACTGGGGCGCTCCCATGCTTCCTCCTCGTTTCGCTAGCTTCTATAGTAATTAATGTAGTCTAGTCATCAAATTAGATTGAATACGTGAACGGCTAGCAGTAATGAGGGCCGCCGTGCAGCAGAGCGCGGGCGGCGGGGAAAGGAACGTGGAATGGACGAAAAGAGCCGCAAGTCGGTCATTATCTTCGTGGTGGCGGTGCTGGTGGGGGCGCTGGTAGGCGTGGCCGGCAGCCAGGGCGGCGCCACTGTGGGTGGCTTTCCCTTGTTTGCCTTGGGGGTGGCCGTGGCTTTCCTCATCCAGTGGGTGGCTTTCGTCCCGGCCTTCAAAGCGCAGACTGAGAAGTATTACGACCTGACCGGTGCCTTGACGTACATCTCCATCACGGTTCTCCTGGTCCTGCTGACGCCGGGCGTGGATGCCCGCGGCCTGCTCCTGGCGGCGATGGTGGTGGCCTGGGCGCTGCGGCTGGGGAGCTTCCTGTTCCGGCGTGTCAGCAAGCACGGCAAGGACGACCGCTTCGACGAGATCAAGCCCTCCTTCATCCGGTTCCTCAACACCTGGACCGTGCAGGGGCTCTGGGTGGTCCTGACCGCGGCTGCGGCCTGGATCGCCATCACCTCCGCCACCCGGGTGGCGCTGGACTGGTGGGCGCTGGCCGGCTTCCTGGTGTGGGCCGCCGGCTTTGGCATCGAGGCTGTGGCGGACAACCAGAAGGGCCGCTTCAAGGCCGACCCGGCCAACCAGGGCAGGTTCATCTCCACCGGCCTGTGGGCCAAGTCCCGCCACCCCAACTACTTTGGCGAGATCGTGCTCTGGATTGGTGTGCTCCTGATCGCCGTGCCGGTGCTGGAGGGCTGGCAGTGGGTTGCCCTGCTGTCCCCGGTGTTCGTGGCGCTGCTGCTGGTCAAGGGAAGCGGCGTGCCGCTGCTGGAAGCCAAGGCGGACAAGAAATGGGGCGGCCAGCCCGACTACGAGGCCTACAAGAAGAACACCCCGGTACTGATCCCGAAGTTGTAGCAGGGCAGGGGATCATTGGCCGGGTTAGGGGTACGGTGTCCGCATGCAGAAGATATCGATTGATGCCCTGGCCCGCCAGCAGCTCGCGGCAGCCGTTGCCGCTTCCAGCGGGCGGGCTGCCGACACGGCGTTCGGTGGCCATGAGAAGAGCCTGCGCCAGACCGTGATGGCTTTCCGCGCCGGTACCCAGCTCAGCGAACACCTGAACCCAGGCGAGGCGACTGTTTACGTGATCAGGGGTTCTGTTTGGCTGAAGTCCGGCGGGGAGGCCTGGCAGGGCAAGGCGGGGGACCTGCTGATCGTCCCGGACGGGCTGCACAGCCTGGAGGCTGAAGAAGACTCGGCGGTGCTGTTTACCGTGGTGAAGAAGGACAGGTAGCCGGGTGGAACTGCTGGCAACAGAAAAGTATGGCTTTACGTCTGGCTGGCCCGCCTACGTGGAGTCTGGCCAGCCAGATTTACCCTTGGTCGGGTGGCGGTTTATCTAGCGGCTATCGGCCCACTCTGCCGCAGCTACCATCCAGCTTGTGTCCAAACAAGGCGGGGCTGCTGAGGTCAGTGAAGCCATCCGAAACGACGATGATGGCTCGGAGCGTACTGTTATCCGAGTGGCTACCAACGCCTGGTGTGGCGCCAATGGGGTCGGCAACGTCGCCAAGGGGATGGTGGGCATCCGCTTGGGCGTTCGCGCAATCAGCGGATTCCACGAGCGGATGGATAGTAGCAGATGCTTGCGCAGCGGAGCCGAAGATCCCCGCAAGTACAACGACAGCAGTCAGGGCTGCTGTCCTTATCGTGGCCATTAGCTTTTCCTCTCTTACAGGTAAATGTGTCCTTGAAAAATGCGGCGGCGAGACGAACAGCCGCTAGGTGTCGCGGCAAGCAGACAATTCGATAGCGCAGTCTGCAGGCAACGATTAGCGCCGGGGGCAGAGCCCTAACCGGTTCAGTAACCAGGGCTGGCAGGCGAAGCACTTGCTGCCCATAAAAAGAGACCTCCTCTGCTGCGAAGGCCCCACGCCGCTGCTCGGATAGGAACTTACCTCCGCCAGCAACGTAATCTTGCTCCCCCGCCACACCGTGCGCAAGCATAAATGCTTCCCGAATCTCCACTTTGCAGTCCCCTCGCCTCCGGCGGTCAGCGGGGGAAGACGACGGCGGCGTGCAGGATTGGCGCAGGAGTCCTTAAGGGTTTCCCCAGTTCCCCCAAATCGGGCAGCTCGGGCGGGCCCCGGGCACTAGGCTCGTCCGTGGCGCACGCCCGTCAGGGCACGTCCGCCTCCGGAATCCTTCGTGCACACAGATGGGGAACACCATGTCCAGCCTGACGTCCAGGTCCGCAACGATGCCTGCAAAACGCACTGCGGCCGCCGTCGTCCTGGCCGCGTTCCTGGCCCTCTTCACGGCGGGCAGTCCGGCCCAGGCGCTGGACAGCCCAACCGCGGACGGGACCGCAGCTGCCGCTGAGGCCGATGACCTGCTGGCCACCCTTCCCATTAAGGGCCGCGCGCCGAAGACGGGATACGAGCGGTCGCTGTTCGGCCCCACCTGGGCGGACGTGGACGGGAACGGCTGCGACACCCGCAACGACATCCTCCGGCGGGACCTGACGGACATCACCTACACGAACAGCGTTCCCTGCAAGGTGCAGTCCGGCATGCTCGCTGATCCCTACACGGGCACCAGCATCAGCTTCGTCCGCGGCACCGCCACCAGCAGCGCGGTGCAGATCGACCATGTGGTGGCGCTCAGCGATGCCTGGCAGAAGGGCGCCCAGCAGCTGACCACCGAGCAGCGAACCGCGTTCGCCAACGACCCGCTGAACCTGCAGGCCACGGACGGGCCCACCAACCAGCAAAAGGGCGACGGCGACGCCGCCACCTGGCTGCCGCCCAGCAAGGGCTTCCGGTGCGAGTACGTGGCCCGCCAGGTTTCCGTGAAAGCGCGGTACAGCCTGTGGGTGACGCAGGCCGAGCACGACGCGATTGCCGGCATCCTGGCCGGCTGCCCGGGGCAGCTGGCGCCGGCCGCCGTCGAGCCCGCCGCGACCGCCGCCGTCTACTACGCCAACTGCAGTGAGGTCATCGCTGCCGGGGCAGCACCCCTGTATGCAGGGTCGGAAGGCTACCGGGCAGGGCTGGACGGCGACTCGGACGGGGTGGCCTGCGAGGGGTAGCGGGGATCTCAACACCCCACGGTGTGGTTGCCGGCAGGTGAGCCGTGCTTACTCCGCAGCGGCCGCCGGAACCGGTTCTCCGCTGCGCGGGGCATTCGTGCTGCGCCGGCGCCAGTAGGCTGCGAGGACAGCGCCCGAAACGTTGTGCCAGACCGAGAAGATCGCGCCAGGCAGGGCTGCCTCGGGCGTCAGGTACTGGCGTGCCAGGCCGGCGGCCAGGCCTGAGTTCTGCATGCCAACCTCGATGGCAGTGGTCCGCCGGGAGGGAATCGGCAGGCGGAACAGGCGTGCGGCGGCATAGCCAAGGGCGTAGCCCAGGCCGTTGTGCAGGATGACGGCCGCGAGCACCAGCAGCCCGGCGGCGAAGATGGCCTTGGCGCTGCCGGCAACAACAGCAATCACCACAGCGGTGATGGCCAGCACCGAAATCCAGGGGAGGGCGGGCAGCGCCTTGTCCACGAGACGGGGCAGGAAGAGCCGGACCACGAGGCCCAGCAGCACCGGGAACAGCACGATCTGGACGATGGACCATGCCATGGAACCGGCGTCCACCGGCATGTACTGCCCCGCCAGCCACAGCGCCAGGACCGGGGTCAGGAGCGGGGCGATCAGCGTTGACACCGTGGTCATCGCTACGGACAGGGCGACGTCTCCCTTGGCCAGGTAGGACACCACGTTGGAGGCGGTTCCGCCCGGGCAGCAGCCCACCAGGATCACGCCGGCAGCCAGTGCGGGCGGCAGCCCCAGGGCCGCGGCGACCAGCCAGCCCAGGAACGGCATGATGGCGTACTGCGCCACCACGCCGATCACCACAGGGACCGGGCGCTTGGCAATGACGGCGAAGTCAGGGGGCGTGAGCGTCAGGCCCATGCCGAACATGATGATTCCCAGCAGGGGGTTGATCCAGGCGCCCAGTCCGGTGAAGGCGGTGGGAGCGGCGAGCGCCACGGCGCCGCCGGCCAGGATCAGGAGGGGAAAGAGGGTAACGGCCACGCGGGCGCTGCGTTCTTCGGCGGCTGATGCCGTCGGCGAAGGATTGGGTAAGGAAGACATACCTACCGGATTATCACAGCGGAGTATGTGTTTCTGAATCAGGGGACCTTGATGACGCCCACGCACCACCGTGCGCCGCGTAGACGACGCGGCGCACGGTGACGGGCTTACTAGACGCGGGAGGATTCCTTTTCGCGCTCGGCCGGCTTGTAGGACTCCCAGAAGCTGGCACCAGTGATGCCCAGGGGCCGGGGGTCGAAGACCGGGTCGAGGCCGAGCTTCTGCTGGCGCTCAAAGTCCTTCAGCGCCTTGAACGCTGGCTTCTGCAGGACCAGGATGCCCACGATGTTCAGCCAGGCCATAAGCCCGACGCCGATATCGCCCATCACCCATGCGTCGGCGGCCGTGTTCACGCAGCCGTAGGCCGCTGCGACGAGGATGGCCACCTGCAGGGCGATGGTGGTCGCGCGGCCCAGGCTGGTCCGGAGGCCGGGAATCATCTTGGCCGACGAGGTACCCAGGAGGAAGCGCAGGTTGGTCTCGGCCATGTAGTAGTAGGCGATGACGGTGGTCAGGCAGAAGAAGACCAGTGTGATGGCGATGAACGCGGCGCCCACGCCGGGGAAGACGGAGTCGAATCCGGCCTGGACGTACTGCGGCCCGACGACGGCGCTCGCCGAGAGCAGCCCGCCCTCGGCGAGGACTTCACCGTCTTCGCTGCCGCCCGAGAAGACGCGGTAGGCACCGGTGGAGAGGATCAGGAAGCCGGTGGCCGAGCAGACAAAGAGCGTGTCGATATAGACGGCGAAGGCTTGGACCAGGCCCTGCTTTGCCGGGTGCGAGACCTCGGCGGCAGCGGCGGCGTGCGGGCCCGTGCCCTGGCCGGCCTCGTTCGAGTAGACGCCGCGCTTGACGCCCCACATCACGGCCAGGCCGATGATGGCGCCGAGGGCCGAGTCCATGCCGAAGGCGCTGCGGAACACCAGCGAGAGGATCTCCGGCAGCTGGGCGGCATTGATGACGACGACGATCAGGGCGAGGAGGATGTATCCGGCGGCCATGAACGGCACCACGAATGCAGCAACGCTGGCGATGCGCTTCACGCCGCCCATGACGACGAGTGCCAGGAGGATGACGGAGCCGACGGCCACGGCCCAGGACGGGACGGTCCAGGCGCCGCTGATCGCGGTGGCCATGGAGTTGGTCTGGACACCCGGCATCAGAACACCGCAGGCAAGGACGGTCACGGCCGCGAAGACGTAGCCGTAGACCTTGAAGAAGCCGGCACCCTTGGTGTGGGCGAACGCACGGGAGAAGTAGTAGGCCGGACCGCCGCGGTATTCGCCGGTCAGCGGGTCGCGGGTCTTGTACATCTGGCCGAGGGTCGATTCAACGAAGGATGTAGAGGCGCCCAGGAAGGCGACCGTCCACATCCAGAACAGGGCGCCCGGCCCGCCGAAGGCAATGGCGGTTGCGACGCCGGCGACGTTGCCGGTGCCGACGCGGCCGGACAGGGACATAGCCAGGGCCTGGAACGAGGAGACTCCGGAGGCGGACTTCTCGCCCCGGAACAGCTGCTCGATCATTCCCTTGACATGCCGCACCTGCAGGAAGCGCGAACGGATGGAGAAGTAGACGCCGGTGGCGAGGCAGAGGTAGACGAGCCAGTCGCTCCAGATCACGTCATTGATTGCTGATAGGGCATCGCTCATGTGTGTGGGTTCCCTCCATGGAAGAGCGTGGGTGATGCGGTTCGGGGTGCGCGCTGTTGGGTGAACGGAGTGGCGCGCGCCACACCAAAACCTGTGAAGTGTTGCACAAACGACTGGTATTCGTCCATTTAGGCTCCGTCCATTCTGTCGGGAATGTCACATCGCCGAATTTATGACCGCTTCTGGTACTCCTATGGAAGCCAGGCCGCCCGCAACCGCTCGCCGCCCATTCCCTACCGCCCGGCGCATTAAAGCTACGTTTGCTGACTATCTGCTCCATGATTGCCGGAGGCCTCGGCGGCATTCGGGGGACTTTCGCCTCTGGAAGGGGGTGCGCCGCGGCTGCCACTGAACCGATGTCTTTACGAGCAAGGGAGCACGATGGGCTGGCTGGACCGTGAACGAACCGTTGCCCCACCCGGATTCAACCGCTGGCTGGTGCCCCCCGCGGCGCTCGCCGTCCATCTCTGCATCGGCCAGGCCTACGCCACGAGCGTCTACAAGACCGCACTGGTGGAGCATTTCGGGGCCAGCCTCACCGAGATCGGCCTGATCTTCTCCATCGCCATCGTGATGCTCGGACTCTCCGCCGCCGTCATGGGTACGTGGGTGGACCGCAACGGCCCGCGGAAGGCGATGTTCACCTCGGCCGTGTTCTGGGCCGGCGGCTTCCTGATCGGATCACTGGGCATCTTCACGCAGCAGCTGTGGCTCGTCTACCTCGGCTACGGCGTGGTGGGCGGCATCGGCCTGGGCATCGGCTACATCTCACCGGTGTCCACCCTGATCAAGTGGTTTCCGGACCGGCCCGGACTCGCCACCGGCATGGCCATCATGGGCTTCGGCGGCGGTGCGCTGATCGCCAGCCCGGTCTCCACCGCCCTGCTCAAGGCGTACGATCCCAACTCCGGCGCCCAGGGCTGGGTGGCCAGCGGCGATGCGGTGGGCAGGCTCTTCCTGACGCTCGCCGTCGTCTACCTCGCCTACATGCTCTTCGGCGCCTTCACCATCAGGGTCCCGGCCGACGGCTGGCGGCCGGCAGGGTTCGACCCCGCCACGGTCAAGGCCGCCAAGCTGGTCACTACCGAGAATGTCTCCGCGAAGAACGCTGTCAAGACCCGGCAGTTCTGGCTGGTATGGATCGCGCTGTTCTGCAACGTCACTGCCGGCATCGGGATCCTGGAGCAGGCCGCGCCCATGATCCAGGACTTCTTCCGCCAGTCCGACGGCGTGTCCCTGGTAAGTGCCGCCGTCGCCGCAGGCTTCGTGGGGCTGCTGTCCATCGGCAATATGGCGGGCCGCTTCGCCTGGTCCGCCACCTCCGATATCACTGGCCGGAAACGCATCTACATGGTGTACCTCGGCGTCGGCGCCGTCCTGTACACGGTGCTTGCACTGGCAGGTTCCGCCACCACCATCCTGTACGTGGCGCTCGCCTTCGTCATCATCTCCTTCTACGGCGGCGGGTTCGCCACCGTTCCCGCCTACCTGCGGGACCTGTTCGGGACCTACCAGGTGGGCGCCATCCACGGCCGGCTGCTGACGGCGTGGTCGGCCGCCGGCGTGGCCGGGCCCCTGATCGTCAACGCCTTCCTGGATGCCCAGGGCAAGCCAGGCCAGCTGGATGCCGCGTCCTACCAGCCGGCGCTGCTGACCATGGTGGCGCTGCTGGTGGTCGGCTTCCTGGCCAACCTGCTGGTCAAGCCGGTGGATGCACGATTCCATGAACCCCGTCCGGACCGCGGACGGTCGCCCGAACCTGCTTTGGAGGCCTGAGATGAGCACAGTAAACAGCACCGGCGCGCAGCCGCCGACGAAGGCATCACCCGGCAGGCTCGCCCTCGCCTGGGCCCTGGTGGGCGTGCCGCTGGGCTACGGCGTCTTCCAGACCCTGACCCGGGTGGCGGCGCTGTTCGGATAATGACGGGCGGGAGGGCGATGATGGAGGCGGTTCCCACAACGAAAGCAGACTCCCTTGATTACTCTCCAGCAGGACGCCGACGGCTTCATCCGGATGGACCGGCACTACCCGGCCAGCATCCGCATCAGGATCGCTTTCGCTGACGGCAGCACCGGGGAGTTTTCCGGCCTGACCCTCAACAACGCCTATGATGCCGCCGTTGCGGAGTTCCGGACGAAGAACAACCTCGACGCCCGCGGCTACAGCAGGACCCCGGCGGTCCGCACCAACTCAGGCAACAAGGTTGACTTTGTTCCGGTGCATCCCGGCATGGGGGAGTAGCGGGCCACTCACTGGCGGCGGCTGGTCAGTCGGCGGCGGCGGTGGTTTCGGCGGGGCTTGAAGACGCGGCCGGATCGCCGAATGACGGCCGCTGGCCGGACCGGTAGGCGGCGTCAATGACGGGTTCGAGTTCGTCAAGTACAGTACGGTTCCCGGGCAGAACCACATGGGCCAGGAATTCCGACTCAAGGGTGGCGATGCCTGCTGCCGCCGCCCCGAGCTTGGCCTCGATGGCCAGGGCAAGGGCGTGCCAGGACTTGCGGTTGGCACGTTCGAGGACTTTTGCGTTCGCTTCCTGGCGCGCACTTTCGGCTTTGTCGCCCTGGATGGCCAGGGGCCCGTCAGACTGCAGCATCGACATGACAATGCGGAACTGCCTCCCGCCGCTCCTGAAGGCGACGGCGTGCCGGTGGCCCCGCTGCGTGAACAGGACGTCCGTGGCCCCGTAATCGGCGAGCGCCCGTTTGATGTTTTTCCGGGAGGCCTCGCTGCTGAAGGAGTCGCCCCGGGTGTAGGGACCGGTCATCTTTCAACTATGCGCCACTTGGCCACTGTTTCCTAACGCTCAACCCAGTCCCTGAGGGGAGCTGTTTCCTGAAGTGGCCCTCCTGTTTCGCCGCGCAACGTACGCATGCATTCCCGCGCGTTGGACCTCGTCTGCCCCGTCCGTGGGGGACTCCGAAGTGGGGTGACATTAGGTACACCGAGGATATTGACTGCCCGAAACCGGAGGAATAGCGTCGGAATTAACGGGGCGTTAGACCCCGCTAATCACGGAATGAGGCGCCCGACTGGGCCACTTCCGACCGGCCGTGGCGCCTGGTGAGGAGGATTCTGTGTCTTGGGAAATGACCGGAACATACCTTGGCAACTGCACCTGCCAGCTGATTTGCCCGTGCCCCGTGGACGGCATGCCCACCGGGCCCAACGGTGAGTGCCGCAACCTGAATGTGTTCCACATCGAAAAGGGGAACCTCGATGACACCGACCTGTCCGGCGTCAACTTCGCATTCGTAGGCTGGTTCCCCAGGAATCTGTCAGCGGGCGGCTGGATGGTGGGTGCCGTCGTCGACCAATCCGCATCCGCAGCACAGGTGAGCGCCCTGGAAACCATTCTTCGCGGCCAGGCAGGCGGCCCGTTCGGGGACCTTGCCGGGCTGTACGGCGAGTGGGTGGGCCTGGATCGCGCCGCTGTCACCTTCACGGACGGTGACCGGCCTTCGGGCTCGGTCTCGGACAAAGCTCACATCACCTTCGAGCCGTTGCCCGGACCTGACGGCGGCGTGACCACGGTGAAGAATGCGATGTACGGCTTCGCCCCCGAATTCCGGATCGGAAAGGGGCCCGGGCGCGTGCAACTGTTTGAGCAGGAGTACGACGGGGTCTACGGCGAAACGTCCGACTTCATGTTCGCCAGTGAGATGGCAGAGGGCGCCCCCAAGGGCCGCATCTGAACGGCCGGCCGGTGGAACGCAAGGAACGGTCTGGCAGCGGCCACACCATGGGGAAGGCCTCCCGCGTTGACCCGCGGGAGGCCGCGCTCGTGGCCGTCCTGCTCCTGCTCGCCGGCGCCAGTTGGGTGTTTACATCCACTCAGGTGGCCGGGATGGATATGGGCACGTGGACGGCGCCGGGGCCGCTGGGCCTTTTTACGCTGACGTGGGTGGTGATGCTCGCGGCCATGATGTTCCCGTCGGTGGCACCCATGGTGGTGGCGTACCACCGGATTCAACGGCACCGGCGGCAATCCGGACGGCATGCACCGGCAGGGTCTACGGCCGTCTTCGTGGGCGGTTACCTGGCCTCATGGACCGCGTTCGGGCTGGTGGCATATGCGCTGTACATGTGGGCCGCCGCGCTGGCGCCGGGGGTGCTCGCCCCTGGCCAGGGCGGCCGCTATGTTGCGGCGGGGGTCATCCTGCTGGCGGCGCTGTATCAGCTCACCCCGGCCAAGAACGTGAGCCTGATGAAATGCCGGTCACCCATGGACTTCATCCTGCACCGGATGCGCCCGGGCTATTCCGGCGCCCTCCGGATGGGGGTGGAGCACGGAGCCTGGTGTGTGGCGTGCTGCTGGGCGTTGATGACGGCGCTGTTCGCACTTGGCGTGATGAGCGTCGGGTGGATGGCCCTGATCGGGGCCTTTATTGCCGGGGAGAAGATGCTGCCGTGGAAGCGGCTCGCCAACCGCTCCATCGCGGTGGCGCTGGCCCTGATTGCTCTCGGCGTTGCACTTGCTCCTGCGGCGACAAATGGGATGGAAATGTAGGAAAGGCAGGGGCCGCCGTCGAACAATTACGACGGCGGCTGTTGCGATTGCGGGTGAGGTCACCTACCTCCGGGGAAGCCCGAGGTACCGCGGCACCTTCGATGCGTACTCCGGGTAGGACTGCGGAAACAGCCCGGCGAGCGCAGCCTCTTCCTCCAGGACAAACCGGTGCTCCACGAGCAGTTCGGCCGGCAGCAGGGTGAGGGCCCATGAGGAACCGGCAAGGGTTCCCGCCCCGAGCTGGAGCATCCACCAGCCCACGTACATCGGGTGGCGGGTAAGGGCATAGGGCCCGGTGGCCACCAGCTCCTCCGGCCGTTCCAGCTCGAAGGGACCCGCCGAGTGCCGCCGGCGTTCGGCCAGGGCCCAGGCGTTGAGGCCGACGCCGGCAACCAGGAGTCCCGCCCCCGCCATCCGATGCACCGCACGGGGCCCCGGAAGTGGCATGGGACGGAGCCGGGCAAGGACCAGATCAGCGGCCATGGCGGCTACCACTGCAGGCGGCAGCGGAAGGTTTTCATACACCGCCTTCACCCCTCCGGCGAGGGTGCGCAGGGAGCTGACGCGGGCTGCCATGGTTTCAGCGTACGCCCTGTGAGCTGCAGCGAAGTGCTGTAATAACCAGCCAAACCGTCCGCGGAAGGGACCAGAGAACAGCCAGCCCGAGCACAGGCACCAGCGGGACGCCCACGTCCGGGAACTGGCGGATGATGACCAGCAGGTCGGTATCGAACCGGGCCGGCGCATGGATGAGGCACAGCCAGAGGGCGAACGCGTCAAGGACAAGCGCGACGGCGGCTAACGGCAGGGGAGCCACGCGCCCGAGCCGGCCGGACCGCCGTCGGAAAAGTACCGCGAGGGAGAGCCGCAGGCTCAGCAGCTCCGCCAGCAAAAGGCCCAGCGCTGCCGCCCAGCTGGAGCGCTGCAGCCAGTCCTCCTGGACGAAGGCGGGAACAGGCGAGCGCCCGTGCAGGATCCGCAGGATGTTGGTGTCGATCGCCTTGAGCCGGGAGGGGGCGGCGGTGTCGTTGCCGTTGATGACCAGGGCGACGCCGAGGCCGGACTCCGGGACCATGGCCAGGTAGGTATGGCTGTTGCCCCATTCCCCCTGGTGCTCCAGCAGCCGCGGCAGGTCCCCGGCGGCGGGCCCCAAGGCGGCGTGGTCAACGGATTCAACGAGCGGCCGGGTGAACCAGCCCATGGCGTAGCCTTTCGTCTCGTCCACGGAGATGCGGGGCTGGAACATCGCCGCGACGCTTCCAGGCTGAAGGATGCGCGCCTCGCCGTACCGGCCGCCGTCGAGCAGTGCCGCCAGCTGGCGGCCCAGGTCCTCTGCCGAGGCGTACAGGGTGCTGGAGGGCATCCCGGCGGCGGGCGTGGGGACGTCGGTCTGGAGCCAGAACGCGCTGAACCACCGCGAATACCCCTCGGCCGCGTTGTCCGCCCGGGCGGCCGCCGCCGTC
The DNA here is from genome assembly GCF_000189535.1 of Pseudarthrobacter phenanthrenivorans Sphe3. Taxonomy (NCBI): domain Bacteria; kingdom Bacillati; phylum Actinomycetota; class Actinomycetes; order Micrococcales; family Micrococcaceae; genus Pseudarthrobacter; species Pseudarthrobacter phenanthrenivorans. The sequence goes on from NC_015145.1 coordinate 1,021,968, forward strand.
GGATGGCTGTGCACCATGCCCAGCGGCCCGAAGACGTGCTGTTCGAGGTACTCGCCGAAGGGTTGGTTGGCGACGGTCTGCACCAGGACGCCCAGGACGTTGTAATTGGCGCTGGCGTAGTGGAAGCGCCGCCCCGGTTCGCCGGCGAGCGGGGAGCCGGCCAGCGCGCGGACGGATTCTTCGAGGGCGTCCGGTTCCTGGTCCAGGGACGCTTCGAAGGCAGTGTCCCGGGAGGACATGCCGCTGGTCTGGTGGAGCAGGTGGCGGACGGTGATGGCCGCTGACCGGGGATCGTCCAGCGTGAACCAGGGCAGGTAGGTCCGCACCGGCTCATCCAGCTGCAGCCGCCCGGCCTCCACCTGCTGCATCACCGCGATGGCGGTCAGGGACTTGCTGGTGGAGGCGAGCAGCACCGGCGTCTGCGGCGTCATCGGCCGCCCGGCGGGGTCCGCGGTGCCGAAGGCGGCGGAGTGCACCTGCCGGCCGTCACGCACGACGGCGATGGCGGCACCGGGAATGCCGAGCGTTTCGAGCTGGTCCAGCAGGAACGAGTCCACCGCTGCGTAGGCATGTTCCGGAGGGGCGGTTTCCGTGGGTGCGTTGGGGGCGCCTGCTGCGCGGGCGCTGCCTGAGGTGGTGGTGGCACCGGCGAGCGCCATCAGGAAACACGCCAGCAGGAAACACGCCAGCAGGAACCGCGATGACCAGGACGTTGTCCGCATGGCTGCACCTGCTTCGGCAAGAGATCCTCACCGTTCCCGGGCTGGCCCGTCCTGCGGACTCCTCCACAGCGCTGCCGCCAGGACTGCCACCCACAGCAGGAACGCCCCGATGCTGATTCGCTCGCCGATGCCCAGCACGAGGTTCGGCCCGGGGGCTGCCATGAACGCCACCACGCCCATGAGCGCAGAGGCGGCGAGCGAGAGGATCGAGTACCACCGCATCCGCCCGTGGAATCCCGCCGCCACGAAGCACATCGCGGCCACCATCAGTGCGAGCTGGACGTTGGTGGCGAAGATATGCATCGGGATGGACGCATCGTCTCCCAGCGTCAGCGGGTACAAGGCGCCCATTATGTTCCACAGCCCGTACGCGATGAGCAGGCCACCGGCGATGCGCAGGGCGCGGTTCCCGCGCACGGAGATCCACACGCCCACACCAAAAGCGGTGAACATGGCGGTGTAAAGCCAAGTGAACGCGACCAGGACGTCCCGGCCGGGGGAACCGACGGCGAACAGTTCGCTCACCATCTGCCCGGTGCGGCGGTACCCCTCCCATTGGGATGCCGCCAGCCCGTCCGTGGCAACCACGTAGAGCAGCGAAGACAGCGGTCCGGCAGCCAGGAGGGCCTTCCGAATGGTGTCGCTCCGCGGTCTCCCGGCTTGCGTGGCCTGCGCGCGTTGGGGGTGCCGCCCTTTTGCGATCGGCATTTGCAGCGTTCCTCAGAGCCCGCGGCCTAACAGGCGTTCGGTGCAGGACCCGCGGGCGTTGGGTCCTGATGCCTACCCTTTTCAGCATGTGCCGGCTTGCCGGATGTGGGTAGGGCCGAACGGCCTTGCCCTGCCGCAATGCGGCGCAGGCCCGGGAACCAGCAGATGGACGCCCGGTTAGTCGATGGCCTCGATGCCCTGCCGCTTCAGTTCCTCCAGGTGGCTGCGCATGTGCTGCAGCGCCTCGGGGGAGTGCGGCTGCCAGTCCGGAACCTCGCCCAACACGCGGAGGGCTTCGCGGGTGCGGTAGGACCGGGTGGGGTTGCCGGGGAATTTCTTGTCCGTCAGGTTGGGATCGTCCTCAAAGGGGCCCGCGGGTTCCACCCTGTAGATCCTGCCCGGGCCGTCACCCTCACTGAGTTCGGCGCCCCAGGTGGCGGCGTCCAGGGTGGCGGTGAAGTAGATATGGTTGGCCGCCTTCCGTCCGCCGTAGTTGGAGGCGTAGCCGGGAACCAGCAGGTCCCCGGGCCGCAGGTCCGCCTTGGTGCCGTGATAGAAGGGTCCGGAATCGTTGGGGCCGGCCGCGGTCCTCTCCAGCGCGTGCAGGAAGGCCGCCGCGTCCGCCGCCACCCGGTCCGGGCACTCCCAGAGGACCAGATGCCCGGCGTCGGGATAGACCTTCAGCACGGCACCCGGAATCCGCGACGCCAGGACTTCCTGGTCCTGCAACGGCAGCAGGTCATCCCGGCCGCCGTAGAGGATCAGCGTGGGCGTCCGGATGGCGCCGGCTTCGGTGGGCGGGGTGGCGGCGGTCAGTCCGGCCAGGATCTTCTTCCACGCGTGGGCGGGCATCCGGACGCCGTCGCGCACCCGGTCCTCGAGGTACCAGTCCGGGACAGGCTGGTGGAGCGTGAACCAGGCGAGCGACGCCCGCACCCAGTCCTCATCGACGGGGTCGGCCAGCCGGTCCACCTCGTCAGCGAAGGCCGGCCGGCCCTGCAGGCTCAGCGGCGACCCCACCAGGACCAGCGCGGTCACCCGCCCGGGCTGCGCTGCCGCGAGCTGCTGGGCCACGTACCCGCCGCTGGAGGACCCGAGGACGAACGCCGTCTCCACGCCAGCGGCGTCCAGGATGGCTGCCGCGTCCTCGGCCTGCTCGGGCAGGGAGTAGCCGTTCTCCGGTTTGTCCGCCTCGCCCTGGCCACGGAGGTCGGGTGCATAGATACGGAAGCCGGCCAGCCCGGGCAGCAGGCGGTCGAAGCAGCGCCGGGATTCGCCCCAGGCGTGCAGCAGGAGCAGCGGTTTCGCGGCCGCGTCCCCCTGGATCAGGCATGGCACCGTGATGCCGGTGCGCAGGGTCAGGTTCCGGACCTCGGATTCCATGGCTTCAGGGTACGCCGGGCGCCTGAAGAGGAGTACGACGGCGGCGCATGAATTGGGTGCCTCTCCATTGACGGCGGCGGGGCCCGGGAGGAGACTGCTTTCCCTAAGCGCCGGAGCGCGAAACGGACATCTCCCGGAGGCCGGACATGTTGCTGGACATTTCTTCAACCATGATCGAGACGGACCTGGGACCGCTGCAGGTCGGCCGCACCGGTTCAGGAGCTCCGGCGCTGCTCTGGCACAGCCTGTTCGTGGACTCGGCGACCTTCGCCGCCGTCGTCGGGGAACTGTCCGGGGAGCATGAACTCATCATTGTCGACGGCCCCGGCCATGGCGGGAGCCCGGGGCCGCGAAGGCTCTATTCCCTCGCGGATTGCGCCCGGGCGGCTGTCCACGTCCTGGATGCCCTGGGCATTTCGACGCCGGTGGACTGGGTGGGCAACGCCTGGGGCGGGCATGTGGGAATCGTCTTCGCTGACAGCTTCCCGGCGCGGTGCAGGACACTGACCACCATCGGGACGCCGCCGTACCCTTTGTCCAGGACCGAGCGCCGGCGGTCGGCGCTGCTGGTCTACCTCTTCCGCCTTTTGGACCCCAAGCCGCTGAGCCCGATAGTGGTCGATGCCCTCGCCGGGCGGGGTGCAGCGAAGCAGCAACCGGAGACCGCGGCCGCCATTTCGGAATCGTTCTGCCGGGGAGACAAGAGGGGCAAATACTGGGCTATGCAGTCTGTCATGCTGCACCGCCCTGACCTCCGGCCGGCCTTGGCCCGGTTGCGGGTGCCCACCCTGGTGCTGGCCGGCCGCAACGACGCCCTGCTTGATCTGCCCGAGGCCGAACGGGCTGCCCACAGCATCCCAGACGGGCGCTTCGAACTCGTGGCGGGCGCAGGGCACGTCGCGCCGCTTTTTGTGGCCCCCGGCGACGTCACCCGGCACATCCTGAAGTTCTGGGCAGAGGCCCGGTGAGCTGGCGGTGAGGGGAGGAATGCCTACCTCTGAGGCTGTCGGCTGGTGGAGTCAGCGCGCGAATTTGGACGGCGTCGGGGGCGGCGTGCACCGTGTGCACGCCGCCCCCGAAGGTTCAGATTGGTACTGGGCTTAGGCCTTCGCGTCGTGGTCCGTTTCCAGGATTCCGACGAGGTGGTCGAGGGCTTCATCCGCTCCGGGACCCTCGGCGCGAAGGATTACGACGTCACCGTGTGAGGCGCCCAGGCTCATGAGGGACAGGATGCTGGCCGCATCGAGGGCTTCATCGGGGCTTGCCCCTGCGGAAGCGATGGTGACCTCCAGGTCCAGTTTTCCGGCCTCCTCGGCGAAGACTGAGGCGGGGCGGGCGTGGAGGCCAACGCGGCTGGCAATCGTTGCTGTACGTTCAGGCATGGTGTTCCTTCGGGTGGGTGCTCTGCTGTTGTTCCAGGAAGTCCGGCGGGTCCGGCTAGGCAGCGGGAGTGTCCTGCTTGGCCTGGGTCTTCTCGCTTTCCCGGGCTTCGGCGAGCCAGGCGTCGCGCTTGGCACCCGGGACCCACCCGGCATCGACCACCCGCCGCTGGAAGATGATCGCGGCTGTGACAAGGGCGGTGGCGATGAGGACGGTCAGGACGGTGCCGATGGCAGGGCCGCCGCTGAGGCTGACGCCGATGAGGGTTCCGAACCAACCGAAGTCGGCGTCACCGAAGGTGCTGTTGGCGAGCCCGAACTGGCCCAGGACCAGCAGCAGGACGGCGGGCAGGATGGTGATGATGATGCCGTTGACGAAGCCTCCGAGCATGGCTCCCCGGCGTCCGCCGGTTGCGTTGCCATACACGCCGGCGCCGCCGCCGGTGAAGAAGTGAGGGACCATTCCCGGGAGGATGAGGGCCAGTCCGAAGGCGGGGTTCAGCCAGAGGGCAAGGACGCCGAGGGCCACCAGGCCTCCGGTGAAGGAGCTCAGGAAGCCGATGAGCACGGCGTTTGCACCGAAGGGGAAAACGATGGGGATATCGAGGGCTGCCTTGGCCCCGGGAACCACCTTGGCGGCGATGCCCTGGAAGGCCGGGACGAGTTCGCCCAGGACGGTGCGTACGCCATAGAGAATGACGGCAACGCCGACGCCGAACAGCAGCGCCTGTTCAAAACCTGCCATGATGAAGGCTCCTGCGTCCGGGACGTCGAAGATTGCCAACGCTTCATCGGCTGGAAGGGCGATGAGTCCCCAGATGGTGAAGACCATGTAGATCAGGACCATGGACAGTGAGGTGGCCACCATGGAGTCCCGGAGGAACTTCAGCCCCTGCGGGAACTGGATTTCTTCGGCTGACTTGCTGCGCTTGCCCGCGGCCTGCCCGACGGCACCGGCAGCGATGTAGCCCAGAGAACCGAAGTGGCCGATGGCGATGGTGTCGTTGCCGGTGATCTTCTTCGTCCAGGGGTGGAGGAATGCCGGCATGACCACCATGATCACGCCCAGCAGGACAGCCCCGAGCAGCACGACCAGCCAGTCAAGGCCCTGCCCCAGGCCGACGGACAGGATGACGGTGAGCATCGTAGCCATGAACACCATGTGGTGTCCGGTCAGGAAGACATACTTCAACGGCGTGAAGCGGGCCAGTAGCAGCATGAACAGGAAGCCGAAGGTCAGGACGTAAGCGCTTTGGGCGCCGAACTGTTCCTGGGCCATTGCGGTGATGACCTCGTTGGTGGGAATGACGCCTTGGGCGCCGGTAACTGTGAGGATGAGTTGACCAAGGGGGTCAAGTGATCCGGTCACCACGGTGGCACCCACGCCGAGGATGAAGAAGCCCAAGGTTGCCTTGAGAGCGCCTCCGATGACCTGGCCGGAGTTGCGCCGCAATGCGATTAGGCCTGCTGCGGTAATGATGCCGATCAGGTACGCGGGCACGTTTAGAATCTGCTGCCCTATGAAATTCAGTACTACTACGAGCCAGTCCATGCCGTAGGCACTCCCTTAATGCTGAAAATGATGGTTGGTCTATTGGTCTATTGGTTTAGTGATGGTGCAGGTGAAGGAACCAGCCGGCGGCTATCGAACAGCGGCGGACAGTTTCTTGTGGATTTCATCGAGATCGAAGAAGTTCTCGATGACAATGACCTCTGCGGGGACATCGCCAATTTCCGGTGCAAGCTCCTCGGACGTGAGGACTATTTCTGCCGTCTGCGCCGCACCGCGGGCCACCCCAATGTCAGCGGCCTCAATATCGGCGTCGATGCCAAGATCCTGAAGGACCTTTTCGGCGTTCATTTTCAGGAGCACTGATGTCCCAATGCCCATTCCACATACAGCGACGATCTTCATGGTTCGTTGCCTTTCAATTCGGAGGTGATGTTTGGCGTTACTACTTACTCGGCGAGGCTGTGCACTGCAGGAGGGAGCGGACTTCTTCCGCGCTCTCCGCGGCGTCAAGGCCCCTGCGGGTGGCCGGATCGGAAAGGATCCCGGCCACTGCCCTCAGGACTTCGATGTGGGCAGTGTGGTCAAGTGCTGCGAGGCCTATGACCAGGGAAACGGGGTCGTTGGATTTGTGCCCGAACTCGACAGGGGAGGCCAGGCCGACCCAGCTGAGCCCTCCCTTTTTGACGGATTCGGAGGGACGGGCGTGGGCGAGTGCGACGCCCGGGGCGATGACGATGTAGGGGCCGTGCTCCTCGACAGCCGCAATCATCTGTTCGGTGTAATCCTCGGTGGTGACTCCGCCTGCCACGAGTCCTTCACCGGCGCGGCGGATAGCTTCCCTCCAGTCGGAGGCGGCCACGTTGGTGGTAATGGATGAGAGTTCTTCAGCGAGGTTGATAGCCACGTGGGGATCCTTCAGTTGACGGATCACATCACGACGATGTGAGTTAGATCACCGTAACAAGGATCGGTGGCTTAAGTCTACAAGTAGACCAAAGTGTTACCCGTTTGGGTTTTGCTCAGACGTTCGCCAGGGCCGCTCAGACGTTGGCCAGGGCGAGTGAGTTCGCTCCGCTGTGGGTCAACCGGCTGATCCTGTCGGGGGCGAAGAGTGCGTCCTGGGCAAGCAGGGACGCTCCGGTCAGGCCAGCCACGGCTCCGAGGCCGGACCGCTCGACGACGAGGTCCCGGGTTGCGAAGTCGCGCGCCCCGGCGTAAATCGCCTCGCGGATGGGCCGGATGAAGGGTTCGCCTGCCGCGGCAAGGCTTCCGCCGATGATTACCGCCTCGGGGTTGATCAGTCCGACGATGTCGGCCAGCGTCTGGCCAAGGGTGGTCCCCGTTTCTTCAAGGAGGGTCAGTGTTCGGTGGTCCCCGTTGTTGGCAAGCTCAACAATGTCCGCTCCCGTCCTGACTTTGTAGCCGCGGGCCACAAGTTCGGCGCGCACCACGGCTCCGCTGGCTATGGTTTCGAGCCGTTGGAGGCGGCCGCCGCCGATGCGGGGGCGGCTCAGGTCTCCCGCGCCTCCGCGTGCTCCGCGGTACACAGCGCCGTCAAGGACGAATCCCAGCCCGATCCCGATGCCCGCTTTCACGCCCACAATGTCCCGGTATCCCACACCGCCGCGCCTTGCTTCGGCCATCGTCATGACATTCACGTCCCGGTCTACGGCAAGGACGGCATGGCCGTACCTGCTGGCGAAGTAGTCGCGGACAGTGACGCCGTCCCACTGCCCATCGACCTGCGGCGATGCCAGGCGGCCGGTTGCAACGTCGACGGGACCGGGGACTCCGACGCCAATCCCCAGGACGTCAGCCCTGGTCTTTCCGAGGCGTTGCAGCATATGGTCAAAGACCTGGCCGGCCCACTCAAAAATTTCAGCCGGGCCTTGGCTTGGCCCGATGTCCGCCTCATCCACAGCGAGGATGGTGGACACCAGGTCCGTGATGGCCACCTGGCTGTGTGAACCGCCGATGTCCATGGCCAGCAGCACGCCCGAATCCGGCTTTACGGCAAACTTTTCAGGCGGGCGTCCCCCGCGTGAATCGAGTTGGCCGACGCTCATGATGATGGAGGCATTCAGTAGCTCTTCGAGCCGCCGCGCGAGGGTGATGCGTGACCATCCCAGCCGCTCCAGGAGGTCGGTCCTGGTGGTGGCCTCCCCGGACCTGATGAGATCCAGGACAACGCCTGATCCTGTCGATAGTGATTGCGCCATTTCAACCTCTCGTGATTCGGTCGCCGTCCAGGGATCCTACCGGCGATCCTTACGTGGCCGAATTATGCATACTGATATTCGAAAGCCTACCCGGTCTTTACCCCGGCTACTTGAGCTCAAACAGTGGCGGCAGGGCCAACCTTCCAGCTCCGGTTCTGAGTTCCTGCTGGGGACCTTCGGCGCCACGTTCATCGCCGGACCGCTGACGGAGCACGGCCCCGGAACCGGCGGCCTTTCCCGGTCCTATTGACTGCCTGCAAGCGGAGGAATATTTTCTGCGTTAACGGGGTCAAGGACCCCGTTTCCACGAAAATGAGGGGCCGGATCCGGGCCGCTCCTGCACCGTGATGGAACCAGGTGAGGAGGATTCTGTGTGGACGCATCCCGATTCCGTGAAGCCTATTGATCCGGCTGTTTTGGAAATCCAGGAAGGGAAAGACCATGCCGAAGTATCTGTTTGAAGCAACCTACGTGGGCCAGGGAATCAAGGGGCTCATGGAGGAGGGCGGCACCAGGCGCCGTGACGCCCTGACGGAGGCCCTCAAGTCCGTCGGAGGAACGCTGGAGAGTTTCTACTACGCATTTGGCTACTACGACGTCCTTGGCGTTTTTGAGGCGCCGGATGATGCAAGTGCGGCAGCACTGTCGCTGTTGATCAATTCGACGGGGAGCGTCAACGTCCGGCTGAAGCCGCTCCTGACGGTCGAGGCCCTCGACGAGGCCGCCAGGAAGACGCCGTCCTACCGCGCCCCGGGACAGTAGGGGAGCTGGGCACCAAGGCCAGTGGCCGCCGTCGTAAATCCACGATGGCGGCCCGCTGGCCTGGGCGTAGGGTGGAGGCGGACGAAAGGAGCATCTCATGAAGAAAATCCTCATGGTACTGACCAGCGTTTCCGAGATCGGCGATACGGGAGAGAAGACCGGCTACAACGTGGCCGAGGCTGCGCATCCCTGGAAGGTGTTCAAGGATTCAGGGCATTTCGTCGACTTTGCCTCGATCCAGGGTGGCCAGCCTCCGCGCGACGAGGTGGACACGAAAGATCCCATCCAGGTCGCCTTCACGGAGGATGAGACCACGCGCGCCGGCCTCTACAACACGGCCCGCGTCGACGTCGTGGATCCGGAGCAGTACGACGCCGTCTACCTCGTGGGCGGCCACGGCACCATGTGGGACTTCCCGGACAGCGAAGGCCTGCAGAACCTGGTGGCCAGCGTCTACAACAACGGCGGCCTGGTGGGCGCTGTCTGCCATGGACCCGCCGGCCTGCTGAATGTGGAACTGGAGAACGGGCTTCGCCTCGTGGAGGGCCGCAAGGTGGCCGCCTTCACCAATGACGAGGAGGTGGCCGCAGGCAAGGACAAGGTCATCCCTTTCTTCCTGGCCGACCGGCTTGAGGAACAGGGCGCCACCCACGTCTCCGCCGATGTCTTTGAGGAGAAGGTTGTTGTTGACGACCGGCTGGTGACCGGCCAGAACCCGGCGTCAGCCGCCGGCGTGGCCAAGGAGATGGAGAAGCTCTTCGCGGCGGTCATCCACCAGGAGAAGGCCGAGGAACAGCACGACGCCGAGGCTCTGCGCGCCGAGAAGGACGCCATCAAGGCTGCTGCCGCCGCGGAAGGGGAGCAGTAATCCCCACAGGCACCCAAAACCGGCGCTCGCCTTGATGAAGAGCACAGGCTCCTTCTGTTCAACCAGTCCCCGTGCCGGGGCTTTCACGCGTCACCGTGACCTGCCGCCGTCGTACATCTTCCAAAACCGCAACCGTTGTTGCCCTGGTCCGGCAGTGGCAAGATGGGCGGAGACGCTGGGCTGCCGCCGCCCAAGGGGGTAAGAAGGACGACGACGTGTGCCCGGCCTGATGAGCAGGCGGCGGTGAGCGGGCCATGACATTGAGCGGGCTATGACACAGCGCAGCGGGCAGAAGCGGCGGCTGCAGGTATCAGACGTCAATGTCGTGAACCGCCGCACGCTGCGGAAGGCGCTCGGCGGAACCATCGTGGGCAACACGATGGAGTGGTACGACGTCGGCGTGTTCGGCTACCTCATCACCACCATGGGGCCGGTGTTCCTGCCCGAGGCTGACCGGGCCGTGCAGAACCTGTTCCTGCTGGGGACCTTCGGCGCCACGTTCATCGCCCGGCCGCTGGGCGGGATCTTCTTCGGCTGGCTGGGCGACAGGATCGGCCGCCAGAAGGTGCTGGCCATGACGCTGATGCTGATGGCTGTGGCGACGTTCGCCGTCGGCCTGCTTCCGGGCTACTCGGTGCTGGGCATCTGGGCGGCGGTGCTGCTGGTGTTCCTCAAGCTGGCGCAGGGCTTCTCAACCGGCGGCGAATACTCGGGCGCCACCACGTTCGTCTGCGAGCATTCGCCGGACCGCCGCCGGGGCTTCTACGTCAGCTTCCTGGACATGGGCAGCTACCTCGGCTTCGCCGCGGGCGGGCTGGTGGTGTCCATCCTGCAGCTGACGCTGGGCCAGGAGCAGATGGAGGCGTGGGGCTGGCGCATCCCGTTCCTGGTGGCTGGGCCGCTGGGCGCAGTGGCCGTGTACTTCCGGATGAAGATCGAGGAGTCGGCCGCGTTCAAGGCCACCATGGAAGCGGAAGCCGTGGCAGCCACGCATCCGGAGACGGGGGAGGAGCTCCGCCCCGTCGGCCCGATTGGCATCCTGAAGGCGCACTGGCGGCCGATCCTGCTGGCCATGATCCTGGCGGCAGCTGCCAACACCGTGGCCTATGCCCTCACGTCCTACATGCCCACCTACCTCACCACCAACAAGGGGTACAGCGAGGTGGAAGGGACGCTGCTGACCATCCCGGTGCTGGTGGCGATGGCGCTGTGCATCCCGTTCACGGGGCTGCTTTCGGACCGGATAGGCCGCCGCCGCGTGCTGTGGATCGGGGCCCTCAGCACTGTGGTCTTCGCGATTCCCGCCTTCCTGGCGATAGCGGCGGGCAGCCTCCCCATGACTTTGCTGGGCCTGGCCCTGATCGCCTTCCCCGTGGCGTTCTCCGTGCCGAACCTCGCCTCGGCACTGCCCGCGCTGTTCCCCACCGAGCACCGCTATTCGGCCATGGGCATCGCCTACAACCTTGCGGTGGCCATCTTCGGTGGAACCGCCCCGTTCATCATCGCCGCCCTGATCGGGCTCACCGGCGACGACATGGCGATTGCGTACTACCTCGTGGCCGTGGCCGTGGTTGCCGCGGTAGCTATTTACTTCCTGCCGGAGTCGGCCGGGCGGCACCTCCCCGGGTCCATGCCGAATGTGGAGTCCGAGGAAGCGGCCCGGAAGCTGGTGGAGACGCAGGACCACAACCCGCTGCTGGACGTGGACACGCTGCCGTTCGAGGAGAGCTTCGAGATCGCTCGGGCGTCTCACAAGGGCGGGCCGGGCAAGCCGACGGTGATGTAGGAAAGGGCGTTCGACGGCGGCCCTTGGCTGTGCGGATTTGGCGCCATACAGTGGCTGCCTACGACACTTCAGGAGAGATGACATGTCCCTTGTCCGCGTGCATAACTTCTCGGTCTCCCTCGACGGCTTCGGCACGGGCGAGGGCCAGCAGCTGGACGCTCCGTTCGGCCACGCAGGCACGCGGCTGATGGAGTGGGCCTTCGAAACACGGACGTTCCGCGCTATGGGCCTGCACGGGGAGACGGAAGGATCCTTAGGCGTCGACGAGGCGTTCGCCAGCCAGTGGGGAACCGGGGTGGGCGTCGAAATCATGGGACGCAACAAGTTCGGCCCCCAACGCGGACCGTGGGAGAACGAGGACTGGAAGGGGTGGTGGGGCGACAACCCGGTGTTCCATACGCCGGTAGTCGTCCTGACGCACCATCCCCGGCCTGTCCTCGAAATGGAAGGCGGAACAACCTTCCATTTCGTTGACGCGGACCCCGTCTCCGCGCTGGAACAGGCCCGCGCTCTGGCTCCCGGCCAGGACGTCAGGATCGGCGGCGGCGCCAGCACGGTGCGCCAGTTCCTCGAGGCAGACCTGATCGACTACATGCACATCGTCCTCGTGCCGATTGTCCTGGGCCGGGGCGAACGGCTGTGGGACGGCCTCGAAGGACTCGAGGAACGCTTCGACATTGAGGCGACCTCTTCGCCGCAAGGTGTGGTCCATCTGGTCTTCACCCGCAGGGCGGAAAGAAACTAGCCCTTCACCTCATAAGCCTTTGGCAGCTGCACGCCGCGTTCTTCCAGGACGGCGCGCACCGAGGGCCGGCAGATGAATGTGTCAGTCGCGGCTGTGGGCCTGAACTGCTGCATGGGCCAGGCGCCGGCCCACGGCGATCGGGGGACTGAGGTGAACCGCGGAGGAATCCGGCGAGGGCCCCGCTGTAGGCCACAAGCACTTCATTGGCCAGGTCCTGGGCTCCCTCCCCGGCAAGCGGGCGGGACAGATGCAGAAGGCGCTCGGAGAGCAGGGCGGTGTCACCAGCCAGGACGTCGCTGATTTCGTTCGCGGCCTGGGGGAGCTCGGTGGCGGCGGCCAGGAAGGCACACCACCGTGACGGGTGACCGTGGGTTTCCCGGTAGGAAGCCAGGGCGTCGAAGACCGCGAGCAACCGGTCGACGTCATTGTCGGCCGCAACGATGTGCTGGTCCCAGACCCTCTGCCAGTCCGACAACCGGACCCGCAACACTTCGGCAACCAAGGCGTCCTTGCTGCCGAAGTGCGTGTACAAGGTGGCCGCGGAAACCTCCGCCTGGCGCAGCAGATCATCGACGGGAGTGTCCCGGATACCGCGTTCAAACAGCACCTGATCGGCCGCCTCGAGCAGCCGGGTGCGCGCAGGAACTCGTTGGCCGGTGGTCACCACATCAGTATATGTAACCCAAATACAGAACGCGCGTTTTGATGTAGCATAGCGACCGTTACGGCCTCTCAGTCAGAGCTGCGATGAGACCTACGGGCTGGTGCTGGTCGGCGAACAGGTGCGCGAGGTTGCTGCGCCAGATCGAGGAGGAGTTCTGTGAAGCTTTCAGCGGGCGGTCGAATCGGCCTGGCCGGAGCAGCGGTGGTGGGAGTCGCCTTTGGCATGGCCCGCTACGCCTATGGTCTGACGCTGCCGAACATACGGGAGGACCTGGGTCTGTCCGAGCTGGTGCTCGGCATCATCGCCAGCGCAACGTTCGCGGGCTACTTGGCTGGATTGCTGCTGGCAGGGCCCCTCGCTGCCCGGCACGGTTCGCGTGCTCCGACGACCGTGGGAGGAGCCAGCGGTGTTCTGGGCGCGGTGGTTGTCGCATTCGCGCAGTCTCCGGGACTGCTCGCCGCCGGTGTGATCCTGGCTGGCAGCGCCGGCGGCTGGGTCTGGGCGCCCTACTCGGACATCGTGACCCGTGCGGTGCCCTTGCGTCAGCAGCCCAGGGCGTTGGCCATCATCACCACCGGCACCAGCGGCGGACTGGTGCTGCTGGGCGGGCTGGCTGTCCTGGCAATACTGGGTTCCTGGCGACTGGTCTGGGTCGGCATCGCCTTGGCCGCGGCAGCCGCCGCACTTGTGAACCTTCGCTTCGTACCGAAAACCAGGCCTGACCCAGTTGCGATCGACCGTCACGATGCCTCCGCACTGTTTGCAGCGCTGCGCGGCCCGTGCGCCTACGCGGTGGCCTACTTTGCCGCCGTCGTCATCTACTTCACCTACGCCGCCGACGTCCTCGGCAGCGGTGCCCTCCCAGCGGGAGCCGTCCCGGCGCTCTACGCGGGCATTGGCCTCTGCGGCGTGGTAGGCGTGGCGACCGGAGCCTTCGCGGCTCGGATGGGCAGTTCGAGGGTGGCCGGGCTGTCCCTTGGAGCGGTCGGTGCAGCACTGGCGCTGCTCGGGGTGGCAAGCGATTCCCTGACCGCGACGGCGATTTCGACGTGCATTTTCGGAGCGGGATACATGGCAGGATCTGCGGTGCTCGCGATTTGGACCGCCGAACTGGTGCCCGAGCGCGCAGGCGAGGCGTTCACGGCAGTCCTAATCGTGGGGGCACTCAGCTCTGTCGCGGCCCCGGCCCTGGCCGGCGCGGTGATCGCCGGGGTGGGTCTGGGACCGCTATTGGTCTTCGCCGCCGCGGCGTCACTGCTCAGCGGGATGGCGCTGGTGTTGCGTCCGTCCCCGCACCGGGCCGCCGTCGGTGGTCCCAGACCCTGATTAGTCAGTGGCCTCGATGCCCTGCCGCTTGGGGCGAGCGCGGCTCTGCACGACGAAGGGCTCCGTCCCAAGGGACGGAGCCTTCCTCAGATGCCAGGATCACGAACCCTGGTCTACGGCAACCACGATCTTGCCGCGGGTGTGCCCTTCCATGTTGGACCGGAAGGCATCAGCGGCCTTTTCCAGCGGGAAGACCTCGGCGACTTCCACCCGCATTTTTCGGCTGTCCACCAGGTCGGCGAGTTCCTCCAGGTCGGTCCCCACAGGCTTGACCCACATCCAGTCGCCGCCGTGCTCTTCCACTTCACTGTCGGCGATCGAGGCGTGCCGGCCCCCTTCGGCCAGCACGGCCAGCGTCGCCCCCAGGTTTCCGCCGACGAAATCGGCAACCACGTCAACGCCGTCAGGACGTAGCCCGCGTACACGTCCTGCGAGCCCGTCCCCGTAGGCAACCGGTTCGGCTCCGAGGGAGCGGAGGAACTCGTGGTTCTTCTCAGAGGCAGTGGCAATGACACTGGCTCCGAGCGCCACAGCGATCTGGATGCCAAGGGACCCGACGCCTCCGGAACCTCCGTGGATCAGGACGGTTTCGCCGGATTTCAGGCCCAGCCGGTTGAGAACCTGGTAGGCGGTCAGGCCGGCCAGCGGCAGGCCCGCCGACTCGTTCCACCCGAGCGAGGCAGGCTTCCGGGCAAGGACCCGTTCCGGCAGGGCGATGTATTCGGCAAAGCTGCCACCGTGGACGTAGTCCTTGCGGCCGTAGGCGATGACCTCGTCGCCTGGCTGGAACTGCCGGGCATCGATACCCACCGACTCGACTACCCCTGCCACATCCCAGCCGGGGATGGCGGGAAACTGCAGATCCATGATGGGATCCAGGTACCCCGCCATGATTTTCCAGTCCACCGGGTTCACTGCGGCTGCCTTGACCTTGACCAGGACCATTCCCGGCCCGACTTTCGGCATTGGCTGCTCGCCGAACTCGAGGACGTCAGGGTTTCCGTATGAGCTGTAAGTGATTGCCTTCATGCCTTTCACAATTGCACAGGCATGCTTCGCTATTCCGGATCCCGGCGCAAAGTGGTGGATCGCACGGCAAGGTCAGGCCGGGAGCGAATGCACGCATGAAAAGGGGGCGATGTTGTGGGGCTTGGGAAGCTACCCAGCCACCGCCGCCTTCGCTGCCTGGGAGGCGTTCATCCATTCGGTCAGCCATGGCGCCCGGACGCTGGACGTGATGCGGCAGTCGGCCACGAAGGTCCCGTTAGCGCCGGCATCGATCCAGCCTTGCAGCGCGGACAGGTCATCGAGGGACCGGATCACCGCCGACTCCGCACCCAGAGCCCGGGCGACACCACTGAAGTCCACCTCCGGGATCAGCATCGGCTTTTCGGTCAGGCCCTGCGAGCCGTACTGGTGGATCTCGGCCCCGTAGGCGGCGTCGTTATAGATCACCACGATCGCGCTGCGGGCTGCGCCGATCAGCGATTCGAGGTCAGCCAAGCCCATCAGGAAGCCGCCGTCGCCGGAGGCCAGCACCAGGGTGCGGCCGTCTTCAACCGCGCGGGCAGCCCCGACGGCGCTAGCAAGCCCCAGCCCGATCGTCTGGTACGCGGTTCCGACCATCACCAGGTCCTGCGGCCGCGGGATGTTCCAGTACATGGGCGCCCACCCGATGAAGTGCCCGCCGTCCTGGACAACCGTGCGGCGCTCCGGCAGCACGGCATCCAGAGCGGAGGCCAGTGCGCGCGGGTCAAGCCGCCCGTCCTCTCTTTCAACAGATCCAGTAGCGTGGCCCGGTCCCGCAGCAAGACGCTTGGAGGCTTCCGCACGCCAAGCCCCGGCAGCAGCCACACCATCAACCAAGGACAGAAGCCGCGAAGCAGCAGCCTTCGCGTCCGCCCGGACGAACACATCCACCCGCGGGTTCGTCGGCTCCACCGCGGTGTCGATCTGGATCAGGATGCTGTCCGGGCCGAGCAGGTGCCCAAACCGCATGGTGAACGGGCTCAGGCTCGCCCCGGCCACCAGGACCACGTCCGCCTCGCCCATGAGCCCGGCGGCTGTATCGGTGCCGAAACCGCCGGCCACGCCCAGGTACCCCTCGCCATTGAGGAGGTTGAGCGCCAGGGCGGTTCCGGCGGTCAGTGCGCCGAGCCGGTCGGCGAGTTCGCGGAGCTCCGGGCCGGCGCCGGCAAGGTGCGCACCGCGGCCGGCGAGGATCAGCGGCCGCCGTGCCGCGGCGAGCAGACGGGCCACCTGCCCAAGGTCCGTGCCGCCGTCGTGCATCACCTGAGGTGCGGTTGGCGCGGGAAGGTCCTCGTCCGTTGCCTCGAGCGCAGCGAGGTCGTAGGGGATGGCAAGTACGACGGCGGTGCGCCGGGTGAGTGCGTACTCCACCGCCTGCCGGGTGATGGCGCCCGCGGCGTTGCGGGTGACGGCGAAGGTGGCCGCGCCGAGGCCCGCGGCGATGGCCGCCTGGTCCACGTCCCAGGGCCGGGCGCCGCTGGTGGGGGCGTCGCCGGTGACCAGCACCACCGGGATCTGCGCCTGGACCGCTTCGGCCAGCGCGGTGAGCGCGTTGGTGTAGCCGGGGCCGTAGGTGGTGGTGCCCGCGGCGAGGCGTCCCGAGGCCCGGTAGTAGGCGTCGGCCGCGGCGATGGCGGCGCCCTCGTGCCGGACGGGCGTGAAGCGCAGGCCCTGTTTCTCCGCGGCGTCCAGGAAGTAGGCGTTGCCGTTGCCCATGACGCCGAAGACGTCGCTGACGTAGCTGCTGAGAACCTGTGCCACGCGGCCGGAGACGGTAAGTGAGGTCATGCAGCGATCATGTGACGCAGACCTCAGAAACAGCAAGAGGTGAGTTTACGGTTGGGACTTTTGGCAGCAGAATCGTGGGGAAGTGACAAAACGCCCACCTAAGCCAACAACGTGAAGTGACGATCAATCCTTTAGCTGTGGTGCTTCTGGGGACCCGCCTCACCCGTCGGCAGTGAACGCCGAATCACTGACGGACCATCCGGAGGCGCCACAAAGGTATGGCTGCTGATCTAACGAGCAGCAGCCATACCTTTGGAGTCAGCGAAGCCGAGCAATTTCATGCTGTCCTACCGGACGTAGACAGTCACGGCCACCTGCTGTGGGTATCAGTTCTTTTTGAGGTTTACCGTCGTGGTAGTTCCAAGTGCACTGACCTTGTAGCTGATGCTGCCACCTTCATACTTGAATTCCTTGGTGGCGTCACTGGAAGCGAGGAGGGCTGACTGAGTGGCCTCGACATCCCGCTGCGACGTCCAAGTGTAGGGTTCGCTGGCGCTTGTGGGGGCGGCGAACGTTCCGACCCAGTAGATCGAGGTCGTATTGCCACCGTCGGAAACCCACTCGATGGTCATCTTGTCGGCCGTGATAGTGGCCTGCTGGTATGACGTCTCGCTGTTCGGGTTGCTCTGCTTCCATGCGCCCGTCAGATCAGGAATCTTCGGAGCCTCCTGCGTCGTCTGAGTGTCGGCAGCACCGCTTGTAGTGCTTCCTGCTCCACCGCATGCAGTCAAGGCAAGAACGGCAACGAGAGCAAGAGATGCAATGGACTTCTTCAAGGATTCCCCCAAATAGAAAAAAGTGAATGATGCATCGAGAATCATATGCCGGGATCCACGTCCGCGAGCGCAAGCAGGCTTAAGCCGTAGATCGCAAGAACGCGAACGCCTGCCTCGCGCAATGGGGAGCGACTGGTCTGGTCCTGCGCGTAGATGAGGACGTCGCCGTAGATTACTCCGCCCGGCGGGACTCCTGCTCGGAGAGCCGGCTGATGAGGCCGTCGTACCGGGGCGGCATGAGTTCCATGACCGAGATGGCGGTGCTGGTCCGCTGGATCCCGTCGATCTCCAGGATCTGGTTGGTGATGCGGTAGAGGTCGGCGGTGCCGCGGGCCACCACCTTCGCCATGAGGTCCGCGTCGCCGGTGGTGGCGTGCACCTCGATGACCTCCGGGATCGCGGCGAGCCCGCTTTCCACCGAGCCGAACCGCGTCTGGCTGATTTCCAGCGAGAGGAAGGCCATCAGTTCGTAGCCCAGCGCGGCGGGGTCCAGTCTGCGGCTGAAGGAGCGGAGCGCGCCGCTGCGCTCCAGCCGCGCCAACCGGGCGTGAACCGTGTTGCGGGCGACGCCGAGTGTCCGGGAGAGTGCCAGGGCGCTGGCTTCGGGGTCCTTGTCCAGGGCAAGAATGATCCTGCCGTCCAAGGAATCGAGGGTGCGAGAGTTCGCGATGGTCATATTTTCACCAAAGGTACTAGTAGTTGAGCAGAAGTCCCAATGGCTAAAGGGTATCTTGCATTGTGGTCCGGATCACTTCCATGATCGGTCCCTATGACCCCTGAACAACTCCTGGCCGAACCGCGGGCCGCGCTGCCCACCCTTCGCAGCGCCGTCACCGGCCTTCCGGCCTACGTCCCGGGGCGCCGCAGCCTCGGTGCGGACATCGCCGCCCTCGCCAGCAATGAAAGCCACTACGAGCCCCTGCCGGCAGCCACCGCTGCGGTCGCCGAGGCGGCCGGCAGGATGAACCGCTACCCGGACATGGCCGCCGTCGAACTCCGCGAACGGATCGCCCTGCACATGGGCGTCACCGCGGAGGAAGTTGCGGTGGGGCCCGGCAGCGTGGGCGTCCTGCAGCAGATCATCACCGGACTGTGCGACGCCGGGGATGAGGTGGTCTTCGCGTGGCGCTCCTTCGAGGCCTATCCCATCCTGGTGGAGCTGGCGGGCGCCCGGCCGGTCCGGGTCCCGCTGGACGACGCCGAGGGCCACGACCTGGACGCCATGGCCGCCGCCGTCACCGGCCGCACCAAGGTGATCCTGCTCTGCACGCCCAACAACCCCACCGGCGTGCCGATCAGCCACCGCCGCCTCGAGGCTTTCCTGCAGTCCGTCCGCTCCGACGTCCTGGTGGTGATCGACGAGGCCTACGTGGAGTACGCCGACGCCGGCAGCGGCCCCGACTCCCTGGCGCTCTACCGCCGGTACCCGAACGTCTGCATCCTGCGCACCTTCTCCAAGGCCTACGGGCTCGCCGGCCTGCGCATCGGCTACGCAATTACGACGGCGGCAATCGCCGAAGGTTTGCGCCGCACCGCGCTGCCCTTCGCCGTGAGCGCGCTGGCACAGAAGGCCGCCATCGCCTCGCTGGATGCGGGGGAGGAGATGGCAGGTCGGGTCTCTTTGGTGAAGCAGGAGCGGGCGCGGATGGCCGCGGAGCTGGAAGCCCAGGGCTGGAAGCTGCAGCCAAGCCAGGGCAACTTCCTGTGGATCCGCGCGGATGCTGCGCTCCTGGCGGCGCTGGTGGACGCCTTCAACGGCGCGGGCATCATGGTCCGTGCGTACCCGGGGGACGGCGTGCGGATCACCGTGGCCGACCCCGCCTCCAACGACCGCGTGCTCCGGCTCCTCGCAGCCCACACGGCCTGAACTTTTCTCCCCAACAGTTACCAACAACTAAGAGGACTCCCCATGGAACAACAGACAAAGACGTCTGCCCGCGCCCTCGGCGCGGCCCTGAAACCCCGCCAGCTCACGATGATGGGCCTGGGCAGCGCGATCGGCGCCGGCCTGTTCATCGGCTCCGGCGCGGGCATACAGGCCGCCGGCCCGGCCGTGCTGATCTCCTACCTGGTGGCCGGCACCCTGATCATCCTGGTGATGTGGGCCCTTGGCGAGATGGCCGCCGCCAACCCGGACAGCGGTGCGTTCTCCGTCTACACCGCCAAGGCTTATGGGCCGGTGGCCGGTGCCACGGTTGGCTGGCTCTGGTGGCTCCAGCTCGTGGTGGTCATCGCGGCCGAGGCGCTGGGTGCGGCAGGCCTGCTGGCCACCATCTTCCCGGCCCTGCCGGTATGGCTGATGGCTTTCGTGTTCATCGTGGTGCTCACCGCCGTGAACCTGACCAGCGTGAAGAATTTCGGCGAGTTCGAGTTCTGGTTTGCACTGCTGAAGGTGGCGGCCATCGTCGCGTTCCTGCTGGTTGGCTTCGCACTGCTCTTCGGCTTGGTACCGGGCGTGCAGTCGCCGGGCCTGTCCAACTTTATGGGCGAGGGCTTCGCGGTCAACGGCTTCGGCGGGATCGCGACGGCGCTGTTTGTGGTGGCGTTCGCGTTCGGCGGCACCGAGATCGTGTCCGTGGCTGCAGCCGAGACGGCAGAACCTGCCCGCAGCGTGAAGAAGGCCGTCCGGACCGTGCTGTGGCGCATCCTGGTGTTCTACATCGGCGCGATCTTCATCATCGCTGCGGTTGTTCCCGTGGGTTCGGAGGGGCTGAAGAGCCCATTCGCCGCCGTGCTGGATGCAGCCGGCATGCCCGGTGCAGCCACCGCCATCACCCTGGTAGCCGTCGCAGCACTGCTCTCCGCGCTCAACGCCAACCTCTACGGCGCATCCCGGATGGCGTACTCGCTGGCCGAGCGGGGCGAAGCACCGCGTTGGCTCGCTTCCGTGTCGAAGGCCCGGGTTCCGGTGGTCGCGGTCCTGGCCAGCGTTGCCTTCGGCGTTGTCACAGTGGTGCTGGAGCTGATGTTCCCCGAGATGGTCCTTGGCGTCCTGCTGAACATCGTTGGTTCCACGTGCCTGCTGGTGTGGACGTCAGCGCTGCTCGCCCAGCTCGCGCTGCGCCTCCGCGCCGACCGCGACGGGACGGAACTTCCCCTGCGGATGCCGGGCTTCCCGTGGCTCACCGGCCTTGGTCTGCTGATCCTCGCCGCGATCTTCACAGTGGGCTTCATCGGCGAGGACTCGCGTCCCCAGCTCCTGAGCACCTTCGGGCTCGTGGCGCTGCTGGCGGTGGCGTGCTGGGTGAACCACCGGAAGCGGGACGCTCGGCCGAGTGTCGAATCTTCGGAAGATGACACGGAGCCGGTGCTCATCGACTGAAGCAAACGCCTGCACCCCGCCTTGGTTCAGTTGACACACGGAGGGCGCGTCCGGCTTTGGCCGGGCGCGCCCATCGCGTTCAATGCCAGGCAGGGGCTCCGGTGCGACGATGCTGGTCGCTGCTGGCACCTTCGCTGGGAACGATGAGTGGGATTGTCGGTGCGTACGAAGCGTCCGCAAAGGGGTTGCCCTTCATTCACAAGAACCCCTCCAAATAGTGACACTTCCGATCTAAACTCAACTATCGAGGCGAAATCGCTGAGAGTGACAACGTAGTCACAATTCGTGTGAAAGGGGAGCACGATGAGCACCGGTAGTACACCTCAACCCGCACCCGGTAACCCAGCCGCAAGCGAAAGACAGAAAAGGCCGCTCTGGAAGAAGAAGCGATTCATCATTCCGGCGGCAATCGTTGGGTTTTTCCTTATTGTTGGATCCTGCACTGGCGGCAACCGGCAACAATCAGGTTCCTCCATTGATCCTGCACCTACGTCCACGGCGGCACCAACTCCTGCGCCCGCTAGTGAACCGGCTGCAGCGCCGCCCGCACCAGCTCCGCCCGCCCCAGCTCCGCCAGCACCAACCGGGCCGAGCGGGACTGCCGCGCAATTGCAGGCTCTGGCAGCGGCCAAAGGCTATCTGGCCACAGGGATAGGCTTCTCGCAGGCTTCGCTGATCGCGCAGCTGACATCGAGCTATGGTAACCAATTCTCGCAGGAGGACGCCCAGTGGGCCGTCGATAACTCCGGAGCCGACTGGAATGAGCAGGCTCTGAAAGCGGCGAAGGGCTATCTGACTACAGGCTTAGGCTTCTCGCAGGCTTCGCTCACTGCGCAGCTCACAGCCAGCTCCGGCAACCAATTCACGCAGGAGCAGGCCGACTACGCTGTTGCCAACTCCGGTGCGGACTGGAACGAGCAGGCCGTTAAGGCAGCGAAGGGGTATATGGACTCAGGGATGGGCTTCTCCCGGCAGGGCTTGATTGACCAGCTAACGAGCCCCTACGGTAACCAGTTCACGCAGGAGCAGGCGCAGTACGCCGCCGACCAGGTGGGGCTCTAGTAACCGCTGCCAACCTACATGCGGACACGAAGGACCTCTAATTTTAGTGGGCAGCTCCTTGGCGAGGACTAGTCGAAGGACTCCAAAGGGAGTACGGTACGGTGAGTTTAAGAAGGGATATCCGGCGATCACCGTGGGCGAGGAAGTCTGTATCCTCACCCGCGGTAGCTGAATTCCGTCCGTGCAAAATAGGAATAGCCCGTGCTCAGCGTACTGAAGTTGAAATGGGATCAAGGAGGAAGAGTTCCTGAAAACTTTCGAATTCCCCCACACGAGCCACGACGTGAAGATTGTCTCGCTTTCCGATATAATCCGGAATGGGTGACCCGGTAAGATTTAGATCGCTTATTCCAACATCGCGAAATTGAAAGTTCGGGCCTTGCGCCTTTGTCTCGCTATAATCACCAGCAGAGATTAGGATGTCGTATCGTGTCTTGTAATTGGCGTGATTGTTCATGGCGCCAATACTTCCATCGAATTCAATGATCCTACCCTTGTACTTTGCAGCAAAGTTTTCTACAATTTCTCCGCCTGTGGCCGTCCCAGATAAAAGCGCTGCCAAGTCTGCACTGTTTTCCACAGTCAACCGCTCGCCAGGTTCGGAGTGAATTGGCGAAGGGGGGGAATCTTCAGATGCCGCGCTAGGCTCCACTGATGGCGCATCGGTCGGCTCTTCGCTTGTGACTATCGCGGGCTCGGAGGGGGACGTGGCGCGTTCGGCGGAGCCTCCTCCCTCCGAGATGACGCCGACTGCGATGACGCCGATTACTGCCACGGCAGCGGCTCCAACTCCCCAAGAACGCCAAGGCTGCTGCCTGGGCTTCAGCCGTCGGAAATTCATTTTCGTCCGCAGTAGCTGTTCTTGGCTTTGTGAAACGAACTCCCAGCCTTCCCTCTTCAGTCTTGCTATCGTCCTAGCTTCTGTGCCACGCAGTGTCTGCATGGACCTGAACTCATACTCTGCGTCGTCTTCAGTCATAATGTTATCGCCCCATTCTTAGTTGAACCGCCGTTTACCTGATTGCGTCTCTTAATTGAGCCGCTGTTTACCTGAGCGCGTCGAGAATAATGTGCATTACCGTCATCTATAGGATGCATTTATCGACCATGTCGATCTTGCATGCGGCGTTACTCGCGGCTCATCAACGTTGCCTAGAACCGAATCCAGAAACTGGCTACAGCGATGCCAGTTCTTGGGAATTCATCAACGGGTAAGTCAGCACGCTAGCTGACCCATGTGGAAGTTATACCGTCCAGGAAAACACTTTTCCTTCGGAAGTTATGTAGCGGGCTTCAGTGATAGGAGTTCCATCGACGATGGGCATAATTATCCATCCGCGAGCGCATTCCCCCCAGTTAAGGGCGCCGCCCTCCGGATACATTGGAGTAACGGGGTTGCCGGTATATCCGCTTGGCCGATCATGCATGCCGTTGTTCGCGTCGCGAAGACTCCACCTTTGAGAAGAGACGGAAGGCACGGATTTGCCGTCCTTTGGGTCAGCACCAAGACAGACCTCTACCTCAAGCGCGCCAAGGTCTTTGTTGTATTCATCGCTAATCTGCTTGTACTGGAAGAAAGTAGCAGTTGCCCCGGTGTCTTTCACTTGAACAGGTGTGCCGGGGCTTGATGGTGCGGCAGGCGGGGAAACTGGAGCTGGTGACGCCGTGACGGTCTGGGTGACTGTAACAGTTGCTGTCGGCGTGGCAGTGGAGGTGGCAGCGGAACACCCCACGACTGACAGGAGTGCGACAGTGACAACGAAGTAGCCAACACGCTTTTTCAAATTCATTCCCCCAGCTGCTCTAAATCGCGGACTGCCATGCGAGCCCACGCGATCATACATGCTTATGCATGTTCCACACACCATCACGTGACTCTCTGGGTAGCAGATGACCAAAATCCATCTGTTGTGAAGGCTTCACGGCGGCAACCGTCAACCTCACGCAGTGGTTGTTCGCTCAGTCATGGCGGCTTAAACCTTCGCCCCGCGCAAGCCCCATGAACATCGTCCTGTGCAGGATGTCCACGTGCTTCCGGGCAACCTCCACGGCTTCCTCAACTTGACCGGCGCGGAGGGCTGCCACAAGAGCAACGTGGTCCTGGTTGGACTTGTGCAGCTTCTCGATGGGGTAGGGGATGAAGTAGTCGTAGAGCTCGGCGAGGGTCTCGTGATAAAGCTCGACGGCGGAATCCAGGCATGATGCCGTGCCGACCAGTTGATGGAACTGCTCGTCCATCCGGTGGTAGTAGGACCAGTCGCTCGCCCCGGCCATCTCACGAGTCAGCCGCTCCAGCTCATCCAGCTGCTCAGCCGTAGCATTCACGGCCGCGTAGTGCGTCACGGCGCATTCGAACAGCAGCCGCCGGTCCACCAGCCGGTTCACAGCCTGGGACTCCGCCGGTGACGCCGAAAGCTCGGCCAAAACATCAGTAGGCGGCGAATCCGCAACAAACGTTCCGCCCGCACGGCCGCGCCGGCGGACCACCACACCCTGCTCCGCCAGGCTGGCCAACGCGCGCCGCGCCGTGATCGGGCTGACCGAGAGACCCAAGGCCACGTCCTCCTGGTCCGGCAGCCGCTCGCCCGGCTTCAAAAGCCCCAGCGAAATCGCCATGCCGATCCGCATCCGCACAGCGTCCATGGCGCTGCGCCGCTCCAAACCGGTGATCCTGCCGGCGCCGAGACGCGGGGGCTCGACGGTGTCCTCCAGCTGATGGGTCATAACCGCTACTTTACGGTCCAAAAGCGCCCCCTTTCCTTTATTGGATCATTCTGATCTAATATAACCCGGATCACACCCAATCGCGGAGATTACCCATGCAACGAATCCTTCCCCTCGTCGCCGCCCAGGCCCGGCCGCGGCTCATCGGCGAACCCGTCTCGATGTTCGCGGACGAGGTCAAAGCAGCCCTCCAGGCCCAGCCGCACAGCAAGCTGGTGGTCTTCCCCGAGCTCCACCTCTTCGGCGACGAAGATCCGGACCTGCAGCGCACAGAAATGCTCCAGGCAAGTGCCGAGCCGCTGGACGGGCCACGGGTCAAAGAGCTGAAGCAGCTCGCCAAAGACCTCAACATCTGGCTGGTCCCCGGCAGCGTCTGCGAACGCGGCCCGGAAGGCCAGCTGTTCAACACCCAGCTGGTCCTGTCCCCGGAAGGGGAGCTCGCCGGGTACTACCGGAAGATCTTCCCCTGGCGCCCGTTCGAGCCCTACGACCCCGGCGACCGGTTCACCACCGTGGACCTGCCCGGCATCGGCAGGGTGGGCCTGAACATCTGCTACGACGCCTGGTACCCGGAGGTGTCCCGCCAGCTCGCCTGGATGGGCGCCGAGGTGATCCTCAACGTCGTCAAAACCACCACCCCGGACCGTAAACAGGAACTCATCCTGGCCAAGGCCAACGCCATCGTGAACCAGGTGTTCATGGTCAGCGTCAACTGCGCCGGTCCCACCGGCCAGGGCAAGAGCATCATTGTGGACCCGGAGGGCAACACCCTCGCCGAAGCACCCGACGATCAGCCGCAGCTGCTCACCGCGGAACTGGACCTTGCCGCCGTCGACCGCGTCCGCACGCACGGCACGGAGAACCTCAACCGCCCCTGGTCGCAGTTCCGCGAGGGGGAGCCCGCCGTCGAACTTTCCGTCTACCAAGGCCGCATCAACCCGGCCACCTGGACACCGCCGTCCTACTAGCCCTAAGGAAACACCGTGACAACCACCCTCACCCGCACGCTGAAGCTGCCCTCGCTGGTCCTGTTCGGGCTGGCATACCTGACCCCCATCATCGTCCTGGGGATCTTCGGCATCATCGCCGAAACCACCGGCGGCGCCGCGCCCGCCGCCTACCTCGTGGCGCTCGTGGCCATGCTGTTCACCGCGCACAGCTACGGCCGGATGGCCATCGCCCACCCCGTGGCCGGCTCCGCCTACACCTACGTCCGCCGCTCCATCGATTCCCGCGTCGGGTTCCTGGTGGGCTGGGCCGTCCTGCTCGACTACCTCTTCCTGCCCATGGTCATCTGGCTCATCGGCGGCTCCTACCTGAGCGCCCAGTTCCCCGGCATCCCCATCGGCGTCTGGATCGTGGGCTTCATCGTCATCACCACGCTGCTGAACATCCTGGGCATCAAGGTGGCGGACAAGGCCAACTACGTGCTGATGGCGTTCCAGCTGCTGGTCCTGGTGTTCTTCGTGGCGCTGGCCATCGGCAACGTGGTGTCCGCCAACGGCGCCGGGGGACTGGCCAACGGGCAGCCGTTCTTCAACGACACCGCCAGCTTTGCCACCATCTCCGCCGGTGCCGCCATCGCCGCCTACTCGTTCCTGGGCTTCGACGCCGTCACCACCCTCACCGAGGAAACCATCAACCCGCGCCGCACCGTGCCGCGCGCCATCATGCTCGTGGCCCTGATCGGCGGCGGCATCTTCGTCGCAGTGTCCTACGTGACCCAGCTGGTCCACCCGGGCGGCGTGTTCGAGGACTCCGCCTCCGCGGCCAGCTCCATCGCCCTGCAGATTGGCGGGCAGCTGTTCGGCGCCGTGTTCCTGGCCGGCCTGGTGGTGGCGCAGTTCGCCTCCGGCCTCGCCGCTCAGGCCAGCGCCTCGCGCCTGCTGTACGCGATGGGCCGGGACTCCGTCCTGCCCAAGGCCTTCTTCGGCAAGCTGAGCGAGAAGTTCCACACCCCGGTGGCGAACCTGGTGATCACCGGCATCGTGGGCCTGATCGCGATCTTCCTGGACGTGGCCACCTCGACGTCGTTCATCAACTTCGGTGCCTTCACCGCCTTCACGCTGGTGAACGCCTCGGTGGTGTTCCACTATGTGCGCCAGCGCCGGGCGGGGCAGCAGCTGAACCCGGTGTCCTACGTGGTGGTCCCGGTGATCGGCGCCGCCGTCTGCGCCTACCTGCTCTCCCAGCTGGACAGCAACGCCATTAGGCTGGGGGTGTCCTGGCTGGTGCTGGGCACCGTGGTCCTGGCCCTAATCACGCGGGGCTTCAAGGCCTCGCCGCCAGAGATGACGGCCACCGAGAAAGCGACGGTCGAAGCGGCCGCCTAGGTTGATCAGTCTATTGTCCGGCCGCTTGGGCCGAGGGAAGGAAGAGCCGTG
The DNA here is from genome assembly GCF_000189535.1 of Pseudarthrobacter phenanthrenivorans Sphe3. Lineage (NCBI taxonomy): Bacteria > Bacillati > Actinomycetota > Actinomycetes > Micrococcales > Micrococcaceae > Pseudarthrobacter > Pseudarthrobacter phenanthrenivorans. The sequence continues at coordinate 1,049,128 of NC_015145.1, forward strand.
AGGATTGCGCTGGGTCAGCTGGAGTCGGGTGCCGACATCCGGGCCAACCTCGCCGCGATCGACCGGTTCACCGCCGAGGCAGCGTCCGACGGCGCCGCGCTGGTCGCCTTCCCGGAGTACGCCACCTACGAGAAGAAGAAGGTGGACGCCACGTTCCCGGAGGTGGCCGAGCCGCTGGACGGGCCGGTCTGCCGTGAGCTTGCCGCCATTGCCCGCCGCCACCAGATCGCGCTGGTGGCGGGCGTGGTGGAAACCTCGGACGAGCCGGGCCGGGCGTTCAACACGCTGGTGGCGTTCGGGCCCGACGGCGGCCGGCTGGCTTCCTACCGGAAGATCCACCTTTTCGACGCGCAGGGGTTCGGGGAGTCCGAGTTCATCAAGCCGGGGGAGTCCCTGGAGCCGGTGGTGTTCGAGCACGGGGGAGCGCGGTTCGGGCTGATGACCTGCTATGACCTGCGGTTCCCGGAGCTGGCCAGATCACTGGCCGACGCCGGTGCGCAGGTCCTGCTGGTCTGCTCGTCCTGGGTGCCGGGCGAGCACAAGACGGAGCAGTGGCTCGCGCTGAATGCGGCCCGGGCGATCGAGAACAGCGTGTATGTGGCGGGGGTGTGCCAGGCACCGCCGGTGTCCGTGGGGCGGAGCGTGCTGGTGGACCCGATGGGGGTGGTCGAGGCTGACCTTGGGCTGGCTAGTGGTGTCCGGACGGTGGAGGTTTCGCTCGAGACCGTGGGCCGGGTGCGGGAGTCGTTTCCCATGTTCCGGCAACGGCGGCTGTAAGCGGGTTGGCCAAGAGATCGCGGTACCTCACCTCTTGCTTACCGAGACCAGCAGTCCTGTCGTAGGGGAGGGCGCTGACTCGGCCGAATATGTCGGCGAGCCCGCCCGGCAGAAAGTTCAACTGCCGACCCTTGAAGAGATCAAGAAAAGGTTCCCGAAGCTAGGGGACGTCGATCCCAGTAAGCTCGCACTGCCAATGAACTCGAGGCGGAGTTTCTCAGACACGAGCCTGAGCTGTAGCTAGCGTCGGCCTTAGTGGGCTAAATACCAGCAATGTTCAGCAAAAATGGTTTCGCAGAAGCTGATCACGGGAATCCAAGGACTTCGCTAACTCAAACATCGGCGCGAACCCAAAGAACATGTCTGTCTTCAACTAAGCATGGAATCAAATGAGGGCCGATGCCGGTGCGGCGCAGCTGCGCAAGGCAATGGAGTACTTGCTTCGTGGCTCATCGCCGTTCGACCTGAAGGATCGCCTCATTGTTCTGAATAATGACACCACGTCCTTCGGTAAAGGGGGCTTCAAGGAGTCACTCCTCACGAAGGTTCTGTGCCTTATGTACCCACACAGGTTCCTGCCCAACTTCACGTACACCGGCGCCGCCTGCTTGCAAGCTTTCACCTCAGGCTTACGCGGCGACCGCCGGAAACACCACGATCGATCCGTCCCTGTTCCGTTCAATTTCTATTGCAACGTCAGCTTGTCCGTTGCCCCCGTTAAGGCCAGCTCCAAAACCACGCAGGCGGTATGCCGCCTTTAACAGGTTGTCCACTTCCCCCTGAGTGACCATGAGATTTAGGAAACCTCCTCCCCGCCTCAGTTCTATATTCGACAGCCGGGAAAGAACCTCGTTGATACCAGCTTCCAACTCATTGATACGGTGCTCGTCATCACGTAGTGCACCGATGAAGCTCTTGAAAGGGTTCTCCGTGTCCTGTTGAGCGTGCTCGACGGCCTGGAGGACCAGCACACGACGTTTAAGTGCAATAGCAAGCCGGGCGATCTCAAGATGGGCCCGAAACATTCCGCCTTCCTCGTTAACGCCCGGAAATGACTTCGTCAGCTGATCTAGCTCGACCGGCCCCTCCGGCAGCGATTTCAGGGCATTCTGCCATTTGCTGAGTCGGCGCTCTGTTGCGTGAATGACCACGCTAATTGCGTATGACGAGGAATCTAGGCCCAGGGAAAGGCCCACCCGACCCCGATCGAGAAGGACGGAGGTCGCCTTATCGATGGCGTCACGGCAAGCGCCAAGCTCGCTGCGTTCCTGCTCGAGTTTATCGTCGTGTAGCTGCTCCAGCAGGTCAGTAATCCGCTCCATCGCTTGCTGTCGCTGATGTTCGGCGTGGGCGCTCACGCCCACGGCAACCGCCATCAGTACGAGTGGCGCAGCAACTGTCAGCGCTCCCGCACTAGCTACTGCGACTCCAGCGGTAGCGGCCGATCCCGTGGCTGCCCCCGCGACTGCTGCCTGACCGGCAACCGGAACAAAAGTGGCCTGTGCTGCAATGCCACTTGAGCTGCGAAGAGCGCTATGGATGCCTCCCGCCACCGCCTTCGAGGTCATGGGCTGCACGAGTCCGCTTCCTACCTGAGCGGCAACCTTTGCCGGCACTACCATTCGGTAAAGAACCTCACCGCTGGCCCCGATGTTCAGCTTTGAGGGGGCAGTATTTGCGGTCTGAGAGACGAGTTGAGCTAGCTGTTGTGCCAGGGGACTGGCCGATCCCAGCGGAATAGCGCCCTTTCGATCACGTGGGGTGGTTATGTGATGTGCCTCAAGTGTGGCAACGGGCGAATCAGCAAGTGCTGCGAGGACGGTCCTTAGTTCTGCGAGTCGAGGCGAAGTCATCTCTCCCTCGCCCAGCACATTTGTCACGCTGACCGGCTCCGTAGAGAGCGCCCACACTGGCACGAGGTCCTGATTATCACCGGTCACGCTTAGTCCCCTCTGGAAATATAAGTCTTTACTAGCGATGGTAGCTACACCATTACGGACATTAGGATGCAAGACCGTATCGACCACCGCCGTGTCGTGTTGGCGATTCAAAATTCGCCCTGGCTGGCTGCGTGATGTTCGGTGACAGATTTGCGGGTGAGCATCGACACTACGGCTGTTAGCGCCGGTTTCCGCGCCTCCGTACGCGACAGGTCGAGCTTCAGCTCGCGGCCCCTGCCTTTTTGGGCGCTCACCAACCGAGCAGCAGCCATCAACTCGGCAGGATCCCGGTCCAGATAGGCCAACGAAAGTGGAGCAGTGCGCATCAGCGACCCGTTGCCGGCTGCGGCCGGTCCGGGCATGAGTTAGTCTGCGCCCCGATGTCCTTCGCCTCGTTCGTCCAGACGAACCATCACGGGACCACCATGGTGAGGGCTGCAGGGGGAAGAGCTGCCGCCGGTTGCGGATTTCAGCAGTGCCTGAGCGATCGGGATGGCCAGGATGTGTCATCGGTCCACTCCGCCGGCGAACCCGAACGGGCCGCCGCTCTTTATGGTGACTTCGGCACCCTCCGGTCGCGGCGCCGGCAGACGCCGCTCCTGAGTTTGGGGTGATGTGCCCGGCTCTGTGGCGACTCCAAAAGCGAAGGCGGGTGTCGCGTACCGGACGCTTGGTATCGGACCGTATCCTGATCCAATGCCCAACCCAGTACGCGCGTCCCAATGGTCCGATGACGAGCTCGACGCGCTTATCGATAGTTACCTAAAAATGCTGAAGCTCGAAGTTTTAGGCGAAAACTACAACAAGCGACAAAATAACTTGGAACTGCAAAAATTCGTAAAGCGATCGCATGCCGCAATCGAGTTCAAATTTTGCAACTTAAGTGCGGTTCTTGACGGGCTGGGTAAAAGGTACATCTTTGGGTATAAACCACGTCCCCACTTTCAAGTTGCCCTGCGGGACCGCGTTCTCCAGCGATTGGGAGAATTTCCTCCCCGAGTTGTTTCTAACTCTTACGAAGGATCGCCGTTACACGACGCTCCAGCGACCCCCTTCGATCTCCGAGATTCGGGCGAAGGAGCAGGTGATAACTTTGAGCCACGCGATGAGGGGGAGCCTATGGACGCATACTGGGACACGCTGGGTGAGCTTTGGGACAGAACGACCGGCGGCAGTGACGTGGCAGCGAAGCCGGCCAGCCAGATGCGGAGCAATCTACCAACTGCGCCTCGGCCTGCCGGTGTAGAGGAAGCCTGCACTTGGTTCAAGAAAGGCTTGGCCAGTGACTCGATTCCAAGGTTCCTTTTCCTAGTAGGAGGACCGGGGGCTGGCAAATCCTACGCCACCTCCGAGATCGTCGCTGGGCTTGAACCGATTGAACCCCCTCAGGACGGCCTCGCGCATCGGAGTTATCGTTATAGAGCTGGGAGTAGGGAGCTTCTGCTAATTAACGACGCAACTATTGGTAGCTCCGAGCATCGAAGGAATCCGCTGACCAAAGAGATCGATTCTTGTGTGCGTAGTGCAAAGCATCTTGTCGCGTGCGTAAACAGGGGCATCCTCATCGATGAATCAGCCCCAATTTCGAGTACCTCAACCTTCGATTACACCGCGGGTCAGGCCCTTGTCCGTTGGTTGGCCGGAGACGCATTCGACCAATCAAATTGGCACGTGCAAACTGACTGTGATGAACCGTATTTGCGGGCCGGTCACCTGTTCGACGGGCCCGACATCGTGGCCAGTGTATTCGTCGTGTTCGTCGATGTTTGCTCGCTTTTGGAACGTCGTCCTCAGGTAGATATCAGGCTGGACGAATATGGCAGGACCGTTTTCGAGGCCGAAGCTTATGTCATTGGTGACTTTGCTAAGCGTGCCACCCTGAATCTTGCTACGCCTGCAGGCTCTTTGTTCAGTCAGGTGACAAACCTCCTTTCGAGCTGCCTGCGCAATGGATCAGACGAATTGATCGATCCAATACGGGCCAACATTGAGTCACTTTGTTCTAGCCGCGTCCGCGCCGGAATCATGTCCGTGGTGCGTGGGGCGGAGCTAACGTCCGGGCAACGTATGACCTTCCGAGAAATATGGGGAACCGTTACGCGCTGCATCTTAGGTGACGCACCGGACAGAGTCGCGCGTGACGAGCTTCGCGCTCTTGTCCAACGCCTCCAACCATCCGATCTCGACTCCGTCACTCGGTTTAAAGACTTCCAAGCGCTGGCGGCGTTGCGTTTTTCCCAAGCCATCTTCGGCGGCCGAAGCCCTGGAGCGGGGAGTTTCGACCCGCTCGGCAATCCCATCACTAAGCTGACGCATTTTGTGGACCCGATGCGGGATGCAATTCCAGGGCGCTTCGACCGGAGCTGGGAGTCTGGGTGGGCAACACCTCTGGCGGACTCTTTTGCCGGGCCGGTCACAAGTGGCTCTCCCCTGGAAAGCCTCGAGGCTGATCTCGATGCCGAGGACAGCTTCTCCGACATCTTGACCGAATTTGATAAAATGCTGGATCGCGCGTTTGTTGACGCAATGCATAGTCCCAAAATAGGAGACAAGGACCGGTACGCCTTCATTTCTTGGTATGGGGGGTACCTTGGCCGCCTGTACGCCCTTGCTAACGGGATCCCGGCATTCAGGCCTCAGGTGGCAGCGTGGACGCAAGCGTGGTATTTGAGTCCGAACCTTCCGGATGAGCTCGGCTTTGGCCTGCGCACGTTGCTTCGTCCGAAACGCCGACCAGGGGATATCGAATCTGCCTCCCTTATCCCTATTTTGGCAAGCCGAACTGACCCGATCGTTGGAGTGCAATCCGAACCCAAGCTTGCACTCAAGACCGGTGATGTCGAGATGAAGACGTTGAGAGATTCCGAGTCCCTGTTCCTTGTACTGAGCGAACAAGGAAAGGAAATTTCACGGATGCCCTTGGATTTTCCTCTGGTTAGGGAAGCACTGGCATGCGGGCAGGAGCATGCAGGAGTAACCGAAATGACTGATGTGACTTCCCCTCGATTGGAGAGGTTTCGAGCCGCCCGCTTAATTCCCACCCAACTCAATCAGGCTAACTACCGAGTTGTAGTCGGCGCCTCAGACTTCAGTATGACCGTTTCTGGAGGGTACTAATGGTTGCGGCTATCAGCATGATTCTTCCCTTGAATCGCCCCCAGTATGTGTCTGTACCCGAGGCTTTCATCTCCTCTCTGGCCTGGCGGGTGTATGACCATGGCACAAAAGAAATAAGCGAAAACGGCGTCCCCGTCGGGTATATGTTCCGTTCGGAGACGTCCGGGACGTCGACGCTCAAGGTGAAGTCAACTGCGCCGGAAGGTGAAGACCTTGGGGACTTCGGCCACCAACTTGTCGCTTATGGACTTGCAACGAACGCAAAACACGAGATCGACGTGGCCCGTGCAGTCTTAAATAGCGTTGCGGGAGTGCAGGCAGAAAAGAGCAAAAGCCAAGCAGCGAGCCCTATCACTCCCGCATTTGCCTTGCTTCAGGATATGCGCGGATTCCAGCGTACTAAAAACCCCCCCGATCTGGGCGGAATCCTTGAGGGGCTGTTTCGGCTGGGCCTACAGGACGGTTCAGGGACTACAGCTGCTGGCCTCTGGCTAAGCGCGGCGAACAAACGCTGCGAGATAGATCCGCTGCTGTCTGCTATTGACAAGGCAACGAAAGCAGCACTGCTTGGCGGAGGATACCCCGAACGAATTGAGGAAGCCGACCTGAGGTGGGCCGGGGCAGCGCCCGGAAGTCAGGAAGGGTTGTACGAGGGCACACCGTTTTCTTGGTTTGCCAAAGCATGGCAGAAGTTGACCGGAGATGAATGGGTAAAGGCTCTTCCTGCCCGAGTTTGGGTTGATTGGGCTACCACCGTCCTCCGCCTCGCACTTGGACAAGGCTTCCTTTGGGAAGCTGCCTGGTATGAAACTCTGGCTCGGTGGGTCCTCAGCGGAAAGCGCGGTGAATGGAGTGATGTCAGGGCTCGGGTGCCGGAGATCCTTCCATGGAAGTCAAGTCGTTCGTCGGTCGCAGTGAGGGACGTGGCTCCGCTGCTCTCCTGGCGTGTGCATCGTGGCTCCAAAATTCGGAAGATTTTCGAAGAGTGGTTGGCCTCAAATTCCGTGGCGCAGGTGGATTTCTCAACAGCTTTAGCTGCGATGTCTGCAGATGAGGAGCTCAAGGGACTCTTGACGTTGGCCTTGGGTAGCGCCGAACGCTCCGCGGCAAATACCTGGGAAGCTGTCAGATACGCGTTGCTTACGCGGGACGCCAGTGGGCCCTTCGCGGACTATTACGGGCTTTTGCGTTCGAACGGGCGTTTTCTGACAGTTCAGCCTGGGACGGAGTGGATGGCTGTTGTCGCCAGTCTTGCCTGTGAAGGACCGGGAAGAACCTCTGACGTAGCCACACTGATGCTGAGCCTCGAAGAGCTAGGGCTAAGACCAGAGGCCGGTGACCTGATTCAGCTGCTCGAAAAGGCGGGTCTGGCGCGTGGCAGCGCCGATGCTGATCGCGGCGTCATCATCGAGAGTGCTTTCTAGGAGACATTGTGGAGTTGGAATTGTTTGGTTCTGTACTGGGCCGTTGCTTGTCTTCATTAGACACGCTGACAGCGGCATATCTTCCCGAGGGCATAGATGAGGTGACTGCGGCTGCCGTTGTCCGACGAGCAAATGAGTTGCGACCCGCTCACCCTCCCTTCGCTATACTGGTGTCGGCAGGCGATGAGAGCGACGAAGATGCGCTCTGCATACGCGTGTCCCCTCAAAACGCCATCAAATATCGCCAAGACGACCGACTCGCGGTGGTTGTAGGTAAACACCCCGATCTAGCTTCTTTCGTGCAGGCATTTCGAGAAGTACTGGGTCAGAATTTTCCTGAGGGCGCTGCCCAAGAAGTATCATTACAGGCTGTCGCCCAAGCCGCCATCGCGGAGGTTGCCGAATTAACTCAAATTGACAAGACGAGCGACTGGGGCTCGGAGCTTGCGGGTGCCAGACTTGCAGAATGTTTCGGGCTTTTAACCGGCGTCCACAAGGAGTTACGTCAAGGCACGGAGAGCTGGAACACATACTGGTTTAGGCATGTCGGGATTGGACTTACGCGGCTTGTGGAGAAGATCCGCGCCGCAAAAATTGAAACACCAGAGTTGTCGATTGACGAAGTTTTTGAGCGGTATACCTATGCCGCTTTTCGTCTGCCTCGTCCCCTCGGCTCCGGTCCAACCAGGTATTCAGCGAAAAAGTTTGTGGAGGCGCTCCAGTCGTACTGGGCCGATGAGGCAACAATAACGACGACTGCAAAGACTTTGGGCCATATGGGCGGTGAAGAGCTGGGTCCTCATCCGCTAGAAGAAGTCGACTGGTCGGGGATCGATAACCAAATTGCCGCCGATGACAACCAGGCAGTTGCGCTAGCTCGCTATTCACCGGACGGGTGTGATGTCACTGAGGCGTTGAGCTCCCTGTCGGATCGTGACTTCGTTGAGCCTCTGGGGGAGGATCTTACAAAGGCGCGCCTTCATATCACTGACTCCGCCGGTAGACCTCTTACAACTACTGTCAGCGACGGTCGAAAACTGAGCCATTTCGTGGGTTGAAAAGTGAGCCACGTTGACGTTGGTTATTCTGCCGTATTTTCCGGTCTTGTCGAGGGCAGCGATTCCGTCTGTGCATGTTTGAGTCGGTAGCTGGAGCCTTTGAGGGTGACGACTTCGGCGTGGTGGACGATGCGGTCGATCATGGCGGAGGCGACAACCTGGTCGCCGAACACGTCTCCCCAGCGGGCGAATGGCAGGTTCGAGGTCAGGATCAGCGAGGCGTGCTCGTAGCGTGAGGAGACGAGCTGGAAGAACAGGTTCGCGGCATCCTGTTCGAATGGAATGTAGCCGACTTCATCGACGATGATCAGCCCGTAGCGGCGCAGCCTGACCAGTTCCTGCGGCAGCCGCGCACTCTGATGCGCAGCCTGAAGTCGGGCGACCCAGTCGATGGCAGTCGCGAACAGGACCCGGTGTCCCAGCTGGGTGGCCCGCAGCCCCAGCCCGGTCGCGAGATGGGTTTTCCCGGTTCCGGGCGGGCCGAGCAGGACGATGTTGGAGGCTTCGGTGAGGAACGCACCGGTGGCCAGGTGCGCGATGGTGTCGCGTTTGAGGCCGGGCTGATGGTCGAAGCTGAAGTCCTCGAGGGATTTGCGGGCAGGGAACCCGGCAGCCCGGGCACGCATCTCGGCTCCGGAGGCTTCTCTGGCGGCGACTTCCCGGGACAGGACCGCGGCGAGGTATTCCTCATGGGTCCAGCCGGCCTCGCGGGCCTGATCCGCGAGCCTGGCTGCCGCTTCCCGGATCCGTGGCGCCTTCATCGCCCGGGAGTAGTACTCGATCTGCCCAGCAATTTCCTTCGCTTCAGCCATCACGCGACCTGCCCATCATCGAGCACGACACCGAACGCCCGGTCGTAGTCAGCCAGGTCCCGCAGCCCCGCCGTATCCGTTGGAGGTGCAGGGTTTTGGAAGGCTTTACGCATCGTCCGGGCAGCCTCGACGTGGTCCGAATCAGTGACCGTCAGGCCGGCGCCCCAGGACCGGGGATGGCATCCGACGCAGCGGCCGTCCAGGCTGATGGTGACCGTTTCCAGGTCCGCCGTGACGTCGACGAACCTGCCGATCGCCTGCGGGTGCACGGAGTAGTCGTTGGATCCCATCCGGACGTAGTAGTCCCGCGGCAGCCTGACCCTGGTGGCGAATCCGGTCACGGGCGGAACCGGCGGCAGCCCCAGCATCGCCGCTTTGTCCTGTCGGATCAGCTCCGCAGGCCGGGCACCGGTCCGTCGGACCATCCGGTTGTTCGCCTTGGGCAGCCACTGGCTGAGCTGGGCGTTGAAATCCTCCGGTGAGGCGAAGGTCCGGCCGGGCAGGAACGAGGTTTCCAGGAACTGGTTGGCCCGCTCCACCACGCCCTTGCTCTCCGGATCGTAGGGTTTGACCTGCACGATCCTGGTCGCGAGGACCCCGGCGAACGCCGCAACGCCGGCGGCGTAACTGTTCCGCCGCCCGATGCCGGTTTCGTTGTCCCAGATCAGCCGCCGAGGCACCGCGCCCAGGGATCCGATCAGCTCCCACATCCCGGCCAGCAAATCCCCGGTCATCCGCGACGGGATCATCCGGGCCATGATGAACCGTGAGTGCGAGGACACCATAACCAGCACCGGCAGAACCCTTGGCTTCTCGGACCCGACCGGTATCCGCACCTCCGGGAACCACAAATCGCACTGCGCCTGATCGCCCGGTTCGTAACTGATCCGGTCCGCGGGATCCGCTGGAGCAAACTCCGGCCGAATCCTGGCCACGTTCTCCCGGAACCACGCCGGAGACCCGGACCAGCCCACACGCTCCGCCAGCACCGTCGCTGGAATCCGCGGATTCTCCCTCAGCAGCGCACGGATGGCCGGTTCCACCGTCTTGATCCCGGAGTCCTGCGGCGCACGCACATAAGTCGGCGGACCGTCGGCGCTGACCGCTTTCGCAACGGTGTTCCGGGAAATACCCAGCCGCGCCGCTATCGACCTCATCGACTCACCCTCGGCAAGATGCAACCGCCGAATAAGCGCCCAATCCTCCACTGTGATCACCCACCCAATCGTTTGGAACGGGTGGCTCAGTTTTCAACCGTCACTATGGCTCAGTTTTCGACCGTCACCGACAACTACGGGGCCAAGTGATTCCGGCGCGGTTGCGGTTGCTATCGCCGTACCCGACGAGAAGTTCAACGCCACCTTGTCCGAAGAGATCCGCGTTCGCATTCCAGTTACGGGCAGTACGTCCCGTGCTGAGCTTGAGTCAACGGGTCTAACTTTCACGATTAAAGCAGCAAAGACGTATTGGCGTGGCAACCTGGAACTGGATGACTATGGTGCCCTTTGGGCAATCGGCCAGATTCGACGAGAAGCTAACAAAAGTGCGTCCCGGCCTGTACATGTTGAGCTCAATGTACCTTCTGGGGACGTTCTTTCCGGCCGATTGAACACTTCGCTTTCATTCGACTTGATTCTGGCACCTACGGATTCTGTTGGACTGCTATACCTGACCCTGAAGGCGAAGGGCGCGGCAGGAAAGCCAAAGTACGTTGGCTCCGCCCCGGAAGGTGGGACCTTCGGAGCCACGCTGGATGGAAGAGCATCCCAGTATCGCTACATCGTATGTGGTGCTTTTGATGACGCGCCTCTATATGAGGGGTCAGAGATGCTGCCACTCAACGGGAGGACTGGCATCTTCGCTGTAGATGCCAGTCCTGTGAGTTTGGCAAACATTGTCGTAGGCGGAGTCACGTTCGAGGTCCGAGCGGCGGAGAGTCGGGAAGCACCTCAATCGCCGGTCGTTGCCGCCGTGGGTAGGAACAAGGTATCGAAGGATCGGCCAGCCCTAGCTGTCGTCCAGTCTCTTCGAGGCATCTACGAGTCGCTTCTCACCGAAGAGCTTTCGGGCAACGAGTGGACGACTTGCATGGGGCACGTCGTAATGCCAGCGGACAGGGCGTTCCCGCTTCAAGACCTGAACGCTGAAAGTGGATTGTTGATAAACAATGACATGGCCGCAATCTGGGCCAACATTGCTGACTTCCAGGTACCTGATCAAGTGCTCTTCTCCGCGGAAGCGCAGGAATTCCGTGCCGCGTTGAAGGAGCTGGACCTCTTGGGCGCTATGCAGACCCTCGACGCCGACGGGGCCCAGTACGTTGAATGGCCCTCTAAGACCTCCTGGCGGCATCTTTGGGAAAGCCGTGATCAGGAATTGAAGCGGTACCTTACGGCTTACGCGGACCTCGTTGAAAAGGCGCGATGGATTGGAGATCCGGCTGGCGTCTTCTGGGCGGCCTATCCTTTTTCCATCAGTGTTTGGGAGACCGAACCGGCCGCGAAGTGTTCAGCTGTTCTTATTAGTCCCTTGCACCCCGTTAGGCTGGCCTGGCTGTCGGGCGTCGAATCCGTCTTGTGGAACTCCTCTTGGGCAGAACATCTGGCGGGAACCGTCGAAGGATGGAATTTCCCTCTTCTAGGTCCAAAGGAAATGTCTAGTGGCCGGATGCTTGCGGTGCCGATGGAGACCGGGGATGACCAGCTGTTCCTAGGATGGTCGATGCTGGTTCGTGCCTCGATCGAGGGAGCGGAGCCGTTAAAGGCGCCGGACAGTGTTGGCGATCGGCCGGCTCCCGGCAGTGCGGCAAGCGGGCTAAATGCAACGGCCGTTGCGGCTGCTCTACGCAGCTACCGGCAAATGAATCCTCATGTCTCGACGTTGACACTCGACTTGTCTGCGTCCACAGAGTCAATCCGCCTTCATGAAGTTGATGATGCTGTACTAAAGGAAATCGAGGCGTGGACCGGGAGGCCTGACGTGCCGCTGATCGGAGGTGCCCGTATTTGGGACTCTAATCGCCGTTCCGGTGAGCCACCTCGAGAGAAGATGGCGCGGCTGGTGCGCTCGTCAGAGGGCATTCCGCTTACTTGGTCACGGTATTCCCCCGACAGCGCGAACATGAAGCGGTGCAATATCCGAATCCTCCAAGATGCTGGAGTGCACCTTGAAGTTCAGTCAGGCCAAGGGCGGAACCTTGGCGTCTTGGGTGACGCGCCTCTGCGTCGCTTCGAAGCCGTCACAGGCAACGGCTCCTCGAAGTCCACATCAAGCTCGCATCCTACTTTTCGTCCGGAAACCGGGTGGGAGCCCTTTTCGCGAGCCCTCCGGTTATTGGAAGGCACCGCGAGCAGCCCACAGATTATCTCGAAGCTGTTCAAAGCGAACCTGGTAAACGATTCGGCGGATTGGACCGTGTCGGGCGAAGCGCTAATGAATCCTAGCGCTATGGCGGAGATAGTCCAGCACTCGAGTGGTGGCAGCCAAATGTTGTGGGAGTGGCGGCCTCCCTTCCTGGACGCGTCGTCGGAGGTCCCGCTTCTGGAGCGGCGCCCCTTCGTGTCCGTGGCCCGGGTGCCAGGTGCTTTTCGCTCCCAGATCAAGAAGCTGCTTGCGAAGGCACAGGGTGGCAGCGTTTCAGAGGGGGCGCTAGACGATCTGCTTGGCCAGCTTGGGGCTCGTGGAGTCGGACTGTCCTCACTGTTGGCGATGGGCGGAACGCACGCCTCCGGTGCACTTGGTTTCTACCTGGCATTCGCGCTCATGAATAATCTCACCGACGAGGCTGATAACACTTACGTATTGCCTATCGACGCTTGTGATAACTTTCTGAGGGCCTTGGCGCGGGGAACAAGTCATTCCACGCACATGCGCCGTGCGGACCTCTTGATTGTTCGCCTGAACGATGAAGGCGTTACATTGTCGCCCATAGAGATCAAGTTCTATGGCTTGGGTTCAGAGGACACCAACGGCAACCTGCCTGGGCCAAGCGACGCGGCTATGAACGAGCCATTAGACCAGTTGCGAGCAACCCAAGAATTGCTGCTTGGCGTTAGTGCGAGCTCACGCAGCGTCGCCACCAGTAATTCGGCTGACAAAGCATTATGGTCGAATGGGCTCGCCGCACTAATTGAGGCGGCCATTCGCCTGCGCCCAGGTGGCAGCGCCGAGCCTGAGGCTTTGGCCAGACGTCTGGATAACTTAGTTAACGGGAACGTCCAAGTTCGAACCGGTCAGCCTTTGGTTTGCTATTTCAAACACGAAGCGACTACCTCGGACGGCGAAAACTTCCGGGTGGTGCATTCGATGGAATCGGACGGTGCGCTGCCCGGAGCCGGGTTCGGTCTTCTTGCTGCAAATGCAGGGCACGCCTTCGAAGCAGTCACCGACTCGCAAAGCGATTTGGTGCGGGAGTGGAATAGTCTCGTTGGCTGGTCCCTGGGCAGTCCCATTGAGCCGCTCTCCGCAGATTCCCTCAAGGAACCACGCCCTACCGACGCGCGAGTGCAGGGGGACTTGCCAGAAACTGCAAAAGTGGTGGCTGAGCCTGATCATAGCCACGAGGAGGACAACCGCGTCAATACGTACGCGCCAGATAAGGACGTGGATCAATTTGCTTCCGAGCCAGACCCTCTGGTGTCCAGCCCGTCGAAGAGCTCCGAAGAAAAACAACGGAGCAACGCCGTTGATGACATACCTTACATTGGTGGTATCCGGGGTGATGGTGTTCGTTTCGGCGTTGGTCGTGTGTTGGGGACGCTTGGAGCCGCCACGGCGGAGTACTGGCCAAGCAATACTGAACTAAACCAGTTGAATATTGGCGTTGTTGGCGACCTTGGCACCGGGAAAACGCAGCTACTGAAGGCCCTCGTATATCAGCTCAGGGAGGGAAGCCGGATACATCAGGAGACGCCACTATCGATGCTCGTTTTTGATTACAAACGGGATTTCCAGACGCCCGATTTCCTGAATGCTGTCGGTGGAAAAGTCCTGAAGCCTTATCGTATCCCGATAAACATTTTCGCGCTTCGCGAGGGTTACTCTCCTCTCGCTGCCTACCAGCGGGCGCAACAATTTGCTGACGTGCTGGATAAGATCTACGGCAATATTGGTCCCGTCCAGACAGATCGGCTGGTCACATCTATCGTCAACCTCTATAAGGAGAAGCAGGGTGGTCCTCCGACGCTAGCCGAAGTGCTGGCATCTTATAGCGAAGGCCAAAAACCTGATGCTGTGACTTCCATCCTCAAGCCATTTATCCTTGGCGAAATTTTCAGTGATGATGCCAACGAAATGATCTCTTTCGAAGAGATGATGGACGACAAAGTCGTCATCGTAGCTCTGAACGATTTCGGTACTGACGACAACGGTAAGAACGCACTCGTGGTTCTATTCCTAAACTTGTACTACGACTACATGCTCAACTCCACTAAATGGCCTTTCGTTGGAAGTTCTCCCCAGCTCAGGAGGCTCAATTCATTCTTGCTTGTGGATGAAGCCGTCAACATCATGAAGTACAACTTCCCAGTACTAATGAATGTGATGTTGCAGGGCCGAGAATTTGGTTTTGGCGTTATTCTTGCCTCGCAATACCTAGACCATTTCAGGAAGGACGGACGTAATTACGGCCAACCACTTTTGACGTGGTTCCTCCACAAGGTCCCGTCGGTGACGTTGAAGGAGCTTCAGCAGCTAGGTCTGCCCAACGTCACGGCCGATATTGCGGCCAAGATCTCAAGCCAAAGAGTGCATCACGCACTTTACAGTTCCTTGAACTTCTCGGGGAGATTTATTGAAGAAACGCCATTCTTCAAGCTCATAAGTGACGTGGGTGATCCTCATGCGGCCAAGTAGCTAGGTAGAGCCAAGTAGGTCCAGCTCCCTTGCCGCATCACCGAGCGGCGGCGCAACTGTAGGAGTGATGACGGGATGTCAGAGGTACCTGGTTAGGTGGGAGAGAATAGGAGCCTTATGAAATACGTTGACCTGTTTTCCGGCTGCGGGGGCCTCTCCCTGGGCATCGAGCGTGCTGGCGGCCAGCTAGTGCTAGCCGTCGAGAAATCGGATATGGCTGCCCGCACTTTCCATCACAACCTCCTCGGGGACGCTTCTGATATCAGGCAATGGGAGCGATACGTCGCCTCCAGCGAAGATAACCAGATCGCCTCCCGCCTTCTGGTAAGGGAGCTTAGCGTTCTACTCGCGAACACCGTCGCCATGGAGGACCTCAGAGCTAACGGCCTAGACCTGGTCGTTGGCGGTCCACCCTGCCAAGGTTTCTCTCTGGCCGGCAGACGCAATCCTGCCGACATACGCAATGAGCTTCCATGGCAGTACCTTGAGTTTGTCGGTGCCACCAGGCCGCGGGCGGTGGTTATCGAAAACGTAGTTGGAATGGATAGAAGCTTTGCTGCCGGAGATACGTCTTCCTTCCATCAGCTGCAGCAAGCTCTTGCTGAGACAGGCGATGGATACATAGTGCAGGGTGTTCACGTTAACGCTGTTCATTATGGCGCGCCGCAACACCGGCCTCGTTTGCTGATTATCGCGCTTCGGCGAGACGTCGCTGCCCAACGCGGAGTAACAGCGACTAACGAAACTTGGCGTTCGGGATTTATCGAGCAGGTGGGCCCGGACATTCCAGCACTAGCACCTCGGCCCTCCAGGCTCATGTCCGAAATGGGATCGGTGGGCCATGCCGTTGGCGACCTTATGTCCCGGAGTTACAAGCCGTCAACCTCGCATGACTACGTGAGGGCCCTTTCTACCACATTCAAGTTGGGGCGCCATGACGTGCGCGAAGGCATGAGGAACCACACACGGCGTAAGCATAATCACCGGACCACGCAAAGGTTCCGCCTCTACCAGTACCTTTCAAAGAGCCGGCTTGACCAGCGGATGCTAAGTCATGCAGCCCGACTCCCGGAAAGTGAAGCAAAATTGCTGCTTAAGCATCGCTTGGTGCACGCGCCCCTGCCAGCGGTATCACCGGATGGCGTGCGGTTGGCGGAGTCACTCGACGACCTCGTCGACCTGGCCCACGGCTTGGCTACGAGAAAGCACTCCCAGAAGGTCCTCGCGTGGGGCGAGCCGGCTCGCACCGTTGTAACTCTCCCGGACGACTATGTCCATCCATTAGAACCCAGGGTCTTCACCGTTCGAGAAATGGCACGCTTTCAAGGATTTCCCGACGACTTTGAGTTTCTTGGCAAGGAGACCACTGGCTCTGACAGGCGGCGAGTGGAGGTTCCTCAGTACTCTCAAGTAGGAAATGCGGTCTCACCCTGGCTTGCCCTTGCTGTTGGTCGCAAGCTGAACGAGCTGTTGTCCGCCTGATATCTGGGTTAGTCACCAAACGGTAAGATGATTTGATGGCGGATTTCATGACGCCCGCGCAGCGCAGTGCGCATATGGCGAGGATCCGATCAAAGAATACTAAACCGGAGCTGCTACTTAGGCGGGCGTTGCACGCGGATGGTTATCGTTACCGACTCCACGACAAGAAGCTGCCGGGCCGGCCGGACTTGGTGTTTGCTAGTCGGAAGAAGGTCATCTTCGTAAACGGGTGCTTTTGGCATGGGCACAATTGTCCGGTGGGCGTCCGTCTGCCCAAGTCCAACACGACTTTTTGGGCAGAAAAGCGGCGGCGTAACCAGGAACGAGACATGCGCCAGCGTCGTGAGCTCACGGAGCAGGGATGGAGTTATCTAGACATTTGGGAATGTGAAGTGGCTGGGGACCCTGCAATTTTCGAGCGGGCACGTAATTACTTGGGCTGAGAAATACAGGTGTCGGCTTGACTGAACCTAGGGTTTCTTTTTCGAAGCCTGCATGCACGATCGGTGCCGGGCGTGACTCTTTCCTCACTGGCTGTACCATATAAGTACTTTCCTAGGAGACGTAGCTTTTAGGATGTTTGGCTACTAAGCATTGAGGTATCGGGGGCGCGCTATGGAGAGAACGATTGACGATTTGACGGAAGTTGGAGAAGTTCATCGCACTCCGCATGCTTTTTATAGTGATTCCCTAAAGATTCCCACGCCCAAGGCCAAATTGGCGGCAGTTCAGGCAGTCATGGAAGCCTTCTCGTTCGACCGTTTTGATGCTGAGACGCTGGTTTCAGCAGCCGCTGATGTTTCACAAATCAGGGACGCTGTGCGCAGGGTGCGGTATGCACGGAGAGGGGCGGTGTCAGTGAGCTACATTGAGCTGGATGTGGTGACCTGGCGAATTGTGCCTTCTCCAGAAAACATCCGCTTCGAAGACTCCAGAGTGAGGACCCTGAGTTTGCAAAGCCGGTTCTCATCTCTTCCAGACGCTAAGCCGGTCTTGACTTTTGAGACAGCCTCCGGAGCCGATCTCGGATCCCGTTTGGATAATGAAGCCGACCTCATCTACGAAGTCAATGAGCACGCGGCCACGATTGCCGATCGTGGCATCGAGACTCCAGGTCTCCTATCAGTGGCCCGAATTATTTCCGATGATAAGAACACCGTGGGTGTTCTGGATTCCACTGACGGCTTTGGCAGAACAGTCGGTGCTCATAGGGCCCTTGGGATTACTGCCAGCGAGGCGTTGTGGAAGTTCACGAACGATGTAGATTCGCTCGCTCTACGACGTGACCTCGTCAAATTGAAGGTCAACCCTCACAACCGTGAAGATCGCATTGGAGAACATCTCTCAGAGGATAACCGACGCAAGCTTCGGGCCTCGGTAATGATTCGCGCCCAAATTATCGTCGGGTTTTCATCCGTTGGTACTTCGTCAACAGTTGAACCTCGCTTTGATCAAATTCGCCGTACTCTCGTTGGGCACATTCATATCGAACCGCCTAAACCATTTGCTCTAGGAACGCAATATGCGATCAAGGCGACTGCGGCAGTGCAAGCGCTGGATGCTAACGGCTCCTTGCCGGAGGTAGACGGGTTTGTGCCGGAGGAGATTTCAGCTGTTTTCACAGGTACATCGAATGTTGTCCATCCCATACAGCAGGTGCTTAAGGATGGGCGCGACGCTCTATTGGCCGATGAGGTTTTTGTGCTCAGCCTCGAGGCTCTTCGTGGGCGAGGCGGGTCGGTGCACAAGCGATCCAGAATCATCAATGGTGCTATCCGAGAACTTACCGGGCAAACTCCTTCCCCATCCGACAGGACAATGATTGCGGCTGATTTAGCGCTCCGACTAGGTGAACTAGCCGTCGGGACAGTCAAAGAAGACAAGACCTATGAAAGCCGAAGGAGTGCTGTCGAGCGAGCAATCCGGGGCAAAATTTTTAATGACATCAGCCTTATTCGTAATAGCGTGCCCGATCTTTTGGACGCAGCCCTGGCTGAGGTTGAGGAAGACTTGTCGAATGTCAGTCCTCATCCCCATTGCGCCGTTTTAGCCGGTCTCGGTCTATACCATATGGTCGGTATGCCGAATCGACGGCTACTAGAGAGGGCCACCAAGAAGGATTCGGCAGACCAAGGTTACATCAGCGAGCCAAACGTAGTTATGGATAGTTTGGCGTCGAAAAAGAGGGGGCTGAAACAGCTCGCGCAGATTATTTTTGATGGTCGTGCAGGGCGTTTGCCGCAGGAGCTGCCTCTTGATCAGGAGCCTACAGATGCAGTCTTTCAAGATGGCAATCTGGCAACGGCTGCATCCATCCGTCAGACGGCCGGGATGGCTCCTGTTGATATTGTTCCGGTCACGCCCTCGCGCCGCTTGCTGATTTCAGTCGGTGATCTCAAGTCTCAGATTCAGCAGCTCAGCGATCGAATCGAAGCGATTGAAGCGATTAGGGACGAGACTTCAGAATCGCAGGTCTCCCTGATCAGCGAAAGAGGCGCCGCGCTGGCTGAGGAAGTCAGCGAAATGCAGCGGATCACCTTCAAACTTCATAGGTGGAACGAGATTCTTTCAGAGCTTGCAGAAACAGCAGCTCGGGAGGCTGCCCAGGCAGACTTGGACGCCCTGGATCTGCTCGATCGATAACCTTATCGAAGTGAAACTTTCCGCGGAGATCTACTACGAGTGTTGGCGAGAGAGCGAAGAATGGGCTGGACCTTTTGTTCCCAAGGGCGTTCCTTTGGAACTAGTGCTCTCAAAGGTCAGATGGTCAGGGGTGTCCACAGCTGTATACATTGCCACAGATATAACTGGTCGCGTTTGCTACGTGGGTTCGGTCCGCAGGGAATCGTTATCCGGCCTCGCGGGCCGAATGCGAGGCCATGAAACAACGACACGTTTTAGGGAATGGCAGCAGCTGTACATAGTACCTTTGATCGATGGAACACCACTCGAGGTTGTGCGCTCGATTGAAGGAAGAATTGGCCGACTGCTACGCCCCTCAGGTAATTTTCGGTTGCCCAAAGTCCGGTAGCTACAGCCACAACTAAGTCCTACCTCGAATCTTCGAGAATATATCGGTCTCGCAGGGCGCTCCCATGGCTATCGCCCCGCCATAGGTCACGGCCAGCCGGACTCCGGGAGCGACAGGCTCGGCGTTCTGCAAAGTTGCTCCCCGGAAGCGGATGCAGCGAAAAGGACAAATAGCGCGAATCCTCGCGGCCGATCAATCGTCCCCGCTTCCACCGCCTCAAGTTCCCCGGCGCTCATCTCCGTGGAAGGCCCGTTTGCGCTCAGCAATAGCGATCTTCTTCCCGTGGCAGTGGCCGGGCCCGTCGAAGTTCGTGGCCAAGCCCCGCTGAGTAGGATCGCGATGGTCAAGCATCACGGTTGGTCGTGCAATGACTCTCGCCATTTTTTCAGGGACTGAACCGCCTGCCGTTCACGTGCGCGGGTCTGCTCAGAAGCAGACGGTCCCGGCTCTAAATCGATGTCGGCTTGCTTGACGACTTCAATGCCGACCAGCGTGACTAACCCGTCCAAGTTCAGGCTACTGAGATCACTTCCGGCCTCATCAAATAGGAATAGGTTCCCTTCTGAACGTCCAGGCTGAACGAACCAACCCGCGATGTGAGGCAAGCTGTTTCCGGAGGCGAGAATATTGGGGTCTATTTCTGCGTTGGTTCCTTCATCGCGCAGCCAACTAAGCGATCCGAAGAGTTCGAAGAACTGTCGTGACAAGCCGTCGTAGGACGAAGACGAGATGAGATTCCGCAATTTGGCGAGAAGGACTTCCATTGTTGCTACTCGCAGGGCATCGATATGTGAAGGAACAGGTACCCGTAGATCATCAGGGATGCTGTCACCTTGAAATTCATCAACAATATCTCTAATGACCCTTGCGACCGCGACCACGTCGGACTGGTCGATCAAGGATTTCCAATCCTCGATAGATATCGCTTTGGTCTGCCGTTTTAGAGAAGACTTTAGCCATTCAGTCTGCGCGAAAAGCCGAGGGCTATACTGCCCTTCCCCGTCAGTACGCGGTGATGATCGACCCATGGAAATAAGCACATACTTGACGATACGCTCGTGCTCGTGAATGGATTCCCTGGCCTCGGACCGCGGAATCGCTTTTCTAATTGCCAATTGCGCTAAGTTATCAAGCGGATTATCAAAAGTCACCGGGAATATCTCGTTCTCGGGATATTTACTTACCGTAACTCTGTTGAGATCTTTTTCGACCGATGCATCGGGTACATCGGTCGCGGGGACGGAGAAGACAAAGTACCTGTCAAAATAGTCCGGGTTTGACGCCTTTGCCGGGTTTGGGTTGGCTGACATCGTAGAGGATGCAATCGTAGGGAATATTGAGGAGAGCATATTTACTATGAAGCTCCGCTCCTCTTTACTCGTATATCCCAGGTCCTCTAGACGTCCATCCCAGTCGAGTGGCTGCTGACGCTTTGTATGCCTTGCGTGGTGCAACAAGTCGTTTTTCCAAAAACGTAGCTCCTGATAGACGCGATGATGTTCAAGCCGAATGAATGTGAGAGCGAGGAAATCTGACGAGTCCACCTCCTGATGAAGCAGCTTCATGTAAACCTGAGCCTGCGCGGAGTATCGCTTAACACTTCGAACCGTTTGCACTCTGGTTCGCATAAAGCTTTCGTAAAACTGCCAAAAACGCGATTCAGATTGCCATATGACATCGGCTTGTGTTGAATTAAGGAGGCCAACGAGACCTTCCCTCAAGATGCTTCTCAAATGAATCTCTTGTGCAGGCGGCACCGCCAGAGGGTATTGCACTATTTTTTCTAAGAAGGAGGAAGCGTCGTTGGTATCGCCTCCTAGTACCACTGAAAGAGTTTTTTGCAGAGCTGATGGATCAAAGGCGAGCAGGTAGTTTACTCGAGGCAGCCGTCCCAGAAGCCTGATAGTTTTCAGCACATGTAACAGCTCGTTAGGTGACAGTCGGTCAAGATCGTCTACAATGACTACTATTTTTACGCCGGCTTTTTTAATTTCCGCTGCGTATTGCTGAAAGGTGCTTTCCCAAGATTCATCTTCAAGCAAGCCCTCGGCGGTGTCCCGCAGTGATTCACCAACAATAGGGATTACGCCAAGAAGTGGAATGCTTTTGATGGCTAGTTTGTTTCCCGTTGACTTTACCTTCGTAGGGGAGAACTTCGAGAGTCCTGCGAATGCCCCACGTAATGCGGCATGAAACTCTGCCTGCAGGCCCGCTGCGTCTTCCGCGGCCCAAGGAGTGAAGTTCACGACTCGGATGGACTGCTTCCGCAGCGCCGGCTGAATTTCATTCAGAATCTGGGTCTTTCCAGACCCCCATGGCCCCTCCAGACTGACGATAGTGCTGTCGTTGCCATCACTGACTGCTGCCAGCAAATCAATTACGGCTTGAACGAAGCTTCCGCGATTAAGCCGGTCGTCTGTTCGGGATGAACCTGGGGCGTCACTGTAAGGGGCAATCACAAGGAAAGAATAGCTTGGCTTGTGGTTACCAAACTTTCGTGATGGCGTGGACCCACATTCTCGAGGCGTCTATGAGGACATTCCCTCTTGCCTGCTTTTGGAAGGATCGACCACCGGTGGGTGCCTCAGCTGCCGACGGCGGCCACCTCAACCTGAACCCGGACATCCCTAAACTTCTGCACCTGCTCGGGGTCGGCGCCGTCGTCCTCACCAGGGTCCACGGGAGCGCGAGCCGCGCCCACCCGTGAAAGGGGCGGAGGCCCAGCTTGGACGAATCTGCCAGCACGTATACTTCCCGGCCGCGCCTGGCCGGCTCTTTGGGGTGCATCTTGGCGTGGTCGGCTTCGCAAATGCCGTCTCGGCGGTGACTGCATCTGCGCCCAGAAACCGGTCAAAGCTCATCCGCTCCAGCGCCGCCTCAGCCAGCGGTCCAAGGAACCTCTGCGACACGCTCCGCAGTCGCCCGCCCAGACAGTCCGAGCAGCTGGTTTGGGTGCGGCCCGGACATTGCGGTTCCATGTGGCAAGCGCCTTGTTCGGGTCCGTCGGCAGGCTTACGAGTTCCACAGCCCAGATGACTGTATGGCCGATGACCCAGATGACTCCGAAGAAGACCAAGGCAGCGAGAAGGATGCCGACCCAAGGCAGGATCCTCATCGCTCAAAAAAGCGCGCTTTGGGGTGGGAATTTGGGCTTCGACCGGCTCAACCACCGGGCCTTAGACCTCCAGCGCAAACACCCACAGCAGCACGTCCTGGCCCGGCACGTACCAGTCCCGCTCCGGCGCGCGCCGGAAGCCGAGTGACTCATAAAGCTTGTGAGCACGTTCCATGAACCTGGCGCTGGTAATGCTGATCGCCCCGATACCGCGCAGCCGCCGGGCGTGCTCCACAATCTCACCGACCACCGCACGGCCCACGCCTCCGCCCTGATGCGCCGGATGCACGGCCAGCATCCGGAACTCCAGCTCACCGTCCTGCGCGATCTCGCTGTACGGCTGGCCGGCGAACGTCAGGGTCACCGCCGCCACCACCTTCCCGGCGGCCTCCGCTACCCACACCTGCGCATGCTCGGCGCGGTGCTCCACGTCCTCCAGCACGCTCATGTAGGGGTGGTCCGCGGCGAAGTGCCCCGCCCGCAGGTAGGCGTCGCGGGTGATGCGGCGGACCTCCGGGAAGTCCGCCGGCACCGCCGTCGAAAGACAACACTCACGAGGAAGCGCCCGAAGCGGCAGCCGTCCGCTCTACGTAGTGGCCCAGCTGTGCCAAATCCGGCTGGGACGACGGATCACCCACGGCATCCGCACCCACAGCATTGGCCACAGCCAGAGCCCGGGAGTAGTCCAGCCCGCTCCCCAGCGCCAGGACCAGGGCGGCGCAGAACGCGTCGCCCGCGCCCACGGTGTTCGCCACGGAAACAGCAGCAGAGGGCGCCTCGGCCACCTTTCGCCCGTGCTCGAACATCGCCGAGCCGTCCTTGCCGTACGTCACTGCCACCAGCTTCGCCTCCGCGAGGGTAGGGATCAGGGCGTACTCGCTCTCGTTGACGATCACCAGGTCGCACCGCTCCAGCAGCTCTGCCGGCAGGTCCATGGCCGGCGCCGCGTTCAGCACAAAGAAACCCTGCGCCTTCCGGGCCGCCTCCAGCACCACCTCCAGGCCGACCTCCAGCTGGCACAGGACCGTTTCTTCCGGGCCGAACTCCACCCCGTCCAGGGACAGATGCGCGTTGGCGCCCGGGCACACCACAATCTGGTTCTCGCCGTCGCGGTCCACCACAATCAGGGCGGTCCCGGTCGGCTGGGGCAGGACGGCCACGTCGAAGGTGTCAACGCCGGCAGCATCCAGGGCGTCCAGCATCCGCTGCCCGGACGCATCGTGACCCACGGCGCCGACCATCCGGGCGCTGCCACCCAGCCGTGCCGCGGCCGCGGCCTGGTTGGCGCCCTTGCCGCCGGGTTGCTCGGACAGGACGGCGCCGCCGATGGTTTCACCCGCCGTCGGAAGCCGCTCGGCGGTGGCGATCAGGTCCAGGTTGATGCTGCCGACCACGGTGACGGCAGGACGTGTTGTGTTCATGGGAAAACTCTCTCAAGGGGGAGGGCCGGAAGCGGCCGGGCTTTCGAAAAAGTGTAGCGCATGGTTGTACTTGTGAGTCATACATGGTTGTATAACAACTCAATCGCCACGAAAGACGATCCCTTCTGCTCGAACAAAGGAGTTTGATGTGAACACCCCGACCCCCGCCGCAGCCGCGCCTCCTACGGAAGGAGGCGCCACCGTCGTACTTCCCGTTGACGACGCGACAAGGCTCTCCGGCCGCCGCGCCGCCCTGCTGATCTCCACCCTGCTGCTGGGCGTGCTGTCCTTCCAGCTGAACGCCAGCATGGTCACCCCCGCGCTGCCGCAGATCGCCGCCAGCTTCGGCGAAAGCGCGGACAGCGCCGCCCCCGTCCAGTCCATGTTCTTCCTGGCCGGCGCCATCGCCGGGCCCGTGATCGGCCGCTGGAGCGACTTCATCGGCCGCCGCGCCGCGCTGCTGCTGGTCCTGGGCATCATGGGCGCCGGCACCATCCTCTGCATCGCCGCGCCCACCCTGCCGCTGCTTGTCACCGGCCGGTTCCTGCAGGGCGTCTCCAGCGCCGTGTTCGCGCTCGCCTACATCGTGCTCAGTGAAAACCTGCAGGCCAAGGTCTTCGGCACCTCCGTGGGCATCATCGCCGCCATCAACGGCGGGATCGGGGGAGTGGACGGCTACCTGGGCGGGCTCATGGCCGAGACCCTCGGCTTCCGGTCCATCTTCGTCGTCGTGCTCGTACTCACCGCCGTCGCCGCTTTCTGCATTTTCCGCCTGGTACCCGCCGGGCGTCCTGTGGGGGTGCGCGGCGCCATGGACTGGTGGGGCGCCGGCTCCCTCTCGCTGTTCCTGGTGTTCCTGACCTACTTCGTGTCCGACGGTTCCGCCGCCGGCTGGACGTCGCCCACCGCCCTGGCCCTGCTGGCCGGCACCGTTTTGTCCTTTGCGGGCTTTTGGTTCATCGAAAAGCGCCGCAGCCACCCGCTCATCGCCGTGCACCACCTGCGCTCCCGCCAGGTGTGGCCGGTCATCGCCACCACCGTCCTCACCCTCGCCGGCATCTTCGCGGTCATCAACTTCACCGTGGTGCTGCTGAGCCAGGATTCCGACGGCGGCTTCGGGCTTTCCGCCTCCATCTCGGCGTTGCTGTTCCTCACCCCCGCCGCGCTGATCGGCGTCTTCGCCGCACCTTTGGCGGGGTGGCTGGCGGACCGGCGCGGGTGGGTGCGTACGTTGCGGCTGGGGACTTCGCTGAGCCTGGTCTCTGCCGTGGTAGCCGCTGCCTTTTCCTCCAGCCCTGTCGCGGTGTTTATTGCCATTGCCTGCCTGGGGATCTTCTACAACGGCTTCTTCCTCACCGCCATCAACGGACTCTCGGTGCTTCTGTCGCCCAAGGAGGCGCCGGCGGCGCTGCCCGGCATCAACGGTGCCTCGTTCGGGATCGGGGCGAGCCTCGGCGTCGTGCTGGTGGCGCCGTTCGCCGCGCAGGCCACCGCCACCGGGTACGCCACCGCCCTCTGGATCTCGGTGGGCATCACCGCCGCCGCGTTCATCGTGAGCCTCTTCGTCGCCGCCCCCAAGGGCGAGACGGTCTAACCCCTCTATCTGTTGCGAAGGAACCTATTGTGACTGCCCCTGTTTACCTGGACTGCGACACCGGGATCGACGACGCCCTCGCCCTGGCATACCTGCTCGCCTCGCCACTTGCTTCAGTAGTGGGGATTGGGACGGTGAGCGGGAACGTGAGTGCCGCCGTCGGCGCCCGGAATACCCTGGATCTGCTGTCCTTGGCCGGTGCAGCTTCTGTGCCGGTGGCCGTTGGTGCCCACGATCCCCTTGTTGGATCGTTTGGCGGCGGGTCGCCGTGGGTGCACGGGGAGAACGGTATTGGCGAGGTTTCGCTGGCGCCTTCTGCTGCTTCTGTTGTGGGGGAGTCCGCGGCGGAGATGCTGGTGCGGCTGGCCCGTTTGTACCCTGGCTCCTTGCGGGTGGTGGCGATCGGGCCGCTGACGAACATTGCCGAGGCGCTGCGGCTGGAGCCTGCGCTGCCGTCCCTGGTGGAGTCGGTGACCGTGATGGGCGGGGCCGCGCTGGCGCCGGGGAACATCACGCCCGTGGCCGAGGCGAACATCTGGCACGACCCCGAGGCCGCCGCCCTGGTGCTGGCCGCCGACTGGGACGTGACCCTGGTGCCGCTGGACGTGACCATGGCTTCCGTTTTGGAGGAGTCCCACCGGCAGACTTTGCTTTCTTCTCCGGGGGCCGTGCCGCGGGCGCTGGGGGAGATGCTGGGCTACTACTTCCGGTTCTACGAGGGCATCTACGGACGGCCCTGCTCCGCGATGCACGATCCTCTTGCGGCGGCGCTCGCTGTCGGCGCTGTTAGGCCTGCCCTGGCACCTGTGGTGCGTGCCGCCGTCGACACCTCCGATGGGCCCGGCCGCGGGCAGACCGTGTGCGACATGCGCGGGCTGTACGCGGGGTACCCGGCAGTGAAGGGGGCGCGGTGCCGTGTGGTGCTGTCATTGGAGGAGGATTTCGCCCCGCGCCTGGTGGAGACGCTGCTGGGATGCTTTGAAGGCACGACGGCGGCACTTGCCTCAGCGAGGTCGGTCGCCTGACGCCCCGCCCACTGCTTGGGAGTTTTTGGGCAGATACGACTTGGAAACGATTTAAACCCGATTATCTGCCCAAGAACTCTGGGACCAGCCGCTCACACGCCGTAGACGTTCCTGCGCGCCGCGGCGTAGCGTTCGCGGACGCCGGCGCCCCAGTCGCCCTCGGGCTCATAGGCGGCTTCGATGCTGCGCTTCCAGTCCGGCAGTTCTCCCGTGGCTGCCCACGCAGCCTGCTTCGCTGCGCCAAGTGCCACATACTCCCTGCTGGCCGGGACCTCAACGGGCAGGTTGAAAATGCTCGCCGCCGCCTGGCGGAGGGAGTTCGACTTGGAGCCTCCGCCAATGAGGAGGACTTTGTCCGGGGTGCCGCCGGACTGCTTCATCAGGTCGATGGCGTCGGCCAGTGAATTGAGCACGCCCAGCACCGAGGCGCGGGCAAGGTTCTCCGGGGTCATGTTGCCTCTGGTCAGGCCGGCCAGGCTCCCGCTTGCATGCGGAAGGTTGGGGCTTCGCTCGCCGTCGAGATACGGAAGGAACGTGAGCCCGCCGGCGTCGCTTGCCGCGTCCAGCGCCAGCGCATCCAGTTGGGCCAGGCCGACGCCGAGCATGGACGCGGTTGCCGCCATGACGCGGGCGGAATTGAGCATGGCAAGCAGGGGCAGGTGGCCGCCGGCGGCATCCGCGAACCCTGCGATTGCACCGGTGTGGTCCGGCATGGGTGAGGGCGTGGTGGTGAAGACGGTTCCGGACGTGCCGATGGAAACCACCACCTCGCCAGGACGAAGGCCCAGCCCCAGAGCTGCCGCCGCGTTGTCCCCGGCACCGGCGGCGAGGACAGCACCATCAATGCCCCATCCGCTCTGTACCGTTCCCGCCCGCTCATGCGATGCAACAATCCGCGGAAGGCGCGGAACGCGGCCGAAGAACCGCTCAAGCAGGTCCGTCCGGTAGCTGTCCGTGACCGGCGAGAAATAGCCGGTGCCGGATGCATCGCTGCGGTCGGTGGTGAACTCGCCGCCCAGGGCTCCGTTCAGCCAGTCGTGGGGGAGGACAACCTGATCAACGCGGTCCGCCAGCTCAGGCTCGTTCTGCGCGAGCCAGGCCAGTTTGGAGATGGTGAAAGACGCCACCGGGACCAGGTTGACGGCGTCAACCCACGTCTCCTGGCCCAGCTCGTCCCGGAGCCTTGCCGCGTCCGCTGCGCTGCGGGTGTCGTTCCACAGCAGCGCATCGTGGACTGGGGTGTCCGTGTTGTCGAGCGCCACCATCCCGTGCTGCTGGGCACCGATGCCCACCCCGGCAACGGAACCGCCCAGGCGGTCGGCACCGGCGGCCTGCCAGGCCTCGCGCAGCGCGGACGTCCAGATGCGGGGGTCGACGGCGGTGCGGTCGGGGTGGGCCGACGCGCCTGAAGCAACTACATCGCCGCTGTGCGCGTCCACCGCGAGGACCTTGCAGGACTGTGTGGAGGAGTCCACCCCGACCACAATGCTCATTGACTGTTCTCCTGATCCATCAGGTCGGCAAGGGCCCGCGCCAGCGGGATATCGACGATCAGCGTGGTCACGAAACCGGCTTTGGCAACCGCCCGCACCGCATCTGCCCGTGCCCGTCCGTGCGACACGGCAATGACCTTTTCGGTCCGCTGCAACTGCTTGACGGTGACGGCGATGATTTGTTCGTCCAGCCCCGATTCGACCGCAGCACCTGCTGCATTGAGCAGCCGCCCCGAACATTCCGCAACGGCGCCGGCTTCCACCGCTGCCTCCCGCACCTCGGCTTCCGCCCGTTCCCAGACGGTGGAGCCGCCGCTCTTCCAGGCGCCGATCGCGACTATAGCCAGGTCGAGTGAATCTGCCTTCGCCAAGGCCCCCGCAATCTCTGGCTGGCGCCGCAAGCCGGCCGCCGTCGTCGGATCTTCCACCACCAGCGGCGACCACAGGGGCCACGTGAGCCCGCCGCTCAGGTGCCCCAGCCGCTGGATAAGCTCAAGGGGATTGCTTTCCCCTTCTGTGGGGAGCGCCCCGGCGAGCTGGACGATGTCGCACCGGGGAAGGTCTCGGACCAGCATCGAGGCCACGTCGAGGATGCGGGACCACGAAATTCCCAGTGTTCCGCCGGCGGGCGCCTGCCGTGAGATCTCGGCGGCCGCAGCCTTCGCCAGGATGCCGCGGGCCTGGCCCTCGTCGCCGGAGGTGGAGTCTGCCACGATGACTTCACGAATCCCCAGCCAGGACTCCAGTTGCCGGATCTCCGCGGCGGAGATGTGGGCCGGGTAATGGACCTTTATTTCCACGATTCCGCGCTCACGTGCCTCGGTGAGCAGCCGCGCCACCTGGAATCGCGAAATGTCATGGCTGACCGCGATTTCCACCTTGGAGCGGTTCTCCAGGTAGTAGTCGCTGCTGACGCGGGCCAGAAGTTCTTCATGGGAATGCTCGGACACGTGCTCACCCCTTCTCCATCTGATCATTTGAGTCCGCCCTCTTGCTCAAACGAGTATATATGACTAGAGTCACATGCCAGATGAGCGAATTTGAATGCTCATATGAGCACAAGCTTCATCCCGACTTTTGAGTACAAAGGAGTTCTTATGCGTCCCAAGATGCGCGCGGCCTCGATGGTTGCCGGTGCCCTTTGCATCGCACTCACCGCCTCAGCCTGTGCAGGTGCCGGAGGTGGCAATTCCGCCGGAGACCCGGACAGCATCAGTGTCCTGATGGTGAACAACCCCCAGATGGAGGACCTGCAGCGGCTGACCGCGGAGAGCTTCACCAAGGAAACCGGGATTAGGGTCAACTACACGATCCTGCCGGAGAACGACGTCCGGGCTAAGATCAGCCAGGAATTCTCCAGCCAGGCCGGCCAGTACGACGTCGCGTCCCTGTCGAACTACGAAATTCCTTTCTTCGCGGCCAACGGCTGGTTGGCGCCGCTGGATGGCGTTGCTGCGGATCCCGGGTTTGACCAGGACGACATCCTGCCGGCCTATACGGCCTCCCTCACCGGCGAGGACGGCAAGCTGTATGGCGAACCGTTCTACGGGGAGTCCTCCTTCCTGATGTACCGAAAGGACATCCTGGAGGCCAAGGGCCTGGCCATGCCGGCGAAACCCACCTGGGATGAGGTCGCGGACATAGCGGCGAAGGTGGACGGCGCGGAACCGGGCATGAAAGGCATCTGCCTGCGCGGCCAGCCGGGCTGGGGGCAGGTCTTCGCACCGCTGACCACCGTGGTGAACACGTTCGGCGGAACCTGGTTCGACAAGGACTGGAACGCACAAATCAACTCCCCGGAATTCACCGCGGCAGTGGAGTTCTACACCAAGCTGGTCCGCGAGCACGGTGAAGCCGGGGCCGCGCAGGCCGGGTTCACCGAGTGCCTGAACAACATGGGCCAGGGCAACGTGGCCATGTGGTACGACGCCACCTCGGCCGCAGGAGCCCTGGAAGCCGAGGATTCCCCGGTGAAGGGCAAGATCGGCTACGCCCAGGCACCGGTGAAGGAAACAGCCTCTTCCGGCTGGCTGTGGACCTGGTCCTGGGCCATGCAGGCCGCGTCCAAAAAGCAGGACGCCGCCGGTAAATTCATCGCCTGGGCCAGCTCCAAG
This sequence comes from Pseudarthrobacter phenanthrenivorans Sphe3, assembly GCF_000189535.1. Taxonomy (NCBI): domain Bacteria; kingdom Bacillati; phylum Actinomycetota; class Actinomycetes; order Micrococcales; family Micrococcaceae; genus Pseudarthrobacter; species Pseudarthrobacter phenanthrenivorans. The sequence goes on from NC_015145.1 coordinate 1,079,384, forward strand.
GACTACGAGGAACTCGTCGCCTCTGAGCTCGGTTGGGCAAAGGTCCCGTCCGGCAAACGCATCTCCACCTATGAGAACGCCGAGTTCCAGAAGGCTGCCCCGTTCTTCGAAGCCGAACGCTTCGCCATCGAGAACGCCGATCCCAAGAACCCCGGCGCGCAGGAACGTCCCGCCGTCGGCATCCAGTTTGTCGGCATCCCCGAATTTGCCGCCCTTGGCACCAGCGTCTCCCAGGGCGTCAGCTCAGCCATCGCCGGCCAAGGCTCCGTGGCCGACGCGCTGGCCAAAGGCCAGCAAGCCGCCCAAAAAGTCGGCGACAAGTACAAGCAGCCCTAACCGAACCGCAGGAGAACATCATGACTACCGCAACGGCGCGCATCTCCCGCCCGGGACGCAATGCAGCCACCCCTTCACGAGACGCGAAGTCGCGCGAACGCGCCTTGGCGTGGGCACGGCGTGCACCACTGCTGCCCGCCCTGATCTTCCTTATCCTGGTCACCCAGCTTCCGTTCGTGGCAACGCTGGTCATCTCATTCATGAACTGGAACAGCCTCAGCCCGGACAAGACAGCCTTCGCAGGCCTGGAAAACTACGCCACTGTGCTGACTGATCCGGATCTGCGCCAGGCCATCTTCACCACCATCCTCCTCACCGTCTCCGTCGTGCTGATCGGCCTGCTGATCGGCCTGGGACTGGCCCTGCTGCTGGATAAGAAGTTCATCGGCCGCGGCCTGGCCCGGACCCTGCTGATCGCACCGTTCCTGGTGGTGCCCGTGGCAGCGGCCCTGATCTGGAAGCATGCCCTGCTCAACCCCACCTACGGGCTGATCAACGGCGTCCTGACCTGGGTCTGGTCCCTGTTCGGCAGCGCCACGGCGCCGCAGCTGGACCTGCTCTCCCAGGCACCGATGATGGCCGTGATCCTCTCCCTGGTGTGGCAGTGGACGCCGTTCATGATGCTCATCCTGCTGGCGGGCCTGCAGTCCCGTCCCATGGACACCGTGGAAGCCGCGCAGATGGACGGCGCCACCCCATGGGGGATCTTCCGCCACCTGACACTGCCGCACCTGCGCCAATACCTGGAACTGGGCGGGCTGCTCGGCGCCATCTACATCGTGCAGAACTTCGACGCCGTCTTCACCCTCACCGCCGGCGGACTGGGCACCGCCAACCTGCCCTACGCCATCTACCAGACGTTCTACTTCGCCAACGAATACGGCCTGGCATCCGCCGCCGGGGTCGTGGTGGTCATCGGCACCATCATCGTGGCCACCTTCGCACTCCGCACCGTCTTTTCACTCTTCAAGAAGGAGGCAGCACGATGAGCACCCTCACCCCCGCCGCACCGCAGAGTTCGGGCCCTGCCCGTTCCAAATCGCCTACCGCGCTGAACACCGGCCGCACCCTACGTCGTCGCGGCAAGGCACGCATGGACCCCACCCGCAACAACACCGCCGCCGGCATTGCCGCATGGCTGCTGGCGCTGCTCTTCGCAGTCCCGGTCCTGTGGATGATCCTCACCTCGTTCCACTCCGAGACCGACGCCGCGACGAACCCGCCGTCCATCGCCGTGAACCTCACCCTGGATGCGTACCGGGAATTTTTCGGCGAAACGTCCGGCGTCAGCCCGTGGCCGTCGCTGATCAACTCCGCCACCGCCTCGATCCTGTCCACGGTCCTGGTGCTGCTGCTGGCCTTCCCGGCAGCGTACGCGCTGTCCATCCGGCCGGTGAAGAAGTGGACGGACGTGATGTTCTTCTTCCTTTCGACCAAGATGATGCCCGTGGTCGCGGCCATCCTGCCGCTCTACCTTTTCGCGCGGACCGTGGGGGCCCTGGACAACATCTGGTTCCTGATCCTGATGTACACCTCCATGAACCTGCCCATCGCCGTCTGGATGATGCGGTCCTTCCTGGCCGAGGTGCCTGAAGAAATGCTGGAGGCAGCACAGATCGACGGCGCCAACCTCCTGCTCATCCTCCGCAAAATCATCGCCCCCGTGGCCATGCCCGGCATCGCAGCCACCGCCCTGATCTGCTTCATCTTCAGCTGGAACGAACTGCTCCTGGCCCGGGTCCTCACCGGCGTGGTGGCAGGCACAGCGCCCGTGTTCCTCACCGGCTTCGTTTCCGGCCAGGGCCTCTTCCTCGCCCAGGTCTGTGCGGCCGCCGTCGTCATCTCCCTGCCGGTGCTGTTCGCAGGGTTCGCCGCCCAGGACAAACTCGTCCAGGGGCTCTCCCTGGGCGCCGTGAAATAACAGGCCATGAAATAGCCCGCCGCCCCACCAAACTCTTTCAAGGATCACGTCAATGACAACACCAACCGCCCAGACCGTGCCCGCCACCGATCAGACGCTGCCCGCCACCATGCGCGCCAACGTCCTCAAAAGCCAGGGCGAGATGACCATGGAGACCCTGCCCCTCCCCGGGCTCGACGCCGACCAGGTCCTGATGCAGGTGGCGGCCGTCGGCGTCTGCGGCAGCGACGTGCACTACTACGAACACGGCCGGATCGGCCCGTATGTGGTGGACCACCCGCTAATCCTCGGCCACGAGCTTTCGGGGCGGATCGCCGCAGTCGGCAGTGCAGTTGACCCTGCCCGCATTGGCCAGCGGGTCGCCGTCGAACCCCAGCGCCCCTGCCGCAAGTGCAAGCAGTGCAAGGCAGGCCGCTATAACCTCTGCCCGGACATCGAGTTTTACGCCACCCCGCCGGTGGACGGCGCGTTCGCCGAGTACGTGACCATCCAGAGCGACTTCGCCTACGACATTCCGGACAGTGTCAGCGACGAGGCGGCAGCCCTCATCGAGCCGCTCTCCGTAGGTCTCTGGGCCTGTGAACGTGCCGGGATCAAGCCCGGCAGCCGGGTGCTGATTGCCGGTGCCGGGCCCATCGGCATCATCGCCGCCCAGGCCGCCCGCGCGTTTGGTGCCACCGAAATCTACATCAGCGACATCGCCGAAGACCGGCTCGCCTTCGCACTGGAACACGGCGCAACGCACGCACTCAACGCCCGGACAGACACTGTGGAAGGGCTCGACGTCGACGCGTTCATTGACGCGTCCGGCGCACCGCAGGCGGTCCGTTCCGGGATCAAGGCCGTTGCCCCGGCCGGCCGCGTGATCCTGGTGGGGCTTGGCGCGGATGACGTCGAGCTCCCGGTCTCCTACATCCAGAACCGGGAGATCTGGCTCTCCGGCGTCTTCCGCTACACGAATACCTGGCCGCTCGCGGTCCAGCTGATCGCCGACGGAAAGGTGGACCTGGACGTCCTTGTCACCGGCAGGTTCGCGCTCGCCGAATCAGAGGAAGCGCTCAAGTCCGGCAAGCAACCCCGCCAACTCAAAGCCATCGTCTACCCGGGCCGCTGACAGCCGGACCGGAAAGGAAAATCACATGCAGTTACTTACAGCGTCAACACTGGCAGCACTCCCGGCAAACCTCGGCAAACCGGCCTATGACCGGTCTGCCCTGACCGCGGGAATCGTCCATTTCGGCGTCGGAGGCTTCCACCGGGCCCACCAGGCCATGTACCTGGACCAGCTGATGAACGCCGGCCTGGCCCACGACTGGGCCATCTGCGGAGTGGGCGTCCTGCCCAGTGACGCCCGCATGAAGGAGGTCATGGACCGGCAGGACTGCCTCTACACTCTCGTGGTGAAGAACCCGAACGGCACCCGGGAAGGCCGCGTCATCGGGTCAATCATCGAGTACCTCTTCGCCCCTGACAGCCCCGAGGCCGTGATCGAAAAAATGGCGTCCGACGCCGTCCGGATCGTATCGCTGACCGTGACCGAAGGCGGGTACAACTTCCACCACGTCACCGGCGACTTCGACGCCGACAACCCGGACGTGGTCCACGACCTCGAAGCCGGGGCAGCACCGCGCACCACTTTCGGACTCATCACCGAAGCCCTGCGCCGCCGTCGTGACCGGGGACTGGAGCCCTTCACCATCATGTCCTGCGACAACATCCAGGGCAACGGCGACGTCGCACGGAAAATGTTCAGTGCCTTCGCCGCACTCAAGGACCCCGCCCTCGGCGCCTGGGTCGCGGAAAACGTTCCGTTCCCCAACAGCATGGTGGACCGCATCACCCCCGTCACCACCGACGAAGACAGGAAGGCCATCGCCGCGGAATATGGTGTGCAGGACGGATGGCCCGTGGTCTGCGAGCCCTTCGAGCAGTGGGTACTCGAAGACCACTTCAGCCTGGGACGGCCGCCCTTCGAAAAGGCCGGCGTCCAGGTCGTGGACGACGTGGAGCCGTATGAGTTGATGAAACTGCGGCTCCTCAACGCAAGCCACCAGGGCATGTGCTACTTCGGCTACCTTGCCGGTTACCGTTACGCGCATGAAGTAGCGCAGGACCCGTTGTTCGCGCAGTTCCTCCTGGACTACATGGACAAGGAAGCAACACCGACGCTGCACCCCGTGCCGGGCATCGACCTTGACAGCTATAAGCGCACCCTCATCGAACGCTTTTCCAACGAACAGGTACGGGACACCTTGGCCCGCCTCTGCGCCGAGAGCTCCGACCGGATCCCGAAGTGGCTCCTGCCCGTGGTGCGCATCAACCTCGAGAACGGTGGGGAGATCAAGCGGTCTGCCGCCATCGTGGCGAGTTGGGCCCGCTATGCCGAAGGGACCGACGAGCAGGGCAACCCGATCGACGTGGTTGACCGGCTCAAGGACACCGTGATGGCCGCCGCCGCACGCCAGCGCCAGCAGCCGCTGTCGTTCATTTCCAACAGCGACGTCTTCGGCGACCTGGTGGATGACGAGAGGTTTGTTGCCGCCTACTCCGAAGCCCTGGCCACGTTGAACCGGCACGGTGCCAGGGAGACGCTCCGGAGCCTCCAGGCCTGACACCACGGGCGGACCCCGGCCTGGATCGACTTTCGAGGCGGTCAGGACTGGAACTGCTGCATCGCCGAGAGGTATCCGGCGCGGGCCGAGACCAGGCACTTGGCCAGGTAGAAGGGCTGGTTGCCGTTCCGCACGTATTGCGTCAGGACCAGCACGGGGTCCGAGGGGTGCAGGTCCAGCAGCTTCGCCCGGCTGGGTCCCACCTGGCTGAGGCTGATCTGGCACTCGCCTGGCCCGGCCAGCCTGCCCAGCTGTTTGTTGAGCCCGGCAAGCAAGGTGGTACCGCCGTCGTCCTCTATTTCAATCGGCGCGCCGCGCCCTGATGAGGCCGTCCTCCTCGAGCAGCATGAGGGCTTCGCGGACCACGGTGCGGCTGACTTTCATGTTCGTGCCGAGTTCGGTTTCGGTGGGGATCATGGAGCCGGGGGTGAGGAGGCCGTTGCGGATGGCTTCGGCGATCCGCGAGTACACCGCGACGCGCAGGGGAGCGCCGGGCTGGGCGGCCACCGGCTGGGACAGGAACCGGGCGGCGTCCTGGTGCACGTTATGCCTCGTTTTGTGGTGGTGGTCCGGGGATTTCCAGCCTATTGCAACGTCCGACGCGTTTGTTGGACAAGCGGAAGCCGGCTCGCCTGCCCGGCGTCGGGAACCGCCGTCGGCAGCTTCCTTACCCGGGGCTTCCGCCTAGCACGTCCACGTGGACGTGGTCGAGGTGACGAAGGATCTCGTTGCCGGGGTCAGGTGCGTCGTAGTCCCGCCATTGCCCGCGGGAGCTGCGTGCGCTCCAGAAACGGTCATCGAAGATGACATATTGAATGTCCAGGTCCGCTGCGTGAGCGACGAGCCAGTGCGCGAGTATCCAGCCCTGACGCCGGTTCTCCTCGGTCACCGGACGGAAGAAGATGTCGATGGCCCGGCCGTCGTAGTGCGTCGAGTCGGCTCCGTGCCCCTGATCCACGCCGCCCGGGGCGAACCCGCCCAGGCTTTGCCCGCCGAACACCTCGGCCATCGCCGCGCGCAGCTGCTCGGCGCGGGGTGTCAGGCCGCTGGCTCCAGCCTGCTGTTCCTGCAGGTCACTGGCTGCCGAGCCGCGGCAGGCCAGGACAGGGCCGGCGTCTTCGGGTGGCCCGTCCGCCAGCCGCTGCATCACCGCCGGGTCAATGCCGGTGGTGTCCGGGGCTGCCATTCCACGGGCGAGCAGCGCCACGGCTGTGGTGGCCCGTTTTGCGGCATCACGATCGAGTCCCACTTCTCCCGCCGGGGTTTCGACGACGCACTCAGGGCGCAGCACCAGCGAGCCGTCCGCAGTGGGCAATCCACTCAGTAAGCCGGGGCCGAGGAGTGCCAGCACGGAGGCGAGCGCTCCGAGCAGGACGACACCCAAGAGCAAGCGACGGGTGCGGAGCCGGCTGCCAGGCGTCGGGTTGCCGGTCATCGTGGGGTGCCCCTTCGGTTTGCTGGGTGGTCTCTTGGCTATTGTTTCAAACCCGGCGGCTTGCACCCTGCCTGGAGCGAACCAGAATGCAGACGCCCAGCGCCGCCACCCACAATCCCCATCCGGTACTGCCGAGCAGGCCCGCAAGGTCCCATACCGGGAACCCGGGAACGGCGGTGGCAAGGATCTCGCCCTGGTTCAGCAGGTAGAGGAGGCTGACCAGAAGCCCGGCAGCGCCAAGCCAGCGCGGGAGCACCCGAGTTCGCAGAATGACCACGCTGAGGGTGACCGACCAGCCGATCACCAGCAGCTGGCCCAGATGTTCGCCCAGCAGCGCTCCGCCGAACTGGTGCTGTGCCAGCCAGGCTGCTTCCACGGCGGCGCGCGTGGTGGCATCGCCAGCTAGGTAGGAGGCGGCCAGCGGCGGGACGACGAACACCCAGCGCAGGAAGCCGATCACCGACAGGAGAACGGAGGCGGCGCCAACCCAGGTGGCCACCCGCAACGCCGGATGGTCGCGGAGGCCCAGCGCAGGGGGCAGCAGCAGGACCGGTATGGCCAGGAGTCCGTAGGTCCACGCGGCGGCGAACCAGGTCCACACCAGCCCCGCTCCGCCCGCGTCAAACGCGGGCAACACAACACTGGCAGGTTCCCGCAGGATTTCCGGCCAGTCGAACGTTGCTGACAGGACGGTGGCGGCCGCGGCGAACGCCAGCGCGCTCACCACGAACAGCACACCGGTCACCCGCGGCGTGGTGTTGTCACTGGAGATGATTGCCATGGTGACCGTTTCTTGGAGCAGCCAACGGATTCAGCCAGCCCGGACTACAGCGTCCCGGGAATGTCGCGTCCGGGGAAGAGCGTTGCGTGCAGCGCGCACGCCGTTTCGCCGGGCCGGAAGGTGAAGAAGTGGATCATCGGAAGGGCACCTAACGCACGTCATCCCAGACCAGGACCTCTCCCCGGCAGCATCGTACCGTTTGCCCAAGGGGCCAAACAATGGCGGCTGCCAACGGTCCGGCTTCCGGTCCGGTGCCCCGCGGGACGTCTGGTTTCGACGAACGCAATCACAGGGCTGCTGAAGGCTCATTAAGGCGCTCTGCCACGCTCAGCCACAGAACGCAGAGGAAGCGCGGAACGCCGAATACCTTGGATCATCACGTCCCATCAGCTGTCCCAGCGCTTTCACACCCTCCGCGTCCGCGGTCCCCATGTCCGTGGACAGCCATCGCATAAGCAGTCCGGCATCCCCGCTGGCCCGCACCGCCGAACCAACGGCCAGGTCCAGCTGGTCCCGCAGCAGCTGCACCGCGAGGACACCGGACCGGCTGAGCAGGGGAGCCGGATACGCCTCCAGCGCCTCAGCCACGTGGCCCTCCCGCAGCAGCCGCAGTACCCGCCCCGAATCGGAACACCCGGCCAAGCCTGCGGCAAGCCGGTACGGGTTCGACTCCACAGCATCACCAAGCAGGGACCGGACCCGGAACATCTCCGTCCGGATGGCCTGCGGCGTGCCCGCATCCCCGTGCAGCTCGTACGCCAATTCGTCGGCGCTCCATCCCTGCGACCGGGAATCGAGCAGCGCCAGGATCTCCGCCCGGCGCAGCGTCAGAGGTACCCGGCTGCCGTCGGCAAACACCGCGGCAGGCCGGTCGCCGAGCAGCTCCAGCGACGAAACAGCAGCAGCGGCAGCCCGCCGCGCACCCTGCCGGGAGGCAGCAACGGAAGAAGACGCACTCAAGGAGGCGCCGCCGTCGGACGTTCCCAGCAGCGACTCCGCCACCCGGACCGCGCACCGCACCATCCGCAGCGTGTCCGCGCTGATGGTGTCCAGCGGGCCCGAGACGTCCAGCACGCCCAGCAACGCACCCGTCAAAGGGTCCGTGATGGGCGCCGCCGTGCATGCCCAGTCGTGGTGGGTGCGGACCAGGTGCTCGGCGGAGAACAGCTGCACCGGCCCGCCGGTGACCAGCGCCTCGCTGATGGCGTTGGTGCCGATCCCCGCCTCGGACCAGTCCGCCCCTTCAGAGAACTCCAGCCGGTCCGCCCGCCGCAGCGCCTCCCGGCTGCCCACCCGCCACAGGATCTCACCACCGGCGTCCGTGAGCACCAGCAGGTGCCGGCCGGAACTGGAATCGTCGGCCAGCAGGTCCTGCAGTGCCGGCATCACCTGCTGCAGCCGGTGCTCGCGCCGCAGCTGAACCACCTCGGACGGATCGTGCACGTGCCGCGGGCTGTGCTGGTCCGGGCTGATGCCCAGCGCCATGGACCGGCGCCACGATTCCGCCAGCGGGGTAGGGATCTCCGGGCGCGGGACACCGGCGATGACCAGCTCGTGCGCCCGGCGCAGGGCGCGCGCGTACTTCGCCGGGTCCGAGAACCTCAGGCCGTAGTCCACCGTCTCCTCCTCACTGCCGGCGTCCTTGCCGGCAGCGCCCGTGTAACGCGCTTGTTACCCCCGCCGCGTTCCAATAGTGATGCAGCTCACGCCCGCCCCAGCATACCGCAGGGACACCGGCGGGAGGGGGCCGCCCGGACCACCTGAGGGACCGCACACAAAGGAGTGGAGATGACCGAAACACCCACCGCCGCAGCACAGGCCTGGCTGGCCAGCCTGGACCAGGCGCTGCAGCGGCGCGACGTGGACGCCGCGCTGGACCTGTTCGAGGACGACAGCTACTGGCGCGACTTCGTGGCGTTCACCTGGAACCTGAAAACCCTGGAAGGCAAGGCGGACATCCGCCGCATGCTCCAGGCCACGCTGGACCACGTCCAGCCCGCCGACTGGGCACTCGCCGAGGACGCCACCGGCAGTACCGCCGCCGACGGGACCGTGGAAGCCTGGATCACGTTCGAGACCGGCACCGCCCGCGGCTACGGCCACCTCCGGCTGCGGAACGGCAAATGCTGGACCCTGCTCACCACCATGCAGGAGCTGAAGGGCTTCGAGGAGAAAAAGGGCCCGCGCCGCGAGCAGGGCGTGGCACACGAAATCGTCCGCGGCCGCCGCTCCTGGAAGGAACTCAAGGAAGAGCAGGAAGCCCGGCTCGGCTACGAGGACCAGCCCTACTGCGTGATCATCGGCGGCGGGCAGGGCGGCATCGGCCTCGCGGCGCGGCTCAAGCGGTTGGGCGTGCCCACCCTCGTGATCGAGAAAAACCAGAACCCGGGCGACTCCTGGCGCAACCGTTACAAGTCCCTGCACCTGCACGACCCCGTCTGGTACGACCACCTGCCCTACCTGAAATTCCCGGAGGACTGGCCCGTCTTCGCCGCCAAGGACAAGATCGGCGACTGGCTGGAGCACTACACCCGCATCATGGAGCTGAACTACTGGTCCGGCACCGAATGCGTGGGCGCAGAGTACGACGACGGCACGCAGGAATGGGCGGTCAGCGTCCTTCGCAACGGCGAACCGGTGAGGTTGCGGCCCAAGCAGCTGATCTTCGCCCTGGGCGTCTCCGGCTACCCGAACATCCCCGCGTTCGACGGTGCCGAGAGCTTCCTGGGGGAGCAGCGGCACTCCTCCCAGCACCCCGGCGGAGGGGACTGGACCGGGAAGAAGGCTGTGGTGATCGGCTCCAACAATTCCGCGCACGACATCTGCGCGGACCTGTGGGAGCACGGCGCCGACGTCACCATGGTGCAGCGCTCCTCCACCCACATTGCCCGCAGCGAGTCGCTGATGGACCTGGCCCTGGGTGACCTGTACTCGGAGAAGGCGCTCGCCAACGGTGTCACCACGGAAAAGGCAGACCTGCTGTTCGCGTCCCTGCCGTACCGGATCCTGCCCGAGGCTCAGGTGCCCGTCTACCAGGAGATGGCGAAGCGGGATGCGGACTTCTACTCGCAGCTGGAGGCCGCAGGGTTCGAGCTGGACTTCGGCGTGGACGGCTCAGGCCTCTTCCTGAAGTACCTGCGGCGCGGCTCCGGCTACTACATCGACGTCGGCGCCTCCCAGCTGATCATCGACGGCCGGGTGAAGCTCAAGTCAGGGCAGGTTTCCAAGATCACCGGCAACGCCGTGGTGATGGACGACGGCACCGAGTTGGAGGCCGACCTGATTGTCTACGCCACCGGGTACGGGTCCATGAACGGCTGGCTGGCGGACCTGGTCTCTCCCGAAATCGCGGACAAAGTAGGAAAATGCTGGGGATACGGCTCAGACACGCCAAAAGACCCTGGTCCGTGGGAGGGAGAGCTGCGCAATATGTGGAAACCAACCAACGTCCCCAACCTCTGGATCCACGGCGGCAACCTGCACCAGAGCCGGCACTACTCCTCCTACCTCGCCCTGCAGCTCAAAGCCCGGATGGAAGGACTCGAGACGCCGGTGTACGAACTGCAGCCCAGCCACCACACCCGCTAAGGAGAGCGCATCATGAAGGCAGCACGATTCCACGCCCGCAAGGACATCCGTATCGAGGACATCCCGGAGCCGGACCTCCTCGCTGAGACCGTCAAGATCGACGTCGCGTGGTGCGGCATCTGCGGCACCGACCTGCACGAGTACCTGGAGGGCCCCATCTTCGTCCCGGCGCCAGGCCACCCCCACCCGCTGTCCCACGAGGAAGCTCCGGTGACGCTGGGACACGAATTCTCCGGGACTGTCTCTGAGGTCGGCGAAGGGGTGACGGGCCTCGCGAAGGGGGACAACGTCGTCGTCGAGCCCTATTTTGTCTGCGACGAATGCGATTCCTGCAACGCAGGCAACTACCACCTGTGCCGGCAGATGGGCTTCATCGGGCTGTCGGGCGGCGGGGGAGGGCTGAGCGAGAAGATCGTGGTGGACCAGCGGTGGGTGCACCCCATCGGGGACATTCCGCTGGATGAGGCTGCCCTGATCGAGCCGCTGTCCGTGGCTCACCACGCGGTGGCGCGCAGTGGCGTGAAGGCCGGCGACACCGCACTGGTGGGCGGTTCCGGGCCGATCGGGCTGCTCACCGCGGCGGTCCTGAAGGGCATGGGGGTGACCACGATCATCAGCGAACTCACCCAGGCGCGCAAGGAGAAAGCCACGTCCAGCGGCGTGGCGGACCATGTCCTGGATCCGAGCAAAGAGGACGTCCCGGCGCGGGTGCGCGAGCTCACCGGCGGGACGGGGGCCGACGTCGCGTTCGAATGCGCCGGCGTGAACGCGGTGCTGGACACCATGCTCGACGCCGTCCGGCCCGGCGCCGTGGTGGTCAACGTGTCCATCTGGGGCGCGCCCGCCACCGTGGACATGCAGAAGCTGGTCCTCAAGGAGATCGACCTGCGCGGCACCATCGCCTACGTCCGGGACCACCCCGCCGTGATCAAGATGGTGCAGGAGGGCAAGGTGGACCTCAAGCCGTTCATCACCGGCCGGATCGCGCTGGAGGACCTGGTGGAGCAGGGCTTCGACACCCTGATCAACCACAAGGACACCGCGGTAAAGGTGCTGGTGCACCCGTAGGGGCTGTGGGCAGCCGCGCGTCAGGGGAGCGGGTGCCGTTCGCCCACGCTGACGGAGGACGACGGCGGCAGGTACTCCCGCCGTCGTCGTTCCATCCGTTGCTGCTGGCCCGGTGACGGGATATTCGCACGCTTGGCGCGGTTGCACCTGGCGCAGGCCGCAACGAAGTTCTGCAGGCTGGTGGAACCGCCCTTGGACCACGGATAGAAGTGGTCCCCGTGCTCGGCCGGGCGTCCGCAGCGGCGCCCGAAGCCGGCTTCCAGCTCGCACAGGCCGCCTGCCCTGGTCATCCCTTCGCGGCGCTGCTGGCGCGTGAAGCGGCGCACCGGATCCCGGCGGCGGACGTCCCGGCCGGTGATGACGGCGGCAGTAATCCCAAGCACGACGGCGGCCACGCCCGGGAGCGCAACCGCGGCGACGACGTTCTCCACCATGCCGCTCAGGACCGCTGCGGCGGCTGACGGCCCCGCTCCGGCAGCCGGTGCCGGCTTCGAGCCGAGCGCGGTCATCATCGCGACAGCGATCCAGATCGTCACCGCCGAGTACGCCAGGCGAAGCCCCTGCCGGGTCCAGTAGATACGGCCGAGTTCCGGCATTGATTCCCCCAATTTTCAGTTCGCCGGAAGCGCGTGGTTCCGGATGACTAGGGAATCCTATAGGCCGGACGCCAGCCGGTGTCCCAGGTTTGGCTCAGTTTTTGCCGAGCTTCCGGCTCTCACGAGGAGCGCAATGCAGTTCCACGTGGAGCAGCATCGAGCCCCCGGCCGGTCACGCTGCTTGTCCACCTTCCGTGCCGAATAGACGCTGGTCACAAACAGGTGCGAGGGTGGACGGGTGAATGCCGAGATCAACTTCTATTTCGACCCGGTCTGCCCTTTCGCCTGGATGACCAGCAAGTGGGTGCGCATGGTGCAGGCGCAGCGCGGGTACACCGTGGACTGGCGGTTCATTTCGCTGCGCCAGATCAACGCGGCGGTCGATTACGACGCCCATTTCCCGCCTGAGTACGAGGCCGGACACACGGCCGGCCTCCGGCTTCTGCGCGTGGCGGCCAAGGCCCGTGGGGAGCATGGCCGCGAGTCGATTGCGCGGCTGTATGAGGCATTAGGGACGCACATCTTCGAAACCGCCCCGGGCACGGTCAACCTGCCTAGCGAGCGCGCGGTGCGTGAGCGGCGCGGGACGCACGAGTTCGTGGAGCCGATCCTCGCCGAAGCCGGCTTGCCCCTGGCGCTGGCGGACGCCCTGGACGACGAGTCCTGGGACCGGGAGATCCGGCAGGAGACCGATGAGGCGCTGGGTCTGACGGGCAAGGATGTGGGCACGCCCATCATCCATTTTGAGCCGCCCGCCGGGGTGGCCTTCTTCGGGCCGGTGATCAGCCGGCTGCCGGACGAAGAGTCCGCCGCCGAGCTGTGGGACCACGTGGTGGGCCTGGCACGGTTTCCCGGCTTCGCGGAGCTTAAGCGAAGCCTGCGTGAGCAGCCGCAGCTGCCCGCCTTCGGAGTCACCGCCGGTACAGTCGGCACGCAGGAAGACTGGCACGGCGGCAGCCGGCGGCAGAAGACGTGACTCTCAGAAAGGATGAACCCATGAACCAGAGCAGCCCCCGCCAGTACCAGGAGTCCGTTACGGTCCAGGCATCGGCTGAGAGGGTCTACGACTTGGTCTCGGACATCACCCGGACGGGCGAGTGGAGCCCGATCTGTAAAGCATGCTGGTGGGACGACGAGAACAGCGCGGGCCACATCGGTGCCTGGTTCACGGGGCGCAACGAACTGCCCCACCGGACCTGGGAGACGCGCTCGCAGGTGGTGGCCGCCGAGCGCGGCCGCGAGTTCGCCTGGGTGGTGGGCGGCAAGTTCGTCCGCTGGGGCTTCACCATGGCTCCGGCGGATGCCGGGACCACCCTGACCGAGTCTTGGGAATTCCTTCCGGACGGGATAGCCATGTTCGAGGAGAAGTTCGGTGACAAGGCGCCCGAGCAGATCGCTGACCGCACCCAGCAGGCGCTTCACGGCATCCCGGTAACGCTCGCCGCAATCAAGCAGATCGCCGAGTCCACCGCTGCACGCCAGGAGGCCGGGTCCCAGGACTGAACTGGCCGTGCGGGGTGCCCCGCCGGCAGCCTGCGCTGCCGACGGGGCGTGGGGCTACTCCACCGCGAGCTCCCCGAGCTTTGACCACCCGTCTACCTTGACGTTGACGATGTCCGGAGTCCGGGCCAGGTATGCCGGCAGTTTCGCCGTCGCCCTCTTGAAATGCTCCGACTGCACGTGCTCACTGCCAGCCTCGTCATCACGGAACGCCTCGATCAGGACGTAGATGTTGGGGTCGGCCAGGGAGCGGGCCCACTCGAAGAACAGGCAGCCCTCCTCGGCGTTCGTGTTCTCAGTAAAGTCCCGGGAAATCTCCGGCCACGCGTCGGCGTGCTCCGGCTTCACCGAGAATTTTGCGGTAATGAAGATCATCGGTTGTCCTCTATATAGAAGCTTCGTGCTGGCTGGGGCGAAACGGGTATCAGGGAGCGGGTATCAGGGCACCAGGATGGCGCGGCCACGGACCTTGCCGGCGTCCAGGTCGCTGATGGCCTGCTGGAAATCATCCAGCTTGTACTTCTGGGTGTGCAGCGTGACAGCCCCGCGGGCAGCGAGCGACATGAGGTCCTGCAAGTCGTTGTAGGAACCCACGAGGTTGCCGATGATGTTGATTTCGGAGGAGATGATGTCGATGGTCGGCACGCTGATGTCCTCGCCGTAGCCCACCACGAAGTAGTCGCCGGCCTCCCGCAGCATTGCAATGCCCTCGGACGTCGCGCCGCCTTCACCCACGAAGTCGATCAGCACCTCGGCGCCGTTGCCGCCGGTGAGGGCGCGCACCTGTTCCACCTGCGTGCCGTCCGCGAGGACCCCTTCATCGGCTCCGATCGACTTCGCCAGTTCAAGGGCGGCCGGGTTGCGGTCCACCACAATGATCCGGCTCGGCGTGAGGGCCTTCAGCACCTGGATCCCGATGTGGCCCAGCCCGCCGGCGCCGATCACCACGCAGTTGTCCCGCGGCGTCAGCCGCTTGGCCGCTTTCGCCGCGGCGTGGTAGGCCGTTAGGCCGGCGTCCGCCAGGGCCGCCACGTCCGCCGGTTCCAGTGAATCGTCGATCTTCACCACGGACCGGGCGGAGGTGAGGAGGTACTCGGCGTACCCGCCGTGGGTGTCGATGCCGGGGAACCTGCTGTTCTCGCAGTGCACGTCGTCGCCTGAGCGGCAGGCGCGGCACAGGCCGCAGGTGATGAGCGGGTGCAGGATCACCTTGTCGCCTTCCTTGACGTTGGCGACTGCGCTGCCGACGGCGTGCACCCACCCCGCGTTCTCGTGGCCGATGGTGTAGGGCAGCTGCACCTGGGACTTTTCGGCCCACTGGCCCTCGAGGATGTGCAGGTCCGTCCGGCACACACCGGCTCCGCCGATCCGGACCACGACGTCCCAGGCCCCGGCCACTTCCGGAATGGGCGCCTCGGTCATTTTCAGGCCTTCGTGGTAGCCAACCACCTGGATGGCTCGCATGGTGTTCATGGGTGGATCTCCTTGACTGTGAACGGAAGCGGGTGGTGATGGTCGGCCGGCTCGGCTCCCTCGGGCCGATCTGTCTGGTCGGCGCCGGAGCCGGCGTAGCGTGTCCGCAGCAGGCCGCGGCAGAAGTGGGCATTGCCGTCAATGGAAATGCGGGTCGAACGGGCCCGGCGCAACGCCATCGGCACGTTGTCGGGAGGGTAGGGAATGCCGTTATGGTCTACGAGGACGACGGCGGCAGCTTCCGTCGGCAGCCCAAGCGCCGTCCGCCGTCGTACTAAAGCGTCCTTGGTCCGGCCGGCCGGCAGGTCACCCAGCCGCACCGTCCCGACGCTTTCTTCTGCCAGCGTGGGATCGGCCCGCAGCAGCTCGGTGAGGCAGCGCTCCATCGCGGCGGTGTGCGCTTTGCGGCGGAACGTCCACCGCAGCTCCTCCAGGCTGTGCTCGGCCTCGTGGCCGAAGGTGCCCTGGTATCCGGCGTCGGCCGCAAGACCGGCGTTGATCAGGGCGGAGTCGTGGTGGTCATCGAGCTCAACCACCACCGCCGCCACCCCGGGCAGCGCCGAGATCGCGTCCTTGCTGTCGGACGCCATCAGGTAGGCGAAGTTCGGCGAGCAGAATGACGTGGGCAGCCGCAGGTGCACGGTCACCACGGCGCCGGGCAGGGAACCGGTGATCTCGAGGGAACGGACGAAGCCCAGATCCGTGATGGGCTCGTCCAGCTCCGGATCCAGCACGGCCCCCAGCGCCTGGCGGACGTCGTCGGCGGTCACCGCCACGTCCCGGACGGTGCGCTCCGTCAATGCCGCCGTCATGCCGCGCCTGCCAGGTCCGCACGTTCGGGCTGCCTCGGTCCTGTCTTTGTCTCGTCCGAGTTGGGGAGCTGGAGCTCTGCGGGCACCGGGATGTCGTACATTTTCGCCGCGTTCAGTCCCAGGATCTTTTTCTTCTGGTTCACGGTGAGCGGGGCGTATTCGGTCATGTCTTCCGGGATCTGGAAGTCAACGAACCGCTCGATCAGCCAGCGGGGTGACCAGATGGCGTAGTCGCTGGAGAACTGGATGCGATCCTCGCCGATCCAGTAGATGAGCTCGCCCATGATCTGGGCGAAGTAGCGTGGCCGGGTGTGCATGAAGGGGATCGCGACGGCGAGGCCGCCGTGGACGTTGGGTTCCTGGGTGGCGATCCAGCAAAAGTCTTCCAGCCGGGGCAGGCCGACGTGCTCCACCACAAAGTTCAGGTCGGTGAAGTCTGAGGCGGCGTGGTCGACGTCGGCGACGTCGAAAGCGTCCCGGTCCAGTGGGCGGACGGTAGGGCCCTTGTGGATGTGGATGTTCTTGATGCCGAGCTTGCGGCACTCTTCGAAATACCGGTAGGACCAGGGATCGGAGAGCTTGTACCCGCGGGATTCGCCGCGCCATTCGGCGGTGTAGAGCTTCACCCCCTTGAACTTCATCTTCTCGTGGTCGGCGCGGAGCCGGTCAAGGCCGGCCTCGCCCTCGCGGGGGTCATAACAGTGGTTGTAGGTGAGCTTGCCCGGATTTGCCGCGGCCAGGTTGTACGCCTCCTCCACCTGCGCGAAGCCGTTCTTGTAGAACGCGCCGAGATAGGCCGGCTGGAAGATCGCGTGGTCCACGTAGCCGTCCTGGAATAGATCCTTCATGAGGCGTTCGCCGCCCTGGTAAAGGAATTCCTCGTAGGACCAGTGTTCCTCCTCCGGTCCGAGGTTGCGGTGGTAGTCGTAGAAGCAGTCGATGAACTGCTTGGCCTGGACATTCCGCTGGTTCTCCGGGCGGGCGTCCCACAATGCGACGTGCGCGTCGACGATGAAGTAGTTCTCGCCGTCTTTGCTGTACATATCGTTCTCCTCCCCGCGACTGCCATAGTCGCGACAGGGACGACGCTACGGCCAAAAGGCACCTGTCAACCTGTGACCGGTGTCTCATTTTGAGACAGGGTCGCATCGCCTTTTGAACCACCACGCCGTAATCTCGAATGACCAGGACAAGGAGGGCGGCGATGGTGCCGGACCAGAACGTTCCCGTCCCGCGGCCGCAGGCCGGCGGGCCGGAAGGCATGATGACCACTGTCTCAAGACGCCTTCTTGCCTCATGGCAGCGCAGTGAAGGATACGGCGTCTCGGCCGAGGCCATCGACCCCGTCTGGGCCGGGTCCGTGGCCGGTGACTCGCTGTTCTACCAGTGCGGCCAGGAAGTGCTCACCAGCCTGCACCAAACGCTGGCCAACGAGCCGCTGAGCCTGATGCTCACCGACGCCAACGGGCTGGTTCTCAACCGCTTCAGTGGCGACACCTCACTGCTGCGGGCACTCGACAAGGTCCATCTGGCTCCCGGTTTTGCCTTTTCCGAGCGGGAAGCGGGAACCAGCGGGCTGGGGATGGCGCTGGCGGACCGGACACCGAGCCTGGTCCGTGCCGAGGAACACTACAGCGCAAGCCTCCGGACGTACACCTGCGCTGCCGTGCCCGTGATAGATCCCCTCAGCGGACGCCTTGAGGGCAGCGTGAACATCACCACCTGGTCCAAGTCTTCGCCCGAGTTGCTCCTGGCCCTGGCGCAGTCGGCGGCGAGCAACACCGCTGCCCTCATGCTCGCCAAGTCGGGTGGCCAGAGGCCGAAAGCGGGCCCCAAGGGCGGTGTATTCCGGGTGCAGCGGGGCCGGCTTGAGCCGGGTGCGGGAGCTCTGCGCGCCATGTCCCCGGACTGGACGGAGGCACTGGGCCGTGCGGCCTCAGCCCTGGGGGCAAACAGGGTGGTGGCCGCCGTCGGAGAACCGGGCTCCGGGCGCGTCACACTGGTGGGGCAGGCCATCCGCCAGGCGCGCCCCGGAAGCCGCATCCTGTGCGCAGCAGCTCCGGAGCCTGAAGACGTGGAGGCATGGTTGTCGCTCTGGACTCCCGAGCTGTCCAAGGCCGATACCGCCGTGATCGTGGAAAACGTTGACCTCCTGCCCGCCTGGGCAGCGCAGGAGTTGAGCACCCGGGCTGCTGCCGCGGTGCAATCGCTCCCTGCACCGGCCGGCAGCCCACCCGGAATCACCTGGGCCATGACCGCTGAGGACCTGGCCGCCGTCCCGCAGCCACTGGCCGCCATGGTGGAAACCGTGGTGCCGGTGCCTGCCCTGCGTGAACGGCCCGCTGACGTGATGCCCCTGGCACGGTACGCCGCACGCCAAACGCGCATGCGTGACGTGGATTTCACGGCTGCTGCCGAACACGCGCTGACCGGCTATGGGTGGCCAGGCAACGTGGACGAACTTTTCACCATGGTCCAGGACGCGGCCATGCGCACGGAAACCATCGATGTGCGGCATCTGCCCTCCCAGCTCGTGGGACGCACCGGACCGCACCTCACCCGGATCGAGGCCGTGGAGAGGGACGAGATCATCCGGTCTCTTTCCCGGCCCGGCATCACGGTGGCCGCGGCCGCCCATGAACTGGGACTGAGCAGGGCCACCATTTACCGCCGGATGGCCCGCCTGGGAATTACCGCGCCGAAGTGAGCCTGGTTCGGGGTCAGGCCCCGAGCCGGTCCGCCAGTCCAGTGATGTTTGACGCCACGAGGTCCCAGTCGCCTTCCGGGGCCAGGTCCGCCGTCTGGCCTGGCCCATATTCAGTGGGGCGGGCAATGAACGCCGTGGCCAGCCCGGACCCCCGGGCGGCCTGCAGGTCGTTGTTGTGGGCCGCCGCCAGCATCACCTCACCGGGATTGAGATCCAGAAATTCAACCGTCCGGAGGTAAGCCTGGGGCAGCGGCTTGTAGGCGCGCGTTATGTCCGAACCGATGATCACATCCCACGGCAGGCCGGCGTTCCTGGCCATGTCCAGCAACAGTGAAGTGTTGCCGTTGGACAGCGGGCCCACGATGTAGTGGCGGCGGATGCCTGCCAGGCCCTCCACGCTGTCCGGCCACGGCGGCAGCCGGTGCCAGGATTTATTCAGCTCCTCCAGGCTCTCGCCGGGCAGCCGGTCCGGATCGATGCCGTACTGGCGCAGCGCCCGGTCCAGGTTTTCGCGGTGGAGCGTGTCCAGCTTCGTGAAGGTGCGCTGCCCGGAGCGGATGGCGTCCATGGCCGGCTGGTAGAGGGCCCGCCAGTGGCCGGCGAAGGCGTGCGCGTCAAGGGCAGCCCCGTGTGCCGCGGCGAAAGCCGCCACCTCCCTTGCCACGCCGGTGCGCCAGTCCACCACAGTCCCGAAGGTGTCGAAGAGGACGGCGCGCACGGGGCGCCCGGTGGATGGCGAACGGTAGGGCTCGAACCCCATGTGCTTTCTCCTTCCTGGCTGCCTCATGGTTAGTCTGGCAGCATGCGAACTGATTTCAGTCCCTCAGCGACGTCCGCCCGTGATTTCTACCGGCTGCTCACCGCCGTGGTGGTGCCCCGGCCCATCGCCTGGGTTTCGAGCGTTTCCCCGGAGGGCATTGACAATGTGGCCCCGCACTCGTTCTTCACCGTAGCGTCAACCAATCCGCCCATCGTGCAGTTCACCTCGGTGGGGGAGAAGGATTCGCTCCGCAACATCACCGCGTCCGGAGAGTTTGTGGTCAACCTGGCCCCGGCCGCACTCCTGGAAGAGGTCAACGCCACCGGCACCAACTTCCCGCCGCAGGTCAGTGAGTTCGACGCCGCCGGCCTGACCCGGGAGTCGAGCCTCACCGTGGCCGCGCCCCGCGTCAAGGAATCACCGGCGGTGCTCGAATGCCGCCTCCACTCCGTGCTGCCGATAGGGGACTCCACCCTGGTTTTCGGCGAAGTGACCCATGCCGCCGTGAGCGAAGCCGTACTCGATGGCAGCCACCCGCGGATCGACCTGCTGGAGCCACTGGCCCGGCTGGGGCTCGATGAATGGGGCACGCTCGGCGAAATCCAGGACCTCACCCGGATCCGTCTGAAGGACTGGCCGGGCCACTTCCGGCCCAAGGACTAGGGCCAGCCGTCGCGCGCTGCCGGGAATGGGAGTTGCCGGGGAATGGAAAAGGGACGCCCTGGCGAGGACGTCCCTTTCCCTTTCAGCCCGGGGCTCTTTAGCCAAGACCGAGGTGGACGAACACGAACCACACGAGGAGCGGCACCACGCCGATCATCGCGATGGCCCACAGCAGCAGCGCACGGAAGAACATCCGCTCGTCCTTGGGCTGGGCGCTCGCCATCAGCAGGGCCCCGCTGGTGGACATGGGGCTGACATCAACCACGGAGGAGCTGATTGCGATGGCCGTGACCACTCCTATGGGGGTGAGCAGCGGGTCCATGGCAATGGGCTCAATCACCGGGCTGATGACACCCAGGGTTCCAGTGGTGGAAGCGAAGGCTGACACGATGGCCACCACGTAGCTGGCGATCAGCGCCGCGAGGGAGCTGTTGCCCAGGCCGGCGATGCCTTCCTGGAGTTCCTTCAGTGCACCCATTTCTTCCAGCATCCCCACGTAGGTGACGATGCCGGTAACCAGGATAATGGCCGACCACGGCATGCTCTCCACCGCCGGCTTCTGCACGTTGGGGTTGAGCACGATCAGTACCGCCGCGATGACCAGCGAGGCCACTCCCACATCAAGTCCCAGGACGGTGGTGAGCACCAGCAAGGAGGCGATACCCACCAGTGTGAGGATACGCATGGGGGTTGCGGCGACCTTCTCCGGGCGGGTCCTGGTCCCGGCGGCCACGGAAGTCTGTGCCGGTGCGGTGAGTACGGCCGTTCCGGCACCGCCGGAACCTGAAACACCGTCGCCCGAGGGTGCGTCAGCGCCGCCGTCGTTCTTTATGGCACTCTCACCGCCGTCCGCGTGACGTGCGCCCGCCTTGGCCGCCCGGCGCTTCATGATGGCCTGCACCAGGACGTAGGCGATCACGGCCAGGATGGCGTTGAAGATGAAGCAGTAGGCGTAGAGCTTGAATGATCCGTCTGCGGCGCCGGCGCCCTCCAACATCTTGTTGCCCAGGACGCCGAACGGGTTGACGGGCGAGAACGCGCCGGCGTTCGCGCCCTGGACGATGACCAGGCCCATGGCTAGGGTGCTGATGCCGAACCGCATGCCCAGCGCCAGGCCCACCGGGGCGACGATGGCGATGGCGGCGGGGGTGAAGGCGCCGGCGGAAGCCAGGGCCGCGGTCAGCAGGAACATCAGGATGGGGACCAGGATTTTCCGGTCGCCGGCGAGCCGTTCAGCCCAATAGGCCAGCAGGTCGATGGTGCCGTTGATCCTAACAATGGCGAACAGGAGGGTAGCGCCCACCAGGATGAAGAAAAGCCCGGCGGGGAACTGTCCGATGACGTCCTTGACGGACATCCCGGCCAGGAGGGTGCCCACGCCGAAGGCGGCGACCGTGGCCAGCAGTCCGGCGTTGATCTTGGTGAAGGAACCTATGGCGAAGGCCACCACCAGCACCAGGAACGCGATGAGTGACAGTGACATGGTGCCCGCCTACGCCTTCGCCGGGGCGAGGACGCCGGCGCCGGACAGCAGGCTGCCCGCTCCGGTGATGGCGGGCTGGTGGCCCAGGGCCTTGAGGACCTCGTAGGTGGTGGCCGTGGCCGCCGTGATGACCGGGAGTCCCAGCTCGTCCTCCACAGCCTGGACCGCGGCGAGTGACGGCATTTGGACACAGGCGGAGAGGACGACGGCGTCTGCGCCTTCGCGCTTTAGGCTGCGGGCCAGCGCGGGCAGGTTCTGCGGGTCCAGGCAGCCGACTTCGAGGTTGTCCGCAACTTCGAGGCTGATGGCGTCCAGCACCGTGATGCCCGACCCCTCGATGTAGTCCACCACCATCTTGGTCAGTGGCTTCATGTAGGGGGTGATCATGGCGACCTTGCCTGCGCCGATTTCGTGCAGGGTGCGGACCAGGGCGCCGGCGCTGCTGGTGACCGGGGCGGGATGTCCGTTGCCGGCGGCGGCATCGGCGATGACCTTCTCGGAACCCTCGTGCGCTCCAGGGCCCTGGGCCATAACGGCAACGAGGCAGGCGTAGGCGATGACGTCCACGTCGGCGTCGGAGACCGCTTCAGCGCAGTCTGCCGCCTTGCCCACCATGGCCAGCAGTTCTTCCCGGGTGACCTTCTTCATGCCGGCGCGGGCGGAGTGGAAGGTGTACTTGTGGCCGGTTGCCTCGGCCTGGCGCCGGAACAGTTCCGGCAGTTCGGTCTCCATGGTGGTGTTGGAGCTGGGGACGATCAGTCCCACGCGGCTCATCCCGGGGCGCTTGGGTTCGGGGGCGGTTTCACACGTGATTGCGGGGGTGCTCATGGATTCTCCACGTCGTTGTGTTGGGGGATTTTGAAAACCCATACAATGGGTTCTAATCCCATGATGTGGGTTAGGCAAAGAGGATGTCAAGTGGATCACATCTTCGGGCGGCGTCGGGCTCACTAAGCTGGAGGCTGATGGCAAAGAAGATTGAAGGAGTTTTAAGGCAGTGGTGAAGGAACCGGGAGCTGGCGCTTCCCCCCTGTTGGTCCTGCACAAGGTGGCGGAAATCCTGGACTGTTTCTCAGTGGAGGAGCCCGAACCGACGCTGCAGCAGATCATCCGCAAGACGGGGCTGCCGTCCAGCACCTGCCAGCGGCTGGTCCAGAACATGCTCCGTGAGGGCTTCTTGGACCGCGACGGCGACCGGTACCGGATCGGGATCGGGCTGGTCCGCTGGGCTACTCCGGGAACGTTCGGGCTGGACGTGGTGCGGCTGGTGAAACCGGTCCTGCAGCAGCTGCGGGATGAGACCGGTGAAACTGCCTGCCTGTATGTCCGCGATGGGGCGTTCCGGACCATCGTTGCGGTGGCCGAGACGCGGCACGTGGTGATGCGGCCATTCATGGTGGGCATGGTCATGCCGCTGCATGCTGGCGCCCCTGGCAAGATTTTCCTGGCCTTCGACCCCGGGGCATGGGATGCCTTGGACGAGCATGGGCTTGAGGGCTTTACGCCCGATACTCCGGTCTCCCTGGAGACGCTGCGGGAGCAGGCTGCTGTTGCCCGCGAGCAGGGGTATTTCGCGGCTTTCGGGGAACGCAACCAGGATGTGGGCTCCATCAGTGCGCCGGTGTTCGACCATGCCGGGCGGCTTGCATGCGCCGTGGGGCTGGGATTCCCCACGCAGCGGATCGGGCCCGCCGACGTCGAGCGGCTGGGCCCGGTGGTGGCCCGCGCGGGACTGGAAGCCAGCCGCGCACTGGGGTATGACCCCGGCCAGGCCAGGGTGTGAATTCAAAGGCACGACGGCGGCGCTCGCCTCAACAGGTTCAGCCGCCTGAGCAAGCTCCTCAACTCCTGGGCGTGGCGCCATCGTTCATCATTGCGTCACCCAACGGAGAAGCCGGATGCCCGGCCCGCCCATAGGACGGGCCGGGCAATTTGGGTTAGCTAAACGCGTTCCTGGACGGGAGTGGTGCTTGCGATGCCATGAGGTACCGCCACCAGGGCGACCACGGCGAGGGCGCCGGCTGCTGCGAAAACGTAGAACCCCCACGGATAGGCGATGCCGGCGGCCACCAGGCCACCCGTCACGGCAGGCCCGGCGATGGCGCCCACGCGGCCCACCCCGGCGGCGAACCCGAGGGCCGTTGCACGCAGGCGGGCCGGGAACAGTTGGCTCACCCAGGCGTAAACGAGCACCTGGGAGCTGAAAACAAACACGCCGGTGACGAAGACCAGGGCGTTGAGCAGGATGGCGTTGTCAACCTTGATGCTCAGCAGGGCAAGGCAGACCGCGGACAAGCCGAACCAGAGCAGCACGATGGGTTTGGTGCCGTGCCTGTCGGCCAGAATGCCGGCGATGATGAGGCCGGCGACGGCGCCGAGGTTCAGCACCAGGAGCAGGGACAGTCCGGCGCTGACGGGGTATCCGGCGGACGCCATGAGCTGCGGAAGCCAGGTGTTCAGCCCGTAGACCAACAGGAGCCCCATGAATGACGCGGCGGCGATCGCCACGGCAACCAGCGGGTAGGGCTTCTTTGCCAGGTCCCGGAACCCGGTTTGCTCTTCTTTTTCAGTGGTTCCTGTGCCCGGCAATGTCTCAGGCAGTTTGAACCACAGGAACGGCAGGAGTGCGATGCCTGCAAGGCCGCCGACGACGAACATGGTGCGCCAGTCCGGGATGATCAGCAAGGCCAGGAAGGCCGTTGCTACAGCCCCGACGTGGTAGCCGGTCATGGTGCGGGTGGTGGATTTGCCCGCGGATCCCGCCGGCGCGTAGTCGTTCATGTAGGCGAGGGCGACCGGTAGGCAGGCGCCCAGTCCCACCCCGGCCAGGAAGCGGAAAGCGCCGAACACGGCCACGTTGGGTGCCCACGCCACCGCGAGGGTGAAAATCGAGAACCAGAGTACGCAGGCAACCATCAATTTGCGGCGCCCCAGGCGGTCTGACAGCGGAGCGATGAACAATGCGCCGGCGCCGACACCGACGAGGGAAATGGTCGCCACGAATGTAGCGCCGACTGCGTCGAAGCCAAGTTCGCCGGTCTTGATAAGGGTGGGAATGACGGTGCCGAGCACCACCAGGTCAAAGCCGTCCAAAACCATCGCCAGCCAGCACAGCCAGACCGGCCACCGTGAGGCGCGCGTGGAGGGGGAAGTTTTCATGTAATCCTCATTGATCAGGGAAGGAGATGGACGCACGCCCGGGCTGAGAACCCCATCATCGGATGTGATGCGCCGCATACGATCTGTCGATGAGAATACCCTTAGTTCATCTCACGCACAAAAGTTCGCGAAGCGAACGAGCGGGAGGGCGGCAGTCTCCGCGGCGAAACCGCGCTGATACATTCGGTTCATGGAAACTGCGCTTCATGACGCCACAGCGCTTGCCTACGCAGTTCGCACCGGTCAGGCCTCCGCGGAGAGCGTCCTGGCAGAGTCGCGGTCACGGGCCGATGCAGCCCCCGGTCTATGTGCGTTCATCGAGGAAGACTGGGATGGCGCTGCCATCACCGCGAAGGAGGTGGACCGCCGTCGCTCCCGCGGGAAGGATCCAGGACCGCTGGCCGGTGTTCCGCTGAGTGTCAAAGATGTCATCGCTGTGGCAGGGCTGTGGCTCACCGGCGGCAGCGCCGCGTACGCCGGAAACATTTCCACCTTCACTGCCACTGCGGTGCGGCGCCTCCAGGAGGCGGGCGCCGTAGTGATTGGGAAGACCAACTGCCCCGAGTTTGCGTTCGGTGCCATCACCGAGAGCGCCGTCGCGGGCAGGACGCTCAATTCCCGGTTTCCCGGTGCCACGGCGGGTGGTTCGAGCGGGGGAGAGGCGGCAGCTGTCGCTGCCGGCATATCGGCACTTGGGTTGGGCACCGACTATGGCGGATCCCTGCGGTGGCCGTCCCAATGCGTGGGTATCACTGCCCTGCGGCCCACCCCGCGTACAGTTCCGGACCTTGGCATAGTCCCAGGAGCTGGCGGCTGGTACGGAAGCGGCAACCCGTCCCCGCCCGCCGCCCGCCTTCAAGCCTCCACGCAAGTCATGGGGCCGCTCGCACGGTCAGTGCGGGACCTGCGGACGGCGCTTGGAGTGCTTGCGGACACGCGTTCCGGCGTGCGGACCTCGCCTGGCGGGGCGGTCCCCGGCAACGTTGCGGTGGCTTGGAGCGACGGTTCCGCATTGGGGCCGGTACGGCGTGAAGTGTCAGCGATGATCGCCTCCCTGGCGAAAGAGGTCGCCCCGGAGGTCCGGACGCTGACGCAAGTGCCGGATCTGTTTGCGGGATCGCTGGCAGCGTACAACCGGCTCCGCCCTCTCGATCCAATGATTGATCACGCTGCCGCTGTCGCAGGCCGTGAGCACCTGGTTCTTCCCGCGAACCTTGAGGTCATCCAGCGCTCAATGCAGACTCCCGCAGGGCAACTCGAAACGGCTGTTGCCGAATCCGAACAGGCAAGACGACGGGACCTGGCGATCTTTGACAGCGCAGACATCGTCCTGCTGCCCGTGGCCGGCGGTCCGGCGTGCGACGTGTCCGGAAAACTGGACATCGACGGGGAGTCAATTCATGGCTGGGACATCATGGGCCAATGCAGGGCTGTGACCATGGTTGGCGCCCCTGTTGTCTCGTTGCCCGTCGCGCTCTCATCCGAGGGCCTCCCGCTGTCCGTCCAGGTCATTGCGGCCCCTGGTTCGGATGCGCTGGCGCTGGACTTTGCCGAATGGCTGGAGGGCTTCATCGGGTGAAGCTCAAGCTGGCTTATCCGTTTGGCTCGGTTTCCAGCGGTCCAGGCGCCCGGGGTCTATGGCTCTCTAGGGGCGAACTGGCGTTGCCGCTTCTTTTCCCAGCACCGTGGTCCAAGGGCGGGCGGTCCACGATGTTACGACGCCAGCAGCAACGTAGGGATCGGCGGCCGCAAAGGCTCGTGCGGCCTCCAGTGCATTGTCGCCGGTGAAGATGAGCAACCCGGTCAAGGGTCCTTCACCAACGGCTCCACCCAGCAGGAGCTCGCCCCGTTCCACTGCTTCCCATCCCGCCCGAAGATGGTCTGCGCGGTATTTTTCGCGGGTTTCGAGGTAGTTGTCCTCGTACGTGTACTCGAGCACGGCGTGCATGGGCGTCTCCGTTTCATTCAGGCGTTTCTCTCGTTGTGGAAGTAGCCTACCCAGCCGGACTCAGTCAGAAACCGGCGCCCACGCCCACCGCGGCCAGCTGGGATTTGGGAATGGCCGGATTGACACTGCTGGCGGCCATGTCGCTGGCGTTCGGCCCGGTGGCACAGCTGATCGTCGGCTGGCAGCGTTTGACCTCGGCCTGCTGGCCGGGGCTGCCGAGGACGTCCTCGAAGGGTTGGATGCGTTCGATGCCGATGCGGGGGAGTGTGTCCGAGACGAAGCGTCCGACGCCGCGCCACGCCCTGATGAGGCCGTCCTCTTCCAGCAGCATGAGGGCTTCGCGGACGACGGTGCGGCTGACTTTCATGTCCGTGCCGAGCTCGGTTTCGGTGGGAATCATGGAGCCGGGGGTGAGGAGGCCGTTGCGGATGGTTTCGGCGATCCGCGAGTACACCGCGACGCGCAGGGAACCGCCGTCGCCAGGGTTCTTAACTAGGACTTCCGCCCAGCACGTCCACGTGGACGTGGTCGAGGTGACGAAGGATCTCGTTGCCGGGTTCGGGTGCGTCGTAATCCCCCCATTGGCCCCGCGAACTGCGTGCGCTCCAGAACCGGTCGTCGAAGATGACGTACTGGACGTTTAAGTCCCCGGCGTGAGCGACGAGCCAGTGCGCGAGTATCCATCCCTGACGCCGGTTCTCCTCGGTCACGGGGCGGAAGAAGATGTCGATGGCCCGGCCGTCGTAGTGCGTCGAGTCGGCTCCGTGCCCCTGATCCACACCACCCGGGGCGAATCCGCCCAGGCTCTGCCCGCCGAATACCTCGGCCATCGCCGTGCGCAACCGCTCTGCGCGCGGTGTCAGGCCGCTGGCTCCAGCCTGCTGTTCCTGCAGGTCACGGGCTGCCGAGCCCCGGCAGGACAGGACAGGGCCGGCGTCTCCGGATGGCCCGTCAACCAGCCGCTGCAACACCGCCTGGTCAATGCCGGTGGTGTCCGGGGCTGCCATTCCACGGGCGAGCAGCGCCACCGCTGTAGTGGCCCGTTTCGCTGCATCACGGTCGAGTCCCACCTCCCCGTCCGGGGTTTCGACGACGCATTCGGGCCGCAGCACCAGCGAGCCGTCCGCAGTGCGCAGTCCACTCAGTAAGCCAGGCCCAAGGAGCACCAGCACGGACGCGAGCGCTCCGAAGAGGATAAGGCCCAGGAACAGCCGACGGGCGCGGTGCCGGCTGCCAAGCGTCTGGTTGCCGGTCATCGTGGGGTGCCCCTTCGGTTGCTGGATGCTGCCTTGTTTATTGTTTCAAACTGGCGGCTAGGGGCTGTGCACGGCCGCGCGTCCGGGGAGCGGGTGCCGCTCGCCCACGCTGACGGAGGACGACAGCGGCAGGTACTCCCGCCGTCGTCGTTCCATCCGTTGCTGCTGGCCCGGTGACGGGATGTTGGCACGCTTGGCGCGGTTGCACCTGGCGCAGGCCGCAACGAAGTTCTGCAGGCTGGTGGAACCGCCCTTGGACCATGGATAGAAGTGGTCCCCGTGCTCGGCCGGGCGTCCGCAGCGGCGCCCGAACCCGGCTTCCAGCTCGCACAGGCCGGCGGCCCTGGCCATCCCTTCACGGCGCTGCTGGCGCGTGAAGCGGCGCACCGGATCCCGGCGTCGGACGTCGCGGCCGGTGACGACGGCGGCCGCAATACCCAGAACGATGGCGGCCACGCCCGGGAGCGCAACCGCGGCGACAACGTTTTCCACCATGCCGCTCAGGACCCCTGCGGCGGATGACGGGCCCGTTCCGACAGCCGGTGCCGGCTTGGAGCTGAGCGCGGTCATCACCGCGACAGCGATCCAGAGGCCCCAACTGGTCACCCTGCCCACCACCTTTCCCGGCCGGGCTTGTTGATTAGACGCAGGTCACGAACAGGTGCAAGGGTGGACGGGTGAATGCCGACATCAACTTCTATTTCGACCCGGTCTGCCCTTTCGCCTGGATGACCAGCAAATGGGTGCGGCAGGTGCAGGCGCAGCGCCGGTACACTGTGGACTGGCGGTTCATTTCGCTGCGCCAGATCAACGCGGCTGTGGACTACGACGCGCAGTTTCCGCCAGCGTACGAGGCCGGACATACGGCAGGACTCAGGCTCCTGCGCGTGGCGGCCAGGGCCCGTGCAGAGCATGGCCGCGAATCGATCGCGAAGCTGTATGAGGCATTCGGGACACACATCTTCGAAGCCGCCCCGGATACGGACAACCTGCCCACCGAGCAGGCGGTGCGTGAGCGGCGCGGGACGCGGGAGTTCGTGGAGCCGATCCTCGCCGAGGCCGGCTTGCCACTGTCGCTGGCGGAAGCACTGGACGACGAGTCCTGGGACCAGGAGATCCGGCAGCAGACGGATGAGGCGCTGGCGCTAACGGGTAAGGATGTGGGCACGCCCATCATCCATTTTGAGCCGCCAACCGGGGTGTCCTTTTTCGGGCCGGTGATCAGCCGGCTGCCGGACGAAGAGTCGGCCGCCGAGCTGTGGGACCACGTGGTGGGGCTGGCACGCTTCCCTGGCTTCGCCGAGCTCAAGCGCAGCCTGCGTGAGCAGCCGCAGCTACCCGCCTTTGGAGTCACCGCCGGAGCAGTTGGCACGCAGGAGGACTGGCACGGCGGCAGCCGGCGGCAGAAGAAGTGACCCTCAGCAAGAAGTGACTGTCAGTAAGGATGAACCCATGAACCAGAGCAGCACCCGCCAGTACCAGGAGTCCGTTACGGTCCATGCACCGGCCGAGACGGTCTATGATTTGGTCTCGGACATCACCCGAACGGGGGAGTGGAGCCCGGTCTGCACCTCGTGCTGGTGGGACGACGAGGACAGCGCCGGCCAGCCCGGCGCCTGGTTCACCGGGCGTAACGAGCTGCCCCACCGGACCTGGGAGACCCGGTCCCTGGTGGTTGCCGCCGAGCGCGGCCGTGAGTTCGCCTGGGTGGTGGGCGGCAAGTTCGTCCGCTGGGGTTTCACCATGGCTCCGGCTGATTCCGGAACTATCCTCACCGAGTCGTGGGAATTCCTTCCGGACGGGATCGCGATGTTCGAGGAGAAGTTCGGTGACAAGGCCTCCGAGCAGATCGCCGAACGCACCCAGCAGGCGCTGGACGGCATCCCGGTAACGCTCGCCGCGATCAAGCAGATCGCCGAGTCCTTCGCTGCAGACCAGGAGGTCCGCTTCTAGGAATGGACCTGCCGCACCGAGGCACCCGACGCTTGTCCGCTGCCGCAGCTGTGCCTTTTTGTCGGGGACGAAGCTCTTCAGGCCCGAGCTGGTCGGCCAGTCCAGTGATGCTTGACGCCACGAGGTCCCAGTCGCCTTCCGGGGCCAGGTCCGCCGTCTGGTCTGGCCCATGTTCAGTGGGGCGGGCAATGAACGCCGTAGCCAGCCCTGCCGTCCGGGCAGCGTACAGGTCGTTGTTGTGGGCCGCCGCCAGCATCACCTCACCGGGGTTGAGGTCCAGGAACTCAGCCGTCCGGAGGTACGCCTGGGGCAACGGCTTGTAGCTGCGTGTCATGTCCGAGCCGATGATCACATCCCACGGCAGCCCGGCGTTCCTGGCCATATCCAACATCGGCGGGCCCGATCCGCTGCGTGGGGAATCCCAGGCCCACGGCGCACGCAAGCCGCCCGGCATGGTCGAAGACCGGCGCACTGATGGAGCCCACATCCTGGTTGCGTTCCCTTGAGCGGCTGGGCCCTGTGGCCTTAGCCGGCTCCGTGGCCTGACGGCCCTTCCGCAGTAGTGGGCGATTGCCCGGCGCCCGCGCCGCCCTCTTCGGCAGCGCAGCCCCGTGGCGGTGATAGGCAGTTGGTCGATCTTGGACCTGCCGGTACCTGTCCTGACTCGACCCCGGAAGGTCGAGTCAGGACAGGTACACGGTCATTTGCGTTGCTCTGCGGCCGCCTGCGCTTTGGCGTTGGCTTCGCGGATCTGGTCGGTCATGTCCGTGTAGAACTCGTCCTGCGGGTCCTTGATGCCCCAGCCCCGGCCGAGGTTTTCGATATAGCCGCACCAGTGCCAGCCGATGATCCAGGGCTCGGCCATCACCTTCGCCAGGCCATTGGCGTAATCGGCGCCGCGCTCGGAGTGCGTGCTCATATCACTGGTCCGGTGGGGGTTCATGTCCGTGGGTACCCAGTTGCCAATGTCGGCGATGACGACGGGCTTGCCGGTCAGGTCGTGCCAGCGGCGCAAGTCGTCGATCATCGTCTTGTATTCCTCGTCGGACTTCCCGGTGAAGTACTGGACGGAGAGGACGTCCACGAACGGGACCATCGCGCGCAGGGCTGCTTCCGGGATGCCCTTGTTGCCGTTGTAGCGGTCGCCGAGGATCAGGTGGTTGGGGTCGTACCGGCGGATGGCCTCAGTGATGGTCTTGTAGTACTGAGTCGCCACCTCGAAAAGCTTTTTGTCGTGTTCTTCCTGGCTGAGCCCGTCGAAACCCGGCCAGAACCTGCCGGCCGCGTGGGGCAGCCAGGCAGGAATGTCTACCAAAAAGTAGCCAATGAGGTTTTGGCTGTTCTTGTGGTCGGAGACCATCCGGCGGGCGATCCAGTCTGCGTACTTCTGGAAGTCCTCCCCGAAAACGTCCCGGAAGGCGGGGTGGCCGTTCCAGTCCTCGATTTCCTGCACACGGATTTGCACCACGTAGGGCATACCGGCGTCCAGCAGGTGCTGATCCGGCCAAGGCAGGGAATGGCCAAGGTCAACGGGGTCCCCGAACCAGTCCAGTGCCTCTCCCCACCCTCCGCTGATGTACTGGGACGTCCAGCCGATCGTGTTGAAGTTGAGGTCTTGGAGGTCCCGGACTACGCCCTTTGTCCAGGACTGACGGGAGCCATACTTCCGCTCGAAGATTTCCACGTTGTGCGGGTAGCGCAGGTCGGTGTCGTCGATGTGGTTGAGGGCAAGGGAGAGGAAGGGCTTGCCTTCGGGGTCCACGAAGCTCCATGCTCCGTCGCTGTTGGCCACCCGGAAGAAACCATTGTTCGGTGTTTCAGTTGCTGACATTTCAATCGCTCCTTTGCGAGTTACGTTATTTCTTACTGAGGGACACTGCGGCAATGATGATGGCGCCCTTGATAATTTGCTGCACCGAGGAATCAACGCCCATGAGGACCAGGCCATTGTTCATCATGCCGATAATCAGGGACCCGGCAAGGGCCCCGATGACAGTTCCCCTGCCGCCGAAGAGGCTTACTCCACCAAGGATGACCGCGGCGATGACGTCCAGTTCCAGGCCGACACCGACGTCCGGGCGGGCGGCGTGGGCAATGCCTGTGAACAGGAGCGAGGCCACACCGACGAGGGCGCCGGTGATGACGAACGACAGAATCACGGTGCGGTGGGTTTTGACGCCGGTGAAGCGTGCCGCCTGGGGATTGCCGCCGGTGGCGAAGACCCGAAGCCCGAAGACGCTCTTGTGCAGGAGTAGGAAGCCGAGCGCAACGATCACGATGGTCCAGACCACGGCGATGGGAACGCCGAGGATGCTGCTGTCGCCGAAGATGCTGAAGTAGGGCCGGTTGGCGATAATCACCGGGCGGGTGTCCGTGATGAGCAAAGCGATACCACGGGCGACTCCAAGCATGCCCAGGGTGACCAGGAAGCTTGGGATGCCTAGTTTCACGGTCAGGAATCCATTGACGAACCCGAAGACGACACCGACGGAGATGGCTGCCAGTGCACCGAGCACCCAGAAGTTCGAGACGTGCTGGAGCGCCAGGGCGGAGGCCATTCCGGAGAGCGCGAACACGCTGCCGACGGACAGGTCGATCTGGGCGTTGACAATGACGAGCGTGACTCCGACGGCGATGATGGACACGATCGCCGTCTGCCGGCCCACGTTGGCGAAGTTTTGCACGCTGAAGAAGACAGGGGAGGCAATGGAGAAAAACAGCACGAGTCCCACGAGCGCGATGTACACGAAGTATTCACGGATGAAGTCCAGGGGGGAACGGCGGCCCCAGTGCGGGCGGCTCAGGCTAATGCTGTTGGTGATCGCGCTCATGGCTCTCACGAACCCTTTCATTGAGTCTTGAATAAATGTACTGGTCTGTCATGTCCGGCGTGACAGTCTCGGGCCCGCTCATGGACGTGGACGTCATGAAGTAGATTTCGTCGCACAGTTCCTGGAGTTCGACGAAGTCGGACGAAGCGACGATGATGGCTGCTCCTTCTTCGGCGAACCGGTGGATGACCCGGTAGATTTCTTGGCGGGCGCGGACATCCACGCCTTGGGTCGGTTCGTCGAGAAGCAGGAGGTGCATGCCGGGCTGCAGCCATTTGGCGAAGACGACTTTCTGCTGGTTGCCGCCGGACAATGTCTGGACAGGGCTGTCGATCGAGTTCGTCTTGACCTGCAGCGTCTCTACGAGGCCCTTGATCAGTGTCCGGGCGGCCCGGTTGTCGACGAGGCCGCCTTTGCGCAGTGACTTGTGGTGGGCCAGGGCGAGGTTTCGCTGGATGGAGTGCTGCATCACGAGGCCAGAGCGGTGCCGGTCCTCGGGCACGAGAGCGACTCCTGCGCTGAGGGCCTCCCAGGGGTGTTTGAAACGGACTGTCCGACCATTGAGTCTGATCTCCCCGGCGGTGCTGCGGCGCATGCCGCCGATCGTTTCCAGGAGCTCGGTGCGGCCGGTACCGATAAGGCCGGCGATGCCGACAATCCGTCCAGCCTCGGCGGTAAAGCTGATGTCCGAGAAGCGGTCCCCTGCGAGGTCGGTTATCTGGAGTTTCGGACCGCCGGAGGAGTTGGCCAGCAGCTCGGGGCGGGCGAACCGGTCGAACGCTTCCTTTGGCGGGCCGGCTTCCTGGGGTTCAGCGCCCGTGATTTCACGGACCAGTGAACTCATCTCCAGGTCGGCCACGTCAGCGGTCAGGACCTTCCTGCCGTCTCGGATGATCGTCACCCGGTCGGCCAGCTCGAAGACCTCGGTGAGCCGGTGGGTGACGTAGATGATGCCTACGCCTGACTTCTGGATGTCGCGGATGCTGTTGAACAGCAGCAGCTGGTCAGCTTTGGTCAGTGTCGACGTCGGCTCGTCCAGCACCAGGACCCGTGCATCCCGGTGGACGGCCTTGGCGATCTCGACAAGCTGGCGGGAGGCAACCGAGAGGTTCTCGACCAATTCCCCAGGCGGCAGGTGCAGCCCCAGGGAGTCGATGAGCTCTTTGGCTACGGCGTTCATCTTCTTCTTTTGCACCATCCCAAAGGCGTTGTGCAGCTCATTGCCGAGGAAGATGTTCTGGGCCACCGAGAGGGACGGGACCAGGCTGAGCTCTTGGAACACAGTCGCGATGTCTGACTGGATCCGTTCGCGGCCGTCGACCTCGACAATTCCCTCGTCCTGTGGCTGGACGCCGTCGAGGATCTTTATCAACGTGGACTTTCCTGCACCATTGGGGCCCAATAGTGCGTGGACTTCGCCGGGGCGCAAATCGAAATCGACGTCTTTCAGGGCATACACCCCGCTGAAGGCCTTGCTGACGCCACGGGCGTTGAGCAGCGCCCTGCTGTTGCCCTGCCCGGCGCCGCTGGCTTCCGCGGCATCCGCCGCGGTGGTCACCTCTGGGTGATCAATTGCTGTTTGCTTGCTGATACTGGCCATGTCACTTGTCTCCGCAGAGTCCCGAAGTCTCGCACGCGTCGAGCACTTCCTGGGGTGGCTTGGAATGGAAGATCTCCTCATACCTCTGCAGGAGGTTTCCCGGGGTCACTGCGACGGCGGGAAGAGCGACCCACGCAGGAACCTCTTTGCCGATCAGGGCGAGCGCTGCTGCCCTGGCCTCCGCGACTCCTTGGTTGTAAGGCTCTTGGGCACCAATGGCTTTGATATAGCCGCCGCTGGCCATTTCGACTGCGACTTCCGTGCCGAGGTCAATCGTTGTGATCGGGACGTTGACGCCGGCATTACGGAGGGAGGCGACGGACTGCATAGCCGGCGAATCCCAGATGACAAACAACCCGTTGACGTCAGGGTTTGCCGTCATGAAGTTGGCGGCAGCCGGCCCGACGGCGTTGGTGTCTGTGAAACCGACTTCCTTGATTTTCACGTCCGGGCGGTTCTCCTGGAACCATTCCTTAACCCGCTGCGTGCGCTGGTTCGTGGTGTAGAAATCGACTGCAAAATCCACGATTCCGGCTGTACCGTTCTCGGGTATGAATTCCGACAGGCCGGCGGCGGCAATCTGGCCGTTGCCTTGGTTGTCCGGAGCGATCACTGCCTGGTAATCGGTGGGGTAGGAGAGCCCGGAAGCAGGCATGTGGATGAAAACGAGTTTGATGCCGGCGGCCGCGACCTTCTTGTAGGTCTGGGCCGTGGCCACATCATCGGTGGGGATACTGATGATCAGGTCCGGTTTCTTGGTGATCAGGTTCTCCAGGTCTGCAATCTGCTGCTGGACCTTGAACTTTGCATCCGTGACCCCGACGACCTCGACGCCGAGTTCGCCAAGCGTCTTTTGAATGCCATCGATGGTCAACCGGGACCAATCGATGTCCATGGTGTTCATGGAGATGCCGACGGAGAAGTTTCCCTCCGATACCTTCTTTTTGTCTTCGTCGCTGAGCTTGAGGGTGTCCGCCAGAGCGGGTTCCTCCCCGTTCTTGCCCTTGCCGACGATTCCGGCGGGGGAGATCGATGCCGCGTCGACGGCGGTGGCGTCCGGGGATGTTCCGCTGCCGCCGGCGTCGCTGGAACATCCGCACAGCGTGATGGCGATGGCGGTGAGCAGCCCGGCCGCGGCGGAAAGCGTCTTTCTGCGTGTCATGACAGTTGTCCTTCTGATGGCCAGGGGAGCCTGCGGGCGGACTTCAACCTGGGATGAATGAAATGCGGCTTAAGGAACGAGGCTGCCGGCCGCAGGGCGTCCCGGTTTTTGATCTTGGGGTGCGCGCGGGACAGCCGGACGGCCGTCCCGCGCAGGTTCTGCTATTCCTTGAAGAACTGGAGGTATGCCTCTGCGAGTGCCTCTGGATCCTCTTCTGCCAATTGATGGCCCCAAGGCAGGATGACGCCCCGCACATCCTCAGCGACTTCGCGCATCTGCCGCTCGTTGTCGGCCCCAATGAAGTACTCGCTTCCCACAGCCAGGACCGGCATGGTTAGTTTTGTCTTTGCCGCCTCACGGTTCTGCTCGGCGTCCTCGAGTGTCGCCCGGTAAATGGCGAACATGCTCCGCAGGCCCCCGGGAGAGGAGTAGCAGCGGACGTACTCATCCAGGGCGTCAGGGGTGATCGCCTGTGGGTTGTGCGTCTCGTGCTTGATGAAGTAGTTGAAGTACTCCCGCTCCTTGCCGGTGATCAACAACTCAGGGAAGTCCGGCACACTGTAAAAGTTGATGTGCCAGAGCCACACGTAGGTGCTGACATTTTCCTTTGTCAGGAAGGAGTAATCCTCGAGTCCGAAACCGGGAAGGATCATCTCCTGGTAGACAAGTTTCTTCACCCGCTCGGGGTACTGCGCGGCGACCTGGTAGGCCGTGGAGGCTCCCCAGTCTTCTCCGACCAGGTAGAAGGTCTCGTAGCCCAGGTGCGTGGCCAGCTGGGCGATGTCCTCGGCCATGTTCTTCATATCGAAGCCGCCCTGTGGGTGTTCCGAGTCGCCCAGGCCGCGGAGGTCCGGTGCGATTACGGTGAAGTACGGGGTCAGCAGCGGGATGACGCGGCGCCAGTGGTAGGAGGTCTTCGGCACGCCGTGCAGCAGGAACAGGGGTTCACCTTCGCCAGCGATGGAGTAGTGAAGCCTGACTCCATTGACAAAAGCGCGTCCGTGCTTGGCCGGCACTCCGTTGTGGTCCTGAATGATTTCCATGATCTATAGCTCCATATTCTTTCGGGTACTTCTAATGGGTGGTGGGATTAAGAGCAGCCCTCGGTTGACGTGCAAATCTCGGTGAGCTGACTGGGGGGATCCTGGTGGTAGACCTGCTTCCAGGCATCGAGGACGTTGTTCTGCAGAACCGGCACAGCCGGGAAGGCAAGCCAGTTGGGAGCGGTGCCTCCCAGGAGGACCTTTACGGCCATGTCGGCCTCGGCGAGCCCCTGGTCATAGGGGACCTGGGCGCTGAGAGCTTTGATGTTCCCGCCGCTGGCAAGGTCAGCAGCCACATCAGATGCGATGTTGACCGCGGTGATCGGCATCGTCTTGCCCTGGGCGCGCAGTGCCTGGTCGATGCCGACGGCCGGGACTTCCCACTCAGTGAACATTCCCTGGACATCCGGGTTGGCGGTAAGGAAGTTACCGGCGTCCTTGCCGGAATTAGCCGGATCGAGGAACTCGGCAACCTTGATCTTGATGTCGGGGCGGTTCTGCTTCATCCAGTCGACGAAGCCCTTCATGCGTTCCTTCGTCACGAAGAAATCCACACCGAAGTCGAGGACGCCGACCGTACCGCCCTCGGGTATGTACTTGGCCAGCGCCTCCGCGCAAACCGCGCCGTTGCCCTGGTTGTCCGAAGAGACCATGCCCTGGTAGTCCTTGGGGTACTCCAGCCCCGAGGGCACGTTATCCATCATGATGAGCTTGATGCCGGCAGCACCGATCTTGCGGTACGCCTCTGCCGTCGCTGTGTCGTCAACTGGGATGCTGATGATCGCGTCCGGCTTCAGCTGGATCATGTTCTCGATGCTGGACACTTGCTTTTGGACGTCGAAGTTGGGATCGGCAACCCCTACGACCTCGGCGTCGTATTTCTTCAGTTGCTCGGTGATCCCCCGGACCTGCTCGGTGGACCACTCGATGTTCATGGTCTGCATGACGATGCCGACCCTGAACTTCTTCTGCTTGGCCTGGTTGACTTCGTCGTCGGTGAGCTTGATGTCCTCAAGGGTCCCGGACTTCACGCCGTTAGGACCGAGGCCGACTATGTTCTCGGGCACCAGGTCTGCTGCTTTTACTTGGGCCAGCGGATTTTCGGCGCCATCAGACGCACTCCCGGTCTCGGAGGCACACCCTGACAGCAGCGAAGCCATCGTGGCCAAGGCAAGGGCCCCGGCGGTTACTGACTTTCTCATTCTCGTTTTCCCTTCAGTTGATGGACGGTGACCCCGCAGGTGCCTTTTGGGCATGACAGTTCACGGTGTGTGGTTGGTGCTGCTATTGGGTAAGTAAGGAGCGACGGCTCAGGCGAGGCCGGTCGCCAGAGCTTGGGGCAGTGGCGACAGGACGAGCCGTCCCGCGGCCGATGCTGCGTGAATGGCGGCAGCCTTGTTGAAGGCAGTCAAGAGGACGCCGATGACCGCTGTGGACGGTTGGGGCTGAAGACCCGAATGCCGGGTGAGACGTCGTTGCCCGTGCAGTTCTTCTCCGTGAGTAGTTCTTCGACGTGCGCCCAATGCCCTGCGCCCAGGTTGCGGCGTTCGACGTCGGAGGGGAGCGCGAGGGCCTGCAGGGTGTTTTCAGCCACTTTACGCTCCTTCCTCTTCATCGAGGGTTTTACCGTGATCGTTTACGGTCTACCTATCGTGAACGTTTACGAAGAACGTGTCAAGGGTCACAAGGGAAGAAGTCTCAAGAAATTTCGAAGCTAATTGCGCAGGCTGCCGGCAGGGGCGGAGCTCATGCGGACCACCAGCGTAGGCGGGCTTGGGGCGCGATCGACCGCGCGGCCGTCGATTGCGCCCAGGAGAACTTCGATGCTGGCGTCAGCGAGAGTGCTGAAATCCTGACGGACGGTCGTCAGGGGAGGCAGGAAGTAGTCCGATCCCTCAATGTCGTCGAATCCTACGATGCTGACATCCTCCGGGACGCGCACACCTTTTTCGGCAAAGGCCCGGATTGCCCCCAAGGCGGTGTGATCGCTGGCGGCGACAATAGCCTGGGGAACGTTGCCCTCCTCAACCAGGCGCAGGCCCGTCTCGTAGGCCCATTTCGGACTCCAGTCGCCTTCAAGGCACAGTCCCGGGGGCAGGCCCGCATCCCGGAGGGCAGCCTCCCAGCCCCGCTTGCGGACGCGGCCATCGAACCAATCCGAGGAGCCTGCCAGATGGGCAATGTCGGTGTGACCGAGCTCGATGAGATGCTCGGTCGCCAAGCGTGCCCCCAACTCCTGGTTTTCGGAGTACGTGAAGACGTTTGGTGTGGCTGAGGCCCCCGCAGCGATCATTTCAACTGGAACCCGGACCGAGGCGCTCCAGACTGCCGATGCCATTGACACGATTGGTGCGATGACGATGATTCCGTCCACGCCGATGTCGTCCAACGTGTCCAACGCTTTCTGCACCGAGTCCTCGTAGGGCTCCTCGACTGTCACGACCGTAGTGGAGTAACCCTTCTTCCGGGCGGTGTTCTCGAGGGCCATCAGCGTCCCTACCGGTCCGAAGCGCGGCGAGCCGTCGGTGAGAATGCCAATGGACGTCGATCGGCTGGTCACCAGGGTGGTGGCTGCACGGTTGCGGCGATACCCGATGTCCTTGATGACCTGCAGCACCCTTTCACGGGTTGCAGCATTGACGTCCGGGGCATTGTTAAGGACCCGCGATACGGTCCCGTAGGAGACGCCTGCGATCTTTGCAACATCGGTGATTTTCGGCTTGCGGGGCGAAGGTGACTTGGGCGGTATTGCCTCGGCGTCTTGTTGCCTCACTACTCCTGCCACGAACCCCCTCCTCTCTGCCTATCGATCCACGTGGGAAGGCTGGCTGCGTAGCCAAGCCTACAGACTCACGAACTGCAAGCTGCGACTATGTGGCATAGGAACCGCCGTGACCGGCAGCGGCGACGGCGGCACCCACCTCCGCGGCAGCACCAGCCTCCTGCGGTGAGTGGGCTATGGGGCCGCGGCGTCGCCTCGTTGCCCGGCGCGGGTGGCGCTGTTACGCACAACAAGGGTCGGTGGGATGGGCGTGCGGTCCACGTCCCGTCCTTCCATCGCCCCAAGTAGCACTTCCATGCTCATAAGCGCCAGGGCGTTGAAGTCCTGCCGCACGGTGGTCAGCGGCGGGAGGAAGTAATCCGATCCTTCAATATCGTCAAAGCCTACGATGCTGACATCGTCCGGGACGCGGACGCCGTTTTCGGC
Organism: Pseudarthrobacter phenanthrenivorans Sphe3; assembly: GCF_000189535.1. Classification (NCBI taxonomy): domain Bacteria; kingdom Bacillati; phylum Actinomycetota; class Actinomycetes; order Micrococcales; family Micrococcaceae; genus Pseudarthrobacter; species Pseudarthrobacter phenanthrenivorans. The sequence goes on from NC_015145.1 coordinate 1,119,279, forward strand.
GAAGGCGCGTATGACCCCCAGGGCAGTGTGGTCGCTGGCGGCAAAGATGGCCTGGGGGACCCTGTTTTCCCGGACGAGCCGGAGGCCGGTCTCATAGGCCCACCGGGGGCTCCAGTCACCTTCCAGGCACAGCCCGGGCTTGAGCCCGGCATCGCGGAGCGTGGCCTCCCAGCCGCGCTTGCGCACCCGTCCGTCGAACCAGTCCATGGAGCCGGCGAGGTGGGCGATATCCGTGTGGCCCAGATCGATAAGGTGCTGGGTGGCCAGCCGTGACCCGAGTTCCTGGTTTTCGGAATATGTGAAGACGTTCGGAGTCGATGATGCTCCGGCCGCGATCATCTCCACCGGCACACGGAATGACGCATTCCAGACGGCCGCTGCCATCTCCACCAGAGGGGCAATGACAATAATTCCCCCCACGCCGGTATCGTCCAGGGTGTCCAGGGCTGCCTGCACGGACTCTTCGTCGGGTTTCTCGACACTGATGACGGTTGTGGCGTAGCCCTTCTTGCGGGCGACGTTCTCAAGGGCCATGAGTGTCCCCATAGGGCCGAACCGCGGGGAGCCGTCGGAGAGGATGCCGATGGAAGTCGACCGGCTGGTGACCAGCGCGGTGGCTGCCCTGTTCCGGCGGTATCCGATGTCCTTGATGACCTGCAGAACCCGCTGGCGCGTTGCCGCGCTCACGTCCGGTGCGTCATTGAGTACCCGAGAGACTGTTCCAAAGGAGACCCCGGCTACCTGGGCCACATCGTTAATAGTGGGCTTCCGGCGCAGCGGAGCATCGGGTAGCTTCTCGTTCGCCTCAGGGGGAACCGCCATGCCTGCCACGTTCTCTCCTGTCTTGCACCTCCCGGACCGAACCAGTGGGTTCCGTGCGCTTCCAATCTTACGTCTGTCCGCTGTCATAGCGGGCCCAAAAACTCTCGTTCTGTGATGCTTGACACCCTCGCCCGTAAACGTTTACGATGGTGTCCGTAAACGTTTACGATTGTCTCGTCAACGCTTACGGAGCTAGCGCTTTCATGGAGAAAGGAGCGGGATGGCTGACAGCATCGTCTACGCACTCGCGCTCGATCCCAGCACCGGGCTTCGAGATGTCGACCGGGCGCAGTGGGCACATTTGGAAGAGCTCCTGAAGGATACGGCGCCAACGGATCTCGCAGCCGCTGTCAGCGCCTTCGTCTCCGCCGGTTCCTCGGCCGTCATCGGAATCTTCGATGGCAACTCCCTTTGGGCAAGCCTGGTTGTTTCTTTGGACAACTCCGGCGCACCCGAGTACGTATCCACCATTGACGGCCCGGTGGCCCAGTCGGGCGGGGAAATGGCCAAAGCCGCAGGCGAAGCCGTGCGGTGGGTCCAGGCCCATCTAGGGCCCTGTTCGCTGGGCCTTTTCGTCGATAGAGGGCATGCGGAGGCGCTCCTGAGAGCTTCAGACAAAGCCGCAGCCCTACGCACAGCCTCGGCAGCCGGGGGACTCGTCCTCTCGCCGGTTCCCCCCGCCCTGGCAATAGCGCTCGCCTGATCCACCACAGGCATCCACCCCATCCATCCACCCAAAAGCACTGGAGAACAATGATGATCCGCAGGCTTCCCATCGTGGCCCTGGCCGCAGCCCTGTCACTTTCCCTTGCATCCTGCAGCAGTTCAACAACGGCAACATCAAACGCCCCCGACGCCGGTGTGTCCGAGAAGGCCCAGCAGGCCCTCGACAAGATCAAGGGGCAGGTCCTGAGCAAGGGCCCCAACGGCGAGACGCCCTCGCCGGCGTCCGTCGCGGATCTGACTCCCGAGGAGATCGAGAAGGTCAAGGGTCTCAACGCCAAAGCCGCAATCGTGATGCACTATGGCGGCAACGACTGGGCCAACGCCCAGGTGAACGGGCTCAAGAGCGAATTCGAAAAGCTCGGGGTCAAGGTCATCGCCACCACCGACGCGAACTTCAAGCCGGACAAGCAGGTCTCGGACATCGAGACTGTCATGACGCAGGATCCGGACATCATCGTTTCCATCCCCACGGACCCCGTGGCCACCGCCTCCGCGTACAAGAAGGCCGCCGAAGCGGGCACGAAGCTCGTCTTCATGGACAACATTCCCCAAGGACTGACCGCCGGCAAGGACTACGTCTCTGTTGTTTCCGCTGACAACTACGGCAACGGCGTCGTCTCTGCGCACCAGATGGCAAAAGCGCTTGGGGGCAAGGGCAAGATCGGCCTCGTCTTCCACCAGGCTGACTTCTTCGTCACCAAGCAGCGCTATGACGGCTTCAAGGAAACCATCACCAAGGAATACCCGGACATCCAGATCGTCGAGGAAAAGGGTATTGCCGGGCCGGACTTCGCTGGAGACGCCCAGGCTGCCGCCAACGCAATGCTTAGCAAGTACCCTGACCTGGCCGGAATCTGGGCCGTGTGGGATGTCCCCGCAGAGGGTGTCATGGCTGCCGCCCGCGCCGCCGGCCGCCCGGACCTGAAGATCGCCACGGAGGACCTCGGCAAGAATGTCGCCATCGCCCTGGCCAAGGACGAACTCATCGTCGGCCTCGGAGCACAGGTTCCGTTCGACCAGGGTGTGACAGAGGCACGGCTGGCTGCCGGCGCGCTCATCGGCAAGGAAGCACCCGCCTACGTGGCGCTGAGCGCCCTCCCGGTGGACCACTCCAACGTCCTGGAAGCCTGGAAGCAGGTCTACCACGAGGATGCCCCGAAGGACATCCAGGACTCCTACAAGCAGTAGCCAAGACCCGACGGCGCGGGGGTCCCAACCCCCGCGCCACTCCGAAAGGGCAACCATGAACACCGCAGACAATGTCGTCGAAATGCGCTCGATCTCCAAGGGCTTCAACGGCGTTTCCGTGCTGAAGGACGTCAGCTTCGACGTCCGGAAGGGCGAGGTCCACGCACTCGCCGGCGGCAATGGCGCCGGGAAGTCCACGCTCATGAAGATCCTCCAGGGTGTGTACCAAGCAGACGCTGGAGAGATCCTCATAGGCGGGAAGCCAGCCGCCATCAACTCGATCCAGGACGCAAAGGCCGCCGGGATCGGGATGGTCTTCCAGGAATTCAGCCTGGTACCGAGCCTGACCGTTGCACAGAACATCTTCCTCGCTGCCGAACCGCTCGGCAGGGGCGGGCTCATCGACGACCGCACCGCGGTGAAACGGGCCAGGGAGGTCTTCTCCGAGATGGAGGTCGACGTCGACCCCCGCGCGGAGGTCTCCCGGCTCGGAACTGCCTACTGGCAGCTGACCGAGATCGCCAAGGCCCTGGCACAGAACGCCCAGGTCCTGATCATGGACGAACCCACTGCCAGCCTGGCCCGGCACGAGTCCGAGGCGCTCTTCGAACTGATCGACCGCCTCAAGCAGCGCGGCATTTCGATCATCTACATCTCGCACCGCATGGACGAGGTGTACCGGCTGGCGGACCGGATCACCATCCTTCGCGATGGCCGCCACCTCCTCACCGCGCCTCTGACGGACGTAACTCCCGAGCAGATCGTCGAAGGCATCGTGGGCAAGAAGATCGAAGGCCAGCTCTCCTACCGGGAGCGGGACCACGTGGCCCACGACGGCGCGCCGCTGCTGGAAGTCCGCGGGCTTAACGCCGGGAACCGGGTGCGGGACGTTTCCTTCACGCTCCGGCCCGGCGAAATCCTCGGCCTGGCAGGGCTGATGGGAAGCGGACGCACCGAGCTGGCCCGAGCCCTCTTCGGCATAGACAAAGTGGACAGCGGTGACGTCCTCCTGCGGGGCAAGAAGGTCAACCTTGCCTCGCCACAGCAGGCCATCAACGCCGGCGTCGCCCTCATCCCGGAGGACCGCAGGGCCCAAGGCCTCGTCCTGGAGCACTCCGTCCAAGACAACCTGCTCCTGCCGCTGCTCGGACAGATCCAGCGGGGACCACTCCTGGACGGCGGCAAAGGCAAGGAATTGTCCTCCTCCCTTATCAAGCGTTTCGCAGTCAAGGTGGCCCACCCCAACCGCCCGGTGCGGCTCCTCTCGGGCGGCAACCAGCAGAAGGTGGTTATCGCCAAATGGCTGGGCACCGATCCGGACATCCTGATCCTGGATGAGCCCACGGCCGGCGTGGACATCGGCACCAAAAGCGAAATCCTGGACATGATCCGGGAGCTGGCCAGTGCAGGCAAGGCCGTCATCGTCATCTCCTCCGAGTATCCCGAACTACTCGCGGTCAGCGACCGCGTCCTCGTCCTCAAGGACGGCTCCATCATCCGCGACATTCCCCGCAGCGAGATCGCTGACGAGGAATATCTCCAACTTGCAGTCCAGGGAGTCTGAACAGTGAGCAAGGCAAACACCATCGCGCCCCGGGACACCGCGGCCCGCAATTTCGGCACCGTCCTGAAAGAACTCGACTGGCGGCGCTACGTCATCTACATCGGCTTCGTCGTCGTCTTCATCTTCTTCGCCATCCTGCTGCGCGACCAGGGCTTCCTGTCGCCCAACAACCTGCTGAACATCTTCCGGCAGACGGCCACCATCACCGTCATCGCCGTCGGCATGACCTATGTGATCGCATGTGCGGAGATCGACCTGAGCGTCGGATCCGTGGCCGGTCTCTCCAGCGTCTGCACCGCGATGGCGCTGTCCCAGTTTGGCCTGGTCCCCGGGATCCTGGCGGGCCTCGCCGTCGGACTGGTGGTCGGATCAATCAATGGCGCGCTTGTCAGCCTCCTCGGCATCCCGTCCTTCCTGGTGACGCTCGGCATGCTGGGGATAGCAGTGGGCGTCGCCCAATGGATCACCGCCTCGGCGCCCCAGCCGATCCTGAACGACACCTTCAACATGCTGTTCGGATCCGGCAACTTCGGCCCCGTTCCAGGGCTGGTGGTCTGGAGTGCAATCTTTGTTGCCATCGGCGCCGTCGTACTGAACCGCACCCGGTTCGGCCGCCAGGTCCTGGCCACGGGAGGCAACCGCAACGCCGCGGACTTCACCGGCATCAACACCAAGCGCATCAAATTCCAGGTCCTCCTGATCTCGGCCATGGCGGCAAGCGTCGCCGGCATGCTCTACGCCGGCCGCCTCCAGTCCGGACGGTTCCAGTGGGGATCGGGAGACGAACTCTCCGCAATCGCCGCCGTCATCCTGGGTGGAACCAGTCTCTTCGGCGGATTCGGCTCCATCATCGGCACCCTCTTCGGCGCCCTGCTGATCGGCCTGATCAACAACGGGCTGATCCTCGCCGGACTCGACAGCAGCCAGCAGCAGGTTGTCCGCGGCGCCATCATCATCCTGGCCGTCGCCATGGCCCGGAAGAAATAGCACACATGATCTTCAACCCTTCTTCGGCTCCTGAAAGGCAGAAGCAATGAAACTCGGTTACTGTTCCATCACCTGGGGCGGCGTGGTGGGCCACGCCCAAGGCGTGACGAGCGTCAAGGACCTCTTTTACCTCACCCACGGATCCATGAAGGACGCCGTCCAGGACATCGCCTCCGTCGGCTACGAGGGTGTTGAGATGTTCGACGGCAACCTCGCGGAATACGCGGAGAAGCCAGAGGAGCTCAAAGAAATCCTGAGCAGCTCCGGAGTCTCCCTGACAAGCGTCTACACGGGGGCGAACTTCATCTACGCAGATATCCTTCCCGACGAGCTGCACCGGATCCACCGGGCAGCCGAGCTGGCCGCGAACTTCGGAGCTGAACGGCTCGTGGTTGGCGGGGGAGCACGGCGCGCGGCCGGAACCACTGAAGAGGACTACCGCCGCCTCGGCAGCGCCCTGGACAGCGTCACGGACATCGCCGAAAGCTTCGGGCTGTCGGCGAGCTACCATCCACACCTGACCACCATCGTGGAGAGCCCGGACGAGCTGGACAAGCTCATGCCGCTCACGCGGATCGGGTTCTGCCCCGACACCGCCCATCTTGCAGCCGGCGGAGCAGATCCCGCCGCCGTCATCCGGAAGTACCCCGACAGGATCCGGCACGTCCACCTCAAGGACCTCCGGAAAGACCCATTTTCCTTCCTGCCCCTGGGGCAGGGGGAACTCGACTTCCCGGACATCCTCGCGGCCATCCGGGAGAGCGGCTACGACAGCTGGCTCATGGTCGAACTGGACGGCTACGACGGGGATCCCCGGGAAGCGGCCGAGATCAGCAAGAAGTACCTCGAGAAACTCCTCTGACCATCCAAACCACCAGGGACGGCCAATGCAGGCATGTCCCGCCTTTTTCCGAAAGGAACCTGATTCACATGCAGAACCTCAACGTCGGCCTCATCGGAGGCGGCTTCATGGGCAAGGCCCACTCCCTGGCTTATGCCGCCATGCCCATGTTCTTCTGGCCCGCCCCGGCTCTGCCGGTCCGCAAGGTCATCGCTGAGGCCAACCCGGAACTGGCTGCAGAAGCGGCCCGCCGCTTCGGCTTCGAGAACTCCACCTCGGACTGGCGCAGCATCATCGACGATCCGGACATCCACGTCGTAGACATTGCCACGCCGAACCACCTCCATGCCGAAATCGCGATCGCCGCGGCCGAGGCAGGCAAGCACATCATCTGCGAGAAGCCCCTTGCCCGCACGGGCGAGGAATCAAAAGCCATGTACGACGCAGTCAAGGACAAGAACATCGTCCACATGGTTGCCTTCAACTACCGCCGGACTCCCGCCGTCGCGCTGGCCAAGAAGTACATCGAGGAAGGCGCCATCGGCCGCATCCTCAGCTTCCGAGGCACCTACCTCCAGGACTGGAGCGCGGACCCCAACTCCCCGCTGTCCTGGCGGTTCCAGAAGTCCATCGCAGGTTCCGGCGCCCTTGGCGACATCGCCACACACGTCATCGATATGGCCCGCTACCTCGTGGGCGAGTTCAGTGCCGTCAATGCCGTCCTGTCCACCTGGATTCCGGAGCGGCCGCTGCAGTCCGGCGGAGCTGACGCACTCGGCACCGTACGGGGCGGGGAGGGCCCCAAGGGCCCGGTCGACGTCGATGACGAGGTCATGACCATGATCCGCTTCGCCAACGGCGCCGTAGGATCCGTGGAAGCGACCCGCAACGCCCACGGCAGGAACAACTACATCACTTTCGAAATCCACGGAACCGAAGGCAGCATCGTCTTCAACTACGAACGGCGCGACGAACTGCAGGTGGCCTTCGCCTCCGACCAGGCCGACCGCCGCGGGTTCCGCACCGTCTACACCGGGCCGGCGCACCCCTACGGAGAAGGACTCTGGCCCATCCCGGCGCTCGGCATCGGTTACGGCGAAACGAAGATCATCGAAGCGCATGACTTCTTCAAGGCCATCGCAGAAGGAGGCAGCGTAAGCCCCAGCTTCGCGGACGGCTACCAGGTCGCCCTGATCGACGATGCGATTGTCGAATCGGCGGCCAAAGAATCCTGGGTTGACGTTCCGCAGATCAGCGCGTGATCTGAGGGGAGGGACGGTGAAGAGCCGTCCCTCCCTTTTGGTTGTTTCCAGCCCTGCAGGATGTGCCAGTCAGGACTGGAACTGCTGCATCACCGAGAGGTGGCCGGCGCGGGCCGAGACCAGGCATTTGGCCAGGTAGAAGGGCTGGTTGCCGTTCCGCACGTATTGCGTCAGGACCAGCACCGGGTCCGAGGGGCGCAGGTCCAGCAGCTTCGCCCGGCTGGGTCCCACCTGGCTGAGGCTGATCTGGCACTCGCCCGGCCCCGCCAACCTGCCCAGCTGTTTGTTGAGCGCGGCCAGCAAGGTGGTGCCGCCGTCGTCCTCTATTTCAAGCGGCGCGGCGGCGCCCTTGCCGAAGCTGACCGGCTGGGCGGTGACGTTTTCCTGCAGGTGGGCGATGGCCTCGCCGTCGCGGATCAGGACCGATTCCCAAAGCCAGCAGTCGGTGCCGGGCCCGACGCCGATGCCGGGGGCGACGAATTCTGAGGCCGCCTGCCGGACCACCTGGGTGCGCTTGACCTCGGCCTGCTGGCCGGGGCTGCCGAGGACGTCCTCGAAGGGTTGGATGCGTTCGATGCCGATGCGGGGGAGTGTGTCCGAGACGAAGCGTCCGACGCCGCGCCGCGCCCTGATGAGGCCATCCTCCTCGAGCAGCATGAGGGCTTCGCGGACGACGGTGCGGCTGACTTTCATGTCCGTGCCGAGTTCGGTTTCGGTGGGGATCATGGAGCCGGGGGTGAGGAGGCCGTTGCGGATGGCTTCGGCGATCCGCGAGTACACCGCGACGCGCAGGGGAGCGCCGGGCTGGGCGGCCACCGGCTGGGACAGGAACCGGGCGGCGTCCTGGTGCACGTTATGCCTCGCTTGCGTGTTGGGTCCGGCATCTGGTGGTCGGTCCGGGGATTCCAGCCTAATCCACGTCTGATGCGTTTGTTGGACAAGCAGGGCGCCGGTCCTGCCTTGCTCGGGGAACACCCTGCACGTGCCTCGACGGGCACTCCGGCCCTTACGGATTGTCTGTGGCAGGTGGGATCCTGCAGCATGGCAACTAAACGTCGTCGCTCACGTAGCTCTGGTGCCGGTGGGCTCGGCCCTTTCGGCTTGTTCCTCGCCCTCGCCGCCATCGGGGTCCTCATCCACTACTGGTGGGTTATTCTGATCGTTCTCGGCGTGGTGGGGCTGACCGTGGGAATCGTCCGCTCCGCCAAGACCCCTCCTGCCGTGGCACGCCCGCAAAAGCCGTCCACTCCGCCGAAGCCTAAACCAGTCACGGCCCCGCCCCGCCCTGCCCCCGTCAGTGAGGATCTCGAGGGCCAGATGCGCGCAACCAAACGGGTCCGCCGCACGCGGGACATGCAGGACTGGGACTACGAGTGGATCCGGTTGATGCACCCGGAAAAGAGCAGCCGCGAACTCAGCGAAATCGCCAACGCCCACTTCGCGCGCGGACGGTCGATCGGCATGAACTACGAGTGGGCCGGCCCTCGTGATTCCGGGCCGGAACCGCCCGCTGAGGCCGTCCGTGTGCCGGAAGATCACCAGTCGGCCAAGCCGGAGTCTTCGGACGAGCATGCAGTGAGTGGCCCGGAGGACGGCGTATCCCCGGTGCGCCTCGCGGTCCTCGCCCGCTTCCATTCCGACCTGATGAGGCTGTATGAGGCCCGGGTGGCACAGGCGCGCGAGGACACCCGCACCTCCTCAAACACGGACAACAACGTGCAGGAGCCAGGGGAGCTTTTTGAAAGCGACCCACGCACCATGTGGGCATGGGCTGAATATCTGGAAGGGCGGCTCTCCCTGCCGGTCAGCGGCGAGGCTGCTCGGCAGATCCTGGACGCGATCCCGCCCAGTGACCACGTCGAGATCTTCGGCGCGGTGGCCATCGGGGCAGAACTCCTCGGGAGCACGGACACGCTCCCGAAGGAGGCCCGATTCGCCGCGAGGACATTCGACCGGTGGATCCTGACGTCTCCGGGAGGCCCCGCCGAGACTATCCCTGCTTCCAGTACAAGGCACTGGGGGACGGCCAAGCCGGCCTACCATGCCCGCTGGCTGGCACAGAGCAACTTCGGCCTGGCCGATGGCCGGAACCTGCGGGCCTACGCTGACCGGACACACGTCGATCGGTTTCGCGAGGGCGCCGGACTGCTCATCCTTCGGCTTCCCGACAGCCCCCTGGCGTCCGCCCCGCCAAAGCTCGGCACAGGGGGCGAAAACGCCCGGGTCGCGGGGTACATCAACTCCGTCACCGAACGGGTCCGGGCGGCGAACGCCAATTACGGCAGCCTTGAGGCCCTGACTGCGCTTCGGGAGACCCATGGGGCGGACAGGTGCATGAGGGCAAGGAACTATCTGAAGGCCGCCGTCGACGCCGTGAATCGGCGTCCCCGGATTGGAACTGATACCCACAAAGCCGTGGTTAGCCAGTTTCGCAATGCCGACCTGGGCGCCGCCTTCTTCTGCCAGGTCCTTAGCCTTCCCTATCCCGGGACCCAACCGCTGGGCAAAGCCCGGAGACGCCCTAAAACAGCAGCCGACTTCTACTGACCCGTGTGGGCAGTGCCAGGCACTGACTCCTCGGCCAGGTCCTCCGTACACTTGGGTCCATGGTCTCCCGTATCAGCGAACTGGTCCTCAACTGTGCCGATCCGGAACTCCTGGCTGGGTTCTGGTGCGGCGTCCTCGGCTATGTGGAGCTTGACCGGGAGGACGGTGCCATCGAGATCGGCCCTCCGGACGCCGGGTTCGGCGGCCTGCAGCCGACCATCATCCTGAGCCCGAGCAGCAATCCGCGGACCGGGCGGCTTCCCCTGCACATCGACGTCAACCCCGTGGACCGGGATCAGGATGCCGAACTGGAACGCCTGTTGGCCCTCGGCGCCCGCCCGGCCGACGTCGGGCAGACAGGCGACGAGCAGTGGCACGTCCTGGCAGACCCTGAGGGCAACGAGTTCTGCCTCCTGCGCAGGCGGCTCGACCCCTGACCGGGGGCGGGGCCACATCTCATGTGGCGGAGCCCGCAGGAGTTGCCTGCAGGGCCCAGTGCCGGCGGAGGGATTCGGCCAGCCGCTCAGGCTCGATCCGGTGCGGCGGGTCAAAGTGGTGGCGCTTGGGGAAGACCTCCAGGTGGAAGTCCGGGAAGAAGACCCTCGCCAGCCTGGCGGCAACCTCGCCATACTCATCCGGATGACTGAGCCCGCCCAGGGCAAAGAACACCGGCCTGCTGAACGCGGCGAGTTTGGACCGGTCCAGGTCGTACTCCTTGAAGGTGTTCAGGAACGCCCTGATGCCGGCCGGCCGCTTGGCCATCCACGGCGGCGGGGGACCAGGCTCCGGCGGCGGCAGGACGACGTCGGGCCTCACCTGGAGCCGCATGAAGGCGGCCATGAACTCATCCGGCGGGAGCGACTCCAGCTCCTGATACTTTCTCCGGTGTTGAGCGTAGGCGGGACTCCAGTCCCAGTTTCCTGCCCACGCGGGCTCCAGCAGGGCCAGGCTCTCCAGCCGGTCGGGATGCGTGGCGGCGAGTGCCAGGGCCGCCGCGCCGCCACCCGAATAGCCCAGGAGGTGGAACGTCTGCCAGCCCCGGGCATCGGCTTCCCGCAGCACTCCGGCCACCTCCGTGTCCAGGGTCCAGCCAGCCGGTGGTTCGTCGTCCTTGTACAGCTCCAGTTCCTTGGCGACGGCCTGCACCTCCGGCCCGAGGGACCGGATCAGGGACCCGTACGCCAGCTCCGCCGGGAGCACCGCGCCCGGTAACAGGACAGCCCGAATCGGTTCCATGCAGACACATTACGCCCGAAACCGACATCCGCAATGGGCTCGAAAACTGCGGATCGGGCTACTACTTTTCGATTGCGCGCTTTCCGAAAACTAAGCGGCTACCGCAGCCACCTCAACAGCAACCCCGGCGTCCCGGAACTTCTGCACCTGGGTGGGGTCGGCGCCGTCGTCCGTCACCAGGGTCCACGGCAAAGCCAGCCGGGCCCACGCGTGGAACGGCCGCAGGCCGAGCTTGGAGGAATCCGCCAGCACGTACACTTCCCGCCCGCGCCGCGCCATCAGCTCCTTGAGCCGGGTCTGGGCGTGGTCCGCCTCGCAGATGCCATCCTCGGCGGTGACGGCGTCGGCACCCAGGAACACCCGGTCAAAGCTCATCCGCTCCAACGCGGCCTCGGCCAGGGGGCCCACAAAACTCTGCGAAACGCTCCGCAACCGGCCGCCCAGACAGTCCACCTCGATGCCCTCGCTATCCGCCAGCTCCTGCAGGGTGTTGATGCCCGGCGTCGTCACGGACAACCGATCAAACCCGCGCAGCTCGTGGGCAAGAGCACCCGCGGTGGAGCCGGCGTCAAGCAGGATGGACTCGCCGGGCTGGATCACCGAGACTGCCCAGCGGGCGATGGCGTGCTTCTGCTCGAACGCCTCGCCGGTGCGCTGCCGCAGCGACGCCTCCGGGTGCGCGCCCAGCGCCATCGCCCCGCCATAGGTGCGAGCCAGCCGGCCCTGCGAATTCAGCAGCGCCAGGTCGCGGCGGATGGTGGACGCGGTCACCTCGAACCGGGCCGAAAGCTCCTCCACGGAGGCCAGGCCGGTGGTCACGGCAAGGTGGTAGATCTCCTCGCGCCGCGCGTTTGCGCTGAGCATTCCCGGTCTCCTTCCCGTGGGCATGGCGGTGGCAGTGCTACCCATGCTAGTTCCGGCCCCCAATGAATCGGGGAGTTACACGGCCACGGCTGGCCGGGTGGCCATCTCCGCCGCCTGGTGCAGCGCCTCCACCATGGACCGGGAATCGGCGATTGCCTTGCCGGCGATGTCGAACGCGGTGCCGTGGTCCACGGACGTGCGGATCACCGGCAGGCCCACCGTGATGTTCACGCCGGCCTCGATGCCCAGCACCTTCACCGGCCCGTGGCCCTGGTCGTGGTACATGGCCACCACTAGGTCGTAATCGCCCCGGCCAGCCAGGAAGAACAGCGTGTCCGCCGGAAGCGGGCCCACCACGTTGATCCCGTCCGCCTGTGCGGCCTTCACGCCCGGCTCGATCTTCTCCGCTTCCTCGCCCTGGCCGAACAGGCCGTTCTCGCCGGCGTGCGGGTTGATGGCGCACACACCGATCTTCGGGTTGGGGATGCCCGCGCGGACCAGCGCCTCGTGGCCGCGGCGGATGGTGCGCTCCACCAGGTCCGGGTTGATCTTGCGGATGGCGTCCACCAGCCCGATGTGCGTGGTCACGTGGATCACCCGGATTTTGGGCGTGGAAAGCATCATGGACACTTCCTCTGTGCCCGTCAGGTGCGCCAGCAGTTCGGTGTGCCCGGGGTAAATGTGCCCGGCCGCGTGCAGCGCCTCCTTGTTCAGCGGCGCGGTGCAGATGGCCTGCACCTTCCCGGCCATCGCCAGCTCGCTGGCCACCCGGATGTATTCGTACGCGGCGTGCCCGGCCACGGGGGAGAGCTGCCCCCACGGCAGGTCCTCCGGCAGCAGATTCAGGTCGATCACGTTCACCCGGCCCGGCGTGAACAGCGCGTCCTCCACGTCCCGGATGCTCTGGATGTCCGCCTCGATGCCCAGGACGTCCGCGGCCTGGCGCAGGCGCAGCGCGTCGCCGATCACCACGGGCCGGCACTCGGCGTTGCTCTGCGGATCCAGTACGGCGGCCACCACCACCTCCGGCCCCACCCCGGCCCCGTCGCCCATGGTCACGGCCACGTACGGGAGGGCGGCCTGCTCGGTCTCGGTCACTGCGTCGGTTGTCATGTCTGCTCCAGAAGGTTCGTCCAGCGGGGGAAGGTTGGTGGTGGGAGGCTGCGCGGACTGTCCGCGGCGCTCCCGGATTTCGTCGTAAAGCTGCAGGAGGGCCAGGTCATCGCCGAAGCTGCCGGGCTTGGTGCCCACCAGCGTCCCGTCATCGGCACGGCTCAGCACGGCCCCGTGCTGTACCGCCGCGAGTGGCACCAGGCTATGGCGGCCGACGGCGTCCAGGACTTCCCGGGCCGTCTCACCGCCGGTAAGGATCAGGTCAGTGGGTGTTGCCTTCGCGGCCTCGGCCGCGAACTTCGACAGGGCCTGCACGATGGCTTGGGCTTTCGCCGGGTCCACCTTTGCTGCTGCCAGGGTGACGGCAATGTTCTTGCCCGCCCTGAGGGCCTGCCCGGTCTCCTCGAGCTGGGTGGCGTACGCGCCGGCAGCGCCTGCGTAGAGCGGGTGCAGCCGGACCACCATGAAGCCCCTGGCTTCCAGCCGGGCCAGCTGCGCCTGGGCAGTTTTGGAGGCGGAGCCGACGACGGCGAGCACCGGCCGGGCCGCTTCCTGCGGTACGGCGGTGGTTGCGTCCGCCGTTGTCACAGTTTGCGCATTCCGCGCAGACTGTGCAGCGAGCCGCTGTGCGAGGACGCCAGCCGCCCCGCCCGTTCCCACCAGGACGATGCGGCGGCCGCCAGCCTCCCGGAACTCCAACTCCAGCAGGGCGTCCACCACGTGCGCCAGGTCCTGCACGGTTTCGCCGTCGGCCACCACCAGCTGCGGCTGGTCGGGATCCAGCAGCGCGGACAGCTTCTTAGGCAGCGAACCGGACCGCACCGCGGTCAGGCCCAGTGTCCGTACCGAGGCCGGATCCTCGGGGCACAGCAGCGACGGAATGTCCGCCGGCGGGGCCGAAAGCTCCGCCTGCCACAGATCCTTTTCCGCCAGGGGAGTGCCGGCCACCAGCGGCCGCCCATCCACGACGGAACGCTGCAGCTGGGGGAGTGCCCCTGCTACAACGGCATGGAAACCAAGGCCCCTCAGCGCGGCAATCTCGGCACGAATGTTGCCGCGCCACAGGGAGTCCATCTTCTTGAACAACACCTGCGCAGCCGAGGCCTCGCGACCTGAAAAGGCCTCCTTTACGAGCGCCCCGGCGGCCGCCTCGGCAAGCCCGCGGGAGTGCGTATCGGCAACCACCACGTTGGTGGCGGCGCCCGGAAAGGAGGTGCCGCCGTCGTGCGTTGCCAAAGCGTTACCCACTCCTGCAGCCGCACCCAGCAAGACCTGGGTGGTCAGGTTGTGCTGCACAAAGCAGTAGCCAACCTCGGCGGCGCCGGAGAAATCGTCGGCCTGCACAAATACGGAAGCCACGTTGCTCCTCTCGTCCGTAGTGGGCTCGATCCCGCCACGTAGCGGGAAGCTCCTCATCATCATGACACGGTTGCGCGAATCACGCTAGAGGGGTTGCGCAATTTGCGCAGGAGTGGCAAAGTGATGGACACAACATTCGGCGCAGCCACTCCCGCCGGCCGCCGTCCCCCGATCTACCGAGAGGTCAACGATGACCGTTCTTCCTCAAGGAAGTGAGATTTCCCGCCGCCGCCTGCTGCAGTTCGGCGCGGCCGCAGGGTTTCTGCTGGGCACCGGCAGCCTCGCAGGCTGCGCCGGCCCCACCGGCCTTCCCGGACCCAGCACCCTGACCCTCGCGCTCAACCGCTCACTGGTCAGCCTGGACAACAAGCTCAACCAGTTCGACGCCGCCGTCACCGTGCAGCGCGCCGTCCGCCAAGGCCTCACCGCCATCGGCCCCGAAACCAAGCCCGTGCTGGTCCTGGCCGAACGCTTCGAAATGACCGGCCCCACCGAATGGACCGTCCGGTTCCGCGAAGGCATCCGCTACTCGGACGGCAGCCCCGTCAAGGTGGAGGACGTTGCCACCGCACTGAAGATGTACCAGCAGGTGCAGGGCTCCTTCGTGGCCGGCTTCTTCCCCGAATTCCCCGAAGTGGTGCCGGTGGATGACCGCACCTTCAAGATGGTGTCCAAGAAGCCCATCCCCATCCTGGACTCGCTCATGAGCATGATCCTGATTACCCCCGCCGCCCAGAACAAGCCGGAGGAACTGCAGGAAGGCCTGGGCACCGGCCCCTACGTGGTCACCAAGTTCAACCGCGGCGCCGGCACCTACAGCCTGGCCCGCAAC
Organism: Pseudarthrobacter phenanthrenivorans Sphe3; assembly: GCF_000189535.1. Taxonomy (NCBI): domain Bacteria; kingdom Bacillati; phylum Actinomycetota; class Actinomycetes; order Micrococcales; family Micrococcaceae; genus Pseudarthrobacter; species Pseudarthrobacter phenanthrenivorans. Next base: position 1,134,620 of record NC_015145.1, read on the forward strand.
GAAAACTACTGGGGCCCCGCCCCGCAGGTGGACAACGTGGAAGTCCGGTTCCTCCCCGAGGAATCCAGCCGGGTGATCGCCCTCCGCAGCGGCGAGGTGGACGTCATCGACTCCATCACCCCCGACTCCCGCGAACAGCTGGCCGGACTTCCCGGCGTCAAGCTGCAGGAAGCCTCAAGCCTCCGCCTGAACCAGATCTTCTTCAACTTCCGCAAGCCCGCCGGCCACCCGCTGGCCGATCCCCGCGTCCGCCAGGCACTGAGCATGGCGATCGACGGCGAGTCCCTCGTCCGCGACGTACTGGTGGACTCTGTCACCCAGGCCGAGGGTGTCACCCCGTCCAGCCTGACCGGCTACTACAAGACCGGCGAGTACGTCTACGATCCCGAAAAGGCCAAGGCCACCCTCGCCGAGCTCGGCGTCAAGGACCTCACCCTGAAGATCATCTGGGAAACCGGCGAGTTCGCTTCCGACACCTCCGTGATGGAGGCCCTGGTGGAGATGTTCGGCAAGATCGGCGTCAAGGCCGAACTGCAGCAGTTCGAACCCGGCGGCAACATCCTGGCCTGGCGCCAGGGCAAACAGGGCGACTGGGACCTGCTCGGCAACGGCTACCCCAGCCCCACCGGCCTGGCCATCACCATGCTGCAGGGCATGTACGCCGGCACCCCCGAAAAGGAAGCCACCCGCGACACCTACCAGGGCTACGTGATCCCCGAGGTCACCGCAAAGATCCAGGCCGCCTCCGCCGAAGCGGACCCGGCCCGCAGGACCGAACTGCTTAACGAAGCCCAGCAGGCGGTGTGGGACACCTGGCCCTGCGCCTGGGCGTTCGTCCCCAAGTCCGTCCTCGCCCACCGGGAGCGGGTGTCCAACATCAACCTGGCACCCACCAACTCCTACCCCCTCGTTGATGTCCGGCTGGAGGCCTAAGCCATGACGAACTACATCCTCAAGCGCCTGGGACAGGGCCTGCTCACCGTGTTCCTCACGGTTTCCACCGTGTTCATCCTGATCCGCATGGCCCCGGGCGACCCCGCGGTCTCCTACGCCGGACCGCTGGCTACCACCGAACAGCTCGCCGCGGTCCGGGAGCAGTTCGGCCTGGACCGGCCCGTGCTGGAGCAGTACTGGATCTTCCTCCAGCAGCTGTTCACCGGCAACCTGGGCCAGTCCTACTCCTTCCAGGCCCCCGCCATGCAGGTGGTCTTCGAACGGATGCCGTACACCCTGACCCTGGCCACGTCGGCAATCCTGCTGACCGCCGTCGTCGCCATCCCCCTGGGTGTCTGGATGTCCCGCCGCCCGGACACCGGCAAGGAGTTCGGCGTCAACGTGCTCACCATCGCCGGGCAGTCCATGCCCGACTTCTGGACCGGCATCATGCTGCTCACCGGCTTCGCCGTGCTGATCCCGCTGTTCCCGGCCTCCGGCTTCGCCACCTGGGGCGGACTGGTCCTCCCCACCGTCACCATCGCCATCCTGCAGATCGCTCTGATCTCCCGCATGGTCCGCCGCGAAATGACCAACAACCTCGCCGCCCCGTACCTCACCGTGGCCCGCTCCCGCGGCGTCAAGAACTCGGTGCTGACCTGGCGCTACGCCATGGGCAACTCTGCCATCCCCGTCTTCACCGCCCTGGGCACCCGGTTCGCCGCGATGCTCAACGGCGTGGTGGTGGTGGAAGTGGTGTTCGCCTGGCCCGGCGTGGGCTCCCTCATTGTCCGGGCCCTCGAAACCCGCGACTACCCCCTCATCCAGGCGACCGTCCTGGTCACCGCGCTCCTGGCCGTGGCCGTGCAGCTGCTGATCGACCTCGCCTACCCGCTCCTTGATCCCCGTGTTCGTCTTGGAAAGGCGGCAACAGCATGAGCCTCGACACAGCAACACCTGCCGGCGCGCCCAGCCGGCAGCCCAGCCCCTCCGCCGTCACCAAGGCGGACATCGCCAGGGCAGGCGCCACCCGTCGTCGTAAATCCGCCCAGTGGAAGCTCATCATCGGCACAGTCTGCACCCTGCTGGTGATCATCCCGATCATCCTGGCCCAGGTGCTGCCGCTGCCGGACGCCAACTTCCAGGACCTCTCCGCCCGGCGCCTGCCGCCGCTGACGGACGGGCACCTGTTCGGCACAGACCAGCTGGGCCGCGACCTGCTCTCCCGTGTGCTGCATGGCGGCCAGGTCTCGCTGACCATCGGCCTGCTGGCCGTCCTGGTCTCCGGCGCCATCGGCGTGATCCTCGGCGCGGCCGCCGGCTACTACGGCGGCTGGGTGGACACCATCGTCTCCCGCCTCCTCGAAGCCCAGATGTCCCTGCCGCTGCTGATGATGCTGCTGCTGGTGGTGGCCCTGTTCGGCCCCTCCATCCCGGTGATCACCTTCGTGATCGCCATCGCCCAATGGCCTGAAGTTGCCCGCCTCACCCGCTCCATGGTGCTGGTGGAACGCGAAAAGCCTTACGTTTCCGCCGCCCGGATCCTGGGACTGCACAAGATCCAGATCCTGATCCAGCACATCATCCCCAACGTCATCAAGCAGGCAACCCTGGTGGTGCTGCTCCTGCTGGCCCAGGCCGTGCTGCTCGAGTCCGCGCTGTCCTTCCTGGGTGCCGGCCCGCAGCGGCCCTTCGCCACCTGGGGCCGGATCATCTCCGACGGCCAGGACTACATCACCACTTCCTGGTGGATGGTCACCCTGCCCGGCCTGGTGATCGTGCTCATGGTGGTGGGCGTCAACCTGCTGGGCGACGGCCTGCGCGACCGTCCCCGCCGCAAGAAGAAGGGTGCCTGACATGACTGCTTTCAAAGAACAGCCGCTGCTGGAGGTCCGCGACTTCCAGGTGGAGCTGATCACCGACGCCGGCATCATCCGCGCCGTGGACTCCGTCAGCTTCAGCATCCACCGCGGCGAGACGGTCACCATCATCGGCGAGTCCGGGTCAGGAAAATCGACGACGGCGATGGGCATCCTCCGCCTGCTGCCCGAGGACCTGGCGGTCCTGTCCGGCACCGTGCTGATTGACGGCGTCGACATCTCCGCCGACCCCAAGGCCATCGACAAGGTGCGCGGCAAGACCCTCGCCCTGATCCCGCAGGACCCCATGACGGCGCTGAGCCCGGTCCATTCGATCGGCAGCCAGCTGTTCGAGGCGATCCGGATCGCCGGCGCCGCCTCCGCCAAGGACAAGGGCGCGCTGCAGGCCCGGGCCGTCCGGCTGCTGGAGCAGGTGCACATTCCGACGCCGGAGAAGCAGCTGAAGAAGTACCCGCACCAGCTCTCGGGCGGAATGCTGCAGCGTGTGCTGATCGCCATCGCGCTGGCTTCCGAGCCGCAGCTGCTGGTGGCGGACGAGCCGACGTCGGCTCTGGACGTCACCGTGCAGGGCGGCATCCTGGACCTGCTGCTGGAACTGCAGGAACAGCGCGGCATCGGCATCCTGATGATCACCCACGACCTCGGTGTGGCCCGGCTGATCTCGGACCGCATCCACGTGATGAAGGACGGCTCGTTTGTGGAGTCCGGGGAGGTCCAGCAGATCGTTGACCACCCCGCCACCGAGTACACCCGCACCCTGCTGGCCGCAGTGCCGGTGCTGGGGCCGTGGGACGAATCGCCTGCTGCCCCCGCTTCCCGCGGTGCGCACGCCGCTTCCGGCGGCTCGTCCGCCACCACCCCTGACCCCGCCCTGACCAAGACCGGAGCAAAGCCATGACGAAGCCGTTCCTCGCCGTCGACAACCTGGTGGTGGACTACCACGTGCCCGGCGGCACCTTCCGGGCCGTGGACGATGTCTCCTTCTCCGTGGACAAAGGCAAGACGATCGCCGTCGTGGGTGAATCCGGCTGCGGCAAGTCCACCGTGGCCAAGGCCCTCATGCGGCTGGTGACCCCCACCAGCGGCAGCATCACCCTGGACGGCACGGACATCGCCGCCATGAGCGAGGCCAAGCTGCGGCCGCTGCGCTCCAAGTTCCAGATGGTGTTCCAGGACCCGTACGGCTCGCTGGACCCGCACATGACCGCGCAGGAGATCGTGGCCGAGCCGCTGAAGCTGCAGGGTGTCCGTTCCAAGGCCGAACGGCACAAGGCCGCCGCGAAGCTGATCGACCAGGTGGGCCTGCCGGTGCGGTCCCTGGACAAGCACCCCGGCGAGTTCTCCGGCGGCCAGCGCCAGCGCATCGGCATTGCCCGCGCGCTCGCCTCCAAACCCGAACTGCTGGTCTGCGACGAGGCCACCAGCGCCCTGGACGTGTCCGTGCAGGCCCAGGTGCTGCGGCTCCTGAAGTCCATCCAGGAGGAAACCGGCATCACCTATGTGTTCATCTCCCACAACCTCGGCGTGGTGCAGGAGATCAGCGATACCGTCATGGTGATGCAGAAGGGCAAGCTGGTTGAACTCGGCTCCACCGCCTCCGTCCTGACCAGCCCGAAGGAGGACTACACCCGCAAGCTCCGCCGCGCGGCGCTGGACCCTTCCACCATGACGGGCCTGAAGCCGCGGCACATTGTCCGCTCCCTGGCCCTGGCGAACCAGTAGAACCAGCCCAACTCCTGACTCTCCAACGAACGCAACCACGAGGAATCAACGCATGAGCACGCAGCCTGACGGCACCCAGGTAGACGGCCTGAAACTTCCCATCTCCCGGCTGGTCCTGGGAACCATGACCTTCGGCGACACTGCTGACGAGGCCATCGCAGGCCGGATGGTGGAGGAGGCACTCGCCGCCGGCGTCACCACCATCGACACCGCCAATGCCTACGTGGGCGGGGTCACCGAGGAGATGCTGGCCCGGCTTTTGAAGGGAAAACGCGACGGCGTCATCCTGGCTTCCAAGGCCGGCATGCCTCACGCGGATGCAGGCTCCAACCCGCCGCTTTCGCCGGCGGCGCTGCGCGCCAGTGTTGAGGGGAGCCTGCGCCGGCTGGGAGTGGACAGCATCGACCTGTTCTACCTGCACCAGCCGGACCGGGCCACACCATTGGCTGACACGCTTTCCACGGTGGCCGAACTCGTTGCGGAGGGGAAGATCAGGGCGCTGGGTGTGTCCAACTTCGCCGCCTGGCAGATCGCCGACGTGATCCACACGGCGCGTGAAGTGGGGGCGCCGCGGCCCGTCGTCGCGCAGCAGCTCTACAACCTGGTGGCCCGCCGGCTCGAGGAGGAATACCTCGAATTCGCGTCCACCCACAACGTGCACACCATGGTCTACAACCCGCTGGGCGGCGGCCTGCTGACCGGCAAACACAGCTTTGACGCCAAGCCTACCGAGGGCCGCTACGGCGATTCCAAGCTCGCCGCCATGTACACGCAGCGGTACTGGGACAAGCAGCTGTTCGACGCAATCGGCGAGCTCTCCCGGATCGCCTCGGACGCCGGGGTTTCCCTGGCCGAGCTGTCGCTGCGCTGGCTCGCCTACCGTGACGGGGTGGGGTCCATGCTCCTGGGCGGGTCCAAGGTGGAGCAACTCCGCGCCAACATCGCCGCCGTGGCCAACGGACCGCTGCCGGCCTACGTCGTGGACGCCTGCGACGCCGTGGGCACGTCGCTGCGCGGCCCGATGCCCGCCTACAACCGCTGACTTTCTCCTTATCCTCCTGAACCTAATCTGACTGAAGGACTCTGATGACCTCCGAACTGGCCACCGAATTCGCCCGCAAGATCCGCGCCCGTGAGCAGGCGGTGGGCTACTGGGCAGTGCTGGACGCACCCGTGGCCACCGAACGCATCGGCCGGCTCGGCTACGACTACGTGGCCCTGGACGCGCAGCACGGACTGCTGGGCTACTCGGGCGTGCTTAACGGACTGATGGCCATCGACGCCGGGCACGCCGCCGTCGGCATGGTCCGGGTGGAGGCCAACGACTTCACCGCGATCGGCAAGGCACTTGACGCGGGCGCCGTGGGGGTCATCGTTCCGCTGATCAACAACGCGGATGATGCCGCAGCCGCCGTGGCTGCCGCCAAGTACCCGCCGCTGGGCGGCCGCTCCTACGGGCCCATGCGCTCGGCCCTCCGGATCGGGCCGAAGCCCGCCGACGCGAACGCCACCACCCTGGTCTTCGCCATGATCGAGACGCCCGAAGGCCTGGCCAACGTCAAGGAAATCTGCGCCACCCCGGGCCTGGACGGCATCTACGTCGGTCCCTCTGACCTGGCGATCGCCGTGGGCGGGGCGTTCCCCGGGGACCCCGCCGTTGACGCCGAATTCAACGCCGCGCTGGAGACCATCGCCGAGGCCGCCGCCTCCGCCGGGATCGCCGCCGGCATCCACACGCCCGCCGGTTCCGTTGCAGCGCAGCGGCTCGCCCAGGGCTACACCTTTGCCACCATCGCCTCCGACCTGACGCACCTGGAACAGATCGCCAAGTCCCACCTCGACGCCGCCACCAAGAAGGACTAATTCCTATGCAGGACACCACCACCGACGCGTACAGCACCATCACCCCGGACGGGGCCGTGAAGCGGGCCGACGGCGCCGACTTCGCCTACCTGCCGGCCCCCACCGTTCAAAGCCACGCGGCCAACCTGCTCACCCTGCCGGACGGCCGCCTCGGCTGCGTATGGTTTGGCGGCACACAGGAAGGCGTGCCGGACATCTCCATCTGGTTCTCCGCCCTGGAACCGGGCAGCAGCCAGTGGTCCGAGCCGCAGCAGCTCTCCGACGATTCCACCCGGTCCGAGCAGAACCCCATCTTGTTCACCAACACCGACGGTGCGCTCTGGCTGCTCTACACCGCGCAGAAGGCGGGCAACCAGGACACCGCCGAGGTCCGCCGTCGTATTTCCACGGACAGCGGACGCACCTGGGGCGAGGTGGAGACGCTCTTCCCCGCCAACGAAACCGGCGGCGTGTTCGTCCGCCAGTTGCCCGTCGTCCTGCCCTCCGGCCGCCTGATCGTCCCGATCTTCCGCTGCATCACCACGCCGGGGGAGAAGTGGGTGGGCAACAGCGATGACAGCGCCGTGATGATCTCCGACGACGCCGGGGCCACCTGGACCGAGCACGTCCTGCCCGGCAGCCTGGGCTGCGTCCACATGAACATCCAGCCCGTTGCCGACGGCTCGCTGCTGGCCCTGTTCCGCAGCCGCTGGGCCGACGCCATCTACGAATCCCGCTCCACGGACGACGGCTCCACCTGGAGCGAGCCCGTCCCCACGGAGTTGCCCAACAACAACTCCTCCATCCAGTTCACCGCGCTCGCCGACGGCCGCCTGGCCCTGGTGTACAACCACAGCCGGGCGCAGGAGAACACCGAACGGCGCCTGTCCCTGTACGACGAGATCGACGACGACGGACTGGCCGAGGAACAGGGCCAGCTGGCCGAGCCGGATGCTGCTGCCGTTGCCGACGACGGTTCCCGGAAGGCGTTCTGGGGCACGCCGCGCTCGCCGATGACCCTGGCCATTTCCGAGGACTCGGGCCGCACGTGGCCGATCCGGCGAAACCTGGATGTGGGGGACGGGTACTGCCTGTCCAACAACTCCCGCGACGGGTTGAACCGCGAATACTCCTACCCGTCCATCCACCAGGGCCCGGACGGTTCCCTGAACATCGCCTATACGTACTTCCGGCAGGCCATCAAGTTCGTGCGCGTGGACCCGCAATGGGCGTATGAGGGCACGCAGACGCCGGGCGGCCTGGAGGACGGCTCCATCAATGACTGACCTGGCTGCCGGTGCACAGAAGCACGCGGTTGTTACCGGTACGAGCTCTGGAATCGGCAAGGCGATAGCCCAGCATCTGCTCGCCGACGGGTGGGCCGTGACGGGGCTGAGCCGCAGCGAGTCATCCCTGGCCGGGAAGTTTGAGTGGCTGCAGGCTGACCTGTCGGAGCCGGAATCCCTGGCGGCTGCCGTCTCCGGGCTGGCGCCGGCCGACGCCCTGGTGCACGCCGCAGGGTTCCAGCGGACGGCGCACCTCGGCTCCCTTGATCCGTCCGCGCTCGCGGGCATGTTTACGGTCCACGTGGTGGCCGCGTCGGTGCTGGCCAACGCGCTGGTCCCAACCATGCCCGACGGCGGCCGGATCGTTTTGCTGGGCAGCCGCACCTCCACGGGCATGCCGGGCAAGAGCCACTACGCCGCGACCAAGGCTGCGTTGATGGGGCTGGGCCGGACGTGGGCCCAGGAGCTCGCGCCGCGGGGGATCACGGTGAACGTACTGTCCCCGGGCCCCACCGACACCCCGATGCTGAACGACCCCGGCCGCGCCGCCACCCCGGTAAAGCTCCCGGCGCTGGGTGCGCTGGTGGACCCCCAGGACGTGGCCGCCCTGGCCGCGTTCCTCCTGGGCCCGCACGGCAAGTCGATCACGGGCCAAAACTACGTGATCTGCGGCGGCGCCTCCCTCTAACCCCAACCCAAACCCCTGGGACGCTCTCTCACTTAGCGCGGCTTTTCGGGCGATCCTCTCTCACATAACGCGGGGTTCGCAGGTCATGCCGCAGAACTTCATCAACTATGCTCAGGGGTGGTCTGACGGACTTTGCACCGGGGTTCACCCGGCTTCTTGGGGGATGCATTGTGAAGAATGAAGGTGCTGCAGCTGCACGAAAGCCTGTGGGGCTGGCCCGTTGGGCGGCTGCGTCGATGGCTCTGGCTGCGCTGGGACTGGCCGGATGCACGCTAACTGAGTCTCCAGCGCCGGCGCCCTCGGCCACCGCGGCTCCGGAAGCGACAACGGTTAGCGACGGAGATTCCTCCATGCGCGGGGAAGAGGTGACCGACTCGTTTGGCAATGTGGACTTCTACACCACAGCCTCCGGCGACACCCTTGCTGGCGTGGCTGCCGGTTACAACCTCTCAGAGGCAAAGGTCGCAGAATTCAACGGGCTCCAGCCCGGTTCACCTGTGAGCCCAGGTACAAAACTCCGGCTGATCCCCGCTGAACCCCTGACAGGGGCACGGGGCGCTGCCACAGTTGACGCGAACGGGATCCCCACCAGTTACAGGATTGAAGCCGGTGACACTTTGAGTGGCATTACCTACCGGTTCAACCTGACCCCGGAGCAGTTGGCAGCAGCTAACAAGGTCCCGTTCACCTATGAAGTAGGTGGCACCTACTTCATTCAAGCCGGGCACGTTATCCAGCTCCAGAAAAACCCGGTGGACAGCCGGTCGGGTAAGGGAGAAACAGTCACAAACTCGTTCGGTCAACCTGTTTACTACACCACCGTGGAGGGTGACTCGTTCGAGAGCCTGGGATACCAATTTCGCTCCACAACCGAACAGATCCTGCTGTACAACCCGTCACTCGCGGCTAACGAGCCGATTCCGGCGGGACGTAAATTGCGGTTGATCCCCGGCGAACTAAAGATCGAGGGCGCGCAGGGCACGTTCACTGCCGATGCTGATGGGATCCCGCTTACCTACACCACTGCCCCCGGTGACACGGAGCGCCAGGTCTCGTTCCGATTCAGCATCACTGATTTGCGGGCAGCGAACCGGCCGACCACCGGCACAGGCGGAACCTGGTACGAGTTTGTTGACCTGCCCACCGTCGAACTAGCACCCGGACAGACCATAAGCCTCGCGCTGGACAAGCCCATCAATCGGCCAGGCCTTTAGACCGCATTGATCGAGTTACGGCCTGGCCAAATCGTGTGGGCGACATGAGAGACGGGCCCCGGTGACCTTCGCCTCTACATCCGTCGGCGCCGAGCGGAGATGCTGGTGGCAGGGCTGAACGGAGCAGGGAGGTGGCCCGCCGTGTCTGAGTGGGATCTGGGCATCGCCGGTCTGGGATTGTTGGCCGTGATGTCGCTGGTGTTCGGCCTGCTGGCCCAGCTGATCGTGGGTAGGCAGGTGACGCGCTGGCTCTGGCTGTACTCGGCGCTGGGCTACTTCCTTGCCGGGATCCTGGTCAGCGAAGTCTGGTTCGGCTGGGCCACGGAGGAGGAACTGCAGCCGAACATCGATGGGCTGTCCTTCGACGAGGTGCTGCTGCTGGTGACTCTCGCCGGCCTCATCGCAGCGCTCACGGCGCGCTTCATGCTCCGCAGAAAAGGGCGTGCGGGAGGTTCCGCAGGACGCCCCGCCGGTTGAGGTGCCCCGCCCCTGGGTTAACTGCGGTGATACTTTGCGGGACGCGTGAAATCCTAGAGCGTCTCGGGAACCGGGCGTCCCGGGAAGAGCGTGGCGTACTGCCGCCGGTACATCCCGCGCCCCACCAGCCGGTACGCGAGCCGGACCGGGAGGGGGATCTCCTTGAACAGTTCCTTCCGGTCCTGGGGCGGATTCGTGGCCAGCACCATGCCCAGGTACGCGACCATGAACTTCTTGTCGAACTGCTCAATGCCGTGCTGGCCCACCCCTTCCATTTCCTTCTGGTCCATCACCCTGTCCACGACGGGCATCACTTCAGTGACCTCGCGACGCAGGTGCACGTTGAGGACGCCGGACAGGTCCGCGTAGCGTTCGGCAAGTTCATTGCCGGCCTCGGCGTCAGCCGTCTCCATCCAGCGGAGGCGGACAGGTTCAATGCTCTCCAGCCGCTGGGTGACCTGCCGGTGCTGTTCCAGCATCTGGGCAACATGCAGAGCGCACGCCGGCGCACGCTGCTCCAGTTGCGGGTACATCAGCAGATCCTCGCCTTCGTGATGCACATGGAGCACTTTGTCGAAATTGCCGAGTACTTCGCCCACGTACGCAGCACGTTTGGTGTCGCCGGGCTGGACTGACCTGACCAGTCCAGGCGCCTCGTCGTAGGCCCAGAGGAAGAAGCGGTGGATGCGGCGCATGGCTGCAGTGCCGGTGCACAGGACGGGGCCCGGCGGGAGCGGCGCTGCGGTTTCACCGGGCTGCATGGTGAAGAAATCGGTCATTGGGATGGCCCCTCTCGGTTCTCATGCGAGACCAGCCCTCTCCCCGCCTGCATCGTATCCCCGGCCCACACGCTGCCACAATGGCCGGGCAAAGCCCGTGGCAGTGGCGAGAGAAGGCACGACGGCGGCGCCCCGCCGTCGTGATTTCCCTCCTTCCGCTTCACTGACCAAAAGGCCCTGTCCCCGCGATGGATTTGGCCGCATCATGGGCAAATGAAAAAGTCACTGATCGCTGGTCTCACAGCTGCTGTCCTGGGCATTGGTGGAATTACCCTCGCAGCGCCGGGGGCCGCAGCAGCGCCCTCCACCCACGTCCCGGGACAGATCCTGGTGAAATTCCGCCACGACCGAGGTGCCGCCGAAGTACTGAACCAGCACGGCCTCTCCAAGGGCGAGGCCGTGGGAAGCACCGGCGCCCACCTCATCAAAGTGCCCGCCGGAAAGGAACTCCAGCTGGTCGACGCCCTCAGCCGGAACCCTGTAGTCGAATACGCCGAGCCGGACGAAATAGTCACTCCAGCCGCAGCCGACCAGTACTTTGAGCGCCAGTACGCCCTGCAGAACAACGGCCAGGCCTTCACCAGCACGGCGGGCACACTCACCGTGGCCGGCGGCAAGGCTGACGCCGACGTGGACGCCGTGGAGGCCTGGGTCCTGACCAAGGGGAAGGGCACCAAAGTGGCCGTGCTTGATTCCGGTGTGGCCAACGACAACCCGGATATCACTCCACAGGTCGTTGCCCGGGCCAACTTCACCACGGGGGAAACCGGTGACGACAATTACGGCCACGGCACCCACGTGGCGGGCATCGTTGCAGCCACCGAAGGCAACACCATCGGCGTGGCCGGCGTGTGCCCCGAATGCAGCATCCTGGACGGGAAAGTCCTCAACGACAGCGGCGGCGGGTCCACGTCCGCCCTGGCCAACGGCATCAACTGGGCCACGAACAGCGGAGCGAAGGTCATCAATACGAGCCTTGCCGTGCGGCCCTCGCGCACCCTGGAAGCCGCCGTTAACAATGCATGGAACAAGGGCGCCGTCCTTGTTGCCGCAGCAGGCAACGGCAATAACCAGACGAAGATCTACCCCGGTGCCTATCCGAACGTCATTGCCGTGGCGGCCACGGACAACCGGGATGCCAAGGCATACTTCTCAACCTACGGCGCCAGCTGGGTGGACATCGCGGCCCCCGGCGTCAACGTTTACTCGACGTTCCCCAACCACACCTTCGTCCTGGGGACACAGAACAACCGGTCCATGGGCTACGACGTAGGCAACGGCACCTCAATGTCTGCTCCGATCGTTGCTGCCACTGCCGCTCTTGCCTGGAGCATCAACCCCAACGCCGCGCCGTCAGTCATCCGCGGGAAGGTCGAATCGACCGCGGACAGGATCGAGGGAACAGGCACCTATTGGGCGCACGGCCGCGTCAACGCGGACCGGGCCGTCCGGTAAAAACCGCGGGCCGGCAGCGGTGTACGGGGCGGGAAAGAACGCCCCCGGGGCCCTTTCCCCGGGCCCAAAGCCCCATGGCGTGGACGGACGCCCAGCGATGTAATTAATGGACAAGCGGACAAAGGAGTCGTGATGAAACGCTTGCTCATTGGGTTGTGCACGGCGGCCTTTGTGGGGCTGACCGCAACACCGGCGGGAGCCGCTCCGCCCAACATCTACCACACCATCTCCAACACCCATGGGTTCGCGCATGTGGTGAACATTGCCGGTTGCGAACGGACGGACGTGTTCGTCTCATCCATGGCGGCCATGTACGCGGCCCAGCCCGGACCGGTGAACAAACAGGGCCTCACGGCGGTATCCGTGAGCATCACGGACATCTGTGCCCAGCCGGCCGGCGTCGGCGCGGCGGCCGTCCCTGGTGTGGTGCTGTTCCAGGCAGACGGCCAGAACCTGGCACCCCTGCTGGCCGACCCGCGGCTGACCACGGCGTCCATCACCACCGAAATGCCGGGGACGGACGGCAGCGGCAACCCTGTGACCATCAGCCTCGCGGCGACGTGGACCGGGACGGGTCCGATGGAGCACAGCACGGTCCACAACCACGTTCACTATCCGGGCGAAGGCAACGTCAACGCCACAGACAACAACCTCAGCCGTGCGTCCACGGCCAACGTCTCGGTGGCAGTGGACGGCCTGGCAATATCCGGAACCGACAGCAGCGAAGCTCTGCTCACCCGGACGAAGTCCCGCTGCATTGAAGTTGCCCGGCCGGGGGTGGAGGAGTTCTTCCCCTGCTTCGGTTTCCCGGGATAGCCGGAACTGCGCCGCCGCGGGAATACCCGCCGGATGCCGGACTTAAGCCTCTGTTTGCGGTGCGGGCAGCGGGCTTACCGTGAAAGCGGGTTACCCGCAGTTGGGGCCTATCGCACCAAAGGGGGCATCATGACCACGCCCAGGTTCTCGGCATCCGGCGGCATTCTGGGGCTCTGCGCCCTATTAACGCTCTCGGCGTGCTTCGGCCCGCCCAGCCCCGCCCCCAGCCCGTCACCCACCACCAGCTCACCGACCGCGACGGCGACACCGACGGCGACGGCGACTGCGAGCCCCACCAGCCCGGCGGCCACGTCGTCCCCCGCGGCGACCCCGCCGCCGTCGTCCGCCCCCGCGGAACCCACGGCGGCGCCGCCGGCTCCCGGACTCCCTGAGCAGGAAGCCCCGCTGACCATCTACTACGTGGCCATCGACGACGGCGGCGTCTCCGGGCCGCTGATCGGGTGCGGCGACAGCCTGGTGGCCACCACCACGGCACCCGTGAAGTTCACGGACCAGGTCCGTCCCAGCATCGAGACACTGCTCGCGAACAAGAGCCGCGACGTGGGCCTGTCAGGCCTGGTGAATGTTCTGTACCAGTCCAACCTCACCTATATGGGTGGCGAGCTGAACGGCAGCACCATCACCATCCATCTCCACGGGCAGTTCATGCTGGGCGGTGTGTGTGACATCCCTCGGGCGAAGGCCCAACTGGAGTACACCGCCATGACCGCGTCCGGAGCCACCAGCGCCCGGGTGTTCGTCAACGGCCGGCCACTCGACGAGGTGCTCAGCCTCAAGTAGCAGACCGCCTCCTTAGCACGGCAGCCCTGCCGTGTCCCCGTCCCGTCCCCGGGTGCCTGGCCCTAGGATTGCTGTCCATGGCCTTCACTCCGGCAGACAGCTTCACCACCCGCCCCACCCTGCAGGGCACGTTCGGCATGACCGCTTCCACGCACTGGCTGGCCACCGCCTCCGCCCAGGCGGTGCTGGAGCGGGGCGGGAACGCCTTCGACGCCGCAGTGGCCGGCGCATTCGTGCTGCACGTGGTGGAGCCGCACCTGAACGGGCCGGGCGGGGACATGACAGGCGTGTTTGTCACGGCAGCCAATCCCTCCGAGCCCGTGGTGCTGATGGGGCAGGGGCCGGCCCCCGCCGCGGCCACGCGGGAACATTACCTGGCTGAAGGGCTGGAGCTCGTGCCGGGTGCCGGTGCGCTCGCCGCCGCCGTGCCGGCCGCCGTCGACGCCTGGCTGCTCCTCCTGCGGGACTACGGGACGTGGGAGCTGGCAGACGTGCTGTCCTTCGCCATCGGCTACGCCCGCCATGGGCACCCCGTCCTGGCGCGCGTGGGCAGCACCATCGCCTCGGTGGCAGGGCTCTTCACAAAGCATTGGCCAACGTCGGCTGCACTTTGGATGCCGGACGGGAAAGTTCCTGCCGGCGGAGACATCGTCAGGAATACCGCCTACGCGGACGTCCTGGAGCGGCTGGTCGGCGCCGGAAGTCTGGCGGGCGGGTCGGCGGCAGCTTCGAGGGAGGCACGGATCGACGCTGCGCGGCGTGAGTGGGGCGAGGGCTTCGTGGCCAAGGCCGCGGTGGCCTTCCTCGCGGTCCCGCACCGCCACTCCTCAGGCACCGACCACGCAGGCGTCATCGCCGAAGCCGACTTCGCCGGATTTTCCGCCGGCTACGAACCCGCCGCGACCTTTGAGTTCCGCGGCTACACTATCGCCAAAACCGGGCCGTGGGGGCAGGGGCCGGCGCTGCTGCAGACGCTCGCCATCCTGGCCGGCTTCGACGAGGAGCACCTGGACCCCTCCACCGCCCTGGGCGCGCACACCATCCTGGAGGCGCAGAAGCTGGCCATCGCGGACCGCGAGGCGTACTACGGGGACGCCGCGGTGCCCCTGGAGTACCTGCTAAGCCCGGGGTACGCGGCGCAGCGCCGGCAGCTGATCGGGGAGCGGGCCTCGCACGAGTTCCGTCCCGGCGCGGTGCCCGGCCACAAACCCTTCGTTCCGCCGCTGCGCACGGAGTACCTCCCGCCGTCGGCCGCTGGAAACGGTGCCGCCTTTGCCGGCGTGGGTGAGCCGACGGTCAGGCCCACGGGGGAGACCCGCGGCGACACCTGCCATATCGACGTGGTGGACCAGTGGGGAAACATGGTGTCCGCGACCCCGTCCGGGGGATGGCTGCAGTCCTCTCCAACCATCCCGGAGCTGGGCTTCTGCCTGGGCTCGAGGCTGCAGATGACGTGGCTGGAAGAGGGTGCCCCCTCCACGCTGGCTCCCGGCAAACGGCCGCGCACCACCCTGACCCCCACCCTGGTGCTGAAAGACGGGAAGGCGGTGGCCGCCGTCGGATCCCCGGGAGGGGACCAGCAGGACCAGTGGCAGCTGCTGTACCTGCTCCGCACCATCGTGGGCGGCTATGAGCCCCAGCAGGCCATCGACGCGCCCGCGTTCCACACCACCTCCATCCCGGGTTCCTTCTGGCCGCGCACGTGGACGCCAGGCGGCGCCGTGGTGGAGGACCGCCTGGGGGCGGACGTTATTGGCGAACTGGAGGAGCGCGGCCACGTGGTCAGCCGGGCCGGGGACTGGACACTGGGGCGGCTCTCGGCAGTGGTGCGCGATCCGGCCACCGGGGTGCTGGGGGCGGCCGCCAACCCGCGGGGCGCGCAGGGCTACGCGGCGGGACGGTAGGGGACCTTCCGGAGACAAGAGCGGCCCCGGACGCAGCTTCAGCTGCACCCGGGGCCGTTGCTTGTTCCGTGCCCGTCAGCGTGGCTGCCCGGACCGGTTCGCTACGCGCGCGACTTGGTGTTGCCCTTGGTGAGGATGATGGCCAGGGCAACCATTCCGACGCCGAGCAGCAGGTGCAGGATGTTGTCGTAGCCGTTCAGGGGAACAAAGTTGCCGGCCGAATCCTGGGGGATGACCAGGCCGTAAATGAAGAGGACCAGGTAAATGACGCCCCCGTAGAGGAGGAAAGAGCGGGCGCCGGCGGCCGATCGGGCCAGTGCGACCCCGGCAACGCCGAAGAGCAGGTGGACCACGTTGTGCAGTGCCGAGACCTGGAAGAGGCCCAAGAGCAGTGCCTCGGAATGCGCGCCGGCGAAGTGCAGCTGGTCATAGTTGCCGGTGATACCCGGAATGAACCCCAGGATCCCGACCAGCAAGAACACTGCGCCCACTGCAAGCGATGCCTTCTGGATGTTGGTGCGGGTGGCCATTCCGGCACTGGTGTGTGTTGCCATGATGATCTCCTTATGCGATAGGAATTTATGGATTTCCCGTTGTCCGGCTAATTCAAAGGGTTATGCCGGCTATTCGGCTGCTATCGCATTTCGGATGGGTTTATCTGTAAAACATTTCGGCCCCAACAAACCGGAAGAAAGGGTTGAACGGGGGCATCAGCGGCGCAGGGGCCCTGTCAGCGCACGCGGATGTTGGACGGCTGGCCGGCGACATCCCGCGGCTTCATGCCCGCCTCCTCAGCTTGCAGGACACACCATTTCCGCAACTGCATGCCGAGCACCTTGGACAGGGAACCGTGCTTGTCCTTTACCAGCGGTGTCCCCACGGAGCCGAACAAGCCGACGCTGATTCCCGTCTTCCCGTGGAGCAGGGGGTCGATGAGCACTGCGGCCCACGCCTGTTCGAGTGCTTTGGCGGCGGCGTCGACGCTCCCGTTGACGCCTTTGAAGCTGCGCGCCAGGTGCGCCTGCATCCGCTGCTGGTCCGTCAACGCCGGTTTGGCGGGTTTCGCGGCTGCGGGCTTTGCGGCAGTTGCCTTGGCAGGCTTGGGTGTCTTTACCGACGGCGCGGGCTGCTTGGCGGGCTGGGGCTGGGGCAGGGACTGCGGCACCGGTTCCGGCTGCCCTGCACTGGCGAGCGCGGCAGCCGCTGTCAGCTCGGCGAGTTCGGCATGAAGTGCCGCCATGTGGCGGTGGATTTCGCTGATCCGGAGTACGACGGCGGCGCCGGGGTGAGGCTTCGAAACGCGCAGCTTCGCTTTCACGTCAGCAGGCATGCTGGTGCGGAACAGTGCGCACAGCGCCTTTGCGAGTCCAAACCGGGCTTCGTCATGCGCCAGGAGGAGGGGGACCGGGCTGCTGGCGTGTGAAATGACGGAGGCCAGGTCCGCCAGGTTGCCATAAACCTTGCCCCACCGGATCCGCTCTATGACCGTGCCGCCGTCCACCTGCGGGGAGTAGACGCTCTGCATGAGCCGCACCGCCAAGGGGTCGAACTCAGGGAAGTGCTTCGGGAGGATCGCAGTCCGCAGCACCGCCCGCACGGCATCGAGCTGCCGCGAGACCTGCTCGATGGGGTTTGGCACCAACAGCCCGCCTTCGAGCTGCCACCGTGTTCCGGTATCGGTGGCCACGGCCACCCGGTGGGAAAAGCCCTTCCACTCGCTGATCATCAGCGTCCCGTGCCGGATGTTGTAGAAGAACCAGTCGACCTCCGCCACGGGATACCCAGGCGCGTCCACACGGCAATTGCTGAAGGCCCAGATGTCGTCGTCGAGCACTTCATCCAGCCTGGTGACATCGCGGGGGGACGGCCGGTGCGCCGCCGAGTTGGCGGAAGGAAAATGGAGCAACGAAGGCTTTCTGGGGCGCTGGTCCAGCCCAGGGGACCCCCACCCCGAGCCGGTCGCGCCAATGTGCGCTACGTCATCTTCACCGGCCACCCGGTCCGGCCGCAAGTCCCGGGCCTCTCGGGCTTAGCCTCTTCATGGGTGGTCCGGCCAGTCCTGCGCGCGGAGCAGGGATCACCCCGCGTTGTTTTTCACGCAGGTTGTTGATGGCGTAGAAATCCATGGCCCTGCCTCCGGCAATATGCGGCGGCGCCGCCAGGAATACCATTCGGATGAAGCGCAAGTGCCTTACGCAGGTGATTGGACGGCGAGGCCGGCCTCCACCGCTGCTGCGAGCAGTTCCGCATCGTAGGCAACCAGGACATCCGCCTGCAGCCGGATTGCGGTGGCCAAGTGGATGGCGTCGGCACTCCGCAGCTTGCCGGGCAGTGCTGCCGCGTACATGAGGTCGGGACGTGAAACGTCCACAAGGTTGATTCCACTGAGTGCTGTGTTGATGAGTTCGCCCGGTATTCCACTGCGCCGCCCCGCGCAATGAAGCTCAGTGTAGAGGAGCATGGAGGCGGCGAGTGCACCCCCTGCGAGGCCGCCGTTGTCAGGTAGTCCGCGGTCTGCGCTGATTCGTCTTCGGCGATCACCAGCTTAAGGGCAGCGGAGGTGTCCACATGAAGGCAGGCAGCTTTATAACCGCCTTGGGGCTGCCGCAACGGCCCTTGGTAATTGGTGCCCGGAATCTCCTGTAGTGTTGATCCTGTTGTTGTGTTTATGCAGTTGGTAGTTCAGGCAGTACGCGCGGTCGAAAGTCCGCGTTCTTCTGAAGTAGCGGTTTGAACATCTCACGCCGGAGGGCCCGAAAGTCGGGATTTTCCCTCCACCTTCACGAAGGACAAAAATAATGGCTACTGGTACCGTCAAATGGTTTAACGCTGAAAAGGGCTTCGGCTTCATTTCCCCCGATGACTCTTCACAGGACGTTTTCGCACACTACTCTGCGATCAACTCCAACGGCTTCCGCTCCCTCGAAGAGAACCAGAAGGTTTCCTTCGACACCGAGCAGGGCCCCAAGGGTCCCCAGGCCACCAACATCCAGGCTCTCTAATTCATTAGGGAATCCGAGGCCTATGGGTTTCGAATTTTGAGCAGGGCCGGTCAGTTCACCTGACCGGCCCTGCTTTTTCTTAACCTGCGCGTGCCAGTAAACAGACTTCGCCGTCCGGATCCGGGATCCCTGGTTCTTGTGAACGGATGTGCACAGGCTGTGAACGGCACTTCAGAGGGTCTCCGGCCACCAGAACGCTACTCACCAGTAACAACGCCGGATCGGCGCTGCTGCACTCGCACCGGAGCCACCGTTCGCTGGCCTCTTTTTTGCCCGCACGTTCGTGCAGTTCCGCCCCGCAGGCCCGCCGGTCCGGCCTAGCATGTGAAGGACCCGGCGGTTAGGACCCCACGGTTGACCGGCCCGCAATGCCGGCGCCACCGGACCACCGCTGACTCGCAAACGAAGAGGTTTCTATGTCACTGCTGACCAAGGCCGTTTCCCTGGCCGCAACCGCCCTCCTTGCCGGGTCCCTGACCGCGGCACCCGCCCAGGCCAACGTCGTCGAAATCTCCCCGCCCGGCGCCAATGACTGGTCCTGCAAGCCCACCGCCGAGCACTCATATCCGGTTATCCTGGTCCCCGGAACGTTCGAGAGCATGGTGAAGAACTGGTCCACACTCTCGCCCTACCTCAAGAGCCAGGGATACTGCGTTTTCGCCCTCAACTACGGTGAAACGAACGGGGTCTACGCCACAGGCCCGGTGGCCGAATCGGCAGCCGAACTCGCCCCGTTCGTCGATGCCGTCCGTTCCGCCACGGGCGCGAAGAAGGTCAACCTGGTGGGCCACAGCCAGGGCGGCATGATGCCCCGCTACTATATGGGCTTCCTCGGCGGGGCCAAGAACGTCAACCAGCTCATTGGCATCGCTCCCTCCAACCACGGCACCGAAGGCCTGATCGTTCCCCCGCCGGAGGCGCTGGAGGATCCTGACTTCACCGCCGCGGGCTGCGCCGCCTGCGCCGACCAACAGGCAGGATCAGCCTTCATGCAGGAACTGAACTCGATCGGGGACACTGTTGCCGGACCGTCCTACACTGTGATTTCCACGGTCCACGACGAAGTGGTGATCCCTTATAACAGCCAGTTCCTTGCAGGCCCGGCCAAGCAGGTCACCAACATCACCATCCAGGACAAGTGCCCCGCGGATGTCTTCGAGCACGACCAGACTCCCAATGATCCCGTGGTCCACCAGATCGTGGCGCATGC
This sequence comes from Pseudarthrobacter phenanthrenivorans Sphe3, assembly GCF_000189535.1. Classification (NCBI taxonomy): domain Bacteria; kingdom Bacillati; phylum Actinomycetota; class Actinomycetes; order Micrococcales; family Micrococcaceae; genus Pseudarthrobacter; species Pseudarthrobacter phenanthrenivorans. Next base: position 1,154,629 of record NC_015145.1, read on the forward strand.
CCTAAGCCGGACGTCCGGTCCGGCTGATCCTGCCTACCAGCCCCGCTGCATCTAGCAGCCAACTGCTCCCATAACGGGCCGCTCCGGGAAACCGGGGCGGCCCTTTTCTGTCCGCACAGGTTCGTACCGCACTGACAGCGAGTGAACGCAGACTGTCAGTGCAGCCCCATCGCGTTCCGAACCTCGTCCAGGATGTGGTGCATCGCCTGCTCGGCCACGGCCGTATCACCGCTGGCAACGGCTGCCGCCACATCCTCGTGCGCCTGCAGGGCCTCGCTCCTTGGCTTGAACGGCATCAGCCCCTGCCGCGTGCGGCTGGTCAGGACCTCCGCCACCATGCCTTCGAGCGCCTGGAACATTTCATTTCCGCAGCTGCGCAGCAGCAACTGGTGAAAGGCGATGTCCGCCGCCAGGAAGCCCTGCAGATCACCGGCCTCACCCAGCCGGCGCAGGTCGGCCGCCAGCGCGACAAGCTGCGAGCGTTCGGCGGCACTTGCCCGCCGGGCGGCACCGGCAGCGGCAATGGGTTCGACGGCGATGCGCAGCTCCGTAAGGCTGCTGTACTGGATCTCGCGCCGGTCCGAGGCCAGCCGCCAGCGCACCAGCTTGGGGTCGAAGACATTCCAGAGGCGGCGTTCCTGCACCACAATGCCCACGCGTCGCCGCGAGTACACCAGGTTCATGGATTCGAGGACCTTCATGGTGTCCCTGGCCACGGTCCGGGAAATGCCGTAGTCCTGCTGGATCCCCTCAAGGGTCAGCCGGCTGCCGGGAGGCAGTTCGCCGGAGGCAATGGCGACGCCGACCGCCTCCAGGACGCGCTCATGCATCGCGGGGGAGGCCCCGCCGTCGTGCGCTTCATCCGCACCATCAACTGTCGCCGTCGACATTCTGTCCGCCTCTCTCGCGCCGCAGCGCCCTTCCAGAATACCCAAAATAACTACAAAGGTATGACCTGTGACACTGAAAGGTGTTATCAATCGCGACAAAAGGTGATACCTTATGGCGTAGCCCACTTCTCCACGGGCACGCAGCGAGCTTCTTCGAAAGCCAAAGACGTCTTCTCCGGAGGTATGACATGCAGTATCCCCCCACGCATCTTGTGGTGATGGGCGTAGCCGGGTCCGGCAAATCCACCGTGGCGGCGGCCCTGTCCGGCCGGCTGGGCTGGGTGTGCGCTGAAGCGGACGAGTTCCACCCGGACGCCAACATCGCCAAGATGACCCAGGGCATTCCGCTGCAGGACGAGGACCGCTGGCCCTGGCTCCGGGAAATCCGCGACTGGATGACGGCGCAGGCCCGGGCCGGGAAGAGCACTGTCCTCACGTGCTCCGCCCTCAAGAAAAGCTACCGCCAGCTGCTGTCCGAAGCCGAGGGTCGCGTCCTCTTCCTCCACCTCGACGGCGGCGCGGACCTGATCAGCCAGCGCATGCAGGGGCGCGAAGGCCACTTCATGCCGCCCACCCTGCTGCCCAGCCAGCTGGCCACCCTCGAGGCGCTGACGCAGGAAGAGCTCGACGCCGGCAGCCTCCGCCTGGACATCTCGCAGTCACCCGAACAACTGGTCGCCGCCGTCGTGCACGCCCTTAGTCTTCCTTCCGGCCAGGCGCCCTCCGCGCCCTGACCACCACCACAATCCCCAACAAATCCTGTTTCAAAGGAGAACCATGACCATCGAAGGATGGACCCAAACACTGGGCGCAGGCCCGCTGCTGCTGATCGCCGCGGCAGCAATCCTCGGCCTGCTGTTCCTGATCATCAAGCTGCGCATGCACGCCCTGATCGCGCTGATCCTGATCAGCCTCGCCACGGCCTTCGCCACCGGCATCCCCGCCAACCAGGTGGTCCCGGTGCTGATCAACGGCTTCGGTACCACGCTCGGAACGGTGGCCCTCCTGGTGGGCCTCGGCGCCATGCTGGGCCGCATCGTGGAAACCAGCGGCGGCGCCAAGGTGCTGGCCGACTACCTCATCAACCTCTTCGGTGAAAAGCGAGCCCCGTTCGCACTGGGCCTCGCCTCGCTGATCTTCGGCTTCCCCATCTTCTTCGACGCCGGCCTGGTGGTCATGCTGCCCGTGGTCTTCGCCGTCGCCCACCGCCTGGGCGGGGGAGTGCTCCGCTACGGCCTGCCGGCCGCCGGCGCGTTCTCCGTGATGCACATCTTCCTGCCGCCGCACCCGGGCCCGGTCTCCGCCTCCGCGTTCTTCGACGCCAACGTGGGACTGGTGACCATCGCCGGCCTGATCGTGGCCATCCCCACCTGGTACGTCACCGCCTACCTCTATGGCCTCTACACCGGCAAGAAGCTGGTCCTGCCCGTGCCCGAACTCCTGGGCCACGCCACCGCCGAGGCCGAATCCCACCCGCCGCGCTTCCGCACCATCGTGGGACTGCTGCTCCTGCCGCTGGTCCTGATCTTCATGAACACCGGCCTGAACACGCTGGCGTCCTCCGGCGTGCTGCCCGAAGGCGTCAAGGACGAGCAGTGGTACCAGGTCCTGCGCACCCTCGGTGAAACCCCGGTTGCCCTGCTGATCGCCGTGCTCGTTGCCCTGTTCGTCCTGGGCGCCAAGCGCGGCAAGGACGCCGGTGCCCTGGAGAAGCTGCTCGAGTCCTCCCTCGGCCCGGTCTGCTCCGTCATCCTGATCACCGGTGCCGGCGGCATGTTCGGCGGCGTCCTGCGGACCTCCGGCATCGGCCAGGCCCTGGCTGACGTCCTGGGCAACGTGGGCATTCCGCTGATCCTTGCCGGCTTCCTGATCTCCTCCATCCTGCGCATCGCCCAGGGCTCCGCCACCGTGGCACTGACCACCACGGCCGGCCTGATCGCGCCGGGTGTGGCTGCGGCCGGACTGAACGGCATGCAGGTGGCCGCCATGGTGATCGCCGTGGCCGCCGGTTCCGTAGTGGTCTCCCACGTCAACGACTCCGGCTTCTGGCTGGTGGGCCGGTTCTTCGGGATGGACGTCAAGACCACCCTGAAGACCTGGACCGTGATGGAAACCCTCATCGGCGTGATGGGCTTCGCCATTGCCGCCGTGATCTTCCTGCTGGCAGGCCTCGCGGGTTAGCTTTCCTCTCTTCCCCCTCCCAACTAAGTAGCGCCAAGTGTCGTTTTGGAACCCCAAAACGACACTTGGCGCTACTTGCTTTGTCCGGGTTTAGGCCTGGAGGCCCGGAACGCCGTCCTGGATCCTGAAGGATGCCTTCGTGCTCACGGGGGAGCCCGGCGTCGTGACGTAGTCCAGCGTCCGGAAGTCCGCCGTCATCGCGTCCCTGGTGATTTTGGTGTTCACGTAGCCGCGGTTGTCGTTGTAGAACTTCAGGTGCGGGTTCCAGGCCATGACGGGGTCGGTGGTGGAGCCCGTGCCGTTGCCGGTGGAGGTGATGGACGTGCACACCAGCTCCGAACCCACCACAGGCGAGGCGGGATCCTTGTAGTCCACCTTGAGGTCGTTCGCCCAGTTGCGGTGCACATCTCCGGTCAGGACGACGGCGTTGCGCACGTTCGCGTCCAGCCAGCCCTGGGTGATCCGGCGGCGGGAGGAGGCGTACCCGTCCCAGCCGTCCATGGAGACGTCGTCCACCTCCAGTGCCTGGGCGCGGTCCCGCTCGGCGAAGAACACCTGCTGGCCCAGGATGTCCCAGCGCTGCGTGGAGTTCCGGAAGCCGTCCAGCAGCCACTTCTCCTGCTCGGCGCCGGTGATGGTCCGGTTTTCGGCGAGGCGCTCGGCCACGTTCTTCTTCCAGCCGTCCCCGGCGAGCTGGTCGTCGCGGTACTGCCGGGTGTCCATCATATGGAAGTTGGCCAACTGGCCCCACTGGATGGTGCGGTAGATCTTCATGTCGAACCCGGCCGGCACCGAGGACCGGCGCAGCGGCATGTTCTCGTAGTACGCCTGGAACGCAGCGGCGCGGCGCTGCCGGAACCGCTCGGTGGTGTCGTTGCGCTGGTTGGCGTCCCGGTTTTCCGGGATCTCGTCGGCCCAGTTGTTGTCCACCTCGTGGTCGTCCCAGACCACCAGCCAAGGTGCGATCGCGTGCGCTGCCTGCAGGTCGGCGTCGGACTTGTACTGTGCGTGCCGCTGCCGGTAGCCCTCCAGCGTGACGGTCTCCGGGCCCTGGTGGTCGCGCGGGTTCCCGCCGCCGATCACGTAGCTGTCCTTCTTGTATTCGTAAAGGTAGTCGCCCAGGTGCAGCACCAGGTCCGGGTGGTCCTCGGCCAGGCGGGTGTAGGCGGTGAAGTAGCCGTGCTCGTACTGTGAGCAGCTGGCGAAGGCCATCGCCAGCGCGGCGGGCGTCTCGTGCGGGGCGGGCGCGGTGAGCGTGCGGCCCACCTTGCTGATGTGGCGGCCGCTGCGGAACCGGTAAAAGTACTCCCGGCCCGGCTTCAGGCCCTTGAGTTCCACGTGTACGGAGTGCGCGGTTTCGATCCGGGCGGTTTCGACGCCGCGGGCTACTACAGAGCGCATGTTCGGGTCTTCGGCCACTTCCCAGGCAACGGCGACGTTGCGGGACGGCATGCCGCCCAGGCCGTCCCCGGCCAGGGGGTCCAGCGCGAGGCGCGTCCAGATCACGAAGCCATCCGGCCACGGTTCGCCCGACGCGATGCCGAGCATGAAGGGATCGGTGCGGAGGCCGGCGTCGTCAGCGGTTGAAGCGGCAGCGGCGGCACTGGGCAGGGCGGCCACAAGGCCGGCCCCGAGGCCGGCGGAAATCAGGGATCTGCGTGAGATGTTGTCCATGGCTCCAACATATGGAGCGAGGTTGGACACGGGCTGAGGAGGATATGAATGGGTGGTTAACTGTGTGACAAGAGCTGTTGTGCCGGGCTACGGCTTCGCATTACGCGCGCGTTTTGGCTCCTTCGGCGGCAGCCCCGCCACGTACTCGAAGGCCTTGCGGATCCAGGCCTTGGCACGGGCGTCGTCACCGTCGCCCTCCTCGTTCCACATCTCGGGCAGCCCGGTGTAGCCGCCCATGGATCGTTCCGCGGGCCCGAAGGGAAGAGTCCGTTCAGCGCCCTCAAGTTCCGCCCGATCCTCGGGCGAGAGCTTGACGCCGATCGTTGGGCCGAAGAGCCCAGCAAACATGTTGCCGTTCACGAACGCGCCAAGGTTGCCGAACATGGGCTTGACCACCACCTCCGGTCCGTCCGGAACGAGGGACCGGAACCGTTCCTTGTCCCCTTCGGAGGCTTTGGGCATGTCCATGGTCGCTCCCCTTCGATCGCGCGACTGTCTGCAGGATATGCCTCCCACGCGCGCCGGGGAACACCCTGGTGCCCGCCGTCGTTGTGCCGTTAGGCAGCGCGCCCAAGCCGGGCGCCGGACTTTCCCCCGATCAAAGGACACCCCTTGACTCCTCGCACCATTGTGATCACCGGCGCCAGCGACGGGATCGGCGCAGCAGCAGCGCGGACGCTGGCCCGCGCGGGGGAGCAGGTGGTCATCATCGGGCGGTCTGCGGAGAAGACCCGTGCCATTGCCAAAGAACTGGACACAGACTACTTCGTCAGCGATTTTGCGGAATTGGACCAGGTCCGCACCCTCGCAGCCCAACTGAAGTCCGACTACCCCCGGATCGACGTCCTGGCCAACAACGCCGGCGGCATCATGGGCAAGCGCACCCTCACCGTGGACGGCAACGAGGCCACTTTCCAGATCAACCACCTGGCGCCCTTCCTGCTAACCACGCTGCTCATGGACACCCTCACCGCGAGCAACGCCAAGGTCATCAACACCTCCAGCGGCGCCAACAGCTTCGGCAAACTGGACCTGTTCGACCTCACGGCTGAACACCGCTACTCCACCAACCGCGCCTACGGCACCGGCAAGCTCGCCAACATCCTCTTCACCTCCGAACTGCACCGCCGCTATGGCGGGGAGGGAATTACGACGGCGGCCTTCCACCCCGGCGTGGTCCGCACCAACTTCGCGGCAGAGTCCACAACGCCGTGGCGGCACGCCTACAAGACCCTGCTGAACCGCTTCATGCTCACCCCCGACCAGGGCGCCGACACCATGCTCTGGCTCATCAACGGCACGGCCGGCAAGGACTGGATCTCCGGCGCGTACTACTACAAGCGCGCCCTGGCCAAGGCCAACCCCCAGGCCTACGACGCCGGGCTGGCGCAGGGCCTGTGGGAAGCCAGCGAGGAACTGGTCAAGGGCGCCTAGGTCCACTGCCGGTCCGATGGGACCGAAATGCGTGACTTTTGGGGCCTGCCGCAGGCGGAGCCCGCGGATTGTCGGGGCCTGGGCTTCTCGGGAAGTCCAAAAGTCACGCATTCGCGTCAGCGGGCGCGCTCTACATCCGCCGCGGCCGCCGCGTGTCCGGCACCGGACAGCCCGGCCACCACGCCATCGATGTCGGCAGCCGGGCGGTTCTGGCTCAGCTTGGCCTTGGCCTCGATCCTGGTGATCACCAGTTCGATGCCCACAATGGCCCGTAACTGGCCGGCAATAAAGCGTTCCGGCGCGTCGTCCACGCTCCAGGGGTGGCTGAAGTCCGCCTCGTGCAGTCCGGTCAGCCGCCGCACCTGACTCGACAACCATTCCGGATGGTCATGCACCACCAGCCGCCCGTAGACGTGGACGGTGGTGTAGTTCCAGGTGGGGACAACCCGGCCATGCTCGGCCTTCGAGGCGTACCAGGACGGCGACACATAGGCGTCCGCCGACTGGATGATGGCCAGCGCCTCCCCGATGGCGGGCTCAGACCATTGGCTGTTGTTCCGCGCGAGGTGCCCCTGCAGCGCGCCGTGATCACCGATGTCGGGATTGTAGGCAAACGGCACCAGGGTAGCCAGCAGGCCGACTGCGGTCATCGTGACCAGGTTCGCGGCCCCGGGGCGGGCTAGGAGCTGCTGGACCGTCTCGGGGGTGGCGGAAAAATGGGCTGGAATGTACATGACTAGTCCTTTACCGGCTCAAGGTCCTGGATGGGGAGAACTGTGGCCGCCGGCCCCACGGTTGCAGGCCTGAGCCGGACCCGGACGGCTGCCCCGGCGCACAGGATGACGGCCAGGCCGCCGAGAACGGTGGGCAGGGTCACCGCCTCGCCCAGCAGGAGGGCCGCCCACCCGATGGTGAGCACCGGCTGGATGAGCTGGATCTGGCTGACCTGTGCGATGGGGCCGATGGCCAGTCCCCGGTACCAGGCAAAGAACCCCAGGAACATGCTCACCACGCCCAGGTAAGCGAATGCCAGCCACTGCGCCAGCCCTGCGGAGGGCGGTTCCTGAACCACGGAGAGCGCCGCCAGGAACACCATCAGCGGCGACGCGAGCACCAGCGCCCAGGAAACGGTCTGCCAGGCGCCCAGCTCCCGGGCCAGCAGGCCGCCCTCTGCGTAGCCGACGGCGGCCGCGGCCACGGAGCCGAGGAACAGCAGGTCCGCCCAGTGAAGCTGCCCGAATCCGCCGGAGTGCACCCCGGCGAAGGCGAGTGCGGCAAGGGCCCCCAATGCCGTGACCAGCCAGAAGGCGCGGGGCGGACGCTCTCTCCCGCGGAGGACGGCTGCGGCTGCAGTAGCAGCAGGAAGGAGGGCGATCACTACCGCACCGTGGCTGGCGGGGGTCGCGGTCAGGGCAAAGGAGGTCAGCAGCGGAAAGCCAATGACGACGCCGGCGGCGGCTACGGCGAGGCGTCCCCACTGCAATCCGCGGGGGAGCCGCTGCCGGGTCAGCGCCAATGCAGCACCGGCCAGCGCAGCGGCAACCACCGCGCGACCGGATCCGATGAAGAGCGGCGACAGGCCGGCCAAGGCGACTTTCGTAAAGGGAACCGTGAAGGAGAATGCTGCGACTCCCACCAGCCCGAGCCAGATTCCGGAGGCCTGCGGCAGTATCACTGTGCGCGCCGGGACAGTAGCGCTACTATTGTCTTTCATGAACAACGATAGCAGCTCCCGGATCGTGGCGCACTTGAAAACGTGGATGGCCGCGGCCGCGCCTGGAGCCAAGCTGCCGTCCACCCGTTCGCTCGTGGCCGACTACCAGGCCAGCCCCGTGACCGTGCAGAAAGCCCTCCAGACGCTCACAGCAGAAGGGCTGATCGAGAGCCGGCCCGGCGTGGGAACGTTCATCCGGGCCGCCAGGACCGCCAAGCCTTCCGACTACGGCTGGCAGACAGCGGCCCTGAAGTCGCCGCTGGCAGCGCTGCCTCCGGCATCATCCACCATGCGCGATGTGCCCCTGGATGCCATTTCCTTCCACTCCGGCTATCCGGCACGCGAACTCCTGCCCGAGCGGCTGGTCCGCGCGGCGCTCACCCGGGCCGCCAGGGGCGACGCGGCGCTGTCCCGTCCGCCTGCGGCCGGACTGCCGGAACTGCAGTCATGGTTCGCCCATGAACTTGCTGCCTCCACGCCGGCCGGAACCGCGCCGCCCAACCCGAGCGACGTCGTCGTCCTTCCCGGAAGCCAAAGTGGACTGAGCTCAATCTTCAGCGCACTGGTGGGCAGGGGCCAGCCGCTGCTGCTGGAATCGCCCACGTACTGGGGAGCCATCCTGGCCGCGGCGCAGGCGGGGGTCCGCGTGGTCCCCGTCCCCGTTGGTCCCGACGGTCCGGACCCGGCTGTCCTGACCCGCGCCTTTGAGGAGTCCGGGGCCAGGGTGTTCTATGCCCAGCCCAATTACGCAAACCCCACCGGTGCGCAGTGGTCGGCCGGACGGCGGGACCAGGTGCTGGACGTGGTGCGTGCCCAGGGCGCCTTCCTGGTGGAGGACGATTGGGCGCACGACTTTGGCATCACATCCAACCCGGTGCCGGTTGCATCACGCGACGATTCCGGGCACGTCGTCTACCTGCGCTCGCTGACCAAGAGTGTCTCAACGTCCATCCGGGTGGCTGCCGTCATTGCCCGCGGTCCCGCGAGGGAGCGCATCCTTGCGGACCGCGCCGCCGAGTCGATGTACGTCAGCGGGCTGCTGCAGGCCGCCGCGCTCGACGTCGTCACGCAGCCGGGGTGGCAAACCCACCTCCGCAGCCTCCGCCACCAGCTCGAATCCCGCCGCGACCTGCTGGTCACCAGCTTGCGTGCACACGCTCCCCAGGCGCACATCGAGCAGGTGCCCAAGGGCGGCCTGCACGTGTGGGTCCGGCTGCCGGATGGAACCGACCTGGAGCGGCTGGTCAGGGACTGTGAGGCTGCAGGGGTGATTATTGCCGGTGGCAACGAGTGGTTCCCGGCCGAACCTGCCGGCCCCTTCATCCGGCTCAACTACTCAGGGATGAATCCGGGCGCCTTCCCTGAAGGCGCCCGGATTATCGGGGAGATGTTGGAACGGAACCTGGGCTAGCAGTCAGTTCGCCAGCTCGGCGCACACGTCAGTGACTGTGCCGCTACCCGAGAACATGCCCCCTACTTCCTTGCCCTTACGGTCGAGCGTCTGGATCCGGCGCCCTGGTCCTGACCTCCGCGAACCAGTGGGGTCGATTGAAGCCGTAACAGCATGCAATATAAGCATGCAGTTATGTCTTTGATGACCGCAAATTCGGTTCACGTGCTACTTTCAGCACTGTCGACGTGCATTTCTTCGCTTCCCGGCAGCGGGAACCAGGGGGGACTGCGCGCGCCCCCATCGCACCGATCGACCCCACATTGGAGACGCCCGTGGAACCCTCAGCACCGCTCACGCTGGATGAGCAGCCAACCGGCGCGGCAGCCCAACAAGCAGAGTCCGGCCTGCGCCGGGCGATGGGCCCGCGCCATCTGGTGATGATCGCCATGGGCGGCGTCATCGGCTCCGGCCTGTTCCTCAGCTCCGGCTACACCATCTCCCAGGCCGGCCCGCTCGGCGCCGTGATCGCCTACCTGGTAGGCGCCTTCGTGGTCTATCTGGTCATGGCCTGCCTGGGTGAGCTGGCCATCGCCTACCCGGTGTCCGGCGCGTTCCACATCTACGCCGCCCGGTCCATAGGCCCGGCCACCGGCTTCGCTACCGCCTGGCTGTACTGGCTGTGCTGGGCCGTGGCCATCGGCTCGGAATTCACAGCCTCCGGTTTGCTCATGCAGCGCTGGTTCCCGGATGTAGACGTCTGGGTCTGGTGCCTCGTCTTCGCTGCCATCCTCTTCGGCTTCAACGCCGTCTCCTCCAAGTTCTTCGGCGAGTCCGAGTTCTGGTTCGCCATCGTGAAGGTGGCCGCAATCATCGGCCTCATCGTCCTGGGCGGCGCGGCCCTCTTCGGCTTCCGCCCGCTCAGCGGCGGGGGCGAGCACCCGTTCCTGTTCGAGAACTTCGCCACCGAGGCGGGCCTTTTTCCCAACGGCTTCACCGGCGTCCTGGTCACCGTCCTCGCCGTCTTCTACGCCTTCTCCGGCTCGGAACTGATTGGCGTGGCAGCGGGCGAAACCAAGGACCCCGCCACCAGCATCCCCAAGGCCCTGCGCACCACCGTGATCCGGCTGCTCATCTTCTTCGTCGGAGCAATCGCCGTCATTGCCGCCACCATCCCGTACACCGAGGTGGGCCTGGACGAGAGCCCATTCGTGACGGTTTTCTCCGCCATCGGCCTGCCTTTCGCCGCCGACATCATGAACTTCGTCATCATCACCGCCCTCCTGTCCGCCGGCAACAGCGGCCTCTTCTCCTGCGCCCGCATGCTCTACTCCCTTGCGGACGAAGGCCACGCACCCCGCGCCTTCAAGAAGCTGACCCGCCGCGGCATCCCGCTGATTGCTCTCTCCGTCAGCATGGCGGGCGGCGTCGCGTCCCTGATCAGCAGCGTGGTTGCCCCGGAAACGGTCTACCTTGTCCTGGTATCCGTCGCCGGTTTCGCCGTGGTGGGGGTGTGGATGTCCATCACCGCCTCGCACTTCTTCCACCGCCGCGCCTTCATCCGCAACGGCGGGGACATCAGCACCCTGGCCTACAAGGCCCCGCTGTTCCCGCTGGTGCCCATCCTGGCGTTCACGCTCTGCGTGGTCTCCCTGATCGGCATCGCCCTGGACCCCACCCAGGCCGCCGCGCTCTACTTCGGCATCCCCTTCGTGGCTGCCTGCTACATCTGGTTCCACTTCCGGCACGGGCGCAAGGCACTGCCTGCCAAGGAACTGGCCGCCAAGTAGCTGTCCGCCAAGTAAACGGAAGCGGACGACGGCGGCAGCCCGGCAGGTGCGTTGGGTGCCTTTCCGGACGGTCGCCGTCGTTCTTTCCGCCGGTTCCTGCCGCACCTCTGCTGGGCGGGAGGCCGTGGAAGAATGGGGCGAGGTTTCCGGCCGGGAGGGGCAGATGAGCGTGGATTCGTCCGGTGAGGCGTCGTCGATGGCGCAGGGGCTGCGCATTGTGCGGCTGGTGGCCGACCGGGAGAAGCGGGGCCGCCAGCTGCTGGGTGTTTCGCAGCTGGCCGCCGAGCTGGACATGGACCAAAGCCGTGTTTCCCGGCTCACGCAGGAACTGTGCGATCTCGGGCTGCTGGAGCGCGTGGACCGGGGCCCGTTCCGGATCGGCCAGCGGTTTTTCAGCCTCGCGGCCTCGCTGAATACCGGCTGGGTCCGGGAGGCCAAGACTGAGCTGGAGGCGCTGGTGGCCTCCCTGGGGCTGCGCGCACGGCTCTCCGTCCGGGACGGCTACAGGGTCATCCTGGTCCGAAGCTCCAGCAACGACGCCGTTGCCGGAAGCTTCGTGAAGCCGGGCATGGTGACGCCGGTGTGGTGCACGGGCGCCGGCCGGGCCCTGCTGTGGGACCACGACCGGTCCGCCCTCGATACCCTGCTGGCCGATGTGAACTACATCGGCATCGGAGGGCCCGGTGCTGCCCACTCCACCAAAGAAGTGTGGGACCTGATGGCCCGTGACACTGCCACGGGATACGTCGCCGCCGTCGAGGAATTCGAGCACGACGTGGTGGAACTCGCGGTGCCCGTGCGCGATGCCGGCGGCGGCATCCTTGCCTCGCTCAGCGTGCTGGGAAGCCGGGCTGAGATCCAACCCGATGCGGGCTCTTTCGCGGCTGTGCTTAGAGAGGCCGCGGAACGGCTCGGAGCTTACCGGGCTTAACCCTGCGGCTGGTGGCCGAGCCTCTGCTCAAGCCATCTGCCCTGCGCCACCAGCGCGGCTGCGCACTCTTCCCGCCGCGGTTCCAGCCGGTCCTTGATGCCCACGATCTGCAGCGCGGCCACCACATCGCCCTTGAAATCGCGGATGGGGACGGCCAGCGAGAAGAGGCCGGGTTCGGCCTCCTCATCCACGATGGTGTAACCCCGGGCCCGGGCGGCTTCGCGGCGCGCCAGGAAGTCGTTGACGTCCGCAGGTGTGTTGGGTCCGTGGCGCACGAAGTCCACCACGGCGAACACGGTCCTGACCTCTGCCTCCGACGCCTCCCACAGCACTGCCTGCCCGGCGTCGCTGCAGTAGGCGGGATAGGGCCGGCCCAGCCAGGAGCCCACCAGGTTGCTGCTGGCCGGGACGCTTTCGCCGATGGTGACCGTGCTGTCGCCATGGAGGACCCCGAGGAAACAGGCCTCATCGGTTTCGCGGGCCAGCGCGTCCAAGGCGGTGCCGCCGTCGGACTGTAGACGGCGTTCCGTGAGCAGCTGGGCGTCCGTAAGGATGGACCAGTCCAGCGTGTAGGTGCGCTGGCTGGTCCGGGCAAGGAAGCCCTCCTGCTCGCCGCTGCGCAGGTTGCGTGACACCTGGCTGCGGTCCTTGCCCAGGTCCGCAGCGATATCGGCCACCGTTCCGCCGGGATGACCCCCCGCGTGGCGGGCGCCAACAGCAAAGACTGCCGCGATTCCGCGGCCCATGCTGGAGGTTTTAGGCATGGAGTCGAGTCTAGTGGAGGGCTTTCCCCGGCAGCCGGGTTCAGCAGATGGCAAAAACCCGCGCCGGGAAACCGCTGCCGCCCAGCGGCTTGGCCCAGGTTGCCACGACGGCGGCACCTGCTTCCGGCAGTCCGTCCAGGTTGGCCAGCAGTTCAATCTGCCAGCGGTCCTGTTCCAGGACATAGGTTTCCAGGCTGAAGTCCTGGCGGGAGGTGGCGAGACCGGGATCTGTGTCCGTCTGCTCGTGGCCGACGGCGGCCGCGGCCCGCTGCCCGATCAGGAAAGAGAGCACTTCCCGGGACCAGCCGGGCGTGTGGCTCATGCCCTCGCTGTCCCGGTTTGCCATGGCATCCGGATCGGGCCAGCGGCTGCTCCAGCCCGTGCGCAGGGCCACGAAGGCGCCGGCCGGGATGGTGCCGTTCCGGCTTTCCCAGCCGTGCACGTCCTGCAGGGTAGGGGTCGCGTCCGGGTTGCCGGGCACCCGGGAGGTGATGTCCAGGACCACGAGGGGAAGGATCATCTCCTCCACCGGGAGTTGGTCCAGCGTCCTGCCGCTCCGGATGAAGTGGGAGGGCGGGTCCACATGGGTGCCCCACTGGCCCACGATTGAATACCGGTGTGCGGTGAACCCGTCGCCCTTCTCCAGGTCGAAGAGTGCTTCGCGTTCCTCATCCGGGAAGGCGGCGAAGTGCGGCTGGCCCGGGTGGAAGGCGTGCGTCAGGTCAACGAACTTCCTCCCGGCAAGCACGGACTGAAGGGCTTGCCAAAGGGAAGTAGTGACATTGGTGTCCGTCATGATGCAGCAACTCCTTGGGGTGCAAGTGCCGTGCTGGAGACGCTGATGGGGCCGGTCACTTCAATGACCGGAACTTCCCATGGATGGATTTCCACGATCTGGCGCATGAAGCGCTCCACGGCGGCGTCTTCCAGCGAGGCGTCGAAGTAGGTGGTGAAAACGAAGGTCGGCGAGAGGGTCTGCTCTCCCACGCTTCCAAGTGTGGGGTTGGCGCCCTCGGCGGTAGTGAAGCCTTCAAAGCCGAGTCCGGATTCGAACACGTGCTTGTAGTTGCCAAAGTCGCCCAGTTCCCGGAACTGTGCCAGGGCCTGGAGCAGCCGGGCAATGCCCGGGTCATCCCGGAAGGCAGTTGCTTTTCCCGTGGCCAGCTGCGCAAAGGTGCTGCCGCTGATGGGCCAGTGAACGCGCAGCTTGCGTACCGGGTGCAGTTGAACGTCCAAGAACCTGTCCTCTTTCCTCCCGCCCGGCTGGCGGTTGCCTGCCATCGTGACAGAAAGAAATAATCATTACAAGCATAAGAAAATGCGTATTGTGATTACCATGTCTTCTTCCGCGCCACTCCCGTCCCTGCTGGAATCCGTCGGCATCCTTCCCGCTGATGGCGCCCTGGCCACAGAGCTTGAGGCGCGGGGCTGCAACCTGGACGATCCCCTGTGGTCGGCCAAGGTGCTGCTGGAACAGCCACACCTGATCAAGGAAGTGCACCGCGATTACTTCCGGGCGGGTGCCAGGATTGCGACGACGGCGAGTTACCAAGCCACACCGCAGGGGTTCGCGCCGAGGGGGATAAGTGAGCAGGAGGCGTTGGAACTGGTGGCGTTGTCTGTCCGGCTGGCGGACGAGGCACGGCGCGAACACCTGGCTGCCAACCCCGGAGCGGGTCCACTGCTGGTGGCAGGGTCCGTGGGGCCGTATGGGGCGTACCTGGCGGACGGCTCCGAGTACAGCGGGGACTACGTCCTGAGCACCACTGAGTTCCAGGACTTCCACCGTCCCCGCATCACGGCGCTGGTAGAAGCAGGCGCAGATTTCCTCGCCTGCGAAACGCTGCCATCCTTTCCCGAGGCCCAGGCGCTGCTGGCACTCACAAAAGAGTTCGACGTCGAATCATGGTTCTCCTTCTCACTGCGGGACGGCGGGCACATCAGCGACGGCACGCCGCTGACCACGGTGGCAGCAGTCCTCGGCGCGGAACCCCTGGTGGCAGCGATCGGCGTGAACTGCGTGCCGCTGCACCTGGTCACTCCCGCGCTCGCCGCCCTGCACCGGGAAACGGACAAACCCCTCGTGGCCTACCCGAACTCCGGCGAAACTTACGATCCGGCCACCAAGACGTGGGGGCAGGCGGCCGCATCGGGACGCGGCCGGGACGGGACTCCTGCCACCCCCGCGGATGGAGCTGTAACGTGGCGGGACCTGGGCGCCCGGATCATTGGGGGCTGCTGCCGCACCACGCCGCGGGACATCGCCGCCGTCGTCGACGTTCTTTCCTAAGGCGGCAGGCTCTCCCTAGTCCTCGGGCTCTCCGGCGTGCAAGGTGCGCCTACCCCTCAAGCCGTCCGTAGGTGCTGATCACGTTTCCTTTGCTGGTGCGGGACTGGTCCTGCAGGACCAGCCGGGTGGTGGGGTCGCCGTCCTCGAAGAGCCGGCGGCCGGTTCCGGCAATCACCGGGTGGGTCATCAGGGTCAGCGAATCGAGCAGCCCGGCGAACAGCAGCTGCCGGGTCACGGAGATGCTGCCGCACACCGCGATCTCGCCGCCGTCGCGCTCCTTAAGTCTGGCCACGAACTCCTCCAGGGGTGCGTCCATCAGCTGCGAGTTCTGCCATTCCAGCGGCTCCGCCAGGGTCCGGGACGCCACGAACTTCTCCACCGGGTTGATGAAGGCGGCAAAGTCCTCATCCACCGACGCGTTGGGCCAGTAAGCAGACCATTCCTGATAGCTGACCCGGCCCAGCACCACCGTGTCCACGGTTTCCATCATCCTGGTCAGGCCCTCGCCAAGTTCGTCGTCGAAGCTGTCGAACTGGAATTTGTAGGGATCGGATACCACCCCGTCCACCGAGTGGAACAGGCCTGCAGTGACTTTGCGCATGGGGACCTCCTGGAGGACTTTCGAGCGGACACGCATCAGGCTAGTGCCGCTTCCTGCCGAGCGGAAGGTGGGCAGTTAAACGCACGACGGCGCCCGCGTCAGTTATGTTCATCACTCGCCGCAACGTCTTGCGCGGTTTCGCCCGAAGGGAGCCCCATACTTGTGGTGAGCGGCTGTTACCGCGCCCCCGGCCAGGCAGGAGGAAGTGCATGGAAATCCTGAAAAAAATCGTGAGCAACCAGTATTTCCCGGCCGGCGCCGTCCTCGGTGCCGTGCTGCTGTTCTGGGCCGTGGGACTGCTGGGCGGACTGTCCCTCCTGCACAACAACCAGCCGCCGCTGACCACCCTCACGTGGATGCTGTTCGTCTACATGGCGGCAGTGCTCACCCCGCTGGCGGGCATCGCGGCCGCCGTGGACCTGGTCCGCCGCTGGCGCCGCAACCGTGCCGCCGAAGCAGCGCCTGCCGAGGCCAATAGCGAGCCGGCAGGCGGGGAAGCCTACAGCGAGCCTTCCGCCGCGCTGCCTCCCGCCGCCCAAGCGCCGCAGGCGCCCCAGCCCAAGAAGAACCACAAGCAGCCCGGACGCAAACAGGCTGCCTAGCCGTACCGCCGTCGGGCGCTCTACCGCCCTTTCAGCGCATCGAGCGCCATCTCCGCGTGCTGCAGCGCGCGGTCCAGCCGCCGGCCGGGCTGGGGTAGCGAGAACAGGTAGCCCTGCAGCGTGTCGCATTCCAGCGCCGTCAGGTAGTCTGCCTGCTCGGCGGTCTCGACGCCCTCGGCCGTTACCGTCAGGCCAAGGCTGTGGGCCATGTTGATCATGGAGCTGAGGATGGGCAGCCGCTCGTTGCCGGTCCGCACCATGGACACGAAAGTCTTGTCGATCTTCACCGTATCCACCGGCAGGTCCTGCAGCCTTCCCAGCGAGGAATAGCCCGTGCCGAAATCGTCAAGGGCAACCCGTGCACCCATGTCCCGCAGGGCGCTGAGCTGCCTGATCAGGCCGCAGTCGGCGTCGAAGAAGACGCTTTCCGTGACCTCCAGGACCAGCTGGTACGCGGCCACGCCGCTGGCCTCCGCCAGCCCCAGCACGGTATCGGCGAAGTGCGGGTCCTGCAGCTGCCTGCCGGAGACGTTCACGGCGAGCGACCGGGACGGGTCCTCGCTCAGCCAGGGCGCCAGCTGCACCATGCCGAGCGCCATCACCTCCGTGCCGATCTCGTTGATCAGCCCCGTGCGTTCGGCCAGGGGGATGAATACCGACGGCGGGACGCGTCCGGCGTCCCTGTCCCACCGGGCGAGCGCCTCAAAGGTGACCACCTGTCCCATTCGGTGGGACACGATGGGCTGGAAATCAACTGTGATCTCGTTCCGTGCCACAGCCAGCTGCAGCCCGCTTTCCATGTTGGTCCGCTGCACGAGGGCTGTCATCATGTCCGGATGGAACGGCAGGAACCGGTTCTTGCCGGCGGCCTTTGCCGCGTACATCGCGATGTCCGCTTGGCGCAGGAGCTCCGAGGCGCCCACGTTGTCAGGCCCAAGTGACGCGAGCCCCAGGCTCAGGCTGGGACGGAGTACCGTCCCCTGGATGGTGACTGGGACGTGGAGGCAGCGGACGATGCACGCGGCGATCGCGCCGGGGTCCGGGCAGGCAGTCAGGAGCACCACGAATTCGTCCCCGCCCAGCCGGGCCACCACGTCGGCAGTGGGGGCGCAGCCGCGCAGCCGGCGCGCCACCTCGACCAGCATGTCGTCGCCGGCCTGGTGGCCAAGGATGTCGTTGACTTCCTTGAAGTCGTCCAGGTCCAAAAGCAGGACGTCCACGGTTTTGAGCCGTGGTTCACGCAGTGCAGCAGCGAGTGCGTCGTTGAATACCGCCCTGTTGGCCAGTCCGGTGAGCGGGTCCTGGAACGCCATGGCGCGGAGTTTCTCGGCCTGGGCCGCGAGGTCGAGCATGGCCTGGTGGGCCTGCTCCTGTGCTTTCCGCCGGGGCGTCACATCCCGGAAGCTCCAGACCCTGCCAACGATTTTCTGGCCCACCCGCTGGGGCCGTGAGTACCGTTCGAAGGTCCGGCCATCCGTGAGGTCCAGGACGTCGTGGCTTTCTGCTGCGGGGTCCTCCTCAAGCTGGTTGATGCGCTCCACGAAGCCGATGGGTTCGGCCATCTGGCTGATGACGAGCCGCAGGATGGGCTCCTCGCTGTCGCCTTCCATCAGCTCCGGCGGGATACTCCACATTGTGAGGAACTGGTCGTTGAATCCTGCCACCCTGCCCTCGGAACTCATCACCAGGATGCCGTCGGCAGTGGACTCCAGCGTGGCACTGAGCAGCGACATCGCCTCGCGAAGGTCCGCGTCGGCGGCCTGGCGGTGTGCAGTACCCCGGACCGAGAGGAGCAGCTGCGGCGGGGTGGGGACGCCGTCGTCGTATTCCGGCTGGGTCCCTGGCGTTCCAGGCTCTGCCCCGGGGCGGATCAGGGACCCGGCCGCTTCGGCGGGGAACTCCGTGCCGTCGCTGTGCAGCCCGTAGATTTCGCGTGGCGGAAGCTGCTCCTGCGGCCGGGCAAGGAGCCGGGCGGCAAGCTGGTCCACCTCGCCCCGGAAGCCCTCGGCAAGGAGCGTCCTGTGGTCCCGCCCGGCCAGGTCCCCGGTGCTGTAGCCGAACAGGTTTGCGGCCGCAGCGTTGGCCGCGGTAATGCTGCCGTCAGCCGCAATGGCCAGGAGGGCATCCGGACTGGCGTCCAGTAATGTGCCGAAAATTTGTGCTGCCGGACTTTTGTTGTGGCTCCAGGAATCAGTCATTGCACCACCCCCCTCGCACATCATAAAGCGCAAACGCGGAAATGTGGGCGGCCAGGAACCGCTTTCCAATGCCCGGGCCATACTCTTTTTGCTGCCGCGCTGGAAGGAGTGTGCATGGGAACGCAAAAGCACCGCCCCCCGCTGGGAGGACGGCGCTTTGGTCTAGTGCGGATTTGTGGTGCCGCTATACCCGGCGATGGCTGCGGTTGGTGATCGCGCCGTAAACCAGCAGCACGATTACTGAACCGAGAATTGCCAGCAGCCAGGTGCGGATATCAAAGAATTCCGCCAGCCCGCCGCCGAACACCAAGGAGCCGATCCAGCCACCCAAAATGGCGCCGACAACGCCGAGGACCAGGGTGACCACCCAGCCTCCGCCCTGGCGGCCCGGCAGGATGGCCTTGGCGATGGCTCCGGCGATCAGGCCCAAAATGAGAAATCCGAGAATACCCATGTTGTCACTCCTTAATCAGTAAGTTGTGCCGGGCCCCCATTTCCGGTTCCATAATTCAATCAGCGTGCTTACTGCTCTGCAAGAGTTTGAATATCACGGGATGACTGTCAGTTTTCCCGCTTTCGATAGGATTGGTCTCCGCCACAACCCAAGGAGCTCCGGCATGTCCAGCCAGCAGACCGTCCGGCCGCGTGCCATCTTCCTCGATATCGACGGCACCTACGCTGACCACGGGCTTGCCCCGGAGGCCCACGTGGAGGCGGTCCGGACCGCCCGCAGGCTGGGGCACCTTGTTTTTGTGTGCACGGGCCGGCCGCTGTCCATGGTTCCGGGCCACATCCTGGACGCCGGTTTCGACGGCACCATTACCGGTGCCGGCGCCCGGGTGGAACTCAACGGCAAGGTCCTCAAGGACACGCGCTTCCGCCAGGACCTCGCCGCCCGGATCGTGGAGACCCTCGACGCCCATGGCGCCGCCTACATCCTGGAAGCCCCGGAGGCGCTCCACGGCAGGACCGGGGTGGACCAGCGGCTGAGGGAAGTACTGGGCCCCATCTTCGCAGGGCGCCCGCAGCACGACGGCGTCCTCAGCACCGACGTGGATCCGCTCGAGGACATTCTTGGCCCCATGCAGTACAGCGACGACCTCCGCGGCACGTCCTACGCAAAAATCTCCTGCTTCGATTCGCCGGTCCCGCTGGGGAAGCTGGTGGACGGCCTGGGGCCGGAGGTCGGGCTGATCCCCAGTTCCCTCTCCGCGCTCGGCGACCGCGCCGGCGAAATCTTCATGGCCGGCACCCACAAGGCGGTGGGCATCCAGGCGGTCCAGGAACACCTTGGGCTGGACCGGGCGGACATTGTGGCCATCGGTGACAGCGCCAACGACATCGAAATGCTGGAATACGCCGGCGTGGGGATCGCCGTGGAGGGCGGGCATCCCGCCGTGCTGGCCGTTGCGGACCGGACCACTCCGGGGCCCGCCGGCAATGGTGTGGCACGCGCTTTCGCTGAGCTGGGACTCCTGGGCTAGCAGACAGCTAGGCCAGGGGGAGGGCGCCCTGGGCCGCCCGCACGTCGGAGCCCCAGACCCCCAGCCCGCGCACCACCCAGCCGTGGCTTTGCCAGTCCGCCGCGTCCAGCACGTTTCGCGCGTCCAGCACCATCCGCCGTCGTACTGCATCGCCTGCCGTTGCGGGGGAGAGGCGGCGGTATTCATCCCACTCAGTGAGCAGCAGGACCAGTTCGGCCCCTTCCAGGGCCCGTTCCGTGCAGGACTCGAAGCGCAGGCGGGGGTAGCGCCGCCAGGCATTGTTGACTGCTTTGGGATCCGTGACCGTGACGTGGGCCCCGGCCGCGGCGAGCCGGTCGGCCACGTCCAGGGCGGGTGAGTCGCGGATGTCATCGGTGTCGGGTTTGAAGGACGCGCCCAGCACTGTGACCGCGCGGCCCGCAACGCTGCCGCCGCAGAGTTCGGCGGCCAGGCTGACGGTCCGCTCACGTTGGCGCAGGTTCACAGAATCCACCAGGTGCATCCAGTCGTCCACCGCCGCAACGCCCAGGTCACGGGCCTGGGCCCGGAAACTGCGGATGTCCTTGGGCAGGCAGCCGCCGCCGAAGCCCAGTCCGGCATGCAGGTACCGTCCGCCGATGCGCGGGTCCATGCCCATTGCCTCGCCCAGCTCGGACACGTCCGCGCCCGAGGCGTCGCACAGTTCAGCCATGGCGTTGATGAAGCTGATTTTGGTGGCCAGGTACGCGTTGGCCGCCGACTTGATCAGTTCCGCCGTGGAGAAGCTGCAGACCAGGCGGGGGATCCCGCCCCGGAGCAGCGGCTCGTAAACGGCATCCAGTGCTGCCGTCACTCCGAGCGGCGCACCGGTGCGCCGGTTGAATGCCGCCGGCCGCCCGCCCTCCACGCCGTACACCAGGCGGTCCGGCACCAGCGAGTCCTTCACCGCCGTCCCCTGCCGGAGGAACTCCGGATTCCACCCCAGCAGGACATCCGGCCTGCCGGCCAGCAGGTGGTGGAGCATCTGCACCGTGCCCACGGGGACAGTGGATTTGCCCACGACGACGGCGCCCGCGGCCAGGTGCGGCAGCAAGGTTTCCAGGGCGGAGACCAGGAAGGTAAGGTCGGCGGCGTCGGACGTTTTCTCCTGCGGGGTGCCCACACAGAGGAAGTGCACCTGCGCGCCCTTCGCCTCAGCGGCATCAGTGGAGAACGTGAGCCTGCCCGTCCTGTGCCCGTCCCTCAGGAGCTCGTCCAGCCCGGGCTCGTGGAACGGGGCCGTGCCGCAGGCAAGCTGTGCCACTTTGCCTGGGTCGACGTCGATGCCCACCACGGTGTGGCCCATGGAAGCGAGGGTGGCCGCGTGCACCGCGCCCAGGTAGCCGCAGCCGATTACGGAGATTCTCACAGTGCTGCTCCTTCGGTGTTGCTTGAGCCCATGGACGCCGGCGTGCCGGCAATGACGTCGTGGTAGTGCTGCACAAGTTCCCGGCACAGCGCCGGCCATGTCCTGTCCTGTACGGAAGCGTGGGCCGCGGCGGCAAACGCCCGGCGCTTGGCGTCGTCGCCCATGAGGTCCAGCACGTGGGCGCGCATGGCGGACAGGTCCCCGGGCTCGTAAAGCCAGCCCGTCCTGGAGTTCTCCACCAGGTCCAGCGGCCCGCCGCGGCCTGTTGCCACCACCGGGACCCCCGAGGCCATGGCCTCCTGGATGGTCTGGCAGAAGGTTTCGAACTCTCCGGGATGGACAAAGAGGTCGAAGGACGCCACCGCGCGTGCCAGCTCCTCACCGCCCAGGAACCCGGTGAACACGGCATCCGGCAGGGCCTCCTCCAGGGCTGCCCGCTGCGGTCCGTCGCCGATGATCACCAGCCTGCTGTTGGGCACCGCGGCCAGGGCGGCCAGGTCCTCCACCTGCTTCTCCATCGCCAGCCGGCCCACGTAGCCGATGATGCGCCGACCGCCGGGGGCAACGGCAGCCCGCCACCCGTCGTCGCGCCTCTCCGGCGAAAAGCGGGCCGTGTCCACGCCGCGCCGCCACATCTGCACCCGGGGAATGCCGCGGCCGCGCAACTGGTTCAGCGCGAACGTGGAGGGCGCAAGGGTGCGCGAGGCGAGGAGATGGATGTTCTCCACCCGGTTCCAGGCCCAGTTTTCCAGGAACGGGACACCGTAGCGGGCCGCGTAGCCGGGCACTTCGGTCTGGTAGATGGCCACGGTGGGGATGCCCAGCTGGTGCGCCGCCTGGGCCGCCCGCCAGCCCAGCACGAACGGCGAAGCAAGATGGACTACATCCGGCGCGTAATCGGCAAGGATTCTCTTGACCCGGTACACACCGCCCATCGCCACCCGCACGTTGGCATACCCGGCCAGCGGAACTGCCGGCAACCGGTGCACTTCGGCGCCCTTGACGGTGGCGCCCCCGTCGCCGTCCTGCGTCGAGGGCGCAATGACCAGGACGTCGTCGCCCCGGTCCTGGAGGTGGTCCAGCACCCGCAGGATGGAGTGCGTGACACCGTTCATCAGTGGCAGGAATGATTCAGCAACAATTGCGATCCTCACCCCTCCACGGTGGGCGCCCGCCCTGAAATGGCGGGGGAGAAAGCGTTACCCGGAGGAGAAGGCTGGGTGAACAGAAGGCCCCGTCTTTGGAAAAAAATTACTAAGTAGACTTCCCTTTTGATGCTAAGCATGCTTACGGTATGGGGGCAGCCAACGCCAATGCCTCAAGCAGCCGGGGTGACGGACGGGGCCTGGGGGGAACGCCCGGGCCGGTACGCACAGTTGGCTAAGCCCAGCGCAACGACACATCCAAGGAGACGTCATGCTCAACAGGGAAAACATTGAAAACCTGCTCACCAAGGGCGGCAACGTCGTGGGATCCGACGGCGAGAAGATAGGCTCCATCGGCCAGCTTTACGCAGACGACGACACCGGCGAGCCCACCTGGGTCACCGTCAAGACGGGCCTGTTCGGCACCTCACAGTCTTTTGTGCCGGTGGAAGGCGCCCACACGCAGGGCGATGACCTGGTGGTCCCTTACACCAAGGAACACGTCAAGGACGCCCCGCGGGTGGACGTGGACGGCCACCTCACCCCGGAGGAAGAGGACCGGCTGTACACGCACTACGACCGCGGCGCCCGGACCTACTCTGACGCCCGCACCGATGAAACCCGGAACGATGTGGACTTCCAGGGTGACGCGGACCTGAACGCCGGTACTCCTACGGCGGGAATTGACCGCGACCGCGACACCAGCCGCGGCGCCGTGGGCCACGATACCTCCGGCCCCAACACCGACGACGCCATGACGCGGTCCGAGGAGCAGCTCCACGTCGGCACCGAGCGCGAGGCCACCAGCCGCGCCAGGCTCCGCAAGTACGTCACCACCGAGAACGTCACCACGACCGTTCCCGTGCAGCGTGAGGAAGTCCGGGTGGAGCGCGAGCCCATCACCGACGCCAACCGCGGTGCCGCAATGTCCGGTCCGGCCATCAGCGAAGAGGAGCACGAGGTCACCCTCCACGAGGAGCGGCCGGTGGTGGAGAAGGAAGCCGTTCCGGTGGAACGGGTCCGGCTGGACAAGGATGTGGTGCAGGACGACGTCACGGTCAACGAGGAAGTCCGCAAGGAGCACATCGACGCGGACGGCGTGGACCGCGACGCGCGCCGCTAGGCCCGCCCGCTGACGCGCTGCGTGAAGCACTGTTGAACGGACCGGTGCTTCATGCGGCCGCAGGATAAACGATGCCGGGAGTCCCCTGTGGGGGCTCCCGGCATCGTTGTGCTTGCGGAACTTCCTTACAGTGCTGGTGCAGCCTCCGGTCAAGCGGTGGCTGCACCAGCCAGTAGGACGAATATCTTCAGAACTTAGTGTTCATCTTTCATTCGCGGCTCCTGTTTCCCGGTTTACGGATTCCGGGCTAGGTCCTGTCGGAGGCCATATTCCTCGAGAACAGCCAGCCGGCCAGGATCATGACGATGCCCAGGCCAAGATGGGTCCAGTTGTCCAGCATATTCAGGGCCAGGAAGTTGGCCGCCGAATCGACTCCGACACTGAGCCCGAAAATGGCGAGGACGATATACAGCGCACCTGCGCCCAGCAGGAAATTACGCGCCCCATGCTCGCTGCGCGACATCGCCCATCCGGTCGCGCCGATGGCCACCTGCACGATGTTCAGCAGCATGGACACCTGGAACACGCCAAAGAGCATGGCTTGCGAATCCGGTCCGAAGAACCTCAGTTCGCTGTATTCGATGGTGACGCCCGGGATGAAGCCCAGCAGGCCCACCAGCATTAGAACAATTCCCACTCCGATGCCCACGTTCTGGACATCTGCCCGGCCAAAATGGACGCCGTGGGCATGTGGGGATGCAGTAGTCATTCTTTCCCTCCTATCCACACCGTGTGGACAGTTAAATTTTACGGCGGAGGCCCCGGAAAAGCGCCGGTGGGAAAGCCCGCAAACTTTCCCTGAATGGGGGAGTCAAGCCTGTCGGTCCCGGGCCCGCGGGGATGGCCGTGACACCATGGTGCACGATGAAACTGCGTGCTGATCAGACCGGAGACCGCGGCCTTCCCATGCCCTTGTGGCTGCAGGGCGCCGTTGAAACAGCGCAGGCTGCCATCATTTCGGCACTGGTTGTGATCGCCCCGATTGTGGCCGTGTGGGCGACCGCCGGCTTCCATGACAGTGCCTTCGACGTCCTGGCCCGCCTGGCGGGGCAGGCGTGGCTGCTGGTGCACGGTGTGCCGTTGCAACTGGCCGCCACAGGGTCCACTGCGGCAGCCCATGGCGGCTCCGGCGCGCTGTCCCTCATTCCGCTGGGCCTGACCCTGCTGCCGTTCCTCCTGGCCTGGCGCGCCGGCCGCCGGCTGGCGCGGGCCTCCTATACGGACCAGCTGTGGCAGGCGCTGCTGGGCTCCTGGGTTGTCTACGCCGCCTTCGGAACGGCCACGGGGTTTGTGTGCCGTACCCCGGATGTGGGCATCAACCCCTGGCATGCCATGTTCATCCCGCTTATTCCCTACGCTCTGGGCATGGTGGTGGGTGCGCGGCGGGAGGCCGGTTCCTGGAGCCGGCTTATCGGCGTGGACGCCGTCGACTGGATTTCCCGTACCAGCCAGCACTCCCGCTGGGCCGGCTCCTACCTTGGGTCAGCCGCGAAGGCCGGGTTCGTGGCGGCCGTGTCGGCACTGGCCCTGGCGGCGGTGCTGCTGGCTGTGGACCTCTTCATCCACTGGAACCTGGTGGTCGCCGTCTATGAGGCGCTCGACGCCGGTGCTGTGGGAGGCGCGGCCCTCACCATCGCGCAGCTTGGGTTCCTGCCCAACCTGGCCGTCTTCGCCCTGGCGTGGACCTCCGGCGCAGGTTTTTCCATGGGCGTCGGTTCGCAGGTGGGGCCGCTCGGCACCGCCGTGGGGCCGCTGCCCTCCATTCCGGTGCTGGCCGCCATTCCCTCCGGTCCGCTTGATTACGCCTTCGTTGCACTGGTGGTCCCCGTGCTTGCCGGGGTCCTGGCAGGCTGGTGGTTCCTGCGCGAAGGTGAAAACCACTTTGACGAATGGCTCTCGATCAAGATCCGCGCACGCTGGTTCACAGCCTCCGTCTCCACACTGGTGCTGGGGGCGCTGACCGGCCTGGCGGCCGGACTGCTGGCCTATGCGCTGGCCTGGCTGGCCCGTGGCTCGGCCGGGATCGGGCGGCTGACGGAGATTGGGCCTGACCCGTTCTGGACGGGAGTCTGGCTGGCCGCGGAGGTGGGTGCCGGCGTCGTGATCGGTTACGCGGCCGGACCGTGGCTGGAACGCGAACACGCGGAAAAGGAAGCGGAAGCCCAGCTGGTGTCCTAGCCCCTGCGTGCGGTGTTCGTGCTGCTGGTAACGCCTGCTAGGGGAGCTGCTGCGGCAGGGAGCCTTCAAGCTGTGTGCGGCACGCCGATTGGGCCTGGTCCGTAAGGGCCCGCCCCACGCACGCCTGGTACTCGCGCACCTCGTCGAAGAACACGGAGGTGACCAGGATCAGCAGCACCATGATCGCGGAAACCACCAGCCCGGAAATGGTGCCGATGAGGACCAGCCGGGATTCCTTCAGCCGTGCGGCCCGGACCAGGAGGACTATGCCCAGGGCCACGCTGGCCGCCGTCAGGATGCCTGTCAGCCACAGGTAGTTGACGTCCAGCTGGTAGACGAAGAAGGCGCCCAGGACCGAGACGACGAACATCCGGAACAGGGTATGGGTCTTGGCGAGCGAGGCCTTGGCTGCCTCGCTGAGCGGCGGTTTGGTCCGCTGCTGCCCAGCCGGTTCCGGTGTGGTGTTCATGTTTTCCAGCCTACGCGAGGCTGCCCATAAGCTAGAGCCATGCGCATCGTGGTCCTCGTCTCCGGAACCGGCTCCAACCTCCAGGCCGTCATCGACGCCGTGAAGGCAGGGGAACTGGATGTGGACATCGCTGCCGTGGGTGCGGACCGGCCGGGCACCTACGGGGTGGAACGCTCGGCAGCGGCAGGCATCCCCACGTTCGTGGTGGACTTCAAGGCGTACCCGGACCGGGCCCAGTGGAACGCGGCGCTGACCGAGGCCGTTGCCGCCTTCGAGCCGGATGTCGTGGTCTCCTCGGGCTTCATGCGGATCGTGAGCCCGGAATTCATCGACGCTTTTGGCGGCAAGTACCTGAACACCCACCCCGCCCTGCTGCCGGCGTTTCCCGGTGCCCATGGGGTACGGGATGCGATGGCCTACGGCGTGAAGGTCACCGGCTGCACTGTGCACTGGGCGGACGCCGGCGTGGACACCGGCCCCATCATCGCCCAGGAAGCCGTGGCGGTCGAGGACACCGATACCGAGGAGACCCTTCACGAGCGGATCAAGGTGGTGGAGCGGCGGTTGCTGGTATCCACCCTGGCCTCCCTCGCCGCCGCCCACCGCTCTGGCCTCCCCGCCTAACCCCTCCCCCCCACCCAACTAGGTAGCGCTAAGTGTCGTTTTGAACCCCCATAACGACACTTAGCGCTACCTAGTTGGGCATGGGCGGGGCGGGCTGTGGATAACCTCTGCGGCATTCCGCCGCGCCTGCCACCATGGGCGGATGAAGGTACCGACTCAATTGCCCGGCCAGTTGGCGTCCCTCCCTTTCACTTTTCAAGAAGCGGTCGACGCCGGAATCAGCCGGCGGCGTCTGCGTCACCATGGCTTGCTCTGGCCAAGCCGGGGCGTCCGGGTTCCGGATGCGGGCAGCGCATCACACCTTGCCCCGCGCATCCGCCCCTATACATTGGTCACCGAGTTTGCCGCCGCTTCGCATGCCTCGGCCTTTCTCCTGTGGGAATTTCCGGGCTTCCTCCCTGGCAGTGACGAGCCACTGCTGCACATCTCGCGGCCTGACACGGTTGCCATCATGCGGCGGCCCGGTGTGAAGGGACACCGCGGTCAGTTCTTCGCGGATGAGATCGTGACCCATAACGGACTGCTGGTCACTTCCCGGGTAAGGACGTGGTTGGACTGTTCCCGAAAGATGAGCATCGAAGAGTTGACCGTGGTTGCCGACCACCTCCTGCGGGTCCCGCGGCCCGACTTCGAAGGCAGATCGGAGCCCTATGCAACCCGGGAGGATCTCGATGACATGCTTGACCGGCATAAGGGAACGCCCGGTATCAGGAAGGCACGGGTTGCCCTGGAGCGGGCACGGGTGGGCTCGGATTCCGCGCAGGAAACCAAGCTGCGGCTTGCACTGGAGGACGCGAGCCTGCCCGAACCCCTACTGAACGTGCGCACGGACCTGGGCGCCGGCGTCGTACGTCAGCCCGACTTGAGCTACCCGGAACAGAAAGTGGCAGTGGAGTATGACGGCGAGGGACACTCGGAGGCTGCGCAGGTTGTCCGTGATATTGCCCGCGATGAGGATTTTTTCCGGGCAGGCTGGCTGCTCGTGAGGATTTCGAAGCGCCACATGGAGAGGGAGGGCCGGTCGGCGGTGGCCAAGGTCCGTTCAGCGCTCCTGAGTCGGGGCTGGTACCCCAACAGAGAAAACTAGGTAGCGCTAAGTGTCGTTATGAGGGTTCAAAACGACACTTAGCGCTACCTAGTTGGGAGGGGGGAGGGGTTACTCGAGGCGGCGCTGTTTGGTCTCGGGGGAGAAGAACGCCATCCACAGCACGGCGAGCAGCACCAGTCCGCCGGCCAGGGCGAAGGACGTGGCCAGGCCGAGCTCCGGCCAGAAGTAGTTCGCGAAAATGAGCGGGCCAAAGCCGGCCCCCAGCCGCGAGAACGTGGACGCCCAGCCGAAGCCGGTGCCGCGCAGCTCCGTCGGGTAGAGCTCGGACACGTAGGCGTAGAGCACCGGGATGGCCACCTGCACCACAAACCCGAACACAAGCAGCCAGAACACCGCGGCCGTGGGGATGTCCACCACGAACGCCACGATCACCAGGGTCAGCGCGGAGAGCGGCCCGGTAATGGCCAGGATCCATTTGCGGCCCACGCGCTCCACCAGCAGGGCGGCCACGATGACGCCGAGAAGCCCGACGGCGGCCATGGACGCCGTGGTGACGAATGCCTTGTACTCGGCAAAGCCGGCCCCAATCAGGATCCGGGGCATCCAGGTAAGGGACAGGTAGTAGACCAGCAGGATGCTGAAGAACAGGGCCCACGCTGCCGTCGTGATCTTCCAGTTGAACTGCCACACAGAGCGGAGCTGGGTCCAGGCGCTGCCGGCAGACAACCTGGGCACCTCCTGGGCGTCGGGGAGGCTGTAGGCGCGGGGCTCCGCACCGGTGGCGGCCACCAGCCCGTCAATGACCTTGGCGGCTTCCTCCCGCCGGCCCTTCCTGATCAGGAACAGCGGGGACTCCGGAACGCTCCGCCGGACCCAGAACACCAGCAGGGCTGGCAGGACCATCACCAGCATGGTCAACCGCCAGTCTCCGAACAGGGCCACCAGGGCGGCGGAGACAAAGCCGGCCAATGCTGCACCGATGGGCCACCAGCCGTCCATCGCAGTGAGGACCTTGCCGCGCTGCTTCCGCGGCGTGAACTCGCCCACCAGCGCATAATCCACCGGGATGCAGCCGCCCAGCCCGAACCCGGCCATGAACCGGAACACGCAGAACCAGATGAAGTCGGGGGAGAAGGCGCCCAGCACGGTGAACAGGGAAAAGATCAGGAGTGTTGCGGTGAAGGCCTTCTTGCGCCCGATGGTGTCCGCGATAGTGCCCCACACGAACGCGCCCAGGGCCATGCCGATCAGGTTGGACGTACCCACCCACGCGACTTCACCCGGGGTCAGCGCCCAGTGCGTGGACAGCAGGGGAATCAGGATCCCGTTCAGGGTCACATCCCAAGCGTCGAACATGAAGCCGAGGCCGCCGATCAAAAAGATCCTGCCCTGGACTTTCCATCGCCAGGGCAGTTCCTGGACCACCTGTTCGCCGCTCGGCACAGTGGTGTAAGTATTCATCGCCGCCTCCTGGGAAAACTCTAGCCGGGCGCACCGGTGTTCACACTCACGCGGACAGGCGGGTCAACCTGCGCTTCGGGATAAACTGGGCCGTATCCCCACCAACCGCGGCGTTGTTCCGCGAGATAAGACGGAGACATTTGTGAGCTTCACGCAGCATGAGCGCGTATCCATTGACCGTGTTCCCATCCGCCGGGCGCTGATCTCGGTTTACGACAAGACCGGTCTGGAGGAGCTCGCCCAGGGCCTGCACGCAGCGGGAGTGAAACTGGTCTCCACCGGGTCCACCGCCAAGAAGATCGCCGCCGCCGGCATTCCGGTCCAGGAAGTCGAGGAAGTCACCGGCTCGCCGGAGATGCTGGACGGCCGCGTCAAGACGCTGCACCCCCGCGTCCATGGCGGCATCCTCGCAGACCGCCGCGTCCCAGCGCACATGGAGACGCTCACCAAAATGGAGATCGAGCCCTTCGACCTGGTGGTGGTGAACCTCTACCCGTTCGTCGAGACCGTCAAGTCCGGCGCGGCCCAGGATGACGTCGTGGAGCAGATCGACATCGGAGGCCCCGCAATGGTGCGCTCCGCCGCGAAGAACCACGCCGCCGTCGCCATTGTGGTGGACCCGTCCTTCTACGGCCAGGTGGTCACCGCCGCGGCCGAGGGCGGCTTCGATTTGAAGACACGACGGCGGCTGGCTGCCAAGGCGTTCGCCCACACCGCGTCCTACGACAACGCGGTGGCCACCTGGACCGCCAGCCAGTTCCTGGATGAAGACGGCGATGGCGTCATCGACTGGCCCGCCTACGCCGGCCTTTCACTGGAGCGGTCCGAGGTGCTGCGCTACGGCGAGAACCCCCACCAGCAGGCCGCACTGTACGTGGATAAGGCAGCTCCCGTGGGCATCGCCCAGGCGGACCAGCTGCATGGGAAGGCCATGAGCTACAACAACTTCGTGGACGCCGACGCCGCACTCCGCGCCGCCTACGACTTCAGCGAGCCGGCCGTGGCGATCATCAAGCACGCCAACCCGTGCGGCGTGGCCGTCGGTTCCGAGGATGCGGCCGATCCCATCGCCGACGCCCATGCCAAGGCCCACGCCTGCGATCCCGTTTCCGCGTTCGGCGGCGTCATTGCCGCCAACCGTACGGTCACTGCCGGCATGGCGAACACCGTCAAGGACATCTTCACCGAGGTGGTCATCGCCCCGGGCTTCGAGCCGGAGGCCGTGGAGATCCTGTCCAAGAAGAAGAACATCCGCCTGCTCGCCCTGCCTGAGGGCTACGGGCGCTACCCCACGGAGTTCCGCCAGGTGTCCGGCGGCATGCTGGTGCAGGTGGCGGACAAGGTCGATGCCGACGGCGACAACCCCGCCAACTGGACGCTCGCTGCCGGTGAGGCTGCCGACGAGAAGACGCTCGCGGACCTCGCCTTCGCCTGGACCGCCTGCCGCGCCGCCAAGTCCAACGCGATCCTCCTTGCACAGGACGGCGCCGCCGTCGGCATTGGCATGGGCCAGGTCAACCGCCTCGATTCCTGCCGCCTGGCAGTAGAACGGGCCAACACGCTGGGCGTCACGGTGGAGTCCGACGTCGAAGGTGCTGGCGGTGCCAGCAACGCCGACGCGAGCGGGGCACCCCAGCGGGCCCGTGGCGCAGTGGCTGCTTCCGACGCCTTCTTCCCGTTTGCCGACGGCCTGCAGATCCTGATCGACGCCGGCGTGCGCGCCGTGGTCCAGCCCGGCGGTTCCGTCCGGGACGAGGAAGTCATCGCAGCGGCCAACGCTGCAGGGATCACCATGTACTTCACCGGCGCCCGCCACTTCTTCCACTGAGGTCCGGCACGTCGATTGCTCCGTATTCGTCGTTTTCCGCGTGGAAACGACAAATGCGGAGCAATCGATGAATTAAACGGACGACGGCGCCCGCCCCCTTCGCAAGGGACGGGCGCCGTCGTTGTTCTGCTGGCTTAGTCCTGGTCGGCTGGAGGCGGCCCGGGTTCCGGAAGCCGGATTTCCCGGGGCCTGGCTTCCGCCATCCGCTGTTCGGTCCAGTACTCGAGGATCTCCTCGTGCGTCTGGTTCAGCTCGGCGCTGCTGACGGAATCGCGGCCCGGAATGTCCTTAGGATGCTGAGGCAACGTCGTAGGTCTGCTGGATGACGGATCCCCAGAACGGGCCGTACATCACAGCCGAGCGGTTGTAGCCGTAGCTGTTGACGGAGTTCTGGAGGCCTGAGGAATCGGTGCCGATGAACCAAGGGCCGCCGGAGGAACCACCGGTCATGTCACAGGGGATGCCCTGGGTTCCAAACTGCGGGTTATTGGGATCGTTCGTGGCCGTCCCCGTGCAGCTCTTGAGCGTCTCTCCATTGAAGGGGGAGGCGGCGGGGTACCCGAAGGACTTGTAGGCCAGGCCCCGCGGCTGGTTGAAGGCTACGCCGGAACCGCCCACAACCTCGGTCAGTGTCCGGTTGCTGGCGTCGCGGTTCATCACGGCGAAGCCGGTGTCGTAGGCCATGTCGCCGCTGCCGCTCCACTGGGTGGGGGCGTGCAGGGACTTGGCCGTCCACTGGCCGTAGGGTGCGGAGCCGTTTTCATAAGCCGGGACAAAAATGAACTTGGTGGCGAAAGCCCCGGGACCCTCGTTCAGGCAATGCCCGGCCGTAGAGACGGTGCTTCCGTTGGTTGAGGACACGGCATTGCCGGAGCAGACGTAGTTGGAGCCGCCCAGCGTGAAGAAGACCTTGCCGATGTGGCTGACGGGAACCTCACTCTGGGCAATGGTGGGCCTGCCCTTGGTAGCCTTGACCTGGCTGTTCTTGCCTTTTTCCACGATGGCGGAACTGGAACGGTTGCCGCGTTCCAGTGCCTTTCCGGCGAGGACGTCGCCCGGGATGGCACTGCGCATCCTGTCGGCCGTCCAGTACTCGGCAACGCCGGCCGCATCCAGGACTGCGCTGGTGACGGAAGCGTTCTTATCCTTCTCTTCCGCCGGTGCTGCGGTGGCCCCGCCTGCAGTGGTGAGTGCCAGAACGGCAGCGGCCGAGAGGGTCAGAAGACCGGAAGCCAGAGACCTGGTGCGTGTCATTGTTGTCCTGTCTGAACGGGGAAAAGGCCACGGGGAAGGGCCGGAGTGACCCTGCGAACCTATCGTCATATGACAGATTTGTAAATAGTAGTGACGTATCATGTAGCGCCGCAGGGCAGCGCCACCACTCATCCCGTGGAAGGCGCGACGGCGGCCTTCCCGCCCAGGTGCGTACCGCCGTCGGCCGTTCTCCATCGCTGTAATCCTGCTCACCGTGCGGGTAACGCAGGGGCCCCGGTACGGTTCAAATGGGCGTCCTCGGGTAAGTTGTAGATGGTGAAATAGACCGAATTTTCACAACCAAGCCGACCCACAGGGAGACGCCCGCGCATGTCCAAGATTATCTACACCCACACCGACGAAGCGCCGATGCTGGCTACCTATTCGTTCCTGCCCATCGTCGAGGCGTTCGCTTCGACAGCAGGTGTGGAGGTGGAGACCCGCGACATTTCGCTCGCCGGCCGCATCATCGCCGTCTTCGGTGACTACCTGACCCCCGAGCAGCAGATCGGTGACGCCCTTGCTGAACTCGGTGAGCTGGCGAAGACGCCGGAAGCCAACATCATCAAGCTCCCCAACATCAGTGCCTCCATCCCGCAGCTGAAGGCAGCGATCGCCGAACTCCAGGGCCAGGGTTACGCCCTCCCGGACTACCCGGACAACCCCTCCTCGGACGAGGAAACGGCGATCCGCTCCCGCTACGACAAGATCAAGGGCTCCGCCGTGAACCCGGTGCTCCGCGAAGGCAACTCGGACCGCCGCGCACCGCTGTCCGTCAAGAACTACGCACGTCAGAACCCGCACTCCATGGGTGCCTGGACCCCCGAGTCCAAAACCAACGTGGCCACCATGGGCCAGGACGACTTCCGCTCCAACGAGAAGTCCGTGGTCATGGAGTCAGAGGGCACCATCGCCATCCAGCTGGTCCGCGAGGACGGCTCCGTGAAGGTCCTGAAGAAGGCCTTCCCGGTCCTGGCCGGCGAGGTCATCGACGGCACGGTGATGCGCGCCGCCGCCCTGGACGAGTTCCTGAAGGCGCAGGTTGCCCGCGCCAAGGAAGAGGGCGTCCTGTTCTCCGCCCACCTCAAGGCCACCATGATGAAGGTCTCGGACCCCATCATCTTCGGCCACGTGGTGAAGGCCTACTTCTCCGAGCTCTTCGACACCTACGGCAAGCAGCTCGCCGCCGCCGGCATCAGCCCCAACAACGGCCTCGCCGCCATCCTGAGCAGCCTCGAGGACCTCCCCGAGGACGTCCGCGACGGCGTGCAGAACCTCATCAAGAAGGGCCTCGAAGAAGGCCCCGCCCTGGCCATGGTGGACTCGGACAAGGGCATCACCACCCTGAACGTCCCCAGCGACGTCATCGTGGACGCCTCCATGCCCGCCATGATCCGCAGCTCCGGCCACATGTGGGGCCCGGACGGCAAGGAAGCAGACACCCTGGCCGTGCTGCCGGACAGCTCCTACGCCGGCATCTACCAGGTGGTCATCGACGACTGCCGCGCCAACGGCGCCTACGACCCCACCACCATGGGCACCGTTCCGAACGTCGGCCTCATGGCGCAGGCCGCCGAGGAATACGGCAGCCACGACAAGACGTTCGAAATCCAGGAAGCCGGCACCGTCCAGATCGTGGACGGCTCCGGCAACGTCCTGATCGAACACCAGGTGTCCGTCGGCGACATCTGGCGCGCCTGCCAGACCAAGGACCTGCCCATCCGCGACTGGGTCAAGCTGGCCGTCACCCGCGCCCGCGCCTCCCAGACTCCGGCAGTGTTCTGGCTGGACGAGGAGCGTGCGCACGACGCCAACCTCATCGCCAAGGTCAACGAGTATCTCAAGGACCACGACACCGAGGGCCTGGACATCCGCATCATGTCCCCGGTTAAGGCCATCGCCTTCACCCTGGAGCGGATCCGCAAGGGCGAGGACACCATTTCCGTTTCGGGCAACGTCCTCCGCGACTACCTCACGGACCTGTTCCCCATCCTGGAACTGGGTACCAGCGCCAAGATGCTCTCCATCGTTCCGCTGATGAACGGCGGCGGGCTCTTTGAAACCGGCGCCGGCGGATCTGCCCCGAAGCACGTCCAGCAGCTGCTCAAGGAAAACCACCTGCGCTGGGACAGTCTGGGCGAGTTCCTGGCCCTGGCCGTCAGCTTCGAGCACCTGGCCACCACCACGGACAACAAGCGCGCCCAGGTCCTGGCCGACACCCTTGACCGTGCCACCGGCACCTTCCTGCTGGAGAACAAGTCCCCGAGCCGCCGTGCAGGGGAGCTGGACAACCGCGGCAGCCACTACTACCTGGCCCGCTACTGGGCCGAGGAACTGGCAAAGCAGACGGACGACGCCGACCTGGCCGCCGCGTTCAGCTCCATCGCCAGTGAGCTGTCCTCCAAGGAGGAGACGATCGTGGGCGAGCTGGCCGAGGTGCAGGGCTCCCCGGTGGACATTGGAGGCTACTACCACCCGGACGACGCCAAGGCTTCAGCCGTGATGCGTCCTTCCGCAACACTCAACAAGGTCCTGGCAACTCTCAGCTAGGGCCCGCGGCAAAGCGGCGTTCCGGATCCCCGGGACGCCGCTTTGTGGTTTCCAGGGCAGGCAACAACTTGTGGCAGCAGGAATCGTTGCTAGGGTGCTAAGTACGCTTAGTATCTCGGTTTTGCGCCGAAGACTGCTGAGGTTGCCAATCCTGAGGAGAGAAAACCGTGCCAGAAGCGAGCAACATCCACGTTCCCGGCGTCCCCGCCAGCGAACCCGCCAGCCTGGAAGAACCCACCACACCGCGGGAACCCCTGCCGCCCAAGCAGGACCAGCAGGCACCTGAAGCCGTGTCGCCGACCGGAAGCCCCACCGGAGCACCTGCCACGGCCCGCGCCCAGTCCGGGCAGTACCTCACCACCGCGCAGGGGCTCCGCCTTGGCGATACGGACCACTCCCTGAAGGCCGGCTCCCGAGGCCCCATCCTGCTGCAGGACCACCACCTGCGGGAGAAGATCACCCACTTCGACCACGAACGCATTCCCGAGCGCGTGGTGCACGCCCGCGGCGCCGGCGCCCACGGCGTGTTCCGTTCCTACGGAACCGCGGCCAACATCACCCGCGCAGGCTTCCTGGCCAAGGATGTGGAGACGCCCGTCTTCGTCCGATTCTCCACTGTGCTGGGTTCGCGAGGCTCCGCCGACACCGTCCGCGACACCCGCGGCTTCTCCACCAAGTTCTACACGGATGAGGGCACCTACGATCTGGTGGGCAACAACATCCCCGTCTTCTTCGTCCAGGACGGCATCAAGTTCCCGGACATCGTCCACGCCGCCAAGCCGCATCCGGACCGGGAAATCCCGCAGGCCCAGAGCGCCCACGACACGTTCTGGGACTTCGTTTCCCTGCACACCGAGGCACAGGCGCACACCATGTGGAACATGTCGGACCGTGGGATTCCGCGCTCGTACCGGACCATGGAGGGGTTCGGCGTCCACACGTTCCGGTTCGTCAACGCTGAGGGCAGGACCACGCTGGTGAAGTTCCACTGGAAGCCCAAGCAGGGCGTACACTCCCTGGTCTGGGAGGAAGCCCAGATCATCAACGGCATGGATCCTGACTTCCACCGCCGGGACCTGGCCGACGCCATCGAAGCAGGCGCCTACCCGGAGTGGGAACTCGGTGTCCAGACCTTCCCGGACACCGAAGACCAGATGTTCGAAGGCATCGACCTGCTGGACCCTACCAAGTTCGTGCCGGAGGAACTGGCCCCGGTCCAGCCCATCGGCGTCATGACGCTGAACGCGAACCCCACCAACTTCTTCGCCGAAACCGAGCAGGTGGCTTTCCACCCCGGGCACCTGGTGCCGGGCATCGACGTCACCAACGATCCGCTGCTGCAGGTACGTCTTTTCTCCTACCTGGATACCCAGATCTCCCGGCTGGGTGGACCGAACTTCGCCCAAATCCCCATCAACCGTCCACAGGCTCCGGTGAACGACATGCTGCGCGATGGGATGCACCAGCAGGCAGTCCACGGCGGGGTGGCCCCGTACCGGCCCAATTCGCTGGACGGCGGCTGCCCGTTCCTGGCCGGCCAGGATGTGGGAGCCTTCAATGACGTCCCGGAGGAGCTGGCCGCCTCCATTAAGGAGCGGAAGAACCCGGCCTCCTTCGACGACCACTTCAGCCAGGCGGGTCTCTTTTTCCGGAGCCTGAGCCCGGTGGAACAGGACCACGTCATCCAGGCCTACACGTTCGAACTGGGCAAGTGCTACGAGAAGTCCATCCGTGAACGCCAGCTCGCGGCCCTCGCCAACATAGATGCGGAACTGTGTGCCGCCGTCGCAAAGGGCCTGGGCCTTCCCGCGCCGAAGGCAACGGAGCAGGTACCGGACTCAGACCCCAGCCCGGCGATGTCCCAGGTGGGCAAGACCTGGCCGGTTGCCGGGCGCATAGTCGGCATCCTTGCCGATGAGCGAAGTGACCTTGCCGCCGTGAACGCGGCACGGAAGGCCCTCGATGCACAGGGCGTCGTCCCGCTGCTTATCGCCCCCGCAGGCGGCTTCCTGGGACCGGAGAACGACGGCGGGATCCCCGTCCAGCGGACCTACCTCACCGCACGTTCTACCGAGTTCGACGCGATCATTGTTGCGGGCGCAGCCGCCCCGGCTGACGACGCCGCACCCGGCCTCGACGCAAAGGCCGGCGCTCCCGGCGGTGCCTCCGACCCGCGGGCAGTGCTGCTGCTCACGGAAGCTTACCGGCACGCCAAGGCAATCGGCACCTGGGATTCCGGCGCCGAGGCACTAGCCGCAGCGGGCATTCCGCATGGCACTCCGGGCATTGTGTCAGCGGACGACGCCGAGTCGCTGGTATCCGAGCTGACCGCGCTG
This sequence comes from Pseudarthrobacter phenanthrenivorans Sphe3, assembly GCF_000189535.1. Lineage (NCBI taxonomy): Bacteria > Bacillati > Actinomycetota > Actinomycetes > Micrococcales > Micrococcaceae > Pseudarthrobacter > Pseudarthrobacter phenanthrenivorans. The sequence continues at coordinate 1,191,975 of NC_015145.1, forward strand.
TTGGCCGCCCACAGGGTATGGGAGCGGTTCCCGGCAGTGTCGGCCCGGTCCTGAGCGAACCCGGCCGGCGATGCCATAGCTGGAAGGCGCATCGTCGGCCGGGGCATGCGTGGCGTCAGTCGTTGCCTTTGCCCTTGCCCTCGTTGTCCTTCTTGTCAGCCTCGGGAGCGGGTGCCGGTGCCGGTGCCGGCACCGGCACCGGTGCCGGCGCGGGAGTCTGGACGGCGGGCGGGGGAGTTTCGGCGGCGGCCTGTTCCTGTGCGATGCGCGCCTCTTCTGCTGCCTTGTCCGCCGCGGCCTTCTCGGCTGCCGCAACCGCTTCGTTGAGGTCAGCGCGCACTGCAGTGACCACGGTGTTGATGCTCCGGCGCCGGTCTTCCGAGATCTTGCCCTCCGCCTGGGCCGCATCAAGTTCCGCTTCCAGGCCTTCCAAGGCCTTCAGTGCGGCGGCGGGGTCGTTCTGCGACGAAGCCTGGGTCACCTCCAGCACGCGTGCCTGGAGCTGCCGCGCGGCGTCACGCTGCAGGCCGGTCTCGTTGGCGCCGCAACCACCCAGGAGTCCGGCAGCCAGCAGGGCAGCGGAAATCCCCAACAGGATGCGCCGCGGCTTTACCAGTGCGGGGCTCACGGTTGAACGCTCTTCTGAAGTTCCTCCAGGTGCTCGCCCAGGACGCCCGTCACCGTTGGATAAGGCACGACGTCGGGCGTCGACTGGGCGGACAAGGTCAGGAACACCGCCGCTACAGCAGCAAGAACCACTACAAGGCCGAGGATCGCCGCCAGCCAAAACCGCTTGGTGCGTGGCTTCAGGTCCTTCGCGCGCTCCTGGGCCAGGGCCACCGTCGTACTGTCCGGGACCTGCCCTTGCACCGGGGGCGCGCCGGGCCCTGCAGCTTCCCGAATTTCGTCTACCGATTCTTCGGCCGTGATGGACGGGGGGTGGAACGGCATGGCCGGCAGCACCCGGGTGGTTTCGGGGACGACTTCCCCGGGCGTGGAGGCAGGCGACACCAGGGCCTGCCGCAGCGCCGTCTCGATGTCGGCGGCCGTGGGCCGTTCAAGCGGTTCGATGGCGGTCATGGAACGGATGAGGTCGGCCCATTCGGAGGGCAGGTCCTCGGGGATCTCCGGCGCGCGGTGCAGGCGTGCCACTGCGGACTCAACGGCGCCGCCCGGATATTCCACCGTTCCCTTGATGCATTCGAGCAACACCAGGCCAAAGGAGTAGATGTCCGAGGCGGGGGAGAGCGGTTTGCCCAGGGCCTGCTCCGGGCTGAGGTAGGCGGCAGTTCCCACCATGGTTCCGGTGGCTGTCAACCGGGTGGAATCTGCGATCCGGGCAATGCCGAAGTCCGTCAATTTGGGGCGCAGGGGCTCGCCGGGACGGATCTGGACCAGCAGGATGTTGGCCGGCTTTATGTCGCGGTGGATGATTCCCAGACCGTGCACGTAGGCGAGGGCATCGGCTACGCCAGCCCCGATCACCGACAGTTCTTCCAGGGGGACCCGGCTGTGCCTGATCCGGGTGCGGAGGTCCTGGCCCTCAACGAGTTCCATGGTGAGGAACGGCCTGGGCTCGTCAGGAATGCGGGTGTCGATCCCGGCGTCGAAAAGGGTCACCAGACCGGGGTGGTTCAGTGTGGCGAGAAGCTGGATTTCCGCTTCCTGGCGCTTGAGCTCGTCGGCGTCCGGCGCCTGGGGCGCGAAGAGCTTAAGGGCAACATCGCGGCCCAGTTTCTCGTCCCGGGCACAGTAAACCGATGACATCCCGCCGCGGCCAATGACTTCACCCAACCGATAACGTCCGCCGACCACTTCATTCTTGATGGAGCTAGGCGATTCCGCCACCATGACCGTTCCTCCCGGTGCGCTGCGGCACTGTCGTATCTCAAATTATACGGGGGGTGGAGTAAAGCTGTGGTCTACCGGCGGCCAAGGTTGTGCGACACGCCGAGGGCCCGGCGGCGAGACCAATCAACTTTTCCGCCGCCGGACCATCGGCTACAAGGACATGTGTGCTGATGACATGTTTTTGTTTGGTGATGATATTCCGGGTCTTTTTCCTGGGTCCTCCCTTCTCCTCAGCCTGCTTGCTGCTGCCGCTTCAGGCGCATGGTGCAGGCGCTGTCAGTGCTGGTCTTTCAGGAGACCTTCCGCTTCCTGAGCATCAGGAGGCCCGCCACCAGGAGCAACAGTGCGAGCGGGACCAGTGAGGCATCCATCCCGGTTTTGGCCAGGCCTGAGGTCCCCTGGGCTGAGGTGCCCTGGGCAATCACGCCGGCGTTGGTGCCGGAAGTGATCGTGCCGGCGGTTGAGGTATCGACGGCGATGGCGCCGCCCACCGCGGTGGAGCCAGCTGCAGGTGCTGCAGAGAATCCGCCGGTGGCCGTGGTGCTGCCAGCGGTGCCAGCGTCGGCTGTACCGGCGCCGTCCGTACCCGTGCCATCACCGCCTGCGTTCCCGCCGTCAGCACCGGGGCTGCTGGTTCCCGGATCGACGGTGCCGGCTCCGCCCGTACCGCCATCACCGGTATCGGTGCCGGGCTCTTCACTCCCGGTCCCTGGGCTCTCCGTGCCAGTGCCTGAGGTCCCCAGGCCCAGGCCGACGTCGATTCCCACACCGGCTTCCAGCCCGCTGGTGCCGCCCGTTCCCAGGTCTGCAACGGCGCCAACCGTTGCATCCAGCCCGCCGGTGGTTCCGTCCGTGCCGGTGCTGTCCCCGAGGTTGATGCCGACGGCGGCGTCCACGAGGGCATCCAGCCCGCCATCAGTGCTGGTGCCGGTTGTGCCGAGGCCGAGGTCGACGGCGGCCGCTGCGGCGAGGTCGGCTGTGGTGCCGTCCGCAACGGTGCCCGTTCCGAGGGCGAGTGCTGCGTCTGCCGCGATGGCGGCGTCGGCGGTGGTTGTGCCCGCGTCGGTGCCGGTTGTGCCGAGGCCGAGGTCGACGGCGGCTGCTGCGGCGAGGTCGGCTGTGGTGCCGTCCGCTGCGGTGCCCGTTCCGAGGGCGAGTGCTGCGTCTGCGGCGATGACGGCGTCGGCGGTGGTGGTGCCCGCGTCGGTGGTGCCGGTTGTGCCCAGGCCGAGGTCGACGGCGGCTGCTGCGGCGAGGTCGGCTGTGGTGCCGTCCGCCGTGGTGCCGTCCGCGACGGTGCCCGTTCCGCCGTCGAGCGTTGCATCCACTGCGGCGGCAACGTCAGTTGAGGCAGCCGGCGTTGGGCCACCCAGCAGGCCCAACGACGTCGACTCAACGGACGCCGCCGCCGAGATCAGGGCGGATCCGGAAAGGTCCGAACCGCTGGTGGTGTCCGCGGCGCTGGCCGCGGTGCAGCTGAGGGCCAACAGCCCGCCTGCAAAGAGGGTGCCAAGCAGCCCCCTGCGAAGAGTTGAACTCATGGTGGTGTCTCCTGAAGAAGTTGAGTAGGGCGCCGGTCAGCACCCTTGGGGTCACGTTCTGCCCGATGGGCAGGAAGGACTCAACTAGTCAGGAGAAGAACCGGGGTCGAATGACACCGGAGCAGGAGCGTGCGCAGAACGTTCACCGACGCTCAGGGCGCCAGTCATTGGAAGATCAAAGCCGAAGGGGTTCAACCAGGCCGCCGAGCCGGAGGAAGATGCTGAGCCGCTGCCTCCCGCACCTGAGCCCGTGGCCGGGGGAGCCTGGGCAGGGATCGGCGAAGGGCTGCGCGTGCCGGGTTCGCTGCGGGTGGCCAGAGGCATGGAAACGGTCGCGTCCGAAGCAACCGGACTTGGCGCGGGACGACGCGAAACAGACTCGGATGGTGCGTCTGCCTGGGCGTCGGCCTCAACCTCCGCAATACTTCCGGTTTCCGCCACGGGAAGTGCGCTGGCACGCACCCCGTCCACGGGACTGTTTGCGGCGCTGGCAGATCCTTCCCCAAGCAATGCGGCGGCAGGGGATTCCGGAAGCGGCACCGGGAGGGCTGGCGCGCCAGCCACAAGGCCGGCAACCGGCTCCAACACCCGGTTAAGCACGGGTAATGCCTCGGCCACCGGCGGCACCACGGTTTCCACGACTTCCGCAGCTGCAGCGTCCACAACACCGGCGACAGGAACCGAAATGGCCGAAACGGTATCCGCAGGAACCACCTGGGTTACCAGGGGGACGGCCGTCACGATGGAATCTGCAGTGGCGGACACCTCACCCACGATGGGCTGCAGCAGGCCGGGAGATTGTGCGGGTGCGGCCGCTTCCGCGATTGCAGGAGCGGCGGACTCGGACACGGGCAGCTTTTCCGTCACCGACGAAACTGAGGTGGTGACGCCCCCCAACAGGGAAGCTGTATCCGGAAGGGCATCGGCGGAAGCGGCGGTAGAAGAGAGCGTCAGCCACGTAATGGTGGCTGCCCCGGCGAGGAACACAGGGCGGAGTGCACGCCACGGCGAGCGACCTCCAGCCATGCGTACCACCCCCAGTACTGATGCATTCGACGATTGGCTACAGCCTAAGACCGGATGTTGCAGGAAGTCCAGAGCTTGCGAAAACTACTCGACAGAAGTGAAAACATCGGTGGTACGCATGACAGATGAGACACGACTGGTAAAGCCATTGACAGGCAACTGGGCTGCGGTCAGTGCCTGTCGTTCGGATAGCTGACACCAAGCTGGGCACGAACGCCATCGAAAAGGCGCATGGTGTTCAACGTGTCCTCCAGCGGCATGACCGGGCTTTCTGTCAGGCCCTGCTGGATACACCGGGTGACTTCCCGCAGTTCATACACATACCCTCGGCCCACTGCTTCGAAAGCTTCCGTCCGGCTCGTGTCCCAGCCGGTGGAGATTGTCAGTTCCCGCGGATTGTTGATCGAGCCCACGCTTTGGAGGAAGCCGAGGCTTCCCGCCACAGTGGCGGTCCGGGGGCCCTGGGCCATCAGCGAGGACGTCAATTGCACCTGGGCCCCGTGGTTGTATCCCAGCGTCAGGGCGTTTTGGGCATCCACCCCGTCATCATTGATAAATCCGGTGGCACTTACCGTCTGCGGGAAGCCAAGGGTGCCCAGCGCCCACAGCAGCGGGTAGACCGAAATGTCCAGCAGCGCGCCGCCGCCGTCCTTCTTTGCCCACAACCTGGCGGTGGGGGAGTAAGGGGCAGGAAAGCCAAGGTCAGCGGTCACCCAGTGGACCTCGCCGATCTCACCTGATGCGGCGATCTCGAAGGCCCGCTGCATGCTCGGCAGGAAGCGGCTCCAGACCGCCTCCATGAGAAACAGTTTCCGGCTCCTGGCAACCTCGATAAGCTCGGCCGCTTCGCGGGCGTTGATGGTAAAGGCCTTTTCGCACAGGACGTGCTTGCCCGCGTTGAGTGCGGCAAGGACGATCTGGTGGTGCTGCGCATGGGGTGTGGCAACGTAGACCACGTCCACGTTTTCGTCCGCGAGCAGCCGCTCATAGCCGGGAACCCCGCCGTCGTCCCCGTAGGCCTTAGCGAAGTCATAGGCCACTGCGAAGGCGTCAGCGGTGTCCTGGCCCCGGGAGCTCACGGCATAGAGTTCCGCATCGGCCAGCAGTGCCAGGTCCTGTGACACGGAGCGGGCGATCCCGCCGGTGGCAATGATTCCCCAGCGCAGGGGAGCGCCGGTGGCGGAACGGGGATCCTGGTCGGACTGGCTGGACAACCACGGCGTGGCGATGGGCGCACTCATGGTGACCATCCTCTCATTCTGTTCTGCGCGGATTCCGGAATGACCTGCGGAAATGGCAGCAAAAAAATGCCCGGCCCCGCGAGGGGACCGGGCATTTCCTGCTTAGGCTGCTTACTTGGTGATCGGTTCGAGGACCGGATCGCCCTGGTAGGCGGTCTTCACGTTCTCAGCGGTGACGATGACGGGCTCCAGCAGGTAGGCCGGAACAGTCTTGACGCCGTTGTTGTAGGAGTCCTTGTCGTTGATTTCCAGTTCCTTGCCGGCCTGGAGGTCCTTCACCATGGTGATGGCGTGCTCAACGAGCTTGCGGGTGTCCTTGTTGATGGTGGAGTACTGCTCGCCTGCCATGATGGACTTCACGGACTCTACCTCGGAGTCCTGGCCGGTGACGATAGGAAGTTCCTTGCCGGCGGCCTTGACCGAGGTCAGGACTGCGCGGGCCAGGGTGTCGTTCGGGGACAGGACGCCGTGCAGGGGCTCGCTGGTGTAGCTGCCCGTGAGCAGGGTGTCAGCGCGGCGCTGGGCGTTCTCAGCCTTCCAGCCCTGCGTTACTGCCTGTTCGAAGCTGGTCTGGCCGGAGAGCACTTTGAGGGTGCCGTCATCGATCTTCGGCTTCAGGACGCTCATGGCGCCGTCGAAGAAGACCTTGGCGTTGGCGTCGTCCGGGGAACCGGCGAACAGTTCGATGTTGTAGGGGCCCGAACCCTTCTTCGCCTCAAGGCCTTCCAGCAGCGCCTGGCCCTGGAGTTCACCCACCTTGAAGTTGTCGTAGGCCACGTAGTAGTCCACGTTCTCGGTGTTCAGCAGCAGGCGGTCGTAGGCAATGATCGTGGCGCCGGCGTCCTTGGCCTGCTTGAGCTGGGTGCCCAGCTGGGAGCCGTCGATGGCGCCCACGATGATGACCTTTGCACCCTTGGTGACCATGGCGCTGATCTGGTTCTGCTGCTCGGATACACCGCCGTTGGCGAACTGCACGTCAGGCTTGAACCCTGCCTCGTTGAGGCCGTCGTTGAACAGCTTCTCTGCCAGGACCCAGTTCTCACTGGTCTTCTGCGGAAGAGCGACGCCGATCGAGGAGTCCTGCTCGAACCCGCTGGCACCTTCGGTGCCGCCGCCGGTGGAGGTCTCTGACCGTCCGCAGCCCGTCAGCGCCAGTGCTGCGATGGCAGCGACAGCTGCTGCCTTTCCTGCTTTACCAATCATTCGCATTGTTGGTTTCTCTTTCTTTGTGGTGGTGTAACGCTATTCAGGCTGCAAAGCTCAGGCTTCCCTGGCGATCGCTTCCTTGGTGGAGGTGGTTTCGTCGGGCTGGAGCGGGTTGCTGGGCCCGCCGCCGGAGGCGCGTCCGCCGGAGTTCCTCATCAGCAGGCCGATGATGGACTTCTTGCCCTGGCTCTTGTTGTAGACGTCGAAGGCGACGGCGATCAGGAGGACCAGGCCCTTGATGATCTGGGTGAGGTCGGCACCTACGCCCAGGAGCTGGAGGCCGTTGTTCAGCACGGCCATGACCAGTCCGCCGATGATGGAGCCGACGACGGTTCCCACGCCGCCGGTCACTGCTGCGCCGCCAATGAAGACAGCTGCGATGGCGTCCAGTTCCCAGCCCACGCCGTCGAACGGGCCGGAGGCGGTGGAGCGGCCCACGAAGATCATGCCGGCGAGGCCGGCCAGGATGGACATGTTCATCATGACCAGGAAGTTGACCTTCTTGGACTGCACGCCGGACAGCTCGGCAGCGTGGCGGTTGCCGCCGACCGCGTAGACATGGCGGCCCAGCACGGTGCGGGAGGAGATGAAGCCATAGAGCAGGACCAGCACCGCGAGGATGAGGCCAGGGATGGGGAAGGAGGTTCCGGGCCGGCCGGTGGCGAACAGGTAAGTGGCGTAGAGGATGGCGCCGCCGATCAGGACCAGCTTCAGGGCAGTCACCCACATTTCCGGGACCTCGGCGCCAAGGGCCTTGGCCCGGGCACGGGAGCGGAGCTCGCCCCACACCACGAACGCAACGGCGGCGATACCCAGCAGCAGGGTGAGGTTGTTGTAGCCGGTGTTCGGGCCCACCTCCGGGAGGTAGCCGGCGCCCAGGTACTGGAAATCTGCGGGGACCGGGATGGTGTTGGACTTGCCCACGAACTGGTTGAAGCCGCGGAACAGGAGCATGCCAGCAAGGGTCACGATGAAGGCGGGGATGCCCACGTAGGCCGTCCACCAGCCTTGCCAGGCCCCGATGACGGCTCCGAGCACCAGGCCCAGCAGCACGCCGGCGTACCAGGGGATGCCCCAGTCGCGGATGGCCAGGGCCACGGTGACGCCCACAAACGCAGCGACGGAACCCACCGAAAGGTCGATGTGGCCGGCGATGATCACCAGGACCATGCCGATGGCCAGGATCAGGATGTAGGAGTTGCCATTGAAGAGGTTGATGACGTTGCCGGGGGTGAGGGTCCGGCCGTCGGTGGCGATCTGGAAGAAGACGATCAATGCCACCAGGGCGAAGATCATGCCGAATTGGCGGGTGTTTCCGCCAAACAGCTTTTTGAGGGCGTTCATGGTGTCAGTCCTTGGGTCCGAAGGTTCTGGGATGATCCAGGGGATCAGGCGGCTTTACGGGCGGAGGTCATCAGTTTCATCAGGCTTTCCTGGCTGGCCTCGTCTTTGTTCAGGACACCGGTGATGGCGCCTTCGAAAATGGTGTAGATGCGGTCCGACAGGCCCAGGAGTTCGGGGAGCTCCGAGGAGATCACGATGACTCCCTTGCCCTGGTTGGCCAGCTGCTGGATGATGCCGTAGATCTCGTACTTGGCGCCAACGTCAATGCCGCGGGTGGGTTCGTCCAGGATCAGCAGGTCGGGGTCGGTGAACATCCACTTGGCCAGGACAACCTTCTGCTGGTTGCCGCCGGAAAGTTTCGCCACGCCTTCCTCCACCGACGGGGTCTTGGTGCGGAGGGACTTGCGATACTGCTCCGCAACCGTGAATTCCTGGTTCGGGTCCACCACGAAGTTGCGGCTGATCTTGCGGAGGTTGGCCGAGACGGTGGTGGTCTTGATGTCGTCCAGCAGGTTCAGCCCCAGGGACTTGCGGTCTTCCGTGACGTAGCCCAGGCCGGCGTCGATGGCCTGGCGGACCGACTTGAGGGTGATTTCCTTGCCGTCCTTGTAGATCTGTCCGCTGATGAAGCGTCCGTAGGAGCGGCCGAAGACGGAGCGTGCCAGTTCTGTGCGGCCTGCGCCCATGAGGCCGGCGAACCCGACAATCTCGCCCCGCCGGACGAAGAAGCTGGAATTCTTGCAGACCAGCCGGTCCTGGACGTTGGGGTGGGCCACGGTCCAGTTCTTGACCTCGAAGAAGACCTCGCCGATCTTGGGCGTGTGGTCCGGGAAGCGGGATTCGAGGGTGCGGCCCACCATGCCCTTGATGATCCGGTCCTCGTCCACGCCGTCGGCTTTGACGTTCAGCGTCTCGATGGACTTGCCGTCGCGGATGATGGTGATGGAGTCGGCGATCTGCTCGATCTCGTTCAGCTTGTGGGAAATGATGATGCTGGTGATGCCCTTGGCCTTGAGGCCGAGCATCAGGTCCAGCAGGTGCTGGGAGTCGGACTCGTTCAGCGCAGCGGTCGGTTCGTCCAGGATGAGGATCTTCACGGATTTGTTCAGGGCCTTGGCAATCTCCACCAGCTGCTGCTTGCCGACGCCGATTTCCTTGATGGGCGTATCCGGGTCCTCGCGCAGGCCCACGCGGGCCAGCAGGTCCAGGGAACGCAGGCGGGCTTCGGCCCAGTCGATAACACCGCGTTTGGTGGGCTCGTTGCCCAGGAAGATGTTTTCCATGATGGACAGTTCGGGGATCAGCGCCAGTTCCTGGTGGATGATCACGATGCCGGCGTGCTCGCTGGCCCGGATGTCCCGGAACTGCTGCACCTGGCCCTGGTAGACGATGTCGCCGTCGTAGCTGCCGTACGGGTAAACGCCAGAGAGCACCTTCATCAAAGTGGACTTGCCGGCGCCGTTTTCGCCGCAGATGGCGTGGATTTCCCCGGCCTTCACCCGCAGGTTCACGTTGTCCAACGCTTTAACGCCCGGGAATTCCTTGGTGATGGACCTCATCTCGAGGATGATCGGTTCCGTTTGCGTGGTCTGGGACGTCATGAGCCCTAACCCTCCAATGCAATGACTTCTTTGTCCGGCCGGCAAAGCGCAGGGCCGTCTGATCCAAAAGTAAACTTGATCACTACTGTTGTCGTCAAGTCTTTAACGCAATCCGGCGGATAACGAAACGGTCTAGCTCTTCCGGATCCCCGCGTGCTGGAAGACGAGGGCGGCCGCACCGAGGGCTTCCGCACGGTCCCCCAGGGAGGACATGGCCAGCGTCGTGGTTTCGCCGATGACCGGTACGGCGTGCCGGACCAGGCCCCGCTTGATGGGGTCCAGGAGGATGTTGCCCAGCCCTGCCAGCGGTCCGCCCACCACAATCACTTCAGGGTTGATCAGGTTGGCCACATTTCCGAGCGCGCGGCCTACGGCGAGGCCCGCGTCGTCAATGACCCGCAGGGTGGCGGAGTCCCGCGCCAGGGCCTTGCGCACGATGTCAGCGGGCGTCAGCGGGCGGTCTTCGCCACGGCTGAGGAGCTCGATCATGGTGGTGGTGGATGCGATGGTTTCCAGGCAGCCGCGGTTGCCGCAGCGGCAAACCAGGCCCTGTTCATGGATGGTTGCATGGCCGATTTCACCGGTGATGCCCACGTTCCCGTAGTAGGGGGCCCCGTTGAGGATCAGCCCTGCACCGATGCCGGACCCGATCTTCAGGAACATCAGGTTGCTGACCCCGGAATGCTGCCCCCAGGTGACCTCCGACCAGGCGCCAAGGTTGGCGTCGTTGTCCACGAATACGGGGATTTCCAGCGTTTCTTCAAGGTATTGGAGGATGTTGATCCCCACCCATTCCGGCAGGATCGCGCCCTGCGCCACGGTCCCCGTGCGCCGGTCGATCGGCCCGGGGATTCCGACGCCGGCACCCACCACGGCGCTCCGTTCAACTCCGCTTTCCCGCAACAGCTTGTCCAGCAGGGCCACCGCCGCCTGGACGCCTTCCTCGGCCTGGTGGCCCAGCGGCAGCATCACGGATTCCTCGGCGATGACGTGATAGCTGAGCGAGGCCAGGACCACCCGGAGGTGCCGGCGCCCGAAGTCGATTCCCACCGCCACGGCCCCGTTGCTGTTCAGCCTGACGTTCAACGCGCGGCGGCCGGAACTCGTGGTCGGTTCCACCGACGCGAGCCCGGAATCAAGCATGATCTTGACGATGTTGGAGACTGTCGCAGTGGAAAGCCCGGTCTGCCTGGCGAGTTCGGCCTGCGTGGCCGGTCCGCCCATGAGGGTTTCAATGATGCGTTGCTGGTTGAGCTGCCGCAGGGCCGATTGGGACCCGGGATTTTTCGGTTTGCTCCTCGTTGAGCGCGTGGTTGCGGACATGCTAAGAAGATTGCCCTATTGCCGGTCTTGGAGTCAAGAAGTTAACACAAGCCTGTGGTTTGGGGCCTCCCTTCGGTGGGTAGGACGATCTGACCCTGCCCGCCCCGCCCGGGGTGCAAACAGGCCCGGCAGCCCGACGATGCGCTCGTTACGCTGGAGGAGCGGCCCAACCAACGGGCCCTTCGACGATGGAAGGTGGTAGCAGTGCTGCTGGCACTCCTGCAGGCTAATTCTGCAGTCCTTGATGTTGAGGCCAACTGCAGCGCCATCGCTGCCGCTGCCCGTGCTGCCGCCGCCCGCGGTGCAGCCGTCCTGCTGACCCCTGAGTTGTTTCCAGTTGGCTACGCGCCCCGCCGGGTACGTTCGGAACTGGCTCCCGCGTTGCTTCCGGCTCTCCGGGACCGGCTGGCAGCCATCGCCCGAAACAACCGCATTGGACTGGTCTACAGCCTGCCGCGCATTAGCGAACAGGGCGAGTGGCAGATCAGCGCAACACTCCTTGACGCGACCGGTGCCAGCCTGCTCAGCTACGGCAAAGTCCACCTGTTCGGGCCCGACGAGCGTGCGGCTTTCAGCCCGGCCAGGGAACGGCCCGGTGTTGTGGACTTCAACGGCATCCCCACCTCCATGGTGATCTGCTACGACGTGGAGTTTCCGGAGGCCGTGCGGGCAGCAGCCGTTGGCGGCGCGGAGCTGCTGCTGGTTCCCACCGCACTGGCGCACGGCTTCGATGACGTTCCCCGGGTCCTGCTGCGCGCGCGGGCGCTGGAAAGCCAGCTGACGATTGCCTACGCCAATCACAGCGGTGACGAAGACGGCTGCCGGTTCCTGGGCGGAAGTGTTGTTGCCGGGCCCGACGGCGGGCTGCTGGCAGAGGCGGGCGGGGAGCCACAGCTGCTGTACGCCGAGGTGGACCCGGGGGCGGCCGGGCGCGAACGGCGCACTGTGCCGTACTTGGAGGAACGCCGCCCGGACCTCTACAGCTCCTGGGGCTTCTGAGCCGGCTCCTGGTCCGGGACGTACTGCAGCGCAATCCAGAGTTCGGCGCGGACCTGCGCCTGGCCCAGATCCATCCCCAGAAGCTCAGCCGCCGCATTGATTTGCCGGCGCACGCTGTTGCGGTGCAGCCCCAGGTCCTTGGCTGTGGCATCCCAGCTGCCGTGGGCAGCCAGCCAGGACCTGAGCACCCGCAGCTGCGCTGCCCGGCGCTCGGCGTCGAGTTCAAGGACGGGTGCCAGCAGGCGCCCCGCGAGCAGGGTGCCGGCGTCACCGCCCAGCAGGCCTGTCACAGACCAGGTCAGCTCTTCCTCCCTGACACTCATTCCGGTGGCTTGAACCCGCGGGCGCAGGGCGCTGGCACGCCGGTACGCGGCAGGCAGGGCCGGAAGTTCCGCGGGTTCGCCCACCACCAGCCGCCAGCCCAGCTGTTCCACTTCGGTGAGCAGGGCGGCATCCACCTTCAGCCGCGTCACGGCGGTGAAGCCGTACTCGGTGAGTTCCACCATCTTGGTGTCGAACAGCCTGCGCCACTGGAGCAGTTCCCGCACCGGTCCGTCCGCGGCGGCCCCGGCAGGAATTTCGGCCCGGACGCCCTGCACCACACGCACCGGACCTGACCGTGTTCCGGCAACGCTCTGCGCCAGCAGTTCCTGCAGGCCCGCCAGTTCCCGGGGATTGGATCCGGACAGGCTCCCGGGGTGCAGCAGCAGGGCGGTGGCCAGCTGGCTGGGCGCCAATGAACCGCTGGTCCGCTGCCGGACCAGCAGTTCGAGCAGGCCCACCACGGAGGACACCACGTTGTTCTGGGCCGGGGTGAGGGCCCTGTCTGTTCCGAGCACCAGGGCGCCGAGCGTGGCGTCCCGGGTGCTTCGCAGCGGATGGCCGAACACCAGCGCCGGGCCAGCCGGCGTTTCCAGGGCTTCTGTCTCCACCCGTGGCCCGCTGCCGCCAAGGAGCTTTTTGAGCAGCGGCTGGAGCTGGGAAAGTCCGACGGCGGCCCCCGCCCGGGCGCGGACGCGGCCGTCGGTGCCCACCAGTACGGCCCACACGGGAACGCGTTGGATCAGCGCCGCCAGCAGTTCATGCTCCGGACGGGCGGAGAGTACCGCCCGCATAAGGTGCCGGTTCGTCTCCGCGAGTTGACGGAACACCTGGGCATTGCCCGATTCGAGGAGCTTGGAAAACTCCAGGCCCAGGGCGGCAAAGGGAATGTCCGCCGGTACCTGCACCAAGGTGAGGCCGTGCCGGCGGCAGGCCTGCACCACGTGGTCCGGGACGGCGTCGTAATAGGGCTGCAGGCCGAAGCCGAGCGCCGCTACACCGGCCGCGACAAGGCGCCGGACATACTCGTCCGCCCTCGCCGCGCCGCTGCCCCCGGCGTCCCGGAAGGGCAGGCCGGCTGTCAGGACGAACTCGCCGTCCAGCAGGTACGGCGTGGGATCCTCAAGTTCGCTGGGTTCCACCCACCGCAGCGGGGCATCGCCGTTGCCGGCGTCGTTCACCACCAGCACCCCTGCAGGCAGTGCCGCCAGGAACTGTCCCAGCGTCACGGCGTCGAGCTGGTCCTGGCCGGCATCGGCTAGTGGTGCATTGCGACTCATGAGTGAAGACTACAGGTCACTTTGCACATCGTTGAGATGCGGCTCACAACCCTAGGCTTGGGGAGGGGAAACCAGATCAACCACTCACTGACATGAACGGACGTCAACGATGACTGTGCCTACACTCTCCGGCCGCGCACCGGCCGGGAACAGCGGATCCGGCAGCCGCCCGGCGCTGGCCGCGCAACTGCTGCGCCGGAAACCGATCTCACAGATGGTCAGCGAAGCCGCAGGCAATGACGGCGACCCCCGCCTGGTGCGCAGCTTCGGCGTCCTGCAGTTGACCATGATCTCCGTGGGCGCCACCCTGGGCACAGGCATCCTGGTGATCCTGGGGGAATCGGTACCGCTGGCCGGTCCCGCCATCTGGATCTCCTTCGCCATAGCGGGCCTGGCCGCGCTGCTGTCAGCGGTGTCCTACGCGGAAATGGCGGGCCTCGTGCCGGTGGCCGGCTCGAGCTACTCCTACACATACGCCACCATGGGGGAGGGGATGGCCTGGATCTGCGGCTGGTGCCTGGTCCTGGAATACGCAGTGTCCGTGGCCGCCGTCGCGGTCGGCGCAGGGCAGTACGTCAACGAAGCCCTGGCGGTGTTCGGCACTGTCCTCCCTGATGCCGTTTCGCAGCCGCCGGGAGATGGCGGCATGGTCAACATCCCGGCCATGGTCATCGTTGTCCTGGCCACCATCCTCCTGGTCCGCGGCGCCAGGGAAAGCGCCTGGATCAACACCGCCATCGTGGTGGTCAAGGTGGGCATCCTGGTCTTCTTCTGCGCCGTGGCATTCACCGCCTTCAACGCCGGAAACTTCGAACCGCTGCTGCCCATGGGCGCAGCCGGCGTCTCGGCCGCAGCGTCCCGCGTCTTCTTCTCCTACATCGGCTTCGACGCCGCCTCCACTGCTGGCGAGGAAGCCCGCAATCCCAAGCGTGACCTGCCGCGCGCCATCATGCTTTCCATGCTGATCGTCACCACCATCTACGTCCTGGTGGCCGTTGCCGCCATCGGTGCCCGTCCCTGGGGCTGGTTCGACGGCACCGAGGCCGCCCTGGTGAAGATCCTCGAGGAGACCACCGGCCAGCCATGGATCGCACTGGTCTTTGCGGTGGGTGCTGTTCTGGCCATCGCCAGCATCGTCCTGACCGTTCTGTACGGGCAGACCCGCATCCTGCTGTCGATGTCGCGTGACGGACTCATTCCGAAGGTCTTCGGCCGCCTCTCCCGCCGCACCGGCACTCCGGTGGCCGGCACGCTCCTGGTGGGTATCGCCGTCGCCCTCACCGCAGGCCTGGTGCCCCTGGGTGCACTGGCGGACGCCACCAGCATCGGCACCCTGTTCGCCTTCGCCCTGGTCAACGTCGCCGTCATCTACCTGCGCCGGACCCGGCCGGAGCTGGAGCGCACCTTCCGCGTGCCCCTATTCCCGCTCACGCCGATCCTCGGTGCCGCCATGTGCGCGTACCTGATGGCCAACCTGGGCGCCGACACCTGGGTGACCTTCGCCGTGTGGATGCTGGTGGGGATCGCCGCGTACTTCGGTTACGGCCGCAGGAATTCCCGGGTGGCGGCGCTCAGCAACGAGGAATACCGTGAGCTTGCCGGACCGCAACTTTCATCCCAGCAAAACCCCGAACCGACGAAGGCAGAACTTCCATGACCATCGCCACCGAACTGCCGGCCTTTGATCCGTCCAGCACCACGGCAACAAGGGCAGCGGCCCCTGCCCCGGACGGCTCAGCCCCCGGCCCCATCACTATGCTCAACCCGGACTTCCCGTTCAGCTACGACCACTACCTGGCCCACCCGGATGGCCTGGGGTCGGTGCCTCCGGCACTGTACGGAACCGAGGTTGCCGTCATCGGTGCGGGACTTTCCGGCCTGGTCACGGCTTACGAGCTGATGAAGCTGGGGCTGCGGCCGGTGGTGTACGAAGCAGACCAGATCGGCGGGCGCCTGCGCACGGCTGCGTTCCCGGCTGCGCCCGGCGTGGTGGCGGACCTGGGCGGCATGAGGTTCCCGGAGTCCGGCAAGGCGTTCTACCACTACGTGGACCTGCTGGGACTGGACACCCAGGAGTTCCCCAACCCGTTGTCCCCGGCCACCTCCAGCACCGTCATTGAACTGGCCGGCCAGAAACACTACGCCGAAAAACCGGGCGATCTGCCGCCCTTCTTCCGCGAAGTGGCCGATGCTTGGAAGGCCGCCGTGAACGACGGCGCCAAGTTTGTGGAGATGCAGGAAGCCATCCGCGCCCGCGACACGGCCCGGATCAAGGAGCTCTGGAACGACCTGCTGCCGCTGATGGACGAGCAGACTTTCTACGGGTTCATCGCCGCCAGTGACTCCTTTAAGAAAGCGGGGTTCGCGCACCGGGAAGCCTTCGGCCAGGTGGGCTTCGGCACCGGCGGTTGGGACACGGACTTCCCGAACTCCATCCTGGAGATCCTCCGCGTGGTCTACACGGACGCGGACGACCAGCACCGCCTCATCCGTGGGGGAGCCCAGCGGCTGCCCGAGGCACTGTGGCAGCACGCGCCGTCGGGCATGGTGCACTGGCCGGAAGGAACGTCACTGTCCTCGCTGCACGCAGGGTCGCCGCGCGGCGCCGTGGGGAAGATCAGCCGTGATGCGGACGGAATCCTGCGGATCCGCGAACGGTGGGGCCGCGAAGCCAGTTACCCCGCCGTCGTGGCGACGTGCCAGTCCTGGCTGCTGTCCACCCGCATCCACACTGAGGAGACGCTGTTCCCGGCCGAGTTGTGGACTGCTATCGAGCGCTCGCACTACATGCAGTCCTCCAAGACCTTCGTCATGGTGGACCGGCCGTTCTGGAAGGACATCGATCCGGACACCGGCAACGAGGTTCTCTCGATGACCCTGACCGACCGGCTCAACCGTGCCACCTACCTGTTGGACAACGGCCCGGACCAGCCCGCCGTCATCCTGCTCTCCTACACCTGGAACGATGACGCGCTGAAGTGGCTGGCGCTGGATGCCGACGAGCGCGTGGAACTGATGCTGCATTCGCTCGGGCAGATCTACCCGGGCGTGGACATCGCGAGCCACATTGTGGGCCAGCCCATCACCGTCTCCTGGGAGGCCGACCCCAACTTCATGGGCGCTTTCAAGGCCAACCTGCCGGGCCACTACCGGTACCAGCAGCGGCTGTTTACGCACTTCAAGCAGGACAAACTGCCCGAATCCCAGCGGGGCATCTTCCTGGCCGGCGACGACGTCTCGTTCACTGCCGGCTGGGCCGAGGGGGCCGTGACCACCGGCCTGAATGCGGTGTGGGGCGTGGTGAACCACCTGGGCGGCTCGTCGGCGCCCGGCAACCCGGGGCCGGGGGAACTGCTGGATGCTATCGGCCCGATCCCGTTGGATTAGGTGTGCATCTCCCGGTGGGCCGCGGCCAACTCGCGGTAGCGCGCGGCGTTGGCCCGGACGCCGTCGTACTCCTCATCAGTGAGTTCCCGGCGCACCTTCCCCGGCACGCCCGCCACAAGCGAGCGCGGCGGGATGGTGGTCCCCTCCAGGACCACGGCGCCGGCCGCCACGAGCGAGCCGGCGCCGATCACTGCGCCATTGAGGACGGTCGCGCCCATGCCGATCAGGCAGTCGTCCTCCACCGTGCAGCCGTGGACGACGGCGGCGTGCCCCACGCTCACGCGTTCGCCCACCGTGCAGGGGAAGCCGGGGTCGGCGTGCAGCACCACGTTGTCCTGCAGGTTGCTGCCGGCGCCCACCGTAATGGCTGCCGTGTCCGCCCGGACCGAGACGCCGTAAAAAGCGCTGGAGTCTTCAGCGAGGGTGGCGTTGCCAATGATCGAGGCCGTGGGCGCAACGAAAACTGAGTCGTGGACGGCCGGGGCGTTCCCGGCGAAAGGGTAGAGAGGAGCCATGGGCCAAGCCTAGGACATCCGGCCCCGCGCCCAACTAAGTAGCACTAAGTGTCGTTTTGGGGCCGCAAAACGACACTTGGCGCTACTTAGTTGGGTTCAGGGGTTAGTTGGGAGGGGCAGGGGCGTGGAGGACCAGGAACTGGCAGTGCTGCCTCCAGTGCGCCCCCTGCGGCCGTCAGTCCTGCAAGGCACGCTAGTTAAAGACGACGGTCCGGTTGCCGTCCAGCAGGACGCGGTGCTCGGCGTGCCACTGCACTGCCTGGACCAGCGTGCGGCCTTCCACGTCGCGGCCCATCTGGACAAACTGCTCCGGCGTCCGGGCGTGGTCCACGCGGATGACTTCCTGCTCGATGATGGGGCCCTCGTCCAGGGCGGCCGTCACGTAGTGGGCGGTGGCGCCAATCAGTTTCACGCCCCGGGCGTGGGCCTGGTGGTAGGGCTTGGCTCCCTTAAAGGATGGCAGGAACGAGTGGTGGATGTTGATGGCCTTGCCCGTGAGCTCACTGCAGAGTTCGTCGGACAGGATCTGCATGTAGCGGGCCAGGACCGTCAGCTCGATGTCGTGCTCCGCCATGAGGGCCCGCAGCTTGTCCTCCGCCTGGGCCTTGGTTTCCTTGGTGACCGGAATGTAGTGGAACGGGATGCCGTAGAACTCGGCCAGGCCGGCGAGGTCCTGGTGGTTGGACACGATGGCAGGGATTTCGATGGGCAGGGTGCCGCTGCGCTGCTGGAAGAGCAGGTCGTTGAGGCAGTGGGCGGAGGTGCTGGCCATGACCAGGGTGCGCACCTTCTGGCCCACGGCGTTCAGGCTCCACTGCATGCCGAACGCCCCAGCCACCGGTTCCAGGGCAGCCCGCAGCTCGGAGGCGGGGGCCGCCGTCGTGACCTCCACGCGCATGAAGAAGTTGCCGGTGACGGGGCTGCCGTACTGCTGCGAATCCGTAATATTGCACCCTGCCACCAGCAGGGCTCCGGCCACCGCATGGACGATTCCCGGGCGGTCCGGGCAGGACAGGGTTACTACGTACGCTTGGTTCAGCTGCTCATTACTCACACGTACTAGCGTACCCGCGCGCGGGTACGCGAATTTGGTACGCTGAAAGGGTCGCAACTGGCGTTGGGTGGCTAACCACCAGGGAGCGGCAATCACGAAGACCACGGATCGTACGCCTGGGCCGAGGGTCATGTCTTGCCGGAATTGGGGCTGCACCCCGTCAGTACCGCAGCACCACGCCGGCGCATTCACGCGGTGTCATAAGGCACCGTGGATTTGCGCCAGCCGGTAGCCTGACCTAAGCAGTGCCCGTATCCCTAGCCAGGAGTTCTTCGTGACTACTACAGCCACCTCCACTACCGCCGTCAGCAACCAGCCTCTGGCTGAGCTTGACCCTGAAATCGCCGCAGTCCTTGACCAGGAGCTCGGCCGCCAGCGCGGCACCCTGGAAATGATTGCCTCCGAGAACTTTGCCCCCCGTGCCGTGATGGAGGCCCAGGGCTCCGTCCTCACCAACAAGTACGCCGAGGGCTACCCGGGCCGCCGCTACTACGGTGGCTGCGAGTACGTGGACATCGCCGAGCAGCTGGCCATCGACAGGGTCAAGTCCCTCTTCGGCGCGGAGTACGCCAACGTCCAGCCGCACTCGGGCGCGCAGGCCAACGCCGCCGCACTCTCCGCCATGATCACCCCCGGCGACAAGATCCTTGGCTTGTCCCTGGCCCACGGCGGCCACCTGACGCACGGCATGAAGCTGAACTTCTCCGGCAAGCTCTACAACGTGGCGGCCTACCAGGTGGAGGAAGACAACTTCCGCATCGACATGGACAAGCTGCGCGAGCAGGCCATCGCCGAGAAGCCCCAGGTGATCATCGCCGGCTGGTCCGCCTACCCGCGCCACCTTGACTTCGCAGCCTTCCGCTCCATCGCGGACGAGGTCGGCGCGCTGCTCTGGACCGACATGGCACACTTCGCCGGCCTGGTGGCCGCCGGACTGCACCCCAGCCCGGTGCCGCACTCCGACGTCGTCACCTCCACGGTGCACAAGACCCTTGCCGGCCCCCGTTCCGGTGTCATCCTGGCCAAGCAGGAGTGGGCCAAGAAGCTGAACTCCAATGTGTTCCCTGGCCAGCAGGGCGGCCCGCTGATGCATGTCATCGCCGCCAAGGCCGTGGCCTTCAAGATCGCCGGGACGGAGGAATTCAAGGAGCGCCAGGAGCGTGTCCTGGAAGGTGCCCGGATCATCGCAGACCGCCTCAACCAGGCCGACGTCGCCGAAGCCGGCGTCTCCGTGCTCACCGGCGGCACCGACGTGCACCTGGTCCTGGTGGACCTGCGCAACTCCCAGTTGGACGGCCAGCAGGCGGAAGACCTCCTGCACTCGGTGGGCATCACCGTGAACCGGAACGCGGTCCCGTTCGACCCCCGCCCGCCGATGGTCACTTCCGGCCTGCGCATCGGCACCCCGGCCCTGGCCACCCGCGGCTTCGGTGCCGCCGAATTCACCGAGGTGGCCGAGATCATCGCCACCGCGCTGAAGGCAGGCAACAGCGCCGACGTCGAATCCCTCCAGGCCCGCGTGGACAAGCTCGCCGCCGACTTCCCGCTGTACCCGCAGCACGAGCAGTGGTGAATCCATGACTGAAGCAACCAAGACTGCCCGCATCCTCGACGGACGGGCAGCAGCAGCCGCCATCAAGGCGGAGCTGACCGAACGCGTCGCCGCCCTTAAGGCCCGTGGTGTCACCCCCGGTATCGCCACCGTGCTGGTGGGGGCGGACCCGGCCTCCCAGCTGTACGTGTCCATGAAGCACAAGCAGTCCGTGGAGATCGGGATGAACTCCATCCAGCGCGAGCTTCCGGCTGACGCCACCCAGGAGCAGGTGGAGGCCCTCATTGACGAACTCAATGCGGACCCCGCCTGCCACGGGTACATCGTCCAACTGCCCCTGCCCAAGCACCTGGACACCGACGCCATCCTGGAGCGCATCGATCCCGCAAAGGACGCCGACGGCCTGCACCCCACCAACCTTGGCCGGCTGGTGCTGAACGTCAACGGCGAGATCACCTCGCCGCTGCCGTGCACCCCGCGCGGCGTCATCGAGTTGCTGGTGCGCAACGGCTACGACCTCAAGGGAAAGCATGTGGTGGTGGTGGGCCGCGGCGTGACCATCGGCCGGTCCATCGGGCTGCTGCTGACCCGGCGCGAGGTCAACGCCACCGTGACGCTGACCCACACCGGCACCACCAACCTGTCCGAACTGCTGCGCCAGGCGGACGTCATCGTGGGTGCAGCCGGAGCCAAGCACATCGTGAAGGCGGCAGACGTGAAGCCCGGCGCTGCCGTACTCGATGTCGGCGTCACCCGTGAGACGGATCCCGAGACCGGCAAGAGCCGCGTTCATGGCGATATCGAGCCGGCCGCTGCCGAGGTGGCGGGCTGGATCTCGCCCAACCCCGGCGGCGTTGGCCCCATGACCGTAGCGCTGCTGATGACCAACGTGGTCGAAGCGGCGGAGCGCGCGGCGGCAAGCGCCTAGCTCTGCAGCAAAGCAGTACGACGGCGGCAGGCACCTTCCAGCTCAAGGTGCCTGCCGCCGTCGGATTTTAACCCGGACCGGACTTCCACTTAGCGGGCAGCTCAACTAGTCTGCGGAGGGTGCACAACGAAGCCATCATGCCCTCCGCGATCCGGACGGGCGGCGCAGGAGCGCCCGGCGCCGTGATCGCAGCCGAAAACCTGACCAAGATGTACGGCGAGGTGCCCGCCGTGGACGGGATCTCCTTCAGCGTCCCAGCCGGCGAGTCCTTCGGCCTGCTGGGGCCCAACGGCGCCGGCAAATCGACCACCATGAAGATGATCGGCGGCGTGACCCGCCGCACCTCCGGGGACCTCCGCATCATGGGCCTGGACCCGGACAGCCACGGGCCGGAGGTGCGCGCGCACCTGGGCGTGGTGCCGCAGCAGGACAACCTGGACGAGGAACTGCGGGTCCGGGACAACCTGCTGGTCTACGGCCGGTACTTCGGCCTGCCCATGAGCTACCTCAAGCCGAAGGCAGATGAACTGCTGGAGTTCGCGCAGCTGACGGACAAAGCCAAATCCAAGGTTGATTCCCTGTCCGGCGGCATGAAGCGGCGCCTCACGATTGCCCGCTCGCTCATCAACGAGCCCCGGATCCTGCTCCTGGACGAGCCCACCACCGGGCTGGACCCGCAGGCCCGGCACATCCTCTGGGACCGCCTTTTCCGGCTCAAGGAGCAGGGCGTGACGCTGATCCTGACCACCCACTACATGGACGAGGCCGAGCAGTTGTGCGACCGGCTGATCGTGGTGGACAAGGGCCGGATCATGGCCGAGGGCTCACCCGCCCGGCTGATCCGCGATCACTCCACCCGGGAGGTGGTGGAGCTGCGCTTCGGATCCGCGCGGAACACCACCATAGCCGGAGAGCTGGACGGCATCGGCGAACGGCTGGAGGTCCTGCCGGACCGGGTGCTGATCTACGCGCACGACGGCGAGTCCGCCCTTGAGCAGGTAGCGGCCCGCGGCCTGCGGCCACTGACGTCGCTGGTGCGGAGGTCCTCGCTGGAGGACGTGTTCCTGCGGCTGACGGGCAGGAGCCTCGTTGACTGAGGAAACGCTGCCGGGTGCGGACGCCCGGGCGCACAGCCCTGCCGTGGCAGCCGCGAAGGCGCGGCGCTGGGGTGCGTTCTACTACGCCGAGCAGGTGCTCCGCGTCATGAAGGGGTACAGCTGGTCCATCATCATGTACAGCGTGGGCCATCCCGTGGCCTACCTGTTTGCCATGGGTGTGGGACTGGCCACCCTGGTGGACTCGCAGGGTGCGGGGTCCTTTGGGGGAGTGGGCTATGTGACGTTCGTAGCTCCGGCGCTGCTGGTGTCCGCGGCAGTCATGACGGCCGCCAACGAGTTCACCTTTCCCGTGATGGACGGCTTCAAGTGGCGCAGGACCTACTACGGGCCGCACGCCTCGCCCCTGACTCCCCAACAGATCGCGGCAGGGCACATCATGGCGGTGACGCTGCGGTTCCTGCTGCAGTCCGCCGTCTACTTCGCCGCAATTGTCCTGTTCGGGGCGGCACCTGGAGGCTGGGGCTGGGTCACCATCCTGGTGGCTACCCTGGCAGGGCTTTCCTTCGGCCTGCCGCTGATGGCCTACTCCGCCTCAATAACCGAGGACAAGGGGCAGTTCGCGCTGGTGATGCGGTTCATCGTGATGCCACTGTTCCTGTTCTCCGGAACGTTCTTTCCCCTGGATACCCTGCCGCTGGCGGTGCGCTGGATCGGCTGGATCTCCCCGATCTGGCACGGCACCGAACTGGGACGGGTGTTCAGCTACGGTTACCAGGAGCCCCCGCTGCTGACAGTCCTGCACGCCGTGGTGCTGGTGGGCCTGGCGCTGCTGGGCTGGTTCCTGACCCGCCGGCGGTTCGCGGCAAGGATGAGCCGATGAGCGCCGGCGTCGAGGCGGGCAGTGCCACGGAGGCTGCACGCAACAGGACTTTCGGGGCACTGTACTCACGCAATGCCCGGGCTGTCATTGGCCGCGGGATGCTGGCGACCAGGAGCAGCAACTGGCTGGTAATGCTCTCCGGGTTCTTCGAACCGGTCCTGTTCCTGGTCTCCATGGGCGTGGGACTGGGCTCCATCGTAGGCTCCGTGCAGGGGCCCGGGGGCGGGGAGATCAGCTACGCGGCCTACATCGCCCCGGCACTGCTGGCGGTCTCGGCGATGAACGGCGCCGTCTACGACTCCACCTGGAACGTGTTCTTCAAGATGAACTTCGCCAAGCTCTACCAGGGGATGCTCTACACCTCGCTGGGGCCGCTGGATGTGGCGCTGGGAGAAATCTTCCTGGCACTGCTGCGCGGGCTGCTGTATGCGCTCGGGTTCACGGCAGTGATGGGGATGATGGGCCTCATCACCACCCCGTGGGCGCTGCTGATGGTTCCTGCGTCGGTGCTGATCGCCTTCGGCTTCGCCAGCATCGGGATGGGGATCACCAGTTTCCTCAAAACCTTCCAGCAGATGGACTGGATCAACTTCATCATGCTGCCCATGTTCCTGTTCAGTGCCACGTTCTACCCCCTCAGCGTCTACCCGCAGGCCATCCAGTGGCTCATCCAGGCCATGCCGCTCTGGCACGGGGTGGAACTGCTGCGCCAGATCAGCGTGGGCACCTTCACCGCCGCCACGTCCATCCACATCGGCTACTACCTGGCGATGACCGCCGTCGGCATGCTGCTCACCACCGTCCGCCTGCGCCAGCTCTTCCTGAAGTAGCCCGGGGCCGTGTTCGCCGGGGGTGGAAGGCGGCGGGAGCACCTCCCCGGGTTTGAGAGAATAGCTCTATGCGAACCCTCGGCAGCAGTTCCACGTCATCCTCCAAACCCGCCCGGGGCGGATTCTCCATGTTCCGCATCAGCGGGCCGGGACTCATGGTCCTGGTCACCGCGTTCGTTGTGGCCGTGATCTTCGCGGCCAACCAGAACGACGTCGTGGGCTGGGTTGTTGCCATCATCGCCTTCTTCTGGCTGGCGCTCGCGTCCTTCGTGGTGTTCAGCATCCAGAAAGCCGCCAAAAAGGCCGGCGCCAAGCTGAGCGAAGCCCAGAACGCCTTCACGTCCGCAGCCGGGCGCGGGCCGTACGCCCCGACTGACCAGGGTGGAATCCGGGTTGTTGCCGAGCGCTCGCAGGCTGACGAGGTCCGCGACCTCAAGCTGGACCACTCCTTCAAGATCGTCCAGGTGCAGATCCGGGTGGTGGAAGAGGAGCGGGCCAAGGGTGCTGCCGCCAACCAGGACACCATCAACAGGGCGTTGGAAACCATCGAGATCACTGCCACGAATGCCAGGGACATGATCAAGTCCTCCGGCAGCGGGGAGCCGGTCACCGGAACCATCATCGACTAGAGTGGAGCGGGTGAGCTCGGCATTGAAGAAGGACCACCTTCGCATCGCATCAGTCAACGTCAATGGCCTCCGTGCCGCCTTCAAAAACGGTATGGCGGCGTGGCTGGAGCCCCGCGAAGTGGACATCCTCTGCCTGCAGGAAGTCCGCGCCCCCGATGCCATCGTGCGGCAGCTGCTGGGCGACGGCTGGCACATCCTGCACTCCGAGGCTGAGGCGAAAGGACGCGCCGGCGTGGCCATCGCCTCCCGCGAGGAACCCCTGGCCACCCGTGACGGCATTGGTGACGACTACTTCGCGACGGCGGGCCGCTGGGTGGAGGCCGACTTCCGCCTTACAGACTCAGCAGGGGAACGGGTGCAGCTGACCGTGGCGAGCGCCTACGTCCACTCCGGCGAAGTGGGCACCCCCAAGCAGGACGACAAGTTCCGGTTCCTGGATGTCATGACCACGCGCCTCCCGGAGCTGAGCAAACACAGCGACCATGCCCTGGTGGTGGGTGACCTCAACGTCGCGCACACGCCCCTGGACATCCGGAACTCAAAGGGCAACGTGAAGAAAGCCGGCCACCTGCCGGAAGAACGCGCCTACTTCGACAGGTTCTTCGGCGAGGAGATCGGCTGGCATGACGTCCACCGCAACCTCGCCGGCCAGGTCGACGGGCCATACACCTGGTGGTCGCAGCGCGGCAAGGCGTTCGACAACGACACCGGCTGGCGCATCGACTACCACCTGGCCACCCCCGCCCTGGCCGCGTCCGCCATCTCCGCCGTGGTGGACCGGGCGCCCTCGTGGGACACCCGCTTCTCCGACCATGCCCCGTTGGTAGTGGACTACCAGCTCTAAGCCCCGAAGGTTCCCTCCCCATGACTAGCCCTACTTTGCCCGCAGCCAAGAAGCGCATCCTTTCCGGCGCCAAGCCCACGGCCGACTCCCTGCACCTGGGCAACTACATCGGTGCCGTCCGCAACTGGGTGGACATGCAGGCTGAGTACGACGCCGTGTTCTTCATCCCGGACCTGCACGCCATCACCGTGGACTTCGATCCCGCCGAGCTGGCCAAGCGCACCCGGATCGTGGCGGCCCAGTACATCGCGGCGGGCATCGATCCGGACAAGAGCATTTTTTTCGTGCAGTCCCACGTGCCCGAGCATGCACAGCTGGCCTGGGCCCTGAACTGCATCACCGGGTTTGGCGAAGCCTCCCGGATGACCCAGTTCAAGGACAAGACGCAGAAGTCCGGCGCCGACGCCGCCACCCTGGGTCTGTTTGCCTACCCCACCCTGATGGCCGCTGACATCCTCCTGTACCAGACGGACCTGGTGCCGGTAGGAGAGGACCAGCGCCAGCACCTGGAGCTCACCCGTAACCTGGCCCAGCGCTTCAACACCCGGTTTGGTCCCACGTTTACCGTCCCCGAGGCGACCATCGTCAAGGAAAGCGCCAAGATCTACGACCTGCAGAACCCCAGCGCCAAGATGTCCAAGACGGGCGAATCGCCCAACGGCGCCATCCAGCTGCTTGAGGATCCCAAGATCGCGGCCAAGCGCATCAAGTCCGCAGTGACCGACGCCGGCACGGAGATCCGGTTCGACGCCGAGGAGAAGCCCGGCGTTTCCAACCTGCTCACCATCTACTCCTCCCTCACGGGAAAATCGGTGGCTGAACTCGAGGCCGAATACCAGGGAAAGATGTACGGCCACCTCAAAGTGGATCTTGCAGAGGTGGTGGTGGATTTCGTGACACCCCTCCGCAACCGGACCAATGAGCTGATGGCCGATCCGGCGGAGCTGGACCGGCTGCTGGCCCACGGCGCCGAGCGCGCCCGTGAAATCGCCTCGGTCACGCTCGCACAGGTGTACGAGCGCATGGGCTTCCTGCCGTCCCTCAGCCTCGCCGGAGTCCGCTAGCGCCATGCGGTCCAGCGACGTCGCGGCAAGGCAGAGTTCCCGTTCCACCCACCGGGTGGGAGGGACGCCCGTGAACTCACAGGGAGGACCTGCGGGCCGCCGTGCCGAGGCCGTCACCCCGGTTTCCCGCCCGGAGGACATCAGCGTGGGCGTGATCCTTGGCTTTCCTCCCGGAATCGCGGAGGAACTGCAGCGTTGGCGGGCCTCCTTTGGCGACCCCCTGGCCGACATCGTTCCAGCCCACATCACCCTGGTGACCACCACCCCCACCCGCGACTGGGAGGCTACCCTGGAGCACGTCCGCGAGGTGGCCCGGCGGCAAAAGCCTTTCACTGTCACCATCGCAGGCACCGGAACGTTCCGCCCGGTGTCGCCGGTGGTCTTTATTAACGTGGAGGACGGGTTCGACCACTGCGTTGACCTGCACGAAAAACTCCAGCAGGGCCCCCTTCACCGCGAACTGCCGTTTGCCTACCACCCCCACGTCACCATTGCCCATGACGTGGCCCCGGAAAGCCTCGACGAAGCCGAAACGGTGCTGAGGAACTATAGGGCCACCTTCCCGGTGGTTAGCATGGGACTTTACGAGCATGATGCCGACGGCATCTGGCAGCTACGGGAAGAGCTGGACTTTGGGACCCAAACTGACAACGACGGCGGCAGCTGACTCCCGGAGTCCCTTGCGGGCGCAGGCCAGGCAGGCTGAGCAGCAGCCCCTTCCCACGGAGCATGCCCGCCTGAAGCTCGCGGTCATCCAGAAGCGGATGGACTGGAACAAGGCACGCAGGGCCGGTGCCGGTCCTGTACCCACCGTGATGGCGATGTTCCAGTGGCTGCTGGCCCGCCTGAATGCGCTGCGCCCCATGCGCGCCTTCAGGCACTACAACCTCCAGCACGGGCCGCTCATGTCCGCCGGCATCGGCTTCAACATGTTTTTCTCCATTACCGGTTTGCTCACCACCGGCTTCTCCATCGCCGGGCTCGTCCTGCGCAGCCAGCCGGCACTCCTGGACACGATCGTCAGCAGCGTGGCACAGAGTGCTCCCGGGCTGCTGAAGGTCAGCGGGGGAGAGGGGCTGGTGGATCCGCAGGACCTGCTGAACCCGGACGGCCTGGGTTGGACGGCAACCATTGCCGCGGCTGTGACGGTGTTTACGTCGCTGCGCTGGATCGCGGGGATGCGGGACGGGCTTCGGGGAGTCCTGGAGCTGCCTCCGCTGCTGGTCAACCCGGTCCTGCTGAAGCTCCGGGATGCAGGGACCTTGCTCCTGTTGGGTGTTGCCCTGGTCATCAGTGCAGGGGCTTCCCTGGTCTTCGGCACTGCTGCAGGCTGGGTTACGGATTTCCTGCGCCTGGACGAGGTCGTGGCGGGTCCGCTGACCACATCGGTCAAGATCGCGGTTCCGCTGGTCCTGAGCTGGGTTACGGCCGTCATCATGTTCCGGCTTGCCGGCAGCCTCAAGTTGTCCCGGAGGGCACTGCTGGAGGGCACCATCCTGGCGGCCCTGGGCACAAGTATCCTGCAGATCTTCAGCACAGAGCTGCTGGCGGGTGCGGGACGGAACCCCATCCTGGCACCCTTCGCCATCATCATCGGCCTGCTGATCTGGTTCAACCTGGTCAGCCAGGTGTACCTGATCGCGGCCGGCTGGTCGGCCGTGCGGGAAGCGGACCTGAAGGGCGGCGGGCCCGCGCATGAGAAGGGCACATGGGGCGCCCGCCAGGTCCAGCCCGGCAAAGTTCCCGTCCAGCCGGGGAGAGGGCCCGCCTACGCCGACCCGGGCACCCCTGCTACTGCCCGGCGTCGAGGTACTGGTCGGCCCAGGCAGCGATAATCCTGGCCGCACGCGCCGCCTGGCCTTTGCCCGTGAGCAGATGGTCGCTGCCTTCGAGGGAGACGAAGTTCCGCGGGTGGCGGGCTGTCTGGAAGATCGTACTGGCGTTTTCGATTCCCACGGTGTTGTCCGTGGGGGAGTGCAGCACCATCAGCGGCTTGTGCAGCTGCTTGATGCAGTCGGTCAGGTCCGCGTTCTCCAGGTCCTCCACGAAGTGTTTGCGGATCTCCACCCGCTTGCCGCCAAGGTCCACCTCTGCACTGCCCTCACTCAGGATCTTATCCAGGGCCGCATCGAACACGTGCGCCACGTGCTTCGGCGAGAAGGGCGCCCCAACGGTAGCGACGGCGTCGAGCTCGGGAATCTCCCGTGCGGCAGCCAGGACGGCCGCGCCGCCGAAGGAGTGGCCCACCAGCAGGGAAATCTGCTTCCCCTGGCTGCGCATGAATTCTGCTGCCTTGACCGTGTCCGCAACCTTGTGGCTGAACGATCCGGCCGACCATTCACCGGCGGAGCCTCCCAGGCCCAGGTTGTCGAACCGGAGCATGCCCACGCCGCTGTCCGCCAGCGCCTTGCACATCCGTGACGCGGACGGGCTGTCCTTCCCCAGCGTGAAACCGTGCGAAAA
Organism: Pseudarthrobacter phenanthrenivorans Sphe3; assembly: GCF_000189535.1. Classification (NCBI taxonomy): domain Bacteria; kingdom Bacillati; phylum Actinomycetota; class Actinomycetes; order Micrococcales; family Micrococcaceae; genus Pseudarthrobacter; species Pseudarthrobacter phenanthrenivorans. Next base: position 1,220,912 of record NC_015145.1, read on the forward strand.
GACACCCCAGCCCTTGACGGGGCCTTCCGGGACATCGATGATTCCCGAGAGCATCTCGCCGGTGGAACCTTCAAAGCTGACTTTTTCGGAGCGGGACAAGGCGTCCCCTTTCGTATCGTACGAATGGCTGTGGGCCCACGCCCGCCGGGTTCCCTGGCCGAGCTTGCGGGGTCAGGGGGCGGGTGGGGAGAAACGACGACGGCGCCGCTCCCCCTGGGTGGGGGACGGCGCCGTCGTCTGCTTGGTCCTTTGTCAGATCTTGCGGGAGAGAATGGCCTGCTTGACCTCGGCGATGGCCTGGGTCACCTGGATGCCGCGGGGGCATGCTTCGGAGCAGTTGAAGGTGGTGCGGCAGCGCCACACGCCTTCCTTGTCATTGAGGATCTCCAGGCGCATGTCGCCCGCGTCATCGCGTGAATCGAAGATGAACCGGTGGGCGTTGACGATCGCGGCGGGGCCGAAGTACTGGCCGTCGGTCCAGAACACAGGGCAGGAGGAGGTGCAGGCAGCGCAGAGGATGCACTTGGTGGTGTCATCAAAGCGCTCACGGTCCTCCGCGGACTGCAGGCGTTCGCGGGTGGGCTCGTGGCCCTTGTTGATGAGGAACGGCATGACCTCGCGGTAGGACTGGAAGAACGGCTCCATGTCCACAATGAGGTCCTTCTCCACCGGCAGGCCCTTGATGGGTTCCACCGTGATGGGCTTGGACGTGTCCAGGTCCTTCAACAGGGTCTTGCAGGCCAGGCGGTTGCGGCCGTTGATGCGCATGGCATCCGACCCGCACACGCCGTGCGCGCAGGAACGGCGGAAGGACAAGGTGCCGTCCATTTCCCACTTGACCTTGTGCAGGGCATCCAGCACGCGGTCCGTGCCGTACATGGTCAGGTGGAAGTCATCCCAGGTGGCTTCTCCGGAGACCTCCGGGTTGTACCGCCGGACGCGCATGTGCACATCGAACGTGGGGATTTCGCCGCCACCGCCAACGCCTGCAGGCAGTTCAATCTTTGAGGCTGGCTCAGCAAGTTCAGCTGACATCTTAGTACTTCCTCACCATCGGCTCGTAGCGGGTAAAGACAACCGGCTTGGTGGCCAGGCGGATTCCGGCGATTGACTCCGCCGATCCGTCCGCCGGGGCATGGTCATCCTTGTACGCCATGGAGTGCTTCATGAATTTCTCGTCGTTGCGGTCCGGGAAGTCCTCGCGGAAGTGTCCGCCACGGGATTCCTCGCGGTAGAGGGCTGCCACGGTCATCACCTTGGCCAGTTCCAGCAGGAAGCCGAGCTCAACGGCTTCGAGCAGGTCCAGGTTGAAGCGCTTGCCCTTGTCCTGGACGTTGATGCGCTTGTACCGCTCCTCGAAGGAGGCGATGTCGCGCAGGACCTGGTTCAGGGTTTCGGCCGTGCGGAACACCTGCATGTTGGCGTCCATGGTGTCCTGCAGTTCCTTGCGGATCTGGGCCACCTTCTCGTCGCCGGTGCCGTTGCGGGCAATGTCCAGCAGTTCGGTGGTGTACGCCAGCGGGTTCTCCGGCAGCTCCACGAAATCGGCCGTCTTTGCGTATTCCGCAGCGGCGATGCCCGCGCGCTTGCCGAAGACGTTGATGTCCAGCAGCGAGTTGGTGCCCAGGCGGTTGGAACCGTGCACGGACACGCAGGCAACCTCGCCGGCTGCGTACAGGCCCGGGACCACGGTGTCGTTGTCCTGCAGGACCTCGGTGGTGATGTTGGTGGGGATGCCGCCCATGGCGTAGTGGGCGGTCGGGAACACCGGAACCGGCTCCGTGTAGGGCTCCACGCCGAGGTAGGTGCGGGCAAACTCGGTGATGTCCGGCAGCTTGGCATCGATGTGCGCCGGCTCCAGGTGCGTCAGGTCGAGCAGCACGTAGTCCTTGTTCGGGCCGCAGCCGCGGCCTTCACGGACTTCGTTGGCCATGGAGCGGGCCACGATGTCGCGGGGCGCCAGGTCCTTGATGGTGGGGGCGTAGCGCTCCATGAAGCGCTCACCCTCCGAGTTGCGGAGGATCGCGCCTTCACCGCGGGCGGCTTCAGACAGGAGGATGCCCAGTCCGGCGAGGCCGGTCGGGTGGAACTGGAAGAACTCCATGTCCTCCAGGGGGATGCCGCGGCGGAAGGCAATGCCCATGCCGTCACCGGTCAGGGTGTGGGCGTTGGAGGTGGTCTTGAAGACCTTGCCCGCGCCGCCGGAGGCGAACACCACGGATTTCGCCTGGAACACGTGCAGTTCGCCTGACGCAAGATCGTAGGAGACCACGCCGGCAACGCGCTTCTGCTTGTAGGGGGTGCCGTCCTCGCGGACCGCGTCCTCCTCGACCGTGAGCAGGTCCAGGACGTAGTACTCGTTGTAGAACTCCACGTTGTGCTTGACGCAGTTCTGGTAGAGCGTCTGCAGGATCATGTGGCCGGTGCGGTCGGCGGCGTAGCAGGCACGGCGGACGGGAGCCTTGCCGTGGTCGCGGGTGTGGCCGCCGAAACGGCGCTGGTCAATCCGGCCTTCGGGCGTGCGGTTGAACGGCAGGCCCATTTTTTCCAGGTCGAGGACGGCGTCGATGGCTTCCTTGGCCATGACCTCAGCGGCGTCCTGGTCAACCAGGTAGTCGCCGCCCTTGACGGTGTCGAACGTGTGCCACTCCCAGTTGTCTTCTTCGACGTTGGCGAGGGCCGCACACATGCCACCCTGCGCCGCACCGGTGTGCGAGCGGGTGGGGTAGAGCTTGGTCAGTACTGCTGTGCGCGCGCGCTGACCGGACTCGATCGCGGCGCGCATGCCAGCGCCACCGGCACCGACGATGACGACGTCGTACTTATGGACCTGCATACCAGATGCTCTTTCTCTCAAAATTCGCAATAAAACAACGGGGCGGCTTCGCCTTCCCCGCAAAACAGGGCCCGCGGTAGTACCCGCGGGCCCGGGGTGGTGCTGGTGCTAGGCAGGGCAGAATCCGCCCGGCAGGGGAACACCGTCAACCACGGGGCAGGGGTCGAAGGTGAAGATGACCAGGGTGCCCAGGACGATGATGACGACGGTGGCCGAGTAAAGGACCGTCTTCAGCCAGCGGCGGGTTGAGTCCTTTTCGGCGTAGTCGTTGATGATGGTGCGGACACCGTTGGTGCCGTGCAGCATGGCCAGCCACAGCATGGTGAGGTCCCAGAACTGCCAGAACGGATCAGCCCACTTGCCGGCCACAAAACCGAAGTCGATGGCCTTGATGCCTTCTCCCACCAGGAGGTTCACGAAGAGGTGCCCGAAGATGAGGACCACCAGGACCACACCGGATAGCCGCATGAAGAGCCAGGCGACCATTTCGAAGTTGCCGCGGCTCCCCCCGTGGCGCTGGTACTGGGGAGCGATCCGCCCGCTGCGGGGGCTCTCGATTGTTGCACTCATGGCTTAGTGACCTCCGAGGGCGAGGGACAGGTGGCGGATGGAGAAAGCCACCATGGTGACCAGCCAGAGGCCAAGGACAGCCCACAGCATCTGGCGCTGGTACTTGGCGCCCTTCTTCCAGAAGTCAACAGCGATGATCCGCAGGCCGTTGAAGGCGTGGAAGACAATGGCGGCGACGAGGCCGGTCTCGCCCAGCGCCATGAGGGGATTCTTGTAAGCACCGATCACAGCGGTGTAGGCCTCGGGCGACACACGCACCAAGGAGGTGTCCAAAACGTGGACCAACAAGAAGAAAAAGATCACTACACCGGTAATCCGGTGTCCTACCCAGGACCACATGCCTTCACGGCCGCGGTACAAGGTGCCAGCTGGTTTTGTCGGCACTGATAAACCTCCCTGCAACACAGCGGCGCTGGCATGAGATCCACGCGGGGGGAACGCCTGCTGCGAGAGCACTCGTAGCTCAGGCCTAAATCTAGGCTCCGCCAACAGCTTATTCAATTTAGGAGCTACTTGGTGACCAGCAGTGGCGCGGATTCCGCGAAATAGTGAGACAAAGGACACACTGCATGGCATTTCCTCCGTGGGACGGTGCTTGCCCGCGCGAACCGGTCCCAGGGTGCCCACCGGGGGCGGCAGGTACCCGTCCGCTAAAGTAGGCGGTGATGAGTACAGACAAAGTGACAAGCCCGGCATCCCCCCTTGACCGCTTCATTGCGGTGATTCCGGCCGGTGGAGTGGGGACCCGCCTCTGGCCCCTGTCGCGAGCCGCGGCTCCCAAGTTCCTGCACGACCTCACCGGTTCCGGCAGCACGCTGCTGCGCGCCACCTACGACCGGCTGCACCCGCTCGCCGGCAGCAAAGTGCTGGTGGTGACCGGAAAGGCCCACCGCGAAGCCGTGTGCCGGCAGCTTCCGGAAGTGCAGGACGCGGACCTCGTCCTTGAATCCGAACCGAAGGACTCGGCGGCCGCCATTGGCCTCGCCGCCGCAATCCTGCACGAGCGCGACCCGGACACGATCATGGGGTCCTTTGCCGCGGACCAGGTGATCAGCCCCGACCACCTCTTCCAGGAGGCTGTCCGTGAGGCCATCCATACGGCCGCCGCCGGGAAGATCGTGACCATCGGCATCAAGCCCACGCATCCCTCCACGGGATTCGGCTACATCCGTTCCGGCCAGGCCCTTCACATCGACGGTGCTCCGAGTGCCCAGGACGTGGTGGAGTTCGTCGAAAAGCCGGACGAGCAGGTAGCCCAGCAGTACGTGGACAGCGGCAACTACGTCTGGAACGCCGGCATGTTCGTGGCACCTGTAGCCCTGCTGCTCAAGCACCTGGAGGCAAACCAGCCGGAGCTGTTCCAGGGCCTGCAGGAAATCGCACGTGCGTGGGACACTCCGTCACGCGATGAGGTCACCGCCCGCGTCTGGCCCACCCTGCCGAAGATTGCCATCGACTACGCCGTGGCCGAACCCGCCGCCGAAGCCGGGGACGTCGCCGTCGTGCCCGGTTCCTTCCGCTGGGACGATGTAGGCGACTTCGCCTCCGTGGGCCGGCTCAACAGCGCCAAGGAAGTGGACGATGTCACGGTGCTGGGGGAAGGCGCCCGCGTCTTCACCGAAAACTCCAGCGGTGTGGTGGTCACGGACACCAAACGCGTCATTGCCCTGATCGGAATCCAGGACGTGGTCATCGTGGATACCCCGGACGCTCTGCTGGTCACCACCATGGCCAATTCGCAGCGGGTCAAGGCCGCCGTCGACGCCCTTAAGGCCAGCGGGGACACTGACGTCCTTTGATGTAACGCGGCGACCCGTGATGGCCGGTAATCACGTGAGCCTCGCTAGAGTGAAACAGTGCGCAATTACACTACTGAAGCCGAGCCCACCGCCCTGGTGGCTCCGTGGCTCGAGCCCCTCCTGCCGGAACTGATCGACTTCCGCCGGGACCTTCATGCGCACCCGGAACTGTCCTTTAAAGAGTTCCGCACCACGGACAAGCTGGCAGAGCGGCTCGAGGCTGCGGGCCTTGCCCCCCGCCGCCTGGAGGGAACCGGCCTCACGGTGGATGTGGGGGAGGGGCCCATCGCCACCGCACTGCGCGGCGACATCGACGCCCTTCCCATCATCGAGGAGACGGGCCTGCCCTTCGCGTCGAAGAACCACGGCGTGACCCACGCGTGCGGCCATGACGTCCACACCACCACCATGCTGGGCATTGCGCTGGTGCTGCACCGGATGCACCAGGAGGAACCGCTCGGCGCCACCGTCAGGATCATCTTCCAGCCGGCTGAAGAAACCATGCCGGGCGGTGCCCACTCCTGCATTGAACAGGGCGTGCTGGACGGCGTTCCCCGGATTCTGGCCCTGCACTGCGATCCGCGGATCGAGGTGGGCAAGATCGGTACCCGCATCGGTGCCATCACCTCCGCCTCTGACACCATCAGGATCGAGCTTTCGGGCCGCGGCGGGCACACCTCCCGTCCGCACCTGACGGAGGAACTGGTCTTCGCCCTCGCCCAGATTGCGGTCAACGTCCCCGCGGTCCTCTCCCGGCGTGTGGACGTCCGCAGCGGCGTGTCCGTGGTGTGGGGCCAGATCTCCGCAGGCTCGGCACCCAATGCGATTCCCGGCACCGGTTACATGGCCGGGACCATGCGCTGCCTGGACCGCGACGCCTGGCACGAAGCGGGCGAGCTCCTGGACGAGGTGGTGCACCAGGTGGCGGCCCCCTACGGGGTGGATGTGCGGCTGGAGCACACCAGGGGTGTGCCGCCGGTGGTGAACTCCGAGCACGAAACAGCGATCATCGAGGCTGCCGCGCGCGCGGAAATCGGTGAAAGCGCGGTGGTGCTGACACCGCAGTCCATGGGCGGCGAGGACTTTGCCTGGTTCCTCGCGGAGCTTCCGGGAGCCATGATGCGCCTGGGCACCAAGACCCCCGGCGGCGAGGAATACGACCTGCACCGCGGCGACTACATCGTGGACGAGCAAGCGCTGGGCCTGGGCATTCGCGTCCTTACCGCGGCCGCCCTGCGGACCATTCGCGACATTTAGGCACTGACCGGCCAGCCGTCGCCGGACGCCTGCACATCCTCACTCTCGCAGCGCGTCTGCCTTCAGGTAAGTTGTGCACAATCTAATTGTGCGCTAGCGTCTTTCCCATGACTGATGCACCCCGGCTGGACCGCCAGGTCTGCTTTGCGCTCTACTCGGCCTCCCGGGCAGCAACGGCCGTCTACCGGCCCGTACTGGAGGAGCTTGGCCTGACCTACCCGCAGTACCTCGTAATGCTGGTGCTCTGGGAAAGCGAGCCGCGCGGCGTGAAGGAGATAGGCGAGGAGCTCGGCCTGGATTCCGGAACCCTGTCCCCGCTGCTGAAACGGCTGGAGGCTTTGGCGCTGGTGGAACGCCGGCGCTCCGGTGAGGATGAGCGGCGCGTCGCCATCCACCTGACGTCGGCCGGACGCGCCCTGAGTACGCGGGCCAATGCCATCCCGCAGCGGCTGGCAGATGCCGCCGGGCTGTCCGCCACGGAACTCGAGCAATTGCGCCGGACGCTCGGCAAGCTCACCGCCGCCCTCCACGCGGCCCACTGACGCATCGTCGAAATTTCTCTAACCCCAACAAGGACGGATCTACCGTGAAGACTCTTTACACTGCCCAGGCCCTCGCCTCGGGCGAAGGACGCGACGGGACCGCGCGCAGCAGCGACGGCAAACTGGAGGTCAGCCTGGCCAGCCCCGTGGAGCTTGGCGGAACAGGCCACGGCACCAACCCCGAACAGCTCTTCGCCGCCGGATACGCAGCCTGCTTCCACTCCGCACTCCGGCTGGTGGGCCGCAAGGAACGGGCCGACCTGACGGATTCGGCTGTTGCCGCCAAGGTCCACCTGGGACAGCTGGACGGAGCAGGCTTCGGCCTCGCGGCAGAACTGGAAGTCGCGCTGCCGGCACTGGGCCTGGAGGCCGCCGAGGCGCTGGTGGCCAAGGCGCACGAAATCTGCCCCTACTCCAACGCCACCCGGGGGAACATCAGCGTGGACATCAAGATCCTGGAGTTTGCCGCATGAGCCTTCCCGCAACTGCCCGCGAAATCCGGCTCGCCTCCCGTCCGGTGGGCCGGCCTGTTCCGGAGAACTTCCGGCTGGTCGAGTCCCCGCTTCCGGAGCTCGGCGACGGTCAGATCCTGGTGCGGAACCTGTTCATGTCCGTTGACCCTTACATGAGGGGACGGATGAATGACGTGAAGTCCTATTCGGCACCGTTCGCGCTGGATGAAGCGCTCGACGGCGGCGCGGTGGGTGAGGTGGTCGCGTCCCGTTCCGGAGCGCACAAGGAGGGGGACGTCGTCGTGCATTCCCTTGGCTGGCGCGACTATGCGGTGGTGGAATCGGCTGCCACGAAGCCTGCCCGCACTGACCTGGCCCCGGCGTCAGCGTTCCTCGGCGCCTTGGGCATGACCGGACTCACGGCTTATGCCGGCTTGCTCAAAGTGGCTGAGTTCGCCCCGGGGGACGCAGTCTTTGTCTCGGGCGCGGCTGGCGCAGTGGGTTCCCTGGTTGGCCAGATCGCAAAGGCGATGGGCGCTTCCCGCGTCATCGGATCCGCGGGGTCGCCGGCCAAGGTGGCCCGGCTGCTGGAACTCGGCTTCGATGCCGCCTTTGACTACCACGACGGGCCTGTCCGGGAACAACTGGAAAAGGCTGCCGGGCCTGCCGGCATCGACGTCTACTTCGACAATGTGGGCGGGGAACACCTCGAGGCGGCGCTGGCCGTCCTGAATGTCGGCGGCCGCGTGGCCATGTGCGGAGCGATCGCGCAGTACAACTCCACCGAGCCTACTCCCGCTCCCCGCAACCTGATGCTGGCCATCGGCAAGCAGCTCACGCTCAAAGGCTTCCTGGTGGGCGGCCAGCGGCAGCACGCGGCCGAGTTCGCCGAAAAGATGGCCGGCTGGCTCGCTGACGGAACGGTCCGCTACGACGAGACGATCGTGGACGGGCTGGAGAATGCGCCGCAGGCGTTCATGGATCTTTTGGACGGGGCGAACACCGGAAAGATGCTGGTCCGGCTCCAGCCGGCCGCCGATTAGCGCCTGCTGCAGGGGCGCCTCCTGGAACGGCGCCCCTGCCCGCAGCTACTGGTTGGTAACAACTTGTAAACAATCTCCGGGATACCTTGCCGACGTGCTATTGGGACGTGGCGCAGGACACTAAAGTTGGTGCCATCAGTGCGCTCCGGCGCAGTGCTGCGTGCCCTCAGTGAAAACAGAATTTCAGTGCAGAAACGGACACTCATTGAATTCGAGCCGTAGCGCCACTCTCTTCATCCTGGAGGAAAATTGAAGAACTCACTGCGTGCAAGGTTCAAGCGCGGTTCAATGGCCGGCGTGGCTACCCTCGGTGCTTCCGCACTCCTGTTGACCGCCTGTGGCGCAGCCCCCGAAGCCGGAAGCGGCTCAACTGCCGGCGCCAGCGACTACACCGGCTGCATCGTCTCCGACTCGGGCGGATTCGACGACCAGTCCTTCAACCAGTCTTCCTACGAGGGCCTGAAGAAGGCCGAAGCGGACCTCGGCATCAAGGTCAACCAGGTTGAGTCCAAGACCAACAACGACTTCGAGCCCAACCTCCGTGCCATGGTCAGTGCCGGCTGCGACCTCACGGTGACCGTCGGGTTCCTGCTGGGCGACGCCACCAAAGCCCAGGCCCAGGCAAACCCGGACAGCCACTTCGCGATTGTGGACTTCGGCTATGAGACCCCGATCCCCAACGTCAAGCCGATCATCTACGACACGGCCCAGGCCGCGTTCCTCGCCGGCTACCTGGCTGCCGGCACCACCAAGACCGGCACCGTGGCCACCTTCGGCGGCATCAAGCTTCCCACCGTAACCATCTTCATGGACGGCTACGCGGACGGCGTGAAGTACTACAACGAGCAGAAGGGCAAGGACGTCAAACTCCTTGGCTGGAACAAGGAAGCCCAGGACGGCAGCTTCACCGGCGACTTCGAGAAGCAGGATGTGGGCAAGCAGCTGACCCAGAACTTCCTGGACCAGGGCGCCGACATCGTGATGCCCGTGGCTGGTCCCGTGGGCAAGGGTGCGGGCTCGGCGCTCAAGGAGGCCAAGGCCGCCGGCAAGGACGTCAAGCTGATCTGGGTTGACTCCGACGGTTACCTGACCGCTCCCGACTACAAAGACATCATGCTCTCCTCCGTCATGAAGACCATGGGCGACGCCGTGGAGGCCGTGGTGAAGGACGACAAGGAAGGCAAGTTCAGCAACACGCCGTACGTTGGCACACTGGCCAACGAAGGTGTCCAGCTGGCGCCGTTCCACGACCTTGACTCCCAGGTTCCCGCTGAGCTGAAGACCGAGCTGGAGCAGATCAAGAAGGACATCATCGACGGCAAACTGAAGGTGGAGTCCGCGGCCAGCCCGAAGGCCTGATCCCCGAGTGAGCGCCACCCCCGGCTGGTTACCGACTGGCCGGGCGGTGGCGCTTTTTGCTGGCTGCCCCTCACCGGGCCGCAGCCCGCCTATCCAGGACTGCACCCACTAGGCTGGTGCTGCAGCCATATATCCCGTCCGGTCGATCACCGGACGCTTCGAGATTGGTCAGAGTTTTGAAACTTGAACTCAGAGGGATCACCAAACGCTTTGGCAGCCTGCTCGCCAACGACCACATCGATGTGGTGGTTGAGCCCGGGCAGATCCACTGCCTGCTGGGTGAAAACGGGGCCGGCAAGTCCACCCTCATGAATGTGCTGTACGGGCTCTATGAGCCCTCCGCAGGGGAAATCCTCCTGGACGGCAAACCCGTGACGTTCCGGGGGCCCGGTGACGCTATGGCGGCCGGCATTGGAATGGTGCACCAGCACTTCATGCTGGTTCCGGTGTTCACCGTGGCGGAAAACGTGGCACTCGGCGCCGAGCCCACCAAAGCTGCCGGTTTCCTGGACCTGGACGAAACGCGCCGGCGGATCAAGGAAATCTCGGACCAATACGGCTTTGACGTGGATCCGGATGCCCTGGTGGAGGACCTGCCGGTGGGCGTGCAGCAGCGCGTGGAAATCATCAAGGCACTGGTCCGCAACGCCAAGGTCCTGATCCTTGATGAACCCACGGCCGTACTGACGCCGCAGGAGACCGACGAGCTGCTGGACATCATGCGCCAGCTAAAGTCCGGGGGCACCTCGATCGTGTTCATCTCCCACAAGCTGCGGGAAGTGAAGGCAGTCTCGGACACCATCACGGTGATCCGGCGCGGCAAGGTGGTGGGCACGGCCGAGCCGGCCGCCTCCACCACGGAGCTGGCGTCCATGATGGTGGGCCGGGCCGTGAGCCTGACGCTGGACAAGGCACCTGCCCGGCCCCAGGAGAAGACGTTCGAGGTCCGGGACCTGACGGTCATTGCACCCAATGGCCAGCACGTGGTGGACCACCTCAGCTTCGATATTGCCAGGGGAGAGATCCTGGCGATCGCCGGGGTCCAGGGAAACGGCCAGACAGAGCTGACCGAGGCCATCCTGGGCCTGCAGGAGCGGGTGACGGGGTCTGTCAGGCTGGACGGCAAGGAACTGCTGGGCCGGTCCGTGAAGGAGATCCTCAACGCGGGCGTGGGCTTCGTTCCCGAGGACCGCTCCGTCGACGGCCTGATCGGCACGTTTTCGATCGCGGAGAACCTGATCCTGGACCGTTACGATCAAGCCCCCTTCGCGAAGGGCATCAGCATGAGCCCTGCCAGGGTGCTGGAGAACGCAAAGAGCCGGATCGACGAGTTCGATGTCCGGACCCCCTCGGGTGTCCTCGCCGCAGGAACACTGTCCGGCGGCAACCAGCAGAAAGTGGTGATGGCCCGCGAGTTGTCCCGCCCGCTGCGCCTGTTCATCGCCTCCCAGCCCACCCGCGGCGTGGATGTGGGTTCCATCGAATTCCTGCACAAGCGGATCGTGGCCGAGCGGGACCAAGGCACGCCGGTGATGATCATCTCCACGGAGCTGGACGAGGTGATGGAACTGGCTGACCGGATCGCCGTGCTCTACAAGGGCAAGCTGGTTGGAGTGGTTCCGGCCGGCACCAGCCGCGACGTCCTGGGCCTCATGATGGCAGGGATACCGCCGGAGGAACACGCAGGCGCCCCCGCAACCACGCCAACCACCTCCGACGCCGAAGGAGGCGACCATGTCTGAAAAGCTCCCACCCAAACACACGGCCCGCGGTGATGACGGCAACGCGCAGCAGGCCACGCCCGCTGTCGAGGAGGCAGCCGCCGTCGTATCCGTTGACACAGCCGGCGGCGCCATTGAGCCGTCCGCCGTCCCGGCCACCGCCCAAAGCGGGAAGCTCCCGGGCGGACCGGACACCCTGCTCCGTAAGATCTTCACCGGAAGCGGCATGGTTTCTGTCCTTGCGGTGCTGCTCGCGCTCATCATCGGCGGCCTGCTGATTGCCAGCACGGACAAGCAGGTGGCCACCACGTCCACCTACTTCTTCGCCCGCCCCACCGACTTCCTGACAGCGGTCTGGAACGCGGCAACCCGGTCCTACATCGCACTGTTCCAGGGCTCGGTCTTCAACCCCCGCGGCAACAGCGTGGCAGCCCAGTTCGCCCCGTTCATGGAGACCCTCACCATCGCCACCCCGCTCATCACGGCCGGCCTGGGCGTAGCCCTGGCCTTCCGCGCGGGCCTGTTCAACATCGGCGCACAGGGCCAGATCATCGTGGCCGGCATCCTGGCCGCCTGGGTGGGTTTCGCGCTCGACCTGCCCATGGGCCTGCACCTCCTCCTGGTCCTCGTGGCCGGCATCGTCGGCGGCGCTTTCTGGGGCGGACTCGTGGGCCTGCTCAAGGCCAGGACCGGTGCGCACGAGGTCATCCTGACCATCATGTTCAACTACATCGCGCTCTACTTCCTGCGATACCTGCTGAATACCCCGGCGTTCCAGCGGCCGGGGGAGTCGAACCCCATCTCGCCCATCCTGGATCCCACCGCGGTCTACCCCCAGATCCTCGGCACCCAGTACCGGCTCCACCTCGGCTTTGTCCTGGCCATCGCCGCCACCGTCCTGGTCTGGTGGCTCCTGAACCGCTCCACCGTGGGCTTCGAATTCCGTGCCGTGGGCGCAAACCCCAAGGCAGCACAAACAGCCGGCATCAACGTTTCCCGCGCCACCATCCTGGTGATGGCCATTGCCGGCGGCCTGGCCGGCATGTCCGGCGTGGCCCAGGTGGCCGGCACGGAGAAGGTCCTCACCGACGGCGTTGCGGCAACGTACGGTTTCGACGCCATCACCGTTGCCCTGCTGGGGCGTTCGACGCCGTGGGGGACTTTCGCCGCCGGTCTTTTGTTCGGCGCCTTCCGCGCCGGAGCTGTCCAGATGCAGATCCAGACCGGAACCCCCATCGACATCGTCCTGGTGGTCCAGTCACTGATTGTCCTGTTTATTGCGGCTCCGCCGCTGGTACGGGCCATCTTCGGCCTGAACCCCCGGCGGAAGAAGCCCGCCCGCACCGCCAAGTCCCGCGAGGCAGCAACCACCGGAGGTGCAGCATGAGCACGGCAGTCTCGTCACCCAAGCCCGGCAATCCCCAGCCAGGAAACGAAAAGGACGCCGGCGCCGCCGCCGTCTCCGCGAAACCGGTGGGCTGGAAGACGCCGGTGCTCCTCGCAGCCTTCGGGCTGATCGCCCTGGTGTTCTTCGGCCTGCTCGCACCCAACCAGACCGCCAGTTTCGGGATCTCCACCGGCAGCGACTTCTTCCAGCTCCCGGCCCTCGAAGTGAATGCCTTTGCCGGAGGCCTGGTGCTGTCCATCCTTCTGCTGGGCCTGGCGGGCTACGCCGTCTACCTCAAGACCAAGGACAGGCCCGCCCCGGGCTGGCTGACGGTGGCTTTCATCGTCCTGTTCGTGGCCGCGTTCCTCATCTGGGTGGTGGGCGGTGCCCGTACCCCGAGCATTTCCCTGGCCGGCCTGATCGCAGGCTCAGTCACCCTCGCCGTTCCGCTGGTGTTCGGCTCGCTCTCCGGCGTCCTCTGCGAACGGGTGGGCGTGGTGAACATCGCCATTGAGGGCCAGCTGCTGGGCGGGGCCTTCACCGCAGCCATCGTGGCCAGCATGACCCAGAACCCCTTCATCGGGCTGCTCGCGGCTGCCGTTGCCGGTGCCGTGGTTTCCATGGTGCTGGCACTGTTCAGCATCAAGTACCTGGTGAACCAGATCATTGTCGGCGTTGTCCTGAACGTGCTGGTCTCGGGCGTCACGGGGTTCCTGTTCAGCACTGTCATGCAGGCCAACAAGGCCCAGTTCAATTCCCCGCCCGGCCTGGACATCATTGAGATCCCGGTGCTGTCCAGCATCCCGGTGATCGGACCGATCCTCTTCCGGCAGTCGCTGGTGGGCTACCTGATGTATGTTGCCGTGCTGGTGGTCTGGGTGGGCTTGTTCAAGACCAGGTGGGGTTTGCGGGTCCGCGCCGTCGGCGAGCACCCGCAGGCCGCCGACACCCTGGGCATCAACGTGAACGCCACCCGCTTCTGGAACGTCACCCTGGGCGGAGCTGTGGCCGGTATTGGCGGGTCCTTCTTCACGCTGGTGGCGATTGACAGTTTCACCAAGGAGATTTCCGGCGGCCGCGGCTTCATTGCCCTGGCGGCCCTGATTTTCGGCCGGTGGAACCCGATTGGCGCCTTCTTCGCCGCACTCCTCTTCGGGTTCGCGGACAACCTGCAAAGCATCGTCACCATCATCGGCACGCCCGTCCCCAGCCAGTTCATGGCCATGTTGCCGTACCTGGTGACGGTCCTGGCGGTGGCCGGACTGGTGGGCAAGTCGCGCGGACCGGCGGCCAGCGGTATTCCCTATGTCAAGGGGTGACGGCGTGGTTCCGGTGACCGGCGCGGGCGGCCTGGACTCCGGGACCGTGGACTGGGACGCGCTCAGGGCCGCTGCCATCGCCGCCATGCAAAAGGCCTACGTGCCGTATTCGAAGTTCCCGGTGGGGGCCGCCGCCCTCACCGGGGACGGCCGGATCGTGAGCGGCTGCAACGTGGAGAACGCCAGCTACGGGCTGACCTTGTGCGCCGAGTGTGCGCTGGTGGGCCAGCTGCATATGACCGGAGGCGGGCTGCTGCGCGCCTTCTACTGCGTGGACGGGGGCGGCAATGTCCTGATGCCCTGCGGACGCTGCCGCCAGCTGCTTTACGAGTTCCGCGCCCCGGACATGCAGCTCATGACCACCCAGGGCATCAAGTCCATGGACCAGGTGTTGCCTGACGCCTTCGGTCCCGAACACCTTGAGGAGAACCGGTGACACAGAACCACAAGGCCGAGCCGTTCGACGCTGTGGACATTATCCGCGTCAAGCGGGACAAGGGCGTCCTGAGCGCCGAGCAGATCGACTGGACCATCGACGCCTACACGCGGGGCGCCATTGCCGACGAGCAGATGGCCGCCCTGAACATGGCCATCCTGCTCAACGGCATGAACCACGCGGAGATTGCCCGGTGGACGGCCGCAATGATCGCTTCCGGCGAGCGGATGGATTTCTCCAGCCTCAAGCGGCCCGACGGCGGCCTGAAGTACACCTCGGACAAGCACTCCACCGGCGGGGTAGGGGACAAGATCACCCTGCCGCTTGCGCCGCTGGTGGCGGTCTTCGGGGTGGCGGTCCCGCAGCTTTCCGGCCGCGGACTGGGGCACACCGGGGGCACGCTGGACAAGCTCGAGTCCATCCCCGGGTGGCGTGCAAACCTTAGCAACGAAGAAATCCTGGCCCAGCTCCAGGACGTGGGCGCCGTGATCTGCGCAGCCGGCGCGGGCTTGGCGCCGGCTGACAAGAAGCTCTACGCCTTGCGCGATGTCACGGGCACTGTTGAGGCGATTCCCCTGATTGCCTCCTCCATCATGAGCAAGAAGATCGCCGAGGGGACCGGTTCCCTGGTCCTGGACGTCAAGGTAGGCAGCGGCGCATTCATGAAGGACGAAGCGAAGGCCCGCGAGCTTGCCGAAACCATGGTGGCGCTGGGCAAGGATGCGGGCGTCAACACGGTGGCCCTGCTCACGAACATGAACACCCCGCTGGGACTGACCGCGGGCAACGCAATTGAAGTGGAAGAGTCCGTGGAGGTGCTCGCAGGCGGGGCCCCGAGGACGTCGTGGAGTTGACTGTCAGGCTCGCCGAAGAGATGCTCGCCTGCGCCGGAGTGCACGACGCCGATCCCGCCGCCGCCCTCAAGGACGGCCGGGCCATGGACGTGTGGAACCGCATGATCGAGGCCCAGGGCGGAGATCCGCGGGCCAAGCTGCCGGTGGCCCGGGAATCGGAGGTGGTCTACGCCCCCGCGGACGGAGTCCTGGTGGAACTGGACGCGCTCGCAGTGGGTATCGCCGCGTGGCGGCTGGGTGCCGGACGGGCGCGCAAGGAAGACGCGGTGCAGGCAGGGGCCGGGGTCCGGATGCACGCCAAGCCGGGCGCCATGGTCCGGGCCGGTGAACCGCTGATGACACTGCTCACGGATACGCCGGAACGGTTTGCCCGGGCCCGGGAAGCCCTGGAACATGCAGTGGTTATCGCGCCCGAGGGATCCCGGCCGGCACAGCGCCTGATCCTGGACCGAATAGCATAGGGACCCATGCAGGCCATCAATGACTTCATCCTCGCCGCCGCCGGACAGCCCTGGGTGCTGGTCCTGGTACTGGCGTGCTGTGTCATTGACGGCTTCTTCCCGCCCATCCCCAGCGAGTCGGTGGTCGTGGGGCTGTCGGCCGTCGCGGCCACCGCGGACGTCCCCAACCCCTGGCTCCTGATGCTGATCGCGGCCATCGGTGCCTTCACCGGGGACAACATCGCCTACCTTATCGGCCGCAAAGTGGGGACCAGGCGATGGTCCTGGATGCGCGGACCGCGGATGCAAGGCGCCTTCCGCTGGGCGGGCCGTGAACTCCGGAAGCGGCCGGCCTCGCTGATCCTGGTGGCCCGGTTCGTCCCCATCGGCCGGGTTGCCGTCAACCTCACTGCCGGCGTGACCCACTATCCGCACCTGCGCTTCGTGGGCCTCACCGTGCTCTCGGCTACCCTGTGGGCGGCTTATTCAGTGGGAATAGGACTGTTCTTTGGCCAGTGGTTCGAGGACAACCACCTGCTGGGCGCAGTGATCGCAATTGTGTGCGCCGTGGCGCTGGGGATCGTGGTGGACCTGGTGATCAACCGGGTCCGGCGCCGGCCGCCGATGGTGGAGCGGATGAAGGAACCCGGGGCGTAGTTGAACCGTTGATCCAGGAAGCCAGGGCGTAGCGAATCCCGGCTTGGCCGTGGGACACTTAGGAACGATTTCCGCTTTGGCTGCGCCGCTGACGGCACGGCACTTTGCATAGGAGCAAGACCGCGTGGAGTTTATTAATGAGGCCGTGCTCCATGCAGCGGGCCAATGGTGGATCTATCCGGTCCTGCTGTTGTTCTTCTTCGTTGACGGCTTTGCCATGGTGGTCCCCAGCGAGACCCTGATCGTGGCCCTGGCGGCCTTCTCCCGGCACAGCGGGGAACCCAATCTGTGGATCCTGGGCCTGACCGCGCTGGTCGGCGCGATCGCCGGGGACAACATGGCATTCATGCTGGGCCGCAGGATCGGCCTGACCCGGTGGAAGTGGATGCGCCGGCCCAAGGTCCAGAAAGCCTTCAGCTGGGCACGGTACGAGCTGGACAAGCGCGGTGCAGTGCTGATCTTCACGGCCCGCTACATTCCCTGGGGCAGGGTGGCGGTCAACTACGTGGCCGGCAGCACGGGGTTCGGGCACCGCCGCTTCTTCCTCCTCGACGCTTTCGCCTGCATCACGTGGGTGGGCTATTCCATCGGCATCGGGTTGCTGGCCAGCTCCTTCCCGTGGCTCCACCACAATCCGCTCCTCAGCGCGGGCATTGCAGTGGTGTTCGCCATCGTCCTGGGCATCCTCATCGACCACGGGCTCCGGTGGTGGCACAAGCACCTCGCCCGCAACGACGCCGAAGAGGTTGATGAGTGGCTCGACGGCGGTCCCTCCGGTGCACGCGGCGCAGCAAAAGGCACCAGGGCCATGCTCGCGCCCGCCGCCGGGGACACCGGACCCGCAGCCAAGTAGCCGCTGGCATTGAGCTCGGGCCCACCCTAAGGTGGGAACGTGACTGAGCCCATTGTTGACGCCGCCCCTGCCATTGACTTCGACCTGAAGAACCTCCCCAAGGTCTCCCTCCACGACCACCTGGATGGAGGACTCCGCCCGGCCACCATCATCGAGCTGGCCGAGGCCGCCGGCCATACGCTTCCTTCCACCGATCCGGTGGCCCTGGGGGAATGGTTCCGCGAGTCGGCCAACTCCGGTTCGCTGGTGCGCTACCTGGAAACGTTCGACCACACCGTGGCCGTGATGCAGACCTACGAAGGCCTTTTCCGGGTCGCCAAGGAATTCGTGGAGGACCTCGCAGACGACGGCGTTGTCTACGGTGAGGTGCGCTGGGCGCCTGAGCAGCACCTGCAGAAGGGCCTCACGCTGGACGAAGCCGTGGAAGCCGTGCAGGAAGGGCTTGAAGCAGGCGTCGAAGCAGTGGGGGAGAGCGGCCGCGAGATCCAGGTGGGCCAGCTGATCACCGCGATGCGCCATGCCGACCGGGGACAGGAAATTGCAGAGCTTGCCGTCCGCCACCGCAACAAGGGCGCCGTTGGTTTCGACATCGCTGGAGCGGAGGACGGGTTCCTGCCCTCGCGCTTCAAGGACGCCTTCACCTACCTGGCGCAGCAGAACTTCCCTGCCACCGTCCACGCCGGTGAGGCAGCGGGACTGGAAAGCATCCAGTCCGCCCTGGTGGACGGCCGGGCCCTCCGGCTGGGACATGGCGTCCGGATCGCCGAGGACATCATGGTGGAGTTCGACGACGACGACGAGGACACTGTTGGCCTCGTTACCCTGGGCGACCTCTCCAGCTGGATCCGGGACCGCGGCATCGCCCTGGAAATCTGCCCGTCCTCCAACCTGCAGACCGGCGCCATCGCAGGGTTCGGCGAGGGCATTGAAAGCCACCCCCTGGACATGCTCTACCAGCTGGGTTTCAATGTCACCATCAACACCGACAACCGGCTGATGAGCGGTGTCACGCTGACCGACGAGTTCAACCTGCTGGTGGAAACCTTCGACTACGACCTTGATGACCTGCTCGAGCTGACGCTGAACGCGGCCGAAGCGGCCTTCCTGCCCCTCGAGGAGAAGGAAGCGCTGGTGGAGTACATCAACGACTCCTACGCAAACCTTGGCTGACCATCCGGGCAGCGATACCGCCGGCACACCGGTAGGCGAGCTCCTGCACGTGATCGCCTCCCTCCGCGAGCACTGCCCCTGGATGGGCGCGCTCACCCATGCCTCGCTGGTGGAGTACCTCCTTGAGGAGGCCTTCGAAGTGGCCGAGACCATTGAGGCCGGGCATCCCGACGCCGAACTGCTGGGGGAGCTGGGCGATGTGCTGCTCCAGGTGGTGCTGCACGCCCGGCTCGCCGAGGAGCGCGGCGCCTTCACGTTCGACGACGTCGCACGCGGCCTGAGTGCCAAGATGGTCCGCCGCAACCCGCACGTGTTCCGGCCGGACGGCTCCCTGCACGACCGCTTCCCGGCCACGGTGGACGAGATCGTGCAGAAGTGGGACGCCGTGAAGCGTGCGGAGCGGCCGGAGCGGCAGGACCCCTTCGAGGGGATTCCGCTGGCCCTGCCGGCGCTCGCCCGGGCGCAGAAGTCCATCGACCGGGCCGCGCGGGCAGGCGCAGGGCAGGTCCACCCGCCGACGGCACCCCAGCCTGAGACGGAGGAAGAGCTCGGGGAGCTGCTGCTCGCCGTCGTGCATTCCGCCCATGCCGGTGGTTTCGATGCCGAGCGTGCGCTGCGCGGCGCAGTCCGGCGCTACCAGGAGGGCGCTGCCCGCCTGCCCCGCGAGGGATAGCCGCACCATCATGACGTCCGGGGGCTGGATAGGTTTCCGTAACCCGCACCACTCTCGACTACGCTGGTCTCTGACGAGTACGTCGAGTCTTTCTGCAAGATCCCCCCGTTAATCGCCCATAAGGAGCAAATTCATGGCGCTTATCGATGCCATCCACGCCCGCGAGATCCTCGATTCCCGTGGCAACCCGACCGTAGAAGTTGAGGTCCTGCTCTCCGACGGCCAGATCGGCCGCGCAGCAGTTCCCTCCGGCGCCTCCACCGGCGAGCACGAAGCCGTTGAACTGCGCGACGGCGACAAGGGCCGCTACCTCGGCAAGGGCGTCCAGAAGGCCGTTGACGCGATCATCGACCAGATCGCCCCGGCCCTGACCGGCTTCGACGCCACCGACCAGCGCAGCATCGACCAGGCCATGCTGGACCTGGACGGCACGCCGAACAAGGGCAAGCTCGGCGCCAACGCCATCCTGGGCGTGTCCCTGGCCGTGGCCAACGCAGCCGCCGCTTCCGCTGACCTGCCGCTGTACAAGTACCTGGGCGGCCCGAACGCCCACGTGCTGCCGGTTCCGCTGATGAACATCCTCAACGGCGGTTCCCACGCCGATTCCGACGTGGACATCCAGGAATTCATGGTTGTCCCGCTGGGTGCAGAGACCTTCTCGGAGGGCCTGCGCTGGGGCGTCGAGGTCTACCACGCCCTGAAGTCCGTGCTGAAGGAAAAGGGCCTCGCCACCGGCCTGGGCGACGAAGGCGGCTTCGCACCGAACCTGCCCTCCAACCGGGCAGCACTGGACCTGATCCAGGAAGCCATCAAGAACGCCGGCTACACCCCGGGCAAGGACATCGCACTGGCCCTGGATGTTGCCTCCTCCGAGTTCTTCACCAACGGCGCCTACCAGTTCGAAGGCAAGTCGCTGACCTCCGCCGAGATGAGCGCCTACTACACCGAACTCGTTGCCGACTACCCGCTGGTGTCCATCGAGGACCCGCTGGACGAGAACGACTGGGACGGCTGGAAGACCCTCACCGACTCCATCGGCGACAAGGTGCAGCTGGTGGGCGACGACCTGTTCGTCACCAACCCCTCCATCCTGCAGCGCGGCATCGACACCAAGACCGCCAACTCCCTGCTGGTCAAGGTCAACCAGATCGGCTCCCTGACCGAAACCCTGGATGCCGTCAGCCTGGCCCAGCGTGCCGGCTACACCACCATCACCTCGCACCGCTCCGGCGAGACCGAGGACACCACCATCGCCGACATCTCGGTGGCCACCAACGCGGGCCAGATCAAGACCGGCGCACCGGCCCGCTCCGAGCGCGTGGCCAAGTACAACCAGCTGCTGCGCATCGAAGAGGAACTCGACGACGCTGCACGCTACGCAGGCCGCGGGGCTTTCCCGCGTTTCAAGGGCTAGTAGCCGCGTAAAACGGACGGCGGTGGCTATGGTTGAAAGACCATAGCCACCGTTGCTGTTTCAGCAGCACTTGTTCAGCCCAGATAGTGGCGGCCCCGGCAGGCTGCGCGTTTCAGGAGTGTCATGGCTACCCGCCGTCCCAAAGTCCCCAAGGTTGCCCCGTCCCGCTCCCCAAAGGAAGCTTCCGAAGGCGCGGACGTCATCCGCGCGGATTTTGGCTCGGCCAAGGACGCGCCCGCTCCGGAAAGCACAGGCCCTGCGGCACACCGTCCCGGGAAGCCTGCCGGAAAAGGCCCCGGATACGCGGGCCGCAACGGGAGCAGCGCGGCGGCCGGCCCAGGGAAACCAGCCGCCGAAACAACAAGCGATGAAGACCAGCAGCCGGTACCGGCCAAGGCCTTCTCCGGCCGGATGCTCGCCCTTGCGGTGGTGATGATTGCCATCACCATCATGCTGGCGCCCACGGTCAAGATCTTCTTCGACAAAAAGGCCGAGATCGATGCGCTGAACGCCGACATCGCCGCACGCCAGGCGGAAGGGGACGTCCTCCGGCAGCAGGTCTCACGGTGGCAGGACCCCAACTACGTGAAACAGCAGGCCCGGGACCGCATTAACATGGTTATGCCGGGAGAAACCGGCTACTGGGTTTTCGGCAGCGATCTGCCGGCCGGAGAAACCAGCAGCCAGCCCGGTGCAGCAGCACAAGACCCCGCCGATCTGCCGTGGGTGGATTCCCTGTGGGAGTCCATCACGCGCGCGGCTACAGACTGAACCGCAACAGGAAGGACGGCCCGCCACAGTGGAACACAACACGGCAGCCGCCCGGGACGAATCCCGCCAGCCATCAGCACACGACCTTGAAGTACTGAGCCGCCAGCTGGGACGGCCGGTCCGTGACGTGGTGGAGATTCCTGCACGCTGCATCTGCGGCAATCCGCTCGTAGCCGCCACCGCTCCCCGCCTGAGCAACGGGACGCCGTTTCCCACCACTTTCTACCTGACACACCCGGTCATCACGTCCGCCGTCTCACGGCTCGAAGCTGCAGGCGTCATGAACGACATGAACGGGCAGCTGGCCGGAGACCCTGAACTTTCTGCCGCCTACCGGGCAGCCCACGACGCCTACCTGGCCGCGCGCGACGCGATTGGCGAGCGCTCCGGCATCGGCCCGGTTCCCGAAATTGACGGGATCTCCGCCGGCGGCATGCCCACCCGCGTCAAATGCCTGCACGTCCTGGTGGGCCACTCACTGGCCGCCGGCCCCGGAGTCAACCCCCTGGGGGACGAAGCGCTGCGCCAGATCCAGGAGTGGTGGACCGCCGGGCGCTGCTACTGCGACGGCGCCTGGGACACCACCGGCGAGGCGCCCTCAAGGGACCTGAGCCGCCACGGGCCGCAGGGCCTGCCGGACATCGTGGGGCGGCCGGCCCCGGAGCGGAAATCCGCCAGGACGGCCGGGGCCGCCGAATGACGCGCGTGGCCGCCATCGACTGCGGCACCAACTCCATCCGCCTCCTGATCGCAGACGTGGACCGCAGCAACGGCGCTGCACGCCTCACCGACGTGGTCAGGGAAATGCGCGTGGTCCGCCTGGGCCAGGGGGTGGACGCCACCGGAGAGCTGGCACCGGAGGCGCTGGAGCGGACCTTCGCGGCAACTGCTGACTACGCAGACCTCATCCGTCGGCACGGCGCCCGGAAGGTCCGGTTTGTGGCCACATCCGCCAGCCGGGATGCACGGAACCGGGACGTGTTCGTGGACGGGGTCCGCAACCTGCTGGGTGTTGAACCCGAAGTCATCTCCGGAGACGAGGAAGCGGCGCTGTCCTTCGCCGGCGCCAGCAGCGTGCTGCCTGTCCTGGACGGCCAGGAAGTGCTGGTGGTGGACCTGGGCGGCGGCAGCACCGAGTTCGTCCTCGGTACAGCCGCCGGGGTCACAGCCGGCAAGTCCGTTGACATCGGCTGCGTGCGGCTCACTGAACGCCACCTGAAGGATGATCCACCCACTGCCGAACAGGTTGCTGCCGCCGAAGCCGACGTGGACGCAGCCATCGCCCGTGTCCGCCGGGACGTGCCGCTGGAACGTGCCACCGCCGTCGTCGGCGTTGCCGGTTCCATCACTACCATCACTGCGCACGCGCTCGAACTCACCGAGTATTCGCCGGACGCGATCCATGGCACGGAACTGCCCCTGGACACCATCCGTGCGGCCTCAACAGGACTGCTGGGGATGACCCGGGCCGATCGCGCCGCACTGCCGTACATGCACCCCGGCCGCGTAGACGTCATCGGAGCCGGCGGGCTGGTGTGGCGGCGCATCCTGGAGCAGATGGACGGGATAACCGGCGGGCGCATCAGCACCGCCACAGCCAGTGAGCACGACATCCTTGACGGCATCGCCCTGAGCATCGGCTGATCACTCATGCAGAATTACAGCACCGCAACACCCCCAGTGAACAAGGCCGGAAGGGCCCTGCTTGCCCTGCTCATGGCTGCCTGCTGCCTGTCGGCGGGCCTGGTAACGGCTCCCGGGGCCCGCGCCGACGAATGGCGGGACAAGCAGTACTGGCTGGCAGAGTCCGGCATCACCAAGGCGTGGGAGGTTTCCAAGGGCGCCGGCGTCAAGGTGGCCGTCATCGACAGCGGCATTGACGCCCAGCACCCGGACCTGAAGGGTGCGGTGGCCGGCGGCTACGACGCGTCCGGTTCCGGGCAGCCGAACGGACAGAAGAGCGTGGGCGTCAAACCCGAGCATGGCACCCTGGTGGCCACCATGCTGGCCGGCCGCGGGCACCAGCCCGCCAGTCCCAGTCCCAGCCCCAGTCCGTCGCCCGGGCCTTCCGGCCAGGCTCCGGACGGGATCGTGGGGGTTGCCCCGGAAGCCCAGCTCCTCTCCGTGTCCACGTGGCTGGGCTCCAGCAATCCCTCCGGCAAGAGCGACCAGGACCAGATTCCGGAAGCTGTCCGCTGGGCCGTGGACAACGGTGCCAAGGTCATCAACATCTCCCTGGGCAGCACCACTCCGCAGTGGCCGCAGAGCTGGGACGCGGCGTTCCTCTACGCCGAGCAGAAGGATGTGGTGATCGTTGCGGCTGCCGGGAACCGGGTGGGCGGCAACATCCAGGTGGGGGCTCCGGCCACCATCCCCGGTGTCCTCACGGTGGCAGGCCTGGACCGGAAGGGCGTAGCCAGCGTTGACGCCTCCTCCCAGGGCATCAGTATCGGCGTGGCCGCGCCTGCGGAAAACCTGCTGGGCGGCCTTCCCGGCGGCGGGTACGCGGAATGGGCAGGAACCTCCGGCAGCGCTCCCATTGTGGCCGGTGTCGCTGCATTGATCCGCTCCAAGTGGCCCGACATGAGCGCCGAGCAGGTCATCAACCGGATCGTCTCCACCGCCAAGGACGCCGGCGCGCCTGGCAAGGACCCGCTGTACGGCTTCGGCGTGCTGAATGCCGAGGCGGCCCTGAAGGATCAGGTCCCGGAGGCCAGCGCGAACCCGCTCGGTTCCATCGCCGAATGGATCCGCGTGCACCGGCGCGGAAACATGGGCACTCCGGCCCCGCTGCCCACGGGGGACGTCTCCAGCGCCGTCCCCACGCTGCCCGAGGCCACCGTGCCCGTAGCGGAGGCGCCTTCACAGCGTGACACTGCCGTCGGCGCCGCCGTCGTCATTGGCTTCGCGCTGCTGTTTGTGGCCATCATCGCTGCGGCCCTCCTCCAGCTGCGCCGCGCGGCCAGGAACCCCGCGCTGCTTCGGGAGGACGCCGAAACCGGCGTCATTGAGAAGGTGGACTCCGGCCAGAACACTTAGATTCCGGGGCTGTGAGGCATTAGTGAAGATTTTCACAAACTGTTGTACTCTTAAACCCATGGCAACCACCCCAGAGCTCCAGGACCGTCCCAGGGTACTCGTCGTCGGCGGCGGGTACGTCGGCCTGTACGTAGCACTCAAACTGCAGAAGAAGATCGCGAATGCCGGTGGCATCGTCACCCTCGTGGATCCACTGCCCTACATGACTTACCAGCCCTTCCTGCCCGAGGTGGCCGGCGGCAACATCGAGGCCCGCCACGCTGTGGTCTCCCACCGCAAGCACCTCCAGCAGACCGAACTGATCCAGGGCCGCGTCACCTCGATCGACCATGAGAACCGCACCGCTGTGGTGGCGCCCGCCGACGGCGGCGCCCCGTTCGAGGTTCCCTATTTCGACGTCGTCCTGGCCGCCGGTGCCATCACACGCACCTTCCCCATCAAGGGCCTCGCGGACAAGGGCATCGGCCTGAAGACCATCGAGGAAGCCGTTGCGCTGCGCAACAAGGTCCTGGAGCGCATCGAACTGGCCTCCACCATGACCGATCCGGCTGCCCGCGCCCGTGCCCTCACCTTCGTCGTGGTGGGCGGCGGCTTCGCCGGCATCGAGTGCATCACCGAGATGGAGGACCTCGCCCGGGCCGCCGTCCGCAACAACCCGCGCGTCAAGCAGGAGGAAGTCCGCTTCGTCCTGGTCGAAGCCATGGGCCGGATCATGCCCGAGGTCACTGCCAAGCAGGCCGAGTGGGTCGTGGAGCACCTCCGCAGCCGCGGCATCGAGGTCCTGCTGAACACGTCGCTGGACAGCGCCGAAGGCACCCTCAAGCTGATCAACCTTCCGGACAAGACCCCCGCCCAGGAATTCGAAGCCGACACCCTCGTGTGGACCGCCGGCGTGCAGGCCAACCCTATGGTCCGCTCCACCGACTTCCCGCTGGAGCCGCGCGGCCGCGTCCGCGTCCTGCCGGACCTGCGCATCGCCGGTGACGAAGGCATCATCGACAACGCCTGGGCCGCCGGCGACGTCGCCGCGGTTCCGGACCTGACCGGCAAGGGCCTGCCGGACGGTACCTGCGTCCCCAACGCCCAGCACGCGCTGCGCCAGGCCAAGCGCCTCGCCAAGAACCTGTGGGCTTCCCGCTGGGACAAGCCGCTCAAGGACTACAAGCACAAGAACCTGGGTGCCGTAGCCGGCTTCGGCGAGTGGAAAGGCGTTGCCAACATCAACCTGGTTGGCAGCATCGGCCTCAAGGGCGGCCTTGCCTGGCTCGCGCACCGCGGTTACCACGGCCTGGCCATGCCCACGTTCGAGCGCAAGTTCCGCGTGATCCTCAACTGGATCATCGCCTTCTTCGCGGGCCGGGACACCACCCAGCTGCTGGACCTGGACAACCCGCGCGGTGCCTTCGTGGCAGCTGCCACGCCTGCACCCAAGCCGGCCGCTGCAGCCGCACCTGCGGCCCCTGCCGCGCCGGCTGCCGCACCCCCGGCAGGCGGCTCAGGTTCCACAGCCGTCCCGCCAGCCACCGCGGATGCCAAGGAAGCCGTGGCGGCCAAGGCCAAGTAGGGCCGGCAACGCGCTGCCATAGAACGTCCGACGGCGGCTGTCCCCTTTGGGGGGGCAGCCGCCGTTTGCGTTTGGCTGGCAATAAGGACCGCCGCAGGCCGCCGCCAGGCCCGATTCCCTGGAAGGACGTCCCCTGCCTCCTAGACTGGCACCATGAGTGGCGAGAAGAACCTTGGCGTCCTGCTGGCGGCCCTGCATCCGGTTCAGCGTGACGGCGAGTACGTCTATGTCCGATGGCCGGAGGGTAAGCCCCTGGTGCCGGGCATCGAGGCGGCCGTCCGGGAACCAGAGGGCCTTACTGTAGTGCTGCCGCGGGCAGTGGCTGACCGGGAAGGCCTGCCCTACGGCTTCGTGGGGGCGTGGATCACCTTGCAGGTCCACTCGGCCCTGGAAGCCGTTGGGCTTACCGCTGCGGTCAGCGGCGCGCTCACCGAAGCCAGGATCAGCTGCAACGTGCTGGCAGGTTTCCACCACGACCACATTCTTGTGCCGGTAGCGGACGCGCCGCGGGCCTTGGAGGTCCTTGCCGGATTGTCGGCGCAGAACAGGGCGGCGCCACAGCCGGAAGTCCTGCTGCGTACGGAGGAACCGGGGGACCGGGACGCCATCCTGGCCTTGACCGCCGAGGCCTTTGCCGTCTCTCCGGTAACAGGCATCCCTGTGGAGGGGGAACCGGTGGAGGTCCGCGTGCTGCGCGGCCTGTTCGACGCCAAAGAGTATCTGCCCGGCTTCAGCGTGGTGGCTGTCCTGGACGGCGAGGTGGTGGGCCACGTGATCAGTACCCGGGGCTGGGTGGATGGGCATGAGCTGCTCGGTCTGGGTCCGCTTGGTGTGGCCCCCAGGCTCCAACGGCACGGGATTGGCTCAGCCCTGATGACGGAGACCATCCACCGGGCGAACGCTGCGAGCGAGATCGGCATCGCCCTGCTGGGCAGTCCGGAATACTACTCGCGCTTTGGCTTTGTCCCGGCCGCGTCGCTGGGGGTGCTTCCACCGGACGAGGGCTGGGGCGACCACTTTCAAATACTGCCCCTGGCGCTTTGGCCGGGCGGCGTGCACGGGACCTTCCGGTATGCCGCGCCCTTCACGCCAGTCTGACGGGATACCATTGACCGGGCGCCCCAGTAGCCCAATTGGCAGAGGCAGCGGACTTAAAATCCGCGTGTTGTGGGTTCGAGTCCCACCTGGGGTACAGGAGATCGAGCGCCGTTCTGAGGCGTTGTGAAGGGAAGCCGTCCGGACCGCGGGCGGCTTCCGGCGTTTAATTCCGCATATGCAACTACTGTTATAAGGATGTGACCTCTCTCACTTATCTTCGGCTGTTATTTGCATTAGCTTGAAGCTAAATCAGGAACACCTGGTTTTTCGTGTCAAAGGCCGTTCGCACCTTTAGATCGAGGAGCTCGTAAATGACTTTATTCCCCCAGGCGGGAACCCGTGTTGCCAAGCTGACAGCGCTTGGCATCGGCGTCGCCTTCATGGCGACGGCTTGCGGCGGTTCGTCCACACCCACGGCAACCGAGTCGTCGGCCACCGGATCAGCGGCAGGAATAGCCTGCCCAGCGCCCGAAGCCGGTGGGGGCGCAGCAGCCAGCCAGCCTGCGGAGACGCCCTCAGTACCGCCGTCAACCACCACCACTGACACTCCGTTGCGGATCGGCTCGCTCCTTCCCACCACCGGATCCCTGGCCTTCCTTGGCCCGCCCGAAATCGCCGGCGTGAACCTCGGCATCGAGGAAGTCAACAAGGCCGGCGGTGTCCTGGGCAAGCCGGTTGAAGTGATCCATCGCGACTCCGGTGACACCAAGACGGACATCGCCACGCAGTCCACGTCGGCACTGCTGGGCCAAGGCGTCAGCGCCATCATCGGCGCAGCTTCTTCGGGTGTCTCCAAGACGGTCATCAACCAGATCACCGGCGCCGGCGTCATCCAGTTCTCACCGGCCAACACCTCGCCCGACTTCACCACCTGGGATGACAAGGGGCTGTACTGGCGTACGGCGCCCTCAGACGTCCTCCAGGGCAAGGTGCTGGGCAACTACATGGCCACCTGTGGCGCCCAGACCGTGGGCATGATCGTCCTGAACGATGCGTACGGCACCGGCCTGGCATCCAACATCAAGTCCGCCTTTGAGGCGGCCGGAGGCCAGGTTGTGGCGGAGGAACTCTTCAACGAGGGCGACACCCAGTTCAGCAGCCAGGTGGACAAGGTCATTGCCGCCAAGCCGGATGCCATTGCCCTGATCACCTTTGACCAGGCCAAGAGCATCGTTCCGCTGATGACGGGCAAGGGCGTGAAGCCCACCCAGATGTTCCTGGTGGACGGCAACACCTCCGACTACAGCAAGGACTTCCAGCCGGGCACCCTGAAGGGCGCGCGGGGCACCATCCCGGGCACCTTCGCCCAGGAGGAGTTCAAGAAGAAGCTGCTGGCCATCGACCCGGCTTTGAAGGACTACAGCTACGCGGGTGAGTCCTACGACGCCGTGAACCTGATTGCCCTTGCCGCTGAGTCGGCCAAGAGCACCAAGGGCGTGGACATCGCCGCGAAGCTCAAGGAAGTCTCTGAGGGCGGCGAGAAGTGCACCTCCTACGCTGCCTGCGTCACGTTGATCCGTGAAGGCAAGGACGCTGACTACGACGGCCAGTCCGGTCCGGTGAGCTTCTCGGATGCCGGCGATCCCACGGAAGCGTACATCGGCATCTACGAGTACCAGGATGACAACAAGTACACCGCAGTCAAGGAAGAGTTCGGCAAGCTCTAGGAACCCTTTCTGAACAACAAGGAAGCCCCCGTCCGGCAGGACGGGGGCTTCCGTGTTTGTGCGTTGTGCTACTCGACGGTGTCGGCGAGGGTACCAAGGTAGAGCTGAATGACCTTCGGGTCCTTCATGAGCTCACGGCCGGTGCCCGTGTAGGCATCCCGGCCCTGGTCCAGGACGTAGGCGCGGTCGCAGATCTGCAGGCAGCGCCGGGCGTTCTGCTCCACCATGATGACGGAGACGCCAGCACGGTTGATTTCGTGGACGCGGAGGAAGGTCTCGTCCTGCTTCACGGGGGAGAGGCCTGCGGAGGGCTCGTCCAGCAGGAGCACTGCCGGATCCATCATCAGGGCGCGGCCCATGGCCACCATCTGGCGTTCGCCGCCGGAGAGCGATCCGGCCCGCTGCGCGCGGCGCTTGCCGAGTTCAGGGAACAGGCTGGTCACGAAGTCGAACCGCTCTGCGAAGTCCTTGGGCCGCTGGAACATGCCCATCTGCAGGTTTTCCTCAATGGTCAGCGTGGCAAAGACGTTGTTGGTTTGCGGAACGAAGCCCACGCCCCTGCTCAC
Organism: Pseudarthrobacter phenanthrenivorans Sphe3; assembly: GCF_000189535.1. Classification (NCBI taxonomy): domain Bacteria; kingdom Bacillati; phylum Actinomycetota; class Actinomycetes; order Micrococcales; family Micrococcaceae; genus Pseudarthrobacter; species Pseudarthrobacter phenanthrenivorans. The sequence goes on from NC_015145.1 coordinate 1,250,399, forward strand.
CAGCTTGTTGGCCTTCAGCCCCGTGATGTCCTGGCCGCGGACCACCACGGTGCCGGAGTGCACCTTCACCAGGCCGAACATGGCCTTGAGGAGGGTTGATTTGCCGGCGCCGTTGGGGCCGATGATTCCGATCAGTTCGCCCTTGCGGGCTTCAATGCTGCAGCCGTTCAGAATGTTCACGCCGGGCAGGTAGCCGGCCACAAGGTCGGTGACTTTGACGACGGACCCGCTGTCGCCCACTGGATGTGCGGCCGGTGCCGCGCTGGTGCTGCTCATTGGCTGTCCTTCCCGGTGCTGCCCGTATCCGTGCTTCCGTGCCTGCCCTGTTGCCCGTCACCGCGGGCCTGGTCCCCGCCCCGGCGGGCTTCCTCGGCCTCGTTGGACACCACGTCCAGCGAGATAATTCCGGCATTCTCGGTTCCCACGATCGATTCCTCGTCAGCCTCAAGCTCGGCTGCGAGTTCCTTGAGGCCCTCGGAGTCTCCGAGGTCCACGTCGTGGTGCGCGCCGAGGTAGGCGTCGATGACGGCAGGATTCTTCATCACTTCACCGGGAGGGCCTTCGGCCACCACCTTTCCTTCGGCCATGACCACCACCCAGTCGGCGATGTGCCGGACCATGTGCATGTCGTGTTCGACGAACAGGACAGTCATGCCCTCCGCCTTGAGGTTCTTGATGTGGTCCAGCAGCGACTGCGTGAGAGCCGGGTTGACCCCCGCCATGGGCTCGTCAAGCATCACCAGCTTGGGCCGCACCATCAGGGAGCGCGCCATTTCCAGGAGCTTGCGCTGGCCACCGGAGAGGGACGCGGCATAGTCGTCCTTCTTCGCGTCCAGCTTGAATTTCTCCAGCAGGACGTTTGCTTCCTGTGTAATCTGCTTTTCGCGCCCGCCCCACATGCCCTTGAACAACGCCTTGGAAAGCCGCTCGCCCGGCTGGTTGGAGGCTCCCAGCCGCATGTTCTCCATGACTGTCAGCTTGCCCATGACCTTGGTCAGCTGGAAGGTGCGCACCATGCCCATCCGTGCCACCTTGTAGGGGGACACCCCGGCCAGGCTCTTGCCTTCGAACTGCCACTTGCCCGTATTGGGGGTGTCGAAGCCGGTAAGCAGGTTGAAGAGGGTGGTCTTGCCGGCGCCGTTGGGGCCGATCAACGCGGTGATCTTGTGGCGGGGGATTTCCAGGTACTCCACGTCCACGGCATTGATGCCGCCGAAGCTCCGGGTCACGTTCTCCGCCACCACGATGGGGTCCCGTTTCTTGCAGCCCGGTGCTGCCTCGCCGGCCGCGATGGGCCGGGTGTCGGTCATGTAGTCCACGCCGGCCTCGCCTGCTGTGGTGGGATCTTCGCTGTGCATGCTCATGCGAACGCCAGCTCCTTCTTGTTTCCAAAGACGCCCTGGGGCCTGAAGATCATCAGCAGCATCAGGGCAACGCCAACCAGGATGTACCGCAGCTGCCCGGCCTGGACCGTGTTGAGCCACGTGATGGCACCGGACTCGATCAGGCCGTACAGGACGCCCTGGGTCAGTGACAGGACAACCCAGAAGATCATGGCCCCAATGACCGGTCCGAGCACAGTGCCCAGGCCTCCCAGCAGGAGGCAGGTGTAGAGGAAGAACGTGAGTTCCGTGCCGTAGTTGGCCGGCTGCACTGCTCCGCGAGGGAGGGTGAAGACCATGCCGGCGAGTGCCCCGAGGACACCGCCGATGATCAGGGCCTGCATCTTGTAGGCGTAGACGTTCTTGCCAAGGGAGCGCACGGCGTTCTCGTCCTCGCGGATGCCCTTCAGCACACGGCCCCAGGGGCTGCGCATCAGCAGCCACACCAGCGTGCAGCACAATGCCACCAGTGCCCAGCCCACCACGCGGATGAAGAAGTCGCGGTTGTTCATACCGAAGTAGGACCCTTCGGGGAAGGGATTCATGGCATAGAACCCGCCCTCGAACGCGGCCAGGCCGTTGGCGGAACCGGTCACGGAGGTGAGCTGGTTGGTGGTCACGATATACCGGACGATTTCCGCCGCTGCGATGGTCACGATGGCCAGGTAGTCGGCACGCAGCCGCAGCGTGGGAATCCCGAGGAGCAGCGCAAAGATCGCGGAAGCTATGACGGCTATCAGCAGCCCCACGAAGAAGGGGACGCCGAAGGTAAGCGTGGAGATGGCGAACCCGTAGGCTCCCACCGCCATGAAGCCGGCCTGGCCGAAGTTGAGCAGGCCGGAGTAGCCGAAATGGACGGCAAGGCCAAGCGCCGCCAGGGCGTAAGCGGCCGTCGTCGGGCTGAAAATTTCACCGGCAGCGCTGGCAAGAATGAATCCAAAGTCCATGGCTGTCTCCTAACCCACGCGCTCGCGCCGGCCCAGGATGCCCTGGGGCCGGAACAGAAGGACAACGATCATGATGAAGAGGGCTCCCACGTACTTGAGGTCTGCTGCGAGGCCGAACACCGTGGTGAGCTCCACGAAGATGCCAACGATGATGGAACCGATCAGGGCGCCGAAGACTGTTCCGAGGCCGCCGAGGGTAACGCCGGCGAAGATCAGCAGGAGGATGGCCGAGCCCATGTCGAAAGTAACCCCGGGACGGTAATAGGCCCACAGGATGCCGCCGAGGGCTGCGAGCATGCCGCCGGTGATCCAGACCAGGCGGATCACCCCGTCCACGTCGATGCCTGAAGCTGCTGCCAGTGCCGGGTTGTCGGCCACGGCACGGGTTGCCTTACCCAGCCTGGTCTTCAGCAGAACGATGCCGATCAGTGCGATCACCACTGCGCTGATGCCGAGGGACCAGAGGTTGTTGGGCGAAATGGAGACCGGGCCCAGCTGGATTTCAGGGCTCTGTGCGTAGGGGAGTTGCTGGGTTGCGCCGCCGAAGTAGAACTGGATCACGTACCGGACGGCAAGGGCAAGGCCGATGCTGACAATCATCATGGGCACAAGGCCGGTGCCGCGGCGGCGAAGGGGCCGCCAAAGTCCCCGGTCCTGGGCGTACCCGAACAGGCCTCCGCCCAGCAGGGACAGGATGATCGCCAGCCAGAAGGGAAGGCCTATGGCGTTGAAGGCAAACACGAGCACAGCTCCCAGCGTGACCATCTCGCCGTGGGCGAAGTTGGTCAGGCCGGTGGTGCCGAAGATCAGGGAGAGTCCCACCGAGGCGAGTGCAAGGAGGAGGCCGAAGCTCAATCCTGCTACGAGCCGGTTGAGCAGGTTTTGTCCGAAGTCCTGCTGCTGCACCACGATGCCCTTGCCGAAGGCGAAGATGACCGACAGGTTGGAGGTCTGGCTGAAGGTCACGTCACGGGGATTCTCCTGCCCCTCGGCCAGGGTGATGCCCTCTGGCAGCGTTGACTCGTCAAGTTCAACTGTGTAGGTGCCCTGCTCGGGCACTCCGATGTTCCAGGATCCGTTCGCCGTGGACTTCGTGGTACCGGTGAAGTCGCCCTTCCTGGCCGTGATGGTCACGTCTGCCAGGGGTGCCCGGGTGTCATCACGGAGGAAGCCACTGATGTTGTTCTGGAAGGTCTGGTTCGACGGGGATGGTGTCGGTGATGGGGAAGTGGCGGAAGCCGGTGCTGCGACGATGAGGATTGCCAGGATGGAAGCGCTGATGGCCCCCAGTAATCCCAGCAAGCCGCGGCGTCCTCCGGCCGGCCGGCTTTGGGGTGTACTTCTCAAATTGAAAACCTCCACTTGGGGGCGGTCTCGGCTGCGCCATTGCAGCCGCTGCGAACGGATGCAGGGATAGGATGGTGCCCTAAGGCCCGGCACCGTCACACGTGTGAGTTCCGTCACCCTGCTTGGCTTATGCTACAGCGCTGATGTATCCGAAAATGACGAGGTTCCGGCGCCAATGGTAGCGATCGGATAACAACTCACTGCCCTTTTTGCCGCGGGGAACTTTCCGGGGTGCAACTACGTGAGAATTGGTACCGTAAACCTTAAGGTTCACAACACATCCCATATGGAGGAATCCCGCAATGGCACTTGGCGGCAACCCGATCTTCAACGGAAAGAGCTTCCGTGGAGCCACCCAGGCACCGCCTGTCCCGCAGGCTCCCTACGGAAACATGCCTTACGGCCAGCAGCCGTATGGCCAGGCCCCTTACGGCCAGAATCCCTACGGCCAGGCCCCCTACGGCCAGCAGCCGTACGGCCAGCCACAGAACATGACCGACGAGCAGCTGCGGCAGATGTACAACCAGCCTGCTGCCGGCCCGGCGGACACCGGCCGGATGACCTTCGACGACGTCATCGTCAAGACGGCCGCCTGCCTGGCCTTTGTGGTACTGGGTGCCGCTGTCACCCTGACTGTCAGCCTGGGGCTTGCCTCCATGCTGATGATCGTCGGTGCGCTCGGCGGATTCGTCCTTGCGTTGGTCAACACGTTCAAGAAGCAGCCATCACCGGCGCTGATCCTTGCGTACGCCGGCCTTGAAGGACTCTTCCTTGGTGGCCTTACCCGGGTGCTGGACACCATGTACCCGGGCGTGGGGCTGCAGGCTGTCGTCGGCACGCTGTCTGTCTTCACCGTGACGCTCCTCCTCTTCAAGAGCGGCAAGGTACGCGCCACGCCCAAGGCCATGAAGTTCTTCATGATCGCCTTGGTTGGCTACGCACTGTTCTCCGTGGTGAACCTCATCATGATGCTGACGGGCCTGACCACGGAACCGTTCGGCCTGCGAAGCGGCATCATCGGCGTCGTCATCGGCATCCTGGCCATCGGCCTCGCAGCCTTCTCCCTGGTCATGGACTTCACCAGCATCGAAGCGGGCGTCCGCAACGGCGCCCCGCAGCGCTTCTCCTGGACAGCCGCCTTCGGCCTGACGGTCACCCTCGTCTGGCTGTACGTGGAAATCATCCGGCTGCTGGCCATCCTTCGCGGGGAGGAATAACGCGCAAGGCGGCTCCCGCCGTCGTACTGCCCTAACAGTTGAGGGCCCCACCTGATGGTGGGGCCCTCAACTTTTTTTGCCACTCAACTTTTTGCCAGGGGCGTTAGGCGATCCGCCTGGCACCTGCTGCGGGCGACACCGTGAAAATGTCCGGCACTTTGTAGCCTGCGTCCGCAAATGCCTTGACGACGGCGTCGCGCACCGCTTGTTCCAAGGCCACCGGAGTGAGGGCAACAGCCGCCCCGCCGAACCCGCCGCCAGTCATCCGGGCGCCGATGGCGCCGCTGGCACGCGAGGTGTCGACTGCCAGGTCCAGCTCTGCGCAGGAGATCTCGAAGTCATCGCGCATGGAAGCGTGGCTTGCGTCCAGGAGGGACCCGATGGCACCGGGGCCCTCGCTTTCCAGAAGTTCCACAGTGCGGAGCACGCGGTCGTTCTCGGTGACCACATGGCGCACGCGGCGGAACGTGACTTCATCCAGGAGGCCGCTGGCTTCCGCCAGGTCACCCACCTGCACGTCCCGAAGCGCCTTGACCCCCAGCACCTCTGCACCGAGCTCACAGGATGCCCGCCGGGAGGCGTAGCCGCCGTCGGCGTGCGAGTGCGACACCTTGGTGTCGATCACGAGCATCACCAGGTCCGCCGGCTGTGTCTCGAAGGGAACGAGCCGGGCGTTCTGGTCGCGGCAGTCCAGGAAAACGGCGTGGCCTTCAGAACCGCGCAGGGACGCGGACTGGTCCATGATGCCGGTGGGCGCGCCAACGAACTCGTTCTCCGCACGCTGGGTGGCCAGGACCATGTCCTGGGCTTCCAGCCCTGCTCCGGTCAGCTCGTTCAACGCCGAGATGACAGCGCATTCAATGGCGTGGGACGAGGACAGGCCGGCTCCCAGGGGTACGTCGGAGTCCAGCAGGAGGTCGATGCCGGGAACCTCAATGCCGCGTTGCTGCAGCGCCCACATTACGCCCAGCGGGTACTTCGTCCAGCCTTTGGCCGAGCCGGGCTGCAGGGAATCCAGTCTTGCGTTCACTACGCCCTGGTCCCCGTAGGTGGAGAGCAGCCTTACGGTGGAGTCGGGGCGGACCCGGACGGCCACCCGCGCCGTCCTGTCAATGGCGAAGGGCAGGACGAACCCTTCGTTGTAGTCCGTGTGCTCGCCAATGAGGTTTACCCGGCCCGGCGCCTGCCAGATGCCCTCCGGAGTGCCGCCGAACTCCCGGGCAAAGCGGGCAGCGAGCTCCCCGGTTCCTGCCGGCGCAGGGCTGGCCAGGTTCTGCGGTGCGGTATTCAAGCGCGTGCTCCTTCAGGCATGGCCGCCAGCGCGGCGCGGGAGGTGGAAGACGGAACGGCGACCGTGCGCAGGCGCTCGGCCACGCTTTCCGGGGTGGTGTCATTGATGAAGGCGCCCATGGCTGCCTCCGATCCGGCAAGGTACTTCAGCTTATCGGCCGCCCGCCGCGGAGACGTCAGCTGCAGGTGCAGGTAACCGGAAGGCCGCAGGGCCGCATCCAGCGGAGCCTGGTGCCAGGCGGAGATGTACGGGGTGGGAGTGGGGTAGAGCGCGTCCATACGCTTGAGCAGGTCAAGGTAAACGGTGGCGAGCTCATCCTTTTCCTGACCGTTCAGCGCGGCGAGGTCCGGCACGTGGCGGTGGGGCACCAGGTGGATCTCCAGCGGCCAGCGCGCCGCAAAGGGAACATAGGCGCTGAAGTGCTCACCTTCCAGGACCATCCTGCTGCCATCTTCCCGTTCAGCCCTGAGCAGCGATCCGGTCAGGGTATCGCGGCCGTCGTGGGCGTCATGGAACTTGCTTGCTGCAGCACCCATAACTCCTGCACGGGGCGTGACGTAGGGGTAGGCGTAGATCTGCCCGTGCGGATGGTGGAGTGTGACACCGATGTCCGCACCACGGTTTTCGAACGGGAAGACCTGCTTGATGCCGGGAAGGGCGCTCAGCGCCTCCGTCCGGTGCGCCCAGGCCTCGATGACCGTGCGCGCCCTGGCTTCCCCCAATTCGCTGAAGGAGCCGGTGTGCGAGGGGGTGAACGCCACAACCTCGCAGCGCCCATAGGCCGGTCCCTTGGTTCCCCAGGAGGCTTCAGCGGGCACCGGACCAAGCGCGGGTCCGAGTGACGGGAAGCGGTTCTCGAAGACCACCACGTCGTAGTCGGCGGCGGGGATCTCGGAGGGGTTGCTGTCGGTGGTGGGGCAGATGGGGCACTGGTCCGCCGGCGGAAGGTGCGTCCTGGCCTGGCGGTGCGCTGCCACGGCCACCCATTCATCAGTCAGTGCGTCATAACGGACCTCGCCGGGCTCACCCCTTGGCGGCAGGGCCCGGTGGTCGGTAGTAAGTTCGGCGGTGCGCATTTTGGGGGACGCTGCATCGTCGAAGTAGATCAGCTCCCTGCCGTCGGAGAGTCTGGTGCTGGTGATACCTGTCATGGGAAAAGGATGACATACTCGATCAAAAAAGAATAGTTAACAACAAAAGCGCACATTGGGCCGGTGCCGTCCACAGGTGTCCGAGGTACCGTAATCCTCATGACTTCCAGTACCGCCCCCGAACAACATTCCTCTGCCACCCTTCGCTGCGCCACCGGCCGGCAGTACGAGCTCCGCCGTGGGGATGCCCGGGCCGTGGTCACCGAGCTGGCCGCCGGACTCCGCTCCTACACGAGGGGGAGAACCCTCCTGACGGAAACGTACGGTGATGACCGGATTGCGCCGGGTGCGGCAGGCATTACCCTGGCGCCGTGGGCCAACCGGGTGGAGGACGGCATCTGGTTCCTCGACGGCAGGAAGCAGCAGCTGGACATCACCGAAGTGCCCCGGAATAACGCCAGCCATGGCCTGCTCCGTAACTCCGCCTATGCCCTGGTGGACCAGGCGGAACACTCGGTGACGCTGGAGGCCACCATCTTTCCCCAGCACGGCTACCCCTTCCTGGTGCGCCACCGGGTCCAGTACCTCCTCGACGGCGACCTTGGGCTTGTTGTGCGGCAAACCCTGACGAACGACGCCAATGAACCTGCGCCGTTCGTCCTGGGCGCCCACCCTTACCTGCGGCTGGGCGACGTGCCTGTCGAAGAGCTGGTGCTCACCGTGGCGGCCGGTACCCAGCTCATTGCAGACGAGCGCCTGATTCCCCGCAGCTCCGCTCCCGTGGAGGGGGACACGGATTTCAGGGGAGGCCGGAATATTGCCGCGCTCAGCGTGGACGTCGCCCTTACGGATCTGGAGTTCAGCGGAGGAAAAGCGCGCCACACACTGGCTGGTCCCGACGGCAGCCATGTCAGCCTGTGGCAGGACGAGTCCTGCCGCTACGTCCACGTTTTCGTGAGCACCGAGTACCCGGGCCGAAAGCGCGCCCTTGCCGTTGAACCGATGACCGGGCCGGCGAACGCCTTCAACTCCGGTGAGGGGCTCCGCTGGCTGCCGCCGGGCGGGTCCTTCACCATCGAATGGGGGATCGACTACAGCCCCGGAGCTGGAGGGTAGCGGTTTCGCAATAAGCCGCTGCTGGGGAAGTATTGGGCTATGACGCCAGCAGAGGATGCCGTTACTTCCACCTGCCCTTCGCCGGGCCCGCAACTGCCTGTTTCCGGCCAGCCCGTGCGCATCCCTGCGGACCGCGAACTGGACCGGGACATCCCTTACGGCATTCGGATTGCGGCGTCCTGGGCCTGGCGCCTGGGACTTATCCTCTTGGTAGGCGGAGCCCTGGTCTGGCTGCTGAGCAAAATCAGCTTCCTCATCATCCCGGTCATGGTCGCAGCACTTCTCGCCGGGCTCCTGAACCCCGTAGTGGGATGGCTGAAGCGCTACAGGCTGCCGTCCGGGCTGGCGGTTGCCGTCACAGTGGTGGGCTTCATCGGCCTGATCGCCGGCTCGCTGGCGCTCGTGGGCAGGCAACTGGTATCGGGGTTCGGGGAACTCTGGTCCGAGGCGCTCGCCGGCGTCAAGCAGATCCAGGACTGGCTGGCCGACGGGCCGCTGCACCTCACCGCAGCCCAGATGGACCAGTACCTGAAGGAAGCAACCACCGCCCTGCAGGACAACACCAGCAGTATCGTCAGCGGAGCGCTGTCCTTCGGCAGCACCGCCGGCCACTTTGCCGCCGGCCTCATCCTTGCGCTGTTCATCCTGATTTTCTTCCTCCTCGAGGGGGACAGGATCTGGGCCTTCCTTGTGCGGCTGCTGCCCCGTAAGGCCAGGGCCGCGGCGTTCGGTGCCGGACGCAAGGGCTGGACGTCCATGGTCAGCTACGCACGGATCCAGATGTTCGTGGCATTCGTGGACGCCGTGGGGATCGGCGCCGGCGCTGCCATCATCGGGGTTCCCCTCGCGCTTCCGCTGAGCGTGCTCGTCTTCATCGGTTCCTTCATCCCGATTGTTGGTGCGCTCGTCACCGGGGCCATCGCGGTCCTGCTTGCCCTCGTGGCCAACGGACCCATCAACGCCCTGATCATGCTTGGCATCGTGCTGCTCGTCCAGCAGCTCGAGAGCCACATCCTGCAGCCGCTGGTCATGGGCAAAGCCGTGGCCTTGCATCCGGTGGCAGTCATTCTGTCGGTGGCCGCCGGATCCTACCTGGCCGGCATCCCGGGTGCGCTGTTCTCGGTGCCCATCCTCGCCGTCGCAAACTCGGCTGTTCGCTACATTGCCGCCAGAACGTGGGAACATGAACAGGTGCCGGCTTTGACCGGAGAGCCACTGACGGCAGGCGCGCCCGCGGACCACACCATCCGGGATGTCCCTCCGCCGGCAGGACTCAAACGCGGCAAGGGAGCCGCCGCCGGCACAACAGCAGAACATCCTGATGCCCCTCCCGCCGCGGAGCCGGGTGCCGGGGCCGAATCCAGAGGAGAATAGTCCGTGAACATCCTTGAAACCCTTCCCGTCACGCTGGACGATGTCCTGGAGGCGCAGAAGCTGCTCGACGGGATTATTGCGCGTACTCCGGTGGAATCATCGCGCGCCCTGGGGGCCATGGTTGGCGGGGAGGTCTACTTCAAGTGTGAAAACCTCCAGCGGGCGGGCTCGTTCAAGGTCCGGGGTGCATACGTCCGCATGGCACGGCTTTCCCCTGAAGAGAAGAAGCGGGGTGTCGTAGCGGCCTCTGCCGGCAACCATGCCCAAGGCGTAGCCGTTGCCGCCAAGAGCCTGGGCATCAAGGCCCGGATCTATATGCCGCTGGGCGTTGCGCTGCCCAAGCTGGCGGCTACCCGCAGCCACGGCGCCGAAGTTATCCTCCACGGCCACAACGTGGACGAGGCACTCGCCGAAGCCCAGCGCTACAGCAATGAAACGGGAACGGTCTTCGTCCATCCCTTCGACAACGTGGACGTGGTGGCCGGCCAGGGCACGCTGGGCCTGGAAATCCTCGAACAGGTCCCGAACGTGGACACCATTCTGATGGGTGTGGGCGGCGGCGGGCTCCTGGCAGGGGTGGCGGTCGCCGTCAAGGCCAGGGCCAAGGAGCTGGGGCGCGAGATCCGCATCATCGGCGTCCAGGCGGAGAATGCGGCCGCGTACCCGCCGTCCCTCGCAGCTGACGCGCTGGTGCCCCTGAAGAAGGTGTCCACCATGGCGGACGGCATCGCCGTCGGCCGTCCCGGCCAGCTGCCGTTCAGCATCATCCGCGAACTGGTGGACGATGTGGTGACTGTCAGCGAAGACTCGCTGGCCCGGGCGCTGATCTTCCTGCTGGAGCGGGCCAAGATGGTGGTGGAGCCGGCCGGTGCCGTGGGCGTCGCCGCCTTGATGGACGGCAAGATCGAGAATCCGGGAACTACGGTGGCGGTCCTGTCCGGCGGCAATATCGACCCCATGCTCATGCTCAAGGTCATCCAGCGGGGCCTCTCCGCCGCCGGACGCTACATGACGGTCCGCATGATGCTTGATGACCGGCCGGGCTCGCTGGCCACCATCGCAAGGATCATTGCCGAGAACGATGCGAACGTCACCGGCCTCGACCACACCCGCGTGGGTGGCTCGATCAGCATGGGCGACGTCTCCATCACCGTGAACCTGGAAACCAAGGGCCACCAGCACGGCGAGCAGGTGCTCAGTGCCCTGCGGGCCGAAGGCTTCCAACCGATTGTGGTGCATTAGGAGACCCATGGCCGGACTGACGGGTAACGGGAGCTACGGGCAACGCCGGACTACGGCTGCCCGGGCAAAAGGCGGCCTGCTGGTGCTTGGCACCTTCGTGGTCCTCCTCTTCGTCATCGAACTGTTCAACATGGTGATGCTGCGCTCGCTCAACCTGACGTTCGGCTTGCGGCCCAGGAGCGCGGACGGGTTGCTGGACATCTTTACCTTCCCGCTCCTGCATGCGAACCTGAACCACCTCCTGTCCAACAGCCTGCCCCTGATCATCTTCGGCTTCCTGGTGTTCCTCTCGGGGGTCCGGGTCTTCCTGACTGCACTGGCCTTCAGCTGGCTTGGCTCCGGCCTCACAGTATGGCTGATTGGCGACGCCGGGGTGACGGTAGGTGCCTCGGGCCTGGTTTTCGGGTTGTTTTCGTTCCTCCTGGTCAGGGGATTCATCAACCGCAGCTGGCGGCAGATCCTCCTGGCGGTCGTCCTCTTCATGGGCTACGGGAGCATCCTGCTGGGTATTCTCCCGATCGTGGCAGGCTACGTCTCTTGGCAGGCCCACCTGGGCGGCGCCGCCGGGGGAGTGGTGGCGGCACTGCTGCTGCGCCACCGCCGCAGGGTTGCGGACTCCGCCTTCTAGGGTTTCCGGCAGTTCAGGGCGGAAGCCCAGGGAGAAAGTTAAAGTCAAAGGCCGGCCGTCCCTTCCGGGACGGCCGGCCTTTGAGTACCTGTGGAGGCTAGGCGGCGTAGGGCTTGGCGGACAGGATCTCCACCTTGATGTCCTTGCCGTTCGGGGCCGTGTAGCTCAGCGACTCGCCTTCCTTGTGCCCCAGGATGGCGGCACCCAGCGGGGACTTCTCGCTGAAGACGTCCAGGTCGGAGTCGCCGGCAATTTCGCGGGAACCGAGCAGGAACGTCTCTTCGTCTCCGGCAATCCTGGCCACGACGATCATGCCGGGTTCAACGATTCCGTCGTCGGCCGGGGCCTCGCCCACGTGGGCGTCGCGGAGCAGGACGGTCAGCTGGCGGATGCGGGCCTCAATCTTGCCCTGCTCCTCCTTGGCGGCGTGGTAGCCGCCGTTCTCCTTGAGGTCGCCCTCCTGCCGGGCCTGGTCAATCTTCTGGACGATCTCTGCCCGGCCAGGGCCGGAAAGGTGGTCCAGCTCTGCCTTCAGGCGGTCAAAAGCTTCCTGGGTGAGCCAGGCTGCAGCTGCGCTGTTGGTGGTAGACACGGACTTCTCCTCTAGTGGTCCTACATGCAAAAGACCCCGCCACGGTGGCCACTTGTGGAACAGTAACCAGCTCAGCGGGGTAAAGGTATTGCTCTATTGTAGTCAATCCCTTGGAGTTAACCCAACAAGGAAGCGGTGCACGTCACATGCTTTTATCCCCGCAACCGTCTATGTGCTTGCCGCCCAGCAGCTGTCCACGACGGCGGAAACGGAAAGCGACTCGGTGCGAACGGCCACCCGCTGCGCAACGGTCCGCCCGCCGTCGGCCGTTCCGTTGTCGTCCTCGGGTGGGATGTCAACGACCTTCCACCCCACAACCGCGAACTTTGAATCCAGTGCCTTCACCGCACACTTGACAGCGGTTCCGGGCTCGCGGGTCACCTGGAAGTCCACCTCCGCGAGCGTGGCGTCCGTGGTGCTGTAGCCGACGTCCTTGAATGAGACGTCGTTCAGTGACTGGGACGTGGAGACCCACGCCAGGAACGCAATACCTGCAGCCAGCGCGGCGCCTCCCATGATCCGTTTGGCACCTGGCTTCAGCCTGCGCTTTTTGGCACCATAGCGATTGGCTAGGCTAGTGTATGCGGGCGCGGGTTGGGCCGGCTGGTCCGGGGAAGTCACCAGACCAGTTTAGTGCCCTTTCCGGCAGCGGCTGTTGACAGCAGTCCCGGTGTTCCGCCCCGCCCCTACGATCCGTCCGGCAGCCCCTGGCAGCAGAAAAGAATAAGGAGCCGTCCTTCGATGACAGCGTCCAGCAACTCCCCGGCGCCGCTGCGGCTGCTCGCGGTCCATGCCCACCCGGACGACGAGTCCAGCAAGGGCGCTGCGACGATGGCCAAGTACGCGGCCTCGGGCGTGGACGTCCTGGTGGCCACCTGCACTGACGGTTCCCGGGGCGACATCCAGAACCCGGCCGTCGAGGACGAGCCGCACCCCAAGCGGGACATGGCCGGTGCACGGCGCCTGGAGATGGAACGGGCAGCGGCAATCCTCGGTGTCCGTCAGCGTTGGCTGGGTTTCGTGGACTCCGGCCTTCCGGAGGGAGACCCGCTTCCGCCGCTTCCTGCCGGGTCCTTCGCCACTTTGCCCCTGCACCAGGCGGCGGCGCCCCTGGTGCGGCTGGTCAGGTCCTTCAAGCCGCACGTAATCCTGAGTTACGACGAAAACGGCGGCTACCCCCACCCGGACCACATCATGGCCCACCGGGTGGCGGTGGAGGCCTTCGAAGCCGCCGGCGACGCTTCGCGTTATCCGGATGCGGGCGAGCCATGGGAACCGAGCAAGCTGTACTACGACAGGGCATTCAGCCCGGAGCGGTTCCGGGCATTACATTTTGCCCTCGAGGAGGCCGGCCTCCAGTCCCCGTACGCCGAGCGGCTCGCCGCCTGGCTCGAATCCGACGCCGAAGGCCACACGCCGCCTCCGGCCACCCACCCCACCACCACCCAGGTGGACTGCGGCGATTTCTTTGAGGTGCGCGACGACGCGCTCCGCGCCCACCGGACGCAGGTGGACCCCCTGGGGTTCTTCTTCGCTGTTTCGCCGGAGATGCAGCGGCGCGCCTGGCCTTGGGAGGACTACTCCCTGATCCGCTCCCGGGTTCCTTCCGAGCTCCCCGAGCGGGATCTGTTCGCAGGGCTAAGATAGAGGCAGCCCGCAATTTCTATGCCGTGTAGAAGATAGCGGCTTCCTGCCGCGGCTGCTTTTCCACGGCCGCTGCCACCCGCACCACAGAAGGTAACCAAACCGTGCATCATCTGCTCCTCAGCCTGGCCACCACTCCCACGCCGCTGCCCACGCCAACGCTGCGGGAAGGGATTTCGGAGGACCAGGTAACCCCGGGCCTGCTGGGGTTCATCATGACGGCATTCTTCGTCGTGGCAACCGCCCTGCTGATCGTGGACATGGTCCGGCGCATCCGCCGGGTGCGCTACCGCGCGCAGGTGGAGGAGGACCGCCTTGCCGCCGCGGCTGCTGCTGACGTGGAAGCGGCAGAGGCCGCTGATGCCGGGACGGCCGGCCAGCCGCAGGACGGTTCAGGCCAGGGACAGTCCGACGACGGGGCGGAGCCTGGCACGGGCGGTCGGCGGCACTGACCGCGCAGGCCGCTGCCCGCCGCTTGTCGCCGGAAGCGCCCTGATCAGCCGAGGACTGCCATGGCGATGGCCGTGAAGTGCGCCGCGAAGGCCACCACGGTCAGGGCATGGAACAGTTCATGGAACCCGAAGTGGTGGTAGCTGAAGTTGGGCTTCTTCAGCGCATAAAAGACTGCGCCGGTGATGTAGAGGATTCCGCCCACGCAGATCAGGACTGCGGCGGAAACGCTTGCCTGGAAGAACTGGGGCAGATAGAAGAGCGCCCCGCATCCCAGGGCGATGTAGATGGGCACGTAGAGCCAGCGCGGCGCGTCTGTCCAGAGCAGCCGGAACAGCACGCCGAGGATCGCCCCGGACCAAATGACCCACAGGAGCAGGACGGCCTGGGGCCGCTCCAGGAGTGTCCAGGCCAGGGGAGTGTAGCTGCCGGCGATCACCAGCATGATGTTTGTATGGTCCAGTCGCTTGAGGACGATCTTGACCCGCGGAGACCAGTTGCCCCGGTGGTAGACCGCACTGATCCCGAACAGAAGGACGCCGGTGGCAGCGTAAATAGCCGAGGTGATCTTCCGGTCGAGGGTGGGCGCCAGGGCAACCAGGACAATTCCAGCCACGAGGGCCAGGGGAGCGGTGACCGTATGGATCCAGCCCCGCCACTTCGGCTTGATCATCAGCAGCTCGGCCAGGCGCACGGCGGCCTCGTTCATGGCGTTCGCTCCGGAACCGCCGTCCTTGCTGATGCTGTCCTGTGGCTGTGGCTGTGGCTGTGGCTGTGGCTGTGGCTGTGGCTGTGGCTGCGGCGTCCGCGGGGCGTCCGGGGTGTCGCTGTTCATGCTCCCAGAATAACTTACGCACCGGTAAGTTACCGGCCGGTAGCAAGACGTCTGGCCCGCTGCATGACGGCCCGGGGGTCCGGTGCCGCTGCGGACGGTAGCCTAGGATGTGCAAGTACGGTCAGCAAGGAAGTCAGGTGAGTGAACGCGTGGAGTTGCCCGGGTTCCTCTATGGCTTTTACGAGCGCCGGCTGCTCAAGGACCTTGCCCGCGACAGTATCCCGCAGCACATCGGCGTGATGGTGGACGGAAACCGCCGGTGGGCCAAGCAGTTCAACGCCCCCACCAGCCAGGGCCACCAGGCTGGGGCGGATAAGATCCACGAGTTCCTTGGCTGGTGCCAGGAGCTTGGGGTCAAGGTGGTTACCTTGTACATGCTGTCCACGGACAACATGAACAGGTCCAGCGAGGAACTGGATCTCCTCATGGGCATCATCGCGAACACCCTGGACCGCCTGGACGAGGACGAGAACATCTCCGTGCACGCCATGGGCGCACCGGAACTTCTGCCGGATTACCTGGCGGACCGGCTCAACAAACTGACGGCCCGGACTCCGGTGACGGAGAACATCCATGTGAACGTAGCCGTGGGCTACGGGGGGCGCCGGGAAATCGTTGACGCGGTGCGCGAGCTCCTGCATGATGCGGTGGCCAGGGGCGCGGACATTTCCGCGCTGGCCGACGAACTCACCGTGGATGACATCTCCCGGTTCCTCTACACGCGCGGGCAGCCCGATCCGGACCTGGTGATCCGGACGTCCGGAGAACAGCGGCTCTCCGGATTCCTCATGTGGCAGAGCGCCTACAGCGAGTTCTACTTCTGCGAGGCCCTGTGGCCCGCCTTCCGCAAAGTGGACTTCCTGCGCGCCCTCCGGGATTACGCCGGGCGGCAGCGCCGCTTCGGCGCCTGACCTTCCGGGTTCACCCCGAGTTCACGCAGCCGCAACAGGAATCGCCGCGTAATGGTTGCGGAAATTACTTGGGGTGGATTTACGTTATATCCATCAGCAGGCAAAACCGCCGGCTGATCGGGGAGGCCAGTACATGGAGCGAAACATCGCACCGGTTGTATGGGAGGCCGGACCCGGCCTCGTGGCCGAGCCGCCTCACCACTAACAAATCCGGGTCTTGCGCCCGGGGCTGGAGTCGATGTGGCTACTTCTGAACAACTGCCCGAGGTCCTTTTCGACCAGGGACGGAAAGCTACCTCTCGCGCCACGCGAGCCACCTCACAAGCCGGTGCGGCAGCTGAAGCTGCGGCCGGTTTTGCTGTCTCCGGAAGGGAAGCCGACATTAACACCTTCGTCATCGACACCTCGGTCCTGCTGTCCGACCCCCGGGCGCTGCTCCGCTTTGCCGAACATGAAGTCATCGTTCCGGTCGTGGTCATCACGGAGCTGGAAGCCAAACGGCATGACCCCGAGCTCGGCTACTTCGCGCGGAAGGCACTTCGGCTCCTGGACGACCTTCGGGTCAAGCACGGCGGCCTCAACCAGCCCATCCCCATCGGCGACGACGGCGGCTCCCTGATGGTGGAGCTCAACCACATCTCCTCGGAGGTGCTGCCACTGGGTTTCCGCAGCGGGGACAACGACAGCCGGATCCTGGCCGTGGCCAAAAACCTGGCCAACGAGGGCCGGAACGTGACCGTGGTGTCCAAAGACCTGCCGATGCGGGTCAAGGCCTCGTCCATGGGACTCACGGCCGACGAGTACCGCAACGAACTGGTCAAGGACTCGGGCTGGACCGGCGTTGGCGAAGTCGAAGCCAGCGAGGAGGAAATCTCCACGCTGTATGGCCACGAGCCGGTCTTCATTCCCGCGGCGGCCGAGATGCCGGTCAACACCGGCCTGGTCCTGCTCTCCAACCGAGGTTCGGCCTTGGGCCGGGTGGGATCGGACAAGCAGGTCCGCCTGGTCAAGGGCGACCGTGACGTATTCGGCCTGCACGGACGATCCGCTGAGCAGCGGCTGGCCATCGACATGCTGATGGATCCCGCCGTCGGCATCGTTTCCATCGGCGGGCGCGCCGGCACCGGCAAGTCAGCCCTTGCCCTGTGCGCCGGCCTCGAAGCGGTTTTGGAGCGGCGGGAGCACCGCAAAGTGATTGTCTTCCGTCCCCTGTACGCGGTAGGGGGCCAGGAACTGGGCTACCTGCCCGGCTCCGAGTCCGAGAAAATGAACCCGTGGGCGCAGGCAGTTTTCGACACGCTTGGCGCGCTCGTCAGCCAGGAGGTAGTGGAAGAGGTCATGGACCGGGGCATGCTCGAGGTCATGCCCCTCACCCACATCCGCGGCCGCTCCCTCCATGACGCCTTCGTGATCGTTGACGAGGCCCAGTCGCTCGAGAAAAACGTCCTCCTGACCGTCATGAGCCGCATCGGCCAGAACTCGAAGATCGTCCTGACCCACGACGTCGCCCAGCGCGACAACCTCCGCGTCGGGCGCCACGACGGAATCGCCGCCGTCGTCGAAACCCTCAAGGGACACCCGCTCTTCGGCCACATCACCTTGACCCGCTCCGAAAGGTCCCCGATCGCAGCCCTTGTCACAGAACTGCTCGAAGGCTAGGCGGGGTGGCTGGAGGGCCGTGGTTCCGTTCGGCGGGCCACGGCCCTTCGCCGTCGCTTAGACACCTCCCGGCGCGCCGCTACGGTCGCTGGGCGACCTGCGCATCGCTCTGGTCGGCGATGCGCTCCTACGCGAAGGACCGTAACCCGCCTCGTGGTCAGGTCACCTTGAGGAAGTTCGCTGCAGCCTCATGGCCCCCTACCTGGAGTGTCCAGTCGGGGCGTTTGAAGGAGTCCGGTGTTAGGCGGACATACTGAACGGTCTCAGCCTGGGTGCCCCAGGCTTTGCGGGTGGTGCCGTTGAGCTCGTAGCCGAGGGAGCGGGAGACGCCGAGGGAGGCTTCGTTCCAGCTGGCGGCTTCGGACTCGGCGACCTCCGCGCCCAGCCAGTCGAAGGCATAGAGCACGACGGCGGCACGCATCTCCTTGCCGAGGCCGCGCCCCTGCATGGACTGCTTGAGCCACGATCCCGTGCTCACGGTCTTCAGTGTGGCGAAGTGCTTGGCACCGAGGTCCTGGCAGCCGATCAACTCGTTCCCGTGCCAGATGCCAAGGAGGAGTGTCCAGGATTCCGGGCTGCATTCGGCGCGGCAGCGCCAGTGCCACTGCGCCATCCTGGGGCCCAGTTCTTCCAGCGGAGCTTCCGCCCATGCCGTACTGAACGGGTTCCTGCCGGCCTCGTGAATGCCGGTGCTGGCCGCCTCCACCAGAGCCGGGAGGTCATCATCCCGGACGGGCCGGAGTTCAAGCCGTGGCGTGGCCAGGGTCAGGCCGAAGGGTGGCCAAACGGAGCTCAGCGTAGTCATCCGCGAAGCCTAGCCGAGAAACCACGCACCTGCCTGTCACAGTCAGGCGGGGACGTCCCAGCTGATGTGCCGGCGCACATCGGTGAGGTTCATGGATTCGGCGAGGAAGAGGTCATCCAGCATGTATTCGTCCACGGCGATGATCCGCAGCCAGTGCCCGTACTGGTCAGTTTCCGGCTCCAGTGACTGGCTGGAGACGCACACACCAGTACCCAGGTCCACCCGGATACGGCTGCGGCCGGGCAGGCACAGCGGTGCAGCAGGGTCTATGGGATGGTATGCGGGTGTGGGAGTCACCAGGGCCTCAAGGGCCGGCCGGCCCTCATGCTCCACCCGGGCTACGTCCCGCACCTCAACGGGGTTGCTGCCCGGGAACTCCAGGGGCACCGGGGCGTTGCCGGCCAGCTCCACCGGGTCCAGGGCCGCGGAGAAGCGGCCATTGCCGAAACCGGGCTCACCGTAGGCCGCCTCCGGACGGCGCCGCACCAGGCCACGGTCGTCGTACACAGGCGTCACCAAGTGGGGCGGCAGGAGCCAGGACTTGCGGGTGGCACTGACGTACAGGCCGTCACGGGAGTCATTGATGCCCGTGGTGCTGTGGAGGACCAGTCCCTCCGGGCTTTCCAGGCGGAGCGCTCCCGGCCGTCGCAGCCAGGCACGGACCAGGGGAGCTGCAGGGCTGGGAGCGTTCGTAAAGGCCTCATCCCAGTACTCAAAACGCAGGGACTGCCACTTCCAGGGGGAGGACCGGCATAGGTTCCGGAACGTCGCGGCCAGGTCAGCGGGCGCGGCAGCACTGTCCGGATCGGGCCGGTGACGGGATTCCCACGTCGACATATCCACAGTTTACGCGCGGGCAGTACTGCGGAGGAGCGCGGATCCAGTAGCATCCGAGGGTGATCCAACGACTTGTCGAACTGTGGCAGGGCGCGCCGCTGGCCTTCTGGCTGGTGCTGGTGGCCTGTGCCTATTTTGCCGTGATGGCCGTCCGGCTCACGGTCATCGACGTCCGGCATCACCTCCTGCCCAACCGCATCGTGTTCCCGTCCTACGCCATTGCCGGTGTCCTCCTTCTTGCGGCAGCCGGATTCGCGGATGGCACCACCCGCCCGGGTGGCAGCAGTTCCTTCATGTCGATGCTCAACCTGGGAATCCCCAGGGTGCTGGCCGGCGCCGCCGTCCTCTGGCTCTTCTACTTCATCCTCCGCGCCGTCTACCCGCCCGGCATGGGTTTCGGCGACGTGAAGCTTGCAGGAGTCCTGGGAATGTACCTCGGCTTCCTGGGCTGGGGCCACGTATTTGCGGGAACCTTCCTCGCTTTCCTCCTGGGCGGCCTGTGGTCCATCGTGATCCTTGCGGCCCGCCGGGGGACGCTCAAGTCCTCCATTCCATTCGGTCCGTTCATGTTGGCCGGCACCGCTGCCGCCATGCTTCTGCCGGCCTGAGCGCGCCGCATTGGAGGTTGCGGGGCATGGAAGTCCCGGTCGCCGTCAAAATCTCCTGGGGACGACGGCGGCCGGCGCCTTTCCTGCGAAAGGTGCCGGCCGCCGTCGTGCTTCAGCGTGGGGCAGTTACTGGGCCTTGTGGGCCGGGGCAGTCATGGTGGTGACGTCCAGGGCCTTGTCGAGGTCGGCCTCGGAAACCTTGCCTTCGCCTTCACCAACGAAGCCAAGCTTCTCGGTGGCCTGGCGGACGGTCAGGCCCTCGGCCACGGCCGTCTTGGCGATCTTGGCGGCGTTCTCGTAGCCGATGTACTTGTTCAGCGGGGTCACGATGGACGGTGACGCCTCGGCGAGGAAGCGTGCACGCTCCACGTTGGCGGTGATGCCGTCGATCATCTTGTCGGCCATGACGCGGCTGGTGTTGGCCAGCAGGCGGATGGATTCCAGCAGGTTGGAGGCCATGACCGGGATGCCCACGTTCAGCTCGAAGGCGCCGTTGGTACCGGACCAGGCGATGGCGGTGTCGTTGCCGATGACCTGTGCGGCCACCATGATGGAGGCTTCGCAGATGACCGGGTTGACCTTGCCGGGCATGATCGAGGAACCGGGCTGCAGGTCGGGGATGGCGATTTCGCCCAGGCCCGTGTTGGGGCCAGATCCCATCCAGCGGAGATCGTTGTTGATCTTCATGAAGGAGATGGCGATGTTGCGCAGCTGGCTGGAAGCCTCGATCAGGCCGTCGCGGTTGGCCTGCGCCTCGAAGTGGTCGCGGGCCTCCGTCAGGGGGAGCCCGGTGTCCGTTGCAAGCAGCTCGATCACGCGCTCCGGGAAACCTGCCGGGGTGTTGATGCCGGTGCCCACGGCGGTGCCGCCAAGGGGAACCTCAGCCACGCGGGGGAGGGAGGCGTTGATGCGCTCGACGCCGTAGCGGACCTGCGCCGCGTAGCCGCCGAACTCCTGGCCCAGGGTCACGGGGGTGGCGTCCATCAGGTGCGTGCGGCCGGACTTGACCACGTCCTTGAATTCAACGGCCTTGCGCTCCAGGGATTCGGCAAGGTAGCCGAGGGCCGGAATGAGGTCGTTGATCAGGGCGGAGGTGGCTGCGACGTGCACGGAGGTGGGGAACACGTCGTTGGAGGACTGTGAGGCGTTGACGTGGTCGTTCGGGTGGACAACCTTGTCGCTTCCGGCAGCCTTCAGGGCGCGCGTGGCCAGCTCGGCGATGACCTCGTTGGTGTTCATGTTCGAGGAAGTGCCGGAGCCGGTCTGGAAAACGTCGATGGGGAAGTCGCCGTCGTACTTGCCGGCGGCCACCTCGTCAGCTGCGTCCGCGATCGCCTTGGCCAGCTCGCCGTCGAG
The DNA here is from genome assembly GCF_000189535.1 of Pseudarthrobacter phenanthrenivorans Sphe3. Taxonomy (NCBI): domain Bacteria; kingdom Bacillati; phylum Actinomycetota; class Actinomycetes; order Micrococcales; family Micrococcaceae; genus Pseudarthrobacter; species Pseudarthrobacter phenanthrenivorans. The sequence continues at coordinate 1,271,731 of NC_015145.1, forward strand.
CACACCCAGTTCAGCGTTGGCCTGGGCGGCAGCCTTCTTGACCCGGGCCAGCGCCTCAATGTGGGCGCGTTCCAGGGTCTTGCCGGAAATCGGGAAGTTCTCCACTGCCCGCTGCGTCTGCGCGCGGTACAGTGCGTTCACGGGGACGCGGACTTCGCCCATCGTGTCATGTTCAATGCGGAACTCTTCAGTGGAAGTCATGGGGCTAGCTTAGGACGCACCGGCGCCGCACCGAAAACCGTGAACTCCTTGCTACGGGCGGCCGCCAGGGGCCGTTCCAAGGAGCCGCTAGAGCTCGCCGATTCCGGAAACAAGGTTGGCGCGGCCCTCTTGGAGGCTGTACGAAAGGCCGATCACCGCCGTGCGACCGGATTCGATTGCGTCCGAAATCACACGGGAGCTGTCCGCCAGCCGCTGCGACGTCTGCTTCACGTGTTCCACCACCATGTCGTTGACGTCGTTCTCGTCGTTGCGCAGGGACGTGAGGACCGAGGGCGTGATCCGCTCCACCAGGTCCCGGATGAAACCTGCCGGCATCTCTCCGGTTTCCACTGCGGACTTCGTGGCGCTGACGGCTCCGCAGCTGTCATGTCCCAGGATGACGATCAAGGGCACGCCCAGCACTGCCACGCTGTACTCCAGCGAGCCCAGGACGGCGTCATCAATAACCTGCCCTGCCGTCCTGACGACGAAGACGTCGCCGAGCCCGACGTCGAAGATGATCTCTGCGGCGAGCCGCGAGTCCGAGCAACCAAAGATCACCGCGAAGGGGTGCTGGTTTTCCACCAGGGACGACCTTCTGGACGCATCCTGGTTGGGGTGCGAGGTTTCGCCATTGACAAAGCGTTCATTGCCTTCGCGCAGGCGGCGCCAGGCGAGTGCAGGAGTCAGGTAGGTAGCCACGCGCCTACCTTACGATGCTGCGGGCGCGGAGGGTGAAACTGTGACAGCCGGGTTGGCTTCCAGGGACTTGACGACGGCGTCTGCCAGTGCGGCGAATTCCTCCAGTTGCGCTTCTCCCGACAGGACCACCGTGGTGCCGCGGTAGTCCAGGACCAGGGCTTTTTCGCCCTTTCCGGTATCGCGCAGCTCCCACTCCTGGCCGCCGGCGTTGCGGGAACCGGTGACGGGTGCATTGCGTGTCTGCTGCAACAGCCAGGTCGGGTTTGCGCTCCGCGTCTGGACCAGGGCGATGAAGGACTCCCTGGGCGTCAGGTAGCCCACTTCCCAGGTGGGGACGCCGCTTCCGGTACCGGATTCCCACCGGGCGTAGTTGGGGCGGAACGTGCTGCCGGTGTCCGGCGCCACAGGTGTGAATCCTGCCACATCCGTTGCGTTCCGGGCCGTTGCCGCAACGTCGATGTCCGGCCGGTAGCCATCGCTTTTGGGCAGCGGGTTCATGAGGAGGATGGGCAGGAACGCGGCAATGCTCACCACCAGGGCGATGATCATTCCTATCGCCGAGGCGTTGGCGCGCTTGGCTGCGGCAGCCGGAATGACAGGCTTGACGGGCCCATTTCCTGCCGCTGCGCCGGACCCGCTGCTGCCTTCGGATCCGGCCGGTTCGGGGCTGGGACTGGTCTTCTCCTGCATGTCATTCACCCCTCTATAGTCGCCTATGCCGGCAGGCAAGTTCCATTTGGCCGCCGTCGGGCAGCCTGCCCCGCCCGGGCACATTGCGGGGCCGCGTCATCCACCATCCGACGGACGGCGCCGCGACTATGATCAGTAGTAGAGGAATCACCGCTCAGCTGTTCCGGCGGGCGGGTTCAATGATCGCCACTCGAAGAAGAGGTTCACGTGTCACCAGCGTCCATGACCCAGAAGTACTCCACGATCTCCCCGTCCCTGGCGGTGGGCAACGACGAGCCGGACCGCAACCTCGCCCTCGAGCTTGTCCGGGTTACCGAGGCGGCTGCAATCGCCGGCGGCCACTGGGTTGGTTTCGGCGACAAGAACACCGCCGACGGCGCCGCTGTGGATGCCATGCGCTCCTTCCTGCAGACCGTCCACTTCAACGGCGTTGTGGTCATCGGCGAAGGTGAAAAAGACGAAGCCCCCATGCTGTTCAACGGCGAACGCGTTGGCGACGGCACCGGCCCCGAATGCGACGTCGCCGTAGACCCGATTGACGGAACGCGGCTGACGGCGCTCGGCATCAACAACGCTCTCGCCGTCCTCGCCGTGGCTGAGCGGGGCTCGATGTTCGACCCCTCCGCCGTGTTCTACATGGAGAAGCTCGTCACCGGTCCGGAAGCCGCGGACATGGTGGACCTTCGCCTCCCGGTCAAGCAGAACCTGCACCTGATTGCCAAGGCGAAGGGCGTCAAGGTCAACCAGCTCAACGTCATGATCCTTGACCGCGACCGCCACAAGCCGCTGGTGGAGGAAATCCGTCAAGCCGGTGCCCGCACCAAGTTCATCATGGACGGCGACGTCGCCGGTGCCATCGCTGCAGCACGGTCCGGTACAGGTGTTGATGCGCTGATGGGTATCGGCGGCACCCCCGAGGGCATCGTTGCAGCCTGCGCCATCAAGTCCCTGGGCGGTGTTATCCAGGGCCGCCTCTGGCCCACCAGCGACGAAGAGAAGCAGAAGGCCATCGACGCCGGCCACGACCTCGAGCGGGTCCTCTCCACCAACGACCTCGTCTCCAGCGACAACTGCTACTTTGCGGCCACGGGTATCACCGACGGTGACCTGCTGAAGGGCGTGCGGTACTCCAAGGACAAGGTCCTCACCCAGTCCATCGTGATGCGTTCCAAGTCCGGCACCATCCGGTTCGTGGACGGCGAGCACCGCGCCGACAAGTGGGAAGGCTACGCCCGCAAGAGCTGACGCCCAGCCAGACGAGCCCCGGAGCGCCCATGGTGCTTCGGGGCTCTCCCGTTAAGGCGTTGGTATAGGGTTGAAGCCATGATTCCTGCTGTTGTGCCCTGTACTGACCGCGCCCTCTGGGACGAATTCGTTGACCGGTTCCAGGGACATCCACAACAGCTCTGGGGCTGGGGCGAGACCAAGGCCATGCACGGCTGGTCCGTGGACCGGGTCCTGGTCAACGACGGCGACAACACCCTGGGATGCGCCCAGTTGCTGGTCCGCCGGCTTCCGTTCCCCTTCCGTGCCCTTGTCTACATTCCGAGGGGCCCGATGTGTGCCCCGGAGAATGCGCAGGCAGTCCTCAACCGCCTCGCCGAGCATGCTGCAGTCCGGCACCGGGGAGTCGCCCTCAGCATCGAACCGGACTGGGACCAGGACTCCGTCTACGCCGGTGCCGTTGCCGCCGCCGGCTTCCGGTCCTCCACCAATACCGTGCTGATCCCGCGGACGCTGATCCTGGACCTGACCCGTTCTGACGATGAACTGATGGCCGAAATGTCCAAGTCCACCCGGGCCAATATCCGCAAGGCCATGCGCAGCGACGTCGAATTCCGCAAGGTGAAGAACGACGCCGAACTTGAGCAGGTGCTCAGCATCTACCACGAGACGGCGGAGCGTGCCGGGTTCGGGATCCACGAGGACCAGTACTACCGGGACATTTTCCGGAACATGGGAGACGGGTCACCGATCATTGGCGCGTTCGACGGCGAGCAGCTGCTGGCGTTCGTCTGGCTTGCCAGGAGCGGTTCGACTGCCTTCGAACTGTACGGCGGCGTCTCCGCTGACGGGCAGAAACAGCGCGTGAACTACGGCGTCAAGTGGGCCGCGCTGCAGGCCATGCGCGAGGACGGCTGCTCCCGCTACGATTTCAACGGCCTCCTCAACGACGGCATCTCCGACTTCAAGAAGCAGTTCGCAAAGCATGAAAACATGCTGCTGGGCACCTGGGAAAAGCCGTTGTCGCCCCTGTACCCGGCCTACGCCCAGGCCATGCCCCTGGCACGCCGGGGACTCCAGACCGGCCGGCGCCTGCTGAAGACGGCAGCCGGCAGGGTCCGGCCGCTGATCCAGAAGGTACGCGCGGGCAGCTAACTGTCCTGGGGCAAAGGGCGACGCCGGCACCCACCCAGGTGCCGGCGTCGCCCTTTGCTCAGTGGTGTAAGGGGATGCGCCGCGCTACAGGCCCGTGGTCACCGCAAAAGCCAGTGCCGGTTCGGTACTGCCGGCCACGGGATGGACGTTGACGGGAGCCTCAGCAGCGGCCAGGAAGGCGCTGCCTCCACGGGAAAGCTGGAGGTCGCCCTTGGGTGAATCCAGGTAGACGTCCCCGGCCACCACGATCACCACGGCTGCGCCGGACTGTGCCAGCGGGACGGGCGCAGAGCCGGGTGCCAGGTCGATGCGCTGGAGCTGGAACTCCTCAAACGGAGGGCGGAACAGTTCCTGGTCCATCACTGTCCGCTCCGGTGCGAGCATGGGCACGGCCACAGGATGGAAGTCGATGGTCCCCAACAGCTCCGCAACGTCGATGAACTTGGGTGTGAGCCCGCCGCGCAGGACGTTATCGGAAGACGCCATGACCTCAACGCCCAGGCCGTGCAAGTACGCATGGACGTTTCCGGCCGGGAGGTAGACTGCCTGGCCCGGTTCGAGCGAGATGCGGTTCAGCAGCAGGGAGATCAGGACGCCGGGATCGCCCGGGTACTTTTCGTTCAGGCTGATAACCGTGCGGAGTTCGGCTTCGTAGGGGGCAAGGGGAGCGCCGGAAATGAGGGCGGCCACCACCAGGGCAGTGGCATCAGCAACTGCCTGGCCGCCGCTGATGAGCCGCTCAAAGGCTGCGCGGAGGCCCGCGCTTTCATCGGTGCCTTCGAGGTCTGCCAGCAACCTCCCGAGCAGCGGCGGGACGTCGCCCTCCACGGAATCAAACGCCGCGGCAATATGCGCCAGGATGTTCCGCGTCTCCTGGACGGCGCGGAACCCGCACAGGGCCTCAAACGGCGTCAGCGCGAGAATCATCTCCGGCTTGTGGTTGTCGTCCCGGTAGTTCCGGTGCGGTGCGTCCGGGGCCACGCCGGCAGCGTTCTCCCTGGCAAAACCGGCCCGGGCCTGTTCGAGGCTGGGATGGACCTGCAGGGAGAGCGGCTGGGCAGCCGCCAGGATCTTTGCCAGGAAGGGCAGGCGTGGGCCGAACCGGGCCACGGATTCGGCCCCAAGGAAATGTTCGGGATCCCGTGCAACCAGCGCATCCAGCGGCGTCGCTGAGCCGTCCTCGGGGACATGCGCAACGGACGGCGAATCGGGGTGCGCGCCGATCCACAGCTCCGCCTCGGGGCCGCCGGACTCCGGCCTCCCAAGGAGTGCGGCGATGGCCGTCGTCGAACCCCAGGCGTAGTCGCGGAGGACGTTCTCAATCTCGTACAAAACCGTTCCGTTTCTTTCGTCTGGTTTGCAGGCTAGAGAGCCGCACATTGGCCGTTGGTGGCCACGAGCTGGCGGATGGCCTCTTCGTTGCCCTCGAGCTTGAGCTGCGTCAGCAGCTCTTCGGTGATCGGCTCGCCGTCCGGCGTCGTGGTCACCGGTACGAAGTCCGACGGCGTGGGCTGCTGAACCATGCTGCCGCTCGCCGGCAGGATTGCCGGGGAAGCCCCTGCCGCCCGGACAGGCCCGGCGGCGGGGGCTGCCATGACGTCGTCGACAATTCCCGCAGACTGCGCGCCCCCGGCCGAAGCCGATGCCAGCAGCTGGTCCACGCGCTCGTGGATCTGGGCGAAGTCCGGGACCGTGGAGAACGAGGCGTCAAAGTCCGGCGGGCCGATGGTCAGCCGCTTGGCCTCCTGGCCTTTGGATTTAATGGCGAGGTCAACGAAACTGCCCAGTTGCGTGGCTGAGATATTGGAGTCCACCACCTTTGTGCCGGCGTTGGCAATGTCCTCGAACTTGCTCAGCAACGTGGCCGGGTCCAGCTGCTTCAGCATGGCCTGCTGGACGCACTGCTGGCGCTGGATCCGGGAGTAGTCGTCCACGTACTCACGTGACCGGCCATACCACAGGGCCTGGTTGCCGTCGAGTGTTTGCTCACCGGCAGGGATCCAGCCGAGGGGCATGCCGTGGGTTTGGGTGTAGTCGTCGAAATAGCCGCTCATGGGGACCCATCCGCCTGCCTTGATCCTGATCCCTCCCATGGCGTCGATCAGTGTGGCGAATCCCTCCATGTCCACCAGGACATAGGCCTGGATTTCCAGGCCGAGGGTGCCGGAGACGGCTTCCATAGTGGCCTGCGCCCCGGGATCGGCCACGCCAGGGTAGAGGTCCGCGTATTCGTTGGTGACCTCGGTGTTGATGGCGTTGATCAGGCATTCGTCCCCGCAGTTGTAGCCGTCGGGGTAGATCTCCCGCATGGGCGAACCTTCGCTGAACTGCGCGTTCTGGAAGTTACGCGGGACGGAAATGATGGCGGTCTGTCCGGTTTCGGCGTCCACGCTGAGCACGGAGAGGCTGTCCGGGCGCCTGCCGGTCCGGTCTTCCCCGGCGTCGCCGCCCATCATCAGGAAGTTGTAGCGTCCGTCCACCGGGTCGATCGCGGGCCCGGAGGAGAAGATACTGCCGATGGCGTTGCGGCTGACGTTAAGCAGGTACGCAGCGTAACCCAGTGAGCCGGTCCCGAGGACCAGGGCCAGGACCAGGGCGACCGCGACGCCGGGACGCGCCTTCGGTGGCAGCAGCACCGGGCGGATGAGCCGCAGGGTGTTGATGAACAGGACTGCCCAGCCGGCGGCCAGTGCCACCAGCACAACCACTATGGCCAGCGAAGCGAAGGGATTGGTGACGATGCTGATCAACAAGGACCGGTTGAGGACCAGCAGGAGCACCGCCAGCACCAGTGCTGCCCAGACAGCCAGCGTGACCCGCAGCGCGGCCCGGCCGAGTTTGCGGTCGCCGGCCACAATCTGGGCGCTGCCCGGAACCAGGAGCGTGAGGAGGATCAGTACGAACGCACGCTTGGTGCGCATGGGCGGGGACGCGCCGGCGGGGTACCGGACCGGGTCCGTCATGGCCGCGGCGGCGGGGGACTGCTGCTGGACCTTGCTGCTGGACATACGCGCCGGCCTAGCGGCTGCCCCGCAGGGCGCCGTTGCCTTCGGCGAAGACCTCGCTGACCTTGTGCCGCAGGTTGGCGCCCTTCCTTGCAGCAACGGCGTTGAGGTCCGCAGCAAAATCCAGGAGGTCGGCGCGAAGGGAAGCGGCAAGTTCGTCCGTGCCTGCAGCGAGCATGCGCACGGCGAGGAGTCCGGCGTTGCGGGCCCCTCCAATGGAGACGGTGGCCACGGGGACGCCGGCCGGCATCTGGACGATGGACAGCAGCGAATCCATGCCGTCCAGGGTCTTCAGTGGGACGGGAACTCCAATGACCGGAAGCGGCGTAACGCTGGCCAGCATGCCAGGCAGGTGGGCAGCACCGCCCGCGCCGGCGATGATGACGCGCAGTCCCCGCTCATGGGCTGTCTGTCCGTAGCGGATCATTTCGGTGGGCATCCGGTGGGCGGACACGACGTCGGCCTCGAAGGGAATGCCGAACTCCGCCAGGGCTTCGGCTGCGGCTTCCATGACTGGCCAGTCAGAGTCCGATCCCATCACCAGGCCAACCAGCGGGGCGGCCTCCGGGGCGGGGGCGGGAGTGGGCTGGGCGCTCATGCGTTCTCCTCAAAAGTGCTGGGCGGTTCTTCCGCCGTCAGCCGGCCGTCACGGATGATGTTCGCCACCATGGTGGCACGCTGCCGCACGGACTCGACCTCCGCCGTGGATGAACCGACGAGGTTGACGTGGCCGATCTTGCGTCCGGGCCGGACGGACTTGCCGTAGCAGTGCACCTTTGCGGCAGGTTCGCTGGCAAGTGCCAGCGGATACGCGGAAAACAGGTCCTGGTTGTCGCCGCCCAGGAAGTTCTTCATGACGGCAACGGGGGCGAGGGCATCAGTGGCGCCCAGGGGGAGGTTCAGGACCGCTCGCAGGTGCTGCTCAAACTGGCTGGTCACCGAGCCGTCCTGGGTCCAGTGGCCGGTGTTGTGGGGGCGCATCGCGAGTTCGTTGATCAGGAAGCCTGCCCCGGACCCGGGCGTCTCGAAGAGTTCAACGGCGAGCACCCCCGTGACGCCGAGTTCACTGGCAATCCGCAGAGCGGCGTCTTCGGCGGCAGCGGCCACCTCCACCGGAATGTCCAGGGCAGGGGCAATGACCTCATCGCACACCCCATCCACCTGGATGGTGTGCACGACCGGCCAGGCACGGGCTTCGCCGTCCGGCGTCCGGGCCACCAAGGCCGACAATTCCCGGGTGAACTCCACTTTGGCTTCGACGAGCAGGGGACTCATGGCTTCGAACCACTCAGCCGAGCCTGCAGCTTCCTCAGGTGAGGAGATCACGCGGACACCCTTGCCGTCGTAGCCGCCCCGCGGCATTTTCAGGACCACGGGCCAGCCTGTCTGCTCACCGAAACTGACCAGGGCCTCCACGTCCTGCACGGAAGCCCATGCAGGGTTGGGAAGCTCCAGGCGGTCGATTGCTGCACGCATCACCAGCTTGTCCTGGGCATTGACCAGCGCATCCGGCCCGGGCTGGACATTGACGCCTGCATCCTGCAGGGCGCGGAGGTGGGCCGTGGGGACGTGCTCATGGTCGAAAGTCATGACGTCCAGGCCTTGCGCGAAGTCCAGGAGGGTCTGCAGGTCCTTGTAGTCGCCCACGGGTGAGGAGGAGACTGCCGACACCGCGGAAACGTCGTCCCCTTCGGCGAGGACACGGAGTTCGAAACCGAGTGCAGTTGCGGCTGGGGCCATCATTCGGGCAAGTTGGCCGCCGCCAACCACGCCTATTACTGGAAAAGTCACATGTGCCAGCCTACCGAAGACCGCCCGGTATCCCGCCTTCCCGTCACGCATGGGGGAAGAGTGTTGCAGCAGCAGGACCGCCTTCGGCTGAAGGTTAGGGAGGCTGGCTTGCAGGTTTGGGGGCTAAAATAGGCCTCTGGCCCGATGGCCCACAGTTCACACAGCCATGGAGGGCCATGTTCACCGCACTTGCAGACCGTATCCGGGGGCTCGCCTCGCTGTTTTGGCGCGAGGTGGCAAAGTTTGGAGCGGTTGGCGGGGTGGCCTTCGTCATTGATAACGGCCTCACTTACTACCTCATGCACGGTCCCATGACCGACAGCGAGGCGAAGGCCAGGTTTGTTGGCGCCTCGCTGGCTACGGTTTTCTCCTGGATCGCCAACCGGCTCTGGACCTTCCGCCACCGGCGTCAGGCCAACGTGCTCCGCGAATTCCTGATGTTCGTCCTGATCAACGGAATAGGCATTGGCATCTCCACCGGCTTCACCGCCCTCGCCAAGTACGGAATGGGCGTCACGGACAAGAATCTGCTGTTCTCCGCGGGCGTGGTGGGCATCCTGGTGGCAACGGTGGTCCGCTTCTTCGCCTACCGGTTCCTGGTGTTCAACCAGGAACTGGACCAGGAGCCGGAGTTCTCGCACGACCACGAACTCATCGAGCTCCACCCCCACCACAAGGACCACAGTCCAGTGGCGGAGGAGAGGCTCAGCCGGGAGCCCTCGCCGGAGGGTCCGACCAAATAGCGGGGCAGGCAGGTGCTTCGGTCCTATCCTGCCGCTGGCTGCGCTGCGTCTGAAGCGTGGTGCCTGGATGGTGCCTTCCCGCCGCAAAAGCCCCGCTGGACCGGCAGCCCCGTGCTCACCTGCCGTGGATGCGTTCAGCTGCCATAAGCTTGTCCGTCAGCTCCACGTCCGGATGGGTGACCACAACGGAGCCGTCGTGCCGCCAGGCACCCAGTGCGTTGGCCAACGCTGACTCCAGCCCGTTTCCGGCCGGAATATGGAGCCGAACGCCGTCGTCGTGGGGCGCCGCGAAAGTATCCAGAAGCTCCTGGTGGAGGTGGCGGCGCCCGTCGCCGGTCACAACCGCGCATCCTGAAGGATCGGGATCGGCGTGGGCCATGAAGACGTCGCCGTGGGAGCGGACTTCCGCAGCATAGTCAATACACCCGGCCGCCAGCTCTCCCGGCCAGCGCATTGCCAGCGCAGGCAGCGCGACGGCGATGACGGCGTCGTACTTCTCCTCCACGCTCTCCGGCTCGGAGGTGGCGAGGAAATCTGCGGCGCCCTTTTCCAGGACGGTTTGCAGTCCGAGCTGCCAGGCGGCCAGCGCCCAGACGATCGACTTCCAATGGGCGGGCAGCTGGAGGCGGAGGCTCATGCCGGGGGCCGCGTCCAGCTCGTCCTGGAGGAGGTTGCTGGTCTTGGCAACCCAGTTGTCCAGGACCCTTCCGGACAGCTCCACGCGTTCCGCGTCCGGCCCGTACCACGTGAGGCGCGGGGAGGTGGAGTTTCCTGCACGAAGGGATGCCATTAGGTCAGCTGCCGGGATGCTCATGGCTCCATCCTGCCACCGGCGGCCGGCATGGTCACGGCAGCCAGCTGACAGGCTGGCAAACCCGGCTTCGCGGGAGTGTGACATATCTCACACGAGATACTCAGCCTGCTTGCTATTTCCTGATTTTGCAGGTATTTTCCCGCCGTTGGTGGAGAATCGCGGCCTTTGGCTGGCGTCATGCCCCTCGTTCGCTGCTTCCGAGGTGTCCCGCGAAAATATTCCCGGGCGTGGCGTGCGGCGCGTTCGTTAGGCTGAGTGATTATTATCCGGCAGCGGCTTGACTCGCCTAAGTTACACGCGTGTAATTAGATAACTAAAGGCAACTGCGTAAATGCCGGCACACCACCGAGTGCCACGTATCCATGCAGGGGCTGCAACAGCAGGAGGGTCGCCATGGGGCAAGCAGAGCGTATCCAGGAAGATGCCGTCGTGGCCGGACAGGCAACGGCAACATACCGCGCACGGGGGGTACCCAGCGACTGGTATGTGGATCCTGCTGATCCTGATGCCGCAGAACGGTACAACAGGAATGCGGGCGGCGTGCTGGAGGACCAGGCTACTGCTTTCCTCGCAGCCCACGAGGCATTGCTGGGTGGGGGCGCCGATCCTGAGGACCTCCTGGACCCGCCCATGGAACTGGCTGCTGCAGGCGCAAGCCAGCCGGTATGGATCGGCCTGCCGTTCCAGCAGGATTTCGACGACGAGGGCGAATTGGGGTGGCAGACGGATGCCCTGTGCGCCCAGACTGACCCCGAGGCTTTCTTCCCCGAAAAGGGCGGTTCCACAAGGGACGCCAAAAAGGTTTGCGGTGCCTGCAATGTCCGCTCGCAGTGCCTTGAATATGCGCTGGCGAACGACGAACGTTTCGGCATCTGGGGAGGCCTGTCCGAGCGTGAGCGCCGGCGGCTGAGGAAGCGAGCAATCTAATTCACCAGGATGTCCATGTCACTGCCGTTGTGGTTGCCCACAACGGCAGTGCCTATCTCCCCCGAACCCTCGCAGCATTAGCGGACCAGACCCGGCCCGTGGACTACGCCATCGGCGTTGATACCGGATCGCGGGATGACTCCAGAGCCCTCCTCGAGCAGGCCCTGGGCGGGGCCAACGTTGTCAGCCACCAGCATCGCGGCAAAAGCGGCATGGGGGCAGCAGTGTCCGCCGGCCTGGCCGAACTGTCTCCATGGCGGGGAGCCAGCGCCGGGGACAAGGTGGAGTGGATCTGGCTGCTTCATGATGACGCTGCCCCCGCACCACAGGCTCTGGCTGAACTGCTGGGCGCTGTTGAGCGCGCACCTTCCGTGACCGTTGCCGGCTGCAAGCAACTGGACTGGCATGCGGGGCGCAAACTCATTGATGTAGGCCTGTCCACCAGCAGGTGGGCCGAACGGCTCACCCTGATCGACGCGGATGAGCTCGACCAGGGCCAGTACGACGGCCGGAGTGATACCTTCGCCGTTAACTCTGCCGGGATGTTGGTGCGGCGTGACATCTGGGAGGAGCTTGGCGGCTTCGACCCTGCCCTGCCCGGCAGCGGCGACGACGTCGACTTCTGCTGGCGCAACCGCCTTGCGGGGCACCGTGTGGTTGTGGTGCCTGCAGCCCGGATGTTCCATGTGGCCCACCGGCCCCATGCGCTGGGGAATGCCGCTGCGGCCCGGAAAGGCCAGGTCCACCTGCGCCTGAAGCACGCACCTTTGTGGATGGTTCCCGTTCACGGCGCAGGTGCCCTGGTGGGAAGCCTCTTCAGGTTCGTGCTCAGTATCCTGGTCAAGGATCCGGGGCATGGAGTTTCCCAGTTGGCCGCCACCTTCGCCGCCCTGGGAAGGCCGGGTGCCATAGCCAGGGCGCGCCGCAGTGCCAGGCAAACCCGCCGGATCCGGCGGTCCGTGATCCGTAAGCTCCAGACGCCCCGGCGCGAGGTCTGGAGCCACCGGCGATCGCTCATCGAGGCGCTGGGGTCCGATAACTCCGCTGCGGATGAGCTTGTGCAGGATCCGCTGGCGCACCAGCCCACTGGCGACGCCTCCGATGACTTCGCGGCGCTGGCCACCACAAAGCGCGGCTGGGTGGGTAACGGAGCCCTGGCTGCAGCCATCCTCGGCGCCATCGCATCGCTCCTGGCGCTGACAGGACTCTTCCGCGCCGACGCCGTATCAGGCGGCGCCCTCATTCCTGTCTCTGCCGGCCTCGGGGACATCTGGCACCATGCCTCCACCTGGTGGCTCACTGTGGGGGCTGGGCTGCCGGGACGCGGCGATCCCTTCGGATACGTCCTTTGGGTCCTGGGTGTCCTGGGCGGCGGTGACGCGAACGGCGCCATGGCCTGGCTGCTGCTCCTCGCTACGCCCCTTTCGGCGCTGACGGCGTGGTTTGCTGCGGGAGGACTTACAGCCCGCCGCCGGCTGCGGCTGGCCGCGGCAATACTCTGGGCAGCCGCCCCCGCCCTCCAGGTGGCGCTCAACCAGGGAAGGGTGGGCGCGCTGGTTGCCCATATTATGCTTCCCCTCCTGGTCCTGGCGCTGCTGCGGGCCACAGGCTCGGCAGTGGGCCATGGCCGCTTTGCTCCGCCTTCCCCGGACGACCGGCGGCCGCAGGAAAGGCCAGCGGCCAGGCCCGGCATCAACGGCACTCCGTCCTGGACAGCTGCCGCCGCCGCGGGCCTGGCACTGGCCGTCGTCGTGGCGTCGGCACCCTCGCTCCTGGTCCCGGCCACCGTGGTCATTGTGCTCTGCGGCCTTCTGCTGGGCCGCCGGGGCCGCACGGTCTGGTGGGCGCTGTTGCCCGCCGCGGCGCTGTTCATCCCCTTCGGACTGTCCGTGCTTGACCGGCCGCGGGCGCTGCTGGCGGATCCCGGGCTGCCGTTGGCCTTTGACGCTGCCCCGCTGTGGCAGCAGCTTCTGGGCCAGCCCCTGCAGTTTGATCCCCTGGGCGGGCTGGAAGGGCTTCCCGCCTTTGGCGCCGGAGCCGTGCCCTGGGCCATGCTGCTGGCGCTGCTCGTGGCTGCCCCCATCCTCGCGCTGGCCGTTGCAGGGCTTGTGATCCCCGGGAGCCGCACGTCTGCCGTGATGGCGTTCTGGGCTGCAGGAGTCATGGTCCTGGCCGGTGGCTGGCTCGCGGGCCATGTGGCTACCGGCATGAACGCGGAAACAATGGTCACGCCCTTCACCGGGCCGGTTGTCTCGGCGGCGGCCCTCGCCCTCCTGGCAGCGGGCGTCCTGGGCGGGGAACACCTGCTCGCGATGGCAGACACATCAGCTGCAAGCCGCGACGCCAGGCACAGGACACTCCTGCGGACCGCCGTTGCGGCTGGAATGGTGATCCTGCTCGCCGGACCCCTGGCGGGGATGGCGGCCTGGTCTGCCCAGAACCTGCTCCGGCCGGCCACGGCCGCCGCGGGGACCAGTACTGCCGGCATTCTGTCAAACACCCTGCCCACCAGTGAACCCTCAAGCAACAATGGCCCCACTGCCACAGGCGTCCAGGACGCTGGTCCCCTGGGAACCCCCGGCTGGTTGAGGCGGCGAACCCGCGGACGCTTCCGGCCACGGCGATCGACCGTGGAACCGGACCGGAACAGACCCGCACCCTGCTCATCAGCACGCGGGACAACGGCACCTTTGACGCGTCGCTGATGAGGGGTGCCGGCACTACCTTGGACAGCCTTTCCACCATCGCCTCCGCCCGCCGCATCATGGGCAGTCCGGGTGCCGAAACGGTCCGCGACGACGACGATGTCACCGCCGCGGTCCGCCGGGTGGTGGCAACGCTCGTCGCGGGCCACGGCGTTGATCCGCGAACCGACCTTGAACAGCTGGGCGTTGGTTTCGTGGTGCTGCGGTCGGCGGACACCGCGGCGCAGCTGACCGCCAGCAGGATGGACGCCGTGCCCGGGCTGGTGGCCGTGGGCCAGACCGACGTGGGATGGCTCTGGCGCATCACGCCTTTGAACCAGCCGGCGCTTCAGGCTGCCGATGTTGCACACCGCGTGCGCATTGTGGACGCAAACGGCACCGCCGTGGGCCTGGTACCGTCCGGCTATAACGAGGTGGACGCGCCGGTTCCCGGCGGCGCCGAGGGGCGGCTTGTTGTCCTGGCCGAACGGGCAGACCCCGGCTGGAGCGCCTGGCTTGACGGCCGCCGGCTGACGGCGACCACGTCCGGCTGGTCCCAGGCCTTCACGCTCCCCGCTTCCGCGGGACAGCTCACTATCCGCTACGAAAACCCCTGGGCGGTCTGGACTTCTGTCGCCCAAGCCACGGTGATCGGGCTGACGGTCCTGCTGGCCATCCCCATGCCGGCCCGGCGGCCACGGACCGGCCTCTCACGGGACGAGGGCTCCCTGCGTAAGGAACACCAGAATGCATGAGCACACCATGTCGGCTGAGGCGCGGGAAGCCCACTCCGCCGACGCACCGGACGGCGACGGCGGCACGGCCCAAGGGGAGGACCGGCAGCCCCCGGCCGCCAAGGGACGCAGGACGGCCCTCGTTGGACTGGCGTCCGCGGCGCTGGTCCTCGCCGGGGCGGGTGCCGTGGTGGCCGGCGGCTCGCTGCTGCCTGCGCCCGAATCGAGCCGAAGCATACCTGCGGCTGCGGCAGCCGTCCCTGCCGGCACAAGCCTCGGTGTCTGCCCTGGCCCTGCCCGTCTCCTGGAAGGCACCGAGGCAGGAACAGACCCGCAGTTCAGTCCAAAATCTGCTACCGCGGTGAGCACCGTGACAGGTGCTGTACTTGGGGCGGCCGGCGTGCTGCCGGAGAGCAGGCTGTCGCAGCTGGACGGAACAACCGCCGTCGACATCGCCCAGGGACCTGCCCAGCCTGCTTCCGGTGCTGCTGCGCAGGAACTTGTGGCAGGGGTTGTGGCCGGACGGCCAGTTGAACAGGCCAGCGTGCTGAGCGCCGAGGCACTGGCAAACCAGCAAGCATCTGCAGCAGGGGTCATGAAGTTCACCGCCACCGACGGCGACCTGCAAGGCAGCGCGGCCTCCAACTGCCAGCAGCCCTCCAACGACCAGTGGCTGGCCGGCGCGGGCACAACCGTGGGCCGGACCTCCGTGCTGGTGCTGAGCAACGCCTCCAGCACACCTGCCACTGTGAGCCTGGAACTTTTCGGGTCACAGGGACAAATCCAGGCACCGGGCAGCCGCGGCCTGCTGGTGGCCCCAGGCACCTCCCGGTCCATCGTCCTTGCCGGGCTGGCGCCCGCGGAGCCGCAGCTCAGCGTCCATGTGCGCAGTGCAGGCGGGCCCGTTGCCGCTGTCATCCAGCAGAGCGTCCTTCGGGGTCTCACTCCCGGAGGGGTGGACTTCATCGGTCCCGGGGCAGCGCCGGCCGTGCGGCAGGTGATGACGGGGGTGGACATCCAGGACCCCGCCGGGCTCGCCCAGCTCACCGGCAAGGCCGGCTATGAGGATGCGGCGCCTTCCCTCCAGCTCACCGTTCCAGGTGCCACGGACGCCGTCGTCGAGATCAAGCTGTTTGGACGTGACGGCCAGAAGGCGCTGCCTTCGGGCGGAGTGATCACGGCCAAGGCGGGCACCGTTACCGAGGTTTCCCTCGCGGGCGTTCCCGCAGGGCAATACACCGTGGCCGCAACATCGGATGTTTCCTTCGTGGCAGCGGCAAGGATCACCCGCGGCCTGCAGGAGGAGCAGCCGGCGGACGTTGCCTGGGCAGCATCCGGAGTTCGCCTCGGCAGCCAGCACGTGGTGCCGGTTCCGCAGGGAGGAAGCCGCACCCTGGTGTTTGGCGCCCTGGACACCCGCGCCACCATCACCTACGCCGCGATCACGGCGGACGGGAAAGTGCGGGCTCCCGCAAGCGCAGACATCGCCGGCGGCACCACGTCCTCCATCGCCGTCCCGGACAAGGTAGAGGAGTCAGACGTCGTGGGCTACGTGGTGTCCGCATCCGGTGATGCCGTGTACGGTGCTGTCCTGCTGCAGCAGGACGGCAGGAACGACGTATCATCCCTGGCCTTCCAGGCTGCAGCAGCAGGACAGGAAACAGTCCCCGTCACACTCAGCTACTGAACGGGCAGCCGGCGTGTGGTTGTCAGTAGCGGCGGCGGTAGACCGGATCCAGTGTCTCCGGAGCAACACCCAGCATCTCCGCTGTATGCTCCACCACCACGTCATGGACCAGGTCCTGCAGGTCTTCCGGACCAGGGCACGCCTGCTCCACCACGCGCCGGTAAACGGTGATCATGGGACCGTCCCCTTCAGAGGCGGGCGTATAGGAGCCCATGGGGGCCGCGGACGAGTTCGCCGCCAACTGCTCCAGGTCCGGCGGAATCTCATCCACACCGAACCGGACGCCATCCAGGGTCTTGCCCCAGATATCGTGGAGCCGCTGCGCCGAATCCAGCACCATGTCATCAAAGCGGTCCCCGCGCGTCCGGTATCCGGGGTGCGTGGGCAACATCACTTCGCCGCGGAGGCCGCGGCCATGCCGGTTCCTGCGGCGCATCATGAAGCTCTTACCCGGAGAGCCGGTACCGGCAGCCTTTGGGGCATCCGGATCAGCCAACCGGACCGTGAAACCTGATTTCTGGTTCGATGACTGCATACATCGACTGTAAACCCGGGGCACCATTTATGCGATACATACTCCCGGCTTTGGGGGGCGCGTCGGGCCGAGCGGCAATGCCCGGTTTTTGCGCGAAGACGGAGTAGTCTGTGATGTCGTGGGAGCTATCCGTCAGTGTTCAAGATCTGCATGCCGCCAGTCTGCGGTTGCTACCCTGACGTACGTCTACGCAGATTCCACCGCTGTCCTTGGTCCACTGGCCACGTACGCCGAACCACACTGCTACGACCTGTGCGAGCAGCACGCTGACTCCCTGACGGTTCCCCGGGGCTGGGAAGTCCTTCGCCTGGCCATGCCCAGCACGCCCCAGCAGCCCGGCCCCGATGACCTCCTTGCGCTTGCCAATGCGGTCCGCGATGCCGCAGCCCTGCCCGCCCAGCCCCAGCAGCCCGCCCAGCGCGGGCCCCACTCGGCGCTGGAGGCGCCCGCCGGGACTGAAGGCACCCGCAGGGGGCACCTGCGGGTGCTGCGTGAGCCGTCCTGAGGCCCATCTGGCGGTAGGCTGGATGGTGCACATCAGTCCGCTACCGGCGCGAGCGCGCCCGCCAGGGAGCAGAAATGCCAAAAATCAGTCCTGAACTGCTGTCCGTCCTGCGCTGCCCCGTGACCGGCTCAGCGCTGGTGCAGGAAGGCGAAGAATTGGTTGCCGCCGTCGCCGCGGAATCCGGAGTCAAGCCCCGTTACGCCATCGAGGACGGGATTCCCCTTCTCCTGCCCCCCGAACTCCTGGCGGCTGCCACAGCGGCAGGATCGGACCAACACGATTCAGCTTCCGGAACGAACTAAGGACCCTTCATGACTTTTGATTACAAGGTTGCCGACATCACCCTGGCGGAAGCCGGCCGCCACCAGATCCGTCTGGCCGAGCACGAAATGCCGGGCCTGATGTCGCTGCGGGAGGAGTTCGGCCCCACCCAGCCGCTCAAGGGTGCCAGGATCGCAGGGTCCCTGCACATGACGGTGCAGACCGCCGTCCTGATTGAGACCCTCACCGCCCTGGGTGCAGAGGTCCGCTGGGCTTCCTGCAACATCTTTTCCACCCAGGACGAGGCCGCGGCCGCCGTAGTGGTGGGCAAGGGCACCGTGGAGGACCCGCAGGGCGTCCCCGTCTTTGCCTGGAAGGGTGAAACCCTTGAGGAATACTGGTGGACCGCCGAGCAGATCCTGACCTGGCCCGGCGCGGACTCCAACCCGGAGCTCGGCCCCAACATGATCCTGGACGACGGCGGCGACGCCACCATGCTGGTGCACAAGGGCGTGGAGTTCGAGGCAGTGGGCAACGTACCGTCCGCCGACCCCACCGATTCGGAAGAATACGGCATCTTCCTTGACGTGCTCCGCCGTTCCCTCGAAGCGGACCCGAAGAAGTGGACCCGGACGGCCGCCACCATCAAGGGCGTCAGCGAGGAAACCACCACCGGCGTGCACCGCCTGTACCAGCTGGCTGAACAGGGCAAACTGCTGTTCCCGGCCATCAACGTCAACGACTCCGTCACCAAGAGCAAGTTCGACAACAAGTACGGGATCCGCCACTCGCTGCCGGACGGGATCAACCGCGCCACGGACGTGCTCATGGGCGGCAAGGTCGCCGTCGTCTGCGGCTATGGCGACGTGGGCAAGGGTGCCGCGGAGGCATTGCGGGGCCAGGGCTCACGGGTGATCGTCACCGAGATCGATCCCATCTGCGCACTGCAGGCCGCCATGGACGGCTACCAGGTGGCCAAGCTGGAGTCGGTGCTGGCGCAGGGCGATATCTTCATCACCACCACGGGCAACAAGGACGTCATCCTGGCAGAGCACATGGCCGGCATGAAGAACAAGGCGATCGTGGGCAACATCGGCCACTTCGACAATGAAATCGACATGGCCGGCCTGGCCCGGATCCCCGGCATCAAGAAGGTTGAAATCAAGCCGCAGGTCCACGAATGGGTCTTCGAGGCAGGAACTGCCGCCGAGCGTTCCATCATCGTCCTCTCCGAAGGCCGGCTGCTGAACCTGGGCAACGCCACGGGACACCCGTCCTTCGTGATGAGCAACTCGTTCGCCAACCAGACCATTGCCCAGATTGAGCTGTGGACCAAGAAGGACCAGCCGGCAGGCGAACGCGAGTACGAAAACCAGGTCTACGTCCTGCCCAAGGTCCTGGACGAGAAGGTGGCCCGCCTGCACCTTGACGCCCTTGGCGTGGAACTGACCGAGCTGACCAAGGACCAGGCCGAATACCTGGACCTTGACGTGGCCGGTCCCTACAAGCCCGAGCACTATCGTTACTAAGAAGTGAAGTGCCCGGGTGCCGTGCGCACCCGGGCTGTTACTTTCTGCGCCTAGGATCAACATATGGAGCCTGAAGTCCAATCCCGCCGCCCGGGTACCTTCAAAAAAATTCTCGTCGTGGTTGCGGTGTGCATCCTCGCGGCCGTGGGCGGGGTGTTCGCCGCCGTCGCGCCGGGCATCGCCCGCGGAGCGGTCGAATCCGAGGCAGGCTCCGCCGTGCGGTCCTCTCCTGGCATTGCGGCGCCGGTCATTGCACCGGTGAAAGCTGATGCCGCGCCGGCCAACGGCGCCAAGCAGGTGAATCCTGCAGCCCCGGTCTCCCTGAAGGTCACCAACGGCACCATCGAACGCGTGACCCTCACCAGCACCTCCGGGGTAACAGTGGAGGGGCGCATCGATTCTGCCGGTTCCGGCTGGACGGCGTCCGGGCCGCTCAAATTCAATACGGAGTACAGCTACACCTACGTGGTCAAGGACGGCGCCGGCCGCGAAACGAGCACCACACAGTCTTTCAGCACCGTGTCCAGTTCGCACGAGGCCGATGCCGCCATCTACCCGCTGGACGGCATGAAGGTGGGCGTGGGGCAGCCGCTGCAAGTCATCTTCAGCGAGCCTGTGGTCAACCGCGACGCCGTGGAAAAAGCCATCACCATCACCAGCAGCGCCGGGCAGGTGGGCGCTTTCCACTGGCACAGCGACACCATGGTGCGGTACCGGCCGGAAAACTTCTGGGCGGCTAACTCCACGATCAGCATGGACATGAAGCTCTTCGGGGTGGATCTTGGCAACGGCCAGATCGCCAACTTCAACAAGAAAGTCAACGTGGCCATCGGTGACAAGAAGGTGGCAGTGGCCGATGCCGCCGCGCACACCTTCACGCTGAGCGTCAACGACCAGGTGGTCAAGACCCTGCCCGTCAGCATGGGAGACAAGCGCTTCCCTTCAGCCCGCGGCTATGGGGTCCTGATGGAAAAGAAGCGCTACGACCACTTCCGGGCATCCAGCATCGGACTGAAGCCGGACGATCCCGCCTACTACGGTGACGTGGACGTGGAATACACCATCCGCCTCACGCTCAGCGGTGCCTACATCCACCAGGCGCTGGAATCCGCCTATCCGTTCATCGGCAATACGAACGTTTCGCATGGCTGCATTGGCTTCGCTCCCGACGGCGCCGCCTGGGTCTTTGACAACATGGGCACCGGGGACGTGGTCCAGATCGTGAACACCGAAGGCGACTACGCAGCACACGACGACGGGTTCGGTGACTGGAACATCCCGTGGAGTGAGTACGACAACTAGCGTCAGCCGCTGAAAGGCAGCCGTTGAAGCCGCTCGCCAACCTCAGTGTTGCGGCTGCGTGACCGGCTCAGCCGGCCCAGTTCCCTGGTCCGGCGTTCAGCAACGACGGCGGCAAGGTAGTCCTCCGGCCCTGTTCCCGGCGGCGGGGGCGGAGCCACGAAGGCAGACAGTTCGGTGGCTATCGACGCCGACATCCCGGAACGGGACAAGGGCGCCATCCGTCCTGCCTGGCGGAGGAACTGGGAAGCCCTGCGCGCGGTGGCATCGGGAATCCGGCCAATGTCCGCGGCCGCCGCCCAGGCGCGCAGCCCCGGCGGAATTAAGACCGGGACCGGCTGCTCAACGGGCACGCGGGTGCGGATGGCGTAGGTGCCGGCCATCAGGTCACCGAGCCGCCGCGACCTGTCGTTAAACAGGGCCACCGCGATGGCGAGTCCTCCGAAGGTCAGGTAAATCTCGAGGAATCCCGTGAGGCCGCGGATGACGGCGTGGCGGAAGCGGATGGCGCCGCCATCCTCACGGACCACCCGCAGGCCCGCGGCGAGTTTTCCCAGGGACAGCCCGCGGCTCAGGGTTTCGACAGCCACCGGCACGATGACCAGGCAAAAGACCACAGCGGCCAGGACCAGCGCCCGCGAGGCTGCCTCGTCCAGGTCCTCGCCGGCTGCCGCGAGACCGATCAGGAGGGCCACGAGCAGTACGGCATGGAAGGCCACGTCCAGGAACAGCCCCAGGGCCCGGGCAGCAAACGATGCCGGACGCAGTTCCAGGACCACGGCCTCGCCGGTGACAATCGAACCCACAGTTCCTCCCCAATCTTCCGGCCGCTGGTGCCGTCGCTCAAAGTCTAGTGTTGTGGCACTAGGCTGGTGCCGTGGATATGGACGCCTTCTCCGCTGTTAACGCGGATAAGTGGGCACGGCTGAACCAGCTTGCCACCAAGGGCAGGTTGACCGGGCGTGAAGCTGACGAACTGCTGGCGCTCTACCAGTCCACGTCCGCGCACTTGTCCCTGATCCGGTCGGTGGCCCCCGAAAGCGGGCTTTCCGCCTCTCTTTCGGCAACCCTGGCGCAGGCGAGGACCAGGTTCACCGGGGCCCGCTCCAACCTTGCGGCCGACCTGGCACGGTTTTTTGCAGTGGCGCTCCCGGCAGCGTTCTACCGGCTCACCTGGCTCACGCTGGCCTGCGGAGCGGCGTTTACGCTTATCGGGGCAGCGTACGCCCTATGGATCGGCACGTCCCCGGAGGCGCTGCGGGCGGTTGCCTCCGAAGCGGCCGTCCAGCAGTACGTCGAGGAGGACTTCATCGACTACTACTCCGAGAACCCGGCAGCGTCCTTCGCGGGAGCCGTCTGGACCAACAATGCCTGGATCAGCGCGCAGGCCGTTGCCTTGGGCATCACTGGCGTCTGGGTTCCGATGATCCTGTTCAGCAACGCCCAGGGCGTGGGCATTGCAGCAGGACTCTTCGCCGCGTCCGGCAAGACAGACGTGTTCTTCAGCTACATCCTTCCGCACGGCCTGATGGAACTCACCGCCGTCTTCATTGCCTGCGCCGCAGGACTGCGGATCTTTTGGGCCATGGTGTCCCCGGGCCCCCGGACCCGGGGGCGGGCAGTGGCTGAGGAGGGCAGGTCCCTGATCACCGTGGCGCTGGGACTGGTGCTGGTGCTGTTCGTCTCCGGCCTGGTGGAAGGGTTCGTGACCCCGAGCCCTCTCCCGGTCTGGGCGAAGATTGGCATTGGCGCTGCAGTCCTGGCTGCCTACTGGATTTATGTTGTGCGTTGGGGGAGGCCGGCCTACCTCGCCGGGGAACGCGGCGACCTCCGGCGGGAAGACGCGGGGTACACGGAAATCGCTGCCTGAATCGTTGTAATCCCGCCGGGGTGGTTCCTCGCACAGCCGAAGGACCGGACGGTAGGCTCGTCAACAGATAGAGCGCGCCGGCCGGGCACGGCCTGGCGCGGAAACACGACGGAAGTGACGCTGCTGTGAAAGACGAAAGACCGGCCCGCGCCAAAAGCGCCGAGCCGCAGCCGGAACCTCTCCTGGACCCGTCCGGGGACTCCGACGAGCCCGCGTTTTCCTGGCTGACCCCTGCCGCCGACGATTCCGGTGCAGCGTCCGGTTCCTCCCGCGCACCCGGTACCGGCTCCGCCCCGGTTGCCGGCACTGCCGGCACCCAAGGCACTGCCGGCCCGGCCAGTACCGCCACCCCGGACGGACCCGCCGTGCCGGAAACCCGGGCGGACCGCAAAGCCGCGGAAGCCGCCGTCGAACCTGCCGAAAAGGAAAGCTCGCCGGTCTTCAAGGAGCCGCTCCCCACCTCCGCGTTGCAGGTCCGGCCGCCGGAAGAGGAAGTGGAACGCCGCAACGCCCAGCGGGAAAGCGCCGCCAACGCCAAACCCGTGGCTCCGCGCGTGATGCAGGTGCTGCTCGCCATTTTCTTCCCCGTGATTCTGCTGATCCTTGCCGTCAGGGCTGTCACCAGTCCGCTGTTCCTGTGGGTGGAATACAACCGTCCCGGTTTCCCGGGTGACGGGTACGGATTCAATACCGATGACCGGATGACCTACGGCTCCTACGCCGTGGACTACCTCACGAACTGGTCCGGGCCCCGCTACCTGGGCGATCTGGTGCACCGCGGCGGCGACAAGTTGTTCAAGGACGGCGAAGTCAGCCATATGGCCGACGTCAAGCTGGTGATCCTGTCCACCTTCGGTGCCGGCGTCCTGCTGATCCTGGTGAGCCTTATCGCCATCCTGTACCTCCGCAAGCGGAGCGCCGGGGGAGTGCGGCGGGGCCTGTTCGCGGGGTCCCTGGTCACCCTGGTCCTCATCCTGGGCCTGGGCACCCTGGCGGTGCTTGGCTGGCAGCAGTTCTTCACGGAGTTCCATCGCGTCTTCTTCGCGGACGGGACCTGGACCTTCAGCCTGGACGATACCCTGATCCGGCTGTTCCCTGGACAGTTCTGGATCGATGCCGGCATGGTGATTGCCGTCCTGGTGCTTGTGACGGCGCTAGTGACGCTGATCCTGACCTGGCCCACACGGCGCCGCCGCGGCCTGGTCAAGGAGGAGCCGGCGGCAGGGCAGCCTGCCGATCAGGCGTAGAGCCTGGCGATCTCCTCGCCGTAATCGCGTACGACGGCGGCGCGCTTCAGTTTGAGGGAGGGCGTGAGGTGTCCTGATTCCACGGTGAACTGGGCGTCTATGAGCGAGAAACTCCTGATGGACTCAGCTTTGGATACCAGCAGGTTTGCCTGGTCCACCGCCTCCTGGACCGCCGCAAGAACCTCGGGATCGTTGATCGCCTCGCTCGCGGGCAGGGACGGCAGCCCCTGCTCGGAGCGCCAGTTGTCCATGCCCTCGGGGTCGAGTGTCACCAGCGCAGAAATGAAGGGCATGCCGTCGCCCACCACCACGGCGTGGCCCACCAGATGGTGGGCACGGATCTTTTCCTCGAGCGGGCCCGGTGCAACGTTCTTTCCGCCGGCGGTGACCAGCAGGTCCTTTTTCCTGCCCGTCACGGTGAGGAACCCGTCCGAATCGATCTGCCCAAGATCCCCGGTCCGGAAGAACCCGTCCACGAAGGCCTCGGCGTTGGCAGCCGCGTTGGCGTGATAGCCCTTGAAAACCCCGATCCCCTTGACCAGGATTTCGCCGTCTTCCGCCACCCGGATGGTGGTGCCGGGAATGGGTATCCCCACCGAGCCCACCCGCGTCCGTGACGGAGTGTTGGCCGTACATGGTGCCGTGGTTTCGGTCAGGCCGTAACCTTCCAGCACCGGGATCCCTGCACCCCGGAAGAAGTGGGCGTCCTCGAGGGCCAGCGGGCTCGCCCCGCATACGGTGTACCCCACCTGGCCGCCCAGGGCCTGCCGCAGGCGGGGATACAGCAGCCGGTCGAAGATGCCGTGCCGGATCCGGCAGAGCAGCCCGGGGCCGTTGCCCTCGCCGCGGTTTCTTTTGTCCTCCGCCTGGGAGTATTCGATGGCTGTCGCTGAAGCCGCTTTGAAGAGCCCGGCCTTGCCCGCCAGGGCGGCTTTGTGCGCCGCGGTTGCCCTGACCTTCTCGAAAATCCGGGGCACCACCAGCAGGAAGGTGGGCCGGAACGTTTGCAGATCGTCCAGGAGCTGGGCGGCTCCCGGGGTGTGGCCCAGCGTGGCCCCTGCGGCAAGGCAGACCACCTGCACTGCGCGGGCCAGGACATGGGCCAGGGGCAGGAACATCAGCGTACGGGCCTGATCCTGCAGCAGCGGTTCCGGGAGGAACGCCACGATGTTCTTGGCCACCAGGGCGAAGTTGCCGTGGGTGATTTCGCAGCCCTTGGGATTGCCCGTGGTGCCGGAGGTGTAAACCAGCGATGCGACGTCGTCCAGGCCTGCCCGGCTGCGGTGCCGCTCAAGCTCGGCGTCGGTGACCCCGGCCCCGGCGGCGGCGAGGCTGGCAAGGTCCGGTGCCTCGCCGTCGTAATCCATCCGCACCACGTTGACCAGCCTGTCCCGGAGAAGGGCCGAGCCGGCCACGACATCCGTGACCAGGTCGACGGTTGGGCGATCCCCCGCAAAGACGCGGCGCACCCCCGCGTCACGGATGATCCACTCCACCTGCCGGGCGGAGGACGTCTCGTAGATGGGAACCGTAACCCCGCCGGCAAACCAGATGGCGAAATCCACCAGCGTCCACTCGTACGAGGTGGGGGACATGACGGCCACCGTGTCGCCGGGCTCGATTCCGCCGGCAATCAGGCCTTTTGCCAGGGCGCTGACGTCCTGGAGAAAGGTATGGGCGCTCACGTCCACCCACCCGTTGGGCCCCTTCCGCCGGTACAGGGCATGGGCAGGGTTGGCCGCATGCTGTTCCAGCAGAAGGTCAGTCACGTTGCTGGCGGCATCAAGCTCAACCAGCAGTTCAGTGCTTGCTTCTCTCACAGCAGGTCTCCGTTCCGCTGCCACGCCGCGGCAGCGGCTCCATCGGGGGGTCTGATGCCATCCTGCCCTAGATCCAGGACGGCATCCACATCCGGACCTTCCAGGCGTCGTAGGGGATGACTTCGGCAGTCCAGATGGGGTAGAAGAAGGCCGAGAGCAGGATGACGGCGCTCACGAAGAGGGCCACGAGGTAGAGGCCGGAACGCCGCCGCCATGGGGGATCGGCTGCCCTTCCCAGGACCAGCCCCAGGCAGTACACCAGGGCCAGGATCAGGAAGGGCTCGAAGGAGACGGCGTAGAAATAGAACATGGTCCGTTCCGGATAAAGGAACCAGGGCAGGTACCCGGCGGCCACGCCGGCGAGCACCGCGCCCGCCCGCCAGTCCCGCCGCCCGGCCCACCAAAAGAGGAGGACCACCAGGGAGACTGCGGCGCCCCACCAGATCAGCGGGTTTCCCACCGAAAGGATGGCTGAGGTGCACTTTTCCACGTCGCAGCCCGGGGTGCCCGGCTGGGGGGATTCGTAAAAGAACGACGTCGGCCTGCCGAGTACCAGCCAGCTCCAGGCGCTCGCCTCGTACGGGTGCTCCGAACCGAGGCCCTGGTGGAAGGTGTACGCCTCCAGGTGGTAGTGGGCCAGTGATCGGACAGAATCCGGAAGCCAGTCCCACCCCGCAGCGGGGTTGCTCTGGGCCCACCGGCGGAAGTAGGCGTCCTCTGACCTGAACCATCCGGTCCAGGTTGCCGCGTACACGAGGCCGGCCACGGGAACCATGCTGAGGAACGCCGGGATGCCGTCCTTGATGATGCCGCCGCTGATCCAGCCACGCACTCCAGCCACCCGGCGGGCATTCAGGTCCCACAGGACCGTGAGCACTCCGAAGACGGCCAGGAAGAAGAGGCCGGACCACTTGGTGCCCACGGCCAGCCCCAGGCAAAGGCCCGCCGCCAGGCGCCACCAGCGGATACCAAGCCACGGTCCGGGGAGAAGCTGTGCCGCCGTCGGCCGTCCTCCGCCGCCTGTGGCAGCCCGGGCAAGGCGTGCCGCCAGGCGCCGCCTGCCGTCGTCACGGTCCAGGAGCAGGGCGCCGAACGCGGCCAGGACCCAGAACATCAGGAAGATGTCCAGCAGGGATGTCCGGGACATCACCAGGTGGTGGCCGTCCACGGCCAGGAGGAGCCCGGCGGCGGCCGCCAGGGGAAGCGACCGGAAGAGCTTCAGGGCAATCAGGGACAGCAGCAGGATGGACAGCGTGCCGGTCAGTGCGGCGGCGAAGCGCCAGCCAAAGGGGTTCTCCGGGCCGAAGATCCACATGCCGGCGGCGATCATCCACTTGCCCACCGGTGGGTGCACCACGTACTCGGGGGAGTCCAGCAGCACGCCCGGGTTGCCGGCATTGAAGGCGTCGTTCGCCTTGTCCGGCCAGCTCCGTTCGTAACCACTGATCAGATACGAGTATGCGTCTTTGACGTAGTAGGTTTCGTCGAAGACCAGCTTGGGCGGCACTTCGAGCCGTACAAACCTCAGGATGCCTCCGGCTGCTGCCGTGAGGACCGGAACCAGCAGGAGCCATACCCTCAGCGAAGCGGGGTAGTCGCGCCATCGCGGTCCCGCCCCAAGGAGCCTGGCCAGGAGGGAATCTTCGGTGAACGCCTCGTCCGGCCGGCTGAGCCAGGGGCGTGCGGCGCGAACCTCCGTTGTCTCCGCTGTCCCGTCGGATTCGGCTGGCGCGGGGGCGGAGGGTCCGGTCCCGCCCGGCCGCGTCGAGGTCTGCGTCACGAGCCCCATGCTACCGTTTGCGGCCGGCAAGTCCCCCGCAGCAGTAGGCTGGAGGCGTGGACCCTAACCCCAACACAGCTCCTGATTCCGGCCCTGCGACTGCAGGGCGCATCGTGCTCGCAGCCACTCCCATCGGGAACACCGGTGATGCGTCCGCCCGGCTGGTGGAGCTCCTGGGGACGGCGGACATCGTTGCTGCCGAGGACACCCGACGCCTGCACCGGCTGGTCCAAAGTCTGGGTGTCACGGTGGCGGGCCGCGTCATCAGCTACCACGAGCACAACGAGGCCGCCAAGACCGCCGAACTTCTTGAGCAGGTACGGGCAGGGAGCACCCTTGTCATGGTCACGGACGCCGGGATGCCCTCGGTCTCCGATCCCGGTTTCCGCCTGGTGGAGGGAGCGGTGGCGGCCGGCCTGACAGTGACGGCCGTTCCCGGCCCCTCTGCCGTTCTCACAGCCCTGGCGCTGTCCGGCCTCCCCACGGACCGCTTCTGCTTCGAAGGCTTCCTGCCGAGAAAGGCTGGCGAGAGGGCGTCCCGCCTGGCAGACCTGACGGGGGAGCGGCGCACCATGGTGTTCTTCGAGGCCCCGCACCGGCTTGAAGCCATGCTCCGCGCCCTGCGGGACCGGTTCGGCCCGGACAGGCCTGTAGCGGTGTGCCGCGAACTGACCAAGACCTACGAGGAGGTGATCCGCGGAACCCTGGCCGAGCTGCTGCAGTGGGCGGAAACCAGTGAAGTGCGCGGAGAAATCGCAGTGGTCCTGGGCGGAGCGCCGGACAAGGCGGCCGGCGAACCCGCGGACCACGTGGCGGCCGTCAACGAACTCGTGGCCCAGGGCATCCGACTGAAAGAGGCCGTGGCCGCCGTCGCCGAGGATGTCCGGGTGAGTAAGCGCGAACTCTATTCCGCCGTCCTGGCCGCCAGGTAAAACCGGCGGCTCCCGGTCCCGCTGCCAGCCACTGGAGCTGGCTGTGCAGGTGCACAGGAGGTTGGCTTTTGGGCAGTGCGTAAAGGCGTAGACCCGGCAGGGGCGCGGCAGTAGTCTGGCAACTAATCAGCCCGGACCCAGGCAGCTGTTCCGGCCGCCCCAGGCGGGCTGCAATTACCCCTACTGACAAGGGAGTCATCGTGACTGTCACTGCACAGCCGGCCGTTTCCGCAGACCGCGAAAGCGCCCTTCTGGCCACTGTTCCTACAGGCCTGCTCATCAACGGCGAATGGCGGGACGCCGCCTCAGGGAAGACCTTCGACGTCGAAGACCCCGCCACCGGGAACGTCCTGCTCAGCATTGCTGACGCCGGCGCCGAGGACGGAAAGGCTGCCCTGGACGCTGCCGCAGCAGCCCAGGAGTCCTGGGCAAAGGTCCCGCCGCGGGAACGCGGCGAGATCCTCCGCCGTGCTTTCGAACTCGTCACCGAACGTGCCGAGGACTTCGCGCTCCTGATGACCATGGAAATGGGCAAGCCCTTGGCTGAAGCCCGCGGCGAGGTCACCTATGGTGCCGAGTTCCTGCGCTGGTTCTCCGAGGAAGCCGTCCGCGCGTTCGGCCGGTACTCGGTGTCCCCGGACGGCAAGTCCCGGTTGCTGGTGACCAAGAAGCCGGTGGGCCCGTGCCTGCTGATCACGCCGTGGAACTTCCCGCTGGCCATGGCCACCCGCAAGATCGCCCCGGCAGTTGCTGCCGGCTGCACCATGGTCCTGAAGTCGGCGAACCTGACCCCGCTGACCTCCCAGCTGTTCGCCGCCGTCATGATGGAAGCGGGCCTGCCGGCGGGTGTCCTGAACGTGATCCCCACGTCCACTGCAGGTGCCACCACCGGGCCGCTGATCAAGGACTCCCGGTTGCGGAAGCTCTCCTTTACCGGCTCCACCGAGGTGGGCCGCCGGCTGCTGGCCGACGCGTCCGATACTGTCCTGCGCACCTCCATGGAGCTCGGCGGCAACGCACCGTTCCTGGTGTTCGAGGACGCCGACCTGGATGCCGCCGTGGCCGGGGCCATGCTCGCGAAACTCCGCAATATGGGCGAGGCCTGCACCGCTGCCAACCGCTTCATCGTGCATGAATCCGTGGCGGCGGAGTTCGCGGAGAAGTTCGCCGCGAAGATGAAGGAAATGACCACCGCCCGCGGCACCGAGCCGGAGTCCAAGGTGGGTCCGCTGATTGACGCGAAGAGCCGCGACAAGGTCCATGAA
Organism: Pseudarthrobacter phenanthrenivorans Sphe3; assembly: GCF_000189535.1. Taxonomy (NCBI): domain Bacteria; kingdom Bacillati; phylum Actinomycetota; class Actinomycetes; order Micrococcales; family Micrococcaceae; genus Pseudarthrobacter; species Pseudarthrobacter phenanthrenivorans. The sequence goes on from NC_015145.1 coordinate 1,301,131, forward strand.
CTGGTGTCCGACGCCGTAGCCTCCGGCGCGAAGGCCGTCCTGGGCGGCGGACCGGTGGAGGGCCCCGGCTACTTCTACCAGCCCACCATCCTCTCGGGTGTCACCGAAGGCACCCGGATCCTGTCCGAGGAGATCTTCGGGCCCGTGGCACCGATCATCACTTTCAGCAGCGAAGACGACGCCGTGCGGCTTGCCAACAACACCGAATACGGCCTGGTGGCCTACGTCTTCACCAAGGACCTGAACCGCGGCATCCGGATGGGCGAAAAACTCGAAACCGGCATGCTCGGCCTGAACGCAGGCGTGATTTCCAACGCCGCGGCCCCCTTCGGCGGCGTCAAGCAGTCCGGCCTGGGCCGCGAAGGCGGTCTCGAAGGCATCGAGGAATACCTGTACACGCAGTACATCGGCATCGCCGACCCCTACGCCGGATAACGCTTGGACGCGTAGCCTGCGCTGCCTGCGGCAGGTCAGCCGCCGCTTTGCCGCCGAACGCCGTCGCGCACTCCATGCCTGGAAGAACCGGGCCACGAGTGGGCGGCGGCTTTCGCCGTCCTGTGCAGGATGCTTCCGGCAGCGCGGAACGGCGCGGCAAGGAGCCTGCCCAGCCGCCCCATGACTGACGCCGGGACCCAGGCCGCCTGGACCCGCCGGGCGAGGGGAGCGTTTGCCCGCAGGGACTGCTCCACTGCCGTGATTCGTCCTGCCATCTCGCCGGGATCGCGGTTGGCAGCGACGGAGGTCCCGCCCTCTTTTACCGGTGCCGGGCCGGGGAGGGGCGGACGGCCGTAGCTGTGGCGCTCGAAGTCCGCGGTAAGGGCCAGGACCGCCTGGTGGGCGGCCTGGTCCAGCCCGTCCGGTTCCCCCAGCACAGTGCCGCGGAGCCGTGACGAGTAGGTCCTCGCGGTCTCGCTGGGGTCCGGTGGCAGGCCATAGTCGTTTCCCAGGTCCTGCAGCTCCAGCCAGGCCAGCGGCACGGCGTTCGCGGTTTCCCTCGGCCGGAGGCGCCGCGCCCGGATGCCCGCGCGCACCAGGCGCGGAGCGGCCAGCAGGAGCGCGGTGCCAAGGACACCGCCGGCGCCGAGCAGCACAGGCATCAGCTGCACGCCCGTGTCCGTGCTTCCACCGGTACCCGGGGCGGGCAGCGGCGTGGCGCTGGGAGCCGGAGCAGGGGCCGGAGTGGCGTCAGGGATCACGTCCTGGTTGTTATCCAGCGCATCAGGGGCTGCGGACGCCGATGCTTCCGTGGCGTAATCCGGAACCACGCCGCGCGACGGAGTAGGTTCGAAGGGCACCCAGCCCAGCCCCTGGAAGTACAGTTCGGGCCACGCGTGGGCATCACGGGCGTCCACTTCGTACTCCGGCAGTTCCCCCTGGCCGGCCACAGAAACCGTTGCGCCGGTGAGCCTGCCCGGCGCATACCCCACCGCGATCCTGCTTGGAATCCCCTCCAGCCGTGCCATGACCGCCATCGCGGATGCGTAGTGGATGCAGTAGCCGCTCTTCTGTTCCAGGAAGTCTGCCAACACGGAGAGGCCGTTGCCGTCGTAGCCGCCTTGGACCGGTGACTGCAGCGAATAGGTGAACTCCGCGGACCGCAGGTACTTCTGGATGGCCATCGCCTTCTGGTAGGGCGTGCCTTCACCCGCTACTGTGTCGGCGGTGGTGCGGACTATTCCGGGAACGTTGCCGGGGATCCTGGTGAAGTCGTCCGGGATGCCCTGGACAGGGGCCGAGGACTGCGCCAGGAGCGCCGCTGTCAGTTTGGGTGCCGACGATGTGACCAGGTACTCCTGCCGGCGGGAGGTGGTGGTATCGGAACCCTTGATGCTCAACGTGGCAGGGTCCCAGCTCCACTGCCCGCTGAGGCCCCGGACGGACTCCGGGGCGTAGGGCGCTGGAAGGTAGGGGCTGTTGAAGCTTCCTGCGTCAACGGCCGTGACCAGCCGCAGCTGCTCGTCCGCCAGGACCGTGTACCCGGGATCAATCCGGCCGCCCATCGGCACCCGGGAGGCGTCCCGGTCGTCGGGGCCCCAGGATTCGCCGTCGAAGTGGTCCACTGTGACGGAGCGCAGGTACAACGGGGTGGGGGCATTGGTGGCATAGGTGATGCGCCCGCTTCCGTCAGGTGTCCGGAGGCTGTTGCCAAGGGTAATCATGGGGTTGAGGCCCGAGGATGTGCCCCACGGATTGAGCCGCGAACCCTGCGGGAACGTGCCCTGGTCGAACCCGGGAATGGCCAGGGGGAGCACCAGGGTGGCGGCCAGTGCAACAGATCCGGTGAGGACAGCACGCCTCGTCTGGCCCGGGCTGCGTGCTGAATCCGTTTGAAGCCGGGGATCGGGGACAAACCACTGGCTGCAGCCGAGGATCATCAGGTAGCCGGCCACGGTGGCGGCGAATCCCCAGAAGCCCACGCTTTGCGGCTTAATCATGGCCGGGACAACCAGGATGGCCAGGAGGCCCACACCAGTGGCGGCAGGCATGCCGAGCGGCAGGGCGAGTGCGTCCACCAGGATGACCGCCAGGCCAAGGACAGCGCAGACCACCATGACGATTCCCACGTTGGGCGCCACGGGGGCGGTTTCGGAAAGCACGGTTTCGCTCGCGCGCCGGATCAGGCGGTCAAGGTCGGCCAGGGTGCTGCCAGTGGGAATCACGCCCGCGATGCTGGATCCGCGGAAGAAGGTCAGGGTAAGGATGGCCCCCAGGGAAAGGAAACCGCCCGCCGTGACCAGGAGGGGCTGGGCGCGCAGGGCACGAAGGGCAGCCAGGGTGAAGCAGACCGCCAGGACGGTGGTCAAGACAGGCCAGTACCAGCCCCATCCCCGGAGCACGCCGTTCAGAGAAAGGGCGGCACCGGCGACAGCTACTGCTATGGAACCTGCCATGGCCCAGGGATAGACCCCGACCCGGGGCCGGACGGCCGATGGTTCCCCCTGTGTCCCGGGCTGCCGGCCGGTTTCCGGATTCCGGGCCGGTGCCACGGTCATCGCGCCACCCCCGCTCCGCGGCGGACCTCGGCTGTGGGCGGGGGTACGGCCACATCCTGGTCGAACTGGTTCCAGGCGGCGGGAACGGGAACCGACGGCGGGACGGCAACTGCCCGCCACCCTCCCTGCCGCAGCACCTCCAGGACCTCCGCGGAATCCTGCGGCCTGTCAACAACGATGAGGGCGAAAGCATTGGTGCCATATCCAGCAGCCGGGGCGAGGGCGAGTGCCTCGGTGCGCGAGATGGTTCCCAGGACGGCGATCAGCGGTCCCCGCATCCGGTGTGCGGACAGCTTGTCCATCAGCAGGTCATCAAACGCCTCGGCAGCGGGGTGGTGGGGGTGACGTTCCGTGGGCCCGGCAACCTTGGCGGCCAGGCCGCGAAGGGCAGTGTCCCGGTGGGCATGCTGTGCCCCGGTCAGCTGGATTGCGGCGAGGCTTTCACCGATGGACTGAAGTCCGCCGCTACCGCTGTATTCCTCCATTTCCGGTTCCGGTGCCGACGGCGATTTCAGGAACGCCGGCCCACCGCCCGTATCCAACAGGCGCAGGGCGTAGTTGCGTTCGGCCAGGTGCGCGCTGATGGACATGACCGCCACCACCGACCATTCGAACGCTTCGCTGCTGGCCATCGGATGCCCGTCCGGTCCCGCCGGCACTTCATGTCCTGCCCCGCCCCCAGAGAATGCAGCGAGCCGGTGGTCCATGATGATCGTGGCCTCGGGCGTGGTGACAGACTCCTCCTGCCGCACCATAAGGTCGCCGTGCCGGGCGGTGGCAGCCCAGTGCACCCGCCGCATCGGGTCCCCGTGGCGGTATTCCCGGGTCATGACGTCGTCGTCGCTGGGATTGGCCCGGATCCTCGTCGCCGTGACCCCGTCGTTGCCGCGCGCGCCGGCCAGCCCGGTCAGGGGAAGAACGACGGCGGCAGGCGTCACGGTGAGGACGTCGCCGTCGTCTATTGCCTGCCGGTGGAGCGAGAGGCCAAAAGGGTCCGTGAATTCGGCTGTCACGGGACCGATGAGGAACTGTCCCCGCTGGACGGACCGCAGGCGGTATTCATACCGGCTGGTGCCGCCGGTGGCGGAGCGTGAGGGAAAGCGGAACGCGGGAGATTCACCGAAGCGGGACGGGAGCCGCTCCTCCATGGTGGCCCTGCCGCTGCCGTTTCCCGTCCTCGCCACAGCGAGCCGGACAGTGGTGGGCGCAGATGTCTCCACCGGGGACGGATTGAATTCGCGGTACACCTGGAACCTGGGCTTGACCAGACGGATGCCAGCCAGCGAAACGAGGGGGAGGACGATCAGCAGCACGCTCAGCGTCAGCAGGTCCCTGCGGCCCATGACGTGGGCGGCGCCGAGCGCGGCTCCGCCGGCGGCGATCATGCCCCAGCCCCGTTGGGTGAAGAGGTGCCGGGGCACCCTGTCCAGCAGTGCCATGGATGCCCGCCTAGTGGTTCCTGCCCAGTCCGGTGACCGGGGCTGCTGTCCTGGCAGCATGTGTCGAAGTCCTGTTCCCGGCACCCGCGGCTTCGGACACAACCGGCAGCCGTGACAGGATGCCCCGCAGGACGCTGTGCGGAGTTTCGCCGGCACCCGCGGCCTTGCGGTCAAGGATGATCCGGTGGGCAAGCACCGATTCGGAAACCTGCACCACATCGTCCGGCAGGACAAAGTCCCGTCCGTCCAAGGCGGCAGTGGCCTTTGCCGCGCGCAGCAACTGCAGCATGGACCGGGGGCTGGCCCCCAGGCGGAGGAGGGGGCTTTCCCGGGTGGCCCTGCCCACCGAGACGGTGTACTCCTTGACGGCCTGGGATACATACACCTGCTGGACGGTGGTGATCATGGCCGCAACATCGGCTGACGTAACCACAGCGGAGACCTTGGCCAGGGGTGACGTTGCCTGGTGTGTTTCCAGCATCTCGATTTCGGCGGCCTCGTCCGGGTAGCCCATGGAGATCCGGGCCATGAAGCGGTCCCGCTGGGCCTCGGGCAGCGGGTAGGTTCCTTCCATTTCGATGGGGTTCTGGGTGGCGACCACCATGAAGGGTTCGTCCAGGCGGTAGGAGGTGCCGTCCACGGTCACCTGGTGTTCTTCCATGCATTCGAGCAGCGCTGACTGTGTCTTGGCGGAGGCGCGGTTGATTTCGTCCCCGATGACGATGTTGGCGAAAACCGCTCCCGGCCGGAACTCGAACAGCCGGGAGGCCTGGTTGTAGATGGACACGCCGGTCACATCGGACGGCAGCAGGTCAGGGGTGAACTGGATCCGGTTGACGGTGCAGTCGATGGTCCTGGCAAGGGTCTTCGCGAGGAGGGTTTTTCCTACCCCGGGCACATCTTCAAGCAGCAGGTGCCCCTGGGCCAGCAGGACAGTCAGCGCCAGCTTCGCGGCATCCGATTTCCCGTCGATGACAGTATTAACGGAAGTGAGGATGCGCTGGGTTGCAGCATGGAAGGAAGCGGCGTCCATGGCGGCCGGCCGGTGCCCGTTCAGGCGGCTGACGGGATCGGTGATCCCCGCCAGGCCGCGGTTCGCAGCGCTCACATCGTTGGCAGTGCGTCGGTGGGGTTCCATCGGCAACCTTTCAGCCCGGGGTGCACCTGGACGGGACAGCAAGCCTGCCTTCGCCCGTCGGTGGGCGTTCGCATGTGTTCGTACCAGACTACTAACACAACTGCCGCGGCTGACAGAGAGTTCCAGCAAATATGGGGGAGCGTTCCCGGTTAGGGTGGTTGGATGTCTTCTTCGCTTCCTCCCGCCGCCTACCGCACCACCGCGACGGACCACACCCCTGATTCCGGAGACTCCCGGCAGAAGGGCTTTCCTCCCGCGCCCGAGCCCCTGCCTGTGCCGGTCATGGACAACCACACCCATCTGGACTTCCCTGACGGCAAGGCCCCCGTGGGAGTAAAGGCGGCGCTGGATGCCGCGGAGGCCGTGGGCGTCCGAGGCGCAATCCAGGTGGGCTGCGATCTGGAGTCTTCCAGGTTCACCGTCCAGGCGGTTGACCTGGACGATCGGCTGCTCGGGGCAGTGGCGCTGCACCCCAACGACGCGCCCCGCTATGCGGCACGCGGCGAGCTTGAAGAGGCGCTCGCCGAGATTGAGCGGTTGGCGCTCCATCCGCGGGTCAGGGCAATTGGCGAGACGGGACTCGACTTCTTCCGGACGGAGGGGGAAGGCCTGGCGCATCAGCGGTACTCCTTCCGCCGCCACATCGACATCGCAAAACGGCTGGACCTTACGCTCCAGATCCACGACCGTGACGCGCACGACGACGTAGTCCAGGTCCTGCGTGAAGAAGGGGCTCCGGAGCGGGTCGTTTTCCATTGCTTCTCGGGCGACGGGGAGCTCGCGAAGATCTGCAACCAGCAGGGCTGGCGGATGTCCTTTGCGGGGACGTTGACTTTCCGGAACGCAGGCAACCTTCGTGAGGCCCTTGCGGTTGCCGATCCCAGCCTGGTGCTGGTGGAGACCGATGCGCCGTTCCTGACCCCGCATCCCCACCGGGGGAGGGCGAATGCAAGCTACATGATTCCCTACACAGTCCGCGCCATGGCCGAATTGACAGGAACTGACCTGGCTGAGATGTGCTCCCGGATAGCCGGTAACACCGTGGCCGCATACGGGAGCTGGGACCAGGAGCCCGTCGCCGCACCGTTACCTCGATGAATACCAGGTATGCAATTTTCTTGGTTGCTTTATAACGCTCCGGTTACAGTGGACAACTATTAGCCGGGGTCGGGGAAGGCCATCGGATAATTTCACTTCAATTTGCAGCTGGACTGCTGGGCTCTGCCCTGGCCTGACCGTTGCGCGGAGTGTGGCGGCGCAACGGTGCCCGGACTGCCTTGACGGCGGTGCCGGGCATTTTATTGCGCGATTCCCCGTGCCCGGATGGTCCTAAAGTTACGGGCAATCGTGATCAAGTTCTTCACCTCGGACGGCAAGTTCAGCTTTATCAAGGTTGGCGCCCAACTGCTGGTGCTGTGCGCACTCGTAGTGGGCCTCGTAGCCTTCGTCGGCAATAACAAAACCATCACGCTCAACGTTGACGGCAAGGTCTCTTCGGTGCAGACCTTCGGCGGCACGGTGGGGCAGGTGGTCAAGAGTGCGAACCTCGAGCTAAACCCTGCCGACCGCATCTCGCCGGCGGTTGATGCATCAGTCCGGAACGGTACGGTCATCAACGTCAACAAGGCCAAAGAAGTCAAGGTCAGCCTTGACGGTTCCGAAAAGGTTGTGAACACCACCGCCCAGGACGTCGCCGGACTGGTTACCGAACTCGGCGTGGCCAGCGCGTCCTCTGTTTCCGTCCCGAAGGACGCCCAGCTGTCCGTCGCCGGATCCTACGTCTCCATCTCCACACCTAAATCCGTCAGCATCGTTGCCGACGGAAAGGTGGACACCGCCACCACGACGGCGGCCACGGTGGGCAAAGTCCTCGAAGACGCCGGCCTGACCCTCGGCGCGAACGACCGCATGTCGCAGCCGGCCAACGCCCACGTGGTGAACAACATGGTTATCAAGGTGTCCCGCGTGGACAACACCCGGACCGACGTTACCTCCGAGGACGTGCCCTTCGAGAGCGTCACAACGGAAAGCGCCGAACTCCTCAAGGGCGAAAAGGAAGTCACCCAGGCAGGCGTGGCGGGCAAGGTGGAGAAGACTTACAAACTGGTTCTGGTTGACGGCCGCGAAGCCTCCCGCACCCTGGTCGCCGAAAACGTTGCCGTACAGCCCGTAACGGAGAAGATCACGGTTGGCACCAAGCCGAAGCCCATGGCCCAGGCCGCTCCCGCCGCCAGCGCCGGCACCAATACCGGCGCCGCTGCTCCGGCAATGATGAATGAAGCCATGTGGGACAAAATCGCCCAGTGTGAATCCGGCGGAAACTGGAGCATCAACACCGGCAATGGCTACTACGGCGGCCTCCAGTTCGATATCCAGACCTGGATTGGTGCCGGCGGCGGGGCTTACGCGCCCAACGCCAGCCTTGCCACCAAGGCCCAGCAAATCGATATCGCAAACCGCGTCTACGCCCAGCGCGGCCTGCAGCCGTGGGGCTGCGGATGGGCTGCCACCAGCTGATCCCAGCATATTCGTGCCCGCCAGGGCGCGGCGGCCGGGCCCGGATCATCGGGCCCGGCCGCCGCCGTTAAAGGGGCAGGACGCACGCGGTGCGCGGGATAGGATACCTAGGTGACTGAACCAACCCCCGCCGCGCCCGCACCGTTGTTCGGTGCATCCGACATACGCCGGCTGGCGGAGGAGATCGGCATCCGCCCCACCAAAACCCTGGGCCAGAATTTTGTGATTGACGGTAACACCATCCGCAGGATTGTGGCCGCGGCGGATATCGGACCGGACGAGACAGTGCTTGAGGTGGGCCCGGGGCTGGGTTCCCTTACCCTTGGGCTGCTCGATGCAGCGGCGTCGGTGGTTGCTGTGGAAATCGATCCCGTCCTTGCGGCAAAGCTCCCGGAAACCGTCAAGGAATGGCGCCCGGGTGCTGCCGGCAACTTCCATCTGGTGCACGCGGACGCCATGAAGGTCACCGAATTGCCCGTGCAGCCCACCGCCCTTGTGGCCAACCTGCCGTACAACGTCGCCGTTCCCGTAGTGCTCCACCTGCTGCAGTATTTCCCCAGCCTTCGGCACGGCCTGGTGATGGTCCAGGACGAGGTGGCTGACCGGCTCGCCGCAGGCCCCGGATCAAAAACCTATGGCGTGCCCTCGGTGAAGGCCGCCTGGTACAGCCAGATGCGCAAGGCCGGCGTGATCGGGATGAACGTCTTCTGGCCGGCGCCGAAAATACATTCAGGCCTGGTGGCTTTCACGCGCCGTGAACCACCGGCCACCACCGCCACCAGGGAGCAGGTCTTCGCAGTGGTGGACGCCGCCTTCGCCCAGCGGCGCAAGACCCTCCGCGCAGCCCTGGCCGGCTGGGCCGGCGGCGCACCCGAAGCGGAGCGCTGCCTGGTGGCTGCCGGCGTCGACCCCACCGCCAGGGGTGAGGTCATAGACATTGGCGCTTTCGCCAAAATTGCAGAAGCCAAGCAGGCGCTGGCATGAACGCGCCGGCAGGACGTTTTGCTGCCAGGACTGTCCGCGTCAAGGCCCCGGGCAAAGTCAATGTGTCACTGGAAGTGGGGCCGCTCCGTCCGGACGGCTACCACTCGGTGGCCAGCGTCTACCTTGCTGTGTCCTTGTACGAGGAAGTTGCGGCCACCAGCACCGACACCCCGGGCATCACCGTCAGCCTGAGTCCGGAGAGCACAGTTGACCTTGACGCTGCCGACATCCCCCTGGACGGAAGCAACCTTGCCTATAAGGCTGCGGCGATCATGGCGGACGTCTCCGAACGCTCCACGGGCGTCCACTTGGAAATCACCAAGCGCGTGCCGGTTGCCGGCGGCATGGGCGGCGGTTCGGCAGACGCCGCCGCCACCTTGCTGGCATGTGATGCGCTGTGGAACAGCGGCCTCTCGCGGGAAGAACTGGCACACCTTGCAGGCGAACTAGGCGCCGACGTTCCGTTTTCCCTGCTGGGAGGCGCGGCGGTGGGACTGGGCGTCGGCGACGAACTCTCTCCGGCGCTGGCGAAAGCACAGACCTACTGGGTCCTGGTCACGGCCGATTACGGTCTTCCCACTCCCGAGGTGTACCGGACCCTTGACCGCCTGCGGGAGGCCGGCGGCGTCCAGGCCGCTGAACCCGTCGGCGTGGATCCGCAGATCCTCACGGCCCTGCGCAGCGGAGACGCGGAAGCCCTCAGCCGCGTCCTGGTCAACGACCTCCAACGGGCATCCATCGAGCTGGCGCCTGCGCTGCGCGATACGCTGGGAATCGGAGAGTCCCATGGGGCCATTGCAGGGATAGTGTCCGGATCGGGGCCAACAGTGGCCCTGCTCGCCGATGACCCTGTGGCGGCCGAGAGCCTCGCAGAGGATCTGCGGCATTACGGCCTGACCGCACTCTCCGTCCACGGACCGGTTCCCGGGGCGCGCATCATTTCCGACACCCTCCTCTAACAACCTCCAGTCCCAACCTGAAGCAGAAAGCAGTTCCCTTTGGCACACCTTCTTGGCGGCGAGAACCTGACGGTCTCCTACGCAACCCGTACCGTCCTGGATGGCATCACCCTGGGTCTGGAGGAGGGCGACCGGATTGGCATGGTGGGGCGGAACGGCGACGGAAAGTCCACCCTGATGCGCCTGCTGGCGCTTCGCTCCACCCCTGACTCCGGCCGGGTCACCAAGCGCGGAGACGTGAACGTGGGGTACCTGGACCAGAGTGACGTGCTCGACGGCGACCTGACGGTGGGTGCCGCGATCGTGGGGGACCAGGCGGACTACGAATGGGCGCGCAACCCCCGCATCCGGGAAATCATGGGCGGGCTGGTGTCCGACGTCGACTGGCACGCCAATGTGCACGCCCTGTCCGGCGGCCAGAAGCGGCGCGTGGCGCTGGCCAAGCTCCTCATCGAAGACCACGACGTCATCATGCTGGACGAGCCCACCAACCACCTGGACGTCGAGGGTGTGGCCTGGCTGTCGCGCCATTTGAAGACGCGTTGGCGGGCCAACCAGGGCGCCTTCCTGGTGGTAACCCACGACCGTTGGTTCCTCGACGAGGTCTGCAATAAGACCTGGGAAGTCCACGACGGCATCGTGGATCCCTTCGAAGGCGGTTACGCCGCCTACGTGCTGGCCCGCGCCGAACGGGACCGGATGGCGTCCGTGGTTGAGGGCAAGCGCCAGCAGCTGGTCAAGAAGGAACTCGCCTGGCTCCGCCGGGGCGCACCCGCGCGGACCGCAAAGCCGAAGTTCAGGATCGAGGCCGCGAACGCCCTCATCGCCGATGTGCCTGAGCCGCGGGACTCCATGGCCCTCAGCAAGATGGCCACGGCACGCCAGGGCAAGGACGTCCTGGACCTGGAGAACGTCTCCCTCAACTTCCAGGGTGCCGACGACGGACGGAAGCTCTTCGACAACATCACCTTGCGCCTTGCCCCCGGAGAACGCCTGGGACTGGTGGGCGTCAACGGCGCCGGCAAGACAACACTCCTCAAGCTGCTCAACGGAGAAATCCTTCCCGACGCCGGAAAGGTCAAGCGCGGCAAGACCGTGGTTACCGCTGTCCTGACGCAGGAGGTCAAGGAACTCGACGACGTCAAGGACCTGCGCGTCATCGAAGTGATTGAGCGGGAAAAGCGGTCCTTCAACGTGGGCGGCAAGGAATTCAGTGCAGGCCAGCTGGTGGAGCAGCTTGGCTTCACCAACGAGAAGCAGTGGACCCCGGTCAAGGACCTGTCCGGTGGTGAACGCCGCCGGCTCCAGCTCCTCCGGCTGCTGGTCGGCGAACCCAACGTGCTGATGCTCGACGAACCCACCAACGACCTCGACACCGACACCCTTGCTGCGGTGGAGGACGTCCTGGACGGCTGGCCCGGCACCCTGGTGGTTGTAAGCCACGACCGGTACCTGCTGGAACGCGTCACGGACCACCAGATGGCGCTCCTGGGTGACGGCAAGATCCGCGGCCTGCCCGGCGGCGTGGACCAGTACCTTGAGCTCCGGGAAGCAGCGCTGGCAGGCTCCACCGTCACCGGCGGCGGCAACCCCGTCACCAGCGCCGGGGCAACGGGCCCGGCTGCGGCGTCCGGCGGTCCCTCGGAGGCCGACAAGCGCGACGCCCGCAAGGCGCTTAACCGGATCGAACGGCAGCTCAAGAAACTCGATCAGCAGGAAAAGAAACTCCACGACGACATGGTCAAGAGCACGGAAAAGTCCGACTTCGACGCCCTCGCCGAACAGAACAGCCAGCTCAAGGACCTGGCTGAGGAAAAGGACGCCCTGGAACTCGAATGGCTCGAGGCATCGGAGCTCCTGGGCGACTAAGGGCCACTGCGCCGCGGACCTAACCGCGCAGTCAACCCTCCGACTTCAGCTCCGGGTCCTTCTTCAGGCCCGTCAGCCCGTTCCAGGCGAGGTTGACCAGGTGCGCCGCGACTGTGTGCTTGTCGGGCTGGCGGCTGTCCTGCCACCACTGGCCGGTCATAGCCACCATGCCAACCAGCATCTGGGCATACATGGCACCGTCCTGGGCGCTGAAGCCCCGCCGGTCGAACTCGTCGGCGAGGATGTGCTCCACTTTGGCCGTGACGTGGGAGAGCAGGGTGGAGAAGGCGCCTTCGGGCTGGGACGGCGGTGCATCGCGCATCAGGATCCGGAATCCTTCGGTGCGGTCCTCGATGTAGGTCAACAGGGCAAGGGCGGCGCGCTCCACCAGGACGCGGGGCTTGGCCTCCTGGGTCAGGGCCTCGTTGATGGCGTCCAGGAGGAGCCGGAACTCGTGGTCCACCACCTGGGTGTACAGCCCTTCCTTGGACCCGAAGTGTTCATAAATGACGGGCTTGGACACCCCGGCGCAGGCAGCTATTTCCTCGATGGTGGTCCCGTCGAGGCCGCGGACGGCGAAAAGGCCGCGTCCGACGTCGATCAGCTGGTTCCGCCGCTGCAGGCCTGTCATCCGTGTGCGCGGAGGGTTGTTGCTCACATTTCCATCATGCCCTACCGCTTCCGGCCGGAATTGCAGCGGCTGGACGGCCCGGGGACAGGGGGAGGGGCGCCCCGTGTCGCGCGGTGCCCCGAACCCGTGGCAAAATAAGGACTTGTGCCCGGGCCTCGCGCCTTCGGCATGGTCCGCTCTGGTGTAACGGCAGCACCCCGGCCTTTGGAGCCGTGGAGTATAGGTTCGAATCCTATGGGCGGAACTGCTGTGCATGGAGCGTTCAGCAGCAAGACATTCGGTGCCGCCTCCGATGTGGCCGGGCACTGTAAGCGCCAGCGTAACCAAGCAAGGAGAGCCAGTACGTGATCCCCGAGAATACCGGTCCGGCCGCAGTCATCGTCCTGGCGGCAGGCGCCGGTACACGGATGAAATCGCGTACTCCCAAGATCCTTCATGAGATTGGCGGCAGGTCCATGGTGGGCCACGCACTCCTGGCCGCACGGAGCATCAATCCACAGCAGCTGGCCATCGTGGTCCGCCACGAACGGGACCTGGTGGCACAGCATGTTGCGGCGCTGGATCCGGCCGCAGTCATCGTTGACCAGGATGATGTCCCGGGTACCGGCCGCGCCGTGGAAGTTGCGCTGCAGGCCCTGGACGCCGGGCAGGAGCTCACCGGCACTGTTGTGGTGACCTACGGCGATGTGCCGTTGCTGTCGGGGGAACTGCTGGCCGAACTGGTCGCTACCCATGAGCGTGAAGCGAACGCCGTGACGGTCCTGACCGCCGTCCTGGATGATGCCACCGGGTACGGCCGGATCCTCCGCGGGGAGGACGGAACCGTTACCGGCATCCGTGAGCACAAGGACTCCTCCGACGCTGAACGGCTCATCCGGGAAGTGAATTCGGGCATCTACGCTTTTGACGCCGCCGTCCTGCGGGACGCACTGGCCCACGTCACCACCGACAACTCCCAGGGCGAGAAGTACCTGACTGATGTCCTTGGGCTGGCCCGCCAGGCGGGCGGCCGCGTTGCCGCCGTCGTCACCGCCGACCGCTGGCAGGTGGAAGGTGCCAATGACCGGGTCCAGCTTGCTGCCTTGGGAGCCGAGCTGAACCGCCGCATCGTCGAGGCGTGGATGCGCGCCGGCGTCACCGTGGTGGATCCCGCCACCACTTGGATCGACTCCTCAGTCACCCTGGACGAGGACGTCCGCATCCTTCCCAACACGCAGCTCCATGGCGCCACCACCGTGGCCAGGGACGCCGTCGTCGGCCCCGACACTACCCTGACGGATGTCACCATCGGTGAGGGCGCAAAAGTTACCCGCACGCACGGTTCCGGTGCCGCCATCGGTGCCGGCGCCGCCGTCGGGCCCTTCACCTACCTGCGGCCCGGCACGGTCCTGGGCGAGACCGGCAAGATCGGCGCGTTCTACGAGACAAAGAACGTGACCATCGGCCGCGGCTCCAAGCTGTCCCACCTCGGCTACGCCGGCGACGCCGAAATCGGCGAGGACACCAACATCGGCTGCGGCAACATCACGGCAAACTACGACGGCGAGATGAAGCACCGCACTGTCATCGGCTCCGGCGTCCGCACCGGTTCCAACACGGTCTTTGTTGCCCCGGTCACCGTGGGGGACGGTGCCTACAGCGGCGCCGGCGCGGTAATCCGCAAGGACGTGCCGGCCGGAGCGCTGGCGCTGACCGTAGCCGCCCAGCGCAACACCGAAGGCTGGGTTGCCGCCAACCGCCCGGGCACCCGCTCCGCCGAACTGGCCCAGGCAGCCACCACAGATTCCTCAAGTACCCCGGCATCTACAGAAGAGGGCAAGTAACATGAGCGAAATTACGGCGCGCGGCGAGAAGAAACTGGTGCTCGCCACCGGCCGGGCCCACCCCGAACTGGCCCGGGAGATCGCCAAGGAGCTCGGTACGGACCTGCTGCCCGTGGATGCCTACGACTTCGCCAACGGTGAGATCTACGTCCGCGCCGGCGAGAGCGTGCGCGGAACGGACGCGTTTGTCATCCAGGCGCACCCGGCCCCGCTGAACAACTGGCTCATGGAACAGCTGATCATGATCGATTCGCTCAAGCGGGCCTCGGCCAAGCGCATCACCGTTGTTTCGCCCTTCTACCCCTATGCCCGCCAGGATAAGAAGGGCCGCGGCCGCGAACCCATTTCGGCCCGCCTGGTGGCGGACCTGTACAAGACGGCCGGCGCGGACCGCATCATGAGCGTGGACCTGCACACGTCCCAGATCCAGGGCTTCTTTGACGGCCCCGTGGACCACCTCATGGCCATCCCGCTGCTCGCCGACTACATCCGGACCCGTGTGGACGCCGAGAACGTCACGGTTGTCTCCCCGGATACCGGACGCGTCCGGGTCGCTGAGCAGTGGGCCGAACGCCTCGGCGGAGCCCCGCTAGCGTTCGTGCACAAGATGCGCGACCTGACGGTGCCCAACCAAGCGGTTTCCAAAACCGTGGTAGGCCAGATCGAGGGTCGCACCTGCGTCCTGATCGATGACATGATCGACACCGGCGGAACCATCTCCGGGGCGGTCCAGGTGCTGAAGAACGCGGGTGCGAAGGACGTCATCATCGCGGCCACCCACGCGGTGTTCTCCGATCCCGCGGCCAAGCGCCTCTCAG
Organism: Pseudarthrobacter phenanthrenivorans Sphe3; assembly: GCF_000189535.1. Classification (NCBI taxonomy): domain Bacteria; kingdom Bacillati; phylum Actinomycetota; class Actinomycetes; order Micrococcales; family Micrococcaceae; genus Pseudarthrobacter; species Pseudarthrobacter phenanthrenivorans. Next base: position 1,316,302 of record NC_015145.1, read on the forward strand.
AATCCGGGGCCCGTGAAGTGGTGGTCACCAACACGCTGCCGCTCACTTCCTCCCAGCGGTTCCCGCAGTTGACGGTGCTGTCCATCGCACCGCTGATCGCACGCGCCGTCCGTGAAGTGTTCGACGACGGCTCGGTCACCAGCCTTTTCGACGGCAACGCCTGACCCTTTGACCACGGGCCCTGCCCGGCGGCCAATCACACGGCCGCCGGGAGCAGGGCCCGTTTTCTGTTAACCCGCACGGCGCTGGTAAGCTGGTCAGCGATACCTTGGCGAGGGAGAGCATCGGAATGCCGGTTTGTACCGGCAGGCCGCCGCAGGTCTCCGTTATCGACTGGGTCTGATCTGCCCTTCCACTGGAAGGGCTGCCTTCTTGAAGGGCCGCCTCCGGCCGCCCGGCGTTGAAGGTCGCAACAGACCTCCGCCCTTGCTGAACACCGTTTAGTATTCAAGGAGTTTTCCATGTCTGAGCAGAAGCTCGCAGCAGAAGTACGCACCGAATTCGGCAAGGGCTACGCCCGCCGCGCCCGGATGGCCAACCTGATCCCCGCCGTCATCTATGGCCATGGCGCGGACCCCATCCACGTCACCCTGCCGGCCAAGGCCACCACCTTGGCTGTCCGCACCGCCAACGCGCTGCTGTCCCTGGACATCAACGGCGAGGGCCACCTGGCCCTGGTGAAGGACGTCCAGCGCGACCCGATCAAGCAGATCATCGAGCACATCGACCTCCTGACCGTCCGCCAGGGCGAAAAGGTTACGGTTGACGTTCCGGTCCACGTCAGCGGCGAAACCGCCCCCGGCACCGTGCACAACCTGGAGCTGACCGTTGTGTCCCTCGAGGCCGAGGCAACCCACCTGCCCGAGTCCGTCGAGGTCAGCATCGAAGGCCGCGCCGCCGGCGAGCACATCCACGCTTCCGACCTGGTACTGCCCAAGGGCTCAGTCCTGCTGACCGACGCCGAGGCGCTCGTGATCAACATCTCCGAGGCCACCGTTACGGAAGAAGAGGGCGCCACCGAAGGCGGCGAAGCTGTTTCCGGTGAAGCTTCTGAAGCTGCAGAGAAAGCTGCAGCCGAGTAAGCTGCCCCCTTGTGTGCCAGTGGCCGGACTCCCATGGGGTCCGGCCACTGGCATGTTAACTGTCCGTTGCCGGCACCGGATCGCCGAGTGCCCCACCCTAGGATTGACTCATGACTGACACCTGGCTCATCGTTGGCCTCGGAAACCCCGGAGCTCAGTACCAAGGCAACAGGCACAACGTCGGGCAAATGGTCCTTGACGAGCTTGCGGCCCGGATGGGCGCCGGTTTCAAGAGCCACAAGGCGCGTGCGCAGGTCCTCGAGGGACGCCTTGGCATCGGCGGGCCCCGTGTTGTGCTGGCCAAACCGATGACCTATATGAATGTTTCCGGCGGACCGGTGGCCGCGCTCGCCAACTTCTACGGCATCTCACCGGACCGTGTGGTTGCCGTCCACGACGAAATCGACATTCCCTTTAATACAGTGAAACTGAAGCTCGGCGGCGGCGAAGGCGGCCACAACGGGCTGCGGGATATCTCCAAAACCCTGGCCACGAAGGATTACCTGCGGGTCCGGGTGGGGGTGGGGCGGCCGCCGGGACGCATGGACACAGCTGATTACGTCCTCCGGAACTTTGGTTCTGCAGAGTTGAAGGAACTGCCTTTCCTGCTGGATGAGGCTGCGGACGCAGTCGAAGTGCTGCTGCAGGACGGCCTGACGGCAGCGCAGCAAAAGTTCCATCCTGCAAAATCCGCGGGCTAGCAACATAGAAACTTTAAGGCCTTAGGCCCTGTTTCGTTGTCTCTACCGGAGGGTACGCTTCTTCCTATGCGGGGGAGCAATGGGGCCACACCCCGCTATCGCGGGATGTAGGGGATAAGTTCATGTCAATCGAGCCACTTAGCTGGGGACGTGGGTCAACACCTCACGACGTTGGGCCGAAGAAAGATACTTCCGGAACGCCGGAGGGGCAGCTGTGGTCTGCCCCTGCCCGGGGAGCGCACCTTGAATCCGTCCGCAGCGCCCTCACCAGGGAAGACTCCCTCGGGGTGGTCATCACGGGGGGCCGTGGGGTGGGAAAGTCCTCACTTGCCCGGGCGGCCGTCATGGACCTCGGACCGGATGTCTGGTCGCTGCAGTTGCGCAGCGGGCCGGCCGGCTCGAGCACTCCCTACGGCTGCCTTTCCTTCCTGCTTGCCCGGCTTCCCCAGGCCTACATGGGTTCGCCCACGGCCATTCTGCGGGGCATCACCTCGCTGATCCGCAGTGACGCCGGCGGCCGGCCCTGCGTCATCACCCTGGACACTTCCGGAAGCATCGACGACATGAGTGCCGGGGTGCTGCTGAACGTACTCTTGACGGGCACCGCAAAGATTGTCGCCGTCGCACCGAAAACCAGCGATCTTCCCGCGGACTTCCATTGGCTGCTGACGGACCGCCGCCTCACCGAAGTCCGGCTCAGCAACCTGAATGAGCTTCAGACCCGACAGGTCCTGTTGTCCCTCCTTGGGCACAGGGTGTCGGCATCCCTGGTCAGTACCTACCACCAGATGGTCGGCGGGAACCCGCTTCTGCTCAAGGCGCTCGTCACGGAGCAGCAGCTCTCCGGAAACCTCGTGCTTTCCGATTCGGTCTGGACCCTGCGGGACAAGGTGGTGCTGGAGGGCGCTGCCAGCCTTGACGACATTGTCCGGTCCCGCTGGTCCCGGGAGACGCCCGAAACGCGGGAAGTCATTGAGATGCTTTCCTGTGCCCGGCGGGTGGAACTGGCCAGGCTAACCGCCATTTTCGGCGCGGAAGTGGTCGCCAACATGGAAGACGGCGGCCTGCTGGAGATCGACGCCTCCGACCATCGCTGGGTGTCGCTGCGCGAGAAGTACATCGGCGACGTCGTGCGGACGTGGCTGAGCATTGCCCGCCGCAGGGAGTTGCGCAGCGTCCTCCTCGGCGGCGTGGAACCTGATCCTGCAGGCATGAGCGTCGATGAACTCATGGCTTTCGCGGCCTGGACCCACGAATGCGAGTCAGAGCTGAGCCCCGCACTGGCCCTCGCGGCCGCCGACGCCGCGGTCCAGCTGTTCGATCCCAAGTTTGCCCTGACATACGCGGAAATGCTCAAACGTACGGACCGCCAGTGGGTTGCGGGCCAGTGCCGGAAGGCCGCCGCGTACCTGCAGTTGGACCTGCCCGTACAGGCGATGGCAGCGCTTGACGACATTTCACAGCCGGAACTGGACAGCCTCGATGTCGAGGACTACGCCCACGTCGTCGCGGCCAAGTCGCAAGTAATGCTGTGGCTGCCGGACCAGGCCGGCAATGTCCCGGAGTTGCTGGGGGAGGCCCGGACAAGGCTGGAGGAAGCAGCAAGGTCTGCTGCCTGGCCTGAGCCGGCAGCAGCCGCAGCAAACAAGGTGGCCTTGAGCCAGTTCGAGTACCGCGCTTTCATCGGCGACTACGCGGGCATCATCCCCGCCCTCGAGGCGGCTGCTGATCCAGCGAGGAATCCAGATACCGGCTACCGGATGAATGCGGCCATCTTGCTGATGACCTCGCTGGCCATGACCGGACGCGAAATGGACGCCTTGAGCATCATGCGGCAGCTGGGCGGCCAGATCAGCGATGCCTCCCATATTGTGGGGTTGCGGGAACGGTACACCAGGGAGGCCTACCTGGTCCTGCTGATGGCCGGACAATGGCGGCGCTGCATCGATCTCCTGGCACCCCAAGGCAGGGAGGAACCGCACAGCCTCCCTTTCCGCAGCGCTGCAACGGAACTCGCCGCCGGCATCGCCTACGTCTATTCCGGCAGGGGCGCGGCCGCCCTTGAGCCGCTTATCTCCGCTGCCGCCCAGCTGGAGCTCCAGCCCGTCCAGGCCGCACTGCGCTGCGCTCATGCAGCCATCGCACTGGCCCATGCCCAGACAGGCAACGCTGCCCAGGCGCGGAAGTACCTCGCAAAACTGCAGCGGACCCCAGGGCAGACAGCCAGCTTCATCACTGAAAGCATCGTTGAGTTTTGTGCACAGGTGGCGGGCCGCTGGCTCGGGGACCCTGACGCAGTGGCCGGACTCAAACAGTCCGCCCGCCGGAACATGGAAGCAGGGCGGTTCACGCTGGCCGGAATCAACCTCCTCGCTGCCACCGTGAACGGCAGTGATGCCGACTTCCGCCTGCTGGAGGAGATTGCGGGCTACCGGCAGGGACCCCTGGCCGAGGTTTCGCGGCTCATAGCGGTGGGCAGCCGGACAAAGGATGCCAAGACCCTGCTGGCCGGTGGCGAACTGGCCGCCACGCTGGAACTGGACGCCGTGGAAGCGCGGTGCATGGCACTGGCCGTGGACTTCGCCCGGCAGGCCGGTGATCCGCTGACCGCCAGGACTGCCCAGGCCCGCCTGGATATCCTGGCCGCCACCGTGTCGAATCTTCCCATCGTGCCCAGCAGCGGCAGCCCGCTGCTGACCAGCAGGGAGCGCCAGATTGCCCGGCTGGCAGCCCGGGGGGCCTCCAACCGGGACATTGCCTTGGAAATGGGTGTGTCTGTGCGTACTGTGGAAGGCCACCTTTACCAGGTCTTCACCAAGCTCGGCGTAACTTCCAGGGGTGATCTGACTGGACTCGTCTAACGGCCACAAGCCGCCTACTGCACACCGTCTCCTCGCCGGACGGCGGGAACCCCTGGACCGGATCTGCAATATCGTCCGGAACCGCGCCAGCCAGGCGATTTTTATCATGGCCGGGCCGGGCATTGGAAAATCCTCCCTCACGGAAGGCATCGCCGAGCGGCTTTCCGGGGAACTGAACGTGCTGCAGATCCATGGCAGCACCGCCCTCGCAGCCGTGCCTTTCGGGGTACTGACCCCTTACACCGGCGAACTGACAGCGGAGGAATCGGTCTCGCCCGTCGCCGTCCTGCGGTCCATGTGGAGCTACTTTGAGAAGCTGAAGGCAGGCAACGGCGCACCTGTCCTCCTGATCGTGGATGACGCCCACCACCTCGATGATGCGTCCGCAGGCGTGGTTGCGGACCTGATCTCCGCCGGCTGGGCAACCGTGGTAGCGGGGGCAAGGCCCCGGCCAGGCCTGCCGCAACCACTGGACCAGTTGTGGTACGACGGCCTGGCCGAACGCGTGGACCTCCGCCCGTTGAACCGCGAACAGATCGAGGAAGTACTGGCCCACGTCCTTGACGGGACGGTCCCGGACGCCACCGTGGACGCCGTCTGGAGCGCCTCGGGCGGCAATCCGCGCGTACTGGACGCCCTGCTGCATGATGCTGCCGAAGCTGGAATCCTTGCCAAGCGGAACGGCATCTGGGTCCTGCTGGGCCCGCTGCCCACCGACGGCGTCCGATTGACCGCCGTTGTGGCGAAGGACCACCTTCGACGGCCGCCGGAGGAACAGGAAGCGCTGAAACTCATTGCCCTGGCCGGACCGGTGGGCCGGAAAGTCATCGAAGACATCTGCGGCGCGCCGGTGGTCCGGTCCCTGCTGGACCAGCAGATGATCGTCGAGAATTCCGGGGTGCCGTCCGAACTTTCCGTGTGGAACGCACTGTTCTCGAACGCGATCAGAAACACCATCTCGGTCTCACGCAGCCTCCAGCTGCTGGAAAAGATCCGGGCGCACCAGGACCCCGCGGCAGCTCGCGGGGAAGGCCGGCTGCGGTCCGTCGAGTGGGCTCTTGAGTGCGGACTGCGCGTACCGGACAGTGAGATGCTCGCGGCCTCACGCGAGGCGCTGGCCCGTTTCCGCAACGGCAGCGCGCGTGCCATAGCCGCCAAGGTGCATGACCCGGAACTCGTTCCCCTTGCCCGGGCCATCCAGGCGCGGGCCTTGTACAACGAGGGCGCCTACGCCGACGCCGCCGCACTGCTGGACAGCTGCTGGCTGCAGCTGGCCGGCCACCCGGACGGCCCTTCGGTCCTTCTGCTGCGCTTATTCGCCCACCAGGCCACGGGGCAGCAGCTGGCGGCGCTGGCCGAGGACGTGCGCGGACGGCACCAGGACGCACCGGAGGCCGTCCGGGCATGGCAGGAGGAGCTGTTGGAGCTGCTCCAGTTCGGCGCCGACGTGGACGTGGAAGCGCTCAGAAGCCGCGCGGCCGGGATCAGGAACCGCAGCTCCACCGGGACAGGCGGGCAGCCCCTCAATGCGCTCGCGGAAGCCCTGTTGGCCCACGCCCTCGCCGCTGCGGGCCGGCCCGCGGAGGGACTCGATGCGGCGCTCCTGGCCGCTTCGGAGCTTCGCGCCCTGGAAAATGAGCTGTTCTTCTTTTCTGAGTTTGTGCTGGGCCGGCTCGTCACCGACTACCTCGCGATGGGTGAGTGGGAGTCCGCGGAGCGTGAACTTGACAGTTATGCCGCAGCGCATGCACTGGCCGCCGCAACGTTCAACGGCAGCCTGCAGGTCCTGCGCGGCTATTCCATGCTTCGGCAGGGCCGCATGGAGCGCGCCTACCAGTTGCTGCTGCCCGCGGTGGAGGCCCTGCGGCTCAACGATCCGCTCCTGCTGTTCCGCTTCGGCTCCGCTTTGGGCTTTTATGCAGCAGCCAGGCTGGGGGACACGGCACAGGCCAAGCGGCTTGAACAGGACTACAAGGACGCGGTGGCAGGCGGCCCCGCCCACGACTTCCTGGCGGGCGCCTACGTTGCTGCCGCCGGGGAGTACCTGTCCCGGGACGGCAAGGGCCTGGCCTCGCTGCACACGCTGGCCACCACTCCGGAGGCGAGCTCAAGAGCGGGGACACTCCTGGAACTCCTGGCCGTGTGCTGGGACCTGGGTGACCCCTCGGTGATCCCCATGGTGCAAAGCACAGCCAAGGGCGTGGAGGGTCGTTGGGCTGCGGCGATGCTGAAGCTGTCCGTCGATTGGGAGGCCGCAGACGGCGATACCCTGATGGACACGGCGGCCGCGCTGGAGGAATCCGGCTTCGTCAACCTCGCCCGCGAGGCCTACGCCCGGGCCAGCACAGTGCTTGAGCACGCAGGGGAGCGACGCCGGTCCAGGCAGGCCGTTGCCCAGCGCGAGAAGTGCGACCATGAACTGGGTGAACGCTTCCGGGAGGGCCGCTTCATCGCCGCAGCTCCCGCTGTCCACCTCACCCGCCGTGAACAGGACATCGTGGAGCTTGCTGTGCAGGGCCTCACTGACCGCGAGATCGCACAACGGCTCATGGTCTCTGTCCGGACAGTCGAGGGCCACCTGTACCGTACGTACGTCAAACTCGGCGTCCGCAGCCGGGATGAGCTGGACTCCGCACTTCCCAAATAGTCCGAACCTCCACAGAGCAGGCCCAACAAGCTGTTGCCGTCCGCGGCTGCGGCCGGCCTTTGGCGTGCCCCTTGGAGCGGAGCCCGGAGCTTCCTGCCCGCCCTTCCGGTACAACACTCCCGGGTATCACCCGCCCATCCCGGTAGTCCCCGGTCGCCGAAATAGAGTACTGCCTACTCGTGTACCCCAGCGCTGAGCAGGATTTACTTAAGGAGTCGAAGCAAGCGGCAGGAAAACAGCCGCAATGCACGGCCCCAGCAGTACAAGGCCTCGCAAGTTTCCGGTCCAAGGGACCGGGTAAGACGGGGCCGGCGACGTCAGAGTCTTCTGAGACCGAGACTCTCCCCCCAGCCGTCGCCGGCCCTCCGCTCCGCGGGCTGAAGCCCGGAGCGGCTGTGGCGGCTGCCCCTCCAGGGCGGCCGCCACAGCCGTGCTGTGGGACAATTGAGTGTCATTTGTTGGCATCTCAAGGAGTACATCTTGGCCGTAGTAACCACGCCTGCCACGCTGGAACGCGCTTTGCCGGCCATGGACGACGCCGAGGTCCTCCGCATCCGCAACGACTTCCCGGCCCTGAACCAGGAGGTCAACGGCCAGCCGCTGGTGTACCTGGACTCGGGGGCGACCTCCCAAAACCCGCTGAGCGTGATCGAAGCCGAGCAGGAATTCTACGAACAGCGCAACGCAGCGGTGCACCGGGGTGCACACCACCTTGCCGTGGAGGCCACGGAAGCCTTCGAGGACGCACGCCAAACGGTTGCGGACTTCGTCGGCGCGGACTATTCCGAGACCATCTGGACGTCCAACGCCACGGAAGGGATCAACCTCCTGGCCTACGCGCTGTCCAGCGCTGGGCTCTGGGCTGCCCAGGGCAGGGGCGATGCCCGGCTTAGGGAGCTTGCACTGAACCCGGGTGACGAAATCGTGGTCACCGAGATGGAACACCACGCCAATCTCATCCCCTGGCAGGAATTGGCCTTCCGGACAGGGGCAACACTGCGCCATATCCCCGTCGACGACGCCGGACGCCTCCGGATGGACGCCGCCGGGGAGATCATCGGCAGCAGGACCCGGTTGGTCGCGTTCACCCACGCCTCGAACGTCCTGGGCACCATCAACCCCGTCGCCGACCTGGTAGGCCTGGCGCGGCGGTCGGGCGCCATGGTGGTTTTGGACGCCTGCCAGTCCGCCCCACACCTGCCGCTGGACGTCAAGGAGTTGGACGTTGACTTCGCCGTTTTCTCCGGCCACAAGATGCTCGCCCCCACCGGAATCGGGGTGCTGTACGGCAAGCAGGAGATCCTGGATGTCCTCCCGCCCTTCCTGACCGGCGGTTCGATGATCACCACCGTCACCATGGAACGCGCGGAATATCTGCCTGCACCCCAGCGCTTCGAAGCGGGAACCCAGCGGATTTCCCAAGCGGTAGCCCTTGCCGCAGCTGTGAACTACCTTACGGAGACCGGGCTAGACCGGATCCATCAGTGGGAAACCGCGCTTGGGCAGCGCATGGTGGCCGGCCTTGAGGCCATCCCCGGCATCCGCGTCCTTGGCCCCGCGGCGGGGGAGGAACGCATCGGGCTTGCCGCGTTCGACGTCGAAGGGGTGCACGCGCATGACGTCGGACAGTTCCTCGACTCGCGCGGAATTGCCGTGCGTGTTGGCCACCACTGCGCCCAGCCGCTGCACCGCCGGCTCGGCCTCACCGCCACCAGCCGGGCCAGCGCCTACCTCTACAACACGACGAACGACGTCGACCAATTCCTGGATGCCGTGGCCGGCGTGCGGGCCTATTTCCGCGCCTAGCACGAAGACGACCGAAGGTAACACCATGAGTCTTGACAGCCTGTACCAGCAGATCATCCTGGACCATTCAAAGGCCCGGCACGGCAGTGGGCTCGCCGCAACGGAGCCCCCGGCCGGCGCGTCCACCGGCCAGTCGCACCAGCTCAACCCCGTGTGCGGGGACGAGGTGACGCTGCGGCTTGCCGTGGAAAACGGGAAAGTGGCGCAGGTGTCCTGGGACGGGGCAGGCTGCTCCATCTCCATGGCGTCGGCTTCCGTGCTGAGTGAACTGGCAGAAGGAATGACGGTTGATGAGCTGCACCAGGCCATCGACAGTTTTCGCGAAGTCCTCCGTTCCCGGGGCAAGATCCACGCAGATCCCGAACTTTTGGGCGATGCTGCCGCGTTCGAGGGTGTGGCCCGGTACGCGGCACGCGTGAAGTGCGCCATGATTTCCTGGGTGGCCGCAGAGGACGCACTTAACCAGGCGGCGTAGCTTCCAGGGCTTCCCTGGTCACTACGGTTAGAAGCGAAAGGCCCTCGTCCCGATGGGAGGAGGGCCTTTCGCGCAATTATGGAGCTGCCACATTTTGGAGCTGCCTCAGAGCTAGCCAACCAGCCCCATCACGCCAATGACGGCCGTGGCCGCGCCCAGCACCATGGAGATGCTTACGAGCACCACATGGACGGTGAGGAATTTGGTCGCTTTGCCGGCCGAGTCACGGGCACGCGGGTCCTTCATGACCCTGCGCAGGAACTGCGGCCAGACCACCAGGGACCACACGCCGGCGACGACCAGGACCAGGGCGGCGAAGAGGGGCAGTTCCACGGACTAGTGGCTTTCCAGCCAGGCCTGGGCCTGCTGCGCCTGCAGGTTCAGGGCTTTGGCGACCATCGGCTCAGCGGCATCCGCGATCTTGCCGCCCAGGAACGGCACGGAGGACTTGACCTCGCCTTCGAGCTCAACGCGGGTTCCTGCAGCCTCTGCCACCAGCCGCTGGACAGCGGTGACGTCTACGGGAGCGCCGGCGATCTTGAGGGAGATGTTGCTCTGGCGGGAGCCGTCGGCGGCGGGTGCGTCCCAGCTTTCCACCTGGGTCACCTTCAAGTGCTCGCCCACGAATTTCCGGGCGATTTCCGGGAGGCGCGTGGTGGGCAGGGTCCGGACGGACGTTGCGCTGAAGGCACCGGCAACGTCGCCGTCAACCGTGAAGGACTCCAGGGAGCCGCCCACCAGCTGGCTGACGTGGCGCTGGAAGTCCTCGTTCACCAGCACAGCGGCAACGCTGCTGACGGAATGGGGAAGGGTGGTAGTTGCGCTCAGCGCCATGTGTCCTCCTGGGACGTGGGGAACGGATTAGGCCTCAAACATCCTACGGGGTGATCGGGGCGGGCTCCGCATCGACCAGCTTCCGGGCAGCGCTGGTGATGTTCCGGGCCATGGCCGGAAAGATCAGGCTGTGGAACGGGAGGACGGCCAGCCAGTACAGCCGCCCGCTCAGGCCCTTGGGGAAAAAGATGGCCCGCTGCCGGTAACGGCTGCCGCTGCCGTCGGGTTCCACGGACAGTTCCAGCCAGGCGCGTCCGGGCGCCCGCATTTCTGCCCGGAGCCGCAGCAGCTTCCCCCGGTCGATCCGTTCCACCCGCCACCAGTCCACCACTTCACCGGCAGCCAGGGTGTGCGGGTGCCGGCGCCCCCGCAGGAGTCCGGCGCCGCCGGTCAGCTTGTCCAGCCAGCCGCGCACCTGCCACGCCAGCGGAAGGGAGTACCAGCCGTTCCGGCCGCCGATTCCCTCGATCACGGTCCAGACATGGGCAGGGTCAACGTCCCCGTGGAAAGTGCGCTCGTCGATGTACACCTTGTGGCCCGCCCAGTCTGGGTCGCTGGGCAGCGGGTCGGAGTCAACACCGGCGTTGGCCCACGTGGTCTCCACCTGGCCGTCACGTTCCTTACCCAAAGCCAGGGCGACGGCCGTGCGGTAGTCGGTGAGGCCGCCGTCGGGCAGTGGGATGTACTGGTCAATGTCATGTTCGTTGGACACGGCGTCGTGCTGCAGGGACTGGACCAGCGGCACCGCCATGGAGAGCGGGATGGGTGTTGTCAGTGCCACCCACAGGCCTGCGAGCTTTGGCGCCGGCACGGGCAGCGCCAGGACCACCCGGTACGGGAGGCCCGCTTCCGCGGCGTATTCCTTCATCATCCCTGCGTAGGTGAGCACCTGCCGCGAGCCGATGTCGAAGGTCCGGTTGATGCTGCCTTCCAGCGAGGCTGCCGAGACCAGGTAGTACAGGACGTCCCGCACTGCGATGGCCTCGATCCTGTTCCGTACCCAGCTGGGCGCGGGCATCAGCGGCAGCGTCTCGGAGAGGTGGCGGATCATTTCGAAGGAGGCCGAACCGGAACCGATGACCACGCCTGCCTGGAAGACGACCGCGTCCACCGGACCGTCAAGGAAGACCTTGCCCACGGCCTCCCGTGATCGCATGTGGGTGGAGAGCTCAACGTTCTAGGGGTGCAGGCCGCCCAGATAAATGATTCTGGCCACGCCCGCCGCCGCTGCTGCCTCCGCAGCGGTCTGCGCCATGGCTTTTTCCTTCGCCTCGAACCCCGTCCCGGCTGCCATGGAATGCACCAGGTAGTAGAAAACGTCGACGCCGGCCAGCGCCTTTTGGAGGGCATCGCCGTCGTCGAGGCTGCTTTCCACTACCTCCACCTGGTCCCGCCACGGCACGCCGGCGATCTTGCCTGGGGACCGCACCAGGACCTTGACCGTGTGGCCGGCCTCCAGGAGCCTGGGCACCAGGCGGCCGCCGATATAGCCGGTGGCTCCGGTGACAAGGACTGTTTGGGGTGAACGCTGGGCATTGATTCCGGTCATGCGGGACTCCTGTTCGTCCTTAGCGGTTCGGAGCGGCGGGCTGCGGGGACGGCCGGAAACGGGGAGAACATTCCCCGGCCACGGCCTACCTGCCTGCCCTTCACCCACACTAGCCCCGTCCCGGCCCGCGTTGTCCGTGCTGCGCGGTAGGCTGGGTTTACCCGGGATTCGCAGCGAATTTCGGGTTTTCGCGTTGCCTGCTTTCCGCTGAAACCACAGGAGCTTCTGCCATGAGCCTTCCCGGCCCGTCCCACCACGGCCCGTCGCTGGACGGTCTGCGCCGTGCACTCGCCGCAGACCAGACCTTCGCGCGCGTGCGCGCAGAGGCTGCCCGCGGGTTCGCGGTCCGGGGCCAGGACTACCAGATCAGCGCACCCGCCGGGCTGCGCGCGGTACTCCTCGCCGAAATGGCGGACGGGATAGCCGCTGCCTCCGCAGGGGAAGGGCCCGACGGCGGAGGGTCCGGCGTCGTGCTGGCCGTCACCGCCACGGGACGCGAGGCTGAGGACCTGGCCGCGGCATTGCGCGCCTACCTTCCCGCCGACTGCGTTGCGGAGTTTCCCAGTTGGGAGACCCTGCCGCACGAGCGCCTCTCGCCCCGTTCGGATACCGTGGGCCGCCGCCTGTCGGTGCTGCGCCGGCTGGCGCACCCGGAAAGCTCCGCGGCGGGTCCCCTCCGTGTGGTGGTGGCTCCCGTCCGCGCCGTGGTCCAGCCGGTGGTGGCCGGCCTGGGCGAGCTGGTCCCGGTCACCCTGAAAGTGGGTCAGGAGAAACCTTTCGGCGACGTGGTCCGTAGCTTGGCCGACGCCGCATACGCCCGGGTGGACATGGTGACCCACCGCGGCGAGTTCGCAGTCCGCGGCGGCATCATCGACGTCTTCCCGCCTACGGAGGACCACCCCATCCGGGTCGAGTTCTTCGGCGATGAGGTGGACCAGATGCGCTGGTTCGCGGTAGCAGACCAGCGCTCGCTGTCCTCGCCCGGCCTTCACCATCCCACCGAACTGCATGCCCCGCCGTGCCGCGAGATCCTCATCACCCCGTCCGTGATGTCCCGCGCCGCCACGCTCAAGTCCCAACTTCCGGCCGCGGCTGACATGCTGGAGAAAATCGCCGGCGGCATCGCCGTGGAGGGCATGGAATCCCTGGCACCGGTGCTGGTGGACTCCATGGTCCCGTTCGTGGAACAGCTTCCTGCCGGGTCTATTTCCGTCATTATCGAGCCGGAGAAAGTCCGCACCCGGGCCCACGATCTCGCGGCCACCAACGAGGAGTTCCTTGAGGCGGCCTGGTCCACAGCTTCCGACGGCGGTGCGGCCCCGCTCGACCTGAGCTCGCAGGCAACTGCCGCCCTCCACTCCGCCAGCTTCCGCTCCCTGACGGAGACCCGGACCTCCTCGCTGGAGCATGGCGTGTCCTGGTGGTCCATCACCTCCCTTGCCCAGGACGAGGAACTGCTGCCGGACATCGACGTCCTGAACCTGCACGCCCGCGAACCACGGGGCTACCAGGGTGACGTGGCGGAAATGATGGACTTCATTGGATCCCATGTGCGGGACCAATGGCGGATCGTCGTCGCCACCGAAGGTCCCGGGCCGGCCCAGCGCCTGGCGGAGCTGTTTCACGAAAACGACATCCCGTGTGCCCGCGTGGACAGCCTGGACCACGAGCCCCAGGCGGGGATCATCGAGGTGACCACCGCCGTCGTCGGACGCGGTTTTGTCCTGGACGGGCTCAAACTGGGCCTGCTCACCGAAGCCGACCTGCTGGGCAGGACGTCCGCCGGGTCCACCAAGGACATGCGCCGCATGCCCTCCAAGCGGCGCAACGCGGTGGACCCGCTGCAGCTCGTGGCGGGCGACCATGTGGTCCACGAGCAGCACGGCATTGGAAAGTTCGTGGAGCTGATCCAGCGCAAGGTAGCCGGCGGCGGTGACGGCGTGCGTGAATACCTCGTCCTGGAGTACGCGCCGTCCAAGCGGGGCGCCCCGGGGGACAGGCTGTTCGTCCCCACGGACCAGCTGGACCAGGTGACCCGCTACGTCGGCGGGGATACCCCTGTGCTGAGCAAGATGGGCGGTGCGGACTGGGCCAGTACCAAGTCCAAGGCACGCAAGGCCGTCAAGGAGATCGCCGGCGAGCTGATCCGCCTCTACTCGGCCCGGATGGCGTCCCGGGGGCATGCCTTTGGGCCGGACACGCCCTGGCAGCGGGAACTGGAGGAGGCCTTCCCGTACGTGGAGACGCCGGACCAGCTGACCACCATCAACGAGGTCAAAGCCGACATGGAGCGGGAAATCCCCATGGACCGCCTGGTTTCCGGCGACGTGGGCTACGGCAAGACCGAGATCGCGGTGCGGGCGGCGTTCAAGGCGGTCCAGGACGGCAAGCAGGTGGCTGTGCTGGTGCCCACCACCCTGCTCGCACAGCAGCACTACGAAACGTTCACCGAGCGGTTCTCCGGCTTCCCGCTGCGCGTGAAGCCGCTCTCCCGGTTCCAGGCGTCCAAGGAGGCGAAGGAAACGGCGGAGGGCGTCAAGAACGGCACCGTGGACGTGGTGATCGGCACCCACCGCCTGCTGTCCAAGGACTTCGAGTTCAAGGACCTGGGCCTGGTCATCGTGGACGAGGAGCAGCGCTTCGGGGTGGAGCACAAGGAAGCCTTGAAGAAAATGCGCACCAACGTGGACGTCCTCGCCATGAGCGCCACGCCCATTCCGCGCACCCTGGAGATGTCCCTGACCGGAATCCGGGAAACCTCCACCCTGGCCACGCCGCCGGAAGAACGCCACCCGGTCCTGACCTACGTGGGCCCGTACACGGATAAGCAGACCTCAGCCGCGATCCGCCGCGAGCTCATGCGCGAAGGGCAGGTCTTCTTCGTCCACAACCGCGTGTCCACCATCGAACGCACGGCCGCCAAGATCCGCGAGCTGGTGCCCGAGGCACGGGTGGAGGTGGCGCACGGCAAAATGTCCGAGAGCCGCCTGGAGCAGATCATCGTGGACTTCTGGGAGAAGCGCTTTGACGTGCTGGTGTGCACCACCATCATCGAAACCGGACTGGACATCTCCAACGCGAACACCCTGATCGTGGACGGTGCGGACAAATACGGCCTGTCCCAGCTGCACCAGCTCCGCGGACGCGTGGGCCGCGGCCGGGAACGCGCCTACGCCTACTTCCTGTACCCGTCGGAAAAACCGCTGGGCGAGGTGGCGCTGGAGCGGCTCAAGGCCGTGGCCACCCACAATGAGCTCGGTGCCGGCATGCAGCTGGCCATGAAGGACCTGGAGATCAGGGGTGCCGGCAACCTGCTCGGGGGCGAGCAGTCAGGGCACATCCAGGGTGTGGGCTTCGATTTGTACATCCGGCTGGTGGGCGAGGCAGTTGCTGACTACCGTGGTGAGGCCGAGGAGAAGGCCGCCGAGATGAAGATCGAGCTGCCGGTCAATGCGCACCTGCCGCATGACTACGTGCCGGGGGAGCGGCTGCGGCTGGAGGCCTACCGGAAGCTCGCCTCCGCCCTTACCAACGAGGCCATCGACGAGGTGCTGGCCGAGCTGGTGGACCGCTACGGCGAGCCGCCGCTGCCCGCCCGCAACCTGGTGGACGTGGCGCGCTTCCGGGTGGGGGCTCGGGAAGCCGGCCTGTCCGACGTAGCGCTGCAGGGCAACTTCATCAAGTTCTCGCCCGCCCAGCTGCCGGAGTCCAAGATCATGCGGCTGACGCGGATGTACCCTGGTTCCCAGTCCAAGCCTGCCCTCGACGCAGTGCTGATTCCCAAGCCGAAGACGGCAAGGATCGGCGGGCGGGACCTGCAGGACGCGGAAATCCTGGAGTGGGCCAACGGCGTCATCCGGAACATTTTCTCGGACGCGCCATTGGCGGTGAGCTAGCACTTGATGGGAGGACACCACGCCGCGTCGGGAGCCGCGGCGTGGGTAGCTATTGCCTCAACGGGCCCGTATACGCTCGGCTGGTACCCGCTGGATGCCACCGGGATCCTGATCGGCGGGATGGCGACGGCGGGAACGGCCCTGGTGTGCGACTGGGACCACCGGCACAGTACGGTGGCGAACTCCTTGCCGCCGCTGTCCAACGTGATCGCCGTCGGGATCGAGAACGCCAGCGGCGGGCACCGCCAGGGCACGCACTCGGTCCTCGGGGCGGCTTTCTTCGTGCTGTTGGCCACGCTGGCCGGGCAGGTCCAGCTGCAGACCGAGTGGGGGCTGCTGTCCGTAGGCGCGGGACTGTTGTGCATGTTCATGATCAACATCGCGGCCAAGGCCCTGAAACTGTTTCCCAAGGCAGGGTTCATCAGCAACTGGCTCTTTGCGCTGACCATGGCGGGGCTGGTCACCTGGTTCGCGCCGGACCAGTGGACCTGGCTTCCGGTTTCCATGCTGACCGGCGTGGTGGTCCATATCGTGGGGGACCTCATCACCACGGGCGGCGTGCCCCTGCTGTGGCCGTTGGTGGTGCGGCCGCCCAAGGCCCTGCGGCGGATGCCGCTGCTGCGCCAGGTCTGGCGGCCCAACGGCGCCTTGTCCCTGCCGCTGCTGGGCCGTGCCGGTTCGAAACGCGAGTGGCTTGTGCTGATCCCCGTCAGCGCCTACGCCATGGTGGGCATGTGCGTGGCTGCCTGGTCCATCGGCCACAGCCACTGGGGGCGTGCGGCAGAGGCCGCACTGGCCTGGGCCAGGCTCTGGCTGTAGCCCTTACGTTCTGGCCGGACAAATGACGGAACCCCCGGACAGTGTCCAGGGGTTCCGTGATACCCAAGTGGGTAGCAGGAAGTGTCGTTTTGGAGCGTCAAAACGACACTTAGCGCTACCTGGTTGGGGTGGCTTAGTGTTCGCCTGCGGAGTCGGAGCGTCCGAGGATGCTCTGCGGGATCCAGAACGCAAGGGCGAACAGCCCCAGGCACACCGCCATCGGCCAGGGGTTGTCCAGGGTGAGGAAGGACAGCGAGTAGATGGCTCCGAAGAACAGCGCGATCATGACAGCGAAAAGAACGATGCTCGTTCCGAGCTTGTTCTCGTTCTGCGGGGTCTGCACAAACCCTTCGTGGGACGTTGAGCCTTCGCTGGACCCGCTAATCTTGCTCGACATTCGTTTCCTCCTCGCCCCGCGGGGCTCAATCTGTGGCGGCGTCCGGTTGCCGTCAGTAGGCGGATGAACCCTGTTCACCCTTGACGATTGCGATCCCGGAGCTGGCACCAATACGTGTTGCACCTGCTGCAATCATAGCCTGCGCGTCCTCGAGGGAACGCACCCCGCCGGAGGCCTTGACGCCCAGGCCCGGGCCGACTGTCTTACGCATCAGGGCAATGTCCTCGACGGTTGCGCCGCCGCCGTTGAACCCCGTTGATGTCTTCACGAAGTCCGCGCCCGCCGCCACGGCTGCCTCGCAGGCCAGGACTTTCTGGCTGTCCGAGAGCAGGCCGGTTTCGATGATCACCTTCAGGATGGCCCCGCCCGCGTGTACTGCCTCGGCCACCGGGGTGATGTCGTCGATGAGCGCGCCTTTATCCCCGGCCCTGGCGGCGGCAATATTGATCACCATGTCCACCTCGTCGGCCCCGTCCAGCACGGCACCACGGGCCTCGAACGTCTTGACGTCCGTGGGCGTGGCGCCAAGGGGGAACCCCACCACGGAGCAGGTGAGGACGCCGGAGCCCTTGAGGGCGTTCTTCACCGTCTTGACCCAGATCGGGTTGACGCAGACCGACTTGAAGCCGTACTCCGCCGCTTCGGCACAGACCTTCAGGACGTCCGCCTCACCGGCCTCCGGCTTCAGCAGGGTGTGGTCGATGAAGGATGCGATGCTGCCGGAACCGGCGGTGCCGGCGGCATCTGCCTGAACGGAAGGGGTGGCTTCGTTGCTCATGATGGTCCTCTCCAGGGGCCGGGGGGCCGGTGCGCTTGTGACGCCCGCGCGTTTCCGGAACCATCTTGCCACACGCCATGGCTACCAAAACCCACCCGGACTAACGGCAACGCGAGGTCACTTTCGGCCCTGTCCGAGGGGATCATTGGGCCGGGCGTGACCCCGCGTTGCTGTTCAGGCAGCCGTCAGCAGTTGGGTGGCGCAGGCGCCCGCAGCGGAAGCCGCGGCAACCAGCAGGCCCAGCCGGACGCCGTCGAACGCCGCAGCATCACCGATGGCCCAGATCCCCGGAACCGATGTGCGGAAGTCGTCGCTGATGACGATCCCTCCGTTGGCAGCGGTCCGCAGGCCGGCGCTTGCGGCGAGGCCGTCCCGGGAGACCCGCTCCTCCGCCAGGACCACAAGGTCGCCGTTCATGCTGCTGCCGTCCTCGAATATGACGGCGGACGCGGCGGGTGCGCCGGCGGAGAGTGAGGGCACGACGGCGGCCGGGCGGGCTGTGGTGCGGATGGGCCGTACCCCCCGGGCGCGCAGGACCGCTTCAGCCTGGCCCGCTGCGGCCCCCGTGCCCACCAGGATTCCCAGCGGACGCCGGCCCAGTTCCCGGGCCACCGCACTGACGGCTTCGCCGATGCGGGCGGCGTCGTCGATGGTGGAGTAGCTCAGGCACTGGGCCGCTCCTTTCACCGGAGCGGCAACCGGCGCCGAGCCGGTGGCAATGACCAGCTGGTCGTAGGCGAATTCCATGCCGTCCGCCGTGGCAACGGTCCGGTTGGCGGCGTCGATGTGGCTTGCCGGCTGGCCGAACCGGACGGAGACCTGGGGGAGCATCGCCAGCTCCAGCAGCGCCTCCGGGGTGTCGTCCCGGTTGCTCAGCACGGTGATGCTGCCGGTGAACCGGGCCCGGTCCAGCTGGCTGACAAGTGCCTGCGCGGCAGGACCGGCTCCGGCAATGACGATGCGGGTGCCGGAAGTGGTGGACGTGGAGGGTGCCGGAGCGGACATGTGCTGGCCCTTTCGCTGGCGGCCGGAAAGCGGCCGGAACTTCATGATGGAACCCAGCGTAGGCTCCCACTTTTTCCGGGGTGTTTCCCGCCCGTTGCAGGTTGAACGCAGGGCGTTCGCCAATGTTTACCAGCCAGTAATGCCGTGGGTCACACGCGGATCCGGTAGCCGCGCTTCACCACTGTCTCCACCAGCCGTCCGTCCGGGAGAGAGGACCGCAGCCGGCTGACGGTCATGTCCAGTGCGTGGACGGAGCCGCGGAGTTCCAGCAGGTCGGACAGCGATTCGCGGGACAGGACCGCCCCGCCGGCGCCGAGGAGCGCGCGGAGCAGCAGCAGCGGGGCGGGTGCCAGTTCCACGGGCTGGCCGTCGATGCGCAGGCTGCGGCCGCGGAGCTCGATATTGCCTGACCTGGTATCCAGCCGCCGGACGTGGTTCAGGGCAAGGTGCTCGCACACCAGCCTGATCAATGCGCCCATGCGGAAGCGTTCCGGGATGAGCGGCGTCACCCCCGCGTCCAGGAGGGGCTGGGCCGTGACAGGTCCCACCACGGCGGTGGTGACGCTGGTCTTGAGGGTGTCTATCAGCTGCTTGTAGACGCCCATCTCGTGCGCGGTGCTCCAGAGGGCGTCGACGGCGGGGGCACTGGTGAAGGTGAGGACGTCAAGGTTTCCGCTGCACACGGCTTCGATGAGGCGGGGGAGCTTGTCCTCGCCGTCAGGCTTGACCCAGCGGTAGGGGGTGACCGTGAGCACGGTGGCCCCGGACATGCGGAGGCGCTCAAGCTGCCTGACGTCGGTGTAGCCGTGCAGCTGCACGGCCACTGTCTTGCCCCGGACGCCCTCGGCCAGCAGCATGTCCACCAGTGTTGCGGTGGTCTCGTCGCTGCTGATTCCGACGTCGGCAAGGCCGGCCGCGCGCACGGCGCCGCGGGCTTTGGGTCCCCGGACAAACATCCGGCAATTGCCCAGGACCTCCAGCAGCTGCTCACCGATGCCGAAGGAATCCGCGGCCTCGCACCAGCGGCGCATTCCGTAGGCGGTGGTGGCGATGCAGAGGTCCGGCCTGGCCTCGATGATGGCCCTCGTATCCTCGATGAGCCGCATGTCCTCCTGCACGGGGGCGATCTTCAGCGCGGGGGCGTGCAGTACCTCGGCTCCACGCCGTTCCAGGGCCTCGATGAGGTCGCTGGAGCGGCGGTCGGAGGTGACGCCGATGCGGAAACCCTCCAAGGGCGATTCGGCAGTGTCCGGTACTTCTTCAACCCGCGGAGCGTCGGCAGGGGCAAGTGCAGTCATGGGGGTCAATCCTTTCACGAACCCAGCAGCGAGGCCGCCAGCCGGTCCAGGTCGGCGGCGGCCTCGGCATGACCGCGGTTGGCCTCAGCCACCCGAACCACCTCGCCGATGACCAGTACGGCAGGGTTGCTGCAGCCGGCAGCCGCCGAGGCGATGGTGCCCAGGTCGGCAATGGTGGTGCGCTGTCCGGGCCGGTATCCGCGCTCCACGACTGCCATGGGCATGTCGGGCCGCATCCCGGCCCGGCGCAGTCCTGCGGCGAGCTGGTGCAACGTGCCGATGCCCATCAGCACAACGATCGTGCCGCCCAGCCCGGCAAGGTGCTGGTGCTCCTTCTCGGTCAGTGGGGCGTGCCCGGAAACCACGGTGAACATGTGGCTGACTTCCCGGTGCGTGACCGGGATTCCTGCGGCGGCCGGAACCGAGATGGCGCTGGTGACCCCGGAGATGACGCGGACTTTGACGCCGGCTGCCACACAGGCTGCAACTTCCTCGCCGCCCCGGCCGAAGACGTAGGGGTCTCCGCCCTTGAGCCGGACCACGTTGTTGCCGGCCAATGCGCTTTCCACCATGAGCTTTTCAATGTCGCACTGGCTGACCTTGTGGTGGCCCGGCTTCTTGCCAACGTCCACAAGCTCGGCCGAGGTCAGGGAAGGGAGCTCCTGGTACGGCGCCAGCCGGTCGTAGAACACCACGTCGGCGTCGCGAAGGGCCTTGATGGCGGCGATGGTGAGGAGTTCGGTGGTGCCGGGGCCGCCGCCCACCAGGGTCACCTGGCCGGGAGCACCCGCGGCGGGTTCGGCGGCAACGGGAATGCCGGCTGCGCGGCACCGGTCCAGGAGGTTCTCCCAGCCGGGCTGTCCGTCGTCCACCGCGGCCACCAGGAACGGGCGTTCGGGCAGCGGTCCGTCATGTCCTGCCCCCTGGGGGCTGCTCAGGCGGGAGACGACGGCGCCCGCGGCTTCGTAGCGGCGGACCGCCTGGCGGGCAGCGTGGTCCGAGCCGGTGACCAGGACTTCCCGGCCGGTCAGGTCAATGCTGAGCTGCATGCCTATACCTCGCTCTCGTTGCCGGTGCGTACGGGGATGGAGGCGCCGATGAGGACCTTGCCCTTCTCCTCGGGCGTGGCAGGGCGCATCTGGCCGCGCTCGTCGGGGACGAAGGTGATGGAATCGTCCTTCTGGTCAGGGGCGTTGACGAAGGAGCGGAACCGGCGAAGGCGCTCGGGGTCCTTCAGGGTGTCTGCCCATTCGTCGATGTAGGTGTCCACGTGCTTGGCCATGGCAGCTTCGAGGTCCGCGGCGATGCCCAGGGTGTCCTTCACGACGACGTCCTCGACGTGCTTGATGCCGCCGTCGAGCTCTTCCTGCCAGCGTGCGGTGCGCTGGAGCCGGTCCGCGGTGCGGATGTAGTACATGAAGTAGCGGTCGATGTACTTGATCAGCGTTTCGTCGTCGAGGTCCTTGGCCAGCAGCTGGGCGTGGGCCGGGGTGGCGCCGCCGTTGCCGCCGACGTACAGGTTCCAGCCGTCGGCGGTGGCGATGACGCCCACGTCCTTGCCCCGGGCCTCGGCGCATTCGCGGGCACAGCCGGAGACGCCCATCTTGAGCTTGTGCGGGCTGCGGAGGCCGCGGTAACGCAGTTCCAGCTGGATGGCCATGGCTACCGAATCCTGGACGCCGAACCGGCACCAGGTGGAACCCACGCACGACTTCACGGTGCGCAGGCTCTTGCCGTAGGCCTGGCCGGATTCGAAGCCGGCGTCCACCAGTTCCTTCCAGATTTCCGGCAGTTGCTCCAGCCGGGCGCCGAACATGTCGATCCGCTGCCCGCCGGTGATCTTGGTGTACAGGTTGTACTTTTCGGCGACGGCGGCGATCACGCCGAGCTTCTTGGGAGTGATTTCGCCGCCGGCAATGCGCGGGACAACCGAGTAGGTGCCGTCCTTCTGCATGTTGGCCAGGGCACGGTCGTTGGTGTCCTGCAGGGTGCCGCGGCCGGCGTCCAGAACGTAGGCGCTGTTCTGGCTGGCCAGGATGTTGGCGATGGTTGGCTTGCAGATGTCGCAGCCGGCGCCGGTGCCGTACTTGGCCATGATCTCCTCGAAGGAGGTCAGTTCCAGGACGCGGATGGCGTCGAACAGTTCCTGGCGGGACAGTTCGATGTGTTCGCAGAGGGCCTTGGAGACCTCGACGCCGGACTTGGTCAGTTCGGTTTCCAGCAGCTTCTTCAGCATGGGGACGCAGGAACCACACTGGGTACCGGCACGGGTGCAGCCCTTGAGCTCGCCGAGTTCCTGGACGGGTGCGTTGCCTTCGCAGGCGCCGCAGCCGTTGATGGTGTCCCGGATGGTCCCGGCTGTGACGTTGTTGCAGGAGCAGAGGGTGGCGTCGTCGGGCAGTTCGGTCTCGGGGGCCTCGCCGCCGCCGGCGGCGCTGAGGAACGCGCCGGGCTCGGCGGGGAGTTCCCGGCCCAGCAGGGGGCGCAGGCTCATGTACGGTGAGGCGTCGCCGACGAAGATGCCGCCCAGGAGGGTCTTGGCGTCGTCCGTGGTGACGATCTTCTGGTACACGCCGCGGGCCGGGTCTGCGTAGACGATCTCGAGCGCGTGCTCGGTCTTGGCGAAGGCGTCCCCAAAGCTGGCAACGTCCACGCCGGAGAGCTTCAGCTTGGTGGCGGTGTCGAAGCCGGGGAAGGTGGCGTCGCCGCCGTGAAGCCGGTCCGCGACGATTTCGGCCATGGTGTTGGCGGGGGCCACCAGGCCAAGGCACATGCCGCCGAAGTTGGCTACCTCGCCGATGGCCCAGATTCCGGGTACCTCGGTGGCGCAGAAGTCATTGATGACCACGCCGCCGCGCTGGCCCAGGCTGAACACCTGCTCTTCGCCTTCGGCGGCGCGGAAAAGCTCGTCCCGCGGCCGGACGCCGATGGCCACGATCACGATGTCCGCGTCGATGACCCGGCCGTCAGCCATGAGGACTCCGGTGACCTGGCCGTCGTCGTCGGAAATAACCTCGGACGGGAAGACGCCGCCGTGGACTTCAAAGCCCTTGGCCTTGATGAGGCGGCCCATCGCCTGGCCTGCGCCTTCGTCAAGCTGGGTGGCCATCAGCCACTGCGACCCGTCGATGACGATCGGGTTGGCGCCCAGCTGTTCGGTGCCGGCGGCCGATTCGAGCCCGAGCAGCCCGCCGCCGATGGTGACGGCGTTGACCTTGCGGCCCAGCTTTTCGCGCAGTTCCGCGATGGCCTTGTTGATGGCCCAGACATCCTCCAGGGTCCGGTAGACGTGCGTCTTGTCAGCGCCGGGGATGGGAAGGCGGGCGGCATTGGAACCGGTGGCCACCACCAGTTCGTCATAGTCGAAGACGTTGCCGGCAGCCGTTTCCACGCTCTTGGCCTCGGCGTTGATCTTAATGACCCGCTCGCCGGTTTTCAGTTCCAGGGACGGGTGGTCCCACATGGAGGCCGTGCCAAGGGTCAGGTCAACGTCCTTGTCAGTGAGGGCCTTGGACAATGCGACCCGGTCATAGGGAAGGTGGACCTCTTCGGTGAGCACCGTGACATGCCAGCCATCGAGGCCACGGGCGTGCATCGCGTCGGCAAAGCGGTGGGCTGCCGGGCCGCCACCGGCGACGACGATGCGGCGCGGAGTCTCTGTACGGGAAGTCTGTTCGGTCACTGATGGGCCTTTCGCATGGGCCGCAGGCAGTTTTCCCTGCAGCCTTCTCTGACGAGCTGTCCATCCAGACTAGGAAGCCGCAGTTTCGCTTCAGTTTCCCGATTGTTTCGTCAACTTAACTTCTGCATCACGAACGCATTTCCGGGGACGTGAGGTGTCTTTTACCCGCTGGACACATTGGCTGCATGCCTTTGAAACACCCGGAGCCTAGCGTGGAACACGGCCGCAGAAGGGGCCATGGAGAAGGACTATACGCACAGGGAGAGGGGCCGGACATGACGGCAACACTGGAACTTGGGGCACTTGAAGCCGGCCTGGACGAGGCCGCATCCGGCTGGCACAGCGTCTGCGCCGTGGACGACCTGGAACCGGCCTGGGGTGAAGCCGCCCTGATCGCTGGACGCCAGGTTGCCCTGTTCCGTACGGGCGCCGCCCAGGTTTTCGCGGTGTCCCACGAGGACCCGGCGACCGGAGCGCACGTCATGGCCCGGGGCATCCTGGGCTCGAAGGGCACCCGTCCCACCATCGCCTCGCCCCTGCACAAAGAGGTCTACGACCTGGAAACCGGTGAATGCTTCAGCACCCCGGGCCTGGGCCTGGCGACCTTCCGCACGCGGATCGTTGACGGCATCATCGAGGTCCAGCTGTAGCTGGACCTACAGTCCCAGGGCTTCGCTGACGTCCCGCAGCACCTCATCCAGTGCCGCCCGCACCGACTGCCGGGCCGCGGGCAGTTCCGCCGCCGAACCCACCTGGTGGATCACTTCCAGGTAGCACTTGAGCTTGGGCTCGGTGCCGCTGGGGCGGATGATCACCCGGGTCAGGTCGCGGGTGACGTACAGCAGGCCGTCGGTGGGAGGCAGCTGGTCCGTACCTTCGGCAAGGTCGGTGTAAACCTCCACTGAGGAGGACCCGAACGTCTCCGGCGGGGAAACACGAAGCCGGTTCATCATGGCGTCAAGGAGCCCCAGGTCCGCCACCCTGATACTCAGCTGGTCGCTGGCGTGCAGGCCGTGCTGGAGGTAGAGCTCGTCCAACGTGTCAAAAACGGTCTTGCCCTCGGCCTTGGCGGCAGCTGCGAGTTCCGCGATCAGCAGTGCGGCGGAGATGCCGTCCTTGTCCCGCACCAGGTCCGGGGCCACACAGTAACCCAGGGCTTCCTCGTAGCCGTACACCAGGCCGGGCACCCGGGAAATCCACTTGAACCCGGTCAGTGTTTCCTGGTGGGCGTACCCTGCTGCCGCCGCGATGCGGGCCAGCAGCCGCGAAGAAACGATTGAACTGGCGAACACTCCTGTAGCGCTTTCCTCCGCGCCGCCGTCGTCCGCCCCTCTGCCTGCCGCGCGACGTGCCGCCACATGCGCGCCCAGCAGCGCACCCACTTCATCCCCGCGCAGCATCCGCCACGCGCCGGTGTCCGGGTCCTTGGCGGCAACGGCTGCCCGGTCGGCGTCCGGATCGTTGGCAATCACAATGTCCGCGGCGTGCTGCTCGGCAGCCTGGAGCGCCAGGTCAAGGGCGCCCGGTTCTTCCGGGTTCGGGAAGCTGACAGTGGGGAAATCGGGGTCCGGGTCGGCCTGCTCCGCCACCAGGGTGATGTCCTTGAAACCTGCGGCCTTGAGCACGCCCAGGGCAGTCTCGCCACCCACGCCGTGCAACGGGGTGAGGACGATGCGCAGGTCGCGCGCGGGGAAGTGCTCCGGGAGGGCAAGCGCTGCGACGGCCGCCTCGTAGCCGGCAGCAAGGCTTCCATCCAGGACCGTCCAGCCGTCACGGGCCAGGCTGATCGTTTCAATGGGCCCTGCGGCGTTGATCCGGGCGGCGATATCGGCGTCGAAGGGGGTCACGATCTGGGCGCCGTTCCCGCTGTCCGGGACAGCGTGCCGGCCCAGGTACACCTTGTAGCCGTTGTCCTGCGGGGGGTTGTGGCTTGCGGTCACCATGACTCCGCCGTCACACTCCAGGGCCCGGACGGCGTAAGCCAGCACGGGAGTGGGAAGCGCCGACGGCATCAGGAAGGTCTCAATCCCGGCTGCCGTGAAGATGGCGGCGGTTTCCTGCGCGAAGACGTCCGAGTTGTGCCGGGCATCGTAGCCGACGACGGCGCGGGGCCGGGTCCCGGGGGAGGCCTCGCCTACCGCCGAGCGCAGGAAGTCCGCAAGCCCCGCAGCTGCGCGGCGCACCACCACCCGGTTCATCCGGTTCGGTCCCGGGCCCAGGGCGGCACGGAGGCCGGCCGTGCCAAACTGCAGCGTGCCGCGGAAGCTGTCCTCCAGTTCCTGCCGGGCGGCCGGGGCGCCCTCCTCCACCAGCCGCACGAGCTCAAGGAGGGATGCCGAGGTCACGGGATCCGGGTCTTTGGCAGCCCATTCGCGGGCTTCAGTGAGCAGGCGGAAATCGGCATCGGAAGACGTCATGGGCATAAACCTATCGTCATTGCTCCTTGAGTTCCTGCAACGCGGGGTCAGATGATGCGCATGACGGGCCCCGGATGGGGCCGGAAACGACCCCGTGTCTTTTCAGAGCCGGGCAATGATTTCGGCCAGCAGCTTTGAAATCCGCGGACCCGCGGCCTCACCGGATTCGAGGACTTCCTGGTGGCTCAACGGCTGGGGGCTGATTCCGGCGGCAAGGTTGGTGACCAGGGAGATGCCGAACACCTCCATCCCGGCGTGCCGCCCGGCGATGGCCTCCAGCGCCGTTGACATGCCCACCAGGTCGGCACCGATGCGCTTGGCATACTGCACCTCGGCAGGCGTTTCGTAGTGCGGGCCGGGGAACTGTGCGTACACGCCCTCGTCCAGGGTGGCGTCAACTTCCCGGGCAAGTTCCCGGATGCGTGCGGAGTAGAGGTCCGTCAGGTCCACGAACGTTGCACCCTCCAGCGGGGAAGCCGCGGTGAGGTTGATGTGGTCACTGATCAGCACCGGGGTGCCCGGGGACCACTTTTCCTGCAGCCCGCCGCAGCCGTTGGTGAGCACCAGGGTTTTGCAGCCTGCGGCCGCCGCTGCACGGATCCCGTGGACGACTGCCCGTACGCCCTTGCCCTCGTAATAGTGGGTCCGTGCGCCCAGGACCAGTGCCCTTTTGCCGCCCTTGGTCAGCACCGAGCGGAGGGTGCCCACGTGTCCTTCCACGGCAGGGGCGTGGAAGCCCGGAACCTCCTCGGCCGAGAGGGTGGCTGTGGTTTCGCCGATCAGCTCAGCTGCCTCGCCCCAGCCGGAGCCGAGCACCAGGGCGACGTCGTGGCTGTCCACGCCGGTTTCCTCGGCGATGTAGTCGGCAGCGGCGCGGGCGGCCGCGAAGGGATCGGTGTTCAGGAAGTCAGTTGTACTCACCAGTACAAGCTATCCTGCCGCCCGTGATGGCGCCCACCCTGCGGTTTTCCTGAGAGAGCGTTTTCTTTGGCGGAGCGTGCAGGATGCAGGAGAATAGGGAATTGTGACTACGCATCCAGATTTCAGTTCCCCCCGGATCGCAATCCTGGGAGGTGGTCCGGGCGGATACGAAGCCGCCATGGTGGCCGCCTCGCTGGGTGCGCAGGTCACCATCATCGAACGGGCCGGCCTCGGCGGATCGGCCGTGCTGACGGATGTGGTGCCTTCCAAGACCCTCATCGCCACGGCGGACCTCATGACGCGCGTGGGCGAGGCAGGGGAGTTGGGCGTGAAGTTCGACGTCGACGGCGGCGACTTCGTACCGGTCATGCGGGCAGACCTCAAGCACATTAACCACAGGCTCCTAAACCTGGCCCGCAGCCAGTCAAAGGACATCCACGACGGCCTGGAGCACCAGGGCGTGCGGATCCTGGCAGGATCCGGCCGGCTGCTGGATGACCACACCATCGAGGTGCTGACAGCGGAAGGCACTGAAATCATAGAGGCGGACACCATTCTCCTTGCGGTGGGCGCCCACCCGCGCGAACTCGCCACGGCCCGCCCGGACGGCGAACGCATCCTCAACTGGACACAGATTTACGACCTCGATGAGCTGCCCGAGGACCTGATCGTGGTGGGGTCCGGTGTTACCGGGGCAGAGTTCGCTTCCGCCTACAACGGCCTGGGTTCGAAGGTGACACTGATTTCCAGCCGCGACCGTGTGCTTCCCGGATCCGACGTGGACGCGGCGGTGGTGCTGGAAGAGGTCTTCGAGCGCCGCGGCGTCCGGGTCCTGTCCCGTTCCCGCGCGGAGACCGTGGAGCGCACGGACGACGGCGTGCTGGTCACCCTGAGCGACGGTTCCAAGGTGACGGGCAGCCACTGCCTGCTGTGCCTGGGGTCCATCCCGAACACGGCGGGGATCGGCCTCGAGGAGGCCGGCGTGGCGCTGAGCGAGAGCGGCCATATCAAGGTCGACGGCGTTTCACGCACCTCAGCCCCGAACATCTACGCTGCAGGCGACTGCACCGGAGTGCTCCCGCTTGCTTCCGTGGCAGCAATGCAGGGACGCATTGCGGTGGCGCACTTCATGGGCGACACGGTCACCCCGCTCAAGCTGCACCAGGTGGCCTCGAACATCTTCACCTCGCCGGAAATTGCCAATGTTGGCGTTTCCGAGGCCGAGATCGACTCCGGCAAGTACCAGGGCGACGTCATCAAACTCTCCCTGCGCAGCAACGCCAGGGCCAAGATGCGCAACCACCGGGACGGCTTCGTCAAGATTTTCGCCCGCAAGGGCTCAGGCACCGTCATCGGCGGGGTGGTCGTGGGACCGAACGCTTCCGAACTGATCTTTCCGATCTCCATCGCCGTGAAGCAGAAGCTGCACGTCGACGACGTTGCCAGCACTTTCACCGTCTACCCCTCCCTGAGCGGTTCCATCTCGGAAGCGGCCCGGCGCCTGCACGTCCACCTGTAAGGGCCGAAAGGCCCCCTGTAGAGCGGCACTGCCTTGTTACACTCTGCTCATGATCGAGCTTCCCTTCGCGGGAAACGGGCCGGTGCATGCCGCCTTTCTCGGGCTGGGAATCCTTTCAGCCCTGCTGTTCTACGCCTATGAGAAGCGCCGCCGCGGGCTGTCCGATCCCAGACTTTGGCCGATTGCAGGATTCGCGGTGGCCTTCGGGGCCATCGGCTCAAGGGTGCTCACGTGGGACTTTTCCCGCGGGGTTTCGTTGGCTGAGTGGTGGGGCAATGGTGACCGGAGTATCCTGGCGGGCCTTGTCGGGGCCTGGCTTGGCGTCCTCCTGGCGAAACGGCTGACGGGGTACCGGGAGAAGACCGGTGATCTCATCGCACCCGCGGTTGCCCTGGCGCTGATCATTGGGCGGGTGGGCTGCCTCCTCACCGAGTTGCCCGGGACTCCGACCGGCGGCGCGTGGGGGATTGTCCTCACCCCCGCGCAGGCTGCTCTGGTGAACGGATCCCCTGGCGTGGGGCTGCATCCGTCCTTTGCCTATGAGATTGCCTTCCATCTTGCGGCGTTCGGGGCAATGTGGCGTTTTCGGGACAGCCTGCCTCATCCTGGCGACCTCTTCATCTGCTACGTGGCTTCCTACGCCCTGTTCCGCTTCGGCGTGGAGTTCGTCCGCGGCAATGAAGTGCTCTGGCTGGGGATGAGCCGGCCGCAATGGTTCCTGTTGGCTGTCCTCCCTTTGCTGTTCTGGCGGATGCAGCGGGTGTTCGGGAAACCACTCCGCCCAACGATGGAAGGAACAGCGGCATGAGCGAGGACAGCAGTCCGTCGGGCGAGGAGGAGCCCCCTGAACCGGCGGTCGGCTCCATGGGGCTCGGAATCCTCCTGGGGGCAGTGGCCCTCTACGGCCTCTATCTCGTGGTGCCGGTTGTTTTCGGTGGACCATATGGCGTGCGCTTCCTGACCGGGCCGTCCACCTTCGTTCCAATCGCCGTCTACCTGGCGATAGCCATTGTGCTGGCGGTCAGGCCCCGCACGGCCCGGTGGGGTGCGGGGCTGCTGATTGGCCTGGGAATATTTACCCTGCTCGGTGGCGGCCTCTGTGTCTCATTCCTCGCTGGGGTGAGAGCCTGAGATGACCATGCTGTTCCGGCGGATGCATCGGGTCTTCGGGAAACCGGTCCGCCCCACGATGGAAGGAGCAGCGGCATGACTGAGGACACCCCCGACGTTCCCCGAAACCCGCCTCCAGCTGGCCCAGGACATGGTCCACAGCAGCCAGCCAGCGGCGGCTCGATAGGCGCGGGAGTCCTACTTGGTGCCTTCGCGCTCTATGCCCTCTACGTGAGCGCGACGATGCCCGCCGGTGGACCCACGATGTGGCCCGCCAGCTACCTTGGGGGAGCAGTTGCCTTCGCACCGGTTGCCGCCTACCTGGCGATAGCCATTGTCCTTGCGGTAACGAAAAAGACATCGCGTTTCGGCGCGGGGATGCTTATCGGGCTCGGGATTTTCCTGCTGCTCGGAGGCGGACTCTGCATCGGATCCCTTGCTCAGTTGGGAATCTAGGATGGTTTCATCGCCTTTGCGTTCCGCACGCACACTGCCCGGCCCGGGCCAGCCGCTCCGCGGCGACCGGATCCACCGGTACGTCACAGCCTTCTGCCCGCACTGCCACGAGACAAACCCTCCGCTCGCGCAGGTACGGCGCCTCTCCGGGGTGCTGCTGGTCCGCGATGGCCGGGTGTGGCTGGAACGTGGTTGCCCGGACCACGGCCTTGTGAGCACCCTCTATGACGAATCTCCCGAGATCCTGCGCTACCTGGAGAAGTGGCAGGCGCCGACCAAGCAGCACGTCCCGGACCAGGCCGGCAATTACCGCCAGATCCCGGAGGCCTACGCCTACGGCCTGCCCGCCATGCAGACGCAGCACACGTGCATCCTCCTGCAGGACATCATTGAACACTGCAACCTGCGCTGCCCCACCTGCTTCACCGCCTCCGGCCCGCAGCTGCAGGGAGTCGCGCCGCTGAGCGAAGTGCTCGCGAACGTCGACACCCGCCTCTCCCGGGAGAACGGGCGCCTGGACGTGCTGATGCTCTCCGGCGGAGAGCCCACGCTGTATCCCCATCTGGCCGAACTTTTGGATGAGCTCGTGGCCCGGCCAATCGTCCGGATCATGGTGAACAGCAACGGGATGCTGATCGCCACCGATGATGAATTGCTTTCGCTGCTGGCCAGGCACCGGGACCGGGTGGAGGTGTACCTCCAGTACGACGGCCCGTCCAAAGAAGCATCCATCCACCACCGAGGGGGAGACCTGACCCGTTTCAAGGACCTGGCCATTTCACGTCTGTCCGAAGCGGGCATTTTCACCACCCTGACCATGACGGCAGCCCTCGGCATCAACGACGGCGAGGTCGGCGCCGTCGTCATGCGGGCCCTGGAAACCCCGTTCGTGGGCGGGGTTGCGCTGCAGCCGGTGTTCGGGTCCGGGCGCGGCCACGGCATCGATCCCACGGACCGGCTCACCCACACCGGTGTCCTTGACAGGCTCGCCGGGCAGACCGGCGGTGTGGTTTCCTGGCACGACCTGACTGCACTCCCGTGCTCCCACCCGCACTGTGCATCGGTGGGGTACATGCTGAAGGACGATGCCGGAGTCTGGAGGTCACTCGCGGCGCTCATCGGGCATGATCAGCTGCTTGCCTGGCTGGAACTCAATCCTGACAGCATCGCCAACCGCATCGCCGATTCCGCGATCCCGCTTGAGCTGCGCAACCTCATGAAGTCCTCCCTGCTGGACCTGCTGAGCGAGCAATCCTCACTGTCCCATCCGCGGACCATGGACCTCTGGAAGAACATCTGCACCCAGTGCGACCTCGGCATCGGCACACTCACCACATTGGCTGCCGGCAAGCTGCCGGGCCAGCAGCAACGGCTGCGCCGGCTCCTCGCAGAGCGGGTCACCAGGATCATGGTGAAACCGTTCATGGATATTTCCACAATGATCGAGGAACGGCTCACCCAATGCTGCGTCCACGTGGGCACCAAGAGCGACGCCGGTGATCACCAGTGTGCTCCCTTCTGTGCTGTTCAGGCGTGGCCGGCATTGGCGCGTCAGCGAATGAGCACAGCCACGGGCCGGGAACTCCTCCCGGTCCGCCAGCTTTGAGCCAGTGACAGGGAGGAAAGATGGGTTCCGCATCGGATGCCAGACGTATTGCAGCCGGGCCATTGCCGTCCCAGCTGATGCGCTCCAAGCATGCAGGCCGTCACGGACACAAGCCTGACCCTGAATCTGAACCGCAGTCCACGGCTCCCTTCGATCCGCTGCGGCTGTGCATCTTCGCCACCATCGCCCTGCTCGGCTGGGTTGCCGGTCCGGCAGCACTCACGGTCTTCGCAGCCATCGGATTCGCAGGGTACTGGAAAGCGCGACGGAAGGGCCTGACCAGGTCGAAATGCTATCTCCGGGACACCAGGCTGGTGCTGACCTACCTGGGCATCCTGCTCGGCGCCGGGCTGTGGGGGCTGTATGTACTGGCGGCCCGATTACTGGGCCTGTGAGGTCTGGACCCGCCAAGTACTGCCTGCGTAGACTACGCGAAAAGATCGTGCTGGACGCTTGCCTGGCACTGCAGGAAGCCGTCCGAGACTTCGGCTCCAATGGTTCAACCGGTACGGAAGGTTAGGTAGCAGCAATGGCAACAACTGCTCTTGTGAGGCCGCGCCGCGGCAAGATCATCGGCGGCGTCTGCGCCGCCCTGGCAGCCCGCTTCGGACTCCCGAAATTCCTGGTCCGGCTGGGGTTCGTCATCTTTGGGCTGGTAGGCGTCGGGGAGTTGGCCTACATCGTGCTGTGGATCATCATCCCCAAGGAACCAGTCTAGCCATTCGGCGTTTCCCGAGGTTGGCCGCACCGGATGGAGCCAACCCGGGTAGTCAAGGTGCTGGCTAGGATGGATGCCTGGAGGTTCGGCGGCCGGACGGGGCCGTTGTGCCCTACCGGGTGCCTGCACGCCACAGGCACAGTGGAGCATGGCTAAGATCTATATCGCTTACGGCAGCGTCGAGGGGCAAACGGCCCATATCGCGGACTACATTGCTGATGTCATCCGGGCCCACGGACACGAGGCAGAAACGGCGGACCTGAAGCATTCTCCAGGCACTATTCCGGACGGGCAGGACGGAGTCATAGTGGCGGCGTCCATTCACGTGGGCAAGCACGAGGGCTACGTTGCCGACTTTGTCCGGGACAACCGGGAGGACCTTGAGCGCCTGCCGTCCGCTCTGGTCTCGGTCAGCCTGTCCGCCCATAGTGATGAGGCCGGCGCCGAAAGTTATGTGGGCAAGTTCGAGGAGGAGACCGGCTGGCATCCCCGCCACGTGGCAATGTTCGGCGGAGCGCTGCTGTATACCCAGTACAACTTCCTGAAGCGCCAGTTGATGAAGAAGATCGTCAAGAGCCAGGGCTCCCAGGACCTGGATACGTCCCGCGACTACATCTACACCGAATGGGACGGCGTGAAGCACTTCACGGAGGAGTTCCTGGCTGCGGTCACGGCTCCGGCCGGCCGGAACCAGCCGAACCTGGCCACAACCACTGACACGTCAGGGTCTTCCCCCGGCTCCAGCGCGTGAGCAGCACGTCATCTGCTGCCCCTGGCCGGGCTGGCACGCGGCCAGCTGCGTTGCTCCTGCCGGCGCTGCTGATCATCGCCGCCTGTTCCCAGCCAGTCAGCGGCGGCGGGAAGGCCCCGGCGGCCGCGCCGTCCTCCGGCCGGAGCAGCCCGGCCTGTGACCTCATCACTCCGGAGATTGCCGCAAAAGCAGTACCGGGAGTTGTCGTCGGCGGCCAGGACAGCGCAGAGAAGCCGCGGGGCAGCAAGGCCTATACGTGCGTCTATACCAGCAAGTCGATGGACGGCGGACTGGCCGGACTCTCCGTAGCCCTTATATCTCCCGCTTCCGCCGAAGATATCGCCAAGGCGAAGTCGACGCCGGACTGCGCACCCGTCAGCGGTATCGGGGACTTTGCCTGCCTGCAGTGGACGGGCTACTTCCAGGGTGAGACCGGCGGGGCCTCCGCCAACGCGGTCCTGGTTGCCGTCAAGGGCGGCGAGGTCCTGGAGATGCCCTACGTGGTGTCTCCACCCGTGGCCGGATCGCCGGCCCCCGACGGCAACGCGATGGCCGGCGCACTCGCGCAGGCAGCCGTGGAGGCTGGCTGGGGCAATGGGGCTACGCTCAGCGTGCCCGCTGCTCCTGCCCCGGTTCCAGCCGGTCCGGCCGCGCGCTAGTCAGGCGGCTGAGACCGCCTGGAAGTGTTTTTCGATGAGCCCCTTAATATCCTCGTGGCAGCCGCCGCAGCCCGTGCCCGCCCTTGTAGCCTTGGATACCTCGGCCACGGTGGCGCAGCCTTCCTCTACGGCCCCCTGGATGGCGGCACCGCTGACACCGGCGCACCGGCATACGGTTTCCTGCGGGTCGGCAGGACCGGCGCCCGGCAGCTGGTCCGGTCCGTCGAGCCGAAGGAGCAGGGACCGGTCGGCAGGCAGTTCGGCGCCCCGTTCGAACAGGCCCACCAGCTCCGCCGCCGTCCGGGGCATGCCCACTGCCACCAGGCCCTCCAGGACACCGCCGCGGGTAGTCATCTTCACGTAGCGTCCGTGTTCGGGATCCGCCCACTGGGCTATCTGCAGCCGCGCACGTCCGTTGACCGCCCCTGCGGTGAGGAGTTCCTCGTCCCACGGCTCGGCAGCGTTGTCACCGGCCACCGCCATGTTCATGCCACGGGCCTTGAGGACGATGACGCCGGCCTGCTCGACGGGCAGCTCAGGCAGGAGTCCAGCGTCTTCCGGTGCACCTGATGCCAGCTGGGCCAGGTATTCCGCCAGCCATTCCGCCTGGCGCCAGCCGGGTCCCACCAATCCAGACGGGCCTTTGGCGTTGCGGCACCGGGCACAGTCCGGGTCCGGGCAGCGGACCTCGGCGCAGTCACCGATGGCGAAGATATGCGGTTCGTGATGGGCGCGGAGTTTATGATCCACCAGGATGCCGGCGGAAGTGGACAGCCCGCAGCCTTCGGCAAGTTCCGTGCGGGGACGGACGCCGCATGAGATGACCAGGAGGTCGCCGTCAATCGCTGAGCCGTCGTCAAGCAGCAATGCCGAGAACCCGCCGTCGGCCGCGTTGTGCTCCACTCCGGTGGAGCGGGCATTGCCCGCCATGCGGACACCGCAGCGGCGAAGGCTGGCCGCGAGCACGGCGCCGCCGCCGCGGTCGATGTTTCGCCCCAGCGGGTGCGGCCCGTTGTGCACCACTGTGACGGTGGCTCCCTCCTCGGCCGCGGCCAGGGCGGTTTCCAGGCCCAGCACGCCGCCGCCGAGCACCACCACCCGCTTGCCGCCCTCCACTGCCTGCCGCAGCACGTCCGCGTCGCGCAGGTCACGCAGTGCGGTGACGCCGGCCGGCAGGACCGGGTGGGTGGGGTCGGGGTTGATGCCGGTCAGGTTGGGGATGACCGGGCGTGACCCGGTGGCGAAGACCAGGCGGTCATAGTGGACAGCGGCATCATCGGACAGGAGGACCTGCTGCCGGGCCCGGTCCACCCGCCGCACGCGCAGGCCGAGGCGGACGTCAACGCCGTCGGCTGCCAGGGCCTCGGCGTCGGAGAGTGCCAAGGCGTCGGCAGTGGTCCGTCCTACCCCGAGGTCGGCCACCAGCACGCGGTTGTACGCCGCTTCAGCTTCCTCGCCCACCACAGTCAGGGCCACAAGGCCACTGCGGACGGCGGGCAGCAGCTCATCCACCAGCCGGGCGGCCACCGGGCCGAATCCCACAATGACAATCTGCTCGCTCATGAGGCCTCCGTCGTTTGAAGCACGTTGGTGGACTGGGGGACGGCCGCGGGCCGCACCTGCACGGTGTTGAATTTGAATTCGGGCATCCCGGAGATGGGATCGGTTGCGGCCTCGGTGAGGCGGTTCGCGCTTTCAAGTTCAGGGAAGTGGAAGGGCAGGAACACCGTTTCGGGGCGGATGGCGGTGCTGAGCTCCGCCCGGCACACCACCTCGCCGCGTTCGTTGGCTATCGAGACCAATGCCCCTTCGGTGATGCCAAGGGAGGCCGCTGCCGCCGGGTGGATTTGCGCCTTCGCCTCCGGCTTTGAAGCCAGCAGTTCCGCCACTCGCCGGGTCTGTGCGCCGGACTGGTAGTGCTCCAGGAGGCGGCCGGTAATCAGCGTCATGGTTTTCGCGGCGGGGTCAGGGCTTGCGGCAGGAGTACGACGGCGGCGCGGCGCCACCGCGGTCATCACGGCTTTGCCGTCGGGATGGGCGAAGCGGTCCTGGAACAGCCGCGGTGTCCCGGTGCTGCCTGCGGGATAGGGCCAGTAGGCTGCTTCGCCGCGGTCCAGCATGGCGTAGTCGATGCCGGAGTAGTCAGCAAGCCCTCCCGCGGAGGCACGGCGGAGTTCTTCGAATACTGTCTCCGGGTCCTCGCTGTAGGAGGACGGGGCGTCGAGGGCTTCAGCGAGGCGGGCCATGATCCACAACTCGCTCCGGGCGCCCGGCGGCGGGGTCAGTGCACGGCGCCGGCGCAGGACCCGGCCTTCGAGGTTGGTCAGGGTGCCTTCCTCCTCCGCCCACTGCAGGACCGGAAGGATGAGGTCCGCCTCGGCCGCAGTCTCGGACATGAAGAAATCGCAGACCATCAGGAAGTCCAGGCTGCGGAGCCCCCGGATCACGGCGTTGGCGTCGGGGGAGGCCACGGCGATGTTGGATGCGTGGACGAAAAGGCAGCGGACGCCGTCGGGCTGTCCCAGCGACTGCAGCAGCTGGACGGCCGGCAGCCCGGGGCCGGGAATCAGCTCCTCGGGGACGCCCCAGACACCGGCAACATGGGCGCGTGCGGCGGGGTCGGTGATCTTGCGGTAGCCGGGGAGCTGGTCAGCCTTCTGGCCGTGCTCGCGGCCGCCCTGGCCGTTTCCTTGGCCGGTGAGGGTGCCATAGCCGCTGCGGGCGGAGCCGGGCAGGCCCAGCAGGAGGCTGAGGTTGATGGCCGCAGTGGCGGTATCGGTGCCGTCCACATGCTGTTCCACACCCCGGCCCGTGAGGATGTAGCTGCCGCCATCGCGGGCACCGCTGGCGAGCCGCCGTGCGGTTTCCCTGATGAGCTCGGCGGGCACGCCGGTGATGGACTGGACGCGTTCCGGCCAGAAGGAGTTCACACTGCGGGCGACGGCGCTGTAGCCCGTGGTGCGTTCTTTCAGGTAGTCGGCGTCCAGCAGGTTTTCGTGGATCACCACGTGGGAGATGCCCAGGAGGAGCGCGAGGTCGGTTCCGGGCAGGGGCTGGAGGTGGAGGCCTCCGCCGTCGGCCGTGAAAGCAGCCGTGGCTGAACGGCGGGGGTCGACGACAATCAGCCCGCCGGCGTCGCGCGTTCCCTTCAGGTGCTGGACGAAAGGCGGCATGGTTTCGGCGACATTCGAGCCCAGCATGAGGATGGTGCTGGCCGTGTCCAGGGCTTCGAGCGGGAACGGCAACCCGCGGTCAACGCCGAAGGCGCGCATTCCGGCGGCCGCGGCCGAGGACATGCAGAAGCGGCCGTTGTAGTCGATGCGGGAGGTGCCCAGGGCCAGCCGGGCGAACTTGCCCAGCATGTAGGCCTTCTCGTTGGTGAGCCCGCCGCCGCCGAACACCCCCACGGAATCAGCGCCGTACCTGGCGCGGGCATCCCGCACAGCGGATGCGGCCAGGTTCAGGGCATGCTCCCAGCTGACCGGACGGTGGACCCCGTCGGGGCCTTTCAGCAGCGGTTCGGTGATCCGGCCTGGATGGTTCAGGAGGTTGGGGGACGTCCAGCCCTTGCGGCACAGCCCGCCCCGGTTGGTGGGGAAGTCCCGCCCCTGGACGGTCAGCGGTACGTCAAGGGGTGCGTCTGGGACTGGCGTGCGGGATGCGGGGCCGGCGGGCCCGGGGACTGACCCCGGCTTGGAAGCCGGGGCCAGTGCCGTGGGAGACGTGAGCGTCATGGCGCACTGCAGGGCGCAGTAAGGGCAGTGCGTGTCGGCGCTTTTGGTCATGTTAGACGTGTCCCATCGCATTTCGGTTGGCGTTGCGGATGTAGCAGGACCAGCACACAACCAGCATCAGGACGTACGCCCCGACGAAGCCGTAGAAAGCTGGGGTGTACGAGCCGCTGGCGGAGTTAGAGGCATTCAGCACCTGCGGGATCACGAACCCGCCGTAGGCGCCAATGGCCGAGATCAGGCCAAGGGCGGAGGAGGCAAGGCGCTGCGTGGCCACGGAGCTGGCACCGTTACGGGCGGCGCGGCTGTTGGTGGCGAAGATGATGGGGATCATCCGGTAGGTGGCGCCGTTTCCGAAGCCGCTGGCGGTGAAGAGCATCAGGAACAGGACCAGGAAGAGCCAGAAGTTCTTCAGGGGCAGTGTCCAGATCATGGTCAGGGTGATCACGGCCATGGAGGCGAATGCGGCCACGGTCATGCGGGCACCGCCCATCCGGTCAGCCATGCGGCCGCCGTACGGCCGGGCCAGGGAACCCACCAGCGGGCCGAGGAACGCCAGGGACAGCGCCACAGTGCCCACCCCGATGGAGGAAAACGCCGGGAAGTAGTCCTTGATCAGTTTGGGGAACACGCCGGCGAAGCCGATGAACGAACCGAAAGTGCCGATGTACAGCAGCGCCATGACCCACAGGTGCGGTTCCTTCAGCGCTGCCACCGAACCGGCCACGTCCCCCTTGGCGCTGGTCAGGTTGTCCATGTACTTGAAGGCACCGAATGCGGCGAGCACGATGAACGGGACCCACATCCAGCCGGCCATGGGCAGGTTGACGGTGCCCGCGGCAAGGAGGGTGATGGCGATCGGCACGGCAAGCTGCGCGACGGCGGCGCCGAGGTTTCCGCCGGCGGCGTTCAGGCCCAGCGCCCAGCCCTTTTCCCGGGCAGGGTAGAAGAACGTGATGTTGGCCATGGAGCTGGCGAAGTTGCCGCCGCCGAAGCCGGCGAGAGCAGCGATGAGCAGCATGACGCCGAAGGGCGTTTCCGGGTTGGAGACGCACAGGGCGAGGCCGATGGAGGGGATCAGGAGCAGCAGGGCGGACACGATGGTCCAGTTGCGGCCGCCGAAGCGGGGAACCATGAAGGTGTAGGGAATGCGGAGGGTGGCGCCCACCAGGCTGGGCATGGAGATGAGCCAGAAGATCTCCGAGGTGGAGAAAGTGAAGCCTGCTGCCGGCAGCTGGACCACCACGATGGACCAGAGCTGCCAGACGACAAAGCCGAGGAATTCGGCGAAGATGGACCAGTTGAGGTTGCGGCGGGCAATGGCACGGCCGGCGGTTTCCCACTGCTCCTTGTTCTCGGCGTCCCAGTTGGCAATCCAGCGGCCGGGGCGGAACTCAAGGGTGGGTGCGTCTGTGGTGCGGGTGGTGCCGGGCTGTGCGCTGGCGGATGCGGCGGTACCGGGCCCGGCCTCGTCGAGGTCAAGGGAATTGCCGGTGCCGGCATCAGCGGTGCGATCAACAGTCACGGTGTACCTCCTTCGGGGGATGTTGTTCCTCCAAGGTAGGGAGGCCGCGTTTCGCGGACCGACGATCTTTGTTAACGCGCTGTGACATTTGCCTATCGGACCCGGCGGAGGGGCGTGAGGCGGTGAAGAGCGGCCGGAAATGAGACAAACGGCACGTGTCCGGATACTGGACCTTTTGTCCATTGACTGGACTGCTGGAACTAATATTGGACTCTAACTATTTCGAGCCGGGGCAACGATCGCTGTCTCCGGACGGTTCTCACGAAAGCGTTTACCTATGTCATCCACCGATACCTCCACGGTGCCCGGATCGCCGCAGCCGGTGAACTCCCGGGGCCGCGTGATCGTCGCCAGCCTGATCGGCACCACGGTCGAGTTTTACGACTTCTACGTCTATGCCACGGCGGCAGTGCTCGTCTTCCCGCAGCTGTTCTTCCCCAACCAGAACGAAACCACCCAGCTCCTGAGCTCGTTCGCCGTGTTCGGCGTGGCCTTCATCGCCCGCCCCCTCGGCTCGATCGTCTTTGGCCACTTCGGCGACAAGTTCGGCCGCAAGGGCACCCTGGTGGCCTCCCTGCTGACCATGGGCATTGCCACGTTCCTGATTGGCTGCCTGCCCACCGCACTGGTTCCCGGCTGGGCGTTCTGGGCACCGGCCCTGCTGGTGGTCATGCGCTTCGCCCAGGGTCTGGCCTTGGGTGGTGAATGGAGCGGCGCCGCCCTCCTGGCCACGGAAAACGCCCCGGCCAACAAGCGCGCCATCTACGGGACCTTCCCGCAGCTGGGCGCCCCCATCGGCTTCATCATCGCCAACGTCATCTTCCTGGTGTTCAGCTACGCGCTCTCGCCGGCTGACTTCCAGTCCTGGGGCTGGCGCGTGCCGTTCCTGCTCAGCGCCGTCATGGTGATCATCGGCCTGTACGTCCGCCTGAAACTGATCGAAACCCCTGCCTTCACCAAGGTGCTCGAGTCCAACGAAGTGGCCAAGCTGCCGCTGGGCCGGGTCTTCAAGACCAGCTGGCGCCAGCTCATCCTGGGTACGTTCATCATGCTTGCCACATACGTGCTCTTCTACCTGATGACCACCTTCACCCTGACGTACGGCACCCGCCCGGCCAGCCTTGAGGCGGCCCGGGCAGCGGCGGAGAAGGCAGGAAAACCGATGACGGAAGCGGCCGCCGCCGCGTTCGTGCCCGGCCTGGGCTACACCCGCAACGACTTCCTCTGGATGCTGATTGCCGGCGTCGTCTTCTTCGGTATCTTCACCCTGGTCTCCGGCCCACTGGCCGAGAAGTACGGCCGCCGCAAGATGCTCCTCGCCGTCACCGGAGGCATTTTTGTCTTCGGCCTGCTCTTCGTCCCGCTGTTCAGTGGCGGCTTCGTTGGCACCATGGCGCTGCTGATCATCGGGTTCTCCCTGATGGGCCTCACCTTCGGGCCGATGGGTGCGCTGCTGCCGGAGCTGTTCCCCACCAACGTGCGGTACACCGGATCGGCCGTGAGCTACAACTTCTCGAGCATCCTGGGCGCTGCCGTGGCCCCGTTCATCGCCGTCGCCCTCTGGGAACTGGCGGACGGCAGCCCCGTGCTGGTGGGGATCTACCTGACCTCCATGGCCGTCCTGACCCTCATCGCCCTGTTCGTGAGCAAGGAAACCCGGGATCTGGACTACGAAAACAACGTAGCCTGACGGATCCTGTGCGTTCCAGCCCGGTTAGTGGCTGAAGTGCCCGGCATGATTCCCATCACTTCGGGGATCATGCCGGGCATTTTTTGTGGGTGCGGGAGTAACCGGGCAGGAGCGCACGACGGCGGGCTGCCGCAGCTCAGCGGGCGTAGCGGGCCACAAAGTTGCGCAGAATTTTCATGGGTTCGGTGGCCGTGAACTGCCGGGCGTCCGCCATCAGCTGTTCGGCAGACTCGGGCGGGAAATAGCCGGCATGACGGTAGATGTCGATACGGGTGCACAGGCCTTCGGCGTCCAGCTCCGGATGGAACTGCGTTGCGTAAAGGTTTTCCCGGATCCGGAACATGTGCACCGGGCAGGCCGCGGACCGGGCCAGCAGGACGGCATGCGGCGGCAGGACCGTGCACGCCTCCTTATGGCCGGTGAAAGCCGTAAACGTGGGGGAGAGTCCTGCCAGCAGCGGGTCCTCCAGCCCGGCCTCCGTCAGCTCGATCTCCACCCCGCCCAGGGGCTCGCCATAGGTCCGGTCGATCACGGCGCCCTGGTGCCTTCCCAGGGTGCCCACGCCGTAGCAGGCGCCCAGGAATGGGAAGTCCCGCGCCACCAACTCGTCCAGGAGGCCCGAGAGTTCGCGCTCCACGCGGTGCTGGACGGGCGATTTCTGTTCCGGCGGGTCGCTGGAGGTGAAGGGGCTGCCGCCCACGATCACGCCCGAATAGTTGGCAAGGTCCAGGTCCGGCAGCGGCGCAGCCTCCAGGCGTACCCTCCGCAGCTCATGCGGCTCGAGTCCCCCGTACCTCAGGTAGGCGGCGTACTCGTCCTCGGCGGCGGCATCCTCCGCCCGGGAGGCAAGGAGCAGGAAAGGCAGCATCTGCTAAGTGTGCAGGTTTGCGGGCCGGCCTGCCAGCCGGCCCTGGCTAGCCGGCAGGCTGGGTCAGCGAGCGGCGCGACTGCGGGCGGGCGGCGGGATCCGCGTGCCGGTGCACCAGCTTCCAGTAGCCTTCCTCGCGCCGGAATATGCTGGTCACCCGGAGCGCGAACTCCTCCACCGGGGCACCGTCCAGGCGAGCCCGGAAGTGTTCCGTCTCCACAAGGTAAGCGGTGTCCCGGGCTGTGTAGGACGAGATGGTGTCGAATCCGAGCATCTGGCCGTCCTGGAACTGCCGGGCAGCCTGGTCCAGCCGGGCCTCCACTTGCGCCCAGCCGCGGGCTATTCCGCCGAACGGGTTGGCCAGGGTGACGTCGTCGAGCTGCGAATAGAGCTCCTTGATGGGCCCGGGGTTGCCCTGGGTGATTTCGGGGACAGCCAGGTGGTAGCGGTCCACTTCTTCCTGGAAGCTGGGTGCAAGCATCGGTGTCTCCGCCGCCTAGTCTTCGATAATGGCGATGACGGCGCCGGCCGACACGGTTTCACCGGATGAGGCCTGGAGCCCGATGATGGTTCCGGAGCGGTGCGCGGTCAGCGGCTGCTCCATTTTCATCGCCTCCAGGACCACAATGAGGTCGCCCTCGGCCACCACGTCACCGTTGGTGACGGCCACCTTCACGATGGTGCCCTGCATGGGGGACGTCAGGGCGTTGCCGGTGGCAGCGGCAGCAGGGCCGCCGGAGCGGGAACGCTTCTTGGACTTGGCGGGCTTGCCGGCCGCCGCCGCGCCGCCGGTTCCCACGGACCCCAGCGATGCGGGCAGGACAACCTCGAGCCTCTTGCCGCCCACTTCCACCACCACGCGCTGGCGGTCCTCGGTAGCGGCTTCCAGATCAGCGGCGCCGTCGGGCGCCCAGGCCGGGAGGTTGTTGACGAACTCGGTTTCGATCCAGCGGGTGTGGACCTTGAAGGGTCCCTCGGCCGGGGCGAAAGCCGGATTCGAAACCACTGCGAGGTCGAACGGGATGACGGTGGGGATGCCCTCAACCACCATCTCCTCGAGCGCACGCCGGGAGCGCTGCAGTGCCTGGGTGCGGGTGGCGCCGGTGACGATCAGCTTGGAGAGCATGGAGTCGAAGTTGCCGCTGATCTCGTCGCCCTGTTCGACGCCCGAGTCGATCCGTACGCCGGGGCCCGTGGGGTTCTTCAGCACGCGGATGGTCCCGGGCGCGGGCATGAAGTTCCGGCCAGGGTCTTCACCCGTGATGCGGAATTCGAAGGAGTGGCCGCGGACCTCGGGGTCTCCGTAGCCGAGCTCTTCGCCCCGGGCCAGCCGGAACTGCTCGCGGACCAGGTCGATGCCGGTGACTTCCTCGGAGACGCAGTGCTCCACCTGCAGCCGGGTGTTGACCTCGAGGAAGGAAATGGTGCCGTCCTGGCCCACCAGGAATTCACAGGTGCCGGCGCCCAGGTAGCCCGCCTCCTTGAGGATGGCCTTGGAGGATTCGTAGAGGCGCCGGTTCTGCTCCTCCGTGAGGAACGGGGCAGGGGCTTCCTCCACCAGTTTCTGGTTGCGGCGCTGCAGTGAGCAGTCGCGGGTGGAGACGACCACGACGTTGCCGTGGGCGTCCGCCAGGCATTGGGTTTCAACGTGCCGGGGGGCGTCCAGGAAGCGCTCGATGAAGCACTCTCCGCGGCCGAAGGCGGCGGTGGCTTCGCGAACGGCGGATTCAAACAGTTCGGGGATTTCCTCGCGGGTGCGGGCAACCTTGATGCCGCGGCCGCCGCCGCCGAAGGCGGCCTTGATGGCCACGGGCAGGCCGTACTGGTCCACGAAGTGGAGGATTTCCTCGGCGGATTCCACCGGA
The DNA here is from genome assembly GCF_000189535.1 of Pseudarthrobacter phenanthrenivorans Sphe3. NCBI lineage: Bacteria > Bacillati > Actinomycetota > Actinomycetes > Micrococcales > Micrococcaceae > Pseudarthrobacter > Pseudarthrobacter phenanthrenivorans. The sequence continues at coordinate 1,359,968 of NC_015145.1, forward strand.
TCGGCGGTGCCGGGAACCTGGGGAGCGCCTACCTTCTCGGCGATGTGCCGGGCCTGCACCTTGTCGCCCAGTGCGGAGATGGCTTCCGGGGAGGGCCCGATCCACGTGATGCCGGCGTCGATGACGCGGGCAGCGAACTGCGCGTTTTCGGCTAGGAAGCCGTAGCCGGGATGGATGGCGTCGGCGCCGGACTGGCGGGCGGCGTCGATGATCTTGTCCATGACCAGGTAGGACTCGGCGGCCGTGTTCCCGCCCAGGGCATAGGCCTCGTCAGCGAGGCGGACGTGCAGGGCATCGCGGTCCGGGTCCGCGTAGACCGCCACGGAGGCAATGCCTTCGTCGCGTGCGGCCCGGATGATGCGGACGGCAATTTCACCGCGGTTGGCGATCAGCACCTTTGTGAGGGTCGACTGCGTGGTTCCTGCGGACTGCTCCAAATTTGCTGACAAGGCGTCTCCTTCTTTCCTTCAGGGAGCCTAGCGCGGTTTTGAGGGTTCCGCCGATATTACTTGCGGAATCCGCGTGTAAACGGGCCGAGCTTTGTAGGGAAGCTACAAGACGCTACGAAATGTAGCGGGATTTTGCGCCGGCGCCCCAAGACCGGTCAGGCGGACCAGAGCTCGGTGATGCGGACGTTCGCCGAGGACAGCAGGTCCCGAAGCGTGGAGACGGAAAGCCCGACGACGGTGTGCGGGTCGCCGTCGACCTTCCTGATGAACGCCCCGCCCAGGCCGTCGATGGTGAAGGACCCGGCGCACTGCAGCGGCTCGCCGGTGGCGATGTACGCGTCAATCTCGGCCGGTTCCATCTCCAGGAAGGACACCGCGGCTGAGGCAACCGTACCCAAAGTGGCGCCGGAGCCCTGTTCCCCGCCGCCGTCGTCGTCCGGATCCGTGTCCCGGCAGTCCACCAGCCAGTGGCCGGTATGCAGCACGCCTGTGTTGCCGCTCATGCGCAGCATCCGCTCCCGGGCCACCGCGGCGGTGTAGGGCTTCCCGTGGGCCTCGCCGTCGAACTCGAACACCGAGTCGCAGCCCAGGACCAGCGCGCCCTCCGCCTCCGGAAGCGCCGCCACAGCCTCAGCCTTCGCGCGGGCCAGGAGCAGGGCGGTGTCATGCGGATCCGTGACGCCGTACCGCGCCTGCACGGCGTCTTCATCCACGTCCGAGACCAGGACGGTGTGCCGGATGCCGGCCTCGGTGAGGAGCTTGGTGCGGGCGGGGGACTGGGAAGCAAGAATCAGGCGGACCACGGTTCCAGCCTAATGGACCGGCTCGGCCGCTTTGGCGTGCCTGGCATGGCCGCTGTCCAGCTTCGCCAGCTGGGCACCCTCCACGTCCACGTCCGGCAGGATCCGGTCCAGCCAGCGGGGGAGCCACCAGGACTTTTTGCCCAGCAGGTACATGACGGCGGGCACAATCGTCATGCGGACCACGAAGGCGTCCAGGAGCACGCCGAATGCCATGGCGAAGCCCAGCGGCCGGACCATGGTGAGGTGGCTGAAGATGAAGCCGGCAAAGACGCTGACCATGATGATCGCTGCGGCAGTCACCACGGCGGCGGCGTGGCTGAATCCCACCCGCACTGCTTCCTTGGCCGCGGACCCGTGCATGTAGGCCTCGCGCATGCCGGAGGCAATGAACACCTGGTAGTCCATGGCAAGGCCGAACAGCACACCGATCAGGATGATCGGCAGGAAGCTGAGGACGGCGCCGGGGTTGGCGACGTCGAACACGTTGCCCAGCCAGCCCCACTGGTACACGGCCACCACGGCGCCGAACGCGGCAGCCAGGGAGAGCAGGAACCCGCCGGTGGCGAGCAGGGGCACCACGATGGAGCGGAACACCAGCAGCAGGAGGATCAGGGAAAGGCCGACGACGATGGCCAGGTAGGGCGGCAGGGCGTCACCGAGCTTGGTGGAGACATCAATGTTTCCGGCGGTCTGCCCCGTCAGTCCCATCGCCACCCCGTACTCGGACTGGATTTCGTCGTTCAGGCCGCGAAGCTCAGAAACCACCTGGACGGTGCTGGCGCTGGCCGGGCCCTCCCGGGGGATGACTTGGAAGACGGCAGTCCGGCGGTCCTCGCTCAGGGCAACCGGCACGGCGGCCACCACGTTGTCCACGGCGCGGAGCTTGTCGGCAACGTCGTACTGCAGGGTTTGGGCCTGGGCCTCGTCCAGCCCGGCGGGGAACTCGCCCACCGCCACGACGGGGCCGGTGACGCCTTCGCCGAAGCTGCGTGCAGTCAGGTCGTACGCCTGGTAGGCCTCGGAGTCCACCGGTTCGGACCCGCCGTCCGGCAGTGCAAGCTGCAGCTGGGTGGCAGGCAGCGCGAGGGTGCCCAGCAGGAGCACGCCGGCAAGGAGTGCCAGGATGGGGTGCCGGGTGACCAGGCCGCCCCAGCCGTGGGTGCTGCGCTCGCGGTCCTTGGCTGCATCGGCTGCTTCGTGGCCCGGTTCGGCGTTGTGGGCATCAGCCTTGGCCCAGGCGCGGCGCGAAATGATGCGGCGGCCGATCAGCGACAGCATGGCCGGTGTCAGGGTGATGGCCACCAGGACCGCCACGGCCACGGTTCCGGCGGCGGCCAGGCCCATGACGGTCAGGAACGGCAGCCCGGGGACCACCAGGGCGGCCAGGGCGATGATTACGGTCAGGCCGGCGAACACCACTGCGTTGCCGGACGTGCCGGTGGCCCGGGCAACGGATTGCTCCGGATCCATTCCGGCCAGCAGCTGCGTCCGGTGCCGGTTCACAATGAAGAGGGAGTAGTCGATGCCCACGGCCAGGCCGAGCATCAGGGCCAGCATGGGGGAGATGGAGCTCATGTCGAACAAGCCGGACAGCGCGAAGGTGATGCCGACGCCGACGCCCACTCCTACTATGGCCATCAACAGCGGCAGCCCTGCTGCGATGAGGGTTCCCAGCATGATGATCAGGACCAGGGCCGCGACGGCGATGCCGATGATTTCCGCGGCGCCGAAGAGTTCCGAGATGTCCTCGGTGATCTCCTTGCTGGCGTAGGCGGTGACGCCGGCAGCGGAGGTTTCGTGGGCGATGTCCTGGACCTGCTGGCGCACCTCCGTGCTCAAACCGTTGATCGACGTGTTGAACTGCACCTGCGCCACGGCGGCCCGGCCATCTTCGGACACGAAGCGGATGGCCGAGGAGGCCTCTGCCTGCCGTTTGCCCAGTTCGAGCTTTGCTTTGTTGGCTTCAAGTTCCAGCGCTCCGGCGTCGAGCTTCGCCTGCCCCTCAGCCAGGGCGGCTTTCTGCTGCCCCAGCTGTGCCTCCACGAGGGCGGCAGGGGCACCGGCGGCCGCGAGCTGCTGTTCCGCTGCGTCCAGCTGTGCCTTGCCGGCTTCAAGCTGGGCCCGGGAGGCATCCAGCTGTGCCTGGCCTGCGGCAAGCTGCTGCTCGCCGTCGGTAATTGCCTGTTCGGCCTGGTCCACCTGCGCCTGCGTGGCAAAGGGGTCTACGGTGCCGCGGACATCGGGGACGGTCTCGAGCTTCTCCAGCGCGTCAGTGACGGCCGCCCGGCTCTCCGCCGTGAATCCGCCGTCGGGGGCCTCAAAGACGATGGTCGCGGTGCCTCCGGATGCTGAAGGAAGCTCTTCCTTGAGCTTGTCCGCGATCCGCTGGGTCTCCGTGCCCGGGATCTGGAAGTTGTTGGACAGGGTGCCGTGGAAGGCGGCTGCTGCGCCACCGACGGCCAGGAGGGCGGCAAGCCACAGCGAGATCACCAGCCAGCGGCGGCGGTAGGAGAACTTGCCCAGGCGGTAAAGGAACAGTGCCATGCGGGGAACCGATCTGATCAGGAGGAACGGGAGTGTGAAGGTGAGGGGGCCAGGTTGCCTGGCGTGAAGCCGGAGCCGAGCAGCGCCATGGCGTCGATGAGCAGTTGCCTGAGCTCGGCCAGGGATCCGGGTGAGAGGTCTGCGCCGCGGCGGCTGAACCAGACCTCCATGGCTGCCTTGCCGCAGGACATGACGGAGCCGGCCAGGGCATGGACGTACAGTTCGTCCTTTCCGCCAGGCGTTCCGGCCACGCGTTCCCGTGCCACAGCAAAAACCTGCTCCCGGCAGTGGTCCCAGGCCTGGAGTTCCGTATTCGCCATGAGCGGGCTGTTTTGGGTCAGTGTGAACAGCTCCGCCAGTGGGGACACCGCTTCGGGATCCGCAAGGGACATCAGGGCGGCCTGGGCGGAGTCCAGGACAGGCTCCTCAGCCGGCCGCAGCCTCAGTTGTTGGATGGCGTTGTCCAGGAACGCGTGGACGATGGAGGCCAGCGCTGCATCCGTACTGCTGAAGTAGTTGAAGAATGTCCTGCGCGAGATTCCCGCGGCATCGGCGATGTCCTCAACCGTGAAGTTGCCCGGTCCTTTGCTCCGCAGGAGGTCCAGCGCCGCGTCCGTGATGGCCTGGCGCGTGGCGGCTTTGTTCAGCTCCCGGCGGGACGGCGGGACAGCCGGGGCGGGGGACGCCCCCGACGGTGCGGAGTCAGCAGATACGGTCACGCATTTACACTATGTGCAACTTTGCACTCTGCGCAACTTGCCTTCACAGGAGAATGAAAGGTTGCGAACAGCCTGCTTAGAACTTGCCGGCCGATGCTGGGAGGGTCCCGAGATGGACGATTCATCAGCAGCCGTCACCGACGGCGGATCCAGGAGACAGAACAATGTCACGCACAAAGAAAATGACCCTCGGCCTGTCAGCCACCGCGCTGGCCCTTGGTGCCGGAATCGGAGTTGCCGGTATGGCCTCCGCAACCACCACGCCCTCTCCCGCCCCAAGCGTTAGCTCCAGTGCCTCGGCCGAAGGCAGCACTGCGGCGCCCGGCGGCATGGGCAAGCACGGCGGCCGCGGCGGCGAGCGGGGCGTTGCCCAGGCTTCCGCGCTTGCGGAGAAGCTCGGCGTGGATGAAGCGAAGGTGACGGAGGCGCTTCAGGCCTTCCATGAGGCCAACCGGCCCACCTCGCGCCCGGCGGAGGGCGGGAAGCCGGATGCAGCCACCCGCGACGCGGCCGTGGCCAAGTCACTGGCCGAATCGCTCGGCGTCGAGGAGGCCAAGGTCACGGCCGCCCTGGAGGAGCTCCGGAGCGAAAGGCAGGCAGAGAAGGCCGCAGCCCTGAAGACACGGCTGGACCAGGCGGTGACGGACGGAAAGCTGACACAGGCCGAGGCTGACGCGGTCACCAAGGCAGTGGAGAACGGCGTCATTGGTGGCGGCGGGCACTGACCTGGGCTGTTGCTCGCACTGACCTGGCCCGTAACGGCAAGAAGTCCCCGGGAATTTTCCCGGGGACTTCTTCATCGTGCAGGGTGAGCAGGACCTTAGGCCTTTGCATCCTCCAGCTGACGCGACGTGGTGTCCGTGGAGGTTCCGTCGGTGGGGCCGGCTGCCGCCTCGCTGTCGTCCACGAACGGGGTGCCGTTGCGCGGAGCGTTGTACAGCGCCTCGTCCAGGATGCCCTGGCGCTTGGCCACGATCGTGGGGACCAATGCCTGGCCGGCCACGTTCACCGCGGTGCGTCCCATGTCCAGGATGGGATCGATCGCCAGGAGGAGTCCGACGCCGGCCAGCGGAAGTCCCAGCGTGGAGAGCGTCAGCGTAAGCATCACCACGGCGCCCGTGGTGCCGGCGGTTGCCGCGGAGCCGAGGACCGAGACCAGGGCGATCAGCAGGTACTGGGTGAAGTCCAGCTGGATGCCGAAGAACTGGGCCACGAAGATTGCCGAGATTGCCGGGTAGATCGCGGCGCAGCCGTCCATCTTGGTGGTGGCGCCCAGCGGCACGGCGAAGGAAGCGTAGGCGCGGGGGACGCCCAGGCTGCGTTCGGTGACGCGCTGGGTCAGGGGCAGCGTGCCTACGGAGGAGCGGGAGACGAACGCAAGCTGCACTGCCGGCCAGACACCGGAGAAGTACTGCTTGATGGACAGGCCGTGGGCGCGGACCAGGATGGGGTAGACCGCGAAGATCACCAGGGCCAGGCCTACGTAGATGGCGAAGGTGAACTTGCCCAGCGACCCGATGGTGTCCCAGCCGTAGACTGCAACTGCGTTGCCGATGAGGCCGACGGTGCCCAGCGGTGCGATGCGGATGATCCACCAGAGGACCTTCTGGATCACGGCAAGGGCCGAGGCGTTCAGGTTCAGGAACGGCTCGGCAGCCTTGCCCACCTTGAGGGCGGCAACACCGACGGCGATGGCGATCACCAGGATCTGGAGCACGTTGAAGCTGACAGCGGTGGTGACAGCGCCGGACTCGGCAACGGTGGAGCTGGCGCCCAGGCCGAGGAAGTTCTTGGGGAACAGGCCCACCAGGAAGGCCCACCAGTCACCGGACTTGCCGGCGTACTTGGCTTCCTCGGTGATGCCGGTGTTGGCCCCCGGCTGCAGCAGGACGCCCAGGCCGATGCCGATCAGCACGGCGATCAGGGAGGTGATGGCGAACCAGAGAAGCGTGTTCCAGGCCAGCTTGGCAGCGTTGGACACCTGGCGGAGGTTGGAGATGGAGCTGACCACGGCGGTGAAGATCAGGGGCACGACGGCGGTCTGCAGCAGTGACACATAGCTGGAACCGATGGTCTGCAGCGTGGCGCCGAGGGCGTTGGGGCTGGCTTTGGTGCTGCCGGTGTACTTGGCCAGCAGGCCGAGGCCGAGCCCTACGATGAGGGCGGCAATGATCTGGAAGCCGAACGAGCCAGCCCATTTGGGCAGCTGGAAACCGGTCTTTCCTGCGGGGGAGGGGGTGCTTGTCTGAGTGCTCACCAGAACAAGCTAGACCCCCATCCCATACCACGACGAACGAACATTGAGAAATATTACGCTCCCCAACTTCCCCTAAAACCAGCAAAACCGCGTGAAATCAAGGGAGCAGGGGCGCTATGTTACTTATTCCCGGTGCTGGTGTGCTTAATGTCTCGCTCCCGGCCGCGCGAAGGCTAGGTAAGCAGCGCCCGCCGGAGCGTGTCCAGTCCGACAGAGGCGATGTTGAGCGCCCTCGTATGGAATTCCTTGAGGTCGAATCCTGGCCGGGCCTCGAGTTCGGCGCGGATCTGTTCCCAGAGCCGCTGGCCGACCTTGTAGGAGGGCGCCTGTCCCGGCCACCCCAGGTAGCGGGTGAACTCAAAGTTCAGCTGGCCCTCACTGATGGGGAGGTTCGCCTTGAGGAATTCGTACCCCTTCTCCGGGGTCCAGGTGCCGGAGCCCCAGCGCCCGGGGACCTCAAGTTCGAGGTGGACGCCGATGTCGAACACCACGCGGGCGGCGCGCATGCGCTGCATGTCCAGCATGCCCATGTGGTCGCCGGGGTCGTTCAGGTAGCCCAGCTCCTGCATGAGCTTTTCCGCGTACAGGGCCCAGCCTTCGCCATGGCCTGAGGTCCAGCAGACGTTGCGCCGCCACTTGTTCAGCAGCTCCCGCCTGTAGGTGGCGGTGGCGACTTGCAGGTGGTGGCCGGGCACGCCCTCGTGGTAGACGGTGGTGGTTTCGGCCCAGGTGGTGAAGGTGTCCTCGCCGGCCGGGACGGACCACCACATGCGCCCGGGGCGGCTGAAGTCGTCCGAGGGACCGGTGTAGTAGATGCCGCCCTCGTCGGTGGGTGCGATGAGGCATTCCAGTTTCTTCATGACGTCCGGGATGTCGAAGTGGACGCCGGCAAGCTCGGCCACGGCTTTGTCGGACAGCGCCTGCATCCATTCCCGCAGGGCTTCCTTTCCCTTCAGCTGGCGGGCGGGATCATTGTTCAGGATCTCCTTGGCCTCGGCGATGGTGGCGCCGGCTTTGATGGTGTCCGCCACTTGTTCCTGCTCGGCGATCAGCCGGTCCAGTTCCTCCACGCCCCACGCGTAAGTCTCTTCCAGGTCCACCGTTGCGCCAAGGAATGACCGCGAAGCCAGCGCGTAACGTGCCCGCCCCACGGCGTCCTTCTCCGGCGCGGCGGGCAGCAGCCCGGTGCGGAGGAAGTCCGCCAGCTCCGCGTAGGCTGCCCGGGCGGCGGCAGCACCGGCGTCGAGCTCTCCCTGAAGGGCGGCCGGCAGGGGGCCTGCGGCAGTGGCTGCCCCTGCCGCCAGTTTCGCGAAGAAGCCGTCAGCCGCGGCGTACTTGGTGACCTGCTCAATGACGATGTTCACCTGGCGGGCCGCAGCGACCCGTCCGGCGTCCTTGGCCTGCCGCAGGGACTCGGTATAGCCGCGGAGGGCCGCCGGAACGTTGGCGGCGCGAACGGCGATGTGCCGCCAGTCCTGCTCCGTCTCCGTGGGCATGAGGTCGAAGATCGCGCGGATGTCCTGTGCCGGGGAAGCAATGTTGTTCAGGTCGGCGTAGTCCCAGCCGGAGGCGTGGATCAGCAATTGCAGGCCGAGCCGCTCCTGCATGGCGTCCAGCGTGACGGCGTCGACGTCGTCCTCCGGCTCGAGGCCTTCCAGGTCGGCAAGGGCCTTGCGGGCGGCTTCGGCGAACCCCGCAATACCGGCGGGGGAGAAGTCCTGGTATTCAGTCTCGTGTCCGGGAATGCCGAGGGTGGTGGCGAAGGACGGGTTGAGCCTGATCAGCGTCTCGGTGTAGTCGTCTGCGACGGCGTCGATGCGGGTGTGCGGGCGAGTGGCAGGAGAAGTGTCTGTAGTCACACTCCGAGACTAATCGCCCGGCTGCGAAAGATCAGGCTAGCCGCGGCTTCGCTTCCAGGCGCCGGGACCGGGCGTAGGGTCCAGCCTGAGCTGCTGCCGGCGCACCCAGTGCCGCACGGATGGCTTGTCCGGGCGCGCAGGTTCTGCGCCGCCGAGGGAAAGGACGACGGCGGTGAGCGCCGCCAGTTCCTCAGCCGTCGGCTGCCCTTTCACAACAGAGAGCAGAGGTTCAGCGGGTGCATTGCTGTCATCAGCAGGCTCGGTGGGGATCACAGCGGAATGTTCCCATGCTTCTTGGTGGGGAGGCTGGCACGCTTGTCACGCAGGGCGCGCAGGCCCCTGATGATCTGCAGGCGGGTTTCGGATGGTGCGATGACGGCATCAACGTAGCCCAGCTCCGCCGCCTGGTAGGGGTTGAGGAGTTCCTCCTCGTATTGCCGGATAACCTCGGCGCGCCTGGCCTCGACGTCGCCGCCGGCCTCCGCAACGGCCGCAAGGTCGCGGCGGTACAGGATGTTGACGGCGCCCTGGGCGCCCATTACGCCGATCTGCGCGGTGGGCCAGGCCAGGTTCAGGTCGGCACCGAGCTTCTTCGAGCCCATCACGATGTAGGCGCCGCCGTAGGCCTTGCGGGTGATCACCGTGAGCTTGGGAACCGTTGCCTCGGCGTAGGCATAGAGGAGCTTGGCGCCACGGCGGATGATGCCCTGGAATTCCTGGTCCTTGCCGGGCAGGAAGCCGGGAACATCCACCAGCGTGATGATGGGGATGTTGAAGGCGTCGCAGTGGCGGACGAACCGGGCTGCCTTTTCCGAGGCTGCGATGTCCAGGGTGCCGGCGAACTGAAGGGGCTGGTTGGCCACGATGCCCACCGTGTGGCCCTCCACCCGGCCATAGCCGATCATCACGTTCGGGGCGTACAGCGCCTGCATCTCAAGGAAGTGGCCGTCGTCCACGATCTGTTCAACCACCGTGCGCATGTCGTAGGGCTGGTTGGCGGAGTCGGGGATCAGGGCATCCAGCGCAAGGTCCTCGTCGTCGAGTTCCAGCTGCTGCGTGTGCTCCAGGACGGGCGCCTCGGACAGGTTGTTGGAGGGGAGGAAGTCCAGCAGTTCGCGGACAAACTCGATGGCATCCGTTTCGTCGGAGGCGAGGTACGTGGAGGTGCCCGTGGTGGCGTTGTGCTGCCGGGCACCGCCCAGGGTTTCCATGTCCACGTCCTCGCCGGTGACGGTCTTGATGACGTCCGGGCCGGTGATGAACATGTGGGAGGTCTTGTCCACCATCACCACGTAGTCGGTGAGTGCGGGGGAGTAGGCGGCGCCGCCGGCTGAAGGACCCATGATGATGGAAACCTGCGGGACCACGCCGGAGGCGTGGACGTTGTTGCGGAAGATGTCGGCGAACATGGCCAACGAGGCCACACCCTCCTGGATGCGGGCTCCGCCGCCGTCCAGGATGCCCACCACAGGGCAGCCATTGCGCAGTGCGAACTCCTGCACTTTCACGATTTTCTCGCCGTTGACCTGGCTGAGGGAGCCGCCGTACACCGTGAAGTCCTGGCTGTAGACAGCGACGAGCCGGCCATCCACCGTGCCGTAGCCGGAAACCAGCCCGTCACCCAGCGGCTTCTTCTTCTCCATGCCGAATGCGGTGGAGCGGTGCACGGCCAGGGCGTCGAATTCGACGAAGGAGTCCTCGTCCAGCAGGAGGGCGATGCGCTCGCGTGCGGTGTTCTTGCCGCGCGCATGCTGCTTTTCGATTGCCTCGGGGCCGGAGGGCTGTTCGGCACGCGCCTGGCGGTCGCGGAAATCGGCGATCTTTCCCGCTGTCGTTGTCAGATCGTGGCTCATCAAGTATCTCCGGCTCTGTAGCAGATGGACTCTGTGGTGCATGGTACTGGCAGGTCTCGTGCGGGACTTAAGTAGCATCCACACAAAAAACGAACCCTGCTGGCAAGTCTAGTGACGGTTCTGGCACCGGCTGCTGTAGAAAAACCTACAATTTTCTGCCGTGCCGCAGCCCGCGGTCGAATGTTACTCACAAGTAACATAGCTGGGTTAGAGTGTTCCTCATGACTTTGAGCAACGACGCTTCAGGCTTGCCCGCCAGTCCCTACAAGGCCGCAGGATCACTGGGCGGCCGCACCCTCCTGATCTCCGGTGGAAGCCGCGGGATCGGCCTGGCCATCGCCTTTCGTGCCGCCCAGGACGGCGCCAACATCGTGCTGATGGCCAAGACGGGTGAACCCCATCCAAAACTTGCCGGCACGGTGTTCACGGCAGCGGAACAGCTGGTTGCAGCCGGTGGCCAGGCGCTTCCGCTCGTGGGGGACGTCCGGAATGACGACGACGTGGCGGGCGCTGTTGCGGCCGCCGTCGACCGCTTCGGCGGCATCGACGTCGTTATCAACAACGCCTCCGCCATCGACCTCTCCCGCACCGACGACGTAGACATGAAAAAGTACGACCTGATGCAGGACATCAACGTCCGCGGAACGTTCCTGATGTCAAAGCTCGCACTGCCTGCACTTCGGGCCTCCGTCCAGGCGCACATCCTCACACTTTCCCCTCCCCTGAACCTGGATCCCCACTGGGCCGGAAAGCACCTGGCCTACACCATGGCCAAGTACGGAATGAGCCTCACAACCCTGGGGCTCGCCGAGGAACTGAAAGCAGACGGCATTGCGGTCAATTCGCTGTGGCCGCGGACCCTGATTGACACCGCGGCTATCAGGAACATGCCGCAGGGCGAGGTTATGGTGCAGGCCGCCCGACGCCCGCAGATCATGGCTGACGCTGCACACGCCGTGCTCACCGGCGGCAACCTGGGAACGGGGGCGCGGCCCAGCGGGATTTTCTACACGGACGAGGAGGTGCTCGCCGCTGCAGGGGTTTCAGACTTCCGCCCGTACAGCCTGGGGGCGCCCGAGGACGGGCTGGTTCCGGACATCTTCCTGTAGGCGGAACCCCCGGCCCGGGTCGGTACAGTTTAGGTATGGACGACGCACAAGCCCCCGGCACGCCGCTGAACCGGAGGGACCTCGCGGACCAGCAGTTCCTGTCCGCCAACGGCATCCCCCGCCTTGAGGTGGTGGACTCCACCGGTTCCACCAATGCCGACCTCCTCCGTTCAGTCACGGTTGAGCCTTCGGCCTGGCCGGATATGTCGGTGCTGACCGCTGAGTACCAGACGGCCGCCCGCGGACGCCTGGACAGGCGCTGGGAAGCACCGCCGCTGAGTTCGGTGTCCGTTTCCGTTGTCCTGCGGCCGGTGAACGCCGAAGGCCGGCCCCTTCCCACGCAGACCTATTCGTGGTTGTCCCTCATCGGCGCCCTGGCCCTCCGGGAAACCCTGCTGGAAACGGCCGGCCTGCCCGCCGAGCTCAAGTGGCCCAACGACGTCCTGGTGCGCGGAAAAAAGATCGCCGGAATCCTGGCCCAGCTGGGGCCCATGGTGGACGGCTCGGTACCGCCCGTCATCCTGGGGACCGGCCTGAACGTAACCCTCCGGGAGGATGAACTCCCGGTTCCCACCGCTACGTCGGTGGCCCTGGAATCCCCTGTCACGACAGACCGGACGGAACTACTGAAGAGCTACCTCTCGCACTTCGCCGTGCTCTACCGCGGCTTCTGCAACGCGGACGGCGACCCGGCTGCGGGGCTGGCCGGCGGCCCGTCGCTGCACAAGCGGGTGGAGGCTGTCATGACCACCCTGGGCAAGCAGGTGCGGGCCCAGCTGCCAGGTGACCATGAAATTATCGGCCATGCGTCCCGCCTCGACGAGTACGGGTCCCTGCTGGTGGTGGACCGCGAGTCCCGGGAGCATGTGGTGACAGCGGGCGATGTGGTGCATCTGCGGCCCTGGGCTTCCCCGGACGGGTCCGGCCAGGGCGGTTATGCGTAAAGACCTCGTCCCGGGCGAGCAGGTGATTGTCACCACCCGCCCGCAGCCGAGGAAGCTGGCCGGGGCGGCAGCAGCCTTCATCCTTTCGCCGGCCGTGGCCGCCTTTGCCGCCGCCTGGGTGGTCCGCGGGGAAGCGGAGCGGTTGATGCCCGGACTCAACGCGCGGTGGACGCCGTGGCTGGTGGCCGGATGCGTCCTGGCCGTGGCGGCGGTGTGGCTGGGCTACTGCCTGCCGCGGCTGCTGCGCTGGCAGGGCACCCGGTACACGCTCACCAGCCGCCGGATCGTTTCCAGGTCCGGCATGATGCGGCGGCTGGACCAGCAGGTGAACCTGGCGTCCGTGCGCAACTTGACTGTCCACGAATCGGTACTTCAACGCCTGTTGCGCTCCGGGAATATATCCTTGGAAACCGGGTATCAGGGCGTGGTGACTTTACGGGACGTGCCGGAGGTTGCCAGGTTCCGGGATTTTATCCTCGACGCCATCGAGGAACTGCCCGAGGAACATGACGGCCAGGCCGGCGGAACACTGGATTACCCCGCCGGAGCATTGCCATGGGAACTGAGAGAAGGTGGACGGGATGAACGATGAGGACCAGCAGGACCGCGTGGACTCCATCACGCCCCCGCCCCCGACGGATGCACATCCAGCAACCGGCACCATGTCCGCCGAACGGCTCGCCATGAAGGCCCTGGAGTCAAGGCTCCTCGGCGGGGAACGCAAGCTCCGCCGTCGTGAAGTTGCCGCCGGCGCCGGCCTGTCCCTTCTGTCGGCCCGCAAGCTGTGGCGGGCCCTGGGATTCCCCAACTTCGGCGATGAAGACGTTGCCTTCACCGAACGCGACCAGGCCGCACTGTCCACCGTGGTGGACCTGGTGCGCTCCGGCAAGCTGACCGAGGAAGCAGCCATCTCCGTCACGCGTGCCATCGGCCAGATGACGGACCGCATGGTGGTGTGGCAGATCGAAGCGCTGGTGGAAGACATGGTCCACGAGCAGGGGGTGACGGACGCCGTGGCCCGCAAGCGGCTGGTGAACGAACTTCCCGGCCTGGTGGATGCGCTCGAGGATATCCTGGTCTACTCCTGGCGGCGGCAGCTCAACGCCGGCGTCCAACGGCTCGCCGTCCGCGCCGAGGCCGGACTGCAGGCCAGCGAGGAAGGCCGTGAGGGTGACGAGGACGACGCGCCCCTGCCGCTGGCACGTGCCGTGGGCTTCGCTGACCTGGTGTCCTACACCAGCCTGTCCCGGCGCATGAACGAAAAGACCCTGGCCCGGCTGGTCCAGCGCTTTGAAAACAAGTGCGCCGAGATCATCTCCGTTGGCGGCGGGCGCCTGGTCAAAACCGTGGGTGACGAGGTCCTGTATATCGCCGAAACCCCTGCGGCCGGCGCTGAAATCTCCCTTGCCCTCGCCCAGGCCTTCACCGAGGACGAGATCCTCCCGGAGGCACGGGTGGCCATGGTGTGGGGAAGGATCCTGTCCAGGCTCGGCGATATCTACGGTCCCACTGTCAACCTCGCTGCGCGCCTCACCACCCTTGCCGATCCGGGAACGGTGCTGGTGGACTCGATGACGGCATCCGCCCTGGAACACGACGAACGCTTTGTGCTGGTGCCGCAGCCACCCGAGAACGTGCGCGGGTTCGGGGAAATCCGGCCTGTCCGCCTCAGCCGGGGGCTAGGCAAGGGCCTCGTGCTCGACTGAGACACCTCGGTCCGTGCTGTGGCAACGTCGGGAAAGAGTTTCTCCAGTTGATGGTCTTTCGCGGTATAGTCGGTGCGGCGGTGGACGCCGAGCGTCTGCCGTGGGCAGGGGTCCCCATCGCGGCACCAGCTGCCCGCCGGTAAGCTTGCCACCGGGCAGGACTGCCCGGCTGGCCGCAAATGCCGGCGCGGCGGGCAGTACTTCTCAATATCAGGTCTCAGCCGCTCCGCCAGGAGCGGCAAATCAATGGCCGGGTGACAGCCCGGCCTGTGCAGCTGCCTGCGGCAGCGGTAAATCAGGGGAATAGTAACGCTGTGACAACTCTGCTGGGGAAGCTGGGGCTGAAAAGGCGCCACAAGAAACTCGTCACGGGCACTGCCTTCAGTGCCGCCGTCGCTGTCCTGGTCACCGGCGCCGTCCTGTATCCCGGGTTCAAGACCACAGAGGTGGAGCTGAATGACGGCGGCGTCTGGGTCGTTTCAAAGTCCAAGAACGCAGTGGGCCGGCTCAATTACCCCTCCCGCGTCCTCGATGGCGCCGTCACGCCTGCGTCCACAACCTTCGACATCCTGCAGGATGCCGGTGACATCTTCGTGGACGATGAGACCGGCTCGACGCTGAACCAGGTGTCGCCGGCGAACATGCGGCTGGGCGGCGACAAACAGCTGCCCGGCTCCGCTGACGTCAGCTTTGGTTCCGAGGTCATTTCCGTGACGGACGCGGCGTCCGGAAAGGTATGGGCCGTATCCCCGTCCACCGTCAACGGCTTCGATGAGGAGGCGTCCGAACCGGTGATGGTGGGTTCGGAGGGCATTGTCTCGGCCGTGGGGGACGACGACCGGATCTACTCGGCGGACCCAAAGTCCGGGGCGGTAACCATCACCACGGTTGACGCCAACGGGGAGGTGCTGTCCTCCGACTCCGAGACCTGGGCGGAGCTGAAAGGTGCGGGCGACCTCCAGCTCACTGTGGTGGGGGACAAGCCGGTGGTCCTGGACGCAGCCGCAGGCAAGTTGCTGCTGCCCGGCGGCAAGCGCCTGCAGCTGGATAACGCCCGGGAAGCCAAGCTGCAGCAGGGCGGGCCGGCCAGCGGCTTCGTGGCCATCTCCACCCACAAAGCCTTGCTGAAGCAGCCGCTGGACGGTTCCACCGCCAGGACCGTGACGTTCGACGGCGAGGGCGTGCCGGCTGCCCCCGTCCAGCTGGGCGGGTGCGTGCACGCGGCGTGGTCCGGCGCGAACAAATATGTGCGGGACTGCGTGAATGACGGTGACGACAAGAACGTGGACGTGCCCAAGGCGAGTGCCTCGCCGTCGTACGTCTTCCGGGTGAACCGTGACCTGGTGGTCCTTAACGACGTGAATTCCGGCAACGTGTGGCTGGTCAACCAGAACATGCAGCTGGTCAACAACTGGGACGACGTTGTCCCGCCCAAGAACGAGTCCGACGAGCAGGACCAGGAATCCGCGGACAACAACACCATCAACGTGCTGCCGGACCGCACCAAACCCAACCGACCGCCGGAAACCAAGCCGGACGCCGTCGGGGTGCGTCCCGGACGCACCACCATCCTCAGCGTGCTGGACAACGATTCCGATCCGGACGGCGACGTGCTCACGGCCGCTGTGGGGGACTCCGGCCCCAGGTTGGGCAGCCTCGAGAACATCTACGGCGGCACCGCCTTCCAGATCTCGGTTCCGGCCGACGCGAAGCCCGGCACCGAAACGTTCAGCTACAGCGCCTCCGACGGCCGCGGACTTTCCGCCAGCGGCCAAGTGACACTCAGCGTGGTGGCGCCGGACCAGAACAAGCCGCCGCAGTTCAAACGGGGCGACAACACCACCATGCTGGTTGAACAGGGCAAAACCGTCAGCCAGAACATCCTCACCGACTGGATCGACCCCGACGGCGACGACCTGGTCCTCCTTGAGGCCAAGGCCGACAACGACCAGGACCAGGTCAAGGTCCGGCGCGACGGCCTGCTCACCTTCCAGGATTCCGGGGCAACAGCCGGCAAGAAAAGCGTGGAAGTGACCATCTGGGACGGCCGCGACACTGTCACCGGCAAAGTGGTGGTCAACGTCCAGCCGCCAGGGGCCCTGGCGCCCGTGGTCAATGCCGACCACGTCACTGCCGTGGTCGGCCAGGACCTGGTCATCTCGCCGCTGAAGAACGACGTCGACCCCAACGGCGGCGCCCTCCGCCTCGCCCAGGTGGAAGCCAACGGTCCCGCGGAGCTGGGGCCCGTGACCGACGGCGGAACGTTCACCTTCCGCAGCACCACTCCCGGTCCGGTCTACCTCACCTACATCGCCAGCAACGGGCCGCAAAGCAGCCAGGGCCTCATCCGGGTGGACGTGGAATCGGGGGACGAAACCGGCAACCCCGTTGCGGTCCACGACGTGGCGCTGATGCCCACCGGCGGCAGCGTGCTGCTGGATCCGCTGGCCAACGACTCCGACCCCTCCGGCGGCGTCCTGGTGCTGCAGTCGGTGAAACTCCCCGAAAATTCCACCGCCTCCGTCAGCGTGATCAACCACAGCGTGCTGCGCATTACGGACATCCTGGGGACCAGGGACCCGATCCTCTTCGAATACACCATGTCCAACGGGAAGAAGTCCGCCACGGGCAGCGTCTCCGTAGTGCCGGTGCCTGCGCCCGCCGTCGTGGAAGCACCGCAGCCCAAGCCGGACGAAGTCAACGTCCGCGTCAACGATGTGGTCACCATTCCCGTACTGGACAACGACACCCACCCCCAAGGCCAGGAACTCACCGTGGACCCGGTCCTCCCGCAGGGCGTGGACCCTGCGGACGGAAAGAGCTTCGTCTCGGAAAACACCCTCCGTTTCATCGCAGGCAGCCAGCCGAAGACGGTTCGCGCCATCTACAACGCCGTGGACCCACAGGGGCAAAAAAGTGCCGCAGCGGTGACCATCCACATCCTTCCGCTGGAAGGGGCCGAAAACTCCCGCCCGCAGCCGCGGAACCTCACGGCCCGCGTGGTGGCTGCCGGAACCGTCCGGATTCCCGTACCGCTGGACGGCATTGATCCCGATGGTGACTCCGTGCAGCTGACCGGCATCGACAGCACGCCGGCAATGGGAACGGCGGCAGTGGGCAGTAACTTCATTGACTTCACTGCTGCCGGTGACGGCGCCGGCACGGACACGTTCCGCTACAAGGTGGTGGACCGGCAAGGAGCGGTCAACACCGGCACGGTGACGGTGGGAATCGCGCCCCGCGGCGAGATCAACCAGAAACCGACGCCGGTGGACGACGAGGTCCTGGTCCGCCCCGGCCGCCAGATCGCCGTCGACGCCACCGGCAACGACACCGACCCCGACGGCGACCTCATCCGCATCCTCAGCGACGGCATCGAAGCCGACGCCGCGCTGCAGGCCACCGTGAGCAAATCGAGCGGACGGATTATCCTGCTGGCTCCTTCCGAGGCCGGCACCGTGAACGTCCGCTACACCATCGCTGACGACCGGGACGCCTCCGCCCAGGCCGCCATCCGCGTGGTGGTGGACAACGAGGTGCCCCTTAAGGCGCCCATCGCCCGCGACGACAGGGTGACCTCCGCCCAGACCATGGGCAAGACCGCCGTCGACGTCCCCGTCCTGAAGAATGACGAGGACCCCGACGGCGTCGGGGAAAACCTCAAGATCAGCACCGGGGCCACCACCGCCCGGCCCGGAGCAGACGGCACCATGATCGTGGACCTGACGGAGCAGCCGCAGCTCATCCCGTACACCGTGGAGGATGTTGACGGCCAGCAGTCGACGGCGGTGATCTGGGTACCGGGCCTCGGCCAGCAGGTGCCCACCCTGGCCAAGGACGAGGTCCTCGAAGTGGTGGCCGGCCAGTCCGTGGACGTTGACCTGGACGAGTGGGTCAAGGTGCGTGAAGGCCGCTCGCCGCGCCTCACCCAGACCGACCGGATCAAGCTCATCGGCGCGGACGGCGGCGATCCCGTCACCGGCGACGGCACAGGCCTGAAGTACACGGCCGGCACCGACTACGTGGGGCCAGGCTCGCTCACCTTCGAGGTAACCGACGGAACCGGCCCGGACGATCCCGCCGGTTTGAAATCCACCCTCAGCATCCGAACCAAGGTGCTGCCTGATCCGAACAAGAACAATCCCCCGGAGCTGCTTGGCGCCAGCGTGGACGTGCCGAAGGGCGACTCCGCCAGCACCGACCTTGGCAAGCTGACTTCGGACCCGGACCGGGACGACGTCGAGAAGATGAAGTACGAACTCGTGGGCGGACCGCCTGCCGGCTTCAACGCCAGCATCGACGGCAGGACACTCAAGGTTTCCGCGGCCGACTCGAGCGGCGCCGGAACCACCGCAGCCGTCCAGGTCACGGCCAGGGATCCGCGCGGGCTTGAAGCCACGGCCACCTACCAGCTGAAGGTGACGGCCTCGAACCGGCCGAAGCCGGTGGCGAACGACGACGTGCAGGACAACGTTGCCGCGGGCAAGCCCGTGACCGTCGACGTCCTGGCGAATGACGCCAACCCCTTCCCGGAAACCCCGTTGAAGATCACCGCGGCCGCAACCGAAACGGGAAGCGGCAATGTTGATGTGGACGGCGGTTCGGTGACAGTCACGCCTGCTCCCGGCTTCACCGGCACCATGGTGGTGTCCTACACCGTGGCCGACAAGACGGAGGATCCCTCGCGGCAGGCAACTGCCCGGGTCCGGCTCACGGTCAAGGACAAACCCGAGGCCCCAGCCACCCCCCAGGCCCAGAGCGTGGGCGACCAGACGGCGCTCCTGAACTGGACGGCACCGGCTGACCGCGGCTCTGCCATCACCAAGTACACCGTGTACGGCGAGGGCGGGTTCCAGCAGGACTGCCCGGCCAACACCTGCACCCTCAACGGGCTGGTCAACAACACGAAATACCACTTCCAGGTGACCGCCACCAACGAGTTCGGCGAGTCCGACCGGTCGCCTGCCTCTGCCGAGGTGCGCCCTGACGTGAAGCCCGATACCCCGCTGGCGCCGTCGTTGAAGTTCGGCGACCGGGAACTGTCCATCAACTGGACCGCCCCTGCCAGCAAGGGATCACCGGTCAAGTCCTACGACCTGGAAATCTCACCCCCTCCCGCGGGGCAGAACGCCCAGATCCAGAACTTGACCGCGGTCAGCTACGTTTGGAAGGGCCTGCAGAACGGCGTGTCCTACAAGGTCCGGGTCCTTGCCCGGAACGATGCCAGGGAACCGTCCGAGTGGAGCCCCTACTCGGCTGCCGAGATACCGGCCGGAGTGCCCGCCACGCCTGCTGCGCCGGCCGCCACACAGGCAAGTTCGGTCGGTTCCCAGAGTCAGCTGAAGGTCACCTGGACTGCGCCGAACAACAATGGCGACGCCATCTCGGCCTATACCCTGACCACCCTCCGCGGTGGCGCTGTGGTGGCAAGCCAGCAGGTGGCGGGTACCTCGCAGAACGTGACGGTGGACAATTCCGAAACCAACTACACGTTTACTGTTTCAGCCACCAACAAGGCAGGCACCAGCGGAACCAGCGGCCAGTCCGCGGCAATCCGGGCTGCCGGCAAGCCGGGCCAGGTCAGCAGCGGAACGGTGGCTGACACCGGAACCAGCGGACAGCTCAAGGTCACCTTCACGCCGCTGACCGAAGCCCAGCGCAATGGTTCCACAGCGAGTGAAATCGCCTATTCGTACCGGACGTCCACGGGCCAGTCCGGGCCCATCAATGCTCCCGGCGGAAACATCAACGGCCTGCCCAACGGCCAGAACATCACCGTCAACATCATCGCCACGTCCACCAGGAACAACATCTCCGGTGACGCCCAGGCGATCGGGACGGGCAACCCCTACGGGCCCGCGAATGCCCCGAATATCGATGGCGGCACGTCTACCAAGGGTGACGGTGATGTCCACTGGACCTGGAACGACCCCAACACCAACGGCAGGCCGCTGAGCCACTACGAAGTCAGCTACGAGGGCGGCGGCTGGATCGATGTCGGTAAAGCCAACAAGTACGACCGGTCAGCGGGCGGCTGGGACCAGCCCCGCCAGCTCCGCGTTCGCGCCGTGACGGTGGTGAACGGTGCCATCGGTGGACCTGTAACGTCGCGGTCCGGCGCCAACCCCACCCCGCCGCCGCCGGACTCCTGGAGTGTCACTGCTCCCGTCAGGACCTGCACCGAGCCGCGGTACGGCACGGACAGCTACCGGAACACGAACCCGGACCAGTGCATCAGCCCCGGCATCTGGTTCAACTCCGGAGTTGTGGCCCAAACGGACTTCTATGTTGTCTGGTACAAGACTGCGGCCAACCCCAGCGGCATCTGGTACCACCTGACCAGCAGTTCCGCCGCAGGCAACTACGCCCGGTGCGATACCGTCTCGCTGGGCTGCAACCCGCCGAACGGAATGCCCAAACGCTGATCCGCCGTCACGGCGCCGTCTTCAAGCCCGAGAGAAAGAACAATTCATGACCATGACCACCGAGCAGGCCGCGTGGTTTGCAGACACCTTCGAGAAGCTCGTTGCCAACGTGGGGCAGGCTGTCCTGGGCAAGGAACACGTCATCCGGCTCACCTTCACGGCCATGCTGGCCGAGGGCCACGTCCTGTTCGAGGACGCGCCCGGCACCGGCAAGACGTCATTGGCGCGGGCACTCGCGGCAACGGTGCAGGGCTCGAACAACCGGATCCAGTTCACCCCCGACCTTTTGCCCTCGGACGTCACCGGCGTGACCATCTACGACCAGAAGACGCAGAAGTTCGAGTTCCACAAGGGCCCGATCTTCAACAACATCGTCCTGGCCGATGAAATCAACCGCGCCTCGCCGAAGACCCAGTCGGCGCTGCTGGAGGTCATGGAGGAATCCCGGGTCACGGTTGACGGCGTCACCTACGAGGCCGGACGCCCGTTCATGGTGCTGGCCACCCAGAACCCCATCGAGCAGGCCGGAACCTACCGGCTGCCCGAGGCGCAGCTGGACCGGTTCCTGATTAAGACGTCCATCGGCTACCCGGACCACGCCTCCACCGTCCGGCTGCTGGGCGGCTCCAACCTCAAGGACCGGTCCCAGGACCTGTCCGCCGTCATCACCACCCAGGCGGTGGCTGACATGGCCGACCTCGCCGCCACAGTGCACGTGGACACCGCCGTTCTCGAGTACATCTCCAGGCTCTGCGAAGAGACCCGCAGTGCCCCCGAGACCCGCCTCGGCGTTTCCGTCCGCGGAGCGCTGGCCATGGTCCGCGCCGCGAAGGTGTGGGCTGCAGGGCAGGGGCGGAACTTCGTCCTCCCCGACGACGTCAAGGAACTCGCGCCCGTAGTGTGGACGCACCGCTTCGTCATGGATCCGGAGGCGGAGTTCTCCGGCGCCACGGCCGAAGCCGTCCTGGCGCGGATCCTGGCGGACGTCGCAGCACCGCAGCAGCGAACCAACGCCTGACGGCACGTCCCGCCCCTTCCCTGAAAGCAACAACGAAGGCACACATATGTCCAGCGGCACCCCGTTGACCCGGCTCGCGGAGCGTCTCAAACATCCCTTCCAGGGGGATGGCCAGCCTGTCCGGCTGCACCCCTCGGCTGTTTGGGCCGAGGGCCGGAACACCGCGGCGATGGCGCTCGCCCCTGCCTGGCGCACCATCCGGGCTGGTTGGCTGAAGTACCCCTGGCCCGTGCTTTCGGTGGTCAGCGTCCTGGGCTGGTCCGTGCTGGCCGCCGCCGTCCTGCTTTGGACCGCCGGGCAGGCGTTCGGCTGGCAGGAGGCAAAGGCAGCGGCCATCGCCGCGTTCGTCATGTTCCTGATTGCCGTGGCCTTCGTCCTGGGCCGCTCGTCCTATGGCGTCGTCCTTGACCTCGCCCGGACCCGGGTGGCGGTAGGCGACAGCGCAGTGGGCAGCATCGCCGTGTCCAATACATCCGCCCGGCCACTGCTGCCGGCCGCACTGGAACTGCCCGTGGGCAATGTCACCGCGGTGTTTCACCTTCCCCGCATGAAACCGCAACAAATCCACGAGGACCTCTTCACCATTCCCACCGCCCGGCGCGCCGTGATCGTGGTGGGGCCCGTCCGGTCCGTGCGGGCAGACCCCCTGCACTTACTGCGGCGGCAGGTCCTGTGGACGGAACCCGAAGACCTCTTCGTCCACCCGCGGACAGTGGCCCTGGCCGGTTCGGCTGCCGGCTTCATCCGCGACCTCGAAGGAATGCCCACCACGGACCTGTCCAGCGCTGACGTTTCCTTCCATGCCCTTCGGGACTACGTGCCCGGCGACGACCGGCGGCACATCCACTGGAAGACCACAGCCCGGACCAACAAGCTCATGGTCCGTCAGTTCGAGGAAACCCGCCGGGCGCACCTGGCCATCTCACTGTCCATCAATACGGATGAATACGCCTCCGAAACCGAATTCGAGACGGCCATCTCTGCCGCGGCGTCCATAGGCCGGCAGGCGATCCGCGAACAGCGCGAACTGGACGTCCTCACCCAGAAAGGCCCGCTGCGGTGCGAAACCGGGCGGAACATGCTTGATGACATGACCAGGATTGTGGGCGTGCCCATGCGCCGCACCGCCGTCGACCTCGCCCGGACCCTGGCAGATACGGTCCCCAACGCCTCGGTGGTCTTCTTCGTGGTGGGCAGCCACGTGACTGCCACGCAGCTGCGGTCCGCCGCCGCATCCGTGCCGCCGGGCGTCCGCAGCCTCGCCGTAAGGGTGGAAGCCGGAGCCTCGCCCACCAGGGCCAACATTGCGGACCTCACCGTGCTGACGCTTGGGGACCTGAACGATCTTGCCATTGTGCTGAGAAAGGCCGCAGCATGACGTCCACAGAAGGACTGCGTCCCCGCACCGGGGCGCGCCCCTCCCGGCAGCGTGCCGGCCGGGGAGCGGCCCTGGCCCAGGACAGTTCCGCTTTCGCCACCGGCCAGCCGGCCTGGCATTTCCTGGTGGACGCCGGGGCCATGACCGCACTGCTGGGGCTGGGGCTGCTCGGCTTCGGACTCAGTTTCGGCGGCGACCCGTACTACCTTGTCTCCGGCTTCGGCGGCATCATCCTTGGCCTGGCAATCGGCGCCGCCAACGCGCACCTGCGGCTCGGGCTCCTCATCACCACCGCCCTCGCCCTCGGCGCCTACCTGGTCTTCGGCACGCTGCTTGCGGTGCCGGACTCGGCAATCGCCGGCTTCGTCCCCACGCTCGACTCGCTGCGCACCCTGCTGCTGGGCGTGGTGTTTGCGTGGAAGGACATGCTGACTGTCGGTGTCCCCGTGGGGACCGCGGGCGGCGTCCTGATCGTCCCCTTCCTGAGTTCCCTGATCACCGCGCTGGTGGCCGCCATCCTGACGTGGCGCCTCAAAAGTCCGTACTTCCCCCTCCTGCCGGTGCTGGTCCTGTTCGTCACCGGCATTGCGTTCAGCACCAATGCGGCCTTCCTCACCCTCGAGCGCGGCATCGGCCTGACGGTACTGGGCATCGCCTGGGCAACGTTCCGTCGGGATGCGCTCCGGAGAAGCAGCACCCGGAAAGTTGCCGTCAACAATCCTCAGGCGGATTCCGCCACGGCACAACGGGCCAGGATCCGGAGGCTGGGGATGGCAGCCGGGGTCATCGCAGCCAGCGTGGCCGTCACGGCGTTGTCCGCCCCGCTGGTGACTGCCGGCAGTGAGCGGAAGGTCCTGCGGAACGTGGTGGTCCCGCCCTTCGATCCGAAGGACTACATCACGCCGCTGGCCAGTTTCCGCACGTTTGTGAAGGACAAGAAGGACGACACCCTGTTCGTGGTCAAGGGCTTGCCCCGGGACGGACGCATCCGCCTGGGTGCGCTGGATGCCTTCAACGGTACCAATTACACGATGGATCCCAACGGCTCGGGCAACTTCAGCAAGGTGGGGGATACCGAGTCGATCAACACCCTCGCCAATACCTCCGGGGTGGTGGCCACCAACGATTACGCCATCAACATCACTGTCGAGGACTACCAGGGATTCTTCGTCCCAGGCGGCCGCAAGACCACCGGCCTGAGCTTTGCTGACAGCGCCTCGGCTGCCGCGTCAGGCCTGTACTTCAACTCCGGCACGGATACTGCCGTGACCACAAACGGGCTGTCCCGCGGCGATTCCTACCGGGTCCAGGTGTCGGATCCGGTGAAGCTCGAGCACGGGCAGCTGACTCAGTACGACTTTGCGAAACTGTCCCTGCCCGACGCCGTCGAAGTGCCGCCCGTGGTGGGTTCGCAGGCCAATGACCTTTCCTCGGATGCCCCCACTGCCATTGACCGGGTGCGCCAGATTGAGGCGCACTTCCAAAAAACAGGTGCCTTCAGCAACGGCCTGGTCAGTGAAGGCCAGCTCCCCAGCGTCTCCGGCCACGGTTCAGCCAGGATCAGGAACCTGCTCACGGCCAAGCAGATGCTCGGCGACGACGAACAGTATGCCGTGGCCATGTCGCTGATGCTGCGCCACCTTGGCATTCCATCGCGCGTGGTGATGGGCTTCTACCCTGAGCCCACCAGTCCGGAGAACGGCGCTGGCGAGGTCAGGATCACCGGCAAGGACGTGCACGCGTGGGTGGAGGTGGCCTTTGAACGTGTGGGCTGGGTGAGCTTCGATCCCACGCCGCCCAAGGACAACATCCCCATCCCGCCGGATCCGGAGAACAAGTCCAAGCCCAAGCCCCAGGTTCTGCAGCCGCCGCCCCCGCCGCAGGAGCCCGCTGACCTTCCGCCTGACTCGTCACCCGACGCCCTGGACGCGGACCAGAAGAAGAACAACCCCTGGCTTTTCTGGGGAGCGCTTCTGGGCGCGCTGGGGATTGCCCTGATCCCGGTCGGGATCCTTGCGTTGCCGCTCCTGCTCATCGCCCTGCTTAAAGCACGACGGCGGAAGTCGCGGTTCAGCGACGGCCATCCCGCCCAGCGAGTGGGCGGAGGATGGAGCGAGGTGGTCAGCCTGGCAACAGACATGGGGGCGGCACTGGACACCCGGGCCACCCGGCGTGAAAGCGCTGCCGTCCTGGCGGAGGCATTCCCGGCCGTGGGTGGCACCACCACCATGCTGGCCAGGCGCGCGGACGCGTCCATCTTCGGGGCGGGCCAGCCCAGCGAGGACGAGGTGCGGGAGTACTGGACCATTGTGGACAGCTCCCTCAAGGAAATGACTTCCACTGCCGGCTTCTGGCACCGGCAGCAGGCAAGGTTCTCGCCGCGCTCGCTCCTTGCCGATGCGCGCAACGCCTTGGCGCTCCGGGGCAAGGGGGCGTTGCCTGCCCTGGCAGCCCTTACTCCGGCCGCCCGCCGGCGCCGCCCCGAGGGGACGGGTGCAGTGGGATGGCCAGGGGAGGGCAGCAACCCGGCCCTGCCTCCGGTGCACGAACACCGGGAGCAACCGCCCGCACAGCAACCGCCGGCCGGGGAACCTTCCGGCCAAGAAACCCCAGCCGGGGATCCCCAAGGCAAGGACCACGGGAACCATGAGCGCTGACCTCCAGGCATGCACCCGCTGCCGGCAGCCGGTGCGCTTGGGGGCTGCCTTCTGCACCTCCTGCGGAGCGCCGCAGCCGAACCGCGCGGCACGCAGCAACCTGAACGCGAACGCCGGACGTACCCCCGGCGCGGCGCCGCAGCCTGGCGGTCCGGCTGCCCATGCGCCGGCGATTCCCGGTACTATCCCGGTAGTACAAAGGCCACCGGCACATGAGTCCGCGGGCCTCGCAGACGCAGGCACCGGGCGGGGGAGCGCCGGCGGTTCCACCGCACAGCCGGTGGCCGTCCCAGGGGGAGGAACGGGAATGGCAGTGAACCTTCAGCTTGTTCCGGCTGCCGCCGGCAAGCGGCTAGGCGCTGCGGTCATCGACTGGCTGCCGCCGCTGGCAGTGCTGGTGGTGACGTTCGCCGTCGGCTTTGCCGGGATCACCCGCAGCCGCAGCGGGCAATTCATCGTGTACGACACCGGGTCGCTGGTGTTGTTCGGGGGCATTGGACTCGGCCTGGCCTTGGTGTACCTGTTCGTTGTCATGGGAATCGAAGCCAGGACCGGCAAGACGCCCGGAAACCTCGCCATGGGCATCCGGAGCGCGGACAACGACGGCTATGCGCCCGGCGCCGGGGCAGTTTTCCTCCGCGGCCTCATTACCGGTGCCGGCGTGCTGCTGGCCGTGCTGGCAGCGATCCTGGTGGTGGTCTTCAAATGGTTCGGCACTGCGCTGTTCATCCTGGCGCCCCTGCTGCTGGCCGGCGCCGCCTGGGCCGTGCTGGTGGTGGTGTCCAACAACTGGGACAAGAACGGCCGCCTTCGCGGCTGGCACGATAAAGCCGCAAAAACCCTCGCCTTCGATGTAAAGGCGGGGCGCGATCCCGTGACAACCGGTGGTATCCAGGGCCCGTACAGCTTCGCGCCGCTGGACCTGCCGCCTGTCCAGCAGGTGCTGTCCCCGGTGGCAGGCGCCGCAGCCCGGGCCCACAGTGCACCTGCCCAGGCCGCGTCTGCCCTGCACCCCCCGGCGCAGGCCGGATCCGTGCAGTCCCCGGCTCCCCTGAACCCGCAGCCGCAGCCGCAGCTGCAGCCGCAGACCATGCCGTCGCAGACGATGCCATACACCGCCCCGTCCTCTTTCGCGCCGCCGTCAGGTCCCGCCGTCGGAGCACCTGCGCCTGTTGGCCAGGGCCACCGGCAGCCGGTGGACGACGAGGACGTCGAACGCACCCAGGTCCGGCCAGGAGCGGGCGGGCCTCCGCCGGTGGCGGTCCTTCGGATCAGGCTCGACGACGGCCGCGACTTCCAGCTCGACCGCAGCGTCCTGCTGGGCCGGAACCCCGTAGGCCAGGCAGGCGAGCAGCATGCCCAGCTGCTGGCAGTCGAGGATCCGGGCCGCTCCATCTCCAAGACCCACCTCCACCTCCTGACCGATGGTGCCGGAGTGTGGGTGACGGACCGGAATTCCACGAACGGCAGCGCGGTCACGGCCCCGAACGGTGTCCGCACGCCCCTCGTGCCCGGTGTTCCCACTTTTGTTACCCCCGGATCCAGCGTCCACTTCGGGGACCGTACCTTTTACCTAGGACAGGCATGAACCAACAGCCCGCCAATGTTCCCTCCAGCTTCGAGACAGGCTTGCGCCTGAGCTACGGCTACGGGACGGACCGGGGACTCCGCCGGGAGCTCAACGAGGATTCCTACATTGCATCCGATCCGGTGTTCGCGGTGGCCGACGGCATGGGAGGCCATGAAGCCGGCGAGGTCGCCAGCGGCATGTGTGTCCGTGCCCTGGCGGCCATACCCCAGCTCGCCACAGGCGAACGGAGTGTGACGGCTGCGGTCCTCCAGCAGTACCTGGTCACGGCGGACAACTCCATCCGCGAGGCGACCGGCGCGCGCGCCGGGACCACCCTCACGGGTGCCGTGGTGGTGGAACAAATGGGCATGCCCTACTGGCTGGTGATGAACATCGGCGATTCCCGCACCTACCGCCTCAGCCAGGGGCGGTTCGAGCAGATCAGTGTGGACCATTCCGAGGTCCAGGAACTCGTGGATGCGGGTGAAATTACTGCGGAGGAAGCCACTGTGCACCCCCGCCGGCACGTGGTGACCCGCGCCTTGGGGACCGGCGACGAGACCGAGGCCGACTACTGGCTGCTTCCGGTGGAGGAAGGGGACCGTGTCATGGTGTGCTCGGACGGGCTCACCGGTGAACTGACGGACGAGCACATCCTTCGGATCCTCAGCACGGTAGGCGATCCCCAGGAGGCCACCGACGCCCTCATCCAGGCGGCCCTGCGCAACGGGGGCAGCGATAACGTCACCGTCATCGTGGTGGACGCCAGGAACGTCCTGAACGACGACGGCGCTGCCACCACCGCGCCCCGGCAGGCCGCCGGAGACGCTGACGAAGATACGCTGCCCCGTGCGCGTGCCCAGGGACGGCAGGCTGCGCAGCCGTTATCCCACGAGGAGGCCGGAACGGCGTCCGGGGAGAGCAGTGAAAGCACCGATGGCCGGCACTAGCTACGTTCCGGGCGCATGGCTGGGGATCCTCCGCTCCCGCACCGCTGTCCTCCTGGGCCCGGACACTCCGCCGGTCATGGCACGCGCCGTATGGGACCTGCTGGCGAGCAAACCGCAGGTGCACGAGGTGCTCCACGCCCTCACCAGCAGCTCGGGAGGATCACTCACGCAGATTCCGTCGTTTGGCATGCTCGACTTCTCCGGAACTTTGCGGGTGTTCCTCCGCGGTGACCTCGACCTCGCCGTGGAACTCCCGGGCGGCCCCGTGGAACTTGACGGGCGGGACGTAACCACCTGGAACGAGCGGCGGTTCGCCCTGGCCGGATCATGCCGTCTGACTGTTCCAGGCGCAGGGCCGGGGGACCGGCCGGAGCTGCCCCTGGGGGAAGGCATGGTCCTGCTGCAGTCCCTGTCCATCGCGCTGGCTCCGGGACTACAGGAACTGCAGCCTGCCCAGCCTGCACCTGCGGCCGTTCCGGTTAATTCCGCGGGCATAGCTGATATCCATCCCGCGGAGCCGGCCAATGCCGACGTCCAGGACACGACGATCGCGCCGGAGCAGGAAGCGTCCGCCGAAACTGTTCTGGGCCTCCCCGACGACGATACGCACCTTGATGGGGCCGCCCCTGCTCAAGACCCGAGCGTGACAGGTGGCAGGGACGCAACCGGGCAGGACACGGCCGGACAGGACATGGCCGGGCAGGACACAGCCGGACAGGACATGGCCGGGCAGGACACGGCCGGACAGGAGACGGCCGGACAGGGCGGCAATGACCAGACCACTTCGTACGACCACTTGTGGGAGCGCACCGTCATGCGGAGCATCGAGGACGCCGCGGTCCGCGACGAGACCGAAACGGATAAGGCGTTGATTGCCGGCGCCATTCCCGCGGTCCAGGGAGGCGCGCAGCTTCCGATTGCTGCTCCGGATGACTCCTCTGCTTCGGATGACACCTCAGCCCAGGCCGGAACAGAGGAGGAAGAGGCCGCACCGGCTTCAGCTTCCGCCCCGCAACCGGCGGCCCCAGTCCGGCCGGCCGCTGTCCTGATTGATTCGGTGCCGTGGCGGACCGGAACCGGCACAACGCCCGTAGCCGGAACAACGCCGGGTGCCGGAACAGCGCGGGGTGCTGGAACAGCGCCCGGGGAAGATCCAGCCACGCCGCAGGCACCCACGCCCGCTTCGCCGCCCAACACCGCCGGACCTGCGGCGGGCACCGCAGCGGACCGGCAGCATCCGGCCTTTACCGCCTTTGACGGTGACCACGACGGACAGACGGTTCTGAAGAGCAACGTCGGTACGGCCGGCGGGCACTCCGCCTCCGTTGCTGCCGACGACGCGGCAGGCGGTCCCACCGTCCTCGCCCGGGTCTGCAGCCAGGGCCACGCGAACCCGCCCACCCGCGCCCAGTGCGCCGGCTGCGGCGCCGCGCTGCTGCCGGACGCCGTGCAGGTTCCCCGCCCCCGCCTCGGACGGGTGCGCGTGTCCACTGGCGAGCTCCTGGACCTCGACCAGTCGCTGGTAATCGGAAGGCAACCGTCCGTGTCCAGGGTCCAGGGCGGCAGCATGCCCCGGCTGGTCCAGGTGCCAAGTCCGGAAGGGGACATCTCGCGCTCGCATGTGGAGGTCCGCCTGGAGGGCTGGCACGTCATGCTGTGCGACCTGAAAGCCACCAACGGCACGGTCCTGGTACGGGAAGGCCAGCCTCCGCGCCGCCTCGCCCAGAACGAGATGGCCATCCTTCTGGACGGGGACATCGCTGAGTTGGGAGACAACATCTCGTTGCGTTTTGAGGAGATTCCTTGAGTTCCAAACGGCCGGTAGCGCCGCCGCCCCGCATCCCGGGCTTCACCTATGTCAGCCTGCTCGGTTCGGGCGGGTTCTCGGATGTCTACCTGTACGAACAGGACAGGCCGCGCCGCAAGGTGGCAGTCAAAGTACTGCTTTCGGACCTGAAGACGGAGGGCGCCCGCAGACGCTTCGAGTCCGAGGCCAACCTGATGGCCCAGCTGTCCTCGCACCCGTACATCGTCACCATCTTCGAAGCGGAAGTCACGGATGACGGACATTCCTACCTGGCCATGGAGTACTGCTCCCGGCCCAGCCTGGACGTCCGGTACCGCCGCCAGCGGTTCAGCGTGGACGAAGTCCTGGCCGTCGGCATCCAGGTTGCCTCCGCCGTCGAGACAGCGCACCGGGCCGGCATCGCCCACCGTGACATCAAGCCCGCCAACATCCTGGTCACGGACTACAACCGCCCTGCCCTGACGGACTTCGGCATTTCCGGCACCCTGGCCGGGGATGCCGACGACGAGTCAGGCATGTCCATCCCCTGGTCTCCGCCGGAACAATTCACTGACGGGCCGGTGGACGGCGTGATGGTGGATGTGTGGGCCCTGGGCGCCACGCTGTACACCCTCCTGGCGGGCCGGTCCCCGTTTGTGCTGCCCGGCGCTGATAACTCCCAGCGCGAGTTGATCAGCCGGATCAGCAACGCGCCGCTGCCACGCCTGGGCCGCGCCGACGTCCCCGAGTCGCTGGAACTGGCGCTCTCGACGGCGATGGCCAAGTTGCCGCAGTCCCGCTATTCGTCCGCGCACGCCTTCGCCCTTGCCCTGCAACGGATCCAGGCCGAGCTCAACCTGGCAGTCACGCCCTTCGAAGTACTGGAGGAGCCGCACCAGGATGATGGCCATCCGGACGACGGCGCCGAAGAAACGCGCGTCCGCAGCATTGCGTCTATCGATCCGGAACGGACGGGCAGCGCGCCAACCTTTCCTGCCCGCACCTGGCCGCAGGATGGCCGGGGGCAGGGGGCAGGGGAGGCACCGCCGTCGAAATTTCCACCGCCGGCGCCTTCGCCTGCGCCCGCGCCCGTGGCACAGGAGTGGGCCCAGGCCACCGTCCTGCGCGGTCCCGCCGGCAGCGCCTCCGCAGCCCGCGATGATGAGCCAACTGCCGCCGGCCGCCCTGTCCGGGACGCCGACGCCGCGGACACCACCATCCATCGGCCGGCGAGGGTGGAGGAACCCGAAAATGTTCCTGTGCAGCCCGCCGACCGCGGGAAACGGAACCTCTGGCTGGCGGTCTCTGGCGGCACCTTGCTGGCCCTTGCAGCCGTGGTGGGCCTGGTGGTGGCCAACGCCGCCCCGGACGCGCCCACGGCAGTGGAGACCCAGCAGGCCAGCAGGCCCCCGGCCGATGCACTGGACAACGGCACTGTGCCTGATGTGGAAAGCCTGGCAGGGACGTTGACCCCTGGCGGCGATGCCACGTTCACATGGGTCAACCCCCAGCCCAAGGAAGGCGACAAGTACAAGTGGCGGGTCTACACCATCGGCGGCGGCGGCGAATACCAGTCGATCGACCAGCCGCCTGTGCAGGTGAAACCGAATCCTTCGGGGGAGACCTGCATCCAGGTGATGATCGTCCGGTCCGACGGCGCGTTCTCCCCGCTCGAGGAGGGCTCCATCGCCTGCACGGGCTCATGAGCGCGCCGCTGTCCCCGGTAAGAGCACGGCAAGCAACGGCACGACGGCGATACGTACAGTTCCGCCCAAAGAGGAGGCACGGAAAATGGGGGATCTAGCAATAGATTTCTGTGGTGAATGGTACGAACCGTCGGACGAGGACGTGTTCAACATCGGCCGCGAAGGCGACCTGGAAATTGACGACAACCCCTACCTGCACCGGCAGTTCCTGCAGGTGGCCCGCTACGACGGAATCTGGTGGCTGAGCAACGTGGGGAGCATGCTCTCTGCCACCGTGGCCGACGCCTCTGGCGGCATGCAGGCCTGGCTCTCGCCCGGTGCCCGCATCCCGCTTGTGTTCAGCCGGACCAGCATCATCTTCACCGCAGGGCCCACCACCTACGAGTTCGCCGTACACCTGAAAACGCCGTCCTTCCGGCAGGAAGCTCGTGAGGACGACAGTAATGGTGACACCACCATCGGCCCGGTAGTCTTCACCGACTCACAGAAGGCCCTGATCGTGGCGCTCGCCGAACCAATGCTCCGCCGGGAGGGGACCGGCTTCAGTGCCATTCCCTCCTCGGCGGCTGCCGCCAGGACCCTGGGCTGGGCACTGACCCGTTTCAACCGGAAGCTGGACAACGTGTGCGACAAACTCGACCGGGTGGGAGTGGCCGGACTGCGCGGCGGCGGCGGCAAACTCGCCACCAACCGCCGCGCCCGGCTTGTGGAACATGCAGTCACGTCGCACCTCGTCACACCCGACGATCTGTACCTGATTGAGAAGATGAAGGGCATGGACGAAGGATGAGGATCCGCCTGACCCTTCGCCGGGACCCTGCCGAACCTAAGGACCTGGCCATAACCGTGGACGGGCTGGCCACCGTGGCCGATACCGCGGCGGTGCTCTGGGCCGCAGATCCTGGCCGCAAAGGCACCCCTGCGCCGGACAACCTTTCGCTGCGGATCGAGGAAGCGTTCGTGGGCGGCGGCCTGAGCGGGAATGTGCTGACCCGGACGGACAACCTCCTGGAATCGGGGCTTCGCCCGGGTTCTGTGGTGTCGCTTGCCCAGGTGAGCGGGCAGTTCACCGCGCCCGGTGCCAGCCGCGGTCCGGCGGCGGCCACCCTGCGCGTACTGTCCGGCCCCGATGCCGGCAAGGAGTTCTCCCTCCCCACCGGCACCAGCTACATTGGCCGCGACCGTGACGTGGACGTCCGCCTCTCCGACCCCCTGACCTCCAAGCGCCATGCCCGGATCACCGTGGGCGAGGGCGTGGAAATCGTGGACACCAACTCGGCGAACGGGCTGCTGATGGACGGTTTGCCCGTCACCCGCGCCATCCTCAACTCCTCGGACACCGTCACGTTGGGCGACACCACCCTTACCGTGGTGCCGCTGGGGCACCAGCGGGCGGCAGCCCCGACGTCGCCCCTGGTCAACTTCAACCGTTCGCCCCGCGTCGTTCCCCGCTTCGAGGAGCCCCGGCGCGTGGTCCCGGCCGGGCCAAAGCGCCCGGAGGACCACCCTTTTCCGTACATCATGATGATCGCTCCGCTGCTGATGGGCGCGGTGATCTTCGCGGTCACGGGCAACCCGCTCTCCGTGCTGTTCATGCTGATGATGCCGCTGTTCATCGTGGGCCACTATGTGGACCAGCTGATGCGCACCCGGCGCCAGCAGAAGGAGCAGCTCAAACACTTCCGCGCATCCATGGCAGCCTTCCGGGAGGACATCACCGAGCTCCAGCACGTGGAACGGGCGGTCCGTCTGCAGGAAGCACCATCTGTCAGCGACACAGTTGACGCCATCTATAAGCTCGGCGCGCTCCTGTGGACGCACCGGCCGGAACACGGCACGTTCCTCGGACTGAGGTTCGGCCTGGGCACGTCCCCTTCCCGGATCAGCCTGGAGGAGCCGACCAACAACGACACCGAGGCTGAGTACGCCCGCGAGATCCAGGAATGCCTCCGGCAGTTCCGGGATATCGAGGGCGTACCAGTGGTGTCCCAGTTCCGGACCGCAGGTTCGCTGGGTATTGCCGGGGCCCGGGGCCTGGTGGATGACGTGGCGCGCGGCATGGTGCTCCAGCTGGTGGGCCTGCACTCGCCCGCCGAAGTGGTGCTGACCGCCATCACCTCCGCCCAGTCACGGGAACGGTGGAACTGGCTGCAGTGGCTGCCCCACGTGGGTTCCGGGCACAGCCCCCTTACCGGTGACCACCTGGCCGCCGGTTCCGCCGGCGGCGCATCCCTGGTGGCCCGTTTGGAAGACCTGGTCCAGGCCCGGGAAGCGGCAGCGAAACGTTCCGGCCCCAGCCTCCGTCCCGCTTTGGATCCCGCCAAGCACGAGGTGGAGGAACCGGTGGTGCCCGCCGTCCTGGTCATCGTGGAGGACGACGCGCCGGTGGACCGCGGCCGGCTCACCCGCCTTGCCGAGCGCGGGCCCGATGCCGGGGTCCACGTGCTGTGGGTGGCCACTGATGTCCAGGCGCTGCCCGCCGCCTGCCGCGACTTCATGGTGGTGGACGGCGACCACGGGACCACCACGGGGCAGGTCCGGCTGGGCCGCCATACCTACCCCGTCAGCTGCGAGAGCGTGGACGCAGAGCTGGCGGGCCAGCTGGCCCGGATGCTGACACCCGTGGTGGACGTGGGCAAACCCGTCACCGATGAGTCCGACCTTCCCCGCGCTGTCTCCTACGCCACCCTGATTGGAAAGGACTTCCTGGACAATCCGCTGGCCGTGGCGGAGCGGTGGACGGAGAACAATTCGGTGGCCGCCAGCGCAGTGGCCAACCGCAAGGACAACGGGACCCTGCGCGCCCTGGTGGGCTCCAAAGGCATCGAACCGCTCTACCTGGACCTGAAGAACGAGGGCCCCCACGCCCTGGTGGGAGGCACCACCGGCGCCGGCAAGTCCGAGTTCCTCCAGTCCTGGGTCATGGGGATGGCCGCAGCCTACAGTCCGGACCGGGTCAGCTTCCTGTTCGTGGATTACAAGGGCGGTGCCGCGTTCGCCGACTGCATCAACCTGCCCCACACGGTAGGCCTGGTAACGGACCTGTCCCCGCACCTGGTCCGCCGTGCCCTTACATCGCTCCGCGCCGAACTCCATTACCGGGAGCAGTTGCTGAACCGGAAGAAGGCCAAAGACCTGCTGGCGCTGCAGCGGGAAGCGGACCCGGACGCACCGCCCTACCTGGTGATTGTCGTGGACGAGTTTGCCGCCCTGGCTACCGATGTGCCCGAATTCGTTGACGGCGTGGTGGACGTGGCCGCCCGGGGGCGGTCACTTGGCCTGCACCTCATCCTCGCCACGCAGCGTCCCGCCGGAGTCATCAAGGACAGCCTGCGCGCCAACACAAACCTCCGCGTTGCGCTGCGGATGGCTGACGAGGACGACGCCACGGACATCCTGGGTGTGCCCGACGCAGCCTACTTCGATCCCTCCATTCCCGGCCGCGGCGCAGCCAAGACCGGGCCGGGCCGGATCCAGGGCTTCCAGACCGGTTATGCCGGCGGATGGACCACCGAGAGGCCGCAGCGGCCGCAGATCGACGTCGTGGAAATGGCCTTCGGCTCCGGTCCCAGCTGGGAGGCCCCCACGGCGGAAAAAACCGAAACCGCCGAGCCCGCGGGACCGAACGACATCGCCCGGATGACAGCCACAATCGTCCGCGCGGCGGGCGCCATGTCCATCGGCGCCCCGCGCAAGCCCTGGCTTGACGAACTGGCCAAGACCTACGATTTCTCCAAGCTGCCGAACCCGCGTACGGACGAACAACTCCTCCTCGGCGTTGCTGACGACCCGGCCCGGCAGGCCCAGCCCACCGTGTTCTACGAACCGGACAAAGACGGCAACATGGCCATCTACGGCACCGGCGGATCAGGCAAATCCGCCGCCCTTCGAGGCATCGCGATTGCAGCAGCGGTCACGCCCCGTGGCGGGCCGGTGCACGTCTACGGGATTGACTGCGGTTCTTCGGGGCTGCGGATGCTGGAGGAGCTGCCCCACGTTGGGGAGGTCATCAGCGGCGACGACGTCGAACGCGTCGGGCGCCTGCTGCGCCTGCTGCAGGACATCGCCGAGCAGCGCTCCGCGGCCTTCGCCGAAGTCCGCGCCTCAACCATCGTGGAATACCGCAAGCTGGCCAACAGGCCTGACGAGAAGCGGATTTTCGTCCTGGTGGACGGCATGTCCGCTTTCCGCGAGGCCTACGAGCACAGCAGGCTCTCGGCGCTCTGGGACATCTTCCTCCAGCTGGCAACGGACGGACGCACCCTGGGCATCCACCTCGTGGTCACCGGCGACAGGCCCAATGCCGTGCCCGCATCCCTGCTCGCATCCATCCAGCGCCGCTTGGTCCTGAGGCTGTCCTCCGAGGACGACTACATTTCGATGGATGTTCCCCGGGACGTCCTTAGCGCCGCTTCGCCGCCGGGGCGCGGCCTGCTTGACGGGCTGGAAGTCCAGCTGGCGGTACTGGGCGGGAACTCGAACCTTGCCCTGCAGGCCCGGGAGGTGCACAAGCTCAGCGAAGCCATGCTGCGCCAGGGACTGGAGCCCGCCACAGGCATCGAGACCCTGCCGGACCAGGTGGACCTGGATGTCCTGCCGGCCGGCAGCCCCGGCCTTCCCGTCATCGGGGTGGACGACGAGACCCTGCAGCCGGCCGGGATCATGGCCAGGGGACCACTGCTGCTGGCAGGGCCACCCGGTGCCGGCCGCACGGTGGCCCTGGTGACGCTTGCCTATGCGCTGCGACGGTCCAACCCCGACATGGAGCTGATTTACCTCGGCGCCCGGCGCTCCGCCGTCGCCGCCCTGCCCATCTGGAACCGTTCGGTGGTGGGCGCCGACGATCTGGCCGAAGTCGTTGAGGACCTGGTGGAGCACTCCTCCGGCAATCCCGGCGCCCTGGCAATCTTCATCGAGGGCCTCACGGAGTTCACTGACACGCCCGCTGAAGCGGGCGTGGGGCAGTTGGTGACGGCATCGATCAAGGCCGACCAGTGGGTGGTAGGGGAATCCGAAACCTCCACCTGGTCGTCGGCCTGGTCCTTGGCCCAGCCCTTCAAATCGGGACGGCGGGGACTGCTGCTGAACCCCGGCGACATCGAAGGCGACAGCCTGCTCAACACCTCGCTGGGCCGCGTGAGCCCGGAATTCATCCCGGGCCGCGGCTACGTGGTGGGACGGGGCAAGGCGCGGAAGATCCAGGTGGCGCTGCCCCCCGAAAGCAGGGACTAGAAGGGCTGGTCAGGACGGGGCTGCAGATCCGGTGGATTTGCGGCCCCGTTCGTCGTGTAGAAGACTACCGGGGGACACCAGAAAGCCGCGGTGGGGGGACTGCGCGCATCGAAAGGCAGCAATGACCCCGTCTACACCGGTTCTCCGCGTTGCATCGACGACGGCATCAGCAGCGGTCCTGGCCATCGCCCTGTGTTTCCTCCCGGGCGGCACGGCGGGCGCGGATTCCACCGAACCCATCCCCGCCTCCACAACGTCTCCCGACCAGTGCCTGCTGCTGTTCTGTGAGCCCGGAACAGCGGCTGATCCGAAGCCCGGGGAGCCCACACGGACCCAGAAGCCGAAGGAGCCGGAAAGCCCCCCGGCCCCGCCCGCCGACCCCGTGCCGGCTCCTCCGCAGCAGCCCGCCCCGCCAGTGGCGCCTCCTGCCGGGACTGCGCCCGTGCCGGCCGCCCCGCCGGCAGAAACGGAAGAACCAGCCGCCGAACCCACCACTTCCGCCGCCACGGAAACTGCGGTTTCGCCGCCGCCCACCGGGCCATCAAACGGGCACGATTGGAACGCGCCCGTCACCAGGTCCGCTACCGCCACCCGGGTGGCGGCGGTAGCATCCGCAGGGGATTCCGGCGACGGCGGACCCACCCTCCTGCCCATCATTGCAGGCACCCTGTTGCTGGCCGCTGCCGGGGCTTCTTTCGCCTGGTGGGGCAGGAACCGCTTCAGGACGCACTGACAGGACCAGCCAGCCATGGGTGTGACCCGGCTTGATGGCAAGATAGGTCTGTGAGTACAGGACCAGGCCCCGCAGAACAGACCGCCACCCGCACCACGGAACCCGTCGAGCCCGAATCCGTCCCTTCCGAATCAGTCCGGGAGGAATACGAGAACCTGGTGGACCTGGTCAGGAAATACCGGTTCGCGTACTACCAGGAGGACGCGCCGCTGGTCTCGGACGCCGAGTTCGACGAGCTCTTCCGCCGTTTGGAGGAAATCGAGGCGCTGCATCCGGAACTGGTCTCCAACGACTCGCCAACCCAGGAGGTGGGCGGGGAAGTCTCCGCGGCGTTCGCCGCAGTGGAGCACCTGCAGCGGATGTACAGCCTGGAGGACGTCTTTTCCCTCGAGGAACTCGAAGCCTGGCTCACCAAGGCCTCAGCCAGCATCGGGAAGCTGGGTAACGGCACTCCGGCCGCGGCGTGGCTCACGGAGCTGAAGATCGACGGCCTGGCCGTCAACCTCCTGTACCGGGACGGAAAGCTGGTCCGGGCAGCCACCCGAGGCGACGGGACCACCGGCGAGGACATCACCCACAACGTGCTGACCATCCAGGAGATCCCCCGGGAGCTCCGCGGCGAGGGATTTCCGGCCGAAATGGAAGTCCGGGGCGAGGTCTTCATCCCGTCCAAGGAGTTCGCTGAGTTCAACGAGGCCCTGATCGAGGCAGGAAAGGCGCCGCTGGCGAATCCGCGCAACGCGGCTGCCGGTTCACTGCGGCAGAAGGACCCGGCCGAAACCGCCAAACGCCCCTTGAAGATGTTTGTCCACGGCATCGGTGCACGCGACGGACTGCCGGCGGGCAGCCAGTCGGAGAGCTACGCCCTGCTGAAGCAGTGGGGCCTGCCCGTCAGCCCCTATTCCGAAGTGCTGGGAAGCCTGGACGAGGTCCTGGAATTCATCAAGCGGTACGGCGACAAACGCCACAAGCTGCTGCACGAGATCGACGGCATCGTCATCAAGGTGGATGACTTCGCCACCCAGCGGGCGCTCGGCTACACCACCCGCGTCCCGCGCTGGGCCGTGGCCTACAAGTACCCGCCGGAGGAAGTGCACACCAAACTGCTGGACATCCAGGTCAACGTGGGCCGCACCGGCCGGGTGACGCCGTTTGGCCTCATGGAGCCGGTCAAAGTGGCCGGCTCGACAGTGGAGATGGCCACCCTCCACAACCAGGACGTGGTCAAAGCCAAGGGCGTCAAGATCGGCGACATCGTGATCCTGCGCAAGGCCGGTGACGTCATCCCCGAGATCGTGGGACCGGTCCTCGCCCTGCGCGACCAGCAGGACCCGCCGGTCCGTGACTTCGTGATGCCCACCGAATGCCCTTCCTGCGGCACCCCGCTCGCCCCGGCCAAGGAAGGCGATGTGGACATCCGCTGCCCCAACGCCAAGTCCTGCCCGTCCCAGCTGCGGGAACGGGTCTTCCACCTGGCCGGCCGCGGTGCCTTCGACATTGAGGCCCTCGGCTGGGAGGCCGCCATTGCGCTGACCCAGCCCGCCGAGCCTGAGGTCCCGCCGCTCACCTCCGAGGCGGCGCTTTTCGACCTCACCCCGGAGGACCTGGCAGGTGTCCGGATCCGGCGTGAAAAGCGGTCCAAGGGCGTTCCCACTGGGGAATACGAACTGGTGCCCTACTTCTACAGCAAGGGCACGGCGAAATCCCCGTCCAGGCCAACAGCCACCACCGAGAAACTGTTCAAGGAACTGGACAAGGCCAAAACCCAGCCTCTCTGGAGGGTGCTGGTGGCACTGTCCATCCGGCATGTGGGCCC
The DNA here is from genome assembly GCF_000189535.1 of Pseudarthrobacter phenanthrenivorans Sphe3. Classification (NCBI taxonomy): domain Bacteria; kingdom Bacillati; phylum Actinomycetota; class Actinomycetes; order Micrococcales; family Micrococcaceae; genus Pseudarthrobacter; species Pseudarthrobacter phenanthrenivorans. The sequence continues at coordinate 1,399,482 of NC_015145.1, forward strand.
GCGGGCCTCCCGTGCGCTGGCGACGGCGTTCGGCAGCATGGATGCCATCCGCCAGGCTTCCGAGGAGGAGCTGGCGCATGTGGACGGCGTAGGCCCCACCATCGCTGCGGCCCTGAAGGAATGGTTCGCCGAGGACTGGCACCGGGAGATCGTGGACCGGTGGGCGGCCGCGGGGGTCCGGATGAAGGACGAACGCGACGAGTCGATGCCCCGGACCCTTGAAGGACTGACGGTGGTGGTCACGGGATCACTGCCCAACTTCAGCCGGGACGAGGCCAAGGAAGCCATCCTGGTCAGGGGCGGAAAGGCTGCCGGGTCGGTATCCAAGAACACCAGCTACCTGGTGGCCGGGGAAAGCGCCGGCACTAAACTGGACAAGGCGGAACAGCTGGGCATTCCGGTGCTGGATGAGGACGGCTTCCGGCAGTTGCTGGCCGGCGGCCCGGCAGCACTGTCGGACGGCGGGAGCCCGGAAGCGGAGGCTTCCGGCGCAGACCCGGCAGCTGTAGAACCGGCAGGCGCGGAGGCAGCCCGATGACCAGTCCCACGGAACTGCTGGACGTGGCCAAGGCCGCAGCGGCGGCGGGGGCGCAGGTGCTCGCCGGGCGGAACGCGGACGCCCTCCAGGCCAGCAACAAGGGCGACGCCGGCGACTGGGTCACCGCCTTTGATGTGGCCGCAGAGCATGCGGTCCGCAATGTCATTTCGGCCGCCCGGCCGCAGGACAGCATCACCGGAGAGGAACACGGCACCACCAGGCCGGCTGAACCCACCGGCTACCGCTGGTCCATCGATCCGCTGGACGGGACCACGAATTTCATCCGCAACATCGTCTACTACGCCACGTCCGTTGCGGTGGCGGATGCCGACGGCGTCTGGCTGGCCGGCGTGGTCAATGCCCCGGCGCTGGGCCGCACCTACTACGCTGCCCGCGGCGAGGGCGCCTGGCTAGAGGAGGGTGGCAGGACCACCCGGTTGGAGGGACCGGTTCCGGGACGTAAGGGGCAGATCCTGGCCACCGGCTTCAGCTACGACCCCGCGGTCCGGGCAGAGCAGGCAGCCTTCTTCGGCGAGCTCCTGGACGGCTTCGCGGATGTCCGGCGGCTGGGTTCCGCGGCCCTGGACCTGTGCCTGGTGGCCGACGGGACCCACGACGCCTTCGGGGAGCGCGGCCTCAACGAGCACGACTTCTCCGCTGGAGCACTGATCGCGGAGGAGGCAGGCTGCTGGGTGCGGCGGCCCCGCCTGGCCAGTCCGCTGGACGGCGGCCCCACGGACGAGGAGCGGCTGGACGCGTGGACCTGCGCCGGCGGGCTGGAGCTGTCCGGGAAGTTCCCGCTCTGAAAGACTGATACCTCGGTCACGGAAAGTGCCGTTTCGCCAGTTGTTACCCGGCAGTACCACTACCATTGATGGGTGCAGCCGCAGATAACCGTCCGTCCCGCCGTCGCAACAGATTACGACGCCGTTGCCCGCATCACACGCGATTCCTACCTCGCGGCGGGCTACTTTGAGGACGCCAACCACCCCTACATGCGCAAGGTCCAGGACGTTGCCGTGCGCGCCGGCCACGCCACCGTGTGGGTGGCGGAGCGGGATGGCATGGTGATTGGTTCTGTCACGCTGGCCCGTGCCGGGGAGCCGTACGCAGACATTGCCCTCAATGACGAGCTTGAGTTCCGGATGCTGGTGGTGGACCCGGCAGTCCAGCGCAGCGGCGCCGGCAAAGCCATGATGGCGGCCATCCTTGAGCACGCCAGGGCCTTGGACGGGGTCAACGCAGTCTCGCTCACCACCGGCAGTACCTGGCAGAGCGCCCGTGGCCTCTACGACAAAACGGGCTTCAGCAGGGTGCCCGAGCGGGACTGGCTGGTCCCCGGAACTGACATAAAACTGCTGGTTTACCGGCTGGACCTGTAGCAGCCCTACAGTGGTGGCGACCCGCATCCTGCACTGAAAGGCCACCCATGCGCAAAACCTTCGGCACCGGCTCCGTCTGGGAACAGACCCTCGGCTACTCCCGGGCCGTCCAGGTGGACAACACCCTCTACATCTCAGCCACCGCCGCGAGCGGCGAGGACGGGATCGTGGGCGATGACTTCTACACCCAGACCCAGTACATCCTGCAGAAGCTCGGTAAGGTCCTGGCGGACGCCGGCTTCGGCTTCGAAGAGGTGGTCCAATCCAAGCTGTACCTGACGGACATCAGCAAGTGGGAAGAGGCCGGCCGCGCCCACGGCGAGGTGTTCGGCGACATCCGTCCCACGCTGTCCCTGGTGCACGTCCTGCCGTTCCTGGACCCCAAGATGCTCGTGGAGATCGAGCTGGTGGCCCAGAAGAGCGCCGGCTAGTTCACGAGGAGCGCCAGCCAGTTCATGAGGCCGGCAGGCCGTAGCGGTGCTCCGGCCTGCCGGTGGACCCGTACCGCAGCTGGATGTCCACCGCCCCGTCGTCGGCGAGGGAGGACAGGTACCGCTGGGCCGTAGCACGGGAAACCCCCACCCGGCCGGCCACTTCGGCCGCCGAGTACTGCTCGCCGGGTACCAGCGATTCGAGCACGGCAGCCTCCGTGGCCGAGCGCGGCCTGGACGACGGTGTGACGTCCCCCGGGACCAGGGAGCGCTTGGCGCGCTCCACCGCATCCTGGTCCAGCGCCCCGGGCTGGGCGAGGAGGCGGCGGTAGCGGGCGTAGGAACGCAGCTGCTGGGACAGCGCCTCCGACGTGAACGGCTTCAGCAGGTAACCCAGGGCGCCGCGGCGGAAAGCCGTCCGGACTGATGGGGCATCGGAGGCCGCGGTGAGCATGATGGCGTCCACATCGAGCTGCTGGAGCAGGTCCAGCCCGGAAGCGTCCGGCAGGTAGACGTCCAGCAGCACCAGGTCCGGCCGCAGGCTGTGGATGGACTGCAGCGCAAGCGATGCGGTACCCACCGGTGCCAGGGCCAGGAATCCTGCCACGGAATCCACGTACGCGGCGTGGAGCTTGGCCACGTGGAAGTCGTCGTCCACGATCAGCACCCGATAATCCTCAGGCATTGGCGTCCTTTCCGGTTGCCCCTGCATTTTTCCTGCCCGATGTCCCCGCCGTGGTTCCCGGCAGCGTTGCCATGAAAACGGCACCCGGCCCGCCCCTGCTGCCCCGGTCCAGGATTTTCACGTCGCCGCCCCGGCGGCGGGCCAGCTGCCGGGCCAGGGCCAGCCCGAACCCCTGGCCGCCGCTTCCCCGGCCGTTCCCGGAAAGCGGCCCCGACGCGGTGCTGAAACCTTCGGCGAAAAAGGCCTCCGCGTCCGTTCCCTCAGCCAGCCCGTCACCCGAGTCGCCGACTACGATGTGGAGGGTGCCGCCGTCGTCGGCCGGCTCATCCAGTACCTCCAGCTCCACCCAGCGGTCAGGCGAGGAGCCTGCCACTGCGGCGTTGACCGCGTTGTCCAGCAGGTTGCCGAGCACTGTGGTGACGTCCTGGGTCTCGGTGACCTGCCCGCGGACCAGGGTCTCCGGACCGATCCGCAGCGCCACGCCCCGCTCATCGGCCTCCACCCCCTTCGCCCCAACGAATGCCTGCAGGTAGGGGTCCTGGAGCAGTTCGGCCTGCTCGACCGGGAATTTCAGGGGACCGGTGGCAGCGAGCCGCGCCAGATAGTCGCGTGCCTGCTGGTGCTGGCCAATGCTCATGAACCCGGCGATGGTGTGCAGCTGGTTGGCGAACTCGTGGCGCTGCGCCCGCAGGGCCGTGGACATGGTTCCCACGGCATCGAGCTGCCGGGTGAGCTGCTGCAGTTCCGTCCGGTCGCGCAGCATCACCACCCAGCCCAGGTCCTCGCGCCGGTGCAGGGCCTTGCGGGCGTTGGCCACCAGCACCCGCCCGCCGGCCACCAGCTCCACTGCGTCGGCTCTGCCGGAACCGGGCCGGGTGAGGGACTTCAGCTGGTCCGGCACCGGAGCGTCCTCCCAGCGGCTGCCGGCCAGGTCCGGCAGGTCCAGCAGCCGCTGCGCGGCGGAGTTGAAAACACTGATGCGGCCGTCGGCGGAAACCCCGATGACGCCGTCATCCACGCCTTCAAGCACGGCCACCTGGTCGTGGACCAGCGTGCTGATCTCCTCCGGTTCCAGCCCGAGGGTGAGGCGTTGCAGTCGGCGGCGCAGCAGGAACGAGCCCAAGACACCCGCCAGCAATGCACCGGCCGCCGTCACGGCCACCGGGCCAATGTCCCGGGCCAGGCTCTGTCCCACCGTTTCCATGGAGTAGCCCACACTGACTTCGCCCACTACGGTGCTCCCGCCCGGGGCGTAGACGGGAACCTTGGCGCCGGCAGAGGGTCCCAGCGTTCCCGTGTTCCGGGTGATGACCTCCCGCCCGGCCAGGGCCTCGGAAGGGTCGGTGCTGACCTTTTCCCCGAGCCGCTGCGGGTCAGGATGCGCCAGCCGGAGCCCGGTCTCGTCCGTGATCACCACGAACAGCGCGCCGGTCCGGCTGCGGGCCGCCTCTGCAGCCTCCATCAGGGACCCGGCGGCGAGTTCGGACGGCGGGGGAGTGCCGGGCTGCCGGCTGATGGCCAGCACATCCGCCCGCACGGAGGGGTCCGACGCAACCGTGCGGGCCAGGGTCAGCGCCTGGTTTTCCGCCTCGCTGCCCACCCGGTCGTAGGTGAGCCAGGCGTGCACGGCGGTACTGAACAGGACCACCAGCAGCACCACGGCCAGCTGGAGCAGGAGGGTCTGGGTGGAGAACCGCAACGGCCCGCGGGACGCTGAGCGCTGCATGATCCTCCTTGACTGGGGCGGGCGGGGGTTGCATCCGGGATGGCCTGGCCGCCGTGAGCACAATGAGCAAAATGCTCCCAATAAGCAGTATGCCAATCAATTGAGCCAAAGGCACGGCCGTGACGGCCGCCACCCTACAGTCTGTAGCACGCGTCACAACGCTGTGCCGCTGTTCACAAGAAGGAGCCGGCCGTGCTGGTATTACTTGGATTCGCAATGATCGCGGTATTCATGGTGCTGATCATGACGAAGAAGTTGACGCCAGTGCTGGCGTTGATCATCGTCCCCACCGTTTTTGGACTCTTCGCAGGTGCCGGCCTTGGCATCGGCGACATGGTCCTGGACTCCATGAAGTCCATGACTTCCACCGCAGCCCTGCTGATGTTCGCCATCATCTACTTCGGGCTGATGATCGACGTCGGGCTGTTCGACCCGCTGGTCAGGTTCATCCTGCGCAAGCTGGGCAACGACCCTGCCAAAGTGGTCCTGGGCACCGCACTGCTGGCTGCCGCCGTGTCGCTGGACGGGGACGGTTCCACCACCTTCATCCTCACCACCGCGGCCATGCTGCCCATCTACCTCCGGCTGAAGATGAGCCCGGTGGTCCTCACCTGCGTGGCCGGCCTGGCCAACGGCACCATGAACATCGTCCCCTGGGGTGGCCCCACGGCGCGCGCCGCAACCGCCCTCAAGATCGACGTCAATGACGTCTTCGTTCCCATGCTCCCGTCGCTGATCGGCGGCATCGCCGTCGTCCTCGTCTTCGCCTGGCTGCTCGGCCTGCAGGAGCGCAACCGCCTCCGCGCCACCCAGCCCGAGATCTGGGGCGTTCCGGACACCGCTGAGGCGTTCGACGGCGGTGCTGCCGCCGGCAACGGCGTCGGCCCGGGAACCGGCCGCGGACGCAAGGGTAACAACCCTGGCGGAGCAGCCCCCGCCGTCGGCGGTTCATCCGTAGCGGTGCTGGAACGCACTGAAGACCTCGTGGACGACAAGGACACCGCCATGGCGGACACCGCCCTGGACCCCAACCGCAGCACCCTGCGGCCCAAGCTGTTCTGGTTCAACCTGGGCCTCACTGTGGCCGTGATGGGCATGCTCATCGCCGACCTCGTGCCCCTGCCGTACGTCTTCATGGTGGGCTCCGCCATCGCGCTGCTGGCGAACTTTCCCAACATCAAGGACCAGGGCACCCAGCTCGTGGCCCACGCCCCGTCCATCGTGGCGGTGGTCAGCATGGTCATGGCTGCCGCCGTCCTCACCGGCGTCCTCACCGGCACCGGCATGGTGGAGGCGATGTCAGCCTGGCTGGTCCAGATCATCCCCTCCAGCATGGGCCCGTTCCTGGCCGTCATCACCGGCGTCCTCAGCATCCCCATGACGTTCTTCATGAGCAACGACGCGTTCTACTTCGGCGTCCTTCCGGTCCTCAGTGAGACCGCCGGCCACTACGGCATCAGCGCAGCCGAGATGGCACGCGCCTCGATCACCGGCCAGCCGTTCCACATGCAGAGCCCGCTGGTGCCGGCCATCCTGCTCCTGGTCTCCCTTGCCAAGGTGGACCTCGGCGACCACCACAAGAAGGTCCTGTGGCGCAGCGCAGTGGTTTCGCTGGTCATGCTGGGAATCGGCATGCTGACCGGAGCCATCGGAATCGGTTAGTCTGTAGCTGCCTGAGGTCCCTGCCCCCGGCAGGGACCCGGGCGTAAAGGTGCCCGTCTGACGCCCGCTGGGGGTCGTCAGACGGGCATCTTTGTTTCCCCACTAGAATGGATCGGAAACCAATTCGAACTTTGCAGGGGAGATCCATGGCTGCGATCAACCGTGACGATGTTGCGCATCTCGCGCGGCTCGCTCACATTGAGATGAGTGCTCAAGAGCTGGACAGGATGGCCGGAGAACTCGCCGTCATCGTTGATTCGGTCAAATCCGTCAGTGAGGCTGCCGGTGACGACGTCCCGGCCACGTCCCACCCCATCCCGCTGACCAACGTGTTCCGGGAAGACGTGGTGGGCCACACCTTCACCGCGGAACAGGCACTGTCCGGTGCACCGGATTCCGACGACAACCGTTTCAAGGTCCCGGCAATCCTGGATGAGGCATAAACATGACTGACACCAATGAACTGATCCGCCTCTCGGCCGCCGCCCTGGCCGAAAAGCTGGCCGCCGGCGAGGTCACCTCCGTCGAAGCCACCCAGGCGTACCTGGACCGGATCGCCGAAGTGGACGGCGGCGAACGCGGCGTCAACGCCTTCCTGCACGTCAACGCCGAGGAAGCGCTCGCCGTGGCCGCCGAAGTGGATGCCATCCGCGCCGCCGGCGGCGCGGAGGCTGAAGCCCTGCACGTCCTCGCGGGCGTGCCCATCGCCGTCAAGGACCTCATCGTCACCATCGGCCAGCCCACCACGGCAGGGTCCAGGATCCTCGAAGGCTGGCACAGCCCGTACGACGCCACCGTGGTTGAGCGCCTGCGCGCCGCGAAGATGCCCATCCTGGGCAAGACCAACCTGGACGAGTTCGCCATGGGCTCCTCCACGGAGCACTCGGCCTATGGCCCCACCCGCAACCCGTGGGACCTGGACCGCATTCCCGGTGGATCCGGTGGCGGGTCCGCTGCCGCCGTCGCCGCCTTCGAGGCACCCCTCGCGCTTGGCACGGACACCGGCGGATCCATCCGCCAGCCCGGCGCCGTCACCGGCACCGTGGGCGTCAAGCCCACCTACGGCAGCGTGTCCCGCTACGGCGCCATCGCCATGGCGTCGTCACTGGACCAGATCGGCCCGGTTTCGCGGACGGTCCTGGACTCGGCGCTCCTGCACCAGGTCATCGGCGGGCACGATCCCCGCGACTCCACCTCGCTGCCGGATCCGCTGGCGGACCTCGTTGCAGCGGCGAAGACAGGCAACGTCGAGGGCCTGCGGATCGGCATCATCAAGGAGCTGCACGGCGAGGGCTACCAGGCCGGCGTCGAAAACCGCTTCCACGACGCCCTGGAACTCCTCAAAGAGGCCGGCGCGGAAATCGTTGAGGTGTCCTGTCCCAACTTCCAGTACGCCCTGGGCGCCTACTACCTGATCATGCCCTCCGAGGCGTCCTCCAACCTGGCAAAGTTCGACGGCGTCCGCTACGGCCTGCGCGTCCTCCCCGAGGACGGCCCCATGACCATCGAACGCGTCATGGGTGCCACCCGTGCCGCAGGCTTCGGCGACGAGGTCAAACGCCGCATCATCCTCGGCACCTACGCCCTGTCCGCCGGCTACTACGACGCCTACTATGGCTCGGCGCAGAAGGTCCGCACGCTGGTGCAGCGCGACTTCGAAGCCGCGTTCACCGTGGCCGACGTCCTGATCTCGCCAACGGCACCCACCACGGCATTCCGCCTGGGCGAGAAGCTGGACGACCCGCTGGCCATGTACCTGAACGACGTCGCCACCATTCCGGCCAACCTGGCCGGCGTTCCCGGGCTGTCGCTGCCTGGCGGCCTGGCGGACGAGGACGGCCTGCCGGTCGGCATCCAGCTGCTGGCCCCGGCCCGTGAGGACGCCCGCCTGTACCGGGTGGGCGCCGTGCTGGAGTCCCTGCTCGAGGCGAAGTGGGGCGGCCCGCTGCTGCAGAGCGCCCCCGACCTGGCCGCCGCCGTGGCCCGGCCTGTCGAAACCCTTGTTGGAAGCCAGGAGGCAAAATAATGAACACCGAGGCAATCCTGAGCTTCGAAGAGGCCATGGAGAAGTACGATCCCGTCCTGGGATTCGAGGTCCACGTGGAGCTCAACACCAAGACCAAGATGTTCTCCTCCGCACCCAATGTGTTCGGTGACGAGCCCAACACCAACGTCAACGAGGTGGACCTGGGGATGCCCGGCGTCCTTCCCGTCGTCAACAGGACTGCCGTGGAGTCCTCCATCAAGATCGGCCTGGCCCTCAACTGCAAGATCGCCGAGAGCTGCCGTTTTGCGCGGAAGAACTACTTCTACCCGGACACCCCGAAGAACTTCCAGACATCCCAGTACGACGAACCCATCGCTTACGACGGCTACCTGGATATCGAGCTGTCCGACGGCACCGTGTTCCGGGTGGAGATCGAGCGTGCGCACATGGAGGAGGATGCCGGGAAGCTGACCCACATGGGCGGCGCTACCGGCCGCATCCACGGCGCCGACTTCTCCCTGGTGGACTACAACCGGGCCGGCGTGCCGCTGGTTGAAATTGTCACCAAGCCCATCGAGGGTGCCGGCTCACGCGCACCCGAGCTGGCCAAGGCCTATGTGGCTGCCATCCGCGAGATCGTCAAGAACCTTGGTGTGTCCGATGCCCGGATGGAACGCGGCAACGTCCGGTGTGACGCCAACGTGTCGCTCCGTCCGCACGGCCGTGAACGGTTCGGCATCCGGTCCGAAACCAAGAACGTGAACTCGCTGCGCGCCGTTGAACACGCCGTCCGCTACGAGATCCAGCGCCACGCCGCCGTCCTGGACGCGGGCAACCCCGTGGTGCAGGAGACCCGGCACTGGCACGAGGACACCCGTACCACCACCTCGGGCCGGCCCAAGTCCGACGCCGACGACTACCGCTACTTCCCGGAACCGGACCTGGTTCCCGTGGTGCCGTCGCGCGAATGGGTCGAGGAACTCCGAGCCACCCTGCCCGAACCGCCGGCCGCCCGCCGCAAGCGCCTGCAGGCCGACTGGGGCTACTCGGACCTCGAGTTCCGCGACGTGGTGAACGCCGGCGTCATGGACGAGATCGAGGAAACCATCGCCGCCGGTGCGTCCGCTTCGGTGGCCCGCAAGTGGTGGATGGGCGAGATCGTGGGCCGCGCCAAGAACGCGGACGTGGACCCCGGCCAGCTCGGCGTCCGGCCTGCCACCATTGTGGAGCTCGCCCGGATGGTTGAAGAGGGCAAGATCAACAACAAGATGGCATCGGAGGTGCTCGACGGCGTCCTGGCCGGCGAGGGCAGCCCGGCGGAAGTCGTGGAGAAGCGCGGCCTGGCCGTGGTGTCCGACGACGGGCCCCTGCTGGAGGCCATCGACGCCGCACTGGCCGCGCAGCCCGACGTCGCGGACAAGATCCGCGGCGGCAAGGTCCAGGCCATCGGTGCCATCGTGGGCGGGGTCATGAAGGCCACCCGCGGCCAGGCCGACGCCGGCCGGGTCCGCGAGCTGATCCTCGAGAAGCTGGGCGTCACCGTCTAGCCTCGCCACCCCAACTGGGTAGCAGCAAGTGTCGTTTTGAGCGCTCATAACGACACTTGCTGCTACCCAGTTCCGGTTGCGGGGTACTCAGGTTTGACGGGGCTGAAACTACTCGTGTGCAGCGGTGCACGCGGCCCTACACTGAAGCTCCAGGACGCCGCTCCCCGGGGAGGGCGGGTCCTGCCGTTGCTGCAGGAGGTTGCACATGTCTGTCCGGGACCCGCTCAAGATCCGCAAAACCTTGCTCGCCGCAGCGGTGGCAGTGGCGCTGACCGGGACGGGGGTGGCGTTCGCATGGGGCGCCGGCGACCCACCCGCGCCCGCGCCGTCGTTGTCCTCCACCCCTGGGCAGGACAACGGCAAAGTCCGGAAGGACAAGTCACAACGCCCCCAGCAGCTGCATGGCGAAAGCGTGGTCAAGAAGGCCGATGGAAGCTACGAAACCGAGCTGAGCCAGCGCGGGACCGTGGAAGCTGCCAGCAGCAGCTCCATCACAGTCAAGAGCGAAGACGGGTTCTCCCAGACGTATGCCATCGACGCCGGGACGAAGGCCAGGCCCTCGCTTGCGGACATCGCTCCCGGTGACACCGTCCGGATTTCCGGGGTGAAGAACGGCGGCCAGGCCACAGCGGAACGGATCGTTGAGGGTGCCGGTGACCGTCCGGGCCTCGGCCTGGGCCGCGGCAACGGGCACGGCCACGGTAAGGCACCCAAGTAAGTAGCGCTAAGTGTCGTTTTGGACGGTCAAAACGACACTTGGCGCTACCCAGTTGGGTCAGCCCTGCTTCACCAGCCCGACCATGATCTCCTGCAGCGCCTCGCAGACAATGGTGACCGACCGGCGCTTCAGGTTTTCCGGGCGGGCCAGCACGTCGATCCGGCGCCGGGTGCTGATTCCTTCCAGCGGCCGCAGCACGATGTCCGGGTTGAGGACAGGCCCGGCCGTGTACCGCGGGAGCAGTCCCACCACCCCGCCCGTGGCCACCAGCGCCGCGACCGTGGAGTAGTCATTGATGCGGTGGACGATGTTCAGTTCCCGGCTGGAGACGGCGGCGACGGCGGACAGCACATCAGCGGGGGAGTAGCCCGTGTGGCTGGTCACCCACGCTTCGCCGCCCAGGTCCTCCGCCGTCAGCGCCGCCTTTCCTGCCAGCCGGTGGGCGGCCGGCAGGGCCACGTCCAGCGGCTCATGCGCCAGCGGTATCACCGTGACGCGTTCGGCGGGCCAGCGGGGACTGTGGTCCATCCGGTGGGCAAGGACCAGGTCATACCGCGCCGTCAGGGCAGGAAAGTCCTGTTGGGCCACGTCCTCGTCGGACAGTTCTATCCGCGGCTGGTCCGGGGCAGCGAGGATCCGGGCGAGCGGAGCAAACACTGCCTGCCCGGCGCTGTGGAACCCGGACAGGCTGACCTTGCCGGCCGTTGAGCCGTGATAGTTCCCGATTGCATCGCGGGCATCTGCCATGGCATTGACGACGGCGGCTCCCGCGTCCGCGAGGACCTGGCCGGCCTCGGTGAGCACCAGGTTCCGGCCTTCCTTGCGGGTGAGCGGGACGTCGACTTTGCGCTGCAGCAGGGCCAGTTGCTGCGAGACGGCGGACGGGGTGACCATGAGGGTGTCAGCCACGGCCTTCACGCTTCCGAGCGCTCCAAGCTCCCGAAGGATTTCGAGCTGGTGAATCTCCATCCCGCCAGTCTATGCATTAGGAACAGCTACACCGACAATTGAGTTTTTCGCTGTTGTGCTAAAGCTTCAACCTCGCTCTAATGAGGAAGGCAGAACATGCCGAACAGACCAAAAGAGTAAGGAAGCCGATGAAGGCTTTGTACAAGCCCGGCCCACAGGCGGGCTTCGAGCTGGTTGACCGTCCAGAACCGGTGGCGGGCCCCGCAGACGTGAAAATCCGGGTCATGACCACCGGAATCTGCGGCACCGACCTGCACATCCAGTCATGGGACACCTGGGCGCAGGGGATCATCGAAGCTCCCCTCATCCCCGGCCATGAGTTCTATGGCGAAGTGGTGGAAGTCGGCGGCGGCGTGCGCGACGTCAAGGTGGGCGACCGGGTTTCCGGCGAAGGCCACGTGGTGTGCGGAATCTGCCGCAACTGCCGGGCCGGTCGCCGGCAGATGTGCATCCACACAGTGAGCGTTGGAGTCCAGCGCGATGGTGCTTTCGCGGAGTACGTGGTGATTCCGGAAACCAACGTGTGGGTCCACCACGACCCTTCCGTTACTCCGGAACTCGGCGCCATTTTCGACCCGTTCGGCAATGCAACCCACACTGCGTTGAGCTTTCCCCTGGTGGGCGAGGACGTCCTCATCACCGGGGCAGGTCCCATCGGTCTGATGGCCATCGCTGTGGCACGCCACGCCGGCGCCCGCAAGATCGCCATCACCGACGTCTCCCGTCCCAGGCTGGAACTTGCGCGTCAGCTCGGTGCAGACCTTGCCATCGACGTCTCCACCACCCGGGTTCGGGACGCCCAGCGTGAACTGGGCATGCGTGAGGGCTTCGACATTGGCATGGAAATGTCCGGCCACCCCTCGGCGCTGCCGGAGATGATCGACAACATGAACCACGGCGGCCGGATTGCCATGCTGGGGCTGCCCAGCCAGGACATCACTATTGACTGGGGCAAGGTGGTCACCCACATGCTGACGCTCAAGGGGATCTACGGCCGTGAAATGTATGAGACCTGGTATGCCATGAGCGCCATGCTGTCCTCCAACCCGGTGCTGCACGCCGGTATTTCCGCCGTCGTCACGGATACGCTCCCGGCCGCCCAGTGGGAGAAGGGCTTCGAGCTCGCCCGCAGCGGCGCCGGCGGCAAAGTAGTCCTCGACTGGACCCAACTCTAAGGAGCATCATGTACACCTCGATCAAGGACCAGCTGCGCGGCGAGCTGGATGACATCCGCATCGCGGGCCTCTTCAAGACCGAACGCAGGATCAGCTCCCCGCAGTCCAGCCACATCACGGCCGGGCAGATTGGAGAGCCGGGCACGGACGTCCTGAACTTCTGCGCGAACAATTACCTTGGGCTGGCGGACCACCCGGAGATCATCAGCACGGCCAAGGCGGCCATGGACGAGCGCGGCTTCGGCATGGCCAGTGTCCGGTTCATCTGTGGAACGCAGGACCTGCACCTGGAACTCGAATCCCGCGTGTCCCGCTTCCTGGGCACCGAGGACACCATCCTCTTCTCCAGCTGCTTTGATGCCAACGGCGGCGTCTTCGAGTCCCTGTTTGGACCGGAGGATGCCGTCATCTCCGATGCCCTGAACCACGCGTCGATCATTGACGGCATCCGCCTGTGCAAGGCGCAGCGGTACCGGTACGCCAACCAGGACATGGCCGACCTTGAGGCAAAACTCGTTGAGGCGAAGGATGCCCGGCGCAAGATCATCGTTACCGACGGCGTTTTTTCCATGGACGGGTACCTCGCGCCGCTTGCAGCCATCTGCGATCTGGCCGAGAAACACGACGCGCTGGTGATGGTGGACGATTCCCACGCGGTGGGCTTTATGGGCGCCACCGGTGCCGGTACGCCGGAACACGCCGGCGTCTCGGATCGGGTGGACATCTACACCGGCACGTTCGGGAAAGCGCTGGGCGGGGCATCGGGGGGCTACGTCTCGGGCCGGGGTGAAATCGTGGCCATGCTCCGGCAGAAGGCCCGTCCGTACCTCTTCTCGAATTCCGTGGCACCGGCCATCGTCGCCGCCACCATCAAAGCCCTGGACCTGGTGGAGAACTCCGCAGAGTTGCGGCGCACCCTTTTCGAGAACGCAGCACTGTTCCGGCGACGCATGACGGAGGAGGGCTTCGACCTGCTGCCCGGCGAGCACGCCATTGTCCCCGTGATGTTCGGAGACGCAGTGCTGGCAGCCAAGGTGGCGGACCGGATGCTGCAGCACGGCGTCTACGTCACCGCTTTCAGCTTCCCCGTAGTTCCCCGTGGGGCTGCGAGGATCCGCGTGCAGCTTTCCGCCGCACATTCAGCGGACGACGTCGAAGCATGCGTGCGTGCGTTCGTCGCCAGCCGTGCCGAAGTGGCTGCCTGACGTGCCCCGCCGACGCCCATAACTCTGCAAGGATGGAAAAATGGCAGCACATTACGATGTCCTGATTGTTGGCGGCGGCATCGCCGGCCTGTCCCTGGCGTCCGCCCTGGCGGGCCGATGCAGCGTTGGCCTGGTGGAGGCGGAGCAGGAACTGGCCTACCACACCTCCTCGCGCTCGGCCCGGCAGCTCATCCCCAGTTATGGCCCTCCGGTGGTCCAGGAACTGACGGTCAGGACGTTGGAGCTGATCGCCGCCCGCGACTCCGAACTGCCGGAGCCCGTGCTCACGCCCCGCAGCTTTATGCTGATTGGGAGTGAAGACGCAGTGGCCGCCGAGGCCAGTGGGCACATGCGCCCCATCACGCCGGCCGAAGCGCTGGACCTCTGTCCCGTCCTCGTCCCGGATTTATTCAGCGCTGCGGGGCTCGATACAGGGTCCTTTGCCTGCAATGCACCACTGCTGCTCGAAGACCATCGGCAGCGTGCAGTGGCCGCGGGAGCGGACATCATCACCGGCGCCCGCGTGCACTCCGCCCAGCGGGTCGGGTCCGGTTGGCAGGTGGGGGCCGGCATGGAGGCCTTCGAAGCCGCCGTCCTCGTCAACGCTGCCGGGGCCTGGGCTGACGAGCTCGCTGTCATCAGCGGCGTGGAGAAGCTGGGGCTGCAGCCGTACCGGCGCACCGCGGCGATTGCCGCCGTCGAACATCCCCTGCCGGAGCACAGCCCTATGGTGGCGGCAGCGGACAACACGTTCTACTTCCGGCGTGAAGGCGACGACGTTCTCATCTCACCGTCCGAGTCGGTGGCTAGCGGGCCCGAGGATGCGCAGCCCCGGCCAGGAGACATCGAGCGCCTGGTGGCCCGGCTGAACCAGGTGACCACGTTGGGGATCACGGATATCCGCAGGGCCTGGACCGGATTGCGGACCGAGGCTGCAGACGGCGTCCCGGTGGCCGGATTCGACGCCGAAGCACCGGGGTTCTATTGGCTCGCCGGGCAGGGCGGCTACGGCTTCCAGACGTCCTCGGCGATGGCCGAGCTCGCGGCAGGCCAGATCCTGGCGCACCAATCGGGCACGGAAGCGGCCGGGAGATTGGGCGACGGTCCGGAATCCCGGACAGCTCAGGCTCTGGCGGCCACGCGCTGGTCTGTCCGGCGCTGAAGAATGGCTCTATGAGCACCCTGATCACCAACATCGCCGAGCTGATGACGCAGGACCTGAAGCGCCGGGTCCTGAAGGATGCTGCGGTGGTGATCGAAGGTGATCGGATTTCATGGATCGGTGCTGCGGCCGACGCTCCCGCTGCGGATGACGCCGTCGACGCCGGCGGGCGGGCCATGCTCCCCGGCTGGGTGGATTCGCACACGCACCTGCTCTTCGCCGGTGACCGGACGGCCGAGTTCGAGGCGAGGATGGCGGGGGAGTCCTATTCGGCCGGCGGCATTGCGGTGACCATGAACGCGACGCGTGCCACCTCGGATTTCGACCTGACACGGCTTGCCCTGGGCCGGGTTGCCGAAGCCGTTTCGCAGGGCACCACCTACCTTGAGACCAAGACCGGCTACGGCCTGGACGTTGAACACGAAGCCCGCAGTGCCCGCATTGCCTCCACAGTGGCGGACCAGGTGACCTACCTCGGTGCCCACCTGGTTCCCGCAGGGGAGGATCCCGACGCCTACACCGAGCTGGTGTGCGGGCCAATGCTGGCGGCGGTCCTGCCGTTCGTGCGGTGGGCGGACGTCTTCTGCGAGGAGGGAGCATTCACCGTGGAGCAGTCCCGCAAGGTGCTGCTCGCCTGCAGGGACGCCGGACTGGGCCTGCGCGTTCACGGAAACCAGCTCGGGGAAGGGCCCGGCGTGCAACTGGCGGTGGAGCTGGAGGCTGCGAGTGTAGACCACGTGAACTACCTCGCGGACCGGGATGTGGAGGCGCTCGCTGGGACTTGGGCCGGCTGGGACGCCGGAACCGGAAGCGGGCGCCGCGGAACCGTGGCCACATGCCTGCCTGCCTGCGACCTCTCCACCCGGCAGCCGCTGGCCCCCGCCCGGAAGCTCCTTGATGCCGGGGTGCAGGTGGCGTTGGCATCCAACTGCAATCCGGGCACGTCCTACACGAGTTCCATGGCATTCTGCGTCACTACGGCTGTGCTGCAGATGGGACTGAGCGTCCACGAAGCTGTCCGCGCGGCTACCTACGGCGGGGCCCTTGCCCTGCACAAGGACAAGGGAATCGACGTCGACGGCGAACGGGCGGTGGGTTCCATCGCGGTCGGACATCGTGCGGATTTCCATGTCTTGAATGCGCCGTCGGCTACGCACCTTGCGTACCGCCCCGGCATGCCCCTGACGTACGCTGTATGGCGGGCCGGGAAGCGGGAGCGCTAGGATTCCCACCCTCGATATGACGTTAGGTGATCATAAGTAGTCTGTTATGATCAGAAAGCGTCATCGAGGCTGGTGGCGGGAGTATCTGGAGGCTTTGCATGACCCGCACCGACCGCTTGACGGCAATCCTTGACCTGCTCGCCAAAACCGGCCAGGTGGAGGTCGAAGAAATTGTGAGCACCCTGCACGTCTCTCCGGCCACTGCCCGGCGGGACCTGGACAGCCTGGCCAAGCGACGGCTGCTGACCAGGACCCGGGGCGGAGCCACCACAGGGGCATTGGCCTACGACCTGCCTGGCAGATACAACCGGGACGATCACGCCGAAGCGAAGCAGCAAATCGCGCAGGCGGCCTCAGGCCTCATTGCCCCGGGTGCCGTGATCGGCCTGTGCGGCGGTACCACCAGCACCGTGCTGGCCCAGATCCTGGCTACCCGTGAAGACCTCAACGCGCCCTCCAACCAGCCCACCCTCACGGTGGTGACCAACGCCATCAACATCGCGTCGCAGCTGGCAGTCCGGCCCAACATCAAGGTCATGGTCACCGGCGGGATCCTCAATCCGCGCTCCTACGAACTGGTGGGCCCCTATACGGACATCATCATGCAGAAAGTGGTGCTGGATATCGCTTTTATCGGCGTCAACGGCATCGACCCGGAAGTGGGGCCCACCAACACGGGGGAGGGGGAAGCCTCGGTCAACGCCCTGCTCGCCAGCCGGGCCCGGGTTTCCTACGTGCTGGCAGACTCCTCAAAGGTGGGGGTGCGTGCCTTCGCCACCATGGACGGTTACAACTTCACCCGGCTCATCACCGACTCCGGGATTTCGGCACGCGACAAGGCTGCCTTCGAGTCGAACGGCACGGAAGTCATAGTCGCCGGCAGTTGACGTGCCGCCACCCTGACCTGCGGCGGCGGCCGGGGTAGCCCTGGCGGGGAGTCGGACACCGGCAGGGCAATCAGGCCGGATCCAGAAACTGCAGGCAAGATGGGAACATGCTGGTTCCCTCCCGCCGTCGTCTGCGGATCGAAGTCTGGATCGTCTTGGGCCTCTCGCTGGGCCAGTCCGCCGTGTACTCCGTGGTGCAACTGCTGGACAAGATGACGCGTGCGCCCCTTGCGGAGGGCACCTCAACACTGAACCGCTCGCAAAGCACCCGTGAGTATTTCGATCTGACCTACCAGCTGCTGGACATTGTCTTCGCGCTGGTGCCCGTGCTGCTCGTGTTCTACTTCCTCAGTGACCAGCGGCAGGCCGCATCCGGCGACGGAAGCAAAGCCGGTTCGGCCTTCACGAGGCTGGGGTTCAATTTTGAGCGGCCCGGCCGGGATCTGCTGCAGGGGCTTGGCCTGGCGGCGCTGATCGGCGTCCCGTCCCTCGGTCTGTACGCGGCGGGAAGGGCTCTTGGGGTTACCACCGCCATCATTCCCAGCGCACTCGACGCCTACTGGTGGACAGTGCCCGTGCTGATCCTGTCCGCGGTCCGCCACGGGATAGTGGAGGAAGTCATCGTTGTGGGCTACCTGCTGGACCGCTTCGGAAAATTCGGTTGGAGCGTTCCGTTGTCCATCATGGCGAGCTCGCTGTTGCGCGGCACGTACCACCTGTACCAGGGATTCGGGCCGTTTATCGGCAACGTATTGATGGGCGTGGTCTTTGCCTGGTTGTATACGCGGACGCGGCGGGTGATGCCGCTGGTGATAGCCCACGCACTGCTGGATATCGTGGCGTTCGTGGGCTTCAGCCTGTTCGGCAAGGCCGTGGGACTGGGGTGAAGCTGTGCGACTGAATAAGGGACTGGGCCAAAGGCGTCCGGACGGCCCCAGGCACACCTAGACGATGGCGACCAGCAGGTGGCGGCTAGGTAATGGCCGGTTCCAGGTCCCCTAATGGCTCCTGACCCGGGACGAGCGGGTCCCCGGCCAGGCCGGTCGGCACCGCGTAGAAGTCCTCCCATAAGGGGTCATCCGCAGGCAGGTCGTTCGGGTCTACCAGGTTGTCGCTCATAGGTTCCTCAAGTGGAGGCTCCAGATAGGGGAGGCCTCCGGGAGGGCAGGCATGAGCAGCGGGCATCGCCGGGTGGGGCGGTGCGCCATGCACTTGCCCGTTGTGGCGCTCGTCCGGTTTCAGTCCTACCAGCAGGTCTGGCCAGTGGGGTGGTTCCCAGTCCTGGTGTTCGCTTTTGTAGTGGTGCCCGGTCGGTGAGGTCCAGCCGGGTGGTTCGTTTTTGGTGGCTGGTGTTGGTTTCCAGCCGCTGGTGTGCCTGAGTTTGTGGTGTTTCGGGCAGGGTTGTCCCAGGTTGGAGATCCCGGTGGCACCGCCTTTATGCCAGGCGAGAATATGGTCTGCTTCGTTGTCCAGGGAGTGGTTGCTGCAGCCGGGGAAGGGGCATTTGCCGTCCCGCAGCCGCAGCCAGTTCCGCATCGCCTTGGTCACCCGGTAGCTGGTCCGGCCGATCTCCAGCGGCGCCCCGTCACGAGGATCAATGAGCACCCGGTGGAAGGAACCGGCACCATTCGCGACCAGATCCCTTGCCGTGGACGGCGGGATCGGGCCGTACCCGTCCAGCATGGCCGGCTCGTCGGTCAGTCCCATCAGGGAAAACACCGGCACGGTGACCAGGACCTGCGCACGGATCGAATCGCCCTGCCCGGGATGGGCTTCAGCACCTGTTCCCCGGGCCCCGGCTCCAGAGCCGTAGCCGGGGCCATGGCCGGAGCCTGTGGAACCGCCGTTGGTGCCGCTGGTCAGGAGGGCGGCGCAATAGGTGTCTGCCCGGCGCTGGGTGAGGGTGCGGTCTTCCCCGGGCCCTTGCATTCCCCGGGCGAGGGCGGTGAGCCGGTTCCAGATGGCCGATGCTTTGTCCGCGGGCAGGCACGCGGCGATCCAGGCCATCCCGTCAGTGTCCTTCCAGTACTCGACCCGCCGGTCCGCTGCACCCTTGGCGTGACGCTTCTCAATCGATTCGGGGTGGTGGCGTTCCCGCCAGGTCCTGGCCTTGGCCTTGAACCGGTACGCCGGCATTTCCCCGATGGTGGCACCCGTGGTCCGGTGTGCGGCGTCGGGGTCCAGGAAATAGTCCTCCAGGGCCGCCGCCGCGGCCGGGTCAAGGCCGAGGGTCTGGTCCACCATGGTCCGGGCATGCGCCCAGGAAATGGTCCCGGCCTGCAAAGCGGCGAGGGTCCGGGGCCGGGACGTGGTCAGGGCGTGGGCGTCGGCCAGCAGCGCACCGGCGGCGCGGTCGCCGATGACCAGCGCACACCCGACCTCGGCCACCAGGCTCCGGTCCTGCGCCGTTGCCTCCTGGGGTGAACGTGCCGGACCGTTCAGGGCCTGCGTGGCCGCGGCAAACACCTCCACCGCCTGCGCCTTCAACGCCGCCAGCTTCGCCTCCGACCGGGCTACCCCGGTTAAAACCTCCAAAGCCCCATCAGCAACCCGCTGCAACGCATCATCAAAGCCCGCGCCGGCAGTACAGGAACCAGCAGTACCGCCGCCAGCGAGCACCGCCGCAAAAGCAGCCACCGAAGCGTCAACCGCCGCCTCAGCCTGCACCACCGCCGGGTTGATTTCCATACCCAAAGTCTCGCAGGAGGGTCTGACATTTTCCCGGGAGACCTGGAAAAGCTGGCGGGGCGTTCTTGCTTTGCTCACCTGTTGGACCTGGAGAATCAACCGCGCTGTGGACCCAACCCGTCGGGTTAGGACAGGAAATGGATTCGGCCGCCATCGGCAGGTGACCCCGTTGTCACAAGCTGATGGCGGCCGAAGCTCATCCGGGCAGGCTGTAGCTCCTGCCCAAGGCGGTACCTGAGGTGAAACCCCAAGGCATAGGAGGAGGGTCAGATTGTGACTGCCCCGTTGGCGGTTTCAAACGTGACGGAAAGGATCCCGGGGGTCCCGTGCGGGGCCACCCACTCCACAGCCACGTCTTCCAGCGGCTTCTCCACGGGCTCTCCAAGCCATTCGGTCACGCGTGCCGCCGAGCCCGCAATGGTCAAGCAGCTCATTTTGACGTTGCTGTCGTAGGCGTTGGACGGGTGCAGGGAAGGATCGCCTTCCCACTTGAGCATGTAGGGCACCTGGGGGTCCGCAATGAGGCCCAGGATGCCAATCTGCTTCCACACGAGTTCGCGGCCATCGGGAAACTTGCGGTTTCCGTTCACGGCAGACCGGCCCAGCCGCTCCTCGAACGGGGCGAGGTCGTCCACTTCGACGCACCAGCCCATCCAGCCGCCGCCCGCGGCGGACCGGGCACGCACTGCCTGTCCGAAGGGGGCCTTGTCTGAGGCGGGGTGGTCCAGGACCTCCACGACCTCCAGGTACTTATGCCCGGCGAGGGGAATGATCATGTTCCGGGTTCCGAACCGGGGGTGTACCCCGCCCTTCACTGCCTCAACGCCGAGGGCAGAGGAAATACGTTCGGTGGTGGCAGCCAGGCCATCGTGTTCACAGGCGTAAGAGACGTGATCCATGCGCATGGCAACATCTTGGCACTTTGTGATCGGGCTCTCAGCTTAGGTAACCCTTACTCGGAATTCCCGCGCCGGAGAGCAGTGAAGCCCGTCCGCGGGCAAAAAGATCCGAGTCTATGTTCGTCATAATCGCATCCCTGTCGGGCGCTGTTCCTACACTGGCCTCAGGTCATGAGCGCCAGCGCCAAGCCCCGGCTCGCTGGCCGGCAACCCTCCATCCGCGGTGGGGTGCCCCGGGTGAGGACCTGGCTGTCCGGCAACGGCCGGATGGCAAGCGCGGCCCGCGGTGCTTCGAGCCTGCCGGGCCCATGTCAAAGGAGCCTTAGTGTCCAACGGATGGTCTTTCGAAACCCGCCAGATCCATGCAGGGCAGGAGCCGGACAGCGCCACAGGTGCCCGTGCCCTCCCCATCTACCAGACGACGTCGTTCGTTTTCCCCAGCGCCGAGAGCGCTGCGAACAGGTTTGCCCTGGCCGAGCTCGCGCCCATCTACACCAGGATCGGCAACCCCACCCAGGATGCGGTGGAGCAGCGGATTGCCAGCCTCGAAGGCGGCCTGGGTGCGCTGCTGCTCAGCTCCGGCCAGGCGGCTGAGACCTTTGCGGTCCTGAACATTGCCGAGGCGGGGGACCACATCGTGGCCAGTCCCAGCCTCTACGGGGGGACCTACAACCTCTTCGCCCACACCCTGAAGAAGTTCGGCATCTCGGTCACGTTCGTAGCGGATCCTGACAACCTCGAGCAGTGGCGTGACGCGGTCCAGCCCAACACCAAGCTCTTCTTCGCTGAGGTGGTGTCCAACCCGCGGCAGGACGTCCTGGACATTGAGGGCGTGTCCGGAGTTGCGCACAGCGCCGGCGTCCCCCTGATCGTGGACAACACCCTGTCCACGCCCTACCTCATCCGTCCGCTGGAATGGGGTGCAGACGTCGTGGTGCACTCGGCTACCAAGTACCTGGGCGGGCATGGGTCCGCGATCGCCGGCGTCATCGTGGACTCGGGAAACTTCGACTTTGGCAAGGACCCCGGGAAGTTCCCCGGCTTCAACACTCCGGACCCCACTTACAACGGCCTTGTCTACGCGCGTGACCTTGGGGCGGACGGTGCCCTGGGTGCCAACCTGTCCTATATCCTCAAGGCCCGGGTCCAGCTCCTGCGTGACCTGGGTTCTGCTGTCTCGCCATTCAACGCCTTCCTGATTGCCCAGGGGCTGGAAACGTTGAGCCTGCGGGTGGAACGGCATGTTGCCACCGCGCTGGAAGTGGCGCAGTGGCTCGAAGCGCGTGACGACGTCGAATCGGTCGCCTACGCGGGTCTGCCCTCCAGCCCATGGTTCGAGCGCGGGCGCAAATACGGTCCCAAAGGTACAGGGGCTATCGTCTCGTTCAACCTGGCCGGCGGCGCGGAAGCGGGCAAGCGCTTCGTGGACGCCCTGGAGCTGCACTCCCATGTGGCAAACATCGGCGACGTCCGCTCCCTTGTCATCCATCCGGCGTCGACCACCCACAGCCAGCTCTCACCGGAGCAGCAGGAAGTGGCCGGCGTGACCCCGGGGCTGGTGCGGCTTTCGGTGGGCATTGAGCACATTGACGACATCCTGGCCGACCTCGAAGCCGGCTTCCGGGCGGCCAAGGCCGCCGCAGCCTGAACCTGCCGCACCACCTGGCCGGCAGCCGGGGAAGTCACAACCAGTCACACTCTTGGCGGCAGGCATGGCCTGTTTCGTACACTCGAACCAGGTCATGAGTGCCAGTGACAGCCCCGGCTTGCTGGCCGGCAACCCTCCTTCCGCGGTGGGGTGCCCCGGGTGAAGACCTGGCCTGCCGGTCATTCGACGGCGGGCAAGCGCGTAGAAGAGGTCTTGCCATGACGGTTACCGTCACCCGTACCACCGTTCCCGAACACGGAATCGTCCGCTATGCCTCCATCGGCGGGCTGCAGCTGGAGGGCGGCGGTTACCTGCCGGACGTCACCCTGGCCTACGAAACCTGGGGCAGGCTCAACGAGGACGGCAGCAACGCTGTCCTGATCGAGCACGCGCTGACCGGCAGCACGCACGTGACCCGGGGTGACACGGATGAGCCCGGCTGGTGGGAGCAACTCGCGGGCCCGGGCGCGCCCGTGGACACAAACCGGTTCTTCGTGGTGTCCATCAACATCGTGGGCGGTTGCTACGGGTCCACCGGCCCGTCGTCACCTGCACCGGATGGCAAACCCTGGGGCTCGCGCTTTCCCCTCGTCACCTTGCGGGACAGCAGCGTGGCCGAGGCCCGGCTGGCTGACCAGTTGGGAATCAATAGCTGGTTTGCGGTGCTCGGCGGTTCCATGGGTGGAGCCCGCGCACTTGAATGGGCCATCACCTTCCCGGAGCGGGTGCAGCGCTGCGCAGTGATTTCGGTGGGCGCCGCAAGCACGGCCGAGCAGATCGCCTTCGCCCAGGCGCAGACCCTGGCGATCCGCCAGGACCCGAATTTCAACGGGGGCGATTACTACGGCGGCCCGTTCCCCGAGGAGGGCCTGGCCCTGGCCCGGCGCATTGCGCACATCACCTACCGCTCTGCGGCGGAACTCGAAGGCAGGTTCGGCCGCGAACCCCAGGCTCCGGAGTCGCCCCTGCAGGGCGGCGTCCTGGCTGCCCGCGGCCGCTACCAGGTGGAAAGCTACCTGGACCACCAGGGGAACAAGCTGGTCCGGCGGTTTGACGCCAACAGCTACATCGCAATCACCGACGCCCTGATGAGCCACGACATCTGCCGGGACCGAGGGCCGCTTCCCGAGACCCTGGCACGGTCGGGTGCGCGGTTCTTTGTGGCAGCCGTGGACTCTGACCGGCTCTACTTCCCGTCCCAGTCGCGGGAACTTGCCACGGCCCTGCCGGGAGACGTGGACGTGCACGTCATTGAGGCGCCGATAGGCCATGACGGCTTCCTGACGGAAATCGGCCAGTTGGGCCGCCAGCTCCGGGCGCACCTCTCGGCCTAGGAATGCCTCTCGCCGGCAGGCAAATGTGCATTTATGCAGATAGCCTCTGCATGATTCGCCGTTGAGCTTGCCGTTCAGGCGGACCATACTCGTTGGGACCCGGCGGTTCGTGGCCAAAATCACACGTATCCGCCACGACTGTCCCAGTGGTGTCGAAGAAGACGCCCGAAGGAGTTCATCAATGAGTACGGAAAAGTCCGCCGCGCGGCGGCCCGAGGAAACCGACGTCAAGTCCTCAGGCCTGAAGAAGGTCGTCACGGCCTCCATGGCCGGCACCGTGGTTGAGTGGTATGAGTTCTTCCTTTACGCCTCCGCCGCAACGCTGGTGTTCGGCAAGCTGTTCTTCCCCAACTCCGGCACCGAGCTGGACGGCATCATCGCAGCCTTCGTCACCTACGCGGTCGGCTTCGTTGCCCGCCCCATCGGCGGCATCGTCTTCGGCCACTTCGGCGACAAATTCGGCCGCAAGCAGCTCCTGCAGCTGAGCATCATCCTGGTGGGTGTGGCCACATTCCTCATGGGCTGCCTGCCAACCTTTGCGCAGATCGGCTACTGGGCGCCGGCGCTCCTGGTGTTCCTGCGCTTCGTCCAAGGCTTCGCGGTGGGCGGCGAATGGGGCGGCGCTGTGCTCCTTGTCGCCGAGCACAGCCCCAACAAGTCCCGCGGCTTCTGGTCAAGCTGGCCGCAGTCCGCGGTCCCCATGGGAAACCTGCTCGCCACCGCCGTGCTGTTCACCCTGTCCTCCACCCTTTCCCCGGAAGCGTTCCTCGGCTGGGGCTGGCGCGTAGCCTTCTGGCTCTCCGCAGTGATCGTCATCATCGGCTACTACATCCGCACCAAGGTCCAGGACGCGCCGATCTTCCTTGAGGCCCGCAAGGAAGTCACTTCCGAGAACAAGGGCTACGGCGTTGCCGAAGTATTCCGCCGGTACCCGCGCGGCGTATTCACTGCCATGGGCCTGCGCTTCGCGGAAAACATCCTCTACTACCTCGTGGTCACGTTCTCCATCACCTATCTGAAGGTGGTTGTGCAGACGGACACCTCCCGCATCCTGCTCCTCCTGCTGGTGGCACACTTCATCCACTTCTGTGCAGTCCCGCTGGTGGGCAGGATGTCCGATGCCCTGGGACGCCGCCCGGTCTACATGGCCGGTACGATCCTCGCCGGAACCTGGGGCTTCTTCGCGTTCCCCATGATGGATACCGCCAACGACCTCATCATCCTGGCCGCCATCACGATCGGCCTGCTGTTCCACGCACTCATGTACGCCGGCCAGCCGTCCATCATGGCCGAGATGTTCCCCACCCGCATGCGGTACTCGGGCGTTTCCCTCGGCTACCAGGTGACCTCCATCGTGGCCGGCTCGCTGGCGCCCATCATCGCCAGCTCGCTGCTGGGCAGCTTCGGCTCGTCCGTTCCGGTGGCGTTCTACCTCCTGGCCGCCTGCGTGGTGACCGCGATATCGGTGTTCTTCCTCAAGGAAACCCGCGGCATCTCGCTGCACGATGTCGACGCCGCCGACGCCCAGGGCACCGCCGACCTCCTGGCCGCCGCCAAGAAATAACCGCCCGGAAGTAGTCCCCACGGCACAGCACCATGGACACGGCAGCTGCCCGGACCTGCACCCAGCGCAGGCCCGGGCAGTTGCCTGTCCGCAAACATAAAAGTCAGGAACCCATGCGCGCAGCAGTCCTCTCCTCCACAGTTCCTTCCGGGACCAGCTATGCCCAGGCGCAGCCCCTGGTGATCCAGGAGCTCAGCCGTCCCGAGCCCCGCGCCGGCGAGCTGGGGGTCACCATCACCTACTCCAGCCTGTGCCACTCAGACCTGTCAGTGGTGGACGGATCCCGTGTCCGGCCGCTTCCCATGGCGCTGGGGCACGAGGCCGTGGGGCGGGTGGCGGCAGTGGGTGATGGCGTCACCGATGTTGCAGTGGGGGACCACGTGGTCCTTGTTTTCGTTCCGAGCTGCGGTTCCTGCCGGGCCTGCCGGGCGGGGAGGCCTGCCCTTTGCCACCGGGCCGCCGACGTCAACGGCTCGGGTGACCTGCTGCACGGCGAGGCGCTGCTGCGCACTCCGGCGGGGGAGCGGATCAACCACCATCTGGGGGTGTCCGCCTTCGCGGATTACGCGGTGGTTGCCCGCGAGTCTGTGGTGGTGATCGACGACGACGTTCCCGACACAGTCGCGGCCATGTTCGGTTGCGCCGTGCTCACCGGAATGGGAGCCGTCCTCAACACGGCCGACATCCGGGAAGGCCAGTCGGTTGCCGTCTTCGGCCTCGGCGCCGTGGGGCTTTCGGCCGTCATGGCGGCCGCGCTCGCCGGTGCCTCCGCCGTCATTGCCATTGATCCCAACACTGCCAAGCACGGACTTGCCACGAAGTGCGGGGCAACCTCAGTGGGAACCCCGGAGGACGCCGCGCGCCTGATCGCGGAAGCCGCCGGAGACGGGGTGGACATCGCGGTCGAGGCCGTGGGCTCGGCCCGGGTGATGGCCTCCTGTCTAGGACAGGTGACAAGGGGTGGCGCGGTGGTCTCCGTCGGCCTGCCGCACCCCTCCGCAGAGCTGACGGTGCCTGCGCTGCAGTTTGCCGGCGCAGGCAAGCGACTGCTGGGCTCATACATGGGCGACGCCGTACCGGAGCGGGACATTCCCCTCTACCTTGGATACTGGCGCGGGGGGAAGCTCCCGGTTGAGCTGCTGCACACTGACACCAGGCCGCTGGCGGAGATCAACGAAGGCCTCGATGCGCTCGCCGCCGGGCAGGTGGTGAGGCGGCTTTTCCAGGCCTGAAACCGGTCCGGCGGCCGGTATCCCGGGCATTCAACGCCAGACCGCGAGCAGCCCAGCGTCCTAACAGCCTCAGGCAGCCAGCAGATCCTGGCGCTCCGCCACCTGATGCTGGAGCGCCCCGATCACGGCCTGCACCCGGGCGGACCGCAGCGACTCCGGGCGTGCCACTGCCCAGATGGGGACCTGGCGCTGGAACGCCTCGGGGAGCACCGGAACGAACTCCGGGTTGCGCGCCACCATGAAGTTCGGCAGGAGCCCGATCCCGGCGCCCTGGCGCACGGCCTCCACCTGGGCAAAGATGCTCGTGGCCTGGAAGCTGGACTTCGGCATCGGCAGCTGCGAGGACCGGTGCCCCAGCTCGGCCACCTGGAGCGCCGACTCAACGTAAGAGACAAAGCCGTGGTGCCCCACGCCGTCGGGTGTTTCCGGCAAGCCGTGCTCCGCCGCGTAGGCGGGGCTGGCGTAAAGCCGGAGGAAGTAGTTGGTCAGGAAGATGGCCTGGGCGTTGCTCACGTCGGTGCGGCCCACCACCACCTCGAGGTCCACGCCGGAGCGGTTCTGGCTGACCCTGCGTGTGGCGCTCAACATCTCCACATTCAGCAGTGGATGCCGCTGCTGCAGGCGGACCAGCGCCGGCGTCACGAATTCAGCGCCGAAACCGTCCGAGGTGCTGATGCGCACCATGCCTGACAGGGCGTCCCGGTCCTGGCTGGTGGCAGCGGCCAGTGAACCGAGTGTTTCCTCGATCCTTTCCGCCGCGGCCATGGCAGAAGCGCCGAGCTCCGTCAGTTCCCACCCGTGCGGGCTGCGCTCCAGGGTCCGGCCGCCCAACTGCCTGTCGAGGGCAAGGATCCGGCGCGAGATGGTGGTGTGCGTTGTGCCCAGCGCCTCAGCCACGGCGTTGAAACGCCCCAGCCGGGCCACCGTCAGCAGAATCAGCAAGTCGTCCGGACTCGGTAGCTGTGCCATTCCTGCCTTCCAGCTATGTGCATCCGTGCACATGCCATCTGTGATTTTTTGCCTTGATTGCACTATAGCCGGGTGTGAGGGTGGACACAGGACCTTACGGCCGCCGGTCGGAGACAAAGCAAAGGAGCTAATGCCATGGCAGTAATTGGTTGGATAGGTTTGGGCAACATGGGCGGGTCCATGTCGGTAAATCTCGCCAAGGCCGGGCACGAGGTGCGCGGCTTCGACCTCAATCCGGCTGCCCTGGCGGCGGCTGAGGCCGGCGGCGTCAAGCCCGCCGGAAGCATTGCGGAGGCTGTGGAGGGAGCGGACGTCGTTTTTACCATGCTTCCCAAGGGCGAGCACGCCAAGGCCGTGTACCAGGGGCCGGACGGAGTCCTGGCCCACGCCGACACGCGAACCCTTCTGGTGGATTCCTCCACCATCGATATAGCCTCCGCGCAGGAACTGCACGACGCCGCTGCTGCCGCCGGCTACCGCTTCGTTGATGCGCCTGTCTCCGGCGGCATGAGCGGAGCAAAGGCTGGGACGCTGACCTTCATGGTGGGCGGTGAGGACGGTGCAGTGGCCGACGCCACGGAGTACATCCGGCCCATGGCCGCCAACATCATTCCGACAGGCGGCGCCACCACGGGCCAGGCAGCGAAAATCTGCAACAACCTCATGCTGTTCATCAACCTTGCGTCAACCGCCGAGGGCGCGGTGCTGGCCGACCGGCTTGGCCTGGACAAGCAGGTCTTTTGGGACATCGCTTCGGTCTCTTCGGGCGACAGCTGGGCACTGCGGACCTGGTACCCGGTTCCGGGCGTCGTGGACACCGCCGCCTCAAACAACGACTTCGCGCCCACTTTCACCACGGAGCTGGCCAACAAGGACATCGGCCTGGCCATCAGCGCCGCCGAAGACACCGGTACGCCGCTCGAGATCGGCCAGCACGTCCAGCAGCTGTTCCAACGCCTCATCGATGCCGGGGAGGCGGGCAAGGACTGCTCCATGATCATCAAGCTGGTGGACGGCTCACTCCGCACCGCCGAATAGCTCCCTCCTTACCCTGAAAGAGGCATCCAATGCAGACCATTCCCCATTACATCAACGGCCGGCGGATCAGCGACGCCGAGCGGTTCGGCCCCGTCTTCAACCCGGCCACCGGCGCGCAGGAGAAGCGCGTTGTCCTGGCCTCCGGCACCCGCGTGGAAGAGGCCATCGCGGCAGCAAAGGAAGCCCTGCCGGGCTGGCGGGCCACCAGCCTTGCCCGCCGCAGCAGCATTTTCTTCAAGGTCCGCGAAATCCTCACCGCGCGGAAATCCGAACTCGCCGCGATCCTCACCAGCGAACACGGCAAGGTCCTTTCTGACGCCGAAGGGGAGATCTCGCGCGGCCTGGAAAACATCGAGTTCGCCACCGGGCTGTCCCACATGCTCAAGGGCGAGCATTCCGAGCAGGTTTCCAGCGGCGTCGACGTCCACTCGGTCCGCCAGCCGGTGGGGGTGGTTGCGTGCATCACGCCGTTCAACTTCCCCGCCATGGTGCCGCTGTGGATGATCGGCAGCGCCCTGGCGTGCGGCAACACGGTGCTGCTCAAGCCCAGTGAGAAAGACCCGTCGCCGGCTGTCTTCATTGCGGAGGTCTTTGCCGAAGCCGGACTGCCGGCCGGGGTGCTGAACGTGGTCCACGGTGACAAGGAAGCCGTGGACGTCCTGCTGGAGCACCCGGACGTAAAGGCCGTCAGCTTCGTGGGTTCGACGCCCATCGCGCAGTCCATCTACAAGCGCGCCGCCGACCACGGCAAGCGGGTCCAGGCGCTCGGCGGAGCCAAGAACCACATGGTGGTCCTGCCGGACGCCGACCTGGACATGGCCGCTGACGCGGCCGTCTCAGCCGCATATGGGTCAGCAGGTGAACGCTGCATGGCCGTGAGCGTCCTGGTGGCTGTGGGCAGCATTGCCGACGACCTCGTGGAGGCGATCAAGAGCCGGATGGCCAACCTGGAGATCGGTCCCGGCACGGATCCCGCGTCGCAGATGGGGCCGCTGATCACGGCCGAGCACCGGGACCGCGTGGCGTCCTATGTCGCCGGGGCGGAGGACGAAGGTGCAACTGTGGTGGTGGACGGGCGCAGGCAGCAGTTCGATTCGGACGGCTTCTTCCTCGGCGTCAGTTTGGTGGACCATGTGAAGCCGGGCATGAAGGTCTACGACGATGAGATTTTTGGCCCGGTGCTGTCAGTGGTCCGGGCCGACACGTACAGTGACGCGGTCCGGCTGGTGAACGGGAACGAGTTCGGCAACGGCGTGGCCATCTTCACCCGCGACGGCGGCGCGGCGCGGCAGTTCGAATTCGATGTGGAGGCAGGGATGGTGGGCGTCAACGTCCCCATCCCGGTGCCGGTGGGCACGTTCTCCTTCGGCGGCTGGAAAAATTCCCTGTTCGGCGACACCCACATGTACGGCCCGGACAGCATCCGCTTCTACACGCGCGGCAAAGTGGTGACCACCCGGTGGCCGGATCCGTCAACATCCGTGATCGACCTGGGCTTCCCGCAGGTGGATTAAGGTGGCTAGCCGTTCATGATCTCGCCGCGGCGGGTCATGTATTCCTCCACGGACAGTTCACCGTTGCTGTACTGCTGGTCCAGTTCCGCCAGCTTGCGGGCGCGGTAGCCCTGCGGGGCCGACGGCGGCGGGGGAGTCTCGGGGGCAGCGGGCTGCTGCGGGGCTTCTTCGCGGGGGCCCTGCTGAGGCTGCCCGTACGGCGGATACTGCTGGTCCTGGGGGAAAGGCGGAACCGGCTGGATCGGCGGCAGGGGCTCCCCGGGCGGCAGTGGCTGGGGGCGGCCGAGCTCACGGAAGCCACCGCTGAAATAGTCCTGCTGGGTGAAGCCGTCCCGGGGCTGCTTGCTCTGCGGGCCGGCCGAGCCGAACTGGTTGGAACCCGGGTAGGTTCCGCCGCCGGGGAACTGCTCCGGGTACCGTCCCTGGAAGCTTTGCTCATGGTTTCGGCGGGCTACGGACTTCCGGTACATCCGCAGGGCCATCGGTATAACGAATGACAGGATGATGATCCAGAAAAACAGGTTATTCACGTGCCGCGCCTCTCAATTGTGTCCCTCCAGCTTAAACGCCCGGGACAAGGCGCCCGTTCCACTGTCCGCAGCACGGCACTCCGCCTCCGCACCGCGCCGGGTGGCCCGTGGCTAGCTTGCCGTGCCCAACGGTCCCTCGCCGGAGCCCAAGGGAACGCCTGCTCCAAAGACGGGACCCGGCGTCGGACGCTTGGGCGCGATGCCGTCTCCGGACGACTGGTTCCGCAACCGTCGAAGCACCCACGGCACGAAGTACTGGCGCGCCCACACGAGGTCGTTGGAGCGGGCTTCCCGCCAGTTCCGTGGCGGAAGCGGCTTGGGCTGCAGTGGTTCCAGCGTGTGTTCCACGTTCAGCGAATCGAGCACCATGGCTGCGATGGTGTGGTGCCCCAGCGGGGAGAAATGCAGCCTGTCCTGGTCCCACATCTGCGGATCGCCCAGTTGCCGCAGGGACCACATGTCGGCGATGACGGCGTCATGGCGCGCGGCCACGGTCCGCAGGTTCTCGTTATAGATGGCCACCTTGCTGCGGATCCTGCCCAGCACCGAGGAGCCGGTGTCCGGTCCGTTGAACAGCACCACCGTGGCGCCGCCCATGGCCAGGATCTGCACCACCGAATCGAGCTTCTCGGCGAGGACGTCGGGGTCTCCGCCGGGACGCAGGAGATCGTTGCCGCCGGCGGAGAGGGTCACAAGATCGGGTTTCAGGGCAAGGCACGGGGCCAGCTGCTGGTCCACGACCTGCTGCAGCAGCCTGCCGCGGACTGCCAGGTTGGCGTAGGCGAAGTCCGGCTGGGTCCGGCCCAGTTCCTCCGCCACCCGGTCAGCCCAGCCGCGGAACCCGCCCGGGCTCGAGGGCTCGGGGTCGCCGATGCCCTCCGTGAAGGAATCGCCCATCGCCACGTAGCGGGTCCAGGGGTGGGATCCGGGATGCGCGGGCGAGGTCTCGATGGCACTTGCTTCAGTCACGGTCCCTATCCTGCCTTCCGCCTCTCTGGCTACGCGAACGTAGGTTGTTACCTCGAAGTAACTGGTAAGAATGGAAACCATGACTGAAGCCGAAGTATTTCCTGCCCCTGTTGTTTTGTGGTCCCATCCCGAGGACCAGCGCGACGGCAAGCCGCTGCTGGTGCTGCTGCACGGATATGGGGCCAACGAGCAGGACCTGCTCAGCCTGGCTGACCTGCTGCCGGGGGACTTCGCCGTCGCGTCGGTCCGGGCTCCGATCGCCATGGGGCCGGGGTTCACCTGGTTCCCGCTCACGGCGTCCATCGACTACTCCCTGGAACGGGTCAAGGCGGCCTCGTCCTATGTGCTGGACTGGATCGACGCCATCCGGGTGGGCCATCCGTCCGTGACGCTGCTCGGCTTCTCCATGGGCATGGCCATGGCCACCACGCTCCTGCGGCAGCGCCCCACGGACTTCGCCGCCGTCGTCGGACTCTCAGGCTTCGTGGTGGATGCCGGCGGTGACCCGACCTTCCGGGACGATGAGCTGGACGGGACCATCCCCATGTTCTGGGGCCGCGACCAGCAGGATCCGGTGATCACCCCGGACAAGATCGAATACACCATGGGCTGGGTCCGGAAGCACGTCAAGCTCACCAAGGTGCTGTACACGGGCATGTGGCACGGGATCAACCAGCAGGAGATCGGGCACGTGGGCGAATTCCTCACCCACGAGGTCCTCAAGAAGTAGGACGGACGACGGCGGGCGGCGGCTTGGGCGGCCGGTCCGCCCGGCAGGGTCAGGCTGCGGGCGCCACCACGCGCACGGTCTGGTTGTTGACCGTGACGGTGTCCCCGTTGTGGAGCTGGCGGCCGCGCCGGTCGTCGATTTCACCGTTGACCTTGACCAGCCCGTTCTTGATGAGCTCTGCCGCTTCCACCCCGTCTTCCACCAGGTTGGCGAGCTTCAGGAGCTGGCCCAGGCGGATCATGCTGTCGCGGATGGTGATCTCTTCAACATTGCTCATAGAAGCAATGATGCCTGACGTAAGGTGGATTCAATGACCCACAGCCCCCGCCTGCCGCTGCTGGCAGGCCTTCCCCTCGCGGTGGGCGCGGGACTTGCCATTCCTGTCCAGGGCCGTATCAACGGAGCCCTCGGCACGCGCCTTGATGACGGCATCGCCGCAGCCGTGGTGAGTTTCAGCACAGGCCTGGTGGTCATGATCCTCATTTCGCTCCTGCTGCCGCGCGGCCGCGCCGGGCTGGCCAGCATCCTCCCGGCGGTCCGCAGCCGGGCTTTTCCCCGGATCTACGTCCTGGCCGGCGGCATCGGCGCGCTCTTCGTCTTCGCGCAGTCCTTCACGGTGGGCATCCTCGGCGTGGCGCTGTTCACCGTCGCCACCGTGACCGGCCAGACCGTCAGCGGGCTGATCGTGGACCGGCTGGGCATCGGACCCGCGGGCCGGAAACCGGTGACGGGCATCCGCGTCATCGGGTGCCTGCTGACCATCGCCGCCGTGGCATGGGCAGTTTCGCCCCGGTTCACCGGAGCTTCGCCCGGTATGGGATCCGACGGCGGGGCAGGTCCCGACGGCGGCCCGGCGGCACTCCTGGTCCCCCTCCTGCTGCCGGTGGCGGCGGGCTTCCTCATGAGTTTCCAGCAGGCCATGAACGGGACCGCCACCGTCCACTACGGGACGCCCATCGCCGCCACCCTGGTCAACTTCGTTGCCGGCTGCGCGGTGCTGTGGGTGGCCTACGCCGTCAAGGTCGCCGTGGCGGGTCCCGGCAACCCGCTGCCGGGGGAGTGGTGGTACTACGTGGGCGGTCCCATGGGCTGCATCTTCATCGGGCTGGGGGCGCTGCTGGTCCGCAGCCTGGGCGTCCTGGTGACCGGGCTGGGGATGATCGCCGGGCAGCTACTCGGCTCGCTGGCCCTGGACGTGGTGCTGCCGGCGCCGGGCAGCGTGGTGGCCCCGGCCACTGTCCTTGGCACCGTCCTGACCCTTGCCGCCATAGTCCTGGCAACCCTGCCCTGGCCGCGCGGCGCCCTGCGCAGGTAGCACCCGGTCCGGCAGCGGCCGGTAGGCTAGGACACGCAGCTTTCGCATTTTTCCTTCGTCCGCCCCGCCCGGCAGCCACGGCATCCTGCCGCCGGTTCCGGCAGGGCCTGAAAACCGCGGACCGCACCCAGCGGCCCTGTAGAAATTGGAGTTACCCCCATGGCAGCAAAATCCGTTCTCGACCAGGTCATTTCCCTCTCCAAGCGGAGGGGCTTCGTGTTCCAGGCCGGTGAGATCTACGGAGGTTCGCGCTCTGCCTGGGACTACGGGCCCCTCGGCGCCGAACTGAAGGAAAACATCAAGCGCCAGTGGTGGCAGTCCATGGTCCGCGGCCGCGAGGACGTGGTGGGCCTGGACTCCTCCGTCATCCTGCCCCGCCAGGTCTGGGAAGCCTCCGGCCACGTGGAGGTCTTCTCCGACCCCCTGGTGGAGTGCCTCTCCTGCCACAAGCGCTACCGTGCCGACCACCTCGAGGAAGAGTACGAGGAAAAGAAGGGCCGCCCGGCCGAGAACGGCCTGAAGGACATTGCCTGCGCCAACTGCGGCACCCGCGGCCAGTGGACCGAGCCGCAGGAATTCTCCGGCCTGCTCAAGACCTACCTCGGCCCGGTGGCCAGCGAGGAAGGCCTGCACTACCTGCGCCCCGAAACGGCCCAGGGCATCTTCGTCAACTTCAACAACGTCCTCACCACGTCCCGGAAGAAGCCGCCGTTCGGCATCGGCCAGATCGGCAAGTCCTTCCGCAACGAGATCACGCCCGGCAACTTCATCTTCCGCACCCGCGAGTTCGAGCAGATGGAGATGGAGTTCTTCGTGGAGCCCGGCACGGATGAAGAGTGGCACAAATACTGGATGAACGAGCGCATGGCCTGGTACACCGGCCTGGGCATCCGCGAGGAGAACCTGCGGTTCTTCGAGCACCCGCAGGAGAAGCTGAGCCACTATTCCAAGGGCACCACGGACATCGAATACCGCTTCGGCTTCCAGGGCTCCGAGTGGGGCGAGCTCGAGGGCATCGCCAACCGCACGGACTTCGACCTCTCCACCCACGCCAAGGCCTCCGGCACGGACCTGAGCTACTTCAACCAGGCCACCAACGAGCGCTACATCCCGTACGTCATCGAGCCCGCCGCCGGCCTGACGCGCTCCTTCATGGCGTTCCTGGTGGACGCCTACACGGAGGACGAGGCTCCCAACGCCAAGGGCGGCGTGGACGTCCGCACCGTCCTGAAGCTTGACCCGCGGCTTGCGCCGGTCAAGGCTGCCGTGCTGCCGCTGAGCCGCAACGAGGACCTCTCCCCGAAGGCCAAGGACCTGGGCGCGCAGCTGCGCAAGAACTGGAACATCGACTTCGACGACGCCGGCGCCATTGGCCGCCGCTACCGCCGCCAGGACGAAATCGGTACCCCGTTCTGCATCACCGTGGACTTCGACACCCTCGAGGACCAGGCCGTGACCATCCGCGAGCGGGACACCATGAGCCAGGAACGCGTCTCCTTGGACAAGGTGGAGGGCTACCTGGCCGCACGCCTGATCGGCGCCTAGCCATGGCCATCGAATACCGCGAATGGCGCGAGGGTGACGACCTGGCGCTCCTGGAAATCTGGGGCGACCCGGAAACCCACCAGGCCCGCCAGTTCCGCGGTGCCCTGGCTCCGTCCACCGACGGAACCGGCGGCACGCCGTGGCGGCGCTGCATCGTTGCCGAGGACGTGGTGGACGGCGTGGGCATCCCCGTTGCCGCCGGGGTGGTCTACGAGGCATCCCTGCACCCGGAACGGCTGTGGACCTACATCGAGGTGGCGCGGGACCACCGCCGTTCGGGCATCGGCGCCACGTTGCTGACCATGCTGCGCCGCGAAGCCGAACAGTCGCCGTCGGGCGTTTCCGCGCTCCGGGCCAAGGTTGAGCCCGGCTCGGCCGGCGCAGCCTTCGCCGAGCACTTCGGCCTGGCCCCCATCCAGCGCTCCCGGCTGGTCGTCGTGGAGCCGGGCGCCCTTCGGCTGCCCGTGTTCCCTGCCACGAACGACGGCGGGGGGCCGGCGAACGATGAAAACGCGGGCTCCGACGTGGTGATGGACCTCGCCACCGGGTCCGTGGAACTCACCGACGTTGTGGGCAGGTATTACACCTCCATCCACGACTGGGATTCTCCCGGTGTGCTGTCCGTGGGACAGGTGCAGCGGCTGTTCCTCGATGAGCTGACGGGTGCCCATGGCGCCATCGTGCTCCGTGCCAGGCCCGAATCGGCTTTCGGTTCCGGGGTGGCGCCGAGCAGGAAGGGCCGGATCCGCGCCTTCGCCGTGAGTTACGCGGCGCCGGCCGACCCGGACGCGGCACCCGGGCAGGAAGCTGCCGGGCCGGAAACACCTACGGATGTGTTCGTCGGCCACGAACCGGCGCTCGCAGCTGACGACGCCGCCGAGGCTGTCCGCGACATGCTTGCCCTCATCGCGTACCAGCACCCGGTGATGCTGGAACTGGATGACTCGATGACCGCCCTGCGCGCCGCCGTCGAGCCTTTGCTGGAAAGCGGCAAGGCCCGGCTCGCCGGCCCGGAAACCGTGGTGGTGTCGGACTAGCCCCGCCGGCGCCAACCAGGTAGCGCCAAGTGTCGTTTTGAGGGCCCAAAACGACACTTAGCGCTACCCAGTTGGGGGAGTCCGGCGGGGGCCGGGGCCGGGGGTCAGAGGGTCACTTGGACGGCTGATTCCGGGAGCTGCCGCCCGAAGTCCCGGGGCAGGGCGATGTCCGCGTCGATGCTCTCGGCAAAGGCCTTGATCACAAAACCGGTGGTGAGGGACTGCCACAACCGGATTTTTCGGAGCATGAAGTGTCCCGCCCCCTTCAGTGCCACGTACTGCATGCTGGCGGCGCTGCCTGCTGCCCGCCGGGCAAACATGAGCGACGCCGCGGGGCTGGTCCACCTGTCCGTGGTGCCATGGACAATGAGCACCTTGCGGCTCGCCACCCCGGAGACGGGCGTTGCAGGGCTGAGCCAGGGAGCCAGTGCGACGACGGCCTCCACCGCGGGATGGTCAGCGGCGCAGAGGGCGGTGAGGCCGCCCATGGAGTGCCCCACCAGGAACACGGGCACGCCGGGGTGCTGCTCCTGGATCTGTGCAAGAGCCCACCGGGCATCGTGGAGCGGCGCCATGTCCGCACCGTTCCAGCCGCGGACGCTGTTGCGCAGGGACCACACTGCCAGCCCGTGTTTCCGGCCGGCGCGGTGCAGGTCCCACGCGAACGGCACCATCCTTGCCGGACTGAGGTGCCGTGCCTCGACGGGTTCCCGGCTTTGCGACTTGCCGCCGTGCAGGACCAGGACCACGCCCCGGGTGGGAGCGGACGGGCCCAGGACGCTCAGCACTGCCTCGCGGGGAGCCGCAGATGCCCCTGCAGGACGCGATCCACCGTTCTTCCCAGTACTGCTGTTGGCCATGCCAGGTACCTCCCAGTCCCCAACGATCTATTTATCAACCCTACGGCGCCGGACGTAGAGTTCACTGTATGAGGTTCTACTGCTGATGGGCTCCGGTCACTCCCACGCTTCTACAGGTCATTCGGAGCCGTCGCCGCAGGCGATGGCTGCCCGGCGGAAGGCAAACCGCATCCTGGCGGCAGTCCTGATTCCACTGACGCTGCTCACCCTCGCGGGCATGGCGATGCTCTGGCCGTCGGGCAGCAAGGAAGGCATTTCGCTGGCCAACCCCTACTCCGCCGCTCCTGGCGTCACCTTCGACACCGGCACCATCCAAAGCGTGGAGACGGACAACTGCATGCAGGGTGTGGCCCAGCAGGGCAACGGCGGGCAGTCCCAAAACCAGCAGGGCCAGCAAAGCCAGCAGGGATCCGAATGCACGTTCGCCCTGACGGAACCTGACAAGGGCGGAAGCCCGGTCAACGTGGTCATCAACCCGGACGTCGCCAAGTCGCACGGGGTGAAACCCGGGGACCAGATCCGCTACCTGAACCTGTCCAACGCCCAGGGCGCCGGCGCGTCCCAGGGTTCTCCGGCCTTCATCTTCGTGGACTTCGTGCGGACCCTGCCGATAGTCCTGCTCGCGCTGCTGTACGCGGCGGTGGTGATCGCGGTGGCCCGCTGGCGGGGGTTGCGCGCACTGATCGGGCTGGTGGGCGCCTACTTCGTGCTGGCCGGCTTCATGCTTCCCGGGCTGGTGGAAGGAAAGCCTCCGCTGCTGCTGGCGCTGGTGGGGTCCACGGTGATCATGATCGGAGTCCTGTACTTCGCCCACGGTTTCTCTGCCCGGACGTCCACCGCGCTCCTGGGAACGATGTTCGGGCTGGGGATCACGGCGCTCCTGGCCGCCTGGGCCACCGGCGCGGCGAATCTCGCCGGGGTGGGCAACCACGACGCCACCACACTGGTTAACACCTCGGCGAACATCTCAATTTCCGGAGTCATCCTCTGCGGACTCATCATTTCCGGGCTGGGTGTGCTGAACGATGTAACCATCACCCAGTCCTCCGCCGTATGGGAGCTGTACGAACTGGCTCCCGGCAGCAGTGCCCGGAAGCTGTTCACCTCGGCCATGCGGATCGGCCGCGACCACATTGCCTCCACCGTCTACACCATTGCCTTCGCTTACGCCGGCGCGGCCCTGCCCATCCTCATCATCGTGATGCTTTATGACCGGCCGCTCGCTGACACGCTCACCAGCGCGGAACTGTCGGAGGAAGTCATTCGGACCCTCGTCGGATCCATCGGCCTGGTGCTGGCCATCCCGGTCACCACGCTGATCGCGGTCCTCGTAGTGAAGGCAACCGGCGTCCGGGCGGGCCTGCCGGCGGCGCCGGCGGCACACGAAGCAGAACCTTCCACAGGGCAGCTGAAGCAAACGGACGACGGCGGCACGCGGCTCCGTGCGGGTGCGTCCAGACCAGGCGGCGGCGGCGAAGAAGGCAACGCAGTTCAGGAGCCGGGCGTGGAGGACACCGGTTCGCTGGCTGCTGCGGCCCTGGCCCGGCGGTCACGCCCAGCAGGCGAAGAACGGGACGGGGAGCTGCCCACACGCCGCGGCCGCCGGGCTGACCGGGGCTGACCGGGCTGACCGGGGCTGACCGCCCAAGCGGCAGCCCGATTTGCCCGGCTTTGCAACAATGGACAGGTGACTGTTGCAGCAACCCCTCCCGCCCCCAAGCTGGAACTCCCGCCCCTGAAGCTGGGTCCCATTACCGTGGACACGCCGGTGATCCTGGCACCCATGGCAGGGATCACCAACTCCGCATTCCGCCGTTTGTGCCGTGAGTACGGCGGCGGCATGTACGTGGCGGAGATGGTGACCTCCCGCGCC
Organism: Pseudarthrobacter phenanthrenivorans Sphe3; assembly: GCF_000189535.1. Taxonomy (NCBI): domain Bacteria; kingdom Bacillati; phylum Actinomycetota; class Actinomycetes; order Micrococcales; family Micrococcaceae; genus Pseudarthrobacter; species Pseudarthrobacter phenanthrenivorans. The sequence continues at coordinate 1,438,524 of NC_015145.1, forward strand.
CTCGTGGAAAGGACCCCGGAGTCCCTGCGCATCATTTCGCATGACGAGGACGAACAGGTCCGGTCCGTCCAGCTGTACGGCGTGGACCCCGTGACTGTCGGCGCGGCCGTGCGGATGCTCGTCGAGGAAGACCGCGCAGACCACATCGACCTCAACTTCGGCTGCCCGGTGCCCAAAGTCACCCGTCGGGGCGGCGGCTCTGCCCTGCCCTGGAAGATCGACCTCTTCACGTCCATCGTGCAGACGGCCGTCAGGGAAGCCGCCAAGGGCAACGTCCCGCTGACCATCAAAATGCGCAAGGGCATCGACGACGACCACCTCACGTACCTCGACGCCGGGCGCATCGCCCGGGATGCCGGTGTAGCCGCCGTCGCCCTTCACGGCAGGACCGCCGCGCAGTTCTACTCCGGACAGGCAGACTGGTCAGCCATTGCGCGGCTGCGCGAGGCGCTGCCGGACATCCCGGTGCTGGGCAACGGCGACATCTGGTCCGCTGAAGACGCCGTCCGCATGGTGCGCGAAACCGGCGTGGACGGTGTAGTGGTGGGCCGCGGCTGCCAGGGCCGGCCTTGGCTGTTCGGGGACCTGCAGGCCGCATTCGAGGGCAGCGACGTCCGGCATAAGCCGAACCTGGGCCAGGTGGCCCAGGGAGTCTACCGCCACGCCGAACTGATGGTGGAAACCTTTGGTGACGAGGGCAAGGCGCTGCGGGAGATCCGCAAGCACATCGCCTGGTACTTCAAGGGCTACGTGGTGGGCGGCGAACTCCGTACCCGGATGGCACTGGTCAACAGCCTCGAGGAGCTGCGCGCAGCCCTGGACGAGCTGGACACCGAATCTCCCTACCCCGGCAGCGATGCCGAGGGCCCGCGCGGCCGTGCCGGTTCCCCCAAGAAGCCGGCGCTGCCCAAGGACTGGCTCGAGTCCCGGGCCCTTAATGACGACCAGTCGCGTGAGATCTCCGCGGCGGAACTGGATGTCTCCGGTGGCTGAAACGCGCACTGACGCGCCCGTGCTGCCCGGCTATGACACGCACGATTCCGCCCGCTGGGTGGAGGAACCGCCCAAGAACGTCTACCGCTCCGACTTTGAACGGGACCGCGCCCGGGTGCTGCATTCCTCCGCGCTCCGCCGGCTCGGCGCCAAGACCCAGGTGGTGGCACCGGACACGGACGACTTTGTCCGCACCCGCCTGACCCACAGCCTGGAGGTGGCACAGGTGGGCCGCGAGCTGGGCCGTTCCCTGGGCTGCGACCCGGACGTGGTGGACACCGCCTGCCTGAGCCACGATCTTGGCCATCCGCCGTTCGGGCACAACGGCGAATCGGCGCTGAACGAGGTGGCCCACGCCATCGGGGGCTTCGAAGGCAACGCCCAGACCCTGCGGCTGCTGACCCGGCTGGAACCCAAGGTGCTGACCCCGGACGGGCAGCCTGCGGGGCTGAACCTCACCAGGGCCAGCCTGGACGCGGCCGCGAAGTACCCGTGGTCGGCGCTGGAAGCCCCGGTGATCCATGGGCAGCGGACCAGCAAGTTCGGCGCCTACGAGGATGACCTCCCCATCTTCAACTGGCTCCGGGAAGGAGCGCCGGAGCGGCGGTCCTGCCTGGAGGCCCAGGTCATGGACCTCGCCGATGACATCTCCTACTCCGTGCACGACGTCGAGGACGCCATTGTGGCGGGCCACTTCCAGCTGCGTTGGATGGACAACCCGGACCACCGCGCCCGGGTGGTGGGGTACGCCAAGCAGTGGTACCTGCCGCACAACGATCCCGCGGCCATCGACGCCGCCCTGGCCAGGCTTGAGGCCACGGACGTGTGGGTGCGGGAAGCAGACGGCAGCCGCAAATCCATGGCCGCCCTGAAAAACATGACCAGCCAGCTGATCGGCCGGTTCTGCCAGAGCGCCCTGGAAACCACCCGTGCCGTGTACGGACCGGAGAACCTGACGCGGTACAACGCCGAGCTCATGGTGCCTGATGAGACCGTCATGGAGATCGCGGTGATGAAGGGCCTGGCCACAACCTTCGTGATGACCACGGAGCACCGGCAGCCCATCTATGAACGGCAGCGCGAGGTGCTCCACGCCCTGGTCACGGCGCTCAGCGCCACGGGTGACCGCCACCTCGAACCGATGTTCGCCGCGGACTGGCGGGACGCACCGGACGACGCCGCCCGCCTTCGCGTGGTGATCGACCAGGTGGCCTCGCTGACGGACGGCTCGGCGCTGGCCATGTACGAGCGGCTGGTGGGGAGCCTGCCGTCGCTGTGGTGAGTGCCGCCGTGGTGGGGGACGCCACAGCCTGCCGCCCGCCGTCGTACCCCCGCATTAGGATGGCTCTGTGGCCGGGCTGATCAAACGTGAAGATATAGACGAAGTACGCCAGCGCACGGACATCAAGGAAGTGGTTGACGGGTACGTCACGCTCAAAACCGCCGGCTTGGGAACCTTCAAGGGTTTGTGCCCCTTCCACGACGAACGCTCGCCGTCGTTCACGGTCCGTCCCCAGGTGGGCCGCTACCACTGCTTCGGCTGCGGCGAGGACGGCGACGTCATCGCCTTCGTCCAGAAACAGGACCACAGTTCCTTCCAGGAGGCCGTGGAAAAGCTGGCAGCCCGGATCGGCTATGAGCTCCGGTACGAGGACGGCGGGACCGGCCCCAACCGGGAGGAAGTGGGGCGCCGGCAGCGGCTGCTGGATGCCCACAAGATCGCGGACGAGTTCTTCCGCGCCCAACTCCTGACGCCAGGGGCCGCCGAGGCGCGGACCTTCCTGCACGGCCGGGGGTTTGACCGGGCAGCCGCGGAACACTTCGGCTGCGGCTACGCCCCCCAGGGCTGGGATGCCCTCCTCAAGCACCTCCGCGGCCGCGGCTTCACTGACGCGGAACTGAAACTGACGGGCATGTTCTCCGAAGGCAACCGGGGCATCTACGACCGGTTCCGCGGCCGCCTCATCTGGCCTATCAAGGACATCGCCGGGGACACCATCGGCTTCGGCGCCCGGAAGCTCTACGAGGACGACCAAGGCCCCAAGTACCTCAATACCCCCGAAACCGCGCTGTATAAGAAGTCCCAGGTCCTGTACGGGATCGACCTCGCCAAGCGCAGCATCGCCAAGGACCGCCAGCTGGTGGTGGTGGAGGGGTACACGGACGTGATGGCCTGCCACCTGGCAGGAATTACGACGGCGGTGGCCACCTGCGGCACCGCGTTCGGCACCGAGCACATCAAGATCGCCCGGCGCCTGTTGTCCGACGACGGCACCGGGGGAGAGGTGGTCTTTACCTTCGACGGCGACGCCGCCGGGCAGAAAGCGGCCCTGCGGGCCTTCGAGGAGGACCAGCGCTTCACGGCACAGACCTACGTGGCCGTGGAGCCCTCCGGTGCGGATCCGTGCGACCTGCGCCAAAGCCGGGGTGACGAAGCCGTGCATGCCCTGGTGCAGTCCCGCCGGCCGCTGTTCGAGTTTGCCATCCGGACCACGCTGAAGCAGTTCAACCTGGACACGGTGGAGGGGCGCGTGCAGGGCCTGAAAGCCTCCGTGCCGGTGGTCGCAGCCATCCGCGACGCCTCCACCCGGACCGGGTATTGCCAGGCGCTGACCGGCTGGCTCGGCATGCCCGACCCCAACGAAGTCCTGCGCCTGGTCAACGCTGAGCTGAAGAACGGCGCCAAGCGGGGCGAAACGGGCGGGCCGGCCGGCCCTGCTGCACGGACTGCCGCAAGCACCGCCCAGCCGGGCGGACCCGGGGTAGCCGCAGGGCCGCCGTCGGGAGCCGTGCCTTCCTACCACCGGCCGGACCCCCGTGATCCGGTGGCCTCCATGGAGCGGCAGGCCCTTGAAGTGGCATTGCAGGAACCGTCGCTTCTTGGCGGCGGTATCTGGGAGCGCTTTTCATCCGCCCGGTTCGTGACGCCTGCCTTCCAGGCCGTGCACGACGCCATGCGGGCCACGGACCCCGCCCTCACCGCGGATCCTGTGCGCTGGGTGGAGCAGGTAATGCACGAGGTCCCCGAACCGCTGCGGCCGCTGGTGTCCGAGCTTTCCGTGGTGCCGCTGCCCGCGAGCACCGAGGAAGCGGTCCAAAAGTATTGCCGGGACATCCTGTCCCGGTTGTTCGAGCTCCAGATCACGCGGGTCAAGGCGGACAAGATGGGCCAGCTCCAGCGGCTGGACCCCGCGGCCGATCCGGAAACGTACCAGCGGCTGAACCGGGAGCTGATGATGCTGGAGATGGAACGCAGGTCCTTGCGCGCCGAAGCGTAGCCGCCGGCCCGGCGGCTGCCTCGATTTCGTTTCCAGCGCGGGTCTTTGCTAGGCTAATACCCGCTTCATTCCTCCTTAGCTCAATTGGCAGAGCATTCGACTGTTAATCGAAGGGTTGCTGGTTCAAGTCCAGCAGGAGGAGCGCGCAATCCCCGTTCCGGGCCTCCGGAACGGGGATTTTTTATGCCCTGAAGAGCCCGCCGCGGCCCGCTATTGCGCCGATTTCACTTTGGCCGGAAACCTTTGCTAATGTCATACCTGCTTCATTCCTCCTTAGCTCAATTGGCAGAGCATTCGACTGTTAATCGAAGGGTTGCTGGTTCAAGTCCAGCAGGAGGAGCCACACAAAAAGTCCCCGTTCCCCGCTCGCGGGGGACGGGGACTTTTGTCTGTCAGACGAAGTCCATTTCCACTTGCAGGAAGCGCTCCGCTTCCTCGACGGCGGCCTGGAACGCCTCCTGCTCGGTGGGAGACTTCCGCGGCTGCCGGGGATTCCACTCGTGGGGTGCTGAATGGATGCGGACCACGCCGCTGTCCGGGGGCGCGTAAAAAATCCCGAAGCGCTGCACCGGCCACTCGGGGGACGTTTCCGGGGCCACCAGCAGGGCCGCCTTGAACGCGGGGTTGTACCACTGGGCGATGGGCCGGCGGCGGTCCTCCGTGAACAGTCCTGCGGCGTAGAGCGCGGCTGATTGCTCACCGGTCTCGGCGCAGAGCCGCTCCCACCACAGTGGCAGTATCCGGTGATCGCACCGTTGCCATGTGGCCGGAAGCGGCGGTTGTTCCTGCCAGTGGGACACGGACACATTTTATCGCGGGCAGGCGGTCCCGGGGCAGGTACGCCCGCCGGAGCGCCGCTTGCGGGCCCCTTCGGCGCAGGACCGGGTCACGGCCGGTTCCACGGGCCGGGATTAACCCGGTAGAGCAGCGCCGAACCGGCCACCATGCCCAGGAGGATTCCCATGGCAGGATTCCCCAGGGCGCGGCCCGCGAAATAGCCGACGACGGCGCCAAGCACCGCCCCGAGGAAGAGGCCCCTGCGGTTGCGGTGTGGCTTGCGTCCGGATCCCTGTTTCATGGCGCCGGCGTCAGTGGATCGAGGGGACGGTGCGCGGCCGGACGACGATCCAGAGCGCCGCAATCGCCAACAGGATGCAGGCACCCTGTACCGCCCCCATGGGGGCTGCGCTGGTGATCCCAAGCCAACCCACCACCGGCGAGATAAGCCCGGCCATCATGAAGGTGGCGAAGCCCAGCAGCGAGGCAGCGGTGCCCGCCTGTCCGGCGTGGCCCGCCAGGGCCAGCACCTGCACGCAGGGGAACATGAAACCAGTCCCCATGATGTAGAACCACAGCGGAACCATGACACCCCAGAGGCCGAACCCCAGCTGGTCGAACACCACGATCAGCATGGCCATCAGGAACATCCATGCCGTGGCCCCTGCGAGGATCCACTGCGGCGGCACCCTGCGGATCAGCCGCGAACTCGTCTGGATTCCTGCCACGATGCCCAGCGAGTTGATGCCAAAGAGCAGGCCGTACTCCTGGGGGGAGAAGCCGAATACGTCCTGGAAGAGGAAGGGGGAGGCTGAAAGGTAGGTGAACAGCCCGCCGAAGTTCAACCCGGCCACCAGCAGCAGTCCGACGAACACCCTGTCACTGAAGAGGATCCGGTAGCGCTGCCGGGCAGTCAGGCCGCTCAGCCGCCGCTTTTCCGGCGGCAGGGTCTCGCGCACCAGGAACAGCGCCGCAACGATCACCACCGTGCCGTAGGCGGCGAGGAAGACGAAGATCCCCGGCCACGGCATCACCAGGAGCAGTTGCGAGCCGATCACGGGGGCCAGGATGGGAGCCAGGCCGTTCACAAGCGACATGCGGGAGAACATCTTGACCATGGCGTAGCCCGAGAAAAGGTCGCGCACCATGGCCATGGCTACCACGCCGCCGCCGGCCGCACCCACGCCCATGAGGACGCGGAAGATGCCCAGCGTGGTGATGTCTGTGGACAGGGCGGCACCGAGGGACGCTGCAATGTGCAGCGCCGTGGCCAGGATGAGCGGGGTCCTGCGGCCGAACTTGTCGCTGAAAGGCCCAACCACCAGCTGTCCGATGGCAAAACCGACGGTGGTCCCGGCCAGGGTGAGCTGGACCTGGGCCTCGCTGACACCGAGGCTGGCCTCCAGGGCGGGGAAGGCAGGCAGGTAGAGGTCGATCGTGAACGGACCCAAGGCCGTCAGGGCGCCGAGGAGGAGGATATACAGGAGTTTGCGGCGGCGGCTCAACAGGTCGCCCGGATTGCTGGGAATGGTCACGGAGATCAATCCTAGGCCCGGCGCAACCTAATTTGCAGCGTTGTAGGCCATGCCGCACGGCAAGCCCCGAAGTTCGCCCTTAACCTGAATGATAGTTTTGGTGGCGGGGACTGTGCTGCTGCACTTCCCTGCAGTACACGGAAGCCGATTCGACCCATAACCAGTAAGGCGGAACCGATGAGCGGACGTCACAGCGGGCGCACCAGCGGGGGATTACGCATCATTGCGCTGCCCCGGACGCTAAAACTCCTTTTCCGGTTGGCGCCGCGCCAGCTCAATGACGAAATCGCCTTCGCGAAGATCGAACTCAAGCGCAAGGGAATCCAGGTCGGCGTCGCTGCTGCCTTCTTCGCCGTCGCCCTCGTCTTCCTCATGTTCCTGGTAGTGGGGCTCATCGTGGCGGCCATTATGGGACTCGCTACCATCATGCCCGCGTGGCTGGCTGCGCTCCTTGTCTCCGCCGTCTTCCTCCTGATAGCCCTCATCGGCGGCCTCATCGGCGCCCGGAAGTTCAAGAAGGCCATGCCGCTCATGCCGGAGGAGACCATCCGCGGCATCAGGCACGACATCGGCGTTGCCAAGGAAGGGTCCGCGTTCAACCCGGCCGTGCTCGATCCCCAGAGCCCCGAAGCCAAGGCCGCCAAGGCGGCCAAGGATGAAGCCGCAGCCAAGGCCAAGGCCGAGAAGGCCGCCAAGGCTGCTGAGCACGAGAAGGAATTCCCCCACGCTTCGGAACCCGAACTGCTCCGGCGCCTCAACCAGCGCCGCCACCACCTGACTGAAGTCCGTGACGAGCTCGGGACCGAACTGGATGTCAAGCCCCAGGCCCGCTACATTCTCGCCTCCGCACAGGAGACGCTGCGGGAAGGCCAGGCCCTGGCTAACCACGGCAGGGAGGTTGCCGCGCAGAAGCTCTCGGCGCTGTCCGGCTCCGCAGACCTCGAAAAGCGCTGGAAGCCATTGGCAGCATTCATCGCCGCGGGAACGGTCTTCCTGGTGCTGGCCAGGAAACTCCTTCGAACGTACTAGGCCGGACGTGCGGCCGGAGTTTCCTGGCAGCCGGCGGAAGGTTCCAGAGGTAGACGTCACGACGCTCGCAGGGGGCAGCAGGAAGGGAAGGGGGAACGGGTGAAGTTCATCGGTGCAGGCTCCCGTCCCGGACGCCCCCAGGTGGACCATGACCTGGTGTTCACCATCCCCAACCTGCTCACCGTGGTGCGCTTCATGGGTGTGCCGCTCTTCATCTGGCTTGTCCTGGCGAGGCAGGAGTACGGCGCAGGGGTCGTCGTCCTGGCCGTCATGGCCAGCACGGACTGGATTGACGGCTATATCGCCCGCCGCTTCGACCAGACGTCCAAGCTCGGCAGGGTCCTCGACCCGATCGCGGACAGGCTGGCGATGATAGCTGTCGCCGTCACCCTGGTGATTGCCGGCGTCGTCCATTGGCTGTACCTCGCCGCGCTGGTGATCCCGGACGCCGTCCTGCTGGCCCTGACCCTGTCCCTTTTCCGGGGCCACCCGGACCTGCCGGTCAGCGTGGTGGGCAAGGTGCGGACCGGCCTGCTGCTGCTGGGAACCCCGATGCTGGTCCTCTCCCGGCTGGACACCGGATTCTCCGGCGAGCTGTTCGTGGCCGCATGGATTGTGCTCGGGCTGGGGCTGGTGGGCCACTGGATCGCCGCCTACAACTACTTCTGGGCCATGCTGCGGAAGGGCCGGCTGCAGGCACATCACGACGACGGGACCTCCTGATGGTGTGGGTGGCAGTTGTGCTTGCGCTGCTTGGCGCCTTCTGCCTCGCCCTTGGTGCCCAGCGGCAGGGAAGCGCCGTCAAGGCCGACACCGGGGGGCTCGCCCTGAGTTCCAACGGCTTCCTGCGGCTCCTGCGGAACCCCCGCTGGGTGTTCGGCCTCCTCCTCCTGTGCGCCGGCATGGCCATGAACGCCGTAGCGCTCGTGTCAGCCCCGCTCACCGTTGTCCAGCCCATCGGTGCCATCGCCCTGGTCATTACCACCATCGTCAACGCCAAGGACCAGGACCTGACCATCAACCGCCCCACTATCGTCGCCATCGCGGCGTGCGTGACAGGATCCGCACTGTTCGTCCTCCTGGCCGTCAACGTGACACAGGAGAACCACCACGTGAGCCTGGATGACGAGCTCACAATCGTGCTGCTGCTGGCGCTTGCCGTCGGGCTCTTCGGCACCCTGGCCGTCATGTTCAAGCACCGGATCAACGCCTTCGTCTACATTCTGGGCGCCGGAGTCCTCTTTGGATTCGTGGCCGTCCTCACCAGGATCATCGGCAAGCACCTGCTGGACCCCAACGGACTGTTCCTGCTGAACGTGCAGTGGTATTCGGTGGTGGCACTCGTTGCCGCCGGCGGGCTGGGGTCCTGGTTTGTCCAGAGCGCATACTCCTCGGGACCGCCGGACCTGGTCATCGCAGGGCTCACCGTGATCGACCCCATCGTGGGCATTGCAATCGGCATCGTGATCCTCGGCGAACTGCGTCCGGACGTCCACGCCGTGATGGCCATTGCCATGGGAACCGCGGCCTCCCTTGCTATCGTTGGGGTGATCGCCCTTTCAAGGCACCACCCGGAGGTCACGAAGCGCAAGAAGGACGCGCGGAAGGCCGTGGGCCGGGCGACGCGTTAGCCCGCTGTCCACCACATACTGTCCAGCCGATTCCACCCCAGATACCGCCAAAAACCCACGAGGCCAGGCGCCACCCGCGCCAGCGGCCAACCGTGCTGCCAGTACATGCTGTCCGCACCGTGACCATCAGGAGCCCTCCCCGTGACCACGCCCGCAGACCAGCGTCCCCTGACCATCCTGATTGCCGCAGACACTTATCCACCCGACGTCAACGGTGCAGCCCAGTTCGGCTACCGGCTGGCCAAGGGGATGACCGGCCGGGGGCACAACGTCCACGTCCTGGCCTGCCGCAACGGAAAGGGCAAGAGCTTTACCGAATTCCGCCCGGAAGGTACCGTCCACCGGCTCCGCTCCCACAGCGTGCCCACGCACGAAACTTTCCGGATCTGCTTCCCTTGGGAAATCAAGAAGGAAATCAGCCTCCTCTTCGATCGGGTGAAGCCGGACGTGGTGCACATCCAAAGCCACTACATGATCGGCGAGCACGTGCTGTACGAAGCCGTGAAGCGGGGCGTCCGGATCGTGGCCACGAACCATTTCATGCCGGAAAACCTCAACCCGTTCCTGCCGTTCCCGCAGTGGTTCAAGAACATCATCGGCCGGATCTCCTGGAAAGACATGGGCAAGGTCATGGGCCAGGCGGACGTCATCACCACGCCCACCCCGCTGGCGGCCAAGGCCATGCACCAGCATGCCTTCCTGCGCAAGGTGCTGCCGCTGTCCAACGGCATCGACTCCGCTGCATACGAACTCCAGCCCGGGGAGCACATCGATCGCCACCCGTACCCCACCGTGATGTTCGCCGGCCGGTTGGCCGAGGAAAAGCACGTGGATGTGCTGATCGAAGCCATCAGCAAGACCCCGCCGGAACTGAACGTCCACCTGGAGGTGGTTGGTGGCGGGGAAGTCCGTTCGTCGCTGGAGGAGCTGGTCCGCCACCTTCGGCTGGAGGACAGGGTCAGGTTCCTCGGCCTCGTGAGCGACGAGGAACTGCGGAAGGCCTACATCAAGGCCGACCTTTTCTGCATGCCGGGGACAGCTGAGCTGCAGTCGCTTGTCACCCTGGAGGCAATGTCGGCCTCTACCCCGGTGGTGCTGGCGGACGCGATGGCCCTGCCCCACCTGGTGCGGGACGGCGAAAACGGGTACCTCTTCACGCCGAATGACAGTGACGACCTCGCCAAGAAGATCACCCGGATCCTGGAGCTTCCGGCCGATCAGCGTGCCGCCATGGGGAAGGTGAGCCGGGAAATGGTGGAGCCCCACAGCATCCAGGGAACGCTGCAGACATTCGAGGACCTGTACCGCGGTGCGGGCTTCGAGGACAAGGTGGTCTAAAACGGCTGGCGGGGTTTGCTAGAGTGTTTTTGCCCTGCAGGCACGTTGCGCCCTCCCACGGGAGTGGCCGCGAAGGGTTCGGGGGGCTATAGCTCAGCTGGTTAGAGCGCGGGACTCATAATCCTAAGGTCCTCGGTTCAAGTCCGAGTAGCCCTACCCTGCAACAGACCGCGGCCGACAATCACGTCGGCCGCGGTTTTCTTTTCTTAAGGGCCGGATCTGCGGTATGTTACTCATCAGTAACTTACCGTGCTTCCTCCTGGGAACGCCGGTCACCGCTGACCACCTGTGAGGTAACCATGTCCACCGCTGACGCCGGCCTGAACCCCCTTCCCTATGCCGACGGCGATTTCTACGCCTTTGAGCAGCTGCTGACCGGAAAGGAGCAGGACCGGCTGGCCGAAGTCAGGGACTTCCTGGCACGGGAAGTGAAGCCCATCGCCACGGACTGCTGGAACCGGGGCGAGTTCCCCATGGACCTGATTCCCAAGCTCGCCGACATCGACCTGGTCAGCCCGGTACGGCGGCAGGGGCACTCCAACCTGTTCGCCGGGCTCCTCCACGCGGAGGTGACCCGGGCCGATGCCTCCATTTCCACTTTCATGGGCGTCCATGACGGCCTCTTCACCGGCTCCATCGAGGCCCTTGCCTCCGAGGAGCAAAAGGAGGCGTGGCTTCCTGACATCTATGCCATGAAGAAGATTGGCGCGTTCGGGCTGACGGAGCCTTTGGGCGGCAGCGACGTCGCAGGCGGTACCCGCACCACCGCCCGCCGGGAGGGGGACACCTGGATCCTCAACGGGGAGAAGCGCTGGATCGGCAATGCCACCTTCTCGGACTGGGTGGTCATTTACGCCAAGGACGTGGACGACAACCAGGTCAAGGGCTTCCTGGTGGACACGGCTTTGGACGGCTTCAGTGCGGTGAAGATCGAGAACAAGACGGCCCTTCGTACTGTCCAGAACGCCGACATCACGCTCCGGAACGTGGCGGTTCCGGACTTCCAGAAGCTCGCCCACGCCAACAGCTTCCGGGACGTCAACAAGGTCCTTAAGGTCACCCGCCTCGGGGTCGCCTGGCAGGCGGTGGGCCAGCAGCTGGCCGCCTTCGACGTCGCCCGCCGCTACGCAGTGGAGCGGCACCAGTTCGGCAGGCCGCTGGCCTCCTTCCAGCTGGTGCAGAACCAGCTGGTCCAGATCCTGGGCAACGCCGTCAGTTCCATGGGCATGATGGTGCGGCTGTCCCAGCTGGAGGATGCCGGCCAGGCCAAGGATGAGCAGTCTGCCCTGGCCAAGGCCTTCACCACCACGAGGATGCGCGAGAGCGTGGCCCTCGGCCGGAATATCCTGGGCGGCAACGGCATAGTCACCGACTTCGGGATGGCCAAGATCTTCGCGGACGCTGAAGCCATCTATTCCTACGAAGGCACCCACGAGATCAACACACTGGTCACGGGCCGGGCGATCACCGGCATTTCCGCCATCGTCTAAGGGTTCAGCGGCAGCAGGATCGATGGCCGCAGGTCCATCACGAACTGCAACGGATTCACATAGTCATCTCCCCGCCGGACACCCCAGTGGACGCAGGACGCGGCGGGGCAATGCCCCGGAAGGATCGTGCCGATTTCCTGTCCTGCGGCCACCGGGGTACCGGCGGCAAGGATGCTGGCCACCGGCTCGAAGCTGCTGCGCAGTCCGTTGCCGTGATCGATGGTGATGACCGGCCGGTCCACCACGACGCCCACAAAGCTGACAGTGCCTGCCGACGGCGAGGTGACCCTGACGCCGTCGGCCGCTGCTCCAAGATCCACGCCCCGATGTCCAGGCAGCCAGGGCTTCGGCGGGGGATCGTAATCGCGGAGCACCTGCGGGCGCGGGCTTAGCGGCCACTGCCAGGAGGGGCGGACAGTGGCTGCCGCGGCAGTCTCCATGGACACGACCTGCACCGAGGCCGGCGCACCGGACGCCGGGGTATAGGCCAGCGGCTCCCCGCCGGGCGCCAGTGAAGCAGGCATCAGGAGAAGGGCTGCAAGCAGCAGCGGCGGTTTCATACCCCCAGCGTGCCCCGCTCACGTGCCCGGCGGGAGGCCCGGGCAAGGCTATGTGGACAAGGCCTGGACCGCCGTCGTTCCTGTCCTTCCGGCGCAGGCGCCTGTAGTACACTTGGTGGAGCAGTTTGCTGCGCCCTCAACGCTTTCCGACCAGCGTCTATCCCAGTGGTTATCCAACGGTATATGTCCCTGTGCGGGTTTGCGTCGGCACATCTCATTCAGGAGTGTGGGGGAGCGGCGGCTGACTACGCGCATCCAGCCCTCCACAAGCGACGCCCCGGCTCGTTTACGGAGGATCATGCCTCTTGCGGTCAGGACCCAGCGGTCCTGATGAGAAGCGTGAAGGATGCCAGGAGCACGGCCCGCCCCGGGCCACGCTATTCAACCGTCAACTATTGGCAGGGTAAGAAGCCTCCGGGCTCTCTCATGAATGACCTGCCGGAAGGAGCGTCGGCATGCCCGTCGTAACCATGCGCCAGCTGCTTGACAGCGGCGTCCACTTTGGACACCAGACCCGCCGTTGGAACCCGAAGATGAAGCGCTTCATCTTCACCGAGCGCAACGGCATCTACATCATCGACCTTCAGCAGTCGCTGTCCTACATCGACCGCGCCTACGAGTTCGTAAAGGCCACCGTTGCCCACGGCGGCACCGTCCTCTTCGTCGGCACCAAGAAGCAGGCCCAGGAAGCAATTGCCGAGCAGGCAACCCGCGTTGGCCAGCCCTACGTCAACCAGCGTTGGCTCGGCGGTATGCTGACCAACTTCCAGACGGTCGCCAAGCGCATCCAGCGCATGAAGGAACTCGAAGAGATCGACTTCGACGACGTCGCCGGTTCCGCGTACACCAAGAAGGAGCTGCTGCTCCTCAAGCGCGAACTCACCAAGCTGGAGTCCAACCTCGGCGGTATCCGCAACCTCACCAAGGCACCTTCCGTGCTCTGGATCGTGGACACCAAGAAGGAACACCTCGCCGTTGACGAGGCCAAGAAGCTGAACATCCCGGTTGTGGCCATCCTGGACACCAACTGCGATCCTGACGAGGTCGACTTCCCGATCCCGGGCAACGACGACGCCATCCGCTCCGTGAACCTCCTGACCCGCGTTGTTGCCGACGCCGTTGCCGAGGGCCTCATCGCCCGCAACAACCGTGGCACGGGCGCTGCTGAAGCTCCGGAAGAGCCGCTGGCCGAGTGGGAGCGCGAGCTCCTCGAAGGCAACAAGGCCGAAGCTGCTGCCGCACCGGCAGAGGAAGCTGCAGCCCCCGCTGCTGAGGCTCCCGCCGCTGACGCTTCCGCTGAAGAAGCCAAGTAACACAAGTAAATCCGGATTCTCCGGCACCGCCCTGCGGTGTCCGGAGCTGCTGACAGGATGGCAGCCCACCATGGGCTGCCGTCCTGTCGGTCCGTACACCACAACAAATTTCTAGACAGAGGGGTTCACATGGCGAACTACACTGCCGCGGACATCAAGGCCCTGCGCGAGCGCACCGGCGCCGGCATGATGGACGTCAAGAAGGCTCTTGACGAAGCCAACGGTGACGCCGAAAAGGCCATCGAAATCATCCGCATCAAGGGCCTCAAGGGCGCTACCAAGCGTGAAGGCCGCTCCACCGCTGAAGGCCTGGTTGCCGCCAAGGTCAGCAACGGCGTCGGCGTCATGATCGAAGTCAACTGCGAGACCGACTTCGTGGCCAAGGCTGACAAGTTCATCCAGCTGGCCGACAAGGTCCTGGCCGTTGCCATCGAGTCCGGTGCTGCCGACCTCGAGACCCTGCTCGCCACCGACGTTGACGGCAAGCCCCTCTCCGAGGTCGTCGTTGAAGAAGGCGCCATCCTGGGCGAAAAGGTTGTTGTCCGCCGCATCTCCCGCATCGAGGGCGCAACGGTTGACGCTTACCTGCACAAGACCTCCAAGGACCTGCCGGCCCAGGTTGGCGTGCTGTTCGCTGTTGACGGTGAAGGCGAAGCCGCTGCCACCGCAGCCCACGATGTTGCCGTCCACATCGCTGCCATGGCCCCGAACTACCTGACCCGCGAGGACGTTCCGTCCGAGCTCGTCGAGTCCGAGCGCCGCATCGCCGAAGAGACCGCAAAGGCCGAGGGCAAGCCCGAAGCCGCGCTCACCAAGATCGTGGAAGGCCGCGTGACCGGCTTCTACAAGGGTGAAGTGCTGGTTGACCAGGCATTCGCCAAGGACGCCAAGAAGTCTGTGGCACAGGTCCTCGAAGAGGCCGGTGTCAAGGGAACCGCATTCGCGCGTTTCCGCGTCGGCTCCTAGCCGGAACTGCGAAGGGGTGGCCACCTCGGTGGCCGCCCCTTTTGCATGCGCTGGGCCAACCCGGAATGGGACCTTTGGCCGCACCGCAGGATAACCTTTTTAGAGTTCACCAACGGGAAGGCATCATGGAAGCCGTCAACACTGTAATCCAGCCAGAGAAAAGCCGACGCCGCGTCCTCCTGAAGCTCTCGGGCGAGGTTTTTGGCGGCGGGAAGCTGGGCGTTGACCCCGAGACCGTCCGCGACGTCGCCAAGCAGATCGCCGCTGCCGTTCCCCAGGTTGAGGTGGCTATCGTGGTGGGCGGCGGCAACTTCTTCCGCGGCGCTGAACTTTCCCAGAGCGGCATGGACCGCTCCCGCGCGGACTACATGGGCATGCTTGGCACAGTCATGAACTGCCTTGCGCTGCAGGACTTCCTGGAGCAGGCAGGCGTGGAGACCCGGGTGCAGAGCGCCATCACCATGGGCCAGGTGGCCGAGGCGTACATTCCGCGCCGCGCCATCCGCCACATGGAAAAGGGCCGCGTGGTCATCTTCGGAGCGGGCGCGGGCCTGCCGTACTTCTCCACGGACACCGTTGCCGCGCAGCGCGCCCTCGAGGTCCACGCCGACGTCGTCCTGATGGCCAAGAGCGGAGTGGACGCTGTCTACACTGCCGATCCCAAGAAGGACCCCACCGCCGAGCGGCTCGAGACGCTCAGCTACGACGACGCACTCCGCCGCGACATCCGGGTCATGGACCAGACAGCCATGACCATGTGCAAGGACAACAACCTTTCAATGGTGGTCTTCGGCATGGAAGGCGAAGGCAACGTCACCCGCGCCATCCTCGGTGAGAAGCTGGGCACGCTGGTCACCGCCTAGCTGCGGCTAGGATGTTTTCAGGACAGTTCCGTTCCCGCCGTTGCCGGCGGTGACGGACCAGCAACATAGAACCACCTTGTGTGCGGGGAGCCGGCCTGCCGGACTGCACCAGAACCCTCAGGAGAGACCGTGATCGAAGAAACCTTGCTCGAAGCCGAAGAAAAGATGGACAAGGCCGTAGAGGTAGCCAAGGAAGACTTCGCTTCCGTCCGCACCGGCCGCGCCAACCCCGGCCTGTACAACAAGGTCCTGGTGGAGTACTACGGCTCGCCCACGCCGCTGCAGCAGCTGGCCTCATTCGCCATCCCGGACGCGCGCACCATCCTTATCACGCCCTTCGACAAGACGGCCCTGCGTGACATCGAGCGGGCGCTCAGCGATTCCGAGGTGGGTGCCAACCCCTCCAACGACGGCAACGTCATCCGCATCACCATTCCGGAGCTGACCAAGGAACGCCGTAAGGAATACGTCAAGATCGTCAAGACCAAGGGCGAGGACGCCAAGGTTTCCATCCGCAACATCCGCCGCAAGGCCAAGGAAACCCTGGACAGGCTGGTCAAGGACGGCGAAGCCGGCGAGGACGAGGGCACCCGCGCCGAAAAGGAGCTCGACAACCTCACCAAGGCCCACGTGGACGGCATCGACGAGCTGCTCAAGCGCAAGGAAGCAGAGCTGCTCGAAGTCTGATGGGCCAGGCAGATCAGGCCCCGGCAGCAAGGGCGCGCACACGGGGGAAGCAGCCCAGGAGCAACCCGACGCCGAAGGCCGGAAGGAACCTTCCGGCCGCCGTCGTGGTGGGTCTGGCCATGCTCTTCGCCGTACTCGGCGGACTGCTGCTGCTTCCGCTTGCCTTCGTAGCGGTCACCACCACCTTTGCCATTTTCGGAGTGTGGGAGGTCTACCGCGCACTGGAGGCCAACGGCACCAGGATGCCCATCGTGCCGGTCATGACCGGGACGGTGGCGATGCCCTTCGCCGCCTATTTTGGCGGCATTGAAAGCCTCCTGTTCGCCATGCTGCTCAGTTCGGTGGCCGTGCTGTTGTGGCGATCCATCGAAAGTGCCGCCGGCTCCGCGAACAGCATCTTCGCCGGGGTCTTCACGCTTGGCTGGGTCCCGTTCTTCATCAGCTTCGCCGCCCTGCCCCTGCATGCTGCCGGTGGTGCAACGCCGCTGGGGCTCTGGCCGGGCGGAAGCGTCCCGGAAGGCGCCTGGCAGGTGGCAGTGATGCTCCTGCTGGTGGTCTCAAATGACACCTTCGGCTACCTGGTGGGTGCCTCCCTGGGCAAGCACCCCATGGCGCCCAAGATCAGCCCGAAGAAATCCTGGGAAGGATTCGCCGGGTCCGTTGGCGGGGCCATGCTCATCGGCATCCTGGCCTGCCTTTTCGTGCTGGACAAACCATGGTGGGTGGGTGTGGTGCTGGCCGTCGGCCTGGTTGCCGCTTCCACAGCCGGTGACCTCGCCGAATCCATGGTCAAGCGCGAGCTCGGCATCAAGGACATGAGCAGCATCCTCCCCGGGCACGGCGGCGTCATGGACAGGCTTGACTCGATCGTGTTTGCCTCACCGGTAGCCTTTGTCCTGTACGGGCTGGTGGCCGGTGCCTGACACAACCCCGTGACCGGACCCGCACATACATAAGCTGGTGCAGAAGCACTACGGCTGAAGAGCACTGAAGGAAGCAAAGTGGCATTGGACATTCATCAGCAGATCCCTGCGTCCTTTGAGCGCGTGCAGCGCGGCGACTATGGCTACAACGCCAAACAGGTGGACCAGTTCCTGCAGCGGGCGCGGGTGTCCCTTGAAACACCCGAGGCGGCGGCGCATCCCGTCAGCAGCGCCGATGTCCGTGCTGTTTCCTTCGATCCGGTCAAAGGCGGGTACTCCGCCGCAGTTGTGGACGCCGCACTGGACAGGCTCGAGGATGCCTTCGCCCGCCGGGAACGGGACGAACTGATCGCAGCCCGCGGCGAAGAAGCCTGGCTGCGCGAAATCGGAAACCTCTCCGGGATCCTCCGCGGCCGCCTGCACCGCCCCGACGGCGACCGCTTCCGCCGCCCCGCTAAGAAGAAGGTCCGCAGCTACAACACGGCCGACGTCGACCGGCTGTGCCATGAGCTGATCGCGTACCTGGAGCAGGACAAGCCGTTGAGCGTGGACAGCGTGCGCCGTGCCGTGTTCCGCCCGGCTGTGGGCCGGGACGGGTACGAGGAAGCGCAGGTGGACGCCTTCCTGGACCGCGTGGTTGAACTGATGGCAGCCATCGACTGACGGGTTAGTCTCCGGCAGGCGGGGTAGGGGAGATCGGCGTGAACCCGAGCCACACTTCCGTATAGGCCCGGTAGCCCATGAGGACCGTGGCCGCCACGAAGACCAGGCCAACCACGGCTCCCGAGATGACCGCCGCAGCGGTCCCGGCGCCGAGGAGCGTGAGCACCAGGCCGGCCAGGATGGCGATGAGGGCGGCGTTGGCGGCCGTCATGAACACCATGCTGCTGCCGGCCACATGGCTCAGCGCGTTCCGGTTCCCGAAAAAGAAGTACGTCCTGCCGGCACCGGCTTCGTCGTCATGGTGGGCGGCCATCAGGTACGGTGCCACCCCCGGGTCGAGGTCCACGTAGGCTGCGCGCAGGCGGTTCATGGCCGTCACATACATGAGGTCCTCCTGGCCCACGTTGAAGACGCGCACCTGGGTGAGCAGGCCCATCACCACGTCGATGCACAGCACGATCACCGCAACCATGACGAAGGCATCCGAGAACCGGGTGGCCTGGCCCACCAATGCCACGCTCACCACGCTGGCGGAGGTGAACGTCAAGAACATGCTGATCCTGGTCAGCACCTCGCTTTGGGTGGTGCTGCGGGATGCGAGCAGGCCCCAGTGCTCGGTGGCGAGCAGCTGGGCGCGCACTGCCGGAGGAAGTTCCTCCAGGGAACCGGAAGCATCGCCGTCCTCGGTGGACATGGCGCCATTGTCCACCATCGGCGGCACGGACGCGAGGAAAAACAGCAGGGGACTGGAGCTGAGCTTCAGCGTTCGGTGGCCAGCGGCCGCTCCGGCGTGTGGAGCCGGGTCATCACCTTGGACATGGTCCTGGGGATGCGCTGCGTCGTAGCGCGGGACACCACGACCATGACGGCAAAGGCGGCCGGGACTGTCCAGGCCGCCGGCTGTGCCAGCCAGCCGGGCGTACTGGCGGCCCCGGCCAGCGCCCCAACAATCATCGCACCGCCGCAGAGCAGTGCGCCGGTGACCATCCCGGCGATGGCGCCGGCGTCCGTGAGGCCCCGCCACCAGATGCCCAGCAGCAGCACCGGGCAGACGGTGGATGCGGTGAAGGCGAAAACCAGCCCCACGCTTCCGGCGAGGGCGAAGGAATCCGTCATGAACGCAAAGCCCAGGGGAACGACGGCGGAAACAACCGCTGCGAGCCTGAAGCCGCCCACGCCGCCGCCCAGCACGTCCTGGCTGATGACCCCGGCCAGGGAAACCACCAGCCCAGAGGTGGTGGACAGAAAGGCTGCGAAAGCGCCCGCCACCACCAGGGCCGACAGCAGGTCGCCTGCCGTCCCGCCCACCAGTTGGCCCGGAAGCAGGAGGACCATGGCGTCCGCCTGCCCGGCCCGGGCCAGCCCGGGAGCGAACATCCGCCCCACCAGCCCGTAGGCCGTGGGGAAGAGGTAGAAGACGGACAGCAGGCCAAGGACGATCAGTGTGGTGCGGCGGGCGGACTGGCCGTCAGGGTTGGTGTAGAAGCGGACCAGCACATGCGGCAGACCCAGCGTTCCGAACAGCAGGGCCACCAGCAGCGACATGTTCTGGTAGAGCCCGGCCGGGGGAGCGCCGGTGGGGTTGACCGCAGGTGCGGCCAGCGCAGGCGCACCGCTGCCCGCGAGTACAAAAATGATGAAGAGGATAGGCACGGCGAGTGCCGTGAGTTTGAGCCAGTATTGGAATGCCTGGACAAACGTGATGGAACGCATGCCGCCCGCCACCACGGTCAGGCAGACCACGATCACCACTGCCACGGAGCCCACCCAGGACGGCAGTCCCGTGGTGATGCGGATGGTCAGGGCCGCGCCATGAAGCTGGGGCACGATGTACAGCCAGCCCACCAGCACCACCACCAGGCTGGTCACCCTCCGCACCGCCAGCGAGTCCAGCCGGGCTTCGGTGAAATCGGGAATGGTGTAGGCGCCGGACCGCCGCAGCGGGGCTGCCACGAAGAGCAGCAGCATCAGGTACCCGGCCGTATAGCCCACCGGAAACCACAGTGCGTCCGTTCCGGACAGCAGGATCAGGCCGGCAACGCCCAGGAAGCTGGCAGCCGAAAGGTATTCACCGCCGATAGCGGAGGCGTTCCACCACGGGCGGACCGTCCTGGAGGCCACATAGAAATCGCCGGTGGTCCGTGAAATCCGCAGGCCATAGAAGCCGATGACCGCGGTGGCCACGCTCACCACTACCAAGGCAGCTATTGCCACGCCCGGATTCATGCCTGCACCAAGGCGCCCGTCACCGGTGACTGCTCACTGGTCACCAGCCAGGTCCCGGTACCGCGCCTCGTTCCGGGCCGCAGTCCGGATGTACAACCAGGCACTCAGCCCAATGACCGGGTAGATACCGACGCCGAGCAGGAGCCAGGCGAACGGGATGCCCGCCATCCGGGTCTCCGCCAGGCCCGGGACCACGGCGAGGATCAAGGGGAAGGCGCCGAGGATCAGCAGGAAACCCGCAGCCACCACCAGGGCCAGCCGCAGCTGGGACCTGATCAGGGACCTGACAAAGACCTGGCCCACTTCCGAGTCCTGCGCGGCTTCCCGGGTTTCCTGGGCGGGACGCGCGGCCGTGCGCGGAGCCGTAACCCGCACCCTGGTCATGACGTGGGCCTGATGCGTGTGGCCTCAAGCTTCTCGCGCACCGTAGGCAGGTGCCTCCTGCTGATGGGCAGCCCGGCCCCTGCCACCGTCACGCTGGGACCGTCCGCAGCCAGTTTCATCGACGTCACGTGCTTCAGCGCCACCAGGTACGAGCGGTGCGTCCGGATGAATCCCGCCTCAGCCCATTGCTGCTCCAGGTCAGCCAGCGGAACCCTGATCAGGTAGCTGGCCTCGGCGGTGTGGAGCCGTGCGTAGTCGCCTTGCGCCTGGACGTACGTCACGTCGTCGCGCCTGATCATTTTGGTGGTCCCGCCCTGGTCCACGGTGATCATCTCAGGCGCCGCGCCGCCGTCGCGCAGTTCGCTGATGCGGCCCACGCAGCGGGCCAGGCGTTCGGCGCGTACCGGCTTGAGGAGGTAGTCGACGGCGGCGAGTTCGAAGGCGTCCAGCGCATGGTCCTCGTCCGCGGTTACGAACACGACGGCGGGCGGGCGGCTGTTCCCGGCGATGGCACGGGCGATGTCCAGGCCGGAGACCGCCGGCATGTGGATGTCCAGGAAGACGGCATCCACCGGGGCGGAGGCCAGGGCCTGGAGGGCTTCGCTGCCGGACGTTGCGCGCAGCACTTTCCCCACGCGTTCGTCCCGGCCCAGCAGGAAAGCCAGTTCCTCCACGGCAGGCAGCTCATCATCAACGACGAGGACGTTAATCATCCTCCTAGGGTAGCTTTCCGCGGCGGGCGGCCGGTGCCGCGGTCAGCCTGGGCCGGAAACCGGAATCTCCTAGGCATCGTGGCCCGGCTGGGACTTGGGCACGCGCATGGTGATCAGGGTTCCTTCGCCGGGCGCCGTTTCGATGATCAGGCCGTGGTCGTTGCCGTAGACCTGCCGGAGGCGGGCATCGACGTTCCGCAGGCCCACGTGCTCGCCGTCCGTATGGCCGGCCAGCATCGACTGGAGCTGCGCCGGGTCCATGCCCACGCCGTCGTCCTCGATGGTCACCTCCGCGAACGCGCCGGCGTCGTTGGCCGTAATGCTGATGTGGCCCGGACCTTCCTTTGCCTCGAGGCCGTGCCGGACCGCGTTTTCCACCAGCGGCTGCAGGCTCAGGAACGGAATCACCGTGCTGAGGACTTCAGGAGCCACGCGCAGGCTGACCTGCACCCGTTCACCGAAGCGGGCCCGTTCCAGGAGCAGGTAGCGGTCAATGCAGCGAAGCTCCTCGGCGAGCGTGGTGAAGTCCCCGTGCCGGCGGAAGGAATAGCGGGTGAAATCGGCGAACTCCACCACCAGCTCCCGCGCCCGGGCGGGATCCGTGTTGATGAAGGATGCGATGGCGTTCAGGGAGTTGTAGATGAAGTGCGGGCTGATCTGGGCGCGCAGGGCCCGGACTTCCGCCTCCATCAGCAGGGTCCGTGACGCGTCCAGTTCGGCGAGTTCCACCTGCACGGCCACCCAGTCCGCCACTTCGCTTGTGGCACGGACAAGTCCCGCGCCGGCAGTGGGTGCAAAAGCAGCGACGGCGCCCACAACACGGGTGCCGGCCCGGACCGGTGCGATGACGGCTGCCAGAGCGCCACCGGTGGCCTCCGTGGCGGCGCCGGCGTCCCCGGCGGGAAGGACAGCCGTGCGGCCGCTGGCCAGGACGCCGGCAGCAAGGTCCATCATGCGCGGCTTCAGTTCCTCACCCCCGCCGTCCCACGCCAGCACCCCGGAGGTGTCCATGATCGCCAGCGCCTCACAGCCCAGCAGGGCGCGCAGCTGGCGTCCCGCTTTGGCCGCGCCCGCTGGGTTGAGGCCGCGGCGGAGGTGCTGGCCTGCCAGGGAAGCCGCATGGAGGGTGTGATAGGTGGCGCGCTCGGCGTCGGTGCCAAGGTCCCGGAAGGACCGGAGTACTTTGAGCCCCACGCCCGCGACAACGGCAATGGCCATGGCGATGACGGCCACGGCGGCGGCGGTCAGGAGGGGGGAATCCGGCATGATGCCCAGCGTAGCCGAGGCGCCGTTTGTCGCAGCATCCCCGCCGTTGAGCGACCGGCGGGCGGCAGGGGCTGGAATGTGGGGCCCGGCAGCCAGCAGAGTGATTGCAGTCACATTTCTGGTATCCCTGTCCTGGGTCCCGCGCCGGGGTGTGTCCAGGCAGTCTCAATGAGGAGGAACGATGGGTAAGGATGCCCACACTCCGGACGCAGCGGCGTCCGTGGACTTCGAGCAGGTCCAGTCGACGGAGCAGTTCAAGGAACTGCGCAGGCGTCACCGCAGCTTTGTCTTTCCCATGGCAGCAGCATTCCTGCTGTGGTACTTCGCATATGTCCTGCTCGCCGACTATGCCGTGGGCTTCATGTCCACCAAGGTCTGGGGCAACATCAATATCGGCCTGATCCTTGGCCTGCTCCAGTTCGTGTCAACGTTCGCCATCACGGGCTGGTACGTCCACTACTCCAACAAGCGCCTGGACCCCATCGCGGCTGAAATCCGCAACGAAATCGAAGGGCACGAATTTGATAAGCACGGCAACCGAGTGAGCGGAGCAAACAAATGATCGGCATCGCCACAGCGGTGGACGTGGCCGCCCTCAAGGACACCACGCTGCTCAATATGGGGATCTTCGGCATCTTCGTGGCCGTCACCATGGTGATCGTGTTCCGCGCCAGCCGGAACAACAAGACCGCGGCTGACTACTACGCCGCCGGCCGCTCCTTCACGGGCTCCCAGAACGGAACCGCCATCGCCGGCGACTATCTCTCAGCGGCCTCCTTCCTGGGCATCACCGGCGCCATCGCCATCAACGGCTACGACGGCTTCATGTACTCCATCGGCTTCCTGGTGGCATGGCTCGTGGCGCTGCTTCTCGTTGCAGAGCTCCTTCGCAACACGGGCAAGTTCACCATGGCAGATGTCCTGTCCTTCCGGCTGAAGCAGCGGCCGGTCCGCATCGCCGCAGCCATCTCCACCCTCGCCGTCTGCTTCTTCTACCTCCTGGCCCAGATGGCAGGCGCCGGCAGCCTGATTTCCCTGCTGCTGGGCATCAGCGACTGGGGCGGACAGGCCCTGGTGATCATCGTCGTCGGCGCCCTGATGATCATGTACGTCCTGATCGGCGGCATGAAGGGCACCACCTGGGTCCAGATCATCAAGGCCATCCTGCTCATTGCCGGCGCAGCAGTCATGACCCTGTGGGTCCTGGCAATCTACGGCTTCAACCTGTCCAGCCTCCTGGGCGCCGCAGTGGAGACGGCCAACAACCCGGCCGTCCTGAACCCCGGCCTGCAGTACGGCAAGACCGAAACGTCAAAGCTGGACTTCATGTCCCTGGGCCTCGCCCTGGTGCTGGGCACTGCAGCGCTGCCGCACGTCCTGATGCGCTTCTACACGGTCCCCACCGCCAAGGAAGCACGCAAGTCGGTTGTGTGGTCCATCTGGCTGATCGGCCTGTTCTACCTCTTCACACTGGTCCTCGGCTACGGCGCAGCCGCACTGGTTGGCGCTGAAACCATCAAGACCGCCCCGGGTGGCGTGAACTCCGCCGCCCCGCTGCTGGCCTTCTACCTCGGCGGTCCGCTGCTGCTCGGCTTCATCTCGGCGGTGGCGTTCGCCACCATCCTCGCCGTCGTGGCCGGCCTGACCATCACGGCGGCCGCGTCCTTCGCCCACGACATCTACGCCAGCGTCATCTCCAAGGGCAAGGCCGACGCCGATACTGAAGTCAAGGTGGCCCGGCGCACCGTGGTGGTCATCGGCGTCCTGGCAATCCTGGGCGGCATCCTCGCGAACGGGCAGAACGTGGCGTTCCTCGTGGCCCTGGCGTTCGCCGTCGCCGCCTCCGCCAACCTGCCCACCATCGTCTACTCCCTGTTCTGGCGGAAGTTCACCACCCAGGGCGCAGTCTGGAGCATGTACGGCGGCCTCGGCTCTGCGATCATCCTGATCATCTTCTCGCCGGTGGTTTCCGGCGGGGCAACCTCAATGATCAAGGACGCCAACTTCGCGCTCTTCCCGCTGAGCAACCCGGGCATCGTGTCCATCCCGCTGGCCTTCTTCCTGGGCTGGCTCGGAACCACGCTCGACAAGAAGCGGGAAGACACCGCAAAGCAGGCCGAAATGGAAGTCCGTTCCCTCACCGGGGTGGGCGCCGAAAAGGCCGTCGACCACTGACCGGTGGGACGACCATAGGCAGCACTTCATGAGAAAGGGCCTCCGTGCCGGGAAAGATTTCCCGGCACGGAGGCCCTTTCCGTTGGGCGGCAGTGACGTTAGGCGGCCGGCCGCAGCTTGATGTTGGTCATCTTGAGCTCATCAGTGCCTTCGAAGCGGTAGGCAAGATCCACCTCTTTGCCATCGCAGGTGATGAGTCCGGCGATATCGGCGGCTTTGATGCCGTTCTCAGTATCCACCGTGAGTTCGTTGTAGGCGGGCTTGCAGCTGCCGTCCATTTCAAGGCTTTCGACGCCGGAAATAAAGGCTTCCTTGGACAGCTGCTCCTGAAGGGCGGGGTCAAGGTATTCGTCGTAGGCCTTGGAAGTTTCGCCGGCGATCACCAGTTTGGTGAAACCGTCAGCCAGGCCGCGCGCCTGGTTGGTGGCGCTGCCCACCACGTTGACAAGGATCACGATGCCGAGGACCACCAGCAGCAGGACACCGCCGACGCTCGCCAGGATGATCCACATCTTCCGCCGGCTTTTCGCGGGAGGGTGGCCCGGAAGCCCGAAGGGGGAAGAACCGGGGCCGGCGCCGTGCATGGGTTGTCCACTGTGCCCGGGTTGTCCGGCGTATCCGGATTGTCCCAGGCTGTCCGCCGGCGGCTGCTGGGGGTGCGGCGGCACCTGCTGCTGGGGCAGCTCCTGCGGCCCGGGGCCGGAGTGGCCGGGCTGGTACGGTTCCTGGGGACTGCTCAAGGTGGAGCCTTTCCGGAGAAGTGGTGCGTGGCACCGCGCGGTTGCGGGGGTCTCTGCTTGCCCCCTGGTAACTGGCACCAAGCCTATAACCCGGGGCGGCGCCGCCGTACTCCAGCCGCCGGCCGTCGTCGTTCCTTCCCGTGGCGGCAGGCTGCAGCTAGCCGCGCACTGAACCCCGCTCCAGCAGGGGCTGCACGCGGAAGGGGATCAGCTCGCCCATGGCCAGCGCCGTATCCGTCCGCTCCACGCCCTGGCAGGCCAGGATCTTTCCGTTGATGCGGAACAGGTCCTCGGCATCCAGCGCCACCACACGCAGCAGCAGGTCGGCCGGGCCGGTCAAACCGTAACCCTCCAGGATCTCGGGGATGCCCGCCAGCTCCTGGGCCAGCTGGTTGAGCCGTTGCTGCTGGGCGTGGACGGAAATGAACGCCATTAAGGGGTAGCCCAGTGCGGCCGGATTGATCCGCCGTTCGAAGGACAGGAAGACGTGTTTCTTCTCCAGCTGCGCCATCCGGGCCTGCACCGTGTTGCGGGACAGGCCCAGCTTCTGGGCCAGGGCCACCACCGTTTTCCGGGGATCCTGGGCCAGGGCTGAGAGCAGGCGGGTGTCGGTGCCATCCAGGGCTTGCATAATGCGCAACGCTAGCACGGTCCGGAGCCTCCCGGCAGAGCATTCTGCTCAGTGATCGCGCCGGTAGTTGTACCTCTTGAGCATTGTGAGTAGGGTCACAATATCCGGGGCAACGGCGCCCGGGAGGCTGGCGGACAAGCGGACCATAAGTCCTAAAACCGCCGGTCAACGACGTGAGAAGGTTGCGGGCTAACGTGTCTACAGACAAAACGGGCCAGGGCGGAACAGGTGCCCCTGAGAGTGCCCGGCGCCCCCAGGGGCAAGGGCGGGACCTCGTCCAACTGGTGACTCCTTCCGGGGAACGGATCAGCCACCCGGAGTTCGACTACTGGGTCAGGGATATCACCGACGAACAGTTGTGTTCCCTCTTTGAGGACATGACGGTCATCCGGCGCATCGACGTAGAAGCGACTGCCCTGCAGAGGCAGGGGGAACTGGCGCTTTGGCCGCCGCTCCTTGGGCAGGAGGCCGCGCAGGTGGGCTCCGGCCGGGCGCTGCGTGCCGATGACTTCGTCTTCTCCAGCTACCGCGAGAACGGGGTTGCCTACTGCCGGGGCGTGGACCTGACGGACATCGTCCGGGTGTGGCGCGGCAACGCTTCCTCCGGCTGGGATCCCTACACCATCAACATGGCAACGCCGCAGATCATCATCGGGGCCCAGACGCTGCACGCCACCGGTTACGCCATGGGTATCCAGAACGACGGTGCGGACTCAGTAGCCGTGACCTACTTCGGTGACGGCGCCACCAGCGAAGGCGACGTCAACGAAGCGATGGTTTTCGCTGCCAGCTTCCAGGTGCCTGTGGTGTTCTTCTGCACCAACAACCACTGGGCCATTTCCGAGCCCGTGCGGCTCCAGTCGCACATCCACCTGGCAGACCGCGCCACGGGCTTCGGCATCCCCAGCATGCGGGTGGACGGCAACGACGTCCTGGCCGTCATGGCGGCTACCCGGGTGGCCCTGGACCGTGCCCGCCGCGGCGGCGGCCCCACCTTTATCGAGGCCGTCAGCTACCGGATGGGGCCGCACACCACCGCGGATGACCCCACCCGCTACCGCGACGCCAATGAACTTGAGGATTGGGCAGCCAAGGACCCGATCAGCCGGATCGCCGCGCTGCTGGAGCGGAAGGGCCTGTTGACTGACGGGCTGCAGGAGCAGGTGAAGGACAAGGCCGACGCCGTTGCCCGCGAGATGCGGAAGGGCTGCACCACCATGCCGGACCCGGAGCCGCTGGACGTCTTCCGGCACGTCTACAGCACGCCCAACTCCTGGCTTGACCGGCAGCAGGAGCATTACGCCCGTTACCTGGCCTCCTTTGGTGATCCCGCAGGGGCCGTTTCAGAAGAAGGTGCACGCTGATGACCCAGATGACCTTTGCCCGTGCAATCAACGCGGGCCTGCGGAAGTCCCTGGAAAATGACCCGAAGGTGGTCCTCCTGGGCGAGGACATCGGCACGCTGGGCGGTGTGTTCCGCGTGACCGATGGCTTGCAGAAGGACTTTGGAAAGCACCGCGTGGTGGACACGCCCCTCGCGGAATCAGCCATCGTGGGCACCGCCGTCGGCCTCGCCTACCGCGGCTACCGCCCCGTGGTGGAGATCCAGTTCGACGGGTTCATCTACCCGGCCTTCGACCAGATCGTCAGCCAGGTGGCCAAGATCCACTACCGCACCCGCGGGGCGGTCAAAATGCCCATTACCATCAGGGTTCCGTTCGGTGGCGGGATCGGCTCACCCGAGCACCACTCGGAATCGCCGGAAGCCTACTTCACGCACACCTCGGGCCTACGGGTGGTCACCGTCGCCAATCCCCAGGACGCCTGGACCGTCATCCAGCAGGCGATCTCCTGCGACGATCCCGTGCTCTATTTCGAGCCGAAGCGCCGCTACCACGACAAAGGGGAAGTGGACGAAGCCCTGGACCCCAACGCCGCCCTGCCCATGGACCGGGCGCGCGTCCTCACTAAAGGGACGGACGTAACCCTGGTGGCCTACGGACCGCTGGTGAGGACGGCCCAGGATGCCGCGGCGGCTGCCAGTGACGAAGGGATTTCCATCGAGGTCATCGACCTGCGCTCGCTGGCGCCGGTGGACTACGACGCCGTTGTTGCCTCCGTCCGGAAGACCGGCCGCCTTGTGATCACCCACGAGGCCGGGCAGTCGGGCGGCCTCGGGGCAGAAGTGGCGGCCAGCATTACCGAGCGCTGCTTCTACTACCTGGAGGCGGCCCCGGTCCGGGTCACCGGATTCGACATCCCCTACCCATACTCAAAGCTCGAAATGCACCATCTGCCGGGCCTGGACCGGATCCTTGACGGCGTGGACCGCGCCCTGGGCCGGCCGAACTCCCTCAGCGGGTTGGAAGGATGAGCGGGACCATGATCAAGGAATTCCGGCTGCCGGACCTGGGCGAGGGCCTCACCGAATCGGAGATCCTCAGCTGGAAAGTCGGGGTGGGCGATACTGTCAGCCTCAACCAGGTGATAGCGGAGGTGGAAACAGCGAAAGCTGTTGTTGAGCTTCCTTCCCCGTTCGCAGGCGTGATCAAGGAACTCCACGAACAGCCGGGCACCATCGTGGAGGTGGGCAAGCCAATCGTCTCGTTCGAGGTAGCGGACGACGCCGGGCAGGCACCTTCGGAGGCTGGTGGCCCTGCCGCAGGGCCGGCGAAAGAGGCAGGCGATACTGCGGGGGAGGCGGCGGGCGAAGCTGCTGAGGGCTCTGGTGCGACCGCGAAACGGCAACCGAACCTCGTTGGCTATGGCGCCGTCGTCGAAAGCAGCGGCCGGCCGGCCCGGCGTCCACGGAACTTCACGCTTGTGGAGCCCGTCGAAGCCAAGCCCGAGGAAGCCGCCAGTGCTGAAGCCGAGCCCGACGAGCCTGCAGCCGAGCGCCCCCGCTCGACACCACCGGTGCGGAAGCTCGCCAAGGACATGGGCGTGGACCTGGCAGACGTGGCCGGAACCGGACCGCAGGGATTGATTACCCGTGAGGACCTGCAGCAATTCATGGAAGCCCAGTCCGCCGGCGCCGGGCAGCCAGCAACCGTTGCGGCGGGTATCCAGGCTGAGCCGGGCGGGCGGGAGACCAGGACCCCCATCAAGGGTGTCCGCAAGTTCACGGCCGCGGCCATGGTGCAAAGCGCCTTCACAGCCCCGCACGCCACGGAATTCCTCACCGTCGACGTCACCCCCGCCATGGACCTGCTCACCGGGCTGCGCGACAGCAGGGCTTTCGCAGGCATCAAGCTCACCCCGCTGACCCTGGCGGCAAAAGCAGTGCTCATCGCCCTCAGGCGCAGCCCCGCGCTCAACTCCCGGTGGGATGAGGAACACCAGGAGATCGTCACCTTCAACTACGTGAACCTCGGGATAGCGGCAGCCACCCCGCGCGGACTCATGGTACCCAACATCAAGGACGCGGACGCCATGTCGCTGGCCCAGCTGGGGGAAGCGCTGACCGCGCTCGCGGAGACGGCGCGTGCGGGCAAGACTCCGCCCGCCGACCTGGCCGGAGGCACCATATCGATCACCAACATCGGTGTCTTTGGGATCGACGCCGGTACCCCCATCCTGAATCCCGGCGAAGCTGCCATCCTGGCCCTCGGCGCGGTGCGGAAGATGCCCTGGGAATACCGCGGGAAAGTGGCGCTGCGCCAGGTCATGACGCTCAGCCTCTCCTTTGACCACCGGCTGGTGGACGGCGAACAGGCCTCACGCTTCCTGGCCGATGTGGGCGCCATCCTGGCCGATCCGGGCATGGTGCTGACCATGGTGTGAACTCAGGGGTGGGGGGACGGTTGCGGCGTGCCGGCCAGCAGGGCCGCAAGCGCCATGCCCTCGAGCAGGGGCCGGGCAGTTCCGGTCGCAATCTTCCGGCCGTGGCTGCGGACCGAATGGGGGGTGGAGTTGATAAGCCCGAACGTGGCGTGCGCCCGCATGCGCAGCTCGGAACTGTCTGTCCCCGGGTGGAGCCTGGCCAGGACGTCCACCCAGACCTCGACGTAGCTCCGCTGCAGTGCCCGGACGGCGGCCTGGTCCTGGTCCGAGAGGCTGCTGAAATCCCTGTCCTGGACACGGATGACATCCGGTTTGCCCAACGCAAAGTCCACCTGGAACTGCACCAGGCGCTGAAGGGCGGCCAGGGGATCCGGATTTTCGGACACCACCCGGCGCCCGCCGTCCAGCAGCTCCTGGCTCACGGTCACCAGCAAGTCTGCGAGGACGGCCTGCTTGCCGGGAAAGTGGCGGTACACGGCCGGGCCGCTGACCCCCGCCGCAGCTCCGAGGTCCTCCAGCGAAACCCGGTTGAAGCCGTGCAGGGCAAACAGTGAAGCCGCAGCCGCGAGCAGGGCCTGGCGGCGGCTCTCCTTCGCCCTGCTGCGCTGGGTTGGACTAACTGCGGTTGTCGGACTAACTGAGCTTGTTGGATTACCTGAGCTTGTCGGATTACCTGCGGTTGTCGGGTTACCGGCCGGTGTCGAACTGCCGGCAGGCGCTGCGTCGGTGCTTGGCACAATTCCTCCTCGGACCCGGCGAGTCTAGCAAGCGACCTACTGTGTTGGACATCACAGTTAATCGGGACTAACCTGATTTTCAGTTACTCAAGACTAACCGAGTTGGCTTTGCCGGCCGGTCCAACCATGAACAGGATGCGTCGATGGAGACCATTGCCAGCCGGCTCGATCCCTCGAACGGGGCCTTCGTGGAAAACCGCGAAGCACAGCTGCAGCTGGTGGCGGACCTGCGGAAACGGCTTGCGGACGCCGCCTTGGGCGGCCCGGAGAAATCCAGGCAACGCCACGTGGCCCGGGGAAAGCTCCTGCCCCGCGAGCGCATCGACCAGCTGCTCGATGACGGCAGCCCCTTCCTCGAAATCGCCCCGTTGGCCGCGAACGGGATGTACAACAACGAGGCCCCCGGTGCGGGCGTCATCGCGGGCATCGGGCTGGTCCATGGGCGCCACGTGCTGGTCATCTCCAATGACGCCACGGTCAAGGGCGGCACCTACTATCCGCTGACCGTGAAGAAGCACCTGCGGGCCCAGGAGATCGCCCTGGAGAACCGGCTGCCCTGCATCTACCTGGTGGACTCGGGAGGAGCCTTCCTGCCCAAGCAGGACGAGGTCTTTCCGGACAAGGAGCACTTCGGCCGCATCTTCTACAACCAGGCCCGGCTGTCCGCGGCCAAGATCCCGCAGATCGCCTCAGTCATGGGTTCCTGCACCGCCGGCGGCGCCTATGTCCCCGCCATGAGCGATGAAACAGTCATCGTCCGGAACCAGGGCACCATCTTTTTGGGCGGCCCGCCGCTGGTCAAGGCGGCAATCGGCGAAATCGTCACTCCCGAGGAGCTCGGCGGGGGCGAGGTGCACTCAAGGATTTCGGGCGTCACGGATCACCTTGCCGAAAATGACGAACACGCCCTGCAGATCATCCGTGACATCGTCTCCACCCTCCCGCCGCCGGCGCCGCCCGCGTGGGAGGTGAGTGCCGCCGTCGAACCCGCCGCAGATTCCGAGGGGCTCTACGGTGCCGTGCCCACAGACGTCAACGCCCCCTACGACGTCCACGAGGTCATCGCCCGGCTGGTGGACGGCAGCAGGTTCCACGAATTCAAGAAGGAGTACGGCACCACCCTGGTCACCGGCTTCGCCCGGCTGTACGGCCATCCGGTGGGCATCGTGGCCAACAACGGCGTGCTGTTCAGCGAGTCGTCCCTCAAGGGCGCCCACTTCATCGAACTCTGCGACCAGCGCGGCATTCCACTGATCTTTCTGCAGAACATCTCCGGGTTCATGGTGGGAAAGGATTCGGAGCAGGGCGGCATCGCCAAGAACGGCGCCAAGATGGTCACCGCCGTCGCCACCGCCAGGGTGCCCAAGCTGACCGTGGTCATCGGCGGCTCCTTCGGCGCCGGCAACTACTCCATGTGCGGGCGCGCCTACTCGCCCCGGTTCCTGTGGATGTGGCCGGCGTCCCGGATCTCCGTCATGGGCGGCAACCAGGCCTCCAGCGTCCTGGCCACTGTGAAGCGGGACCAGTTCGAGGCGGCGGGCCAGGAATGGTCCGCCGAGGATGAGGAGGCCTTCAAAGCGCCCATCCGCCGGCAGTACGAGGACCAGGGCAGCCCGTACTACTCCACGGCGAGACTGTGGGATGACGGCGTGATCGACCCCGCCGACACCCGGATAGTCCTGGGCCTGGCGCTCGATGTGGTGTCCCGCACACCGCTGCCCGAAACCTCCTTCGGCCTCTTCAGGATGTGAGCCCGCCCATGACAACGCCTTCCCTCGCCGGCACACCAACGCCAGGCCAGACCATGTTCCGCACCGTGCTGGTGGCCAACCGCGGTGAAATCGCCTGCCGCGTGATCCGCACCCTCCGCGCCCTGGGCATCCGCTCGGTTGCCGTTTACAGCGATGCCGACGCCGGTGCGCGGCACGTGCGCGAGGCTGACACGGCCGTGCGGATCGGCCCTGCCGCGGCCACGGAGAGCTACCTGAAGATCGAGGCCATCATCGACGCCTGCCGCAAGGCCGGTGTGGAAGCGGTGCACCCGGGCTATGGCTTCCTAAGCGAGAACGCGGACTTCGCCCGCGCACTGGACCAGGCCGGCATCACCTTCATCGGCCCCGGCATCGACGCGCTGGACGTTATGGGGGACAAGATCCGCTCCAAGAACCACGTGGCCGGTTACGGCGTCCCCGTGGTTCCCGGCGTAGCGGAGCCCGGGATGACGGATGAGCAGCTGGTTGCAGCGGCTGCGGCCGTGGGTTTTCCGCTGTTGATCAAGCCCTCCGCAGGCGGCGGCGGGAAAGGTATGCACGTAGTGGAACGCGCGGCGGACCTTCCGGCGACGTTGGCTACCGCCCGGCGGGTGGCGGCGAGCGCCTTCGGAGACGACACCCTTTTCCTGGAACGCCTGGTTTCCACGCCAAGGCACATAGAGGTCCAGGTCCTGGCGGATCACCACGGCAACGTCATTCACCTGGGCGAGCGTGAATGCTCGCTGCAGCGCCGCCACCAGAAGGTCATCGAAGAGGCCCCCTCGCCCTTGCTCGAATCGCATCCGGAAGGCGCGGCCATCCGTGCCCGCATCGGCGAGGCCGCCTGCAATGCCGCCCGCAGCGTCAATTACAGCGGCGCCGGGACCGTCGAATTCCTCGTCTCGGACGACAGCCCGGATGAGTTCTACTTCATGGAGATGAACACCCGGCTCCAGGTGGAACACCCTGTCACGGAGATGGTGACCGGCGTCGACCTCGTTGAATGGCAGGTGCGCATCGCGGCGGGCCAGGAACTCACCGTCCGGCAGGCCGACGTCGAACTTCACGGGCACGCCGTGGAGGCGCGGGTCTACGCGGAGGTCCCCGAAAAAAACTTCCTGCCCTCCACAGGAACAGTGCTCCTCCTGCAGGAGCTGCCCGGCCCGCGGCAGCGGCCCAGCGCGCCGGAGCGCACCGAAGTGGCGGCCGCCCGGGGCAGGGTCCGCGTGGACTCATCGCTGATCGAAGGACTGGAGCTCTCCTCCAGTTACGATCCGATGATCTCCAAGGTCATCGCCTGGGGCAGGGACCGGAACGACGCCCTGGACACGCTGGACGAGGCCCTCAGCGGGTACACCGCCCTGGGCGTGCACACGAACGTTGAGTACCTTCGCCTGCTGATTAACGACGGCGACGTCCGGGCCGGGCGGCTGGACACCGGCCTGATCGGGCGCAGGATGCCCGAACTCGCTTTCCGCCGGGCAGGCGCCTTCGAATTCGTGGCAGCCGCGCTCTTCGCCGCCGAGCTGGAACGCCAAAACATCCCGCTCCCGCCGGCCGGCCCCTGGCAGCGGCAGGACGGCTGGCGTGTGGGCCGGGCAGCGCCGCGGCGCATCAGCATCGGAACGCCCGACGGCGGCGTGGCCACCGTGGCGGTCAGCGGCCTGGAGGTGCCGGAGGGCTTTGCCCGGGGCCCTGAGCCGATCCAGGCATCCGTGCAGGTGGACGGCGGCACCGTGCGCCGGGCCTCACTGTCCCTCGCATCACGGAGCAGCCTCCGGCTGGAGCTCGACGGCGAGGCCAGGGAGTACTCGCTGGCCCCGGTCTACACCGGACCGGCGGGCCCCACCTGGACCAACCCGCTGCCCGGCGCCCCGTCGGAGCTCTTCCTCAGCCATGAAGGCTGGTCCTGCCGGCTGGAACTCCTGACCCGCGAAGCACGGCTTGAACGCGTCCTTGCGGCCATCCAGCGCGAGGAAGGCGCGGCCGACCCCGCTGTACGCTCGCCGATGCCCGGCACGGTGGTCGCCGTCCCGGTCAGCGACGGCGACACGGTGGCGACCGGGCAGGTGCTGGTTTCGGTGGAGGCCATGAAGATGGAGCACCAGCTGCTGGCTCCCCTGGAGGGGACGGTACACCTGAGCATCCGTCCCGGAGACCTGGTGAAGGCGGACCAGGTCCTGGCCACGATCCATCCCTTGGCGGATACAAACACCCCTAACGATCCCAACGGCGAAGGAGCCTAGACATGGCAGGGTTTGAACTCAGCGAGGAATACCAGGACCTCAGCGATACCGTCCGGGACTTTGCGGACCACGTGGTGGCACCCGTTTCCGCCAAGCACGACGAAGAGCACAGCTTCCCATACGAAGTGGTGAAGCAGATGGCGGAAATGGGACTGTTCGGCCTGCCCTTCCCCGAGGAATTCGGCGGAATGGGCGGCGACTACTTCGCACTGGCCCTCGCCCTGGAGCAGTTGGGCCGGGTGGACCAGTCCGTGGCCATCACCCTCGAGGCAGGGGTCTCCCTGGGGGCCATGCCCATCTACCGGTTCGGCACGGAGGCCCAGAAACAGGAGTGGCTGCCCCTGCTGGCCTCCGGCCAGGCGCTTGCGGGATTCGGCCTGACCGAACCGGAGGCAGGGTCCGACGCCGGCGGCACCAAGACCACGGCCCGGCGAGAGGACGGCCAGTGGGTCATCAACGGCAACAAGGAGTTCATCACCAACTCCGGCACGGACATCACCCGGCTGGTCACCGTCACCGCCGTCACAGGCCGGAAGGAACGCGAAGACGGCACCGTGCAGAAGGAGATTTCCACCATCCTGGTGCCCACTGACACTCCCGGTTTCAAAGCGGAAAAGGCTTACAACAAAGTCGGCTGGAACGCCTCGGACACCCACCCGCTGACGCTGCAGGACGTCCGGGTCCCGGAGGCGAACCTGCTGGGCGTTGAAGGCCGCGGCTACGCCAACTTCCTGTCCATCCTGGATGAAGGCCGCATTGCCATTGCTGCCCTGGCAACCGGCGCAGCCCAGGGCTGCGTGGACCTCTCGGTGAAGTACGCC
Organism: Pseudarthrobacter phenanthrenivorans Sphe3; assembly: GCF_000189535.1. NCBI lineage: Bacteria > Bacillati > Actinomycetota > Actinomycetes > Micrococcales > Micrococcaceae > Pseudarthrobacter > Pseudarthrobacter phenanthrenivorans. The sequence continues at coordinate 1,474,043 of NC_015145.1, forward strand.
AGGGAACGCAGCGCTTTCGGGCAGAACATCGGGAAGTACCAGGCCATTTCGTTCAAGATCGCACGCATGGAAGCCCGGGCCCATTCCGCCCGCCTGGCCTACTACGATGCGGCATTCCGCATGCTTGCCGGCAAGCCGTTCAAGACGCAGGCGGCCATCGCTAAGATGGTCGCAGGCGAGGCAGCCATGGACAACGCGCGGGATGCCACCCAGGTGTTCGGCGGCTATGGCTTCATCAACGAGTTCACCGTGGCACGCCACTACCGCGACTCCAAGATCCTTGAAGTGGGGGAGGGCACCACCGAGGTCCAGCTGATGCTGATCGCCCGCGAACTGGGTCTGTAGTACAAGGATTTGAAGGAACAGGGACTGAAGCCGGCCTGAGAGGATCACCGATGATTGACAAGGTTGTTGCCAGCGCTGACGAGGCCGTCGCGGACATCCCGGACGGCGCCTCCCTGGCCGTGGGCGGATTCGGACTCTGCGGTATCCCGGTCACCCTCATCGACGCGCTGCACCGGGCAGGAACGTCGGACCTAGAAACCGTCAGCAACAACTGCGGCGTGGACGACTGGGGCCTTGGCATCCTGCTCCGGGACGGGCGGATCCGCCGCACCATCAGCTCCTACGTGGGCGAGAACAAGGAGTTCGCCCGGCAATACCTGGCCGGCGAACTCGAGGTGGTGCTGACGCCGCAGGGCACCCTGGCCGAGAAGCTTCGCGCCGGCGGGGCGGGCATCCCGGCGTTCTACACCAAGGCAGGCGTGGGCACCCAGGTATCCGACGGCGGCCTGCCGCAAAAGTACGACGCCGAGGGCGGGATCGCGATCGCCTCCGCACCGAAGGAGGTGCGCGCCTTTGCCGGCGTCGACTATGTGCTGGAGGAGTCTTTGATCCCGGACTTCGGCCTGGTCCATGCCTGGAAGGGTGACCGCCACGGAAACCTGGTTTTCCACGCCACCGCCATGAACTTCAACCCGCTGTGTGCAATGGCCGGCCGGATCACCATCGCCGAGGTGGAGGAACTCGTGGAGCCCGGAGAGCTGGACCCGGAGCACATCCACACACCGGGCATCTTCGTCCAGCGGGTGGTCCTGGCGGCCAACGCGGAGAAACGCATCGAGAAACGGACCGTGGCCTTGGCCCCGGCCCAGGGCCACAGCAACCAGCAGGCAGGAGCATAGCCATGGATCCCAACAGCCCCTACGCTCCGAGGCCCGAAGGCGTCCGGCCCGAGTACCGCCGGGCCGCGGCCCAGCAGCACGAAGTCCAGGCGGACGGGACCGCCGCCAAAGGCTGGACCCGGAATGAACTGGCCGCCCGGGTGGCACGCGAGCTCAGCAACGGGCAGTACGTCAACCTCGGGATCGGGATGCCCACCCTGATCCCCAACTACATCCCTGACGGCGTGGAAGTGGTGCTCCACTCGGAGAACGGAATCCTCGGCGTCGGCCCCTATCCTGCTGAGGACGCCCTGGATCCGGACCTGATCAACGCCGGCAAGGAAACCGTCACGGTCAACAAAGGGGCTGCGTTCTTCGACTCCGCCACGTCTTTCGGCATGATCCGCGGCGGCCACGTGGACGTGGCCGTCCTGGGCGCCATGGAGGTGGCCGAAAACGGCGACCTGGCCAACTGGATGATCCCCGGCAAGATGGTCAAGGGCATGGGCGGTGCCATGGACCTGGTGTTCGGCGCCAAGAAGGTGATCGTCATGATGGAGCATGTGGACCGGAACGGGAATCCGAAAATCGTCAAGGAGTGTTCCCTGCCCCTGACAGGCAAGGGCTGCGTGGACCGGATCATCACGGACCTTGCGGTCATCGATGTTGTTGCGGACCAGTCGGGGTCCCGGCTGCTGCTGCGCGAACTTGCCCCCAACGTTTCAGTGGAGGACGTGGCCGCAGCCACCGGGGCGGACCTCTTCGAGGAAGACCGGGAACTCACAGTATGAACGCTCACGGCAGGAAGGACGACGGCGGCGGGCGGGTCATCGAGCAGCGCGGGTTGTACTTCGAGGAGCTGGAGGAGGGCGTCACGTACGCCCACCGGCCCGGGCGGACGGTCACGGAAGCGGACAACGTCCTGTTCACCACGCTCACCATGAATACCCAGGCGTTGCACCTCGACGCGGCCTGGAGCGCCGGCCAGCCTTTCGGCCAGCGGCTGGTGAATTCGATGTTCACGCTGGCCACGATGGTTGGCCAGTCAGTTTCCCAGCTTACGCAGGGCACCATCATCGCCCAGCTGGGCCTGACCGATGTCTCCTTCCCGCATCCGCTTTATCACGGTGACACCCTGTACACCGAGACCGTGATCAGTGGAAAGCGGCCGTCGGGCTCACGGCCGGGCCAGGGAATTGTGACCATGCAGCACACGGGCCGCAACCAGGACGGCGCAGTGGTGGCGCTGGCCACGCGGAGCTGCCTGATGTGGATGCGGGAGGCCCATGCGGGGCAGCCTGGCAGCGTACGGGGAAACGGACAGGAGACAATGCCGGTATGACGTTTGTAATGGGCCCTGCCCTGCTGTTCTGCCCTGCCGACAGGCCCGAGCGCTACCAGAAGGCTGCCGCCCGCGCCGACGCAGTCATCCTGGACCTTGAGGACGCGGTGGCGCCGGCGGACAAGAAGCGTGCCCGCGGCGCCATCCTTGCGCAGCTCGGAACCACTGGGGTGGAGCCGGAGCTTGAACCCAGCTGCACAATCGTGAGGGTGAATCCCGCCGGTACCGAGGAGTTCGAGAAGGATCTTCACTGCCTCGCCCACACCCCCTACCGGACGGTCATGCTGGCCAAGACGGAAACTGTCCAGCAGCTCGAAGCGCTGGACGGCTACAAGGTCATCGCGCTGTGTGAAACAGCGCTGGGAGTCCTCAACGCCCCCGCCATCGCAGCCGCCCCGAACGTGGTGGGGCTGATGTGGGGTGCAGAAGACCTGCTGGCTTCGTTGGGGGGTACGTCCAGCAGGAAGGCCGACGGCGGGTACCGGGCCGTGGCGCTGCACGCGCGGGCGGCTGTGCTGCTCGCTGCGCGCGCCCACGGCAAGGAAGCGGTGGATGCGGTGTACACGAACATTCCGGACCTTGCCGGGCTGGAAGAGGAAGCAGCCGATGCCGTGGCCTCCGGTTTCAGCTCCAAAGCATGCATCCATCCCAGCCAGGCCGCCGTGGTCAGGGCCGCCTACGCGCCCTCCGAGACCGAGGTGGCGGACGCTGAAGCCCTCCTCGATGCTGCTGCGTCAGCCGGCTCGGGGGTCTTCCAGTACCAGGGAAAGATGATCGACGGCCCCATCCTCAAACACGCTCAGGAAATCATTCGCCGTGCCCAGGCCATGGGATAGCTGACCGCTAACCCCGGCGCCCCGGCGACCGCCGCAGGGACAGCGGCGGGATCGGCTCGTACAGCAGCGTCCGCACCCAGCGGTCCCCGGTCTCCCGGAACTCCCTCCGGCTGGCGAACCTGTAGTGGTAGCTGCGGACACGCACCCAACGCGGCCGGGCGCCGTCGAACGGGTCATGGCGCAGGAGCCTCAGCGTCTGGGGGTCCGCCTCCAGGAGCTTGCCGAGGAAGGCATAGAACCACTCCTCGTGGACTGTCCTGAGCGGCAGGAACCACATCAGCCAGTCCAGCCGCAGGTGGTAGGGCGCCCACTGGCGGGGGAGCCTGCGGACGTCACCCGGCTTGCCCCTGAAACCGTACTCCCGCCAGTCGGAGGAGTCGTCCGGATCCTCGTCAAGGGTCCCCTCCACCACGATCTCGATCCGCTGCTTGGTCACGGTGCCGAACGCCCCGTAAGTGTTGACGAGCTGCCAGCGGTTGAAGCTGGCATTCATAAGCTGGTGGCGGGAGAAGAGATTGCGCAGCGGCCAGTAACTGAGCACCACCAGCAGGAGCGTGGCGGCCAGGGTGATGGCCAGCCACCACAGCGGGGTTTCCCGGTCCACGCCCGGTGTCCCGTGCCAGTCCAGCGGAATGGCCGGCAGGACGGCGTGGGCTACCGGATCACTGACCGCAGCGAACGCGAGCACGATGGCGATCCAGTTCAGCCACGCGAAGTTGCCGGTGGCCACCAGCCAGAGCTGGGTGGCGATGACAATGCCGGCTGCAATGCTGGCAACCGGTTGGGGGGCGAACAGGAAGAACGGTACCACCAGCTGGGCGAAGTGGTTGCCAAGGACCTCCACCTTGTGGAGGGGCTTGGGCAGGAGATGCGCCTGCCGGCTGAGCGGCCCCGGCATGGGCTGCGTCTCGTGGTGGTAGTAGAGGGCCGTCAGGTCACGCCATTCCCGGCCGCCGCGGATCTTGATCATCCCGGCGCCGAATTCCAGCCGGAACACCAGCCACACGATCAGGAGCAGGATGGTGCGCGGCGGGTCGGTCTGGTCCGAGCCCAGGAAAGCCACCGTGAAGCCCGCCTCCAGGAGCAGCATTTCCCAGCCGAAGCCATAGAACGTCTGGCCGACGTTCACGACGGACATGTACAGCAGCCACAGGACCAGGAAGGCGATGAGCGGAACCCACGGGGGGCCCTGCTGCGGGATGCCGGCCACGAGCAGCGCCGAGACCAGCAGCCCAACGGCACATACCCACCGCAGCAGCCGGTCAGAGTACCGCCAGCGGAACAGGGTGGGCCTGCGCAGGCGGCTAAAACCGGAGAGGTATTCGGGGACCGGGAGGAGGCCACGCTCACCCAGCAAGGCCGGGAACTGGTTCAGCGAGGACAGGAACGCGACGAAATACAGTGCCGCCACCCCGCGCTGCAGCACCTGCCGGGCGAATTCGTATTCCGGCGCGTCAAACCAGGAGAGCCAGTCCACGCAGTCCACGTTACGCCTTGTCAGAGGGCTGCCACTAGGATCGAAGGATGTTTGTCCTGGTGCTGGCGGCCGTCGTTGCAGGCGCGCTGGCCCAGCGCATCGCGGGCCTCGGATTCGGCCTGCTGGTGTCCCCGGTCCTGGTGGTGCTCCTGGGTCCCTTCGACGGCGTCATGATCATCAACCTCTGCGGCGCGTCGTCCTCCCTGCTCATTCTCTCCAGGGTCTGGAGGCATGTGGCCTGGAAAAAGTACTTTGGGCTGGCGCTCGCAGCCCTTGCCGGGGTACTGCCCGGCGCCTGGCTTGCCAGCAATGTTCCGGAAGCACCACTGGAGATCTGCATTGGCCTTCTGCTCATCATTGCCCTTGTCGCTTCCCAGCGGCTGACCAGGAGCTCGTGGCGTGCCGGCGGAGCCGCCCCCATGGTTTCCCTGGGCTTCTCCAGCGGACTGATGAATGCCGCCGCCGGAGTGGGCGGCCCGGCCATCACTGCCTACGCGATCGCCAGCCGCTGGGAGCAGAAAAGCTTCAGCGCCACCCTGCAGCCGTACTTCATCACCACCGGCTTCACCTCGCTGATCAGCAAATACGTGCTGTCCGGCGGACACGTTCCCGGGCTGGAAGGCTGGCAGTGGCTTGCCATCCTGGCGGCAATGATCACCGGGATCGTGGCCGGGGACCTGCTGTCCGGGCGGGTACATCCCGCGGCGGCCCGGCGCATCGTGACAGTCATCGCCTACCTCGGGGCTGTCGCCACACTGGGCAAGGGGCTGCTGGAGCTGGCTGCAGCCTGAAAGCCGTACCGCCCGGCGCGGTCCCGGGCTGGGCTGGCCCGCCCAACCATGTTTTGCTGGACCCATGACACGTGTTGCGGTGGTAGGTGCAGGCATTATCGGGCTGTCAGCAGCCCACGCCCTTCGAAAGGCGGGAGCGGACGTACTCGTCTACGAGTCCGGGACCCCGGGCTCGGGGCAATCAGCAGGGGAGTCGAGGATCTTCAGGCACGCCCACGATGACGTCCGGCTGGCCGCGTTCGTGAGGCACAGCCGGACCCTCTGGCGGAACTGGGAGTCGGACTTCGGCGTGGAACTGGTGTCCCCTGCCGGGGCGATAGCCATCGGCGACAGCGTGGAGGACAAGCTCCGCGTTCTCAGCGGCTTGCCGGAGATTCCGGTGGAGCTGGTCCCGCCGGGACAGCTTGCGGCCAGGTTGCCCATCCTCGCCGCCTTCGGAGGCAAGGCCATGCTGGACGCCGAGGGTGGTGCGATCCGCACCCACGCCGCGTTTACGGCACTGACGGGGGAACTGGAAAACCTGCTGGTGCCGGACCACGTGCTGGCGGTCCGGCACTCCAGTGATGGAGGAGCGGAGGTGCGTACCGGAACCCGCGTGGACCGGTTCGACCACGTTGTCCTGTGCGCCGGCCGCGGGACGGCAGCCCTGGCGCGCAGCGCGGGTCTGGACATTCCCATCGAACTTGCCGCGCACGCGCGGGTAACGTTCCGCGTGCGGGCCGACGTGGACGTTCCGCTGCCCACCTTCCAGGATGCCAGCGGGCTTTTTGGGGAAACCGGCGTGTACGCGGCGCCCTCTGCAGACAGCCGGCACTTTGCCGTGGGGCTGAGCGAAGTGACTGCCGCGCGCCCGGACGGCAGCCTTGTTGACCCATCTGCCCTGGAGTCGCTTGCCACCCGTGCCTCGGCATATGTCCGGAAGGCATTGCCTGGCCTGGATCCGGAACCCGCCGGCTACGTCCACTGCTGGGTGACCCGCCTGCCCTGGGGCGATGACGGCGTCGGTATCTGGTCAACGGGGAACCTCAGCGCCGTGGGGGGCCACAACCTCTTCAAGCAGGCGCCGGCACTGGGGGAGGCGCTGGCGGAAACGGCGATGTCCGGCGTCGTGCCTGCCGCATTGCGGCCTGAATCGCGGCTCGGGACATCCTAAGCGGGTACCTGCGGTGGCTCTCGCGGCCCCTTGGGCAGTTTCCGCCCGGTGCTGTGCGGGATACTTAAGCAATGCAGCCACGCAGAATCGTCATCCTCGGATCCACCGGTTCCATCGGCACCCAGGCGATTGACGTCGTCGACGGCGCCCCGGACCTTTTCGAGGTGGTGGCACTCAGCGCAGGCGGAGCCAACCTGGAGCTCCTTGCCCGCCAGGCCGTGCACACCGGGGCAGCCGCTGTTGGCATCGCGGAAGGTGATCCCCGCCGCCTGGCCGCGCTGATCGAGGACGCTGCCTCCGCGGCCGGCCGGCACGGTTACCGGCCTGACATCATGGCTGGACCGGATGCCGCCACGAGGATCGCCGGTGTGGAAGCTGATGTGGTGCTCAACGGCATCACCGGCTCCATCGGGCTCGCACCCACCCTGGCAGCCCTCAAGTCCGGCGCCACGCTGGCCCTGGCCAACAAGGAATCCCTCATCGTGGGCGGGTCGCTGGTGAAGGCAGCCGCAGCCGAGGGACAGATAGTGCCCGTCGATTCCGAGCACTCGGCCATCGCCCAATGCCTGCGCTCCGGCTCGGCGTCGGAAGTGGAGAAACTGATCCTCACGGCTTCCGGCGGTCCCTTCCGCGGCCGGAGCAGGGAAGAACTGCACAGCGTGAGCCCGCAGGAGGCGCTGGCCCACCCCACCTGGGACATGGGGGTCATGGTCACCACCAACTCAGCCACCCTGGTCAACAAAGGCCTGGAAGTCATCGAGGCGCACCTGCTGTTCGATATGCCGCTGGACCGGATCGACGTTGTGGTGCATCCGCAGTCCGTTGTCCACTCGATGGTGCAGTTCATTGACGGGTCGATCATCGCCCAGGCGTCCCCGCCGGATATGCGCCTTCCCATCGCCCTGGGCCTGGGCTGGCCGGACAGGGTGCCGAAAGCGGCAGCCGCCTGCGACTGGACACGGGCTGCCAGCTGGACATTCGAACCGCTGGACACGGACGCCTTCCCGGCCGTCGGCCTGGCCAAGGATGCCGCCAGGCAGGGCAGCACCTTTCCGGCGGTGTTCAACGCTGCGAACGAGGAAGCCGTGACGGCCTTCCACGCGGGCCGCATCAGGTTTACCGACATCGTGGACACCATCGGGGCTGTCCTCAGCGAACATTCAGGGTCCTCCGGGCTGACGGTGGAGTCAGTGCTGGATGCTGAGGGCTGGGCACGCGCACGGACCCATGAACGTTTAGCAGTCAGCAGTCTCTAGGAAGCAGCAGCACGTCTATGTCCCCAGTTCTCCTCTTTATCCTCGGCGTCGTCTTCGTGGCGGTCGGCATCGCTGCCTCCATCGCGCTCCACGAGGTGGGCCACCTGGTGCCGGCCAAGCTGTTCAAGGTCCGTGTCACCAAGTACATGATCGGGTTCGGCCCCACGCTCTGGTCACGCCGGAAGGGTGAAACCGAGTACGGCGTAAAGGCCATCCCGCTGGGTGGTTACGTGTCCATGATCGGCATGTATCCGCCCAACAAGGACGATGGTTCCGTCCGTCCCTCCAGCACGGGCATGTTCCAGACTCTTGCCACCGAGGCGCGGTCCATGGCCCACGAGGAAGTGGGGCCGGGCGACGAAAACCGGGTCTTCTACCGGCTTCCGGTCTGGAAGAAGATCATCGTGATGCTGGGCGGGCCGGCCATGAACATGGTCCTTGGCGTGCTCCTCACCGCCGTGCTCCTGATGGGCTTCGGCATGGCCACGGCCACCACCACCATCTCCGACGTCTCCAAGTGCCAGGTGGCGGCGGGCGAGACCGTGGACCCCGACTCCGCGGACTGCAAACCCACGCCTGCTGCCGCTGCCGGCCTCAGGCCCAATGACAAGGTCACCTCCTTCGACGGGAAAACCGTCACCAGCTGGGACCAGCTGACGGAATGGATCCGGGCGTCCGCGGGCCGTGAGGTGCCCATCACCGTGGAACGCGACGGTGCCCGGGTGTCCACCACAGTCACGCCTGTCCTGTCCGCCCGGCCCGTGATCGGGGCGGATGGACGCCAGGCTACCGACGAGGCAGGCAACCTCCAGTACCAGGACGTCGGGTTCCTTGGCATAGGTTCGCAGACTGAACTGGTGGCCCAGCCGGCGTCGTCCGTCCTGCCCATGGCGGGGGAGAACATCCGCCAGGTGGCGGGAGTGGTGTTCAACCTGCCGGCACGCGTGGTGGGCGTGGCAAAGGCGGCGTTCAGCGAGGAGCCCCGCGACCCCAACGGGCCCATCAGCGTGGTGGGCGTGGGCCGGGTTGCCGGGGAAGTGGCTGCCATGGAGGAAATCCCCGTCCAGTCCCGGCTTGCCGCGCTCATCGGCCTGCTGGCGGGGCTCAACTTCGCTCTGGCGGTCTTCAACCTGATTCCGCTGCTGCCCCTGGACGGCGGTCACGTTGCCGGTGCCCTGTATGAGGGAGCACGGCGGCAGGTAGCCAGATTGCTCGGAAAACCGGACCCCGGAGCATTCGACATCGCCAAGCTCCTCCCGGCGACGTACGTGGTGGCGGCACTCCTCATGGGGATGAGTGCGCTGCTCATCTACGCCGATATCGTGAAGCCGGTGAACATCTTCGGCTGAGCTGCCGCCGATTGGGTGATTCTGTGTCGTAAGCCGATAACGGCTGATATCCAAAAATCAGCCAGTTTTGTTTGATAATGCGGAATCAGCCCATTATGGTTGGGCTATGTACGTTCTTACCGTCGACCAGCGCGGCAGTACCTCCGATGTGGACCGGGTTCCGGAATTGATTGCGGCCCTGGGCGCCCTCACGCCGATTCCCTTTGAACGTTCGGTGGGTGATGAGCTGCAGGGCGTCGTGGAGCAGGCCGCCGACGTGGTGGACATCGCCCTCCACGCCCTTCGCGGCGGGCACTGGTACATCGGAATCGGAATCGGCGCGGTGCACCTGGCTGAAGGAGCCAGCCCGCGCGAAGGATCCGGCAGCGGCTTCGTGGCAGCCCGCAAGGCAGTGGAGCTGGCCAAGGCGGCAGGCGGCCAGGTTCCGCTGTCAGTGGTGGCCGGCAGTATGGTCCGCAGTAAGGAAGTGAAACCGCAGGCCCGGGAGGACGCCATAGCCGCTGCAAATGCCCAAGCCGTACTTCGCCTGGTCGGACGCCTGGTGCAGGAACGCACCGAAGCGCAGTGGCGGGTAGTGGACCGGTTGCGGGCCCTCCAGGGGGAAGGCAGGCACGGCAGCCAGAAGCAGGTGGCCCGGGAGCTCGGAATAACGGAGCAGTCGGTGAGCCGTGCCGTGCTCAGGTCCGGCTGGCAGGAAGAATGGGCGGCGAGGCCAGCGGCGGCGATGCTCCTGGATTATGCCCGCGCGCGCATTGCCCGCACCCCCATGGAAGGAAACCGGTGAACGTCCTCTGGATTACCGTGGCACTGCTCGTTGCAGGATTCGCCGGATGGCCTGTAACCGCCCTGGTGTTCCGCCTGGCCAGGACCATTGATGACAAAGCCGACGCCGCCAAGGCCGCCGAGGACGCCGCCCGGGCAGCCGAGGATCCCGCTGCGGACGTGACGGTGGACCCGCCCTCTGCCACGGGCCAGAGCGTGGACGATGAGCTGACCGCCGCCGCAGAGTCGCCGTCGACCGCAAGTTCGGTCTCCGAACCCGCGGCCGCCACCCAGCGGATCCTTCGGGGCGGTGCCATCATCGGAATCCTGGAGCGGCTGGGAGTGTGCCTGGCCATCCTCACCGGCCAGCCGGTAGCCATCGCCTACATTGTGGCCATCAAGGGCCTGGGCCGGTTCGCCGAACTGAAGGAAACACCTGTGGCGGCAGAACGGTTCATCATCGGAACCCTGGCATCCATGTTGTGGGCGGCAGGAACGGCGGCGGTCATCAAGGTCATCTTCCTGTCCTGACCGGTTCCGCAGGCATCCCGCCTTCCCGGGCCTCCCGGCGGCGCCCGGATGGGTGCGAAGGCAGGCGGGGCGATAGGGTAGCGGTATGACAGTTTTTGCCGTTGAGTACGTTTACGCCGCCGAATCCACCGAAGAACGCAACGCCGTCCGGCCGGCACACCGCGAATGGACCGCCGGCCTGGCCCAGGACGGGGCCATCCTCGCCAGCGGACCCTACGGTGACGGCGCCGGTGCGCTGCTGATTTTCAAGGCAGCCGACGAAGCAGCCCTCAACTCGATCCTCAAGCAGGATCCGTTCGCAACCGCCGGAGTGATCGCCGGAACACGCATCACCGAATGGTCGCCAGTGACCGGCATGCTGGCCGGCCTGGCCGCATAAGCCGCCTCCCCTTTTCGAAACTCTAGGAGTCCTCGTGACCTCGGTCAGCCTGGGAATGCCCTCAGCACCGCCCCCCGTCCTTGCCCCCCGCCGCAAGACGCGCCAGATCAAAGTGGGGTCCGTGGGAGTTGGATCTGACTCGCCCATCAGCGTGCAGTCCATGACCACCACCCCCACCACGGACATCAACGCCACGCTGCAGCAGATCGCTGAACTGACGGCGTCGGGCTGCGACATCGTGCGCGTTGCCTGTCCGTCGGCCGACGACGCCGAAGCGCTTCCCATCATCGCCCGGAAGTCTCAGATCCCGGTGATCGCGGACATCCACTTCCAGCCCAAGTACGTCTTTGCGGCAATTGAGGCAGGCTGTGCAGCGGTTCGGGTGAACCCCGGAAACATCCGCAAGTTTGACGACCAGGTCAAGGAGATCGCAGCAGCCGCCCGCGACCACGGGACGTCCATCCGCATCGGCGTGAACGCCGGCTCCTTGGAACCGGGCATCCTCAAGAAGTACGGCAAGGCCACCCCGGAAGCACTGGTGGAGTCCGCCGTCTGGGAAGCCTCACTCTTTGAGGAGCACGGCTTCCACGACTTCAAGATTTCGGTCAAGCACAACGACCCCGTCATCATGGTGGCGGCCTACGAGATGCTGGCCGAAAAGGGCGACTGGCCCCTGCACCTCGGCGTCACCGAGGCCGGACCCGCCTTCCAAGGCACCATCAAATCGGCCACGGCCTTCGGTGCCCTGCTGTCCAGGGGCATCGGCGACACCATCCGCGTCTCCCTCTCGGCCCCGCCGGTGGAGGAGATCAAGGTGGGCAACCAGATCCTGCAGTCGCTCAACCTGCGGCCCCGCAAGCTGGAAATTGTGTCCTGCCCCTCCTGCGGACGGGCCCAGGTGGATGTCTACACCCTGGCCGAGCAGGTCACTGCCGGACTGGAGGGAATGGAGATCCCGCTGCGCGTGGCGGTCATGGGCTGCGTCGTCAACGGACCGGGCGAGGCCCGCGAAGCAGATCTTGGCGTTGCCTCCGGCAACGGCAAGGGCCAGATCTTTGTGAAGGGGGAAGTCATCAAGACTGTCCCCGAGAGCCAGATTGTTGAGACACTGATCGAAGAGGCCATGCGTATCGCGGAAGAGATGGGGGAGGCCGATGGCGAAGATGCTGTCAAGGGTAGCCCCGTGGTTAGCGTCTCGTAAGGACGTCCCCGATCCGCCGGGGATTTCGGTCCGGACCCTGGACGGCGAGGACACCGCCGCCCTCAGGCTGCTCGCCCAGCGGGATCCGGTCACCAATGTGTTCATCCTTGCGCACCTGCGCGCCGCCGGTACTGCCGCGCCCACCAGCGGCGGTGCCGGCGTCCTGGGCGTGTTCGACGACGGTGTCCTGGCGGGTGCGTGCTGGGCCGGGGCGAACCTGGTGCCCGTCCAGCTGGACCCGGCCCTGGCGGGAGTGGTTGCTGCAGCCGCCAACGGATCCGGGCGCCGCTATGCCTCCGCGTTCGGACCCGCCGCCGCTGTTCTTGCCCTCCACGCGGAACTCATTGAACTGGGCCACCGTGCGCACGAGGTACGGCCGGACCAGCCCCTGATGACCATTGAGGGCCAGCCGTCAGTGCAGCCGAACCCGGCGCTGGGGCCCGGAAACCTGGCTGACTTCGACCGTATCCTTCCTGCCTGCGCCGCCATGTTCGAGGAAGAAGTGGGCTACTCACCCTTTCTGGGCGGCAGGGAGTTCTACAGCCGGCGGGTCGAAGGCCTGATCCGGCAAGGACACTCCCTGGTACACCTCAACGCTGCCCGTGAGGTGGTGTTCAAGGCCGAACTGGGCGCCGTCACTTCCGAAGTCACCCAGATCCAGGGCGTCTGGATGAACCCCCTGTACCGTGGCCAGGGGCTTAGCTCCGGATACATGGCGGCGGTGGTGGAGCAGGCCCAAAAAGTCGCCCCCATCACCAGCCTGTACGTCAACGGCTTCAACACGCGGGCACGGTCCACCTACGAACGGGTTGGCTTCCAGCAGGTTGGAACGTTCGCCACGGTGCTCTTCTAGCTGTATTGACCTGAGAGTTGGTGACGCCGTTGGCTGCGGCTCCCTGCCAGCACAGCCGCCCTTGTCAGCTGAGGTCTCCGGTCAGGTACCGCTGCACATTCGGGGCAACCAGCCGCACCACATCCTCGGGCGGGGCGGACGCCAGCGGTTCCAGCCGGACCACATAGCGGACCATCATCAGTCCCACCATCTGGGTTGCCACCAGGTCCCCGCGGAGCGCCACTTCCTCTTTCGTCCCCGGCACCCCTGCCATGATGCGGTTGATGATGGCGCGGGTGACGGTTTCCCTCAGCAAGGCCGTTTTCGCCTTTGACCCGACGGTCCCGCGCAGGAAGGCCACCAGGCTGGGCTGGGCCGGGCTTTCCCACAGCCGCAGCACGGCGCGGACGATCAGTTCGGCGCGCTCCCCGGGGCGGGAATCTTCCACGCCGGCCAACACCTCCTCCGGGTTGGCCGGAAGCTCCACGCTCAAGGCGAAGAGCTCGTCCTTGCCCTTGAAGAAGTGGTGGATCATGGCGGGATCCACGCCGGCGGACCGGGCCACCTGCCGCAGGCTTGTCCCTTCGAACCCGTGCTCAGCGAAGAGCCGCCTGGCAGCTTCGAGGATATGGCCCCGTGATGCCGTGGTTCCGCCGCGGCGGCCCCTGCGTGCCACGGCGGGCTGCTTCTTCTCCGCGGGGACGCTCACGGGCTTTGCCGCCGCAGGGTGAATGCAGCCAGCACCAGGACACCCAGCACGATCGCCGCCATGATGCCGGCGTCCTGCCACAGCCGGGCCGTTGCCTCGGCATGTGCCGCGACTTCCTGCAGGGCATCCACGGAGAACGTCAGCGGGAGGACATTCGAGACCGCCTCGAGAACGTCGTTCATGCGGTCCCGGGGCACGAAAAGCCCGCAGAGCAGTATCTGCGGCACGACCACCACCGGCATGAACTGCACCGCCTGGAACTCGGTCCTGGCAAATGCCGAACAGAACAGGCCCAGTGCCACGCCCAGGACTGCGTTGATCACAGCGATGAAGACCACGTAGCCGGGGGACCCCAGAATATCCAGGTCGAAGATCCAGTACGCCACCGCTGTGGCCACCAGCGACTGCAGGGCGGCCATGATCGAGAACGCCAGGCCATAGCCGAACAGAAGGTCGGCCTTGTGCACCGGCGTCGTCAGCAGCCGCTCCAGGGTTCCGGACGTGCGTTCACGCAGCATGGTGATGGACGTGACCAGGAACATCACCACGAAGGGAAAAATGGCCAGCATCATCAGGCCCACGCGGTCGAACGTGCGGGGGACCCCCGGCGGCAGCGTCTCGTTCTCATAGAGGAAGTACACGGCCGTAAGGAGCAGTGCGGGTACCACCAGGATCATGGCGACGCTGCGGTGGTCGTGGCGCAACTGGTCCAGCACCCGGCGGGTGGTGGCGAGCATCATCCTGGGATCCATCACTGCCCCCTCCGCATCCCGGCAGCGCCGGGCAGCCCGGCGTCCTCAACAGCAGCCGGCCTTCCCCCATCAGCGGACTCCTCGATGATGTGCAGGAAAGCCTGCTCAAGGTCGCTGCTGTGTCCGCGCCGGCTCAGTTCCTCCGGTGTCAGGTGCGCGAGCAGCCTTCCTCCCCGCAGCAGGAGCAGCTGGTCGCACCGGCTGGCTTCCTCCATCACGTGGCTGGACACCAGGAGGGTTGTTCCGGCGTCAGCCATGGAGCGGAACCGGCTCCAGAGATCAGCGCGCAGCACCGGGTCCAGCCCCACTGTGGGTTCGTCCAGCACCAGCAGCCGGGGACGGGATACCAGCGCGCAGGCCAGGGAAGCGCGGCTGATCTCGCCGCCGGACAGGTCCGCGGCCTTCTGCCGCGCCTGGCGTTCAAGCCCGACGGCGGCGATCGCCTCCGCCGCGTCGGCTTTCCGCTTCCGGTGCATGGCCCCGAAGTATCGGACGTTCGCTTCCACGGTCAGGTCCGGATACAGGCTTGGCGACTGGGTCACATAGCCCACCCGGTGGCGGAGGGCGGCACTGCCGGCAGGAAGCCCAAGCACCTGGACCGTTCCGGAGGCAAGCCGCTGGACGCCGACAATAGCCCTCATCAGGGTGGTCTTTCCGCTGCCGGACGGTCCCAGCAGGCCCGTGATCCTGCCGGCCGGGAGGGCGAAGTCAAGGGCTCGAAGAACGGGCACCTTGCCGCGCCGGACGTCCAGCCCGGAAGCAACAATGGCAGGTTCCGGCCCGTCCGCCGGGACCCTTGGTGCTGCTGTGGAATGGGACATGACAGCCTCCGCCGGGGTTACGCGTGCCGCAGTCTTGCGGCCCTAATTCATCACCCGATGAATTAAAACTAGACCTCGCCGCTGGAGTGGTCAACGGCAGGATTCGGGAAAATACTTGTCAACGTGCCCCGGATCACATAGGTTCGATCTAGCTGCGCTGGAGTGGCGTGGGCGGTCTCACCAGTCCTCACCAGTACTTAGGCGATAACGGCGTTGAGCCACGCCCGGATACGATGACCAGCCTCGTTGGGGGGCCAGGGGCTTTGTATTCCCGGGCGTGGCTCTACTGTGTCCGGCGGGAGTCCGGGCAGGGCCTCCCGTGCCGGTAGATTAGTACCCAGACGAAATCCCGGCCCTGCTGCTCCAGCACTTCCCCAGAAACGGATACCCACCCGTGGTTACACGACTGTCCCAGCTGTTCCTGCGCACCCTGCGTGAAGATCCCGTCGATGCCGAGGTTGCCAGCCATCGGCTCCTGGTCCGTGCAGGCTACATCCGCCGCGCCGCCCCCGGCATCTACACCTGGCTGCCGCTGGGCCTCAGCGTCCTGCGGAAGGTCGAGGCCGTCATTCGCGAGGAGATGGCTGCCATTGGTGCCCAGGAAGTCCATTTCCCGGCGCTCCTTCCGCGCGAACCCTACGAGGCCACCAACCGGTGGACGGAGTACGGCGAGGGGCTGTTCCGGCTCCAGGACCGCAAGGGTGCCGACTACCTCCTGGCCCCCACGCACGAGGAAATGTTCACCCTGCTGGTCAAGGACCTGTACTCCTCCTATAAAGACCTGCCGCTGAGCCTCTACCAGATCCAGAACAAGTACCGCGACGAGGCACGTCCCCGCGCGGGCCTGCTGCGCGGCCGCGAGTTCATCATGAAGGACTCCTACTCCTTCGACGTGGACGACGCCGGCCTGGACGCCAGTTACGCCGCCCACCGCGGCGCCTACTTGCGCATCTTCGAGCGGCTGGGCCTGGAAGTCATCCCGGTCACCGCCACGGCCGGGGCCATGGGCGGGTCCAAGAGCGAGGAATTCCTGCACCCAACCGACATCGGCGAGGACACCTTCGTCCGCTCGGCGGGCGGCTACGCAGCGAACGTCGAAGCCGTCACCACCGTCGTCCCCGGCGAGATCGATTTCACCGGTGCCCCGGCCGCCGTCGTCCGCGACACCCCTGACACCCCCACCATCGATACCCTGGTCACCGCCTCCAACGCGCTGGCCCCGCGCACTGAGGCCGACGGCGGCGCATGGACTGCCGCCGACACGTTGAAGAACGTGGTGCTCGCCGTGACCCTGCCCACCGGCGACCGCCAGCTGGTGGTCATCGGTGTCCCGGGCGACCGCGGTGTGGACCTGAAGCGCGTCGAGGCCAACATCGGCTCCTTCCTGCCGATCGCCGGTGAAATCGGCCTCGAAGCCGCCAACGACGAAGACCTCAAGAAGCAGCCCCTCATCGTCAAGGGCTACCTCGGCCCGGGCATGTCCCTGGACGAATCGCTGCTGGGCGCCGAAAGCGCAACGAAGCTCTTGTACCTGGTGGACCCGCGCGTGGTCCGCGGGACGGCCTGGATCACGGGGGCCAACGAGGCCGGCAAGCATGTGTACGGGCTGGTGGCAGGCCGCGACTTTACCTGGGACGGAGTCATCGAGTGCACCGAGGTCCGCGAGGGCGATCCGGCGCCGGACGGCTCGGGTCCCCTGGAGATCGCCCGTGGCATCGAGATGGGCCACATCTTCCAGCTGGGCCGCAAGTACGCCGAGGCCCTGGAGCTGAAGGTGCTGGACCAGAACGGCAAGCAGGTCACCGTCACGATGGGCTCCTACGGCGTGGGCGTCACCAGGGCTGTTGCAGCACTGGCAGAGTCGAACCACGACGCCAGGGGCCTGGTGTGGCCGCGCGCTGTTGCGCCGGCAGACGTCCACGTGGTGGCCGTGGGCAAGGGCGAAGAAATCTTTGCCACCGCCGAGCGGCTGGCAGCGGAACTTGAAGCAGCCGGCCTTGACGTCCTGCTGGATGACCGGCCCAAGGTGTCGCCTGGCGTCAAGTTTGGCGACGCCGAACTGGTGGGCGTTCCCACCATCCTGGCGGTGGGCCGCGGGCTGGTGGACGGCGTGGTGGAGATCAAGGACCGCCGCAGCGGCGAAGCCGAGAACGTGGCGGTGGACAAGGCTGTTGACTACGTAGTCAACGCCGTCCGCGCCAGCTGAGGCGCCGGTGGAGTCCGGACTCGAATCGCTCGGGCTGGCCACTCTCCTGTTGATCGTGCTGGCCGGCTTCGCAGCCGGCTGGGTGGACGCAGTAGTGGGCGGGGGCGGGCTGATCCAGCTCCCCGCCCTGTTGCTCGTCCCCGGCATCACCCCGGTCCAGGCGTTGGCCACCAACAAGATGGGCTCGATTTTCGGCACCGCCACGAGCGCTGCCACGTACTACCGGCGCGTGGGGCCCGATCTTCGGACGGCGCTGCCCATGGCCGTCATCGCCTTGGCGGGCAGCTTCGGCGGCGCCGTCCTGGCGGCCTCGCTGCCGGCGAGCGTGTTCAAGCCCATCATCGTCACGGCACTGGTCGCCGTCGCGCTTTTCACGGCGCTGAAACCGGACGTCGGCGGCATCACCGTGTTGCGCCACGACGGACACAAGCACTATGTGGTGGCCTGCCTGATCGGCGCCGTCATTGGCTTTTATGACGGCCTCATCGGGCCGGGCACCGGCTCCTTCCTGGTGATTGCCCTGGTCTCGGCCATGGGCTATGCCTTCCTGGAAGCCAGCGCCAAAGCGAAGATCGTGAACATGGCCACCAATGCGGGCGCACTGCTGTTCTTCCTGCCGCACGGGTCGCTCCTGTGGGGACTGGGCCTGCTCCTGGGTGCAGCCAACATGGCCGGCGGCTACCTGGGGGCGCGGACGGCCGTGAAGCAGGGAAGCCGCTTCGTCCGGGTGGTCTTCCTGCTGGTGGTGTCCGCCCTCATCATGAAGCTGGGCTACGACGTGTGGCAGGAAAACTTCGCCTGACGGTACGCAACTGTCCGGCCTCGTCGCTGCCTGAAGTGAGGCGTAGCATGCAGTTATGTCACACGGCGACGACCAGTACGGCCCCGCTTTGGCAGCGGCAGCCCGCCACTCGGCAGCTTGGCTAAACAGCCTTTCCACCCGGCGGGTGGGTCCCGCGGTGCCTGCCCATGACCTCACCGGAATCTTCGGCGGACCCTTGCCGCAGGACGGAATGCCGGCCGAGGAGGTGGTGGATTTCCTGGCCCGGGCGGCAGAACCGGGCCTGATGGCGATGCCCTCCGGCCGGTTCTTTGGCTGGGTCATCGGAGGGACGCTGCCCGCTGCCCTTGCCTCGGACTGGCTGGTGAGCTCCTGGGACCAGAATTCCGGGCTGCGCTACGCCACGCCAGCCATGGCCGCCATCGAGGAATGCGCCGGCAACTGGCTCCTTGAGCTGCTGGGACTCCCGCCGGGTTCCGATGTGGGCTTTGTCACCGGCGCCACCATGGCGAACTTCACGGGAATGGCTGCAGCGAGGTGGCGCCTCCTGGCTGACGCCGGCTGGGACCTGGACCGGGATGGTCTCTTCGGGGCGCCGCGCATCCGCTGCTTCGTGGGGAAGGAACGGCACGACACCGTGGACCTTGGGCTGCGCTATCTCGGCCTGGGGCAGCCCACAGTGGTTGACGCCGACGGCCAGGGGCGCCTGGTCCCGGAAGCCCTGGAGGCAGCCCTGGCAGACGGATCCGGACCTGCGCTGGTCTGCCTGCAGGCCGGAAACCTGCATTCCGGCGCGTTCGATCCGTTTCCCGAGGCCATCCGGATCGCCCGACAACACGGAGCGTGGGTGCATGTGGATGGCGCCTTTGGGCTGTGGGCGGCAGCAGCCCCCGAGCTGCGCCGCCTGACCCGGGGATATGAGGACGCCGACTCCTGGGGCACTGACGCCCACAAGACCCTCAACGTGCCTTACGACTGCGGCATCGCCATTGTCCGGGACGCTTCCGCCCTCCGCTCAGCCATGGGCCTGCATACCAGCTACCTCATCCAGGATGCCGAAGGCCCGGGCGACCCGTTCGAGAAAGTCCCGGAGCTGTCCCGCCGTGCACGCGGCGTGCCCGTGTGGGCCGCCTTGAAGAGCCTGGGCCGGGAGGGAGTGGCCGCGCAAGTCAGGGGAATGGCCGCTGCCGCCTCGGACATCGCCGCCGGACTGGCCGGGCTGGACGGAGTGGAGGTGCTGAACGACGTCGGCTACGCCCAGGTGTCCGTTGCCTTCGGCGACGACGCCACAACCCGCGCAGTGACAGCAAGGATCATCGGGGACGGCAAGGTATGGATGTCCGGTTCACGCTGGCGGGACCGGGACATCCTGAGGGTGTCCGTCAGCAACTGGCAGACTGCGGGGGAGGACGTCCGGACGGCAGTGGACGCCGTGGCCAGCGCCCTCACAGCTGTACGGGCAGGTTAACTCACCCTTCGAGGGCGGCCTGGCCGGGTTCCGGCAACGCATGCGCCGGGGGCAATCCATCCAGGGTGCGGCCGGCCAGGGTACTTGCCACCCAGAGGGAACGTGCCAGGTCGCCCCGGTGGCCCGGCTTTCCCGCGTACGCCAAGGCGTTTGCCACTTCCCGCACCACGGCCCACTGCCGGGCCGCCTCGGGATCGAGCCCGGCCGCCGAACTGAATTCCGCGCAGCGTTGCCGCAGCCCGGACTCGGGATGGTTCAGGGGCAGGTCCTGCAGGCGGTTCCACAACAGCGGGGCTACGGCGAATTCCGCTTCGCCGATCATGGGCTGTGGATCGATGGCGGCATACCCTGCAGGGGACGTGGCTTCGCCGGCGGGTGCATCCGGCCGGGCCAGGATGTTGAGGAAGTGCAGGTCCGTGTGCACCAGGACGTCCCGGGCAGAGCGCCGTCCCACCGCCCCGCGGGTCTGGCAGACTTCGAGCGCCGCTTCCAGCAGCCACCGGGGAAAAGGGCGGCCAAGCTGTTCCCAGTCCGCGGGAAGGTCATCGCTCCACTGCTCCGCGCGGGCGGCAACGTGCTCGAATTCCCGCCACTGGCGGCGGTCATCAGGCACCAGTCCCAATTGCGGGACCAGCCCTCCCCACACCACTACGGCGTCAGCCATGGGGACGCCGGAGAGCGGGCGCCCGGCGTCGAGCCTTTCCAGGAGCATGGAACAGGTGTCCGGATCCGAATCAAGCAAGGCGACGGCGCCCCGACCCTGCCACAGTGCCAGCGCATGGTGCTCACGCCTCGCCTCATCGTGCGGAAAGGCAATTTTCAGGACGGCGGGGGAGCCGTACTCCCGGCACACCGGCAGGACGATCGCCCCATGGCCGTTCCATGGCAGGGATCCGGGAGGGAGGTCGGAAACAAGGCGCCACTTCTCCAGGAGACTGCCGGCGATGCCGGGCAGGGATGCCAGCCAGTCGCGGCCTTCACGGCTGCGTCCATAGCGTGCAGCCAGGTCCGGCGGGATGGGGAGTGCTGCTGGCTGGTTCATCAGTCCCAAGCGTACGTGCAAGGGACGGCCGGCCTGCGGGGGCGCCGCAGTTTCCGTCGCAGTCACCCCGCCATTTCGGCGCAGCCTTAGACCACTCCCGTGGCCCCGAGCAGGGTGCCGATGCTGAACGTTGCGGCCAAAGCCAGGGCACCGCCCACCACCACGCGCAGCGCGGCCCTGGTCTTTGATCCGCCCCCGATCCATGCCCCCAGGCCGCCCGTCAGTGCCAGTGCCACCAGGACCATGGCGAAGGTGACCGGAACCCGGATCTCCGGGGGTGGGAGCAGGATCGCCAGCATGGGGAGGATGGCCCCGATGATGAACGCCACGGCGGATGCGAAGGCGGCATGCCAGGGGCTGACGATGTCTGTCTCGTCGATATTGAGTTCAGCGGAGAGGTGCGCGGCCAGGGCATCGTGGGCAGTAAGTTCCTCAGCCACCTTCCCGGCCGTTTCCGGGGTGAGGCCCTTGGCGAGGTAGATGGCAGTCAGTTCGGCCAGTTCCTCCTCAGGTTCCTCGGCCAGTTCCCGGCGTTCCTTTTCGATCAGCGCGCGCTGGCTGTCGCTTTGGCTGCTCACGGAGACGTACTCACCCAGTGCCATGGACACGGCACCGCCCACCAGGCCGGCGGCCCCTGCAGCAAGGATGGGGCCGGATTCGGCCGTGGCGCCGGCAACGCCCACCACGATGGCGGCGACGGAGACGATCCCGTCATTGGCGCCGAGGACACCCGCGCGCAGCCAGTTCAGCCGCTGCGCGATGTCGTTGCCATGCGGCTCGGTTTCCAGGTGGCGCTGGAGCCCGCGGCCCTGCGGATCGGCTCCGGACGGCTGCGGCGGTTCAAATGCATCCATGCCTTCAGCAAACCATCAGAAGCCTCCGGGGGCCACCTTAGGGGCAGGGGAGGCGGTGGGAGCGGCGGAAAGGCCAGGCAGCTGCTCCGGGTCCAGGGCGATGCCGGGAACCGGGCCCGGGTCGCCTCCCCACTGCACTGCGCGGCGGGCAGTGGACTGGAGGGCAGCGATGGCCCACTTCCGGACGTCGCTATCAGCGTGCGCCACAAGATCCCCGTACACCGGCAAGGCCGCAAGCTCCAGGGCCGCCAGCCCGGCGGCCGGCGCCGCAAGGAAACCGGGATCAAGGACGTATCCCGGCTGTTGGGTGGCCGGTTCAAGGCATGCCGCACGGGCATGCGCCGCCGCTTCGGAGGCAAGCTCCTGGTGCTGTTCAAGGAAGCCTTGCGCGATCAGGGTCTGGTCGGGGGCAAGCCGTGGAAGGGCTGCCTGGTAGGCGTAGACGCCCTGATGCTCCGCCGCCCCTGCCGCGGACAGCGCCGCCCCGAGGGCTGATGCCTGCAGTGCTGGTAGCGCCGGCCTGGCGGACGCTGGGGCGTCCCCGTCAGTAGCCGGAGCCGCAGCCGGAGCGGGGCTTCCCGTTGCCGGAAGTCCTGTCGGCACAGGGTGGGGCGAGGGGCAGTCGGAGGGGGTGGGGCCGGGCGTGGAGGCAGGGGAGCCGACGGCGGTGCTGCCGCCGGGTGCCGCCGCGGCAGCATGGGGGAGTGTCTCCAGGGCAACGCCGCTGGCCGCTGCGAGTTTCCCGGCGGCGAGCAGCTGCGCAGTGCCCGCCCCCGCCAGAAGCCGTGCCATGCCGCCGTCGGCTGTTTCCGCGTCCCTGAGCCGCTGCAGGCCGCTGGTCGAGAGGGCGGCAGCGAGGTCCGCGGGGGTGGCCGCCGTGGTTGGTTCAGGTGCGGGCGCGGTTCCTTCAGAGGCCGCGGACGGGGAGGACAGGGAAGAGGCCGGCGCCGTCGCAGCGTCCGGCAGGGAGGATTCCGACGGCGAAACGAGGGCACGTGCCTGCAGGGTCAGCAAAGTCACAGTCGCGTCCGCGGCGGGGCTTGCGGCCGTGTCCGCCCCGGCTGCCTCGGCGGTCTGCCGGGCCGCTGCAAGCAGGTCCAGCGAGTCCGCCAGGGCAGCCCGCCGTGCCTGCTCTGAAAAGGGCGGATCCGCGGGGGCAGGAGGCTCGGCAGGGATCAGGGTGAAGCCGAGGCTGAGGACCAGGAAGAGTGTGAAGGAGATAACGGCGTACCGGAAATAGCGCAGGATGGGGCGGTTTTCCCGATTGTCGTCTTTCACAACAGACCATGGTGTCACGCCTGCGGGGATTCACCGTCCCACCGGACGGCTAAAATAGCTACGCTAGTAAACACCACATCATCTATAGGGAGGCGGCCGGCATGGTGAGCAATGCAGAAGCCACGGCTTCATCAGGCAACCCGGAAGCGGCCCGGCTCCGCGCGCTCCTCGAACCCGCGGTCCAGGCGAACCGCCTGTACCTGGAGGACGTGGCCATCGTGGCAGGGTCCCACCGTGTGGTCCACGTTGTAGTGGACCTGCCGCAGGAGGAAACCGGCGGCGTGGGCCTGGACGTCATCGCGGACATCTCCAAGGTCCTCTCGGACGTGCTGGACAATGATCCCGGCGACGACGGACGCCCCTACGACCTTGAAGTGTCCTCTCCCGGGGTCGGGCGTCCCCTGACGGAACCCCGTCACTGGCACCGGGCCAAGGGCCGCCTGGTCAAGGTCAACGTGCTCCAGGGCGACAACGTCACGGGCCGGATCCAGGCAGTGGATGACGCCGGCGTCACCATCGTCCCGGAGATCGCCGTCAAGAAGGGCATGAAGCCCAGGCAGGGCGACCCCGTAAAACTTCCTTTCGACAGGATCCGCAACGGAAAAGTCGAGATCGAATTCAGCCACCTCCCCGAGGATGGTCTGGAACCTGGACACAATGGACCTTCTGAGGAGGCCTAATGGATATTGACATGAGCGCACTGAGACTTCTGGAGCGTGAGCGTGAAATCCCGCTGGACCTCCTGATCCCCACCATCGAGCAGGCGCTCCTGGTGGCCTACCACAAGTCGCCCGGCGCCTTCGAGAAGGCCCGCGCGGAGCTGGACCGCAAGAGCGGCCACGTGACTATCTGGGCTGTCGAGATTGACGACGACGGCGCCCCCATCGGTGAGTTCGAGCACACCCCCGAGGGGTTCGGCCGGATCGCCGCCAGCACCGCCCGGCAGATCATCCTGCAGCGCCTGCGCGACGTCGAAGACGACAACGTCCTGGGCGAGTTCAAGGGCCGCGAAGGTGAACTGGTGTCCGGCACCATCCAGCAGGGCAACAACCCGCACATGATCCAGGTCAACCTGGGCTCCGTGGAAGCACTGCTGCCGCCGCCCGAGCAGGTTCCCGGCGAAAAGTACATCCATGGCAACCGGCTCCGCGCCCTCGTCATCGACGTCCACCGCGGTTCCAAGGGTCCGTCCGTCACGCTGTCCAGGTCCCACCCCGGCCTCGTCCGGAAGCTCTTTGAACTCGAGGTCCCGGAGATCGCCGACCGCTCGGTGGAGATCGTTGCGCTGGCCCGGGAGGCAGGGCACCGCACCAAGATCGCAGTGAAGGCAAACGTCCCCGGCATCAACGCCAAGGGTGCCTGCATCGGCGAAATGGGCTCGCGCGTCCGGGCCGTGATGACTGAGCTCAACGACGAAAAGATCGACATTGTCGACTTCAGCGAGAATCCGGCCACCTTCATTGCCAGTGCGCTGTCGCCGTCGCGCGTGAATTCGGTCACCATTACCGATGAAGCAACCCGCTCCGCCCGCGTGGTGGTTCCGGACTACCAGCTCTCCCTGGCCATCGGCAAAGAGGGCCAGAACGCCCGTCTGGCTGCCAAGCTCACCGGCTGGCGGATCGATATTGTGTCCGACGCCGCTGCCGGCCGCGACAACTAGCGCTCTCGGGCTGCCTCCCGAAGCCGGAAACGCCTGCGAAGTTTCGGGCAGAACGGCCGGGAGGGGCTAGAATAGAAAAGACCGCGCCTAACAGCCGGCAGCCGTGCGCCTCGGGCGTGCCCCTTCCGTTCCCATCGGAGCTCCCTTCGCGGAGGCCCGGTGAACAGCGGAGGAGGCCTGTCCAATGGCCAGCAGATATGAACGTCAGGAAGATGACCGTGCCAGCATCAAGCGGGAATCAACCGGAGCGTACCTGCATCGGATGCCGAAAGAAGGGCCTGCGGTCTGAGTTACTCCGGCTCGTCGCCGAAGGCAGCGGATCAAGCGCTGTCCTTGTGGATGAACGACGCCGGATGGCTGGCCGGGGTGCATGGCTGCATCCCAGCGAATCGTGCCTGGCTCTGGCGATCAAGCGGCGAGCATTCGGGCGCGCCCTCGGCGGCGCAACCGGAACTGACGCCGTCGAACGCCGGATCAAGTCAGGCCCGAACGTTGCAGGCGTTCCGGCAACTGCAACACCAACCGTCCAACCTGAAAGCGGGTCAGAAATCTGATGGAAACCCGATGAGTTCCCAGCGATGAGTGCGTAACGATGACAACTTTGTTGCGCTCTGCAATGGGCCCTTCCGCAGTAAACGCGGCTGGGGCCCGCAGTAAGAAGTAGACGGTTCGTGCCTGGCTCGGTGCGGACCGAGACAGGAGAAATGTGGCCAAGGTCCGCGTACACGAGCTTGCGAAAGAGCTCGGTATTACTTCCAAAGATGCAGTGACAAAACTGCAGGAACTGGGCGAATTCGTTCGCTCCGCCTCTTCAACCATTGAGGCCCCGGTAGTGCGCAAGCTGCGCAATGCCTTCCCCGACGCTGCCGCCAAGGCATCAGCTCCGGCCGCCGCGCCCAAGGCGCCCGCCCCGTCGGCAGAAGCACGTCCTTCAACCCCGGCTCCCGGCCCGGCTGCACCCAAGGCGCCCGCGGCCAAGTCCGAGGCACCGGCACCCGCCGCTCCGGCAGCACCGGCTGCCCAGGCAGCTGCGCCGGCACAGGCTGCTCCGGCGGCACCAGCCCAGCCCGCGGCATCGGCACCGGTGGCACCTGCCGCCAGCCGTCCCGCAGCACCCGCCGCTCCGTCCACGGGCGCAAAGCCCGGCGCACGGCCGGCCCCCAAAGCTGAAACCCCTGCAGCACCCACCCGCTCCGGCGGATCACAGGGTGGCTCAGCTCCCCGCCCCGGCGGTCCCCGCCCGGGCAACAACCCCTTCGCCACGTCCCAGGGCATGCCCCGCGGCCGCGGCGGGGACGGCGAGCGTGCTCCCCGTCCCGGCAACAACCCGTTCGCCACGTCCCAGGGCATGCCCCGTCCGGGTGGAAGCCGCACCGACGGCGACCGTCCCGGTGGTCCGCGTCCCGCAGCCGGTGCGGGTGGTCCCCGTCCCGGTGGTCCGCGTCCCGCAGCCGGTGCAGGCGGCCCCCGTCCCGCAGCCGGTGCCGGTGGTCCCCGCCCGGGTGCACCGCGTCCCGGTGGCGCCGGCGGAAACCGTCCTACTCCAGGCATGATGCCCAACCGCACTGAGCGTCCCGCACCCGCAGGTGCAGGACGTCCCGGTGGCGGCGGCCGCGGTCCCGGACGCCCCGGTGGCGCTCCCGGCACCGGTGGTCCCGGTGGCGGCGGCGGTGCTCCCGCCGGCGGTGGCTTTGGCAAGGGCGGCCGCGGACGCGGCGGCACCCAGGGTGCCTTCGGCAAGGGCGGCGCAGGCCGCGGCAAGCAGCGCAAGTCGAAGCGCGCAAAGCGCCAGGAACTTGAGCAGATGAGCGCACCGTCGCTGGGTGGCGTGAGCGTACCCCGCGGCGACGGCAACACTGTGATCCGGCTGCGCCGTGGCTCGTCCATCACGGACTTCGCCGACAAGATCGAGGCGAACCCCGCCGCACTGGTGACGGTACTGTTCCACCTCGGTGAAATGGCAACCGCAACCCAGTCGCTGGACGAGGAAACCTTCGCACTGCTGGGCGAGGAGCTTGGCTACAAGCTCCAGGTTGTGTCGCCGGAGGACGAGGAGCGCGAGCTGCTCTCCACCTTCGACATCGACTTCGACGCCGAGCTTGAAGCCGAAGGCGACGAAGACCTTGAGGCACGTCCTCCGGTCGTCACCGTCATGGGCCACGTGGACCACGGTAAGACCCGACTGCTCGATGCCATCCGCAAGTCCGACGTCATGGCGGGCGAGCACGGCGGCATCACCCAGCACATCGGTGCCTACCAGGTCACGCACAACCATGAGGGCAATGACCGGAAGATCACCTTCATCGATACCCCGGGCCACGAGGCGTTCACCGCCATGCGTGCCCGTGGTGCGAAGGTCACCGACATCGCCATCCTGGTGGTCGCAGCGGACGACGGCGTGATGCCCCAGACCGTTGAGGCGCTCAACCACGCCCAGGCGGCAAACGTGCCCATCGTGGTGGCCGTGAACAAGATCGACAAGGAAGGCGCCAACCCGGACAAGGTCCGCGGCCAGCTGACCGAGTACGGCCTGGTTCCCGAGGAATACGGTGGCGACACCATGTTCGTGGAGGTCTCTGCCCGCCAGAACCTCAACATCGACGAGCTGCTCGAGGCAGTCCTGCTCACAGCAGACGCCGCCCTGGACATGCGCGCCAACCCGAACAAGGACGCCCGCGGCATCGCCATCGAAGCCAACCTGGACAAGGGCCGCGGTTCCGTGGCCACCGTCCTGGTGCAGTCCGGTACGCTGCGTGTCGGCGACACCATCGTTGCAGGCACGGCCCACGGCCGCGTCCGTGCGATGTTCGACGACGACGGCAGCGCACTGACCGAGGCAGGCCCGTCCCGCCCCGTCCAGGTGCTGGGTCTGTCCAACGTCCCGCGTGCAGGCGACACCTTCTTCGTGACCGCTGACGAGCGCACCGCCCGCCAGATCGCCGAGAAGCGTGAAGCAGCCGACCGCAACGCCGCCCTGGCCAAGCGCCGCAAGCGCATCAGCCTCGAAGACTTCGACCAGGCAGTGGCCGAAGGCAAGATCGACACCCTCAACCTCATCCTCAAGGGTGACGTGTCCGGTGCCGTGGAAGCCCTCGAGGACGCCCTGCTCAAGATCGACGTCGGCGAAGGCGTGCAGCTGCGCGTCATCCACCGCGGTGTGGGTGCCATCACGCAGAACGACGTCAACCTGGCAACAGTGGACAGCGCCGTCATCATCGGCTTCAACGTCAAGCCTGCCGAGCGGGTTGCCGAACTGGCAGACCGCGAGGGCGTGGACATGCGCTTCTACTCCGTCATCTACTCCGCGATCGATGACATCGAGATGGCGCTCAAGGGCATGCTCAAGCCGGAATACGAAGAGGTCCAGCTGGGTACCGCCGAGGTCCGCGAAGTCTTCCGCTCCTCCAAGTTCGGAAACATCGCCGGCTCGATCGTCCGCTCGGGCGTCATCCGCCGTAACTCCAAGGCACGCATCAGCCGCGACGGCAAGATCATCGGTGACAACCTCACCGTTGAGACGCTCAAGCGCTTCAAGGACGACGCCACCGAGGTCCGCACGGACTTCGAGTGTGGTATCGGCCTCGGCTCTTACAACGACATCAACGAAGGCGACATCATCGAGACCTTCGAGATGCGTGAGAAGCCGCGCGTCTAGGCTGTTCCAGCCTTAAAGGGTGCGGGGTCGTTGGGATTTTTCCGGCGGCCCCGCCCCTTCGCTGGGTGGCCAACGTCTTACGACGTCGGCCACCCAGCTTCGGCAGGCCCGATGCCACTCCCAGGCCGCCGGAAAAATCCCAACGTGGGTCCGTCTTAGGCCCGCCCAGAGTGCGTGGCATCAATCGAACGTGGGTACGTCAGCTGCAACACGCCGTCGTACGTTCCAAATTTTTTTAGGAGTTGTTCATGGCTGATCCGGCACGTGCTGCCAAGTTGGCGCAGCGGATTAAGGTTGTTGTTGCTGAGGCCCTGGGCCGGAAGGTTAAGGATCCGCGGTTGGAGGGCATCACCGTTACTGATGCCCGAGTGACCAATGACCTGCAACATGCCACCGTCTACTACACCGTCTTTGGCGACCAGGCTGTCCAGGCCGACGCCGCCAAGGGACTTGAGAAGGCCAAGGGGGTGCTTCGGCAGGAGGTTGGCCGGAACATCACCGTCCGGTTGACTCCCAGCCTCGAATTTGTGGCCGACCAGATTCCCCAGGTTGCCTCCAATCTTGAGGAGCTGCTGAGGGAAGCCAAGAAGCGCGACGCTGAGGTGGCCGCCCTGGCGGCCCAGGCAAAGCATGCCGGCGACGCCGATCCCTACAAGAGCGACGCGTCGGCCGACGTGGACATCGACGAGGACGACTTCGACGAAGAGGACTTTGACCTCAGCGACGACGAGGAACTCGACGAAGACGGCAACAAGTAAACGGCGACATATAAACAGCCGGTGCGGCATCAAAGCCGGCACAGCAGAAGGCCCGGACCGCAGATGCAGTCCGGGCCTTCTGCTTCCCAGGAAACGTTTCCGGCCTCTACCGGAGGTCGGCCTTCACCACTTTGCCCTGCGGTGGGCCAGAGGGGGCGGCGCCGGGGCCGGGCGGGGGACCGCCCAGGGCGTCCGCTGTGGCGTAGAGCGTCCGGCCGTGGATTTCGACGTCTGCCGGCGCCCCGACTGCCAGGAACTCGGTGCGATGTCCCTTCCACCCGTGGAACTTCAGGATCTGGTTACCAAAGAGCGAAGCCACGTACACATCGCCGTTGTTCGCCACGGCAAGGCCGGTGGGGCTGAGGATGTATTCAACCCAGAGTTTCACCTCGCCCGTCCACGGGCTTACCTTGAAGATGGCGCCGCGGTCACCGAGCGCAGGAACCTCCGGTCCTCCCGGCAGGGAAGACACGTAGAGCCAGCCGTCCGGCCCCATTTCAACATCCGTGGGGACAGGCTCGAACGCGTACTCAAACCCTGCACAACTTGGTGCGCCCAAGGCATCCGCGGCATCTGCCGTAAGCACCGCGGGCCTCGGCGGCAGGACGGCCAGGGTGGCGACTGCGCCCGAATTGACGCTGACCTTGAGGATTGCATTTGCCCCGGCGTCAGCCACATAGGCCCTGTTTCCCTGGACGTATGCAGCGTAGGGATTGGAATCCAGCGCTCCTGTGTACTGGCCAGGGGGAGCCTGCGGGACGGCTGCGGCTTCCGTGAGGCATTGTTCGCTCGTCCCAGGCGCAAAGCCATAATGCTGGCCGGCGTCGGGGTTGGTGCTTCGCTCGTGTTCCGCCAGGTCCGCTATGGTCCTGGCAGCGCCCCTTGGATTGATGGACTTCAGGTACCCGCCCAAAGCGGCCGGATCACCTTGGCCCGCTCCCTTGGTTTCTAGGAAAAAGGTGGTGGCGCCGCGCGTTTCCACACCGGCAACACCCCAGCCTTGGGGTGCCTGGTACACGGTTTCCACGGTCTTGTCCCGGTTGACGCGGCTAAGCGTGCCCGCGAAGTCCTGGGTTACGTAGACGGATTTGGTTGTTCCAATAGCCAGGTGGAGTGGCGAGACGAGACCCTCGGCCAGGACGTCCGGTTCCGGCTGCGGAGCGGGGCCGTGTCCCCACGAGGGGGCCGCCGGTGCGAGGGCGGCAACAGCCGCCAAGCAGGCGATGATGGTTATGTTCTTCTTCATTGAATACTCCGGGGTTGTGCCCAATCTGGGCCGGGATATGCAGCCTCACGGAGAGGCGGACAGGAGAACCCCCGGCGTCAGCCTACGCCCGCCATGGCGCACGTGTCGTCGGTAGCCAGCCCCTAATCAGGCCCCCTGTTTCATCCCCTAATCCCGCATCGAATGGCTAGGATCTAGCTATGACGCAGCCGAACGACACCACCCTCACCGCCAAATACCTGGAGCAGGCCGTGGAACTGGCCACCAGGAACGTCAGTGAAGGGGGCGGACCGTTCGGGGCACTGGTGGTGACGCCGGACGGGCGCGTGCACGAAGGGGTCAACCGCGTCACCCGGGACAACGATCCCACGGCCCACGCCGAGGTGGTGGCCATCCGTGCCGCGGCGGCAGCCACGGCAAATTACGACCTTCACGGGGCGGTGCTGTACGCGAGCTGCGAGCCCTGCCCGCTTTGCCTTGCCTCCGCACTTTGGGCAAGGATCGACCGCGTGTATTTCGCGGCCGACCGCCACGGGGCCGCCGCCGCCGGCTTCGACGACGCCGTCTTCTATGACTACTTCGAGGGGACCCGGCCGGAACTCCTGCCCGTCACCCGAGGCGACATCGCGTCGTCGGACGCGCCCTTCCAAGCCTGGGGCGCCTTTGAGGGCAGAAAGGAATACTAGGAATGGAACCTGCACTTATCAGCTGCCCCGCCTGCGGGAAGACCAACCGGGTGCCCGCACAGGCTGCCGGCAGGCCGCGGTGCGGCAGCTGCAAAGCCGGGCTGCCGTGGATCGTCGCTGCGGGTGATGCTGATTTTGCCGCCGTGGCCGAGCAGTCGCCCGTTCCAGTGCTGGTGGACTTCTGGGCCGCCTGGTGCGGTCCCTGCCGCATGGTGAGTCCAGTGCTGGACACGCTGGCCAGGGAGCGGCCAGGTCGGATCAAACTGGTCAAGGTGGACGTGGACAAGTCGCCGGCCCTGTCGCGGAGGTTCGACGTGCAGGCGATTCCCACCCTGATGGTCATTGTGGACGGCAAGGTGGTAGCCCGCCAGGCCGGCGCAGCGCCGGCAAACGTACTGCGTTCCTGGCTGGACGGGGCACTTTCCGGGACCCGCCGCTAGTTCCCTTTGTGCTGGTCAGGGACCTCTCAACCGTGACGGCCGGGCAGCCGGTTCAGGCCCTCAACCAGGTCATCCTGCTTTCCGCAGAGCGCCACCCTGACCCAGCCCTCGCCGATGGAACCGAACGCGGTCCCCGGCGCCAGGGCGACGCCCGAGTCGGCGAGGAAGCGGCGTACCCAACTTCGGACGTCCCCTCCGGTGGCATGGGAGACATCCGCCCACAAATAGAAGGCCCCTTGCGCCTTCAGGTAAGGGATTCCCTTGGCATCGAGGACCGCCGACGCCGCGTCCCGGTTGGCCCGGTAGTGCCGGTGGGCGTGCTCCACGTAGTCCTGCGGCCCGGTCAGGGCAGCGAGTGCGGCGTATTGCGAAGGCGACGCCACGCAGGAGACGATCGACTCCATCACGTTGTCCATCTCCTGCTTGATCCCGGGCGGGCAGATCAGCGCGCCGATCCGCAGCCCGGTGAGCCCGTAAGTCTTGGAAAGGGTCAGCGACGTGAAAACGCGGGAGTCATCGGGAGTGCCGCCGTCGAACCTGGCGGGGCTGACGTGCGGCACGTCGTAGGTGAACGCCTCGTAGCATTCGTCCGAGATGACCCACAGATCATGCCGGCGGGCCAGGTCCATCAGGTCGCGGGTCAGGTCTTCGGCAAGTACGGCGCCGAGCGGGTTGGAGGGGGAGTTCAGGACCAGCACCCGGGTCCGGTCCGTGACCAGCGCCTCGATGTCGCCGGGCCTGGGCTGGAAACCGTGGTCCGGGTACAGCGGATAGCCCACGGGAACGGCATTCAGGAGCCGGCTGGTCATGGCAAACGTGGGGTAGCCCGGATTGGGAACCAGAATTTCGTCACCGGGGGAGAGCAGCAGGCTCATGGCGAAGTGCAGGCCCTGTTGCGCCCCGTCCACCACGTAGACCCGGTCAGCGGCAATATCAATGCCTTGCTGCTCCCGGAAGCGGGCAGCGAAAGCTTCGCGCAGCCCCGGGATGCCCGCGTTGGGCGTGTAGTTGGTCTCGTCCCGGTCCAGGCACGCCATGCCTGCGTCCAGGACGTGACGGGGGAGGGGGAAGCCGGGCTCGCCGATGCTGAGCACCAGGGCGCCGGGAGTCCGCCACGCGGCCTCGGTAATCTCGCGGATCTGGTTGACGGGCACATCGCGGGCATGGGCGGCAAGCTCGGGCATGCCTGCCATCCTAGCTGGCGCAAGGGTTGCCGCCCGGCCCTGGCGCCGGGGCTGCTGCAGGGCCCCGGTCCCACGTGTGCGCCGGCGCGTCAACCAGCGCCGATATACTGGGAGGCGTGCTTTCTGGACTGGTGATAGTGGACAAGCCGCAGGGATGGACCAGCCATGATGTGGTTGGCCGGATGCGGCGCCTCGCAGGGACCCGGAAAGTAGGGCATGCGGGCACCCTCGATCCCATGGCCACCGGGGTGCTGGTGGTGGGCATCAACAAGGCCACCCGCCTGCTCACCTACATCGTGGGAACCTCCAAGACCTACACCGCCACTATCCGCTTGGGCCAGTCGACCGTAACGGACGACGCCGAAGGTGAAGTCACTGCCACGGCCGGCACTTCAGGGGTCAGTGAGCAGGCGATCCACGACGGCGTTGCGGCGTTGACCGGCAACATCCAGCAGGTGCCCAGCAGCGTCAGCGCCATCAAGGTCAACGGTGAGCGTGCCTATGCGCGCGTCCGGTCGGGTGAGGACGTTACCCTGGCCGCCCGTCCAGTCACCATCCACCGCTTCGAAGTGCACGCCATCCGGCGGAATCCTGAAACGGACACCGTGGATGTGGAGGTCACCGTTGAATGTTCCTCCGGCACCTACATCCGCGCCCTGGCCCGGGACCTGGGCAATGCGCTGGGGGTTGGTGGGCACCTTACCGCGCTGCGGAGGACGCACGTGGGCCCCTACTCCCTGGAACAGGCGCGAACGCTCGAACAACTGGCCGAGGAACTCAATGTCCTGGAAATGTCCCAGGCCGCCCGGGCGCTGATGCCCAACCGCGAGCTCACCGCCGAGGAAACCACTGAAATTTCCTTCGGCCGCCGCATTGCTGCCGGCGCTGCCACGGGAAGCGCCGAAGCTGCCACTGCCGAGCACCCGGCAGCCGCTTTCGCGCCCGACGGAAGCCTGGTGGCCCTGCTGGCTGATGCCGGCAGTTTCGCCAAACCAGTGCTGGTGTTTGCCCCCGGCAACGGCAACTCCACCCCAGGCAGCTCCACCCCAGGCAGCGTCGGGGAGGGCTGAGCGTGGACGCATATTTCTACATCATCCTGGTGGTGGGGCTCCTGTCCACGGGTATCTGCCTCACGGCGGGAATCCTGAAGAAGGCTCCGAACGACGTAACCATCCTGTCCGTGGCA
Organism: Pseudarthrobacter phenanthrenivorans Sphe3; assembly: GCF_000189535.1. Lineage (NCBI taxonomy): Bacteria > Bacillati > Actinomycetota > Actinomycetes > Micrococcales > Micrococcaceae > Pseudarthrobacter > Pseudarthrobacter phenanthrenivorans. The sequence continues at coordinate 1,507,820 of NC_015145.1, forward strand.
GCTGTGGAAGTTTCCCTGCTGGTTTACCTGGTGGGCTCCATCGTCAGGGTCATTGCCGGCGAACCTATCGCGGGTGAAGCGTGGGAGTTCTGGGGCTACCTCGTCACTGCCATGCTCCTGCCGCCGGCGGCCGTCTACTGGTCCATCCTGGAGCGGACCAGGTGGAGCAACTTTGTCCTGGCCGCCGTGGGCGTCACCGCGCTGGTGATGGCGGCACGCATGAACCAGATCTGGTATTGAAATGGAAGAAGCACATAACGTGAAAGACCAGCAGGCAACCAGCGCCGCCGGCCAGCGCATCCCGGGCAACAGCCGGACCGCCGCCAACAGCCGCAATACGGGCCCGGGCCGGCTGCTCATTGCCGTGTACGCCGTCTTTGCCATCTCGGCGTCCGCCCGTGCCGGGTACCAGATCCTCACCAAGTTCTCCGAAGCTCCGCTCGCGTACCTGCTCTCCGCCTTCGCGGCCCTCGTCTACGTGGTGGCCACGGTCTCGCTGGCCAAGGCCGGCAGCACCTGGTTCAAAGTTTCAGTGGCAGCGGTGCTGGTGGAACTCATCGGCGTGGTGGTGGTGGGCGCCTTGAGCGTGTTTGATCCCGTGGCCTTCCCGCACGAAACCGTCTGGTCCCTGTTTGGCCGGGGCTACGCCTTTATCCCGCTGCTGCTGCCGATCCTGGGCCTGGTGTGGCTGTACCGGCGGCGGCCCGCCGCGAAGGCTGCTGCAGCCTGACCGGCACTTCGACTCGGATCGATGCGGCTCCGGCCGCCGCCGGTCCTTGCCTAAACACATGAAGTCTGGTTCACTAATTCATGTGGAGGGGAGTATCCCCCGAATGCTTCGTCGTCAGTCCGGCCGCCCCTGAGCGGCCCGGTGAAGCAGGCTCCTGAGGGAGCCGGGAAAGACCTCCGGTTGGTTAATCTGACTGGAAGTGGGTTCCTGATGAATGTTCCCCTGTGGGGCTGGCTGGCTGTCCTTCTCTTCATCGTCCTGATGCTTGCCGTAGACCTCTTTGCCCACCGCAAAGCCCATGTGATCGGCGTCCGGGAAGCGGCGCTGTGGTCCGCCGTCTGGGTGGCTTTTGGTGTTGGCTTCGGCGTCCTGGTGTGGCAGTTGTACGGTGCGGAGTTCGGCCAGCAATACTTTGCCGGCTACCTGATTGAAAAGTCCCTCGCGGTGGACAACGTGTTTATTTGGGCCATCATCTTCACGTACTTCGCCGTACCGCGGGAGTACCAGCACCGCGTCCTGTTTTTTGGTGTCCTGGGAGCACTGGTGTTCCGCGGCATCTTCATCGCGGCCGGTGCCGCCATCATCGCCAGTGCCGGATGGGTGCTGTACCTGTTCGCCGCATTCCTGCTGGTCACGGGTTACCGGATGATCCGGCACCGGAATGACCATGTGGACCCGGCAAAGTCCCGGGCGCTGAAGCTATTCCGCCGGTACGTACCCATGACCAACGACTTCCATGGGCAGCGCTTCCTGATCCGGCGGGACGGCGTCCTGCTGGCCACCCCGCTGCTCGCTGTCCTGGTCCTGGTGGAGGCAACGGACATCATCTTCGCCGTTGATTCCATTCCTGCCATCTTCGCGGTGACGGACGACGTGTTCCTCGTGTTCACGGCCAACGCGTTCGCCATCCTGGGCCTGCGTGCCATGTACTTCCTGCTGGCGGACCTCATCCACCGGTTCATCTACCTCAAGACCGGCCTGGCGCTTGTCCTGATCTGGGTGGGCATCAAGATGTTCCTGAAGATCGACATCTACTACATCCCCACCCCGGTGTCACTGGCGGTCATCGCAGTGATCCTCTCCGTCTCGGTGGCCGCAAGCCTGTGGGCCACCCGGGGCCAGGGACGGCAGCCGCTGCCGGCACCTGCGCAAGCCCCTTTCGGGAGTGCGACACCCGAGGACATGGCGGCCCTGGAACCCTTGTGGCGCCGCAGGGAACCCAGCAGGTCAAACCATCCATAGCACTACACACAGGGAGCATCCGTGACAGCTGAAAGTTCCGATCCCAGCCGCCCGGTTCCCCCCCGTCCAGGCGGGCCGGCCCGGCCCGCCTGGACATTCATCACAAACCATGGACACGTCCTGCTCGCCGTCGCACGCGATCCCGATATCCTGGTGGCCGATATCGCCGGAAGGGTGGGGATCACCACGCGGGCTGCCCTGCAGATCCTCAAGGACCTCGAAACTGCCGGCTACTTGGAGCGCGCCAGGGTGGGGCGCAGGACGCGCTACACCATCAGGCCGCACCAGCACTTCCGGCACCCCACCACTGCGGCGCAGGAGGTGGATGGACTGATCCGCCTGTTCTCAGGCCCTGCGCCCGGCGGAGGTCCGGACGCTCCAACGGAGCAGTAGCAGCAACGCACGGGGGTTTCCCCTTCGTCAGGGCGGGCCCCCGAATGCAGGTAATCTTAGAGAGTTCCGCGGCCGGTACCGGCCCGGACACTGGTACTTGCAAGCGGTTAAGGCGAGGGTGATGGTCTACATCTGGAACGATCCGTCCGAGGTCCCGGCGGACTTCGGCCCATCTGTTGTCACCATCGGAAACTTCGACGGCGTCCACCGGGGGCACCAGCAGGTGCTGTCCGAACTGGTCCGCACGGCCCGCATCACACGGTCCAAAGCGGTTGTGGTCACCTTCGATCCGCACCCTGCCCTGGTCCACCGTCCGGAATCCGCGCCTGAGCTGATCATGGGGCTGCCGGACAAGCTGGAGGCGCTGGGGGAGTTGGGCCTGGACGCCATCCTGGTCATGAAGTATTCACTGGACCTCGCCAGCCTCACCCCGGAGGAATTCGTGGAGCAGTACCTGGTGGACTGCCTTCATGCCGGCCATGTCGTTATCGGCCACGATGTACGCTTCGGCCGCGGCAACTCAGGGGACCTGGAAACCATGCGGGAGCTCGGACGCAAGTTCGGTTTCGAGGTGCAGGTCATCAGCGAGTTCGGCTCCGAGGGCTACCCCCTGCATGACGACGACGGCACGGACCGCCGCTGTTCCTCCACCTGGGTGCGCGAAGTCCTCCAGGAGGGAGACGTGGCCACGGCTGCAGCAGTGCTGGGCCGGCCGCACCGTATGCGGGGCGAAGTTGTGCACGGTGCCGCCCGCGGCCGGGCCCTCGGCTTCCCCACTGCAAACCTTGCCAGCAACGCCAGCGGTCTGATTCCAGCCGACGGGATCTATGCCGGCTGGCTCGTGGACCAGGCCGGAAAGCGGTGGCCAGCGGCCATTTCCGTGGGATCGAACCCCACCTTCGACGGCGTCAGCCGGCAGGTGGAGGCCCACGTGATCGACCGGCCCAAGGAGGCCGTGGAGGACTTCGATCTGTACGGCCAGACAGTAGTCGTGGAATTCGTGGCCCGGCTCCGGGGCATGGTGGCTTACCGTGGGCCGGAGGCACTCGTGGAACAGATGCGCCTGGACGTCATCCAGGCCCACGATCTGCTCGCCAGGCGCTGAACCGTCCGGAAGGGCGCCATCAGGGAAAGGCAGGACCGTGTCCGTCGAGAAGAACACCCGGAAGCTGGACAAAGGCATTGTCCGCGACTTCAGCTCCCGGATGAGTTACGCGTCCTACCTCCAGCTGCCAACACTCCTGAGTGCGCAGCAGCCGGTCAGCAAGCCGGAACACCACGACGAACTGCTTTTCATCATCCAGCACCAGACCACCGAGCTGTGGCTCAAGCTGGTCCTGCATGAACTGCGCAGCGCGGCCGCCTGGCTCAGGTCAGACGACCTGGGATCAGCCCTCAAGGGCATCGCACGGGTGAAGCACATCCAGAAAACGCTCACCGAACAGTGGTCCGTGCTGGCCACCCTGACACCCACCGAGTACTCCCAGTTCCGCGGCTTCCTGGGCAACTCCTCAGGTTTCCAATCTGCCCAGTACCGTGCTGTGGAGTTCGTGCTCGGCAACAAGAACCGCAAAATGCTCCCGGTGTTCGAGTCAGATCCGGAGGCACACGCCATGCTGGAGGAACTGCTCCTGGCACCCAGTATTTACGATGAATTCCTCGCCTACCTCGCGCGCCAGGGATTCGACGTTCCGGCCTCCGTCCTGGAGCGGGACGTGACCAGGGCCCACGAGTACACTCCCGAACTGGTGCCGCTGTTCAAGCACATCTACGAGAACGCGGCAGGCAACTGGGGCGCCTATGAGGCTTGCGAGGAACTGGTGGACCTGGAGGACAACTTCCAGCTGTGGCGCTTCCGCCACCTGCGGACGGTCCAGCGGACCATTGGCATGAAATCCGGGACCGGCGGTTCCAGCGGCGCCGCGTTCCTGCAAAAGGCACTGGAACTGACGTTCTTTCCAGAGCTGTTCGCCGTCAGGACGGAGATCGGGCAATGAGCATGGACCAGCAATCACCAACCAAAGATGCCCAAACATGGTTGCAGCAGCGCGCAGTTGAGCTGGACAACAAGGACCCGCTGGCACACTGCCGCCAGCACTTCATCGGCACCGACACCCCGCTGTCATACCTGGACGGCAACTCCCTGGGCCGTCCGCTGAAGCGCACCCCCGACGACATCAGCCGCTTCATCACCCAAGGTTGGGGCGGACGGCTGATCCGCGGCTGGGACGAGGAGTGGCTGGACCTGCCGCAGTCCATTGGCGACCAGCTGGGACGGGCCGTGCTCGGCGCAGCACCCGGCCAGACCATCATCGCCGACTCCACCACGGTGGTGCTCTACAAACTGATCCGTGCAGCCCTCGCCGCGGTGGCCGACCCGGACCGCAACGAACTGGTCCTGGACACCGAAAACTTTCCCACTGACCGGTACCTGGTGGAAGGGATCGCCCTGGAAGAAGGCCTGACCCTCCGCTGGATCCAGGCAGACCCAGCCGCCGGGGTGACCGTTCAACAGGTGCGGGAGGCAACGGGGCCGCGCACCGCCGTCGTACTCCTGAGCCAGGTTGCCTACCGCTCCGGCCATCTGGCCGACCTGCCTGCCATCACCGCGGCAGTGCACGACGCCGGGGCGCTGGTGGTGTGGGACCTGTGCCACTCCGCCGGGTCGGTGGAGATTGGACTGGACAGTGCCGGCGTGGACTTTGCCGCCGGCTGCACCTACAAGTACCTCAACGGCGGTCCCGGGTCGCCCGCCTTTGCCTACGTCAACCAGCGCCACCTCGCGTCCCTCAACCAGCCAATTTGGGGCTGGATGGGGCGCAAGGACGCCTTTGAGATGGCCGCCGGGTACGAGCCGGCAGCGGGCATCCGCGGATTCCTCAGCGGAACGCCGGCGGTCTTCGGCATGCTGGCGATGCGTGGAACGCTGGACCTCATCGAGGAGGCCACGATGGCCGCCATCCGGGAGAAATCCATACAGCTGACGGACTTCGCGGTGGAAGTGTTCGACGCCCTGCTGGCGCCCCTGGGTGCGGAACTCGGCACGCCCCGCGAGCCTGCCAGGCGCGGCAGCCACATCACCGTGGACCATCCGGACTTCACCAAGGCAACGGTGGAGGCGCTGTGGGCCGGGGATGTAATTCCCGACTTCCGGTCTCCCCACGGCATCCGGGTGGGTCTGTCACCGCTGAGCACCAGTTTCCAGGAGACCCTGCAGGGCATGGCCGCGATGCGGGACCGGCTGCAGGGGTGATTCGAGCCGGTTTCGACAACATTAGGCAGAGGCCGGTAAACTGAACGATGGATCCGGCTGCAGTCCGTGGCGGCTGGTTCCTGTTGTTGTGGCAGCGTCCGGCAGTCCAGGGCAAGCCATGGCGGCAGACCCGGCAGTGAATTACTGACCTGGGCCCTCACGGCACATCCCAAGGAGATATTGTGGCACTTGACGCCGCTGTAAAGCAGTCCATCATCAAGGAATACGCAACCGGCGAAGGTGACACCGGTTCACCTGAGGTCCAGGTTGCTGTCCTGACCCAGCGGATCAAGGATCTGACTGAGCACATGAAGGAGCACAAGCACGATTACCACACCCAGCGCGGTCTGCTGGCCATGGTTGGTCGTCGCAAGCGCATGCTGAGCTACCTCAAGAAGACTGACATCGCCCGCTACCGTTCGCTCATCGAGCGCCTCGGCCTGCGCCGCTAGTCACACTTTGGGGCGGCCCCTTCCTCCGTGGAACGGGCCGCCTTCTTCACATGAATAACTAAACAGGAGGATCAACCGCATCACGCATTCGCGGTCCTCGGTAGTGATCCCCGGGAACGGCTTCCTTGATGAAGCCCCGGCCCGTGGGTCTCGATCGATGACCGGGTGCAGGGCCAGTAGACAGATACTGGGCTGGGTTGATGCGGCTGGACTTCCGTAAAACAGAAACGGAGGTGACTCTCTTGGAGGGTCCCGAAATCCAGTTCTCAGAGGCAGTCATTGACAATGGCCGCTTTGGCAAGCGTGTAATCCGCTTTGAAACCGGCCGCCTCGCCAAGCAGGCAGCCGGCGCAGCGATGGTTTACATCGACGATGACACCGCGCTGCTGTCCGCCACCACCGCCGGCAAGCACCCGCGTGAAGGCTTCGATTTCTTCCCGCTCACGGTCGACGTCGAAGAGCGCATGTACGCTGCCGGCCGCATCCCGGGCTCGTTCTTCCGCCGCGAAGGCCGCCCGTCCACTGAAGCCATCCTGGCCTGCCGCCTGATGGACCGCCCGTTGCGTCCTGCCTTCATCAAGGGCCTGCGCAACGAGGTCCAGATCGTGGTGACGGTCCTGGCCATCAACCCCGACGAGCTCTACGACGTGGTGGCCATCAACGCCTCCTCCATGTCCACGCAGCTTTCCGGCCTGCCGTTCTCCGGCCCCATCGGCGGCGTCCGCGTTGCCCTGGTCGCCGATGAAAACGGATCACAGTGGGTTGCTTTCCCCAAGCACTCCCAGCTGGAAAACTCCGTGTTCAACATGGTGGTGGCCGGCCGCATCGCCGGTGACGACGTCGCCATCATGATGGTGGAAGCCGAAGCGACCGACAACTCCTGGAACCTCATCAAGGAACAGGGCGCCACCGCCCCCACCGAAGAGGTTGTTTCCGAGGGCCTTGAGGCTGCCAAGCCGTTCATCAAGGCACTCTGCGAAGCCCAGGCGGACCTGGCTGCCCGCGCCGCCAAGCCCACCGTCGAATTCCCCGTGTTCCTGGACTACGAGGACGACGTCTACGCCGCTGTTGAGTCCGCTGCCGCTGACAAGCTGGCCGCTGTCTTCCAGATCGCGGACAAGCAGGAGCGCGACAACGCTTCTGACGCCCTTAAGGACGAGGTCACCGCTTCCCTGGCCGGCCAGTTCGAGGGCCGCGAGAAGGAGCTGTCCGCAGCATTCCGCTCGGTCACCAAGCATGTTGTGCGCCAGCGCATCCTCAAGGACCAGATCCGCATCGACGGCCGCGGCCTGACGGACATCCGCCAGCTCACCGCCGAGGTCGAGGTCCTGCCGCGCGTCCACGGCTCCGCCATCTTCGAGCGCGGCGAGACCCAGATCATGGGTGTCACCACGCTGAACATGCTGAAGATGGAACAGCAGATCGATTCGCTGTCGCCGGTGAAGACCAAGCGCTACATGCACAACTACAACTTCCCGCCGTACTCCACCGGTGAAACCGGCCGCGTGGGTTCGCCCAAGCGCCGCGAAATCGGCCACGGTGCCCTGGCAGAGCGTGCACTTGTGCCGGTCCTGCCGTCCCGCGAGGAATTCCCGTACGCCATCCGCCAGGTATCCGAGGCCCTCGGTTCCAACGGTTCGACGTCCATGGGTTCCGTCTGCGCCTCCACCCTCTCGATGCTGAACGCCGGTGTGCCCCTGAAGGCCGCCGTCGCCGGTATCGCCATGGGCCTGGTCTCCGACCAGGTTGACGGCCAGACCCGCTACGCGGCACTGACCGACATCCTCGGCGCCGAAGACGCTTTCGGCGACATGGACTTCAAGGTTGCCGGTACCTCCGAGTTCGTCACGGCCATCCAGCTGGACACCAAGCTCGACGGTATCCCCGCATCAGTGCTGGCAGCAGCCCTGAAGCAGGCCCGCGAAGCCCGGCTGCACATCCTGGAGGTCATCAACTCGGCCATCGACACCCCGGACGAGCTCTCCGAGTTCGCACCGCGCGTCATCGCCGTGAAGATCCCCGTGGACAAGATCGGCGAGGTCATCGGCCCCAAGGGCAAGATGATCAACCAGATCCAGGAAGACACCGGCGCCGACATCTCCATCGAGGACGACGGCACGGTCTACATTGGCGCCACCAACGGCCCGTCTGCAGAAGCAGCACGCTCCGCCATCAACGCCATTGCCAACCCGCAGGTCCCGGAAATCGGCGAACGCTACCTGGGTACGGTCGTCAAGACCACCACCTTCGGTGCCTTCGTGTCGCTGACCCCGGGCAAGGACGGCCTCCTGCACATCTCCGAGCTGCGCAAGCTGGCCAACGGCAAGCGCGTGGACAACGTCGATGACGTTGTCTCCGTGGGCCAGAAGGTCCAGGTGGAGATCACCAAGATCGATGACCGTGGAAAGCTCTCGCTGGCCCCGGTTGTTGCCGAGGAAGAAGGCGCCGAGGTCGAGACCGAGCGCGTCCACACCACCGAACCTGCTGAAGGCGCTGACGTCTAAAGTTCCGGTTTCGGTACTGGCATAATCGGCGGGGCCGGTGGATGATCCACCGGCCCCGCCGCTGTTACGATGGCAGCCAGATCCCGGCTGCCCCTTTTTGAAAGGCCTCAATGACTGTTGTACCCCTGCCGCTTGAGCAGAACCACCGCGGCGACACCCTGGTCCACGGTTCCGACGGCGGCTCCGAGGTCCGGCGTTCGGTGCTGCCCGGGGGAGTGCGGGTGCTCACCGAGGCGATGCCCGGGCAGAGGTCGGCCACCATCGGTTTCTGGGTGGGAGTGGGTTCCCGGGACGAGGCACCCGGCCAGCACGGCTCCACCCACTTCCTGGAGCACCTCCTGTTCAAGGGAACCAGGCGCCGCACCGCGCTGGAGATTGCTTCCGCCTTTGACGAGGTGGGTGGTGAGTCCAACGCCGCGACCGCCAAGGAAAGCACCTGCTATTTTGCCCGCGTCCTGGACACGGACCTGCCCATGGCCATCGACGTCATCGCGGACATGATCACCGGCGCAGTCCTTGATCCCGCTGAAATGGAGCAGGAGCGCGACGTCATCCTTGAGGAAATCGCCATGGACAGCGATGACCCCACAGATGTGGCCCATGAGCACTTCGTGTCAGCAGTACTGGGCAGCCACCCGCTGGGCCGCCCCATTGGCGGTACTCCGGACGCCATCCGGGCCGTGGCCCGGGATTCAGTGTGGGAGCACTACCAGCGCTATTACCGTCCGGACGAACTAGTGATTACCGCAGCCGGCGGCCTGGAGCACGACGTCGTGTGCGACCTTGTGGTGGAGGCGCTTGAGTCTGCGGGCTGGTCACTTGAGGCCGATGCGGCACCGGTGGATCGACGGTCCACCGAGCGTGCCCTCATTACCGGGACCGCCGGTCTCCACGTCGTCAAACGCGCCGTCGAGCAGGCGAACATCATCATGGGTTGCCCCACCATCGTTGCGACCGACGAACGGCGCTATGTCATGAGCGTCCTCAACGCCGTGCTCGGCGGGGGTATGTCCTCACGGCTGTTCCAGGAGATCCGCGAGAAGCGCGGCCTGGTGTATTCCACGTACTCGTTTGCGTCCTCCTACGCGGATGCCGGCTACTTCGGTATGTACGCCGGGTGCACGCCGTCCAAGGTGCGCCAGGTGCTGGACCTGCTTGCTGTGGAGCTGGACAAGCTGGCGGAGCATGGAATTTCCGACGACGAGCTCCGCAAGGCAGTGGGCCAGCTCGGCGGCGGCATTGTGCTCGCCCTCGAGGACACGGGCTCGCGAATGTCCCGGCTGGGCCGGGCGGAGCTCGTCTCGGGCGAGTACCAGGACATCGACGAAACGCTGCGCCTGATCAAGGCCGTCACGGCGGAGCAGGTCCAGGAGCTCGCGGCCGAACTGGCAGCGGCGCCCCGGACTGTGACTGTTGTAGGACCATTCGAGGAAACTGAAACCTTCGGGCTTTAACAGGGAATGCCAAGTCTCGGCAGGAAGGCGGCGGATCGTGGAAGGAGCCATGCCGGCGCGCGGTCCCGGAGCCTTGGCAGGCTTCCTTGGCCACTGGCGCGGGACTACCAGGTTTGCCGCCGGTCCCTGGGGGCAGGAAGAACGTTCTGTTGAATCAGAAGTGACATACAGGGCCGTGGCTGCTGGTACCGCTGTGGTGCAGAGCTACCGTCATCTTGAACCGGACGGGACGCATTTCGAAGGCTACGGGATCTTTACCGTCGATCCCGCCCATCAGGACGTCCTCTGGTACTACGTGGACAACGCCAGTCCGGGCCAGGCGGCACCAGTCCGCTGCACATGGCACGACGGTGTCCTTCGGGTTGAACGGCGCAGCAGTGCGGGCTGGACCCGCCATACCCTGAGGGTCGACGGCGACGTACTCACGCACGTCACGGAAGTTCGCAACCGTGGCCGCAAGGCCGGCGGGGAGTCTGGGGAAGCCGACGGCGCTGGCTCAGCGTATGTTCCCTTTATGACATCGAGGTTCCAGCGGAGCTGACAGTTTCCAGCGACTGCCGGTAGGGCAGGGTCAGACCTGTGCCATGTCCCACTCCCACTCTTTGAGCGGGTGCTTCGGCAGTTTCGGGAGGACGGCATAGAAGTCGTCCCACACAGGATCGTCGGGCGGCATGTCGTCTGCATCCACGAGGTGGTCCTCTTCATGGGGCGGCTCCGCCGTCAGAAGCGTGAGCATTACCGTGGCGCTGGCCGGTGTGATTGCACCCGCCGTTGCACCTGTTTCACCTGTACCCGGCCCCTCGGCTGCATTAGGACGAATCCCGGGAGGCCATTCTGGTGGATGCCAGTCGTGGTGTTCGGCTTTGTAGTCCCGTCCGGTTGGCGAGATCCAGCCGGGTGGTTCGTTCCGGGTTGCGGAGGTGGGTTCCCAGCCGCTGTTGTGTTTAAGGCGGTGGTGTTTCGGGCAAAGTTGAGCCAGGTTGCTGATGCCGGTGGTTCCGCCGTGTTGCCAGGCTGTTAGGTGGTCCGCACCGTTGTCGAATGCAGGGTTGTTGCAACCGGGGAAGGTGCATTTGCCGTCCCTTAGCCGCAGTGCATTCTTCATGGCCTGGGTCAGCCGATAACTGGTCCTTCCGATTTCCAGTGGCGCACCATCGTGGGGATCAATGAGCACGCGGTAGAACGAGCCAGCGCCGTTGGCAACGAGCTTCCTCGCCATGGAGGCAGGGATTGGTCCGAACCCGTCCAGGCTTGCGGGTTCGTCGGTGAGGCCGAGAAGTGAGAACACCGGGACCGTGACCAGGACCTGGGCGTCCGGGACCGGGACACTGGCGAGATTGGAGGAGCCGTAAGCCGTGGTGGTGTCACCAGTGTCACCAGTGTCATCGGTGTCAACCGCGGCCAGCGAGGCCCTCCCGATCGGGTCGCCGGCGGGTCCTTCAGCTTCGTTGTCTTGTCCTGCGCTCTTTGCCGCGGCCTTACTTCTGACAGGTCCTGCGCTGAGGAGCAAGTGGGCGACGATGTCGGGACGTAACTGCGTCATCGTGCGGGGCTCGTCGGGACCTTGGAGCCCGCGGGCGAGGGCGGTGGTGCGGTTCCAGATCGCGTTTGCGGTGTCGCCGGGCAGGTACAGCGAGAGCCAGGCCATGCCGTCGCGGTCCGGGGCGTATTCCATGCGCCGGTCCGCTGCACTCTTGGCGTGGCGCTGTTCGAGGGACTCGGGGTGGTGGCGTTCCCGCCAGGCCCGGACCTTGGCCCGGAAGCGTGTGGGGACCAGGTCACCGGCTGCGGCACGGCGGGGTGGGTTCGGCGCGTCGGGGTCCAGGAAATGGGCGACCAGGGCGGTGGCGCCGGCGGGGCTGAGGCTGTCTGTTTCATCGGCGATGATTTTGGCGTGCTGCCAGGAGATGGTCCCGGCGGAGAGGGCGTCCATGACCAGCGGGTGGGAGTGCAGCTGCCGGGACTGGGTGACCAGCGCCCCGGCCGCGCTGGAGCTTATGGTGAGGACCCCGGCGATTTCCTCCACCGCGGACATGTCGGCGTAGGTCCGTTCATGCACGGGCGCCTCGGGCGGGATCATGGCGTGCTGGATGCCGACTGCCTCGGCGGCGTCGCGGGCTTTGACCGCGGCGATCTGCGCTTCGAGTTGCTTTGCCACCGCCAGGCGCTCCAGGCGGAGCTCGTATCGCCTCTGCAGCACATTAACCCCGGCACCCGCATCAGTGCCGGATTCCAGAGCGGCATCCTCGAGAAACAGGGCATCCAGGCGAGCGGTGGAGGCCTGAATGCCCTCCATCGCTGGTGCCGTGCCCGCGCCGTTTCCCATGCAAACATCATCCATCGAGGCACTGACATTCCCGGTGACCTGCAGACCAAACGCGGCAGGGCTGCTCCTAGCCCCCGGCGAAGGGAGGCAGCACATCCACCACGTCGTCGGCCTTCAGCACCGCGCCGTGGTCCCTTACCGCCACCTCGTTGAGCAGGAAGCTGCTTCTCGACAGGATGCGCGGCAGCGGAGGAGTGCCGGCAGGCGGTTCGGGCCGCTCCACGGACAGCACGGCCTCCAGCAGGTCGGCAACAGTGGCACCAGGCGCCAGCTCGAAGCGCTCTTCCTCAAGGCCGGCCGCGGCGCGCGCGGCAGCGAAGTAACGTACGTTCAAAAGTTTCAGCCCCCGATGGCGCTCATGCTGCGGTCCGGCTGGACGAAGTCCGGAGCGTCAAGCCCCACGTGGTCCATTCCGTGGGCTTTTGGCTTGAGCCACATGGCGTCCTGCCACCGCCGGGCAAGAGCCTCGTCGCTGGCGCCTGAACGCAGCAGGCCAAGCAGGTCGAACTCTTCGCGCGAAAACAGGCAGCTCATGATCTTCCCCTCTGCCGTGATCCGCGTCCGGCGGCAGTCCGAGCAGAAGGGTTCGGTTACGGAAGCAATAATCCCCACGGTGCCCAGCACCGGACCGGACGAGCCGCCGGACCCTGCCGTCCGCCGTCGTACTTCAAAGCGTTCCGCGGGGGCGCCGTCACGGGCCCGCGGGTCGGGGCTGAGGACGAAGTCCGATGAGAGCAACTGGCGGATCTCAGCGGCCGTGATCATATTCCGCCGCGTCCAGCCGTGGTCAGCGTCGAGCGGCATCTGCTCGATAAACCTCAGCTCATAGCCACGCTCCAGCGCCCAAGCCAGCAGGGCCGGCGCCTCGGCGTCGTTAATGCCCCGCATCAGGACCGCATTGAGCTTGACGGGCCCGAGCCCGGCCGCCCAGGCCGCATCCACCCCGGCCAGCACCTGGTCCAGGAAAGGCCTGCGCGTGAGCTGGGTGAACGTCTCCTCGTGCAACGAGTCGAGGGAGACATTGATGCGGGTCAGGCCCGCGGCCTTCAACGCCGCCGCCTTCTTCGCCAGGCCCACCCCATTGCTCGTCATTGAGATGGGCAATGCCGGATGATTGCGGCGCAGCGCGGCGATGATGTCCACCAGGTCATGCCGGACCAGAGGCTCGCCGCCGGTCAGCCGCAGTTCACGCACGCCCAGCTGCTCCACGCCGATCCGCACGATGCGGACAATCTCCTCCGCCGACATCACAGCCTGCTTTGCAAGCCACTCCAGGCCCTCGGCAGGCATGCAGTATGTGCAGCGCAGGTTGCATTTGTCCGTCAGGGATAGCCGCATGTCCGTGGCGCGGCGGCCGTAACGGTCGGCCAGTCCGGCCGGAGCATCGGCCGGACGGGCGGCCGGGTCGGAGGGCAGCGATGCGCCTGCTTCCTCGCGCGGCTGCGGCATGCCTAGCTGGACACTCATGGATTCAGGCTACGCCACGATGGGCGCTGCATCACACCCGTGACGGTCTGTGCCATGCAAGCAGGTTGCGCTGGGGAGGCAAGTGCCGCCGCTATCCTCCGTATCTATGCTGGAGGTGTGAACAGCTCCCAGCCACAGCAGGCAGGGCACGACGGCGGGACGCGGCTTCCGGAGCCACCGCCGCCTGCACTGCAGCGCGGGTCCGGACCGCGGCGACGGACATGGCTGGCGGCCGCGGCTGGTGCAGTCGCCGTGGGCTGTGCAGTGGTGCTGGGGGAGCTTGCGGCGGGATTCTTCAGTCCGGCGCTCTCACCGGTGACTGCTGTTGGCAGCGCCGTGATCGACGCCGTTCCGCCCGGTGTGAAGGATTGGGCTGTCGCCGTTTTCGGTGTCGCAGACAAGCTGGCCCTCCTCGCGGGCATGGGCCTGGTCATAGCTGCATTGGCCGGGTTGGCTGGAGTACTTGAGCGCCGCCGGCGTTTTGCCGGTGTTGCCCTGATTGCCGTCTTCGGAGCAGTGGGCCTGGTAGCGGTGCTGACGCGGGCACAAGCAACCTTCAACGCCGCCGCCCTGGCCGTGGTGACCGCTGCCGGTGCCGGTGCACTGCTGAGGTTCCTGATCCGCCGGCTGGAGGAGTGGAAGGACAACGCATCCGGGCAGGCAGCCGATCCCGTGCAACCTCGCCGCCGCTTCCTCCAGGCTGTGGCGGGCGGAGCCGCTGTCACCGCCATCGGCGGCATTCTTGCCGGAGTGTGGCGGGGGACCGCCGCCGTGGTCAGCGAAGCAAGGAGCCGACTAATGCTGCCGGTCCCCGCGTCGCCTGCGCCGCCGATACCCGCCGGCGCGGAGGCAGGGATCAACGGTATGCCCCGGCTGGTCACGGCCAATCCGGATTTTTACCGGATCGATACGGCGCTGGCTGTCCCTTCCCTCAACCCCGACACCTGGGTCCTGAACGTCACCGGAATGGTGGACCGGGAGGTGGCGTTGAACTTCACCGAGCTCCTCGCGAAACCACTGATCGAACGCCACATCACCATCGCCTGCGTTTCCAACAGCGTGGGCGGGGACCTGATCGGCAATGCACGCTGGCTGGGCTGGCCCGTCCGGGAACTGCTGGCCCTGGCAGGCCCTCGGCCCGGCGCGGACATGGTGCTGTCGCGCAGCACCGACGGCTGGACGGCGGGCACCCCGCTCGAAATCCTCACTGACGGCAGGGATGCGCTGCTTGCCGTCGGCATGAACGGCGAACCCCTTCCCCTGGAGCATGGATTCCCGGCCCGACTGGTAGTACCGGGGCTCTACGGCTACGTCTCCGCCACCAAATGGGTCACGGAGCTCAAAGTCACCAGGTTCGCTGACGACGCCGGTTACTGGACGCCGAGGGGCTGGTCGGAGCGCGGTCCCATCAAAATGTCATCAAGGATTGACGTGCCCCGCAGCGGCGAGCGCCTCGGGAAGGGAACGGTGGTGTTCGGCGGCGTGGCCTGGGCCCAGCGCACGGGGATCGGAAAGGTGGAGCTTCGCGTTAACCGCGGCCAGTGGCAGCGTGCGGAGCTGGCCAGGGCAATCTCGCCTGACACTTGGTGCCAATGGAAGCTGGGCGTGGACCTGGCGGAAGGGCAGTATGAGGTTCAGGTCCGTGCCACGGATCTCGCAGGCCGCGTGCAGGACGGGCAGGACAGGCCGCCCGCCCCCGACGGCGCCACGGGCTTCCACACCGTTAGAGTGGACGTGCAAACCTGATGGCTACTGAAGGCGGAACCATGACCAGCCCGCACCCGCATGGCACGTCCGCGCACGGAGCCCAGGATAAGTCCCGGCAGCCCAGCGGCCAGGCCCCGCAGCACACCCGCCCGGCCCGGTCCGTCGGCGAGCACGCGGCCGCCGTCGCCGCCCTGCTGCGGCCCCTGCGTTCGGTGGAGCGGACCCAACTGTTGCCTTTGCAGGAGGCGCTGGGCCGGGGCCTGGTTGACGATATTGCCGCACCCATTGACTTGCCGCCCTTCGCCAACTCGCAGATGGACGGCTACGCCATCCGTTCCGCTGACGTGCCCGACGGCGGTGCGGAGCTGCGCGTCATGCCTCCCGTTCCCGCCGGCGCCAGTCCCGCCGCCCTTCAGCCAGGGATGGCAGCGCCCATCATGACCGGGGCGATGCTGCCAAAGGGTGCCGACGCCGTCGTGCCCATTGAACGGGCGGTCCCGGACCGCTTCCTGCCGTACACGCAGCAAGGGAACGGGCAGGAGGCCAAGTCCGGCACCGAACAGCCAACGGTGTGGCTGCCGCCGGCGGCGCCCGGCACCTATGTACGGGAAGCCGGCAGCGATGTGCGTGCCGGCGCCCTGGCCCTGTCCGCCGGCACCTTCCTGGGTCCGGCCCAGCTGGGCCTGCTCGCGGCGCTGGGAATCCCTGAAGCGACAGTCCACCAGCCCATAACAGTCCTGCTGGTGACCACCGGCGACGAAGTTGTGCCGCCGGGACGGGAACTGCCCGCCGGCAAGATCTACGACTCCAACGGCACCCTCCTGGCGGCGGCCATGACGCAGGCCGGACTGAGGGTGCGCCGCGCCGGCATAGCCACGGACAATCCGGAAGCCCTGCGAACGCTGCTGCGCACTGAAGGAGGCGGGGCGGACCTGATCGTCACTACCGGCGGTGTCAGCAAGGGCGCCTACGAGGTGGTCCGGCAGGCCATGGAAGGCCAGCCGGTGGAATTCCTGCATGTGGCCATGCAACCGGGAGGCCCGCAAGGAATCGGCAGCTTTGACGGGCGGCCGTTCCTAGGATTCCCAGGAAACCCGGTCAGCTGCCTGGTGTCCTTCGAAATGTTCCTCCGCCCGGTCCTCGCGGGCCTGTTCGGCGCACCCGCCACCCGCATGTCCCTCCGGGTCCTCCTCAGCCAGCCGTTGACGTCCCCGGAACATAAGCACCAGGTCCGGCGCGGCACACTCCTGCCGGACGGGACAGTCGAGCTGCAGGGCGGCGAAAGCTCGCACCTGATGCATGCGCTCGCCGGATCCAACGTGCTGGTGCACGTTCCTGTTGGGGTGGCAGCGCTTGGCGCCGGGGCAGAGGTGGAAGTATGGATGCTGTGAATGCAGAACAGACTCCCGCCTCGCTGACGCACCTGCGCCAGGACGGCAGCGCCCAGATGGTGGATGTCTCCGCCAAAGCCGAAACCACCCGCGAGGCCACCGCCACCGCCACGGTTCACACCACCGCCGAGGTGCTGGGCCTGCTCGGCTCCGGCGGCCTCCCCAAGGGGGATGCCCTGGCTGTCGCGAGGGTTGCCGGAATCATGGCCGCCAAGAAAACGCCCGAGCTGATTCCGCTGTGCCACCCGCTGCCGCTGTCCAAGGTCACCGTCGATTTCGAGCTTTCAGCGGACTCCGTGGCCGTCCTCGCCACGGTCAAGACCCGCGGCGTCACGGGCGTGGAGATGGAGGCCCTCACCGCCGCTTCCGTCGCCGCCCTGAGCGTCTACGACATGATCAAGGCCGTGGACAAGCACGCCGTCCTCACCGACATCAAAGTGCTGGCCAAGAGCGGCGGCAAGAGCGGGGACTGGACCCTGTGACCAAGACCTTCAATGCAGCCGAACCCCACCGCCACGGCGACGTCCAGGGCCGCAAGGCCGGCGTCGTGATCGCCTCCACGCGTGCCGCTGCCGGCATCTACGACGACGAAACCGGCCCCGTCATTACAGACTGGCTCACCGAACACGGCTTTGACGTGTTTCCCGCCATGGTGGTCCCCGACGGCGAGCCCGTCGGCGCGGCCATCCGTGCGCTGCTCACCCAGCGCCCCGCCGTCGTCATCACCAGCGGCGGCACCGGCCTGAGCCCGGATGACCGGACGCCGGACGTTACGCTGCCGCTGCTGGACCGGGAGATCCCGGGGATCATGGAAGCCATCCGCCGGGCCGGCGCCGCGAAGACCCCGCTGGCGGCCCTCAGCCGTGGATATGCCGGCGCGGCGGGCCAGACCTTCATCATCAACCTGCCCGGCTCACCAAAAGGGGTCATGGACGGACTGGCCGTCCTAGACCCGGTGATCGGGCATCTTTGCGACCAGCTGGAAGGCGGCCATGGGCACTGAAACAGCATTCGAGGTAGTGAACGCAGTCCTGAGCGCGGAGCCTATCTCCGTGGACCGGGCCATTGCGGCAGTAGAGAGCGATACGGCGGGGGCGGTGGTCAGCTTCAGCGGCGTCGTACGCAATCACGACGGCGGCAAGCCGGTTGAGCGCCTCAGCTACAGCGCGCACCCCACGGCGCACCAGGTGATGACGGACGTCGTCGCGCAGTTGGTTGCGGAGCATAACGCTGCGGCAGAGGGCCAGGCCTCCGGGGAGGAACCGGCAGGTGAGCCAACGCAGCCGGTCCGCATCTGGGCAGCGCACAGGATCGGGATGCTGGAGATTGGCGACCCCGCGCTGGTGTGTGCCGTTTCTGCCGCCCACCGGGGCCAGGCATTCGCCGTCTGCTCCGAACTCGTGGACCGGATCAAGGAGCAGGTTCCCATCTGGAAGGAACAGTTCTTCACCGACGGCACAGTGGAATGGGTGGGAGCGGGCAGCTGACCGCTGGCGCCCGACCTGGACCGGTTGCTGCGAGGTAACGCACAGGCCCTGGTTCCCCTGCTTCCAGCGCCCGCCGGTAGGGTTAACGGCATGACCGAACAACTCTCCGATCCCAAGCTGGTTGCCGTCCTGGGCGCCAACGGCCGCATGGGCGCAGAAGCCGTAAAAGCCGTTGAAGCCGCACCCGACATGAAACTCGTGGCCGCCTTGGGCCGGGGTGACTCGCTGGAGCAGGTCACCGCCGCGGGCGCCCGGTACATCGTGGACCTGACGGTGCCGGAGAGCACAGAGGAGAACGTGCGGTTCGCCGTCGAACACGGAATCCACGCCGTTGTGGGCACTACCGGCTGGGATGCCGGCCGCCTGTCCGCGCTCGAAAGCCTGCTGGCAGCACACCCGGAAACGGGGGTCCTGATTGCACCGAACTTCGCCCTGGGATCGGTACTCGCCTCCGCCTTCGCCGCCAAGGCATCCAAATACTTTGAATCGGTGGAGATCATTGAACTGCACCACCCGGACAAGGTGGATGCTCCCTCCGGGACCTCTGTCCGCACTGCCCAGCTGATCGCCGCCGAACGGAACGCGGCGCAGGTTCCACCCAGCCCCGACGCCACCACCAGCGAACTCCCCGGTGCCCGAGGCTGCGAAGTCGACGGCGTGCGGGTCCACAGCGTCCGCCTGCGCGGGCTCGTGGCCCACCAGGAAGTCCTCCTGGGGGGTGCCGGCGAGCAGTTGACCCTGCGCCACGACTCCTTTGACCGCGCCTCCTTCATGCCCGGCGTCCTGCTGGGCGTGCGCAACGTGTCCGCCCACCCCGGACTGACCGTGGGCCTTGACGGCTACCTGGACCTGGGGCTCTAGCCGTGGCCAACCTGCTGGCTGCGTTCCGGAAAAACCGCACCAAGATCTGGGTGGGGGCCGTGACGCTGCTGCTGGTTTTCTACCTGGTGGTGTCCTTCCAGCGGTCCATCCTCCTTTTGACGGACAGCAACCTGGCAGCGCAGGCCATCGGGGCTGCCTACCTGGTGCTGCCGGTCATCGGCGCCTGGGCCCTGATCCGGGAACTCATGTTCGGTGCGCGCACAGAGCAGATGGCAAGAGTCCTTGAGGCCGAGGGCGGGCTGCCGGTGGACGAGTTGCCCCGCACCCCGGCCGGACGGATTGTCCGCTCGGCGGCGGATGCCGAGTTCGAGAAGTACCGGGCGGAGGCCGAAGCTGCCCCGGACGACTGGCGTTCCTGGTTCCGCTTGAGCTGTGCCTACGATGCCGCCGGAGACCGCAAGCGGGCCCGGGCCTCCATGCGTGACGCCGTCAGGCTTTTTACCGCGGGTCCTACTGCCGGACAACCCTGACATGGCCGCGCCCCAGCTGGTTCGCGGCGTGGCCGAGCCATTCCAGCGGGCCGCGCCACGCCAGCAGCACGAACACGATGCCGACGACGACGGCGGCGGCCGCCTGCACGAAGTACATCCCGTCTTCGGTCCAACCGCTTGGCAGGGGTTTGAGGTAGAACCCTGAGACCACCCAGACATGGATGGTGTACAGCGTCAGCGTCATGGCCCCGGCACCGCGCAGCGGCAGCAGGAGGTCCAGGTCAACCCATTCGGCCAGCCTGCCCAGCAGGAGGCAGGCACCAATGACCGCCACTGCCACCCCGGACGTATGCAGCAGGTCCAGGGTGGTGCCGGAATGCGGTGCGGCTGACGCCAGCCACCACCACGAGCCCTCCTGCGGAATGCCCGTCAGGTTGACCTGCAGGACGCTGTCCAGCGGGTAACCCGGTGAGTTGAGCACTTCCTCCAGGGCCTGCCGGCCGCCCCAGCTTTCCATCGCGGTAACGCCCAGGGTCTTGGCCAGGACCGCAACCACGGAGCCGGCCACCAGCAGGAACAGCGGCAGCATCGCCCTGCCCAGGACCAGCCTGCCGACGACGAGTCCCACCAGCAGGTAGGAGAGCCACTGGAACACGGGGTAGTAGCCCGTGAAGAACAGGTCCGCCAGGAGCCTGGATGGTGTACCAAGGTCCTCCCACGACGGGTTGTGGCCCAGCTTCAGCGGAGGCTCGGCGGCCAGGAGCCAGGGGCGAATCAGGTAGGCGAGCACGGGGGACCCCAGGATCCAGCCGCCTGCCCACGCGCAAAGGCGCTTGAGGCCCATCCCCAGGAAGGGCAGGACGCACAGGAACAGGACGGCGTAATGGACCAGGATGATGGCCAGGTTCACCTCCAGCCCGCCCAGCGTCAGTCCGACGGCGGCGATCACCAGGGCCCGCAAAGCGATGCCGCGGCGGGCAGCGCCCAGGTCCGGGCTCTGCACCGGCCTGTGCTTTCCCGTGGAGAGTGCCAGGCCCACTCCAGCCAGGACGGCGAACAGGGCGGCTGCACGGCCCGAAAAGGTGAGCCCGATCCATGTGGGAGTCAGGCCCGCGTCTGATTCGAAAGTGGGAAGCAGATGTGTGGCCATCATGCCCAGCAAAGCCAAGCCGCGGGCGGCGTCGATGCCGTGGAGCCGGCCCCCTGATGGCTGCCCGGCAGCCTTGCGGGACGTTCTGGCCGGGGTTCGGGACGTCATGACCAGATCGTCTCACACCTGCCTGTAACCGGGCTGTCAAGAGTCACCCTTGTATTCGAATATATGTTCGAATAGCATGGGCGGCATGCATACTCCATCGTCAGGAAATCCTGCTTCTGAGCCCGGCACCCCGGGGCTCATGAAGGCCATGAGCCCCGGGGTGGTCGACTACCTTTTCCGCCAGCTCGTGGCTGGCCGTCCGCCGGAGGACGTCCAGTGGGAGCGGGAAGGGATCAGCCTCGCAGCCCAGCCGGAGGGTGCCGAACTCGCCCGCCGCCTCGCCGAGACGGACCTTGACGCGCTGACCCCCGTGGAGCTGTTCCACTACGTCAGGGCTGCCCAGCGTCTTGCGGCATGGGCAGAGGACCTCCGGCAGGCCGCCGTCGGACGGTACTGCCGGCAGCCCGGGGCGGCTCCGCGTTCGGCCAGCCACCCGGCATCCTGACTGCGGAAGCAAGCAGCGGACATTTGACGTGCATCACGCCCCCTGCATTGTCCTAACCAGCCGCCGACAGGGTAACGTTTTTTCCATGGCTGACACATCCGCGCATCTTCCTGCCCTCGGTACTCTCCTGACCGCCATGGTCACGCCGTTCACCAAGGACGGCGCAGTGGATTATGAGCAGGCTGCGGCATTGGCCAGCAAGCTGGTCGACGACGGCTGCGACGGGTTGGTGGTTACCGGCACCACGGGTGAAACGTCAACGCTGACGGACGAGGAAAACCTCGGCATGTTCCGCGCCGTCAAGGACGCAGTGGGCGGCCGGGCAGCCATCATCGCGGGCACGGGCACCAATGACACGGCACACTCCGTCCACCTCTCGCAGCAGGCGGCAGCCCTCGGCGTCGACGGCCTCCTCCTGGTCACGCCTTACTACAACAAGCCCAGCCAGGCGGGCGTCCGCGCGCACTTCGAAACCATCGCCAACGCCGTCGATGTCCCCGTCATGCTGTACGACATCCCCGGCCGCTCGTCCATCCCCATCGAGCCCGACACCATGATCCGCCTGGCCCAGCACCCCAACATCGTGGCCGTCAAGGACGCCAAGGCAGACTTCGTGGCCGCCACGCGGGTTATGGCCGAGACGGACCTTCTCTTCTACTCAGGCGATGACGGACTCACCCTTCCCTGGATGGCCCTTGGCGCCGTCGGGCTGGTTGGCGTCACAACGCACGTTGCCACCCGCCGCTTCCGTGAGCTCATCGACGCCGTTAACGCCAACGACCTCGGCACCGCCCGGAAGATCAATTTTGAACTTCAGCCCGTGGTCCGTGCGACCATGACGCGCGTCCAGGGGGCCGTTGCGGCCAAACAGATTCTTAAATGGCAGGGAGTCCTGCCCAACTCGATTGTCCGTTTGCCCCTCGTGGAGCCGGACGAAGCCGAGATCGAAACCATCCGCGGGGATTTGGCGGAAGCGGGGCTGGTCTTTTCCTGAGGAGTAAGACCAGCACCCTTCCGCCTGGAAAGTAGTGCAATATGACCCAAACCGCCCTTACCGGCCTTGTCACCCCTCCCCGCCTGCCGCAGGGCACGCTCCGGATTGTTCCGCTCGGCGGACTGGGGGAGATCGGCCGGAACATGGCCGTGTTCGAAATAGACGGCAAGCTGCTGATCGTTGACTGCGGCGTCCTCTTCCCCGAGGAGACCCAGCCCGGCGTCGACCTGATCCTGCCCGATTTCTCCTATATCGAGGACCGGCTGGATGACATCGTGGCCGTGGTCCTCACCCACGGGCACGAAGACCACATTGGCGCTGTTCCGTACCTGCTGCGCCGCCGCAACGACATCCCGCTGGTGGGCTCGCAGCTCACCCTCGCCCTGATCGAGGCGAAACTGCAGGAGCACCGCATCCGGCCGTACACGCTCACCGTCGAGGAAGGGCAGGTGGAGAAGTTCGGACCGTTCGAATGCGAATTCGTGGCCGTCAACCACTCCATCCCCGACGCCCTGGCCGTCTTCATCCGGACTGCCGGCGGCACCGTGCTGCACACCGGCGACTTCAAGATGGACCAGCTCCCGCTGGACGGGCGCATCACGGACCTCCGCCACTTCGCCAAGCTGGGCGAGGAAGGCGTGGACCTCTTCATGTCCGACTCCACCAATGCGGACATTCCCGGGTTCACCACGGCGGAGAAGGAAATCGGCCCCACGCTGGAACGGCTCTTCGGCCAGGCCAGCAAGCGGATCATTGTCGCCTCGTTCTCGTCCCACGTGCACCGGGTCCAGCAAGTACTGGATGCAGCGGCCAAGCACAACCGCAAAGTGGCGTTCGTTGGCCGCTCCATGGTCCGGAACATGGCGATTGCGGAAAAGCTGGGGTACCTGGACGTCCCGCCGGGCCTGATCGTGGACATCAAGAACATCGACAACCTGCCGGACAACCGCGTGGTGCTGATGTCCACCGGTTCCCAGGGCGAGCCCATGGCCGCGCTGTCCCGGATGGCCAACGGCGACCACCGTGTGGTGGTGGGCGAAGGTGACACCGTCATCCTGGCCTCGAGCCTGATCCCCGGCAACGAGAATGCTGTCTTCCGCATCATCAACGGACTGCTCAAGCTCGGCGCCGACGTCATCCACAAGGGCAATGCAAAGGTCCACGTTTCCGGCCACGCCGCCGCCGGGGAGCTGCTGTACTGCTACAACATCCTTGAGCCGCTGAACGCCATGCCGGTGCACGGGGAAACGCGCCACTTGATCGCCAACGGCAAAATCGCCATCGAGTCCGGGGTGCCCGAAGCCAGCGTCATCCTCGCGGACAACGGCACGGTAATCGACCTCAAGGATCACCGGGCCGACGTGGTGGGCCAGGTTGAAGTCGGCTTCATCTACGTGGACGGCTCCAGCGTGGGCGAAATCACCGACGCCGACCTCAAGGACCGCCGCATCCTTGGCGACGAAGGCTTCATCTCGATCATCACGGTCATCCACCGCGCCACCGGCAAGGTGGTGTCCGGGCCCGAGATCCATGCCCGGGGGGTGGCAGAAGACGATTCCGTGTTCGATGACATCATTCCCAAGATCAATGCCGCACTGGAGGAGGCTGTCCTGAACCACGCGGACCACACCAGCCACCAGCTCCAGCAGGTGGTCCGCCGCGTGGTGGGCACCTGGGTCAACCGCAAGCTGCGGCGCAAGCCCATGATCATCCCCGTGGTGCTCGAAGCGTAATAGCGAATTGCCCGTTCCGGCCCGCGTTCCCGTACCCCCGGGACCGCGGGCCGGAGGCGTTAAAGGGGCCGGCGAACCGGGGGATCAGCGGGGCGAAATCCCCGGAATGCCAGCCCTGCTCGGGTACCGTGGCTAGTATGGCCACACGTACTACTTCCGCGCCCAACGGATCCAGCAGGGGCAGCGCCGGCAGCAAAACCGGCAGCTCCTCCGGCCGCGGTTCAGCCTCCACGGCCGCCAAAACCGGGCGTGCCGGCGGATCCTCCAGCACGGCCCGCACCCGCAAGCTTCCCGCCGTCGAACACCACCAGCCCTGGCTGCTGCGCGTCGTTGGCGGAGCCTGGCTGGGCTTGGGGCACATGGTGGGCGGAGGAGTCCGGCGCATCGGCCATGACGTCAGCGACCTTCCGGCCGAGGACCGCCGGGATGGGGCAGCCCTGTTCAACCTGGCACTGGGCACCTTCATCGCAACGTTCGCCTGGTGGGGCCTTACCGGCTGGTTCCCGGACGCCGTGTACGCCGTGGTCAACGGCACATTCGGCTGGGTCGCGCTGCTGCTTCCGCTGATGCTGTTCGTCTGCGCGTTCCGGCTCTTCCGCCAGCCGTCCGACGGGCGGGGCAACAACCGGGTAGGCATCGGCTTCCTGATCATGACCTTCGCCGGCTGCGGCCTGGCCCATATTTTGGGCGGACAGCCCACCGTGGCCCAGGGCTTCGACGGGCTCCGCCAGGCCGGCGGCATGCTTGGATTCCTCGCTGCATCACCCCTGGCAGCGATCCACCCCGCCGTGCCGCTGGTCCTTTACTCGCTGCTGGCCTTCGTCTCCCTGCTGATCATCACCGCGACGCCATTCACCGCCATTCCGCGGCGGCTCCGCGGCGCCTACGAGCACCTCATGGGCATCGACCTGCTGGATGAACAGGACCGGAACGGCCACGACCGCAGCTACCTGGAGCGCACTGCGTCCCCCGCGCCGGCCAAGGCGCCCAGGAAAAAGAGGCGCCGCCTCTTCGGCAAGGACGAGGAAGACGCCGACGCCGGCCTGGACGGCTACGTTGGCGACGAGGCGTTTGAGCACGCAGTCATTGACGACGACGAGCCCAACGCGCCCCGCCCCGCACCAGGGGTGCGCCGTCCCACCCAGGCGGAGATCGCCGTCGAGAAGATCAAGGCGGCCCAGGGCCTCGGTGCTGTCCCGTCGCCGCCTTCCTCCCCGCCCGGAGAGAACGCCACAGAAGCAATCCCCATGATCACCCCCGGCATGGCTGCCGCGGCCGGCAAGGCTGCTTCGGCAGCACCCACCGTCCCGTCCAACCCGGTGGCGCCGGCCCCGCCGCCGGTGCCCATCCCGCAGCGCACCGAGCAGCTGTCCCTCGCCGGGGACGTCACCTACACGCTCCCGGCCTCGGACTACCTGACCCCGGGATCCATCCCGAAGGAACGCACGGAAGCCAACGACGCCGTCGTCGCTGCCCTTACCGACACCCTCCAGCAGTTCAACGTGGACGCCACGGTTACCGGCTTCAGCCGTGGCCCCACCGTGACCCGGTACGAAATCGAACTCGCGCCCGGAACCAAGGTGGAGCGGGTCACGGCGCTCTCCAAGAACATCTCCTACGCCGTGGCGTCCAGCGACGTCCGCATCCTCAGCCCCATTCCGGGCAAGTCCGCCATCGGCATCGAAATCCCGAACACCGACCGTGAAACCGTCTCCCTGGGTGACGTGCTCCGCAGCCAGAACGCGCGCCGCACCGACCACCCCATGGTGATGGGCGTCGGCAAGGACGTCGAGGGCGGCTACGTGGTGGCCAACCTGGCCAAGATGCCCCACCTCCTGGTGGCTGGAGCCACCGGTGCCGGCAAGTCCTCCTTCGTGAACTCGATGATCACGTCCATCCTGATGCGTGCCACTCCTGACGAGGTGCGCATGGTGATGGTGGACCCCAAGCGCGTGGAACTGACCGCCTACGAGGGCGTCCCGCACCTCATCACGCCCATCATCACCAACCCCAAGAAGGCCGCCGAGGCACTCCAGTGGGTGGTCCGGGAGATGGACGCGCGGTATGACGACCTTGCCAACTACGGCTTCAAGCACATCGACGACTTCAACAAGGCCGTCCGCGCGGGCAAGGTCCAGCCGCCGGTGGATTCCAAGCGGGTCATCCGTCCCTACCCCTACCTGCTGGTGATCGTGGACGAGCTTGCCGACCTCATGATGGTGGCCCCGCGCGACGTCGAAGACTCCATTGTCCGCATCACCCAGCTTGCGCGTGCCGCCGGCATCCACCTGGTCCTTGCCACCCAGCGGCCTTCCGTGGACGTTGTCACTGGCCTCATCAAGGCCAACGTGCCCTCCCGCATGGCGTTTGCCACCTCCTCGGTGACCGACTCCCGCGTGGTCCTGGACCAGCCGGGCGCCGAGAAGCTCATCGGCCAGGGTGACGCGCTGTTCCTGCCCATGGGCGCGTCCAAGGCGATGCGCGTCCAGGGTGCCTGGGTGACCGAATCCGAAATCCACAAGGTGGTGGAGCACGTCAAGGGACAGCTCCAGGCCGTCTACCGCGAGGACGTCGCCCCCGAGGCGGAAAAGAAGCAGATCGACGACGATATTGGGGACGACCTCGAGGTGCTGCTGCAGGCCACGGAGCTCGTGGTCACCACGCAGTTCGGCTCCACCTCCATGCTCCAGCGCAAGCTCCGGGTGGGCTTCGCGAAGGCAGGCCGGCTCATGGACCTGCTGGAATCAAGGGGAGTGGTGGGCCCATCCGAGGGTTCGAAGGCCCGCGACGTGCTGGTCAAGCCCGACGACCTTGCCCCTGTCCTGGCCGCAATGAAGGGCCAGGAACCGCCGGCCGCGCCGGACGCCCAGACTGCAGCGCTGAGCGACAACGCCAACGCCAATATCGCCCAGGGCGGCTACGCGGAGGACCTGGTGGCTGCGGACCTGGACAAGCGGAAGCAGAACGTCGAATATTACGACGGCTCGGATTCCGCGCCCGGTGGCTATGACGATGACGACGGCTCCGAGGACGCCTGGTCCCTGACCGGCCGCTAGCCCGGAGACTGTAGCCTAGAAAAGTGACTAGCACCGATGCCACCGCGGCCGGCCCAGGCCGTGCCGGGGTTTGGAACCTTCCCAATATCCTGACGATGATCCGCATCGCTCTGGTCCCGTTCTTCGTGTGGTTCCTCCTTGCGGATGCGCCAGGGCTGAAGAGTGAGTCCGGCCCGTGGAGGTGGGCGGCGGTAGTGGCCTTCGCCGTCGCCATTTACACAGACAAGCTCGACGGCGACATCGCCCGGAGCCGGAACCTCGTGACTGATTTCGGCAAGATCGCCGACCCCATCGCCGACAAGCTGCTCACCGGTTCCGCCCTGGTCATGCTGTCCGTGCTGGGCGAGCTGCCCTGGTGGGTGACCCTGGTGATCCTGGTCCGCGAGTGGGGCATCACGGCCTTGCGGTTCTTCGTGATCCGCTACGGAGTAATTCCGGCTTCGCGCGGCGGCAAGCTCAAGACCGTAGTGCAGACAGCGGCGATCTTTCTCTACCTCCTGCCGCTGGCTTCCCTTGCCCCGTGGCTCGGCTGGGTGGCCTTCGCGGTGATGATGGCCGCAGTGCTGATCACCGTCTGGACCGGGGTGGAATACGTGGTGGAGGCAATGCGCCTGCGCTCACAGGGAAAGCGGCAGGCAGGCAGCAATAAAGGCCAGGAGCCGGCATGACGAACCTCCAGCATCTGTCGCTCCACCACCTCTCCGAGCAAGCGGTGCGGAAAGCACTTGACCTCCGGCAGACCGTGGCAACGGCGGAATCACTGACCGCCGGGATGGTATCCGCCGTCCTCGCGGACACCCCCGGTGCCTCCGGCATGCTCCAGGGCGGCGTAGTGGCTTACCAGAACGCCGCCAAGGCGAACCTGCTGAAGGTGTCCGCGCAACTGCTGGCCGACGTCGGATCAGTTGACGGCGACGTGGCCGCAGCCATGGCCGCAGGAGCCCGCGCAGCCCTGGGCTCCGACGTCGGAGTGGCAACCACCGGCGTCGCAGGACCCGAAGCGCACGACGGTAAACCGGTGGGAACTGTGTACATCGGCATCGCCACGGCCGCGGGAACAAACAGCTTCGAATACCTGTTTTCAGGGAGCAGGGCAGAAATCCGCGGGCAGGCCTGCGGTGCTGCGCTGGAACGGCTCCTCGAAGCCCTGGCTTCCTGAAGTTACCCGGCTGTAAAGTTGGCGGGAACAAAAGCCGGTACCGATTAGTTATTACATTGTGTCGCTTCCGCAGAGCGGAGGCGCCTAGGATGAAAAGACCACGACGGTCCGCTCCACGGCGGACCTGACCAATGAGGGAGCAAGGCGATACAGATGGTAAAGCAGCCCGTATCCGTAAACGGCGTTGTCCGCTGGAAGGATGTGGGCCTCGCCGATCAGGGTAAGAGCGAACAGAAGGAGCGCAAGATGGTTGTACTTCGTCACGAAATCGGTGATGTCCTGCGCGATGTCCGCCAGCGTCAGGGGCGTACGCTCCGGGAAGTTTCGCACAGCGCCCGTGTCTCCCTGGGTTACCTCAGTGAAGTGGAGCGCGGCCAGAAGGAAGCTTCGTCCGAGCTCCTCTCCTCGATTTGTTCGGCACTGGATGTCCCGTTGTCCAGCATGCTCCGCGAAGTGAGCGACCGCGTGGCAGTTGCTGAAGGTGTTGCCGTTCCGGACACCGTCCCCCAGGAATTCTCCCAGCGTTACGGCCGTGACCTTGAGCGCGACCTCAACACTGAACTCAACGACGAACTTTCCACGGGCCTGCTTTCCGGCGCCCGGTAGGGTGTCCACCGCCTAAGCGGCTCCTGGAGAACGAATCACACAGTGAAGCCCCCGGCCTCGGCCGGGGGCTTCACTGTGTGATGCCGCTTTTTCCGCTATTCATCTTCACCGGGTGCCGCCTGGCCATCCTTCGGGAACCCGTCACGCTCGTAGGTGGAGTTCAACTTGGCCATGTACCGGGCCAATTCCTGCAGGTCCTCTACCGGCCACTCGCCCAGCCGTTCACGGAAAACCTGGCGCCGGGCGTCCTGTACCTGGTGCATCTTCTCCTCGCCCTTGGGCGTCAGCCGGATGGATTGGGCCCGGCCGTCCAGCGGGTCGGCTTCCTTGGAGACGAGGCCCAAGCTTTCCAGGAACGCAATTTGCCTGCTGACAGAAGGCTTGCCCACGCCGATGGTCATGGCCAGGTCCGTGAGCCGGATGGGGCCCTCCCGGCGGATCACCGTCAACAAACCGTACGCGGCCGGCTCCATATCCGGATGGACCTGGCGGGAGAGCTGGTTGGAGATGGCCCGTGCGCGGCGCCAGAAGAGGCTGATCTGGTGCTCCACATTCTGCAGGGCAGCGTCCACTGTCGATTCGTCGTGGCGGCCTTGCAGGGCGGGGACGTCAGGCGGGTTGCTCATGGCAACAATTCTAGGGGGCCGGATCGTGAGAGACTTTTCTGGTGCGAATCAGCGATTATTGGCGACTTATGGACGACGAATTCGGCGCCGGCTACTCGCGGGTCCTCAGCAGCACGCTGGTTCTGGCCGGGGTAGGCGGACGCACCGCGGACCAGGCGCTGGCTGCCGGCGTGGAGCCCCGCCGGGTGTGGCTGGCAGTCTGCGACGTCCAGGACGTTCCTGCTGAACGCCGGCTGGGGCGGGACATCAAACCCAGCGGAGGATAGGTGCCTTTCCCCGGACACGCCGCGTTCCTGTTCGAATACCTGTTCGGGTAAAGCTATGCTTTTCATAGCGGGTTATCCACATAGCCGCCGTCATCCGGCCGGAATGTCAGTGGTGCCCATTAGCGTCAGAGATGACCAATAAACCGGCCGCTGAGGCCACTCCACAGCGAGAAAGCATTAGAGGTGTGAACCATGGCGGCAGCCCCGGATCGTGCAAAAGCGCTCGAAGCAGCCCTTGCCCAGATTGACAAGCAGTTCGGTAAAGGCTCGGTCATGCGGCTCGGCGATGAAGTCCGTGCCCCGATCGAGGTCATCCCCACCGGCTCCATCGCCCTGGACGTTGCCCTGGGCATCGGCGGCCTGCCCCGCGGCCGTGTCGTTGAGATCTATGGGCCGGAATCCTCCGGTAAGACCACCGTTGCGCTCCACGCCGTGGCCAACGCGCAGCGGCAGGGCGGCATCGCTGCGTTCATTGACGCTGAACACGCCCTGGATCCCGAGTACGCCGCGAAACTCGGCGTGGACACCGACGCGCTCCTGGTCTCACAGCCGGACACGGGCGAGCAGGCCCTGGAAATCATGGACATGCTGGTGGGTTCCGGCTCCCTGGATGTCATCGTGATCGACTCCGTCGCGGCGCTGGTGCCCCGCGCCGAAATCGAGGGCGATATGGGTGACAGCCACGTGGGCCTCCAGGCCCGCCTGATGAGCCAGGCCCTGCGAAAGATCACCGGCCGCCTGAGCCAGACCAAGACCACCGCGATCTTCATCAACCAGCTGCGCGAGAAGATCGGCGTCTTCTTCGGTTCCCCTGAGACCACCACGGGTGGTAAGGCCCTGAAGTTCTACGCTTCCATCCGCATCGACGTCCGTCGCATCCAGACCCTGAAGGAAGGAGCCGATTCCGTCGGCAACCGGACCAAGGCGAAGATTGTGAAGAACAAGATGGCCCCGCCCTTCAAGGTGGCAGAGTTCGACATCATTTACGGGCAGGGTATTTCCCGTGAAGGCGGCATTATCGACATGGGCGTGGAGCACGGCATCATCAAGAAGTCCGGCTCCTGGTTCACCTACGACGGTGACCAGCTGGGCCAGGGCATGGAGAACTCGCGGCGCTTCCTGCGCGACAATCCTGAGCTTGCTGCCGAGCTGGAGCGCCTGATCAAGGAAAAGCTCGGGGTCGGCGTGAAGCCTGCAGAAGCAGAATCCAAGGACTCCCCGAAACTGAAGGCCGTTGACGGGTTCTAGCCGTTGAATGGTTATGAACGGGAACGGCCCCGCACCAGCGGCGGACGTCCACGGCGGGCCCGCCCGGCTGCCCCTGCAGGAGGGGAGCAGGGTGGGCCCGCCGACCCCGACGCACCCAACTTTGGCGATCCCGAGCCGGATCCTGTGTCGGTTGCCCAGGCGATTGTCTACCGGCAGCTGACGGCATCGCCAAAGAGCAGGCTCCAGCTCGCCCGGAAGCTCGCCGAGCGGAACATCCCGGAAGAGGTGGCCGAGGCCGTGCTGGACAGGTTCCAGGAAGTCCGCCTGATCAATGACGCCGAGTTCGCAGACACCTGGGTCCGGAGCCGGGCGCAGTCGCGAAAACTCGCAAAGGGTGCACTCCGCCGCGAGCTCGCGGACAAGGGAATCGATCAGGAGACGGCCGCCGCAGCTCTGGAACAGCTGTCCGATGCTGACGAGGAGGCGGCCGCCCGGCAGCTGGTGGAGCGGAAGCTCCGTCCCGGGATGGACCTTCGGGAAAGGTCTGAGCGTGACAAAGCCACACGTCGGCTGGCCTCTATGCTGGCCCGCAAGGGCTACCAGCCGTCCCAGGCGTTCAGGATCGTGAACGAGGTCCTCGACGGCCATGCTCCGGCAGATCATGCGGAACGGTAAAACCGGTACCCTTAACAGGTGAGTTTTACCATCCCTTCCTCCCTGCCCGGTACTGGCACTTCCATCGACGCCGGAGGCGCCCCCACCATGGACGGCAACAAGCCGCGCACCTACCAGGTGCGGACCTTCGGTTGCCAGATGAACGTCCATGACTCGGAGCGCATGGCCGGCATGCTCGAGGACGCAGGATACGTCCAGGCGGAAGGCGAGCAGGCCGACGTCGTCGTCTTCAATACCTGCGCAGTCCGTGAAAACGCCGACAACAAGCTTTACGGCAACCTGGGAATCCTGGCACCCGTCAAGGCAGCAAACCCGGGGATGCAGATCGCGGTTGGTGGCTGCCTGGCGCAAAAGGACCGGGAAACCATCCTCAAGAAGGCGCCCTGGGTGGACGCCGTCTTCGGTACCCACAACGTAGGGGCCCTGCCGGCCCTGCTGGAACGCGCCCGCCACAACAGCGAGGCCCAGCTGGAAATCCTGGAATCCCTGGATGTCTTCCCGTCCACCCTCCCCACCAAACGCGACTCGGTGTATTCGGGCTGGGTCTCCATTTCGGTGGGCTGCAACAACACGTGCACGTTCTGCATCGTCCCCGCACTGCGCGGCAAGGAGAAAGACCGCCGGCCCGGAGACATCCTTGCCGAAATCCAGGCCCTCGTGGACGACGGCGCCATCGAAGTCACGCTTTTGGGCCAGAACGTCAATTCCTACGGGGTGGAGTTCGGAGACCGGCTGGCGTTCTCCAAACTCCTGCGGGCCTGCGGCGGGATCGACGGACTGGAGCGGGTCCGCTTCACCAGCCCGCACCCCGCTGCGTTCACGGACGATGTCATTGAGGCAATGGCCGAAACCCCGAACGTCATGCCGCAGCTGCACATGCCGCTGCAGTCCGGTTCAGACCGCATCCTGCGGGCGATGAAGCGCTCCTACCGGTCCACCAAGTTCCTGGGCATCCTGGACAAGGTGCGTGAACGGATTCCGCACGCGGCGATCTCCACGGACATCATCGTAGGGTTCCCTGGTGAAACCGAAGAAGACTTCCAGGCCACGCTGGACGTGGTGGAGCAGTCGCGGTTTGCCACGGCTTTTACCTTCCAGTATTCCAAGCGCCCCGGAACACCCGCCGCGGACCTGCCGGACCAGCTGCCCAAGGCCGTGGTGCAGGAACGGTTCGAACGGCTCACCGCGCTGCAGGACCGTATCGCTGCAGAAGAGAACCAGCGCCAGCTGGGCCGTCGGGTTGAGGTCATGGTTACGGCACAGTCCGGGCGCAAGGCAGGCGAAACACACCGGCTGTCCGGCCGGTCCAGGGACCAGCGCCTGGTGCATTTCTCGGTTCCCGAGGGTGCCCCAGCACCCCGGCCGGGTGACCTGGTGACCGTCACGATTACCGAGGCCGCTTCCTTCCACCTGGTTGCCGATCCCACGCCTGAGGACTACCGCCTCCGGCGTTCCCGGGCCGGTGACGCCTGGGACAGGTCGCAGGCGGACTCCTGCGGTGCCCCGGTACCCGGCAGCGCTGCCGGCGGCAAAGGTGTTTCATTGGGCATGCCTTCGCTGCCCGTCCGCAGCCGCTGACCGGTGGCCACCCCGCCCGTCATCGCCGTCGTAGGTCCTACCGGTTCCGGCAAGTCGGACCTCGCCGTCAGCCTTGCGCTCGAGCTGGACGGCGAAGTCATCAACGCCGATGCCATGCAGTTCTACCGCGGCATGGACATCGGCACGGCGAAGATCACGATGTCCGAACGCAGGGGGGTCCCACACCACCTCCTGGACATCCTGGACGTCACCGAGGAAGCCAGCGTCTCCCGGTTCCAGCAGCAGGCCCGTGAAGCCGTCTCGGACATCCACTCCCGCGGCAAGCGCGCCGTCCTGGCCGGCGGCTCCGGCCTTTACATCCGGGCAGCCTTGGATGTCCTTGAGTTTCCCGGCACGGACCCGGCGCTCCGCCGGGAGCTGGAAGCCGACCTGGCCGCCCACGGGCAGGCCGTGCTTCTTGAGCGCCTGCGGCAAGTGGATCCCGAGTCTGCGGGAAGGGTCTCAGATGACCGGCGCATCATTCGGGCGTTGGAGGTGTACCAGCTCACCGGGCGGCCCTTCAGTTCCTTCATGCCGCAGCGCGAGTATTTCCAGCCGGCCGTCCAGATCGGACTCACCGTTGACCGCGCGCAGCTCCGCGAGCGGCTCGCCCTCCGCGTCCACCGCATGGTGGGCAATGGCCTGCCCGCTGAGGTTGAGCGGCTTGAGTCCGAGGGCCTGCGCCAGGGCAAAACGGCCTCCCGCGCCTTGGGGTACGCCCAGTTCCTCAAGGTGCTCGACGGCGAAGCTACAGTCGCGGAGGCCGCTGAAGAAACGATAGTGGCCACCCGCCAGTTCGCCCGGCGCCAGCTGACGTGGTTCCGTGCCGATCCCCGCATCCACTGGCTCGACTGGCAGGATCCCGCCCTGGTGGCCCAGGCAGCGGCGCTCAGCCGCTGAACCTGGACCCGGTAATCTTGAACCATGGACGCAACCCTCGCACAAACCACCGAGCCGGCCTTCCGCACCTTGAGCGGGCTCCGCTTTTCCAAGGGGCACGGCACCGGCAATGACTTTGTCCTGGTGGCCGATCCGGAGGGCGCCCACAGCATCGCAGCAGACGAAGTCGCAGCGCTGTGCGACCGGCATCGCGGCATTGGCGGGGACGGACTCATCCGGGCCGTGCCCTCGCGCTTCCTGCCGGAAGGCCGTGAACTGCTGGTAACTGCCCCCGAGGCGGAGTGGTTCATGGACTACCGCAACGGTGACGGTTCGCTGTCCGAAATGTGCGGCAACGGGGTCCGTGTCTTCGTCCATTTCCTTCGCGCCGAAGGGCTGGTCGACCTGCCCGATGGCGGTGCCCTCACCATCGGAACCCGCGGCGGGGTCAAGACTGTGGTGCGGACCGGGGAAGGCTATGCCGTGGACATGGGGCCCTGGGAGTTCATCTTTCCGGGCGAGGCAACTGCCAAGGCCATGGACTCACTGGTGACCGCCGAGGGCCTCGAGGTCCCCCGGCCAGCCCTGTCGGTGAGCATGGGCAATCCGCATACTGTGGTTGCCCTGGCAGAGCTTTCCGAGCTCGCAGGAACGCGGCTCTTCACGGCACCGCAGGTGGATCCCGTCCCTGCCAACGGAACCAACGTGGAATTCGTGGTTCCGTCCGAACCCCTGGTGCACGACGGCGTAGGGTCCGTAACCATGCGGGTGCATGAGCGCGGCGTGGGGGAGACCCAATCGTGCGGAACGGGTGCCTGTGCCGCTGCAGTGGCCATCCGGCACTGGGCCGGCGCGGAAGCACCCGACAGCTGGCGCATCCACGTTCCGGGAGGCGAGGTGGGCGTCAAATTCTTTGCCGGCCCCGGCGGCCATGAGCACGTGGAGCTGAGCGGTCCCGCCGTTATTGTGGCAACCGGGACGCTTTCCTGACCTTCAGGATCCGGAATGACTTGGACGTGGCTTCCCGGCTGACGGCGAAGGATTCGTCCAGTTCGGCTGCCAGCCAGCGCTGCAGCGAGTCCGATCCGAGGTTTTTCTGCACCACAAGCCAGGCCGTACCGCCGGGCGCGAGGCGTGGCAGCCAAAGCTTGAGCAGTGAATGCAGCTCGTCCTTGCCGATCCGGATGGGCGGATTGGACCAGATGGTGTCGAAGCGGATGTCGGGATCCACCGCTTCGGGAGTGCTGGCCTTGACGTTGGTCAGCCCGAGGGCTGCCGCGTTCTCGTTGGTCAGCGTGATGCACCGCTCGTTGACGTCCACCGCGTAGACCTGGGCCGAGGGAGCGCGCAGGGCCATGGTCAGGGCAATGGGACCCCAGCCGCAACCGATGTCCAGGAGGTTTCCCTGCGGGGCGGGCGCGGGCACCTCCGCGAGCAGGATTGCCGTGCCTTTATCGATTCCGTCCGGGCTGAAGATGCCGCTGGAAGTCTGCAGCTTGCGCATTTCTCCGGCCAGTTCGACCGTCAATGGCTTCCGTGTGAAAGGGCCGGCGGGTGTTGCGCTGAAATAATGTGCGGACTCCATAATTGGCCAGAGTAGTTCCCCTTGCAGCGTAAAGGGAAACCGCCGCTTTGGTCCTCTGCTACGCTGGAGGGCATGTTCCTGATCTTCGAGTAACCGGCACGGGCCCGTCCCGTCCGAAGCCTGTCCTCCAGCGACAGCCATGTCCCAAACCCCGGCGACGCAGGTTTCCCAACCTTCCGCCGAGTGCACCGGACCAGACGCTTCCTTGTTTGGCCGGTCGCCGGACAACACTCGAAAGTCAGTCCGATGCCTGGCTTCCCGCCGTTTCTCCGGCCGCTTTCACATCCGCCACGTACTTGAGTCGTGGCATGCCCGCCGTGGCAGCCTTCGCGGGCGCCCGGCCCAACAAGCCAGGAGGCTTGGATGACCGCAGGCCCTCAGCCCAGCGCGAATACTTCCCCAATCACCAGCAATCGGCACTATTCTGGAACTGCCGAACCTTCAAAGGAGACCATGACCAGCCAGCCCAACACCGGATCTGATCCAGCCGCCCAGGACATGAGTCCTGAGGAAATCCAGGCTGTTATCGACCGGATTCTCTCCAAGGACGTACCGGCCAAGGGCCTTACCACGCCAGCCGGCGGTGAGGACGGAAGGGACGGGAAGGCAGTCCTTGGCAAGGCGCAGGCGATCTCCCGCCTCGACGAAGAACATACAACGTACGACGGCGACCAGCAGGATCTCGAGGAACGCCGCGCCCTGCGCCGCACGGCTGGCCTGTCCACTGAACTCGAGGACGTCACCGAAGTCGAGTACCGGCAGCTGCGACTTGAGCGCGTTGTCCTGGCCGGCCTCTGGTCAGAGGGAACCCTCGCTGACGCCGAGAACTCGCTGCGGGAACTCGCAGCCCTCGCCGAAACGGCCGGCTCCGAAGTCCTTGACGGGCTGGTCCAGCGGCGCGACAAGCCGGATCCCGGAACGTTCCTCGGCTCCGGAAAAGCCCAGGAGCTCAAGGACATCGTGATGTCCACAGG
Source organism: Pseudarthrobacter phenanthrenivorans Sphe3 (assembly GCF_000189535.1). Classification (NCBI taxonomy): domain Bacteria; kingdom Bacillati; phylum Actinomycetota; class Actinomycetes; order Micrococcales; family Micrococcaceae; genus Pseudarthrobacter; species Pseudarthrobacter phenanthrenivorans. Next base: position 1,544,582 of record NC_015145.1, read on the forward strand.
TGCAGACACAGTGGTGGTTGACGCCGAACTGGCACCCTCGCAGCGCCGTGGCCTGGAGGACATCGTCAAGGTCAAGGTCATTGACCGGACCGCCCTGATCCTGGACATCTTCGCCCAGCACGCCAAGAGCCGCGAGGGCAAGGCCCAGGTGGAGCTGGCACAGCTTGAGTACCTCCTGCCGCGCCTCCGCGGCTGGGGTGAATCGATGTCCCGCCAGGCCGGTGGCCAGGTGGGCAGCGCAGCTGCAGGCATGGGTTCGCGTGGTCCCGGTGAAACAAAGATCGAGCTGGACCGCCGCCGGATCCGTACCCGCATGGCCAAGCTGCGGCGGGAGATCGCCGCGATGAAGCCAGCCCGCGAGACCAAGCGCGCCAACCGCCGTCGTAATGAAGTGCCCTCGGTGGCCATCGCCGGGTACACCAACGCCGGCAAGTCCTCACTGCTGAACCGCCTCACGGACGCCGGGGTGCTGGTGGAGAACGCCCTGTTCGCCACCCTGGACCCGACCGTCCGTAAAGCCGAAACCGCCGACGGCCTGGGCTACACGCTGGCCGATACCGTGGGCTTCGTGCGGTCCCTGCCCACGCAGCTGGTGGAAGCCTTCCGGTCCACCCTGGAGGAAGTGGCGGACTCGGACCTGATCCTGCACGTGGTGGACGCCTCCCACCCCGATCCGGAAGGGCAGATCGCTGCGGTCCGCAAGGTCTTCAGCGAGGTTGACGCCCGCAAGGTCCCCGAAATTATCGTCCTGAACAAGGCAGACGCCGCCGACCCCTTTGTGGTGGAGCGGCTCAAGCAGCGCGAACCGCGCCACGTTGTGGTGTCCGCACGGACGGGTGAAGGTATCCCGGAACTGCTCAGGGCCATCAGCGAGGCGATTCCGCGGCCGTCGGTGAAGCTTGAGCTGCTGATCCCCTACGACCGCGGGGACCTGGTCAGCAAGCTCCACGAATCCGACGCGGAGATTATCAGCGTTGACCACGATGAAGCCGGCACCCGGGCAGTAGTCAAAGTCCGGGAAGGCCTGGCGGCTGAACTGGAACCCTTCGCCAGCAATGACTGACCTCGTGGCTGACCAGGCCACGGGCACGCCCGGCGAGCAGTTCGTGCTTGAACTGCTCGACCGGGCTGTTGCGGCGATGGGCGGGCAAAGCCGGGACGGGCAGCACGAGATGGCCAGGCAGGTGGCTCGTGCCATCGAGACCGGGGACCACCTCCTGGTCCAGGCCGGCACGGGTACCGGAAAGTCCCTGGCCTACCTGATTCCGTTGATCGCCCACGCCCTCGAAAGCAACAAGCCGGCCCTGGTGTCCACGGCCACACTGGCACTGCAGACCCAGATTGTGGGCAGGGACCTGCCCCGGCTCCTCAAAGCCATCACCCCGGCACTGGACCGGCCCGTCAAGGTCGCCTTGGTGAAAGGCCGGTCCAACTACGTGTGCCTGCACAAACTGGAGGGCGGTTTTCCCTCCGAAGAGCCGTCCGAAGGCCAGCTGTTCAGCCTGGGCGAGGACACCAGCGTCCCGCATTTCGCTGCTGCCGTGGGCGGCCCGGCCTCCCAGTTCGGCAAAGAGGTGGTCCGCCTGCGGGAATGGGCGGAGAAGACCACCACCGGTGACCGGGACGAGCTCCTGCCCGGAGTGACGGACCGGGCGTGGCGGCAGGTCTCGGTTACGTCAATGGAATGCCTCGGGGCGCAGAAGTGCCCCATGGCTGCGGAATGCTTTAGTGAGCTTGCCCGCCAGGATGCTGCCGAGGCAGATGTGGTGGTGACCAACCATGCCATGCTGGCCGTCAGCGCTTTCGAGGGCCTGGCAGTGCTGCCCGAGTACGACGTCGTGGTGGTGGATGAGGCCCATGAGCTGCAGGACAGGGTTACCGGGGCGGTATCCGGCCAGCTTTCCGTGGCCATGGTCCATGCCGCGGCGGCCGGTGCCCGCAAGCACACCGCCATTACGGTTGACGCGCTCAACGCAGCCGCCGCCAACCTGGAACTTGCCCTTGCCGGCGTTCCCAACGGGCTGCTCCCGAATGGCCTGAATGACGAGCAGCTGGATTGCGTGGACCAGCTGCGTGAAGCATGCCGGGCTGCCCTCTCGGATTCCAAGGGGGACAGCAGCACCACGGCCGACGGCGGGCGGCAGCTTGCGCGTTCACGGCTGCTGCTCATCCTGGAACTCTGCGAACGGCTCCTGGCGGCCCGCGAGAACCGCGAAGTCGTCTGGTTTTCCCGCGCCAGTTCCTTCGACCCGGGGCAAGGATACTCCCAGCCTGACGAGACCGCGCCGGCGCTGATCAACATCGCGCCGCTGTCCGTGGCAGGGAAACTCAGGGAGGGCCTCTTTGCCGGCCACACTGTGGTGCTGACCTCGGCCACCCTGGCCATCGGCTCCGCGTTTGAACCTGCGGCCGGCGGGCTTGGCCTTGTGGGCGATGGTGCCCCCAGCTGGACCGGCGTGGATGTTGGGTCGCCCTTCGATTATCCCAAGCAGGGCATCCTCTACGTGGCCGGGCACCTGCCGAAGCCGGGCAGGGGTGCGTCCCCGGAAGCGTTGGCTGAACTTGAGGCGCTTATCCGTGCCTCCGGGGGCGGCGCGCTCTGCCTGTTTTCCTCCCGCCGGGCCGCGGAAGAGGCCGCGGAAGCGCTGCGCCCCAAACTGGACATGACTGTCCTGTGCCAGGGGGATTCCACCATGACCGCACTCGTGAAGCAGTTTGCGGACGAACCCAATACCTGCCTGTTCGGGACCATGTCCTTGTGGCAGGGCGTGGACGTTCCCGGTGGATCCTGCCGGCTCGTGGTGATCGACAGGATTCCGTTCCCGCGGCCTGACGATCCCCTGATGACAGCGCGCTCAAGGGCTGTAGCCCAGGCCGGCGGCAATGGCTTCATGTCGGTGTCGGCCACGCACGCGGCCATCCGGCTGGCGCAGGGGGCCGGGCGGCTGATCCGCTCCACGGGAGACAGGGGAGTGGTGGCTGTGCTGGATTCCAGGCTTGCCACCGAGCGCTACGCCGGGTTCCTCCGTGCTGCCCTTCCGCCCTTCTGGTCCACCACAGACCGGAAGACCGCCGTGGCTGCCTTGGAGAGGCTGGCCCGGGAACACGCCTAGGGCTGCCGGGAGCGGGCCAGCGCGTCGCCCAGCAGTACGCGGCTTCCGGGAGTGGTGCCTAGAGCGAGCGGAGAACTGAAACCACCTTGCCCATGATGGTGGCGTGGTCGCCGAGGATGGGCTCGTACTGCGTGTTCTGGGGGAGCAGCCACGTGTGGCCGTCACGCTGCCGGAATGTCTTGACGGTGGCCTCGTCATCAAGCAGGGCTGCCACGATGTCGCCGTTGGCGGCGTCGGCCTGCCTGCGGACCACCACCCAGTCACCGTCGCAGATGGCTGCGTCCACCATGGAGTCTCCTGCAACCCTGAGCATGAAGAGTTCGCCTTGGCCCACCAGCTGCCGGGGCAGGGGCATGACGTCTTCCACCAGCTGGTCGGCCAGGATGGGACCGCCGGCGGCGATGCGGCCCACCAGGGGAACCATTGCGGTGTCCAGGGCCGTGGGCAGTTCCGTGACCGTCGCGCCGCCGGGCGCCGCGGCATCAGCCGGCCGGCCCTGGGTTTTTGCCGCCCCGCTGTCCAGCGTCAGGGGCATCAGGACCTCCATGGCCCGGGGGCGCTTCGGGTCCCGGCGGAGGTAGCCGAGTTTCTCCAGCTGTGAGAGCTGATGGGTAACACTGGACAGGCTTGCCAGCCCGACGGTGTCGCCGATTTCACGCATGGACGGTGGGTACCCGTTCTCATTGACCGAGCGCTGGATGGTTTCAAGGATCTTCTTTTGCCGTGGCGTCAGGCCCTTGGCGGTCCTCTTCGGTTGCACGGTTCCCCTGCCCCCGGCGGCTGCTGCTGCCATATTCGCCAATGCCTTTCGGTGTCCACCGGGCCTTTCCGCGGCCAGGCCCCGGACGATCCCGCCCTTGAATGTCAGACCCTGCTGATCGACTGTCCGGGTGGTTGTTCTTTCGTTCAAAACTAGGCCAGCCACACGGCTTTTTCAAACATTTGTTCTAGCGAGTCTCGACATTGTTCGTTGATAGGTGCTAAAACTAAGGAAGCAAAGTTCGAATATGTGTTCTATTCGCAAGCTGGGCCGTTCGAAGGTCCGGTCGAAAAGCCTCTCAGGGGCAGCGGGGGAGCATCCGGGCAGCACAGTACGGTCCAGGAGGGATCAGTTCATGTCAGCTACACCTGTTTCACCGAGTTCACGTCCACAGCTGCTTCCAGTGCGGCAGCTTCTCGCTGAGTCCCAGGAACGGCAGGAGGAGCGGCCTGCGCCGCTTCCGCCCCTGCGCCTCACCCGCCGCGGACGCGTCGTGCTGATCGGGATTCCCCTTGTCCTGCTGGCAGCCCTGCTTCTCTCACTGGCCGGCTTCTTCAATTCCCCGGCCAAGGCATCGGATTCCATGGCGGACCTCGCCGCAACGCCCACCGTTACCGTCACTGTCCAGCCCGGCGAATCTTTGTGGGGCATCGCGGCAAGTATCGCCCCGGAGCGCGACGCCCGTGATGTGGTGGCGGACATCGTGCAGCTGAACAATCTGCCGGCGGGCGGAGTGCATCCTGGCCAGCAGTTGTTCGTTCCCGTCGGATAGAACGGTCATGGACGGCGCGGCGTCAGCGACGCCTTTGGCGGGCCGGCCCCGAGGCGCCTTCACGCCAAGCGCGAACAAGGCACCGTCACATTTTCCGGGGCCAAGCGCTGGCACTAAACTGTTCAGGTGAATGACCAGCTAGAGCGCCTGAACCGGCTTCCCCTCCGCAGTAACCTCCGTGGCCTGACCCCCTACGGGGCGCCGCAGCTGGACGTCCCCATTCTCCTCAACGTGAACGAGAATACCCATGGTGTCCCCGCGGACGTCAGGGCGGCCATCAGCGAAGCCGTAACTGAAGCCGCAGCAGGCCTCAACCGCTACCCGGACCGGGAGTTCACCGAACTCCGGAAGGCCCTGGCCGAATACCTGGGGCACGGGCTGGATGAATCCAACCTGTGGGCCGCGAACGGATCAAACGAAGTCCTTCAGCAGGTACTGCAGGCATTTGGCGGCCCCGGCCGCACAGCCCTTGGCTTTCCTCCCACGTACTCCATGTATCCGCTGCTGGCCAGCGGCACCGATACCGAATACGTGGTGGGCGAGCGGGCTGAGGGCTACGGACTGAGTGCTGAATCCGCAGCGCGGCAGGTCAAGGAGCTGCAGCCCAATATCGTCTTCCTTTGCTCCCCGAACAACCCCACTGGAACAGGGCTCGGGCTCGATGTGGTGGAAGCCGTGTATGAGGCTGGCGAAGCCAGCCAAGCCATTGTCATTGTGGACGAGGCCTACCATGAGTTCGCCCACGACGGAACGCCCAGTGCGCTGACACTGCTTCCCGGCCGGGAGCGGCTCATCGTATCCCGGACCATGAGCAAGGCCTTCGCCCTGGCCGGCGCGCGGCTTGGTTACATGGCAGCAGCGCCTGAAGTCACCGACGCCATCCGCCTGGTCCGTCTCCCGTACCATCTCTCCGCCATCACACAGGCCACCGCCCTCGCCGCCCTCCGGCATCGTGAGGCGCTCATGGCGGATGTCGAGGACATCAAGAAGCAGCGGGACCGCATCGTGTCCGAGCTCACGCGGATGGGCCTCAAGCCCGCTGCATCGGATTCGAACTACGTCTTCTTCGGCGGCCTGGAGGACCCGCACCGGGTGTGGCAGGAACTGCTGGACGCCGGCGTGCTGATCCGGGACGTCGGGATCTCCGGCCATCTTCGCGTGACGGCCGGAACTGAGACTGAAACCACAGCATTCCTGACGTCCCTGGAAAGCATCCTTGCAAGCCGGGCCACCCTTCCGGCCTAGACTGGAAGCAGCGGCGCTGGAAGCCCTGACCACCCCCTTGACCCTTAAAGGACCCAAGCATGAGTACCACTGGATTGAATGCGGCTGCGGCCCGGACTGCGCGCATGGAACGTGCCACCAGTGAGTCGTCCGTGCTCGTGGAAATCAACCTCGACGGTACCGGCGTCTCGGACATCGACACTTCAGTGCCGTTCTACGACCACATGCTCACTGCGCTTTGCAAGCACTCCCTGATCGACATGACCGTCAAGGCCACCGGTGACATCCACATTGACGTCCACCACACGGTGGAGGACGTCGCGATTACCTTCGGCGAGGTGCTGCGCACGGCGCTGGGCAACAAGGCGGGTATCAGGCGGTTTGGTGAAGCCACAGTGCCGCTGGACGAAGCGCTGGCCCACGCCGTCGTCGACGTGTCCGGCCGCCCCTACCTTGTGCACGGCGGCGAACCCGCGGGCCAGGAGTATCACCTGATCGGCGGGCACTTCACGGGGTCCCTTACCCGCCACGTCTTTGAAGCCATCACGCTGCACGCCGGGATCTGCCTGCACATGAACGTGATTGCCGGCCGCGATCCCCACCACATCGTGGAGGCCCAGTTCAAGGCATTCGCCCGGGCCCTGCGCGCCGCCGTGGAACCGGATCCCCGCGTTGAGGGAATCCCCTCCACCAAGGGTGCGCTGTGAGCGGCCAGGTCCTGCGCGACGGCGCCATCATCGACCCTTCAGCCTCACGGAAGCTCCCTTCTCCGGAAGGGAAACCCACTGTTACCGTGCTGGACTACGGTTCCGGTAATGTGCGGTCGGCGGTCCGTGCCCTGGAACGGGCGGGGGCTGAGGTTATCCTGAGCTCCAAGCCCGAGGATGTCCTGAACGCGGACGGCCTGGTGGTTCCCGGCGTAGGTGCCTTCGAAACCGTCATGCGGGAGCTCAAGGCGGTGGACGGTATCCGCCTTATCGGCCGGCGCGTAGCCGGGGGACGCCCGGTCCTGGGCATCTGCGTGGGACTGCAGGTTCTCTTCGAAGCGGGTGTCGAGCACGGCACCGAGGCGGAAGGGATCGGCGAGTGGCCCGGAAAGGTGGAGCTCCTGCCAGCCGATGTGGTGCCCCACATGGGCTGGAACACCGTCAAGGTACCCGAGGGTTCAACGCTGTTCGCAGGGGTCGAGAACGAGCGGTTCTACTTCGTGCACTCGTACGGTGTGCAGGAATGGAACTTCGACGTCATCCAGCCAAGGATGGCCCCGCCCCTGGTCACCTGGTCAGAACACGGCGCACCGTTCATCGCAGCCGTGGAGAACGGGCCGCTGTGTGCAACCCAGTTCCACCCGGAGAAGTCCGGCGACGCCGGAGCCCGGCTGCTGCGTAACTGGGTGCAGGCCCTGCGCAAGCCGGAGGCCACCCCGGAGCCGGGCACCACAGAGACTCCCGCGGACGGCTCCGCCTAGATGTGGTCGGTTCTCCTGATGGGGCTCGCCGGCCTGCTTATCGGCGGCGCCCTGTCCTTCCGGCAGCAGCATAAGCCGCTCTGGACCCAGATATCGTTTTACGTCCTGGCGGGGATGTCGCTGCTCGCCGCCTACCTGCTGACGCTGCCGGCTTCCTGACCGCCGCTGCCCACCCTGCCCCCGACCCTGAGGATTGACATGACCACCGCCCCAACCGACTTGCCGGTTCTTGAACTGCTGCCCGCTGTCGACGTCGTCAACGGCCAGGCCGTCCGGCTGGTGCAGGGGGAGGCCGGGAGCGAGACCAGCTACGGAACCCCACTGGAGGCTGCGCTGAACTGGCAGCAGCAGGGAGCAGAGTGGGTGCACCTTGTAGATCTTGACGCCGCCTTCGGCCGTGGCTCCAATGCGGAGCTGCTGCGCGAAGTGGTGGGCAGGCTGGATATCAAGGTGGAGCTCTCCGGCGGGCTCCGCGACGACGAAACCCTGGAAGCCGCCCTTGGCCTCGGCGTGGCCCGCGTCAACCTGGGAACAGCCGCCCTGGAGAACCCTGAGTGGACGCGCCGGGCCATCGAACGCTTTGGCGACAAGATCGCCGTCGGCCTGGATGTCCGCGGCACCACCCTGGCAGGCCGTGGCTGGACCAAGGAAGGCGGGGACCTCTGGGAGGTTCTGGGCCGTCTTGAGGAAGCCGGCTGCAGCCGCTACGTGGTCACGGATGTGACCAAGGACGGCACCCTGCAGGGGCCCAACGTGGAACTCCTGCGCCAGATGGTTGAGAAGACCGGCAAGCCCGTGGTGGCGTCCGGTGGAATTTCCAGCCTGGATGACCTCAAGGTGCTGCGTTCGCTGGTGCCGCTGGGCGTGGAAGGGGCCATCGTGGGCAAGGCCCTCTACGCCGGTGCCTTCACACTGCCCGAAGCCCTGGACGTCGCCGGCCGCCGCTAGGCAGCGCGGGCGCAAAAGCAAAGGCACAGCCATGGCCAGCAACGAAACCGGGCCCGGCAGGACTCCGCAACGCCACCTGCCTGGCCATATCGCAGCGGCGCTGGCAGGCGCGGGCGGCGCGGCGGACTCAGCCGGGCAGCCGTGGGCAGGCCGCAGCCTGGCGGGCGAACACGCCAAAATCCATAATTTCGAGGACGACGACGGAACGGCCGACGCCGGTTACCAGGCCGCCGTCGCGGCACTTCGGAATGGAACAGGGGAAGAAGCGGCCGTCGTGGCGGCGCTTGCCACCGCCCGTGTCTTCATTCCCATCGTTGCCCAGCTTGCGGAAGAAGCTGATGCCGGGCACGGCCTGCAGTCCGACAAGCAGGCGGACATGGCCCTGGTCACGCTGAAGGCAGCGGATGGCAGGACCGCGATGCCGGCGTTCACGTCGGCAGCGGCGCTGGCGGCCTGGCATCCAGGGGCCAGGCCGGTCGCCGTTTACACAGCGCGGGCGGCCCTCTCCGCTGTCGCCGAAGGCGCCGAGCTGCTGGTTCTTGATCCGGGGCAGGAGTTCACCTTCGTTGTCCGCCGGCCGGCCGTCTGGGCGTTGGCGCAGCAGCGGGACTGGCTTCCGTCCTACCGCGATGAAGACCTTGCCGCGGAGATGGGAGCGGCAGCATCAGGGTTCCCCGCTGTTCGGAGCGTTGAACTGCTTCCCGGGCGGGGAGTGGCGGCACGCGCGGCGGACGGCACAGTGGTGGCAGGCGGGGGCGCCGGACCGGAGCTGCAGGTGGTGCTGTACCTCGAGGACGGGCTCAATGCGGCAGGGGTGCAGGAGCTGGTGGCAGGACTCCAGGCGCAGTGGTCACGGAATGTATTGTTTGGGGAGCGCGTCGACTCGATCGACATCAAGTTGAGGCGCGCCAACCACTAGCCGGCAGCCAGGTGGGGTGATCCCCGGCCCGCTGCGGCAGACCAAAGGATCACACCCGTGAATTTCGCCCTCTACCGGGAGTTGCTTGCCGTCCGGCCAATACGCCGGCTGTTGCTGGTGGGTATGGTTGCCCGGATCCCCCACTCGGCAGCGGGGGTGCTGCTGACCCTGCACATCGTCCTCACCCTGGACCAGGGATATGCCGCCGCCGGTGCTGCGGCCGCCGTCATGACCATCGGCATCGCTGTTGGCGCCCCTTGGCGCGGGCGGCGGGTGGACACGGTGGGCCTGCGTACCGCGTTGATCCCGTCGGTTATTTCCGAATCGGTCATCTGGTCCGTTGTTCCGCATGTGTCCTACCAGTGGCTCCTGCCGCTTGTGTTCGTAGGCGGGCTCCTGACGCTTCCCATCTTCAGCGTGGTGCGCCAGTCGCTGGGTGTACTGGCCGACGGCGATCAGCGCCGTACGGCCTTCGCGCTGGATGCGATCACGACCGAGATAGTCTTCATGATCGGCCCGGCTGCCGGGGCGATCGTCGCCACCAGCGGCTTCACGGTGCTGGGACTGACGGTTGTCGGTGTATCCACGTCCTTGGCCGGGTTGTTCCTGATGTGGTTCAACCCGCCCACCCGCAGCGCCGGGCAGGCAGGGGAAAGCAGCCTGGAGGAGCGCCATGCTGCCGAGGCGGCGGTAGTTGCCGCTGCCCCCGCCCACCTCCAGGAGCCGGCCGCCGAGCTGGCGCATGCAGAAGCGCGCGGAGGCCCGGGACTGCGCGGCAGGGTGGCCCACAACTTTGCCTGGTTCACCGCCACCGTGGCGGCAGTCTTTGCCGTCGCGGCCGGCGCGGGGATGGTCCTCAGCGGCACGGACGTGGGGATTGTTGCAGCCTTGGAGCTGGGCGGGCACCAGCGCGAAATCGGCATTGTCTTCGTCTTTTGGTGCGCCGCGTCCGTGGTGGGCGGGCTGGTCTACGGTGCGATGCACCGGCCGGTGTCGCCCATTCTCCTGCTGCTTGGCATGGCGGCACTGACCATCCCCATGGGCTTCGCGCACGACACCTGGACCCTGGCGTTCGTTTCCATCCTGCCGGGACTGCTGTGCGCGCCGGTTTTGTCCTCCGCGTCGGAAAAAGTTGCCGACCTGGTGGCCGAGGACCGCCGCGGGGAAGCGATGGGCTGGTACGGCTCCGCCCTGACGGCAGGCGTGGCCCTGGGCGCACCGCTGGCGGGCATTTTCATCGACGGCATCGGGCCCTCCGGCGGGTTCGTCTCGGTGGGCGTTGCCGGTGTGGTGCTGTGCTTTGCCGGACTGGTGCTGCAGCAGCGGCGGCGGCGCGCTGCCGTGTGAACCCCTCCTGCGGTTAAATGCACGACGGCGGGCCGACCTTTGGAGGCCCGCCCGCCGTCGTGGACTGCCGGGGGAGTGACGCTTAGTTGACTGCGCCCGTGTACTTTTCGCCTGGGCCCTTGCCCGGTGCGTCGGGGATCAGCGACTCTTCGCGGAAGGCCAGCTGCAGGGAGCGCAGTCCGTCGCGCAACGGGCCGGCGTGCTGGGAACCAATTTCCGGCGCGGCTGCCGTGACGAGCCCTGCCAGCGCAGTGATCAGCTTCCGCGCTTCGTCCAGGTCCTTGAGCTCTTCGGCGTTCTCTTCCGCAGCCAGGCCAAGCTTGACCGCGGCGGCGCTCATCAGGTGCACCGCGGCGGTGGTGATGACCTCAATGGCCGGCACTTCGGAAATGTCGCGGATCTGCTGTGAGACGTCGCCGGGGCCGGCGGGCTCGAAAACGTGTGAATTACTGTCTGGGGTGCTCATACTGGTAAGCTTGACACAGACCGACTGGATGTCGTTATTTCAGGGATTGTTCCCATACAATCAAGGTTCCCAGCAACGCCTGCGTTGTCGGGAATTTTTTCTGTAGAATGACATGCAGTTTGCAAGCGGAGTTCTCTCCCACCCGCGTCAGCCGCTGTTCCAGCTGTTTATGGAACGCAAGGTTGCCGGGTACCTGGTCGGGCAAGGAACCGGTATTCGCCGGATCCCTGCAGGCAGTCCCCCCGCGGGACCCGCATCCGATCTTTCAGAGGCCTTCGATTGCTCCGGCAATTGGGGGCCTTCTCTATTTGCCGGAATCCACAACAACAACAGGAGCTTTAACATTAGCGAGCCAAGAATCAATGAGCGTATCCGCGTCCCCGAGGTGCGGCTGGTCGGCCCTGCAGGTGAACAGGTAGGAATCGTCCGTATTGAGGATGCCCTGCGTCTGGCTGCCGAGTCCGACCTTGATCTCGTTGAAGTTGCACCTCAGGCCAAGCCTCCGGTGTGCAAGCTGATGGACTTCGGCAAGTACAAGTACGAGGCCGCGGTTAAGGCACGTGAAGCCCGGAAGAACCAGACGAACACCGTTCTGAAGGAAATCCGCTTCCGCCTGAAAATCGACACCCACGATTACGAGACCAAGCGCGGGCACGCACTGCGCTTCCTCGGCGCCGGGGACAAGGTCAAGGCAATGATCCAGTTCCGCGGCCGCGAGCAGCAGCGTCCGGAGATGGGCATCCGCCTGCTCCAGCGCTTCGCGGAGGACGTCGCAGAGGTCGGTGTGGTGGAGTCCAGCCCCCGTATTGACGGCCGCAACATGGTCATGGTGGTTGGCCCGCTGAAGAACAAGGCAGAGGCCAAGGCCGAGGCACGCCGCGCTACCCAGCGCGCCGAAGCCAAGGCCCAGAACGAAGCCAAGGCCTCCGGCCGCGTCGACGTATCCGGAAACGACCAGGCCCCCATGACGCAGTCCCTTGCGGACCTGCTTCCTGAGGGATTCACCGTCTCCACGGAGCCCGAGGCAGCAGCCGAAGCCCCCGCACAGGAGCCGGCTGCCGCCGTCGAACCTGCCGCCGTCGAACCTGCTCCAGCCGAAGCGCCCGCGAAGGCCGCAGAAGCACCCAAGCAGGAGGCACCAAAGCAGGAGGCACCCAAGCAGGAAGCCCCGAAGGCAGCTCCAAGGGCTGCTGCTCCAAAGGCTGCTGTGCCGAAGGCTGCAGAGCCCAAGGCTGCGCCGGCCCAGCCGGCGGCAGGGGAGAAGCCCGCTGCGGCAGCTCCGAAGCCTGCAGCAGTCCCCGCCCCGCCGAAGCCGGTGGCAAGGCCTGCTGCGCCGAAGCCTGCCGCCCGCCCTGCCCCCAAGGCAGCGCCCAAGCCGGTTGGCAAGAAAAACACTTAGTTCACAGCTGCTGGAGGTTCCGCCCTCCGGCAGTCCGCAACCAGCACGCTGCCCGCAAGGGCGGCTGCGCGAGAGAGCTGCAGGCCATGCCTGCGGATACGTAAGGAGATCGGTTCCCATGCCGAAGATGAAGACCCACAGTGGTGCCAAGAAGCGCTTCAAGCTGACTGGCAGCGGCAAGCTGCGCCGCCAGCAGGCCAACCGCCGCCACTACCTCGAGCACAAGTCCTCGCGGCTGACCCGTCGCCTTGCCGGCGACAAGATCGTCTTCAAGGGCGATGCCAAGGTCATCCGTAAGATGCTCGGCATCTAATTTCCAAGTTCTTTGACTGGCTGCCGCCTGGTGGCCCGTCACCTGCCAAAAAGCCTTCTCAGGCCGCCGGGAAACCGGCAGTAGATGCTTGGGATCAGATTTTCGAAGGAGTACGCACGTGGCACGTGTGAAGAGGGCGGTCAACGCCCACAAGAAGCGCCGGGTTATCCTTGAACGCGCAAAGGGCTACCGTGGACAGCGTTCACGCCTGTACCGCAAGGCCAAAGAGCAGCTGCTGCACTCGTTTGTGTACAGCTACGGTGACCGCAAGAAGAAGAAGGGCGACTTCCGCCGCCTGTGGATCCAGCGCATCAACGCTGCGTCCCGCGCCAACGGCCTCACCTACAACCGTCTCATCCAGGGCCTGAAGGCTGCTGAGGTTGAGGTTGACCGCCGCATGCTCGCCGAGCTCGCCGTTTCCGACGCCAACGCCTTCGCAGCACTGGTCAAGGTTGCCAAGGACTCGCTGCCTGCCGACACCTCCGCCAAGAAGGCCGTTGCCTAGCAACAGCCTCCCCGCAGGAGCAGTTCAGGAACCGGCGACTTCAGCCACTAAAGTTCTTGTATGAACGAAACCGGGCGCCCGCAAGATTTTCCACTGTCCAATCCCCGAGCCGATCGGGTGAGGGACGTGGCAAAACTTGCAGGGCGCCCGGCGCGTTTAAAGCGGGGCCACTTCCTCGCCGAGGGCCCACAGGCCGTCCGCGAAGCCCTCAAGCTCCACCAGCAGCGGCTGGCGAGCGGAGGACCGGGCGTAGTCAGCGAAGTCTTTGCCAGCGAGGCCTGCCTGGACCGCTTCCCGGAATTTGAGGAACTGTCCCAGGGTGTCAACGCCCGCCTTGCCACCGACGACGTCCTGGCTGCCATGGCAGACACCGTGAACCCGCAGGGCATCATTGCCGTCTGCCGCTTCGTCGACGTCCCCCTGGAAGAAGTGCTCGACGGCGGCCCGCGCCTGATTGCCGTGCTGTGCCAGGTCCGCGACCCAGGGAACGCAGGGACTGTGCTGCGGGCGGCGGATTCGGCGGGAGCGGACGCCGTCGTCCTCACGGCTTCCAGCGTGGACATCTACAACCCGAAGGCCGTCCGCTCCACAGCCGGTTCGCTGTTCCACCTTCCGGTGGTGCTGGGCGCGGACGTCGGTGAACTCGCGGCTGCCTGCCGGGCCAGGGGAATCGGCATCCTCGCCGCCGACGGCTACGGCTCCCTCAACCTGGACACCCTCCAGGACGAAAGCGCCCGGCGCAGGCTCACGGGGGCAGGCCCATCCTCCACTTACGCCCTGGAGCAGCCCACCGCCTGGCTGTTTGGAAACGAGGCCCAGGGCCTGTCCGAGGAGGAACTTGCGCTGGCCGACCACCGGGTGGCGGTACCCGTTTACGGATCCGCAGAGAGCCTCAACCTGGGAACGGCTGCCACCGTCTGCCTGTATGCCAGCGCCCGTTCACAGCAGGTGCCGGCAGCGGTCCGCGGCTAGGAGCTTCCACTTTTCAGGCGCCAACAAAAATAAAGGCCCCGGATGAAGCCGGGGCCTTGGTGCTGCTGGATTTCCGCCGCGGTGCACGTCAGGGTGCGCGTGTTGCCTTTCCGCGTCCGGTGATGGCTCCGTAGATGCCGGCTACCACCAGGCCGCCGACGATGGCGAGAATCCAGGTGCCGAGGTCGAAGAACGCAAGATCGCCCCGGTTGAACAGGAGGCTGCCAATCCAGCCGCCCACGATGGCGCCCACTACGCCCAGAACGAGGCTGGTGACCCAACCGCCGCCGACCCGTCCCGGCATGACCGCCTTAACGATGGCCCCAACGATGAGGCCGAGAATGATCCAAGCAAGAAAACCCATTGTCTCCTCCTTATGTTTACCGGGATGTGATGGTCCCGATGAGGCTCAAGCTAACATAACGGCGCTGTGATGTCAGCAGGTTTTTGCCCGGCCGCTGGACTGCGTGGCCAGCGCCACAAAGGCCCCCTTAAATGCTGGGCCGCGTGGGAATTTCCACCGGGAGACAGGACCGCCTGCGGCGGATTCAGGGGATCAGGCGGTCAGCGGCTTCCGGCGCTCGAGGAGGCCACTGGCCACGGCAACGCCCAGGCCCAGGATGGCGAGGACGGCACCCACCAGCGCGGGTGCCACATAGCCCCAGCCAAGGGCGATGACCAGTCCGCCCAGGAAGGCGCCCAGTGCGTTGGCCACGTTCAGCGCCGCGTGGTTCAGCGACGAAGCCAGCGACGGGGCGTCCGGCGACGCGTCCAGGAGCCGGGTCTGGAGCGCCGGGATCAGCATGGACCCGGACGCGCCCACCACGAAGACCATGACAAACGCGGACCACGGCCAGTGGGCAGCCACCGCATAGACCACCAGGGCAGCCGCGATCGCGGGCAACACGGAGTACAGGGTTCCCATGACGGAGCGGTCCGCAAGCCTGCCGCCCACGATGTTGCCCGCCACCATTCCCAGGCCATAGAGCGCAACCACCAGCGGAATCAGTGACGAGGGAATGCCCGCCACCAGGGTCATGGTGTGGGCAATGTACGTGTAGGTGGCGAAGAAGCCGCCGAAGCCCACGATGCCGATCAGGATGGCCAGCCACACCTGGAGCCGTTTGAGGGCGCCGAGTTCACGCCTGATGCTGGCATCCGGATGTGCGTCCTGGAAGGGGACGAACTTCCACACCATGAGCAGGGTCAGCAGGCCAATGAAGCCCACCAGGATGAACAGCAGCCGCCAGCCGTACGTCTGCCCCAGCCAGGTGGCGAACGGCACGCCCACCACGTTCGAGATGCTCAGGCCGGCCATCACCATGGAGATCGCCCAGCCCCGCCGCGTCGGCGGAACCAGGGATGCGGCGATCACAGCTGCCACGCCAAAAAAGGCGCCGTGCGGCAGTCCGGCTGCGAACCGCGAGACCAGCATCATGCCGTAATCCGGGGCGAGGTAGGAGGCAAAGTTGGCCACCGTAAAGATCAGCATCAGCCCGAGCGCCAGGTGCTTGCGCGGGAGTTTGGCGCCGACGGCGGCGAGCAGGGGCGCTCCCACCACGACGCCCAGTGCGTAGGCAGAGATGAGGTGGCCGGCCTCGGGCGTCGAAATCGCAAGCCCCTGCTCCACTTCCTTCAGCAGGCCCATCATGGTGAACTCTGTCACCCCGATGCCCACCCCGCCCATGGCCAGGGAGAGGATGGCCATCGCGAGGTTGGTGGACCGGGCGGGGGCTGCCGTGGACTTGTCGAGAACGCTGCTCATCTGCCTGCTTTTCGGGGATGGAACTGGAAGGTTGCTGATGCCACGGCAGTGGGGCTGGTCAGTCCGGACCCTTCCGGCAACCGGGAAAGGAAGGAAGGTATTCCCGATTCCGGCGGCTGGATCCGGTCCCCTTCATTGTCCCCCATAGAATGGGGCGGTGACTGGACTGATACAGGTAGTGGGCGGAGCAGTGCTGGACAACCTTGAGGAACCTTCCCTGCTGCTCGTGGCCAGGCGCAGTGCTCCGGAGGCCCTGGCCGGCCTGTGGGAGTTCCCAGGCGGCAAGGTGGAACCGGGCGAAGAGCCGGAGGCGGCCCTGGTCCGGGAGCTGTCCGAGGAGCTGGGAGTCACGGTTCGCCTGGGCAGCGAGCTCGCCGCTGAATCGCCGGCCGGCTGGCCGCTGAATCCCCGGGCCAGCATGCGGGTGTGGTTTGCGGAGGTGGCCCAGGGGGTGGCCCAGCCGCTTGAAGACCATGATGAGCTGCTGTGGGTTCCCCTGGCCGAAACGGAAAGCGTCCTCGGCCTGCCGTGGATCCCGGCCGATTACCCGATCGTGCGGGCCCTGCTGTCAGCGCTGTCCCTGCCGGTGGGCCCAACGGCAAAGTAACGGTCCCTTCGGGCTGACCGCCGCCCAGTCCCACCCCCCGGAAGCTAGAACAGGGTTGGTTGGCCTGCTGGTCCGGCAGGACTGCCTCCGCCCGCTGCGGGAGTGCCGGCTGATCCTTGGGGAATGATGCCTGCAGGGTACTCCGCTTCCTCGCCACGGGGATCGTCCTCCAGGTCCCTGTGGCTGAACCCCGACGAATTGGTGAACCCGTGCCGGGCCTTGAAGTAGCGCACCTTGCCGGCCAGCCAGCTCCGGTACTCCTTTGAGGCGTAGGAGCCGGATCCGTAGAGCCGCCGGTAGCGGCCTGCCAGTGCTGGATGGTGTTCCGCAATCCACTTCATGAACCACTCACGGGTGCCAGGCTTCAAGTAGAGCGCCCCAGCCGAAACCCCGGTGGCGCCCGCGGCAGCCAGCGACGCAAACAGGGAATCCAGGGCTTCGTCGCTGTCCGAGAGCCACGGCAGGATGGGCATGGCCATCACCCCGCAGGGGAGGCCGGCTTCACGGAGGCGGGAAACAAGCTTGAGCCGTGCCCGCGGCCCGGGTGTCCCCGGTTCCACCGCCTCCGAGAGCTCCTCATCCGTCATGGCCAGGGAGATCCCCAACCCCACCGGGACTTGGGCAGCCGCACTCTTCAGCAGGGGAATGTCCCGCGCCAGGAGCGTCCCCTTGGTCAGGATGGACAAGGGAGTCCCCGACTCGGCCAGGGCATTGATGATCCCCGGCATCAGCCGGTAGCGGCCCTCGGCCCGCTGGTATGGGTCCGTGTTGGTGCCGAGGGCTACCTGCTGGCGGCTCCAGGACGGCTTTGCCAGCTCCTTGCGCAGGACCTCAGCGGCGTTGACCTTCACCACCACCTGGCTGTCGAAGTCCAGCCCGGCGTCGAAGTCCAAATACATGTGGCTCTTCCGGGCGAAGCAATAGACACAGGCATGGCTGCAGCCCCGGTAGGGGTTGATGGTCCATTCAAACGGCATCCGCGAACCTGCCGGCACCTTGTTGAGCACCGATTTGGCAGTGACCTCGTGGAAAGTGATGCCGGCGAACTCCGGCGTAGTCACGGAGCGCACAAGGCCAGCCAGCGGCAGTAATGCCGGGACAGCCGCGGCCCCAGTTTCGCCCGCAGCCGGAACCAGTGCCTGCGCCTCCCACCTCATGCACCTATTCGAACCTATGTTCGAATGGAAGTCAAGGAATGGCGGTCCCGGACCCCTTGTCCGGCCGCGCCTCCCGGCGCGGGTAGCCGCCCGCTGCCAGACCGGCATGGCGCTCGAAGACGTTGCCTGTGCCGGGGTTCCCGGTGCGCAGCATTGACCAGCCGGCGGCCAGGAAATACAGGGGAAGGAACGCAAGGCCCTGGCACCAGGCGTATTGGGTGGAGTGCCTTTCCTCGTGGCCCAACAACGCAGGGCGCGCCAGCAGTTCCTCGGCGGGCTGGCGGCAGAGCACCACGTTCCCCAGGGTGAACGCCCCGGCAAAGGGCAGCCGCCATCCATAGCCCCCTGCGACGATGAGGCCGCGCGGGCCACGGATGACCTCGGTGCGGGCGGCTGTGGCGACGGCAAGGCCAAGGGCCGTACTGCCGTTGGCCAGGTTGGCGGCCTGCCTGACGCGCTGGGCGGCCGTGAGGCGCCCTGGCGCTTCCTGCGGCCGGTGCCCTGTCATGAGGCCATGGTAGCGGGGGCAAGTGAATTAGACTGGAGGGCAGTGGCCGCCGGTTTTACCGGTAGGCCCTGCCCTGGTCATTGAATGTACCGAAATGCGCAGCTGGCATGAGGGACATTCATCCATGACCTGCCAGTGACGGACGTGCCGCCGGGAAACCATGCAGGCTGCCTGTTCACCGGCAGCCACGACTCGTAGCTAAGAACAGTAGATGACTGAAACTTTGCCGGGCGCCGCCATCCCGAACCCCACGGATGAAGCCGCCATCACTGCCGCTGTAGACCAGGCCGTCGCCGCCATCGCCGGCGCGGCCACCCTTGACGAGCTGAAGGTGGTGAGGCTTGCCCACACTGGAGAGAAATCCCCGCTCAGCCTCGCCAACCGCGAAATCGGCAAGCTGCCCAAGGACCAGAAGGCCGTGGCCGGGAAGCTGATGGGTGCCTCCCGCGGGCGGGTCAACAAGGCGCTCGCCGACCGCACGGCGGAGCTGGAAGCCGAGAACGACGCCCGCATCCTGCTGGAAGAGACGGTTGACGTCACTGCCGCCCCCCGCCGTCGTCGTGCCGGTGCCCGGCACCCCCTCTCCACCCTGCAGGACCGCGTCGCGGACATCTTCGTGGGCATGGGCTGGGAGATTGCAGAAGGACCCGAGGTTGAATCGGAATGGTTCAACTTCGACGCACTGAACTTCAAGCCGGACCACCCTGCCCGCGAAATGCAGGACACGTTCTTCGTGGAGCCGCCGGAGGCCCACCTGCTCATGCGCACGCACACCTCCCCGGTGCAGGTCCGTTCCATGCTGGAACGTGAGCTGCCCATCTATGTGCTGTGCCCGGGCAAGGTCTTCCGCACCGACGAACTGGACGCCACCCACACCCCGGTGTTCCACCAGTTCGAAGGCCTGGCCATCGACAAGAACCTCAGCATGGCGGACCTGCGCGGAACGCTGGAGCACTTCGCCCGCCAGATGTTCGGCGACGAAGCCCAGATCCGGCTGCGCCCCAACTACTTCCCCTTCACCGAGCCTTCCGCCGAGCTGGACATCTGGCACCCCGGCGCCAAGGGCGGTCCGCGCTGGATTGAATGGGGCGGCTGCGGCATGGTCAATCCCAACGTCCTCCGGGCAGCCGGCATCGACCCGGACGTTTATTCAGGTTTTGCCTTTGGCATGGGCATCGAACGCACCCTCATGTTCCGCAATGAGGTGGGCGACATGCGCGACATGATCGAAGGCGATGTACGGTTCAGCGAGCACTTCGGGATGGAGATCTAAACAGTGCGTATCCCACTTTCCTGGCTGCGTGAATTCGCAGAGGTACCGGCCGGAGCAACGGCCGAAGACGTGATGGCCGAACTGGTCAAGGTCGGCTTCGAAGAGGAGGACGTCCACCGTCCCACCGACACCCTGCAGGGACCCATCGTGGTGGGCCAGGTCCTGAGCGTGGTCAAGGAGCCGCAGACCAACGGCAAGACCATTAACTGGTGCCAGGTCCGCGTGGTCCCCGAGGGACAGGAGCAGACACTCACCGGCGACGGCATCGACCCGTCCGGCGTGCAGGGCATCATCTGCGGCGCCCACAACTTCGTCGAAGGCGACAAAGTGGTGGTCACGCTGCCCGGCGCCGTGCTGCCCGGCGACTTCCACATCTCGGCACGGAAGACTTACGGCCACCTGTCGGCCGGCATGATCGCCTCCGTCCGCGAACTCGGAATCGGCGAGGACCACGACGGCATCCTGGTGCTGTCCCGCATCGGGCTGGACCCGGAAGTCGGTACTGACGCCATGGAGCTCCTGGGCCTCTATGACCAGGCGGCAGAGATCAACGTGACGCCGGACCGCGGCTACGCCTTCTCCATCCGGGGCGTGGCACGCGAGTATGCGCACGCCACCGGAACCACCTTCACCGATCCCGCCACCCGCGTCAGCGCTCCTGCCGCGCTCTCCGGCGGCTTCGGCGTCAAGATCAACGACGACGCACCCATCTACGGCAAGCCCGGCTGCGACCGGTTCGTGGCGCGCACGGTCCGCGGCGTTGACGCAACAAGGCCAACGCCGCCCTGGATGTCCTCCAGGCTGCGCCTCGCCGGCATCCGCTCCATCTCACTGCCGGTGGACATCTCCAACTACGTCATGCTGGAACTCGGCCAGCCCCTGCACTTCTACGACCAGGACAAGCTGTCCGGCGACATCGTGGTGCGGCGGGCAGTGGCGGGGGAGAAGCTCGCCACCCTTGACGGCAGGGAGCGCTCGCTCGACCCCGAGGACCTGTTGATCACTGATGCCTCAGGACCGATCGGCATCGCGGGTGTCATGGGGGGAGCCGCTACAGAGGTTTCCGACGCCACCTCGACTGTCCTGATTGAGGCCGCCCATTTCGAGGAAGTATCCATCGCCCGTTCCCGCCGGCGGCACAAGCTGCCTTCAGAGGCGTCCAAGCGCTTCGAGCGCGGCGTGGACTGGCACATCGCCGGCATCGCCGCCCAGCGCGCGGTGGACCTCCTGGTGGAGTTGGCGGGCGGAACCGCGGACGAGGCGGGGACCGACGTCGGTACAGCGCCGGACTCGGTGACCATCGAATTGCCGGCGGCCTTCGCTGCCGCCCGGATCGGTATCGACTTCACGGAAGAGCAGATCGTCACGTCCCTTGAGGACCTGGGCGCAGCCGTGGTGAAGAACGACGGCGGCTGGCGCGTCACGGCCCCCAGCTGGCGCCATGACCTGGAGACCAAGGAGGATCTTTCCGAGGAGATCGCCCGGCTGGTGGGTTACGACCAGATTCCCGCCACGCTGCCCGTGGCACCTCCCGGGCGGGGGCTGACGCGCGTGCAGCAGCAGCGCCGGCGCCTGATCCAGGCGCTCGCGGACGCGGGACTCACCGAGGTCCTGTCCTACCCGTTTGTTTCCAAGGCCGCGAACGACACCTTTGGCGTGCCTGGCGAGGGCGCGGGCCGCACCGCGGTCAAGCTGGCCAACCCGATCAGCGAGGAGCAAGGCTACCTGCGCACCTCCATCCTGCCGGGGCTTATCGAAGTGGCTAAGCGCAACCACTCGCGCGGTTTCCGTGACCTGGCGCTTTTCGAGTCCGGCCTGGTGTTCCTTCCGGCCGAACGAACGGGCACCGAGTCCATCCCGCCGCTGGGCGTCAAGCCTGCCGACGAGGTGCTGGATGCACTGTACGACGGCGTCCCGCACCAGCCCTTCCACCTCGCCGCGGTGCTCACCGGACACGACTCCCCGGCAGCCCCCGGGCATTCCCCCCGTACCTGGGACTGGGCCGACGCGCTGGACATTGCCCGGCTCGCGGGCGACGTCCTGGGCGTGGAGGTTGTGGTCAGCCAGGGCAGCCACCAGGCATTCCACCCCGGCCGTGCCGCCCGGCTGTCCCTGCGCACGGGTGAAGTAGTGGGCTACGCCGGTGAACTGCATCCCAAGCTGCTTGCCGCCTCGGACATGCCTGCCCGTTCGGTTGCCCTGGAGCTCAATGCCGATGCCCTGTTCGATGCTGCTCCGGACGTGATTGTGGCCCGCTACATCTCCACGTTCCCCGTGGCAACCCAGGACGTGGCCCTGGTGGTTCCGGCCGGCGTGCCCGCCGATGACGTGCTGGCGGCACTCCGCGAGGGCGCCGGCGAACTCCTGGAGGATGTTGCACTCTTCGACGTCTACGCCGGCAAGGGAATCGAAGAAGGCAAGAAGTCCCTGGCCTTCGGGCTGCGGTTCCGTGCGGACGACAGGACACTGACGGCAGACGAAGCATCCGCCGCACGCGCAAGCGCCGTGGCACTGGCCGCCGAGCGTTTCGGGGCAGTACAGAGGTAGGTGCTGTACAAAGGTAGGAGACTCCTCCTGACGTGAAGAGGTCCCCGCAGCCAGGATTGATAGATCCTGGCTGCGGGGACCTTGGCGTTTTCTCCAGGTCCAGCCCAGCTGCCGAAGCTAGGGCACCAGCAGCACCTTGCCCGTAGTCCGCCGTCCCTCAAGGTCACGGTGTGCCTGCGCGGCCTGCACCAGGGGATAGCGGGCCCCGATCCTCACCTTGAGGCTGCCGTCCGCGGCAGCGGCGAAGATCTCCCGGGAGCGCCAGCGCCGTTCCGCAGCATCCCGCAGGTGGTGGGCAATGGTGGGCCTGGTGAGGAACAGGGAACCGCCCGAGTTGAGGCGTTGGGGGTCCACCGGCGGTACTGGCCCGGAGGCGGCACCGAACAGGACAAGCATGCCCCGCGTCCGCAACGCTTCCAGTGAGCCGTCAAAGGTGTCCTTGCCGACTCCGTCGTACACCACGTCCACCCCCGTTCCGCCGGTGATGTCCCTGACCCGCCCGGCGAACCCCTTGTACGGCAGCACGTGGTCCGCCCCGGCCTCACGCGCCAGCTCCTCCTTTTCCCCTGTGGAGACGGTGGTGATGACCTCCGCCCCGCGGGCCTTGAGGAGCTGGGTCAGGAGCAGGCCCACGCCGCCGGCGCCTGCGTGCAGAAGGACGGTATGTCCCGGCTCCACCTTGAAGGTGGAATTCATCAGGAAATGCGCCGTCATTCCCTGCAGCGGCAGGGCAGCGGCGGTGAAGTCATCCAGCGTGGCAGGAACGGGAAGCGCAGCCTCCTCAGCAACCAGCGCGAAGTCCGCGTAGCAGTTGATACCCTCGGCCGTTGCAACCCGGTCGCCGGGAACGAAGCCCGTCACGCCCTCGCCTACCTCCTCAACCGTCCCTGCCGCTTCCGAGCCCGGAGTAAAGGGGTACTGCACCTTGTAGGTGCCGCTGCGCTTGTAGGTGTCGATGAAGTTCACGCCGGCTGCCGCCACCTTGACCAGCAACTGGCCTGGGCCTGGAGCGGGCCGGTCCACATCCGCATACTCAAGGACTTCCGGGCCGCCCGCCTGGCGTGCGACGATTGCATGCGTCATGGCTCTCCTTCCCCGGGCCCGGCCTTTCCAGCCCCGGCTACCCGAACCATCCTATGGACATCAGGCGGCGAGGCCCCACCTTTCCACCTGCAACGCGGCATGCATAAATATCGGTACTAGTGAATAGTTTTGCTGTAAGGTGGTGCCATGACTATTTCTGTTGCAGTGTCGGGAGCCAGTGGCTACGCCGGGGGAGAAGTCCTGCGCCTCCTTGCCGGGCATCCGGATGTCACCATCGGAGCCATCACCGCCCACAGCAACGCCGGGTCCCGGCTCGGAGAACTGCAGCCCCATCTCCACGGGCTGGCCAGCCGTATCCTTGAGGACACCACTGTGGAGAACCTCGCCGGCCACGACGTCGTCTTCCTGGCACTGCCGCACGGCGCCTCCGCTGAGATCGCGGCGCAGCTTCCGGAGGGGACGGTGGTGATTGACGCCGGCGCCGACCACCGCCTTCAGGACCCGGTTGCCTGGGAGAAGTTCTATGGCTCCGCCCACGCCGGCACCTGGCCTTACGGCCTGCCGGAGCTTCCCGGCCAGCGGGAGGCCCTCAAAGGCGCCACCCGGATCGCCGTTCCCGGCTGCTACCCGACGTCGGCCCTCCTGGCCCTTGCACCCGGGTTCACCGCCGGGTTCCTCCAGCCGGACGACGTCGTCATCGTCTCGGCGTCCGGCACGTCGGGTGCCGGCAAGGCCGCCAAAGTAAACCTGATCGGCTCCGAAGTGATGGGCTCCATGAGCCCCTACGGTGTGGGTGGCGGCCACCGCCATACGCCCGAAATTGAGCAGGGCCTATCGAACGCCGCGGGGGAACAGGTGACCGTTTCGTTCACGCCCACCCTGGCGCCCATGAGCCGGGGCATCCTCACCACCGCCACGGCCAAGGTGAAACCAGGCCTCTCCCGGGAGCAGCTCCGCCAGGCCTGGACCGAGGCATACGACGACGAACCTTTCGTCCACGTCCTGCCGGAGGGCCAGTGGCCCGCCACCAAGTCCGTGCAGGGTTCGAACCACGCCGCCATGCAGGTGGCCTTCGACCCGCACGCGGGCCGCATCGTCGTGACCTGCGTGATCGACAACCTCACCAAGGGAACGGCCGGAGGCGCCGTCCAGTCCATGAACATCGCACTTGGCCTGAAGGAAACTGCCGGCCTTGACCTGCAGGGAGTAGCTCCGTGACCATTACCGCACCTTCGGGATTCCGCGCGGCAGGCATCACCGCCGGCTTGAAAACCTCCGGAAAACCTGATCTCGCCCTGGTAGTCAACGATGGACCGTCCAAGGCCGCCGCCGCCGTCTTCACCAGCAACAGGGTAGCTGCCGCCCCGGTCCACTGGTCCCGCCAGGTGGTCTCCGACGGCCGGGTCGACGCCGTGGTCCTCAACTCGGGCGGGGCCAACGCCTGCACCGGGCCCACCGGCTTCCAGAACACCCACAGCACTGCGGAAAAGGTCGCAGAAGTGCTGGGCATCTCCGCCACGGACGTCTTTGTCTGCTCCACCGGCCTGATCGGTGAGCAGCTTCCCATGGACAAGGTCCTTCCGGGGGTGGAGGCTGCTGCCGCGGCACTGAGCGCCGACGGCGGTCCGGACGCTGCCACCGCCATCATGACCACTGACACCGTCCCCAAGGTGGCACTGTTCATTGGCACCGACGCGGACGGCCAGGAATTCAGTATCGGCGGCATCGCCAAGGGAGCCGGCATGCTGGCGCCCGGACTGGCCACCATGCTGGTGGTCCTCACCACGGATGCCGCAGTGGAAGCGGAACTGCTCGACGTCGTCCTGCGCGACGCTGCGCGGGTCACCTTCGACCGGGCCGACTCCGACGGATGCATGTCCACCAACGACACCGTGGTGCTGATGGCCTCGGGAGCCTCCGGCGCCGTACCGTCCGCGGAGGTATTCGCCGCCGGCCTGACCCAGGTGTGCGCAGAACTTGCCCGTAAGCTGATCGCCGATGCCGAAGGGGCCAGCCACGACATCGCCATCCGGACTTTCAACGCCGCCAGTGAGGCCGACGCGGAAACAGTCAGCCGGTCCGTGGCCCGGTCCAACCTTTTCAAGGCTGCCATCTTCGGCAAGGACCCCAACTGGGGCCGGGTACTGTCCGCCGTCGGCACCACGGACGCCGCCTTCGAGCCGGACAAGCTCAACGTCTCCATGAACGGCATCCAGATCTGCCGCAACGGCAGCATCGGCGATGACCGCAGCCTGGTGAACCTGGAACCGCGCGAAGTCCTGGTGGAAATCGACCTGCAGGCCGGCGGGTCTGAGGCAACCATCTGGACGAACGACCTGACGCACGACTACGTGCACGAGAACAGCGCCTACTCCAGCTAGCCGCCCGCCACCCGTGCGGACACTTTTCGGAAGAGACAGCATGAACACCCAGACGCGTGAAACCACCAGCATGTCCGACGCCCAGGACAAGGCAGCGACCCTCATTGAAGCCCTGCCCTGGATCCAGCGGTTCGCCGGCACCACCATGGTGATCAAGTACGGCGGCAACGCCATGGTCAATGACGAACTCCGCCGCGCCTTTGCCGAGGACGTTGTCTTCCTCCACCACGTGGGCATCCACCCGGTGGTGGTCCACGGCGGCGGCCCGCAGATCAACTCCATGCTGGGCCGGCTCGGCATCGAGTCCGAGTTCAAGGGCGGCCTGCGGGTCACCACCCCGGAAGCCATGGACGTGGTCCGGATGGTCCTCACCGGCCAGGTGGGCCGCGAACTGGTGGGCCTCATCAACTCCCACGGCCCCTACGCGGTGGGCATGTCCGGCGAAGACGGCGGCCTGCTGCGCGCCGTCCGCACCGGGACTGTGGTGGACGGCGAGGAAGTGGACCTCGGGCTGGTAGGCGAGGTGGTCGGCGTCGACCCGGCCGGCATCGTGGACATCCTCGAGGCCGGCCGGATCCCGGTCATCTCCACCGTCGCGCCAGAAATAGTGGATGAGGGCGACGGCTTCCTTGGCACGGCAGGTTTCCAGACCACCGGCCAGGTGCTCAACGTCAACGCAGACACCGCGGCCGCGGCCGTCGCCTCGGCCCTTGGCGCCTCCAAACTGGTGATCCTGACCGACGTCGAAGGCCTGTATGCCAACTGGCCGGACAAATCCTCCCTCATTTCCTCGCTCACGGCGTCCGAGCTGCGGGCCATGCTGCCCAAGCTTGAATCGGGAATGATCCCCAAGATGGCCGCCTGCCTCAAGGCAATCGACGAGGGCGTGGAGCGGGCGCATATCGTGGACGGGCGCCTGCCGCATTCCATGCTGCTTGAAACATTTACGACGGCGGGCATCGGCACCCAGGTTGTCCCGGACGAGGAGATCAACGGATGAACAGCACGGAAAACCTCGAGCACCGGACGCCTGTGGCCCAGCTGGTGGAGACCACCGGGCATGCAGGATCAGAGTGGCTGGCCCGCTACTCCACCTCGCTGATGGGCGTGTTCGGCACGCCCCAGCGCGTACTGGTCCGTGGCGCCGGGTGCCTGGTGTGGGACGCCGACGGCAAGGAATACCTGGACCTGCTCGGCGGCATCGCCGTCAACGCGCTCGGCCACGCCCACCCATTCGTCACCTCCGTCATCTCGAGCCAGCTGGCCACCCTGGGACACGTCTCCAACTTCTTCACCAGTCCCACCCAGATCGCGCTGGCCGAAAAGCTGCTGGTCCTTACCCAGGCGCCGGCCGGCTCCAAGGTGTTCTTTACCAACTCCGGCACCGAGGCCAACGAGGCCGCCTTCAAGCTGGCCCGCCGCAACACCGGCGGCGGTGTTGCCAAGCGGACCAAAATCATCGCCCTCGAGGGTGCCTTCCACGGCCGGACCATGGGTGCCCTGGCACTGACTGCCAAGGAGGCCTACCGCGAGCCGTTCGAACCGTTGCCCGGAGGTGTGGTGCACATCCCGTTCGGGGATGTCGAGGCACTCAAAGCCGCCGTTGACGAGACCGTGGCCGCCGTCTTCCTGGAACCCATCCAGGGGGAGGCCGGGGTTCGCCCCCTGCCGCCCGGCTACCTCCGGGCCGCCCGGGAACTGACGGCCCGGGTCGGGGCGCTGCTGATCCTGGACGAGGTGCAGACCGGCATCGGCCGGACCGGCAAGTGGCTGGCCAGCGAGGACGCCGGGATCATGCCGGACGCCATCACGCTGGCCAAGGGCCTGGGCGGCGGCTTCCCGATCGGTGCGCTGGTCACCTTCGGTGCGGAAACGTCGTCGTTGCTGGCGGCCGGCCAGCATGGGACCACGTTCGGCGGCAACCCCGTGGCCACCGCGGCCGCCCTGGCAACCTTGCACGCCATCGAAAGCCAGGACGTCCTGGCGAACGTGGTGGCGGTGGGGGAGCACCTGCGCTCCGCCCTGGCAGCCCTGCCCGGTGTCACCGAAGTCCGGGGCGAAGGCCTGCTCATCGGCTTCGACCTGGACGCGGACGTGGCCCCGGCAGTGGTGCAGGCCGGCCTGGACGCCGGGTTCATCGTCAACAGCCCCGGGCCCCGTACCATCCGCCTGGCCCCGCCGCTGGTCCTCACCCGGGCCCAGGCAGACTCCTTCCTCTCCGCCTTCCCGGCCATCCTCCAAGCAGCTAAGGACGCCCAGTGACATCAGCAGCCAGTGCTACCCGGCACTTCCTCAAGGACACGGACCTCACTCCTGCGGAGCAGGCTGAGGTCCTGGACCTCGCAGCCCGGATGAAGGCGGCGCCCTACAGCGTCCAGCCTTTCGCCGCCGAGGGGAGCGGGCGCAAGACCGTGGCCGTGATCTTTGACAAGACCTCCACCCGCACCCGGGTCTCGTTCGCCACGGGCATCGCGGACATGGGCGGCAATGCCCTCATCATCAACCCCGGCGAGGCCCAGATCGGCCACAAGGAGTCCGTGGAGGACACCGCCAAGGTCCTGGAACGCATGGTGTCCACCATCGTTTGGCGGACCGGGGCGCACGCCGGACTGGTCGCCATGGCCGAAAACTCCAGGGTGCCGGTGATCAACGCCCTGTGCGATGACTACCACCCGTGCCAGCTGCTCGCGGACCTGCTTGCAGTGAAGGAGCACAAGGGCGAACTCAGGGGCCTCACCATGAGCTACCTGGGGGATGCGGCCAACAACATGGCCAACTCCTACCTGCTGGCCGGGGTTACGGCCGGCATGCACGTAAGGATCGCCGGACCCGAAGGGTACCTGCCCGCCGCGGAAATCGTGGCTGCGGCCGAGGAACGCGCAGCAGAAACGGGCGGCTCGGTGACCATCACCACCGACGCCGCTGCGGCTTTGAAGGGCGCCGACGTCGTTGCCACCGACACCTGGGTGTCCATGGGCCAGGAGGCGGAAAAGGAAGCCCGGCTGCAGCTGTTCCGCGAGTACTCCGTGGATGAGGCGGCCATGGCACATGCCGCGGAAGACGCCGTCGTGCTTCACTGTCTGCCGGCCTACCGCGGGTACGAGATCTCCGCCGGTGTCATCGACGGTCCGCAGTCCATTGTCTGGGACGAGGCCGAAAACCGGCTGCACGCCCAGAAGGCCCTGATGGCCTGGCTCATGCACCGCTCAGGGCTGGCCTTCGTGGACGGCCTTTCTCCCGTTGAAGGCACCGGGGAGAGCACGTTCTAGTGTCTGCCCAACCGGCGTCACCGGGCTCCAGCCCGGCCACCAAGACAGCCCGGCAGGCCCGCATTGCGGCCATCCTGACGGGTGAATCGGTGCGTTCCCAGGCTGAGTTGGCGGCCCTGCTGGCGGACGACGGCGTGCAGGTCACCCAGGCGACGCTCTCGCGGGACCTGGTGGAACTCGGCGCTGTCCGGGTGCGCGGCAAGGAGGGCGTGCTGGTCTACGCCGTACCCGGTGAAGGCGGCGAGCGGGCCGCAAAAAGCGGGGTAAGCCAGGAGATCCTGGACGCCCGGCTGGCCCGGCTCTGCAGCGAACTGCTGGTCACGGCGGAAGCCTCAGCCAACATCGCCGTGCTCCGGACCCCGCCCGGCGCCGCCAACTTCCTCGCCCTGGCGATCGACCACTCGGTGATGCCGGCCATCCTGGGAACCATCGCCGGCGACGACACCGTGCTGCTGGTCTCCCGCGACCCGAACGGCGGCCAGGACCTCGCGGCCCGGTTCCTGCAGCTGGCCGAAGAGGCCGGGCAATAAGCTTGAAGACAACACCTACCACCCCCAATTACAAGGAGCATCCCCGTGACTGAACGCATTGTGCTTGCCTACTCCGGCGGCCTGGACACCTCGGTAGCCATCGGCTGGATCGGTGAAGCCACCGGCGCCGAGGTCATCGCAGTGGCGGTCGACGTCGGACAGGGCGGCGAATCCCTGGAAACCATCCGCCAGCGCGCCCTGGGCTGCGGCGCCGTCGAAGCCTACGTGGCCGACGCCTCCGACGAGTTCGCCAACGAATACTGCATGCCCACCCTGAAGGCCAACGGCCTGTACCAGGGCCACTACCCGCTGGTGTCCGCCATCTCCCGCCCGGTGATCGTCAAGCACCTGGTCAAGGCTGCCCGCGAATTCGGCGCCACCACCGTGGCTCACGGCTGCACCGGCAAGGGCAACGACCAGGTCCGCTTCGAAGTGGGCATCCAGACCCTCGGCCCGGACCTGAAGTGCATCGCACCGGTCCGTGACCTCGCCCTCACCCGCGACAAGGCCATCGCCTTCGCCGAGGAAAAGGGCCTGCCCATCGAGACCACCAAGAAGAACCCGTACTCAATCGACCAGAACGTCTGGGGCCGCGCCGTGGAAACCGGCTACCTCGAGGACATCTGGAACGCCCCCACCAAGGACATCTACGACTACACCGCCACCCCGGAGTTCCCGCCGGCACCGGATGAGGTCATCATCTCCTTCGAAGCAGGCATCCCCGTAGCGATCGACGGCGTGAAGGTCACCCCGCTGCAGGCCATCAAGGAACTCAACCGCCGTGCAGGCGCCCAGGGCGTGGGCCGCATCGACGTCGTGGAGGACCGCCTGGTGGGCATCAAGTCCCGCGAAATCTACGAAGCCCCGGGTGCCATGGCGCTGATCACCGCCCACAAGCACCTCGAGGACATCACCGTTGAACGCGAGCAGGCCCGCTTCAAGGCCACGGTTGGCCAGCGCTGGGCCGAGCTGGTCTACGACGGCCAGTGGTTCTCCCCGCTGAAGCGCTCCCTGGATGCCTTCATCGAGGACACCCAGAAGTACGTCTCCGGCGACATCCGCATGACCCTGCACGGCGGCCAGGCCATCGTGAACGGCCGCCGCTCCGAGACCTCGCTCTACGACTTCAACCTGGCCACCTACGACACCGGCGACACCTTCGACCAGTCCATGGCCCGCGGCTTCATCGAGCTGTGGGGCATGTCCGCCAAGGTTGCCTCCGGCCGCGATATCCGGGTCGCAGGAAAGTAGCCCCTGTGGCTGAAAACAAGTCTGAAGCCACTAATACCGGCGCATTGTGGGGCGGCCGGTTCGCCGGCGGCCCCGCAGATGCCCTCGCGGCCCTCAGCAAATCCACCCACTTCGACTGGCGGCTGGCGCGCTACGACATCGCGGGTTCCAAGGCCCACGCCCGGGTGCTGCACAAGGCGGGCCTGCTGGACGACGCCGAGCTGGAAGGCATGCTCGCGGCCCTCACCCGGCTGGATGAGGACGTGGCGTCGGGCGCCTATGTGCCGGCGGAATCCGATGAGGACGTGCACGGTTCGCTGGAGCGCGGCCTGATCGAGCGTGCCGGGGCCCAGTTGGGCGGCAAGCTCCGCGCGGGCCGGTCCCGCAACGACCAGGTGGCCACGCTGGGGCGGATGTTCCTGCGCGACCACGCCCGGATCATCGCCCGCGGCGTGCTGGCCACGGTGGACGCGCTGGTGGAGCAGGCGAAGGCCCACCACGGCATCGCCATGCCTGGCCGCACGCACCTCCAGCACGCCCAGCCGGTGCTCCTCAGCCACCACCTCCTGGCCCACGCCTGGGCGCTGCTGCGCGACGTGCAGCGGCTCCAGGACTGGGACAAGCGGGCAGGGGTCTCGCCGTACGGTTCGGGCGCCCTGGCCGGCTCGTCGCTGGGACTCGATCCGGAGGCGGTGGCGGCCGACCTCGGCTTCTACTCCGCCGCCCACAACTCGATCGACGGCACGGCGTCCCGCGACGTCTTCGCCGAGTTCGCCTGGGTGTGCTCGATGATCGGGGTGGACCTGTCCCGGATCTCGGAGGAAGTCATCCTGTGGGCCACCAAGGAGTTCTCCTTCGTCACGCTGCATGACTCGTATTCCACGGGGTCCTCGATCATGCCGCAGAAGAAGAACCCGGACGTGGCGGAGCTTGCCCGCGGCAAGGCAGGGCGGCTCATCGGAAACCTGACCGGGCTGCTGGCAACGCTCAAGGGCCTGCCGCTCGCATACAACCGCGACCTGCAGGAGGACAAGGAACCGGTCTTTGATGCCGCCGACACCCTGGAGCTCCTGCTCCCGGCCGTCTCCGGGATGATTGCCACCCTGACGTTCAACACCGAACGGATGGAGTCGCTCGCGCCGCAGGGCTTCGCGCTGGCCACGGACATCGCCGAGTGGCTGGTCCGCCAGGGCGTCCCGTTCCGGGAGGCCCACGAGCTCTCCGGCGCGGCCGTGAAGCAGGCCGAATCGCGGGGCGTGGAGCTGTGGGACCTGACGGACGAGGAGTACGCAGCCATTTCGGAACACCTCACGCCCGAGGTCCGCACCGTCCTGTCCACGGAGGGGTCGCTCAACAGCCGCAACTCCCAGGGCGGAACGGCACCGGCCGCCGTCGAACGCCAGCTCGCCGCGCTGGAAGGCGAACTCGCGGACGTGCGGGAGTACGCAGGCTAACCTCCAACGCTCTCTCACTTAACGTGCCTTTCCGGCCAACGCTCTATCACTTTCCCCAGGAAAGTGATAGAGCGTTGCCAGTTTTCGCACATCAAGTGAGAGAGCGTTGGGGCGCCGACGGGGAGGAGGGCCCGGGCTACCATGGCCGCATGAGCGAAACCTTCCGCAAGTTCCTTCGCACCCTTCCAGACTTCCCTGACGATCTTCCGGAGTTCCATCCGGACAAGGCCCCGCAGGACCCCACCGAACTTTTCAAGCAATGGCTCGATGAGGCGCTGGACGCGGGGGAGCGGCAGCCGCACGCGTGCAGCCTCGCCACCGTGGACAACGCCGGCCGGCCGTCCTCCAGGATGCTGATCCTGAAGAACATTGACGACGACGGCTGGCACTTTGCCACGTCGCGCAGCTCCCGCAAGGGCCGGGAACTGGACGGGAACCCGCACGCCGCCCTCAACTTTTACTGGCCGTCGCTGGGCCGCCAGGTCCGGGTGGCAGGTCCCGTCGTGGAGCTGTCCGCCGATGCCTCGGCCAGGGACTGGGCGGAACGGCCCCAGGCCGACGGCAGCGAAAACCCCCAGTGGCAGCTCTACGCGATCCGTCCCGAAGAGCTGGAGTTCTGGCAGGCCAGCCACGACCGGCGCCATATCCGCCACCGCCTGGGGGCGGACGGGGAACGGCTGGACTAGGCTGGGCGCCATGACCGCTCCCGCACCTGACATCCTGCTCGCCGGGCTCCACAAAGCCGCCGACGACGTCACCTCCGATGTTGCCAAACTCACCGACGAGGACGTGAAGGCGCCGTCTGCCCTGCCGGGGTGGACGCGGGGACATGTCCTCGCCCATCTCACCGGCATCTCCAACGCCATGGCGCGGCAGCTCGAATACGCGGCGCGCGGCGAAACCGTTGAGCTGTATGACGGCGGCATGGACGGCCGGAACAAGGCGATCGACATGGCCGCAGGCCACGACGCCGACACCCACAGGGCAGATCTGTCCGCCGCCCTGGCCCGTGCCATCCGGGCGTTCGATGCGCTGCCCGGCGTCAAGGATTCCGCGGCCAACCGGACGGGCTGGTGGGCGCCGATCTCCTACCGCGGGGGAGTGGTGCTCGACGGCGGGCTCGCTCTCTGGCGCGAACTGGTCATCCACAACGCCGACCTATTAACGGGCCGGGGACCCGAAACGTGGAGCCGGCCGTTCTGCGAGCACCTGTTTGACTTCCTGTCAGCCCGCGTACAGCCCGATGACAGGCTGGTGCTGCAGCCGCTCGGCCTGCCGCCGGTGTCCATCGGCAGCGGCACCCGGTCCACCGTGGTCAGCGGCATGATCACGGACATGCCGCCTGGCTGGCAGGACGCGAACCAACCCTGGGCAGCCTGCGGGCGTCGGCAGCTGCCGACGGCGTGGACCTGCCGGATCTCTTGCCGTGGCCGTCGGGAACCCCCTCGTCGAAGTAGCGGATTGCGCCCCGAAATCCTTCGCCCGATGGCACTTCGCGGCAATCCTGCCGGGCGGCACTGCCATGTGCTGCCATCTCGCGGGCACTCCAGGGCAGCTTAGAGCGCTTCGCGTGCCAGCAGGCTCTTCTTGATGGGCAGGCCCCACCGGAAACCCCCGAGCGATCCGTCCGTCCGGATCACGCGGTGGCAGGGAACGAACAGGGCAGCGGCGTTGAAGGCGCAGGCGCTGGCGGCCGCCCGGACGGCCTTGGCATTGCCCGCAAGCGCCGCGTACTCCGTGTAGGTCACAGGCGCCCCGGGCTCCACCAGCCGCAGCACATCCCAGGCGTGGGCCCGGAATGGCCCCGATTTCTGCAGTACCGGGACGTGCATCGCCGGCGCCGGATCCCCGGCGTAAAAGGCCTCGACGGCATCCGAGATACCGGCTAACCCGGTCACCAGTTCCATGGTGGCCGGCCGCAGGGACGGATGGATTTGCCCGGTCAGATCGCCTGGCTTGTCGGTCCACCCGCTGGAGAGCACGGCCCCGTCCTGGGCGAGGATGGTGAACGGGCCGTCCGGCGTGGACATCTGGAGCAACTGGGCCTTCATCGATTCACTTTCTCTGCTGTTCCGGTTCCGGCGGCGGCTGCGCCGGCAAGGTTACTGGACCCGCCAGGACGCGGCCCTGCCCCGGGCCGGGCCGCGGCACGCCACAGGTGCATGGTGGCGTAGGACCGCCACGGGCTGACCTTGCTGAAGTCGCTGCCTGGCGTGTCGCCGGCAGGGAGGGCCCGGATGCCGTTCCGCACCGCGGCGTCGTTGGCCAGGAAGATGTCCGGGGCGCCAAGGACCCGCATGGCCAGGTACCCCACTGTCCAGGGGCCCACGCCCGCCAGCGGCAGCAGTTTCGCCGAAAGGCTTGCCAGGTCATCGCCGTAACCAAAATCCAGTCTCCCCTCCGCAAGGGCAGAGGCGGCGGCGCGCAGCGCCTCAGTGCGCCGCCGAGGTCCGCGCAGGAGGGCGTAGCCCTCGGCAGCGATCCCGGCAGGGGTCGGGAACATCCGGTCCAGCCCTTCCCCCGGGTTTTGGCTTGGGCGTCCGACGGCGGCCAGTTGGGTGAGTGCCGTCCGCGCCGATGCGACGGTGACCTGCTGTCCGATCATGGCGCGGACCAGCATTTCGGCGGGATCGAGGGCGCCGGGCATCCGGATGCCCGGCGCCTCGGCGACAGGTTCCGCCAGCCGCGCGTCCCCGGCCAGTGCAGTGTCTATGGCCACCGGATCAGCGTCGAGGTCGAAGAGCCGCCGGACGCGGCTCAACAGTGCCGGCAGGTCCCGTAAGTCCACCGCGCCGATGGTGAGGGTCAGCGGCCGCCCCGAAGCGCCGTCGTCGTACTCCACCCGGAAGCGCGCATCCCCATGGGGCAGGGCGAGGGTCCGTGCGTAGGAGGATGCCGTACCCGACTCGATCCCGGGGAGGGCCCGGACTGCCAGGAAGGTGAAGATGCCGGGATGGAACGGCTCGCGGTAGGGGAGGCTGAGGGTCAGGGCGGTGGAACCGCCGGCCTTCCTGGGATGCCGGGCGGCGCGGAGGGCGGAGGGCGTCATGTCGAAGACCTCCACCATGGTCTCGTTGAATTGCCGGACGCTGCTGAAGCCGGCGGCAAAGGCGACGTCGGCCAGCTTCATGGAGGTGGACACCAGCAGGGCGCGGGCGGTCTGGGCCCGTCCCGCCCGCGCCAGTGAAAGCGGTCCCGCGCCCAGTTCCTGGCTGAGGATGCGGTTGAGCTGACGGGAGGAATAGCCCAGGCGCGCGGCGAGGCCCTCCACCCCTTCCCGGTTGATGACGC
The DNA here is from genome assembly GCF_000189535.1 of Pseudarthrobacter phenanthrenivorans Sphe3. NCBI lineage: Bacteria > Bacillati > Actinomycetota > Actinomycetes > Micrococcales > Micrococcaceae > Pseudarthrobacter > Pseudarthrobacter phenanthrenivorans. The sequence continues at coordinate 1,579,844 of NC_015145.1, forward strand.
CGTCGTTGATGAGCCGCATGGCGCGCCCGGCCACGTCCTGCCGGACATTCCAGGCCGGGGTGCCGGGAACTGCCTCCGGAAGGCAGCGCTTGCAGGCGCGGAAGCCGGCGTCGTGCGCTGCTGCGGAGGTCTCATAGAACGTGACGTTGGACGCTTTCGGCGTCCTGGCCGGGCAGGAAGGCCGGCAGTAGATGCCCGTTGTCCGGACGGCAGTGTAGAACTGGCCATCGAACCGGGTGTCCCGCGCATCAATTGCCCGGTACCGCTGCCAGAAATCCATGCCTCCATCCTGCCAGTCCCCCGGGAGTGCTGCTAGCGGAAATCGGACACGGCCGTGGCGTAGTCTTGGCCGGCATATCGCCGGTGTCCGCGCCGGTCTTGGATAAAGTCTGGCCATGAGCATAAATCCGCTGACGAACGGGCAGCCGCTGCGGGAGCTCCTTTCGGGGGACGCCCGCCAGCTTGCGCCCCTGCTGCTGGGGGCCGTCCTGACCCATGAGTCCAGGGATGGAGCGGTATCCGTCCGGCTGACCGAGGTGGAGGCCTACCTGGGGCCCGAGGATTCCCTGCACCCGGACCCCGGTTCGCACACCTATCGGGGCCCCACGCCCCGCAACGCACCCATGTTCGGGCCCGCAGGGCACCTGTACGTCTACTTCACCTATGGGATGCACCACTGCACCAACATCGTCTGCGGCCCGGAAGGAACGGCCTCGGCACTGCTGCTGCGGGCCGGTGAGATCGTGGCGGGAACGGACGTGGCGCGGCGCCGGCGGACCACCTCCAAAAGCCCGGCAGACCTGGCCAGGGGCCCGGCACGGCTCGCCAAAGCACTGGGCTTGACCACCGCGGACAGCGGCCGCGACGCGCTCGCGCCGCCGTTCGGCCTGGTGCTTCCGCCCCGTCCCGTCCCGTCCGTGAGCTCCGGACCGAGGGTAGGCGTGTCAGGAGCGGGCGGCTCGGACCAGTATTCCTGGCGCTTCTGGATTACCGGCGACCCCACCGTGTCCCAGTACAAGGCCGCCAAGCCCAGGGCAGCCAGGCCGCCGGCCGCAGGGCCCCGGATGGGCGGGCCGGCGGCGTGACTGCCGGAAGCCGGCCCGTTTCGCCAGCGTTAACGGAAATGCCTGTAGAATAGTAGGTCTGTCTTTTGCGATAGGGGAACGTTAGATGCACGACGCCGATTTGGCCCACGAACGGGACTATGTTGCGGGCCTGTATGCCCGGCTGGAGGAGCTTCGCGAGGAGAAGCGCAAGCAGCTCGCCCAGGTCCGCCGGGCCGGAGCGGTGGGCACCATGCAGAACGTTTCCGAACGTGACGCGTTCGCCGCGCTCTATGAGGACCGCCTTGCCCAGCTCGATGCCGTTGACGACCGGCTGGTTTTCGGCCGCCTGGACCTGGACTCCGGGGAAGCCCAGTACATCGGGCGCATTGGACTCACCACCGAGGACCTGCAGCGGCTCATGGTGGACTGGCGTGCCCCCGAGGCCGGCCACTTCTACCAGGCCACGGCCTTTGACCGGCAGGGCGTCCGCCGCCGCCGGCACCTGATCCTGCAGGGCCGCGAAGTCAAAGCCATCGAGGATGACGTGCTCGATCCGGAGATGCTGGCGGACAACGAGTCGCTGCAGGGCGAGGGTGCCCTGCTCGCGGCCCTGAACTCCAAGCGCACCGGCCGGATGTCGGACATCGTCAGCACCATCCAGTCCGAGCAGGACCGCATCATCCGCTCGTCCATCTCCGGTGCCCTCGTGGTGCAGGGCGGCCCAGGCACGGGCAAGACCGCGGTTGCCCTGCACCGTGCCGCCTACCTGCTCTACACCCACCGCGACCGCCTCAAGACCGCCGGCGTGCTGCTGGTGGGCCCGTCGTCGTCGTTCATGAAGTACATCGAACGGGTGCTGCCCTCCCTGGGCGAGACCGGCGTGGTGATGGCAAGCCTGGGCCGGCTGATGCCGGGCATCCACGCTGTGCCCGAACCGGACCCGGCCGTGGCTGTCATCAAGGGGCGGCTGGACATGGCCGCCGTCGTGGCCAACGCAGTGGCCAACCGGCAGCGGATGCCTGCCGAAGACCGGATCCTGGAAGTTGACGGACGCAAGCTCGTCCTGACGCAGCGCCAGGTCCGCCGGGCGCGGGAGCGCGCACGGTCCACCGGCAAGCCCCACAACGAGGCACGCGTGACCTTCGTCAAGATCCTGCTCCGGGAGCTGACGGAGCAGATGACGGAGCTGGTGGAGGCAGGAAATATCGGCAACAACGCCGACCGCTCCTACCTGGCCGAGGATGTGCGTACTGCCCGGGACGTGCGGATTGCGCTGAACCTGTGCTGGATGCCCATGACGCCGGAGAAACTGATCTCCGAACTCTTCAGCAAGCCCGCGATCCTCGACGCCTGCACCCCCAACCTGACCCCGGCCGAACGCGCGCTGCTGCTGCGGCCCGCGGACGCACCCTGGACCGAATCCGACGTTCCGCTGCTGGATGAAGCCGCCGAGCTGCTCGGGGACCTCGACGCCGCTGCCGGGCGGGGACTCGCCCAGCAGGAACACGACCGCGCCCGGGACCTTGCCAACGCCAAGCAGACACTCGTCAACATGCAGGCCGCCGGCGTCGATCCGCTGATGTCCGCCGAGGACCTGGCCGAACAGAACCAGGAACAGGAAGCACGGCTGACCGCTGCGGAGCGTGCCACCAGCGACCGCACCTGGGCGTTCGGGCACATCGTGGTAGACGAGGCACAGGAGCTTTCGCCGATGCAGTGGCGGCTGCTGGTCCGCCGCTGCCCCCTGAAATCCTTCACCATCGTGGGCGATATTGCCCAGACCAGTTCCGTGGCCGGCGCCAACTCATGGCAGGGCGCGCTTGCGCCGATGTTCGGGGACCGCTGGCAGCTCGAGGAGCTCACGGTGAACTACCGCACCCCGTCCCAGATCGCCGAGGCCGCCGTTCGAATGGCCAACGCCGCCGGGCTCGTGGTTTCTGCTCCCAAGGCCGTTCGTGAAGGGCGCTGGTCCCCGGTGATTGATGAAGTGGCCGCCGGCCAGGTGGTCAGCCGCCTGGTTGAGGTCCTGCCGGAGGAACTGGACGCGCTCGACGGCGGACTGCTCGCTGTGATCGCGGATGGCCACTTCCTGCCGGAGGCCACCGCTGCCCTGCGCGCCGCTTACGGGCGCCGGGTTGGCACAGGCGCGGGCAGCTATGAGCAGGACATCGTGGTCATGAGTCCCCGGGAAGCCAAGGGCCTGGAGTTCGACGGCGTGGTGGTGCTGGAGCCGTCCATGATGCTGAACCACGAACACGGCAAGGTGGGGGACCTCTACGTGGCAATGACCCGCGCAACCCAGCGGCTGCGGCTCATCGCCTCGGAACCCGTACCGGCCGGAATCAAGCGCTGATCCGGCACGCCGCAATACTGCTAACTTAGAAGGCGTGCCAGAACTCAACAGCAGCCTCGAAACGCAGCAGAACGACCCCACTTTTGCCAACATTTGGCAGGAACTGAAGTGGCGTGGCCTGGTCCACGTCTCCACCGATGAAGCAGAGCTTGAAAAGCTGCTTGCCGGCGGACCGGTCACGTACTATTGCGGCTTCGACCCCACTGCGCCAAGCCTGCACCTGGGCAACCTGGTCCAGCTGCTCGTGATGCGCCGGCTGCAGCTGGCCGGCCACAAGCCGCTGGGGCTCGTTGGCGGTTCCACCGGCATGATCGGGGACCCTCGTCCCACCGCTGAGCGGACCTTGAACACCAAGGACACAGTGGCGGAATGGGTGGGATACCTGCAGGCCCAGGTGCGTCGCTTCCTCAGCTTCGAGGGAGACAACGCCGCGCGCATGGTCAACAACCTCGACTGGACGGCTCCGCTGAGCGCCATCGACTTCCTGCGCGACGTTGGCAAGCACTTCCGCGTGGGCACCATGCTGCGCAAGGACGCAGTGGCCTCCAGGCTGAATTCCGACGAGGGGATCAGCTATACCGAGTTCAGCTACCAGATCCTTCAGGGCATGGACTACCTGCAGCTGTACCGTGACTACGGCTGCATGCTGCAGACCGGCGGCTCCGACCAGTGGGGCAACCTCACCAGCGGAACCGAACTGATCCGCAAGGTGGAGGGCAAGAGCGTCCACGCCCTCGGAACCCCGCTCATCACCAACGCTGACGGCACCAAGTTCGGCAAGAGTGAAGGCAACGCCATCTGGCTCGACGCCGGCATGTGCAGCCCCTACGCCTTCTACCAGTTCTGGCTGAACACGGCGGATGCCGATGTTGTAAACCGCTTGAAGGTCTTCACTTTCCTGACGCGGGCCGAAATCGACGAGCTTGCTGCTGCTGTGGCGGAGCGCCCGTTCGCCCGGGAAGGCCAGCGGAAACTCGCCTACGAAGTGACGTCCCTTGTGCACGGAGTCGAAGCCACCGAAAAGGTCATCGCCGCATCTGCTGCGCTCTTTGGGAACGGAGACCTGACCGCCCTGGATAAGACCACACTCCAGGCAGCCACCTCCGAGCTTCCCTCCGCCACCGTGCAGGTGGACGAAATGGGGATTGTGGACCTGCTGGTTGCTTCCGGGCTGTCCGAAAGCAAATCCGCAGCGCGCCGGACCGTGGGCGAGGGCGGTGCCTACGTCAACAACGAAAAGGTGTCCGACCCCGAGGCTGTTATCTCGGAATCCGAGTTGCTGCACGGCCAGTACCTGTTGCTGCGCCGCGGGAAGAAGAACCTTGCCACCGTGGAAGTGCTGGTCCCGTAGAGGCCTTCTCCCGCACGCCACAGACCCTTTGCACGCTCCTCCGCAGCCGATTTGCACGGCCGCGGGGGAGCGTGTAATGTTTTCTGAGTCGCCGCCGCTGAAGCGGAAAAATAGCGACCAACCCCCACCAAAAAGTGAAGCAACTTCACCACGAGATGATGAAGAAATGCTTCAATTTATGGTGGGCGGATTCATTCCGCAGAGTGAATTCCGGGAAAATAACCGGATTTGCAAAGTGAAAATGAATCAAATAAGATTGAAACATCGCAGCGAAGAAATACGAAATAAGAATTCAATTCAAATTGAATTATTTCGGGAATATTCGAATGTGTCTGTTGTTTGAGAACTCAATAGTGTGCCAAGTTTGTTGATACCAATTGTTTTAGTGATTGGTTGAATTGACCGGGTCATCCGCCCCTGTGGGTGGTCTGGTTTTGACAGCTGGTTTCAAATTTTGTGCAGCTTTTTGGTCCCGTTTTCCCGGGGCTGGGGGTTGTGTCTGTTTTACTTCAACGGAGAGTTTGATCCTGGCTCAGGATGAACGCTGGCGGCGTGCTTAACACATGCAAGTCGAACGATGATGCCAGCTTGCTGGTGGATTAGTGGCGAACGGGTGAGTAACACGTGAGTAACCTGCCCTTAACTCTGGGATAAGCCTGGGAAACTGGGTCTAATACCGGATATGACCTTCCATCGCATGGTGGTTGGTGGAAAGCTTTTTGTGGTTTTGGATGGACTCGCGGCCTATCAGCTTGTTGGTGAGGTAATGGCTTACCAAGGCGACGACGGGTAGCCGGCCTGAGAGGGTGACCGGCCACACTGGGACTGAGACACGGCCCAGACTCCTACGGGAGGCAGCAGTGGGGAATATTGCACAATGGGCGCAAGCCTGATGCAGCGACGCCGCGTGAGGGATGACGGCCTTCGGGTTGTAAACCTCTTTCAGTAGGGAAGAAGCGAAAGTGACGGTACCTGCAGAAGAAGCGCCGGCTAACTACGTGCCAGCAGCCGCGGTAATACGTAGGGCGCAAGCGTTATCCGGAATTATTGGGCGTAAAGAGCTCGTAGGCGGTTTGTCGCGTCTGCCGTGAAAGTCCGGGGCTCAACTCCGGATCTGCGGTGGGTACGGGCAGACTAGAGTGATGTAGGGGAGACTGGAATTCCTGGTGTAGCGGTGAAATGCGCAGATATCAGGAGGAACACCGATGGCGAAGGCAGGTCTCTGGGCATTAACTGACGCTGAGGAGCGAAAGCATGGGGAGCGAACAGGATTAGATACCCTGGTAGTCCATGCCGTAAACGTTGGGCACTAGGTGTGGGGGACATTCCACGTTTTCCGCGCCGTAGCTAACGCATTAAGTGCCCCGCCTGGGGAGTACGGCCGCAAGGCTAAAACTCAAAGGAATTGACGGGGGCCCGCACAAGCGGCGGAGCATGCGGATTAATTCGATGCAACGCGAAGAACCTTACCAAGGCTTGACATGAACCGGTAACGCCTGGAGACAGGTGCCCCGCTTGCGGTCGGTTTACAGGTGGTGCATGGTTGTCGTCAGCTCGTGTCGTGAGATGTTGGGTTAAGTCCCGCAACGAGCGCAACCCTCGTTCTATGTTGCCAGCACGTGATGGTGGGGACTCATAGGAGACTGCCGGGGTCAACTCGGAGGAAGGTGGGGACGACGTCAAATCATCATGCCCCTTATGTCTTGGGCTTCACGCATGCTACAATGGCCGGTACAAAGGGTTGCGATACTGTGAGGTGGAGCTAATCCCAAAAAGCCGGTCTCAGTTCGGATTGGGGTCTGCAACTCGACCCCATGAAGTCGGAGTCGCTAGTAATCGCAGATCAGCAACGCTGCGGTGAATACGTTCCCGGGCCTTGTACACACCGCCCGTCAAGTCACGAAAGTTGGTAACACCCGAAGCCGGTGGCCTAACCCCTTGTGGGAGGGAGCTGTCGAAGGTGGGACTGGCGATTGGGACTAAGTCGTAACAAGGTAGCCGTACCGGAAGGTGCGGCTGGATCACCTCCTTTCTAAGGAGCACCTACAGGCCTGTCACTGCGTGTATGCGCTGGTGGGGGTTTGTCAGGAGTATATGCCCGTTGCGCAGACGCAAGTTCTGCGGCGGGTGCTCAAGGGTGGAATATCAACAAATAGGTGCCTGGTGGCACGGACCGGTTGTTAGTACGGGCGCTCTTTCTTCCTTTGGGAAGGTATGGGTGTTCAGGAACGCGGCTGGTGCGGGTTGTTGGGTAGTGTTTGGCACACTGTTGGGTCCTGAGGCAACAGGGCCGGGGTTTTCCCGGGTTTGTTTGTTTCTGGTTTCCTGGCTGCACCGATCATGCACGTTTGTGTGTGTGGGGTGTGTGGTTTGGGGTTGTTGTTTGAGAACTACATAGTGGACGCGAGCATCTTTTATAAGAAGCAATTTCCAAGAATATGAACCTGGATCTGGCTGCGCGTGGTGGTACTGCCCTGGTGGTGGTGTTGTTGTGTGTGGTTGGTTTTCGTGGTTCTCTCGAGAAGTGTTTTTTGATCTTTTGTGGTCAAGTTTTTAAGAGCACACGGTGGATGCCTTGGCATTAGGAGCCGAAGAAGGACGTAGGAATCTGCGATAAGCCTGGGGGAGTCGATAACCGGACTGTGATCCCAGGGTGTCCGAATGGGGAAACCCCGCCAAGCGCGCGAGTGACTTGGTGACCCGCATCTGAACACATAGGGTGCGTGGAGGGAACGCGGGGAAGTGAAACATCTCAGTACCCGCAGGAAGAGAAAACAATAGTGATTCCGTTAGTAGTGGCGAGCGAACGCGGATCAGGCTAAACCGTTCCATGTGTGATAGCCGGCGGGCGTTGCATGGTCGGGGTTGTGGGACTTTCCATACCAGTTCTGCCGGGCTGGTGGGGTGTGATGTGCGCGCATAGGTGAACGGTCTTGAAAGGCCGGCCAGAGAGGGTGTTAGCCCCGTAACTGTAATGCGTTGTGCCGCCTGTGAGAGTATCCCAAGTAGTACGGGGCCCGAGAAATCCCGTGCGAATCTGTCAGGACCACCTGATAAGCCTAAATACTCCCTAATGACCGATAGCGGACCAGTACCGTGAGGGAAAGGTGAAAAGTACCCCGGGAGGGGAGTGAAACAGTACCTGAAACCGTGTGCTTACAATCCGTCGGAGCCAGTCTGATTCTGGTGACGGCGTGCCTTTTGAAGAATGAGCCTGCGAGTTAGTGTTACGTCGCGAGGTTAACCCGTGTGGGGCAGCCGTAGCGAAAGCGAGTCTGAATAGGGCGTTGCAGTGGCGTGATCTAGACCCGAAGCGAAGTGATCTACCCATGGCCAGGTTGAAGCGACGGTAAGACGTCGTGGAGGACCGAACCCACTTCAGTTGAAAATGGAGGGGATGAGCTGTGGGTAGGGGTGAAAGGCCAATCAAACTTCGTGATAGCTGGTTCTCCCCGAAATGCATTTAGGTGCAGCGTTGCGTGTTTCTTGCTGGAGGTAGAGCTACTGGATGGCTAATGGGCCCTACAAGGTTACTGACGTCAGCCAAACTCCGAATGCCGGTAAGTGAGAGCGCAGCAGTGAGACTGTGGGGGATAAGCTTCATAGTCGAGAGGGAAACAGCCCAGACCACCAACTAAGGCCCCTAAGCGTGTGCTAAGTGGGAAAGGATGTGGAGTTGCGAAGACAACCAGGAGGTTGGCTTAGAAGCAGCCATCCTTAAAAGAGTGCGTAATAGCTCACTGGTCAAGTGATTCCGCGCCGACAATGTAGCGGGGCTCAAGTACACCGCCGAAGTTGTGGCATTCAAACAATGACTAAGCCTTCGTGGTTCAGGTGTTTGGATGGGTAGGGGAGCGTCGTGTGGGCGGTGAAGTCGCGGTGTAAACCAGCGGTGGAGCCTACACGAGTGAGAATGCAGGCATGAGTAGCGAAAGACGGGTGAGAAACCCGTCCGCCGAATGATCAAGGGTTCCAGGGTCAAGCTAATCTGCCCTGGGTAAGTCGGGACCTAAGGCGAGGCCGACAGGCGTAGTCGATGGACAACGGGTTGATATTCCCGTACCGGCGAAAAACCGCCCATGCTGAACAGGGGATACTAACTGCCCGAGACCTGCCCGATCACCCTTGTGGTGTGAGGGTTTTGGTGGAGCGCAGGACCTGATCCTGGGAGGCAAGCGTATTAACAGGTGTGACGCAGGAAGGTAGCCGAGCCGGGCGATGGTTGTCCCGGTCTAAGGATGTAGGGCGAACGGTAGGCAAATCCGCTGTTCATGATGCCTGAGATCTGATGGGACCCCCGTTTGGGGGGATTTGGTGATCCTATGCTGCCGAGAAAAGCATCGACGCGAGGTTTTAGCCGCCCGTACCCCAAACCGACACAGGTGATCAGGTAGAGAATACTAAGGCGATCGAGAGAATTATGGTTAAGGAACTCGGCAAAATGCCCCCGTAACTTCGGGAGAAGGGGGGCCCCAACCTTGATCGGACTTCGCGTCCGGGAGGGGATCGGGGCCGCAGAGACCAGGGGGAAGCGACTGTTTACTAAAAACACAGGTCCGTGCGAAGTCGCAAGACGATGTATACGGACTGACTCCTGCCCGGTGCTGGAAGGTTAAGAGGACCGGTTAGCCTCACGGCGAAGCTGAGAATTTAAGCCCCAGTAAACGGCGGTGGTAACTATAACCATCCTAAGGTAGCGAAATTCCTTGTCGGGTAAGTTCCGACCTGCACGAATGGAGTAACGACTTCCCCGCTGTCTCAACCATAAACTCGGCGAAATTGCAGTACGAGTAAAGATGCTCGTTACGCGCAGCAGGACGGAAAGACCCCGAGACCTTTACTATAGTTTGGTATTGGTGTTCGGAGTGGCTTGTGTAGGATAGGTGGGAGACGTTGAAGCCCGGACGCCAGTTCGGGTGGAGTCATCGTTGAAATACCACTCTGGTCACTTTGGACATCTAACTTCGGCCCGTAATCCGGGTCAGGGACAGTGCCTGATGGGTAGTTTAACTGGGGCGGTTGCCTCCTAAAAAGTAACGGAGGCGCCCAAAGGTTCCCTCAGCCTGGTTGGCAATCAGGTGTCGAGTGTAAGTGCACAAGGGAGCTTGACTGTGAGAGAGACATCTCGAGCAGGGACGAAAGTCGGGACTAGTGATCCGGCGGTACATTGTGGAATGGCCGTCGCTCAACGGATAAAAGGTACCTCGGGGATAACAGGCTGATCTTGCCCAAGAGTCCATATCGACGGCATGGTTTGGCACCTCGATGTCGGCTCGTCGCATCCTGGGGCTGGAGTAGGTCCCAAGGGTTGGGCTGTTCGCCCATTAAAGCGGTACGCGAGCTGGGTTTAGAACGTCGTGAGACAGTTCGGTCCCTATCCGCTGCGCGCGCAGGAAATTTGAGAAGGGCTGTCCTTAGTACGAGAGGACCGGGACGGACGAACCTCTGGTGTGTCAGTTGTACTGCCAAGTGCACCGCTGATTAGCTACGTTCGGATGGGATAACCGCTGAAAGCATCTAAGCGGGAAGCTCGCTTCAAGATGAGATTTCCATACACCTTGTGTGTGAGAGGCCCCCAGCCAGACCACTGGGTTGATAGGCCGGATGTGGAAGCGAGGACTAACGACTCGTGAAGCTGACCGGTACTAATAGGCCGATAACTTACACCACACACCCACCCCGCAAACGGGTTCAAAAGCGTTTGCACCAGGGGAGGGTAAAAAGATACACAAGACTGCTTGCGTCCACTATGTGGTTCCCAACCAACAAACCCGCCACGGGCCTGTTGCGCTGAGGAACACAACTGAATAAACAACACCACCGCTCCCTAACAGGAGCAGTTGTAACCACGAAGAGATTTCCCACACCACCCCAACAGGGTTGGTGACGGGTAACAGGGTTACGGCGGTCATAGCGTGGGGGAAACGCCCGGTCCCATTCCGAACCCGGAAGCTAAGACCCACAGCGCCGATGGTACTGCACCCGGGAGGGTGTGGGAGAGTAGGTCACCGCCGGACAACCATTAGGTCGAGGCCCCAACCAGAACATGGTTGGGGCCTCCCACATTTAACACCCACACCCCACCAGAACACAGCACACCCACACCCGCACCACCCGACGCTCTCCCACCCGATGCGCGTTTCTGACGGTCGCTCTCCCACTCGATGCGCGTTTCTGACGGTCGCTCTCCCACTCGATGCGCGTTTCTGACGGACGCTCTCTCACTTGATGCGCGTTTCTGACGGATGCTCTCTCACTCGACGCGGGTCGTGGCCCGACGCTCTCTCAGTTCATGTGCTTTCTATCGCGGGCCCAGACAAGCCCACCCACCACCATCACCCCCGCCCGACCGGCATCGACCACCACGACAGCGTCGAAAGACCCAACAACAACTGATAGAGCGTCCAGGGCAGGTTCAAGGGGTCGTTGCAACACCTGAGTGATTGGGGTGTTGTTGTGGGTTTTGGTCGGCCTGAGCTGTTGCAGTCGGTGGTGCGGGTTTTCTGGGAGGCGCGGTCTTCTGGGGCATCTGATGAGGTGGCGGCGGCGGTGGCCGGTATGTCCCTGTCTGCGGCCAGGTTGATCGTCCGTCAGCATGGTGGGGTGGATCCTGCGAAGAAGCCCCCGTGCGGGCGGTTCCTGTCCTTCGATGAGCGCGAGTTGATCGCTGTGTGGCGGGCGGCCGGGTGCGGCGTGCGGGAGATCGGTCGGCGTTTGGGCCGGAACCCGTCCACTGTCAGCAGGGAGCTGGGCAGGAACATCCGGAACGGGGGCAACCGTCCGTACCTGGCGTCCTCGGCGCAGAACCGTGCGCAGAAGCTGGCGCGCAGGCCTAAGGCACGGAAGCTGGTTTTCAACGAGGCCCTGGCGCTTTACGTCGCCGGAATGCTGACGGCGCGGGAACGGTTGTCCCCGGAGCAGATCAGCGCCCGGCTGCGGATTGATTTCCCCGATGATGAAAGCATGCGCATCAGCCCGGAGACTATCTATCAGTGCATCTACATCCAGGGCCGCGGCGGGCTGAGAGCCGAGCTCGCTGCTGCTCTGCGCACCGGCCGGGCCGTGCGGCAGCCAAACCGGCGCGCGGGCATGCGAAGGCCCCGGGTCCCGCAAGAGTTGCTGATCAGTGAACGCCCCGCGGAAGCCGATGACCGGGCAGTGCCCGGGCACTGGGAATCTCAATGTTTCTGTCAAGCCGCCTGAGCGGTGATGCGTGGCATTGGTTCCTGGTAGATGGTGTGGTCACGGAGCATCGCCCAGAGGACGTTGATGCGACGTCTGGCGAGGGCGATGAGGGCCTGTTTATGCGACTTTCCTTCTCCGCGCTTCCGGTCGTAATAGGTTCTTGAGGCCGCGCTGTTCTTCAAGCTGGAGAGGGCGGCGAGGTAACAGGTCCGCAGGAGCCTGCGGTTAAAGCGACGTGGTCGGTGCAGGTTCCCGCTGATTCGTCCGGAATCGCGCGGGACGGGAGCCAGCCCCGCGACGCTGGCGAGCCGGTCGACTGAGTCAAACGCGTCCAGGTTGCCGCCGATGTTCGCGAGAAAAGTAGCTGCGAGTACGGGGCCGAAGCCCGGCATGGTGAGCAAAACATCGGCGCTGTCGTGCTTCCCGAACAGGTCCGTGATCTGGGCATCGATGCCGGCGATCTCCGCATCGAGAGTGCTGATTTGCCCGGCCAGCCGGACGACCAGGGCAGAGCCTGTGGTCTGAGTTGGCAGTACGGTGTGCTGGGAGTTTGCGGCTATCAGTGCCTTCTCTGCCATCTTGGCACTATTGCGGCAGCCGCGTTTCCTCAGCCAACCGGTGAGCCGAGCTAGTCCGATCCGCCGGATGCCCTCGGGTGTCTGGTAGCCGCCCAGGAGGACCAGGGGCGCCTGTTTGGAGTAGTCGAACGCACGCTCGAGAGCCGGGAAATATTCCAGCAAGGTGGCGCGGAGCCTGTTGATCGCCCGGACACGGTCGCAGATCAGATCCGTACGGCGGGCGGTGAGGAGCCGCAGGTCAACGCTGATCTGGTCCGTGCGGCGGACTGGTTGGAGGTCCGTGCGCATCCGTGCCTGGTCAGCGATGATCCTGGCATCTTTCGCGTCGGTCTTGCCATCTCCGCGGTAGGTCTCCGCAGCGTGATGCACGATCCGTCCAGGTATATAGAGCAGTTGCTGGGCGTGCGCGGCCAACAACTCGATCAACAGGGCCGCTCCGCCGGAATTCAGATCCGTGGCCCAGCAGACTTCGCCCCCGGCCGCGATCTCCGCGATCGTGGCTATGAGTTCGAGCACTGCGTTTTCGTCGTTCTCGACCCGTTTCGAGAGCAGCACGGTCCCCGTCTGATCGATCACGACGCAATGATGTGCTCTTTTGCCTGAGTCGATTCCTACCCAGAATGCCGGCATGTTCAGTCTCCTTCGATCAGCTCCAATTTCGGTTGGCCCTGTCGATAACTACGCCGGCACGTCCTTACCCAACGATCAATGTCGTAATTCTCAATCAGCGGTCGAGTCATCGGCGGGCAGCGGGCGGCCATTCCCAGTGAGCCATCCAAGCGGCAGGGCGACCTAGGCCATACCCGCCACCCGAGGGTGATCGAAACACTACGACAGCTCCGAAATCACCCACAACAAAATCGTAAGGAGGGCGATCTGATCATCGGTACCCCTGGCGCCGGGGCGATCGGAACCCTCGTGGAACGCAGTAGCCGTTTCGTGATGCTCCTGCACCTGCCTAACGGACATACCGGCGAGCAGGTGCTGGCCGCCATCGAGGCAACCCTTCCGACCCTGCCGGCCCAGCTGCGCCGGTCCCTGACCTGGGACCAAGGCGCTGAGATGGTCGGCATTCACGAACGCGTCAGGATCGCCACCGGCGCCGAGGTCTACTTCTGCGATCCTCACTCACCCTGGCAACGCGGCACGAACGAGAACACCAACGGACTCCTGCGACAGTACTTCCCCAAAGGCATGGACCTCACCACCGTCACCCGCGCAGACCTCGACTACGCTGCCGCAGGACTCAACGGACGCCTACGCAAAACCCTCGGCTGGAAAACACCCGCACAAGCCCTCCAGCAAATACTGGAAGAATCAGCAGCATAGGACGTGTTGCAACGACCACTTGAATCCGCCCAGGGAAACCCGACATCAACTGCGAGAGCGTCCAGGGAAACCCCACATCAAGTGCGAGAGCGTGTGAATAATGCCACGATGCTGCTGCCTGGGCTTCACTCCGTCCTGCCGGTAGGGGCGTCTCCTCTAGAATTGATAAAGATGTACGGACTTCGAAGCGCTTGATTTCGGGTTGCGTAGGAAAACAAAACACGGATACGAGCGGCTGCAGTTGCGCCAGTGGTCAGCTCACAACAGGAGGAATCCACATGGCTGAGCACAACGGGGGCAACCGGGGCGGCAACGACCGCGGCGGGTTCCGCGGCAACAACAATTCTGGCGGGGAGCCCCGCGGGTTCCGTGCCCGCACCAACCGAGACGGCAGCGATCCCGCGCGGCGTTCTGCCAGCGGTGGAGAGCGCAAGCCTTTCGGTGACCGTGACAAGAAGCCTTTTGGTGACCGTGACAAGAAGCCTTTTGGTGAGCGTCCGCGTCGTGACGGCGAGGGTGATCGCCGTGGATTCGGTGGCGGCGAGCGTAAGCCCTTCGGCGACCGTGACCGTAAGCCGTACGGAGACCGGGAGAACCGATCCTTTGGTGAGCGTCCGCGTCGTGACGGCGAGGGGGACCGCCGTGGATTCGGTGGCGGCGAGCGTAAGCCCTTCGGCGACCGTGACCGCAAACCGTACGGCGACCGGGAGAACCGAACCTTCGGGGACCGTCCGCGTCGTGACGGCGAGGGGGATCGCCGTGGATTCGGTGGCGGCGAGCGTAAGCCCTTCCGCGACCGTGACCGTAAGCCCTTTGGTGACCGTGACCGTAAGCCGTACGGCGACCGGGAGAACCGCTCCTTCGGGGACCGCCCTCGGCGTGACGGAGAAGGCGACCGCCGTGGCTTCGGTGGGGGAGAGAACCGGAAACCCTTCGGTGACCGCAGCGAAAGGCCAGCCCGCGGTGACCGCCAGGACCGCGCGCCCCGCAGCTTCGACCGCGGTGCCAGCCGTGGCGACGCCGGTCCCCGCAGCTTCGGGCGTGACCGCCAGGAAGACCGTCCTGTTCGGGTGCCCAACGTCCGTGACCTCCGCAGCGCGAACCGGCCGGACCGCGAAAGGTCGCCGGAAATTGATGAGGATGTCACAGGCAAGGAACTTGACCGCGCCACCCAGCACCAGATCAAGACGCTCGAGGCGAAGAGCGCGGAGTGGGTCGCCCGCCACCTGGTCATGGCAGGCCGCCTGATCGATGAAGAACCCGAACTCGCTTTCCAGCATGCACTGGCTGCCAGCCGGCGCGGAGGCAGGCTGGCAGCGGTCCGGGAAGCCGTAGGGCTGACGGCCTACGCAGCCGGCCACTATGGCGAGGCCCTGCGGGAGTTCCGCACATACCGCCGCATCAGCGGGTCCAACGTCCACCTTCCGGTCATGGCGGACTGTGAACGTGGCCTGGGCCGCCCGGACCGCGCCTTGGACGTGGCACGGTCTGAAGAAGCCCAGGACCTGGATGCCCCCGGCAAAGCGGAGCTCGCAATCGTGGCCGCCGGTGCCAGGACAGACCTCGGCCAGCTGGACGCCGCTGTGGCCGAACTGGAAATCCCTCAGCTGGACATCAACCGGGCCTTTTCCTACAGCCCGCGGCTGTTCCGTGCCTACGCTGACGCCCTGTCCGGCGTAGGCCGCGACGAGGAGGCTGAGAAATGGCGCAAGCAGGCCGTCGTGGCCGAAAACGCCTTGGGCCAGGGTGTGGATGAGGAGCCCGACATCATCGACCTCGGCTGGGACGAGGAGGAAGAGGCCAGGGAAGAAGCCGAACGCCGCCGTTTGCTGGAGCGCGCCTCCCAGGCGTCCAAGACCGCCCCCAAGGCCGCATCCGCTGCCGGCGCAGCTGAAGCCGTGCCCGGAGCCAGCCCGGCCAGCGAGCCGCAGGACGCCGGCATCGACGACCAGGAAGCCGACTACTTTGTCTCCGATGACGCTGAATCGGACGAGGACTCCGTGGAGCCGGACGAGCTGGAGACCGCAACCGAAAACGACGGCGGCGCTGACGGCGGCCATGCTGAGGCAGGCGATGCTGACGGTCAGGACCTGGAATACCAGGCCGGGGACCAGCAGGACCGCCGGGAAGACTGACGAATGGCTGACGTCCCCCTGATTTCCCTGTTTGATGCACTCCTGGCTGACCTGGACGGGGTGGTCTATGCCGGTCCGCATGCCATTCCCGGTGCCATCGAGTCCCTGAAGCAGCTCACCGGCCTTGGCGTCGGGCTGGGCTACGTGACGAACAATGCGTCCCGTTCACCCGCACAGGTGGCTGCCCACCTCCGGGAACTCGGGGCACCTGCCGAGGACCAGCAGGTGGTCAGTTCCTCGCAGGCCGCCGCAGACCTGCTCGCGTCCCTGCTGGCCCCGGGTTCCAGGGTCCTGATCACCGGAAGCCCGGCCCTGGCCGCGGAGATTGAACTGGTTGGACTGGTGCCTGTCTACAGCCAAGGGGAAGAACCGGTGGCGGTGGTACAGGGCTTCAACCCCGAAATCGGGTGGAAAGACCTGGCCGAAGCAACCTACGTGGTGAACGCCGGTGCGCTCTGGGTTGCCACCAACACCGACATGTCCATTCCGCAGGCCCGCGGCATCGCCCCGGGCAACGGAACGCTGGTCTCTGCGGTGGCAGCGGCAACAGGCCAAACCCCGCGGGTGGCCGGGAAGCCGGAAGCGCCGCTGTTCCATTCCGCAGCCAAACGGCTCGGCGCGGAGCGTCCCCTGGTGGTTGGGGACCGGCTGGATACCGACATCCTGGGCGGTAACAACGCAGGATTCGCAACAGTGGCGGTCCTGACCGGCGTCGATACCCGGCAAACCATCCTGGCTGCCCGCGCCGCCGAGCGCCCGGACTACATCATCAGCTCCCTCGCGGACCTGCACCGGGCGTACCCGGACGTGACGCACGACGACGGCACGTACGCATGCGGTGAGGCAACCGCCCGCGTGGCCAACGGCGCAGTGGGGATCATCGGCAGCCCGGACAGCCTTGATTCCTGGCGGGCTGCCTGCGCGGCCTGGTGGGGAGCCACTCCGGATGCCGCCGTACCGCAGACGCCTGAACTCGTCTGGCTGGATCACTAGACTGGTGGAATGACTGCGCTGACCGAACCTGATGATGCAGCAGCCCAGCCTTCCCCGGATTGGCCTGATCCCACTGAAGCGGGCGTCACGGACCCCGTGGTGGCACAGGCCCTCGTGCGGCTGCGTGCCCTGCAGCAGGTCCCCGTCTCCGAGCACGAAAACGTCTACAACGAACTTCACGATGAGCTTCTTGCCGCACTGAACGCCCAGCCCGCGGACGGGGGCACCTGATGGCGGTGCGCCTTGACCAGGCCCTGGTTGCGCGCGGCCTGGCCCGGTCGCGCACCCATGCGGCCACGCTGATTGCCGAGGGGAAAGTCAGCTCCGCCGGCCAGATCCTCAGCAAGGCGTCCCTCCAAGTGGACGACGGCAAGGACCTCGCCGTGCGGCATGACGAACAGGACACCTACGTCAGCCGGGCGGGGCACAAGCTGGCAGGTGCCCTTGACGCTTTCCCCGCGATCAAACCGCAAGGTAAAAGGTGCCTCGACGCCGGTGCCTCCACGGGCGGCTTCACTGACGTGCTGCTCCGGCGCGGGGCCGCGCACGTGGTGGCGGTCGACGTCGGGCACGGCCAGCTGGTGCCGCAGCTCCGTGAAGATCCGCGCGTGGAAGTCCACGAGGGACTGAACGTCCGCTACATGTCCCCGGCGGACATCGGCGGTCCCGCCGAGCTCACCGTGGCCGACCTGTCCTTTATCTCCCTTGCCCTCGTGGTGGGTCCGCTTGCGGAATGCACCGAACCGGGCGGGGACCTTGTGCTGATGGTCAAACCCCAGTTTGAGATCGGCAAGGACCGGCTGGGACGCACCGGTGTGGTGACATCCGACCGGGAGCGCAGGCTGGCGGTAGAGAAAGTTGCCAAGGCAGCGCTCGACGCCGGGCTGGACCTGTGCGGCCTGGCGGTCAGTCCGCTGCCCGGCCAGGACGGAAACGTCGAATACTTCCTGTGGATAAAACGCAGGATCAGTGAAGACTTGCCTAAGATCGAAGAGCGTGAGGCAGCGGCCGCTGCTTTGCTCGGACGAATCTGGCCGAACCACTAGAGAGCGGAACCTGATGAGCAGGCGTGTACTGGTCCTTGCCCATACGGGCCGCGAGGACTCACTGAAGGCCGCCTGGGAGGCGTGCGCCCTCCTGCATGCCTCCGGCATTGTCCCGGTGATGCAGGAGTCCGAGCTGGGGGACATGGAGAGGTTCTTCGGGCACCTGGCACAGCCCGTGGAAGTCCTCCACGACCACGTCCAGCTCCCCGATGTTGAACTGGTCATGGTCCTGGGCGGTGACGGCACCATTCTGCGGGCCGCCGAACTGGTCCGCGAGGTGGACGTGCCGCTCCTGGGCGTGAACCTCGGCCACGTGGGCTTCCTTGCCGAAAGCGAACGGGCGGACCTGGCCCAGACGGTCGACTGGATCGCCAGCCGCGAGTACACCGTGGAAGAGCGCATGACCATCGATGTGCAGGTGTGGGTGCGGGGCCAGAAGATCTGGCACACGTGGGCGTTGAACGAGGCAGCCATTGAGAAGGCCAACCGGGAGCGCATGCTTGAGGTCGTGACCGAAGTGGACGAACGTCCGCTGACGTCCTTTGGCTGTGACGGCATCGTGCTGGCCACCCCCACAGGTTCCACGGCTTACGGTTTTTCCGCTGGAGGCCCCGTGGTGTGGCCGGAGGTGGAGGCCCTGGTGATTGTCCCCATCAGCGCCCATGCGCTGTTCGCCAAGCCCCTGGTGGTTTCTCCCCGCTCCCGGCTCGCCGTTGAAGTCCTGGGCCGGACGG
The DNA here is from genome assembly GCF_000189535.1 of Pseudarthrobacter phenanthrenivorans Sphe3. NCBI lineage: Bacteria > Bacillati > Actinomycetota > Actinomycetes > Micrococcales > Micrococcaceae > Pseudarthrobacter > Pseudarthrobacter phenanthrenivorans. The sequence continues at coordinate 1,598,594 of NC_015145.1, forward strand.
ATGCCCAGGGTGTCCTGTGGTGTGACGGCAGGCGCTCGGTGGACCTGCCGCCGGGCGCAAGGGTTGAGGTCACCAAATCCGCCACTCCGGTGAGGCTCGCCCGCACCCACCAGACTCCCTTCTCCGCCCGCCTGGTCCGGAAGTTCGAGCTGCCCATCCATGGTTGGCGGGGCCCTGTGCTCAAGGCCGAATCCGTGCACACCGGGCCCATCCCCATCGTCAGGACGCCGCGGCCCATGCCACCGCTCCAGGTACCGCAGGCCGGCCAGCCCGATGCTGACACCGATCCGTCGACTGCAAAGTGAAGCCATGCTTGAAGAACTGAGAATCCGCGATCTTGGCGTCATCACTGACGCAACCTTGCCGCTGGGACCTGGCCTGAGCGTAGTGACCGGCGAGACTGGTGCCGGCAAGACCATGGTGGTCACCGCCGTCGGGCTCCTCCTCGGCGCCCGTTCGGATGCGGGGGCGGTCCGGAGCGGAGCGAAGAGCGCCACCGCAGAGGCTGTCCTGAAGCTCGACGCCGGCCATCCCGCTATTGCCCGGGCCCTGGACGCAGGTGCGGAGGCGGAAGAGTTCGACGGCGGTGCGGAGCTGATTCTCGCCCGCCGCCTGGGCTCGGACGGCCGCAGCCGTGCTTTCCTGGGCGGCAGGGCCGCGCCGGTGGGGGTCCTGGCCGAGATCGGCGAAACCCTGGTGGTGGTCCACGGCCAGTCGGACCAGATCCGGCTCAAGGGCGCGGCTGCACAGCGGGGCGCCCTGGACAAGTTCGCGGGCGAGGCTTTGGCGGGTCCGCTCACGGCCTACCAGGACCTGTACAGCCGGTGGAAGTCCAGCCTGGCCGAGCTGGAGGAGCTCCGCAGTGCGGCCCGGGACCGGCTGCGGGAAGCGGAGTCCCTGCAGAGTGCCCTCGCCGAGATTGACGAGGTGGATCCGCAGCCCGGCGAAGACGAGCTGCTCAAGGCCGAAGCCGTGAAGCTGGCCAACGTGGAGGAGCTCCGGATCGCCGCGAGCACAGCCCACCAGGCCCTCATTGCCGAGGATTTCGGCGAGGCGGGGGACGCCACAACCCTGGTTGACACCGCCAAACGGACCCTCGAGCACGTGGCGGAGCACGACGCCGAGCTGGGTTCCGCTGCAGCCCGGCTGGCCGAGGTCGGCTTCCTGTTGAACGACATCGCCACGGAGCTGGCGAGCTACCAGGCCGGGCTGGACACGGAAGGACCGGAGCGGCTCGCGGAGATCGAGGACCGGCGGGCCGCCCTGGCCAAGCTGGTCCGGAAGTATGCTCCCACCATCGATGAGGTCCTGGTTTGGGCCGAAAACGCCCGGGTGCGCTTCGACGAACTGCAGGACGATTCCACGCGCATCGAAACCCTGGACGCCGAGGTGGTGAAGGCTGAGGCGGACCTGAAGAAGCAGGCTGCCGCGATCAGCAAGATCAGGGCCAAGGCCGCGAAGGACCTTTCGGCCAGGGTCAGCGCGGAGCTGAAGGCGTTGGCCATGGCCGATGCCACCCTGGTGATCAACCTTGAGCAGGCCGGGCAGCTGGGGCCGCACGGAGCCGATGAGATCAGCTTCCTGCTGCAGCCCCACTCCGGCGCCCCCGCCCGCCCCCTGGGCAAGGGCGCCTCGGGCGGTGAACTGTCGCGCGTCATGCTTGCCATCGAAGTGGTGCTGGCAGCGGTGGACCCCGTCCCGACGTTCGTGTTCGACGAGGTGGACGCCGGCGTCGGCGGACGTGCGGCCGTCGAAATCGGCCGCAGGCTGGCCATGCTGGCCCGCCACGTCCAGGTGCTGGTGGTCACGCACCTGCCGCAGGTGGCGGCCTTTGCCGACCAGCACATCACCGTCACCAAGACCTCAGTCCGGGGAGCCGACGGCGGAACCGCCACCGGCTTCACCTCCAGTGATGTCCGCCTCCTCGACGGTCCGGAACGGGTCCGGGAACTGGCCCGCATGCTGGCCGGCCAGGAGGATTCCGAGTCGGCGCAGGCCCACGCCCAGGAACTGCTGGACGACGCAAAGCTCCTGCCCCAGCGCGCCTGAAACCCGGCTTTGCCGTGTGCCGGCCACCGGTCCCCTTGCTCCGGGGGCGGCCCGACCGGCAGACTTGGGCGTTTGGGGAACACTGCCGGCGACCCGTGGAAGGCTCAAATGATGATAAGCTCGAATTCCGTGGTGCAGCGATCAAATTCCCGTGTAAATTCCCGGTTCCCGGGCTCATCCAAGACGACCAAACACATCTTCGTAACCGGTGGTGTGGCGTCCTCGCTCGGTAAGGGACTGACGGCGTCAAGCCTCGGTCATCTGCTGCGGGCACGCGGCCTGTCTGTAACCATGCAGAAGCTCGATCCGTACCTGAACGTGGATCCGGGCACCATGAACCCCTTCCAGCACGGCGAGGTCTTCGTCACCGACGACGGCGCAGAGACCGACCTGGACATCGGGCACTATGAGCGCTTCCTCGACGAGAACCTCGAAGGCTCAGCCAACGTCACCACCGGCCAGGTGTACTCCACGGTCATCGCCAAGGAGCGCCGTGGCGAATACCTGGGCGACACCGTCCAGGTCATCCCGCACATCACGGACGAAATCAAGCGCCGCATGCGACTGCCCGCCGAGGGCAAGAACGCCCCGGACGTGATCATCACCGAAATCGGCGGCACCGTTGGCGACATCGAGTCCCAGCCCTTCCTGGAGTCCGCCCGCCAGGTCCGCCAGGACATCGGCCGGACGAATGTCTTCTTCCTCCACGTTTCGCTGGTTCCGTACATCGGGCCGTCCCAGGAGCTGAAGACCAAGCCAACCCAGCACTCCGTTGCGGCGTTGCGCTCCATCGGCATCCAGCCCGAAGCCATCGTGATCCGTTCGGACCGCGAAGTCCCCGAGGCCATGCGCGAAAAGATCGGCCGCATGTGCGACGTCGACATCGACGCCGTGGTCAACGCCGCCGATGCCCCCAGCATTTACGACATCCCCAAGACCCTGCACACCCAGGGCCTGGATTCCTACATCGTGCGCGCCCTGGACCTGCCGTTCAAGGATGTGGACTGGACCAGCTGGGACAAGCTGCTCGAAGCGGTCCACAACCCCAAGCACCACGTGGAAATCGCACTGGTGGGCAAGTACATCGACCTGCCGGACGCCTACCTTTCCGTGACCGAGGCCCTGCGCGCCGGCGGTTTTGCCAACGACGCCAAGGTCAAGATCCGCTGGGTCCCCTCGGACGAATGCGAAACCCGCGAAGGCGCCATCAAGGCGCTCGACGGCGTCGACGCCATCTGCGTCCCGGGCGGCTTCGGCATCCGCGGACTCGAGGGCAAACTCGGTGCCCTGAAATTCGCCCGCGAAACCAAGCTTCCCGTCCTGGGCCTGTGCCTGGGCCTGCAGTGCATGGTCATCGAATACGCCCGCAACGTGGTGGGACTCGAAGGCGCCTCTTCCAGTGAGTTCGAGCCGGATTCGAAGTACCCGGTCATCGCCACCATGGAAGAGCAGCTGGAATTCGTCGAAGGCCGCGGCGACCTGGGCGGCACCATGCGCCTGGGCCTCTACGAAGCCAAGCTCGAGGCCGGTTCGGTGATCGCCGGGACGTACGGCAAGACCACCGTCAGCGAACGCCACCGCCACCGCTACGAGGTCAACAACAAGTACCGCGAGCAGATCGCCGCCGAAGGCCTGGTCTTCTCCGGCACGTCCCCGGACGGCAAGCTCGTGGAATTCGTGGAGCTGCCGGCAGACGTCCACCCGTACTACGTGGCCACCCAGGCGCACCCCGAACTGAGCTCTCGTCCCACCCGGCCGCACCCGCTGTTCGCCGGCCTGGTCAAGGCGGCACTGGACCACCAGGGAGTGGCCGACACGGCTGCCGCCGCAGGCGCCGGCGCTGCCCAGGACGAGCCGTCCGGTACGGTAGCCGCTAAGTAGTTTCCGCAACAGAAAAAGGACGGCGCGATGCCCGGTTCACCTGAAGCCACCCATGTAGTCAAGGTTTCGGATGCGCCGAGCCCGCGCCGTCTTCTGTCCACGGAGAAGGTCTACGAGGGACGGATCTGGGACGTTGTCAGCGACACCTTCCAGCTGCAGGAGACGGGCGAAGCCCTTACCCGGGATTACATCGACCACCCCGGCGCGGTGGCCGTGCTGCCCATGAACGACGACGGCGAGATCCTCCTCCTGAAGCAGTACCGCCACCCCGTGGGCATGGACCTCTGGGAGATCCCGGCCGGCCTGCTGGACGTGGAGGGCGAGGACTTCCAGGTGGGGGCGGCCCGCGAACTGGCTGAAGAGGCGGACCTCGCGGCCAGCACGTGGAACGTCCTGGCCGATGTCTTCAACTCCCCGGGTTCCTCCAGTGAGGCCATCAGGATCTACCTGGCCCGCGGCCTTACCGAAGTCCCGCACCACGACCGCCACGAGCGGACCGACGAGGAAGCCGAGATCGAGTTCCACTGGATCGGTCTGGACGACGCCGTGGAGTCGGTGCTGGCAGGCCGGCTGCACAACCCATCCGCCGTCGTCGGAATCCTGGCCGCCGCTGCCGCACGCGCGCGGGGATATGCACACCTCCGCCCCGCTGACGCACCCTGGCCGGCGCACCCCAGCCAGCGCTGATGGTGCCAGCCCCTTCTGCAGGTCTGGCCTCCGGGCCCGCCCAGGACTCCGCCCCGCCGGCTGCCCCGCCTACCGCCATTGAGCGCGGCATCACGGATTACCTGCAGCACATGGGCGTGGAGCGGGGGCTTGCAGCCAACACCCTTTCCGCCTACCGCCGGGACCTTGCCCGGTACTCCCGCTACCTCGCTGCCCAGGGCTGCAGCAGTCCCCAGGACATTACGCGCCACCACGTCACCGGGTACGTCCGGGCCTTGTCGGACGGGTCCGACGGCGGTTCGGCCCTGGGCGTCAGGTCTGCGGCCAGGACCGTGGTTGCAGTGCGGGGGCTCCACAAGTTCTGGGCGCTGGAGGGCTATACCCCTGCTGATCCGGCCAGCGAGGTGCATCCGCCCATGCCGGGGAAGCGCCTGCCCAAGGCGATCAGCGTGGATGAGGTGACCAGGATCCTGGAGGCAGCCGGAACGGACACCGCCACCGGCCTGCGCGACCGGGCGCTCCTGGAATTCCTGTATTCCACGGGAGCCAGGATCAGCGAGGCGGTTGGCCTGGATGTGGACGATATTTCCCTTGACACCGGGGAGTCCGGCCCGGCCATCGTGCGGCTCTTCGGCAAGGGGTCCAAGGAACGGCTGGTCCCTTTGGGCTCCTACGGCGCGCGGGCACTGGATGCCTACCTGGTCCGCGGCCGCCCGCTGCTGGCCGCCAAGGGAAAAGGCACGCCGGCCCTGTTCCTCAACGCCCGCGGCGGCCGGATCAGCCGCCAGAGCGCCTGGACCATCCTGAAGGCCGCCGCCGGGAAGGCGCAGATCACCAAGGACGTCTCACCGCACACCCTCCGGCATTCCTTCGCCACGCACCTGCTTGAGGGCGGTGCCGACGTCCGCGTGGTCCAGGAGTTGTTGGGACACGCATCGGTGACAACCACCCAGGTGTACACGCTGGTCACGGCCGACACCCTCCGCGAGATCTATGCGGCGGCGCACCCCCGGGCGCTGGGGTGACGGTGAACGGCGCTGCTGTAGCCCTCTGCTTCCTGCTGCGTGAGGTGGACGGAGTGCCCCAGGTCCTGCTGGGGCTCAAGAAGACCGGGTTCGGGCGCGGCAAGATTGTCGGCATCGGCGGCCACGTCGAAGCGGGGGAGAGCGATGCGGAAGCGGCCATCCGCGAGGTGCGGGAGGAAGCCGACGTCGGAGTCCGGCACGAGGACTTGAGGGACGCGGGCGTGGTGCGCTTTGTGTTTCCTGCAAAACCGGAGTGGAACATGGACACGCGCCTGTTCACGGCCGCCCGCTGGGAGGGCGAACCCACGGAAAGCGCGGAAATAGCCCCCGCCTGGTTCGACACCGCCACCCTTCCCGTGGACCGGATGTGGCAGGACGCCGACCACTGGCTCCCGGTCGTCCTGGAAGGCGGCAAGGTCAACATCGTGGTCACCATGGACGACGACAATGAAGCTGTTGCCTCGTCCGAGAGCCTGCTCTTCTGAGGCAGCAGGACCCGTTAAGGACGACGGCGGTGCGGCCACCCTGGAAGGTGACCGCACCGCCGTGGCTCCCCGCCGTCGTCGTGCTTTCCGTAAGGGCTGGGGTTACGGCAGGTGCCGTTCCTCTACGCCGTTGTACTCGCTCAGGGGCCGGATCAGGGAGTTCGACGCCAGCTGCTCCATGATGTGGGCCGTCCAGCCCGTGATCCGGCTCGCCACGAAGAGCGGCGTGAACGTTTCCGTGTCGAAGCCCATCAGGTGGTAGGTGGGCCCGGCGGGGTAATCGAGGTTGGGCTTGATGGCCTTGGCCTCGTCCATGGCCGTCTCCAGGCCCTGGTACAGGCCCAGGATCTCCGGCCGTCCATAGTGGGCGATCATCTTGTCCAGGGCCGCCTTCATGGTGGGCACGCGGGAGTCGCCGTGCTTGTAGACTCGGTGGCCGAAGCCCATGACCTTCTTCTTCTGGGCCAGCGCGTTCTCCATCCAGGCCTTGGCCCTGGCCGCTGCCTCTTCCAGCGATTCCTCGGGCCGGATGCCGATCTCGTCGAAGGTGTGCATCACGGCCTCGTTGGCACCCCCGTGCAGCGGCCCCTTCAGCGCCCCAATGGCGCCGGTGACTGCCGAGTGGAGGTCCGAGAGCGTGGACGTGATTACCCGCGCCGTGAACGTTGAAGCGTTAAAGCTGTGCTCGGCATAGAGGATCATGGAGACGTTGAAGGCCTCCACCACTTCGGGGACCTGCTCCTCGCCAAAGGCCATCCACAGGAAGTTGGCGGAGTATCCGAGGTCATCCCGAGGCTCCACGACGTCCTGCCCGTGCCGGCGGCGCTGGTCGTACGCCACCACCGCCGGCATCGCGGCAAACAGGTCCACGGCTTTTGCCATGTTGGCCTCAGGAGACGAATCCTCCGCCAGCGGGTGCCGGGCCCCCATCACGGAGGCCGCCGTCCGGCACACATCCATGGGGTGTGAGCTGGTGGGCAGGGCATCGACCACCTGCTTGACCACCGGATCGAGGGCGCGCCCGGCCCGCTCCCTTGCCGTGAACTCCGCCAGCTGCTCCCGGGTGGGCAGCTCGCCGTTCCACAGCAGGTACGCCACTTCCTCAAAGCTGCACCGTGCAGCCAGCTCCTGGACAGGGTAGCCGCGGTACAGCAGCGAGTTGGTGTCCGGGTTGACCTTCGAGACTGACGTGTAATCCACTACGACGCCGGCGAGACCCTTTTTAATGTCCTGTTCAGCCATGCTGAAACTCCCTTGTTCCTGTCGCCTTTCGGATGCCGGCCGCGGCCGGCGGTGGTCCTTTAGTGCTTTCCGGGGACCTGGAAATTGAAGACCCCGGTGTCAAAACGGTTGTACGCCTCGTAGTCGACGAGATCGTACAACCGCGCACGGGTCAGCATGCTGCCAACCTGTGCCTCCTGCGTTCCCTCAGCCTTGATCGAATCCAGCGTACGCTCAGCAGCGCCCATGGCACTACGGAGCAGGGTCACCGGATAAATCACCATGTTCACGCCCACTCCCGCCAGCTGCCCGACGGTGAAGAGGTCGCTCTTTCCGAACTCCGTCATGTTCGCCAGGATGGGCACGTCCACGGCTTCGCGGATGCCCTGGAACTCGTCCAGTGTGGCCATCGCCTCCGGGAAGATCGCGTCGGCGCCGGCCTCCACGAGCGCCTTGGCCCGGTCCTGCGCCGCTGCCAGTCCATCCGTGGCGCGGATGTCGGTGCGCGCCATGATCAGGAAATTCGGGTCGCGGCGGGCATCCGCTGCCGCCCGGATCCGCTTGGTGGCTGTCTCCAGGTCCACCACGTTCTTGCCGTCCAGGTGCCCGCAGCGTTTGGGGTTGAACTGGTCCTCGATATGCAGTCCGGCCAAGCCGGCGTTCTCGATCTCCTGGACGGTGCGTGCCACGTTCATCGGTTCGCCGAACCCGGTGTCGGCGTCAACGATGGCGGGCAGGTCCGTCATCCGGGCGATCTGCCCCGCCCGGGTGGCCACCTCGGTGAGCGTGGTCAGTCCGATGTCCGGCAGGCCCAGGTCGTTGGCCAGTACGGCGCCCGAGATGTACACCCCGGCGAATCCCTTCTCCTCGATCAGCCGGGCCGACAGCGGGTTGAACGCGCCCGGGAACTGCTGGACGGTTCCCGAGGCGAGGAGTTCCCGGAACCGGATCCGCTTCTGTTCGGGCGTGACTTTGGAGTACAGCATCAGAACAGTCCCTTGGGTGCGGCACCGAGATCGATGACGCCGGGGGCAGCGGTGATGTTCAGCTGGTCCAGTTCGCCGGGGCCCAGTTCCGGGAGGCGTTCGACGGCGGCGAGGAACCTTTCGACTTCGGCATCCTCCACAAGGCCGGCGGCCAGCGTGCGGAATTTGTTGATGTATTCAGCGCGTCCGAAGGGCCGGGCGCCCAGCGGGTGTGCGTCCGCCACGGCGATTTCGTCGGTGATGACATTGCCGTCCGTCAGGACGATCTCCACAGACCCGCCGAAGGCCTTCTCGGAGATGTCCAGGGAGTGGTACCTGCGCGTCCACTCGGGATCTTCCTCGGTGCTGACCTTCTGCCACAGGTCCACGGTGTCCGGCCTGCCGGCGCGTTCGGGGGAGTAGGAGTCCACATGGTGCCAGACGCCGTCCTGCAGCGCCACGGTGAAGATATACGGGATGGAGTGGTCCAGGGTTTCCCGGCTTGCCTTGGGATCGTACTTCTGCGGATCGTTCGCACCCGAGCCGATGACGTAGTGCGTGTGGTGGCTCGTCCTGATCAGGATGGACTTCACGTTGGCCGGGTCCGTGGCTTCGGGGTGCTCCCGGTTCAGTTTCCGGGCCAGGTCGATCCAGGCCTGCGCCTGGTACTCCGCGGAGTGTTCCTTGGTGTAAGTATCCAGGATGGCGCGCTTGGCTTCCCCGGCTTCCGGCAGCGGGACCAGGTAGGAGGCGTCCGGCCCGTCCAGCAGCCAGGCGATCACCCCGTCCTCGCCCTCATAGATGGGAACGGGGGAAGTCTGGCCGCGCATGGACCGGTCCGCGGCCTCCACCGCCATTTTCCCTGCGAACGCCGGAGCGTGTGCCTTCCAGGTGGAGATCTCACCCTTGCGGGACTGCCTGGTGGCGGTGGTGGTGTGCAGGGCCTGGCCCACTGACTGGAAGACGGTCTCGACGTCGAGCCCCAGCAGGGTGCCGATGCCGGCGGCCGCCGAGGGGCCAAGATGCGCCACGTGGTCAATCTTGTGCTTGTGCAGGCAGATGGCCTTGACCAGGTTCACCTGGATCTCGTAGCCGGTGGCGATGCCCCGCACCAGGTCGCGTCCGCTGGCCCGGGTATGCTGTGCCACGGCCAGGATCGGCGGGATGTTGTCGCCGGGGTGGGAGTAGTCCGCGGCCAGGAACGTGTCGTGGTAGTCCAGTTCGCGCACCGCAACTCCGTTGGCCCAGGCCGCCCATTCCGGTGAAACGCGCTCGCCGATGCCAAAGACCTTGGCGCCCTGGCCACCGGTACTGGGACCATGGGCCAGTGCCTGGGCCCGGGCCGAGATGATGGGACCACGGTTAAGCGACGCGATGGCCACGGAGGCATTGTCGATGATCCGGTTGATCACCATGTCGGTTACGTCAGCGGTGACTTCGACCGGATCGGTGGCAACCTTGGCGATCTTGTAGGCGAGCTGCTCCTCCCGGGGCAGGTTTTCCTCGCTCTTGTATACGCGGACGTGGTGTTCCTTAACCATGGTGCTCCTTGTCGTGGGGCGTGTGGGTGTTTTTGACGTGGGAAAGGCTTCGGTGCAGGTGCAGGACGGTGGCTGCCTCAGCCAGCCGGGGATTGCGGGCGGCGATGGCCTCGGCTATCGCCGCATGCTCGGTGGCAGCGGCAGTAAGCCGTTGGGCGTCGTCGGCGGCCAGCCGGCGCACGCGGACCAGGTGCACGCGCAGGCCCCGCATCGCCTGGGCAAGGTAGGAATTGGAGACGGCGGCATCAATGGCTCCGTCGAGCCGGGCGGCAAGTTCGTAGTAGGCATGCCGCCCTGCGTCGGTGCCGTCAATAAGGGCGGGTGCTTCGAGGAGCTCCTTCTGCAGCTGGAGGAAGACTGCGGAGTCACCCCGTTCGGCCGCCAGGGCGGCAGCCTTGCACTCAAGGGTTTCCCGAAGTTCAAAGAGTTCGTCGATGTCCTCGAGCGACACATCGGTGACGACGACGCCGCGGCTGCCTGCCGTCGTCGTGAGCCCTTCCGCGGTGAGCCGGCCCAGCGCCTCCCGCAAGGGAGTGCGCGAGACGCCAAGCCGTTCGGATTGCTCCACTTCGCCCAGGACAGTGCCGGGAAGGAGGCGCCATTCGGTGATGTCGTCGCGCAGTGCGGCGTAGGCCCTGTCACTGGCACGCATCCTTGCCTCCTTCGGTGATCAACTTCCTCCAGTGTATACAGAATGGAAGGAAAAGCCAGAGGCGGCTGCGATTTCCGCCACGGATGCATTAGCTGTGTATACAGACCTCTTGTTTCCGCTCAGTTCGCGGGCTAGCATGGCGTTCATCACAATGTCGTGGATGGGATGCACTTTCATGGTTACGAACAGCTACCGGGACACCTACGAACTGAGCCTCAGCCGGCCGGAGGAGTTTTGGCTCGACGCTGCCGGCAAGGTGTCCTGGACCCGGGCGCCCCTGCAGGGCCTGGATGCAAGCAGGGCTCCGCTGTATGGCTGGTTCCCGGACGGCATGCTGAACACCTCCTACAATGCGCTGGACCGCCACGTCGAGGCCGGCCGCGGGGCCCAGGACGCCCTGGTCTACGATTCGGCGATGCTCGGCACGAGGCAACGTTTTACCTACTCGGAACTTACCGGCCTGGTGGCGCGCTTCGCCGGGGCACTCCGCCGCCGGGGGGTGGGCAAGGGGGACCGGGTGGTCATCTACATGCCGATGATTCCGGAGGCCGCAATCGCGATGCTGGCAACGGCCAGGCTCGGAGCGGTGCATTCGGTGGTTTTCGGCGGTTTTGCCCCGAAAGAGCTAGCGGCCCGGATCCGGGATGCCGCGCCCACCCTGGTGGTGACAGCCTCCGGCGGGATCGAACCGTCACGCCGCATCGAATACCTCCCCGCCGTCGCGGAGGCGCTGGACCTGGCGGGAGCGCCGGATCTTCCCGTGCTTGTACGGGAACGGGAGGGCTTCACCGGCTCAGCCGCAGCCTATGGCTGGCTGGACTGGGATGCGGAAATGGCGGCCGCGGAACCGGCCGGACCTGTGGACGTCGCGGCCACGGATCCGCTGTACATCCTGTACACCTCCGGAACCACCGGCACCCCCAAGGGGGTGGTCCGGGACAACGGGGGACACGCCGTCGCCCTCAGCTGGACCCTCGGCAATATCTACGACGTCGGCCCCGGGGACGTCATGTGGACAGCCTCGGACGTGGGCTGGGTGGTGGGGCATTCCTACATTGTCTACGGGCCCCTCCTTGCCGGCGCCACCACTGTGCTGTACGAGGGAAAGCCGGTGGGGACGCCGGACGCAGGCGCCTTCTGGCGGGTCATCCAGGACCATGGCGTCAATGTCCTGTTCACAGCCCCCACGGCGCTGCGGGCAATCCGCAAGGCGGACCCCGAGGCCGCCCTGGTGCGGAACTACGACATTTCCAGCCTGCGCACGCTGTTCACGGCGGGGGAGCGGCTGGACACGGACACCTTCCACTGGGCATCCCGCTCCGTGGGCGTCCCGGTTGTGGACCACTGGTGGCAGACGGAAACGGGCTGGGCCATCTGCGCCAACCCCCGCGGGCTCGAGGAACTTCCCATTAAGCCTGGTTCCCCCAGCGTCCCGATGCCCGGGTTCAGGCTCCGGATCGTGGACGGCCTTGGGGACGAGGTGGGCGCCGGGACGGAAGGCAACATCGTGCTGGGACTGCCGCTGCCGCCGGGGACGCTGACCACGCTGTGGGGCGACGACGGGCGGTACGTCTCCTCCTACCTCCGGGCGTTCGAGGGCAGCTACGCCACCGGCGACTCCGGCTACCGGGATGACGACGGATATGTGTTCGTCATGGGGCGGACCGATGACATCATCAACGTGGCGGGCCATCGGCTGTCCACCGGCGCGATGGAGCAGGTCATCGGGCAGCATCCGGCAGTGGCCGAATGTGCGGTGATCGGCCTCGCGGACCCGCTCAAGGGCCAGCGTCCCACCGGGTATGTGGTGCTCAAATCCGGCGTCGAGGTGCCGGCGGACGTGCTGGCCGAAGATCTGGTGGCGATGGTCCGGCGGGACATCGGCGCCGTAGCGGACTTCAAGCATGTGACGGTGGTGGACGCCCTGCCCAAGACGAGGTCGGGCAAGATCCTCCGCAAGACCATGCGCCAGATTGCCGACGGCGAGGAATACACCATTCCGTCCACCATTGAGGACCCCGGGGTCATCGAGACGCTGATCGGAACCCTGCGCCCCACGGCAGGCTGAACCGGCGGGCCCGGCGCAACCACGCTGCGGCCCGGGTCACCGCCCGCTCCAGCGGTACTCGTTCTCCGGCCTGCCCGGAGTTCCGTAACGGGCGGTCCTGGAGACCGTTCCGGCATCCGCCAGGTATTCCAGGTACCGGCGCGCCGTAACCCTGGACATCCCCAAGGCATCCATGACTTCGGTGGCCGAAACAGCCTCGCGCTGCTGCTTGATGAAGTCCTGGACCGAGCCAAGGGTGGAAACGGAAAGGCCCTTGGGCAGCGGGAGTTCCGAGGGCGCCCGCAGGCTGGCAAACGCCTGGTCAACTTCGCTCTGGGAGGCGCCGGTTTTCCCCGGGCCCCTGTCCCCGCCCGCCAGCTGCTGGCGGAACTGCCGGTAGCTTTCCAGCTTGTCCGCGAACGTGGCGAAGGTAAACGGCTTGATCAGGTACTGGACCACGCCGATAGCCACGGCGCTGCGCACAATTGCCAGCTCCCGGACCGCCGTGATCGCGATGATATCCGCCAGGATCCCCGCCGCCCGCATCCGCCGCGCGATGTCGAGGCCATGCAGGTCAGGCAGGTTCATGTCCAGGAGGACAAGCTCCACCGGGTTGCCTGCCGCGGAAAACTCATTCAGCAGCCGCAGGGCGGACTGCCCGTCCGGGGCGCTTCCGGCCAGCTCGAAGCCCGGCAGCCGCCCGATGTAGGCCGCATGGGCGGCTGAGGCGATTGCTTCGTCTTCAACCACGAGGACGCGGATGTTGCTCACGGTGTGTGCTCCTTCTGCGGGGACACCGCTGCGGGAAGAAAAACTTCAAACTTCGCTCCGCGCCGTCCATTAACGGTCAAGGTACCCCCCAGCCGCTGCACGGCCTGCCGCACCAGCGCCAACCCGATGCCCCGCCCTCCGGGCCCCGCAGGCTTGGTGCTGAAACCGTGCCGGAAGATCCTTTCGGCAGCAGCGGGTTCCAGGGCGGCGCCGGAATCGTGGACGGCAATGTCCAGGCCTTCCTCATCCGACTCCACCGTGAGCTCCACCCGCCGGGGCGGCGGGCCCTCAGCGGCAGCATCGATCGCATTGTCCAGCAGGTTGCCCAGGATGGTGACCAGGTCCTGCACAGCTACACCCGCCACCGTACCGGATCCCAGCGTGGCAACATCCAGCTGGACCCCGCGTTCGTGGGCTTCAGCCACCTTTCCCACCACCAGCGCACCCAGGACCGGCTCGTCCACGGAACTGACCATGTCATCCGTCAACTGCTGGCTGAGCTGCAGGTCACGGGTGGCAAAGTCCAGGGCTTCCTGGGTCCGGCCCAGCTCCAGGAGCGAAACCATGGTGTGCAGCCTGTTGGCGTGCTCGTGGGTTTGGGCACGGAGTGCTCCGGACAGGGTCCGCATGGATTCCAGTTCGTTGCCCAGGGCCTCGATTTCGGTGCGGTCACGCAGCGTGGCCACGGTGCCATAGACGGGGGTCCTGCCGCGGGTTCCAGGCGAATCAGGTGCCTTGGCCGGCCCCTGGTTAACCACCAGGACACGCGAGCCCGTGAGGATGATCTCGTCCTTGGCAGTCCGCCCGGACTCGAACAGCTCCCGGAGCTCCTCCTCGAGGGGCAGCTCGGCCAGCGACGGCGGCCTGGTGGGATCCTTGCTGCCGGCACCTTCGAGCCCCAGCAGTTCGGCCGCCTGGTCGTTGTACATCACCACCCGCCCCTTTGCGTCGATGAGGATCAGGCCCTCGCGCACGGAATGCAGGACTGATTCGTAGTAGGCAAACAATTGCGCGAGCTGCTCCGGCCCCCAGCCGCGGGTGACCCGCCGGAGGTAGCGGCCCAGCAGCCAGGAGGCCAGGGATCCTCCCACCAGCAGGGCAAGGCCAATCGCCAGCAGGGCAGGCAGGCGCCCTGCGAACGCAACATCCACCGTCCGGACGGTAACGCCCACGGCCACCAGCGCCTTCACCGTGCCCTGGTCGTCCTGGACCGGAACAATGGTCCGGACCGACGGCCCCAGCGTTCCAGCGGTCACTTCCGTAAACTGCCCGCCCTGCAGGGCCACATCGATGGAACCGATATAGGGCCTGCCGATTTCCTCCTGGCGCGGGTGCGTCCACCGCGTCCTGTCCGGGGCCATGATGGTGATGAAGTCGACGTCGGCTCCCGCCATGACATCGTCCGCGTAGGGCTGCAGGAAAGCAGTGGGGTCCGGGCCCGCCGCGGCCTCGAGGACCAGCGGGTTGGCGGCGATGGAAGCGGCAATGCCCGCCATCCGTTCCCCCGCCTCATCGTAGGTGCGGTCGCGGGCGTCAACGAAGGTGGCCGAACCAACGATGGCGATAAAGACCACCACAATCAGCAGGTTCGCCACGAAAAGCCGGCGGGCGATACTCCAGGGATGGATCATCCGGACCTGCCCTCCACCTTCCATGACCAATATGAACGCAACGGTGAGCTGGGTCACGGCGTACCCAATGATGGATATCACACCGGAGGACGTGCCGAGCCCAGAGACTGTGCCGCAGCGTCTATCAGATTATCCATCCAAGGAGACACATCATGGCTTCTCAACGAGGAGAGTCGCTTGACACCGTGAAGACACGGCGCAAGGGCATCGACAAGTCGCACTACCTCTACATCGCGGTCATCGCCGCCGTCATCCTCGGCGCGGTGATTGGCCTGATGTTCCCCGAGGTTGGCAAGTCCCTCAAACCGCTCGGCGACGGCTTCATCAAACTCATCAAGATGATGATCGCACCGGTCATCTTCTGCACCATCGTCCTGGGCATCGGTTCCATCGCCAAGGCCGCGACCGTAGGCAAGGTGGGCGGCCTGGCCTTGGGCTACTTCGTGCTCATGTCCACTTTCGCGCTCGGCATCGGACTGGTGGTGGGCAACATGATCCACCCGGGCGAGGGCCTGAAGCTGGCACCGTACGATCCCTCGAAGAAGGCAGAAGTTGACAGCACTGTCGCCTTCCTCCTCGGGATCATCCCGGGCGACATTCCGGTCCTCCCCACGCTCTTTGCCGCCATCCTCGTAGGGTTCGCCCTCCAGAAGATGGGCCCGCAGGGCGCCCCCATCCTCAAGGCCATCGGCCACGGCCAGGTCCTCGTCTTCCGCATCCTGATCATGATCATGTGGCTTGCCCCCGTGGGCGCCTTCGGTGCCATTGCCGCCGTCGTGGGAGCCACCGGCTTCCAGGCAATCGTCAGCATGTTCACCCTGATGGCGGCCTTCTACATCACCTGCGCACTGTTCATCGTGATCATCCTCGGCGGCCTGCTCAAGGTGGTTACCGGCGTCAACATCTTCAAGCTGATGAAGTACCTGGGCCGGGAATACCTCCTCATCTTCTCCACGTCATCCTCCGAAGCTGCCCTGCCCCGCCTGATCGCCAAGATGGAACACCTCGGTGTCTCCAAGCCGGTCGTTGGCGTCACGGTACCCACCGGCTACTCGTTCAACCTGGACGGCACGGCCATCTACCTGACCATGGCATCCCTCTTCGTTGCCAACGCCATGGGAACTCCACTGGATCTGGGCGCACAGATCTCGCTGCTGGTCTTCATGATCATCGCCTCCAAGGGCGCCGCCGGTGTGACCGGTGCCGGCCTCGCCACATTGGCAGCGGGCCTGCAGGCCCACAAGCCGGAACTGCTGGGCGGCGTAGGCATGATCGTGGGCATCGACCGGTTCATGTCCGAGGCCCGCGCCCTGACCAACTTCACCGGCAATGCCGTTGCCACCGTCCTGATCGGCACGTGGGTCAAGGAGATCGACGGCGTCCAGGTAAACCAGGTGCTCTCAGGTGAACTGCCCTTCGACGAGCAGACCATGATCGCAGGCCACGCCGGCCCGGCCGTCGAGGAAACCGAAGCGCGGCCCGTACCGGCCACCGTCTAGGAACCAGGCGGCACAAAACGCCGCAACAGCCCCCGCCGCTCCGGCCGCGGGGGCTGTTGCATGTCTGGAAAAATTTCAACCTTCGACCTCAGCTAGAGGGTCAAGGCTCAACATCCGAGGAAAGTCAAGTTGCCTCGAATACCGTGTCGGCCGCTGTAACCTTGGGAAGAAGAAGGAACGGCGCTGGCATCCAGCGGCAGGAAATCACCGTCATCGAAAGTGTGGATAGATACGTGAGCAGCGAACAGGGTTCAGCAACTCTGGAGGGCACGGAATTTGACCTGGACAACGCGGTGATGGGCCCCACGGGACGCCCATACCGGGAGTTCCCGGAACCTGCGCCGCTGTCCTCCCACGGTCCGGCCCGCGTGATCGCCATGGTCAACCAAAAAGGCGGCGTGGGAAAGACAACCTCCACCATCAACCTCGCCGCGGCGCTGGCCGAGTACGGCCGCCGCGTGCTCCTGGTCGATTTCGACCCCCAGGGGGCCTTGTCCGCAGGCCTCGGCGTCAATCCCCATGAGCTGGACCTCACGGTCTACAACGTGCTGATGGACCGCAAAGTGGACATCCGCGATGCCATCCACCAGACCGGGGTGGAAAACGTCGACCTGTTGCCGGCCAACATCGATTTGTCGGCAGCGGAAGTCCAGCTGGTGAACGAAGTGGCGCGCGAGCAGGTCCTGGACCGCGCCCTGAAGAAAGTCGAGGACGACTACGACGTCGTCCTCATCGACTGCCAGCCGTCGCTGGGCCTGCTGACCGTCAATGCGCTCACCGCAGCACACGGCGTCATCATTCCGCTGATCTGCGAGTTTTTTGCCCTCCGTGCCGTAGCCCTTCTGGTGGAAACCATCGACAAGGTGCAGGACCGGCTCAACCCCCGCCTGCAGGTGGACGGCGTGCTGGCTACCATGTACGACGCCCGCACCCTGCACAGCCGTGAAGTGATCACCCGCCTTGTGGAAGCTTTCGGAGACAAGGTTTTCGAGACCGTCATCAAGCGCTCCATCAAATTCGCGGATGCCACGGTGGCGGCGGAGCCGATCACCAGCTATGCCGGCAACCACGTGGGAGCGGATGCCTACCGCAGGCTGGCCAAAGAGCTGATCTCGCGCGGCGGCGCACCCTAGCTACGCCGTGGCCGATTCCAAACCCGGCTTCGAGGTGCGGCTGGCCAACTTCACCGGTCCGTTCGACCTCCTGTTGGGGCTGATCGCAAAACACCAGCTGGACATCACCGAAGTGGCGATCGCCACGGTGACCGACGAATTCATCAAGTACATCCGGAAGCTGCAAAAGCTGGGCGAGGAATGGGCGCTGGACGAGGCCAGCGAATTCCTGGTGATTGCCGCCACGCTGCTGGACCTCAAAGCCGCCCGGCTGCTTCCTGCCGGCGAGGTCGAGGATGACGAGGACATAGCGCTCCTGGAAGCCAGGGATCTCCTCTTTGCCCGGCTGCTTCAATACAAGGCCTTCAAGCACGTTGCCGGCCTCCTTGGCGAAACCCTGCACCAGGAAGCACAGCGCTTCCCCCGCCAGGTGGCCCTTGAGGAGCACTTCGCCGCCATGCTTCCCGAACTTGTCTGGAAGCACACCCCCGAACAGTTCGCCGCCCTGGCGGAGGCCGCGCTGCGTCCCAAGGCGGCGGCTCCCACCGAAGTCGGGCTGGCCCACCTCCATGGCGGCAACGTCAGCGTCAAGGAACAAGCCGAGATCGTGGGTCTGCGCCTCCAGCGTGAGTCACCCCTGACCTTCCGGGCCATCATCGCCGATGCCGAGTCAACCCTGGTGGTGGTGGCCCGGTTCCTGGCCCTGCTGGAGCTGTTCCGTGACAAGGCGGTCTCGTTCGACCAGCTTTCGCCGCTTGCCGACCTCGCCGTCCACTGGACGGCGGGTGGCCGGCAGTGGTCCGCGGAGAACCTGAGCGATGAATTTGAGGAGCAGTTGTGACCAACGGAGCCATGGACGACGCACGCCCAGGGGCGGCCGATCCCCAAAACCTGCCCGGTGGGGCCAAGGCCGCCATCGAGGCTGTGCTGATGGTTATTGACCAGCCCGCCACGGAAGAGGAACTGGCAGCGGGCCTGGACCTGTCGGTTGATACGGTCGCTGCGCTGCTGGCCGAACTTCAGCGCGAGTATAACGGCTATACTGTTAAAGCCCCGGATATGGATCAGGCCAGCCCAGCTGGTTTCGGCTCCAGCCCCCGGGGTTTTGAATTGCGGAACGTCGGCGGCGGCTGGCGCATCTACTCGCGGCCGGAATTTGCCGACATCGTGGGCAAGTATGTGCTGGAAGGGCAGACGGCCAGGCTGACGCAGGCAGCCTTGGAGACGCTTGCCGTCATCGCATACCGGCAGCCGGTTTCCAGGGCCAGGGTATCCGCAATTCGGGGCGTCAATGTTGACTCCGTAGTTCGCACGCTCGCCCAGCGGGGACTGATCGAGGACGCGGGCACGGATGCTGAATCCGGCGCCATCCTTTACCGGACAACCTCGTATTTCCTGGAACGGATGGGAATCAGTTCGGTGGCCGGGCTGCCACAGTTGTCACCACACATTCCGGGGCTGGATGGCATCGCGGAGTACTACGACGCCGAAGGCATCTAGCGGGGTTCGCCCTGGCTGGGCAATAACATTTATCAGGGCAGACTATTTCTGTACGGCCGGTTGAGGTGTCTGCGGACAGCTTTCCGGCACAACAATTGAAGGACGGGTCATGACACAGGCGGGACGCCAGGGTTCACCACGTAACGGTTCGGGACGCGGCGGAACAGAACGCGGCAAACCACAACGCAATACTTTCCAGGGTGGCAATGCCGCGGGTGGATCCCGCGGCGGCGCTGCCAAGCGCGGGGCCGCTTTCGGCAGTGACCGGCCGCACCGCGCTCCCAAGCCGCGCGAGGAGCGGTTCATCGATCCCGACCAGGCCGGTCCCCAGCAGGGACACCCGGAGCCCACGTCCGCCAAGGCGTCGTCCCGGAAACCTGCCGCCCGCAAGCCGGGAGCCAGGAAGGCGCCAGGGACACCGGGCGCCCTTAAGCCAAAGCCGCGCACCGGTGCTCCCGGAACGGCAGCTTCCCGGGCTTTTGGCAGCGAACGCTTCGGACAGAACCTGGGTCCCATCCGCAAGCCCTCGCGCAGGAAGGGTCCGCGTGGTGAAGTTCCCCAGTCGGAGCTCCATGATGCAGACGGCGTGCGCCTGCAGAAGGTGATGGCGTCAGCCGGCGTGGCATCGCGCCGCGTCTGCGAAGAGATGATCGCCGAGGGCCGGGTGGAAGTGGACGGCCAGGTCGTCACCGAGCTCGGCGTCCGCGTCGACCCGAAGACGGCCGTCATCCACGTGGACGGCATCCGGATCCAGCTCGACGAAAACATGGTCTACATGGTGTTCAACAAGCCCAAGGGCGTTGTTTCCACCATGGAGGATCCCGAAGGGCGCCCCTGCATCAGCGACTTCCTGAAGAACGCCAAGAACAAGGGCGAGCGGCTCTTCCACGTGGGCCGGCTTGACGTCGCCACCGAGGGGCTGCTCCTGCTGACCAATGACGGCGAACTGGCCAACCGCCTGACCCACCCTTCCTACGAAGTGCCCAAGACTTACCTGGTGCAGGTGCGCGGTCCCTTCCCGCAGGGTATCGGTGCACAGCTCAAGGAAGGCGTGGAACTCGAGGACGGCTTTGCCTCTGTGGATTCTTTCCGGCTGGTCGACTCCACGCCCGGCCACGTCCTGATCGAGGTTGTGCTGCACTCCGGCAAGAACCGCATTGTCCGACGGCTTTTCGACGCCGTCGGGTTCCCGGTGCTGCGGCTGGTCCGCGTCAAGGTGGGACCCATTGGCCTGGGAGACCAGCGCCAGGGAAGCATCCGCAACCTCGGCAAGCAGGAAGTCGGCCATCTGCTGGCATCCGTAGGGCTCTGAGGCATGTCCGCCTTCCACAGCCTGGGCCGCGGGCACCTGGACGGTCCCGTGGTGGTCCTCGGTACCGGCCTGCTGGGCACAAGTATCGGACTGGGCCTGCGCGGCCGGGGCGTGCCCGTGTTCCTGTCCGATCCCTCGCCCACCAACCAGGCAGTAGCCGTGGATATCGGTGCCGGCCGGCCGCTGGCAGAGCTGGGCGGCGTCGTGCCGCAACTGGTGGTGGTGGCGGCCCCGCCGGACGTCACGGCCGGCGTCGTGGCGCAAGCCCTGTCCGACTATCCCGCTTCCGTTGTGGTGGACATTGCCAGCGTTAAGGAGGACATCCTGGCGCAGCTGCGCAGCCGCGGCGTGGACCTCTCCCGCTATGTGGGGACCCACCCCATGGCGGGACGGGAAAAGTCCGGTCCAGTGGCCGCGCGCGGCGAGCTGTTCACCTCGATGCCCTGGGTGGTGTGTCCCTCGGAGGAAACGTCCGCGGCGGCGCTCCAGACGGCCCGGTCGCTGGCCTCCGACCTGGGAGCCGTCGTCTCCCAGTTCACCGCTGACGAACATGATGAAGCGGTTGCCCTGGTGTCGCACCTGCCCCAGATCATGTCCTCGCTGCTGGCCAGCCGCCTGCAGGGCACGCCGCTGCATGCGCTGTCCCTTGCGGGCAACGGGCTGCGCGATGTAACCCGGATTGCCGCCAGCGATCCGTCCCTTTGGGTGCAGATCCTGGGCGGCAACGCCGCCAAGGTGGTGGAGATCCTCTACGGCGTCCGTGAAGACCTCAACCGGCTGATCGGGACACTGGAAAATCCCACGGCGCCCGGTGCACGGCTGGACCTGGCCCAGTTGATGAGCGAAGGCAATGCAGGCCAGGCCCGCATTCCGGGCAAGCACGGCGGACCGCCGCAGGCCTATTCCTGGCTGACGGTCCTGGTGGATGACAAGCCGGGCCAGATAGCCCGGCTTTTGACGGAGATCGGGGAGATCGGTGTGAACCTCGAGGACCTCCGGCTTGACCACTCGTCGGGACAAAACGTGGGTATGGTGGAAATATCCGTGTTGCCGAACAAGCATGACCACCTGATCGAAGCACTCAACGACCGCGGATGGCGGGTACTCCAGTAATGACACAGGAACTTCTCGATACCATGCCGGCGCTGCGCATCGGACGCCCGCTGGTGGTTGCCATCGATGGCCCCTCCGGCTCAGGCAAGTCCAGCGTCAGCAAGGAAGTGGCCCGCAGGCTCCGGTTGGCCTACCTGGATACCGGCGCGATGTACCGCGCCTTGACCTGGTACTGCGTCACCCACGGGATCGAGCTCAACGATGCCGCTGCAGTGGAGCAAGCCGCCCGGGACCTGGTCCTTGAACTAAGCACCAGTCCGCAGGAGGACTACGTGCGGGTGGACGGTGTGGACGTCACCGACGCCATCCGCGAGCCGGCCATTTCGTCCGCGGTCAGCGCAGTGGCCACAACCCTCGGCGCCAGGACTGAGCTGATCCGGCGGCAGCGGGAACTGATTGAAAAGCACCACCGCCGGATGGTGGTGGAAGGCAGGGACATCACTACCGTCGTCGCGCCCGGCGCCGAAGTCCGGATGCTGCTGACCGCCAGCGAGGAAGCGCGGCTGCGCCGGCGCGGCATCCAGCTCGGCGGAACCCAGGATGCGGAACAGCTGGCGGCGCAGGTGACCCATCGCGATGCCAAGGATTCCACGGTGGTCAATTTCACCAAGGCTGCCTCCGGCGTCGTCACGCTGGACTCATCCGACCTTGATTTCGACCAAACGGTGAACGCCGCCCTCGTCATCGTCACGAAGGTCCTCAACCGTGACTGACGGCAGGCCGGGAATCCCGTCCGGCCTGACCATGGCGTGGAGCAGGCCGGTGGGCTGGGTCCTGGACCATCTGGTGTACCGGACCACCGTCACGGGCAGGGACAACGTTCCCACCGGCGGGCCGGTGATCTTCGCTGCGAACCACATCAGCTTCCTGGACGGGCCTGTCATGTTCGGCGCCTCGCCCAGGCCCATGCACATCCTGGTCAAGCAGGAAATGTTCAGCGGATTCCTGGGCCGGGTGCTCACCGCCTCCGGACAGCTGCCGGTGGACCGGCGCGGCGACCGCGCAGCCCTGCAGCGCTGCAAGGAAGTGCTCGACGCCGGGCGGTGCGTAGGGATCCTTCCCGAAGGCACGCGGGGGAGCGGGGCGGCGGCGGACATCAACGGCGGCGTGGCCTGGCTGGCGCTGAACTCCGGAGCCCCGGTGGTTCCGGTGGCGATCCTGGGGACCCGCAGGGGCGGCGAACACCTGGATTACGTACCCCGGCCGGGCAGGCGCTTCCACGTCAGCTTCGGAAATGCCCTCACCCTTGCCCGGCGGGCCGGGGAAAGCGGGCGTGCTTCAATGGACAGGGCGGCGCTGGAAATCCGCGCTGCGCTGGCAGGGCACGTCCAGGATTCCATTCAACTCAGCGGGCAGCCCCTGCCCACGGCAGATGCCCACAAAGACTTAACAGCAGTAGCCGGGACGCCGGCAGATGACCACTAAGGACAGTGCAATGAGCGATACGACTCAAACTCCCGGCCACCCCGGCGCCGGCGAAGACGATTACACGCCCACGGGCACGGACCAGGTGGCCGAACGGCTGGCTGCCATTGACGACGACGAGGCGGAACTTCGCGCGGCGTCCCTCCGGGCCGGCCTGGAGGACTATGACCTCGATGAGGAAGACGCCGCGCTGCTGCGTGGGGAGTATGGCGACGAGGACTTCGAGGGACCCGTCAAGCTCGACCCCGTCCTGGCCATCATCGGACGCCCCAACGTGGGGAAGTCAACCCTGGTGAACCGCATCCTGGGCCGCCGCGAGGCCGTGGTGGAGGATACCCCCGGCGTCACCCGCGACCGTGTCATGTACTCCGCCAACTGGAACGGCCGCAACTTCACCCTTGTGGACACCGGCGGTTGGGAGCACGACGCCCGCGGCATCCACGCCAGGGTTGCCGAACAGGCGGAGATGGCCGTGGAACTCGCGGACGCCGTGCTCTTCGTCGTGGACTCCGCTGTGGGGGCTACTGCCACCGATGAAGGCGTCATGAAGATGCTGCGCCGCAGTAAGAAGCCCGTCATCATGGTGGCCAACAAGGTGGACGACTTTGCCCAGGAAGCTGACTCGGCCACCCTGTGGGGCCTCGGCTTTGGGGAGCCCTACCCTGTGTCGGCGCTGCACGGACGTGGAGTTGCGGACCTGCTGGACCACGTGATGGACGTCCTCCCGGAGTTCTCCACCATCGAGGGAACTGACCGCTCCGGCGGCCCGCGGCGCATTGCCCTGATCGGCCGACCCAACGTGGGCAAGTCCTCGCTGCTGAACAAGCTTGCGGGCACCGAGCGCGTGGTGGTGGACAACACCGCCGGAACCACCCGCGACCCCGTGGACGAGTTCATCGAGCTCGGTGGCCGGACGTGGCGCTTCGTGGACACGGCAGGCATCCGCCGCCGCCAGCACATGGCGCAGGGGGCGGACTTTTATGCCTCCCTGCGGACGCAGGCCGCGCTCGAGAAGGCGGAGGTCGCCGTCGTGCTCCTCGCGGTGGATGAAGTCCTCAGCGAGCAGGACGTCCGGATCCTGCAGCTCGCCATCGAGTCCGGCCGCGCCCTGGTGCTGGCGTTCAACAAGTGGGACCTGCTCGACGACGAACGCCGGCGCTACCTCGAGCGCGAAATCGAACAGGACCTGGCCCACGTGAACTGGGCGCCCCGGGTGAACATCTCGGCCAAGACGGGATGGCACAAGGACCGCCTGGTTCCCGCCCTGGACCTGGCCCTGGAGAACTGGGACAAGCGCATTGCCACGGGCCGCCTGAACGCGTTCCTCGGCGAACTCGTGGCCGCGCACCCGCACCCCGTCCGCGGCGGGAAGCAGCCCCGCATCCTCTTCGGCACCCAGGCGTCCAGCCGGCCGCCGAAGTTCGTGCTGTTCACCACGGGATTCCTGGACCCCGGCTACCGCCGTTTCATCACCCGCCGGCTTCGGGAAACCTTCGGCTTCGAGGGCACTCCCATCGAAGTCAGCATGCGCGTCCGTGAAAAGCGCGGCAAGAAGCGTTAATTGCGACACACCTCGGGGCGGAATCCCGGAAAGTGTCACAGGCACCCTCCGGGATCGTGTAAGCTCTTCTAGGTGGTTCGGCCGGACTGCTGGTGGAAATCTTCGAATAAAACCGAAGATGCCGTACAGCGGAGAACGGCGGAACCAGCGGGCTGTAGCGCAGCTTGGTAGCGCACTTGACTGGGGGTCAAGGGGTCGCAGGTTCAAATCCTGTCAGCCCGACCAAAGAGCGGAAGCGCCGGAGAATTTCTCCGGCGCTTCCGCTTTTTGTGTTGCTACTTGAGGAACTTCGAGGTCCTGCGGTCGGCCAGGATCTTGCCCTTGGTCTGGCAGGTGGGGCAGTACTGCAGGGCAGTATCGGCAAACGAAACTTCCCGGACGGTGTCGCCGCAGACCGGGCAGGGCTGGCCCGTCCTGGCGTGGACGCGCATATGGCTTCGTTTCACGTCTTTGAGGTCCTTCGGCGGCTTGCCAGCCGCTTCCGCCAGGGCAGTGCCCAGGACGTCGTGGATGGCGTTGTACAGCACCTGCACCGTTTCCCGGTCCAGGGATTTGGCGGTGGCAAAGGGGGAGATCCGTGCCGCGTGCAGGATCTCGTCACTGTAGGCGTTGCCGATCCCGGCGATCACGCCCTGGTTCCTCAGGAGTCCCTTGATTTGCTGGGAACTGCCTGCCAGGATTTCAGCCAGCATGCCGGCGTCGAACGCCTCTGCGAACGGGTCCGGCCCCAGGGTGGCGATGCCGGGCACGTCCTGCGGATCGCGCACCACGTAGACTGCGAGGCTCTTCTTGGTGCCCGCCTCGGTCAGGTCGAAGCCGCGGGGTCCGCCGGGGCCCGTGAAGGCAAGGCGCGCGGCGATGTGGCCTTTGCCCATTTTCAATTGCGCGTCAGTGGGGGAGTCCGTGAACCGGATCCAGCCTGCCCGGGCCAGATGGAACACGAACGAAATTCCGTCCGTATCGATGCTGATGAACTTGCCAAAGCGCCGCACGCCCGTGACGGTCCTGCCCTCAAGGGCACTGAACGGCGGGTCGGCGGTCTTGAGCACAGCGAAGGAAACGATCTGCACTTTTGACACCGTGCTTCCCCGCAGGTGCTCGTCCAGGAACCCTGCCAGGCCTGCGACTTCGGGCAGCTCAGGCATCCGTTACCTGCCGAGCCTGGGGCGGCCACCGGCTTTGCACTCGCTCATGCGTCCCATCTTGTCAGATACGCCCGCGAAGGCTCCGGCAGTTGTGCCTATACTTTCAACGCGGCCGTTCCCGGCTGCGTTGACATTGGTGTTCGACCCGATGAAAGGCCCCTGATGAGCAACATTCCCGAAGATCTGTCCTACACCGCCGAACACGAGTGGGTCTCCGCACCCAATGCCGACGGCGTGGTGCGGGTGGGCATCACCGATTTCGCCCAGGATGCGCTGGGGGACGTTGTCTATGCCCAGATGCCGGAAGTCGGCACCAGGATCACCGCGAACGAGGTTGTGGGCGAGGTTGAGTCCACCAAGAGCGTCAGCGATATTTACGCGCCTGTTACGGGCGAAGTCGTTGCCCGGAACGAATCCCTTGACACCGATTCCGCCCTTATCAACACCGATCCCTACGGTGACGGCTGGCTGATCGAGGTCAAGCTTGCCGAAGCCGACGCGGTTGAGTCATTGCTCAGTGCATCCGAGTACGAACAGCAGGTAGGCTAAAGCTAACCGGTAATTCCGGTCCGGCCACGCAGCGAAGCCAGAATGTCTTCGCACGTCAGCGGCCGGATCGGGCAACCGGGGACCGGGCCTGCGTTGCAGGTCCGGAGCATATGTTGGTTGCGGACCTGAAGGCCGCAGCGGGAAGAGGAGGAGTCCATGGCCGGCCACACACAGAACCCTGCCGACGGGGAATACGGCTCGGGTGCGGCCAGGGCGTCGGAGACCACCTCGATCAACCTCACCCCGGTGAGGGATGAGCCCACGATTGCCCCCAAGCTTTCCTCCGAGGAACGCAACTCGGTTGAGGCGCTCCCGGCTGGATCCGCCCTGCTCGTGGCACACAGCGGGCCCAATGCAGGTGCCCGGTTCCTGCTTGACTCCGATGTCACCACGGCAGGACGCCACCCTGACGCCGATATCTTCCTCGACGACGTCACGGTGTCCCGGCGCCACGTCGAGTTCCGGCGTACCGCACGGAGCTTCGAGGTGGTGGACATGAACAGCCTTAACGGCACCTACGTCAACCATGACCGCGTGGACAGGGTGGAGCTCAAGTCCGGCAGCGAAGTCCAGATCGGCAAGTTCCGCCTCACCTTCTACCTGAGCCCTGCCAGCGCTGCAGGCCGCGGCTGAACCCGGGACCACTGCCTGTGGCAATGGCACAACCGGAACGCCGGGGACCGCAGGTCCTGAACATCGGGGAAGTCCTGGCCCAGCTCAGCGCGGACTTCCCGGGGATGACTGCGTCCAAAATCCGGTTCCTTGAAGAAAAAGGGCTGATCAACCCCCGGAGGACGCCGGCGGGCTACCGCCAGTATTCCGACAGCGATGTGGAACGGCTGCGCTTCGTCCTCGCGTTGCAGCGCGACCAGTACCTTCCCCTCAAAGTCATCAAGGACTATCTCGACGCCATCGACAGGGGCGAACGCCCCGAGAACCTGCCGCCCGGCGTCGTGGTGTCCCCGCGGATCGTCTCGGACGAGCTCGCTGCGGAACTCCAGAGCCGCGGCCGCAAGCTCACCGAGGAACAGCTCCGGACTGAATCCGGCGCAAGTGTGCCGCTGCTGCAAGCCCTCCTGAGCTTTGGGCTGATCAGCCACAGCAACGGCCAGTTTGATGAGCACGCACTCCAGGTGGCACGCGCATGTGTCCAGCTGGAAAGCCATGGGCTGGAACCCCGCCACCTCCGTCCCTTCCAGGCGGCGGCGGAACGGGAGTTCGGCCTGGTGGAGCGTGCTGTTGCCCCGCTGGCGTCCCGCAAGGACCCGGCGTCCCAGGCACGGGCAGCAGAGGCCGCCCGTGAAATCAGCGATCTTTGCCTCACCCTGCACCGGGCCCTGGTGCAGGACCACATCTCACGCATGGACATCTGATGATTGAAGTCGAGATTGTAGGCGTTCGCATCGAACTGCCTTCCAACCAGCCGCTGGTCCTGCTCCGGGAGATGCACGGCGAACGCCATGTTCCCATCTGGATCGGCACGCCGGAGGCCAGCGCCATCGCACTCGCCCAGCAGGGAGTGGTCCCGCCCCGTCCCATGACACACGACCTGCTGGTGGATGTGGTCGAGTCCCTGGGGCATTCGGTGGTCAGCGTGAACATCGTCGCCGTGGAGGACAACATCTTCTACGGCCAGTTGCAGTTCGAAAACGGGACCACGGTGAGTTCCCGGGCCTCGGACGCCCTTGCCATCGCGCTGCGGGCGAAGTGCCGCATCTGGTGTGCGGATTCGGTCATGGACGAGGCCGGTGTGCGCATCACCGAGCATGACGAAGGTGAGGACACGGAGCCCGGTCCCACTGTGGATGAAGAGCGCGAACTGCGCCGCTTCCGGGAGTTTCTGGATGACGTGGAGCCCGAGGACTTCGACGGCTAAGGTCACGTTAAGGTTAAAGTTGAGGATGAATCTTTCGACACGCCCCCTGAAACCCTTCAGGGTCTTTGACCTTCCGAGCCGCCGGGCCTAACGTCGAAGTATCAAGTTCCCATTGCTTACGGCAGCCGCGCAAGTCACACTGGAAAGTGCGCCCCGCGAAAATTACATGCATGGTCTTCATGCACCGCTGCAGTAGGAGTTTCCCCGGGAGCGCATGACAAGGAGGATCCAGGTGAGTCCCAAAGGCGAAGCAGGCGGGCTGAAGCAGCCCACGGCTGGTGTTGCTGTGCCCGCGAGCGGTGCCCAGGGCCTCCTGTTCACTGAAGACCTTCCTGTGCTGGACGAGGACGCGGGCTACCGCGGTCCCACAGCCTGCAAGGCAGCCGGCATCACATACAGGCAGCTGGACTACTGGGCACGCACCGGACTGGTGGAGCCCGCAGTCCGCGGCGCTGCCGGCTCGGGATCGCAGCGTCTCTACGGCTTCCGGGACATCCTGGTCCTCAAGGTGGTCAAGCGGCTGCTGGATACAGGAGTGTCGCTTCAGCAGATCCGTACCGCAGTGGAACACCTCCGCGAACGCGGCGTTGAGGACCTTGCCCAGATCACGCTGATGAGCGACGGCGCGAGCGTCTATGAGTGCACCTCCGCCGATGAAGTGATTGACCTCGTCCAAGGCGGACAGGGTGTGTTCGGCATCGCCGTCGGGCGCGTATGGCGGGAAGTGGAAGGCAGCCTCGCGTCGCTTCCCAGCGAGCACGCGGCCGAGCAGTCCTTTCCGGACGACGAACTGAGCAAGCGACGGGCAGCCCGTAAGATCAGCTGATGCCCGTCTGACGAACAGCCTGACGAACAGGGCCGCTCTCCATCCGGAGAGCGGCCCTGTCAGTTAACGTGGTCCTTCTGCGTGTTCCCCTACCGGGCACGGCTCCGCAGGCCGCTGCCCACCGCCATCAGGTTGGCCAGGAGCTCGTCGAAGAGCGCGGCGGCGGATTTGGCGGAGTCGCCCGGCCAGTGGTGCACAGGATGGGCCGCGCCCTGGATCTGCTGCCAGTTGGCCTGCTCCGGGATCCGGGGGCTCAGCAGGAGGTCGCCGAACATGGACTCCATTTCCGCAAGCCGATAGGCGTGCTCCGACGAGCCGCTCCGCACCCGGTTGGCCACAATACCCGCGGGGGAAAGGTTGGGGGCGAACTCCTGCCGGAAGAGCTGAATGGCGCGCATGGTCCGCTCCGTGCCCGCCACGGAGAACAGGCCGGGCTCTGCAACGAGTGCCACCTTGTCACTGGCGGACCATGCCATCCGGGTCAGGCCGTTCAGCGACGGCGGACAGTCCACGAGCACAAGCTGGTAGTCGCCGCCCGTCGCCAGGACCGAGGAAAGCCTGCGCAGGTCACGTCGGCCAAGGTCCGGCCGGTCGTAGATTCCGGTATACGCGGAACCGACAGCGACGTCCAGGACGGCAGGCGTCGAGCCGTTCGCCTGCGCACGCGCCGTCCAGCTGCTGCCCACCACATTCTCGGCCAGCTTCGCCCGCCGCGGACTCTTGAGCATCCTGCCAATGTCCAGCTGGTCGCCGGGCTGCACGCCCAGCGCGGTGGTTGCATCCGCGTGGGGATCAAGATCCACCACCAGCGTGCTGATGCCTGCGGCCAGCGCCGCGGACGCCAATCCTGTGGTGACGGAAGTCTTGCCGACTCCACCCTTAAGGCTGCTGATGCTGACTACTTGCACTTGAGAGACCAAAACCTAACGCCGGATGCCGTGTTGGGGGTAATGTTTGCTCCGGCAGTGCCGAAGCCGGACGGTCCTGCCGCCCCATTCATCATATGTTGATGCATCGGCGAATCCCGCTTTATCGGGCGTCGGCATGGCACCGACTGTGCTGCGGGGGCGGTTTCCGCCCGGACCGGCTAAGGGTTCGGGACATGACGGGGAAATCTGTGACAGTCGACACAAAGATTTGTGTTTGTCCTTGTAGGTCCTAGACACTGTGACCACTCACCGATCCACCCGCAATGATGCAGGAGAAGTATGTTTTCCAAAGTTCTGGTGGCCAACCGCGGCGAAATCGCGATCAGGGCCTTCCGCGCCGGCTACGAGCTGGGCGCCAAGACCGTTGCCGTTTTCCCCCAGGAGGACAGGAACTCGATCCACCGCCAGAAAGCGGACGAGGCCTACCTGATTGGCGAAGAAGGCCACCCGGTCCGGGCCTACCTGGATGTTGACGAAGTTGTCCGGGTAGCAAAGGAATCCGGTGCGGACGCTATCTACCCGGGCTACGGTTTCCTCTCCGAGAACCCGGACCTTGCCCGTGCCGCCAAGGCTGCCGGCATCACCTTTGTTGGTCCGCCGGCGGAAGTCCTGGAACTGGCGGGCAATAAGGTGGCTGCACTGAAGGCCGCCCGGGACGCCGGCGTGCCCGTCCTTAAGTCCAGTGCGCCGTCCAAGGACCTGGACGAACTCATTGCGGCAGCGGACGAGATCGGCTTCCCCATCTTCGCCAAGGCCGTGGCAGGCGGCGGCGGGCGCGGCATGCGCCGCGTGGACACCCGCGAAGCATTGCCCGAAGCCCTGCAGTCTGCCATGCGCGAGGCCGACGCCGCCTTCGGCGACCCCACGATGTTCCTGGAGCAGGCCGTCCTGCGCCCCCGCCACATCGAAGTGCAGATCCTCGCCGACGCCCAGGGCAACGTCATGCACCTCTTCGAGCGCGACTGCTCCATCCAGCGCCGCCACCAGAAGGTCATCGAGATCGCCCCGGCCCCCAACCTGGACGAAAACATCCGGCAAGCCCTGTATCGGGATGCGGTTAAGTTTGCCCAGGCCCTCAATTACGTCAACGCCGGAACCGTTGAGTTCCTCGTCGACACAGTCGGTGAGCGCGCGGGGCAGCACGTCTTCATCGAAATGAACCCCCGCATCCAGGTGGAGCACACGGTCACGGAGGAAGTCACCGACGTCGACCTGGTGCAGGCCCAGATGCGCATCGCTGCCGGCGAAACCCTGGCTGACCTGGGCCTCTCCCAGGACACCGTCCGGCTTCGCGGCGCCGCGCTGCAGAGCCGCATCACCACGGAGGACCCGGCGAATGGGTTCCGCCCCGACGTCGGAAAGATCACCGGCTACCGCTCGGCCGGCGGTGCGGGCGTAAGGCTCGACGGCGGCACTGTTTACTCAGGTGCGGAGATCAGCCCGCACTTCGACTCCATGCTGGTCAAGCTCACCTGCCGCGGCAGGGACTACCCTTCCGCGGTGGCCCGCGCCCGCCGTGCCCTGGCCGAATTCCGTATCCGCGGCGTCTCCACCAATATCTCCTTCCTGCAGGCGGTGCTTGACGATCCCGATTTCATCGCCGGCGATGTGGCAACCTCCTTCATTGACGAGCGCCCGCAACTGCTCAAGGCGCGCGTCTCTGCCGACCGCGGCACCAAACTCCTCACCTGGCTGGCGGATGTCACTGTCAATAAGCCCAACGGCGAACTGAAGGTCCACTCCAACCCGGCCCGCAAACTGCCGTCCGTGAAGGACAAAGAAGCGGCTCCGGGCTCCCGGCAGCGGCTTCTCGAGCTGGGCCCGGAGGGGTTCGCCCGGGCCCTGCGTGAACAGAACGCGGTAGCCGTCACGGACACCACGTTCCGCGACGCGCACCAGTCGCTGCTGGCCACCCGCGTCAGGACCCGCGACCTCGTCGCGGCCGGGCCCGCGGTCACCGCGCTGATGCCGGAGCTCCTGTCTGTTGAGGCCTGGGGCGGCGCCACCTACGACGTCGCACTGCGCTTCCTCGGCGAAGACCCCTGGGACCGGCTCGCCGCCCTGCGCGCGGCCATGCCCAACGTCTGCATCCAGATGCTGCTGCGCGGCCGCAACACCGTTGGCTACACGCCGTACCCTGAAGAAGTCACGGAAGCCTTCGTCAACGAGGCTGCGGCCACCGGCATCGACATCTTCCGGATCTTCGACGCCCTCAACGACGTCAGCCAGATGGCCCCGGCCATCCGCGCTGTCCGCGCCACGGGCACCGCAGTCGCCGAGGTGGCGCTCTGCTACACCGGCGACATGCTGGACCCGGAGGAGAAGCTCTACACGCTGGACTACTACCTGGAACTGGCGCAGAGGATCGTCGACGCCGGCGCCCACATCCTTGCCATCAAGGACATGGCCGGTCTGCTCCGTCCGGCAGCAGCGGCGAAACTGGTGTCCGCGCTTCGGGAACGCTTCGACCTGCCGGTGCACCTGCACACCCACGACACAGCCGGCGGCCAGCTGGCAACGCTGCTGGCAGCCGTCGATGCAGGGGTGGACGCCGTGGACGTTGCCTCGGCGTCGCTGGCGGGAACCACCAGCCAGCCCTCTGCCTCTGCCCTGGTGGCGGCACTGGCGCACACCCCGCGGGATACGGGGCTCAGCCTGGCGGCCGTCAGCTCGCTGGAGCCCTACTGGGAAGCGGTCCGCCGCGTCTACGCGCCGTTCGAGTCCGGCCTGCCGGGCCCCACGGGACGCGTGTACCAGCACGAGATCCCGGGCGGGCAGCTCTCGAACCTGCGCCAGCAGGCCATGGCCCTGGGGCTGGGGGAGCGGTTCGAGGCCATCGAGGACATGTACACCGCTGCGGACCGCATCCTCGGCCACCTGGTCAAGGTGACCCCGTCGTCCAAAGTGGTGGGGGACCTTGCCCTGCACCTCGTGGGCCTGAACGCAGACCCGGCCGACTTCGAGGAGAACCCGCAGAACTACGACATTCCGGACTCCGTCATCGGCTTCCTGTCCGGCGAACTCGGCGACCCTCCCGGCGGCTGGCCTGAGCCTTTCCGCACCAAGGCCCTGCAGGGACGGAGCGTGAAGGTCCGCGACGTAGAGCTCAGCGCCGAGGACAGTGCAGCGCTGAAGTCCGATTCCAAGACCCGCCAGCACACGCTGAACCGGCTGCTCTTTGACGGACCCACCAAGGACTACCTCAAGAGCGTCGAAACCTACGGCAATATCTCGGTCCTGGATACCCGCGACTACCTGTACGGCCTGCAGCGCGGCCAGGAGCACGAGATCCAGCTGGAGAAGGGCGTGCGGCTGATCGCTTCCCTGGAGGCAGTCTCCGAGCCGGACGAAAAGGGCATGCGCACGGTCATGTGCACCCTCAACGGCCAGTCACGCCCGGTGGTGGTCCGGGACCGTTCCGTGGTCAGCAACGTCAAGGCTGCGGAAAAGGCTGATCCCGGCCAGCCGGGCCAGGTTGCGGCGCCGTTCGCCGGTGCCGTCACCGTCACCGTCAAGCCCGGTGACGAGGTGAAGGCAGGGGACACGGTGGCCACCATCGAGGCCATGAAGATGGAGGCATCCATTACGACGCCGGTGGCCGGCAAGGTTTCCCGGCTCGCCATCTCCGCCGTCGAGCAGGTGGAAGGCGGAGACCTCCTGCTGGTCGTCGAGTAGCTCAACAAAAAACGCGGGGTCACTTCCCGCCCAATCCGATGCTTCGGACGGGCGGGAAGTGACCCCGCGTTGCTGTTTCTACGCGTTGTTGTTTCTAGGACCGCGGCGCGGCGTACATTTCTTCGATGACGGTCTCGAAGTCCTTCATCACCTGGGCCCGCTTAACCTTCATGGACGGCGTCAGGTGGCCAGAGGCCTCCGTGAACTCGGCGGGCACGATCCGGAAGGACTTGATCGCCTCCGCCTGGGACACGGACGTGTTGGCGGCCGTGATGAGGTCCTGGACCGCAGCCTTGACCACGGGGCTGGCAGCGGCGTCTTCGAGGGATGTGTCAGCGGGAAGGCCGTGGCGTTGCAGCCACCCAGGCAGGGCCTCCTGGTCCAGCGTGATCAGCGCGCCGATGAACGGCCGGTTGTCACCCACCACCAGCACCTGCGACACCAGCGCGTCCGCCCGGATCTGGTCCTCCAGAAGCGCCGGAATCACGTTCTTGCCACCAGCGGTGACGATGATCTCCTTCTTGCGCCCGGTAATCCAGACGAAACCGTCCTCATCCAGCCGGCCGATGTCACCGGTACGGAACCAGCCGTCGTCGAACGTCTCGGCGGTCAGGTCGGGCCGCTTGTAGTAGCCGCGCATCACGCAGACACCCTTGGCCAGGATTTCCCCGTCGCTGGCAATCTTTACGGCATTGCCCGGCAGGGGCTTGCCGACGGATCCGATCTTGATCAGTGACGGTGTGTTCACGGAAATCGGCGCAGTGGTTTCGGTCAGGCCGTAGCCTTCGAGTACCTGCAGCCCGATGCCCTGGAAGAAGTGTCCCAGCCGCTCCCCGAGGGGGCCGCCGCCGGACACGGCATGCGCGACATGGCCGCCCATCGCCGCGCGCAGCTTGCCGTAGACGAGTTTGTCGAACAGTGCGTGGCGGAGCTTCAGGCCCAAGCCCACGCGGCCCTCCTGCCGGGCCTTGGAAAAGGCGATGGCGGTATCGGCTGCCTTGTGGAAGATGGCTCCCTTCCCGCCGTCTTCCGCTTTGGTCAGCGCGGAGTTGTAGACCTTTTCGAAAACGCGCGGCACGGCCAGGATGAACGTTGGCTCATAGCTCTGCAGGTCTGCCAGGAGGTTCTTGATGTCCGGAGTGTGTGCCACGGTGGTGCCGGCCGCCATGGCAAGTACGGAGATGAAGCGGGCAAAGACGTGGGCCAGGGGCAGGAACATGATGGTCTTGGCGTTCTCGTGGACGATCTCGCCGATGATGGCCAGAGCGTTGTCTGAGAGTTCCACGAAGTTCCCGTGGGTAAGTTCGCAGCCCTTGGGCCTGCCGGTGGTTCCGGAGGTATAGATGATGGTGGCGGTATCGCCCAGCCGGGCGGTCTTCCGGCGGGCCTCAAGGTCGTCGTCGCTGACACTTCGGCCCGCGTCGCGGAGGGCGTCCAGGCCCTTTCCTTCCAGCTGCCAGACGTTCTCAAGGGACGTCAGCGCCTCGGCAGTCACCGCCTGCCGGATGATGTCCTCATGGTGGGCTGCCTCACCGAAGGCGGCAACGGCCCCGGAGTCCCCGAGGTTCCAGGCCACCTGCGAAGGGGAGGAGGTTTCGTAGATCGGCACGGAAACGGCGCCGGCAAACCAGATGGCGAAGTCCACCAGCGACCATTCGTAGCGGGTAC
This sequence comes from Pseudarthrobacter phenanthrenivorans Sphe3, assembly GCF_000189535.1. NCBI lineage: Bacteria > Bacillati > Actinomycetota > Actinomycetes > Micrococcales > Micrococcaceae > Pseudarthrobacter > Pseudarthrobacter phenanthrenivorans. The sequence continues at coordinate 1,633,718 of NC_015145.1, forward strand.
GGGACATGATGCCCACGCGGTCCCCGGCAGCTACGCCGCTTGCCATGAGGCCCTTCGCCAAAGCCCTGACATCGGCCAGGAAGTCTGTGGCGGAGATGTCCTGCCAGGACCCGGAGGCGTCCAGCCGCGAAAAGAGCGCAGGGTTGCTGGCCTTTGCTGCCTGCCTCAGCACCAGATCGGTGATGTTGGTTTCCGATGGGACAACAACAAGAGGCGGAACACTGAATTCGCGCACTATAGCTCCTTTGATATCCGGGTCCCGCGCAGGGGTATGCCTAAAGACTAGTATGCCGCTGCCGGGCCGTGCAGTATCTAAAGTTACTGGTCGGTAACTTTGCCGTCAACGGGGCGGTGCGACATGTGGGCGGCATCTCCGGCCGGCCACACCCGTGCGTCCAAAGCGCCCACCTAGAATGGGGGACTATGTACGTACCGCCACCCGGCGAAAAGGCCGGGCCACTGAAGAGACCTGCCCCATGGAGGCTGCGGCCCACCTCCAGCCGGGTGGGTCCGCGGCGCGGCGAGGGCTTCCGGCAACACCTGCGCCTTGGGCGTAAGGGGCTGGCCATTGGCATCGACATCGGGGGCACCAAGGTAGCCGCGGGTGTGGTGGATGCCGATGGCAGGATCCTCAGCGAGGCGCGGCGAACCACGCCGGGCAGGGATCCCCGGGCCGTGGAGCAGGTCATCGTTGAGCTGGTGGAGGAACTGGGCAGGGGCCACCGGATCTGGTCCGTAGGGATTGGCGCGGCCGGCTGGATGGATCTCGACGGCGGCACAGTGCTGTTCAGCCCACACCTCGCCTGGCGTAATGAACCGCTCCGGGCCAACCTGCAGCAACTCCTCCGCCGGCCGGTGCTCCTGGCCAACGACGCTGACGCCGCCGCCTGGGCCGAGTGGCGCTTTGGCGCGGGCCAGGGCGAAGACCGCTTGGTTTGTATCACGTTGGGTACCGGTATTGGCGGAGCCATGGTGATGGACGGCAGGGTAGAACGGGGCCGCTTCGGCGTGGCCGGCGAGTTCGGGCACCAGATCATCATGCCCGGCGGGCACCGCTGTGAATGCGGCAACCGGGGCTGCTGGGAGCAGTACGCATCTGGGAATGCTTTGGGCCGCGAGGCAAGGATCCTGGCGCGGGCCAACTCTCCGGTGGCGCAGGACCTGCTTGCGGCCGTGGGCGGACGGGCGGACGCCATCACCGGTGCCATTGTGACGGAACTGGCGCTTGCCGGCGATCCGGCTTCACGCGAACTGCTCGAGGAAGTGGGGGAGTGGCTGGGCCTTGGCCTGGCAAATCTTGCCGCCGCGCTGGATCCGGGGCTATTCGTTATTGGCGGCGGGTTGTGCTCAGCCGGTGACCTGTTGGTGGAGCCTGCCAGGAAGGCCTTCGCACGCAACCTGACAGGCCGCGGGTTCCGTCCCGCAGCGGGGATTGAACTGGCCGCGCTCGGGCCCAATGCGGGGCTTATCGGCGCCGCAGACCTCTCCAGGGTAAGCAGCCGGACGCGTCGCTGACGCGTGGCTACGGCGGCGGCGGGTTGCCGCCGCGGCCAAGCCTGGCGCTAGACGCGTGCGCCGTCGTCGTCCTCGTCTTTTTCCTGCGGCAGCTTCATGATCAGGTACACCGTGCCGAGCACGAAGACCGCCACGATTCCCACGATGGCCAACAGCGGTGCGGCGCGCCAGAACATGGCTGCCAGCAGCAGTGCCACGGGTCCGCCCACGGCAGCGAGCCAGGCAAGCATGGTCAACGGATCGGTGCCCGCCAGGCTGGGTGGTTCCTCGGGAACGAAATCGCCGTCCTCCGGGTCCACCTCGTAGTCGCGGGGGCCGGAGGGTGAGTCCACCCCCGCGTTGGAGCCGCCATCCGCCGCGGCCTGCCGTTCCGCGGCGGATCTTTCCGACGGCGTGGTGCCGGCCAGGCCCAGGGGGTCGAAATCCCGGAAGGTGGCTGGCCGCCCTGTGGCGGAGAAGTCCTGGCCGGGTGCCTGTCCGGGGCCGGGCGCCTGACCGGGGTCAGCGCCTGGCGCGGTGTCGGTGCCGGAGACTGTGCCGGAATCCGCCTCCAGGCGGGCCACCAGGTCCAGCCAAACGGCGTCGTCCTGGTTGGCGCCCTGGTCGGGGGAGCCCGGGTCAGGCCTGTTCATGGGACATGACCTCCAAAGTTGTTGCCGGACCCGCGGCGGGGACTTGCGGCGTCCCGTCGGAAACCAGGGAGCGGATAAACGTGACGGAGCCTTCGAAAATCCGGTCGGCGTCGTGGTCCATGGTAGCCACGTGATAGCTGTTGTCGAGGCGGACAAGCTCCAGTGGAGCATGGGTGAGTCCGCGCCGCAGCGCAGCAATGCTTGAGTCGGAGACCACGTGGTCCACGGCGGAGCGGTAGACCTGGACCGGAGCAGTGATCCGGGGGAGGAGCCTGAGGGTGTCGCGGAACATCTTGTTGAGCTGGTGGGCTGCAGCGACCGGGGTCCGCGAATACGCGCCCTCGTCCATGCCTTCTTTGAGGATGTCATTGGCGATGGCCGGGGTGCTCTTCATGACCAGCTTCAAAATGCCTGCCAGCGGTGCCCGGGGATCATCGATCACCAGGCCGGGGTTCACCAGGATCACCCCTGCCACGGGTCGGGTGGCCGCGATTCGCAGTGCCAGCGCCCCGCCCATGCTCAACCCTGCCGAAAAGACGTAATCGCAGTCCGCTTCCAGTTCGAGGTAGGCATCATCCAGGGCGGCGTGCCACTCCTGCCAGCGGGTGCGGGCGAGCTCCTGCCAGCTGGTGCCGTGGCCGGGGAGCAGCGGCATCCGGACGGCAAAACCGGCTGCGGCCAGGGACTGGGCCCACGTCCGCAGCCCGTGCGGACTTCCCGTAAACCCGTGCGAGAGCACCACACCGACGCGGGGACCGCTGCCGGTGAACGGACTGCTGAAGGGGCTGTGGTCCAGGCCGGAGGTCATGGAGTCTCCAATGCGGGGGTCTGGCGGGCGAGGGCATGGAAGAACGCGCTGGATTTCGCAAATATCTCCGGCGCGTCCACGTCCAGCGTAGCCACATGGCCGCTGCGGCGGAGGTGCACCACATCCGTGAGGTGCCCGGCCAGGCCCTTCCGGAGCAATGCCAGCGACGTCGGCGGTATTACGGCGTCAGTCTCAGACTTGAAGACCTGCACCGGCACAGAGACACGGGGGAGCCCACGGGCAGCCGCGCCAAAGAGCTTCTTCAGCTCGTGGACAGCGGCCAGAGGGGTCCGTGAATAATCCCCGTGGCTGGTGGCCGCGGCGGTAGGCTGCTCCTCCTCGATGGGGAGGGTGGTCCGCTGGAAGTACTTCAGGACTCCCACCACCCGCACGCGCCGGTCGTAGAAACTCAGGCCGGGGTTGACCACGGACACGCCGGCAACGTTGTGGCGTGAGGCAGCCAGCAGTGCCAGGGCCCCGCCCATGGACAGCCCGGCGACGAACGTTCTCTCAGTGCTGCGCTCCAATTCGAGGAAGGCGTTTTCGAAGCAGCGGTACCAGTCGTCCCAGCGCGTCCTGGCCAGCTGGCGCCAGTCCGTTCCGTGTCCCGGCAGCAGTGGCACGCTCACTGCATAGCCCTGTGAAGCAAGGTGTTCTGCCCATGGCAACACGCTTAAAGGACTGCCGGTGAAGCCATGGCAGATGGCCACGCCGGTCCTGGCATTCGGTCCGTGGCCGGGATAGCTGAAAGCGGCAGGAGGGGACGGGGTGCTGCTTTCGCTCATTGCTCCATCGTGTCACTGTTCCGGACAAATCTCACTAGAGTAGGGTTGCATTGAACTGCTGGCCAGGCCCGACGCGGGGCCCGGGGGCCGCCTTCCGGAGAGGTTTCTCACGTGTTCTATTGGGTCATGAAGCGGATTTTCCTCGGTCCTGTGCTGAAGCTTCTTTTCCGTCCCTGGGTCAAGGGCCTGGACAACATCCCGGCCGAGGGACCGGCAATTATCGCCTCCAACCACCTCTCGTTCTCCGACTCGATCTTCATGCCGCTGATGGTCCACCGGCCTGTTGTTTTCCTGGCCAAGTCCGAATACTTCACCGGCACCGGCATCAAGGGAAGGCTGACGGCCCTGTTCTTCCGGCTGACCAACCAGTTGCCGATGGACAGGTCCGGGGGAGCTGCCTCGGCTGCCTCACTGAACGCAGGCATGGAGGTCCTTAACCACGGCGGCCTGCTGGGCATCTACCCTGAAGGCACCCGGAGTCCCGACTCGAGGCTCTACCGCGGGAAGGTGGGCGTCGCCCGGCTCGCCCTGCAAGCCGGTGTCCCCGTGATCCCGGTGGCCATGATCGGTACGGACAAGGTGCAGCCCATCGGCAAGCGCCTGCCAAACATCCGCAGGATCGGCATGATCTTTGGTGAGCCCCTGGACTTCAGCAGGTACAAGGACCAGGCAGAGGACCGCGATGTCCAAAGGAAAGTCACGGACCAGATCATGTTTGAACTGATGCGCCTGTCCGGGCAGGAATACGTGGACGAGTACGCGGCCGTTGTGAAGCTGCGGATGGCGGGAAAGCCGGTCGAACCGGCGGCTGCCGCGGAGCCGCTGGCGTCCTCCGCGCCCCAAGCCGACGCGGAGGAGGCGGGTTCCGGTCCCGGAAGGGCGGGGAAGAAGGCTTCCGGCGGGCCGGACGGCCGGGCGGAACCTTCACGCCACGATGACCACGACGGTGGTGCTGCCGCCGCCGGCTGAGCGGTTGTGACGCTGCGCGCAGGGTGCGTGACGGGGCGGTGTCCCGGGGGCCTGCGCTGCCGTTAGTCTTAGATGGTGACTGAGCTATCTGCAAAACCCGCCTTTTCCCTGTCCGGCACTGCCCAGAGCGGAGCAGCCGACTATCCAGGACTTGATAACTGGCGGGACCTTCCCATTTCCCAGCAGCCCAGCTGGCAGGACAGGGATGTGTTCGAGGCTTCCGTAAAGGAACTCTCCGTCCTTCCTCCGCTGGTGTTTGCCGGTGAGGTGGACGTCCTCCGCGAGCGGCTTGCCGCCGCTGCCCAGGGAAAGGCGTTCCTGCTGCAGGGCGGTGACTGTGCTGAAACCTTCGAGGCCGCAACCGCCGACAAGATCAGCGCACGCGTGAAGACCATTCTCCAGATGGCAGTGGTGCTCACGTATGGCGCGGCCATGCCCGTCATCAAGATGGGCCGCATGGCGGGCCAGTTTGCCAAGCCCCGCTCCTCCAACGATGAAACCCGTAACGGTGTCACGCTGCCGGCCTACCGGGGCGACATCGTCAACGGCTACGACTTCACGCCGGAGTCCCGCGGCCACGACGCCTCCCGTATGCTCCGCGCCTACCACACCTCCGCTTCGACGCTGAACCTGATCCGCGCCTTCACCCAGGGCGGATTCGCCGACCTCCGCTCGGTGCACCAGTGGAACAAGGGCTTCACTGAAAACCCGGCCCACGCGCGCTACGAGTCGCTGGCCCGCGACATCGACCGGGCCATCAAGTTCATGGCCTCCTGTGGTGCGGACTTCGAGGCCTTGAAGCGTGTTGAATTCTTCGCCAGCCACGAGGCCCTGCTGCTCGACTACGAGCGGGCCCTGACCCGGATCGACTCCCGCACCGGATTCCCTTACGACACCTCCGCGCACTTCCTCTGGATCGGGGAGCGGACGCGCGAACTGGACCACGCCCACGTCGACTTCCTGTCCCGGGTGCGGAACCCCATCGGCGTCAAGCTCGGGCCATCCACCACAGGCGACGACGCCCTCCGCCTCATTGACAAGCTGGATCCGGAACGCGAGCCGGGCCGGCTCACCTTCATCACCCGCATGGGTGCCGGCAACATCAGGGAGAAACTGCCCGCCGTCGTCGAAAAAGTTACCGCGTCAGGTGCACAGGTGCTCTGGGTCACCGACCCCATGCACGGAAACACCGTGACCTCCCCGAACGGGTACAAGACACGCAATTTCGACGACGTCATTGACGAAGTGCGCGGCTTCTTCGAAGTCCACCACGCCCTGGGCACCGTACCCGGCGGCCTGCACGTTGAAATGACCGGCGACGACGTTGCGGAATGCCTCGGCGGCGCTGATCCGATCGACCAGGATGCCTTCCTGGACCGTTACGAGTCGGTCTGCGACCCGCGGCTGAACCACATGCAGTCCCTGGAGATGGCCTTCCTGGTGGCCGGCGCCCTCGCCCGGCACTGACACCTGCCTGATCCGCGCAAATGGTGTGGGCGGCCCGCCGCCTACACCACGGTCAGGGTTATGACCGACCCCTCCGGCACCTCTGTGTCCACCGGGTCCTGGTCGCGCACGGTCCCGAAGAAGCCGCCCAGGATGTTGTTGACCCGGACCTGGAAACCCAGCGCCTCCAGGGCCTTCCGCGCGTCGCCTGCCTGCTTGCCGATGAAGCTGGGGACTTCCACCATCCGCGGTCCTTTGGAGATGGTAAGCGTGACCGTGCCGCCGCGCGTCAACGTACCGGTGGCCGGGGCCTGGCTGGCCACGGCTCCTTCCGGAATGTCCCTGCTGAAGACTTCCTCGCGGGAAACTTCCGCCTGGAGTCCGGCCGCCTCGATGGCATCCACGGCATCGTTTTCGTCCTGTCCCACTACCGAGGGAACGGGAATGGGCTCGGGGCCTTTGGAGACCACCAGGGCGACGGGTGTGCCATGCCGCACGGCCGTTCCGGCCGCCGGGTCCTGCTGCAGCACAATACCTGCCGGAACTTCCTCATTGAACTGCTCGGTGACGGTACCCAGTGCCATGTCGGCTGCGTTCAGTCCGTTCTTCGCTTCCTCCAGCGTGCCGCCGGCCAGGTCCGGCAACGGGAAGAGCTGGGGGCCTTTGGAGACGAAAAGCGAGACTGGCTGGAACTTGCGGATTTCCCTGCCCGCTTCCGGCTCGCTGCCAACCACCAGGCCCGAGGGAACATTGTCGTCAAAGACATCGCTGGTAGTGGACCGGAAACCGGCGTCGGCCAGGATCTGTTGGGCTTGGGCAACTGTCTTGTTTGCCACGGAGGGAATTGTGGCCGCGGCGCCGGGACCCATTCCAAAGAACCAGCCTGCACCCGTTGCCAGCAGGGCGGCAACGATGAGGACCACGATCCACAGAACCCCACGGCGGCGGGGACTGCCCTCGCGCAAGGTCCGGGCCGGAGTGGCGGCAGCTCGTGCACGGGCCCTTTCGTCTTCCCTGTCCGCTTTGCGCTGGGCACGCTTGCCTGGCCTGACGGGAGGCGGGGGAGCCCAGACTTCTCCTGTATCGCCGTCACCGGGGGGAGTGAGGGTGCGACGGGGTGCGGCGGGTTGGCCCTGGCCGGCGGCGGCGGGCGTCTGGCCGTGCGACGGCTGGTAGGGCGGGGCGGGCGGCCTGCCAAACGGCATCACCGTTGTTGGGTGGCTGGTCCGGCCAATTACTTCGGTCCGGTGCTGGGAAGGGGGACCGGCGGCCGCGGACCCGTCGGCTGCTGCCGGCGGATGGAGGTCAAGTTCGGCGTCGGTAAGGTTGGTCCGGATATGACGGAGTTCCTGGAGCAGCGCGTTGCCGTCCACTGGCCGCTTCTCAGGATCGTTCGCGGTGCACCACTGGACGAGCTCATCCACTTCGGCGGCCAGGCCGGGAACCAGTGCTGATGGCGGCCCCACAGTGCTGTTGACGTGCTGATAAGCCACTTGGATGGGAACTTCCCCGCTGAACGGCTGCTGTCCCGTCAGCATCTCGAACAGCATGATGCCCACGGAATAGATGTCGCTGCGCGCGTCGGCCGGTTTCCCCAGGACGAGCTCCGGTGAAAGGTAGGCGACAGTGCCTATCAGGGCCCCGGTGCTGGTAGAAGTCGTGACCGCACGTGCCAGCCCGAAGTCTCCGATCTTGATCCGGCCGTCGTCGGAGATCAGGACGTTTTCGGGCTTCACGTCCCGGTGGATGAAGCCCGCCGCGTGTGCTGCACCCAGACCTTCAATAACGGGGTCGACCAGTGCCAGGGCCAGGCGTGGAGGCAGGGCACCCTTCTCGTTAATGAGGTCACGCAGGGTGTGCCCTTTGATGTACTCCATCACCAGGTACGCGGTGCGGCCGTCGTTGCCCTGGTCCAACACCCCCACCACATGGGGGTGGGACAACCTTGCGGCCGCCTTCGCCTCCCGGCCCAGCCTGTCCAGGAAGTTCTCGTCCGCCGAGAGGTGCGGATGCAGCACCTTCAGGGCCACGTCCCGCTCCAGCCGCTGGTCGGTGGCCAGGTAGACGGTGGACATTCCGCCCCGCGCAAGCTTTGACCTGACGGCATACCGGTGGTCAACCAGCGTTCCTACCAGAGGGTCTGACACGTGTTCCTGCACCCTACGATCCTAATGCCGCAACGAAACGGGCCCGAACCGATACCGGTCCGGACCCGTGCCGTGTTTTCCTGGCGGCCCTGTGCCTGCGCGGCGGGGACAGCTCAGCCGAAGTTCTTCTGGTGCGCCTTGATAGCGGCCACATACGCCTTGGTGTCGTCGTACATGCCGTACTTGCTGACGGAATACTGGCCCTGGTAGTAGCCTGCGATGGCCGTGTCCCGATCCTTGCTTGTGGCCAGGAGCTGGCGGATGATCGCCACGCCGGCCGTCGCATTGTCGTAAGGGTCCAGGAGGTTCAGCTTGCGGCCCACCAGGTCCGACGCCCACTGGCCGGAGCTCGGAATGACCTGCATGGTGCCAATGGCATTGGCAGGAGAGACGGCACGCTGGTCAAAGCCGGATTCCTGATGCGCGAACGCGAGGGCGAGGGACGGTTCCACGCCCATCCTCCGAGCAGTGTCAGCAACGATATTGCGCATTTCTGCCCGGGAGGGAACCGGCGAAGCGTTCAACAGCGCCTTGTTTTCATTCGCGGAACTGACCACTGCCGCAGGATAGCTGAAGCCGAGGAATGAACTGGGGACCAGCGGGGTCACCGATGCCGCGGGCTGCCCTGCAGCCGGCTGGGCAGGGGCGCCCGGGATGGCCAGCTTGTTGCCGGGGTAGATCACGCTGGTCATGCTGAGCCGGTTGGCCGACAGCAACTCCGAGAGCTTGACCCCGTGCCGGGAGGCGATGGCCGAAAGAGTATCTCCGGCTTTGACGGTGTAGGAGCCTGAAGCGGGGGCGGCAGGGGCAGGAGCAGCAGGTACGGGGGCCGCCGGCGCGGAGGTTGAGGCCAGGCCGCCCGCCGGAGCGGCTGCAGGGGCTGCAGCTGCGTCCCCGGCGCCGACCTTGATTTTTTGCCCCGGATAGATAATGGAGCGCATGTTGAGGTTGTTCCAGCTAAAGACGTTTGCCAGGCTGACGTTGTGCCGTGCAGCAATGGCGCCCAGGGTGTCTCCTGGTTTGACGGTGTAGGTCGCACCGCCGGAAGGGGCCGGGGCCGCAGGCGCAGGAGCGGCCGACGGTGCTGCCGGGGCAGCCGCCGAACCGGAGAGCTTGATCTTCTGGCCGGGATAGATGATCGTGTTCGGCTGCAGGTTGTTCAGCTTCAGCACTTCGGCCGTGTTGAGCCCGAACTTCCCTGCGATTCCGCTGATGGTGTCGCCGCGCGCAATGGTGTATTCGGCCGGGGCCTGCGGCTGCGTGGGCTTGAAAGCCGCAGGGATGGCAGTGGAAACCGAGGAGGCCGGGATGACCGCCGCCGTCGCCTGGGCAGCCTGCGCCTTCATCGCTGCGGCCAGGGTTCCGGGAATGGCGCGCTGGGGCTGCTCGGCGGCAGCCGGCTGGGCCAACGCCAAGGATGACAAAACGACCGCTGGCAGGGCCGCCGTGGTGGCGGCCAGCATGGGCAGGCTCGGCTTGGGGGGCTGCTTGTGCGAGCGGGACATCGTCATGGAAAGAATCCTCTTCTCAACTGCTGGTGCGGACGGGGATGCCGCTCTCATTTCCTGATACTACTGTGACTGCTGTTAATGCTGTTACAAATGTGGTCAATGAGAATCTCTCACGGATTGCGGAATAGCACAAGAATTCAGTGAATGGCAGCAAGAAAGAATTCCGGGAGTGTCTGCAGGTCAGCGGCCTCCTTTCGAGTGCACCGACTAGGCGGCAGGGTGTACAGCGTGGCAACCTTGATCCGTGAGTAATGTAGAAAACCTTGTGGGTGAGTGGTTGCCGCTGCCCGACGTCGCCCGTTTATTGGATGTTTCCATCACCAAGGTGCATAGCCTGCTCGATGAGCGCGCCCTGGCAGCACTAAGGGTGGGCGAACGGAAAATCCGGTCGGTGCCGGCAGAATTCCTTCAGGACGGCCAGGTAGTGGACAGCCTGAAAGGGACCATTGTTGTCCTGTCGGATGCGGGCTATTCCGATGAGGACCTGATCGTCTGGCTCTTCACCCCGGACGAGTCGCTCCGGGGCCGCCCTATCGACGCGCTGCGTGAGGGCCGCAAGACAGAAATCCGGCGCCGGGCCCAAACGCTGGCCTGGTAATTCCGGGCATCCTGCAAACGACCGCTTCGCTTTTAACCGCGCGAGAGCAATTTATCCGCCCTTAAGAGGCCCGGCTGACAGTAGCTTCAGCCAGCCTCCTAAGGGCGGTTTTAGGCAGTTCGTCCAAAGGGAGCGCCTCAAGCGCAACAAAAGCCGCGGCACCGAATTCATTGATCAGTACCTCGGTGGCGGCCAGCGCTCCGGATTCCTCAATAATCCGCCGGAGTTCATGGATGTCCTCCGCGGACAGGTCCGGGCTGCCCAACCGTGCGTCAATAAAAGCCGACTCCGCCGGCGAGGCCTGGTCCAGCGCCAGGGCCACAAGGACGGTACGTTTCCCCTCCCGCAGATCATCTCCGGCGGGTTTGCCGGTGGTGAGCGGGTCTCCGAAGACACCGAGCACATCATCGCGGAGCTGGAATGCCTCACCAAGGGGCAGTGCAAACGCAGAATACCCGCGGAGCAGCTCGTCCGATGCGCCGGCAAGCGCACCGCCCAACGCCAGCGGATGCTCGGTGGAGTACTTGGCGGACTTGAAACGGATGATGGACTGCGCCCTGCTGACGGCGCCTGCCCTGTCCCGGACCGGCCCGGCAACTTCTTCCAGGATGTCCAGGTACTGGCCCGCCATTACTTCGGCCCGCATGAGGTTGAAGATCAACCGCGCCCTGCTGCCCGCCGCCGCCCGCTCACCGATGTCCGTGAAGGCTTCCTCGCTAAAGGAGAGGCAAAGATCGCCGGTAAGGATGGCGGCCGCCTGGCCGAACCGTTCACTGTCCAGTGCCCACCCCCGTGAGCCGTGCAGCTCGGTAAAGCGGCGGTGCACGCTCGGCCCGCCACGCCTGGTATCGGAACGGTCGATGATGTCGTCATGGATCAGTGCGGCCGCCTGGAACAGCTCCAGGGCGGCGCCGGCCGCGACAATTTGTTGAGCGGCAGGCTCACCGCCGGCACCCCGCCAGCCCCAGTAGCACATGAGGGCGCGCAGCCGCTTGCCGCCGGTCACAAGGTTGGAAATGGATCCCATCAGCGGTTCGATGTCCGGAGAAATGGCGGACATGACCGACTGCCGGGCCGTGAGGAAGCCGGTGAGCTCGCCTGCTACGGCTGCAACGAAGTCCGCCTGCTCATTCCTTAGCTGTTCGGCCCCCGTCACTTGGCTGACTCAGCTGCCACGTTGGCACCGATGGTGAAAGTGGCAACTCCGGCGGCTTCCACCACCGAGAGATTGACGGTCTCGTTGTCGCCCCGGACAAAATCCTTGGAAGCCACTGAGCCCACGGACTCGCCGGGAACCGCCTTGAAGCCCTGGCCCTCCAGCGCTTTCGTGTAAAAGTCGATGACCGTTGCCGGCGGCGCAGTAATGGTGGCCACCAGGGCGGCGGTGGCGGGAGAGGAAGCCTTGTCAAAACTGCTCGACACTACTGTTGCCCCGGGCATGAGTGGCAGGAGCTGCTGGGGGAAGCCCTCCACCACCGCCCCCACGGTGGCGGACGTGTTGGGGGAAGCAGAGGGGCTTGGAGAGGCCGTCACGCGGGACCCGGCCGTTGCTGTGGCGGAGGCGGAGGGGTCCTGGGTTGCCGACGGGCTTGGACTGCAGGCAGCAAGGGCCACGGCTGCGCCGGCAATGAGGACTGCCAAACGTGCTGGCTTGAGGTTTCCAAAGACCGTCACAGGGACTTTCCTCCTGGGTTGATGCCGGATTCAGCCTCCAGTTTAGTCAGTACAAAACGGATAGGATTGCAGCCGTGGGGCCCGAAGGTAAGAACCAGCCACCCGGAGCGCAGCTTCCGGGACGCCGGCGCAAGTGCATCATGCACGTTGACATGGACGCCTTCTTCGTCTCAGTAGAGCTCCGGACGCGCCCGGAACTAAAGGGCCGGCCCGTCATCGTCGGCTTCCCCGCCGACCGCTCCGTGGTCCTTTCCGCCTCCTATGAAGCCAGGGCCTTCGGCGTGAAATCAGCGATGCCGATGGCGGTGGCTGCGAGAATGTGTCCGCAGGCGGTGATCATCGAGCCCCGCCACAAGCTGTACTACGACGTATCGGGCCAGATTATGGGCATCTTCGAGTCCATCACTGAACTGGTGGAGCCGCTGAGCGTTGATGAGGCGTTCCTGGATGTCACCGGAGCCATCCGCCGCCTGGGGCCGCCGAGGGGGATCGGGGCATTGATCCGCCGTCGGGTTTCCGAGGAACTCGGCATTACCGCCTCAGTGGGGATCGCCGAGTCCAAGTTCGTGGCAAAAATTGCGTCCACCCGATGCAAGCCGGACGGGCTGCTCCTGATCAGCCCGGACGAAACCGTGCCCTACCTCCACAGCCTGCCCGTCGGCGCGCTCTGGGGCGTGGGCGCCAAGACGGCCGAGGTCCTGGCCAGGATGGGTATCCGGACGGTAGCGGACGTGGCGGCGACGCCGGTGTCCTCGCTCAAGAAGATGCTGGGCGCGACGGGGGAACACGTCCATCAGCTTTCATGGGGGATTGATCCCCGCCAGGTCACCCCGGTCCGGCTGGAGAAAAGCATCGGCGCCGAGGAGACCTTTGCCGTGGACACTGCCGACGACGCACTCCTGCACCGGGAACTCCTGCGCCTGTCCCACCGCACCGCCACGCGTCTTCGGACGTCCGGGATGGTGGCCCGGACCATAGCCCTGAAGCTCCGGTTTGCGGATTTCTCCACTATCACCCGCAGCCGGACTGTCCAGACGCCGGTGGACAGTGCCCAACTGATTTACGCAGTGGTGCTCCAACTGCTGGAGTCCGTGGGCGAGCGGGCCATGACTGTCCGCCTGGTAGGGGTCAGGGCAGAACAATTGGAGGACGCGGCGAGGACATCGCTTCAGCTGAGTATTGACCGGCGGGACGAGAACTGGCGCGCCGCCGAGCAGGCGCTCGATGAAGTGACCCGGAAATTCGGCAGCAAATCCGTTCTTCCCGCCCGTCTCATGGAGCCCGGAAACAGCCCCGAATAAAGGGCATCAACAAGCGCCGGGAAGGCGCCCGGGAAAGTCATTGCCGTCTTTCAGAACAGCCCTCAACAAACTATCCTTAGATATACATAGTTTTCGAGTGACTGGACTTACTGCCGGACCCTCTTGGACATGCTCCCGCTCCTGCGACGGCATGCCTGGTTCCCGACTTTCGCCACAGCGGCGGAGCGGGAACCTCTCAGGCACAGCAGCCGTTAACGGAGCAGAAGTTGTGGCTGGGATCAGCCCGGACGTTGGCCTACAAAAGGAGGTCGTGATGCCGCTGTCGGAGCACGAACAGAAGCTGCTTGAGCAGCTGGAGAAGCAGCTTCACGAGGACGACCCGAAGTTCGCGAATTCCATGGGTTCAGACCCTGGGCGCTCATGGTCCACGAGGCATGTGGTGATTGGGGTCCTCGGCGCCCTGGCAGGCGTCTTCCTGTTGCTCGTGGGCGTCACTCTCCAGAACATCTTCGTAGGTGTACTCGGCTTTGTGGTGATGGGTGGAGGCGTTTACTACGCCACGATGCGCAGTAGTGCAGCTGCGGCAAAGCCCGGATCCAAGGCCGGCCGAAAGCCGGGCAAGCAGAGAAGCTCCTTCATGAGCAACCTGGAGGAACGGTGGGACGAAAGGCGCAGGGGGGAACCCTAGCAGCCCCCTTGGCCGCGCGGTCAGCCGGTACTCCACTTCGCTCCCCAAGATAGGGGAAAAGCTAAAAGGACCTGCCTTATGGCAGGTCCTTTTCGCGTTTAAGCCGCAATTCGTGGACATTCCTGGGCAATAGCGGCGTCGGTTTGCCCGTGGGCAGCTTTTCAAGGGGCCGAACCCCGCGAAGAAGTGCCGGGTAAGCCGCAGCACTGAAAAAAGTCCTCCACTTTGCACCACAGGCCCAAACATCCGTGATTTCAGCCCTGTTTCCCATAATGAGGCATCCCGAAGGCTCCGTTTGCGTTGACTGTGGTGGAAAGTGGAGTAATGTGGAGGACATAAGAGGGTGGTTGCAACATTAGGGGATGTGCAGTTCCTGACGGCGGACAGGCGGTGGGCCAGTGTTTCTGGGCACTCACTCGCCGCGTCTGGACGAAAAGGGGCGGATCATTCTCCCCGCGAAGTTCCGGGAGGAACTTGCCAGCGGGCTGGTGCTCACAAGGGGCCAGGAACGTTGCATCTACGTCTTCAGTGAGAAGGAATTTGCACGGGTCCACGAGCAAATGCGGGAGGCGCCAATCTCCTCAAAACAGGCGCGGGACTACATCCGCGTCTTTCTCTCTGGAGCCTCGGACGAGGTACCTGACAAGCAGGGGCGCGTGACTATCCCACCGGCGCTCCGGGAGTATGCAGGCCTCGGCAGGGAACTGGCCGTCATAGGCGCCGGATCCCGGGCCGAGATCTGGGACGCCCAGGCTTGGAATGAATACCTCGCGGAGAAGGAAACAGCCTTCTCCGAAACTGATGACCCCATCCCGGGCATTCTCTGAATGCCTGCGGGGACAGCAGGCAGTTTCTTGGATGAGATCTCCAGCCGCCCATCGGCCGGCCATCCTGGCTCACCTTCCCCGGAGCCAGGCGGGCGGACGATAGGCGCGGATGGGGATCTGGCCCAAGAAGCACCAAGGAAACAGCGACGGCGAGAAAGGACGAGGCATGGACGAACACCAAAAGCCCACGTCCGAACGCCATGTGCCGGTCCTGCGGGACCGGTGCATCAATTTGTTGGCACCCGGATTCGAGGCGGCACGCCTCCGCGGCGAAACTCCCGTGGCCATTGATGCCACCCTGGGCATGGGCGGCCATTCAGAAGCCATGCTCCAGCGTTTCCCGGACCTGCACCTCATCGGCATCGACCGGGATGAGGAAGCCCTGGCACTTGCCGGTGAGCGACTGGCACCGTTCGCAGCACGGACCGACCTGGTCCATGCCGTTTATGACGAAATCCCGGACGTGCTGGCGGACCTCGGCGTCTCCGAAGTGCACGGCATCCTCATGGACCTGGGTGTTTCGTCCCTGCAGCTGGATGAACGCGAACGTGGGTTCGCCTACTCCTTCGACGCGCCGCTGGACATGCGCATGGACACCAGCCGCGGCCAGACGGCCGCGGACGTGGTGAACACCTACAGCGAAGAGGAACTGGTCAGGATCATCCGTAAGTGGGGCGAAGAGAAATTCGCCGGCCGGATCGCCAACAGGATTGTTGCAGCCCGCGCCGTGAAACCCTTCAGCACCACCGGTGAACTGGTGGAGCAAATCCGCTCCGTGGTTCCTGCCTCTGCAGCCAAAACGGGCGGCCACCCTGCCAAACGGACCTTCCAGGCGCTGCGGATCGAGGTCAATGAGGAACTCGACGTCCTGGAACGTGCGGTACCCGCCGCCGTCGACTCCTTGGCCATGGGCGGCAGGATCGTCGTCATGTCCTACCACTCCCTGGAAGACAAAATCGTCAAAGGCGTCCTGCAGGGCCGGTCCAAATCCTCAGCTCCGCTCGGGTTCCCGGTGGAGCTGGAAGAGCACAAACCCGAACTGAAAACCCTCACCAAGGGCACCGAGGTGCCCACCGCCGTCGAAATCGCCGAGAACCCGCGCGCTGCGTCAGCAAGGCTGCGCGCTGCGGAAAGAATCAGAGCCAGGAGAGCTGCATGAGCACCGCTGCCGTCAAGAACTTTCCCGTCGCTTCCGGCAGTTCGACGGCCGCCAGCAGCCTTCCGGCTCGTACCCCCGGCGACAGGCGGAAGGGCCGCACCCCCCTGTCCGTGGTCCGGACCGTACCCCGCAAGCGCCGGGCACCCTTCGTGGTGCTGTGCTTTGCCATGCTGGCCGTCGCCCTGATCGCCGTGCTGGTGTTGAACATCTCCGTCTCCACGGCGCAGTACCAGCTGGTGGAACTCCGGGCCAAACAAAGCACCCTGACCAAGCAGAACCAGGATCTCACCCAGCAGGTGCAGAACTTTGAAGCACCCCAGAACCTGGCCGCGAAAGCGTCCGAACTGGGAATGGTTGCCTCCACTGTCAAGGGCCAGATCGACCTCTCCACCCTGTCCGTCACGGGCAAGGCGACGCCGGCAGTCAAGGGCGGCTCCGAGGGTGCCGTTATTCCGGCGCCCGCCGTGGCGGGACAGCTGATCGTGGTGCCGCCGGCCACCAAGGGAGAACCGCTGGAAAGCCGCAAACCGGCGGAGTCACCCGCGGCCGCCGCCCCTGGTGCTGCAGCCTCGGATGCCGCGGGGTCCATTGCAGCCAACCCTGGCGCTGGGGCTCCGGCTGCTCCTTCAGAGATTCCCGCGGCGGCCGCAGCGGCCGCCCCTGCCGTGGAGCTTCACGGCGGCTCCGTTCCCGCACCTGAACAGAAGGTCCCCGGGCAGTAACAGGCACGTCTGACAGGCAACAGGGTCAAGCAGCAAGGGATA
Organism: Pseudarthrobacter phenanthrenivorans Sphe3; assembly: GCF_000189535.1. Lineage (NCBI taxonomy): Bacteria > Bacillati > Actinomycetota > Actinomycetes > Micrococcales > Micrococcaceae > Pseudarthrobacter > Pseudarthrobacter phenanthrenivorans. The sequence continues at coordinate 1,650,503 of NC_015145.1, forward strand.
TCACGGTGGCGCAGAGGACCGGCAAGGCAGCAAACGGAAAGGTACCCAACGCCACCAAGCGCTTGCGCCTGGGACTGGGCATCATGCTGACGCTCCTGCTGGTGGTGGGCGGCAAACTGTTCCTGGTCCAGGGACTGGATGTAGGCGGCATGGCAGAAGCTGCGCTCAACAGCCGCATGAAGCAGACAGTCCTCCCCGCCGAGCGGGGGAGCATCCTGGACTCCCGCGGGACGGTCCTGGCCAACAGCGTTATCCGCTACAACGTGGTGGTGGACCAGAGGGTAAATACCAAGACCGGGACCTTCAAGCGCCTGGACGAATCCAAGGAGAAGCTGGTCGATGTCAGCCGGGAGCAGGGCCTGACGGAACTGGCTGCGGCGCTTGGGATGGAAAAAGACGCCATCCGCGAGGCGGTAACCGGGCAGCAGCCCTACTACATCGTGGCCAAGGACGTGAAACCGGACGTCGAGGACCGCATCTCCCAGCTCCAGATTCCCGGCATCGTTACCGAGGGCGTGAGCAAGCGGGTATACCCCAACGGTTCCGTTGCCGGCGGCATCATTGGCTTCCTGCAGGACGGTGCCACCGGCCAGGCAGGGATTGAGCAGACCCAGGACGAACTCCTGAAGGGTGCAGACGGCAAGCGGCTCTTTGAAATCGGCGCGGACGGACTCCGCATCCCCGTGGGCGTGGATGAACTGACGCCGCCGCAGGACGGCAAGGACGTCAAGCTCACCCTCAACTCCGATTTGCAGTACTTCGCCCAGCAGGCCATCCAAAGCCAGTCGGACAAGCTGGGCGCCGAATGGGGCGTCATTATCGTCATGGACGCCAAGACCGGAGACCTGTTGGCCATGGCGGACACCAACGCCCCGGACCCGAATGATCCGGGCCGGGTGGCGGCCAAGGACCGCGGGGTCCGCTCCGTCACCGCAGCCTATGAGCCGGGCTCGGTACAAAAAATGATGACGGTTGCCGCGCTCATCGAAGAGGGCAAGGCCAGCCCGCTCGATGCATTCACCTTGGGCCCCACCTACACCGTGGACGGCCAGACGTTCAGTGACTCCTTCGCCCACGGCACGGAGGAACGGACCCTCGCCGGCATCCTGGGCTCCTCCATGAACACCGGCACCGTCATGGCCGGCCAGCGCCTGAGCAAGGAAGAACGCTACGAGTGGCTGAAGAAGTTCGGTATCGGCGAAGCCCCTGACATTGGCCTGCCCGCCACCGCCTCCGGCATCCTGACCCCCTGGGAGCAGTGGGACGGGCGCCAGGAATACACGGTCCTGTTCGGCCAGGGTGTGTCGCAATCCACCCTGCAGACTGTGCGGGCGTTCCAGTCCATCGCCAACAACGGCGTGATGCTCCAGCCCCGGCTCATCGACTCCTACATTTCGGCCGACGGAACCGAGGAAAAGGTGCCGGCGGCAGAACCACGGCAAATTGTCTCCGGGGAGACGGCCCAGCAGGTCCAGGACATCCTCGAGAGCGCCGTCACGGAGGGCGGGATCAAGGACGCGGGGATCGATGGCTACCGGGTGGGTGCCAAGACCGGCACCTCCGAATCACCGTGTGATGACGGCAAGTCAGGATTCTGCGGCTACACCGCTTCACTGGTGGGCATGGCACCGATGGATGATCCGCGGTTTATTGTTGAGGTGGTACTCCAGCGGCCCAAGGGCAGCATCTACGGGATTACCAACGGGCCGGTGTTCCGGTCGGTCATGAGCCAGGCACTGCGGACCTACAACGTCCAGCCGTCCACGGGCGAACCGGCCAGACTGGCCCAGTTCGCCAAGTAACACCGGCAGCGGCCGCTGCAGCCCACGGCTGCGGCGGCCCATCCACGCCGCGCACGGTCCACTAGCAACATCGGAGATCCCTTGTCAGAGTTCAACCCGTCCGACCACAGCCCCGCCCCGGAGGAACCAGGCCCGCAAGGCCAGGGCAGCCAGGCCCGCTTCCGCCCGTCGGCTGTGGAGGCTGTCCGGCTGGACAGCATTGGCGAGGCCATCGGCGTCGTTGTTCCCGGTGCGTCCGCTGACGTGGCCGTGACCGGTATTTCGTTGAACTCCCGCACCGTGGAGCGCGGAGACCTGTACGTCGCCCTTCCCGGCGCCGTCCGGCACGGGGCCGACTTCGCTGCCCAGGCCATTGAAGCGGGGGCGGCGGCCATACTGACGGACGACGCCGGAGCCCGGCTCCTGGCCTTGTCCTCCGATACGGCGGTGCCCGTCCTGGTGGTTGGGGCGCCGCGCAACGTGGTGGGGCCGCTGTCTGCCATGATCTACCGCAGCAACAGCACGGAGGGCACGCCGCTGCAGATGTTCGGGGTGACAGGCACCAACGGCAAGACCACCACCACCTACTTCATTACCTCGCTGCTGCGGTCCCTGGGTAAAAAGACCGGCCTGATTGGAACCATTGAAATCCTTGCCGGCGGGAGTCCCGTGCCCAGCCTGCTCACCACGCCGGAGTCCCCGGACGTGCACGGCCTGCTGGCACTGATGCGCGAGAACGGCCTGACGGCGGCAGCGATGGAAGTGTCCTCCCATGCCATTTCCTACCAGCGGGTGGACGGCGTGACGTTCGATGTCGCCGGCTTCACGAACCTCACGCAGGACCACCTGGACCTGCACCACACCATGGAGGACTACTTCGCCACCAAGGCGGAGCTTTTCACGCCCGCACGTGCGCGGAAAGCCGTAGTGACTGTCGACGACGAGTGGGGCCGCCGCCTGGCAGGCGCCGCCGCCGTACCGGTCATCACCCTCAGCACCTCCGCGCAGCACCCCGGGGACTGGACAGTCACGGAAACGGCGGCCCGTGGCCTCGGCACGGAATTCACGCTCCGCGGGCCGGGAGGCACCAGGCTGCGGGTCCATACGGGACTGCCTGGGACCTTCAACGTGGCCAATGCAGCACTGGCCGCTGTCATGGTGCTGGCAGGCGGCGTGGACGCTGCCACCCTCCAGGCCGCACTGGATGCGGAAGACCCCTTCACCGTGGCAGTTCCGGGGCGGATGCAGCTGGTGTCCGAACAGCCCGCAGCGGTGGTGGACTTTGCCCATAACACCGACGCACTTGCCCGGGCGCTGGAAGCTGTCCGTTCCCCGGAACCCGGGTCGCGGCTGATCGTGGTGTTCGGCGCCACAGGGCAGCGCGACCAGGGCAAGCGCCCCGCCATGGGCGCCATAGCTGCCCGGCTCGCAGACACCGTCATCGTCACCGACGACGATCCGCACGACGAGGATGCTGCCGCCATCCGCGCCGACGTTCTCGCCGGGGCGCGGGAAGCCAAGGCAAGGGATTCCCTGCCCTGCATCCTGGAGGAGGTCTTCCCCCGGGATAAGGCCATCCAGCGCGCCGTGGAACTGGCCCGCCCCGAGGACACCATCCTGGTGGCGGGGCGCGGCCACGAGGTGTGGCAGGAAGTAAAAGGTGTCAACCTCGCCCTGGACGACAGGGTGGAGCTGCGCAGCGCCTTGACAGCCAGGGGATTCAACGTTCTCCAAGACGACCGGATAGAGTCCTAGACCGAGATGATTGCATTTACTGCGGCGGAAATCGCCGACATCACCAATGGGCGCCTGGACGCCGAGCCCGGGATCACGCCTCTTTCGGTGGTCACGGATTCCCGCGAAGCCACGCAGGGATCGCTCTACGTGGCAAAACCCGGCGAGAACGCCGACGGCCACGATTTCGTGGGCTCCGCGTTCGCCGCCGGGGCAACCCTGGCGCTCGTGGAGCACCCCGTCCTGTCGCCGGACGGCACCCCCTACCCGTCTGTCCTGGTTCCCGACGCGGTACTGGCCATGGGGAAGCTGGCCGCAGAGTCCGTCCGCCGGATCCGCGCGGCCCGGGCCGAAACCAACGATGAACTGACAGTCATCGGCATCACAGGCTCGGCCGGAAAGACCACCACCAAGGACCTGCTGGCCGGCATCCTGTCCGCGCACGGCACCACTGTGGCTCCCAAGGGTTCGTACAACGGCGAGATCGGCGTGCCGCTCACGGTCTTCACGGCCGGAACCGACACCCGGTACCTGGTCATCGAAATGGGCGCCACCGGCATCGGGCACATCAGCTACCTGGTTGACATGGTCAAGCCCGACATCGGCGTGGTGCTGGCCGTCGGAACAGCACATGCCGGCGAGTTCGGGGGAGTGGAAAACATTGCCCAGGCCAAGGGCGAACTCGTGGAAGGCCTGGCAGCCTCCGGAACCGCCATCATCAACCTCGACGACGAGCGGGTAGCGGCCATGCAGGCACGCACCTCCGCCTCCGTCCTCGGATTCACCGCCGAAGGGCGCCCGGGCGCAGCCGTACAGGCGCTCAATGCAGACACCAACGCGGAGGGGAACCCTGAATTCGACCTCCTCCTTCCCGGCGGGGATACACCGCACCACGTCAGCAGCCGGCTGATCGGAGCCCACCACACCGGCAACCTGCTCGCCGCGGCGGCAGCCGCGTGGGCCGCAGGGGTCAGCGGCGAGGACATCGCCGCCGCCCTCAGCAGCCAGGCCGCCGCCAGCCGGTGGCGCATGGAGCGCACCGAGCGGGCGGACGGCGTCACCATCATCAACGACGCCTACAACGCCAATCCCGAATCGATGCGTGCCGCGCTGCGCACACTCGCGGACCTGGGCCAGGGCAGGCGCACGTGGGCCGTCCTGGGAGCCATGCTGGAACTCGGCGAAGACTCCATCCGCGAACACACGGCAGTGGGAACACAGGTAGTCCGGCTGAACATCTCCAGGCTGGTGGTGGTGGGCAGGGAAGCCCGGGCCCTCTACGTGTCGGCCGTCCAGGAAGGCTCCTGGGGGGACGAATGCATCTTTGCGGAGGACGCCGAGGAAGCCTATGAACTGCTCAGCGCTGAACTCGAACCGGGGGACCTGGTGCTGTTCAAGTCCTCCAACAGCGTGGGGCTTCGCCACTTGGGCGATCGGATAGCATTACCCCCACAATCCCCGCAGCCCGCCGATGAAAGGAGCACTCTGCTGTGATTGCACTTTTGATCGGCGCCGGTTTGGCCCTCCTCTTCGCCCTGGTGGGCACGCCCTTATTCATCCGGCTCCTGGTCCGTCGCGGCTACGGCCAGTTCATCCGCGACGACGGCCCCACCTCGCACCACACCAAGCGGGGAACGCCCACCATGGGCGGGACCGTGGTGGTGGCAGCCGTCCTCCTGAGCTACGGCCTGACCCACCTCATCATGATGATGGTCAACCCCGATTCACCCGGTCCTTCCGCGTCAGCGATGATCCTGCTGTTCCTGATGGTCGGAATGGGACTCGTGGGTTTCCTTGACGACTTCATCAAGATCTCGCGGCAGCGCAGCCTGGGGCTCAACGCCAAGGCCAAGCTCATCCTGCAGGCGGCCGTGGGCATCATCTTCGCGGTGCTTGCCCTGAACTTTCCGGACGAGGACGGCCTCTCGCCGGCCTCCACCAAGATTTCCCTGGTCCGCGACCTGCCCTGGCTTGACCTGGCCTTCGGCGGAACCGTGCTGGGAGCCATCCTCTTTGTGATCTGGTCCAACCTGATCGTTACGGCAGCAACCAACGGGGTGAACCTCACGGACGGCCTGGACGGGCTCGCGGCGGGTGCCTCGGTGATGGTTTTCGGTGCCTATACGCTCATGGGCATATGGCAGAGCAACCAGGCCTGCGGATCACCACGCGAGGCAGGCAGCGGCTGCTACACCGTCAGGGATCCCCTGGACCTGGCCCTCCTGGCTGCCATCATGAGCGCGGCCCTGGTGGGATTCCTGTGGTGGAATACCTCGCCTGCCAAGATCTTCATGGGCGATACCGGTTCCCTCGCCATCGGCGGCGCCATCGCAGGATTCGCCATTCTTTCCAGGACGGAGCTGCTGCTGGGAATCATCGGCGGGCTTTTCGTCCTGATCACGCTGTCCGTGATCATCCAGGTGGGCTACTTCAAAGCCACCGGAGGCAAGCGCGTGTTCAAGATGGCACCGCTGCAGCACCACTTCGAACTCAAGGGGTGGGCTGAAGTGACGGTAGTGGTCCGCTTCTGGATCCTGGGCGGGCTTTTCGTGGCCGTGGGCCTGGGAATTTTCTACGCCGAATGGGTTGTGCTGCTGTGACCGTTTCCCCCCGCCTCCAGAACCTCGTCAGCTGGGACTCCGACTGGGCCGGACTGCGGGTCGCGGTCACGGGCATCGGCGTCTCCGGCTTCGCCGCCGCCGACACCCTGATCGAACTCGGCGCGCGGGTGGTGGGTGGTGGATGCCGCCACCACCGACACCGCAAGGGCCCACGCGGACACGCTCAAGATCGTGGGCGCCGCCGACGTCCTGCTGGGAGAGGACGCCGTCACCCGGCTGCCAAGGATCGACGGCGGACTGCCGGAGCTGATCGTCACTTCGCCCGGCTGGCGCCCGGACCAGGCCCTGCTTGCCGCTGCCGCCCGGGCCCACATCCCTGTCTGGGGAGACGTGGAGCTCGCCTGGCGGGTCCGCGTCCGCGAGGGCCGCAAAACCGCCGACTGGCTTGCCATCACGGGAACCAACGGAAAAACCACCACGGTGGGGCTCACCGAGTCGATGTTGCGCGCCGCCGGACTGAAGGCCATTGCCGTGGGCAACGTGGGGACTCCCATCCTGGACGCCATCCGGGATCCGGTTGAGTACGACGTCTTCGCCGTCGAGCTCTCCAGCTTCCAGCTGCACTGGTCCGAATCCCTCTCGCCGGTGGCCAGCGTGTGCCTGAACATCGCCGAGGACCATGTGGACTGGCACGGCTCCTACGACTCCTACGTGGCTGACAAGGCCAAGGTGTACGAACGCACCCAAAAGGCTTGCCTCTACAACGCAGAGCAGATCGAAACAGAGCGGATGGTGGAGAACGCCGACGTCGTGGAAGGATGCCGTGCGATCGGCTTCACCACCCTCACGCCCGCCATCAGCATGCTGGGCGTGGTGGAAGGACTGCTGGTGGACCGGGCCTTCATCGAGGAGCGCAAGGACAGCGCAGCCGAACTGGCCTCCATGCGTGACCTCGGCGCCCTCGCACCGCGGCACATGGTGGCCAATGCGCTGGCCGCCGCCGGCCTGGTCCGTGCCTACGGCGTGGAACCCAAAGCGGTGCGGCAGGGGATCCAGGACTACATTCCCGGAGACCACCGCATCCAGCCGGTGGCCCGCCACAACGGCGTGCTCTGGGTGAACGATTCCAAAGCGACCAACCCGCACGCGGCATCGGCGTCGCTTGCCGCCTTCAAGGACATCGTCTGGATCGCCGGCGGCCTCTCCAAAGGCGTCACGTACGACGACCTGGTCCGCGAGCACTCCCATCGGCTCAAGGCGGTGGTGCTGCTCGGAGCCGACACCTCCCCGCTGGCAGGCGCCCTCCAGCGACACGCGCCCGATGTCCCGGTGATCGTGCCGGTGCCGGGTGAAACTGAACAGGTGCAGACTGCTGCAACAGATGGTGCCATCACCGCCGGTTCACCCCTTGCCGGGAAACCGGCCATGTCCCGGGCAGTTGCGTCAGCAGCCCAGCTGGCCGCCCCCGGCGATACTGTGCTGATGGCTCCGGCAGCTGCTTCCATGGATCAGTTCTCTTCCTACGCTCATCGTGGTGACACCTTCATCGAAGCTGTCCGCGAGCTGGTGGAAGGGCAGGCCCAGACCGGCGAGGAGTAACAATGGTCAGCACGCCTACACGCCCGCCAGGCCAGCAGCAGGCGGGCAAGCCGCGTCCCGGCTCCTCTGCCTTGCCGGCCAGCCCCCCGGCGACCCTCCCCACCCGCCTGAAGGCCGCTTACCGGACATTCTGGGAGGCGCTCGAAGGAACCGGAACGTCAAAGAACGGCTCCACCTACTACCTCATCCTGGGTTCCACCCTGGCTTTGACGGCGATCGGCATCATGATGGTCCTCTCGGCCTCGAGCGTGGAATCCATTGCTGCCGGCAAGTCGCCCTACGGCGATGCGATGAAGCAGGGGCTCTTTGCCGCCATTGGCATCTTCACCATGTTCGTGCTGTCCCGCGTCAACGTGGTGTGGCTTAAGCGCCTCGCCTGGTTGGCGATCATCGCCGCCGTGGTCCTCCTCGGCCTGGTGCAGATCGTGGGCGCCGAGGTCAACGGCAACAAGAACTGGATCGACCTGGGCGGCATCACGTTCCAGCCGTCCGAGGCGTCCAAGCTGGCACTCGCGCTCTGGATGGCCACCGTCCTGGCCAGGAAGGGCAAGTTGCTCAGCCGCTGGCAGCACGTCGCCATTCCTGCCGTCCCCATGGCGATCATCATCGTGGGCCTGGTCCTGATCGGAAACGACCTTGGAACGGCCATGATCATCATGATGATCACGGCTGCCGCGCTGTTCTTTGCCGGGGCACCGCTCTACCTCTTCGGTATCGCGGGCATGGCAGCGGCCGCCGGGACGGCCGTCATGGCCATCACGAGTTCAAACCGGATGTGCCGCATCACCTCCTGGTGGACAGGAGAGTCCTGCGCCGACGGCATCGACGCCAACTACCAGGCCACGAACGGCCTCTACGGCCTCGCCTCCGGCGGGTGGTTCGGCGTGGGACTCGGACAAAGCCGGCAAAAATACAGTTGGATCCCGGAAGCCCACAACGACTTCATCTTCGCCATCATCGGCGAGGAACTCGGCCTGGTGGGAACCGTCGTCGTACTTATCCTTTTCGCCATCCTCGGCGCCGCGATCTACCGCGTGGTGGTGGCGCAGGAAGACATGTTCCACCGGGTGCTGGCCGGCACCATCATGGTGTGGCTGCTCGGGCAGGCGACCGTGAACATGTCCGTGGTGACCGGCCTGATGCCGGTGATCGGTGTGCCCCTGCCCTTCATTTCCTACGGCGGCTCGGCCCTGCTCATGTCGCTCTGCGCCATCGGGGTGGTGCTCTCACTGGCCCGGGAGCAGATGGCCCCGGCCATCCGGCCGAAGCGAATGCTCAAGTTCAAGGCCAACCCGGCGCGGAAAAGCGCGAACCGGAAGAAGACTGCAAGAAAGCGTGCCTAGCCCTCCATGACTTCCACCACCCCATCCATCGTCCTGGCAGGCGGCGGGACCGCTGGACATATCAGTCCGCTCCTCGCCATTGCCGCTGCCGTGCGCAGAGCGTCCCCGCAGGCGGCGATCCTCGCCGTCGGGACACCCTCCGGTATGGAAACCAGGCTGGTTCCCGCCGCGGGCGTCGAACTCGCCACCATCGACCGCGTGCCGTTCCCCAGGAAGCCCTCCGCCGACCTGCTCCGGCTTCCCGGCAGGCTCGCCGGCGCAGTCCGGCAGGCCGGAGCGATCCTGGACAAAGCGGCCGCGGACGTTGTGGTGGGTGTGGGCGGCTACGTGTGCACGCCCATCTACCTTGCCGCCCGCAAGCGCGGAATCCCTATCGTCATCCACGAGGCCAACGCCCGTCCAGGCCTGGCCAACCGGGTGGGCGCCTTCATGACCCGCCGTGTGGCCGTCGCCTTCGACAACACGCCGCTGCGCCACGCCGTCCATGTCGGCATGCCGATGCGTGCCGAGATTGCCGGCCTGGACAGGGCCGCTGCGCGGACCGGCGCCCGGCAGGCGCTTGGACTGGATCCTGACAGGCCGGTGCTGATCGTCACCGGGGGATCCTCGGGTGCCCAGAGCATCAACCGGACTGTCGCCGCGGCGGTCGGACAACTCGCCGGCGCCGGCATCCAGACACTGCACATCACCGGGCGCGGAAAAACGGTCCTTGACGACGCCGGCAATCCACTGGTGGCCGACGGCTACCGGCAGGTGGAGTACATCGACGGCATGGAACTTGCCTACGCGGCGGCGGACGTGCTGCTGGCCCGCTCCGGTGCCGCCACTGTGTGCGAAGTGGCCGCCGTCGGTGTTCCCGCTGTCCTGGTGCCGCTGCCCATCGGCAACGGCGAGCAGGCCCTCAACGCCGCCGGACTGGTTGCTGCCGGGGGCGCCTTGCTGGTGAACGACCGGGACTTCACCTCCGAATGGGTGGACAGGGAACTGGTTCCACTGGTCACTGACCAGCCCCGGCTCGCCGCGATGGCGGCCAATTCCTACCGGCTGGGTATCCGAAACGCCGATCAGCGCATGGCTGATCTCATCCTGGAAGCGGTAGCAGCATGAACCACGCCAGTATCCCCACCCTTGAATCACTGGGACGGGTCCACTTCGTGGGCATCGGCGGGGTGGGCATGTCCGCCGTCGCCAGGATCATGGTGGCGCGCGGTGTGCCGGTGAGCGGATCAGATGCCAAAGACCTCCCCGTCATGGCGGAGCTCGCAGCGGCCGGTGCGCGCATCGCTGTCGGATATGCCGCGGCGAACCTGGGCGACGCCCAGACTGTTGTGGCAGGCTCAGCCATCCGCCCGGACAACCCCGAGCTCGTTGCCGCCCGGGAGGCAGGCCTGCCGGTCCTGCACCGCTCCCAGGCACTGGCAGCCACCATGGGCGGGGACACCGTGGTGACAGTGGCCGGAACCCACGGCAAGTCCACCACCACCTCCATGGTCACCATCCTGCTCCAGGGAGCAGGACTGGATCCCTCCTTCGCGATCGGCGCGAACGTTCCCGCACTCGGCGTCAACGCCGCCCATGGCACTTCCGGGATCTTCGTGGCAGAGGCCGACGAATCCGACGGCTCGTTCCTGAACTACCGCCCGCGGATTGCCGTGGTGACCAATGTTGAACCGGACCACCTGGACCATTACGGCACCGCGGAGGCCGTGTATGAGTCCTTCGACCGGTTCACCGGGCTTCTTCCCGCTGACGGCCTGCTGGTGGCCTGCGCTGACGACGCCGGCGCGCTGGCCCTCGCCGAAAGGACCCGGAAACGGGGCAACACGCGCGTGCTCCTCTACGGAACCTCCGCGGAGGCGGACCTGGTGCTGCACGACGGCGGTCCCGGTGACACAGCGGTCTCCACTCCGTCGGGGCGTTATCCCCTTGCCCTGCAGGTACCGGGCCGGCACAACGCCCTGAACGCCGCCGCCGCCTTCGCCGTCGCCCTTGAACTGGGAGTTGATCCCGGTGCGGCCGCAGCGGCGCTGGCACACTTCTCCGGCGCCTCCCGGCGCTTTGAGCTCAAAGGCGAAGCGCGTGGCGTTCGCGTGTTCGACGACTACGCCCACCATCCGACGGAAGTCCGGGCCGCCCTCGCCGCGGCCCGCTCGGTGGCCGGCGGCCACAAGGTCCACGTCCTGTTCCAGCCCCACCTGTTCTCCCGCACGCGCGAGTTTGCGCAGGAGTTCGCCGACGCGCTCAACCTCGCCGATACCGCCCTGGTGCTCGACATCTACCCTGCCCGCGAGGATCCCATCCCGGGTGTGACCAGCCAGCTCATCGCAGACCACCTGGGTGGGGGAGGGCGCCTGGTGGCAGCAGCGGATGCCGTTGCCGCGCTGGCGGCCGCTGCGGCGGAAGGGGACATCGTGCTGACGGCAGGTGCAGGGGACGTCACGGCCTACGGGCCGCAGATCGTCGAGGCGCTGCGTGGCTAGCACCCGCCGACCCACATACACCTCCACCGGCCGGACCGGCGGGCACGGCCCGCACGGCACCGGACGGCCGGACGCGGCTGGTGAAGACGCCGTCATCTCGGCATCCCGGAGTGTTCCGGAACCGGAGACGCAGAAGCCCGGGAAGGCCGGGAAAACCAGGAAAGCCGGGGTGCCGCTGCTTGGCAGGGGACGGAAGGCGGAACAGCCGGCAGATTCCGCGGCCAATGTGCTGGCATTCCCGGAACCGAAGGGCAAACGGCGGAAGCGGACCGTGCTGACAGTTGCTGCAACGCTTCTTGCCATAGTGGCAGCGCTGCTGGCCGGAGCCATTTTTTCGCCAGTCCTTGCTGTGGACACCATTGCCGTGTCGGGCACGCGGTTGCTGACCCCGGCCCAGGTGGAAGCCGCACTTGAGCCGCTGCGGGGAAAGCCGCTTCCGCAAATCACGGATGAAGAGGTGGGCCGCCTCCTGGAACCGCTGGTCCAGGTCAAATCGGTGTCTGCGGAGGCGAGGCCCCCCTCCGGCCTTGCCGTGGAAGTCCGGGAACGCGTCCCGGTGGCCCTGGTCAAGCAGGGGGAGCAGTACCAACTGGTGGACGTCGAGGGAGTCCAGCTGGCCTCGACGGCGGACCCGGCGTCCGTATCGCTGCCCGTCATCGATGGCGGCGCCGGCACCATCGGGCAGGACCTCTTCCGCGCCACGGCCGCCGTCCTTGGCGCGCTGCCGGCAGACGTGCTCGCCAAGCTTTCAAACGCCTCCGCCCAGTCCGTGGACGCGGTGGAACTCAAGCTCGTGGACGGCCAGACCATCATCTGGGGCAACGCGGGCGAGAAGGAACTCAAGGCTAAGGTGCTGGCAGCACTCCTGAAGGTTCCCGCGGATCCGAAGAACCCGGTCAGGGTCTACGACGTCAGCGTGCCACGGCACCCGGTGACCCGCTGAGCGCTTTCTTTCCGGTATTAATCCGACACGCGGAGCCGGTTATTGAATGTGCGAACCAGAGGAAATACCGTCACAGACATGAGTTACTTGACATAACTATAACCTTCAACTCGAACGTTAAGGTTAGAAGCTTCAAGCTCTCCATCAGTTTTCGCAATAAGACACGAACAAGGGACACGTAACGTGGCAGCTCCGCAGAATTACTTGGCCGTCATCAAAGTCGTCGGCATCGGCGGCGGTGGCGTGAACGCAGTCAACCGCATGATCGAGGTCGGCCTCCGAGGTGTCGAATTCATCGCCATCAATACCGACGCCCAGGCCTTGCTCATGAGCGACGCGGACGTGAAACTCGACGTCGGACGCGAGCTGACCCGCGGTCTTGGCGCCGGCGCCAACCCCGAGGTGGGAAAGCAGGCAGCCGAGGACCACGCGGACGAGATCGAAGAAGTCCTGCGCGGCGCTGACATGGTCTTCGTGACCGCAGGCGAAGGCGGTGGAACGGGTACCGGCGGAGCTCCCGTGGTCGCCCGCATCGCGCGGTCGCTGGGCGCGCTGACCATTGGCGTGGTCACCCGCCCGTTCACGTTCGAGGGCCGCCGCCGTGCAGGTTCCGCCGAGGCAGGCATCGACGCCCTCCGCGACGAAGTGGACACACTGATCGTGATCCCCAACGACCGACTCCTGTCCATCAGCGACCGCAACGTCTCCGTCCTGGACGCGTTCCGCTCCGCCGACCAGGTCCTGCTGTCCGGTGTCCAGGGCATCACCGACCTGATCACCACCCCCGGCCTGATCAACCTGGACTTCGCCGACGTCAAGTCCGTCATGCAGGGTGCGGGTTCCGCGCTTATGGGCATCGGCTCTGCACGTGGTGAGGACCGGGCGGTCAAGGCCGCCGAACTCGCGATCGCCTCGCCGCTCCTGGAAGCCTCCATCGACGGCGCCCACGGTGTCCTGCTGTCCATCCAGGGCGGCTCAGACCTTGGCCTGTTCGAGATCAACGAAGCTGCGCGCCTGGTCCAGGAAGTGGCCCACCCCGAGGCGAACATCATCTTCGGCGCCGTGATCGACGACGCCCTTGGCGACGAGGCCCGCGTGACCGTCATCGCCGCCGGCTTTGACGATGTCAAGGCCACCTCGCCGTCCATGGACCAGTCCCAGCCCCAGGTGGCGCCCCAGCGGCCTGCCGCACCGGCTGCTGCCCCCGCCCCTTCCCAGGCTCCCTCCTCCGGCAACCACCAGGTGAACGTGCAGCCCGTCCACGCGGGCGTGGGTGCCGCAGGGTTGAGCAACTGGGGACAGCAGCGTCCGTCCGCAGTCCCGGCCGACTCCGGCTTCGACGTGGACCTGCCCTCCGTGGTGGAGCCCGACCTGACCGGCAGCCACTCGGACGACCTGGATGTCCCCGACTTCCTGAAGTAGGCCGGGGCTTGTTCCACTGGCGCGCCGAGATTCTTCCCGGAGTTTCGGCGGCGTTCACTGACAGCAGCGCCGGAAACCTGGCCCTGCATGTAGGAGACAACCCGGGTGAGGTAGGGCACCGCCGTGAACAGCTCGAAGCTGCCATGGGGGTGGGGACGGGCAGCCTGAGGTTCATGAACCAGGTGCATGGAACCAACGTGACCGTCCTGGACCAGGGAAGTGGGACGCCGGAGGCTGACGGCATCGTGTCGCGCGGCCTCCCGCTCGCTGTCATGGTTGCGGACTGCATTCCCGTCCTGCTGGCCGGAAACTCGGCGGACGGGCCGGTCCTGGCGGCCGTCCACGCAGGGCGGCCGGGCGTTGCCGGCGGCGTTATTCCGGCAGCGCTGGAAACGATGAAGTCCCTTGGTGCCACTGGAGTACGTGCCTGGCTGGGCCCCTCCATCTGCGGGAGCTGCTACGAGGTACCGCCAGCCCTCCGGGACGAGGTGGCCGGCGCTGTACCTGCCGCCTGGTCCACCACATCCTGGGGTACTCCCGGGCTGGACCTGCCGGCCGGCGCGCGCAGCCAGCTTGAGCAGGCCGGGGTCCCCGTGGAATACGCCGGGCCCTGCACGCTGGAGACGGACTCGCTCTACTCCTACCGCCGCGCCAAGGACACCGGACGTTTTGCCGGTTTGGTCTGGTGCCATGAGTGATCACCTCAACGGCGACGCACGAACGGCGGAGCTGGCCGGGCGGCTGACCGCCGTCCAGGGCCGCATCAGTTCAGCTGCCGCAGCCGCCGGGCGGGTGGGCCCGCTGCCGACACTGATCGTGGTCACCAAGTTCCATCCTGCCGGGGACATCCGCCGGCTGGCGTCGCTGGGCGTGACGGACGTGGGCGAGAACAGGGACCAGGAGGCCGCAGCGAAGGCCGAACTCCTGGCTGACTGCGGACTTACCTGGCACTTCGTGGGCCAGCTGCAAACCAAGAAGGCCAAATCGGTGGCTCGCTATGCTTCGGCTGTCCACTCGGTGGACCGGCTGCAGCTGGTGGAAGCGCTGGCGAAGGCCGTCCAGAAGGAGCAGGAGCGTACCGGGCGGGCGCCTCTGGACTGCTTCATCCAGGTCAGTTTGGAGGACGACGCCGGCACGCACCGCGGCGGCGCAATGCCGGCGGAGGTGCCGCTCCTGGCGGATGCGATAGCCGCCGCCGAAGGCCTGCGCCTGGCGGGCGTCATGGCCGTTGCCCCGCTGGGCGCCCCGCCGGAGCCCGCCTTTGAAAAACTTGCCGGCGTCTCCGCACAGCTGGTCGCGCAGCATCCCGCAGCCACGGCCATCTCCGCCGGCATGAGCCAGGACCTCGAAGCTGCCATAGCCTTTGGGGCGACACACCTGCGAATCGGTTCCGATATTCTCGGATCACGTCCCGCCGTGGGGTAGCGTCGGTCCTATTGGAAGTGATGGGCGGGGGACTCCAGTGCTGTCAAGTCATTGGGCGGCCCGCTTACGGGACACGATTAGGAGTCGACCATGGCCGGCGCTCTGCGCAAGACAATGATCTATCTTGGGCTCGCCGACGGCGATGAGCATTACGAGCCCGAGCAACAGACCACACGTAAGGATGAGGACGAAACGATGGAAGCTGACCGCGAGGAGCGCCGTGCACCTGCACCCGTCCGCGAGGTAAGCCGCGAAGCGTCCTACACCCCCGAAGAGGAATACCGCGCGCCAGTGACCCCCATCAAACGTGCGGCCTCGAGCCGCGAAGAAACCAGCGGCCTCCGCCAGATCACCACCATCCACCCCCGCTCCTACAACGACGCCAAGCTCATCGGCGAGAGTTTCCGGGATGGCATTCCGGTGATCATGAACGTCACTGACATGGGCGAGGCTGACGCCAAGCGCCTGGTGGATTTCTCGGCAGGCCTTGTCTTCGGACTCCGGGGGAGCATCGAGAGGGTGACCAACAAGGTGTTCCTGCTGTCGCCGTCGTACGTTGAAGTCATCGGCGATGACAAGAAGGCCAGTGAAACGCAGGCCAGCTTCTTCAACCAAAGCTGAACATCACGCTGTACGCAGATGCCAGGCAGGGACACCTGCCTGGCATCTGTGCTGAAATAGACGGGACACATCGGCAGGACGCCGGGTACGTACATGGACATGGAGATATGAAATAAGTCATGGGAATCGCTTTCGGACTTGTCTATCTCGCTTTGCTCCTGTTCTTTGTTGCCCTCATCATCCGGCTGGTATTCGACTGGGTGCAGATGTTCGCCCGGGAATGGCGGCCACGGGGCGTCGCGCTGGTGGTGGCCCATGCCGTGTACTCGATCACCGACCCGCCACTTAAGGTGCTGCGCAGGATGATCCCGCCCCTTCGTCTGGGCGGCATCTCGCTGGACCTCGGATTCCTGATCCTGTTCATCGCCGTCAGCATCGCGATGAGCGTCACCAGGGGCCTGGCCTCCTGATCGCCCGAAATAGACCTAGCAGCGCAGGGCGGACCCTTCCGGGAACAGTTACTGCAAAGCGAAGAAAACTCGCGTTTGACACCGCAGTGTTGAATTAGAGTAACCAGACCAAATTTAGGTACCGTAGTTTTGACGGCCGGAAGGCCTACTGACTAACTAGACCAGTGAGGTGACCAGATGGCTTTGACGCCAGAAGACGTTGTCAACAAGCGCTTTCAGCCGACCAAGTTCCGTGAGGGCTACGACCAGGACGAAGTTGATGACTTCCTGGACGAGATCGTTGTGGAGCTCCGCCGCCTGAACCAGGAGAACGACGAACTTCGCAAGAAGCTCGCCGAAGCCGGGTCCAGCGTTCCTGCCAGCTCGGCTTCCGCTCCCGTAGTGGAGAAGGTTCCCGCGCCCGCCAAGGCAGACAAGGACGAGGCACGCGAAAAGGCTGAGGCTGAGGCCAAGGCCGCCGAAGCGGCAAAGAAGAAGGACATCCAGCCGGCCGCCCCCGCGGCTGCAGCCCCCGTCGCCGCCACGCCGTCCGCAGCAACGCCTTCCGCCGAATCCGCTGCCGGCCTGCTGGCCATGGCCCAGCAGATGCACGACCGCCACGTCGCTGACGGCCAGGCACAGAAGGACAAGATCATCGCTGAGGCGCAGATCGAAGCCAGCAGCCTGGTCAACGACGCGCAGGAGAAGTCCCGCAAGATCCTTGGCGCCCTCGAGCAGCAGCGCTCCGTCCTGGAACGCAAGGTGGAGCAGCTCCGCGGCTTCGAACGCGATTACCGTTCACGCCTGAAGGCCTACATCGAAGGCCAGCTCCGCGACCTGGACGCCCGCGGTTCAGTGGCCACCCCTGAGGTCAGCGAAGCCAACTAGTCTGTCAAGCACGTATTCTGAAAGCCGGTGGCTGAGGATTCCTCGGCCACCGGCTTTTGGCATGAACTCCCGGTTTTACGAATGAAAGCACCATGACTGACGAACTTGCTGCGGACTCCGCACGCCCTGTCCCACCATCCCCGCGTCCGCGCCGGGCTGTGCTGATGTCCGTGTTTGCGGGGTTCGCACTTTTCGCCTATGTCCTGGACCAGCTTACAAAGCTGTGGGTAACCTCCTCCATGGTGGAAGGCGAGCGGATCCCCGTGATCCCGCCCCTGCTGCACTGGTACTTCATCCGGAATTCCGGTGCCGCATTTTCCATTGGCGAGAACGTGACCTGGGTGTTTTCCATCATCATGGCCGCCGTTGCCATCGCCATCCTTTTCCAGGTCCGCAAGCTGGGTTCGGTGTGGTGGTCCCTGGCGCTGGGCCTGCTCCTGGGCGGAGCACTGGGCAACCTTACCGACCGCCTGTTCCGGGAGCCGTCCTTCGGGATGGGGCACGTGGTGGACTTTATCCAGCTCCCCAACTTTGCGATTTTCAATATCGCCGACTCAGCGGTGGTCTCCGCCGTGGCCATCATCTGCATCCTGACCCTTCGCGGCATAACGCTGGACGGGAGCCGGCTTACGTCCGAACCCAAGGAGAAGCCCAAGGAGAAGCCCAAGGATGCCTGAGCGCATGGTTGTCACGGAGGAATTCGGGGGAGCGCGGGCCGACGCCGGCCTGGCAGCGCTCCTGGGTGTCTCACGTTCCGTCGCTGCGTCCCTCCTGGCAGAGGGCCACGTGCTCGCCAAGGGAAAGCCGCTGGGAAAGTCGGCAAAACTGGTGGCGGGAGACGTCCTCCAGGTCAGTATGCCGGAACGGCGGGACCCGCTGGAAGTCGTGGAGGAAGTTGTGGAAGGCCTGAAGATCCTGCTGGACGACGAGGATTTCGCCGTCGTGGACAAGCCCGTTGGCGTCGCCGCCCACCCGTCGCCAGGCTGGGTGGGCCCAACCGTGGTGGGCGGTCTCGCCGGCGCCGGATACCGCATCTCCACGTCCGGCTCGCCGGAGCGGGCAGGCATCGTGCACAGGCTTGACGTGGGTACGTCGGGCGTCATGGTGGTGGCCAAGTCCGAGCGGGCCTATACCGCCCTCAAGCGCGCCTTTAAGGAACGCAGCGTGGACAAGGTTTACCACGCTGTGGTGCAGGGCCTCCCCGATCCGGTGGTGGGCACCATCGACGCACCTATCGGCCGGCATCCCGGACATGACTGGCGCTTCGCCGTCATCGAAGACGGCCGCCCTTCCATCACCCACTACGAGGTGCTGGAGGCCTTCGGCAAGGCGAGCCTGGTGGAAGTCCATTTGGAGACCGGCCGAACCCACCAGATCCGGGTCCACTTTTCGGCGCTGCGGCACCCCTGCGCCGGCGACCTCACCTACGGTGCGGATCCCCGCCTCGCCGCCACCCTTGGGCTGACGCGGCAGTGGCTGCACGCCCGGGAACTGGGATTCGACCATCCTGTGACGGGGGAACGCGTCCGGGTCACCAGCGACTACCCGCAGGACCTTGCGTTCGCTTTGGAAGTGCTCGCGTCCGGGCAGGCCTAGCGGCGTGCCAGGCCGGGCACGCCGGGCGCTGCGGTGTCCGGGCCGGAGCATAGAATAGTCCGGTGACTTCCAGCAACGACTCGTTTGTCCATCTCCACACCCACACCGAGTACTCCATGCTGGACGGTGCGGCACGACTCGGCGAGCTGTTCGACGAAACCGAGCGGCTAGGGATGCCGGCCCTCGCCACCACCGACCACGGCTACCTGTTCGGAGCTTTCGATTTCTGGAAGAAGGCCACCGACAAGGGGATCAAACCCATCATCGGCGTCGAAGCCTACGTGACGCCGGGCACGGCCCGCGGCGACAAGAGCCGGGTGCGCTGGGGCGAGGAACACCAGCGCAAGGACGACATCTCCGGCGGCGGTTCCTACACCCACATGACCCTGCTCAGCTATAACAACGCGGGCATGCGGAACCTCTTCCGGGCTTCCTCGATCGCCTCCCTGGATGCCGTGTTCGGCAAATGGCCCCGCCTGGACCGGGAACTGCTGAACACCTACTCAGAGGGCCTCATTGCCACCACCGGCTGCCCTTCCGGCGAGATCCAGACGCGCCTGCGGCTGGGCCAGTACCGCGAGGCGCTGGAAGCCGCGGCCGAGTTCCGCGACATTTTTGGTGCGGAGAACTACTTCTGCGAACTGATGGACCATGGGCTGGACATCGAACGGCGGGTCACAGGGGACCTGCTGCGGCTCGCCAAGGATCTCAACCTTCCGCTCGTTGCCACCAACGACCTCCACTACACGCACGAGCACGACGCCAAGGCGCACGAAGCCCTGCTGGCCATCCAGTCCGGTTCCACCCTGCTCGAACCCACCTACGACAACGGCGGCTCCCGCTTCGCGTTCTCCGGCAGCGGCTACTACCTGAAGTCCCCCCAGGAGATGCGCGAGCTCTTCCGCGACCACCCCGACGCCTGCGACAACACCCTCCTGATCGCCGAACGCTGCGAAGTCTCCTTCAACACCGGCGCCAACTACATGCCGCGGTTCCCCTGCCCGCCGGGGGAGGACGAAACTTCCTGGCTGGTCAAAGAAGTAGCCAAGGGACTGGAGTACCGCTATCCCGGCGGGGTGCCCGACAACGTCCGGGCCCAGGCCGACTACGAGCTTGGCGTTATCACCTCCATGGGATTCCCCGGCTACTTCCTGGTGGTGGCTGACTTCATCAACTGGGCCAAGAACAACGGCATCCGGGTAGGCCCGGGCCGTGGTTCGGGCGCTGGTTCCATGGTGGCGTACGCCATGCGCATCACGGACCTGGACCCGCTCCGCCACGGCCTGATCTTCGAGCGCTTCCTGAACCCGGACCGCGTGTCCATGCCCGACTTCGACGTCGACTTCGATGACCGCCGCCGCCCTGAAGTGATCGACTACGTGACGCGCAAGTACGGTGACGAGCGCGTGGCCATGATCGTCACCTACGGCACCATCAAGACCAAGCAGGCGTTGAAGGACTCATCCCGAGTCCTGGGGTACCCCTTCAGCATGGGCGAGCAGCTCACCAAGGCGCTGCCCCCCGCCGTGATGGCCAAGGACATCCCGCTGGCCGATATCCAGAATCCCGAAGCCAAGCGGTACGGCGAGGCCGGGGACTTCCGCCAGCTGATCAGCACGGACCCGGAAGCGGCCAAGGTGTTCGAGACCGCACTGGGCATTGAAGGGCTGAAGCGGCAGTGGGGCGTCCACGCGGCAGGCGTGATCATGTCCTCGGACCCGATCATCGATGTGATCCCCATCATGCGGCGCATCCAGGACGGCCAGGTCATCACCCAGTTCGACTACCCCACGTGTGAGGGCCTCGGCCTGATCAAGATGGACTTCCTGGGCCTGCGGAACCTGACGATCATTTCCGACGCCCTGGAAAACATCAAGCTGAACCGCGGCATCGACCTGGACCTCGAAAACCTGGAACTCGACGATGCCCCGTCCTACGAGCTCCTGGCCCGCGGCGACACCCTGGGCGTGTTCCAGCTCGACGGCGGACCCATGCGGTCCCTGCTCAAGCTGATGAAGCCCGACAACTTCGAAGACATTTCGGCCGTGCTCGCCTTGTACCGGCCCGGCCCCATGGGCGCCAACGCGCACACGGACTACGCGCTGCGGAAAAACGGCATCCAGCCCGTCATTCCCATCCACCCCGAGCTTGAGGAACCCCTCTCCGAGATCCTGGGCGGGACCTACGGCCTGATCGTGTACCAGGAGCAGGTGATGGCCGTGGCCCAGAAGCTTGCCGGGTACTCACTGGGCCAGGCAGACATCCTCCGCCGTGCGATGGGCAAGAAGAAAAAATCCGAACTGGACAAGCAGTTCGCCGGCTTTTCCCAGGGCATGCAGGACAACGGTTACTCCATGGAGGCTGTCAAAACCCTCTGGGACATCCTGCTGCCGTTCTCCGACTACGCCTTCAACAAGGCCCACTCCGCCGCCTACGGTGTCATCTCGTACTGGACCGCCTACCTCAAGGCGCACTACGCCCCCGAATACATGGCAGCGCTGCTCACCTCGGTGGGTGACGACAAGGACAAGTCGGCGATTTACCTGAACGAGTGCCGCCGGATGGGCATCACGGTGCTGCCGCCGGACGTCAACGAATCCGCCCTGAACTTCACGCCCGTGGGCAACGACATCCGCTTCGGCATGGGCGCAATCCGCAACGTGGGCGTCAACGTGGTGGAGGCCATGGTGGCCGCCCGCGAAAGCGAAGGGGCGTTCACGTCCTTCAAGGACTACCTGATGAAGGTCCCGGCCGTGGTCTGCAACAAACGGACCATCGAATCGCTGATCAAGTCCGGCGCCTTCGACTCCCTGGGCCACCACCGCCGGGCCCTGGCCATGATCCACGAAGAGGCCATCGATTCCGTGATCACGCTCAAGCGGAACGAAGCGATCGGACAGTTCGACCTCTTCGCCGGTTTCGAGGAAGCCGAATCCGAGTCCTCCCTGAGCATCGAGATCCCTGACCTGCCGGAATGGGAGAAGAAGGACAAGCTGTCCTTCGAACGGGACATGCTGGGCCTTTACGTCTCGGACCATCCGCTGCAGGGCCTGGAAGGGCTGCTGAGCCAGCACGCGGAAATGAGCATCACCTCCGTCCTGGGCGAGGACGGGCCACAGGACGGTGCCATCATCACCATCGCCGGCATGATCACCTCGTTGAGCAGGCGCATCGCCAAAGCCAGCGGCAACGCCTACGCCCGCGCGGAGGTGGAGGACCTGGGCGGTTCCATGGAAGTGATGTTCTTCGGCCAGGTCTACGGCCCGATCGCGTCGGTGCTGGCGGAGGACCTGATTGTGGTGGTCAAGGGCCGGCTGCAGAAGCGCGACGACGGCGCCATCACGCTGAACTGCATGGAACTATCCGTCCCGGACCTCAGCGAGGGACTGAACGGGCCGCTGGTGATCACCATGCCGACGCACAAGGCCACCGAGGCCGTGGTTACCGAGCTTGGCGACGTGCTCCGCACGCACCGCGGAAACTCCGAGGTGCGCCTGCACCTCCAGGGGGACACGCGCACGGAAATCATGGGGCTGCCGGTGCACCTGCGCGTGAACCCAAGCCCGTCCCTGTTTGGTGACCTGAAAGTCCTCCTCGGCCCCGCCTGCCTGGACGCCTGACCGTGGTGGGCGGACGACGGCGGAACCTCCCGCCGTCGTCGGCCGCCATCAGCGCCGGGACCTGTCAGATCTCGTAGTCGAGCGGGACAGGCTGGCTGTAGCCGCCGCGATGGTAGAGCAGCGGGGACCCCTCTCCGCCCACCTGGCCGTCCACCACCTGGACCACCACAACAGCGTTGTTCTCAAACGACAGGCGCATCTGCACCTCGCCGATCAACCAGCCGGCCACGTCCTTGAGTATGGGCACCCCGTGGGGCCCCACTTCCCAGTGGTCACCCTCGAAGCGGTTGCCCGCCCCGGCAAACCGGTCAGCAAGCTGCTGGTTCTCCAGGCCCAGCATGTGCACTCCCAGGTAGGTGGTGTTTGCCACTGCCGGCCACGACCTGGAGCTGCGGGCCATGTTGAACGTGAACCGCGGAGGCTGTGCCGAAAGCGAGGCCACGGACGTTGCCGTGAACCCGTATGGCTGGTCCTGGTAGTTCACCGTGATGATGGCGACGCCGGCAGCATGGCGCCGGAACATCTCCCTGAACGTCCGCTCGAACGGCACGTCATTTGCTGTCACAGGAACTCCCGGGGTGGAACTGGCTGGTGGTGTCTCTCCTTCAAGGGTATTGGTCCCGGGCCCGGCTGGTGAACCGTTGCATACGGGTGCGGCGATCCCGGGGAAGAACGTTTGTTAAGGTTTGTTGCATGACGAAAGCTGCCCTCCGTTCCCGCCCCCGCCTGCCCTGGGTCCTGCTCGCAGTCCCTGCAGCGGCGGGTGTTCCGCTGGGAATCCTCTGGTGGCTGCTTGCGCCCGGAGGTTTGAACCTGGTCACCAGGGACCCTGCCTTCGGCAGCGGCACCAACCCCGAGGTTTGGCTGCCCAGGGACCTGACGCTGGCCGGGCTGCTGGTCTTCGCAGGGTGCCTCCTTGCCGTGTTCCTGGCGGACAGGAGACGTAAGGACCCGCAGGCAGACCTGGTGCTTGGGTTGGCTGGCGCCCTGCTTGGTGCCGTGCTGGCGTGGCAGGCCGGCATCCTCGCCGCGCACCTCTGGGGCCCGGCGGTTGACGCCTCAGCCAACGCCAGCATCGCGTTTTCGCTGCGGGCCTGGCCGGTGCTGCTGCTGTGGCCGGCCGCAACTGCCATATCGGTCTTCGTGCTGGAGCTCCTCCACCTGCTTGGGAAGAAGCCCGACGGCGACGCGCACGGGGCGCCCTACGCGCCTGCCGGGACCGTAAAATAGCCGGGTGACCAATTCTTCGGAGAATACCGCCAGCCCAGCCGCCGCCGTCGTGGACTTCCGCACCGTTGACCTGCGCGGGCGGAGCCTGACGCTCGCGGGCCTGCGCGCGGCCGTGCCCCGCGCCCAGGGCCACACCGTGGCGGACGCCGAGGAGAAGGTGCTGGACATCATTTCCGCCGTCCGGCAACGCGGATTCGAGGCGCTGGGCGAACTGGCCCTCCGCTTCGACGGCGTCCAGCAGGAGCATCCGCTGGTTCCGCAGGACGCCCTCTCCGCCGCGCTGGACGGGCTGGACCCGTCCGTCCGCCGTGCGCTGGAGGAATCGATCAGCCGCGCCCGGCGTTTTGCGGACGGCCAGCGCCCGCGCAATATCGACGTCGAGCTCGGTGACGGTGCCCTGGTGAGCCAGAACTGGGTGCCGGTGGCGCGCGTTGGCCTCTACGTTCCTGGCGGCCTGGCCGTATACCCGTCCTCCGTGATCATGAACGTGGTTCCGGCGCTGGCTGCCGGTGTGCAGTCCATTGCGCTGGCCTCACCGCCGCAGAAGGAGTTCGGCGGGCTGCCCCACCCCACCATCCTTGCTGCCGCAGCCTTGCTGGGCATCACGGAGGTCTATGCCATCGGCGGCGCCCAGGCGATCGCCGCGTTCGCCTACGGCGTGGCTGCATCAGACGCCGGCCCGGCCCTGGAGCCGGTGGATGTGGTGACAGGACCAGGCAACATTTTCGTGGCTACGGCCAAGCGGCTGGTGAAGGGCGTGGTGGGAATCGATTCCGAGGCCGGCACCACGGAGATCGCGATTCTGGCCGACTCCACAGCCCGGCCCCGCCTTGTTGCGGCGGACCTCATCAGCCAGGCCGAGCACGATCCCAAGGCCGCCTCGGTGCTCATTACCGATTCCGAGGAGCTGGCGGCCGCTGTACGGACTGAACTGGAGCAGCAGGCGGCGGCCACGAAACACGGGTCGCGCGTCCGCGAAGCCCTGTCCGGTCCGCAGTCCGGAGTTGTGCTGGTGGACAACCTGGAGCAGGGCATCGCCGCCTGCGACGCCTACGCTGCCGAGCACCTTGAGATCATGACCCGGGACGCTGCCGGTGTTGCAGCCCGGATCCGGAATGCCGGCGCCATCTTCGTGGGGGACTACAGCCCTGTGAGCCTGGGCGATTACTGCGCCGGCTCCAACCACGTGCTGCCCACCAGCGGCACGGCAGCTTTTTCCTCGGGCCTGAATGTGACCACGTTCCTGCGGGCCATCCAGGTAGTTAACTACAGCCGGGAGGCGCTGGCCGAGGTCAGCACGCACATTGTGAGCTTGTCCGGCGCGGAGGACCTTCCGGCGCACGGTGATGCCGTGACTGCCCGGTTCTCCTGAGAGCCGGCTGTCCTGGGGCTGTGACGGCTGAAAAAGCCAGCATCTAGTAGTAGGCACCACAACATGTGGTAGTTACAAGCTTGTTATTAGCCCGGGCCGGGACGTAAACTGGAAAGGCCAGCCTGTGCTGGCTGCCATCAAGCTTGCACGTGTTCCGCCTGCACAGCTTCGAACAGGATCACGGGAAGAGGGAGACAGGATGTATTGTCCGTTCTGCCGCAATCCCGATTCCCGTGTGGTGGACAGCCGGATGGCCGATGACGGTTCCGCCATCCGCCGCCGCCGCCAGTGCCCCGAATGCGGACGCCGGTTCACCACGGTGGAAACCACCAGCCTCTCCGTGATCAAGCGGTCCGGCGTGGGGGAGCCCTTCAGCCGCAGCAAGGTGATCAACGGTGTGCGCAAGGCCTGCCAGGGCCGCCCCGTCAGCGAGGACGACCTCGCTTTGCTGGCCCAGGAAGTGGAAGAACAGATCCGCTCCTCCGGGGCCGCCGAGATCGATGCCCACGAGGTGGGCCTGGTCATCCTCGGTCCGCTGCAGAAGCTGGACAAGGTCGCCTACCTCCGGTTCGCCAGCGTCTACCAGGCCTTTGAATCGCTTGAAGACTTCGAAGCGGCAATTGCCCTGCTCCGCCAGGAAGAGGATGACGCGCGTCACCTGCCCGCCAAGAGCTCCGAGAAGAGCCCACTCTAGGCTCCGGTGGCGGCAGCGGAGGGGAAGCCGCAGCCGCCACCGGCATCATCACCTTGCCGTTGGACGGCAACAGGATAACCGCCAGGATGCCCCGCCAAGGGGCGTCCTGGCGGTTACTGCTACTTGGCGAGCTTGTGCTTCAGCGCGATTTCGATGGCTGCGCCCACGATGCCGGCCTCGTTGCGGAGGACGGCGGGCACGATGGGGGTCCGGAGCTTAAGGTTCGGCAGGTACTCGTCCGCCCGCTTGGAGATTCCCCCGCCCACAATGAACAGTTCGGGCGAGAACAGGAATTCCACGTGGGAGAAGTACCGCTGCAGGAGGACACTGTATTCGTCCCAGGAGAGCCCGTCGCGTTCGCGGGCCACGGCTGATGCCTTGCTCTCGGCATCGTGGCCGTCGATTTCCAGGTGACCCAGTTCGGCGTTGGGAACGAGCTTGCCGTCAAAGATGAAGGCCGAGCCGATGCCCGTGCCCAGGGTGATCACCAGGACGGTGCCTTTGACGCCGGCGCCCGCACCGTAGCGGGCTTCGGCAAGTCCTGCCGCATCGGCGTCATTGATGACCTCCACAGGCCGGCCCAGGCGGGCGGTCAGGAGTGCATCGATGTCCGTGTTGAGCCAGCTCTTGTCCACATTGGCTGCCGAGTGGACCACGCCGTGCTGGATGATGCCGGGGAAGGTTACCCCGACAGGCGAGCCGGCGGCGGGGGCTTCCGGGCGGGCCGACAGTTCGGAAACCACCAGTGCCACTGCCTCGGCGACCGCTTCCGGCGTGGCCGGCTGCGGCGTGGGAACGCGGAACCGTTCGCCCAGCAGTTTGCCTTTTTGCAGGTCGACAATGCCGCCCTTGATTCCCGTGCCTCCGATATCGATGCCGATCAGCGGGGCGTTCTTGTGCGGTTTCTCGTCCTTCTTGGCCAATGGGTTTCCGTTCGTGGCAGTGGCGGGCAGGGTTGCAGCGGCCGGTGGCCGGCCTGGTGTTAGGTCCGGTGGGAACCGGAAGGAGGTAAAGCGGGGTCAGTACGTCAGGCTAGGGCAGGGTTAGTATTTCCGCGCCGGAGTCCGTGACCAGCAGCGTGTGCTCAAACTGGGCGGTGCGCTTCCGGTCCTTCGTGACCACGGTCCAGTCATCGGCCCACATGTCCCACTCCACGGTTCCGAGGGTGAGCATCGGTTCGATGGTGAAGACCATGCCGGCCTCAATCACCGTGTTGTAGGCCGGCGCGGCGTCGTAGTGCGGGATGATCAGCCCCGTGTGGAACGCTTCGCCAACCCCGTGCCCGGTGAAGTCACGCACCACACCATAGCCGAAGCGCTTGGCGTAGGACTGGATGGCGCGGCCAATGACGTTGATTTCCCGTCCTGGAGCTACCGCTTTGATGGCCCGGTTCAGCGACTCCTGCGTGCGTTCCACCAGCAGCCGGGATTCCTCGTCCACGTCGCCCACCAGGAAGGTGTAGTTGGTGTCGCCGTGGACGCCGTTGATGTACGCGGTGATGTCGATGTTCAGGATATCGCCGTCCTGGACAACGGTGCTGTCCGGGATGCCGTGGCAAATGACCTCGTTCAGGGAGGAGCACAACGACTTGGGGAAGCCCCGGTAACCCAGGGTGGACGGGTAGGCGTGGTGGTCGAGGAGGAACTCGTGGCCCACCTTGTCCAGTTCGTCCGTGGTGACGCCGGGCCGGATATGCCGCCCGACTTCGACGATGGCCTGGGCGGCGATCTTTCCGGCGATCCGGATCTTCTCGATCGTCTCGGCAGACTTCACCTCGGAACCGGTAAATTTCGCCGGCGCGGGCTTGCCAACGTACTCCGGCCGCGGGATGGACGCCGGAACGGGGCGCTGCGGACCTATGGTTCCCGGGGTGAGGGTGCCGATGGGTGCAGTCGAGGCAAGGGAAGGCATAGATTGATCATATAAGGCACCACAGAACGCCTAACAACCGGAGGCCGCACGCGACCCGCGTATGCATTTAAGTTACGCGGATCACGCTGCTGTTTCCCCGCCCGCCGGAGGAGCAACGATGACTGAGTACTGGTACAACGTCAGGACACATGAGATCGAAGAGGACCGGCTGTCCGACTGGAGTCAGCTGATCGGCCCCTACAAAACCAGGGAAGAGGCTGAGCACGCCCTCGAGAAGGTCCGCGTGCGCAACGAGGCCTGGGAAAAGGACGACGACGACTGACGGCACGGGAGTGGCAGTCCGCTTGGGGCTGGAGTGCTGTGCCGCCGCCCCTTCGTCGGGTGACTGCCGGCGTGACTGCCGGCTGGTATTGCTGGCAGGTATGGCCGGCCGGCGCTGGCGCTAAAAGGAGTGTTCAGGCCCGGGGAACTGACCGGACCTGACGTCGTCGGCGTAGGCGGTGGCAGCATCCAAAAGGGTGCTGCGCAGGTCCGCGTACTGCTTGACGAACTTGGCCATCCGCCCGCCGCGCAGTCCGGCCATGTCCTGCCAGACGAGGACCTGGCCCGTGGTTTCCTTGCCGGCGCCGATGCCGACGGTGGGGACCGTGACCGCGGCGTCCACCGCGGCCGCAGTTTCCGCCGGGACCATTTCCATCAGCACGCTGAAGGCTCCCGCTTCAGCCAGCGCGACGGCGTCGTCAATCAACCGCTGTGCGTCGTCGCCGCGGCCCTGGACGCGGTACCCGCCCAGCGCGTGCTCGCTCTGCGGGGTGAAACCGATGTGCGCCATCACCGGAATCCCGGCCTGCACCATAGCCTTTACGGTCGGTGCGTAATACTTGCCGCCCTCGATCTTGACGGCGTGGGCCAGGCCTTCCTTGAGGAAGCGAACGCCCGCGGCAACGGCCTGCTCGGGGGAAACCTCATAACTGCCAAACGGCAGGTCGGCTACCACCAGCGCGCGCTTGGCGGACCGCGCCACGGCCCTGCACAGCGGGAGCAGCTCGTCCACGGTCACCGGCAGGCTGGTTTCATTGCCGAACACGTTGTTCGACGCCGAATCGCCCACCAGGAGCACCTCGATCCCCGCGGCGTCGAAGATCTCCGCCGTGTACTGCTCATAGGCAGTCAGCATCGCGAACTTGGTCCCGTCCCTCTTTGCCTGCTGAAGGTGGTGGATGCGGACCTTCGCAGGCTTCCGTTCGGCAGCAGACGCAGCAGCCTGCCCGGGCCCGCTGCCGTAGGGAGCGGGGACATCGGCGGACATGCTGGAGTCGGGGCTGTTGCTTGAGGCCATGGCATGAGCGTAGTGCGGTACCGGCCGTCCTAGCTACCGGCGGCGATCACCGCCAGTGGTGATACGTGTCATAGGACGGCTCCGGAGCGCGTCCCCGGGAGCGGCGGAGGCGCGCTCCGGAGCCGAAACCCGGCAGGAAGGTGTTAACGCTGTGTTACGCGCGGCGCAGGCTCCAGCATCGGCGCCGAATGCTTAGTACAGTGTTGGTGAACTGCTGCCGGCTTTCCCCCTCTGCGGACCCCGGAGCATGGACGTTGACCGGAGAAGAGGCCATCATGGACCGCCAGCAAGAGTTTGTCCTGCGCACAATCGAAGAGCGCGACGTACGTTTCGTGCGCCTGTGGTTCACCGACGTCGTGGGTTCGCTCAAGTCCGTAGCCCTCGCCCCCGCCGAAGTCGAGGGTGCCTTCGATGAGGGCCTGGGCTTCGACGGTTCCGCTATCGAAGGCCTTGCCCGCGTCTTCGAATCCGACATGCTGGCCCAGCCGGATCCCTCCACCTTCCAGATCCTGCCGTGGCGCGGTGAAACCGAACAGACGTCCCGCATGTTCTGCGACATTCTTACGCCCGACGGCGAACCGTCTGCCGCCGACCCCCGCAACGTCCTGAAGCGGACGCTCGCCAAGGCAGCGGACATGGGATTCACCTGCTACACGCATCCCGAAATCGAGTTCTATCTCCTCAAGTCGCAGGAACCGGGGCCGGACGGCGCACCGGTACCCGTGGACGAGGGCGGCTACTTCGACCACGTTCCCGGCGGCGTAGCCCAGGACTTCCGCCGGACCGCCGTAACCATGCTCGAATCTGTGGGCATATCGGTTGAATTCAGCCATCACGAGGCGGGGCCTGGCCAGAACGAGATCGACCTGCGCTACGCCGATGCCCTGCAGACGGCTGACAACATCATGACGTTCCGCACCGTCATCAAGGAAGTCGCCCTGCAGCAGGGTACTTACGCCACGTTCATGCCCAAGCCCTTCACCGCCCACCCCGGCTCCGGCATGCACACCCACTTCTCGCTGTTCGAAGGCGACACCAACGCGTTCTATGAAGCGGGCGCGGAATTCCAGCTGTCCAAGACCGCCCGCCAGTTCATCGCAGGCATCCTGAAGCACGCGCCCGAGTTCACGGCGGTGACCAACCAGTTCGTGAATTCCTACAAGCGGCTGTGGGGCGGCGGCGAGGCTCCGAGCTACCTGAGCTGGGGCCACAACAACCGTTCGGCCCTGGTCCGGGTTCCGCTGTACAAGCCGGGCAAGGGCCAGTCCGCCCGGATCGAATACCGCGGCATCGATTCCGCCGCGAACCCGTACCTGGCCTACGCCGTCCTGCTGGGGGCAGGTTTGAAGGGCATTGAGGAAGGCTACGACCTGCCCGCAGCGGCCGAGGACGATGTGTGGTCGCTGAGCTCGGCAGAACGCCGCGCCATGGGCCATGATCCGCTGCCGGCCAGCCTTCATGACGCCATCCGGACCATGGAGGACTCGGAACTGATGCCCCAGATCCTGGGCGAGCAGGTCTTCGAGCACTTCCTGCGCAACAAGCGTGCGGAGTGGCAGGACTACCGCCTGCAGGTGACGCCCTACGAGCTGCAGCGCAACCTCGGCATCCTCTAGGGAACGGGCGTGAGCCTGGCGCGCCGCCTGATTGCGGCCGGTTTCAGCGACCTTGATAAGGGCGAGCGGTTCCTTGCTGCCCCGGAGCTTGAGGGGCTGGACCGGGACCGGCTGTTCGCGGGCCTGCAGATGGCGGCAAGCCCGGACACCGCCCTCCAGTCCCTGGTGCGCCTGATTGAAAAGCATCCGGACCTCCGGGAGCTGGCCGCAGCCGATCCTGACATCAGCGAGCCGATGTTCCGCGTCCTCGGAGCCTCCGAGGCGTTGGGCGAGTTCCTGATCCGGCACCCCGAGCACCTGGAAGCGTTCCGCGTCCACGCCAGCCCGGAGCCGCTGCAGTCCGATCCTGCCGACCTGCGCGACGCGCTGTTGCGGTCGGTGGGCGCCGACCCCCGGGCAGCACGTCCGGTGGCAGCGTTGACAGGCGCAGAGGCCTACGCCGCCCTCCGCACGGCCTACCGCCGGGGAGTGGTGGACCTGGCCGTCAAGGATCTCTGTGCCGCCGATCCGCTGGATTTCCTGCCGTCAGTAGGCGGCGAACTCGCCGACCTTGCCGGCGCAGCGATCGAGGCGGCACTCGCAGTCTCACGCGCAGAAGCAGGGGAGCAGTACGGCGCTGACGACGTGGCCGGTGTAGGCCTGGCCGTCATCGGGATGGGCAAATGCGGCGCCCGCGAGCTGAACTACATCTCCGACGTCGACGTCATCTATGTGGTGGACCCCGGCAGCTTGGACGATGCGCGCGCCAACACGGTGGGCACCGCCCTGGCCAGCGGAATCTCCCGCGCCATTTCTTCGGTGGCCCGGGAACCGGGACTCTGGGAAGTGGACGCGAACCTTCGGCCTGAAGGAAAGTCGGGCCCGCTGGTACGCACCCTCGCGTCCCATGAGACCTACTATGCGCGCTGGGCGGAAAGCTGGGAGTTCCAGGCACTGCTGAAGGCACGCACCATCGCCGGGGACGCCGACCTGGGACGCCGCTACGAGGAGGCAGTCGCTCCGCTGATCTGGAGTTCGGCGAGCCGGGACGGTTTTGTGGAATCAGTGCAGGCGATGCGCCGGCGCGTCACCGAACATATCCCGCCCGCCGAGGAACAGCGGCAAATCAAGCTGGGCCGCGGCGGGCTGCGGGACGTCGAGTTCACGGTCCAGCTGCTTCAGCTGGTCCACGGCAAAGCGGACGAAACACTCCGACGGCGTGACACCACGTCCGCGATCGCTGCCCTGTCCGCCGGCGGGTATATCGGCCGCTCGGATGCTGCCGCCTTCGACAACGCCTACCGGTACCTGCGCCTGCTGGAACACCGGATCCAGCTGTTCCAGCTGCGCAGGACGCACCTGATGCCGGTGGCGGAGCCTGCCCTCCGGTCGCTTGCCAAAGCAGTGCTCGGCCCGTTCTCCACCGAGCGGCCGCATCCGGACGCGCTGCTGGCGACGTGGCAGAAGACCAAGCGGTCCGTCCGCGAACTGCACGAGCGGATTTTCTACCGTCCCCTGCTCAACAGCGCCGCCAAGCTCAGCAGTGAGGACGCCAGGCTGTCACCGGAGGCGGCCCAGGGCCGGCTCGCAGCGCTGGGATACCGGGATCCGCAGGGTGCCATGCGCCACATCGAGGCCCTGACCGCCGGGGTGAGCCGCCGCGCGGCACTCCAGCGGCAGTTGCTGCCGGTCCTGCTGGACTGGCTGGCCGAGGGCGTAGATCCCGACGCCGGCCTGCTCGCCTTCCGCCGGGTCAGCGAGGCGCTGGGCACCACGCACTGGTACCTGGGGCTGCTGCGGGATTCCAACGCCGCCGCAGAGCGGCTGTGCCACATGCTCTCCAACTCCAGGCTGATTGCGGACCTGCTTGAGGTATCGCCCGAGTCGGTGGCCTGGCTGGGCCAGGACAAGGACCTGGCGCCGGTGGGTTTCGAGGCGCAGTGGCAGGAGATCACTTCCAAGATGTCCCGGCATGAGGACCCGGAAAGCGCCATGCGCCTGATCCGCCTGATCCGGCGCCGGGAGATCCTCCGGATCGCCATCGCGGACTCGGCGGGCCTGCTGGACCAGGACCAGGTGGGGCTGGCACTGGCGGACAACGACCGGGCTGCGGTCCTTGGTGCCCTGCGGGTGGCCGAAGGCATTGTCTCCGCCAACGGTCCCCTCAAGACAGCGGTGCTGGTGGTAGCCATGGGAAGGCAGGGCG
Source organism: Pseudarthrobacter phenanthrenivorans Sphe3 (assembly GCF_000189535.1). Lineage (NCBI taxonomy): Bacteria > Bacillati > Actinomycetota > Actinomycetes > Micrococcales > Micrococcaceae > Pseudarthrobacter > Pseudarthrobacter phenanthrenivorans. The sequence goes on from NC_015145.1 coordinate 1,683,213, forward strand.
GCCGCGAGATCGGCTACGGTTCGGACGCGGATGTGATGTACGTGCACAGGGCGCTGCCCGGCTTCAGCCAGGAAGAGGCCCAGGACCAGGCAGCCCGGATCGTGGCGAAGGTTTCCACGCTGCTGACCCAGCCCCTGAAGCCGGCCATCATGGCTGAGCGGGTCCTGCAGATGGACGCGGACCTGCGGCCGGAGGGCAAGAACGGCGCCATGGTCCGTTCCCTTGACTCCTTCGCGGAGTACTACCGGCGCTGGTCCCTCATCTGGGAGGCGCAGGCACTCTTGCGGGCACGCCCCATGGCCGGTAACGACGAGCTGGCCAAGGACTTTCTGGAACTCATTGATCCCATCAGATATCCCCAGTCGGTATCCGAAACGGACGTGCGCGAAATCAGGCGGATCAAGGCACGCGTGGAGTCTGAACGCCTGCCCCGGGGAGCCGACCCCGCGCGTCATCTGAAGCTGGGCCGCGGCGGGCTGAGCGACGTGGAATGGCTGGTCCAGCTCCTGCAGCTTCAGCACGCCGGAAAGAACCCGGAACTGCGGACAACCTCCACGCTGCCCGCACTGGAAGCCGCTGCCGGGCTTGGCCTGCTGGCCCGGGCCGATGCCGACCTGCTGGCCCGCGCATGGCGGCTCGCCAGCCGCATCCGGTCCGCCAACGTGATCTGGAGCGGCAAGGCCTCCGACCTGCTCCCGTCCTCACGGCGTGACCTCGAAGCCGTGGCACGCTGGTGCGGGTACGAGCCCGGCCAGGCAGCGGTGCTGGAGGAGGACTACCTGCGCGTCAGCAGGCGGGCCAGGGCAGTCTTCGAGCGGGTTTTTTACGGGCAGTAGCAGCGACCGGCGGACAGGACGCCTCCCTCACGATGGCGGGGAACGGCTGACACCAGGCAAAGGCCGGTGCTACTTTGAGCCCATGGCTACCCAAATCTATTTCAACCTGCCCGTCAAAGACCTGAAACGCTCCGTGGACTTCTTTACGGCCCTTGGCTTTTCCTTCAACCCGGACTACACCGACGAGAATGCCACCTGCATGATCATCAACGAGAACGCCTACGTCATGCTCCTCGTGGAATCCTTCTTCAAGACCTTCACCTCCAAGGACGTCGCGGACAGCAAGGGCTCCGCCGAGACGATCATCGCCTATTCCGTGGACAGCCGGGAGGCAGTGGATGAGGCCGTCCGGACCGCGCTGGCCTCCGGCGGGTCCCCGTCCGAGAAACCCCAGGACTACGGATTCATGTACAACCACAGCTTCCAGGACCCGGACGGCCACCTCTGGGAAGTGATGTGGATGGATCCGGCCGGTCCGCCTGCTGAATCAGCGGCCGGCGGAAATTCTGCCGGCCCCCAATCCTGAGAAGCATGGACCGGAGCGTTTGGCTGATCCCGCTCAGGGACGTGGACGACGATGCCCGGGCCATCCAGCTCGGAGCCGTGGCGTCCCTGGAACTTGCCCCCGGACAGGAACGGTTCGTCGGCGATCCCCTTCGGATGGCACTCGCCGGACTGGCCGAGGACTCGCGGCGGCCCTACGTCATTGAAGCGGCCGGCCGGGCGGTTGGTGTCCTGACCCTCCAAACCGGGGCAGCGCGCCTGGCGGGCTGGCCTGATGACCATTCCGCCTGGCTCCTCCGGGGCTTCCTGATCGATCGGCGGGAACAGGGCGCCGGACTGGGGTCACGCGCCGCTGCAGCGGCTGCGGCAACCGCCGAAAGACTTTCGCGGCGGCACAGCACGGGGGAGGCCGGCGTCGTTCTTTCCGTCAACGAGGCGAACCCGGCGGGCCTCGCTGCCTACCGCCGGGCAGGGTTCGTGGACCGGGGCCGGTACACCGGAGGTTCGGCAGGGCCGCAGCGGATCATGTTTTGCCGGTTTACAGCACCGGAATGAGGCTAACGGCGCCGCGCCGCCGTTTGCACTGAGAAAGCGATTGCCCGATCATGTGGATTGGCGGTGTTTCTCAACCTTGTTGGGGGGAAGGCTGAATCAGCCTTCAACCCGGGGGGCATTCGTCAGGGGGTCCGGCTCCCGGTCTCAGCACGTCTGGAGCCGGGCCTCCACCTGCAACGTCTTTCCAGACATGCAGAAGGCGGCCACCGGGTAACCGGTGGCCGCCTTTTGCAGTCTCAGTTCTTCCTGCGGGCAGGCAGCAGACTAGACGCCGTAGTAGAGCTCGAACTCGTAGGGGTTCGGGCGCAGGGACAGCGGGCGGATCTCGTTCTCGTACTTGTACTCGATCCAGGTGTCGATCAGGTCCTGGGTGAACACGCCGCCGGCCTGGAGGAACTCGTTGTCCTCGCGCAGGGCCTCAAGGGCTTCCTCGAGGGTGCCCGGAGCCTTGGGGATGTCCTTGGCTTCCTCGGCGGGGAGCTCGTAGAGGTCCTTGTCGATCGGTGCCGGTGGCTCGATGCGGTTGCGGATGCCGTCGATGCCGGCCATCAGCTGGGCGGCGAAGGCCAGGTAGGGGTTGGAGGAGGGGTCCGGTGCGCGGAACTCGATGCGCTTGGCCTTGGGGTTGGAGCCCGTGATGGGGATACGGATACCGGCGGAGCGGTTGCCCTGCGAGTAGACCATGTTGACCGGAGCTTCGAAGCCTTTGACCAGGCGGCGGTAGGAGTTCACCGTCGGGTTGGTGAACGCCAGGACGGCGGAGGCGTGCTTGAGCAGGCCGCCGATGTACCAGCGGGCGGTGTCGGACAGGCCGGCGTAACCCTTCTCGTCGTAGAACAGCGGCTCGCCGCCGTTCCACAGCGACTGGTGGCAGTGCATGCCGGAGCCGTTGTCACCGAAGACGGGCTTCGGCATGAAGGTCACGGACTTGCCCCAGGCATCTGCGGTGTTCTTGATGACGTACTTGAACTTCTGCAGGTCATCGGCAGCGTGGGTCAGCGTGGTGAACTTGTAGTTGATCTCAGCCTGGCCGGCGGATCCAACTTCGTGGTGGCTGCGCTCGACCTCAAGGCCGGCCTCGTCCAGTGCAACACACATGGCGTCGCGCAGGTCGGCCTGCTTGTCGGTGGGGGAGACCGGGAAGTAACCGCCCTTGACGGGGGTCTTGTAGCCGAGGTTTCCGCCCTCTTCCTCGCGGCCGGTGTTCCAGTGGGCTTCTTCGGAGTCGATCTTGTAGAAGCTGCCCTGCGGGGAGGACTGGTACTGGACGTTGTCGAACACGAAGAACTCAGCTTCGGGAGCGAAGAACGCGGTGTCGGCGATGCCGGTGGACGCCAGGTACGCTTCAGCCTTTTCGGCTACGCCGCGGGGGTCGCGGTGGTACGGGTCGCCGGTGCGCGGGTTGACGATCGAGAAGTTCAGCGCGAGGGTCTTCTCCATGCGGAAGGTGTCCAGGAAGGCCGTGGTGACGTCCGGGATGAGCTGCATGTCGGATTCTGCGATGCCCTGGAAACCGCGGATGGAGGATCCGTCGAAGAGCTGGCCGTTGATGAAGAAGTCAGCGTCAACGCTCTTGGCGGGGACGTTGAAGTGCTGCTGGACGCCCGGAAGATCGGTGAAACGGATGTCGACGAACTTAATATCTTCGTCTTTGATGAACTTGAGGACTTCGTCCGCAGTCTTGAACATCTATGCTCCTAACGCATATGTAAATAGCTGGCGTGCAAGCCATCTGGTCCAGCGCAATCCGAAGGCAGGGAAACATCCTGTGTTTCCCTGCTGTGAGTACCCTGCTCTTAATAGCTGCTGTACTGCTTGCTGCTCGGTTGCTTGAAACTGGTAACAGCCTATGGACACGGCATTTCCCGTCCGTGTCCGCATTGTTTCGGGCAGGTTACAGAATGCCCTGATATGGCAACGGTATCTTCTGTCCACACTGTGGTCTAACCCCATCCACAGTGTGGGCTGCGGGAAGTCGCTAAGCTTGGACGGTGGTAGATCGCAAAGACATCGGCTCCTGGCTCTCCGGCCCCGACACCTCAGGCATATCCAAGTATCCGGGGGAGCGGCTGGGCTTGCCGGAGTCAGGGCCGGGCTCCATCGCCCGGGCTGGCCGCAGAATAGCGGCAATCATGATCGACTGGGCCATCGCACTGCTGATCAGCAATTTCGCTTTCGGCGGCAATTCGTGGGCAACCCTGGCTGTCTTCGCCATCGAACAGATCCTCCTGATCGGAACCCTTGGCTACAGCATCGGCCACCGGGCAATGGGAATCCACGTGGTCCGGGCCGGCGGCGGGGCCCCCGGCCCCCTGGCTGCCTTGGTGAGGTCAGTGCTGCTCTGCCTGGTGGTTCCCGCCGTCATTTTCGATCCTGACCAGCGCGGACTCCATGACAAGGCAATGAACACGCTGCTGCTGCGGCGCTAGGCCGGCAGCCGGCGCACGTGCGCGCGAGCTAAACCGAGCTTGATTCCGGGACAGCTGCGGCGCCGGTTGCTGCCCCTGCGGCGGTAAGGTGCCCGCGCTTATCTGCCCACCGCTCAAACAGGATGGTGGCGAACGGGAAGACGGCCGAGAGGCCCGCGAACAGGGCCACCACGAACGGCCAGCGCTGCAGCCGCCAGAGCGCCAGGGCCGCGAGGCCGTAACCTACGAACAACGCGCCATGGATTGGTCCGGCGATCTGTACGCCGAGCTCCGTGGTGCCGGCGATCCATTTGAAGTACATGCCGATCAGGAGCGCCGCCCAGCTGAAGGCTTCCGCGACGGCAAGGATCCTGAAGGCGCGGAGCACTGCGTTCTTAAAGGTCACAAAAATATCCTGTCCTGCCCCTGTGGGCTGCAAAGAAAACGCCCCGGCCGCCGGCAGTAGCCGGAACCGGGGCGGGGTCCAAAACTAGCGTCCGCGGTTGGGACGCGCCTTGTACGGGTCAATGCCCTTGGGAATGGGGAGCCGGTTACCCAGCGAAGCGATCCGCTTGGACACGGCGTTCACCTCCAGCTTGGTGAGTTCCTTCTTGAGCTTGCCCATCTTCTTGGCCACCTCGCTGAGGGGCACCTGGCCTTCGCCGCGGCCGCTTTCAATCACGTGCACGGTGACGTTGGGCAGGATGCGGGCAAGCCGCTTGCGCTCGGCTTCCAGCAGCGGCTTCACGCGGTGGCTGGGGCCTTCACTGACAAGGACGACGCCGGGACGGCCGATGGCGCGGAACACGGCGTCCTGCGTACGGGGGTTGACTGCAACAGGCTGTTCCTCGGTGATCCAGCCGCGGCGGAGGGTACCCAGGGCTGCACCGGAGGCGCCGGGCTGGTTCTCGATCTGCGCGAATGCCGCCCGCTCTGCCCGGCGGGACAGGATGAATGTGGCGCCCAGCAGGCCCAGCGGAATGCCGATGATCAGGCCCGTGATCCAGTTGTCCAGCCAGAAGCCCACCAGGAAGCTGACAGCCACAACGCCAAGGAAGACCAGAAGCATCAGCCACGGGACCATGGGGTCGTGGCGGCGGGTCATGGTGAAGACTTCGCCGATCTGCTTGAGCCGGCTCGGCTTCTTGACCTTTGCCTCTTTGGGCTTGCGGGAGAACAGGCCACGCTTCGGGGTGCCGGAGGCAGCCGGAGTGGAGTTGCTGGAATCAGGGGATTTCGCCATAGTGCCTCAATTCTACGTGACCAAAGCGGAAGGGCAGGCACCGGAGTCTTCCGGTGCCGGCCCTTCCAGGACGATGCGTTGGCGGTCAGGAGTGGGCGGCGAGCAGGGTGCTGGCTTCCTGGCGGGTGGTGCCGGAGTCCTGGATACCGTCGGCGATGTGGGCGAGTTCGGCAGGGATGTCCCGGCCCTTCTTGCGCATGGCGGTGGCCCAGAGCCGGCCGGCCCGGTAGGAGGAACGGACCAGGGGCCCGGACATGACGCCGAGGAAGCCGATCTCCTCGGCCTCGTGCTGCAGGTCCACGAATTCCTGGGGCTTGACCCACCGGTCCACCGGCAGGTGCCGCTCGGACGGGCGGAGGTACTGGGTGATGGTGATCAGGTCACACCCGGCCTCATGCAGGTCCTTCAGGGCCTCGCTGATTTCTTCCCGGGTTTCGCCCATGCCCAGGATCAGGTTGGACTTGGTCACCATGCCCAGGTCCCGGCCCTGCGTGATCACATCCAGGGACCGCTCGTAGCGGAACGCGGGCCGGATCCGCTTGAAGATCCGTGGCACGGTCTCGACGTTGTGCGCGAACACCTCCGGCCTGGAATCGCAGATCGCCTTGATGTGTTCGGGTTTGCCGGAGAAGTCCGGGATCAGCAGCTCCACCCCGGTGCCGGGGTTCAGCTCGTGGATCTTCCGGACCGTCTCGGCGTACAGCCACACGCCCTCATCGGCGAGGTCGTCGCGGGCCACGCCGGTGACGGTGGCGTAGCGCAGCTGCATGGACTGCACGGAGCGGGCCACCTTGGTCGGTTCGAACATGTCCACCGGGGAGGGCTTGCCGGTATCGATCTGGCAGAAATCACACCGCCGCGTGCACTCGGACCCGCCGATCAGGAACGTGGCTTCCTTGTCCTCCCAGCACTCGAAAATGTTGGGGCAACCGGCCTCCTCACACACCGTGTGCAGGCCCTCTTTCTTGACCAGGTTCTTCAAGCCCACGAACTCCGGGCCCATCTGGACCTTGGCCTTGATCCACTCCGGCTTCCGCTCCACCGGAACAGCAGCATTACGCTGCTCAACGCGCAACAGCTTCCGGCCTTCAGGTGCCAATGTCACAGTAATGCTCCTTCGGGGGTAGCGACCAGGGCGTCTTCATTCTTGCGCAGTTCTTCAGTGATCCGGGAAACGAGGTGGGCCGGGGCAATATCACGGCCGGTTTCCTGGGCGATCGTTGTCACGCCGGCATCGGTGATCCCGCAGGCAATGATTTGCGCGTAAGGGGAAAGATCGTTGTTGCAGTTGATGGCGAAGCCGTGCATGGTGACGCCTTCGTGCACGCGGATCCCGATGGCAGCGATCTTCCGGTCCGGGCCCTTGCTGTCTGAGGTGATCCAGACGCCGGCCCGTCCCTTGATGCGGACGGCGTTGATGCCGTAGTCGGCGAGGACGGCGATGATCACGGACTCCAGGCGTTCCACGTAGTCACGGATGCCTGCCCGGTTCTTCAGCTTGATGATGGGGTATCCCACCAGCTGGCCGGGACCATGCCAGGTCAGTTTGCCGCCCCGGTCCACCGGGACCACCGGTGTGCCGTCGAATGGCCGCTCATGATCCTCGGTCCTTTTCCCGGCCGTATATACCGGGGAGTGTTCCAGGAGGAGGACGGTGCTTGGGGCCAGCCCGGCGACTACCTTGTCGTGGAGTTCACTCTGGATTTCCCAACCACGGGTGTAGTCGACGAAATCAGGAGCAAGACCCAGCTGTGAAAACTCAAGAGTCATGGCATCCAGCTTAGACCTCCTGGCCTCCCGTACCCGGTTTAGTGCTTAAGCTCACCCGGTCACAACCGACAGGTGACGGCAGGCCTCGAGGTGGTTTGGAGCGTCACCGCCACCCTGTGGATAACTTCTGCAGGCGAAGCCGGATTCGGCTAAACATGACCTATGGAAGATGTGAAGGCGCCCGAGGTGCCCGGCTTCACCGTTGGCCGGCAGTTGGGCCGCGGCGGGAGCGCTACCGTTTGGCTCGGCACGGACCAGGAAACCGGCCGGCAAGTCGCCCTGAAGTGCTTTCCGCCCGCCGCCGGCAGGGCCAGGTGTACCCAGCGGCTGTCCCCGGATGCTGTGCGCCGTGAGATCCGGATCCTGTCCGTCCTGGACCATCCGCACCTGGTCAGAGCACATGACGTGGTCGGCCTGTCAGGGTCCCTCGAAGGAGGCGCGGCGCTGGTGATGGAGTACGCCTCCGGTGGCTCCCTCGCGGGCCTGCTGTCCAGCCGGGGCAGGTTGAGCGTGGGCGAAACAGTAACTGTGCTGACTCCCATCGCCCAGGTGCTGGCATACCTGCATGGCAACGGCTTCACCCACTCCGACATTTCGCCCGGAAACGTCCTGTTCACCGGCCAGGGCAAACCGATGCTGTCCGACCTCGGCATCGCCCGGATGCTGGGTGAGCCTGCCGGAGGCGACGCTTCAGGAACGCCGGGCTTCGTCGATCCCGCCCCGCTTGATGCGGTGCGCGGGCTCCAGCCGGAGAGGGATGTCTACTCGACGGCGGCGCTCGGCTGGTTCTGCCTCACCGGCAGAGTGCCGGGCCGGACAGCAGACCGGCCGCCCCTGTCCCTCCTGGTTCCGGAGGTCCCGCGGGAGCTGGCCGCTGCCCTCGAAGCGGGCCTCAGTGAGGAACGGCGGGGGCGGCCTGCTGCCGCGGCGCTGGCAACGGCGGTGTACCGCAGCGCCGCACCGGAACCGCTGGACCTGGCGGCGTCGGTGCATCCCACAGTGATTCCTGAGCTGTTAACCCGACGGCAGGTCCCGGCGCCGTCCCGGCGCAGGGCAGCGGCCGAAAAACTGCGGGTTGCAGGCAGGAGGATCGCCACCTTGCCCTGGTCCCGTATCCCCTGGGTTCCTGCCCTCTTCGTCAAGGCGTCCGTGCCGGCGGCGGGGATCCCCTTCCCGCGTTCCGGCAACGGTCGTCCGGCTGCCCATGGAAAGCACGCAGGCAAGAGGACGCCCACGCTGCCTCGGAAATTTTGGTCCGGACGTCCAGTGGCGGTACGTTACGTTATCCCTCCCGCCGTGGCCGCGGCGGCCGCCTGCGTCTGGTGGTTCTCCGGAGTCGGAGGTTTCCCGCCCGAACCTGCCGGCGCTGAACCGCGCCCAGCGGCAGCCGCGGTGGAAGGAACGGGTTACGTCCATGGTGACGCCGCGGTGCCGGCGCCGGCGCACACAGCCGATGCCGAGGGGGATGCAGGCCTTGCCGGTCTGAGGCAGCAGGCGCAGGCGCGCGATCCCGTTGCTGCTGTCCGTGGCCTCGCTGCCCTGCGGGACCGGGCCTTCAGCAGCGGAGACCTGGAACTGCTCAAGGAAGTGAACGCGGAAGGGTCAGGCGCCGCGAACGCCGACGGGCAAACAGCCGATCAGCTGCTCGCGTCCGGCCGTGTCCTCGCCGGATTCTCAAGCACGCTCACGGATGTCGAGGCAGAGGAAGGCGCAACGCACACGCACGCCGTGGTGCGCGTTGTCTCCGCCTCCTCCACCTATAAGGAAATGGACAGCCAGGGTGCCGTCGTCGGTGTTGGCCCGGCCAGCGAACCGCGGCGGCTCAAGCTGGTGCTCACGGCCGTTGACGGCACGTGGCGGATCAGCGACATCCTTGCCGGGGGCTGATCCCGCTGCAGCCCCGCGTAGGTACGCGCTGGGCCTGGCGCCTGCAACGCAAGGTGCTATCCCAGGCCCGCGTTTTCCTTGCCTGCGGTCCCTTCTGCGCCGGCAACCCATTCAGCCGCCTGCGCCAGCGTGGGATGCTGCCACGTGAAGCCGGCGTCCCTGAGCACCGCCGGTTCCATGCGCTGGCTGGAGAGAAGGAGCTCCTCCGCCAGTTCCCGCATCACCAGGCGCAAGACCGGCGCAGGGACGCGAAGGACGGCAGGCCGGTGCAGGGCGCGGGCCAGTGCAGCCACCAGTGCGTTGACGTCGGAGTCTTCCGGAGCGCACAGGTTGACGGGACCACTGGAACCTGACTCCAGCAGGAAGAGGAACGCGGCGGAAACGTCCGGCAGCGTGACCCAGGGCCAGTACTGGCGGCCGTTCCCCAGGGGCCCGCCCACGCCCAGGCGCATGAGTGGCAGCAGCCTGCCCATGGCTCCGCCTTTACGGCTGAGGACCACGCCCGTCCGCGGAATCACCACGCGCACGCTGTCCGGGGCAGTACGTGCAGCCTCCTCCCACTCCACGCAGATCCGTGACAAGACACCCGACCCCGGCGGCGCATCCTCCCGAAGCACGGTGTTGCCGGCGTCGCCGTAGTATCCGGAGGCGGACTGGCTGATGAAGGTGCGCGGCGGCGAATCCAGCCGGCGCATCGCTGAGGTGAGGGTGCGCGTGGAGCCCACCCGGGAGCGGAAAAGCTCCTCCACGCGCTTGCGGGTCCAGGGCCTGTCGCCGATGCCGGCGCCGGCGAGGTTCACCACCGCGTCCGCCCCTTCCAGCGCACCGGGGTCCAACTCACCGGCCGCAGGGTCCCAGCGGATTTCCAATGCGGAAGCAGGTTTTCGCCTGACCAGGGACACGACGTCGTGCCCGGCGTTCCGGAAGGTTGCTGCCACGGAGGTGCCGATCAGCCCGGAGGCCCCGGCGATGATGATGCGCATGCTCCATCTCACCACGCCACGTCCCCCCGAGGCGCCTCCCTGCGGCCGCTGAAGGGTTGACTATGATCAAACGATGACCTTTTCGAGCTACTTCCGTTTCCCGCATTTGCATGGCGACCTGGTCACTTTCGTGGCCGAGGACGACGTGTGGATCGCGCCCCTGGGTGGCGGCCGCGCCTGGCGTGTTTCCGCGCTCCAACTGCCGGCCCGCAACCCCCGTTTCACACCCGACGGAAAGCGGCTGGTGTGGACCGTGGTCCAGGGAACGGCGCCCGAGGTGGTATCGGCAGAGGTCGACGGCGGCGGGTACCGGCAGCTGACGTACTTCGGCCACAGCACCACAAGGGTCAAGGGCTTCACCGCTAACGGTTCGGTGGTGGTCACCAGCGCTTTCCGCCAGGCCGAAAGCAGGCACACGCACGCTTACAGCGTGCCGCTTGAGGGCGGCTGGGCTGAAGAGCTACCTTTCGGGCCGGTTGAGTCCGTGGCGTTCGGCCCTGAAGTGGGCGACGAACGCCCCGTGGTGGTAGGCAGCGTGCTGTCCCGCGAACCGGCCTGGTGGAAGCGTTACCGCGGCGGCACTGCAGGAAAGCTGTGGATCGACACGGACGGCAACGGTGAGTTCGAGCGCCTGCTCCCGGACGTTGACGGCAACCTCGCCGATCCCATGTGGGTGGGCGGCCGGATCGCTTTCCTGTCGGACCACGAAGGCTACGGCAACCTGTACTCGGTCCTTCCCAACGGGAAGGACCTGCGCCGGCATACCGACCATGAAGACTTCTACGTCCGCCACGCAGCGACGGACGGCACGCGCGTGATTTTCGAGTCCGCCGGCGAGTTGTGGGTGCTCCACGACCTGGGTTCCGATGCGGTGCGGCTGGACATCACCCTCGGCTCTGCATCCCAGTCCCGGCGTCCCGCCCTGCTCAAGACCAGCAAGCACCTCGGTGCGGTGGTGCCGGACGCCACCGGTTCGGCCAGTGCAGTGGAAGCCCATGGCACCATCCACTGGCTCCGGCACAAGGACGGCCCATCCCGCATCATCGAGGCCACCCCCGGTGTCCGTGCCCGGCTGCCCAGGCCGCTTGGCGAGGGCCGGATCGCCTACATTGCAGACCATGATGGCGCGGAGGCGTTGTACATCAAGGACATTGCTGCGCCCGTACCGCACGCCGCCGCGGCCGGCGGGGCCGGCGCCCGCAGCACCCTTTCTGCGGGGCAGGGAGCCGCGGCCGGGCACACGGATAAAGCGGAACACGAAGAAACCGTGGCGCTGCCACAGCCGGTTCCGGCCGCCGGCGCCGCCATCATGGGCGGCAGCAGCAACGCCGGGACCCATGCCACGGACGAGCAGGCCGACGTCGCCCCAGACTCCGGTGCCACCGCTGCGGATGCCCAGGCAGGTGGCGCGCAGGAAGACGCCACAGACCGCATCGACTTCCCGGGAACGTCCCGTGCCAGCGCACTGGAAACGAGCCCGGACGGGCAGAGGATCGCTGTGGGCACCTCGTTTGGCGAGGTGTACATAGCGGACACCCGGACCGGTGAACTGGCCCTGGTAGCAAGCATTGGTGAAGGGACCGTGGCAGATCTTGCATGGTCAGCGGATTCGCGATGGCTCGTTTGGTCGGAGCCGGTCACGTCCTTTGGTTCCCGCAGCCGGCTGCGGCTGGCCAACGTGGCAACGCCGGATGCCGCCCCGGTGGACGTCACCGATGGCCGTTTCTGCGACCAGTCCCCGGCCTTCACCCCTGACGGGAAGTTCCTGGCCTTCCTGTCGAACCGCAGCTTTGACCCCGTGTACGACGGACATTCCTTCGACCTCTCGTTCCCCAGCCCCATCAAGCCGTACCTTGTGGCACTCGCTGCGGACACGCCGTCGCCCTTCGGCCCTGCAGTGGACTCCGAAGGAGCGGACGCACCATCCGCCGAGGGAGCAGGCAGGCAGGACGAGGCCGGGCCGGAGCTGCCGGAGGTCCGGGTAGACCCGGAGGGCCTGGCGCACCGGGTCATCACCGTTCCCGTTCCCCAGGGTAACTACACCTCATTGAAAGCCTCCGACGGGGCGCTGCTGTGGCTCGACTGGGCACTGGCCGGCGTGACCGGTGACGGAAAAGCCAGCCAGGACGACAAGGACTCCCGCCCCAGCCTGGTCCGGTTCGACCTTGGCCGGCGCAAGCAGTCCACCCTGGTGGACGCGCTGGACAGCTACCGGCTGTCGGGGGACCGCAGCAAGGTGGTGCTGATTTCGGACAAGCAGGTCACGGTTGTTCCCACGGACGCCAAAGCGGACGAGGAGTCCGGGAAGCTGGTCAAGGTTGACCTGGGCCGCATCCGCGTCATGATGGATCCGCTCAGCGTCTGGGGCCAGGCGTTCGACGAGGCCTGGCGGCTGCAGCGGGACTTCTTCTGGGCCGAGGACATGGCGGGGCAGGACTGGCAGTCCATCCACCGCCGCTACCGTCCGCTCGTGGAGCGTCTCGGCTCGCATGATGACCTGGTGGACCTCCTGTGGGAGCTGCACGGCGAACTGGGGACCTCCCATGCCTACGTCCGTCCGGCGCCGGTTACCGAGAACGGCAGCCATGGCCAGGGCAGGCTTGGTGCCGACCTGGCCCACACGCCGGGCGGGTGGGAGATCACCCGCATCCTGGCAGGGGAGTCTTCGGATCCATTGGCCACGTCGCCCCTGACCAGGCCGGGCGTCGGCGCCAAAGCCGGGGATATCCTGCTGGCGATCGACGGCGTGCCGCTGTCGGAAAGCGTCACGCCGGCCATGCAGCTCGTGGGGGCGGCGGGCCGTGCGGTGGAGCTGACCCTCCTCAATGGCGTTGCCCACGGAGCCGCGGCCGGCACTCAGCGCCGTGTCGCCGTCGTGCCCGTCAAGGATGAGGAACGCTTGCGGTACCAGGAGTGGGTGGCCGCCAACCGGCGCACCGTCCGGGAAGCATCCGGCGGCAAGTTCGGCTACCTGCACATTCCGGACATGATGGCGAACGGCTGGGCGCAGCTCCACCGGGACCTGGACACTGAGACGGCGCTGGACGGACTCATCGTGGATGTCCGGCGCAACCGCGGCGGCCACACGTCCCAGCTGGTGGCCGAACTCATCGGCCGGAAGGTCACGGGCTGGAGCATGCCCCGCGGCGAGAAGCCGCGGACGTACCCGCACCACGCGCCGCGCGGCCCGGTGATCATCCTGGCCGACGAATTCGCCGGTTCTGACGGTGACATCATCACGCAGGTGTCAAAGCTGCGGGGTATCGGCCCGGTCATCGGGACGCGCACCTGGGGCGGTGTGGTGGGCATCGACAACCGGTTCGCCCTGGCCGACGGCACCGGCGTCACCCAGCCGCGGTACGCCACCTGGTTCGGCGGTGGAGTGGGCTGGAGCGTGGAGAACTACGGCGTGGATCCGGACATCGAAGTGACCTATCCGCCGCACGCGTACGCGGCCGGGCGCGATCCGCAGCTGGAGTACGGCATCGGAGCGCTCAAGGAAATGATCCAGGAGCTGCCCACGGACCGTCCGCCGGCACGTGAGGGATACCGCCGGCTGCGGCCCGCTCCGCTGCCTGCACGCGCCCAGGGCAACTAGCCCCGGGAACAGAAAAGGCCCTGCCTGTCCGGAACACTCCGGCCAGGCAGGGCCTTTCGGCGTTAACCGCGGATCAGGATTCCAGTGTGGCATCCATGGTGATGTCGATGCTTGCCAGCGCACCTGACACGGGGCAGCCCACCTTGGCTTCGCCGGCAATCTTCTGGAACTCGTCCTCAGAGATGCCGGGGACCCTCGCCGCGACGGTCAGGTGGCTGCCGGTGATGCCGGTGCCCGGAACGAACGTCACGTCAGCCTTGGCCCGGACTTCTTCCGGGGTGTGTCCTGCCTTTGCCAGCTCGTTGCTGAAGGCCATGGAGAAGCAGGCGGCGTGCGCTGCGGCGATGAGCTCCTCGGGGCTGGTCTTACCGTTGGCCGCTTCCGTGCGGGCCTTCCACGTGACATCGAACGTGCCAAGGCCTGAGGTGGCCAGGCTGGTGGTTCCGGAACCTTCCGTCAGGTTGCCGTTCCATACTGCATTTGCTGAACGTGTTGCTGCCATGTTCACTCCTCAGGTCGATGTGTACCGGGGCAGGCCGCTGCCTGGACCCCGCCGGTCCCATCCTAGGGACTTCACTGGCGGCGTGCACCGGCTGTCCGCTGTCAGTGGATTATGACCGGGTTGTTAAACGACGACGGCGGCGCCGCCTTGGAGGAGGGGCGCCGCCGTCGCGGTGGTCCGGTTGGGAGGACGGTTACTGCCAGAGCGTGGCGATGGCCACGTTCAGCAGGGCGAGCCCGCCCACACCGTGCGCCAGCCCAGCGCTGATGGGCTCACCCTTCTTGTACTTCCGGCGGCCGATGAAGGCCAGGACACCGACGGCGAGGGCAACTGCGAACTTGATGCCGAGCTTGAAGTAGTTGGCATCCATGTCCAGGGCCGGGATGAGTCCCATCAGGGCGACGCCGGTGAGGAGCTGGAGCATGGCGCCGTCGAACTGGCGCGGGTGGACTGTTGGCTTTTTCATCTGGCCGATCCAGATGCCAACGATCATGGCGGCGCCGACGATGTGCAGGAAAACCACGATGTTATAGACGATGTTCATGGGACCAGTGTAGCCAGAGATTCTACGGCCTGTAGTAGTTAAACGACGACGGCGGTGCAGGCCGTCCGATGGATTCCCACCGTGGCCTGCACCGCCGTCGTTCGAGGCTGGGAGTTACAGCCCCAGGTCTGCTTCGAACGCGCCTTCTTCAAGGCGTGCCTTCAGGGTCTGGAGGAAACGGCCTGCGTCCGCGCCGTCCACCAGGCGGTGGTCGTACGTCAGGGACAGGTACATCATGGAGCGGATGGCGATTGAGTCGTCGCCGTTCTCGTCGGCAACCACCACGGCACGCTTGACGATCGCGCCGGTGCCCAGGATGCCCACCTGCGGCTGGTTGATGATCGGGGTGTCGAACAGTGCCCCCACCGAGCCGATGTTGGTGATGCTGAAAGTACCGCCGGACAGCTCGTCAGGACCAATCTTGCCGTCGCGCGTACGGCTGGCGACGTCGGCGATCTTTCCTGCCAGGCCGGCGAGGTTCAGGCTTCCGGCATCGTTGATGACCGGAACCAGGAGGCCCTTATCAGTGTCGACGGCGATCGCCAGGTGCTCGGCGTTGTGGTAGGTGATCTCCTGCTTGTCCTCGTCGTAGGCAGCGTTGAGCTTGGGGTGCTGCTTGAGGGCCTCGGCCACGGCCTTGGCGATGAACGGCAGGAACGTCAGCTTGGTGCCGTTCTGCGCCTGGAAGGAGTTCTTGGCGCGGGCACGGAGCTTCGCCACCTTGGTCATGTCCACCTCGTGGACCTGCGTCAGCTGCGTGGAAACCTCGAGGGATTCGCGCATGCGGCGGGCGATGACCTGGCGGATGCGCGGGGCCTTCTGGGTGGTGCCGCGAAGTGAGGAAGCAGCGGCGCTGGAAGCAGCGGGAGCCGGGGCAGCAGGGGCAGCGGCCGGAGCCGGTGCAGGTGCGGCCTTGGCTTCAGCTGCGGCCATGACATCCTGCTTGCGGATGCGGCCGCCGACGCCGGTGCCTGACAGGGAGGAGATGTCCACGCCGTGCTGGTTGGCGAGCTTGCGGACCAGGGGAGTCACGTAGCCGGATTCGGAGCCGCCTGCTGCAGGGGCCTCAGCTGCTGCGGGAGCGGGTGCTTCTTTGGGTGCTTCCGGTGCCGGGGCGGGGGCTGCTGCCGGTGCGGGAGCGGCCTGCGGGGCCGGCGCCTCGGCTTTGGGTGCTTCTTCAGCCTTGGGTGCTTCCTGCACCGGCGCCTCGGTGGAGGGAGCCTCTGCGGGAGCGGCAGCTGCGCCTGAACCGATGACGGCCAGGACGGAGCCGACCTCTGCGGTCTCGTCCTCGTTGACGCGGATTTCCTGCAGGGTACCGGCCACGGGGGACGGAATTTCGGTGTCGACCTTGTCGGTGGAGACCTCCAGCAGGGGCTCATCCATTTCCACGGTGTCGCCCACGGCTTTCAGCCAGCGGGTGACAGTACCTTCGGTGACGCTTTCGCCCAGCGCGGGGAGGGTGACCTCGTGGCTTTCGCCGCCGCCGGCGCCGCCCGCCGCAGGTGCCTGCTGTGCGGGCGCTTCCTGTGCGGGTGCTTCTTCAGCCGGTGCTTCCTGGGCGGGTGCTTCTTCAGCGGGTGCTTCCTCGGCAGGTGCCTGCTGTGCGGGGGCTTCTTCGGCAGGCGCACCGCCGCCGGAGCCGTCGCCTATGCGGACCAGGGGAGCGCCAACCTCGGCGGTCTCGTCCTCGGCAACCAGGATTTCCTCAATCACGCCAGCTACAGGAGAGGGGATTTCAGTGTCTACTTTGTCGGTGGAGACTTCGAGCAGGGGCTCGTCCACCTCTACCCGGTCACCTACCTGCTTGAGCCAGCGGGTGACGGTTCCTTCGGTGACGCTCTCACCGAGGGCGGGCAAGTTAACGGATTCAGACATGTCGTCCCCGTTCTCCTTATTGATCTTTAGTGCGGATGATTGCTGCCTTGTTGGCCAGCCTAGTGCACCCGGCATTCCGTGCCGGGTGCACCAGGCCCTGTGGTGCTTGGGGGAGACTAGCCGTGAAGGGGCTTGCCCGCGAGTGCCAGGTGGGCTTCGCCCAGGGCTTCGTTCTGGGTGGGGTGGGCGTGCACCAGCTGCGCCACATCCTCGGGGTAGGCTTCCCAGTTCACGATCAGCTGGGCTTCGCCGACCTGCTCGCCCATGCGGGCGCCGATCATGTGGACGCCCACCACGGGGCCGTCCTTCTGGCGGACCAGTTTGACCAGGCCGGAGGTGCCCAGGATGGAGCTCTTGCCGTTGCCGGCCAGGTTGTATTCCTGCGTCTGTACCTGGTCCTCGCCGAACTTCTCCTTGGCTGCTTTTTCGGTGTAGCCAACCGTGGCGATTTCGGGCTCCGAGTAGGTGACCTTGGGGATGTTGATGTCTTCGACGACCACGGGCTTCAGGCCGGCGATTTCCTCGGCCACGAAGATGCCCTGCTGGTAGCCGCGGTGCGCCAGCTGCACGCCGGGGACGATGTCGCCCACCGCGTAGATGTTGCCGACGCCGGTGTGCAGGCGCTCGTTGGTGATGACGAAGCCGCGGTCGATGGTGATTCCCGCTTCCTCGTAGCCCAGGTTGGCGGTGACGGGGCCGCGGCCGACGGCGACCAGGAGGAGGTCGGCTTCGAACGTCTTGCCGTCCACCAGGGTGACCTTGACGCCGTCGTCGTTCTGCTCAACGCCCTGGAAGAACACTCCGGTGGAGAACTTGATGCCGCGCTTCTTGAAGGCACGCTCGAAGTTCTTGACGATGGTGGCGTCCTCGTTGGGGACCAGCGAGGGCAGGCCTTCCACGATGGTGACATCCACACCGAAGGACTTCCAGACAGAGGCGAACTCGACGCCGATCACGCCGCCGCCCAGGATGATGGCGCTCTTGGGGATGAAGTCCATGGTCAGCGCCTGGTCGGAGGTGATGACCTTGCCCCCGAGCTCCAGGCCGGGCAGGGTGCGCGAGTAGGAGCCGGTGGCAAGGACGATGTTCTTGCCCTTGTAGGCGGTGCCGTTCACCACGACGGTGTCGGTGCCCTGCAGCTTGCCTTCACCTTCGATGACGGTGATGCCCTTGGACTTGATGAGTCCCTGGAGGCCCTTGTACTTGCCGGCGATGATGCCGTCCTTGTACGCGTTGACGGCATTGATGTCGATGCTGTCCAGGGTGACGTTCACGCCGTACTTGGCGGAGTCGCGGGCGTGGTCGGCCAGCTCCGCGGAGTGCAGGAGGGCCTTGGTGGGGATGCAGCCGTTGTGGAGGCAGGTGCCGCCCAGCTTGGCTTTCTCCACGAGGCCGACGGTGAGGCCAAGCTGTACTGCCCGCAGCGCGGCGGCGTATCCGCCGCTGCCGCCACCGAGTACCAGGATGTCGAATTCTTGCGCAGTTGCCTGATCGGCCACTTAAACGCTCCCTCGCGTGAACGATGACGCGTTCTCCGCGCATCATCTGGTCTTGGAACTTGCACTGCCGTGATTATGCCAGCAGGCCAATTCTCTTGCATTTGTGACTACCGTGGTTCACCTTAGCGAACCACTTATCCATGCTCCACCCTGGCACCACGTTTGTGGAGCGCTTGTGTCGAGTGTCACGCGGCTTTGTGGCACAGGGATCACCGTCCCGCAAAGCCGCGTCACAGGGGCTGCAACTGGGCCTGGGTCAGGCGGCAGCAGCCAGGATGTCCTCGACATACGCCACCAGGGTCCGGACGGTGCAGCCCGTTCCCTGCTTGTGGGTGTAGCCGTAGGGGCTTCCGTTGTTAAAGGATGGTCCGGCGATGTCGATGTGGGCCCAGGGGATCTGTTCTCCGTCCTTGCCCTTGCCGACGAATTCGCGGAGGAACACGGCAGCCGTCATCATGCCGCCGTGGCGTTCGCCGATGTTCGCGAGGTCGGCCACCTGCGAATCAAGGCTGGGGCGCAGTTCCTCGGGCAGCGGCATGGGCCAGACCAGTTCCCCGGCGCGGTCCGCTGCCGTCTTCAGTGCCCCCGTCACGCTGTCCGAGCCCATGACGCCTGCCGTCCTGTTGCCCAGGGCGATGAGCTGCGCGCCCGTCAGGGTTGCCACGTCGATGATGGCGTCCGGGTATTCACCGCTGGCGGCCACGATTCCGTCGGCCATCACCAGGCGCCCCTCGGCATCCGTGTTCAGGACCTCCACGGTCTTGCCGCCGAACATGGTCAGGACGTCGGCAGGCCGTGAGGCCGCGCCCGACGGCATGTTTTCGGCAATGCAGAGCCAGGCGGTGGCTTTGACCGGCAGGCCGAGCCCCGCCAGGGCGAGGACAGTATTAAGGACGACGGCGGCGCCCGCCATGTCGCTCTTCATGTCGCCCATGCCCAGGGCGGGCTTGATGGAAATGCCGCCGGTATCGAAGGTGATTCCCTTGCCGACGAGGGCGATCTTCGACGTTGCCTTGGCGGGGGAGTACTCCACCTTGACCAGCCGGGGCTGGCGGGCGGAGCCTTTGCCCACGCCCATGATGCCGCCGAAGCCTTCCTTTTCAAGCCGCTTTTCGTCCCACACGGTGACTTTCACCGGGAGGCCCTTTGCCAGGTCCTTGGCGGCCTCGGCAAAGGTTTCGGGGTAGAGATGGCTGGGCGGCTGGTTAACCAGGGAACGGGTGGCGTTGACTGCCTTGCCCAGGAGCGCGGCCCGCTTGAGCGCCGCCTGGATGTCCTTATGGTCGGCCAGTTCCGTGAAGATGACCGCGTTGCGGACAGGATCCTTCAGCCCGTCCTTCGAGGACCGGAACTCGGTGAAGGAGTAGGCGCCGAGGGCGGCACCTTCCGCAACGGCCGCGACGTCGGCCACGGACGCCGTCGGAAATGCGAGGGCAACCGTGGCGAGGCCGGCAAGCTGGCGGATGGCGCTTCCCGCCGCCCGCCGCAGGGCTTCTCCGGCCAGCGGGTTTGCAGCGGAAACCTTGCCCACGCCCGCCAGGACCAGGATGCCTGCGCCCGTTTCGGGGAGGCCGGGCAGGCGCACCAGCTGGTCGGCGGCACCGGTGACGCCGAGGCCCTTGAGCGAATCGGCCAGCGCCTCGGCGGATTTGGCCGTCAGCGGGTTGTCCAGGAGGACCGGGCCGTCCGCAGCCTGCCCCACGCCAATGACCACAGCGTCAGTGGGGCTCTTCTTAAGGTCCCGCGAGAGGGTACTAAGGTTGATTTCAGTATTCTTGACCACGCGGATCAGTCCTCGATTCTCGAAAGATGCTCGGGCAGGGGTGCATGTTCGGCGCTCTGCCATGGTTGCCCGGTACGGCCGTTCGGAACGCAGTCCGGGTGTCTGCCGGCCCGGCTGGCGGGCCAGTTCCGATCGTAGCCCTTCCCTGCCGCGGCCGGAGAATTTGATGAGATGTCCGCCACACAGGGTGCCGGAATGCCCGGTTCTCCCGGCGCGTTATAAGGATTGTCCACCCTGGCCTCTGAAAGGAACATGCCGTGCTTGAACGGATCTCCGGCTCCCTGCTGGACCCTGACTCGCTCTACGCGAGCAACATTGAGCTGTTCCACAGCCCTGAGCTCCGCGGGCTAAACCTGGTGATGGGATTCACCGGCTTCGCCGACGCCGGGCATGTGGTGAAGCAGATCAATGCGGAACTGCTTGACTCCCTCGACGCACAGCCGGTGGCCGTGTTCGACGCGGACCAGTTGATCGACTACCGCTCGCGGCGGCCGCACCTGACGTTCGTCGAGGACCATCTCCAGGACTACCAGGAGCCGCGGCTGGCCCTGTACCGGCTCGTGGACGGGCTGGGCAAGCCGTTCCTCCTCCTTGCAGGCTTCGAACCGGACCTGCAGTGGGAGCGTTTCGCCCGCGCAGTGGTGGGGATCGTGGAAAAACTGGACGTCAACCTGGTGACCTGGATCCACTCCATCCCGATGCCGGTACCGCACACCCGGCCCGTTGGCGTGACCGTGCACGGCAACCGCCCGGACCTCATTGAGGGCATTTCGGTCTGGAAGCCCACCGTTGAGGTTCCGGCCGCGGTGGGCCACATCCTGGAACTTCGGCTGGTGGAGGCCGGGCGCAATGTCGCCGGATACGTCATCCACGTGCCCCATTACCTGGCAGAGGCCGAGTACCCCATTGCTGCCGTGGCCGGTCTCGAATACCTGGGCGCGGCCACCTCGCTGATGCTGCCTACGGACAGGCTTCGCGAAGCCGGCCGTGAAGTCAGCCGGCAGATCGCCGAGCAAATAGATGCTTCCGAGGACGTGCAGCAGGTGGTGTCCCGCCTGGAGACGCGGTACGACGAAAAGGCTGACGGCATCGTGCGGCGCTCGCTCCTCGCCGACGAAAACGACGAGCTGCCCAATGCCGACGACCTCGGCGCTGCGGTGGAAGCCTACCTTGCCCGGGAGAACCCCGGGCAGTAGCAGCCGCCCGGCCAGTAGGCCGCCGCCTGCTGACCGGGCGGCTGCGGGAGTAACGGCATAATGAAGGGGTGACTTCACCCCGCGCCTGGCTTATCTGGACCATTGGAATATTTGGATACCTGGTAGCTGTGGCGCAGCGCACGTCCTTCGGTGTGGTTGGGCTGGAGGCCACCGAACGCTTCAATGCCAGCGCGTCGGCGATCTCGTTCTTCACAGTCCTCCAGCTCCTTGTCTACGCCGGCCTCCAGATCCCGGTGGGCGTGCTCGTGGACAGGTTCGGTTCCCGGGCCATGATCGCCGGGGGTGCCGTCCTCATGGGGCTGGGCCAGCTCCAGCTCGCGTTTGCGGACAGCATTCCAGGAGGCGTGGCCGGCAGGGTGCTGGTGGGGGCGGGGGACGCCATGACCTTCATCTCGGTGATCCGGCTCATTCCGCTGTGGTTCGCCCCTGCCAGGGTGCCGTTGGTCACCCAGCTGACGGGCATGTCCGGCCAGTTGGGCCAACTGTTCAGCGTCATCCCCTTTGCTTTCGTGCTCCACCTCTCAGGCTGGACCCCGGCGTTCCTGATGCTGGCAGGCATGTCCGCCCTCGCCGTCGTGCTGGTCCTCCTCCTGCTGCAGGATGTCCCCCCGGGCACCGAGCGGCCGGCGGCTCACCAGGGGCTCAGGGCCACCGGCGCATCCCTCGCCCGTGCATGGCGCCAGCCGGGGACCCGGCTGGGAATGTGGAGCCACTTCACCATCCAGTTCAGCGGCACGGTGTTTGCCATGACGTGGGGCTACCCGTTCCTCATCTCCGGGCAGGGGCTGGACGCCGGCACCGTGGCCGCCCTGATGGCCCTCTATGTCGCGGCCGCCATGGCCGTGGGACCGTTCATCGGGCGCTTCGTTTCCCGGCATCCGCTTCGGCGCTCCACCATGGTGCTCCTGATTGCGGGTGCCACGGCCGGAGCCTGGGCTGCCGTCCTGCTGACTCCCGGCAGGGCGCCGCTGTGGCTCCTGGCCGGACTGGTGGTGGTGCTCGCGGTGGGCGGGCCGGGTTCCATGATCGGCTTTGACTTCGCCCGCACCTTCAATCCCGCACACCGGATGGGTACGGCCACCGGGATCGTCAACGTGGGAGGCTTCATCGCCGCCCTTGTGGCGATCTTCCTGATTGGCCTGGTGCTGGACGTCCTGTTCGCCAGCGGCTTCTCCAACGGTGTCCTCTACGGGCTCGACCCGTTCAGGATTGCCATGAGCGTCCAGTTCCTGCTGCTGGGCCTTGGAGCGGGAGCGATGCTGGTGTGCCGCCGGAAAGTGCGGCGCCAAATGGCGGCGCAGGGCGTTGTTGTGCCGCCCCTGCGTAACGCCCTTGCCCGCCAGCGCCGGGAAAGCCTCGCCAGGCGCCGGCAGGCCTCGGTCAAGGACCGGTGAGACTGTTCCTCCACAGCCCGGGTTACCCACATGGTGCCGGGTTGCCCACATAGGGGCATTGCGTTCTTAACCAGGACGTGCAGCCGGCGAATGCTTGAGCCATGACACCTCCAGAACACCTCACGGTCCGCGGTCCGGAAGACATCCTCGGTTTCATTCCCCACTCGCTGGGATACTGGCCGGCCAATAGCCTGGTCGCCATGACACTGCAGGGCAAGAGCCTCGGAGCCACCCTGCGGCTGGACCTGCCGGAGCGTGATGTCCTGGCCGCACCTTCAAAGTACCTGCGGGCTGTCCGGGGCTACCTCGAAGCGGACAAGGAGGCGGACGGCACCTTGCTGGCGATCTTCACCGGCAACGGCGGCATGGCCGTCCCGTCCATGTACGACGGTTTGCTGGCCGGCCTGGACTCAATGCTGGAAAGGGCCGGACTGCCAGTCCGGGAAGCCTGGTATATCGGGGATGACTACTGGCGGGATGCGTGGTGCATCGATGCTTCATGCTGCCCACCGCCAGGCCGCCCCATCCAGCAGATCCGGGACAGCCTGCTCAGCACGGAGATGGTGTACCGGGGAAGCAGCGTAGGACCGCCGCCTGGGGCTTGTCCCGCCCCCGGCCCGGTGCCGGCCAGGCACGTCGACGCGGTGTTGGAGGCCGAGGCCGTGTGGTCGGCCCAGTTGGACCTGCGGCGGCAGAGCCGGCCGCAGTTCGACGCAGTGCTCCGGCAGTGGGAAGCGGCCCTGGCCCGCCGTTCCGTGGATGCTGCCCGTTCCGCGGATGCCGGCCGTTCAGTGGATGCTGCCCGTCCCGTGGATGATGGGCGGGCGCCCGCACACTCGGACGCCTTCCTGCGGGCTACGCTCCTGGTGCCGGCTTGGCGTGACGCGGTCCTGGTCATGGCTGCGGCAGGGAAAGTGGCGGCGACGGCCGGAGCCGAGGCATTCGGCATCTTCAGCAGCCAGGTGGATTTGGGCCCGCTTGAGCCTGCGGCGGAAGACGCCGGGAGGGAAACAGTTCCTTCCGGAACGGTGGCTTCCGGTCCTCCCTCCTTTGCCATGCCTGCCGGGGAGACAGGTGACCACCAGGAGAGCCTGCTGCTGTCCGCCAGCTGGCGAGGAACACCCGGCTATGGGGAGGTCCTGATGGGGGAGGCGCCGGCGGTACCGCAATGGAGGACGCTCGATTCCCTCGATCTTGTCCTGGGGCAGCTCGCCTTGCCGGGCGGGGCACCGGCGGCAGCCGCCCTGACGGGACGGGGCTGGATTGAATGGTGCCGGGGACGCGGCTCCTATGCGGCTGCCTACCTGGGTGAGGCCCTTGTCATCGAGCCCGGCTACCGCCTGGCGGAGTTGTTGCTGGAACTGGTCCGCCGTGGCACTTTGTGCGGATGGGCCGCGCGGAAGGACGCCGCCTGGCAGAAATTCGGACCGGCCGCGGCCTGACGGCGGGCGCCGGACTGGGCTGGCTGTGGTTACCGGACTGGGCTGGCTGTGGTTAACAGGATCTGCGGGGAGGTCGTATTCGGGGAAACGTGAGACAATGGTTGCCGAGACCCGGTTGGGTCCGTGTATCGAGCGCTCTTGGTTGTCCCTTTCCGGGAACATTACAGCGGCTCCGGCAGTTGTCATTAAAGACTCTGCCGGCCGTGGTGGCGCTTGGTTTCCACCACGGACTTGACAGGGTCATAGTGGTGTTGCCCGTATGGTGATTCCACAGACCACCGCTAGAAAGGTTTTCTGTGACCCCGTCTTCCACGAAGAAGGACCCCGCCGCCCAGGACGAACTGTCCGCAGAGGAGAAGCAGGCTGCGACCAACGCCAAGCGGGCGGCCACTCGGGCAGCCAACAAGGCTTCTGCCGGTGAAGCTGGAGCGGACGGCAAGCGCGAGCCCAAAAAGCGCGGCCCCAAGCCCGGCGCCAAGGCAGCTGCCGAGGCCGCGGGGAAGTCTGCGGCCGGTGACGCCGATGAAGTAGAGGAAGTTGAGGAAGACCTCGACGACATCATCCTTGAAGGACCGGATGCCGTGGAGGAGGACGCCGAAGCCGATCCCGTCAAGGGTGCTGCCGGCTCGGGCAAGGGCTTCGTCTACTCCGATGCCGATGACGACGACGCACCTGTCCAGCAGGTGATGTCCGCCGGTGCTACCGCCGACCCCGTCAAGGACTACCTGAAGCAGATCGGAAAGGTCGCGCTGCTCAACGCCGAGCAGGAAGTGGACCTCGCCCTCCGCATCGAAGCCGGCCTGTTTGCCGAAGAGAAGATCAACGCAGACGACGGCTCCATGGATCCGAAGTACAAGCGCGAGCTTGAATTCATCATCCACGACGGCAAGCGCGCCAAGAACCACCTCCTTGAGGCCAACCTCCGCTTGGTGGTGTCCCTCGCCAAGCGCTACACCGGCCGCGGCATGCTGTTCCTGGACCTCATCCAGGAAGGCAACCTGGGCCTGATCCGCGCGGTCGAGAAGTTCGATTACACCAAGGGCTTCAAGTTCTCTACCTACGCCACCTGGTGGATCCGCCAGGCGATCACCCGCGCCATGGCTGACCAGGCCCGCACCATCCGTATCCCGGTTCACATGGTGGAAGTCATCAACAAGCTGGCCCGCGTCCAGCGCCAGATGCTGCAGGACCTGGGCAGGGAACCCACGCCCGAGGAGCTGGCGCTCGAACTGGACATGACCCCTGAAAAGGTCGTCGAAGTCCAGAAGTACGGCCGCGAGCCCATTTCCCTCCACACGCCGCTGGGCGAGGACGGCGACTCCGAGTTCGGTGACCTGATTGAGGACTCCGAAGCTGTGGTTCCCGCGGACGCGGTCAGCTTCACGCTCCTGCAGGAGCAGCTGCACTCGGTCCTGGACACACTGTCCGAACGCGAAGCCGGCGTGGTTGCCATGCGCTTCGGCCTCACAGATGGCCAGCCGAAGACTTTAGACGAAATCGGCAAGGTCTACGGTGTGACGCGTGAGCGCATCCGGCAGATCGAATCGAAGACCATGTCCAAGCTCCGCCACCCCTCGCGGTCGCAGGTGCTCCGCGACTACTTGGACTAAATCAACGGCCGGCAACGCGGGGTCACTCAATGCCTCTTTATCCCCGGATGGAGGGCGTTGAGTGGCCCCGCGTCGCAGTTAAAAAGAATTGGGACCCCACCGTGCGGTGGGGTCCCAACAGCTTTCAGTGCGGCTAGTCGATTTCTACGGCTGCCTTCTCGTGAAGCTTGCCCGTCTCATCGTGCCAGTCGGAGCTCAACGGCTTGAGCGTTGCCTCCACTGCACGGGCGTGGTGGCCGCAGAACAGCAGCTCACCGCCGGAGGACTCCAATACAACCCGGACATAGGCCTGAGCTCCGCAACGGTCGCACCGGTCGAGTGCGTTGAGTGTGCGGTCTGCCACTGCTGTTGTCATGTCGGCCTCCTTAGTAGTTCAGTACGTCTATATAACCAGCATTCGTAACAAAACCATCGCAAGGATGGGGCAAGTTCGCTGTCCGCGTATCCGCAAGGTTGGCGCAAGATCCCGTCAGGCAACCGCCCTCCGCGCCACGTGGCGCGGTCCACATCCGCCTGCACGTGTGGCAGCAGGCCCTGGAGCGTGGAGCCGACTACCCTAGAGGGAGCGACCCCAGCCCCGCTGTTCCGTCCCTGAAGGAGTTCATTACCAGTGGCACCAAGCTCTGATTACACTGCCCGGCACCTCTCTGTGCTGGAGGGCCTGGAGGCCGTCCGCAAGCGCCCGGGCATGTACATCGGTTCCACCGACTCCCGCGGGCTCATGCACTGCCTCTGGGAAATCATCGACAACTCGGTGGACGAGGCCCTGGCAGGGTTCGGCCATGACATCAAGATCATCCTCCACGCAGACAACTCGGTGGAGATCCACGACGACGGCCGCGGCATCCCCATCGACAAGGAACCCAAGACCGGCCTCACAGGGGTGGAGGTGGTCTTCACCAAACTGCACGCCGGCGGTAAGTTCGGCGGCGGCTCCTACACGGCGTCGGGCGGCCTGCACGGCGTGGGCGCCTCCGTGGTGAACGCCCTGTCCTCCCGCCTGGACGTTGAAGTGGACCGCGGCGGCAAGACGTACAAAATGTCGTTCCGGCGCGGCGAGCCCGGCCGGTTCCAGGACACCGGTTCCAAATCTGACCCGGCAGCACCGTTCACCCCCTTTGTGGACGACTCGGTACTGGACATCGTGGGCAAGGCCAAGCGCGGGGTCACAGGAACGCGGATCCGCTACTGGGCTGACCGGCAGATCTTCACGCCGGACGCCAAGTTCTCCTACGACGAACTGGCTGCCCGTGCCCGGCAGACCTCCTTCCTGGTCCCCGGCCTCAAGCTGACCGTCAGGGATGAGCGCCGGATCCCGGGAACCCCGGGCGAGGCTGGAGTCCACGAGGAGGTCTTCCACCACGACGGCGGAATCTCCGAATTCGTCGAGTTCCTTGCCGCCGATCCCGCCGTCACCGACGTGTGGCGCCTGCACGGCTCGGGAAAGTTCAAGGAGACCGTTCCCGTCCTCGACGAACGGGGCCACAGCCAGCTGGCCGAGGTGGAGCGCGACTGCGAAGTGGATGTGGCGCTGCGCTGGGGCATCGGCTATGAGAGCACGGTACGGAGCTTCGTCAACATCATCTCCACCCCCAAAGGGGGAACTCACCAGTCGGGCTTTGAGCAGGCCCTGGTGAAGACCTTCCGCAAGGCAGTGGAAAGCAACGCCCGCAAGCTCAAGGCCGGCAACGACAAGATTGAAAAGGACGACATCTTTGCAGGCCTGACGGCCGTCCTGACGGTGCGGCTGGCAGAGCCGCAGTTCGAAGGCCAGACCAAGGAAATCCTCGGCACCTCGGCGGTCCGCGCCATTGTGGCCAAAGTGGTGGAGCGCGAGATCAGCGCCAAGCTCAGCTCGGCGAACAGGAACGACAAGGCGCAGTCCGCCCTCCTGCTGGAAAAGATCGTCAACGAGATGAAATCCCGCATCTCTGCCCGCGTGCACAAGGAGACCCAGCGGCGCAAGAACGCCCTGGAAACCTCCTCGATGCCCACCAAGCTGGCAGACTGCCGTACGGACGACGTCGACCGTTCAGAACTCTTCATCGTGGAAGGCGACTCAGCGCTCGGAACGGCCAAGCTCGCCCGGTCCTCCGACTTCCAGGCGCTGCTCCCCATCCGCGGCAAAATCCTCAACGTCCAGAAAGCCTCGGTGGGGGACATGCTCTCCAACGCCGAGTGCGCCGCCCTGATCCAGGTGGTGGGCGCCGGTTCCGGCCGCAGCTTCGACCTGGCAGCCGCCCGCTACGGCAAGGTCATCCTCATGACGGATGCCGATGTGGACGGCGCGCACATCCGTACCCTGCTGCTGACCCTTTTCTTCCGCTACATGAGGCCCATGATCGAGGAAGGCCGCGTTTTTGCTGCCGTCCCGCCGCTGCACCGGGTGGAAGTCATCAACGCGGGCCAGAAAGCCAACGAGATGATCTACACGTACTCCGAGGCGGAGCTGCACGTGCTGCTCGCGCGGCTGGCCAAGGAGGGCAAGCGGTACAAGGAACCCATCCAGCGCTACAAGGGGCTGGGTGAGATGGATGCCGAGCAGTTGGCAGAGACCACCATGGATCCCCGTCACCGCACCCTGCGGAAGGTGGGGATCGAAAACGCCAAGCAGGCCGAGGAAATTTTCGACCTGCTGATGGGATCCGATGTGTCGCCGCGCAAGGACTTCATTATTGCCGGCGCCGCCAGCCTGGACCGGGAGCGCATCGACGCCTGACCGCCTGCCCCGCGCGGTAACGCCGCCCGCCGTCTGATGCCGAGTCGGATGCCGACGGCGGCGCTTCAGCCAAGCAGGCCCGGCACCACCAGCAGGGCTGTGGGCAGCGCCAGCAGCAGCACGCAACCGGCCAGGACAAGGGTGCGGACGGGGGATGGGAGTTCGGGCTGGGGCGAGAGCAGCCGGCTTACCCTTGAGGCGGTGGTGCGGGCAGAGTCAGACCCGGCGGCGCCGGCGGCGGGGTCCAGCGCGGACAGCGCCAGGGCGGAAGTAGCCGGCCGGAGTTCTGCCCCGGTAGTCCCTGCGGAGCCGCTGGCCACGATGGCGATCGCCTTGATGAGCGTGGCTTTGCTTTCGGTCTTGAGCGCAACATCGTCTGCGAGCATTTCGATCAGGGAGTTCACGGCCTCCTGCGCCAGCCGCGTGGTGGGAAGCCACGGCAGCGCCTGCCGCCACGCGGCGAAGGCCCACAGCAGCAGATGGTGGCGCTGGCTCAGGTGCGCGTTCTCGTGGCTCAGGACCGCGCGGAGCTCATCCGGCTCAAGCGCCGCCATCAGGCCGTCGGAGAGCACGGTTACCGAACGCGCCCCTCCCGGAAGGCAGTAGGCCACGGGGGAGTCGTGGCTGATGACCAGGGTCCCGGCTCCCTCCGCCGACGGCGACGCCAGCAGCGCCAGCAGTTCACGGTGCCGCCGCCGCTGCCGCTCAATCTTGTAGTAGGTCAGCAGCAGCGTGAACACCAGGTGGGCGGTGAGCAGCGCGGCCGCAGACAGGGCAAAGATGTGCCAGAATCCCAGGGCTGTGGTGGGCGCGTTGAACAGGACCATCCCGGCCAACGCCCGGACCCCTGCAATCAGGTTGTCACCGATCGGTTCCAGCCCATAGACCAGCATGGCGCCGATCATCGAGAGCCCGCCTGCCAGTGCGATGGCCTGCCACAGCAGCATGGCCGTAAACGGCGCGCGGGCGGGCCACTGCGCCCGCGAGAGCAGGATAGGCACTGGCCACGCCAGGACTATCGCAAGGACCGCCAGCAGGTATGAGGCCCAGAACATGGTCCGCTAGAGGTGGCCAAGCAGTTTGCGCAGCGTCTCGGCTTCACCTTCGGAAACGGAGCCAATGAAGCGTGCCAGCACTGCTTCGCGGTCAGGGGCTGACCCCAGTACTTCATGCATCAGTTCGGCCGTGTGGTCCTCGCGGCTGGATACAGCCTGGTAGCGGTGCGGGCGGGTGCCGCGTTCGCGCTCAACCAGGCCCTTCTTCTCCAGCCGGGACAGCACGGTGAGCACGGTGGTGACGGCAAGTTCCTTGCCTTCATGGCCGGCCGCGCCACCCTGGCCTGCCGAGGTCTGCGCCAGTCGGTCCCGGAGGGTATTGGCGGTGGCTGCTTCCTGGCCCGCCCAGAGCAGGTCCATGACTGCCCGTTCCAGTTCACCAAGACTAGCCATTGCACTTTTCCTTTGTTCCCCGCGCCGTGCCGCAAGGCTGCGGCGACTGCACGCGAATTCTTTCAACTACAGAAACAAATTTACCTCCAATCGGCGCTACTTTCTACATTGGGTAGAACACATAGGCGCGCGCCCTTTTCCGGTCGGTTCATGGGGGACGTCACGTTTACACCGCTTCCAGACTTGTTCTACACTCGGTAGAAGTTGGAGTTCTACAAAACGTAGAAAATCCGCTTCCGCTGACACGAGGGACCGCCTTGGACGCTTTAGACGCGCTGGAAATCGCACGCTGGCAATTCGGTATCACCACCGTCTACCACTTCATGATGGTCCCGCTGACCATCGGACTGGGACTGGTGGTGGCGGTGATGCAGACGGCCTGGCACCGTACCGGCAAAACCGAATACCTCCGCATGACCAAGTTCTGGGGCAAGCTCTTCCTCATCAACTTCATCATGGGCGTGGCCACCGGCATCGTGCAGGAATTCCAGTTCGGCATGGCCTGGAGCGAGTACAGCCGGTTCGTCGGAGACGTCTTCGGCGCACCGCTGGCCCTGGAAGCGCTGCTGGCCTTTTTCGTGGAGTCCACGTTCCTGGGGCTGTGGATCTTTGGCTGGAAGCAGCTCAAGCCTGCCATCCACCTCGCCTGCCTCTGGATCGCCGTCGTTGGCTCCGTGTTCTCCGCCTACTTCATCATCGTGGCCAACAGCTGGATGCAGCACCCCGTGGGCGTGGAGATGATCGACGGCCGCCCCGTGATGACCGACGCCTGGGCCGTCTTCACCAACAACACCGCACTCGTAGCGGTGCCCCACACCCTGTTCGGCGCCCTGGCGGTGGCCGGCGGCTTCCTGCTCGGCATCGCCTGGTACCACCTGTGGCGGAGGCGGCGCGACGGCGTCGATACCGTCGGTGCCGATGGCAGGGTGATTCCCGGGGAAGCAGCAGACATTCCCGGCCGCGACCGCGACGACCACAAGGTCTGGCTGCGGTCCCTGCGCATCGGAGCCGTAGTTGCCATGATCTCCTTCGCCGGCACCGCCCTCACGGGCGACCTCCAGGGCAAGCTGATGTTTGAGCAGCAGCCCATGAAAATGGCCGCGGCAGAAGCGGCCTGCCACGACGGTACCGGCTTCTCCGTCCTGAGCATTGGCAACCTCGGTTCGCAAAACTGCGACGACATCGTGGCACTGATCGAAGTCCCCGGCATCCTCTCCTACCTGGCCAAGGGCGACTTCACCACCGAAGTCCAGGGCGTCAACAGCCTCCTGCCCGAATACCAGGAGAAGTACGGCACCCACCTGCCGGACAACCCGATCTACGGCGAGCGCGCCGGCCAGGAAATCGACTACCTGCCGGTCATGGAGGTCACCTACTGGGGCTTCCGGATGATGATCGGCTTCGGCGGCCTTGCCGCACTGGCAGCGCTGGTGGCCCTGTGGATCACCAGGAAGGGCACCGTCCCCGAATCCCCGTGGCTCATGCGGCTGGCAGTCTTCGGCATCCTCGCCCCGTTCGGAGCCAACGCCGCCGGCTGGATCTTCACCGAGATGGGACGCCAGCCGTTCGTGGTGGCACCCAACCCCGACCCGAACGGCATCGACCAGGTCTTTATGTTCACCGCCGCCGCCGTCTCACCGGGCGTTTCCGCCGGGGAGCTCCTCGCCTCGCTGGTCACGCTGACCGCTGTCTACGCAGTCCTCCTGGTTGTCGAGGTCAAGCTGCTGGTCAAGTACATCCGCGGCGGAGTGGTGTCCGCCATGCCGGAACTGGTCCACGCGCCTGTGGACGAAAACGAGGATGCCACCCCTGGCCCCGGTGGACAGGGCGGCACAAAAGCTGCCGACGACGTCCTGGCCTTCGCCTACTAAGCCGCGAACCAAAGCAGAGGAAAAGAAGAATGGAACTGCTGCCAACCATCTGGTTCATCGCCATCGCCGTGCTGTGGACCGGGTACCTCTTCCTGGAGGGCTTCGACCTGGGCGTCGGAATGCTCATGAGGATATTCGCCCGCAACAACACCGAACGCAGGGTGCTGCTTAACACCATCGGCCCGGTCTGGGACGGCAACGAGGTGTGGCTCCTGACCGCCGGCGGCGCCACCTTTGCCGCCTTTCCCCTTTGGTACGCCTCCCTGTTTTCGGCCCTTTACCTCCCACTGCTGGTGGTGCTGGTGGCACTGATCTTCCGTGCCGTTGCCTTTGAATACCGCGGCAAGGTGGACACCGACCAGTGGCGTGCGCGCTGGGACTGGGCCATTGCCCTGGGGTCCTTCTTCGCCGCGTTCGGGGTGGGCGCGGCACTGGCGCTCACCACCACCGGACTTCCCCTGAACGCCAACGGCGACCGTGAGGGTGGCCCGCTGGCGTGGTTCAGCGGCTACGCGGTGCTTGGCGGACTGGCGGTGGTGGGCTTCTCCCTGGTGCATGCCCTCGCGTTCCTGGCGCTGAAAACCGACGGCGAGGTCCGGTACCGCGCGCGCCGCTGGTTCGTCAGGCTGCTGCCGGTCCTGCTGCTGCCCATCGCCGCATGGGCCCTCAGCGTTCAGTTCCTGGATGGTACGCCGTGGACCTGGGTTCTTGTCCTCCTGGCCGTTGCCGCTGCGGCCGCCGCCTGGATACTGGGCCGCAAGGGCGCTGAGGGGCGCGCGTTCCTGGCTCTGGGTGCGTTTCTGCTGCTCGGCACGGCGTCCATCTTCGGTGCGGTCTTCCCCGTGGTGCTGCCCTCCACCCTTGATCCCGCCTTTGACCTGACCATTTCCAATGCTTCATCCTCGGACTACACTCTGGGCCTGATG
Source organism: Pseudarthrobacter phenanthrenivorans Sphe3 (assembly GCF_000189535.1). NCBI lineage: Bacteria > Bacillati > Actinomycetota > Actinomycetes > Micrococcales > Micrococcaceae > Pseudarthrobacter > Pseudarthrobacter phenanthrenivorans. The sequence goes on from NC_015145.1 coordinate 1,715,830, forward strand.
AGTGTTGTGGCCGCGTTCGGCCTGCCCCTGGTGATCGCCTACCAGGCCTGGACCTATTGGGTCTTCCGGGCGCGGGTCAGCTCAGCACACATCCCGGAGGCGCACAGCTTCCTGCCGGCCATTGCCGCCAAGGCCCTCACCAACAAAGGCTGACATGCGTCCAACCCTCCCGCCAGGCCCGGCAACCCGCTCCGCCCTCTACCTTCTTGGCCTGCTGGCAGCCCTGAAGGCACTGTCACTGGTCCTGATGGCCCAGGCGGTGGCCTCGGTCCTTGCGGGCCTGGTAGCGGGAGACCAGCGCTGGGACGGGCAGCTTGCCTGGGGGCTGGCCGGCGTGGTCCTGCGCTCCCTGACCGTCTGGGGGCAGGCGGTAGCAGCCCGCCGTGCGGCACTCGGCATCAAGGAGGAGTTGCGCGCCGGACTTCTCGAAAGGGCGCTTCGCAACGGCGCCCGGGGGACCGGGCCCGCGGACGGCGGGCTGGCGGTCCTGGCAACCCGCGGCCTGGACGCGCTGGACAACTACTACACGCAGTTCCTGCCCGCGCTGGTGAACTGTGCCGCGATTCCGCTGCTGCTGGGCGCGAGGATCCTCTTCGCGGACTGGGTCAGCGCGGTGGTGATTGTCCTGACGGTACCGCTCGTGCCGCTGTTCATGGTGCTGATCGGCCGCTACACGGAAGACAATGTCCGGGAAGCGCAGGCATCCCTGGCGCGGCTCTCCGCCCACATGCTGGAACTGGCCAAAGGCCTGCCGGTCCTGGTGGGACTGGGACGCGCCACTGCCCAGCGCAAGGCCCTGGAGGAAATCTCGGAAGAGTACCGGGTCCGCACCATGGGGACCCTGCGGACCGCCTTCCTGTCGGCGCTGGCGCTGGAGCTGATCGCCACCATTTCCGTGGCCGTGGTGGCAGTTTTCATCGGCGTCCGGCTGGTGCACGGCGATATGCCGCTCGAAGCCGGCCTGCTGGCCCTGATCCTGGCACCGGACTGCTACCTTCCGCTGCGTGAGCTGGGTACCGCCCACCATGCCAGCGACGACGGCAGGGTGGCCCTGGCCCAAACCACCGCGGTCACGGAGGCGCCGGAGCCGAGTCCGCTTCCGGCAGCCAAGGCCGGCCGGCCCGGGGCGCCGGTCACTGTCAACGGCCTGACGGTGAGCTACAGCGGACGGTCCGGCCCCGCCGTCGGACCGATCAGCTTCACCGCGCCCCAGAGCAGGATCACCGCCTTGGACGGGCCCAGCGGCGCAGGCAAGAGCACCATCCTTGGCGTACTGGCCGGGACGGTTGGGCACGGTGCCGGCACTTCCGTCACCGGAACCCTCGAGGGCCTTGACCGCAGCACCCTGGCCTGGGTGCCGCAGCATCCTGTCATGCTTGCGGAAACTGTGCTGGAGGAGGTGGCGCTCTACGTTTCCGGTGAGCTGCACGGCCTCCGACGCGCCGGAGTGGAGGAAACTGCCCGGAAATGCCTGGCTCGGGCCGCCGCAGCCCACCTGGAGCACCAGCACCCTGCGGAGCTCAGCCCGGGTGAGCTGCGGCGGGTGGCCCTTGCCCGGGGGCTGGCCAGGATTGAGGCCGGGGCCACTGTCCTGCTGCTTGATGAGCCCACTGCGCACCTGGATGACGGCTCGGCCCGGGCGGTTGAAGACGCCATCAGCAGACTCCGCGGCCGCGTCACCGTCATCCTGGTGGCGCACAACCAGCGCACCCGCAGCCTCGCCGACCATCTGGTGCCGGTGGGCACAGCCGGGCCCACCGCCCCCGGCGCCGGGGCCGCGCTGGACGCCGCCCGGGTCCCGCAGGACGCCGCCCGGCCACCGCAGGCCGCCGCCGCGAACGCGAAACTGGCGGCCACACCAGCAACCGCACCGGCAGCCCCGGCAGCTGCCGCCGGCCCCAGCGCCAGCCGCACCGTCCCGGGCCTGCTTGCGGCGCTCCTGGCCCCGGTCCGCGGCCGGTTTGCCGCGGCAGCTGCTGTAGGCACCCTCGCAGCGGTCTTCGCCGTTGCCCTGTCCGGGCTGTCCGGCTGGCTGATCATCAGGGCCAGCGAGCAGCCTCCCATCCTGTACCTGCTCACTGCCATCGTGGGGGTGCGGTTCTTCGGGATCGGACGGGCCGTGCTCCGCTACTGGGAACGGCTCCTCCTGCACGATGCCGTGTTCGCGGCACTCACCCTGCTCCGCGGCCGGCTCTGGGAGACGTTGAGCCGCAGGGCACTCGCCCTTCGCCGCCTGCTCCAGGGCGGCAACGTCCTGGGAACGGTGATCGACGACGTCGATACCGTCCGCGACCTCCTGCCGCGCGTTGTGCTGCCGCCCGTCACCGCCGTTGCGGTGTCCGTCCTGGCGCTGGCCACCACCTGGCTGCTGGTGCCGGAGGCGTTCCCCGCCGTGCTGGCCGCCGCCGCGGCAAGCCTGGTGCTGGCCCCGGCGGTGGCGCTCTGGGCGGACAGGAAATCGGCCACCGCCGAGCAGCTCCTGAAGTCCGGGGTCCTGCGTCGCATTTCCGCTGCCCTTGACGCCCGCGCCGAACTGCAGGCCAACGGTGTTGCGGCACCGGTGCTGGCCGGGCTGCGCGCCCAGGACCGCAGCGCCACCCGGGCGTCCCAGCGGTCCGCCTGGGCGGACGGCCTGGGGCACGCGTTCACCACCGCCTCCTGCTGCGCGGCAGCCCTGGCAGCGGCCTGGCTGGCAGCTCCCGCCGTCCTTGCCGGCCGGCTCGAGCCCGCAACGGCCGCCGTCGTCGTGCTGCTGCTTCTCGCGCTGGTGGAACCCTACGCGGCCATGACGACGGCGGTCCGCCAGTTCCCGGCGCTGCAGACCGTCCTGCGGCGCGTCGCCGCTTCCGGCGCCCTGGACGACGATCCTCTTACGTCCGGAGCGATCTCCGCCGACGGCCTGCAGCAGGTGCCGCCCCGCCATGGCGGGACTCCCGGCGTCGAGCTCGCCGCCCTTTCGGCTGCCTGGCCGGGCGGTGCGCCGGTGTTCGCCGGACTCAATGCCGTGGCGGAACCGGGCCGCTGGCTGGCAGTGACCGGGCCTTCCGGCTCCGGCAAGTCCACCCTGCTTTCTGTGCTGCTTGGCTTCCTCCCGCCCGCGGCGGGGCAGGCCCGGGTGACCGGCCGGGCCGCCTGGTGCCCCCAGGAGGCGCACCTCTTTGACTCGACCATCCGCGGCAACCTGCTGCTGGGCCGGCCGGCAGGAGGGCAGGCCGCAGCAGACGGAAGGCAGGGGGACGACGACGAACTTCGCGCGGTGCTCGCCGCCGTCGGACTGTCCGGCCTGGTGGAGCGGCTGCCCGCAGGGCTGGACACGAGGATTGGTCCCGGCGGGGCCTTCCTGAGCGGCGGGGAACGGCAGCGGCTGGCCGTGGCCCGCACCCTGATGACGGGAGCCGAGGTCATCCTGCTGGATGAGCCGACGGCGCACCTCGATGCTGAAGCGGCGCGGGCAATGCTCGCGGACCTTCGCATGGGGCTGCGCACGCGCACCGTAGTGCTGGTGACCCACAACCCGGCGGACATCCACGCGGAGGACGCACGGCTGGTGCTAACGGCCCGTCCCGGCGAGGAGCCGGGCAGCGCGGCGCCAGCGTATGCGGCGGCAGGGGAGCGTTAGCCGTTGACGTCGTGAAGGTGGTGGACCACGTCGTGCAGGAAATACTGGGCCAGGGTGAGCACGGTGAATTCGGAGCCGTTGCTGCGCAGCCCTTTCCGGCCCCATTCCGCTTCCCGGACACCGGCAAAGGACTCTGCGGCCTGCTTGCCCTCCGCCGTCAGCTCGGCGCTCACCACGGCGGGATCGGCGCCGGCATAGTCCTTCTCGATGGCCGTCCGGTCCTGGTCCCAGTCCTGGAACCGTGCGTCGTCCGAATCCAGCATGAGGTTCAGCCGCTGGTCAAAAAGGCTGAAAACATCCCGGACATGGCAGGCGTACTCCAACGGTGACCAGGTGTGGTCGTCGGGGCGCTCCACCGCGTCCGGCCTGCGCAGCACGGCCCGCCAGCGGGGCAGCATATTTTCAATGCTCCCCGGTACCGTGGACGGGGTGACGGTGGAGGCATCAAACGAGCACTCCGGGCAGGGACGCGTCAGGACCCAGGTCCAGTCCTTCTCATCAGGAACGATAGGCATGCAAGCAGTCTAGGCGGGATCCTGCCAGGCCATGGCGGGACCCACCGCATCCACCGGCTGGGAGAGCGGCACGCCGGACCCGTCCCGCCGTCCGTGCTCCTGCGGCAGGGACCGGGCAACGCCCGCGGCGGAGGAAGCCTTGGCAGGCCCATGGCCCGCCCAGGCCAGCAACAGGGTGTCCTCACCCTTCAGGAAACGGTGGGCCCGCACACCGGCCGTGGCGCGCCCCTTGGCCGGGTACTCCGAGAACGCGGTGACCTTTGCCGTTCCCGGGGCCGTTCCCGGAAGCGCGCCGGTGGTGCCGGCAATCGTCACAACGACGGCGGCCTCGTCCTTGGGCTGGACGGCACCAAAGAACAATACGCGGTCGCCGGCGGCCAGCTTGATGCCCACCATGCCGCCCGCCGTGCGGCCCTGCGGCCGCACGCTGGCCGCGGCGAACTTCAGCAACTGGGCCTGGCTGGTAAGGAACACCAGTTCTGCATCGTCGGCCCCCGCGGGGGCAACCCCCACCACAAAGTCCTTGTCCTTCAAGGAGATGATCTCCCAGTCCTCCCGGTTCAGGGGATAGTCCGGCTGGACCCGTTTCACCACGCCCTGCGCGGTGCCGACCGCCAGCACTTCGTCCAGCGGAGCGAAGGCCACCAGGGTTTCCCCCTTTAACAGCGTCAGGAATTCCTTGGCGGGGACTCCGCCGGCGAGGTTGGGAAGCCCTGACATCGGCGGAAGGACCGGCATGTCCATCACCTGCAGGCGCAGCATGCGCCCCTGGGAGGTGACGGCGGCAATCTCGCCGCGTGCCGATGTCTTCACCACGGAAGTAAAGACGTCGTGCTTGGTCCGGGGCCCCGCTTCCGCCAGCGGCTCCTGGTTGCTGGTACGCGCGATCTGCCCGGACGCAGTCAGGATGGCCCAGCACGGGTCGTCCGCGATCTCCAAGGCCAGCGGCACTGCCTTGCCCTTCTTCCCGGCGGCCAGGGCAAGGTCGGCGGCGATGGTGGGGGACACGGCCTCGGATTCCAGCAGGACGGTGCGGCGCGGGGTGCCGTGCTCCTCGGCAATGGCGCCCAGCTCATCCGAAACCAGGGTCCGGAGCCGCTCCTCCGACCCAAGGATGGCCTCCAGCTCCGCGATCTCGCGGCGCAGCTCGTCCTGCTCCTTCTCCAGCTCGATCCTGGAGTACTTGGTCAGCTGGCGCAGCCGGAGCTCCAGGATGTAGTTGGCCTGGATTTCCGTGAGGTCGTAGATGGACATCAGCCGGGCCCGGGCTGCCGCGGCCTCGTCCGAGGACCGGATGATCTGGATGACCTCGTCGATGTCCACGATGGCGATGAGGAGGCCCTCCACCAGGTGCAGGCGGTCCTTCTTCTTCCCCAGCCGGAACACCGTCCGCCGGCGCACCACATCGATCCGGTGGTTCACGTACACCGTGAGCAGCTGCACCAGGCCAAGGGTCTGCGGCTGGCCGTCCACCAGCGTGACGTTGTTGATGCCGAAGGAGTCCTCCATCGGCGAATAGCGGTAGAGCTGCTGGAGCACCGCGTTGGGGTTGAAGCCGTTCTTGAGCTCGATGACCAGGCGCAGGCCGTGCTTGCGGTCCGTCAGGTCGACGATGTCGCTGATGCCCGTCAGCTTCTTGGCGTTGACGGCGTCCTTGATCTTCTCGATGACCTTTTCAGGCCCCACCATGTACGGCAGTTCGGTGACCACCAGGCCGGTCCGGCGCGCGGACAGCTGCTCCACCTCCACCTTGGCCCGAGTCTTGAACGACCCGCGCCCGGTGGCATATGCGTCGCGGATCCCGTCCAGCCCCACAATCCGCCCCCCGCTGGGCAGGTCCGGGCCGGGCACGAAGCGCATGAGGTCATCCAGCGTGGCGTCCGGGTTGGCAATCAGGTGCCGGGCGGCCGAGATGACTTCCACCAGGTTGTGCGGGGCCATGTTGGTGGCCATGCCGACGGCGATGCCGGTGGCCCCGTTGACCAGCAGATTGGGGAAAGCGGCCGGCAGGACATCCGGCTGGGTCAGCTGGTTGTCGTAGTTGGGGACGAAGTCCACCACGTCTTCGTCAAGGTGGTCGGTGAGCGTCAGGGCCGCCGCCGCCAGCCGCGCCTCCGTGTACCGCGGCGCCGCCGGGCCGTCGTCGAGCGAGCCGAAGTTCCCGTGCCCGTCAATCAGGGGCAGCCGCAGCGAGAAGTCCTGCGCCATGCGCACCATGGCGTCGTAAATGGCGGTGTCGCCGTGCGGGTGCAGCTTGCCCATCACCTCGCCCACCACGCGGGCACTCTTCACGTGGCCCCGGTCAGGGCGCAGGCCCATGTCGCTCATCATGTACAGGATGCGGCGCTGCACCGGCTTGAGCCCGTCACGGGCGTCAGGAAGGGCCCGGGAGTAGATCACCGAATATGCGTACTCCAGGAAGGAACCCTCCATTTCGGAGGTCACATCGATGTCCACGATGTTCTCCGTGTAAGGGGTGTTGTCCGCGGGAGGGGCTGAACTTTGGCGGCGGGCCATGGGGCTGGTAAATCCTTCTGCAGTGCTGTTGCAGCCGATGGGGGATGTGTTGCGGGAGTTTTTGGCTAGGCTAAGCCTATGGTGGAACAGCCCGTGGACGGCGAATATCCGGAACATTGGGAAGCCGATGTCGTCCTGCGCGACGGTGGAACCGCGCATCTGCGGCCCATCCACCCCTCGGACGCGGACGCCGTCCAGAAGTTCCACATGGGACAGTCCCAGAACTCAATCTACATGCGCTTCTTCGCCTTCAAGGCCAAGCTCTCCAGCAAGGAGCTCAAGCGGTTCACCGAAGTGGACTACAAGGACCGCGTGGCGTTCGTCATCACCATTGGCGGAGAAATCGTGGGAATCGGCCGGTATGACCGCCTGGACGACCCCGCCGAGGCCGAAGTGGCCTTCAACATCGCGGACTCGCACCAGGGCAGGGGCATCGGTTCCATCCTGCTGGAACACCTCGCCGCCGCAGCCCATGAAAACGGAATCCGCCGCTTCAGCGCCGAGGTGCTGCCGGAAAACCGCAAGATGCTGATGGTGTTCTCCGACGCCGGATATGATGTCAAGCGCCATTTCGACGACGGCGTGGTGAGCCTGGAGTTCAACATCGACCCCACGGAAAAATCACGGGCCGTGATGGAGTCCCGCGAGCACCGCGCAGAGGCGAGGAGCGTGCGCGACCTGCTGACGCCGTCGTCCATTGCGGTGATCGGTGCCAGCCGGAAGTGGGGGACGGTGGGGTACCAGCTGCTGGAGCACATCATTGAGGGCGGCTTCCCCGGGCCGGTCTACGCCATCAACCCCGAGGCCCTGGAGCTGGCGGGCATGATGTCCTTCGGCAGGCTTTCCGAAGTCCCGGAGCGGGTGCAGCTGGCGGTGGTCGCCGTCCCCTACGAGGAAGTATCCGCCGTCGTGGCCGACTGTGCGGCGGCAGGGGTGAAGGGCCTGGTGATCGCTTCGGCAGGCTTCGCGGACGACGGCGAACGCGGCCTCCTACGGCAGCGGGACCTGGTGCGGCAGGCCAGGGCCAACGGGATGCGCGTGATCGGCCCGGCATCCCTGGGAATCGTGAACACCCACCCCGACGTGTCACTGAACGCGTCGATGGCGCCCACGCTGCCGCTGCGGGGCGGCCTGGGGCTGTTCTCCCAGTCAGCCGCGATCGGCGTTTCCCTCTATGCCGCCTCGAGCCGCCGCCGGCTGGGCCTGTCCACCTTCCTGTCCGCCGGGAACCGCGCCGACGTGTCCGGCAACGACATGATGCAGTACTGGGAAGATGACTCCGACACTTCCGCGGTCGGCCTTTACCTTGAATCGATCGGCAACCCGCGCAAGTTCTCCCGCCTGGCCCGGCGCCTGGCCCGGATCAAGCCCGTCATCGTGGCCAAGTCCGACGCCATGGGCCTGCGGCTGCCGCCGGGGCACGCCGTACGCACCACGCAGGCACCGGCCGGCGCCCTCGACGCCATGCTTCGCCAGTCCGGCGTCATCAGGGTGGAAACCATCGAGCAACTGATGGACGTGGCCCAGGTGGTCTCAGGCCAGCCGCTGCCCGCGGGGCCGGGGCTGGCCATCTGCAGCAACTCCCAGGCGCTGGGGAAAGTCGTTGCGGACAGTGCCTCCTCCCACGGGCTCACAGTCGCGCAGCTGGTGGCCGGGGTGGACCTCGACGCCGGCCAGTCGATTGCCCTGCCGGCCTTGCGGAGTGAACTGCTGGCCGCGTTGGAGTCCGATGCCGTCCATGGTGCCGTTGCCGCGTTGCTTCCGGCCCGCGGGCTCACCGTGGACACCATCGCCGAAGTGCTTGCCGAATGCTCCGTCAAAGCGGGGAAACCTGTCGTGGCCGCCTTCACGGGGATCCTCGATCCCTCGGTCTACGTGGAAGGCATGGTGGGTGCCCCGGACCCTGCCAAACCTGCCGGCCAGGCCGTCCCCTGCTTTTCGAACCCCGGGGCCGCCGTGGCCGCGCTCGCAGCCGTGGTGCGGTACTCGGAGTGGGTCTCGCGCGACCAGGGCCATTTCGTGGAACCGGAAGGCTGCGATCCGCAGAGCGCACGGCATGAGCTTGAAACCCTCCTGCGGGACGTGAGAGGGGACCAGCTCAAACAGTTGGACCAGGCTGCCGCATCCTCACTGCTGGGCCACTACGGCATCACCGTGCTGCCCTCTAAGGGCTTTGACACCCCTGACGAGGCGGTGGCGGCCGCCGACACGCTTGGGTGGCCGGTGGCACTGAAAACCACCGACCCGTCGCTGCGCCACCGGCTCGACCTCGGGGGAGTGCGACTGGACATCCAGGACCCCGAGTCCCTGCGCGCCAACGTGGTGCAGATGCGGCGGACGTTGTCCCGCTACGGCGACCCTGCACTGGAAGTCCAGAGCATGGCACCGGTCGGGCAGGCCTGCACCTTCCGGGCCATCGAGGACCCCCTGCTGGGGCCTGTCATTTCGTTCGGCCTGGCCGGCGACGCCGTCAACCTGCTGGATGACTGGGCGCACCGGGTGCCACCGCTGTCCGCAGCCGACGTGCACGATTTCATCCGCGCTCCGCGGGCAGCCCGCAAACTCTTCGGCTACCAGGGCCTCCCGCCCGTTGATGTCGCAGCGCTGGAGGACCTTGCCGGCAGGCTGGCCTGGCTGAAAGACAGCCACCCCGAGATTGCCCTGGTGGAATTCAACCCCGTGCTCTGCGGCGTCTCCGGTGCCGTGATCCTGGCCGCTGATGTGCGGATCGGCAACGCTGCCCACCGCACCGACAGTGCCCGCAGGGCGATGCTCGGCTGACGCGGTTAGCCATGTGACCGGCCCATCTGTGAAAATGGGGGAATGAGCTCACAGCCTCCCGCGTCGGCGCCCGAAACGCCCGGCAATGAAAACCAGGCCGTCCGCCACAGCTCACACAACCACAGCGCCCAGGGCCAAAGCCTGGACGGCGCGCTCCAGAAGGCGGGTTTCTACCCCCGCCTCGTGGCCGACGTGGTGGATGATGCCCTGGACGGCCGCGACTGTGTTGCCCACCTGGTGCACCTGGAGACCCACTTTGACCGGGCTGAGGTGCGCCGCCACATCACCGTGCTGGTGCTGACCTCGGACATGCTGGTGATCACCCACGTGGACGATCAGCAGCTCGATGAGGCCGGCGAACAGATCGTGGCCCAGATCTCCACCGAATCCGTCCCCGTGGCGCAAATCCGGTCAGTGGTCCTCAGCTACATGTACGCCCAGCCGCAGAACTACAAACCGTCAGACCCGGTACGCGAGGTCACCCTGTCCATTGCCTGGTCCGGCGGACAGCGGCTGGACATGGGACCTGCAAGCTGCGGCGACCCACAGTGCGAAGCGGACCACGGTTACAGCGGCACGATTGCGCAGGAGGACATTGTCCTGCGGATCAGCGCCGAGGCGGACGGGCTGCAGGCAGTCCAGGACGCCAAGCTCTTCGCCCGCGCGCTGCGCGCCGTCAACACCGGCTCCGCCGCGCCGGTGCCGCACATCCAGTCCATGCCACCGCGTCCGCGGTCCGGCGTCTTCGGCAACCGGCTGAGCCGCGGGCACCAGCAGCGCTGATGCCGGAAGAACGCCGCACGGTCACCGCTCCCGCAACTTCCCCGTCTCCGGACCTGCCGCCCGCGCCGGCGTACGGCCGCCGTTCAGTGGCGGACGTGCTGGGCAGCGCCGCAGCGAGCCTCGGGCTGGAGGGTTTCGCCAACACCCTTGGCCTTCCTGCTGCATCCCGGGTCTGCGTGGTGGTGGCCGACGGACTGGGCCGGAACCTGCTCAAGCAAAAGTCCGCCCACACACCCTTTTTGCGGTCGGTCATCCAGGCCGGGCAGGGCGACGTCCCGGTCTGGCTGGACTCCGCTTTCCCTTCCACCACCGCCGCGGCGCTGGCAAGTTTCGGCACGGGGCTTCCCCCCGGGCAGCACGGCATGGTGGGCTATGACGTCCTGGACCCTGACCAGGACAAAGTAGTCAACCTGCTCGGCAACTGGGACGCCGGTGTGGACCCGCTTGCCTGGCAGCCGTTTCCCACTGTCCTGGAGCGTGCCGCGGAGCAGGCGGCCGTCACCACCGTCAGCCTTCCCCAGTTCGGCGATTCACCCATGACCCGGGCCGCCCTGCGCGGCGGCGCCTTCGTGCCCGCCACCACGCCGCACGCCCGGACTGCTGCCGCTGCCGAGGTCCTGGCCAGGCCGGGCCCCGCGCTCATGTACTTCTACCTCAACGAACTGGATAAGGCCGGACACCGCTTCGGCTGCCAGTCGGAGCAGTGGGAGCACCAGCTTGAGGAACTGGATGCCACCATGAAGCGCCTCAATGCCTCCCTGCCGGCGGGCACCACCATCCTGTTGACCGCGGACCACGGCATGCTTGACGTTCCGGAACAGCAGCGGATCGACTTCCCGGCGGACCCCTCGCTGGTGGAGGGCGTCCGGCATACAGCAGGCGAACCCAGGATGCTGCACCTCTACCTCGAACAGGACGACGCCGGACCAGCGTCGCGCGATCGGCTGCTCGCTGCCTGGCGGGCACGGTTCGGTGCGCGCATCTGGGCCTTCACGCGGGAAGAAGCCATTGCGGCTGGTCTGTTCGGACCCGTCCGGACCGCCGTTGAAGGCCGGATCGGTGACGTGATGATCGCCGCCCGGGATGAGCTCGCGCTCTATGACACGCGGCGGGTCCGCCCTGCCGCAATGGAGGTAGTGGGCCAGCACGGCTCACTGACCAAGGCTGAGCGGGAGGTCCCGCTCTTGTGCTTCCCGGCAGGCGGCAGGAGTGCCCGCCGTGGCTGAATTGGTCTTTTTCTCCGGCACCATGGACTGCGGCAAATCCACGCTCGCCCTGCAGATGGACTACAACCACCGTGCCCGCGGCCGCGGCGGGGTGCGCTTCAGCCGGAACGACCGCGCCGGCGAGTCCCGCATCTCGAGCCGCCTCGGCCTGGAAACGGACGCCGTTGAGGTCGCGGACGGCACCGATTTCTGGGAAGAAGTCATGCGCCGGCGCACCCAGGGCCAGCGCGTGGACTACCTGATTTGCGACGAGGCGCAGTTCTACACTCCCGAGCAGGTGGAGCAGCTGGCCAAGGTCGTGGACGAGATTGACGTGGACGTCTTTGCCTTCGGCATCACCGCCGACTTCCGCACCCGCCTCTTTCCCGGCTCGCAGCGGCTGATTGAACTGGCGGACCGGGTGCAGGTCCTGCAGGTGGAGGCACTGTGCTGGTGCGGCCGCCGCGCCACGCACAACGCCCGCACGGTGGACGGCGTCATGGTCACCGAGGGTGCCCAGGTGGTGGTGGGCGATGTGGATATGGCCGTGGACGCAGCAGCCGCCGCAGCGCCGGATCACCTGCCGGTTGTGGGCTACGAAACCCTCTGCCGGCGGCACTTCATGCGCAGGGTCACGGCGCACGGCGCGAATCTCATGGCAGAGCAGGAACAACTGCTGCCGTTCGAAGTGGATGCCTGCCTCTGGCGCGGCACCGGCAGGACAGGCCCGGGAGCCTGAACCGGGCCGTTGTGGCTTAGTCGCCCCGGGTGCCGAAAACTATCTCGTCCCAGGACGGGACACTGGAGCGCTTGGGCCTGGATGGCTGCCGCTCGGGGGCGCCCGTCTCCGGAAGCTGGCCGGTGGTGGGGGAAGCGTCATCGTTCCTGGGTGCGGGCCGCCGCGGGTTTCCGCCCAGCAGCTCATCCAGTCCGGCTCCACCAGTGGCGCCGGTTTTCTGCCCTTCCGCCGCATCAGTTTCAGCCTGGCCGGAGGGGCGCTGGGGAGAGGCCACAATGGTGATCTCCCGGGTGTCGGTGCTCACGCCGTCATGCAGCCGCAGGTTCTCATCGGCAGGGTCGCGGTGGGCGGGGATCAGGCTGAGCCGGGAGAGCATGGACGGCCGGGCGTCCCGCCGCCGGATGAAGGAATCGCCTTGGGCGGCAGGAGCGTTCCCCTGGTCTGGTTCCGGTCCCGGTTCCGTCTCTTCCGCCTCTGCTTCCGGCACCACTTCCGAAGGGCGCGGATGGGCGGCAGGCACGCCATGCGTCAGCAACAGGGCCAAAGCGTCGTCGGAATCCTCGTCCACGCCCAGCCGCTGGCCCCGGCGGGAACGCAGCATGTCAAGGAGGCCGTCCGATTCCTTGTCCTTCCCGGGTTGCTGCCCGGCGTGGCCGGCCTGGTTTCCGGGTGCGGCGTCCGCGTCCGTTTCAAAATCGAAGGGCCTGTCCGAGACGGCGGAAAGCCTGCGCGCCGGCACCGGCCCGTCCAACGGCTCCAGCTCGCTGAGCTGCTGGGCCCAGCGGTTGGCGTTGTGCAAGGATTTCCGGGCCGGACTGAAGGTCCACAGGGCAGGCGGCTCTTCGCCGATGCCCGGGGTCCCGCCGTTCTTCGGTTCGAAAGTGGCAGACACGGTCCAGGTGCCGTCCTGGCGCCGCCACGAATCCCACTCCACTGTGGCGGGATCGATGCCATGGGCCGCGAGCCGGTGCGCCACCATGTCATCCAGGGTTGCCGGATTGTCGCCGAACGCTGACCGGTAGGCGTCGTGCCCGGGGGAGGGGGATGCCACCTCCACCTTGCGGGCCTGCTGGGCCACGTATTCGCGTTCGGCGAGGACGGGCCCCTCATAGCGCTCCACCTTGGCCAGGGGCAGGCCTGAGAGCTCCGCGACATCCGCCGCGGTTGCGCCTGCCCGGATCCTCGCCTGGATGTCCCGTGGGGACATCGGCACGGCGGGGCGGTCAGCCCGCGGCTTGGCGGACGACCGGCTCGCCGTCCTCAATGCTTCGTCGATCGGCAGCTGGAACATCTCGCCGCCGGCCCCGCTCAACAGGAGGTGAGTCCCGTCGTCGTGTACGCCTACAAGCCGTAGATCCTGCATACAAATCCTCCACCCTGGCATTACTATCAATCGAAACTTTGCCACCCGCCGGACGGGTTTTGGGTCAAGGGGCAGGGCGCGCCGCGATATTCCGGGACTTCAGGGCGTAAAGCCGGGCGGAACAGGTTTCCGGCCCGGGCACCAAGGCTGGCCATCCGGCGTTATCAAGGATGTTGTTACCCTGGCGGCACAACAGGAAGAAGGCAGCTGCTGCAATGGCCACCGATTACGATGCTCCCCGCAAGAACGAAGAGGACCTGGACTCCGATTCGCTGGAAGAATTGAAAACGCGCCGGTCGGACAAGCCGGTAGCGGTGGTGGACGAGGACGAAAGCGAGCTGGCGGCAAGTTTTGAACTACCCGGGGCGGATCTCTCGGGCGAGGAACTGCAGGTCCAGGTTGTCCCGGCACAGGCGGATGAGTTCACCTGCTCCTCCTGTTTCCTGGTGCGGCACCGCTCCCAGATCGCCAGGGAAAAGGACGGCCGTTTCTACTGCAAGGACTGCGAGGGCTGACTCTCCGGCCGCCCGGACCGGTCTGGCTGTCCTGCAGGAGGGCGTGCTGCTACTTGCGCGAGAGCGCCGCCGTCAACTCATCCGGCCGCCGGGTGGACGTCAGCCAGTACGGCGTCGGATCGGAGGGGTCCGTGATGTCGATCCTGACAACGGGATCAATCCAGCCCCGGATGCAGAGGTATGCCAGGCCGTTCAACCGGGTGCCCCGCTCCGCCGTCGCTTCTTCTTTGCGGAAGGACTGCACGGCCCCCACGAAGCGCCGCTCGATGGTGGCACGGCCCACGGTAAGTGTTTCTTCGGTTACCACGATGCTGGGGGTGGAAAGGACCAGCAGTGCCGCGATGATCGCGAACAGCACCACTGCGGCCGTGTATCCGGCAGCTGCGCTGATAGGGGCAAACACCAGGATTCCAGCACCGGACACCCCTGCGGCAATGATCCAGATCCAGGCATTGGGCCACAGCTTCTCGCGGTACGTCACGGCGGACCCGGTGGGAGGTGTGCTGGGAACGGGCGCTGCGGAACTGGATTCGGGCATGAGCCAAGCTTTCCACCTTTCCCCGCCTATTTCATCCCGGCCGCTCCCTGGCCTGGTGGCGGCGGGGAGCCGGTGGCCTAGGTCCCAGCTGCGCGCGCGGGTTAGAGTGAGTGACTGTGACTGATCATTCCGCAGCCGTCGACACCATCCCTCCAGCAGTGGCCGCCGGTGAGCCTCTTGCGGCAACCGCCCCAACCCTGCAGGTCCAGCTGAAGATGCTGGATCCCGGCCTGGAGGCACCGTCCTACGCACACCCGGGCGACGCCGGCGCTGACCTTCGCGCCAGGGAAGATGTTGTCCTGCAGCCCGGGGAGCGCAAGCTTGTTCCCACCGGAGTGGCAATTGCCCTGCCGGAGGGTTTCGTGGCCCTCATCCATCCGCGGTCCGGACTGGCCACCAAGCACGGGCTCACCATCGTGAACGCCCCGGGAACAGTTGATGCCGGGTACCGCGGAGAAATAGCGGTGACCCTCCTGAATACCGACGCCACCCAGACCATCGAGCTCCGCCGCGGCGATAGAATTGCCCAGATGGTCATCCAGCGCGTGGAGCACGCGCAGTTCATTCCAGTCAGCGAATTGAGCGGATCCGTGCGCGGCACTGGCGGATTCGGGTCCACCGGCGGCTTCAGCCGGCCGCCAGCCCAGTAAAGAACGACGCCGCTCCCTGCAGCGTGGTTGCGGGAGGGCGAACAGCACGACGGCGGGACCCGCCAGGGGCCGGACCGGCATATTTCACAACTAAGGAGACACCCTGATGGTCTTTGGGCTCGGCAGGAAAGCCAAGAAGGAACACGACGCCGGACCGGACGACTCCCTGGCTGCTGGAGAGTCCGCCGGGGAGGCGGCACCCGTCACCGGCCCCCGCGCAAACGGCCCGTTCGACGAGTCCGAAGTCAGCAGCCGCGACGGCTACGTTGACCTCGGCGCCCTGCTGGTGACTCCCAGTGAAGGGCTCCAGCTCCGCCTCGAGGTGGAAGAAGCCACCCAGAGGGTTGTGGCGGTCACGCTGGACCTCAACGGCTCGAGCCTGCAGCTCCAGGCCTTCGCAGCCCCCAAGTCAGAGGGACTGTGGGACGAAATCCGTGAGCAGATCGGCCAGTCCGTGGGCGCACAGGGCGGCCAGGTGGAAGAGCTCGACGGCGGCTTCGGCACCGAACTCGTAGCGAAGCTTCCTGCAGGGCTGCCGGACGGCAGCCAAGGCTACCGGGTGGCCCGGTTCATCGGCATCGACGGTCCCCGGTGGTTCCTGCGCGGCGTCCTGGGCGGCCCGGCAGCCCTGGAGCGTGCGGCAGCGGAACCGCTGGAGGCCCTGTTCCGGCAGGTTGTGGTGGTGCGGGGCAGCAGTCCCATGCCGCCGCGTGACCTTCTGCAGTTGCGCCTGCCCAAGGACGCATCCACCACGCCTCCTCCCGGAGCCCCTTCGCTCCAGGAACCGGAACGTGGGCCGGAGACTACCCAGATTGGCTGACCCTGCCGCTGGTGATGTGCCCCACGGTGCCGCCGCGCCGCTTTCCCTGGGCCAGCTCCCGGACAAGGGCCGCGTCCTTTGCCAAGGACGCGTGGAGTCCGTGACCTTCCTTCCGGCGGATCAGGCAGCAGCCTTCACCGCGATCGTCGCCGACCCGCCCGCCGCAAAGGCCCCGTCCGGACACGCCGCGCCGGCCCGCGGCAGGCTCCGCGTTGTCTGGCTGGGCCGCCGGCACGTCCCGGGCATTGAAGCGGGGGCGGAGTTGCGGCTCGAAGGAATGATTTCCCGGAGCCAGGGCATGCCCACCATGTTCAACCCACGCTACGAAATACTGTCCAGCCAGGAGAACGAATGACCGCGCCCCAGTCCGACCCGTCCTCCCGGCCTTCCGGGCCAGGTGCTCCAGACAACAGGGCAGCTCACCGCCAAGGATCCGGCAACCAGGCGACGCCGGGACCCGCGCAGGAACCATCCCCGGTAGCCGGCTTCGCGGCGGAGTATGCCGCCAAAGCGGGGCTCCACCGGACGCACGACGGACGTGTGGATGTGCTTCGCAGCGCCGGGGGAGTCCAGGGCATAGCCGAAAGCATCGTGCCGGGCCTGGTTTTCCTCGTGGCCTTCACCATCACCCGTGAACTGACGCTCTCGCTCGTGGCAGCGCTGGCATCCGCCGCGGTGTTCACCGTGGTCCGGCTGGTGCAGCGGCGGCCCCTGACGCAGGCACTCGCCGGTGTTGTCGGCGTCGGGATCTCTGCCTGGCTGGCCAACACCACCGGCAAGGCGGAGGACTTCTACCTCCCGGGCTTCTTCACCAACGCCGCCTACATCCTGGCCATGGTGCTCTCCATTGCCGTCAAGTGGCCGGTGGCGGGGCTGCTCTTCGGATTCATCCGCAACGAGGGGCTTGACTGGCGCAAGGACCCCGTCCGGGTGAAGGCATACCAGGTGGGCACCTGGATCATCGTCGCGGTGCTGGCGCTGCGCCTGGTTGTGCAGGTTCCCCTGTACCTCATGGGCACGGACGGACTCGCGGCACTGGCCACCACCCGGCTGATCATGGGCGCACCGTTGTACATCCTGGGAGTCTGGATCGCCTGGCTTGTCACCCGCCCTGCTCCGGCCAACGACGCCGAGGGCGCGGGCGAGGCGGGCGAGGCGTTGAAGCCTGACGCCTAACCGTCGAAGCCGTCGTCTTCCGGCGCCTGCTGGACGGTTCCGGAACCTGCAGGTTCCGGAACACCGGTGGTCGTGAGCGTACCTGGCGTCTCCCGGGACAGCAGTGCCCGCAGTTCGTCCTCCGCCGCGATGGTGGTCACGAAGAACAGTTCATCGCCGCCGTCAATGACATCGTCCCGGCTCGGCGTGATGGGCGCGTGATCGCGCAGGATGGCCACCAGCGTGGAATCCTCCGGCCAGCGGATGTCCCCGACGGTCCGTCCTATCACGTGCGAATCGTGGGGAACCGTGAACTCCACCAGGGATGAAACGCCCGTTTGCAGGGTGAGGAGCCGGACAAGGTCGCCGATCTCCACGGCTTCCTCCACCAGAGCGGTCATGAGCTGGGGGGTGTTGACGGCCACGTCCACGCCCCAGGAGTCGTTGAACATCCAGTCATTCTTGGGGTTGTTCACCCTGCCCACCGTGCGGCCGACGCCGAATTCCGTCTTGGCCAGGAGGGAGACCACCAGGTTGACCTTGTCGTCGCCGGTGGCGGAAACCACGACGTCGGCGTCCTCCACCTTTGCTCCCTGGAGGGTGCTCAGCTCGCAGGCGTCACCCACCAGCCAGTGCGCGCCCCGGAGGCCGCTCCGGCCGATAACTTCCGGCTTGAGGTCGATCAGCAGGATTTCGTGCTTGTGCGCCAGCAGTTCCCTGGCGATGGACGATCCGACGCTGCCCGCGCCCACGATCACGACTTTCACTGCAACTCCTTGGCGGGGGCTTTGGCCAGGATCTGCGCAACCTGGGCGCTGCGGTCAACCTGAAGCATGGCGTGGACGGTATCGCCGTCCTGGTAGGCGGTTCCGGCGTCGGGCAGGAGGCCCTCGCCGAAGCGGGTCAGGTACGCCACCCTGATATTGGCGGCTCTTTCAATGCTGCTGATGCGGTGGCCGATCCAGCCTGAATCGAGGTCCAGTTCAGCGAGCACCAGGCGCCCGGAGGGTTCGCGGAAATCGCCGGCCAGGTGCTGTTCGGGCAGGATGCGGCGCAGCACCTGGTCAGCGCTCCAGCGGACGGCCGCCACGGTGGGGATGCCGAGCCGCTGGTAGATCTCGGCGCGGCCCGGATCGTAAATGCGGGCGACGACGTGCGGAACGTGGAAGGTCTCCCGTGCCACCCGGGTGGCGAGGATGTTGGAGTTGTCACCGCTGGACACCGCGGCGAAGGCATAGGCTTCGGCAACGCCGGCCTGCTTCAGCGTGTCCCGGTCAAACCCCACGCCGGTGACTTTGCGCCCCGTGAATCCCTGCCGAAGCCTGCGGAAAGCGCGGTCGTCCTGGTCGATGATGGCCACGGAATGCCCGGCGTCCTCCAGCGTGTGCGCCAGGGTCGCCCCCACGCGGCCACATCCCATGATCACGAAATGCGCCACGGTATCTCCTCTGTATTCCTGTCAAGGTCCTGCTGCTAGAACTCTACCGCCAGCACCCCCGCCCGCCGGTGCCAACCGGCCGTCATGACATCGCCCGGGAATCAGACTAGCTTTGTGGGGTGCTGACAATATTGAACGCCGCCAAGCGTGTGCTGGTGGGCCGGCCGTTCCGCAATGACAGGCTGTCCCATACGCTGCTCCCAAAGCGCATCGCACTCCCGGTTTTCGCCTCCGACGCGCTGTCCTCGGTGGCCTACGCGCCGGACGAGATCCTGCTCACCCTCGCTCTGGCCGGCGTCAGCGCCGTAGCGTTCTCGCCCTGGGTGGGGCTGGCGGTCATGGTGGTCCTGCTGACGGTTGTGGCCAGCTACCGGCAGAACGTCCACGCCTACCCCTCGGGCGGCGGCGATTACGAGATCGCCGGCGAGAACCTGGGCAAGTATGCGGGGCTCACCGTAGCGTCCGCCCTGCTGGTGGACTACGTCCTGACGGTGGCCGTTTCCATGTCCTCCGCCGCCACGTACCTCACCACCGCCGTTCCGGCCCTCCACGGGCAGCAGGCCATCATCGCCACAATCGGCGTGGTGATCCTCGCACTGGTCAACCTCCGCGGGGTCAAGGAAGCCGGCACACTTTTTGCGGTGCCCACGTATATCTTCATGGCCTCGATCCTCGGCATGACGGCCGTGGGGCTCATCCAGGCTGCCACCGGCCGGCTGGGCCAGGCGCCGTCCGCCGCCTTCACCATCGTCCCGGCCCCCGGGTTCGATGAAGGGCTGGTCGGCCTTGCGGGCGCTTTCCTGCTGCTCCGGGCGTTCTCCTCTGGCGCTGCAGCGCTGACCGGCGTCGAAGCCATCAGCAATGGAGTGCCCAACTTCCGGCCGCCGAAGAGCAAAAACGCTGCCACCACGCTGCTGCTCCTTGGGGTTATCGGTGCCACCATGCTGGCGGGCATCATGTTCCTGGCCAGCGCCACCAAGGTCCACATCGTCCTGGACCCGGCCACCGAGTTCCTGTTGAACGGCAGCCCGCTCCCCGAGGGGTACATCCAAACCCCCGCCATCAGCCAGATCGCCCAGACCATCTTCGGCCCCGGATCGCTGCTCTTCTACATCGTGGTGGCCGCCACCGGTGTCATCCTGGTGTTTGCCGCCAACACGGCCTTCAACGGTTTCCCGGTGCTGGGGTCCATCCTCGCCCAGGACGGCTACCTCCCGCGGCAGCTGCGGACCCGGGGCGACCGGCTCGCCTTCAGCAACGGCGTCCTGGCCCTCGCCGCGGGCGCGCTGGTGCTCATCCTCGCCTTCAACGCCGACGTCACCAAGCTCATCCAGCTGTACATCGTGGGCGTCTTCATCTCCTTTACTGCCAGCCAGCTGGGGATGATCCGGCACTGGGGCCGCCGGCTCAAGCTGGAACGGGACAAGGCGGTCCGGCGCAGGATGG
This sequence comes from Pseudarthrobacter phenanthrenivorans Sphe3, assembly GCF_000189535.1. Taxonomy (NCBI): domain Bacteria; kingdom Bacillati; phylum Actinomycetota; class Actinomycetes; order Micrococcales; family Micrococcaceae; genus Pseudarthrobacter; species Pseudarthrobacter phenanthrenivorans. The sequence continues at coordinate 1,735,914 of NC_015145.1, forward strand.
CCAAGTCCCGTGTCATCAACAGCATCGGCTTCGGCATGACGGCCCTGGTCCTGGTGATCGTGCTGGTCACGAAGTTCGAACAGGGCGCCTGGATTGCCCTGTTGGCCATGTTCGTCCTGTTCCTGATCATGTGGAGCATCAGGGCGCACTATGACAACGTGGCCCGGGAATTGGCCGTGGACGAGGACTCCTCGCCGCGTGCGCTGCCCACCAGGGTGCACGCCGTCCTGCTGGTGTCCCATGTGCGCAAGCCCGTCCTGCGGGCCCTGGCCTATGCCAGGGCGTCCCGCCCGTCCCGCCTTGATGCAGTGACGGTGGACATCGACGCGGAAGAAACCGCCCAGACCGTGGCGGACTGGGAGAAGCTCGAAATCCCCGTGCCGCTGACCGTGCTGGCCAGCCCTTACCGTGAAACGGTCACGCCCATCATGGAGTACGTCAAGCAGATGCGGCGGGACTCGCCCCGCGACCTGATCGTGGTGTACATCCCCGAATATGTGGTGGGCAAGTGGTGGGAGCAGCTGGTCCACAACCAGACGGCGCTGCGCATCAAAACCCGGCTGCACTTTGAACCCGGCGTCATGGTGGCGAGCGTACCGTGGCAGTTGAAATCATCCGAAGAAGCCAAGAACCTGCAGGACGTGCAATGACCGCCAAGACCCAAACCCAGCCTGGAATTTCCGGAGACGCCGCTACGGAAGTAGTGCTCGAGGTGGGCCCGGTGGCCCACGGCGGCCACTGCGTCGCACGCCATGAGGGCCGCGTGATCTTCGTCCGGCACGGCATCCCGGGTGAAAAGGTGCGGGCACGGCTCACTGACGCCGACGAGACCGCGAAGTTCTGGCGGGCGGACGTCGTCGAGGTCCTCGAGGCCTCTCCCGACCGCGTGGACCACTTCTGGCATCTGGCTGATTCACGGCGCGCGTGGGGCCACGGGCACCCGCCGGTGGGGGGAGCGGAATTCGGCCACATCACGCTTGCCAGGCAGCGCCGCCTCAAGGCGGACGTGCTGGCCGAGCAGCTGAAGCGGCTCGCCGGCCTGGAGAGCGTTCCGGGCTGGGACGGCGGCAGCGTGGAGGCCGTGGGAGGGGCGTCCGACGGCGGCAACGGCCTTGGGTGGCGGACGCGCGCGAGTTTTTCGGTCACCCCCGGCGGGAAGCTTGGAATGCATGCCCACCGGTCCGGGCACATTGTCCCCGTGCGGGAGATGCCCCTGGCCGTGGACGCGATCAATGAACTGCGACTGTGGGACATCGACCTGCAGGGTGTGGAGCGGGTGGAAGTGGCCGCTCCAGCCAACGGCTCCCGTCCGCTGGTGCTGCTGGCCCCGGCCGCGGGAACCAGGCCCAAACGCCTGGCCGCCATCGCAGCGCAGTTGCCGGCGGACGTGTCGGTGGCCTCGCTAGACCCCGAGTCCGCAGCCGTCGAGCAGCTGCGGGGCCGCACCTGGGTGCAGGAAACCGCGGCCGGCCACGACTACCGGGTCACGGGCGCCGGGTTCTGGCAGATCCACCGCGACGCGCCCGAAGCGCTTGTGGGGGCTGTCACACAATTCCTGCAGGGCGGCGGCTACCTCCACCCGGGAGCGGTGGTGGCGGATCTTTATGCAGGTGCAGGCCTGTTCACGGCAGTCCTGGCGGACGCGGTGGGGGAGACGGGCTCGGTCCTGTCCGTGGAGGGGGCTGCGGGAACCAGCCGCGACGCCCGCAAGAACCTGCACGCTGCACCCCAGGTGGAGATCGTCCAGGGCCGCGTAGAGCGGGTCCTGCGCCAGAAACCGCGGAACTTCGACGCCCTGATCCTGGACCCGCCCCGCGCCGGTGCAGGGAAAGCCGTGGTCAATCAGCTCCTGGCCGCGCACCCCCGCGCCATTGCCTACGTATCCTGCGATCCGGCGTCGTTCGCCCGGGACGTTGGGTACTTCCGCCAGGCGGGCTGGGAGCTGTCAGGCCTGAGGGCCCTGGACCTGTATCCCCACACCCATCATCTGGAGACGGTGGCGTTACTGGCCCCTCGTCCCTGATGCCGGAACCGGGATCGACTACTATGGCGGTAGTAGTCCCACGTCGCGCTCCGTAATCACGGCCGGCCGTGTGCAATTTTCGGGCCCGAAACTACTTAGGGCTTCCTAACTAGCAGGCGGTCAACCGCGCGACAAAGATGAAACTGTTGCGAGAGGAGTCCTGCGATGAGCACTGTGGACAGCTTCGGTTCAAAAGGCAAACTTAATGTAGCCGGAACCGAATACGAAATTTTCCGGTTGAACTCCGTTGAAGGTGCAGAAAACCTTCCGTTCAGCCTCAAGGTATTGCTAGAAAACCTGTTGAGGACCGAGGACGGCGCGAACATCACTGCCGATCACGTCCGCGCCTTGGCAGGCTGGGATCCCAACGCCCAGCCCGATACAGAAATCCAGTTCACGCCTGCCCGCGTGATCATGCAGGACTTCACCGGCGTTCCCTGCGTGGTTGACCTGGCGACGATGCGCGAAGCGGTCAAGGAACTGGGCGGCGACCCCAAGCGGGTCAATCCGCTGGCGCCTGCCGAAATGGTCATCGACCACTCGGTCCAGATCGACGCCTTCGGCAACTCCGGCGCGCTGGAGCGCAACATGGAGATCGAATACCAGCGCAACGGGGAGCGTTACCAGTTCCTGCGCTGGGGCCAGACGGCGTTCGATGACTTCAAGGTTGTCCCCCCGGGAACCGGCATTGTGCACCAGGTCAACATCGAGTACCTGGCCCGCACCGTGATGACCCGCGAAGTTGACGGGGCGCTCCGTGCGTACCCGGACACCTGCGTTGGCACCGACTCGCACACCACCATGGTCAACGGCCTGGGCGTGCTCGGCTGGGGCGTCGGCGGCATCGAAGCCGAGGCCGCCATGCTGGGCCAGCCCGTCTCCATGCTGATCCCGCGCGTCGTGGGCTTCAAGCTCAGCGGGTCCATCCCCGCCGGCGCCACTGCGACCGACGTGGTGCTGACCATCACCGAGATGCTCCGCAAGCACGGCGTTGTGGGCAAGTTCGTGGAGTTCTACGGCGAAGGTGTGGCCGCAGTGCCGCTCGCCAACCGCGCCACCATCGGCAACATGAGCCCGGAGTTTGGTTCCACCGCCGCCATGTTCCCGATCGACGACGTGACCCTGGACTACCTGCGCCTCACCGGCCGCTCCGAACAGAACGTTGCCCTCGTGGAGGAGTACGCGAAGGAGCAGGGCCTCTGGCACGATCCTTCCCGCGACATCAAGTTCTCCGAGTACCTGGAACTGGACCTGTCCACGGTTGTTCCGTCCATTGCAGGCCCCAAGCGCCCGCAGGACCGCATTGAACTGACCGAGGCCAAGGACGAGTTCCGCCATGACCTCAAGAACTACGTCTCCCACGACGCGAACGCCGGTACCCTGGACGAATCCCTCGAGGAGACCTTCCCGGCTTCCGACGCCCCGTCCTTCACCTCCGGCGGCACGCACGTCTCTGACACCGACCGTGAACCGCCGAAGTACTCGGCAGGCCACGGCGCAGCCGGCCGCATCTCGCAGCCGGTGCCGGTCAAGATGGCTGACGGCCGCGAGTTCGAGCTGGACCACGGTGCTGTCACCATTGCGTCCATCACGTCCTGCACCAACACGTCCAACCCGTCGGTCATGCTGGCCGCCGCGGTCCTGGCACGCAACGCCGTCGATAAGGGCCTGACGTCCAAGCCGTGGGTCAAGACCTCCGTCGCCCCCGGCTCGAAGGTTGTCACGGACTACTACGAGAAGTCCGGCCTGACCCCCTACCTGGAGAAGCTCGGCTTCTACATCGTGGGCTACGGCTGCGCCACCTGCATCGGCAACTCCGGCCCGCTGGAAGCTGAAGTCTCAGAAGCCATCCAGGCCAACGACCTCGCCGTCGCTGCTGTCCTCTCGGGCAACCGCAACTTCGAAGGCCGCATCAACCCGGACGTCAAGATGAACTACCTGGCCTCCCCGCCGCTGGTCATCGCCTACGCCCTGGCCGGTTCCATGGACTTCGACTTCGAAACCGACGCCCTGGGCCAGGACCAGGCCGGCAACGACGTCTTCCTGAAGGACATCTGGCCCAACCCGGTTGAGGTCCAGCAGGTTATCGATTCGTCGATCGACAAGGAAATGTTCGCCAAGGGCTACGAAGGCGTCTTCGAGGGCGACGACCGCTGGAAGGCGCTCGACACCCCGGCCGGTGACACCTTCGCATGGGATCCGAACTCCACCTACGTCCGGAAGCCCCCGTACTTCGAGGGCATGCAGGCGCAGCCGGAGCCGGTCAAGGACATCACGGGTGCCCGCGTGCTCTTGAAGCTGGGCGATTCGGTTACCACCGACCACATTTCCCCGGCCGGTTCCTTCAAGTCCGACACCCCTGCCGGCCAGTACCTGCTGGCCAACGGCGTGGAGCGCAAGGACTTCAACTCCTATGGTTCCCGCCGCGGCAACCACGAGGTGATGATCCGCGGAACGTTCGCGAACATCCGCATCAAGAACCAGATCCTGGACGGCGTCGAAGGTGGCTTCACCCGCGACTTCACCCAGGAAGGCGGCCCGCAGGCCTTCGTCTACGACGCTGCCCAGAACTACCAGGCTGCCGGCATCCCGCTGGTGGTCCTGGCCGGCAAGGAATACGGTTCCGGTTCCTCCCGCGACTGGGCTGCCAAGGGCACGGCGCTGCTGGGCGTCAAGGCCGTCATCGCCGAGAGCTACGAGCGCATCCACCGCTCCAACCTGATCGGCATGGGCGTCCTGCCGCTGCAGTTCCCGGCCGGCGAGTCTGCTGCCACGCTGGGCCTGTCCGGCACGGAAACGTTCTCCGTTGAGGGCGTAACCGCCCTGAACGAGGGCACCACGCCGAGGACCCTCAAGGTCACCGCAACCGCCGAGGACGGCAGCACGACGTCGTTCGACGCCGTCCTGCGCATCGACACCCCGGGCGAAGCGGACTACTACCGCAACGGCGGCATCCTGCAGTACGTGCTGCGCCAGATCTCCGCGAACTAGCGGGTTCCTGCCAGCAGGCAGCACCTCCGAAGCCCCGGCCGGTCACCGACCAGCCGGGGCTTCGGCTTTGCATTTGGGCCGAGGCGTTAGAGTTAAACGGCACGTCTACCACCTGAAGGAGGGGTCATTGGGAATCTTGGACACCATCCGGAATCCGCAGGACCTGAACGAGTTATCCGAACAACAGCTGAAGCAGCTGGCTTCGGAGATCAGGGAATTCCTGATCACAAACGTCTCCCAGACGGGCGGGCACCTCGGCCCCAACCTTGGTGTGGTGGAGTTGACCCTGGCCCTGCACCGCATCTTCGACTCGCCCCGCGACAGCATCGTTTTTGACACCGGGCACCAGTCGTACGTGCACAAACTGCTGACCGGGCGCCAGGACTTCAGCACCCTGCGCCAGGAGGGCGGCATCTCCGGCTACCCGTCCCGGGCGGAATCAGAGCACGACATCGTGGAGAGCTCCCATGCCTCCTCGTCCCTGTCCTGGGCCGACGGCATTTCCCGGGCACGCCAGCTCACCGGCGAAGGGGACCGGCACGTCGTCGCCGTAGTGGGGGACGGGGCGCTCACGGGCGGCATGGCATGGGAAGCCATCAACAACATTGCAGCCGACAAGAAGCGCCGGGTGGTGATAGTCGTCAACGACAACGGCCGCTCCTACGCGCCCACTGTGGGCGGCTTCGCAGACTACCTCGCCTCGCTGCGGCCCACCATCGACTCCTTCCGGGCAACCCCTGCGTACGAACGCGCGCTGGACTGGTGGAAAAAGAAGCTCCAGAACGGCGGCCCGGCGGGCCAGTTCACCTACAAGAGCCTGCATGCCATGAAGAAGGGCATCAAGGACTGGTGGGCGCCCCAGGGCATGTTCGAGGACCTCGGCATGAAGTACATCGGCCCGGTGGACGGCCACAACCTCCAGGCCATGGAACACGCCCTGGCCACCGCCAAGCACTACGCCGGCCCCGTCATTGTCCACGCCATGACGGAAAAGGGCCACGGCTACGCCCCGGCGCGCGCCCACGAAGCCGACCAGTTCCACGCCGTGGGCATCATCGATCCCGAGACCGGCGAACCGACGGGTACCGCAGGTGCCCAGTCCTGGACCTCTGTCTTTGCCGACGAGATTGCGGCCATCGCGGATGAGCGCCAGGACGTGGTGGGTATCACCGGGGCGATGCTCATTCCGGTGGGCCTGCACAAATTCGCCGCCAAGCACCCGGACCGCGTCATCGACGTCGGAATCGCCGAACAGCATGCCCTCACCTCTGCTGCGGGGATGGCTTTCGGCGGGCTGCACCCCGTGGTGGCGGTCTACGCCACGTTCCTGAACCGTGCTTTTGACCAACTCCTGATGGATGTGGCCCTGCACAAGGCCGGTGTCACCATCGTGCTTGACCGGGCGGGCGTCACCGGCCCGGACGGCGCCAGCCACCACGGCATGTGGGACATGTCCATGGTCCAGATTGTGCCTGGCCTCCACCTGGCCGCTCCGCGTGATGCCACCCGGCTGCGCGAAGAACTCCGCGAGGCCGTTGCCGTCAGCGACGCCCCCACGGTGGTCCGTTTCTCCAAGGGTTCCGTGGGTGCGGAGGTGGAGGCCCTTGAACGCCTCAGCGACGGCGTGGACGTCCTGTCCCGCCGGCCGGCTGGATCCACGGAGAACGACGTCCTGATCGTCAGCGTGGGCGCCATGTCCGAGCTCGCCCTCGACGTTTCCAACCGGCTCGGCGCCCAGGGCATCAGCACCACGGTGGTCGATCCCCGCTGGGTGCTGCCCGTCCCGCGGTCCATCATCGCCCTGGCATCGCACCACCGCCTGGTCATCTGCATCGAGGACGGCGTCCGTGCAGGCGGCGTCGGCTCCCGCATCCGCCAGGAGATGCGCGCCGCCGGCGTGGACACCGCCCTGAATGAGGTGGGCCTGCCGGTGGAATTCCTTGACCACGGGACGCGCAGCCAGGTGCTGGAGCGGGTGGGCCTGACGGCCCAGCAGATAACGCACGACGTCGTTGCCCAGGTCCTGGGAACAAAGGTCCCCTTTGCCCGCCCCCTCCCAGGCCAGCAGCACCCCACAACCGGCAGCCTTCCGATTCTGTGAGGGAAGAAGATGCACTGAAATACCCCGGGGCCCTCGGGGATGCCGGGCCGGTCATGCACACCACCACCACGCGGATTCCCGCCGGTTTGCAGCCCGGCCAGCTGGTGGTGGCGAGGAACCGGAAGTGGAACGGAAAAGCGCACTGGGTGGTCCCCGGGCGCTACCTGGGCGAAGACGAGCATGGCTGGTGGATCTTCCAGGGCACCAACGAGTTCTGCTCGCGGCCCGGCGCGGCGTTCTACACCCGCTCCGATGCGGTGCTCCTGGTGCCGCGCTCGGGCGACTGGGTTGCCACCTTCTATGACGACGCCCATCCCAACGGGGTCCGGGTGTACGTGGACCTCGCGGTTGCCCACGAGTGGACGGCCATCCGCCCCGCCGTCACCGAATTCCACGTCATCGACATGGACCTTGACGTGATCCGGACCGCGGACCGGGGCGTCTTCATCGACGACCAGGACGAGTTCGCGGACCACGCCGTCAGCATGAACTATCCGGACCGGCTGGTGGCGGACATCCAGTCCGCAGCGGACGGGCTTTACCAGGCCGTGAAGGCACAGCAGGCACCCTTCGACGGCACAGACGTCGCATGGTTCACAAAAGGACGAAAATGAGCGGAATTGTCAGGGTTTACAAGCGCGACGACGAAGGCGCCCTCCACTTCCGGGAAGCCTGGTACGACGAGGAGTACAACCAGTTCGTCATGAACTACGGCGCTGTGGGCCACCAGAGCAAGACCGAGGAGACGGACGTCCCGGATGCCGCAGCAGCCGAAGGGCTGCTGGATGCTTTTGCCGTCCAGTGCGCCGAGGACGGGTATGCCGAAATCCCCGAGGAGGAGCAGTTCTGGGTGGTGGCCCAGTTCGCGCTGAAGACCAGGGAGGGCACCGACCGTGACCGCCGCCTGGAGGAAAAGGCCACCGACGCCCTTATCAGCCACCTGGCCTGGCGCGGACTCGGCACCGTGGAGCGCTCAGAATTCACCGACTACAAGCTGAACATTTTCTGCCTCTGCCCGGACGTCAACAAGGCCGTCAATGCCATCAAGATCTGCGCCCGCAACGAGGACCTGGACTTCACCAAACTGAGCATCGGTGCCGCCGCCTTCAATGATCCCGCCCACTTCAAACTCAAGCATTCCGGCAAGCCGGCCAACACCTTCAGCCCCTAGGAGCGCCCAATGACCACGTACCGCCGCGTTGGAAAGTCAGGGCTTACCGTCTCCACTGTCGGGCTGGGCTGCAACAACCTGGGCCGCGCCAATACCGCCACAGAGAGCCAGGAAGGAACCGACGCCGTGGTCCGCGCGGCCGTGGACGCAGGAATTACCCTGTTCGACGTCGCCGACACCTACGGCAGGGAACCCGGCCTCAGCGAGACGATGCTGGGCAAGGCCCTGGGCAGCAGGCGCGCGGACGTGGTGGTTGCCACCAAATTCGGCATGGACATGAAGGGTGCCAGCGGACACGACTTCGGTGCCCGCGGCTCCCGCAGGTACATCCTCCAGGCGGTGGAGGGGTCGCTGCGCAGGCTGGGCACCGACTGGATCGACCTTTACCAGTTCCACACGCCGGACCCGCTGACTCCGATCGACGAAACCCTTGCCGCCCTGGACACCCTGGTCACCAGCGGCAAGGTCCGGTACATCGGACACTCCAATCTGGCAGGCTGGGAGATTGCCCGCGCAGAGTATGTAGCCCGGGAGCTTGGCGGGGAACGCTTCATATCCACGCAGAACCACTACAACCTCCTGGACCGCCGCGCTGAACTCGAGGTGACGCCCGCCGCGGAGGAGTTCGGCCTGGGCGTCCTGCCCTATTTCCCCCTCGCCAACGGCCTCCTGACCGGAAAGTATTCACCGGGCCACGCACCGGAAGGCTCCCGGCTCAGCCACACCCGGAAGCACCTTGTCCACGACGCCGACTGGGACCAGCTGCGCAGCTTCAGCAGCTTCGCGAAGGAACGCGGCCTGACCGAAATCCAGGTTGCTTTCTCCTGGCTCGCAGCGCAGCCGTCAGTGGCTGGGGTCATCGCGGGCGCCACCAGGCCGGACCAGGTCCGCCAGAACGCCGCATCAGCCGACTGGATTCCATCGGAACAGGATCTCGCGGAACTGGACGCCATTTTCCCTGCAGTGCCCAAGGTCGCTCTCTTCTAGGCCGCCATGACCGCCTTCCTGCTCGACGTGGACACGGGCATCGACGACGCCCTGGCCATCGCCTACCTTGCCGCATTGCCGGACACCGAGTTCGTCTCCGTCACCGCAACCCCCGGAAACGTGGACGCGGACCAGGTTGCCCGCAACACCCTGGCCCTGCTTGAACTGTGCGGCCGGCCCGGGGTGGAGGTGGCCATCGGTGCCCGCGGACCGCTCGCCATTCCGCTGCTGACAACCCCCGAAACCCACGGCCCCCAGGGGATTGGCTACGCCGTCCTGCCGGACCCCGCCGGAGCCGTTTCCGGCCGAAATGCCGTGGACCTGTGGGTGGAGCATGCAAGGGCGCGGCCGGGGGAGCTGACCGCCCTCATCACCGCGCCCCTGACGAACTTCGCCCTCGCCCTGCGGCAGGAACCGCGGCTGCCGGAACTTTTGGCAAAGGTGGTCATCATGGGCGGCAGCTTCTACTACCAGGGGAACACCACACCCACTGCCGAGTGGAACACCCACGTGGATCCGCACGCGGCGAAGGAGGTGTATGCGGCATTTGCAGGCCAGCCGCTGGAGAAGCTGCCGATCGTCTGTTCCCTGGACACCACCGAACGGATGGAACTCCACCCCGCCCATCTCCGGCAGCTGGCGGAGGCGGCGGGGGCGGGAGTTCCAGAGGACGTGCTGCCGGAACAGCCGGAGGGGCTGCACAGCACTTCGGACAACCTGCTCGTCCGGCACCTGTCCGACGCCCTCCGGTTCTACTTCGAGTTCCACCGCCGCTACGACCAGGGCTACCTTGCCCACGTCCACGACTACTTCGCGGCCGGGGTGGCCGCCGGAACCCTGGATTTCCAGGCCCGTCCCGCCGCCGTGGACGTGGAAACCGGCTCGGAAATGCTGATGGGCACCACGGTGGCAGATTTCCGCGGGCTGTGGGGACGGCCGCCGAACGCGCGGGTGGTCTCCCTCAATTATCCCGGGGCGGCCTTCCGTGAGCTGGTGTCCTCCGTGGGCAGGCTGGCCCGGAGCGTCGGGCAGGGCTGAGGCCAGTAGAATGGGCTGCGGACCGGACGGGCGGAATAGCCTGTCCGCAGTTGCCGAGGTGACATAGGCAGCGTTCCTCCGCCCGGCAACGCCGGGCGCTCCCGAAACGCATCCCGAAGGAACCCCATGTCATCGCCCTCCCTGACGTTGCCGTCCCCCGCACCGGCCGCCGCCCGCAGGCGCCGGCTGCTGGAAATCCTCGGCGCCGCGGCCATCGCCGGCACGTACATCTACCTGGTCCTCAACCAGCCCGCTGACATCACCGGGGGACCGGGAAGCGCCTCGGCCCTGATCGCCCTGTCCGGATTCCTTGCCGGGGCCATCCTGTTGATTGTGGCCGTCCTGCCCACCCTGCCCACCTCCACCGTGGTGCTGATTCCTGTGGCGCTGGTGTTGAACATCGTTCTGGGACAGTTCGTTGGCAGCACCCTGGTCCCGTTCTATCTGGACGCGATCGGCACCGTCCTGATCGCGGTCCTGGCCGGCCCGGCGGCCGGTGCGGCCACGGGGGCGCTGAGCAGCATCGTCTGGTCCTTCTTCAACCCCACCGTCCTGCCGTTCGCGGCCGGCGCAGCCCTGATCGGGTGCCTGGCCGGCCTCGCCGCCCGCCACGGAATGTTCCGCCGCTTCTACCTGGCCCCGGTGGCCGGCTTCGCCACCGGCATCCTGGGCGGCGTGGTCTCCGCTCCCGTGGCTGCGTTCGTCTTCGGCGGCACCTCGGGGCTTGCCACGGGGGCGATCGTCAGTGCCTTCCGGTCCATGGGCGACACACTCCTGGCCGCCATCACCAAACAGGCGCTCATTTCCGACCCCATGGACAAGGCCATCGTCTTTACCGTGGTGGCCCTCCTGGTGTACGCATTGCCCCGCCGCATCCGGCTGCAGTTCCCGTTTGTCCGCCGGCACCGTGTGCTGGCCGGCAAAGCGCCCGGCCAGGGCTCCTGATTCCCGTCCCGTGCGGCTTAATCCGCTGACCTCCCTCGCAGCCGCCGGCAGCACCGCAGCCATCACGACGGCGGCCGCCAGCTTGCCGCTGTCCCTCGCCGTCATGGCGGCTGCGGTGGGCGTGTCGGCACGGAGCGGTACCCTGCGCCGCATGCTGCCGGCCGCCGCGGCGGTCCTGGCCCCCCTGGGCTTGTCGCTGCTGCTCATGCACGGGCTGTTCTTCCCGGAGGGACGCAACGTCCTGGCACAGTTTGGACCCGCCCGGGTTACCAGCGAGGGACTCGCCTTCGCCCTCGAACGGGCAGCCCAGCTGGGAGCCGCGGTCCTGGCCCTCCTGGTGTTCTCCTTCGGCGTCACGGTTCCTGACCTGGTGGCGGCACTCCCGGCACGCGGCCTTCGGGGCAGGTTTGCTTTCGTGCTGGCATCCACGCTGACACTGCTGCCGGCCATCATGGCACGCGCCGGACGGATCCGGCAGGCCCAGGAGTCCCGCGGCCTGGTGGTCCGCCGCGGGCTGCTGCACCGGGCCGCTGCCTTTCGGCTGCAGGCAGTGCCGCTGGTGCTGTCCCTCGTGGAGGAGGCAGGAACCCGGGCAGCCGCCCTGGAAGCACGCGGTTTCAGCAACCCGGGTCCGCGAACCAGCTACCGCGAGGTCCCGGATACACGGCGCCAGCAGATGCTTCGCGTGCTTCTGCTGGCTGCTGCAGCAGCCGCGGTTGGAGTACGGCTCTGGCTGGCGGGGGCGGGCCGCCAGGGATGACCGGCCAGCAGGACACCCCGCCCGCCGCCCGGCCCGTACTGTCCGCCGGCATCCGGACGTTCACTTTCCATGACGACGCTGCCCCCGTACTGGAAGGGCTGCAGCTGGACTTCACTCCCGGAACCTTCACGGCCATTCTTGGTCCGTCCGGAAGCGGCAAATCCACGTTGGGCTGGCTGTTGGCCGGGTGGCTGCCGCCTGGAGGCGGGGGTGAATTGAGCGGTTTCCTCGAGCTTGCGGGCACGCGTTTGCAGTTTGGCGGCAACGGCGGCGACCCCCGGATCAATCCGGCCGAGTGGGGGAAGCAGGTGGGCTTCGTTCCCCAGGATCCGGCTGCCGTTCTGTCCACCGTCCGTTCAACGGTTGCCGAAGAACTTGCCTTCGGGCTGGAAAATGCGGCAGTGGACCGGGCAACCATGGTCGCTGCGGTGCAACGGACCGCAGCCCGCCTGGGACTCGCTGAACTCCTGGACCAGGATCCGGCCCGGCTTTCCGGCGGGCAGCTGCGCCGCCTCGCCATTGGCTGCGCCATCATTGCGGACCCGCGGGTGCTGATTATGGATGAGCCCTTCGCGTCACTGGACAGCGACGGGGCGGCCGGGCTGGCGCGCCTGGTGCGGGACCTCGTGAACGGCGGGACCGCCGTCGTCATCCTCAGCCAGGCCATCGACCCGCCGCTCCTTGAGGCACGAACATGGCTGGTCCTGGCGGGCGGCAGGGTTACGGCCAGCGGGACGCCCGCGGCGCTGGCCAAGACTCCGGACCTGCTGCCGCCAGGCATCCTCATGTCCGGGAAAAAGGCCGCCCGCCTGACTCCAGCCGTGCCGCCGGGCAGGGCCGCCGGGCCTGCGGTCGAGCTGCGCGCGGTGTCCTTTGGCTACAGGGCCGCCACCAGCAGAGCCGGGCGCCGGGACCGGGGAGGCAAACCGGCCGGCGGTTTCCGGCACCAGGTGCTGCAGGAAATAACTCTGGCTGTGCACCCCGGCGAGATTGTGGCGGTGACCGGACCCAACGGCGCCGGCAAGTCCACCCTCCTGCGGCACCTGAACGGACTGCTCCGGCCCACGGCCGGGCAGGTCCTGGTCCAGGGGAGGGATATTGCCGGGACGCCGGCGGGCCAGGTGGCGCAAGCGGTGGGGCTGCTGTTCCAGCAGCCCCGGGACCAGCTGTTCGAGCGGACGGTGCTCCGGGAGGTGGGCTTCGGCCTGGACCGGCTGTTCCCCGCAGGGGAAGCCCTGGAACGCGCCCATGATGCACTGGCCTCCGTGGGCCTGGCCGCCGCCGCGCACGCGCATCCGGCTGAACTCCCTGCTTCAAGCCAGCGCCTCCTGGCCCTGGCCACCGTCCTTGCCCGCAGGCCGTCCGTCCTGGCACTGGACGAACCCACCGTGGCGCTCGACGGCTGCGGCCGTGCCGTGCTGGACGCCGCGGTGCGCTCAGCGGCAGGGGCGGGGGCCGCCGTCGTGCTGGTCACGCATGACCTGGACTATGCCCGGGCGGCCGCCCACCGGATGGTAAGGCTCGACGGCGGCCGCCTGGCTTCCTGACTATGCCGGCCGGGATGCCACTCCCGCCGGCAGGAACCGTTTGCCGTTGACGCGTTCAGAGGCGCCCACCCGGTCGAGGTACGGGGTGATGCCGCCAAGGAACATCGGCCAGCCGGCGCCAAGGATCATGCAGAGGTCGATGTCCTCAGGCCCTGCGACCACGCCTTCCTGGAGCATCAGCCCGATTTCCTCCGCGAGTGCATCCTGGGTGCGCTGCAGCACCTGCTCCGGAGCGGAGGGGCTGGTGCCGAAGGACATCAGGGCCAGGGTGGATTCCGGGATTTCCTTCGATCCGTCCGGACCGGTCACCCAGAGGGACTTCACGCCGTTGTCGATGAGCTTTTGCAGGTTGGCCGATACCTTGAAGCGTTCGCCGAAGGCGGCGTGCAGCGACTCCTGGACGTGCTGGGCCACGGGCAGGCCCACCATGGCGCCCAGGGTGAAGGGCGTCATGGGCAGGCCCATGGGGCGGAGGGCGTTATCCGCGACGTCGGCGGGGGTGCCCTCGTCAAAGGCTGCCGTCACCTCGCCCATGAGCCGCAGGAGGACCCGGTTCACCACGAAGGCCGCGGCGTCCTTGACCAGTACGGCAGTCTTTTTCAGGCCCTTGGCAAGTTCGAACGCGGTGGCCAGCACGGCGTCGTCCGTCTTCGGGGCACGGACGATTTCCAGCAGCGGCATCACGGCCACCGGGTTGAAGAAGTGGAAGCCCACCACGCGCTCCGGGTGCTGCAGGTCCTCCGCCATGGCAGTGACGGACAGCGACGAGGTGTTGGTGGCCAGGATGCAGTCCGGAGCCACGATGGTTTCCAGTTCGCCAAAAACCTGTTTCTTGACGTTGAGCTCTTCAAAGACGGCTTCGATGACGAAGTCGGCGTCCGCGAACACGTCCTTCGACACAGAGCCGGTCACCAGGGCTTTTGTCCGGTTGGCGGCGTCCTGGCTGATCCGCTTCCTGCCCAGGAGCTTGTCCACTTCGGCGTGGACGTAGTCTACGCCCTTGTCCACCCTGGCCTGGTCAATGTCGGTCATGACCACGGGGACTTTGAGCTGCCGGGCGAACAGCAATGCCAGCTGGCTTGCCATCAGCCCGGCTCCCACCACACCCACCTTGGTGACCGGACGGGCCAGCTTACGGTCCGGGGCGCCGGCGGGACGCTTGGAGCGCTTCTGCACGAGGTCCAGGAAGGCGTACACCGTGGACCGGAACTCGTCAGTCTGCATCAGTTCCGCGAGGGTTTCGCATTCCAGCGCAGCCGATTCCGCCTGGGTCATGGTGCGGTTCGCCTCAAGGATGTCCAGGACCTTCCCGGGTGCGGGAGCCGCGTTGGAGGTCTTCGCTTCCACGAATTCCCGTCCTGCCGCGACGGCGGCAGCCCACTTTTCCGCCGTTGCGGGATCAACGGGGTCGACGGCGTTGGCACGTTCCGGAACCACCCCACCGGAGATGACTCCCGCGGCCCAGGCCAGGGACTGCTCCAGGAAGTCGGCCGGCTCGAACAGGGCGTCGGCGATGCCGAGGCCGAAAGCCTGGGAGCCGGTCAGGGGCCTGTTGTTGCTGAGCGGGTTTTCAATCATCACCTTCACGGCGTTCTCCGGCCCGATCAGGCGGGGCAGCAGATACACGCCGCCCCAGCCGGGCACCAGGCCCAGGAAGGCTTCCGGAAGCGCCAGCGTGCCGGCTCCCGTGGAGACGGTGCGGTAGGTGGCCTGCAGCGCGATTTCGAGGCCGCCGCCCAGGGCAGCGCCGTTAATGAAGGCGAAACTGGGAACGCCAAGGTTTGCGAGGGTTGCGTAAACGTCATGGCCCAGCTGCGCCATCCACAGCCCGTGCTCGCGCTTGTCCAGGTTCTTGACGGCGGAAAGGTCTGCGCCGGCTACCAGGTAATAGGGTTTGCCCGTCACTCCGACGCCCACGATTTCGCCACGGGCGGCGCGCTCCCGGAGGCCCTCCAGCACGGTGCCGAGCTCTACCAGGGTGTTGGGGCCCAGCGTGGTGGGCTTGGAATGGTCCAGGCCGTTGTCCAGGGTGATGAGGGCCAAGGTGCCGGGGCTTGGCTTTCCTGCCGGTGCCGGCAGCTCGATGTCCTGGACGTACGAGTGTGTGACTGTCTCGTTCGGGAACAGGTCGGCAAGCTTGGTGAAATCTGCGGCGCTCATGCGGCTCCTTCGGATGCGGTGCGGGTGGCGGCAGCGGAGTTCTGCGGCCGGGTTCCGCTGTAGTCGGTGTGGTGCGGGTTTTCCCAGATCACGGTGGCTCCCATGCCCAGGCCCACGCACATGGTGGTGATGCCGTACCGGACGGAGGGGTCCTCCTGGAACTGCCGGGCCAGCTGGGTCATCAGCCGCACCCCGGAGGACGCAAGGGGGTGGCCCACGGCGATCGCTCCTCCGTAGCGGTTGACCCGGGGGTCGTCGTCGGCAATGCCAAAGTGCTCCAGGAAGCTCAGCACCTGGACGGCAAAAGCCTCGTTGATTTCGAACAGTCCGATGTCTTCGATGCCGAGCCCGGCGTTTTGCAGGGCCCTCTCGGTGGCCGGGACGGGGCCGATGCCCATGACCTCCGGTTCGACGCCGGCGTATGCGTAGCTGACCAGGCGCATCTTGGCGGGCAGCCCCAGCTCGGCGGCAGCATCGGCGGAGGCCAGGACGGCGGCAGTGGCCCCGTCGTTCAGGCCGGCGGCGTTGCCGGCAGTGACGCGGCCGTGGGGGCGGAACGGGGTCCGCAGCGCTGCCAGGTCGGCCATGGTGGTGCTGGGCCGGGGTGGTTCATCCACTGAGTTCAGGGTCCAGCCCTGGCCGGGCTTCAGGGTCGCCACAGGCACAAGGTCCGGCTGGATGCTGCCGGCACGGCGGGCCGCATCGAATTTGGCCTGGGAGGCCACGGCGTACGCATCCGTCCGATCCTTGGTGATGGACGGGAAGCGGTCGTGCAGGTTCTCTGCCGTGTTGCCCATGTTGAGGGCCGCAGGGTCCACCAGCCGCTCGGACATGAAGCGCGGATTGGGGTCGGTGCCGGAACCCATCGGGTGATTGCCCATGTGCTCAACACCGCCGGCCACCACCACGTCATACGCTCCGAAGCCGATGCCGCCTGCCGTTGCGGTGACAGCGGTCATGGCACCGGCGCACATCCGGTCGATGGCGAACCCGGGAACCGTCCTGGGCAGCCCCGCGAGCAGGGCCGCTGTGCGGCCGAGGGTCAGGCCCTGGTCTCCGGTCTGGGTGGTGGCAGCGATGGCCACCTCGTCAATCCGCTCCGGCGGCAGCGACGGGTTGCGGCGCAGCAGTTCCCGGATGCATTTCACTATCAGGTCATCTGCCCGCGTGCCGGCATAGATCCCCTTGTCCCCCGCCCTCCCGAATGGTGTGCGGAGGCCGTCCACAAAGACGACGTCCCGGACTGTGCGCATGGCTGCGCCGTTTCCCTGGTGGCTCACGTGTTACTCCTCATTGAGACGTAGGCGCCGGTAGCGCGCCGCCCTCCGCTATTGGCGCGGCGGCAATACCCTCGATGTTACTCGCGAGTAACTTAGCCTGCAAGGCCCCGGATTAGCGGCACCCTCTCTCACTTAATGCCCCTTTTTTGCCGACGCTCTCTCACGTGCGTTAGGTAAGTGAGAGAGCGATGCCGGAATGTACGCATCAAGTGAGAGAGCGTCTGGGGGTCGGGGTGGGAGTCCGGGGCCGCAAAGGAGCGGTGCAGCCTACTGCCCGGCCGGAGCGGCGTCGGGTTTCGGTTCCTTGGCGGGCAGTGGCTGCGGGTGGAGGAAGGCCCCGGCAATGAGCGGCGCAACCAGTTCCACCTGCCACTCGCGGGCGCCCAGGGCACGGAGCTCCGAAGCTACTGTTGCTTCGCTGATGATGGCCGGCGGCCGCCAGGCCACCCGCCGCAGGTAATCGGGAGTAAGCAGGTTCTCCAGCGGCAGGCTCAACGCTTCTGCCTTGGCCTGCAGCAGGGGCCGTGCCGTGGCCAGGCGGGCCGCGGCTTCTGGGTCCCGGTCGGCCCAGACCCGGGGCGGGGGCGGTGCGTTCGTGGGCAGGTGCAGCGGCGGGAGTTCCTCGAGGTCCCGGGCTGCGGCGATGCAGCGGAGCCAGCGGGGGGCTTCACGTTGCGCGGCCCGGCCATGGAATCCCTTGGTTCCCAGCAGCTGTGGCACAGTGGAGGGCATCGCCTTGGCTGCCGCCACGAGTGCGGAGTCCGGAATCAGCCTCCCGGGCGCCACATCCCGTTTCTGGGCCAGCGAGTCACGCTCCAGCCACAGCTCCCGCACGGCAGCCAGCTGCCGGCGGTCCCGGATCTGGTGCAGGCCCGAGGTCTTGCGCCAAGGATCCACGCGGGCCGGAGGCAGTCCCGCGGCCAGGATCGCCGCGAATTCCTGTTCGGCGTACTCCAGTTTTCCGTCGGCCTGGAGGAGTTCGATGAGTTCCTCCCGCAGCTCCGTCAGGACCTCGACGTCCAGTGCGGCGTACCGCAGCCAGGGCTCGGGCAGCGGCCGGGTGGACCAGTCGGCTGCGGAGTGTTCCTTGGCCAGCCCGAAACCGAGCAGTTGTTCGATGACGGCGGCGAGGCCCACCCGCGGCAGTCCCGCAAGCCGGGCGGCCAGTTCGGTGTCAAAGAGCTTGTCCGGCCACATCCCGAGTTCGGAGAGGCAGGGCAGGTCCTGGCTGGCAGCGTGCAGGATCCATTCCACACCCCGCAGGGCCTCGTTAATGATGTCCAGGTTTTCGAAGGGTTCGGGATCGATCAGCCAGGTTCCCGCACCCTCGCGCCGGATCTGCACCAGGAACGCGCGCTGGCCGTAGCGGAACCCGGATGCCCGCTCCGCATCAACCCCTGCCGGTCCCGTCCCGGCGGCAATGGCCGCGGCGCAACGCTCCAGGCCGGACTGCGTTTCGATGACCAGCGGAACACCGTCCCGGGGTGAAGCGAGTTCGATAATTTCGGGGATGGGGCTGTCGAAGCCTTCCACCGTGATGTGGGGTGCGGTATCAGCAGCCGGGACGCCGGCCGTGGTGTTTTCCGGAATGTTTGGGGTCATGGTGCCTTCAGTTTACCGGCCGGCCGCCGGGAGGGCTTTCCGCCGTCCCTGGCTGCCGGCGCGGTGCCGTTGCCCGCAGCACACTGGCGTCAGTTCCGACGGCGGTGCGGCAGGGGTGTCACGCCGTCCGGCAGGGGCGGCAGGCCGGCAAAGGTGCACACCATGTCGGACCAGGCCTCCAGGTGGGAGCGGACGTCCGGGGTGGCCGGGGTCCAGGAGGCACGGAGTTCGATGTCGATGGACCCGGGCCGCCCTGCCAGGGTGCCGAAGCTCTCGGAGAGGACCCGGGTGGCGGTTCCGCCTGCCGCGCGGTATGGCGCCTTGTGGTTTTCCAGCGCCTCCACCAGCCAGGTCCAGGCAACGGTGCCGAGCATCTCGTCGTTGCCCATCTCGGGTTCCAGCTCTGCACGGATGTAGGTCACGATCCGGAATTCACCGTCCCAGACTTCGGATCCTTCGGGGTCGTGGAGCAGGATGAAGCGGCCAGTGGCCAGTTCCGTCCCGGCGTCGTCTTCCGTTCCGGACGCGGCGGCCATGGCCATGGCGGCGGGGCCGTGCAGGGGAGTGCCGGCGGTACCGGCTCCGGGGGCAAAGACTTCCGCGCCCAGGGCCACGGCGAAAGGCGCAAGCCGGGCCGGCGCCGGGATCTCCGCCAGGTGGAGTTCCCGGCGGCACTGGGCTTTCCTGAGGGTTCCCAAGGCGTGAAGAAAATCCGGGGGAACCTGGTCAAGTGCGTTCACCATCGCAGGTTACGCAACCTGGCCTGGCATGGCCGGTAGGCTCGCCGCCGGCAGCTAGGCGGACTGTCCGCCGGCTGCGCCATCCGGGTGCCTCCGGAGTTCGTCGCGGAGTGCGGCAACAAAGGAATCCACATCCTCTTCCGTGGTGTCGAAGGAGCACATCCAGCGCACCTCCCTGGTGGCCTCGTTCCAGTCGTAGAACCGGAACGAGGCCCGCAGCCTGTCCGCCACGCCTTCGGGAAGGATAGCGAACACGCCGTTGGATTCAGTCTTCTGGGTGGGCTGCACCCCGTCGATGATGTCGACGGCGGCACGGAGCCGGGCGGCCATGGCATTGGCATGCGCGGCGGACCGCAGCCACAGGTCGCCTTCAAGGAGCGCGATGAACTGGGCGGACATGAAGCGCATCTTCGATGCCAGCTGCATGTTCATCTTGCGCAGGTAAATGAGCCCGTGGGCGGCTTCCGGGTTCAGGGCCACCACCACTTCGCCGAAGAGCAGGCCGTTCTTGGTGCCGCCGAAGGACAGGATGTCCACACCGGCGTCCCGGGTGAACGCGCGCAGCGGGACCTGCAGGTGGGCGGCGGCGTTGGCCAGCCGGGCGCCGTCCATGTGGAGCTTCATCCCCTTGGCATGGACGTGGTCAGCGATGGCACGAACTTCCTCGGCGGTATAGCAGGTGCCAAGCTCGGTTGTTTGGGTGATGGAAACAGCCAGCGGCTGGGCCCGGTGCTCGTCGCCCCAGCCCCACGCCTCGCGATCGATCAGTTCGGGCGTGAGCTTGCCGTCCGGCGTCGGCACCTGGAGGAGCTTGATGCCGCCGACGCGCTCGGGGGCGCCGTTTTCGTCCATGTTGATGTGGGCGGTGGAGGCACACACCACTGCTCCCCACCGTGGCAGCAGGGACTGCAGTGACAGGACATTGGCGCCGGTGCCGTTGAAGACGGGAAAGCACTCGATGCCGGTTCCGAAATGGTCCTCCATCAGTTCCTGCAGCCTGGCTGTGTAGTCGTCCTCGCCATAGGAGACCTGGTGGCCGTCGTTGGCTGCGGCGAGGGCGGCGAGGACCTCCGGATGCACGCCGGAGTAGTTGTCCGAGGCGAAGCCCCGGACGTTGGGATCGTGGAGGCGGATTCCGGCCGCAGTTTCAGCGGTTGTTGTCATGGCTTTGCTCACGCTTTCAGTCTAGGTAACTCTTGCAGGGCTGCACTGTCACTCCGCCAGCAGCAGCCGCCGGCCGTTCAGGTCGCCGGCCGGTGCCTCAAACAGTCCGACGACGGCGCGCGCCAGGTCTGCCACCTCCGTGGCGCCGGGGAAGGACCGCTCAGGGTGGCTGCGGCGCAGCCCGTCGTCCACCAGGGCTTTGACCACCAGGACGACGGCGGCTGCCTGGCGGGCGTCGTCCGCGCCGCTTCCGTCGCGGGGAGCCGCCCGGCGGAAGCCGTCCGCAATCGCCATGGTCCACGCTTCGGCGGCCGCTTTCGCGGCAACGTAACTGGCCGTTCCTGCGGTCGGCCTGTCCACTGCGGTGGAGGACACGATGGCGAAGCGGCCTGTTGGGGAGGCTGCGACGTCGTCGTAGAAAACGCGTGAGACGTTGCGAAGCGTGGTGATGGCTCCCCGCTCCAGGAAGTCCCAGTCGTCGTCGCTCTGGTCGGTGATGCCTTGCGCGCCGCGCCAGCCGCCCACCAGGTGGATCACCGCGTCAATGCTGCCGCCGGCAGCGGCCGAAACGTCTTTCCGCAACTGCCGGACCTCACCAAGCCTGCTGAGGTCGCAGACGAAGGGAGCGACGCCGTCGCCCGCCTGTCCTGCAGCTGCCTTGATCCTGGCCAGGTCGGAACCGACGGTGAAGACGCAGTGTCCTGCGGCGTGCAGTGCCCGGGCCACAGCGATGCCGGACGCCCCGCTGCCGCCCGTGACCAGGATGTTGGCCGGGCGGTTCACTGTGCGGTGGCCAGGGCGGTGGCGCCGGTGATGCCGGCCGTGGATTCGATGACGGGCCGCATCTTCTTCTCCAGTGCTTCGTAGAACATGGACAGCGGGAATTCGTCGTCGAGCACCTGGTCCGTCAGCCCGCGCGGCGGTCCCGCCAGCGGCAGGGCCTGTGGTCCCTGTGCCCAGACCGATGCCGGGTGCGGCGTGACCGTCGCGGAGATCAGCTCGTAGGCAGCGAGCCAGTGGGCGGTCTTAGGGCGGTCGATGGAGCGCCAGTAAAGATCGTCGATGCTGGCACCCAGGGCGATGACGGCGTTGGGTACCTCGTCCCAGTCAATGGTGAGCCGGGTGTCCGTCCAGTGCAGGACGCGCTGCTGGTGCAGCCAGGCGAAGAGGAGTTGCCCGCCCAGGCCGTCGTAATTGCGGACCCGGCTGCCCGTGATCGCGAAGCGGAAGATGCGGTCGAAGATGATGGCGTACTGCACCAGTTTGGCGTGGCGCCGGGCCTCGGGGTCGGCGTCCTCGTTGTGCTCGATGCGCACTGACTCACGGAAAGCGGTCAGGTCGCAACGCAGTTCTTCCAGGGAATACAGGAAGAAGGGCATCCGCTGCTTGATCATGAACGGATCGAACGGCAGGTCGCCGCGCATATGCGTCCGGTCGTGGATCAGGTCCCACATGACGAACGTCGCCTCGGTGAGGTCCTGGTCCGCGAGCAACTCCGCCGCCCCTTCGGGCAGCTCAAGGGACGTGGTTTCGGCCGCGGCTTTCAGGACGCGGCGGAACCTGGCGGCCTCACGGTCAGCGAAGATGGCTCCCCATGTGAAGGTGGGGGTCCTGCTGACCGCCACCGTCTCGGGGAACAGCACGGCCGAGTTTGTGTCATAGCCGGCGGTGAAGTCCACGAAGCGGATGGGGACGAACAGCTTGTTCGAGTAGTCCCCGGCCTCCAGCCCGGCAATGAATTCTGGCCAGATGACTTCCACCAGTACCGCCTCAACCAGGCGGCTGCTGCTGCCGTTCTGCGTGTACATGGGGAAGACCACCAGGTGCTGGAGGCCGTCCCGGCGCTGCTCCTGTGGCTGGAAGGCCAGCAGGGAGGACAGGAAATCGGGGGTGCCGAATCCGGCGTCCGCCCAGGCGGCGAAGTCCACGCAGACTGCTTCCAGGTAGGCGGCGTCATGTGGAAAGGCAGGGGTGAGGGAGCGGACGGCGTTGACCAGGCCGCTGACGCACGCCGCCGCCTCAGCATGGGCGGCAGGATCCGGGATGGACCCGTCCTGGGCCTGGAGGTGCTGGATGGCAGTGGCGGCGGCCTTGAGCCGCAGCCAGTCCTGGTTATCCGCGGAAATCCCGGTCACGGCGGTGGTCAGGGTTTCGGTCATCGTCGGCTGCCTTTCTGGTTGCTTGCTAACTAAGGGGAGCGTAGCAAGCAACCAGCAGGGCTAATGCGAAAAAGCGTTGAGCCTAAGAAAAGCTGTGCCTCAGGGCCGTTCTTGGGCCGTGGAGACGGTGCTTCCCTAAGGGCTCAGGAATCGTCCCCTGGCCCGCTGACCTGTGGATCTTCCGCCGGAACCAGCCGGATGGAGACCGAGTTGATGCAGTAGCGCTGGTCGGTAGGAGTACCGTAGCCCTCGCCTTCAAAGACGTGCCCCAGGTGCGAGTCGCAGGCGGCGCAGCGAACCTCAACGCGGTCCATTCCCAGCGTCCGGTCGTGGATGTAGCGGACGTTGCCCTCGGCCAGCGGAGCCCAGAAGGACGGCCAGCCGCAGTGGGAATCGAACTTTTCGTTGCTGGTAAACAGTTCTGCGCCACAGGCGCGGCATTGGTAGACGCCGGCGGTGTGGGTGTCCCAGTATTCGCCGGTAAACGGACGCTCGGTCCCCGCCTGCCGGAGGACATGGTATTCCTCCGGCGTCAGTTCCTCGCGCCACTCGGCGTCGGTCTTGGCAACCTTGGCAGCGGGCGAACCGGCCGGTGCTGCCTCCGGCGCCGTGGTGGACAAATCTGTGGCGTTGTGTCCGAAAATGCTGTTTCCGAAGATGCTCATAGTGTGGTCAACGCTCAGGAGTCGCCGATAAATCCCGAGCCTGCATACAGGTGGAGCACCGGCACGCCGAGCTGGTCCTGCGCCTTATTCGCCCAGTCCGTGTGGAAGGTGTCTGCTACGGCGTGGGGCCGGGTAATCACCACGGCCTGGGCGGCGCCGGTCTCGCGGACCTTGGCCACCAGTCCCTCCACGGCCCCGCCATCCACCACCTCGCCGCTGACGCCCGAGCCAAGCCCCTCCAGCGCCGTCAGCGACACAGCGAGGGTCTCTGCTGCCTGTGCCCGCTCCTGGGCAGGGTCCGGCGCGTGCGCCGTCAACTCACGGAAGGCTTTGGCGATGTCCAGCATCGAGAGGTTTTCGAGGAAGTCCACCAGCAGGTGCCGCTCGGTGTTTGCCGGCACCAGCACCACCAGGCGGGTTGCCGCTCCGTCCACCAGGCGTTCGATGTTCCGGCGGTCGTCCGCCCCCAGGGGTTCTTCGGTCAGGATGACGATGGGTTCACTCATGGGCCTAGCCTAGTCCTGCGCGGTGCCCCTGCGCATGAGGCTCCCCACACGGGCGGACAGGCGCTGGAAGTGTCCGTAGAGTACGGGCTTCGGTGCCGGGGCAGTAACAATAGTTCCATGGCACTTTTCGATCGAACCCCACCGGCCCCCGTCCACAGCCCCCCGGATTCCGGCGGAATGTCGGCGCGGGCAAAGTGGGCAATCGGCGGGGCAATCGGCGGCGGCAGCGTGGCGGGGCTCCTGGCCACGGGTTCGTCGGCGCTCGCCGTCTACTTCGCCCGGAGGGTCATCACCCCGGCCCGGCAGCGTACCGCCGACCAGGAAGTGCTCGCCGTCATCAGGGACGGCCAGCGGCACCACGCCATCTTTGCCGCTACCGGGGACACCACGGTGGACGGAGTTTACGGGTTCTTTTTCGACGGCGGGAAAGGGCACGCCCGGATCGGCCGCATCGTCTCCTACTCCCCGGCGGACCGTACGGTCCTTCGGGAGGTGGAGGCGGTCTACGCAGGCGACCTCTCCTCAGCCCGCCGTGGCTGGTGGAGCGGGGCCATCCATCCGGACCCTGCCGCCGTCGGAATCCCCTACGAAGATGTGCTGATCGACGTGGACCGCGGGCAGGCGCCGGCCTGGCTGGTCCGCGCCGGCGGGACCGCCCGTACCTGGGCCGTGATGGTGCACGGCCGCGGTGCCACCCGGCAGGAGGCGCTGCGGGCAGTGGGCCCGGCGCTGGAGCTGGGACTCACCAGCTTGCTGGTTTCCTACCGCAACGATGGCCTGGCGCCGTCGGCCGACGACGGACGCTACGGCCTGGGCTCCACGGAGTGGCGCGACATCGAGGCAGCCATCGAATATGCGCTGGCCAATGGTGCGGAAGAGGTTGTGCTGTTCGGGTGGTCCATGGGCGGCGCCATTTGCCTCCAAACCGCAGACCTGTCCCGCTTCCGGCACCTGATCCGCGCCATGGTCCTCGACGCGCCCGTTACGGACTGGGTGAACGTCCTCGCGCACCACGCCCAGCTGAACAGGATTCCCTCGCTGGTGGGCAGGTACGGCCAGCTCATGCTCGGCCACCCCCTGGGGCGCCGGCTCACCGGGTTGTCCGCGCCTGTTGACCTGAAGGCGATGGACTGGGTGTCCCGGGCCGTGGAGTTGCGGACGCCCACGCTGATCCTGCACAGCGTGGATGACGAGTACGTGCCCTACGGCCCCTCCGCGCAGCTGGCCGAACGCAACCCGGAAATGGTGACGTTCGAGCCCTTCCAGCGGGCCCGGCACACCAAGGAATGGAATGTGGACCGGGAGCGCTGGGAAAGCCGGGTCAAGGCGTGGCTGCGGCAACAGTTGGCACCCAGGCTGAATCCGGGCGCTCTGGCTTCACCCGCCGTGCCCGCCCAATGAACTGATGGCTGCGGTGCTGGCGCCGGTGAGGCGGACCAGGTCGGCGGGCGCCAGTTCGATGTCCAGGCCGCGCTTTCCGCCGGAAACCAGCAGTGTGTCCAGCGCCAGGGCGCTGGAGTCCAGCACAGTGGGGGAGGGCAGCCGCTGGCCAAGCGGGGAAATGCCGCCGAGCACGTAGCCCGTCCGCCGCTGCGCCGCTGCGGGATCAGCCATGGCCGCTTTCTTGGCGCCCATGGCTGCCGCGAATGCCTTCAGGTCAAGGCTTCCGCTGACCGGTACGATGCCCACGGCCAGCCTGCCTTCCACCTCCACCATCAGGGTCTTGAAGACCTTCGACGGGTCCATGCCCAGCGCCTCGGCCGCTTCAATGCCGTAGCTGGCAACGGAGGGGTCGTGGGCATAGGGATGCAGCACAAAGGAAACCCCGGCCGCGGCCAGTGCCGCTGTTGCCGGGGTTCCCTGTGCCGCGTTCCTGCGAGCCATGAATGCCTGGCTGCGGTGTCAGCTGCCGGCTGCCGAGGCCGCCGCGACTTTGCGTTTGATCCGTCCCAGCATGGCGGTCATACCCCGCATGCGCAGGGGAGTGATGGCCCTGGTCAGGCCAAGCAGTTCCGGCATGTCATCCGGGACTGAAAGGATCTCTTCGGCAGTGAGGCCGTCCAGGCCCTCATGCAGCACCCCGGCGAAACCACGGGTGGTGGGGGCCTCGGCGGGGGCCTTGAAAAACAGCCGAACCTCGGTTGCGGGGCCGACCTCTTCCGTCTCGATGGTCAGGAACAGCGGGGACTGGCACTCCACCACCTGTTCCAGCAGTTCCGGGTGGTCCCGGAGCCGCTCGGGCAGTTCCGGCAGTCCCTGGGAGAACTCCAGCAGCAGCTGCAGCCGCTCGGGTTCGGACAGGGCCTGGAAGTCGTCCACGATCGCCGCCAGCGCGGTGGGCAAAGCTTGAGTAGTCATCGGTTCAAGTCTACGCAGGTACGGCGCGTCCCGCCCTGTCAGGCGCCCACTGTGACCGGAACAGAGCCGCGTTCGGCACCCTTGACGATCGGTACACGCACAGCATTGCCCCACTCGGTCCAGGAGCCGTCGTAGTTGCGGACGGACTCAAAGCCCAGGAGGTATTTCAGGGCGAACCAGGTGTGGCTGGAACGTTCGCCGATGCGGCAGTAGGCCACGACGTCGTCGCCTTCACCCAGGCCCGCCTCGCCAAGGTAGAGGGCCTCGAGCTCCTCACGGCTGCGGTAGGTGCCGTCGGCAGCTGCGGCACGGGCCCAGGGAATTGAAGCGGCGGTGGGGATGTGGCCGCCGCGAAGAGCGCCTTCTTCCGGGTAGGCCGGCATGTGGGTGCGCTGGCCGGTGTACTCCTCGGGGGAACGGACGTCGATCAGCGGACCCTTGCCCAGGTGGGCCAGGACGTCTTCCTTGAAGGCGCGGATGGGCGCATCATTGCGCTCGACAACCGGGTAGTCGCCCCGGGCCGGTGCGGGCTTCTCCGTGGTGAGTGCCCGTCCTTCGGCGATCCACTTGTCCCTGCCGCCGTCGAGGAGCCGCACGTCCTGGTGGCCGAAGAGGGTGAAGACCCACAATGCGTACGCTGCCCACCAGTTGGACTTGTCGCCGTAGATGACCACGGTGCTGTCGCGCGAAATGCCCTTCGACGCCGCCAGCTCCGCGAACGCAGCCCCGTCCACGTAGTCACGGGTGACTTCGTCATTCAGGTCCGTGTGCCAGTCGATCTTGACCGCGCCGGGGATGTGGCCGGTTTCGTACAGGAGGACGTCCTCGTCGGATTCCACCACCACCAGCTCACCGTTGGCTGTGGCGCCGCTCTCCAGCGCCGCGGCAAGCCACTCGGTGGAAACCAGCCGCTCGGGGTGGGCATAGGCTGCGAACTTCTCGTTTTGTTCTGCGGGGTAGGGCATGATGTTGGCCTTTCATTGAGAACACGGGTGACCGCGGGACCGGCATTGGGACCTGCTCCCACACTAGCCAGCACCCTCCGCCGTGTCCGTATTCCGTTAACAGGACGAAATGTTGCCTTCATCACGCTGTACCGGCGGCGACCCTGTGACAGTAAAGGCGGGCCGCATTGCCGGTATCCTTTCTGGGGACCAGACCACCAGCAGAACGGACCACCTTGGTACAGATCGAACAGCTTGCCGCCCGCACTCCGGCAGTCTCGGTGGATGAACTCCTCAAGGGTTTCTATCCCTCGTCGCGGTTCGGGCAGGTGTCCTTCGCGAGCTACCGCCCCGACCCCAAGCAGCCCAGCCAGTCAGCTGCCGTCCGGGCCCTGGAGGGATTTGCCGACGGCGTAGGGTCCGGAAACGGCGGCGGACTGTTCAGGAAACTGTTCGCCAAGAAGGACGATTCACGCGCCGGCATCTACCTCGACGGCGGGTTCGGGGTGGGTAAGACCCACCTGCTGGCCTCGCTGTGGCACGCGTCGCCCGGACCGAAGGCGTTCGGCACCTTCGTGGAGTACACCAACCTGGTAGGGGCACTGTCGTTCCGCAAGACCGTGGAGGCGCTGAGCAGCTACAAGCTGGTCTGCATCGACGAATTCGAACTCGACGATCCGGGCGACACTGTCCTGATGTCCCGGCTCATGCGCGAACTTGCCGACGCCGGAGTGAAGCTGGCCGCCACGTCCAACACACTGCCCGGTTCGCTGGGTGACGGCCGGTTTGCGGCGGTGGACTTCCAGCGGGAAATCCAGGTGCTCGCGGACCAGTTCGACGTCATCCGGATTGACGGCGAGGACTACCGCCACCGCGGTCTGCCCGCAGCCCCGGCGCCGCTGAAGAACAGCGAGCTCTCCTCCCATATGAAGGCCGAGTTCGACGGCAAGACTGTTGCCCAGGACGAATTCAGCACCTTGATCCACCACCTCGCCGGTGTGCACCCGAGCCGCTACCGCAAGCTGATTGACGGCATCGACGGCGTGGTGTGGCGCAACGTGGAAACCATCACCGAGCAGGCCGTTGCCTTGCGGTTCGTGGTGCTGGCTGACCGGCTTTACGACAAGGACGTCCCCATCCTCGCCAGCGGCGTGCCGTTCGACAAGCTGTTCACCGAGGAAATGATGACCGGGGGCTATATGAAGAAGTACTTCCGTGCAGTCTCGCGGCTCACCGCGCTGGCCCGCGAGGGCCAGAACCACGAACCCTCCTGACCTGCCTGCCTTGGCTGGCCACCGCCGTCGTCCTTAGACACCGTCCTTAAATGCCAAAGGTGCAGGTGCCGCCTCCCGGCGGGACCTGCACCCCCTTGACGTGCTAGGGCAAAGCCCTGGCCAAATCCTTGTTACGGTGTCCTGTCAGCCGGCGGAACCGGGTTGACGGGAGTGACCGGCGGAACCTGCCCGGCGGCAGGTGCCTGGCCGGGGGTACCGTTCTTGTCAATGAGCTTGGAAGCGCCATGCTGGATCTTGTCGACGTGGCCGGAGTACTTGCCTCCGGTCTTGGTATCGACGAAATCACCGGCCTTGTTGATGCCGTTCTTGATGGCCTGCTCGTTGCCGCGGATGAGACCCTGAGCCTTGCCCTTTAGATCGTCAATCAGTCCCACGAGCACCTCCCTTCAATCGCGGAGCCAGGTCGCTCCTCCGCATTCGATCCTAGCCCCGCGGGCAGGGCCTGCCAAGGAAATCGGGGGGTTTGGCCGTTCGCCAGCAGCGGATGCAGCCGGGCATGAAAAAAGCAGCTCCGGGGGAGCTGCTTGCTGTGGGCGATACTGGGATCGAACCAGTGACCTCTTCCGTGTCAGGGAAGCGCGCTACCGCTGCGCCAATCGCCCCGAACCGTAAGACCGGCTGTTGGGATTGTAAGAAGTAAGAGAGCGGACGACGAGATTCGAACTCGCGACATCCACCTTGGCAAGGTGGTGCTCTACCAGCTGAGCTACGTCCGCATATGAAGTGCGCCCCGGCAGATGCCGGCCGTACTGCATGAAGCAAGTTTCCTTGCTTGGTGGGCGATACTGGGATCGAACCAGTGACCTCTTCCGTGTCAGGGAAGCGCGCTACCGCTGCGCCAATCGCCCATGTCCATCCGGAGATCCGGAAACCATGGTTTTCACCGAGGTGGGTACGGGATTCGAACCCGTGTATACGGCTTTGCAGGCCGCTGCCTCGCCTCTCGGCCAACCCACCGTGTAGGCGCCGATTCCTGGGAACCTTTGCCGTGACAGTGTCCTGCGAGCGGACGACGAGATTCGAACTCGCGACATCCACCTTGGCAAGGTGGTGCTCTACCAGCTGAGCTACGTCCGCATTTTGGAGGGTTGATTCCTTGCCGTTCCCGGCATTTCCTCGCGTTCCAACGAGTAAAAACAATATAGGAGGTTGGGGGATTCTCCAAATCGCCCCCGCCTTATGAAGGGGCAAGGCCACTGCTTCCCAGCAGTGGCGCGGATTTCTCCAAGTTACAGGCATGTAATTCGCGACGCCGGGCGGGCGGCGCTGGTGCGGACGTCCGGGTTGCGGAGCGCGCAGGCGGAGTTCCTGGCAGGCTGCCGCGTTTCACAGGTGCCTTTCCGGTGCCGGGTTCCGGCCGATTTCCGAAATGGCCGCAAGGTCCGCTAACATTCAAATGCATCAGGGCGATTGGCGCAGTGGTAGCGCGCTTCGTTCACACCGAAGAGGTCACTGGTTCGAACCCAGTATCGCCCACAGCACACTGGTCCGTTTCCGCTCATCCGCAGCGGAAACGGACCTTTTTTGTGCCCGGCACCTGATCCTGGCCACACTGTCAGCCCCTTGTGAAAGAGTCTTTCCTATGACTGCTCCACTTCTTGCCCACGCTACGGAATACGGGCGGATGTACGCCCGGTCCACCACTGAACACTTCTCCGTACCGTCCATCACAACAGTGATAGGACAGCAGCCGCATGGGCTTGACGGCTGGTTCGGATACATGGGCGCCAACAGCCTCGCCAACGATCCCCTGCTTGCCGACTGCCTTGGCAGTCCGGCCAAAATCAAGCAGGCCGTCAACCGGGCGGCAAAAGCCGCCGAGGCGTACCGGGATGACGCCGCAAAGCGCGGGGACCGCGTGCACTACTACTGCGAACAGGTGGCGCTGCGCGCCCTTGGCCGTCCCCATGCAATGAAGGAGGCACGTGAGGCGCTGGCCGCCAACGGGGAGGAAGCCTTCGCTGTCCGGTTCGACGAATGGTGGGAGCTCTTCCGGGTGGAACCTATTGCTCCGGAAATCACAGTCTGGAACAACGCCGTAGGGTACGCCGGGACGCTGGACCTGGTGGCCCGGATCAACGGCCGGATCTGCCTCATTGACTACAAGACCAAGGGCACCACTCGAGACGGCCTCGTCAAACCGCTCGACGACAAAGTAGTGATGCAGCTGGTGGCAGGCATGAAGGCCGAGGAGAGCCTGGTGGATCCGGAAGCAGGAACCTGGGAGCCTTGGAAATACGGGGAAAATCCGGTACTGCTCGCGGTGGCCATCGGCGAAACCGAAGTCCGGCCCGTGCGCGCCAACCCCGAAGTCCTAAAGCACCACTGGTGGAAGTTCTGTGCGCTGCGCCGGGTGTGGGAGCTCTCCGCAGACACCATCTCCGCAGGCACCGCGCTGCTGCCCATTGCTCCGCCTCCGCTGGCGCAGGCGCAGCCCGCCTGAGTGCCGGGCTGCGCCTAAACTGGATTGGTCCCCTTCGCCGCCTACCGTAAGGAAAAACCGCCCATGGCAATTCTGAATATCCGCATCATCGGTGATCCTGTGCTCCGCACAGTCGCTGAACCTGTGACGGAATTCGGGCCTGAACTGGCAAAGCTGGTGGCGGACATGACCGAAACCATGGAGGACGTGGACGGCGCCGGGCTCGCCGCGCCCCAGGTCGGCGTCAGCAAACGGGTCTTCACCTACCGCATCGACGGGGTCGAGGGGCACATCATCAACCCGGTGCTGGAAAACAGCGACGACTTCCAGCAGGACCAGGTAGAGGGCTGCCTGTCCATCCCCGGCCTCGGGTTCCCCGTCCGCCGTTACCGCTCCACCCGCGTCACCGGCGTGGACATGAACGGCAACCCGGTCACCGTTGAGGGCGAAGGGCTGCTGGCACGCTGCTTCCAGCACGAGAACGACCACCTGGACGGCATCCTCTACACGGACCGGCTGGAGGGTGAAGACCGCAAGTCCGCCCTGCGCTCCATCCGCAACGCGAACTATGACGCCGTCACGAAACGGACCACAGCGAAGCGCGCCAAAACAGTCGGCTCAAGCTTCGGGGGCGCGAGTTTCGGCGGCGCGGCCGGTGCCAAGGGGTGAGGGTCCTCTTCGCGGGTACCCCCGCAGTCGCCGTCCCGTCCCTCAACGCACTGGTGGAGGCAGGTTTCCAGGTCGTGGCCGTCCTGACCCGGCCGGACGCGCCCATCGGCCGGAAGCGGATATTGACCCCCTCGCCGGTTGCCGCCCGGGCAGCGGAACTCGGCATTGAGGTCATCCATGCCGCCCGGATCGGTGCCGACACCATTGCCAGGATTTCCGCACTCAGCCCCGATGTAGCCGCAATCGTTGCCTACGGCGGGCTGGTTCCCCCTGCCGCGCTCGGTGTTCCCCGGCACGGCTGGATCAACCTGCACTTTTCGCTGCTGCCTGCCTGGCGCGGCGCTGCCCCGGTACAGCGGGCCGTCATGGCAGGTGACGACGTCACGGGCGCCGTAACCTTCCAGCTGGAGGAAGGGCTGGACACAGGCCCCGTCTTCGGAACCCTGACGGAAACCGTGGGGCCGGAAGATACCGCGGGGGAGCTGCTGGAACGGCTGTCGCACAGCGGTGCCGTGCTCCTCACCCAAACCCTCGCGGCGGTCGCGGCCGGCAAGGCCGTGGCACGTCCGCAGCAGGGTGACGTGTCCCTCGCCCCAAAGCTGACCCTCGACGACGGCCGGCTGGACTGGAAGAAACCTGCACTGGCCCTTGGCCGCCAGGCGCGCGGCGTCACGCCTGAGCCCGGTGCCTGGACTGTACTGGACGGGCAGCGCGTGAAGCTGGAGCCGGTGCGGCTGCGGCCGGACGTGGCCGGCCTGGCCCCGGGATCCCTTTCCGTCCAGGGCAGGAGCGTGCTCGTGGGCACGGGCTCGCATGCCGTGGAACTCACCAGAATCCAGCCTGCGGGCAAGAAAATGATGGCCGCTGCCGACTGGGCACGCGGTATGGCTTCCCTTGAAAGCGTGGTGTTCGAATGAGCGGGTCCGGCGGCAATCCAGGCGGGCGCGGAAACGCGGGGCGCGGCGGGCAGGGCAATGCCGGCGGCAACACCGGGCAGGGAGGCGGACGCGGCAAGGGGGGTCCGCGGGACAACAGCCGGCGGAACGCCCAGGGCCGCGAACGCAACCGCGGGCCGCAGCGGAGCTTCACGGAGAATGCTCCCTCCCAGCGGACGCGCCGTGCAGATCCCGCCCGGCTGGTGGCCTTTGAAGTCCTGCGCGCCGTGGCGGCAGAGGACGCCTACGCCAACCTGGTGCTGCCGGCCAGGATCCGCCACCACGGGCTGGACAAGCGTGATGCCGGCTTCGCCACCGAACTGACCTACGGCGCCCTTCGTGGCCAGGGAACCTACGACGCCATCCTGGCCCGCTGCGTGGACCGGCCGCTGGACCAGCTCGATCCCGCCGTCCTGGACGCCCTGCGCATCGGGGTGCACCAGCTGCTGGCCATGCGCGTGCCGGCACACGCCGCCCTGGACCAGACTGTGGGACTGGCCAGGGCGGTCATCGGTGCCGGCCCATCAGCGCTGATCAACGCCGTGCTCCGCAAAGTCGCCGCCCACACCCTGGAAGAGTGGCTGGACCTGCTGGTGGCCGGTGAAACCGACGAGACGAAAATTGCGGCACTGCGGTTTGCCCACCCGGAATGGATCGTCCGCGCCATGCGCCAGTCCCTGGTGGCGCACGGCCGCTCCGCCACAGAAATAAGCGACCTCCTGGAGGCGGACAACGCAGCCCCGGTGGTCAACCTGGTGGCACTGCCTGGCCTGGGGAACCTTGACGAGGCCCTGGAAAACGGCGCCATTCCGGGCGAACTGGTCGAAGGCTCAGCCCTGTCCAGCGGCGGGGACCTGGGACGCTTTTCCTCAGTCCGGCAAGGAACCATGCGCGTCCAGGACGTGGGCTCCCAGCTGGTGGCGCGCGCCATGGCAGCCGCCGAGCTCAGCCAGTCCACCGGCGGCCAGGACAGCGGAACGCCCGAGGCCTGGCTGGACCTGTGCGCCGGGCCCGGCGGCAAGGCCGCCCTGCTCGGCGCCCTGGCACAACAGCAGGGCGCAACGCTGCTGGCCAATGAAACGGCGCCGCACCGTGCCAGGCTCGTCAGCCAGGCCCTCTCTGCCGTCCCCCATGAGACCTGGGAAGTCCGGACGGGCGACGGCCGCGATCTGGGACTGGAGAGGCCGGAATCCTTCGACCGGGTCCTCGTTGACGTGCCCTGCAGCGGGCTGGGTGCCTTGCGCCGCCGGCCCGAGTCGCGCTGGCGCCGTTCACCGAAGGACCTTGCCGACCTCGGACCGCTGCAGCGGGAGCTTCTCGCCTCGGCCCTGGCCGCCGTGCGTCCCGGCGGAGTGGTGGCTTACGTGACGTGTTCCCCGCATCCGGCGGAGACCACGGCCGTGGTGGCCGATGCCCTGCGCAAGCGTGACGACCTGGAACTCCTGGACGCCGGCGCGGCGTTGGACCGGGTCAGCCTTCCCGGCGCGCTGGGGGCCGGACATGAGTCCACCGCGCAGCTCTGGCCGCATGTCCACGGCACGGACGCCATGTTCCTTGCCCTCATCCGCAAGAAGCCCTGATTCCCAAAGGGCCTGATTCCCAATGCCCCTCCGGAACCGGCCCTGATTATCAGTCCGTCCGACCGGACCAGCTCCGGCCGGACCAGTTCCGACCCCGCCAGCCCTGACCGTGAAAGGTTCCACCGTGACGCAATGCTGCATTAACCCGAGCATCCTCTCCGCCGACTTCGTCAACCTTGAGGCGGAGCTGCAGCGCATCAGCAGCGCGGATGCCGTGCACGTTGACGTCATGGACAACCATTTCGTGCCAAACCTGACACTGGGCCTGCCCGTGGTGCAGCGGATCCAGGCCGTCAGCCCGGTGCCGCTGGACGCGCACCTCATGATCGCCGATGCCGACCGGTGGGCCCCCGGCTTCGCTGACGCTGGCCTCGCCTCGGTAACGTTCCATGCGGAGGCGTCCATCGCCCCCGTGAAGCTGGCGCGCGAACTGCGTTCCCGCGGAGCCAAAGCCGGAATGGCGCTGCGCCCGGCAACCCCCGTGGAGCCGTACGTGGACATGCTGTCCGAGCTGGACATGCTGCTCATCATGACAGTCGAGCCCGGCTTCGGTGGACAGGCGTTCCTGGACATCACGCTGCCCAAGATTCGCCGGGCCAGGGCCGCCATTGACGGCTCAGGAATGGACGTGGCGCTGCAGGTGGACGGCGGCATCACCGAAGAAACCATCGTCCGGGCCGCCGAAGCGGGTGCCAACGTCTTTGTTGCCGGCTCGGCCGTGTACGGCGCCGATGACCCCGCTGCCGCCATCGGGCGGTTGCGCGAGCAGGGGTCCCGGACGTTACGTGCGGCGACCACGGAATAGACAGGAGCCCGTGCCGGTTATGGCACAATAGCAACACACATACGTGCTCCGGGGTCGGTGTAAGTCCGAACCGGCGGTGACAGTCCGCGACCCGCGAGCCGGTGGTTTCCGCAAGGAAATCCCGGCGGATGGTTGAACCGGTGAAATTCCGGTACCGACAGTTAAAGTCTGGATGAGAGAAGCACGTACAGCTGTATCTGCGGGCCCGTGCGGTCCCGCAGTCTCCTGCTGTCGTTAACCCCCGGAGCCATCGCGGTTCGAGAGGGAAGGAACGACACGGGAATGAACCCCAAGCGATGGCTCTTTGATGCCGAACGTCCTGCCGCTTCAATGGAGGGCGCTTTCGCCGCACTGGTTGCGGCATGACGGCGGGCAATACATTGTCTGCCCGTCCGGCCGGCACCGGCCTCCACCACCCGCTGCAGCCGGCCGCCGGCGTCGTCAGCGCCTTCAGCCACGCCGAAACCGAGGCCATGGAGGCTGCCCTGGAAGCAGCCCTGCGCGGGCCGCGGGGTGCGAATCCGCTGGTGGGCGCCGTCGTCGTCGATCCTGGCGGCCGGCCCCTGGTCACCGGCTTCCACCGCGGTGCCGGAACCGCCCATGCGGAGGCGGACGCCATTGCCCAGGCCGCTGCTGCCGGGCTGGACCTCACCGGATGCACCATGGTGGTGACGCTCGAGCCTTGCAACCATGTGGGTCGGACCGGCCCCTGCGCCGCGGCGATCATTGCCGCCGGAATTACCGACGTGGTGTATGCGGTGGATGATCCGCACGATCCTGCCGCCGGCGGGGCAACTACCCTCCGGGAAGCCGGTGTCCGTGTACGCAGCGGACTGGGGGCCACCGAGTCGCTCGACCTGAACCGCCAGTGGTTCGAGGCCGTGGCGGCTAAAAGACCCTTCGTCACGCTCCACATTGCGCAGACCCTCGACAGCCGCATAGCCGCGGAGGACGGCACCAGCCAGTGGATCTCCAGCCCCGAATCGCTGGCGGATAACCACGCCATCCGCGGCCGGATCGATGCCATCCTGGTGGGGACGCAGACCGTGCTGGTGGACAACCCACGCCTCACCGCACGGGAACCCTCAGGAGAACTCGCATCGAAACAGCCGGTGCGCGCTGTAATGGGAATGCGTGATATCCCGGCCGACGCAGCGGTCCACGGACGCGATGGACGGGTGGTCCACCTTCCCACGCGGGATCCGCGCGAAGCCCTCTCCATCCTGTACGCGCACGGGATCCGCCACCTGATGGTGGAGGGAGGATCACGCATCCTCAGTGCCTTCCTCGCCGCTGAACTGGTTGACGAACTCATCGTCTACCTGGCGCCCACCCTGCTGGGTTCCGGAACTCCTGCCCTCACGGGGCTCGGAATCACCACCCTCGCCGATGCCCAGCACTGGGATTGGGACCCGTCCGACGGCGGGTCCGTCCGAACGCTGGGCCAGGACCTGAGGCTCCACCTTCGACCGCAACGAACCGTTGCCCTAGACCCACAACCGTCCCGCACCATTGCGGAGCCAGCCCAGGGAGGCTACTGATGTTTACCGGAATTATCGCCGAACAGGGACACGTACTGTCCGTCGAAAGGGACGGCGACAGTGCCAGGGTCCGGCTGCACGCGCCGGGCACCACGGAGGGACTGGCCCTGGGCGGTTCGATCGCCGTCAACGGTGTATGCCTCACTGCCACGGAAATAGCAGGCAAGGAATTCAGCGTGGACGTGATGGGGGAGACCCTGGTCCGCAGCACCATCGGCGAACTTGCTCCGGGCGATTCCGTGAACCTTGAGCGCTGCGTCCAGGCGGGCGGCCGGCTTGACGGGCACGTGGTGCAAGGTCACGTGGACGGCGTGGGGGAACTGCTTGAACGCGAGCCGCTCGGGAACTGGGAGCGGCTCCGCTTCGGTGTTCCCGCCAACCTGGCCCGCTACATCGCCGAAAAGGGCTCCATCGCCATTGACGGTGTCTCGCTCACCGTCACCGCCGTCAGCGACGCCGCGGAGGTAAACCCCTGGTTCGAGGTGGGACTCATTCCCACAACCCTGGCCGAAACGGGCCTCGGCACCAAGACCACCGGCAGCAGGGTCAACCTGGAAGTGGACGTCCTGGCCAAGTACACCGAACGACTGCTTGCGTTCAACACGCCGGCAACCGCCGCTGTTGAGGGAGGGGCCCGATGAACGCGGCAGTAGAGCTGGAACAGGCAGGGGTGCCCGGATCCGCCGTCGTCCCTCCTGCCACCACCGGCCGGCCGGCTGCTGCCACTGGACTCGACACCATCGAGGAAGCCGTACGCGCCATGGCCGCCGGCCGGCCTGTCCTGGTGGTGGACAACGAGGACCGGGAGAATGAGGGCGACATAATCTTCGCCGCGCAGCACGCCACCCCGGCCCTGATGGGCTGGACCATCCGCTACAGCTCGGGTGTCATCTGCGTTCCGCTGTCCGGGGAGCGGGCGGACGCCCTGGCACTGCCTCCCATGGTGGCGGTCAACGAGGACGCCAAGGGCACTGCGTACACGGTGTCCTGTGATGCCGCGGTAGGCGTGAGCACCGGGATTTCCGCGACCGACCGGGCCCTGACGGCCCGTGTGCTCGCGGATCCGCAGGCCGGACCTGAGGCTGTCACCCGCCCGGGGCATATTTTCCCGCTGCGGGCAGTTAACGGGGGAGTGCGCGAGCGCCCCGGCCATACCGAAGCGGCCGTGGACCTGTGCCGGCTCGCCGGACTGGAAGCTGTGGGCGTAATTGCCGAAGTTGTTTACGACGACGGTGAGATGATGCGGCTGGACGGGCTTCGCGCCTTCGCTGCTGAACATGGGTGCCCACTGATCTCGATTGAGGACCTCGTGGCCTACCTCGAAGCAGCGGGCACACCGGCCGACGGCAATACCCGGGCAGGACGCGCGGGCGGAGAAGAGGAGATACGATGACGGCTTCGGGAGCTTCGGGACACGGGCACCTGCGTGACGCGGGAGACGGCCACCACCAGGCAGGATCGCCGAACGGCCACCATCAGGCGGAACCAGGGAACGGTGCCGTACCCCATCCTGTGAGCGGCGGTCCGGTGGTGCAGCTGCCCACCGCGTTCGGGGACTTCATCGCCCAGGCCTGGACCGATCTTGTCACGGGGGCAGAACACCTTGCCGTCAGCTCCCCAAACCCGCCCAAGGACGGGAAGGCACCCCTGGTCCGGCTGCATTCCGAGTGCCTCACCGGCGATGTCTTCGGTTCCTACCGCTGCGACTGCGGCGAACAGTTGGCCTATGCGCTGGAAATGATCCGGGAGCACGGCGGAACGCTGCTGTACCTGCGCGGGCAGGAGGGCAGGGGCATCGGCCTCGCCAACAAGATCAAGGCCTACGCGCTGCAGGAAGCCGGCTTCGACACAGTAGAGGCCAATGAGCAGCTGGGCCTCCCCGTGGATGCCCGGTGCTACAAAGCCGCCGCCCAGGTGCTGGCCGAAATGGGCCTGCATGAGGTCAGGCTCCTGAGTAACAACCCGGACAAGCAGAACCGCCTGGCCAAAGCCGGGGTCAAGGTGGTGGAAATGGTTCCCACCGAAGTTCCCTCGCGCGACCAGAACATCCGGTACCTGCAGACCAAAAAGGACCGTATGGAGCACCGGCTGCTGCTGGACAACCATGTGGCCGTGGTTCCAGTGACCGGGCCCGGTACCTTCGACCACGAGCAGGACTGACCCAGCCCGCGGCTGGCACTACCACTGACTGAACAAAAGACTGAACGGAAAGAACTGAATCATGAGCGGACACGGCGCCCCCGATATCGACCTGACCACCCTCAACCCGGCCGAAACGTCCCAGCTGAAGCTGGCGATTGTGGCGTCGAGCTGGCATACCCAGATCATGGACGGACTCCTGGACGGTGCGCTGCGCGCCGCCAAGGACGCCGGCATCGCCGAGCCCACCGTCCTGCGGGTGCCCGGCAGCTTTGAGCTTCCGGTCGCTGCCGCCCGGCTGGCGCCGCACTTCGACGCCGTGGTGGCTCTCGGCGTCGTGATCCGCGGCGGGACCCCGCACTTCGACTACGTCTGCCAGGCAGCGACGTCGGGCCTCACCGACGTCAGCGTGCGCACCGGCGTCCCGGTGGGCTTCGGCGTGCTCACCTGCGACACCGAGCAGCAGGGCCTCGACCGGGCAGGGCTGCCCGGCTCCAAGGAAGACAAGGGCCATGAGGCCGTCACCGCGGCCCTGGCCACCGCCGTCGTGCTGAAGCAATACGGCAACTAGCAGCGGGCAGGTGGCGGGCGCGGTGTGTGTTCACTCACATCGCGCCCGTCATCCAACGGCCGGACAGGCGCCCTTCGGGCTGCAGCAAGTAGGCTGGAGGGCGTGAAGAATTTCGAGACGCTGTTCGCTGAGCTTAGCGAGAAGGCAGCCACCCGCCCGGAAGGCTCCCGCACCGTCGCTGAATTGGAGTCCGGTGTCCACGGCATCGGCAAGAAAGTCGTTGAAGAAGCAGCCGAGGTATGGATGGCTGCCGAATATGAATCCGATGAAGCCGCGGCCGAGGAAATCTCCCAGCTGCTGTACCACCTGCAGGTCCTGATGCTCGCCAAAGGCCTGACCCTGGAAGACGTCTACAAGCATCTGTAGCCACTGGCCCGGCGCGCCCCAGCCGCCGGTGCCCGCCGTGGCCCGCACTGCCTGAACCCCTAGACTCCCCACACCAGAAAGACCTTCCATGCTGCGCGTAGCCGTCCCCAACAAGGGCTCACTGTCAGAAGCCGCCTCCGCCATGCTGTCCGAGGCGGGCTACCGCCAGCGCCGCGACAGCCGCGAGCTGGTCATGGTGGACCCGGACAACGAGATTGAATTCTTCTTCCTCCGCCCCCGCGACATCGCCGTGTACGTGGGCCAGGGCACGCTCGACGTCGGCATCACCGGCCGCGACCTGCTCCTGGACGCCGAGGTGGAAGCCGAAGAACTGCTGCCGCTGGGCTTCGCGGCCTCCACGTTCCGTTTCGCGGGGCCGGTGGGGGACTTCGCCAAGGTTGAGGAACTGGAGGGCAAGCGGCTCGCCACCAGCTACGACGGCCTGCTCCGCGGATACCTTGCCGAGCGCGGCATCAACGCCAAGGTGGTCCGCCTGGACGGTGCCGTGGAATCCTCCGTCCGGCTCGGCGTTGCCGACGCCATCGCCGACGTGGTGGAAACCGGCAACACCCTCAAGGCCGCCGGGATGGAGATCTTCGGCGATCCGATCCTCAAGTCCGAGGCCGTCCTGATCCGGCGGACGGGCCAGGGCGGCGCTGCCAATGGCACGGCCAAGGAGATCGAAGTCCTGATCCGCCGCCTCCAGGGTGTCCTCGTGGCCCGCCAGTACGTCCTGATGGACTACGACATCCGCAAGGAACTCGTGGAGCAGGCGGCTGCGCTGACGCCAGGCCTCGAATCACCCACGGTCTCCCCGCTGCGCGACTCCGACTGGGTGGCCGTCCGTTCCATGGTGCCCAAGAAGGAAACCAACCGGATCATGGACGAGCTCTACGACCTGGGCGCCCGCGCCATCCTGGTCAGCAGCATCCACGCCTGCCGCATCTGACCCGGCCCGCGCAGTAAAGAACCAGAAACTTCCAGGAGCTCCCATGGCAGTAGCAGTACGCGTCATTCCCTGCCTCGACGTGGACGCCGGGCGCGTCGTCAAAGGCGTTAACTTCGAGGGCCTCCGCGACGCCGGCGACCCCGTTGAGCTGGCCCACCGCTACGACAACGCCGGTGCTGACGAACTGACCTTCCTCGACGTCACTGCCTCGTCCGGAAACCGCGAAACCACCTTCGACGTCGTCCGCCGCACCGCAGAGGAAGTCTTCATTCCGCTGACGGTCGGCGGCGGTGTCCGGGGCGTCGCAGAGGTGGACAAGCTGCTGCGCTACGGCGCCGACAAAGCCTCGATCAACACCGCAGCGGTTGCCCGGCCTGACGTGATCGACGAAATCACCCGGCACTTCGGTTCCCAGGTCCTGGTCCTGTCCGTGGACGCCCGGCGCACCCGCCCCGGCTCCCAGCCCACGCCGTCGGGATTTGAAGTGACTACCCACGGCGGACGCACCGGCACCGGTATCGACGCCATTGAATGGGCCCAGGAAGCCGCGGACCGCGGCGTCGGTGAGATCCTGCTGAACTCCATCGACGCCGACGGCACCAAGGACGGGTTCGACCTCGAGCTCATCAAGCTGGTCCGGGCCGCCGTCAAGGTTCCCATCATCGCTTCCGGCGGTGCGGGCGAGCCAGCCCACTTCCCGCCGGCTGTCGCGGCCGGCGCCGACGCGGTCCTGGCCGCATCGATCTTCCACTGGGGACCGGACAACATGATGGCGCAGGTCAAGGACGCCATCAGGGAAGCCGGGTTCGAAGTCCGCTGAGGGGTTAGAGGCCTACTTCGGCGGACTGGAGGAGGGCGACGGCGTCCGGCTGGCCTTCGAAGGTCACCAGGGCGTGGCGGGTCCTCCCGTGGGCATGCATCAGCAGTTCGCCCGGCTCGCCCACGATGGCCACCGAAACGGGAGCACGC
This sequence comes from Pseudarthrobacter phenanthrenivorans Sphe3, assembly GCF_000189535.1. Lineage (NCBI taxonomy): Bacteria > Bacillati > Actinomycetota > Actinomycetes > Micrococcales > Micrococcaceae > Pseudarthrobacter > Pseudarthrobacter phenanthrenivorans. The sequence goes on from NC_015145.1 coordinate 1,777,296, forward strand.
TTAGCCACATGCCGCGGTCCGGACGGCCGAACCAGCACGATGCCCAGGTCAACGCCGCGGTACAGGATGGCGGCGCGCTTGACCAGTTCGTCCCACAGTGCTTCGGAGTAAGCCTCGTCCAACGCCCTGGGCGCCCAGCGGTCCACCGCACGCCGGACGTCCTCGGTGTGGACGAAGGTATTCGATCAGGTTGGCACTCTCATCCAGCGCTTTGATCTTCATCGGCGAGAGGGCAGGCGGTCCGGCGCGGAACGTGTTGACGAGCTTCGCGTACTCCTCGGCCGTGGTCAGTTTGGCTGCCAGCCCGGCAGTGGCCTGGTCCGAGGCCTTGGCCAGGCGCTTGATGATCAGGCCGAGCCCCACGGCCGCCTTGCGTTCCCGCAGGTACAGGTGCGCGGCGAGGTCCCTGGTGCGCCAGCCTTTGCACAGCGTGGGCGCATCAGGACCGGCCGCAAGCAGGGTTTCGGCCAGGACTTCTCGGGACGGTTCGACGAAATGCATCACCTGTGAAACTAGCACGACACGCACGGAGTTGGGCAGCGCGGCTGCCGCCGCTGGCGTGCCGTTGTTCACACAGGATCCGGGCTGTGGCGAAGGCACTAGACTTGACCTGATGTCTGAGCAGCCCGCCCCCGATTCCACCTCCGGCCCCGCGCCCGCGGCCCCCGTGCCCGGCCCGGCCGCCGCCCCGTTCCCGAGCCCGCTTCCCGCGGACCTTGCCGCAGCCCTCAAGCGCGACAGCGCGGGCCTGGTCGCGGCCGTGGTGCAGCAGTATGACACCAACGAGGTCCTGATGCTCGGCTGGATGGACGACGAAGCGCTGCACCGCACCATGACCACCGGCCGGGTCACCTTCTACTCCCGCTCCCGGCAGGAGTACTGGCGCAAGGGGGACACCTCGGGACACGTGCAATGGGTGAAGTCGCTGGCAATGGACTGCGACGGCGACGCGTTGCTGGTGCGCGTGGACCAGGTGGGCGCGGCCTGCCACACAGGCACCCGCACCTGCTTCGACGGCCGGGAACTGGCTGTCACCACGGGCCAGGCAAGCTGAATCATTTGACCGCAGGCAACTGCGGAGCGCGGGGGAGGACCGGCCACCCCGCGGGCACACCAACAGGCGCCGAAGCAGACGGCCCTACGAGAACAGGCGGAACACCATAGCCATGCAGGACCTTGGAACCATCAGCCCGGGCCTCGAGGAATTCCGGGAGCTGGCCGGGCACAGCCGCGTCATTCCCGTCCGGCTCAAGGTACTCGCGGATGCCGAGACACCCATCGGCCTCTACCGGAAGCTTGCCCAGGGGCAGCCCGGCACCTTCCTGATGGAATCCGCAGCCGTGGGCGGCGCATGGTCACGCTATTCCTTCATCGGCGCCAGGTCCCGGGCCACGCTGACCACCAAGGACGGCCACGCACACTGGCTGGGTGAACCGCCGGTGGGCGTTCCCGTGGGCGGCAGCCCGGTGGACGCGGTCCGCGACACCATCGAAGCACTGCGCACCGACAGGTTTGAGGGCCTGCCCCCGTTCACGTCCGGCCTGGTGGGCTTCCTGGGCTGGGAAACCGTCCGGCACTGGGAACGCCTGGTCAGCCCGCCCGAGGATGACCTGCAGCTGCCGGAAATGGCGCTGAACCTGGTCACGGACATGGCCGTGCATGACAACGTGGACGGCACCGTCCTGCTGATCGCCAACGCCATCAACTTTGACGACAGCTCCGAGCGCGTGGATGAGGCCTGGCACGATGCGGTGGCCCGGGTCAAGGCCCTCCTCGCCAAAGTCAGCACCCCCGTGGCGCAGCCCGTCTCAGTCCTGGCCCCCGCCGCGCTGGACTTCGCCTCCAGCGTGCAGGAGCGCTGGGATGAAGCCGAATACCTGGCTGCCCTGGACCGCGGCAAGGAAGCGATCGTCGACGGCGAAGTGTTCCAGGTGGTCATTTCCCGGCGCTTCGAGATGGAGTGCAAGGCCTCAGCCCTGGATGTGTACCGGGTCCTGCGCAACACCAACCCCAGCCCCTACATGTACATCTTCAGCCTTGAGGATGCCGAAGGCCGGGAGTATTCCATCGTGGGATCCTCGCCCGAAGCCCTGGTGACAGTAACGGGTGGGGAAGTCATCACCCACCCCATCGCGGGATCCCGTCCCCGGGGCAAAACGGTGGAAGCTGACAAGGCCCTCGCCGAGGAGTTGCTGGCGGACCAGAAGGAACGCGCCGAACACCTGATGCTCGTGGACCTTTCCCGCAACGACCTCTCCAAGGTCTGCGTCGCGGGGACCGTGGATGTCACTCAGTTCATGGAGGTGGAACGCTTCAGCCACATCATGCACCTGGTCTCCACCGTGGTGGGGCAGCTCGCACCGCATGCCAAAGCCTACGATGTGCTCAAGGCAACGTTCCCGGCCGGAACCCTCTCCGGAGCACCGAAGCCCCGTGCGCTGCGCCTCCTGGATGAACTGGAACCGCACCGCCGCGGCATCTACGGCGGAGTGGTGGGATACCTCGACTTCGCCGGTGACATGGACATGGCAATTGCCATCCGCTCGGCCCTCATCCGCGAAGGGCGTGCCTATGTGCAGGCCGGCGGCGGCATTGTGGCTGATTCGGTCAATCCGACGGAAGCCCTGGAAACCGTGAACAAGGCTGCCGCGCCGCTGCGGGCCGTCCACACGGCGGGCTCGCTGGAGAATATTTCGGCCGACTCCCTGCCTGGCGGATCGGAGTCCTGATGACCGGTCCGGGTGCCGCGGCCGGGCAGGCGCGCGTGACGGGGAAGCCCGCTGCGCCCGCATGGGCGCGCAAGTCCACGCTGGTGCTGCTCATTGCCGTCCTGGCGCTTGCTGTCTTCGGCACCACCACCCAGACCTGGATGACGGTCACCCTTGATCCGGACCAGGTAGGCCAGGCGGGCGCCGCGCAGACGTCACTGGAGGTCCAGGGAAGCAAGGCGGCCACCACGGTCACGGCCCTCGCGCTGGTGGCACTGGCGGGCGGCCTGGCAGCCGCCATTGCCGGCAGGGTTGCGCGCTGGGTGATTACCGGCATCATCGTCCTTGCCTCGGTGGGCATTGTGGCCGCCGCCGCCACTGTCCTCGCCAACCCACTGGCCGCGGCCCAGGGCTCCATTGCGGAAGCCACAGGGATCACCGGCAGCCAGGCAGAGGTGGGCGTCACCGCCTTCCCCGTCCTCGCCGTCGTGATTGGCTGCCTGCTGGCTCTCGCCGCACTGCTGATTCCCTTGGCCGGGCGCCACTGGAAGGCCCGGACGAAATATGACGCGCCCGGTGCCGGCAGTGCCGCAGCCGCCGGTCCAGTGGACGAGATCGACAGCTGGGACCGGCTCTCCCGCGGGGACGATCCCACCTAAGCGGGTGCGCGGACAACCGGGGCCGGCAGGGACGCCGTCCGATAACAGGTCCGCGGGCAAAAAATGGCAGAATGTAAGCAGTATTCACCCTGAGGAGATTTCCATGAGCAAAGCACCTGCGTCCGTTTCCAAGTCCGGCACCCGCCAGGTAGCCCCCGGCGCCATCGACCACAGCCAGGAACTTGGCCACGGCAACAGCCCGGCGGCCTGGACCTGCGTCATCGTCATGCTGGTGGGCGCGCTCATCATGTCAATCGCATTCGTGATCGCCAACACCCCCATCTTCATCGCCGGCGGCGGCGTGATGGTCCTCGGCCTCATCCTCGGCTTCGTCATGCGCAAGGCCGGCTACGGTGTGGACGGCAGCAAGCTGAAGAACTCCGGCCACTGATGCCGACTGTTCTCGATGACATCAACGCCGGTGTCAGGGAGGATATGGAGGCCAGGAAGCGGCTCGTTTCGCTGGCAGAACTGAAGGACCGGGCCCAGGCCGCGCCACCTGCCCATGACGCCTGGGCAGTTCTGGGAGGTCCCTCGGCATCACGCGATGAGCTCAAAGTCATCGCGGAGATCAAGCGCCGCAGCCCCTCCAAGGGGGACCTTGCCGCCATTGGTGATCCCGCATCCCTTGCCAGGCAGTATGCCGACGGCGGTGCCTCCGTCATCAGCGTCCTCACCGAACAGCGCCGCTTCAACGGGTCCCTCGCCGACCTCGATGCCGTGCGTGCCGCCGTCGACACCCCGCTCCTGCGCAAGGACTTCACGCTGGACGAGTACCAGATCTGGGAGGCCCGTGCCCACGGCGCCGACCTGATCCTGCTGATCGTCGCCGCGCTCTCCGACGCCCAGCTCGCCGAATTCAGCGCCCTCAGCCACGAACTCGGCATGAACGTCCTCGTGGAGACGCACACGGAAGAGGAAATCGAACGGGCCATCGCGGCTGAGGCGCGCATCATCGGCGTCAACGTGCGCAACCTGAAGACGCTCGACGTCGACCGTTCAGTTTTCGCCTCCCTGGCAGGGAAGATCCCGGCCGGGGCACTTGTGGTAGCCGAATCGGGCGTGCGGGACGTTGACGACGTCAGGCACTACGCCGCCAGCGGCGCAAACGCCGTGCTGGTAGGCGAAGCGCTGGTCAGCCATTCGACGCCCCGCGACCGGATCGCCGAATTCAAAGCCGCCGGCGCTGCCGCCATCGCGGCACGGGCCTGACCGCCACACCGCATACGGAACGGCAGGCCACCCGGCACGCCGCCGTGTTGCACTTGCCCGGCCACCGGCCGGGCTGCACACCCTTGAACGACCAACTGGAACAGGACGGGACTGATGGCTGAAGCACCCTCAGGAAACGCTGACAACAATGCCGCTGAAGCATTCCTGCAGGGCGGCTCCCTCAAGCACGCCCCGGGGCCGTACTTCGGCAGCTACGGCGGACGCTGGATGCCCGAATCCCTGATTGCCGCCCTGGACGAGCTGGAGGAGACCTTCAACAAGGCCAAGGATGATCCCGAGTTCCGGGCCCAGATTGCGGACCTGAACAAGAACTACTCAGGCAGGCCTTCATTGCTGACTGAAGCCAAGCGCTTCTCGCAGCACGCCGGGGGAGTCCGGATCTTCCTCAAGCGCGAGGACCTCAACCACACGGGGTCGCACAAGATCAACAACGTCCTGGGCCAGGCGCTGCTTGCCAAGCGCATGGGCAAGACCCGCGTCATCGCCGAGACCGGTGCCGGCCAGCACGGCGTTGCCAGCGCCACCGCAGCCGCTCTGATGGGCCTGGAATGCGTGGTGTACATGGGGGCCGAGGACTGCCGCCGGCAGGCGCTCAACGTTGCCCGGATGGAACTGCTGGGCGCCACCGTCATCCCGGTCACCAGCGGCTCGCAGACCCTCAAGGACGCCATCAACGACGCCCTGCGCGACTGGGTGGCCAACGTGGACAACACCCACTACCTCCTGGGCACGGCAGCAGGAGCCCACCCGTTCCCCGCCATGGTCCGGTACTTCCATGAGGTCATCGGCGAGGAAGCCCGCGCCCAGATCCTGGAGCAGGAAGGCCGCCTCCCGGATGCTGTCTGCGCCTGCATCGGCGGCGGCTCCAACGCCATCGGCATCTTCCACGGCTTCCTTGATGACCCGTCGGTGAAGATCTACGGGTTCGAAGCCGGCGGCGACGGCGTAGACACGGGACGCCATGCCGCCACCATCACCCTCGGCAAGCCGGGCGTCCTGCATGGTGCCCGCTCCTACCTCATGCAGGATGACGACGGCCAGACCATCGAGTCCCACTCGATCTCGGCCGGCCTGGACTACCCCGGCGTGGGGCCGGAGCACTCCTACTTGGCCGATATCGGCCGGGTGAGCTACGAGCCCATCACGGACAGCGAGGCCATGGAGTCCTTCCGCCTGCTGTGCCGCACCGAGGGAATCATTCCCGCCATTGAGTCCTCGCACGCCCTGGCCGGCGCGATCAAGGTGGGCCAGCGCATGGCCGCCGAAGCCGCTGAGGCCGGCGGTTCAGCCCAGGACAAGATCATCATCGTGAATCTTTCCGGGCGCGGTGACAAGGACGTTGCCACCGCAGCCGAATGGTTCAACCTGTTGGACAAGGATTCCGCTGAGTCGGAAATCGGCAAAGAGGGGGAGCAGCTGTGACCACTGCACAGACCACCAGCAAATCGGCGGCAGCCATCGACAAGGCCCGCGCCGAAGGCCGTGCCGCCCTGATCGGCTACCTTCCCGCGGGATACCCCAGCGTGGAGGACACCATCGCCGCGGGCATCGCACTGGCTGAGAACGGCGCCGACCTGATCGAGATCGGCATTCCCTACTCGGACCCCGTGATGGACGGGCAGGTCATCCAGGCCGCCACCACCGAGGCGCTGGCCAAGGGCTTCTCCGTCAGCCAGGTGTTCGACGTGGTCCGCGGCATCACCAGCAAGACCGACGCCGCCGTGCTGGTGATGACCTACTGGAACCCCGTGGTCCGGATGGGTGTGGACGAGTTCTCCCGCCGCCTGTCCGAAGCCGGGGGAGCAGGGCTCATCACCCCTGACCTCATCCCCGACGAGGCAGCCGAGTGGATGGAAGCCTCCGACAAATACGGGCTTGACCGGGTGTTCCTGGTGGCGCCGTCCTCCACGCCCGAACGCATGCAGCGCACCGTGGATGCGAGCCGCGGCTTTGTCTACGCCGTATCCATCATGGGCGTCACCGGTGCGCGGACCTCCGTCAGCACCGCGGCCAAGGACGTGGTGGCCGCCGCTCACGCGGCCGGCGCCGAGCGCGTCTGCGTGGGGTTGGGCGTTTCCAACGCCGACCAGGTCCGCGAAATCGCAGCGTACGCCGAAGGCGTGATCGTTGGCACCGCCCTGGTGGCGGCCATCCGCGACGGCGGCGTGGAAGCAGTCGCAGCCCTTACCAAGGACCTCAGCACCGGCCTGGCCAAGGAAGAAGCGTAGTTGATGCAGACCCTCCTCCAGTCAGCCATGCTGGTGCCGGCCTTGGTGCCGGCCAGCATCCCCAGCCCCGACTGGTCCGGCTTCGACATCCCCCTGCCGTGGGGGACACTGCGCATCCACGCCTACGCCCTGTGCATCCTGGCGGGCATCGTGGTGGGCCTCTGGCTGACCTCCGTCCGCTGGGCCAAGCGCGGAGCGCCTGAAGGCAGTGTCTGGGACATCGTTGTCTGGGCCATCCCGTTCGGCATCATCGGCGGCCGCCTGTACCACGTGGTCTCGTCCCCGGACGCCTACTTCGGCCCGGGCTTTGACGGCACCGGGGACCTCTCCCTGATCCCGCAGATCCAGCGCGGCGGCCTGGGCATCTGGGGTGCGGTTGTCCTGGGCGCGGTGGGGGCCTGGATCGGCTGCCGGCGCAGCGGGGTCAAGCTAAGCGCCTTCGTGGATGCCGCGGCGCCCGGGCTGCTGCTGGCCCAGGCCGTGGGCCGCTGGGGCAACTACTTCAACCAGGAGCTCTTCGGCGGGCCCACAACCCTGCCGTGGGGCCTGCAGATTGACGCCGACAACCCCAACTTTCCGGCCGGAACCCCGGCGGACACCCTGTTCCACCCCACGTTCCTGTACGAATCGCTGTGGAACCTGGCCGGCGTCGTCCTCCTGCTCGCCCTGGACCGGAAGTTCAACTTCCGCCGCAGCCGGCTGTTCTGGCTGTACGCCATGTACTACACGCTGGGCCGGGTTTGGATCGAGGCAATGCGGATCGACGATGCCGAACAGATCTCCCTGTTCGGCATCACCACGCGGCTGAACGTATGGACCAGCATCTTTGTGTTCCTGGCCGCCCTGACCGCGTTCATCCTGCTCGGTTTGAAGAAGCGGACGGAACCGGACAGCGTATATCTTCCAGGCCGCGAACCCGCCGAAATTGAGGGCGCGGCGGACTCCGGAACTGCCGGCAATGCGGTCCGTGATACGGACCCCGTTGTCTCAGATAGTGAGTCGCGTGATAATCTCCCTGATAACCAAAGCGGTTCCCGGCGTGCTCCCGTCCCCACGGAAGAGGCCGAGGCTGCGCCGGCGGGCCCCAAGCCCGGGCCGGACGCGACCGCTGCCGGAAGTTCCGGCAGCACGGCCACAGGAACCGCGCCGGAGGCCGGCACTACGAAGTAGCGCGCAGGCCAGGCAGGGCAGCAGAGCCACCGCTCGAAGCGCCCAATAACCACAGCGTCGTGGCAGCGGGGCCGCCCTGGAGAGCATATAGCTGCTGTCCGGTGTTGCCCGGGGCAGGGGCCTGCGTAACTGTTAGTTCAGCAGGCCATGCTGACCTACAATTTCCAGTAAGTAACACTTTGTTGTGCCCATGTGAGCGGCGCCCGACGAGTGGGGCCAACGGTGTCCCTTCCATACGCACGATCAGGAGGAAGGACGTCTCCCATGACCCAAACTCTTCACACTCCCAGCTGGTCTGAACCGGATCAGCCTGAGACTGCCATGTCGCCGTTCAAGCGCTTCGCGGCGCTGCCGGAGGCTGCGGGGCTCTACAACCCGGAGCAGGAGAAGGACGCCTGCGGTCTTGCGATCATCGCCACCCTCCGGGGTGAACCTGGCTACGACATCGTCGATGCCGCCCTCACCGCCCTCCGCAACCTTGAGCACCGCGGTGCCGTGGGCGCGGACGAGGGCACCGGCGACGGCGCGGGCCTCCTCATGCAGATCCCTGACGAGTTCTTCCGTGCGGTCACGGAGTTCGAACTTCCCGCTCCCGGCCAGTACGTGGCCGGCACCGCCTTCCTGCCTGCCGAGCAGCGCGAAGCCGACGCCGCCAAGGCAGGTATCGAGGGCCTCGCAGCTGACGAGGGCCTGAAGGTCCTCGGCTGGCGCGAAGTGCCGGTGGTCGCCGACCTCGTGGGCGCCATGGCCCGCGCCTGCATGCCTTACTTCTCCCAGCCCTTCCTGGCTTCCGCCACGGGCGAGGAACTGGACCGCAACGAGCTGGATTCCCGCGCCTGGCGGATCCGCAAGCGCGCCCAGAACAAGTTCGGTGTGTACTTCCCGTCGCTGTCCTCGCGGACCATCGTCTACAAGGGCATGCTCACCACCGCCCAGCTGGAACCGTTCTATCCGGACCTTTCGGACAAGCGCTTCAAGACCAAGCTGGCGATTGTCCACTCGCGCTTCTCCACCAACACCTTCCCGTCCTGGCCGCTAGCCCAGCCGTTCCGCACCATCGCCCACAACGGTGAAATCAACACCGTCAAGGGCAACCGGAACTGGATGCGCGCCCGCCAGTCCCAGCTGGCCAACCCGCTGCTGGGAGACACCCCGGAAGAGCTGTACCCCATCTGCACCCCCGGCGCCTCGGACTCCGCGTCCTTCGACGAGGTAGCCGAGCTGCTGTGGCTATCCGGCCGGCCCATCACGCACTCGATCATGATGATGATCCCGGAGGCATGGGAAAACCACGCCACCATGGATCCGGCCCGCCGCGCCTTCTACGAGTACCACTCCCTGCTGATGGAACCGTGGGACGGCCCTGCCGCCGTATCCTTCACTGACGGCAACCTGGTGGGGGCCACCCTGGACCGCAACGGGCTGCGTCCTGGCCGGTTCTGGATCACCGAGGACGGCCTGATCGTCTTCGCCTCCGAGGTGGGCGTGATCGACGTCGAGCCCTCCAAGGTGGTCAAGAAGGGCCGCGTGTCCCCGGGCAAGATGTTCCTGGTGGACACCGAGTCCGGGCGCATCATCGACGACGAAGAGGTTAAGGCCGAAGTCGCCGCCGCCAACCCGTGGGCGGAGTGGGTCAAGGACAACCTGATCGACCTCAACGACCTCCCCGAGCGCGAGCACGTGGTCCACACGGCTGCTTCCGTGAACATCCGCCAGCGCACCTTCGGCTACACCACCGAAGAGCTGAAGATCCTGCTCGGCCCGATGGCCCGCACCGGGGCCGAGCCGCTCGGTGCCATGGGCTCTGACACCCCGGTGGCTGTGCTGTCCAAGCGCCCCCGCCTGCTGTTCGACTACTTCGTGCAGTCCTTCGCGCAGGTGACCAACCCGCCGCTGGACGCCATCCGCGAAGAGCTGGTCACGTCGCTGACTTGTGCCATTGGTCCCAACGGCAACCTCCTGGACACCAAGCAGGTCCGCCAGCCGCAGGTCCAGCTGCCGTTCCCGGTGATCAACAACGACCAGCTGGCCAAGATTGCCAACATTGAGGACGCCGACGGGAACCGCGTGGCCATGAAGGTCCGCGGCCTCTACCGCCCCGAAGGCGGCGAGAACGCGCTGCGTGCCCGGCTCACCGAAATCTGCGAACAGGTTTCCGGCGCCATCAACCGCGGCGTGCAGTACATCGTGCTGTCAGACCGCGACTCCAACGCCCAGTGGGCGCCCATCCCGTCCCTGCTGCTGGTCAGCGCCGTGCACCACCACCTGCTGCGCAGCGCCAACCGCACCAAGACTGCCCTGGTGGTCGAGGCCGGCGACGTCCGCGAGACACATCATGTGGCAGTCCTGATCGGCTACGGCGCTTCGGCGGTCAACCCGTACCTGGCCATGGAATCGGTGGAGCAGCTGATTGCTGCCGGTGACGTCACCGGCGTCACCCCGCAGGACGGCGTGTACAACCTGATCAAGGGCCTGGGCAAGGGCGTCCTGAAGATCATGTCCAAGATGGGCATCTCCACTGTTGCCTCCTACACCGGCGCGCAGACCTTCGAGGCACTGGGCCTGGGCCAGGACCTGGTGGACGAATTCTTCGCCGGCACGCACTCCCAGCTGGGCGGCGTGGGCCTGGACGTCATCGCCGCCGAGGTTTCGGCGCGGCACCAGATGGCCTACCCCGAGGGCGGCATCGAGCAGCCGCACCGTCCCCTGCTGGGCGGCGGCGAGTACCAGTGGCGCCGCGACGGCGAGCCGCACCTGTTCAACCCTGAGACGGTCTTCCGGCTGCAGCACGCCACGCGTGAGCGCCGCTACGACATCTTCAAGGCCTACACCAAGGGCGTGGACGATCAGTCCAGCAACCTGATGACCCTGCGCGGTCTGCTCAAGTTCAAGAACGAGCGCCCGCCGGTTCCGCTGGAGGAAGTGGAGCCCGTCTCCAGCATCGTCAAGCGGTTCTCTACCGGTGCGATGAGCTACGGCTCCATCTCGCAGGAGGCCCACGAGACGCTGGCCATCGCCATGAACCAGCTGGGCGGCAAGTCCAACACCGGTGAAGGCGGCGAGGATGTGGACCGCCTGCTGGACCCGAAGCGCCGTTCTGCCGTCAAGCAGATCGCCTCGGGCCGTTTCGGCGTGACCAGCCTGTACCTGACCAACGCCGACGACATCCAGATCAAGATGGCGCAGGGCGCGAAGCCCGGCGAGGGCGGCCAGCTGATGGCGCAGAAGGTGTACCCGTGGGTTGCCCGTACGCGGCACTCGACCCCCGGCGTCGGACTTATTTCCCCGCCCCCGCACCACGACATCTATTCGATCGAGGACCTCGCGCAGCTCATCTATGATGCCAAGCGCGCCAACCCCTCGGCCCGGGTGCACGTCAAGCTCGTCTCCGAGGTGGGGATCGGCACAGTTGCCGCCGGCGTCACCAAGGCGAAGGCAGACGTCGTGCTTGTTTCCGGCCACGACGGCGGAACCGGCGCCTCGCCGCTGAATTCGCTGAAGCACGCCGGCGTCCCGTGGGAGCTCGGCCTGGCCGAGACCCAGCAGACGCTGATGCTCAACGGCCTGCGTGACCGCGTGGTGGTGCAGGTGGACGGCCAGCTCAAGACCGGCCGCGACGTTGTCATCGCCGCGCTGCTGGGCGGCGAGGAGTTCGGCTTCGCCACCGCTCCGCTGGTGGTGGAAGGCTGCATCATGATGCGCGTCTGCCACCTGGACACCTGCCCGGTGGGCGTCGCCACGCAGAACCCCGAACTGCGCGCACGCTTCAGCGGCAAGCCGGAGTTCGTGGTCAACTTCTTCGAGTTCCTTGCCGAGGAAGTCCGCGAGATCCTGGCCGAGCTGGGCTTCCGCAGCCTGGAAGAAGCGATCGGCCACGCTGAGGTCCTGGACGCCCGGGAAGCGATCGACCACTGGAAGGCCGACGGCCTGGACCTGGACCCGATCCTGCACGGACTGGAGTTTGACGACGACGCCCCGCTGCGGAACATGACCGGCCAGAACCACGAGCTGGACAAGCACTTCGACCAGCGGCTGATCACCATGGCCACCGAGGCACTGACGGACCGCAGCCCGGTGAAGATCGCCGTGGACGTGATCAACACCGACCGGTCGGTGGGCACAATGCTGGGCCATGTGGTCACCAAGACCTTCGGCACGGATGTACTGGCCACGGACACGATCGACGTCACCCTGAGCGGCACTGCCGGCCAGTCCCTGGGCGCCTTCCTGCCCGCAGGCATCACGCTGCGGCTGTACGGCGACTCGAACGACTACGTGGGCAAGGGACTCTCCGGGGGCCGCATCATCGTCCGCCCGGACCGGACCAACGTGTTCAAGGCGGAGACGAATGTCATCGCGGGCAACGTTATCGGCTACGGCGCCACCAGCGGCGAACTGTTCCTGCGCGGCCAGGTTGGCGAACGCTTCCTGGTCCGCAACTCAGGCGCCACCGCCGTCGTTGAAGGCATCGGCGACCACGGCTGTGAGTACATGACCGGCGGCCAGACGCTGATCATCGGCCGCACCGGCCGCAACTTCGGCGCCGGCATGTCCGGGGGCACCGCCTACGTCCTTGACCTTGACGCTGCCCGCGTCAACAAGGAAGCCCTGCAGTCCGGCGAACTCCAGCTCCGCGAGCTGGACGCCGAGGACCGCGACATCGTGCACGGCCTGCTGGTCAAGCACGTTGAAGAAACTGATTCCCAGCTGGCTGCGCGCCTCCTCGAGAACTTCGATGACACCGCTGCCCGCATTACCAAGGTGCTGCCGCGCGACTACGCGGCCGTGCTGCAGACCCGTCTCGACGCCATCGAAGAGGGCCTTGACCCCGACGGCGAAGAAGTATGGTCTCGAATCCTGGAGGTGACCGGTGGCTGATCCACGCGGATTTCTGAAAGTACGCCAGCGTGAAACCCAGCCGCGCCGTCCCGTTCCCGTCCGCATCATGGACTGGAAGGAAGTGTACGAGGCGCAGGAAAAGGGCACCCTGAAGGCGCAGGCCGGCCGCTGCATGGACTGCGGCATCCCGTTCTGCCACCAGGGCTGCCCGCTGGGCAACCTCATTCCCGAGTGGAACGACCTCATGTGGCGGGACAAGGGCGAGGAAGCAATCGAGCGCCTGCACGCCACGAACAACTTCCCGGAGTTCACGGGCCGCCTGTGCCCCGCGCCGTGCGAAGCGTCCTGCGTGCTGGGGATCAACCAGCCTGCAGTGACCATCAAGCAGGTGGAAGTTTCCATCATCGACGAAGCCTGGGACAACGGCTGGGTGGAACCCCTGCCGCCGGCACGCCTGACCGGCAAGACCGTTGCCGTCGTCGGCTCCGGCCCTGCTGGACTTGCGGTCGCGCAGCAGCTGACCCGCGTGGGCCACACCGTTGCCGTCTACGAGCGCGATGACAAGATCGGCGGCCTGCTGCGCTACGGCATCCCCGACTTCAAGATGGAGAAGGAACAGGTTGACCGCCGCATCGAGCAGATGAAGGCGGAAGGTACCCGCTTCCGCACCGGCGTTGCAGTGGGCACGGATGTGACCTGGGAGCAGCTGCGCAGGCGCTACGACGCCGTCGTGATCTGCACCGGGGCCACCGTTCCGCGCGACCTGCCCATCCCGGGCCGGGACCTGGACGGCGTCCACTTCGCCATGGATTACCTGGTCCCGGCGAACCGCGCTGTTGCCGGAGAGCAGATCGAGAACCAGATCAACGCGCAGGGCAAGCACGTCGTCATCCTTGGCGGCGGCGACACCGGCGCGGACTGCCTGGGAACCGCGCACCGCCACGGTGCTGCTTCGGTGACCACGCTGGCCATCGGCAAGCAGCCGCCGGCCGAGCGCGCCAGCCACCAGCCGTGGCCCACGTTCCCCACCCTCTTCGAAGTGGCCAGCGCCCACGAGGAAGGCGGTGAGCGCACGTACCTCGCCTCCACGGTTGAATTCGTCGGCGAGAACGGCAAGCTCACCGGCGTCAAGGTTGCGGAAACCGAATTCGTTGACGGCAAGCGCCTGCCGAAGGCCGGCACGGAGCGTATCATTCCCGCGGACCTGGTCTTCCTGTCCCTGGGCTTCACTGGCGCTGAACCGGCCGGCATCACCGAGCAGGTCAACGCCGAATTCGACGGACGCGGCAACGTCTCCCGGGACGGCTACTACATGACCAACACGGAGGGCGTCTTCGTTGCCGGCGACGCCGGCCGCGGCCAGTCCCTGATTGTGTGGGCGATCGCCGAGGGCCGCGCCGCCGCAGCAGCGGTGGACAAGTTCCTGATGGGAAGCACCATCCTCCCCGCTCCCGTGGCACCGACGGACCGCGCCATCGCCGTGCTCTAGGCATGCATCGAGGGTTCACCTCCACGACAACTTAACCAATGCAAGAGACCAATAGGGTAGGTATATGAGACGCGCAAAAATTGTGGCTACGTTCGGCCCGGCAATTGCCAGCTACGAAAACACCCTCGCGGTGCTGGAAGCCGGTGTTGACGTCGCCCGCATGAACATGAGCCACGGCGACTACTCCGTGCACGACAACACCTACGAGAACGTCCGCAAGGCGGCAGCGGACCTCGGCAAGGCCGTGGCCATCATGGCCGACCTGCAGGGGCCGAAGATCCGCCTGGGCCGCTTCGTTGACGGACCGCACGCCCTCGCTGTAGGCGACACGTTCACCATCACCACCGAGGACGTGCCCGGCACCAAGGAGATCTGCTCCACCACGCTGAAGAGCCTCACCGAGGATGTCAACGTGGGCGATGCCCTGCTGATCGACGACGGCAAGGTGGCCCTGCGCGCCATCGCTGTCGACGACGTGAAGGTTGTGGCCGAGGTGACCGTGGGCGGCATGGTGTCCAACAACAAGGGCATCAACCTGCCCGGCGTGGCCGTCAACGTGCCCGCGCTGAGCGAAAAGGACGAGGACGACCTCCGCTGGGCCATGCGCCGCGGTGTCGACCTGGTGGCACTGTCCTTCGTCCGGGATGCTTCGGACATTGTCCGCGTGCACGAGATCATGGACGAGGAAGGCCGCCGCGTGCCGGTCATCGCCAAGATCGAGAAGCCGCAGGCCGTGGAGCAGTTGCCGGAGATCATCGACGCGTTCGACGCCATCATGGTGGCCCGTGGCGACCTCGGCGTTGAGCTTCCGCTGGAGGAAGTGCCGATCGTCCAGAAGCGCGCCATCGAACTGGCCCGCCGCTGGGCCAAGCCGGTCATCGTGGCCACCCAGGTGCTGGAATCCATGATCGACAACCCGCGCCCCACCCGCGCCGAGGCCTCCGACTGCGCCAACGCTGTGCTGGACGGTGCGGACGCCGTCATGCTTTCCGGTGAGACCAGCGTGGGCAAGTACCCGATCGAAACCGTCAAGGTCATGGCCCGGATCATCGAATCCACCGAGGTCCACGGCCTGGAGCGGGTCCCCCCGCTGGGGACCAAGCCCAAGACCCGCGGCGGCGCCATCACCCGTGCCGCCGTCGAAATCGCCGACCAGCTGGACGCCAAGTACATCTGTGCTTTCACCCAGTCCGGCGACTCGGCCCGCCGCCTGTCCCGCCTGCGGCCCATCAAGCCGGTCTTCGCCTTCACTCCGGTGGAGCAGGTCTGGAACCAGCTGGCGCTGACCTGGGGGATCCAGCCGGTGCTGGTGCAGATGGTGGACCACACCGATGAGATGACCGCGCAGGTTGACCGCAGCCTGCTGGAGATGGACTTGGTGGATGACGGAGACCTGGTGGTTATTGCCGCCGGTTCGCCTCCCGGAAAGGCCGGCTCCACGAACTCGCTGAAGGTGCACAAGGTGGGCGACCTCGCCGACTCCACCCGTGTTGGTGACGCCACCAGCAACAAGGAAAAGCTCGGCCCCTGGCCGGAAAAGAAGAAGAAGGCCTAGGCTTTCTGACTCCCTGACGCAAAAGGACCCCCGCCGGTTGGCGGGGGTCCTTTTCGGTGTGCTTTGGTGGGGCTGGCGGGCGGCGCCGACTGGCAGGAACCCGGCAGGCCGCCGTCGTGCGTTGCCTGCCGGGCTGCTGCCGAGGTTAGTTGACCTGGTTGATGATGGTTTCGGCCACTTCGCGCATGCTCAGGCGGCGGTCCATGGAAGTTTTCTGGATCCAACGGAAGGCTTCAGGTTCCGTGAGGCCCATCTTGGTGGTCAGGAGGCTCTTGGCGCGTTCCACGAGCTTGCGGGTGGCGAACTGTTCCTGGAGGTCTGAGACTTCGCTTTCGAGTGCCTTGATTTCCTCGTGGCGGGAGAGGGCGATCTCCAGTGCCGGGATGAGGTCAGCGGGGGTGAAGGGCTTGACGACATAGGCCATGGCGCCGGCGTCACGGGCGCGCTCTACGAGTTCCTTCTGGCTGAACGCGGTCAGCAGGACAACGGGTGCAATGCGGGCTTTGACGATTTTCTCCGCGGCGGAAATGCCGTCCATGACGGGCATCTTGACATCCATCAGGACCAGGTCCGGCTTGAGTTCCTCGGCAAGCTGGACGGCCTTCTCGCCATTGTCTGCTTCGCCGATGACGTCGTAGCCTTCGCCGCGCAGGATTTCGATGATGTCGAGGCGGATGAGGGTTTCATCCTCGGCCACAATGACGCGGCGCGCCGGCTGGGACGTGGGTTTTGACTCCGTCTGTTCAGTCACGGGATCTCCTTGGAAAGGTACGGCGGGGACATCACTATCTTAGGTGCGCCCGGTCCTGTACTTGATCTGCATGGTCGGTTGCGGCGTCGGCGGCGCGATTCTGGAATTCAGCCTATCTGCATGTAGAGTAATTCCGCGTACGTGAAGCGATCGCGTTGCTCACAATCAGCTGTGGGCGTACGGGTTTCCTTCGTGTATTCCGCGCCCGAGTGGCGGAATTGGCAGACGCGCCGCACTCAAAATGCGGTATCGAAAGGTGTGTGGGTTCGAGTCCCACCTCGGGCACAGTGCTTCCGCAGGTCAGAGGGTTTTTTCTTACTGTTGACAAAGCTTGTGGTCGCGTCGCTCTGACGCTAGATGTGCGAGCTGTGGCCTGGTTGCCGCGGAGCCTATTCAGGTGTGTGGGGTGGCGGCTTAAAGACCTTGGCTAGGTGGGCCTTCCGCCTGCTGTGGGTGGGGTTATGCAGTTCCTCGCTCTGGTTCTTTCGGGTAGGCCGGGCGTGGCCTACACCTATTCATGGCTCGGGGCAGCGGGAACAGCATGACTTCGGTGATCTCGCTTAAGGGTGTGCCCCTTGGGAGGCGGTCCTAGGCGTGCCCGCGGGAGTCGCGCCCCGCGCTTTGTACTGCCAAATCACGTCCAGTGTTATTTAAGAAAGCAGGAATTACGCCTGCTGTAAGTCGCCCTGCTTGGTGCGCGGGAGAGGCAGCTGCAAGGCGAACTGTGTCCGTCCCGGTTGTGACGTTACTGTTACCCGTCCGCCATGGGCTTCAACGATGGATTGGACGATGGACAGGCCCAGTCCGCTGGTGCCTTCGGCCGCTGATGCGCCCGTCTGGTCTCCTGAGCCCTTTCGGGCCGCGTCTGCGCGGGCAAAACGTGAAAAGACGTGGTCCACGAACTCGGCAGGGATGCCGCCGCCGTCGTCCGTTACCGTCACCATCGCCGCACCCTCGGGCGAGCGGCTGACACTGGTCACCACTGTGGTGCCCGGCGGCGTGTGTTTGCGGGCGTTGGAGAGCAGGTTCATCAGCACTTGGCGCAGCTGCGAGGCGTCGCCGTCGACTACCACCGGCTCATCGGGCAGCTCAAGACGCCAGCTGTGTCCGGGGGCCATTACTTTCTCGTCGCTAACGCTCTCCACCACCAGCTGCGTGAGGTCTACTTCGCTGAGTTTCAGCGGTTGCCCTTCGTCCAGGCGGGCGAGCAGCAGCAGGTCTTCCACCAGCGCGGTCATGCGTTCGGACTGGCTCTGCACCCTTGCCAGAGACTTCTCGCCGTCCGGAGTGAAGTCCTCCGTCATCCTCATCAGCTCGGTGTAGCCGCGGATGGCGGTCAGCGGGGTCCGAAGCTCGTGCGATGCATCCGCCACGAACTGCCGCACCTTGGTTTCGCTCTTTTGCCGTGCCTGCAGTGCACTGGCTACGTTGTCCAGCATGAGGTTCAGCGCATGGCCAACGCTGCCCACTTCCGTTCCCGGATTGGAGTTCGACGGCGGCACGCGCACCGCCAGGGCTACCTCACCGGCATCCAGCGGCAGCCGGGAGACGCGGGTGGCCACTTCGGAGAGCTGTTCCAGGGGCTTCATGGTGCGCCGGATCAGGACGGTTCCCACGAAGCCAACCAGCAGCAGGCCGCCCAGGGAGACTAGCACGAAGGTCCACACCAGGGACGTGAGGGTGCTTTCCTTGCCGGCGAGGGGGAGCCCGGTTACCAGGACATCACCAAAATTGGTTTTCACCGCCACCAGCCGGTAGTTGCCGTTGGAGAGGGCGCGGTCGACCGGCTGCCCGTCACTGCTGAGCGCGAGCAGTGTTTCCTTGTCTTCGGTGGAAAGCGGGGACCGTGTGGTGTCCGGGGCAAGGAAACCGGCGCTGTTGACCTGGCCGTCCACAATGCGTGCGTTCAGGGTGCCCACGCTCTGCCCGCGCGCGTCCAGCGGGTCGCGTCCGTTGAAGCCACCCGCCGGGGGACGGCCGGGATCGTTCGAGCGTTCAGCGGCCTGGCTGAGCTGGTCATCGAGCTGGCGGGTGAGGAAGGCGTCCATGGACGCGTAGCTGACGACGCCCACGGCGCCGCAGATGGCGATCAGCAGGGTCATGGCCAGGAGGATCAGCCGGGTGCGGAGGTGCCAGGTGTCGGGTTTGAGCCAGCTCCGGCGATGGGGGTGTGGAACTTCGGGGGAGGCCATGGAGGCTACTCTGCCGGCTTGATGACGTACCCGGCGCCGCGCACGGTGTGGATCATGGGCGGGTGGACGGCGTCGATCTTCTTGCGCAGGTAGGAGATGTAGAGCTCCACGATATTGGCCTGGCCGCCGAAGTCGTAGTTCCACACCCGGTCCAGGATTTGTGCCTTGCTGATCACCCGCTTGGGGTTCTCCATCAGGTAGCGGAGGAGCTCGAACTGGGTGGCCGTGAGCTGGACGTCCTGACCCGCCCGAGTGACCTCCCGGGTGTCGACGTTGAGGACAAGGTCGCCGACCACCAGCTCGGCGGTGTCCATCGCGGCAACACCGGAACGCTGCACCAGGCGATGGAGCCTGAGCAGGACTTCTTCCATGCTGAAAGGCTTGGTGACGTAGTCGTCCCCGCCTGCGGCCAGTCCCACGATCCGGTCCTGGATGGCGTCCTTGGCGGTGAGGAACAATGCTGGCACCTCCGGGGCGAAGGCCCGGATCCTCCCCAACAGCTCAACGCCGTCGAACCCGGGAAGCATCACGTCCAGCACCAGCACATCAGGGCGGAAGTCTTTTGCAAGCTTCACCGCCTCCGGCCCGTCAGCCGCGACAGCGACGGACCAGCCGGCCATGCGCAGGCCCATGCTCATCAGCTCGGAAAGGCTTGGCTCGTCGTCGACCACCAGTGCACGGATAGGGGACCCGTCCGGGTGGGAGAGCTGAGGGAGGTTGTTGGTCATGGAGTGCGAAGTGGCCATGAAACAACTCTCCGATCGATCCTATAAGTCCGGCTATGGCGTTCCTGTGTTCAGGCTGTGAATAGCTTAGCCAGTTGGTGCCGCCGGGACGGACGGCCTGACAGGTCTGGGCAGCGCGCAGGAGGATTGTTGCTCCCGGCGGCGCCCTGCTGGACATGAACGACGGCGCCTCTATAGCCGGATCGGCCAAGGGAAGGTACGGCAGCGTCGTGCAAAAGGGTGCGCCTGAGGTTAGCGGCGCGGCCCACCGCCACCGCCGCCGGGGCCCTGGGCTGCGGTGTACTCGCCGGCCGTGACTGTGCCCTGCTTTGTGGCGCCGTCCAGGGACCCTTCGCCGATGCCCGCGCTCACGGTTGCGGTGCCGCCGGTGTAGATGGTGTATTCCTGTCCCTCGGTGATGGCGGCGGAGGAGAAGACCAGCGATGCGGTTGCCTTGGTGGTGACGAATGCCGCAACCACCGTGTCGGAGGAGTCGGCGACCTGGACCACGGTTCCCGCCGCGACTGATGATCCCAGTGTCACCTGGACACCTGACTGTGTGGAGGAGGTGCCGGGGGTGACCACCATGCCGGCGCTTCCTGCCGCCGCCAGGATTCCGCCGGTCACGGCGAGTTCTCCGTTGACGTCGAGGGCGCCGTTGCCGTTGCTGGTGGGGCCGTTGACGACGACGGTGCCGCCGGAGATGCTTGCGTTGCCGTTGGAGTCCAGGCCGTCGCCCTGGGAGTTGATGGTCAGCAGGCCGCCGCTGACGTCCACGGTGAAGTCACCAACGGCCATTTCACCGCCGCCCATCCCGCCTTGGGCGGAGGTGCCGGAGGAGCTGCTGCCGCCTGAGGCGTTCACGCCATCGTCGTTGGACGTGACGGTGGCGGTGCCACCCTGCATCACGATGTGCTGGGCTTCCAGGGCTTCTTCGGATTCCTCCACGGTGGTGGTGCCGGCTGCGATGGTGAGGGTGTTGAAGGCCTTGATGCCGTCGTCGCCGGCGCTGACGTTGAGGGTGCCGCCGTTGAGCAGGACCCAGCCGCGGCCCTCGTCTTCCTCGTTGTCAGACTTGAAACCGTCTCCGGCGGCGGACACCTGGTAGGCGCCGTCGAGCAGGACTGCGTAGTCCTTGCCCACGATGCCATCGTCCGCTGCGTCCACGGTCACGTTGCCGGCCGCCAGGACCAGGCCGTCCTTTGAGGAGATGCCGTCGTTGTAGTTGCCGTCAACGGCCAGGGAACCGGTGCCGGCGACGGTGAGGTCCGCCATGGAATACAGCGCGGCGTTCGGCGCGTCCGTTCCCTGGTCCGCGTACGTGGCGGCGTCGCTGAGGCTGTTGGAGGTCCCGTCCTCGAGGTAGAGGATGGCTTCGTTGGCGCTCTGCACTACAAATGGGGAGCCGGTGGTGCTGGTGATGTCCGCTCCGTCAAGGATGATGCGGACCACATCTTCTTCGCCGGCTGCCACCACGATCTGCCCGTCGGAGAGTGAGCCGCTGAGGCGGTAGGTGCCGGCCGCGGTGATCGTGACGGTGTCGCCGTCGACGACGTTTATGGAGTCTGACGGGCCGGTTGTCACGCTGCTGGCGCCATCGGCGAGGGTCAGGGCTACTTCGGCGGCGGCGTCCCAGGCGAGGTCGTCGGCGTCGTAGTGGGTGTCGGCGGCCAGAGTGTCCAAGGAGACGGCCTGCGTGGTGCCGGAGGTGGTGGCAGAGGAGGTGCCGGTGCCGCTGATGGCCGAGACGCCGGTGGGGGAGTTACTTGCTGCCGAGCAGCCGGCCAGGCCGATGGTGACGGCGAGGGCGGCGACGGAGAGGTGGGTGCGGAGGTTTTTCATGGTGGGTCCTTTGGGAAGTCTTGGGTGAGGCTTGAAGAGGGGCGGGGGAAGCCCAGTCGGGGGGCTAAGCGGTGGGGCGGAGGGACAGGTCGCGGGTTAGCGTGCGGTTCCAGCGGTTGGCGGGAAGGTCCGGGCAAAGGGCGGCCATCCCGGTGGCGAACTTGGAGATCCGGGAGGGCCTGATGCCGTGGGCCCAGAGGTGTCGATCGAGCGGGCCGGCAGTGGAGCCGGATTTGGTCTCGAGGATGACGGCGTCTTCCAGGACCCAAGCGGAGTGGGCGGGGCGTTGCCAGGTCACGCCGGTATCGATCGTTGCCCGGCTTCCAGATTCCGGCAGGTACAGCGTGGTTCGGTTGTAACGGGTTTCCAGCACTGGCCCGAGACGGCCGGACGGCATGGCACCCACTGAGGCAGTGAGTGTTTCACGGACGTAGTCCAGGCCCTCAGGGGTGAGCCGGGCGCGGTCTTGAAGGTGGTACGGGATGCGCTCTTTGACGGTTGCATCGCGGGCGCCTTCGGTTTTGACCTCCAGGAAGCTCACCGCGCTGTCGACGTAGGTCCTGGTACGGATTTTGTAGCGGCGCCGGCGGCCACGGGCTGCGAGCATGTAGCTGTCGAGGTTTGGGGTGTCAAAGTAGACGGAATCGTAGGCGAAGCTGCGGGAGCCGCCCATTTCCAGTACTCGAACATCGGCCTGTAGCGTGCCCAGCAGGTGGCGGGCGAGCCCTGCGGGAACCACGTATTTGCGGTCTACGCGGGTCTGGAGCGCGGCTTCGCTGTTGAGTTCTTCCAGCCCTACCGGGGGGAGGGAACGAAGAGCGCCGCTGACGTCCGTTCCGGTGGTGCTCATGCGGCACCTGCCCGGGCTGTGCCGTGGGAGTAGGCGGGAGCCGTGGTGCCCGGCTCTACGGACGGGTTGTCCGAATGGTGAGGCGCCGTAGTCGTGATGGCCGGGATGCCGGCGGGGGCCGTGAAGACGCTGGGGGAGTAGGCGTACCGGACGTCGACGATGGTTTTGTCGTTGACCAGGTCGAGCTCCTGGACGGTGGCAGAGTGGACCTTGCCGTGCAGGACTTCCTCGAGCCGGGCGTGGAGTTCGCCGTCTTCGGCGATGGCGCGGTCCAGGACTACGGTCTGGTGGCGGTGGGCCGGCAGGACGCGGGGGTGGTCTCCCACGAACATGACCAGCAGGATCAGGGCCATCAGTGAAACGGTCAGCCAGAGGGGTTCGATGCCCAGGCCTGCGATCAGGCCCAGGGCCAGGGCGGAGAAGTAGTAGGCGACCTCGTGCTGGGCCAGCTCGGTGGAGCGGAGCCTGATGATGGACAGGACGCCGAAGAGCCCGAGTCCCAGGCCGAGCCCGGCGGCTGATCCTGATAGCGCGGTGGCGACAGCCAGGACGCCGACGTTCATGCCCAGGTACGAGACCACTAGGTCGCGGCGGCGGTGGCGCCGGAGGTACAGGGCGAAGGTCAGGAGGCTGATGGCCGCGAGGTCGGCAAGGATGAAGATTACTGGGTTCATGGGATTCTCCGGGGTGTTTATATGGGCTGGTTTTTACTTTCCGGGCCCAAGCTGTGCAGGTGCTGTGACGGAACCTAGCCGGATGTATGAGTGCGGACCGGTACTTCATTCGATGTGCTGGCGGTCGCTTCACGGGCTGGATTTCGCTCGAAAAGCCACCGCTGCTGCACCGCGAAGCTTGCGGCCAGCAGGACGGTTTCGGCCAGGATCTTGGCCGGCAGTGCCGGCAGGCCGGCGGCTTCGAGGGCCCAGATCAGGCCGAAGTTTCATCAAAGAGCTTGTTAAGGCTGGCCTGCCTGTTGTAGAAGCGACCAGCTTTGTGTCGCCCAGGTGGGTGCCCCAACTTTCCGACGCGGCGGAGGTGCTCACGGAACTTGACGACCTCACCAGGCATCCCGTTCTGGTCCCCAATATGCGCGGACTTGAACGGGCCAGGGAGAGCGGAGTGAAGTCCGTAGCGGTCTTTGTCAGCGCCACAGAGGCGTTCGCCCGGAAGAACCTCAACATGAGCCGTGCCTCAGCGTGTGAGACGGCGGCGAAGTCGTTACTGAAGCGATCAAAAACGGCATGACAGCACGGGGTTACGTGTCCATGTGCTTCGGGGACCCTTGGGAAGGACCAGTCGGGACAAGTGCAGTGGCCGAAGTTTCCCGTCAATTGCTGGACGCGGGCTGTTACGAAATCAGCCTCGGCGATACCATTGGCGTCGCCACCGCCGGGCACGTAAAAGCCTTGGTAGAGGAGCACGTGCAAGGCGGCGTGCCGCTGGAACGCCTTGCCCTGCACTTCCATGACACCTACGGGCAAGCGCTCAGCAATGTCCTTGCCGGAATCCAATCCGGGGTTACCTACTTCGATGCATCCACCGGCGGCATCGGTGGATGCCCGTTCGCCGGAAGCGCCACCGGCAACCTTGCGATGGAAGAACTCCTGTGGCTACTTCACGGCCTGGGGATCAATACTGGTGTTGACCTGGAAGCAGTGGTGCGGGCGGGTCAAACCATGACTGACTTCTTGAACCGCCCGCCCTCACGTATCGCCCAGGCCATGACCGGCTGATACTTCCAGCCTGAACATCTGGCTCCATAAGGGCCGCCCCCGCGGTGTGGGCGGTGGGACGGCTTCCCGCCGAAGATCAGGCATGGCATTTGTCAGGTTGGGGTGTGCTGCAGCCGGACGACAGGTACTGGTCCTCGCAGGATCGTTCTTCCGAGGTTGCGGTATTTGCGGGCCCGCGAGGCGACCAGTTGGGAGACGGGAACTGCGGCTACTGAGGCGAGTTCGTATTCGATGGCGTGCGCCATGCGTGAGCAGAATTCCCGGGGCTCCAGTGAGGCGTCGTTCCGTTCATCGACGATGTGGTCCACCAGCCCGTTTGCGTATAGTGCTGCTACGTTGACGCCTTGCGCCTGTGCCATGGCGGGGGCGTAGGCGGTGGTGCGGTGGACGATGGCGCTGGCGCCTTCGGGTGGCAGCGGAGAGAGCCAGCTGTGCTGGGCGGCGATGGTCCTGTCGGCTGGCAGTAGCGCCAGCGCACCTCCGCCGGCGCCTTGTCCGAGCAGGACGGAGACCGATGGTGATTGCAGGCCGATCAGGTCGTGCAGGGAGCGGGCGATTTCGCCGGCGAGACCGCCTTCTTCTGCTTCCTGGGAGAGGGCTGCGCCGGCGGTGTCGATGACGGTGAGCAGCGGCAGCCGCAGTTCCTCGGCGAGTTTGGCACCGCGGCGTTCCTCGCGCAGGGAGCCGGGACCCATTCCCGCGGCGGCCTTCCGCAGGGGACGGGCGTGTCCGAGGACGATGCAGGACTGGGTTCCGAAGCGGGCCAGGGCCAGCAGCAGGCCTGGGTCTTTTTCGCCCTGCCCGGTGCCGTTCAGCGGGAGGGCATCTGTGGCGCCGTATCTGAGGAGCTGGCGGAGGCCGGGGCGACGGGGCTGGCGGGAGATTTTTATTGAGGTCCACGCATCCACGTCGGCGGGTCGGACGGTCAAGGTGGCCGGCGCCTGCGGCCATCCCATGGAGCCGGAAGCCCGCGGAGGCATAAGGATTTCCAGCGCCCGGCCCACCAACCCGGCGAGCTCTCCGGGCTCCACGACGCCGTCGATGAGTCCTTTGTTGAACAGGTTCTCGGCGACCTGTACGTTGTCCGGGAAGGCTTCTCCGTGCAGCGCCTCGTAAACGCGCGGGCCCAGGAAGCCGAGCAGGGAGCCGGGTTCGGCGACGTTAATATGCCCGAGGGATCCCCAGGAGGCCATCACGCCACCGGTGGTTGGGTGTCGCAGGTAGACCAGGTAAGGCAGCCCGGCCTGGCGATGTGCCCGCACGGCCGCGGTGATTCTGACCATGGACAGGAAGGCCAGGGTTCCTTCCTGCATTCGGGTCCCGCCTGAGGCAGTGCCGGCCAGCAAGGGCAGGCCTTCGGCCGTGGCCCGTTCCACCGCAGCGACGATCCGTTCCGCCGCGGCGTGGCCGATTGATCCGGCCAGGAAGTTGAACTCGCTGACGATCAGCGCCACCCGGCGGCCGCGGATTAGTCCGGCACCGGTGAGCACGGATTCGTCGGCGCCGCTGCGCTCACGGGCCTTAGTGAGGTCGTTTGCGTAGTCGTCAGTCAACGCGGGCTGCTGAGGTTCGGCATCCCAGGAGACGAACGACCCTTCATCCACCACGGTGTCCAGCAGCTCGGCGGCGCTGAGGTGGCGGACTTTTTCCGTTGTCGGCATGCTAATGCACTCCCGCGGGGTCGGCGGGGACAAGGCCGAGCCATTCCCGGATGGGCCCGGCGTCGGCGTCCAGCAGGGGCGGGGCCGCGTGCTCGGTGATGGTCGTTTCGGCGGTGCCGCCGGGCGCGAAGAAGCGTAGCGGCGGGCCGGGCAGGCTGACCTTGCCGAGCAGCGGGTGCTCCACATTCACGACGAGGCCTTGGGAATCTCAATGTTTCTGTCAAGCCGCCTGAGCGGTGATGCGTGGCATTGGTTCCTGGTAGATGGTGTGGTCACGGAGCATCGCCCAGAGGACGTTGATGCGACGTCTGGCGAGGGCGATGAGGGCCTGTTTATGCGACTTTCCTTCTCCGCGCTTCCGGTCGTAATAGGTTCTTGAGGCCGCGCTGTTCTTCAAGCTGGAGAGGGCGGCGAGGTAACAGGTCCGCAGGAGCCTGCGGTTAAAGCGACGTGGTCGGTGCAGGTTCCCGCTGATTCGTCCGGAATCGCGCGGGACGGGAGCCAGCCCCGCGACGCTGGCGAGCCGGTCGACTGAGTCAAACGCGTCCAGGTTGCCGCCGATGTTCGCGAGAAAAGTAGCTGCGAGTACGGGGCCGAAGCCCGGCATGGTGAGCAAAACATCGGCGCTGTCGTGCTTCCCGAACAGGTCCGTGATCTGGGCATCGATGCCGGCGATCTCCGCATCGAGAGTGCTGATTTGCCCGGCCAGCCGGACGACCAGGGCAGAGCCTGTGGTCTGAGTTGGCAGTACGGTGTGCTGGGAGTTTGCGGCTATCAGTGCCTTCTCTGCCATCTTGGCACTATTGCGGCAGCCGCGTTTCCTCAGCCAACCGGTGAGCCGAGCTAGTCCGATCCGCCGGATGCCCTCGGGTGTCTGGTAGCCGCCCAGGAGGACCAGGGGCGCCTGTTTGGAGTAGTCGAACGCACGCTCGAGAGCCGGGAAATATTCCAGCAAGGTGGCGCGGAGCCTGTTGATCGCCCGGACACGGTCGCAGATCAGATCCGTACGGCGGGCGGTGAGGAGCCGCAGGTCAACGCTGATCTGGTCCGTGCGGCGGACTGGTTGGAGGTCCGTGCGCATCCGTGCCTGGTCAGCGATGATCCTGGCATCTTTCGCGTCGGTCTTGCCATCTCCGCGGTAGGTCTCCGCAGCGTGATGCACGATCCGTCCAGGTATATAGAGCAGTTGCTGGGCGTGCGCGGCCAACAACTCGATCAACAGGGCCGCTCCGCCGGAATTCAGATCCGTGGCCCAGCAGACTTCGCCCCCGGCCGCGATCTCCGCGATCGTGGCTATGAGTTCGAGCACTGCGTTTTCGTCGTTCTCGACCCGTTTCGAGAGCAGCACGGTCCCCGTCTGATCGATCACGACGCAATGATGTGCTCTTTTGCCTGAGTCGATTCCTACCCAGAATGCCGGCATGTTCAGTCTCCTTCGATCAGCTCCAATTTCGGTTGGCCCTGTCGATAACTACGCCGGCACGTCCTTACCCAACGATCAATGTCGTAATTCTCAATCAGCGGTCGAGTCATCGGCGGGCAGCGGGCGGCCATTCCCAGTGAGCCATCCAAGCGGCAGGGCGACCTAGGCCATACCCGCCACCCGAGGGTGATCGAAACACTACGACAGCTCCGAAATCACCCACAACAAAATCGTAAGGAGGCGACCTGCTCCCACGCGTACACCTCGTCCAGGGAGCGGACCTTCCCGGCCGGGATCCCGGCGTCGTTCAGCTTTTCCAGCAGCTCAGCGGCGCCGTAGCCGGCAAATACGTGTTCGACGGCGGCGATCACCTCGGCACGGTTCCGCACCCTTTCGGCGTTGCTGGCGAAGCCGGGGGCGGCAGGGTCCAGGCCGAAGGCGGCGGCGAAGGAGGCCCAGAGCTTTTCGCTACCGACGCTGATCTGGATACTGCCGTCCTTGCAGTTGAACAGACCGTACGGGGCGATGGAGGGGTGGTGGTTGCCCTGCGCCTGCGGAACTTCACCGGCAACGGTGGTCCTGGTGCCCTGGAAGGCATGGACCCCGATCAGCGATGCCAGCAGCGATGTGCGGACCACCTTGCCGCGGCCGGTCTTGTCCCGTTCCACGAGGGCTGCGAGTACTCCGGTGGCGCCGTTCATGCCGGCGAGCAGGTCGGCGATGGGGACGCCTACGCGCTGGGGGTCGTCCGGGCCGGAACCGGTGAGGGACATCAGGCCGGCCTCGCCCTGGAGGATCTGGTCGTAGCCGCTGCGCCGGGACTCGGGTCCGTCGTGGCCGAACCCGGTGATGGAGAGGATGATCAGGCGCGGGTTGATACCGTGCATCGCCGCGGCGGAGAAGCCCAACCGGTCCATCACGCCGGGGCGGAAATTTTCAATCAGGACGTCGGCCCGCTCCAGCAGTCCGCGCAGGACGGTCTGCCCGTCGGCGCTCTTCAAGTCCAGCGCGATGGACTCCTTGTTGCGGTTGCAGGACATGAAGTAGGTGGACTGGAGGTCGTCCTCGGGGCCGACGAAGGGTGGGCCCCAGCCGCGGGTGTCGTCCCCGGTTCCCGGGTTTTCCACCTTGATGACACGGGCGCCGAGGTCCGCGAGCATCATGCCGGCGTGCGGGCCGGCCAGGGCACGGCTCAGATCAATAACCGTATGCCCGGCAAGGGGGCCTTCGGGATGGTCTGCTATGTTCATGTACCGGTTCCTGTCGAATATGCGGTCTGGTGCTGACGGAGCAGCTCCCGTCCGTAGTCGTTGCCGTTTGGGGTGCGCATTAGGGTGTGGATGTGGAACGGGGCAGGCTCCTTGTTGTTGAGAAACACTCCACAGTGGTGGTCGAGTTCCAGCACCAGCACGGGGCTCTGTAGCCGGTAGTAGAAGGGGTCCGCAGGGCCGTAGCCGCCGATCCACGAAAACCAGGTCTCGTCGTAGTGACTGGCTATCTCGCGGCGGCGCGCCGCCGCGGGGCCATCCGGAAGGTATGCAGTGAAGTCCGCGATGATGGCATCGACCAGTCGCCGTGCCTGTTCGTTCATGTCCCGTACCCTGATTCCCTCGTAGGGGATGACCCGGTTGTCCTGGAAGGCACCGGCGAGGTGGCGCTCATCTCCGGGGTGGATTCTGCCTTCCGGCATCGTCGGGTCCACCATGTGCTCGTAGATCTGGGCCTCGGCGCGCTGGGGGGCGGGAAGCGTCTCCATCAAACGGCGCGCCAGGGCGATCCTTTCAGTGAAAACGTAGGTGCCCGCGAAAGGGCCATGGTCGATGCCATTTGGTTCTGCCCCGAAGAAAATCGGAGTGATTACCATTTGGGTCCCCACCACAAGGCAGTTCAGTGCTACGTGATGACCGAACAGCTGCCATCCCCAGGGTTCGCTGAGAGATGGTTGCCCGTAGAGAGCGATGTTATAGCTGTATTCGTTCATGAGGGCGGGCAGGCCGACCTCTTCGCCGAGGAAGCCGTTGATCCGCATGAGGGCGCGAACAAGTTCGTAGCCGCGCGGGCTCAGGCTCGCCTCCACCAAAGCGAGTACAAGCTGGCGCGTCCGTTCGTCTTGTTCCTCGAGGCGCAGGCCAGTGTCGTGTTGCATGAACTCCGGGTTGGCCCAGGTTTGCCATTCCACCGCGTCTGGTGAATAGGAGAGCTTTTCCCGCTGCTCCGGGCTTAGATAGGCGAGCATCTCGTGGCCCGCGGCCGTCATCGCAGCGACTGGTGCCTCTTCACCTGTCCTGGCCGGCTGGAGCCTGTAGAGGCCTTCCCTGAGTGACCCGTTGTTCGTCACTCCTCGAAAGGGCTGGAAGTAGAGCGGTTCCCAACCCCGGATGAGCTCACCGGTGAAGGCATCCGCCTTTGCTGCCTCCCGGTATCCGCGGGCGTCAAGGCCCTTGAGACCTGAGATCCGGGGATCGTCCGGTGCATAAAAGTGGCGGCGGAAGTCCGCGGTCGTATCCACACTCATGAAGCGTTCCCTGCGGTATGGCGGGTTTCGTTTCCAACGATCGGTGTAGTCAGGACGCCGAGTTTATCGATCTCGACCTCGACGGTGTCACCGGGTTGGAGGAGCCACTGAGGGTTTCGTGCGTATCCGACGCCTTCGGGCGTACCGGTGCAGATGATGTCGCCGGGGCGGAGAGTGAACGTATGAGAAATATGGGAAAGTGTTTCTCCGAGCTCGTAGATCATGTCACGGCAGTTTCCGTCCTGCACCACGATGCCGTTGACACGGGTCTGGACCCGCAGTCCATCGCGCAGGTCGCCCACCTCGTTTGCCGTAACGAGCGGACCAAGTGGTCCGCTGGCGTCGCCATTTTTCCCAAGGATCCACTGTGAAGTCAGTTTCTGTGCCCGCCGAGAAGTCAGGTCGTTGAATACGGAGTACCCCAAAACGGCGCTTCGCGCGGTCTCGGCATCAGCATCAATAAGTGTCTGGCCCACGTATGCAGCGATTTCGCCTTCCCAGTCCAGGCCATCTTCATTGGAAGGGACGGGTGCAGGGCGTCCGCCAACGCTGAGGGACTGGGTCCAGCGCGCGAACAGCGTGGGATGGGGCGGAAGGGCCTCATTTTTATAGGTTCCCTCGGCGGCATGCGCCCGGTAATTGAGGCCGATGCAGATCACGCGGGCGTCGGGCAGGACAGGTGGCACGACTTCAACGTCCTCCATATCGAGGGGGGCCTCGTTGGGGGATGAACCGTCTGTAAGGGCACCGTAGGGATCAGCCCAAAACTCCTGGACACTCGCCAGGACATGCAGCTTATTGGATTCCCTGTCCAGGACGGCCAGGTGGACGCCCGCGTGTGTAGGTGTTTTCACTCCGATGAGTTTCAAGTTCTTCTCGTTCCGTTGTGGTTGGAAGGGTGTCTTAGAGGGCTGCGCCGGCGCGGATGGAGCTGGCTGACGCAGGTGGGGAAGCATCACCACTGGGCACAGACACATGGTTTATTGAGCCAGTGGAAGTGTGCAGTGCGGCCGCGGCAGCCTGTGGATTGTCGCCCCGCCATGCGATGTGCTGGTCGGGGCGCACCAGGATTGCCGTCGGTCCGCCCAGTTCGACCGGCCACGTTCCCTCCAACACCCGGAGCGTGATCGGGATACCGGATAAGGCCAGCTCCTCAAGGAGGCCGGCGAACCGCTCGGCACCGTTGGCTGGCACGAGCAGCGTGAAGCCCCGGTCGTCGAGTACGTCATAAAGGGATGTCGTGGCGTCAAGCCAGGCGTGGGGAAGGAGGCAACCCGGTGTTGTCGATGGTTCATAGACGACGGGATCCTCGGTTGGTGGCTGGGAGCCGTCAGGTGTGACGATTTGGGAACCGACATAGGTGTAGCCGAGCACGAGGCCGAGGGAGTGGAACTCGCTGCGTTTGATAGTGAGTTCCCTGCTTGCCCTGGCGCGGGCCTCCTCACCTTCCGGGCCGTCCCCGGCGAGGGCTGAATCAGCGAAGTCGTAGGCGAGGGACTTACCGTTGGACGCCGCGTCCTGGATAGTCCGTGCCGCAACGGGGCGTCGTTCGGATTCGTAGCTGTCCAGCAGCTTTGGGTCAGCCCACCCCTGTAGGACGCCTGCCAGCTTCCACGCCAGGTTCGCTGCGTCCCCGACGCACGTGTTGAAGCCGTGACCGCCCCACGGCGGATTGAGGTGTGCGGCGTCCCCGACGAGGAAGATGCCACCTTCGGCGTATCGCTCGGCAAGCAACATGCGGGCCGTCCACGGATCCTCGGCGATGATTTCGACGTCAATGTCGGTGCCGGCCATTGCTCGGATGGACGCCGCAGGGTCGGTGTTCGCCCCGCTGCGATCGACGCCCTGGAAAATGGCCCACCAGGTGCCGTGCAGATCCGCTTGGCCGATCATGCCGGGGGACTGCGGATCCATAATCCAGTACTGGACCGCAGGGCCCAGTGTTGCCGTTCGCTCCAGGTGCTGCGAACGAAAGAGTACGCTGTGGTTTGACCGTGCTGCCGAGGAGCCCTGCAGTTGGATCCCGAGAGATTTACGCACAATGGATGTTCCTCCGTCGGCTCCGATGACGAAATTGGCAGCCAGGCTCCTGGAACCCCCTGAAGTGTCTGAAATTTCAACGATGTGGCTGCCGTCCAAGCCTCCACGAGGGATGACGCGGTCGACGCGGGCTCCGGTGTACAGGGTGATGAGGTTTGATTCAGCGGCTGCCTCGCGAAGCAGATTCTCAAGGACGGGTTGGGGGACCTGCTGACCGCACTCGGGTTGCGGGCCGTAGTTGCCGAGCTCGAGCTGGAAGGCGTTCTTGAAACGGGCGACCTCATGGCCTGTGAGGCTCGAACAGAAGATGACGTCCTGACTGTACTGAACGGGAAGCGGTGCGGCCTCGCGAAGCCGATCTGCCAGTCCGAGGCGGCGCAGGTGTGTCATCGTGCGCGCGTTGGTGGTCTTCGCGCGGGGCCGGTAGGGGTCGACAGACATCCGGGGCTCGATCACGAGGCTCTGGATACCGCGATGAGCGAGGTCAAGTGCAAGGAAGAGGCCGCTCGGACCACCCCCGGCTATCAGGACTGGAACAGTGCCGGGCAGAACGCCCAGGGACTGCGGGGATGAAATATGGGACATGGTTTGCTCTCGTGTATGTGAAGACACTCAGAAATTGGTCAGGCGACCGGCTGAGCGGCAGGCGTCGGCGACTGGGTGCGGGTCTTGGAAGGCAGGGTGAACATGAACGCAGCGCCGATGACGGCGGGGACCGCGAAAGCGGCTGCTGCAACGGGGACTCCGCCGCCTCCGCTCACGAGGAGGGCACCGTAGGTCGGGCCGACGATAGCGCCGACGCGGCCAATGGCCAGCGCCCATCCCAGACCGGTAGCACGCACGGCCGCCGGATAGTACTGGGCGATGTAGTCATTGATCATGTTCTGTGTACCGAGGCCGCCGAACCCTGCGACTGCTGTCAGGATCATGACGACCGCGCTGGGCGGATTCAGAGACAGCAGAAGCAGCGCGACGGCTGCGCTCACGAATCCGGCGATTGCCAGCGGCTTAGGGCCGAACTTCTGGCTTGCTCCCGAGCCGACTACAGTGCCGATTACTGCCCCTACGGAGTAAGCGAGCAGGAAGGACACCGAGGAGCCGATGCCATATCCAGCGGAACGCATGATCTGTGGAAGCCAGGTGCTGACGCCGAAGATTGTCAGCAGGCTCAGAAAGGTGACGGCCCAGAACGTGAGAGTCGGCCGGCGGAGCTGCCGAGAGACGAGAGCACGGACAGGGGAGGTCGGTTCAGCGCTACCCACTGGGGCCTCTGAAGCGGGTGTGAGCGAATAGTGCGCCTCGATACGAGCGGCTTCAGCTTCGCGGCCACGGGCCCGCAGGAACGAGGGGGACTCAGGGAGCCGGAGGTATGCGAACGGTATCAGCAGCAAACCGGCCGCGCCGACGGCGTAGACCGGACGGAACCCGCTGCTCTCAAGCAAGGCCAACGACGTGAGGGAAGCGAGGACGGTCCCGATGGCAGGGGCTGTCAGTACGAAACCCAGCGTTAGCGACTTGCGGCCAGGGGCAGCAAATTCGTTGGTGAGGGCAACAGCAGTTGGGAGTAGCCCTCCGATTCCGAAGCAGGCCACGAAGCGGAACGCAGCAAACACCTCCCAGGACGGCGCCAGCGAGCAGGCGAGCATCGCAACGGAAAAGAGGGCCAGCGCGGAGATAAAAATCCGCCGGCGACCGAGCCGGTCAGTGAGTGTACCAACCACGAGAGAACCAAGCAGCATGCCAACGAGGGCGAAACTGCCAACAGCCCCCGCGGCACCCGTAGTGACTCCAAATGGCGAAGGACCGATGATCCCGGGCAGCGTTGCGCCGTAAACATAAAGGTCATAGCCATCGGCAACGAGACCGAGCCAACAAATAAAGAAGATCCAAAATACTGGCTTCCTGGTGGAGTTCATCTTTGATTCCAATCCAGAGGGACATTGTGAACTCAACTACCTTCGCCGAACGCGGAATTCGGCGGGAGAGCGCATTTCACTGAGTGAACTAATATTGGTGGTCGAGAACACACGAGGAGGGGATCCAGGTGTCTGGTAGGCCCGGTCATAGCGGCGAGCCCGGGGAACCTGTGGTCCGCCGCGCCCTAAACGTCCTGGCCCAATTTTCTGATGAACGCCGCACCCTCGGGCTCGCGGAGATCTCCCGGCTCGCCGGCCTGTCCACGGCGACAGCCCTGCGGATCGTACGCCATCTTACGGAGTGGGGTGCGCTGGAGCGCCTCGAGGACGGGCGGTATGTCATCGGAGTGCGGCTCTGGGAGATCGCATCTCTTTCACCAAGGGGCCATGGAGTGCGGGCGATCGCCCTTCCTTTCCTCGAAGATCTCTACGAAGTGACCCGACACCATGTGCTTTTGGCGGTCCGGGAAGGTTCATCTGCGGTGCTCGTGGATCGATTGTCCTCCCACGCTGCCGCCGAGGTCGCCTATCGAGTGGGCGGGCGACTTCCCCTTCGCTCAACAGCTGTGGGCCAGGTTCTCCTGGCCCACAGCGACCAGGAGTTTCAGCAAACGATACTCGCGGACAGCGAAGACGATGGCTCTGGGTACGACGTCAGCCCTGCCCACCTGCGCGTAGTCCTTGCCGAGATCAACAAAGCAGGCGCGGCCATAGTTGAACGCTCAAGTCCTTCCCACACGGTTTCAGTCGCAGCACCGATATACGGCGCTTCGGGACAGGTGCTCGCAGCACTCTCCATCGTGGTCCCCGCGACTTCTATCCAAACCCACCAGGTCGTACCGCTAGTCCGGGCATCCGCCCGTGCCATCTCACGCAGCCTCGGGCACATTCCTCGCAAAACACCTACTAACCGGTAATCGGGCTTGACGCACCGTAAGCTCCGACGATGTAAAAGAGGAACGGCCCCGCAGATTCCAGCCGGGAGGTCTCCATCGGAACACCTACCCGCTGAGGATTATTAGGAGATTCAACCTGATAACACGTGCGCCCAGGTCCGCCGCCCAGTGGTCCGGGCATGGAAGCGGATCCTTTCGAGAAAGGGAAGGTCTTGTCCGAGGAAAGCGGGCGCCGGCGGTCAGGCGGGCTGCGGGGCCTTGCCTGCCTCAAAAGCATCCGGCTGCGCCGCATGCAGCCGTGCCTGGCGACCCAGCCAACGCGCGCTTTCCTTGGGGGTTCTTTCCTGCGTTTTCCGGTCCACGGCAATCAGGCCGAACTTTGGTCCGTAGCCAAACACCCACTCAAAATTGTCGAAAGCCGTCCAGGCGATGTAGCCGCGGACGTCGAT
Source organism: Pseudarthrobacter phenanthrenivorans Sphe3 (assembly GCF_000189535.1). Taxonomy (NCBI): domain Bacteria; kingdom Bacillati; phylum Actinomycetota; class Actinomycetes; order Micrococcales; family Micrococcaceae; genus Pseudarthrobacter; species Pseudarthrobacter phenanthrenivorans. The sequence goes on from NC_015145.1 coordinate 1,812,170, forward strand.
TCCGTCGGCCAGGCAGGCGGCAACGCTATCAACCGCGGCGCGAAGGTAGTCCACCCGCTGGGTGTCGTCTTCGGTGGCGAGGCCGTTTTCCGTCACGATAACCGGGGTGCCGGCAACCCGGTGGGCCTCCCTAATGGTTGCTTCGAGGGCCTGCGGATAGATTTCCTCGCCCATCTGGTTGACCGCCACGCCTGCCGGGGCCGGTGCGTGTCCTTCGGGTCCGTAGACGGTGCGGCCGTAGGTCTGGATGCCTACGAAGTCGTCGCCGCGGGATGCTTCCAGAAAGCGTTCGTTGACGTCCCGGCGCACCTGGGCAGCAAGTTTCTCGCCGCCGTCGATGGACTGGATGTCTGAGTTGGCCAGGGTCCAGCCCACCAGGAGGTCCGGGCGGTGCGCCTTGATGGCTGCGGTTCCGGCTCGGTGCGCAGCCAGCTTCACGTCGAATGCCGCCTCAGTGGAGCAGAACTGGAACGGTGCAACAGTGCCCGCGTCCACGCCCAGGCGGGTAGCCGCGGCCGCCCAAACAGGGACCGAACCGCGGTCCTCCGGTGCCACGCCGCCGATGCCGAAGGATTCCAGCAGCCATGGCAGGTTGGGTTCGTTCAGGGTGCAGGCGACGCCGATGAGGTCGCCCAGGTGAGCCATCACCTTGTCGCAGTAGCGGGCGAACAACGCGGCAGTCCGTGCGCCTTCCCAGCCGCCGACGGCCAGGAGCCAGCGCGGTGACGTGAAGTGGTGGAATGTGACCACGGGGGTGAGCCCGTGGTCGCGGCAGGCCTCCAGCATCCGGCGGTAGTGGTCCAGCTCTGCCGTTGAAAAGCGGCCTTCTTCCGGCTCAACGCGGGCCCACTCGATGGAGAAGCGGTAGCTGGTGAATCCCAAGCCAGCGATCAGGGCGATGTCCTCGCGGTACCGGTGGTAGTGGTCCACGGCGTCCCCCGACGGCTCCGAGAACATGGTGCCCGGGAGGTGCTCAAGGAACCAGGTGTCGCTGTTGACGTTGTTCCCTTCCACCTGGTGTCCGGCGCTGGCTACGCCCCAGAGGAAGTCCTGCGGGAAGGGTGATGCGGTGGTCATGAAGGTCCTTTCGGTTCAGCGCAGAAAAAGCGCGCAGGGCGTCTCTGCCCTGGCTTTCAATCCTGATCGGCAGCGTGACCGGTGCCACAATACTTTTTCAATCAATGACATTCTCATGTGGAGCCCCGTTGCCTGCGCCTGATGCTGGTGGGGAGCCGGCGAGCAGCCGACCCCCAAGACCACTCTCTCCGTTGTCACGAATGCAAAGGCGCACCACATGAAACTCCCCAACCCCACAGCCCGTGCCGGCTCCGCCGTTCTGGCCGGAGCGCTCCTGCTGGGATCGCTGACCGCCTGTGGCGGAGGCTCCGGCCAGGCCGGCGCGAAAGCGGATACCAGCACCCTGACCCTGGCCATTGACAGTGACTCTGCTTCCTTCGGCTTCGACCCGCTGCGCGTTTCGGCAGCCCAGCGGCAGTTTTTTGAAGGCCTTTACGAGAGCCTGATGACGCTGCAGCCGGATGGTTCCACGGGGCCGGGCCTGGCCAAGGAGTTCAGCTACAACGCTGACAACACGGTCCTGACGCTGACGCTCAAGGAAGGTGTGACCTTCACAGACGGTTCCAAGCTCGACGCTGAGCTGGTCAAAGCCAACCTGGACCGCCGGTCCGATCCCGCACTGAGCGCATACTCCGCCGTGGCCAAGGGCGGTGCCCAGGAGATCACCTCGGTGGACGTGGTCAGTCCTACCCAGGTGGCCCTGACCTTCGCCAAGCCGCAGCCGGGTTTTGAAAAGAACCTCGCTTCCACCACCGGCATGATCGTGGGCAAGAACGGCGTGACCGGCTCGGCCAGCCTGGCGGCCACTCCGGCCGGCTCCGGTCCCTACACGCTGGACCCCGCCACGGTTAAAGGCAACAAGTACGTGCTGGTAAAGAACGAAAAGAGCCCCGAAGCTTCCAAGTACGCCTTCGACAAGGTCATCTTCAGCGTGGTGCTGGATCCGCAGGCACGGGCAAACGCGCTGGTTTCCGGCCAGGCGGACGTGGCCATGCTGACCTCCTCAACCGTCGACTTCGCCAAATCCAAGGGTGTTGGGGTGTCCCAGGTTGGCGGCACCGTGAACACCATGATCTCCTTCGACAAGATCGGCAAGACCGCCCCCGCGTTCGCGGAGGAGAAGGTCCGCCAGGCCATCCAGTACGCCATCAACCGCCAGGCCCTTGTGGACGCATTGCACAAGGGTGACATCCCGGCCTGGAACGCCCTGCCCAAGGATTCCCCAGGCTTCACCAAGGACCTCGAAACCAAGTTCGCCTACAACCCGGACAAGGCGAAGAGCCTGCTGGCCGAAGCCGGCTACCCGGACGGCTTTGAGTTCACCATCATCGCCGGCGCCCAGACGCAGACGGACCTGCAGGCTGTCCAGAAAGACCTTGCCGCCGTCGGAATCACCATGAACGTGAAGATGGCCGCCAGCACTGACGAAGCCTTCGCCGCCGTTGCCACCACGCCCCTCGGCTATGCACCGCTGAACTGGGACAACCCCGTGGGGGTGATGTACGGGGCAGTCCTGAACGGCTTCACCAACGTGCAGAAGGCCACCGACGAGCAGCTCAGCGCTGCCACAGGCGAACTCGCCGCCGCCAAGGATGACGCCGCCGTCAAGGCCGCGGCCACCAAGCTGAACACCCGTTTGGTGGAATCGGGCTGGATGATCCCGCTGTACGAGGCGCTCACCAACCAGGGCTACAACACCAGGAAGGTGGCGCCGGTGGAATTCGCCGGCACCAACGCCTACCCGCTCCTCTCGTCCTACAAGCCGGCCAGCTAATACCCGCACCTGCCGGGCCGCCCCTATCACCAGGAGGGGCCGCCCGGCAAGGGCCTGACCGATGGAGGTCACCATGGCACTATTCATCACCAGGCGCCTGCTTATGGCGCTGGCCACCGTGCTGGTGGTCGCGGTGCTGGCGTTCCTGCTGGTGCACGCAATGCCGGGCAGCCCCGGTGCCGTGTCCCTCGGCGCCGGCGCCACCCAGGAAGCGATTGATGAGGTCAACCAGCGGCTCGGCTGGAACGATCCGCTCCCGGTACAGTTCTTCACCTGGCTCGGCGCCGCCGTCCAGGGCGACTTCGGAATTTCACTTATCGACGGGCGCTCCGTCACCGCCGACCTCGCCAGCAGGCTTCCGGTGACTGCTTCCCTCGCCGCAGGAGCAACCCTGCTCAGCGCCGTCCTGGGCATTGCACTGGGCGTCACGGCGGCAGTCCGCGGCGGCTCCGTGGACCGCATCATCGGCGGCGTCTGCGGCATGGCCGTGGCCCTCCCGGCGTTCTGGATCGGCATCATCTTCGTCTACCTCCTCGCCGTGCAGTCCTCCGTCTTCCCGGCCACCGGCTACGTTCCGTTCGAGGTTTCCCCGCAGGACTGGGCGCTCTCGCTTGCGCTGCCGGTGATCACCCTGGCTGTGGGCGGCGGAGCGTTCATTGCCCGCCAAACCAGGGCATCCATGCTTGAGGCGCTGCAGCAGGAACACATCCGAACCCTCCGGGCCACGGCCACTCCCACCTGGAAGATCCTCTACGTCCACGCCCTGCGCTACGCCAGCCTTCCCATCGTCGCCGGCATCGCGCTGCAGTTCATCCAGCTTTTCGGCGGATCCGTGATCGCCGAGCAGCTGTTCGCCATGCCTGGCCTGGGCCAGGCTGTCCAGACATCCGTCAGCACCCATGACGCCCCGTCCGTGCAGGGCGTGGTGGTGATCGCCACTGTGGTGGTGGTTGCCGTGAACCTGGTGCTGGAACTCGCCACCAAGTTCCTCGACCCGAAGTTGCGTGCCTCATGATCCCCAACGTTGCCCCTGCCCCTGCAGACTCGGCGGAGCCGACGGCGGCTGCCGTCCTTCCCACGGCTCCGCGCCAGAGTGCGGCCAGGAAATTCGCAGGCAGCAAGCTGTTCGCCTCGCCGGGGAGCATCGCAGGGGTCGTCTGGCTGGCCGCGCTGGTTGCCGCTTCCGTGACGGCGCCACTGTGGCTGCCGTACAAGACCGAGGACCAGGACTTCACCGCCGTCCTCTCCGGCCCCACTGCCGCGCACTGGCTCGGCACCGACGAACTCGGCCGGGATCTGCTGAGCCGGATCTTCGCCTCCGCAGCCGGGACGCTGGGGACGTCGATGATCACGGTGATTGTCGCCGTCGGCCTCGGAACCCTCCTGGCGATGCTTGCCGCAGCTGCCGGCGAACGGGTAGAGAACGCCGTCAGCCGGGTCACTGAAATCATGATGTCCCTTCCCGGCACCGTAATCATCCTGGCCGTCATCGGCGCCGTAGGAACGAACATCCCCCTGATCATGGCCATCCTTGGCGTGCTGATTTCCGCCGGGATGTACCGGGTGATGCTGGGCCAGGCCAAGTCCCTGCAGTCCCAGCTGTACGTGGACGCGGCCAAGGTAGACGGCATGGGCACGGCCGGCATCAGTTTCCGGCACGTGCTGCCCGGGTTGACCAACACCATCGTGGTGCAGGCGGCGCTGATCTTCGCCGTCGGCATGCTGATCCAGGCCGGCCTTGCCTTCATCGGGTTCGGACCGCCCATCCCGGAGCCCAGCTGGGGCGGCATGATCCAGGGTGCCTCCCAGCACGTCTATGACGCTCCCTGGATGATGGTGCCCACCGGGGCCGTGCTCGCCCTGACCGTCCTCGCCGCGAACGCCATCGGCAACTCCCTGGGCAAGGCGCCCAACGCCGCCGCACCGCACCTGCCTTCCGCAGCAGCACGGCGGCAGCGGGCCAATGCCGTGGCCGCCATAGCCGCTGATGCACCGGCTCCCGCAGAGGTGCCGAAGGGTACGCTCAGCGTCCGCAACCTGTCCGTGGGCGTCGAGAACGGTGTCCGCCTGGTAACGGACGTCTCCTTCGATGTCGAACCGGGAACCGTGCTGGGCCTGGTGGGCGAATCCGGCTGTGGAAAGACCATGACCGCGCTGTCCCTGTTGGGCCTGCTGCCCTCCGGAGTGTCCGTGACCGGTGGCCAGATCCTGTGGAACGGCAGGAACCTTGCTGCGGCCACGGACAAGGAAATGGAAGGAATCCGCGGCCGCGAGATCGCGCTCATCTCGCAGGAGCCCATGCGCGCCCTGGACCCGATGTTCACGGTGGGTTACCAGCTCACCGCCACCGTCCGGAGGCTTCGCGGCATGGGACGGGTGGAAGCGAAAGCTGAAGCAACCAGCCTGCTGGAGAAGGTGGGCATCGTGGACTCTGCCCGGATCCTGAAGACCTACCCGCACCAGATCAGCGGCGGCATGGCCCAGCGCGTGGCGATCGCCCTGGCGCTCGCCGGGCGGCCGCGTCTCCTCGTGGCGGATGAACCCACCACAGCGCTGGACGTCACGGTGCAGGCCGAGATCCTCTCGCTGCTGCGCAGCCTGGTCAAGGAAACCGGAATGTCCGTCGTGATGGTTACCCACGACTTGGGCGTGGTGGCTGACCTCTGCGACCAGGTGGCCGTGATGTACGCCGGTGAGGTGGTGGAGAACGGCCGGACGGACAGCATCCTGGATAACCCGCGCCACCCCTATACCCTTGCCCTGCTGGCCGCGGACCCGCATGCCAACCACGCCGCGGACATGCCCGAACGCCTTGCGACCATCAGCGGCCAAGTCCCGCAGCCCAAGGACTGGCCCAGCACCTGCAGGTTTGCGGCGCGTTGCCAGTTCGCTGGTTCTGCATGCATGGTTCCGGTTCCGCTGGCGCCCTCCGGAACCGGAGAGGGCCTGGTCCGCTGCGTCAAGGCCGACGAACTCGCCGTCGAAGGCCTGGACTGGGTGGCCACCGACGTGCCCAGCCACCACGTCCTGAACCTGGTTGAAGCCCGAACTGTGGACCACAGGACTGTCGAAAAGGATCACGCATGAGCACCGCAACCACCGTCCGCCCGGAAGCACCGCCGCCCGGTGCCGCCCAGCCGCTGCTGGAAGTCAAGGACCTGGTGGTCCGTTACGGGCGGGGCCGCAAGGCAGCCGCGGCGCCCGCCGCCGTCGACCGCGTCAGCCTCAGCATCGCCCCCGGCGAGACCGTGGGGCTGGTGGGGGAGTCCGGCTCGGGCAAGTCCACCATCGGCAAGGCCATCCTTGGCCTGCAAAAGGTTGCCGGCGGGTCCGTCACCTACCAGGGCAGGGACATCACCTCAGCCGGCGGCGCCCAGCGCAGGGCCTTGGGCGGCGAGCTGCGGGCGGTCTTCCAGGACCCCAACTCCTCGCTGAACCCGCGGAACACGGTGGGCTCCTCGCTGGCGGAACCGCTCCGGCTCCGCGGGATGTCCGCAGCGGAGGCCCGGGCCAAGGCGGAAGACATGATGGAGCGGGTCGGCCTGCCCCGTGAGGCCGTGGACCGCTACCCCAGCCAGTTCTCGGGAGGCCAGCGGCAGCGCATCTCCGTGGCCCGCGCCCTGATCTGCGATCCCCGGCTGGTGGTTTGCGATGAGGCAGTGAGCGCGCTGGACCTCTCCACCCAGGCGCAGGTGTTGAACCTCCTGGCCGACCTCCGGGATGAGCGGGGCCTCAGCTACCTGTTCATCGCCCATGACATCGCCGTGGTCCAGTTCCTGGCACAGCGCGTGGTGGTGCTTTACCGTGGGCAGGTCATGGAAAGCGGGCCCTCTGCCGCCGTCACGGAAAACCCCAGGCACCCGTTCACCCAGGCGCTCGTGGCGGCCTCCCCGGTGCCGCGGCCCGCCGAGCAGGCCGCCCGCCGGCAGGCCCGGGAGTCGCTGGGCGTGCGGACAGGAGCAGCAGCAGTGCCGGGGCCTGGCGGCTGCCCCTTCCGGCTCCGCTGCCCATTGGCCACGGAACTCTGCGCCACCGAGCGGCCGGCCCTCCGCCGGGTGGGTGGCTCCGACGTGGCCTGCCACTACGCCTCCTGACACGATTCCCGGGAATTTCTCCCGATGGGCCCTGCATCACCCCGAGACAACATTCAACGAGAGAACTGGAGCACTGATGACGAAGCAGCGGCAAGGGCCGGATAACGTCAGCGACCGGATCGTCATGCTGGGAGTAAACGGTGGCCCAGTTGTCGGTCCCGACGAAGCCAAACCTGCCTTGGCGCTGGTGGTCAATGACGCCGTGTACCTTGTTGACTGCGGGCTTGATGCATCCCGCCAGCTGGTCAACGCCGGATTGGGATTCGCCGGCATTCGAAACGTCTTCATTACGCACCACCACCTGGACCACACCTCCGGGCTGCCTGGACTCCTGCTGCACGGATGGGCAGCCCGGCCGCCGCTGCCGGCAGTGAACATCTGGGGGCCGCCAGGGACCAAGAAAAAAGCAACAAACCTCCTCGCCGGCTTTGCTGACGAAATCGCTCTCTTCGAGTCCGGCGGCGGCTTCGGTGCCTTCACGGCACCGGATGGTCACGACGTGGAGGTGCCCTTGGACGGGAGCATCACACCTGTCATGGAAGACGACAACGTCCGTGTTGATGCCACCCGGGTGTTCCACGGCCCCGAGGTGGCGAACGCCTATGCCTACCGGTTTACGGTCAAAAGCACGGGCAAGGTGGCGGTCTTTTCAGGTGACACCGCCGCTCACGATGCAAATCTTGCCGCCATCGCCAGGGGATGTGATGTGCTGATCCATGAAACGCAGGACAACAGCGCCATTGAGCGTATTGCAGCCGGGCTTCCCCATTCCCGTGGTGAGGAGCTGAAGAAGCATCTTTTCGAGGCGCACTCCAGCGTCCTTGACCTGCCTGCTGTCGCCCTTGCGGCGCAGGCTAAGAAGCTCGTGTTCAGCCACTACACGCCTGTTGCGCAACCGGCGGCCATCTGGCTTGCCATGGCTGCGCCGGTGGCGGAAGCCATCGGGTACACCGGAGAAATCATCGCCCCGCAAGCCCTGGACGTTATACCGCTCTGATCGGGGCTGCCCTGGGACATCAACAAAACCTGGAACATCAACAAAAAGCACTTAGAACGGACCATTCATTCCATGACTTCCACTCCCTGGCAAGCAGCCATGATCACCCCCAACGAAGACTTCGACGGCGCCCCGCTGCTCCGGAAGGAGTTCCGGCTCGAGGCGGGGCATGGAGCGGTGGTAAGGGCTACCCTGCGCGCCACCGCATTCGGGGTCTACGAGGCACTGATCAACGGGGTGCCGGTGGGCCAGGACGTGCTGAGCCCGGGCTGGAGCTCGTACGAGTGGCGGCTCCGTTACCGCAGCTACGACGTGACCTCCCTCCTCCGGCCGACCAGTGTGATTGGTGTTGAACTGGGAAACGGCTGGTACCGCGGCCGGCTGGCGTGGCACGGCATGTCCAACCTCTACGGGGACCAGTTGGGCTTCTTCGGGCAGCTGGACATCGAGTTCGAGGACGGACACGTCCAGACGGTCGCCTCCGAGTCCTCCTGGCAGTCCGGCCCCTCGGCCACCACGTTCAACGATCTCTATGACGGGCAGACCATCGACGCCCGCCGGAACCAGCCGGGCTGGGCGGAGGCAGGTTTCGACGCCGGTACGTGGGCCGGGGTGCACACGCTGGAGTTCGACGCCGGCCGGCTGGCTAAGCCGGTAGCCCCGCCCGTGGTGCGTGCCGCCGTCGTGCGTCCCGCGGAAATCTTCACGTCTCCTGCCGGGAAGACTCTCGTGGACTTTGGCCAAAACCTGGTGGGTTGGCTGCGGTTCACGGTCAAGGGCGAGGCCGGGCACAGCATCACGGTGCGCCACGCCGAGGTGCTGGAAAACGGCGAGCTGGGCGTCCGTCCCCTGCGGAGCGCCAAGGCCACGGACATGTTCATCCTGTCAGGCGGCGAGGACTCCTTCGAGCCGACCAAAACGTTCCACGGCTTCCGGTACGCAGAAATCTCCGGCTGGCCCGGAACGCTTACCGCTGATGACCTCGAAGCCGTGGTGGTGCACACCGACCTGCAGCGCACCGGCACCTTCGAGTGTTCAAATGAACTCGTGAACCAGCTGCACCGCAACATCGTCTGGGGCCTGCGGGGCAACTTCCTGGACCTGCCCACGGACTGCCCGCAGCGCGACGAGCGGCTCGGCTGGACCGGCGACATCGCCGTGTTCGCACCCACCGCTGCCTACCTGTACGACGTCAAGGGCTTCCTGCAGGACTGGCTGCTGGACCTCGCAGCCGAGCAGAAGGCGGCCGGCGGGCTGGTGCCCATCACCGTTCCCGACGCCCTTAAGTACTGCCCGCAGCCGCCGGAGTTCCCGGCGCCTGAGTCCTCCGCGCTGTGGAGTGAGGCGTCCGTCTGGGTGCCGTGGGCACTGTGGGAGGCCTACGGCGACCCGGGCGTGCTGCAGAACCAGTACGAATCGATGGTTTCGCACACCCGCCGGGTGGAGGGCCTGCTATCACCCGCCGGACTGTGGGACTCAGGCTTCCAGTTCGGTGACTGGCTGGATCCGGATGCCGCGCCGGACCAGCCGTGGGCAGCCAAGGCGGACACCGGCGTTGTGGCCACCGCCTGCCTGTACCGGACCGCGCGCATCACCGCCCAGGCAGCAGGTTTGTTGGGCAGGCACGACGACGAGGCCCACTTCGAGGCGCTCGCCGCCCGGGTGCGTGCTGCCTTCGCCAAGCACTACGTGGCAGCCGATGGCACCATCCGCAGCGACTGCACCACCATCTACGCCCTGGCGATCGCCTTCGATGTCCTGGCCACCCCGGAACTGCGGGAGTTCGCCGGCAACCGGCTGGCGGAACTGGTCCGGGACAACGGCTACCGGGTGTCCACGGGGTTCGCCGGAACGCCGTTCATCACGCACGCACTCACGGACACCGGCCACGTCGACGAGGCCTACCGGCTGCTGCTGGAGGAAGGCTGCCCGTCCTGGCTCTATCCGGTGACCATGGGCGCCACCACGGTGTGGGAACGCTGGGACTCCATGCTGCCGGACGGCACCATCAACCCCGGCGAGATGACCAGCTTCAACCACTACGCCCTGGGTGCGGTGGCGGACTGGATGCACAAAAGCATCGGCGGCATCAGTGCCGCGGCCCCGGGCTACAGCAGGGTCCGGATCGCACCCGTCCCGGGCGGTGGCATCGACTGGGCCAGCACGTCCCTGGAAACACCGCACGGAACCATCCGCGTTGAATGGAAGCACGACGACGGTGCGTTCCGCCTCGAGGCGACGTTACCTGGGGGAATGGAGGCCGACGTCGTACTTCCTGGCGGTGCACAGCACACTGTCAGTGGCGGCACGCACAGCTTCACCGCACCTGCGGCGCTGGTCGTCCCGACAGGGGCGTAGGCGCCTGTGGCTGGTGTCTTCGCAACAGAAGGTGCGGTCCTGGTCCGGCGCCTCTGCCATTCCGGCAAGCACCGAGGGGCCGTCCCGGCCCCAAGGCAGTAGTTCATCCCTCCGAGTGCGTCCGCACGGCAGGGCTGGTTTCGGCGTGGTGGCCCAGGTTCCTGGACACGGCCCGCGCCGTTGCCCGGACGGCCGGAGCCAGCACGTTGGGCGGTGTGGAGCCGTCCGGCACCACGATGGACAGGGCCGCCACCACGGAGCCCTGGGCGTCAAAGATCGGCGACGCCACGGACACTGTCTTCGAGGGCAGCGAACGCCGGATCATGGCCACGCCGGTACGCCGCACATCCGACAGCGTCCGGCGCAGCTGGCCTTCCGGCATGTGGTCCACGCCGGGCTCGTTTTCCGGCGGTTTCCGCAGCGTCGCCTCCTGGAACTGCTGGTCAGCACCGGCCAGCAACACCAGCCCCACGGCGGTGGACCGCAGCGGCGCCCGTCCGCCCACCCGGTACGCCACCTCGGTTGCATCCTTTGAGGACAACCGCTCGATCAGCACCGCTTCCTCGTTGTCCCGCACCGCCAGCAGGACGTGATGCCGCGTGACTTCGAACAGGTCCTCAAGGTAGGGGAGCGCGATCTCCCGGACCCCGTGGCCGCGCGGCGACAGCGACGCCACCTCCCACAGCCGGACGCCCACGACATACCGGCCGTCGTCCAGCCGCTCCAGTGCGCCCCACGCCACCAGCCGGGCGATCAGCCGCAGGGCCGTGGGAGCGGGCATCCCGGCATGGCGGGCAAGTTCAGAGAGGGTCAGCGCACGACGGCGGTCGGAAAAGACTGCGAGGAGGCTCAGCGCCCGGTCAATCACAGGTTCGCCCTGCTTGGGCCGCTTGCCGCGGACGGGAGGGGTGTCCGGATCGGAATCTGCGTAGGTGTCCGGGGGGACAGTCATGGCTTAGGTCCTTGCGCCGTTGGAAGTTCGGACCGGAGTCCGTGAGCCGCAACACAATATCATTCCAACCAATGAAAGGAGACTGGGTAGGGCTGCATGCCGGCAACGAAGCTGGAAGTCCAGCTAATCCACCTTCAGGAGCCTCCCGCATGACCGCCATCAGTCCCGACGCTGCCGTCGGCGAACGCCTGCCGGCCCCTGCCGCCCCCACCAGGCTTCGTGTCGAACACCTCCGCGAGGCATTCGGCATCACCACTACCCGGCCACGCCTCAGCTGGACCCCGCCCCGCGGAGCAACAGGGCAGGTTGCCTATCGGATCACCGCAACCAACGGCTGGGATACGGGCCGCGTGGATTCCGCGCAGCACCTCCTGGTCCCATACTCCGGCCCGGCATTGGAAGCCCGCAGCCGGTTCGAATGGCAGGTGCGGACCTGGACCATCGACGCCGGCGGCAGCGAAAATGTAAGCTCCTGGTCTGAACCCATGCCCGTGGAGCTGGGACTCCTGGACCCCACGGACTGGACCGCGCAGTGGATCGGCCCGTCCGAACCCGAGGTTCACGCCCCGGGTGAACGCCCGGGCTATGGCTTCCACAAGACCTTCACCCTTGCGTCAGTCCCGGAAGCGGCACGCGCCTACGCTACCGCCCACGGCATCTACGAGCTGTTCCTCAACGGCGAGCGGGTGGGCGACCAACAGCTCACGCCCGGCTCCACCAGCTACAACACCACCCTGCAGGTGCAGGCCTACGACGTCACCTCCCTGCTGCGCCCCGGCATCAACACCGTCATGGCCGTCCTCACCGACGGGTGGTACCGCGGAACCTTCGGATTCACGCGCGACGCCGACATGTACGGCACTCAGACCGCCCTCCTCGCGCAGCTGGAGATTCAGTCCGGGAACGGCAGGACGGTCATCGGCACCGATGAGTCCTGGCTGGTGACCGGGACGGAGATCGTTCGCGCCGACCTGATGGCAGGGCAGTACGTGGATTTCCGGGGCGGACGCAGCGCGGCGGCAAACGTAGGCGCCGCGCCTAAGGCGAGTGCCGCCGTCGTCCGTCACGGCAGCTATGACACACTGGCGGGACCGGTGGCGCCGCCCACCCGGGTCATTGAAGAGCTCGCCCCGGTGTCCATCATCCGCCTGGCCAACGGGCACCAAGTGGTGGACTTCGGCCAGAATCTCCACGGCTGGGTCCGGCTAAACCGGCTCGCGCCCGGACACCCCGTCACCCTCGTGTACGGCGAAGCGCTGGACGCCGGCGGTGACGTCACCCAGGACCACCTGCGCCCCCTCGACTTCCGGCGGCCCGGGCAGTTCCTGCCCGCCGGGCAGGTTGACCAGGTGACGGCGTCGGGCGCCCCCGCGGAGGTGTTTGAGCCGCGGCATACCACGCACGGCTTCCAGTACGTGTCCGTTCAGGGCCTTCCCGGGGACCTGGCCGGGCATGACATCACCGCCTGCCTGGTCCACACGGACCTGGAACCCCTGGGCACGTTCAGGTGCAGCGACGGGCGCCTGAACAGGCTCCATGAGATCGTCCGCTGGAGCTTCCGGGACAATGCATGCGAGGTGCCCACCGACTGCCCGCAGCGGGAAAAGGCCGGCTGGACCGGGGACTGGCAGTTGTTCGTCCCCACCGCTGCCTACCTCTATGACGTGACAGGTTTCTCCCGCAAATGGCTGAGGGACGTCCGCGCGGACCAGTGGGACAACGGCGTCATCGCCAACATCTCCCCATCGCCCGGCCCCGGCGCCACGTCCGCGGATTTCATGGCGTTCGTGAACGGTTCAGCAGGCTGGGGCGATGCGATCGTCATGGTGCCGTGGGAGGTGTACCGGGCTTCCGGCGATGCGGAGATACTGGCCGAGAACTGGGCGGCCATGAACCGTTGGCTCGGCTTTGTCCGCAATACCGCTGAATCCCGCCGGCACCCCGCCCGCGCTGCGGCAAGTCCGGTTCCCGCCGCCCATGAGCAGTACCTCTGGGACACCGGCTTCCACTGGGGCGAATGGATGGAACCGGGCGGCCCGGAACCGGACCTGTTCGCTGCCCGGTCCGCAGACCACGGCATCGTGGCCACCGCCTACTACCGCAACACCACAGCACTGATGGCGAGGATCGCCGACGTCCTTGGCCTCCCGGAGGAGTCCCTTGCGCTCGCCGCCCTCTCGGAGAACATCCGGCAGGCGTGGGAAACGGAGTACCTGGACTCATCAGGGCAGGTAACAGAACCCAGCCAGGCCAACTGCGTCCGCGCACTCGCATTCGATCTCGTCAGCCCCGGGCGGCGCCCAGTCGTCACAGCCCAGCTTGTTTCGCTGGTCCGGGCCGCGGGCACGCACGTGGGAACGGGCTTCCTGGCCACGCCCCACCTGCTCCCGGTCCTGGCGGACAACGGCCAGCTCGACCTGGCTTATGAGTTGTTGATGCAGGATTCGGAACCCTCCTGGCTCGTCATGGTGGACCGCGGCGCCACCACAATGTGGGAGCTCTGGAACGGCATCGACGCCGCTGGCGCCCCGCACCAGTCGCTCAACCACTACAGCAAGGGCGCGGTGGCCTCTTTCCTCCACCGCTACACAGCCGGACTGCGGCAGGCGCCCGGCAGCGCGGGGTATGAGCGGATCATCATCGAGCCCCGTCCGGGCGCCGGGCTCACCTCTGCCGCCACGTCTCACCAGGGCCCGCGGGGCCTGATCCAGGTGGAGTGGAAAAAGGACGACGGCGGCCTGCAGCTTCGTGCCGGGGTCCCTGCCGGGACCACCGCGGAAGTCCGGCTGCCCGTGGGGCCGCCTGCCGTCGTCGGGCCCGGAACGCACCACTTCACCGTCCCAGCCTGGGACGGAACCCGACCCCAGCCCGTAAGGAGCATGCAATGAGCATCAGCGAAACGACCGAGGCCTGCGACACCACACGGGTTGATCCTGCCCGGCCTGATCCTGCCCGGCCCGGCGGGGTAGACGTTCCCCCTTTTCCCGTCTTTGATCCGCCCGGCGTCCCCGAGGACGTATCGGACGTGTCGGCCGTGCGCCGCGAAGTCACGTACGCCAAGGCGATTGGCTTCCGGCCGCTCAAGATGGACATCTGGCTGCCGCGCCAGGCAGGCGCTTCCGTGCCGCTGGTGGTGTGGATCCACGGCGGCGCCTTCCAGCTGGGCGACCGCCGTGAACTGCCGCCCACCTTCGCGCCGGACTCGGTGTTCCGGCTGCTCAACGAGGCCGGCATTGCCTGCGCCACTGTCGATTACCGCCATTCGCTGGAAGCACCTTTCCCGGCGCAGCTGCACGACCTGAAGGCTGCCGTCCGCTACCTGCGGGAGTTCGCAGCGGACCTCGGCGTGGATCCGGAACGCTTCGGGGCATGGGGCGAATCGGCCGGCGGCCACCTCGCCGCACTGCTGGGCCTGGCCGGGGGCCGGGAGGACCTGCACGGCGGGCTCGGTGTGCAGGGGCACTCCAGCAGCGTCAGCGCCGTCGTCGACTTCTATGGCGTCTCCTCGCTCGTCGATATCCCGCCTATCAGCATGCCGCCGGGCCTGTTCCCGCCCGCATTGACAGCTGCGGTTCCAGCCGGGATGTCCCTGCAGCCCGAACAGATGCTGGTGGGTGGCTCCAAGGATCCCGCGCTCCTGGCTGCGGCGAGCCCGGTCAGTTACGTGACCGCCGAGGCGCCGCCCTTCCTGCTGATCCACGGGGACAGCGACGGCCTGGTGCCGCACTCGCAGACCGACCTCCTGGCAGCCGCGCTTGCAGGCGCCGGCGTTGAGCACGAGGTGGTCACGGTCAAGGGCGGGGACCACTGCTTCTTCGGCGCGGAGGACCAGCTGGATGCCATCCTTGCTGCCGCCGTCGGGTTCTTTGCTGCCAAGCTGGGCCGGCGATGACGGCCGGGCGGCGCGAGTCTCCGGCTCCTGCCCGCGACAGTGAGGTTCCGCCCGGGGACGCGCTTGCTCCGGACGCCGGGTTTGCCCAGTACCTGGCCGCCCCCGAAGGGCCGCAAACCCTGCCGGGCCAGGCAGGCCCGGACGTTGCGATCCGCACGGTGGCCGCGGAAGGACGCCGTGGACCGGTGGCTATCCGGATTTATGGGGAGCCTTCGCAGGCTGCGGGGCCGGCGCTGGTGTGGCTGCACGGCGGCGGCTTTGTCAGCGGCAGCCTGGACATGCCCGAATCCGATTACCTGGGCCGGGTGCTGGCGTCGTCCGGAATACCGGTGTTGTCCGTCGACTACCGGCTGGCCCGCGACGGCGTGCACTTCCCGGTACCGCACGAGGACACGCTCGCCGCCTGGTTTTGGATCCGCCGGAACGCCGCCGAACTGGGACTGGATCCCGGGCTCCTGTGCCTGGGCGGCGCCGGCGCGGGGGGAAACCTCGCGGTGGGCGCTGCGCTGTACCTGACCGATGCCGGAAAGCCGCTCCCGGCCAAGCTCCTGCTTGCCTACCCCTTCCTGCACGCAGAATTGCCACCCCCTGCAGGCGGGCTGGACGAGGAGGTGATGGCCACACTGCCCAGGTACCTGCGCTTCACCCTCGAGGACTGCGTGCGCCAGGCGGAAAACTACGTGGGCGGACCGGTCAGCATGGCGTCCTCGTATGCGATGCCAGGTTACGCCGACCCGTCCGGGCTGCCGCCCACGGCCATGGTGGCGTGTGAATACGACGACGCCCGCGGCTCTTCGGAGCTCTTCGCCGACAACCTTCGGCAGGCAGGCGTGCCTGTGTCCTTCTTCCTGGCCCGTGGCGCCGTCCACGGCCATCTCAATCACGCCGCTGGCAGCCCGGAAGCGCAGCCAGTACTGGACTTCCTGGCCACGGAGCTGGCGGCGGCGAAGGCGCTGTTTCATTCAGCGAAACCGGCCACGCGGGGCGGGCTTCCCGTACGGGAAGGTTGACTGGTGACGCGGTCCACACAGGTGGTCCGGCGCATGAACGAAACGGCGCGGTACAAACATGGAGTCAACGATGACGGCAGGGCGGGTTATAAAAGGCATCGAGTTTGCCCGCCCCGGGGGTTCCTTCCCGCTGCTGCTGGACCTCTACATCCCCGCCGCCCCGCAGTCCGGGGCGTTGCCAGCGGTGGTCCATTTCCACGGAGGCGGCTGGCGGGTGGGAGGCCGATCCTCCCTGGGCCCGCAGATGGATTCGCTGGGCGTGAGCCCGATTGAGCGGCTCGTGGACGCTGGATTCGTGGTGGCCTCTGCCGAGTACCGGCTGAGCTCCGTGGCGCACTTTCCGGCCCAGCTGCTGGATGCCAAAGCCGCCATCCGTTGGCTCCGCGGGCATGCCGCGGAATACGCCGTGGACCCGGACCGGATCTACGCCTGGGGTGACTCCGCAGGCGGACACCTGGCCAGCCTGGTGGGCTTGACCGCCGGGTCCGCCGCATACGCCGGCGACCGCGCGGACGTGAGTGACGCCGTCGCCGCCGTCGCCGCCTGGTACCCGCCCACGGACCTCCTCACTATGGGAGCACA
Organism: Pseudarthrobacter phenanthrenivorans Sphe3; assembly: GCF_000189535.1. Taxonomy (NCBI): domain Bacteria; kingdom Bacillati; phylum Actinomycetota; class Actinomycetes; order Micrococcales; family Micrococcaceae; genus Pseudarthrobacter; species Pseudarthrobacter phenanthrenivorans. The sequence continues at coordinate 1,828,906 of NC_015145.1, forward strand.
ACGGCTCCCGAATGCCGTTGCCAGCGCCGACGATCCCGGGTCCCGCGAGGCGCTGCTCCTCGGCGCCCAGCCGGCCCAGGCTCCGGATAAGGCTGCAGCAGCTAGCCCGATCACCTATGCCGGCAACCCCGCCCCGCCCTTCTTTTTGGCCCACGGCACGGCCGACCGCTTCGTCCCGCCCGCCCAATCCATAACGCTGGCCGCGGCGCTGGAAGCCGCCGGCACCGCCGTCGAACTTCTCCTCATTGAAGGCGCCGACCACATGTGGCAGCTGCCGGGGCAGGACCCGACCGCAGCCGCCAAGGCCGCCGCCGCAACCATCGACTTTTTCCGCCGCCAGGGACACAAACCCTGATTTGAAACCCTCCCATGCAGTTTGTTGGCATCACCCACCGCGGCGAATCCTGGGCCGCGGCCCTCGTCGATGTGCAGTTCTTCCACTCGCTCCCGTCACGGAATTCTGGACGGACCCCCTGGGCTGACAGGACAAGGCCCTGACGCTCACGGCCGACGCCGGCCCGCCCCTTGAGCGTGGCAGCGCCACCCAAGTGCCGCTAGTCCCCGCCTCGGCGCGCGTGATCTGCGTGGGCCTGAACTACAAGGCCCACGCTGCCGAGGGCAGCTATAGGGACCAGGACCTGCCGCCGTACCCTACGCTGTTCGGACGCTGGACTGCGTCACTTTCCGTGGGCAACGTGCCCGTGCCCGTTCCCGGCGGGGAAGACGGCCTGGACTGGGAAGGGGAGGTGGCCGCGTACATCGGCCGGCGCGTGGAATCAGCGGACGAGGCCGAAGCCGCAGAGGCCGTTTTTGGCTACTCCACCTTCAATGACATCACCGCCCGCCGCGCACAGAAGCTCACCAGCCAGTGGACGCTGGTGGTGCTGGAGCTGGACCACCACACCGGAGTTTTCCTCAGCAACGACGAACCCCCGCCGGTCCACATGCATGGTGTGGTCCGCACCCCCTCCGGCAACGACTACGGCCGCGATTGCTCCAGAACTGCCGTTTTCAACGCCCGGAACGGCATCTGCCCAGCAGCCGATGGTCCCTAAACCCGGCTGGCCCGGACTCCCTTTCGGAAGTCCGGGCCATGTTTTTGTCCTGGGATCGCTAGGAGATTTCCAGCGCGATCCGGCGCTGTGGCGGCGGCCCCACCACGGTGAGGTCCATCTCGGCCTGGGCGCGGCCGAAGCCTTCCATGTCCATGTAGGGCTGGCCTCCCTCGGTGTACATGTAGTCCTCGGTGGGCTTGTTGAAGTACTCGAAGAAGCCATTGAAGACCGACGGTGTGAGGAAGCCCAGCATCTGGGTGTTGTGCGAGTCCAGGGCGAAGGAGTGGATGGTGCCGGCTGGGGCGTGGACGAAGTCGCCCTTAGTCAGCAGCATCTCCCGGCCGTTCGCGTAGAGCCACATCCGGCCCTCGGTGACGAGGAAGTTCTCGGTGTGCTGTTCGTGGAAGTGCAGCGGGATGTAGGGCGTTTTGGCGCCTTTGGTGTGTACGGCGAAGTAGTTGGAGCCGGTGTTGGCGGGCCGGGACAGGTAGGTGAACATGGTCTGGTAGCTAACCATGCGCTCGCCCTCGTGAGCACTGAGGAAGTAGGGGCTCTGCGTGGGCGGCAGGCCGGCGTCGTGCTTGAACACCGGTTCCACCCGCTCAACCTCCGGGAAGGTGATCCCGAATTCTGCGCCCACTGCGGCCTGTTCGTGGAGGCTGGCCGTGTGGCCGGCGCGGACAGGCGGAACGTGGGAGTCGATGGGCGTGCCGACCCGCTCGTAGTAAGCCTCCACGCCGCCGGGTGTCATCCAGTTGAGGAAGCGCGTGTAATGGCTCGCCATTCGGTAGGCATGGGGCGTGTTGGGCGGGATGACCACCGAGTCGCCGGGGGTGAGGATGCGGCTTTCGCCAGGAAGCCAGACGTGGAGGATGCCGTCGAAAACGTAGAGGGTTTTGTGCTCTATTTCGTGGCTGACGAACGGTGAATCGGCGCCCATGCCGCCGGAAATGTACGCGGCGCTGAAGATGCCGCCGGTGTCCGCGGCCCGGGCGATGACCGTCACCAGCTGGCCGTTGATCTCGTAGCGGGCACCTTCGCCTGACGCCATGTAGTAGGGGACAGCTTCGCCGGGCAGGGTGTTGGCCACCGGCAGCTGCTGGTTCATTTCCTCCACGCTGAGGGACATGGTTCCTTCTTTCGACTCGTCCGGCAGGGCCGGAATGTGACCTCCATCATTGCCTGCGCTTTCCTTTGACAAGAGACCAGATTTCAATGGGTGAAAGCCAAGTGTGCGGTTCATGGTCGGGCTGCGAAGCTGGCAGTTGGACCTACACCCCACCAGGAGCCTTGCCCCCATGAGCCTTTCCCGCACTGTGACCATCGCCGAGGGACGGGTCCGCGGCACTGCGACCGTTGTTGAACGGCGCGGCGTCAGCCGGTTCCTGGGGATTCCCTATGCCGGTTCGCCGGCTGGGTCCGCCCGCTTCCGCCCGCCGGTTCCTGCTTCCGGCTGGGCCGGGGTGCGCGACTGTACCGGGCCTGGCCCTGCAGCGCCGCAGAACCCTGAGGTTCCCGCTCCTCCCGGCCGGAAGCCGCGGACGTGGAGCGAGGACGGGTGCCTGAACCTGAATGTGTGGACGCCTGATGCGTGCGGTTCGGGGCTTCCGGTGATGGTGTGGATTCACGGCGGCGCCTATGTTTCGGGTGCGGCGGGCAATCATGCAGAGCGGGACGGCCGAGAGGTTCCGGAGTGCGGCGGATTCTGCCCGGCTCAGCCGGGAGTTCCTGTCACTGTGTGAGGTTGGGGACGCGCGGGAGTTGCTGGTGCTTCCGGTGGAGCGGCTGCTCGAGGCCCAGGAGAAGCTGGTGCAGCAATTTGGCGCGGAGACGTATGCCGTGCCGCTGCCGTTCCAGCCTGCGGTCGGGACGCCGTCGCTTCCTTTGCCTCCGCTGGAGGCGGTGCGGGCAGGCATGAACTCCGGCGTGGACCTGCTGGTGGGGACGAACCTGAACGAGGGATCGTTCGCCGTCGAGATGCGGCCGAAGGACCCGTTGGATCCGCCGTACGCCGGGCGGGCTGCGGCGGTTTTAAGGGATTTTGGTGCGCCCGGCCGTTTGGAGGAATACGCGCAGGCTGTTGCTCTTGTCCTGGGGGCCGAGGCTTCCGGGAAGGAGTTGCTGGAGGCAGTTGTTTCCGATGCGGTGTACCGGCAGCCCAGCAACCGGCTGCTTGACGCCCGGCATGGCTCGACGGGGAGGACCTTTTCCTACCTGTTCACCTGGCGGAGTCCCGCGATGGGCGGCAAGCTGGGCGCCTGCCACGCGCTGGACATCCCGTTCGTTTTCCGGCAGCTTGGCTCGCCCGAGGCGGAGTTTCTGACGCGGGGGAGGGCGCCGCAGGGCTTGGGAGATGCCATGAGCTCGGCGTGGGCCGCGTTCGCCCGGGCCGGTCTGCCCGCCGCTCCCGGCCTGCCGCCCTGGCCGGATTACCGGTACGGACGCCAGGCGATGATCCTGGACGAGGTTCTCCGGGTGGAGGAGGACCCGCGCTCGGAACTGCGTGAGTTCTGGGCGGATGTGCTTGCAACGTCGGGAAGCGCTGCCGTGTAGGCGATAGAGCCGACGGAGAAGAAGCCGCCCCCTCCATCCAGGGGCAGTGCAGAAGTCGGACCGGAAACAGGGTTATCGTCGAGTACATCCACAGGAGCGGTGGAACGTCCCGAATTCTGCTCAAGGCGGCACTGGTGCAATTGACCTGCTGGATTCTGTGGCGTCTTCAGCCAAAACTCATCGGTCACTGTGCTGAAATCATGGCGTTGCACGTTGTGTCCTACGCCGGTGTTTGAGTTTGAAGGCCCCAGGTCAGCTTTCGGATTTCCTCGCTATGGAGTCCGCTAAGCGCGGCGAGTTCGAAGGCGTCCATGACTCCAAGCTTGCGTGCCGCAGCTAGTAGCTTCAGCCGCTGCCGTTCGAGGACTGCCTTCGATTTCTCGAGCTCTGCCAGCTCGGCCCTGAGCGACTCAATCAAGGCACGTTGGCCTTCGGGCGGTTCGCCTGATGACACGAGGTCATCGTAGGACAGACCGATGGTCCTGACTGTCCAGCGCGTCAGTCCTGCGGCTTCGGCCAAGCGGGCGACCTTCATTCCGTCACGGAGCGCTTGCGCGACGTGTTGGTTCAGGCGTGCGGACAGGGGCCGGCTGCTGCTTGCGTTGAAGGCCAGTCGCTGCCGGTTCGCCCTGAGCAGTTTCCGAAGCTTTTCCGCCTGCAGCGCAGTCTTGTCAGGTTTGGGTGTTCCGCGGTAGCGATATTGGCCGCTACCGGCGTGATGCGTAACGGCCAAGAGCACTCCTCGGTTTCGGATATTGCCGGGCGGGCCAACTTAGAGGCTAGACAGAATGAAGCGGCCGCGGAAATACCAATAGTGCGTGGACCCATAACCGGAACGTGTGGATGGGCCAGCCATAAGGGACGCTTATCCGCCCACGCACTTTAGGTCTTATCCACCCCAGCGGGATTTCCCTATTGTCGAAGGAAACGAGCCCCGCTCGCTCCTGACTCCCTAGGAAGAGACCATGCCAGAATTTGTACCTGCCTTGCGGGTGTCCCGCATCAAGTCCTCAGCCAGTGTGGCTGCTGCGGCCCGCGTGCGTGAGCTCAAGGCGGAAGGACGCCGTATCCTCGACCTGACAGTCGGCGAGCCGGACTTCGACACCCCGGAGCACATCAAGGCAGCCGCCGTGGAGGCCATCACCCGCGGTGAAACCAAGTACACTTCGGTCACCGGAACCCCGGCGCTGCAGAAGGCCATCCTCCAGACCCTCGAGCAGCGCACCGGCCTGCTCTACACGCCGGCTGAGATCACCATCGGCGGGGGAGCCAAGCAGGTCATCTTCACCGCATTCATGGCCTCCCTCGACGCCGGCGACGAAGTGATTGTTCCCGCCCCTTACTGGGTTTCCTACCCTGACATGGTGCTGGCCAACGACGGCACGCCGGTTGTCGTTCCCTGCGGCGAAGATTCCGGATTCAAGCTCACCCCGGAGGCCCTGGCGGGTGCCATCACCGGCCGGACCAAGTGGGTCATCCTCAACGCACCGTCCAATCCCACCGGCGCCGTCTACTCCCGTGCCGAATTGCGGGCGCTCGCCGACGTCCTTGCCGGGCACCCGCACGTCTCTGTCCTGGCGGACGAGATCTATGACCAGATCTGTTTCGGCGAAGGCAAGCTGGCCAGCCTGGTGGAGGTGGCCCCGGAACTCAAGGATAGGATCCTGGCCGTCAGTGGCGTGTCCAAGGCCTACGCCATGACCGGCTGGCGGCTGGGATACGCGGCCGGGCCGGCGCCGGTGATTGCCGCCATCAACAAGCTGCAGTCCCAGATTTCCTCCTGCCCGTCCTCCGTGAGCCAGGCCGCCGCCGCTGCCGCCCTCACCGGCAGCCAGCGCTTCGTCCGGGACAGCGTGGAAATTTACCGCAAGCGGCGGGACACCGCCGTCGCCGCCCTGAACGCTGTCGATGGCCTGTCATGCACGACGCCGGATGGCGCCTTCTATGCCTACGTCAACTGTGGTGGGGTCATCGGCAAAACAACGCCCGAAGGACGAGTCATCAGTAGCGACCAGGACTTCACCCTCTACCTGCTTGATGCAGCCTCCGTGGCTGTGATCCAGGGCTCCGCCTACGGCTTGGGCCCGTACTTCCGGATCTCCTATGCCACCAGCTTGGACATCATCGAGGAATCCATTGCCGCCATCGACAAGGCCGTCCAAGCCCTCAACTGATCCAACCCCATCGAAGGAAATAACGCCGTGATCCACGTAAAAACCACCATCGACCGTCCCAGTGCCGACGCCGTCAGCCGGCTCGCGAAGTTCTCGTCAGCCACTATCCACGAGGCACAGGGCCGTAGAGGCGCATTGAGCTCCCGCATCAAGCCCATCGACAGGGCCATGTCCTTCTGCGGACCCGCCACCACCGTCCGCTGCGCCCCCAAGGACAACCTGATGTTGCAGGTGGCCATCCACTACGCCCAGCCGGGGGACGTCATCCTGGCTTCCGCAGGGGAGTACGAGGAAGCCGGGACGTTCGGCGACGTCCTGGGCAACGCAATGAAGGCCAAGGGCCTGGCCGGGCTGGTGACGGACTCCGGTGTCCGCGACACCCAGGACCTCATTGAACTCGGGCTGCCCGTCTTTTCCGGCAGCGTGTCCATCAAGGGCACGGTTAAGGAGACCATCGGCCCCATCAACCACCCTGTGGTCTTTGGTGACGAAATCGTCTATCCCGGTGACGTCCTGCGCGGTGACGCCGATGGTGTGGTGGTGGTCCGCAGGGACGAGATTGAGGAGGTCATCCGCCTCTCCCAGGAACGTGACGACGCCGAGCGTGAGCTCATTGACCTGTACAAGGCAGGCGGCACCACCATCGATCTCTGCAACCTCACGGACGTCCTGAAAGCCAAAGGCCTGCTGGTGGAACAGGCCTAGCCGGGCTTTCCAGCGAAGCACACGTGCAGCCGCCGGCGTGGCAGTGGCCGGCGGCTGAGCGCTTGACCGCCGCGCCGGCTGCGGAGTTGGTCGCATGCCCCGCGACAGATATCGATCCGGCGGCTGGGAGGGGCGCCCTGCGAACGTCCTGGACCGTCGACAGTGGCCGGAGTCCTGCCGCCCGTGGCGCAGGCATTTAACGACGGGCTCGAACTGACGTCAGCCAACGTCTTGGTGGGCGGGAACGGGTCGGAAATCAACGATAATGGAAGCGATAGCCCTGCCCCACTGTTTGTCTCCCGAAGGCGGCTCAACCGGTGCACGGCACAGCACCAGGGCCCCTGAATCCCTGCTGGCCGAAACAATGCGGGGCTGGGAGGAGCTGGACCTTGTGGGCAGCTGGCGTTCGTTCCTTGATGCGCTCCAACGGTACCTCCGGCATCTCTAGTCCAGGCCGGCGCAGAACCGGCCGCGGCCTACCGTGCGGGTAGTGGATACTCCGGCGGACCGAAGACCGCATCCTCCAGGTACCATACGGTGGACCCCCGGCCGCCGGCGGGCATGATGCTGCCTTCGAACACAAACACAGGCTCAACGGACCGGTCCTCGGGCCGCCAAAAACCGTTGGCGGGGCAGTGGAAACCGGTTTTGGCCATTAGGGCCGCGCTTTTACCCGAATTTCTCCCCAAGGTGTTTATCTTTTTCACGGTACACTCCCATTGATCCGCATAAGAATTGATTCGCCGTAATTGTCCGGCTTTTCTTAGATTCTAGGATCGGGGGAAGCAGAGTACTAAGACCAATGATGAGTGACGCGATAAGCGGAAGCTATGGACCAGCTAACGTGAATATTTACTGCTCAGCATTTCCTGCAGCATTTCCTTCACAACGAGCAGGACAGCGGACGCCGCCTCGGACAGTGGATCATGGTCGGGGGTGCACAGCGCAATCTTGCACTGCAGCGCCGGGTCCACAATGCGCAACACCTGGAAGTCCTCCTCGTGGAACAGGGCATCGGCAGCGGACTTGGGCATGATGGTGGCACCAAGATCAGCCCGCAGTAGCCTGGCGAGGGAGGGGACAGACTCCACTTCCCCCACCAGCCTGAGCTTGAGGCCCTTGCTGGCGAAGCCGGCCTCCACCGCCTGGCGCAGGGTGTGGATCTGCTCGGGCAGGAACAGTCCGTGGCGGGCCACCTCCTCAAGCGTGATGCCGCCGTCGGCGTGCTGCACGCGCTCCCTGCCCGCATTGACCACGAAGTGCAGGTCTTCCACGATCATCGTGGTGAACTGCACGCCGCGGATAGGCCCGGGCTCGTAGATCAGTGCCATGTCCAGGCGGCCGTTCTTGATGGCCTCGCTGAGCACGCCACCGTAAATTTCCGTGACGTGCAGGACGATGTCCGGATACCGGCTGGCCACCTCGCTGATGATCTGCGGCGTCAGGCTTGAAGCCATGCTGTAGGGCGCGATGGCAACGGACACCCGGCCGGACGGTGCCGCCCCGGACCTGGCGACGTCCTGCCGCGCCTGGTCCACCAGGCGCAGGATGGACTGGGCATGCCGGTACAGCGTGTGCCCGGCGGCGGTGGGCTTTACCCCCTGCTTGCTGCGGATCAGCAGGCGCTGCTTGAGGTCGTTCTCAAGCGCCGAAACCTGCTGGCTCAGGGCCGGCTGGGCCACATGCAGCGCTGCCGCGGCCTTGGTGATGCTTCCTGAATCCACAATCTGCACGAAGTACGCAAGCTTCCGCGTATCCATGGCCGCCTTCTCTCTCTGCGGCGTCCCATAAAGGTCATAACCGGATGCTATGGAGGGATACGCAACTGGTCTTTGTGTGATGCATATCTCTGACATTAGGTTGAACCCAGAACGCTATTTCATGAGCAATCCATTCTAACCCCGGCCAAGCATGCGATTTAACGATGATGTCAGACGCATTATGCATAAAGGTCCTGTTTACCGGAATAGGCGTTTTCTTTTACATCACCGAAATATGCACTCAATAGCTTCAAAGCAACCAAGGATCCGTCACCAGCCCGGATTCTTCTTGAGAAAGAGACAACAAATGCGAGCAACTATCAAAGGCAAAGTGGCGGCCGTGGCTGCCCTTTCCGCAGCAGTACTGGTTCTTTCCGGCTGCGGGGGCGGCAGCCAGGCAGCAAGCAGCAGCGCCACCTCAGGCGAAGTGAACCTCATTGCCTACTCGGGCGTGTGGCAGGACCAGTACACCGCAGCGGTCATCGAACCGTTCAAGGCGAAGTACCCGGACATCAAGATCAACTACGCCTCCAAGCGGTCCTCCGCCGAGATGCTCAGCGCCCTGCAGGGACAGAAGAACAACCCCGCAACCGACGTCGCCATCATGGACAATTCCGTTTCCACCACCGGTAACAAGCAGGGACTCTTCGAAAAGATCGACGCCGAAGCGGTCCCGAACCTTGCCAACGTCGCCGAAAAGTTCCGGGACAAGGAAGGGTACGGCCCGGTTGCCATGCTCGACGCAGTAGGCCTGGTGTACGACACTGCAACCTTCCCCGAAGCACCGGATAGCTGGAAGGTTCTGTGGGATCCAGCCTACGCGGGCAAAATCAACGTGAATGCCCCGCCCTCCCTGCTGGGCCTGTCACTGACCGCCATCACCTCCAAGATGGAGGGCGAGGACTACACCAAGAGCATTGACTCCGCGGTGACCCGCCTCAAGGAAATGGCGCCGGGCGTGCAGACCTTCGCGCCGAACCCGGACGAATACCAGAACGTCATCACCGGCCAGACCGTCCTGGGCCTCGGCCAGAATGCGCGCGGCCAGTTCTACAGCGACCAGAGCAACAAGAAGATGGGCGTTACCTTCCCCAAGGAGGGCACGGTCTACCAGATCAACACGATCAACCTGGTGAAGGACGCCCCGCACTCGGCCGCGGCCAAGACATTCATCGACTACGCACTCTCCGCTGAAGCGCAGACGGCATTCGCCAAGGCCCTGTTCTACGCGCCCTCCGTCACCAACGCCGAGCTGCCCGCCGACGTCAAGGACCGTGTGGTTCCCACTGACGGGTCCCTGAACATCGTTCCCCTGGACGTCGAATTCCTGTCCTCGGCCCGCGACAAGTGGACCGACACCTGGAAGCGCCAAATCATCACCAAGTAGCACCTGCCGGTGCCCCTCCCCACACTTCCCCTTCAGGAGAACTGAACCCCGTGACTGAATCAAAACTGTCGATCGTAGATCTGACCAAACGATACGCAGCAGGTCTGGAACCCGCCGTCGACCGCCTGAACATGGAAGTTGAGGAGGGGCACCTCGTGGCACTCCTCGGTCCGTCCGGCTGCGGCAAAACTACTACCCTCCGCATGGTTGCCGGCCTCATGGACCCCACCGCAGGATCCATAGTGGTGGACGGCCAGGAAATCACCCACACCCCTGTCAACAAACGCGGCATGGGCATGGTATTCCAGTCCTACGCCCTGTTCCCGCACATGAACGTGGAACAGAACGTGGCCTTCGGGCTGGAAATGCGGCAGGTGTCCAAGGCTGAGCAGAAGGCACGCGTCGCGGCCGCGCTGGACATGGTCCAGCTGGGCCACCTCGGCAAGCGGCAGACCAAGGAGCTCTCCGGCGGCCAGCAGCAGCGCATCGCGCTGGCCCGTGCACTGGTGGTGGAGCCCACCCTGCTCCTGCTCGACGAGCCGCTGTCCAACCTTGACGCCAAGCTCCGCGAAACAATGCGCACCGAAATCCGTTCGATTCAGCAACGCACCCGGGCAACCACCCTCTTCGTCACCCACGACCAGGACGAGGCTCTTGACATGGCGGACCGGATCGCCGTCATGAACGGGGGGCTGATTGAACAGTTCGGTTCCCCCACCGAGGTGTACGAGCGTCCGCGCACCCATTTCGTGGCCAACTTCATCGGCCAGGCCAACTTCCTGACCGGCCGCGTCGGGGCTGAGACGGGCCGCGCCAACCTGGCAGGGGAAAGCTACTACAAGGTGGACGTCGAAGGGCTGGGGCAGTTCGGCGCCATCGGCTCCACCGGCCTGGCCGGCAGCACGCATGAACTGGTCATCCGCCCGCACCGGCTCAACGTGTCCCTACACCCGGGGGCAGCGCACGCACCGCTCGCCGGGACGATCGAACGGGTCAGCTACACCGGCGACGCGCTGGCTGTTGCCGTCCGGGTGGGTGGGAAGCAACTGCAGGCGCAGATGCTGACCAGCAGCGGTGATCTGCCCCGCATCGGGGACGCCGCATACCTCTCCTGGAACCCGGAAGATGCCTACCTCCTCCCGACCCCAGCCAAGTTGGAGAGGCTTGCGGCATGACAGTCCTCGAAGCCCCCGCAGCACCGGAAAGGCCCAAGGCGCAGGACGAAGGGCAGTTGGAGAAGGCCACCGAACGGCGCAACCGGCGCACCTACCTGGCCCTGCTGCTTCCGGGCCTGCTCGGCCTGCTGGTCAGCTTCGTTTTCCCGCTGGCGTACATGGTCCGGATGTCCTTCAACCAAGGCAGCCCGGACGGCGTCATCGTCGAAACATTCACGCTGGACACCTACATCCAGCCCCTCACCGACCCTTATTACTGGAGGGTCACGCTGGACACCTTCCAGATGGGGGTTGTCGTCGGCATCCTCTGCGTCATCGTGTCCTACCCCGTGGCACTGTTCCTTGCCCGCAGCACGAGCAAATACCGTGGCCTGCTCATCGCCATCGCCATTGCTCCGCTGCTCACCTCTGCCGTGGTCCGCACCTACGGGTGGATGGTGATCCTGGGAACCAACGGCCTGATCAACTCCTCCTTGGATGGGCTCGGCCTGATCGACACCCCGCTGGAGCTCACCAACAACATGACCGGCGTGACCATCGGCCTCGTGGAGATCTTCATGCCCTACGCAATCCTGGCCATGATCTCCGGCTTCGGCCGGCTCAGCCCCCAGCTCGAGGAAGCCGCGGGGTCATTGGGCGCCAGCAAATTCAAGGTCTTCACGAAGGTGACCCTTCCGCTGTGCCTTCCCGGCCTCCTGACGGCGTTCCTGCTGGTCTTCGTCCTCTCCATCAGCACCTTCATCACGCCTCGCCTGCTGGGTGGGGGCAGCGTTCAGGTCCTGGCCACGGAGATCTACGACCAAACCACCGGGCTGCTCAACTGGCCGTTCGCGGCCGCCCTGTCCGTCATCCTGCTGGTGCTGTTCGGCCTCATCATCGCCGTCTACCAGCGCCTCACCAAGAAGATCGGAGGCTGACCGTGAGCAGTGCCAACCTAACCGGCGCCAAGGTGTTCAAAGCGCGCTTCAATCCCGCCAAACCGGCCTTCGGGCTGCTGGTGTTCCTGCTCTACCTGTTCCTGCTGGCCCCGCTGCTGATCGTGTTCGTGGTGTCCTTCGCTTCGAACCAGTACCTCTCGTTTCCGCCGGAAGGATTCACTCTGAAGTGGTACGAGATGCTTCCGGAGGAAAGCACTTTCATGGAGGGCATGAAGGTCAGCCTGATCGTGGCGGTGATTGTCACGCTCATTGTGCTGGCACTCGGCGTGCCTGCAGCGCTGGCTTTGGACCGGTTCGAGTTCAAGGCCAAGGCAGCCGTCCAGTCCTTCTTCCTCTCGCCGCTGCTGATACCCAGCATCGTCCTGGCCCTGGGCATGGTCCTGCTCTTCGGGCCCTTGGAGTTGAACAACACCTATGCCGGCATCATCATCGGACACGTCGCCATCACCATCCCATTCGTCATCAGGACCACGCTGATGAGCCTGGCCACCACGGACACGTCGTGTGAAGCTGCCGCCCGCATTCTGGGCGCCGGTTCGTGGACAGTCTTCCGGCGGGTGACCCTGCCCATCATCCAGCCGGGTGTGATCGCCGGCGGCGTCATAGCCTTCATCGTCTCGTTCGACGAAGCAGTTATTTCGCTGTTTGTGGCCGAGTCGGGTCTGCCAACGCTGCCCGTGCAGGTGCTGCGTTACGTGGAGAACTCCGCAGATGCCGCCGTCGCTGCGCTGTCCGTCATCCTGATCCTGATCTCGCTTGCCGTGGTGGTCGTCGTCGAACGCGTCATGGGGCTGCGCAAGGCGCTTCGCTGACGCCATCCCACGCGCTGGAACGATCCGACAGACACTCCTGCCCGGTCCGCAACAGCGGGCCGTGCAGGAGTGTCTTCACGTGGCAGGGGTCATAACAGGGTCGTATCCCGTGACACCTATTACGTCTTTGTGTGATCAAAGTCCCGGTGCCAGACTTTTTCTACAAGCCCGGTACCCCGGGCCACGGGACCCAAGCCGTACCGGCTGGTTCCCCCACTTCCGCTTCCGGCAGTTGCCGCTGTGCCCTGGCCAGCGCTGCGCCATCACCCCAAGGAGGGCTCACATGGGACCCATTGTCGATCTCGTTGCAGATCTCGGAGAAGGCTTCGGCGCCTACTCGATGGGCGACGACGCAGCCCTGCTGGAAGTGGTTTCCAGCGCCAACATCGCCTGCGGCTTCCACGCCGGCGACCCGGACATCATGGCCGCCACTGTGGCCGAATGCGTTCGCCGCGGCGTCAGCATCGGGGCGCACCCAAGCTTCCCGGACCTGCGGGGCTTCGGCCGCCGCGCAATGGACCTGACGGGCACCGAAGTCCGCAATGACGTCCTGTACCAGTTTGGGGCCCTGAACGCCTTCGCCGCCTACCATGGCGCCCCCGTCGTCCATGTTGCACCCCACGGCCGGCTGGGCAATCTTGTGGCCACCCGTGCCGACTATGCAGACGCCGTGGCAGACGCCGCCGCCCGCATCAACCCGGAGCTCATCGTCCTGGCACAGGACGGCGAACTGGCCGATGCCGCCGCAGCCCGCGGGCTGCCCGTGGGAATCGTGGGTATCGCCGACCGCGCTTACCAGGCCGACGGCACCCTGGTGCCGCGCAGCCAGCCGGGCGCCGTCATCCATGACCAGCCAACCATCGTGGACCGCACCATCCGGATGGTCTGTGAGGGCGTCATCGAAACCGTCGCCGGAACGGACCTGCCCATCGTCGCGGACACCGTCCTGCTCCACGGGGACACCCCCGGCGCCGTGCGGCTGGCCCGCCAGGTCCGTGCGGAACTGGAACGCGCCGGGGTGACCATCGCCCCGCTCACGCAGGTGCTGGCCGCCAAAGTGGAAGCCGCCTGACATGCCCGCCACTCCTACTCCAGCACAGCCTCCGGTGGAGGTGTTCGAATCCGGTGACGCCGCCCTGCGCGTCGTCGCGTCCTCCCCGGACCGGGAAGCCAACTGGGCCACCGTCCACGCCCTTGCCGGGTGGCTGGACGCTGCCGGGCCAGACGGCGTGCACGGGGCAGTGCCCACCTACGATTCGCTGCTCGTGGAATTCGATCCAGCCGTCACGTCAGCACGCCAGGTCCGGGCCTTTGTCCTCCTGGGCCTGCGCCAGCTCGAATTCACCGGCGCCCCTGCCCGCGCACCCCGGGAATTCCGCGTTCCGGTAGTGTACGGCGGGGAATACGGCCCCGACCTGGAGCGCGTTGCCGAGCAGCAGCAGCTCTCCGCCGAGGAAATCATCCGGCTGCACACCACCAAGTCCTACGTGATCCGTTGCCTGGGCGCACCGGCCGGTTCGCCGATGATGGACGGCCCGGACTTCCCGTTCCCCGTTCCGCGGCTGAAGGATCCCCGGCTGTCCGTACCGGCAGGCGCCGTCTCGGTGGCCGGCCGGCAGGCTGTCATTGCCCCCGCGGTTGCACCCGGCGGCTGGTGCGTGATCGGACAGACTCCACTGACTGTCCTGGACGCCACCACTGAGCCGCTGGTTCCCTACGTTCCCGGTGACACGCTGCGGTTCCACCAGGTCCAGCCCGAAGACTTCGCGGACTACGCCGGCCGGAAGCTGGAGGCAGCGCGATGAGCCTGATGATCCAGCAGCCCGGCAACTCCGTGGTTACGGACCTGGGTCGCTTCCGGGGCCCCCGGTTCGGGCTCCCCGTCAATGGCGCTCTGGACCAGTTTTCCGCCCGCGCCGCCAACATCCTCGCCGGCAACGACGACAACGCCCCGCTGCTGGAAGTGACAGCACTGGACTTCCGCATGCGCGCCACCACGGACCTCCTCATCGCCGTCACCGGCGCACCGCTGCACCTCACCGTGGGCGGGCGCGAGTGCCAGCAGTGGGAGCCTGTATCCGTACGGGCGGGGGATACGGTGGCGCTGCGCAGGATCGACGGCGGACTCCGCGCCTATGTGGCTGTCCACGGTTCTGTGGAGGCACCGGTGCTCCTGGGCAGCTGCGCGCCGGACACCGTGATCGGCTTCGGCCTGCGGCTGACCGAGGGCACGGAACTGAAAACCTTCACTACTGTTCCGCCCATCCGCCAGCCGTATTTCGACCTCCCGCTGTTCCGCCTGGGCCTTACCCGGCCCGAATTCAGCAGTACCGCGGTGGTGGAAGTGACCGACGGCCCGGACGTGGACGAGTTCGGCAGCACTGCTGACCTGCTCTACAGCACGGAGTACACCGTCAGCGCCCGGAGCAACCACATCGGCCTCCGGCTCGGCGGAGCACTTCCCGAACGCCAGTCCAGCGCCGAGGTGCTGTCCCGAGGCGTCCCGGTGGGCGCCATCGAGGTGCCGTCCCGGGAAGAACTCCTGGTGCTGCACCGCGGACGCGGAGTGACCGCCGGCTACCCTGTCCTTGCCGTGGTGACCAGCCGTTCGCTGGACGTGCTGGCGCAGGCTCGGCCCGGCCACAAAATCAGGTTCAAGAAAACTTCCGTCCCCGAAGCGACAGCGAAGCACCGGGCGGCGCTGAGGGAACTGGAAACGCTGCGTTCTACTATCGGCACAGTGTTCCCACTCCTTGGCATCGGCGGCCGGCCGGGCTGGCAACAGCTCGCACCCGCCGCCGGAAGTTAAAAGCCCTCGCTTCACCCGCCAAGCATTGTTACCATCCCCTTAAGTAAGGAAAGCCATGTCCACCTCTACGCACGCGGCCCAGCCGCAGGAGCGGCTCAGCAGCAGGCAGACCCGCAAAGTTGTCACTGCCGGCTGCGTCGGTATCTTCGTGGAACTCTATGACAACGGCATCTTCGCCTTTATGGCCGGAACGCTTGCCCTCGTCTTCCTGGCGCCCGGGAACCCGGACAACGCCCTCCTCTTCGTCTTCGCCGGCTACGCCGTCTCCTTCTTTGTCCGCCCCCTGGGCGCCGTCGTCTGCGGTTACCTGGGTGACCGGATCGGGCGGCAGAAGCTCCTCGTCTTTGTCATCCTGCTGATCAGCGTGGCAACGGCGGGCATCGGCCTGCTGCCTCCTTACGCAGCCATCGGCATCGCGGCCCCCATCATGCTGGTGCTGCTCCGCATGCTGCAGGGCTTCTCCGTGGGCGGCGAAGCTGCCGGCGCCATGACGTTCCTTGCCGAGCACGCCCCCGAAGGCAAGCGCGGTGTCATCACCTCCTACGCCCAGATCGCCTCCTTCGCAGCACTGCTGACCGGCACCCTGGTTGCCTACTCCATGTCCCCGTGGCTCACGCAGGAAGCAATCGACGGCGGCGGGTTCGGCGCGTTCGCCTGGCGCATCCCGTTCCTGGTGGCCATTCCGATGGGCATCATCGGCTGGTACATCCGCAAGGCCATCAGTGACACCCCCAACTTCGAAAAACTCAAGGAAGAAGGCGGGCTGTCCAAGAACCCGTTGAAGGAAGCCTTCGCCTCACCCGAACACCGCCGCGCCATGCTGCTGGCCCTCTTCATCCCGCTGATGAACGGCTCCGGCTACTACGTCCTGTTCTCCTACATGCCCACCTTCCTGAAGGGAAAGCAGCTCAACTTCACCATCGGCGAGGCCCTGCTGGTTACCGCGTGCAGCCTGGTGGTCATCTGCATCGCCATCCCCTTCATGGGCGCCCTCTCGGACCGCGTGGGCCGCAAGAAGGTCATCGCCGGTGCCGCCATCGCCATGGCCGTCCTGGGTATTCCGTCCTACGCGCTCATCGCCACCGGCGAGATGGCCTTCGCCATCCTGGGCGCCTCGATCATGGCAGTGGTCTTCGCGGGACATACGGCGGTGATCCACATCCTGATCGTGGAGCTGTTCCCCACCCGCGTACGGTACTCGGCCTACGGCCTCGGCTACAACATCTCGTCCGCACTCTTCGGTGGTACCGCGCCGCTGCTGATGACCTGGCTGATCTCGTCCACCGGCAACATCTACATGCCCGCCTTCTACGCGGTCATCACCGCATTGGGCACGCTGGCTGCCGTCAGCACCGTCAAGGATCGGGCTCACCTGCCGCTCCGCGACGCCTGACTTATCCCTTACCAAGACTTCCCACCACACCTGCAGCACTTGGCTGCACCCTCATTGGAGATCCCCGTGACTTTTTCTGACTACTCAACCGCCCTGGTGACCGGTGCCTCCACCGGTATGGGCGCCGCCATCGCCGAACGCCTGGCAAAGCGCGGGCTGACTGTGCATGCCCTGGCCCGGAACGAGGACCGCCTGAAGGAACTGGCGGACAAGACAGGCGCCGTGCCCCATGTTGTGGACCTGACGGACACCGCGGCGCTGACTGCCGCCGTCGAAAACCTGCAGGTCGATGTCCTGGTGAACTGCGCCGGCGTCTCCCGCCCCGGCAATATCCTGGACTCCAGCGAGGACGACATCGACGAGCTCGTGGACGTCAACCTCCGCGGCCTGCTCCAGCTGACCCGCCTAGTGCTGCCGGGCATGGTGGAACGCGACCTGGGGCACGTCATCAACGTCAGCTCCATCGCCGGCACCTACAACTTTTACGGCCACACGGTGTACCACGCCACCAAGGCCGCGGTGCACCAGGTCTCCCGCCAGCTCCGCAACGACACGGTGGGCAAGCGCGTCCGCGTCACCGAAATCTGTCCCGGCCGGGTGGAGACAGAAATCTTCGGCCGCAACATGGGCGGCACGCCGGAGGCGATGGAGGAGGCGTGGAAGACCTACTACGAGGGCTACGAATCCCTGACCACCGATGACATCGTCAACGCCATGGATTACGCCATCGAAACGCCCCGCCACGTTAATGTTGGCATGCTGGAGCTTATGCCCACGTTCCAGGTCCCCGGCGGCCTCACCTTCGACCGGCGCTAGCCCAGTCCTTACCGCTCCAGATTGATAGGTTCCTCCATGCAAACAGTCCGTACCGTCAGCTTCCCCGACCAGCAGCTCCTCGACGACCTCTCGCCCCTGCCTGACGGGCTGCGGGGAGTTGTCTGGGATCTGAAGGAGGATCCCGACGGCGGGACGCTGGCTGAGATCGACGGCGTCATCCTGCCGTACATCAACGCCGGCGAAGTACTGGGATCCCTCGCCAGAGTGGAGCAGCTGAAATTCGTCCAGACCCAGTCCACCGGCTACGACGGCGTCATCGAGGCCGCCGGCCCGGACGCAGGCGTTGCGAATGCCTCCGGAGTCCACGCTGCGGCGACGGCGGAGCTTGCCATCGGCCTGATCCTGGCCAAGCTGCGCGGCATCGACCAGGCGGTCAGGGACCAGCAGCACGGCCTCTGGCGGCCGGAGCGGCGCCAGTCCCTGGCGGACCGGCGGGTGCTCCTGGTGGGCGTGGGCGGAATCGGCCACGAGATCGCCCGCCGCCTAGAGCCCTTCGAAGTCAACGTCACCCGGGTGGGGAGTTCCGCCCGGACCGATGAGCACGGCGAGGTCCACGCGTCCTCGGAACTGACGGCACTCGCCGCCGACCACGACATCCTTGTCTCCGTGCTGCCGCTGAACGGTCACACGCACCAGCTGATCGGCGAAGAGGTCCTGGCCGCGCTCCCGGACGGTGCCCTGGTGGTGAACGTGGGCCGCGGCGCCGTGGTGGACACCGCTGCCCTGACCAAGGAAGTACTGTCCGGCCGCCTGCAGTGCGCCCTCGACGTCGTCGATCCCGAGCCGCTGCCGCAGGACCACCCGCTGTGGACCACCACCAACGCCCTGATCACCCCGCATGTGGGCGGCAACGCCTCGGCCTTCCAGCCGCGGATCCTCAAACTCCTCCGGAAGCAGCTCGAGGCGCTCGCCGCGGGCCACGCCCCGGCCAACCTGGTGCAGGCAGGTCCCTTCGCATGAGTTCTCTTTTCGACCTGACCGGCCGCGTTGCGCTTGTCACCGGTTCCAGCCGCGGCATCGGCAACGCGCTCGCCAGGGCATTGGCCGACGCCGGGGCAACGGTTGTGCTGAACGGCATCAACGGGGAGCGGCTCAAGGATGCCGCGGCAGCAATGGCTGGCGACTTCGCGCCCGGGCGCATCCGCAGTGTCGCCTTTGATGTCACGCGCGACGCCGAGGCGGCGCGAGGAGTTGCGTGGGTGGAAGAGAACGTGGGGCCGCTGGAGATCCTGGTGAACAACGCGGGCATCCAGCACCGGGTGCCCATGCTGGACCTGGACGTGAAGGACTGGGAGCGCGTGATTACCACGGACCTGACCAGCGCTTTCCTGGTGGGCAGGGAAGCGGCGCGCTTCATGATTCCGCGGGGCCACGGCAAGATCATCAACATCTGCTCGGTCCAGACGGACCTGGCCCGGCCAACCATCGCACCGTACATTGCAGCCAAGGGCGGGCTGCGGAACCTGACCCGGGCCATGACAGCCGAGTGGGCGTCGTCCGGTCTGCAGATCAACGGGATCGCTCCGGGCTACATCCACACCGAGATGACGCAGAACCTGGTGGACGATGAGCAGTTCAACTCCTGGATCCTGGGCCGCACGCCCGCGAACCGGTGGGGGACCGTGCAGGACCTTGCCGGGCCGGCCGTGTGGCTGGCGTCCAGCGGCTCCGACTTCGTGAACGGGCAGACGATTTTTATCGACGGCGGAATGACGGTGGTGGTCTGATGACACTGGATACAGCACTCCCCAACCAGGCTCTTCCCATTACTGGCCCGGCCGTGGTGGCCCATGCCGCCAACGACCTCCGGATCGACAAGCTCACCCTCGCCGCTCCCGCTTCGGATGAAGCAGTGATCGAGGTCCACTACGGAGGCATTTGCGGCTCGGACCTGCATTACTGGCTGCACGGCGCCGCCGGCGAATCCATCCTGAAGGCACCGCTGGTGCTGGGGCACGAGATTTCCGGAACCGTTGTCCGGGCGGCAGCTGACGGAACCGGCCCAGCCGCCGGCACCCCGGTGGCGGTCCACCCGGCCACTCCCGGCCCGGGCGCCGCACGGTACCCGGCGGACCGGCCCAACCTGTCGCCGGGCTGCACCTACCTGGGCAGCGCCGCCCGGTTCCCGCACACGGACGGGGCATTCAGCCGGTACGTGAACCTCCCCACCCGGATGCTCCGCACCCTGCCGGACAGCATCGACCTCCGCACGGCCGCCCTGATCGAGCCCGCTTCCGTGGCGTGGCACGCGGTGGCCCGGGCCGGGGACGTGGCCGGGAAATCCGCGCTGGTGATCGGCAGCGGCCCCATCGGCGCCCTTGCCGTCGCTGTCCTGAAGCGGGCGGGCGCAAGCCGCATCACCGCCGTCGACATGCACGAAAAGCCACTGGAAATCGCTAAAGCCGTGGGAGCGGACCAGGTAATCACCGCTGCCGATGCCGAGGCGATCGCCGCTGTGGAGGCCGACGTCGTGATTGAATCCTCCGGCAACCACCACGGCCTGGCGTCGGCCATCCAGGGCGCAACCCGCGGCGGCACCGTGGTGATGGTGGGGCTGCTGCCCACCGGGCCGCAGCCGGTGCTGATCTCGCTGGCAATTACGCGGGAACTCGAGCTGAAGGGGTCATTCCGGTTCAACGACGAGATCGACAACGTCATCGCCGCCCTCGCCGACGGCACCTTGCACATCGAGCCCGTCATCACGCATGAGTACCCCGTGGAACAGGCGCTGGAAGCCTTTGGCGTCGCCCGCAACTCAGCCGAGTCGGGGAAAGTCCTGCTCAGCTTCGGTGCAGTGAGGGCATCATGAGCCAGCTGCCGGCCCTGGTGGTAATGGGCGTTTCGGGGTGCGGAAAGTCAACTGTGGGTTCCCTGTTGGGGGAGAGGCTGGGGGTTCCGTTCTTCGACGGCGATGACTTCCACCCGCCCGCCAACAAGGCCAAAATGGCCGCCGGAATTCCCTTGAACGACGACGACAGGGCGCCCTGGCTTACTGAAATCGGTATGGCGCTGGTGAGCCCTGCCGGGGAAGCAGGCTCCAGCGTCATCGCCTGCTCCGCGCTCAAGCGCAGTTACCGGGACCTCCTGCGCAGCTTCGCCCCCGATACGGTGTTCATTCATCTCACCGGCGACGCAGCAACCATTTCAGACCGGTTGAGCAGCAGGGAACACGAGTACATGCCGGGCAGCCTGCTCGCCTCCCAGCTGGCAACCCTCGAACCGCTCGAACCCGATGAGCCGCACATTGCCATGGACATCCGAGAGGACCCGGAATCACTGGTGAACCGACTTGTTCGCCACTTGGTCGACTTGCCAAGCAAGGTGCGCATTTCTTGATGGATCGTCGAGCTGGGCGGGCGACCTTCCGCCGCAAAGAACTCGCCGCGAGGTGAGCGGGCAACAGCGGGTCGTCCTTGACGCCTCCTCGTTCGTCAAGGGCTGGCTGATCGCACCACGCTCTGGGTGGGCCCTTGGGGTGGTTGCTGGCTTACCTGCTGCGCCCTGTACGGAGGCAGTGGATTCACATCGGAGCGTTCTTTGTGATGCCGACCCTGGCCTTCTGGGCGGTGGCCGGCCAACTCGGCTTCGGCTGGCACCCCGGCTGGCTGGGACTATGGGCGGCAACCGTAGGTGCGGCCGCGGCGGTTGGCCGATGGTCCGTCCGCAAAGACGCGATCACCGCTGGCCCCGGGCCACTCCGAGCGCATGGAGATCAAGAGAAAGTTGGCAGTTGTGGGAAGTAATCGCCGGCGCCCCTGGAAGGGGGCGCTGATCTTCAGCGGACTGGTCTTGTTGGCCACTGTGGCCGTGATGGTCTTCGTGCCAACGAAGCAGGTGCTGCTGGAAATCGGAGCCATGTCCGCAGGCCTGCTCGCAGCTGCCCTCCTCGTGCGGTTCGGCGTGACCAAGCGGTGGATGAGCTCCGTCGTTCTCGTTGTGTTCATCGCAGTGTGGTTCGCACTAGGCACGGCAGGATATGCCTGGTTCGGCGGGTTCCTGGCGGGAGCATCTGCGGGGGTCGCTTGGGGCCGCACGGTTGAAAACCGCGCAAAGGCTGCCACATCCCAACGAAGGACTTCATAGGGGAGGGGCCAGATGAAGCCCCTGTCTGAAGCAGGGCGTCGTAAGGCCGGAACCATCGCCTGGATCCTGCTTGTCCTCGCCTCGCTGGGTCCTGATTGGTATCGGCCTGGCGCAGACCATGTTATTCATTTGGGCGCCCGAGCCGGCAATGCTCGAGAAGGCGCGGATCGGTGGTCTGTTCATCACGGCCGGCTGCGCGCTGTCACTCACGGCTGCCGCCTGGTCTCACCTCCGCAGCAACCCTGTCTGGGTGAGCATCTTTGTTGGATTACCGGGGCTTCTCGTTGGTTGGGCAGTAGTGGAGGACCCCTATAGCCTGCTGCGACACCTGGCTGCCGTCGTGTCATTCCCCCTGGCGCTGGGCGGGATTACCGAGGTCATCAGGGTCCGCGGCCGCCGGCAGCAGGACTGAACTGGAGTCCAGCCCAGGCGAGAGCAGCCTAGGGTGCGGAGATGACGATGTTTTTGTGGATGGGCTTCCACCCGTCGCCGACGAGCTTGTCGACGTCAAAGCCGTCGGACATCAAGACGGTCTCAACGACCCCTGTGCCACTAACACGAACGATCTCCCTGTCATCCCTCAAGTCCGAGCATCCTGCAATCCAGGAGGCATTCCCGTCCTCCGGCAAGGCAGCGACGCAAGCGCGTTTCCCGTCGGCGCTCTTTGCTCCGAAATACCTGATCTCATTGTGCTCGACCAGGAATCTCACGCTGCTGGCAGGGATCTCCTCCTCCGGCCAGATGGTGATGCCAGCGGGAAGCTGGTCCTGTTCATTGGCTGGGCTGTCCAAGGCACTGATATTTGGGGCCGACGTGCAGCCGGCCAGCAGGAATACCGTGGCGAGTGTTGCGGTAGGAATGTGGTGGTTTTTCATAGCGCTGCCCCCTCAGGCTTATGGTCCTGCCAGCCTACAGTTCACCTCCGGTGGTGAAGGGTGGCGTAGGCTCAGGGACATGTCACGTTTTGGGGGAGCACGGCAGGTATGGTGCTCGTGTGCCTTCTTGGCGGCGGCGGTTGCGGTCGGCGCAGGGCTGACCAGTTGTGAATACCAGGACGGTTTCAGCGAGCCGTCACGTGGCGCAACAGCCGTCTCTCGAGTACCACAAGTGCCTGCAACGAAGCCTTCTCATGTTCTAGATCTTGAGCAGGGCAACCGGGCGAAGCTGGACGAGGTGCTGGGGGTCCCAACGAGGGATGCCTATCTGGACGTGACCGAGATGATCAGTGGCAAAATGAATTCCTTCGTGGTGAACGGTCAGGTTCCCGCTGACGGAAGCTACGACATCACAATTGCCTGCATTGGCACTTCGAAAGCCAGAATGATCTTGGACCAGAGCACGCCTGGCGCGAGCCCGTTCAACCACTCCTTCGATTTCACGTGCGGCACGCCCAATGTCCGGACTGTTGAGCTGCGGTCTGGGGGAATGACGGTCGACGTCATGAACGGAGAAGTCGATGAGTCTGAGTGGGGAACGGGTGCATTCGCGTCAGTACGCATCACTGCCGCTATTCAGTGATCCAGGGGCAGCTGTGGCCGGCGGAGGGACAGCAGGCCGTGTCGGGCCCCCGGCGGCTACGTCGAGGCCCGGAAGGCAGCATAGCCATCGCGGCCGTAGACGCCACTGCAGTGAGTTGTGGCAACCCGGTCGGGGACCTGCCGGGGAACTTCGCCGACTGGGTAACAGCCCACGGGGCCGACGAACCTGAATGGCGGGAATCCCTCGAAGAGCTGTCGGAACGTTTGCGCGCGGCCCTGCAGTAAGTTTTGACTACCCCGGTCTGCTCAAAACAGGGGGATTCAAGTCGTTTAAGGTCCCACAAAACGGAGCATAATGTCAGCAAGAGCCTCCGTGCTGGGAAAGGCGTCACAGGGCTGGTCGGCCGAGGCCAGCAGTCAGAGGAGCTCCCATGACAATCCTGAGAATGACACCCGAAGCTGAAGCCACCGGCCTTATCGCCGAAATCTACGAAGCCGACCGGCATTCACTTGGCTACGTGCCGAGCCACACCAAGGCCATGAGTCTGAACCCAGAGGCGTTCCTTGCCTGGGAATCACTGACCAAGGCGATCAGCAGCTCTCTCGGTCTACGCCGCTACGAGCTTGTGACCTTGGCCGCCGCCCAGGCTATCGGCTCGTCGCACTGCCGGCTTGCCCACGGGAAGAAGACCCTCAAGATCATCGGCGAAAAGCAGCTGCACGCCATCGCCAAAGACTTTCACAACGCGGGGTTGTCGGAGGCTGAGGTGGCCATGATGGATTACGCCGTCAAGCTAAGCACCGACGTGGCCACCATGACGGACGCGGACGCCCAGCGACTGCGCGACGCCGGCTTCAGTGACCGTGAAATCGTCGACATCACCATGGCCGCGGCGGCCCGGAACTTCTTCAGCCGCGCCCTGCTGGCCATGGGTGTGGAACTCGACGTACCCGAGGGGATCAGCGAGGAACTGCAGAGCGCGCTGCTGACACCCTTGTTCCCGATGCGGGTTCCCGGAGTGGGCGGCGCCCTCAGCCGGTGAAAATATTGCCATGCCGGTGAAACCGCTTGGAACGCTTTTCTGGGGCACGTTCCAGATGGAGTGGCTTGGCGGCTCCGCTGGAAGGGGAAACCCTGGGATATTTCCGCAACGCGGGCACGAAAAAGGTGCGCCCCGTTCGCTGAGCGCACCCTTCTCGATTCCCCTCGCAGCCGCCTCCCAAATCGACTGCCATAGGGTCATTGCTTATGAGCGATAAAACCACCGACCGCCTGTCTCATTCCCTTCAGCGCGTCATCATTGTCCACGGATACGAGGCGGCGCCGGACGCCCACTGGTTCCCTTGGCTCCAAAACACCCTGGAGGCTGAAGGCGTCCGCGTCACTGCCGTTCCCCTCCCGGATCCAGACGCCCCGGAAGTGACAGGATGGGAGAACGCTGTCGGTGCAGCACTCGGGGTACCGGACGCGGGAACGGTGATAGTTGCGCATTCCCTCGGTGCAATCACCGCTCTGCGCGTGCTGGCCGGCCTTTCGGAGGTGTGGGAGTTGGGCGGCATTGTCTTGGTGGCCGGGTTCGTTGAGCCACTGGAGTCATTGCCGGAACTGGACCGTTACCTTTCAATGGGAGTTGACGTAGAACGCTTGGCCCAAAGCATTCGATCACGAACCGTGATCCGGTCTGAAACGGATCCCTTTGTTCCGCCCGCAGCCTCGGATGAGCTCGCTAAACGCCTCGACGCGCAGGTACAAGTCCACCCGGAAGCCGGACACTTCATGGCCAAAGATGGGGTGACCAGATTCCCAGCTGTGCTCGACCTGTTACGGTCGCGCTAGGGAAACACCTAGACGACGGCGCCGTCGTTGAGGCGGGCACCTTGGCTGCGGCGGGGGAGTCCACTGGCCCACCAAGCGATAATCAGCCCTGCAGTGGCCGCCCCGCCGGCGTAGATCCAGGGCGAGGACCATGACCCTTCGGGGGTGGGAGTAGCAAAGGCAACCACGAGGGCAGCCACGGCCAGAAGTACCTCCGTTGCCGCCTGCAGGGGCTTGGCCCGGTACCCAGGGTGGGCCAGCCGGACCAGGGGGATGATCGGGAGTAGGAAAAGGCCGAGGCTGAAAATCACCCACATGATGTTGAACGTGTAGATCGTCATGCCCAGCACCAGCAGCCCCAGGAATTTCAGCACCTGCACTGCAGGGAGCGGGTTCTCCGGAGTCCACCGGCTCAGGAGCAGCCCCCAGGCCGGGAGCCCGAGCAGCCAGCCGCCGCACCAGAAACCGATGTCCAGCAGGGCCAGTAAGACGAGCAGGGTTCCGGGTAGCAGGAATGCAATGATCTGATGTGGTGACGGTTCTTTCCTGGTCGGGCCGAAGGTACAGGAGTCCACCCGAAATGGGCGGGAGGTCGGAGGATTTAAGGTTCCTGGCAGCCCGGGAAATCCGGAATGGCCAGTCCCTTCGCGAAAAACGTAACTACCGGTTGCCCAATACTAAGTACCCTTATTGAGCATGTCGAGGGGGTACGGGCCGAAACAATTTCCGAGGGTTCTGCTTCAGCCCTCCATTGTCACGTCGCCCGCGAACCGGTTTGCCCAAGAGCAACACTGCAAAAGTCAGGCCCGAACAGACCTGGGTTTGCAGGAAGGCCTGGTCTCAGCGGGAAACGGAGTCAACGATCTGGCTTGGTCCGTAACGCTGCAGTAACGCTCACGTCATTAGGGTCCCACTACCTTTACATTGCGTTCACGGTGCCCGGGGAGCTGACATGGCCAATCTCAGGCTTTGGAAAGAGATACAGGAGCGATTGCCCAATGGACGCGATTCCTTAGCTGATGCCGCGCAAGGGCTCGGATTCTGCGGACTCTGTAAAAAGCCGGCTACGCCAACATTGGGCCAGTTTCGAATAAGCGTTTGCTTGCCTAGCCCGGAGGACGACGGGGGACCCTTGGCCACTGAGGACCGTTCACTTCGAACGGCGCTGTCATGAGCCTCTGGGACGATCTCCCGTCCGACGTCCGCAACACCGGAGCACTGGATCCGCTGGAAAATGCCCTCAGGGCGATTGACACCGCCGGGCTGCCGCCGCGCGAGATCACCGATGTGGATGGCACCTGGAGCGTGCGATCCGTCGCGGTGGACGTACCGCAGCTTGCCGGGGTCAGCGTCGACCCCGCGACCGGCCGCTGGGGCGGCGCCGGGTCCTCCACGCCCATCGAGCTCACCGGCACCCAGGCCACCATCGCGTACGGCCGCCACCTGACTGGCCCGGGCGGCACCGAGGACGGCGGCTGGCACCTCGACCTGGACGTGCCCGGGATCCGGCTGCTCGTGCCCTACCTGCGGGGTGCGATGCTGGACACGCGCGGCCAGCTGGTCTTCGACCCGGCCAACCCGCAGGTCAGGTTCATCCTGCCGCGTATCGTCATCCGGACCATGCAACTGGCCGGGGCCACGGTCGGCACCCGGCTGCGCTCGGCGTCGACCTCGGGCAACCCCGTCGACGACATCTACTCCTTCATCCGCATGACCCCGGGCCACGCGCTTATCGGCCCGGGCAATACCGTCGGCTTCGCGTTCCGCACCGCCGAGCTCGACCTCTCAGCCCTGGCGGACCCGCCCGGCCTGCCACCCGGGGCGCGAGCCGTCCCCGGCGAGTGGCAGGGACTGCACCTGCCGGAGGTCCGGCTGTTCGTGGCCCCGGACGGGCTCGAGGGCCTGGCCGTGTCGGCGGGCGTCCGGGACCTGTGGATCGGGATCGGAGTTCACGACGGCGTGACGGGGGCCTTTAGTGCCGAGGTCGTCAACCGCGGCGGCTCCCCGACAGTGCTGGCCCGGTTCATCAGCCCGGCCGGGCGGCACATCGCGGCGGTCGCCGGCGGGGCGGTCGAGGCACCGGACCAGAGCGTGTTCCTCGTCGACGCCTCGGGCGGGCTGGCCCCGCACACCATCAGGATCCAGGTCGTCGGCGGGCCGACGGTCGCGGGGGACCGGCTGCCCGTGACGGTGCCCGCGGCCGGCACTGTCGAGCTGCGGGTCACGGTTACCGACGCCGGCGGGAACTCCCACGGCCCGGCCTCCTTCCGGGCGCTGCGGCCTGCCGCCGGGGAGGGGGCAGCTCCGGCGCTGGCGAACCCGGCCGCCCTGCGGCTGCTGACGCCCGAGCGCGGGCGGATGGTCATCGTCTCCCAGACCGCCGCCGACGTGACCGTGCGGCTCGGCCCCGACGTGCCCGCCGACTGGGCGTGGCCCGGCGGCAACTCAACGGGCACCCGGGCCACCGTCCCTGTGATGGCCGGCAGTACCGCGGCGGTCTCCGGTACCCCGACCCAGCCCGCGGACGCGCGCCCGACCACGCTGGACTGCTACTTCCGGTTCAACCACCCCTTCCCGAGCGAGACCACCGACGCCTGGTGGCGCAACCCGTCCAACACCGGCTCTGCACCTGCGTCCGGGCAGACCGCCGCCCCGGCCGGGCAGGCCTTCACCGACCTTGCGCGGTCCCGGCAGGCCGACATCGGCGCAACCCCGCTCGTCGTGGACGGCTACGCCTCCTACGAGGGCAACGACACCCCCACGAAGCGGACCAGCAACCTGGAACTCAGCCGGCGCCGCCTCGACGCGGCAGTCGAAATCCTGCGCGACCTGGGCTACACCGCGACCGCAGGCACCCCCCACGGCCACGCCGACGCCCGCGACCACACGCCGCTGAACCCGCCCGAAGCGGCTCCGGCCGAGACCTCAGGGGAATGGTGGCTCGCCCGCGCCAGGGCCGCCGCGCCGCCAGCCCCGGAGACCGTCCGCGCCGAGCTGTCCCGTCCGGCGGCCAGCCAGCCGCCCGGGCAGCGCGACCCCCAGCCCCCCGATACCGGCCGGCCGGACTGCTTCCGCCGGCTCGGCGTGGAGGTCGAGCTGATCCGGACCACGTTCGTCCGGCTCGAGATCTGGGGCGAGTTCGACGTCCAGACGGCCATCGAGGCCTCGCTCGACGAGGGCGGCCAACCGCCGCTGGGCGGGCGCGGCGCCAACCCCGGCGACGGCCTGTGCGCGTTCCGGGTCCGGCTCCGGTTGGCCACCGACCGCGAGTCCTGGCAGGTCTTCGGGGAGTTCCGTGCCCTCGAAGCGGACCTCGACGGGCTCTGGGAGGGCCGCCACACCGACGCCGGCATCGACGCCGGCAGCCTCAACGTGCTTGGAGCGCTGGCCGTGATGGGCACCCTCGCCGCCGGCGCCGCCGACCTCTCCCCGGCAGCCGGGACCCTCGTCCAGCTCGGCTCGGTCGCGCTTGGCGCCAGCAGCCTCGTGCGGACCCGCATCCTGACCCTGCGCGGCGCCGAGGTCATGGTGAGCGACGGCGTCATCGCGCCGGACGGATCAACCGCCAGCGACCGCGGCACGCAGGTCAGCGTCCTGCTGGACGTGGAGGTGCAGTTCTGGTTCGACCTGGCCGTGATCCGCGTGCCCGAGGACCGGCCGATCCGCACCCGCTACAAGGCCGTCGGCGTCCGGTCGGAGTGGGGCACCGGCACCGAGGTCGAATACGTGCCGATTCCGGTGTTCGACCCCAACCGTGGCTACGAGCTCGACATCCAGCCCGGCTCCCTCATCGCGAAGCCGCCGCTGGACGAGATCCTGCGCGTGTTCGGCGTGCGCGTCAGCCGCGACAACCCGACCTACCTCGAGGTCGAGGCAGGCATCGACGTCCCGCTGGGCCCCGTGACTGTGGACACCATCCGGGTCCGGGCGAGGCTCGACGCCGTCGAGCTGCCGCAGCTGACCAAGCTCGGCGCCACGCTCGATATCCCCGGAACGGTCCACGGCGCGGGCTCGATCGAGCTCACCGGCGCCGGGTTCAAGGCGGCGTTCGACCTGACCATCGTGCCGCTGAGTATCCGCGCCGCAGCGACCCTCGCGATCGAGACCAAGGCCGGCGTCACCGGCCTCCTGATCGGTGTCGAGGTCGAGTTCCCCGCGCCCCTGCCGCTGGGCAACTCCGGCCTGGCCCTGTACGGGCTGCTCGGCGGGGTCGGCGTCAACTACGCCCGGCTCGAGAACCCGGCGGCGCGGGTCCCGGCACTCGACTGGCTCATGGCGCAGCTTGCCCCGCCGCGCAAGAGCGTGATGCACCCGGACGGTTGGACGCACACGGCCGGCTCCTTCGCCGTCGCGGCCGGATTGCTGCTCGGGACCACCGAGGGCGGGTTCATCCTGCACCTCAAGGGCATCATCCTCATCGAGGTGCCCGGGCCGCGGTTGCTGCTCGTGATGAAGGCGGACGTCCTGAGCCTCCCGCCCGCCCTGGGCTCCGCCCAGGAGGCGACCTTCCTCGCGGTGCTGGACATAGACTTCGGTGCCGGCACGATCACCGTCGGCGTCGTCGCGGACTACTCCATCGAGCGGATCCTCCGCATCCACGTCCCGGTCACTGCATTCTTCGACGCGCGGAACCCAGAGAAGTGGCTCGTTGACCTCGGCTCCTACGACGACCGGGTGACCGTGAAGGTGCTCGACGTGTTCACCGGCACGGGCTACCTCATGGTGCATGGCGACGGCATCGCCATCCCGCCCCTGCCGGCCACGACCGGCTTGTCCGTGGCCACCGGCTTCCACATCCAGGCCGTGCTGATGGGCTCCAAGGCCGCCCGGCTGTACGTCGAGGCGGCGGCGGGGTTCGACGCCGTGCTTGGCTTCGACCCGTTCTTCCTGGCCGGCAAGGTCTACGTCCGGGGCGAGCTGCGGCTGTTCATCGTCTCGATCGGCGTGAGCGCCGAGCTCACGCTCATGGTCGGCACGCGGATCCAGGACGGCGTGCCTCGCGACGACCCGTACCTGCATGGGGAGGTCTGCGGCAGGGTCGACTTCTTCTTCTTCAGCGTCAAGGGCTGCGTCGGGATCACCATCGGGCACGAACCGGATCCGGACCCGCCCGTGCGCGACCTCGTCGCCGGACTGTCCCTCGCCGGGCGGACGCCGGCGCTGCTCGAGGGCACCGCCGGCCGGCCCGCCGACTCGACCGTCGGCCACGCCGCCGGGGTGGACGGTGCCATCGTCCATGGCGAGGTGCCGACCGTGCCGCTTGATGCCGTCCCCGTGCTCAGGTTCCAGGTGGCCCCCGACGCCGAGGGTCTGAGCGTGCTGGGCCAGGCACCGCTCGGCTCGACCGGGGCGGCGGGTCCCGGCGCCTGGCGCCGGATCGGGGAGCGCTGGTGGGCCTACAAGGTCACGGGCGTCACCCTCAGCGGCGCCCTCACCGCGGGCATGACGCCGTCGGTCTGGTGGAGCGCGTCGGCGCCCGGCTCGTCCACTGCCGAGCCGCCGGCGCTGGCCCTGCTGCACTGGCTGCCGACGCCGTTCACCAGCACCGTCACGTATGGCGAGGTGCTGCGCGAGCAGGTCGAGCACCGCTGGGGGACCGTCTGCCGCCCGGCCGCGCCGCCCCAGCCGCAGCTCTGGACCTTCCTGGGTGAGGCGCTCGGGCCCAGCGCGACCGGTTGGCGGCTCGATCCGGTGCTGTGGCCGGACCCCGACGGGCTGCTGCGGACTGCCCCGGCTGGCCGCCGGCTCCGGGTCACTGAACAGTGGCGCACGGGGGACGCCGCAGCGGACCTGCTCGCGGGCGGAGCCCCGGCCGAGGTGGCCGGCGACGCCGTCGCCTGCCCCACCGACCGCACCCCGCCCGAGGACCCGTTCAGCCGCTGGGGCCGGGACAACGGCCCCCTTGACCCGACCACTTGGGCGGGTGCCGGGGCCGCCACCTACGCCGAACTGGCCGAGCTGCTCGCCGCCGGCGCCACCGTCAACGACGTGGCCGGGCATTGGCTCGAGCGCAGCCCCGACCCCGAGGCCGGCCGGCTCAAGGGCTGCGAGGGACGCATCCTCGCCTCGCCCGTGCGCACCGACGGCGAGCCGCTGACCGGCAGCCAGGCCGACCGGGAGCTCGTTGAGCGGGCCCGGCAGGAGGCCGGCTGGCGGCCCGACCCGCTGGCCGACGCCGTCGCGTTCTCGCTCGGGGAGGACCTCGCCGCGTTCGACCTGCTGCTGCTCGTTCCCCGGGAGAAGCACCGGACCCTGCTCGTCGAGGTCCGCTCGGCGGCGGGGGAGGCCCTCGACCGCCGCGAGGTGGACTGGGCGGCGATGGTCGGCCCCGCAAACCCCCTGCCAAAGCGCTGGGTCGCCCACGACGGGCCCTGGGCGGAGCCGGTCGAGCTGGCCGGGCGCATGGCTGCGAAGATCGCCGGGGCCGACCGGGACCGGCCGATGCCCGCCCTGATCCGCTGGGAGGAGCTGCCGGAGGGTGCGGCCGCCGTCGTCGTCGGCTGGGGCGAGGAGCACGGCCAGCAGATCCGCGCCCAGCGCTACTGGGTGGTCGCGGCTGCGGGCCTGAGCCGGGCCGAGGTGCGCCGGTACGAGTACGACGAGACGGTCGTCTCCCGCGACCGGGACGCGCTCGAGACCGGCCTGACGCAGGACCCCTCCGACCACGCCCTGCTCAAGCCGGGGCAGACCTACGACGTCACCGTGGGCTGGACGTACGACGTCGAGACCGGCGACGAGGTCCCGACGCGGACACCGTCCTTCGCCGACGAGCACACGCAGACCTTCCGGTTCGCGACCGCCCCGGCGTCCGAGGTCCCCGCCGACCTGGGGCCGTGGCTGCTCGACACCAACCCGGGGATGGGCGATGCCGGCGTGTTCTGCCGGGAGCCGCTGCGGATCACTCTCGCCACCCAGAACGTGCTCCGGCTGTTCGATGCCTACGACCACAGGCTCGAGGTGACCGTGCTCGCCGCATCGGGCCACCACCCGGTCCCGCCGGGCGGGGGAGTCGCTGGCCAGGCGCTCGTGCTGCCCGTCGAGGCGGTGCTCGCCGCCGGCTCGGTGCTGCAGCCCAAGGCCAACGCCGTCGTGCTCAATCCGTGGGACCGGGCCGTCGGGGAGCTCGTGGACGCCCTCGAGTGCATCGAGGCCGGCAACGTCACCCGGGAGGTTGAAGAGATCGTGCTGGCGTACGAGCTCGAGCCGCTGACCGACTACCTCCTCGATATCCATGCGGTGCCGGCCGGCGGCGCCGGGCCGCGGAAGCGGGTGCACCGGGCGAACTTCACCACCTCCCGCTTTGACGGGCCCGACCATCTGGCCTCGTGGATCGCGCCGGCGCCGATCGACCACCGCCTGGTCCGCGACGCCGCCCCGCTGGCCGGGCTGCCTGACAGGCCGACCGGGCGGGAGTGGGACGACGCCGTGCAGCTGGCCGGGCTGCCCGTCCCGCAGACCCCGTCCGCGCCGGCGGTGCAGGTCTGGTGGTCGGCCGACGCCGTTCCGCAGCCGCTCGCCGTCGTCATCGAGTGCTCCGAGCAGCTCGTGCGGGAGCGCGTCATGCCGGTCCAGCTGAGCTCGCCGCCCGACGGCGTCGACCCCTCGCACGCGTGGTGGGCCGCCCGGCCGGCGACCTGGCTGGACGTGCGGCCGGCCGTGACGCCCCCGGACCCGGGGGCCGCCGCAAGCGTCGGGCGGGTGGTCAGCGGGCCCGGCGGCACCCGGGCGATGGTGTTGCTGGCCGCGGGGCAGCGCGGCCGGCGCCTGACCCTCGAACTGGTGCAGGCCCCAGACCCGCTCGCGGCCGACCCGGGCCGGGCCGTCACGATCGTCGACGTGACCCTGACAGGGGCACCGTGGGAGGTGGAGTTCTGATGCGCGCGCACGACGTGAGGAAGTTCCGGGCCGTGGGCGCACGGCTCGACTGGCTGGACATCGCCCGCCGCATGCTGCGGGCCGGGCACGGCGAGGGGATCGACGACGCGCTGCTGGAGCGGCTCAAGGAGCGCGGCCCGGATACCCGGCTGGCCTGGGGTTGCTCCGCAGACCTGGGCGTGCCACGCGATGCCTTCACGGTGTGGGCCCGGCCGGTGCGGGACCGCCGGCTGCAGGATGCCGGGCTGGTGGGAGTCCCCGTCGACGAGGGGGAGCTGGTCTGGTGGGAGTCCCCGTCGACGAGGGGGAGCTGGTCTGGTGGGGCGGCGAGGAGGCCGCGCACGTGCAGGTCCGGTGCCAGGTGCAGGACCCGGTACGGCCGGTCGCGTTGTTCCTGCTGCGGACCGGACTGGAGCCGGCCGGCGCCGTCGGCACGGCCGCCGTGGCGTCTGCCGGCAGCCCCACCGTGACGCTTACCGCCAGCGCGGGTGCGGCCACCCACGCCGTCCTGGTCAACGCGCACGCCCTCGCGGTGCGGATCCAGCCCGTGCAGGAGGTGGTCGCCGCCGACGACTGGCAGCCGCTCGAGCGCGTTGGCCTGCCGGTCGACGGCCACGAGCTCGGCGAGTACGTTCCCGACGAGCAGGGCCTCCTCGTCGCGCCGGCCGCCCCGCCGAAGGCCGCCGCCCAGCGCATCGACCGGGCAGGGGTGCCGCTCGGCTGGTACCCCGTGACTGAGACCGGCCGGGCCGCCCCGCCGTGGAAGCCGTCGGACCCCGACGGGCTGGTCGAGGAGACCCGCAAGTTCCTCCTGCCCGAGCTGCGGCCGCTCTACGCGTCCGGGACAGCCGAGACGGATCAGCACGCGCTCGAGGACCGGCGCGCCGTCGACCCTCCCTCCCGCGCCGACGGCACCGCCGCCGACCAGCCCGCGACCGCCCGGCTCAAGCCGCTCGCCCTCCTGCTGCTGGCCGCGGGTACCGACCCGGCGGCGAACCTCGCGACGGGTTTCGGCACCGCCTACCGGGCCGCCGACCTGGCGCAGCTTATGCCCGACCGGCAGGGCGAGCTCGAGTACCTGGTCACCGGGCACTACCGGCGCTCTCTCCTCGGGGACGGCGTCGAGGTAGCGGCGTACGTCCCGCCGGTGCAGCGGCACGAGGTGGTACCGCCGGTCGTGGACCTGCAGGCTGCGCGGGCGGCGCTGCTGCCGCCCGCGCTCCCCGACGGGCCGTTCCGCGAGGCGATTGAGGTCAGCTGGCGGCCGGGCCCGCGGCTGGCGACGATGACCGGGCCGGTGGCGCATGCCTTCGCCGGCTGGCGTCACGGCGCGGGGTCTGCCGAGGACCTGATCCCGGAGCGGCTGCTCGGCGGGTCCCAGCCGCGGGCCATTCCCCGTCCCGACGCCGACGGCACCACCCTGGCCGGCGCGGACCGGCCGAAAGTGGTTCAGGGCGACCAGGAGCTGCCGGTCGACGGGTCGATCGACCGGGGGTACGGGGTCGCGCAGTGCGACATCTTCGGCGTCTGGTCGCGCTGGGAGGACGTGGAGCTGACCACCTCCTCGCCAGGTGTGGCGCCGCCGCGGCTCGCGCACCTGGAGCTCGTGGCCACGTACGCGGGATCCCCGGTCTGCCCCTCGATGCTGACCGTGAACCTGGCCACGGAGTGGACGCAGCGCACGCCCGCGGCGATCGAGCTGCGCGCGCTGTTCTACCCGATGCCCACCGGCGCCACGCCGCCCCCGTTCGGGGCGCCGCCGACGCTGCCCCCGCCGGCGCCCAACCTCGGGCTGGCCAGCACCCTCACGTTCACCGGCGACGCGGCCACGGCGTCTGCGGGGACCGTGGTGCCGCTGCGCGAGGACGGCTCGGTCGCGCCGGGCTGGGGCGCCCCGGAGCAGGGCGGCGAGGCGCGCTCCTACCGACTCATGGTGCCCGGGCCCGGCCTGGACTTCGGGGCGGTCTCGCGCTGGGGAGTCCAGGTCTGGGCCCGGCAGACCGCGCCGGGCATCGCCGCCCCCAGCGTCTGGGTGCCCGTGCCCGGACAACCCGCCACGGCCGTCGCGGGCAGCCCCGTCCCCGCCGTGCCGACGCCCCCGCCGCTGCCGCCCGGGGTGCCGATGGGCAGCACCCCGGATGCGCAGGGCGTGTCCCACGTGAAGGTGGGCTGGTCAGGACTGGCTGGCCCGCACGTGGACCGGGTCGTCGTCTGGGAAGCCTCGGAGACCACGCTGCGCCAGCGGCTCGCGCCCGGCAGTCCGCCGGAGCGGACACTCCCGCTCGGCGTCCGGCTCCAGCAGCTGTGGAACCTGTACGACGCCGCGCCCGCCGCCCAGCGCCCCCTCGGCTTCCGCCGGGCCGCCGAGGTGCCCGCCGTCCCCGCCGCCGCCGACCTGGCCCTTGCCCGGGGGAGCGAGGACATCCACCTGTTCCTCGTCACTGCCGTCACCACCACAGGGGTCGAGTCGCCCTGGCCGGCCGGGGGAGTCGGCCTGCCCGCGCACGCCCACCTGCAAGCGGTGGCCGCGCCGCGGCTGCGGCGGCCCGCCATCCCGCTCATCCGGCCTGCCGTCCAGCCCGACGGCAGCCTCACCGTGGCAATTGAGGCGGCCTCGCCGATCCCAGTCACCGCCTTCGAAGTGTTCGCGACGCGGTCCGAGCTCGCGGCTCGCGACCACCTGACCATGGGGCCGCCGCTGGCCCACGTGCCGGCCAGTGCCGCATTCGACCCGGTGACGGCGGATCCGCGGCTGGACCCGATCACCCGCCAGCGGGTCTGGACCGCAGAGTGGTCCGGCGACCTGCCGCCCTCCTGGGAGCCGTGGCATCTGCGGGCCGTCGCCGTGCCGGAGCGCACGGTGCCCGTCTCCGCGGTCCGCGGCCTGGTGTCGCCGGCCTCGGACGTAGTCGCCGCCGTCGTCCTGCCCCCGGCGGCGCCGCAGCTCGACCCGCTGGTCGCGGAGGTGGTGGGGGCCGACCATACCGGGCTTCTGGTTAGGACGGCGACCACCGCCGCGGACCGGGTGGTGCCTGCCGGGTCGCATACGGTCCAGGTGACGCTGGGCGCGGTCACCGGTCCGGTCCAGCCGCTCGAGGCGACCGCGCGGGTGGCGGACGAGTCTTCCCCGCCCGACACCACCGCCGGCCCCGTCGTGCAGCGGCTGCCGCGCGCGGCCGGGCGCACGCCGCTGTTGGTCTGGGGCCGCCGCGGCGACCCGTCGGTGCCGGTCCAGGCAACCGTGCGCGTGGCCGACCCGTTTGGGCGGGTCGCGGAGCAAACTCTGCTCATCCCCGGCTGGGTCGAGCCGCGGCCCGATCTGACCCTGAAGATCATTGACGTGGTGCGAATTGCCGGTCGCGGCTATGTTGCGAGCCTGCTGACCAGTGCCGATGCCGCGACCGAACCGCGCCACGTCCTCACGGTCGTCGCTACACTGCCCGGCAGCATCCCGCCGGACCCCATCAGGCGCCGTCCCTTGCGCGGCTCCTGGAAGCTTCCGGACATTCCGACACGGCGGTCCCCTGTGCCACCACGGGGCGCAGAGATCATGGCCGTGCGGTCGAGGGACCCGCAGGGGACAGCGATCGGTCTGTGGATACCCGCTGGACGGATCGTCCGCCTTACCGCAGCCATCACCCACCCCACGGAAGGAGAGGTGAACGATAGCTGGCACCCCGCCTGACAGATCCCTCGGAGGGGCAGGGTTTCTGGAGGCCGGAAGTCCATTCCGGGGGGCGACGAGAATCAGGCAAAGGCCTTATTCACGGTCCATGAGTCTTCATACAGGTGCAGCTTCGTGATCCTGTTGGCCTCGACGTGGAAATGCATGGCGACGGGTGTTTCAAATGCCCGTCCCGTTGATGCTGAGCTGTTGGCGATGGTTGCCAGGACCACGGCATCGCTGCCGTCCACCAGGATCGAATGCACAACCGCCGAACCTGGGCCGGCAAACTGCCCCCACATGGTACGGAAGTAGTCGGCCACCTGTGGTTTTTCGGTGCGGGCTCCAATCCAGGGGAGAGCGGGGTTTCCGGGGACGTTCCAGTCGACGATGTCACTAAAGAGGCTGGCAATAGCGTCGGCATCCTGCCCACCCACTTTCTGGAGGAAGGTCGTGACCAGGGACTGGGTTACTTCGCGATTTTGTTCCATTTAGTCAAATATAGGAGTTTTGGACTAACCTGTCAAGAACGCTTAGGGTGTAGCGCATGGGCAGGCCACGGAAATTCCAGGAGCGGGACGTCATTACGCTGGCGGGGGAGGCCTTTTCCTCCAACGGATACGGTGGAACCACCATGGACGACCTGGTGCGTGCTACCGGGATCGGTAAACAAAGCCTGTACAACGCCTTCGAGGGAAAGCGCGAGCTGTTCCTGCGTGCGCTGAAATCCGATGCGGCCGACGCGGTGGCAGCAGTTGATCAAGCCCTCGGATCAAATGAAGCAACTCCCTTGGAGCGGATCCGTGCCCACCTGCTCAAGTTGGCCATCACTTTCAGTGCCGGCAGCAGCAGACAGGTGCTGTTCCTGAAGGCAACGGTGGAACTCGCCGACCGCGACACCGAGGTGGCGCGGTCCGCCCTGGAGGCTTTCCACGAGTTACGGAGGATTTACCGAAACTGCCTAGCGGACGCCCAGGAGAGCGGCGAACTGGCGGAATCCGCTGACCTGGACGGTTTGGCTTCCTTCTTCCTGGCCGTGACCCGCGGCATGGAAGTCATTGGCCAGGCTGGAGTCCCGCGGGCGGAGTTGACCACTATCGCAATGACGGCACTGGACAACGTGATCGCGGCAAACGGACCAAAGTAACTCGCGCGTTCGGTGGTTTATGGGGCCGGAGTAGTGCTCAAGTTCCGGGCGTAGCCGGGATCCAAAGAAGAAACTTAACGCCAACACGGAAGCGGAACTATCCACAATGAGCCCCGGCAATTTCTTACTCACGACTGAAGTCGTACCTTTCGACGACGGCCGCGCCGTCGAGCTGCGTGGCGCCCTCAGCACCGAGCTGCTGGCCCGTTACGCCACCAAGGAATTTCCCCGCCTTTCTTCGGTGTCGCGTGCCGCCCTGGACGTTCCCCCGGAGCAAATCCTTGCCACCGTTCTGGTGCTCAATCCGGAAGGAACCGCGCTGGGCCACGCTTCGCTGAGGCGCCTTGGGGACGAGTTCGAAGTCAAACGAGTCATCGTCCTGCCCGAAGCCCGGGGCAAGGGTGCGGCCACCGTCCTCATGTCCGCCGTGGAAAGGCTCGCCGTCGAAGCGGGCGCCAGTCGGCTCATCCTGCAGACCGGAGACAAACAGCCAGAAGCCGTGGAACTGTACCGAAAGCTCGGCTATACCCCTATCCCGATATACCCGCCATATGACACAGCCATCCCCTTCTCAAGCTGCTTCGCGAAGACATTGCGGAGCTGAATGAGGGCCGGGACGACATTGGCAGGGCGATTGCATCATCCGCGATGAATTTGCGTGTTCCCGTGGATCTGGATCGCAGTTTGGACCAGCGAGCTGCGGTTTCTCTAGCGGTTTTCGCCAGGCCTGTCGCTGCCGGGAGGGCGGCATCCTTACTTCACAGGGCCGAAACCTGCGGCAGCGTAGATTAGGTCGATGACCTTCATGTTGGAAACGCTATCGGGGCCCTCAGTGAGCAACTCCTGGCCTGACTGAAGACCAAGGACAATGGCCTCCAGTTGATGGTCGTAGGTCTCAAGGCCTCGTACCGTCCAGATGCGGTCCAGCCCGTTATGGCTCAGGGTGATGGAGTGCCCCCTGGAAGGAAAGACCAGATTCTTGACGACGAGTGTCCCTTGAGTGCCGACCACTTCGAGGGATGAGTTCAGGTGCCCGGGCTCTTCCAGCATCGCGGATGTGATGAGCGCTGTTGCTCCCGAGGGAAACTGGAGGTCCGCTGCCACGCTGAGGTCCGCGCCAAGGGGATTAAGCGACCCGCTCGCCCGGACTACGGTTGGTTCCTCGCCCATGAATGCCCGCACCCAGTGAACCGGGTAGCAGCCGAGGTCCATCAGCGATCCGCCTCCCAGCCTCGGATCGTGCCGCAGAGACGCCGGATCGAACGGGTTCGAGCTTGAAAAGTCTGCGCTCAGTGTCAAAATCTCCCCGAGCTCGCCGGAGGCCTTGACGGCATCGAGTTCCGCGCTGAGAGGGTGGTAGCGGTCATGAAAGGCCTCGATGAGGCGGTGCCCAGTCGACTGCGCCGCTTCCAGCATTTGCGCAGCCTCGTCCGCATTCATGGCGAAGGGTTTCTCGCAGAGCACATGCTTTCCTGCTTCCAAAGCGGCGATCGACCACCTGGCGTGCTCGGAAGGTGGCAACGCGTTGTAGACCAAATCAACGTCGGGGTCGGACATCAACGCTGAGTAATCGCCGTAGAAACGGTCAATCCGATGGCGCTCCGCGAACTGTTGGGCAGACGCTATTCGGCGCGAGGCTACCGCAACGACCTCGACGTCGGTTCGCCGCCTGGCGGGCCGGATGACGGCCGCAGGCGCGATACCCGCGGCACCCAAAATTCCGATTCTTAACACTGCATGTCTCCTTGCCGCGGCGCCGGAACGCGCAGTTTATTCGCATTGACCTTTACGAGTATCCCTTTCATGTGGGCGGGCGCCAACCGGACGCGGTGGAGCGCGGGGCATTGACCCCACGGCATCACGCATATATAGTTCAGGCAGTAAACTAAACCGGGAACTACCGGGACCCCCGACTGCAAGGACGCATCATGACTCTCTCCCCTACACCGGCTGATAAGTTCACTTTTGGATTGTGGACCGTTGGCTGGACCGGTGCTGACCCGTTCGGTGTCGCCACGCGCGCGGCCCTGGACCCTGTTGAGGCGGTCCACCGCCTGGCCGAGCTGGGTGCGTACGGCATCACGTTCCATGACAACGACCTGGTCCCGTTCGAGGCCACGGCCTCGGAGCGGGAGCTGATCCTGAAGAACTTCAAGGCAGCCCTGGCCGAGACCGGCCTGAAGGTGCCCATGGTGACCACCAACCTGTTCAGCCACCCGGTGTTCAAGGACGGCGGCTTCACCTCCAACGACCGTTCCATCCGCCGGTTCGCCCTGTCCAAGGTGCTGCGCAACATCGATTCGGCCGCCGAGTTCGGTGCTGAGACTTTTGTGATGTGGGGCGGGCGTGAAGGCAGCGAATACGACGGGTCCAAGGACCTCGCCGCGGCCCTGGACCGGATGAAGGAAGGCGTGGACACCGCCGCGGCCTACATCAAGGACAAGGGCTACAACCTGCGCATCGCCCTGGAGCCCAAGCCGAACGAGCCCCGCGGTGACATCTTCCTGCCCACCGTGGGCCACGGCCTGGCGTTCATCGCCCAGCTCGAACACGGCGACATCGTGGGCCTGAACCCCGAAACCGGGCACGAGCAGATGGCCGGGCTGAACTTCACCCACGGCATCGCCCAGGCCCTGTGGGCCGGCAAGCTCTTCCACATCGACCTCAACGGCCAGCGCGGCATCAAGTACGACCAGGACCTCGTCTTCGGCCACGGCGACCTGACCAGCGCGTTCTTCACCGTGGACCTGCTCGAAAACGGCTTCCCCAACGGCGGCCCCCGCTACGACGGGCCGCGCCACTTCGACTACAAGCCCTCCCGCACCGACGGCTACGACGGCGTCTGGGAATCAGCCAAAGCAAACATGGCCACCTACCTGCTCCTGAAAGAACGCGCCCTGGCCTTCCGCGCAGACCCCGAAGTCCAGGCAGCCCTGGCCACCTCCGGCGTCGGCGAACTCGGCGAACCCACCCTCGCCGCCGGCGAAACCACCACCGACCTGCTCGCGGACACCACCGCGTTCGAAGACTTCGACGCCAACAAAGCAGCCGAACGCTCCTTCGCCTTCGTCCGCCTCAACCAACTCGCCATCGAACACCTCCTCGGTGCCCGCTGACCCTCCGTAACGCACGACCCCCATGGGACAGCGCCGCCGGAGTCAGTAGCACTCCGGCGGCGCCCACCCCTCAAGGCAGGGGATGATCGGCTAGGCAGGAGGCCCCGCCGATGGCAGGGCAGTATCGGTGGTCGGCTGGAACCAGTTGAGGTGCCTCATACCCAGCCTTCCCTGTGCCAAACCCGAACAACCACCCAGGAGACATCATGAAGGTCCTTATCACCGGCGCTCATGGAAAGGTCGGTCGTGCCGCTACCCAGGCGATGATCGACGCCGGGCACGAAGTGCTCACCACCGATCTGACTCGTCCCGGCTTTGAACGCAAGCCTGAAGGCACACCGAAGTACATGATGGCCGACCTCACCGACGCAGGGGAAGCGTACTCCGTCGTCAAGGGAGTGGACGCCGTCGTACACGTCGCTGCGATCCCGGAACCCACTGGTCATCCGCCTCACGTCGTCTTCCAGACCAATCTCATGGCGACCTTCAACGTGCTTGAGGCCGCCATTCGATTTGGCGTGAAACGCTTCGTTTACATCTCCAGTGAGACTGTCCCCGGGTTCTTCTTCCCCGAGCGCGATTTCCTCCCTGACTACGCACCGGTGGACGAGGAACACCCGATCCGGCCACAGGATCCCTACGCGCTCTCCAAGCACTTTGGCGAGCAGCTTATGGACGCCGCAATCGCCCGCTCCGACATCCGCTGCATTTCCATCCGGCCGAGCTGGGTCCAGTTCGAAGGCAACTTCGAGACAAACCTCGGGCCGCAGGTCCGTGACGCGTCAGTCCTGAGCCCCAATCTATGGAGCTACGTCGATGTCTATGACCTCGCCGACGCCATCGTCCTGGCCACCGAGTCAGACCTGCCCGGACATGAGGTTTTCTACATCGCTTCCCCTGACAATGTGGGCGGCCACGACTTCGCCGAGGTCCTGAACAAGTACTACGGTGACAAGATTGAACTTCGCGAACTAGGCCGTATTGATGCTTCCGGGATCTCGAGTGCGAAGGCGCAACGGATGCTGGGCTGGACCCCGAAACGCTCCTGGCGGGACTATCTCGACGCCGAAGGACATACGCTCAACCGCTAACACCAGCGTTCCGGCAGGAATCAGATTCAACAACACAGGCGCCGAAGCCACTACCGTTCCGGGGCCAGCGGCGCGGAGGCCCGCTAAGCTCTGAGCATGGAGGTTCGAGATTCTCGGGGCGACGCGACCAGGAACATTAATCGGGAACTTGCCCAGCGGCGCGGCTGGATACTCACAATAGCCGTGGGATTCGCCTTGTATTTGCTGAGTTTCGTTATAGGCCTGAAGGCGGTGGCCCCCTTATGCGGCAGTCCCTTGGTCCCGTCCAGCAGAGGAGCCGAACTGTCCGATGCTCAACTGCTTACCACTGGATTAGCGGCAGAGTGTTACCGGACGATCGATGCCGCTGCGGTGCCGGTCTGGATTTTGATGGCCTCGGGGATAGCCCTGGTCCTGACGGGTGTCGCCGTCAGGATAGTCGGTATCCGCCGGTCCGTTGATCGCGGCGGAAGCTGACAAGCCCCCGCCCTGCTCCTCGATGTCTAAGCGCAAAGATCCGGGCGTTGACGGGCACGGCGACCTCCGGCCGGCGGACAGGTCACTGGCGGACAGGTCACTGGGCGGTCGCCGCCCCGGGCGGGATGGTCTCCTGCTTGGCGCCTTCGGTCTCTGGCGGCGGCTGCGTCCGCGTTTGCGTAGGCCGGGGAACGGCGTCCGCCGGTCCGGGGCCTGGAGCGGCAGGAGTGATGTTCTGATTGACGTGGAAGAAGTTGTCGGGGTCGTACTTGGCCTTCAGCTCCGCCAGCCGCGCATAGTTGGACCCGAGCGTATCCTCAATTCTGGACTGGTCGTCGGCGTCCTGGAAGTTGATGTAGCCGCCGGGCTCTGAGTACTGGTGCAGCGCCGCCCAGTAGTCACGAACCCAGGCGATGTTCCTGTCATTTTCGGATGGCTCCGGCCACTGCCCGGCAATAACAGGGGCGAACTTCACGTCCCTGTATGCGAAGGCGGTGGCTTCAGGCGCCACCCTTTGGACAGCACCGTCTATGGGATAGAAGTGGTTCGCTGAGTGGACGGTCGGGATTCCCGGAGCATATTCGA
Source organism: Pseudarthrobacter phenanthrenivorans Sphe3 (assembly GCF_000189535.1). NCBI lineage: Bacteria > Bacillati > Actinomycetota > Actinomycetes > Micrococcales > Micrococcaceae > Pseudarthrobacter > Pseudarthrobacter phenanthrenivorans. Next base: position 1,871,815 of record NC_015145.1, read on the forward strand.
CGGCGGTGCGCAGCACCTCGTCGCTGAGGTTCCGGAGGAAATCGGCCTTCCAATAGCCCTGCAGCCCGGGGACGCCGCTCAGTCCATCGAACATGATGTTAAGGGCCGGGTACGGCATCGGGGCGAAGAAGCTTCCCAGCGCGGGACCGGCGTCGAGCATGGCCTGCCAGTGTGGTGGTCCCGCTTCCAGATCGCCCGTCCACATGCCCGCAATCACGGCCACTGGCTTCCCGTGCCATTCCTCAGGCAGGAAAGGAACCGGGGGACCTTGATGGAATCCGAGGAACGCGCCCATCTCCTCCGGTTCCGAGGCAATCCACTCCCGGTAGGCAGCACCCACAGCGGCTCCCATGGCAGCATCAAAGAAAATCAGCCCGACGTGGACCATGTCCAGCGGGTGGAGGCGGAACTCCAGGGACGTCACGGCACCGAAGTTGCCGCTTCCGCCGCGGAGTGCCCAGAAAAGGTCGACGTTTTCTGCTTCGCTGGCCGTCACAAACGATCCATCTGCGAGGACGACGTCCGCGGCGACCAGGTTGTCGCACGCCAGTCCGTACTTCCGGGCGAGGTAGCCGATGCCTCCGCCCAAGGTCAGGCCTGAGACGCCTGTGGAGCCGATGATGCCGCCGGTGCTCGCCAGTCCGAACGCGTGCGTCGCGTGGTTGAAATCCGCCCAGGTCGCGCCTGGCTCCACGCGGGCTGTCCTCCCCACGGGATCGACGCGGACGCCCCGGCGGGCAGAGAAGTCCAGGACCAAGCCGCCATCGACGGTCCCGAAGCCGGGTGCGCTGTGACCGCCGCCGCGCACGGCCACTTCAATTCCGAGGCCGCGGGCGAAGCGGATGGCGGCCATGACGTCTGCGACCTGGGAGACGCGCAGCACGGCTACCGGGCGGCGGTCGATCATGCCGTTATAGACACTGCGCGCGGCGTCGTAGTCCGCATCTCCTTCTTCGATGACCTGCCCGCGGACCTGTTCGCGCAGCACAGCAAAGCGATCGCTACCCATGACAACTCCCACTTTCTGATTTTTGAGACCAAGGGCAGCCGGCTCCATTGGCACCCCAGCGGGGGCCAGCCTTATGACAACTCCGGTATACGCCTGGCCCCAGTACGCGTCAAGGTCGCCTGGACAGCTACAGCAGCAGGTCGTCGAAACTGTGCAGTTCGCGGGCGGGCGTTGGCGTGGCCAGGGCTTCGAACGCCTCGGGGAGAGGCGTGAACTCGTTGTCCATGGGGTCCCAGTCAAAGAGGTGCGCAAAATCCAGGCCGGTGAGTTCACTGATCCTGCGGACCGGGACCTGGAACGTGGCGGGGGTGAAAGCCTCCCGGAGCATATCCTCCACCAATTCATGCTGGCTGATCATGTACCCGGAGGCTGAAGGGCTTCCGCCGGGCCGCCGGAACACCGGGATTTTCCAGAATGCCAGCGGGATCCGCGTTCCCTGGAATTCAGGATCGCCGGCCGCGAAAACCGGGCCGGTGAACACCGTGAGCCGGAGCCTTTCGGCTCTCGCCCGGTCCAGGAGATAGTCTTCGAGGCCGGCCCACAGCGACGCCCCCTGGTTGAACTTCTTGTGCTGCGGGGAGCAGTTGGTGAAGTGGAAGGTATCGTCATTGGCGGCGAGCGCCACGTCATCCGGGCCCCAGGCCGGATCGAGGCGGCGTACCAGGTGCCCGCGGTCAAAGTCATTGTCCGCATAGAGGTCTTCACCGGTCTGCTCGGAGCGCTTCAGCCGGGGGTCGAAGTACCACTTGTTGCGGTCGCGTTTGGGCGACTTGCTGAGGTGGCCGTCCACGTTCACGGCGGTATAGAGCGCCAGGCGCCTGGTGCGCTGCATGACGAGGCTGAAGTGATGGTAATTCAGGACGGTGGGGTCCTGCCCGGGGGCGGCCGCCTGGTTAAGGGCGGTATCGGCACGTTGCTCGGCCGTGAGGACCGGCAAGGGGACGGGCGTGCCCAGGAATTCGGCGTCGTAGCCCTTTCTCCGGGGGTAATCGGGATCTATGGCCACAGCCTCTACGGCGGTTGCCGCGGCCGGCACGTTGCTCCTGCCCGCAGCGGCATCAACCGGACCCTGCGCCGTTCCGAGCCGGACCGTGATGTGCAGGGGAATAGTAACGGAGACGGCCCCTTCCCCTGCAAGGGCGGCAGAGTGCTGCGCTGCGGGCTGTGTCCGGGCCGTGTCCTGCTGTTCCTGAACCGGAGCCGGCGGTTCCACCGGCAGGGAAGGCGGGTTCAGGACGTCCTCCAGCAGGGCCCGTTCCTGGACGTTCATTGCATCGGCGTGCGTGCCGAGCCAGGCCAGGATGCTGCTGATGCGGACCCCCTCGTTGGCTATCCATTGGATCTTCAGCTCATCCTGGGTTGCATCCCAAACCGTGCCGTCCACGGTCAGGATGTCTCCGGCTTCGTTGCGGGCGGGCACGCCGGAATGGTGGAGCCCCAGGACTTCCCACTGGTTGTTGAAAAGCGGTGAACCGGAGGAGCCGGGCGAGGTGTCCGTGCGGTAGTGCAGGAACTGGTCAAAACGGTCGATGAGTTCGTTTTGCTGCAGGGCGAGTTGTTTCTCCTGCCCTTCAGGGTGCTGGATGATGTTGATGGACTCGCCCAGCAGGATCTTGCCCTGCTCCTTGGTAGTCCGGTTGAAGCCGAAGCTGGCCAGCGGCAGGGAGGCACCCGTCCCATCGGCGCGTGAGCGTGCGGCCACCGCCACCACAGTGACGTCAAGGCCGGCGTCGGTCCGGAAAAACGTGTCCGGTTCCAGGTCAAACTGTGATGTGGCCAGGGGCAGGCCGTTGAGGCCGTTCTGGAAGTTGAATTCCAGCCGCGAGTGGCGGGCGGACTCCGCGTCCCTGAGGACATGGTTGTTGGTCAGGGCCAGGCGGGGAGAGATCATGAACCCGGTGCCGAAGGAGCGGATCTGGAACCGGTCACGGACGATCACCCTGCCCACACTCCTGGACACCGCCGTGCCGAGTTCGAGGAACGCGATTCCCAGCAGGTTGCTTCCGCCGATGATTCTTTCCAGCACAGGATCCGCGCCAACCGCGGAGGGCGACGTCGTCTCCGCCGTCGTCCTGATCGCGTCCATGACCACCGGCTGGCGGAGGACCCGCCGGGAGCGCAGCTCCACCCTCTCCGGCGCATCCACGTCGAGGATGCTTCCTTGCGGGGCGTGGGCAGCCGCGATCTTCTCTTCCGTGCCCGACCGTGGACCCTGCCGCGCCTGGAACCGCGACTGGGTTGCCGTGATCACATCTTCCGGAATTACCATCGGCTTGCTCCTTTGAACGCCTCGCCTGAACGCCTCCCCGTCCAGCAGTCACCCGCCCAGGCAGGGGAGGAGGGGAACTAGTTGGCATTCGTGGGTGCCTGGACCAGTCCGGCGCCCACATCCACCGGATCAGTGCCCGCCTTGAGCGGCTTGAACGTTCCGGACGCGATCAGTTTGGCCTGCAGGAGTACCGGGCTCAACGGTCCCTGGGCAAGAAGCCGCTCAGCCCAGAGCGCCGCCACGCCTGCCACGTGCGGGGTGGCCATGCTGGTTCCGCTGATCGTTTTGGTCCCGCCGTTGAGCCAGGCGCTGAAGACCCCGACGCCGGGAGCCGCCACTGTCGCCATTGTGTTGGAGAAGGGGGCCACAGTCAGCCCGCTGCCGCCATCGGCCAAGGCGGCAACCGAGGTGATCCCGTAGGCGGCGGCCGGCGGGGCAACATTGATCTCGTAGGCGGGATTACCGGCGCGTTCGCTTTCGTTGCCGGCGGCCGCGACCACAATCGTCGTCTGGGCCACTGAGGCGCGGGCGTTGAGGAGGTTGGCGAGCTGTTCGAACAGCCTGACGTTGGCACGGTAGCCTTCGAGGGCGATCGACGTTGCGGCGGGGATGGACAGGCCGTTGACGTTGACCAGCTCGTCCACCCAGCCCGGGAAGTCCATGCCCAGGGACATGGAAATAACGTGGGCACCGTTGTCAGCAGCCCACAACATGGCGCTCGCCAGCGTGTCACTGCTGCCGCCGCTGGGTTCCCCAAGGACTTTGCCGATCACCGCGGTGCTGACGCCGCGTGCGACGCCGATCCGCTGGCCTGACAGGTCGCGGCCAAAGATCGTGCCGGCGCAGTGCGTCCCATGGCCGTTGTCGTCGTCGGCGCTGCCTGCGCCTGTGAAGTCTTTCGTGATGAGGTTGACGCCGGCAAAGGCCGGGTGGGTCGCATCTATTCCGGTGTCCAGGACAGAGATGACCACCCCGGCGCCGGTGAAGGGCGACGTATCCGCGCCCACAGCCTTGACACCCCACGTCGCATCAGCGGCTGCGGCAGCATCGGCCGCCAGGGGTTCGATGAGCTTCATGGGCATGGCCGGGGCGAAGCCAATGACGGTGGGGTCGTTCCGCAGGGCGTTGAGAGTTGAAGTGGAAGGATTCTCGTCCTCCTCCACCATCATGCCCACAGCGCGTTCGGCGACGTTCCGGGCTGTGCTTTCCAGCCCCGGTGCTCCCGGCCCGTCGAAGGGATCACGGGTGGCGCCGAGGGAAGGCGCGCGCAGTATCACGATCTTTTGGTTGAACAGCTTGGACATCCGGGGCTCCTTGGCTTATACACGGAACGGTCTGCGTTTTTGGCGCAGCGGCGGCAGCGAACGTATCGGTGAACGTCTGATCCCACACGGTGCCAGTTCTACCCGGGACGGCGTTACAGCAGCGTTATCGGCCAGGCCACATGCATCGTGTATCGCCACCACGCGTGGCTGCGTCCTTCAATGCGGCGTTGCGGATTCCCTTCGCGCTATCGTTTTCGGTAATGCGCTGGCCCTGTTGGCGGGGCAGGCCCACGCTCTGCAACGCCTCAACAACCTGCCTCTGAAGGGACCTTGGTGGACGACGGACTGACAGAAGGCCGCTTGGAATGCCTCTTCACGGGCTCGATTTGGGCTGAAGGGCCACTGTGGATTCCCGCGTCGCAGACGGTCCGGTGGAGCGACATTCCCAACAACCGCATTCTCGAGTTCAACCCGGCCGCGGGCACCACCACCGAGTACGCCCTTGCGGCAGGATTCACCAACGGCAGGACCCTCGACGCCGACGGCAGCGTGGTGCAGTGCAGCCATGGGCACCGCCGGGTTGAACGCGACCGCGGCGGTACGGTGACGGGGCTTGTTGATTCTTTCGAAGGCCGGCGCCTGAATTCACCCAACGACGTCGTGATCGCGCGCGACGCCAGCATCTGGTTCACGGACCCGCCATACGGAATCCTCCCCGGCACCAAGGAAGGTTACGAAGGAGAGCAGGAGTACGGGGGCTGCTACGTCTTCCGGTTCGTGCCTGCTGCCGGCACCCTCAGTGCAATGATTACCGACCTTGTGTATCCGAACGGCCTGGCGTTCTCACCGGACGAAAGTGTTCTTTACGTCTCGGACACGGCCGGTCCAGGCCATGGAGTGCCGCTCCGGATCGCGGCTTACGACGTCCGTGACGGCTCGTGCCACCGGCAACGGATCCTGGAACTCGGGGAAGGGCACGCCGCCGACGGTTTCAGGGTGGACCTTGAAGGCAGGATCTGGACGTCTGCCGGACCCTCCCTCCGGGTCTATTCACCGGACTTTGAACTGCTGGCCACCGTTGCCGTACCCGAAACGGTTTCCAACCTGTGCTTCGGAGGCGCCGACGGGCAGGACCTTTACATCACCGCCACCACCAGCCTGTACCGGATCCGCACCACCACGCGGGACGCCACCACGGCTGGAAATCCAAAGGAATAAGAGGAGCCATGGACTATAGAACCCTCGGTAACAGCGGCGCCGTCGTATCCACGTATGCGCTGGGCACCATGACATTCGGTGCGGAGGCAACGGAGGAAACCTCCCACACCATCATGGATGACTACTTTGCCGCCGGCGGCAATTTCATTGACACCGCTGATGTCTACAGTTCAGGGGTTTCTGAAGAAATCATCGGACGCTGGCTGGCGAAACGGCCGGACATGAGGGACAAGGCGGTGATTGCCACCAAAGGCCGCTTTCCCATGGGAACGGCACCGAACGACGTCGGAACGTCCCGCCGGCACCTGACCCGCGCCCTGGATGGCTCCCTCCGGCGCCTGGGCGTGGAACAGGTGGACCTGTACCAGATGCATGCCTGGGACCCCATCACCCCGTTGGAAGAAACGCTGCGCTTTCTGGACGATGCTGTGAGCCGGGGCAAGATCGCCTACTACGGGTTCTCCAACTTCCTTGGGTGGCAGCTGACCAAGGCAGTCCACGTAGCCCGCGCGCACGGCTGGAACCCGCCGGTGACCCTGCAGCCCCAGTACAGCCTGCTGGTCCGTGATATCGAAGCCGAGATCGTCCCCGCTGCGCTCGACGCCGGGGTTGGGCTGCTGCCGTGGTCGCCGCTGGGCGGCGGATGGCTGTCCGGCAAGTACAAACGGGACCAGGCCCCGGCAGGTGCCACCCGCCTCGGCGAGAACCCCGAACGGGGAATGGAGGCCTGGAAGGCGCGCAATGAAAACGCACACACCTGGACAGTTATTGATGCCGTGGAGGGGATTGCCGCCGAACGCGGAGTAAGCCCCTCCCAGGTTGCCCTTGCCTGGCTGGCGGACAGGCCGGGAGTCACGTCCGTCATCCTTGGCGCCCGAACCCGGGAACAGCTTGCTGACAACCTTGCTGCGGCGGATGTTGAACTCACGCCGGAGGAAAGCAACCGGCTGACCACGGTGAGCCAGCCCCCGGCCGGCGTCTATCCTTACGGTCCCATGGCACAGGAGCAGCGCAGCCGCAAGATTGAAGGCGGCCGGTAGCTCAGCGGAGTATCCGGTAGCGTACGTGGGTCACGAGGCGCGTTCCGCTGACGTCAGCCGGTTCAAGCCTAATATCCCGCACTCCCTCCAAAAGACGCGCGCCTGCTCCAAGGACCAGCGGCGCGATGTGGAGCCGGAGTTCGTCGATGAGGCCGGCCGACAGGTATTGCCGGGCTGTGGCAGCGCCTCCGGCAATGGCCACGTCCTTGCCGTTGGCTGCATTCCGGGCCTGGTCAAGTGCCGCTTCGATGCCTTCGGCGACGAAATGGAACGTCGTGCCGCCCGCCATCTGCAGGGGAGGCCTGGGATGATGCGTGAGGACGAAAACGGGGGCGTGGTAGGGCGGCTCCACGCCCCACCATCCTCGCCAGTCAGCGTCCCAGGGCCCGGGACCCGGCCCGGCGAACATGTTGCGTCCCATAATGTAGGCGCCGGAGGAGAGGATGCCGGCAATCGCGTCCGCGTTGGCATCGGGCTCCTCGAACATCCACCGGTGCAGCTCCTCCCCGCCGTCGCCCAGGGGAGTGGAACGGCTCTGGTTGGGGCCGGCGAGGAATCCGTCCAGGGAAACAGTGAGATCGCAGGTGACGTTGTTCATGGCGTTCCTTTTCCGGCGGGACACCAGGGCGGGGCCCGGTACCGGCCATGCTAGCGGCAGGGGACGCCAAGGCCTAGGGAAAAGGGCCTTGAAGGCCCCGCCGCGCGGGGATAGCATGGCCGCCAGCCCGACAGGAGGAGACGGCAGTGGAAAACGGAACCGCAGCGGCACGGCCGGCTGGGCTGATGGTTGACCTCATCATTTCCCTGGATGGTTATGCCTCCGCCGAGGGATGGCCCGGCTGGTGGGGTCTGGAGGGGCCCGAATACCTGGCGTGGCTGGAGCAGGAGGGACAGAAGAACTACACCTTCCTGATGGGCGCCAACACATACCGGCTCATGTCCGCCATGTCAGAGCAGGCCGCAGCCGGAGACTCGGAATTTTCCGACGACGAAGGGGCCAGCCTTAGCGGGCTCGCAGCGGTGCGCAAAATCGCTTTCTCCTCAACACTCCAGGCCCCGCTTGCGTGGCCGAACTCGGAGCTGGTCACCGGGGATGCCATTGGGGCCGTGAAGGAAATGAAGCGTTCGGGCGGCCAGCCCTTGAGCACCCTCGGCAGCCTCAGCCTTTGCCGTTCCCTGCTGACCGCCGGCCTGGTGGACCGGTTCCGGCTGGTGGTTTTCCCTGTGATTACCGGGCGGACCGGACGCGAGCGGATCTGGGATGGCTACCCGGACGTCGCACTGGAGATGGTGGAAAGCCGGACGTTTGATGGCAGGCTGCAGTTGCTCGAATACATTCCCACCGTGCTCTCGGGCCCGCCGGGCACCACGGTTGAATAAGGGGCCCTCCGCTTTTTGGGTGACAGCCATTTGGCACACTGGACACCATGACAGAACGTGATGCCGTAACCACCCAACGTTCCACCGTCCAGGAATGGACCCGCGCCCTGGCCGAGTCGAAGGGCTCGCCTGGGGGAGGCGCCGGGACCGGCGTCATGCTGGCCATCGCGGCGTCGCTCGCCTCAATGCTCGCCGGCTACACAGAGCCAAAGGAGCACCAGCGGGGGGACCTCGCCGCCCTGCACGCGCGCGCCCTCTCGCTGCGGGAGGAAGCCCTTCGACTGGCCGACGGCGATGCTGCCGCGTCCGAAGCGTTTGGCGCCGCCTTCCGCCTGGACCGGGGCCGCGAACGGGACGAGGCGATCCACCGGGCCTCCGTCGACGCGGCCAAGGCTTCGGCCCTCCTGGGGGAACGGGCCGTGGCCGCGATCGATGACCTGGGCTGGCTTGCCTCGCACGGGAACCCGGCGCTCATAGCCGATGTCGTCGTCGGGTTCGGGGCCCTGAGGGCTGCGGTGGCGGGGGCGCGGACGAATGTCAGCTTCGACCTTGCCACCCTCAGGTCTGCCGGGGCCACGCTGCAGGAGGTTGAGGAACAGCATCCCGCCCTGTGGGCAGCGGTGCAGCAGCTCACGGCTGCGCTGGAGCGAATCGATCACCTGACTGCTTCCGTGGACCACAGGGCAGCGCCCACGGATGCCGCCTGAGCTGCCGGTGCAGCAAGAACCCGGCAACGCCCCGGGCAGGGCGGCGCCGGCCGGTATCCTTAAGGAATGACCACGGCGGTCCGCCACCCACAAACCGCCTTCCCGCTGGCACGGAGGACGCGGGGTCTGGTGCGGCGCGTGCCAGTATGGACCTGGCGGCTGCTGATGCTGGGCGTGAGCCCCCGTGAGCGTGCACGGTTCAATACGGACCCACGGACAGACATCGGTTACGCAGTTGATATCAGCTACGCAGAAGATGGTGTGGCCGCGCAAAAACTCGACGTCCTCACCCCCCTCGCAATCGCCCACAGCTCCCAGGCCCGCCACAACGGCGCCCTTCCCGTCTACGTGTACTTCCACGGCGGAGGATGGACATCCGGCGACAAGTCAGCCCTGACCAAATACTGCGCAAACCAGGCGGCCGGCGGAATGGTGGTGGTCAATGTCAACTACCGCAGGCCGCCCCGGTTCCATATGGGCCATGTACTTGATGACGCCAACGCTGCTTTGGCCTGGGTGCGCAGCAACATCGAAGACTACGGGGGCGATCCCGAATGCGTGGTTTTGGGCGGCGACTCCGCCGGCGGCCAGATCGCGGCTTTGCTGGCGGCGGCAACGTTCCGGCCTGAGCTGGCCGGACACTATTCCCTTCAGCCCGCCGTGGCCGCGGACCACGTGAAAGGCCTTGTCCAGCACTGCAGCATGGTGGACTTCTCAGTGTTCTTCAAGAGCGGATTCGTGATGGGCCTGAATTTCGTCCGTATGCTGCTGCCGTCCCGGCCCGGGAACCGCCGCCGGGTGCCCTTTACCACCAAAAGGGCCTTGGAGCGGCTCCGGGAGGAGGCCGCCTGCATGTCTCCCATTGAATGGCTGGACGGCCGGTTCCCGCCTGTCTTTGTCACGACCTCGGAACGTGACTTCCTGTATGAGGCCAACCTCAACTTCATCGCGAGGCTGGAAGAACACGATGTCCCGGTTGATGCCCTGATCTACGAATGGTCCAACACGAACACCGAACACACCTGGCAACAGGACTACCGGTTCGCCGAATCCCAGGAAGTCTACCGGCGCCTGCACGCCTTCGTCAGGAGGGTCTCGGCCCCCGCCGGGGACGCCTCTCAATAAAACCTGATGCCCGCGCTATCTTGGGAGCATGGGAACGGCGGATCGGCAACCGTTGGGGGTAAGCCCCGAAGAGTTCGGTTCTGCCCGCGTTGATGCTGCAGCCCTGCTGGATGCGGAGCTTGGTGAGGTTGACTGGACCAGGCGCCCTCCCGGTTCGGCAGCCACCAGGATCCAAGCCCCCAGCGGCCAGCTTGCGGCCTGGACCATGGGCAACCCTGAAGACCCCTGGATCGTCCTTGTTCCCGGGGCCACCGGCTCCAAAGAGGACTTTTCGCTGATGATGCCGGACCTGGCCGAAGCCGGCTACTTCGTCCTCAGTTATGACCTGGCCGGACAGTACGAGTCTGCAGCAGCCGGACCGGAGAACCTGGTGCCGCCGCGGCGGCACTACGACTACGACCTCTTCGTCAACGATCTCCTTGCGGTCCTCGGGACAGCCGGCAAGCCTGTCCATGTGGTGGGGTACTCGTTCGCCGCGATCGTGGTGCAAATCGCGTTCTCCGTCCGGCCGGAGCTGTTCCTGACGCTCACGCTCCTGAGTTGCCCGCCCGAACCCGGGCAGAGTTTCCGCGGGGTGAGCAGGATCGGGCGGTTCAGCAGCTGGGCGAACGGCCGGATAGGTGCAGCCCTGCTGATCTGGGGTATCCGCCGGAGTTTTGTCCGGGTGCCCCGAAGCCGGCAGCGCTTCGTCAATTACCGCTTCCGCTATACGCGGCGGGCTTCCGTCCGGGACATCTACGAACTGATGAAGAATGTTCCGGACCTGCGCGGACTCCTGGCCGGCGCCGACATCCCCAAGTTCGTCGCCGTGGGAGAACATGACCTGTGGCCTCTGCAGCTGCACCGGCTGTTCGCCCAGGCGATCGGCGCCCGCATAGCTGTCTACCGCGGCGGGCACAGCCCGTGCGAGACTTCGCCGCATGAATTCAGCCGGGACCTCCTGGCCCTGTACGCGAAGCAGGACGGAGCGCCCTGACCGCTACCCGCCGTCGTCCGCTGTTTCCCGCTGGTGCCGTGCCCGCAGTCGCTGCAGGCGGCGGCGGAGCGGTGGCTCCTCCCGGAACTCAACCCGGAAAGTCACCAAGGTCATGGCCAGGTGGCGGCGGATGGACGCCCAGCTGGTCAGCGGCCGGGCCGAGATCCCGACGGAGAGGGCGGGGTCATAGATGACGCGCATTCCCGGGCGGAGGCTGTAGGAAATATCGAGGTCGTCGTGGACATCGGCATTGTTCCGCACGACGCTGCCGCGGATCTCCTGCCACACCGGCCGCCGAAGTGCGAAGTTCGAACCGAAAACCGGCGGGTGGCCCAGGAGAAACCCGAAGAGCCTGAAGTACGCGGCAAGGACCAGGTGCCTCCCTGCCCAGCGCGCCCATGCACGTCCGCCATAGAACTGTGCGGGCCCGGTGATGAGGGACTGGGGGCCGGCAGCCGCCAGGGCAGCCTCCAGGCGTTCCAGCCAGTCGGCGGGCGGCCTGGAGTCGGTATCGAGCCGGGCGATGATATCTCCGGTGGCCGCATCGAAACCGGCAGCCGCAGTGGCAGGAATGCCCGGCACGTCCACCAGTATGCGCCGTACGCCCGCTGCGCTGCACACGGCTTCCGTGTTATCCGAGCTGGCGTTGTCCACCACGATGATCTCGTCCGCCGGCCTGCTCTGACGCGACAGCAGCAGCAGGCATGCCTGCAGCATTTCGGCGTCATTCCGGGTGGGGATCACAACCGAGACAGTCCCTCCAGCACCTGCCCGTTCTGTGCCCACTGCTGACTCCTCCGCACCCTTTGGCCCTATTCTGGTGGCAGTGGTCCCCGAGAGGAAGGGCCTGCTGTGGCTACCCGGAAAAACCAACAGCCGCGCGCTGGCAGCCAGGCGCCTGCTGACCTGATCCCGTGGCTGCTGGAGGGAGATCCTGCCATCCGCTGGCAGGTGCTGCAGGACCTGCAGGGGGCGGGGGAGGAGCAGGTCCTCGCTGAGCGCCGCCGCGTGGCAACCGAAGGGTGGGGCGCCAAGCTGCTGGGCGAACAGGACGACGGCGGGACCTGGGCCCAGGGGCTGTATTTGCCCAAATGGACGTCCACCACCTACACCCTCCTCCTTCTTCACCGGTTGGGCCTTCCAGAGGGTAATGCCCAGGCGGTGCGCGGTTGCCAATGCCTCTGGGAGGGTGCCACGTATTACGACGGCGGACCAAGCCTGTGGCACGGACCTCCGGACACGTGTGTTGCGGGAATGCTTGTCCTCCTGGCTTCCTGCTTCCGTTACGGGGAGCCGCGGCTCGAAGCGGCAGTGTCCTGGCTCCTGAGCGAACAGCTTCCCGACGGCGGGTGGAATTGCCAGGCCAGGCGGACAGGATCCCGCCACGGTTCCTTCCACACGAGTATCAGCGTCCTTGAGGCACTCCAGGCGTACCGGCAGTCCGGCGGACACGCCGGCGTGCAGGAAGCGACGGCAAGGGGGCAGGATTTCTTCCTTTCCCACCACCTCTACAGGTCACACCGCTCCGGCGAAGTTGTCCACGAAAGCTTCCTCCGCTTCCCGTTTCCTCCGCACTGGCACTTCGACCTTCTCCGGGGGCTGGAGTATTTCCGGGCGGCGGGGACAGTGCCGGACGCCCGGCTGGAAGATGCTGTGGAACGCGTCCGCACAGCCCAAAGACCGGACGGCACCTGGAAAAGGTATCCGCCCTACCCGGGCAGGCAGTGGTTTCCCCTCGAACCGCCGGGCGCAAGCCGAATGACTACACTGCGGTGCCTCCGGGTGCTGCGCTGGTGGGACCGCCGCGGCGCCTACACCAGCGGCCAGGGGTAGCGCATCCCCGTCCGGTCAACCGGCAGCGTCCCTTCCCGGAGCAGGCGCTGCACCCGCCGCTGCAGCGCCGCAACCTCGCCGTCGTCGAGCAGTTCTGCCACATCGGCAGGCACGGAACCGGCGAGCGCGCTGATGTCCCCGAGCAGGGGCTCCGGGATGGCTTCGCCGGCGAACTCCCAGATGACGGTGCGGAGCTTGAAGATTGCCGAGAAGCACAGGCCGTGGTCGATGCCCCAGATGCGTCCGTCGTGTCCCCGCAGTACATGGCCGCTTTTGCGGTCGGTGTTGTTGGCCACGACGTCGAAGAGGGCGAGCTGCGACAGTACGGCATGCGTTTCAGGTGCTTCTGCATGCAAGGTGAAGTAGTGCTCGCGGAAGTCGCACTCCACGAACCACTGCAGGGAGCCGATTCCCAGCGGTGCATCCGCGCGGATGACCGTGGGCGGCACCAGGTCCCAGGCGAGGTGGCGGCTGAGGAGGTAGGCAGCGCGCTCCCGCCGGTACAGGCCGGGATCGAAATCCGACAGGGGCCGTTCGCCCGATTCCGGCTTGTACACGGCGTAGGCCGAGTGGTCCCCGGAGGCGACCCGGACCAGGAAGGTGGCGTTGCTGCTGCGCGGGATCCGCGCAAGGAGTTCGACGCGGCCTTCGGTCAGCAGGGTCAGCTCAGGCGTGGACACCGGCCCGGCCTTGCTGCGGGAGGGGCGGGGCGGGCGCAGTTCCTGCGGTGCTGGGGCGGGTCATGGCGTCCGCAGTCCTGCCAGGCTGCCGGACGTGGAGTTCACCGTCAGCACGGCGGGCGCCTGCCCGTCCGCATAGGAGATGGCGGAGACGGACGCGGGGCTGATGACGATCCTCTGGAACAGGTCCAGGTGCGTCCCCAGTGCGTGGGCCACGGCAGCCTTGATGGGGTCGGCGTGGGAGAAGCACACGACGACGGCCCCCGGGTGGGCGGCCCGGAGTTCGTCGAGTGCGTCCACCATGCGTGCCTGCATTTGCGTGAAGCTTTCCCCGCCGGGAAAGCGGAACGACGACGGCGTGTGCTGGACTGTGCGCCACTGCGGCAGCCCGGACAGGTCGGCGAGCGCGGCGCCGGTCCACTCGCCAAAGTCGCATTCGAGCAGCCCGGGGTCCTCTTTCACGCCAATCCCGGTCCGGGCGGCTACAGGCGCGGCGGTTTCGAGGGCCCGCTCAAGCGGGGAGGAATAGACGGCATCCACCGCCAGGCCCGCGAGGCGTTCTGCTACTTCACGGGCCTGAGACTGGCCCTGTTCGGACAGGTGAAGTCCCGCGGCCCGGCCGGGCAGCACCTTTCCAGTGGTTGGCGTCTGGCCGTGCCGCACCAGGAGGAGGAGTGTTTGGGCAGGCACAGCCTGGGGAGCGGGGGACGTTGCGTTAGTCATCACCACCCAGCGTATGTCGAGATGGGCGGCTTGTGGGCAGGTGCAAGGCTTTCAGTGGCCGCGGACTTCGGTCCCTGCCTCCCGACCGGACCCAAGCGGACTAGACTCTGGTTCGGACCGCGGAAGCGGTCCCTGCGCGAGGAACGTACACAAAGGAGCGGCGATGGCCGGCGGCAGCCGCGAACCTGGCCGGACGGTGACATCAAAGGTGCTTGCGATCCTGGAGGCGTTTGAGGGCTCCCGCGGGGCAATGAGCCTCACGGACATCGCAGACCGGTCCGGCCTGCCGGTGAGCACCGCCCACCGCCTGGTCAATGAACTCACGGACTGGGGGCTCCTTTCGCGCGAACCCAACGGCCGCTACCAGTTGGGCATCCGGTTGTGGGAACTCGCCCAAAACACGGGACGCCAACTGCGTGACGCTGCCCACCCCTACATCCAGGACCTGTTCTCGCTCACGGGGGAGACGGCGCACCTGGCCATTCGGGAGGGCCACGAGGTTCTCTACATCGACAGGGTCTACGGGTCCAAGCGCGTGCCGCGGGCGTCCCGGGTGGGTGGCCGCCTTCCCATGCATGCCACCGCTGTGGGAAAGGTCATCCTCGCATTTGAGGACGACTGGGTCCGGGATGCCTGCCTTAACCGGGACCTCGAAAGGCCAACCGCCCATACACACGTTGACCCGCGCCGGTTTCCTGAGGAGCTGCACCAGATCCGGGAGCAGGGTTACGCCGTCACCATGGAGGAGGTACGGCTCGGATCCTGTTCAATCGCCGTACCCGTTTTCCACACCGGAAGGATAGGAGCCGGCTTGGGCCTGGTGCTGCCCACATCGCAGGCTTCAACCATGACCAGGCACCTTCCTGTCCTGAAAGGCATCTCGGCCCAAATCGAGCGGGCAACCGCGCGCATCCCGCTGGAAACCCTCATCGGCGTGCACCGGGCAGCAAAGGAGTAATCTCCCCACTGCCCCGCCTGCGCTCCAACCTTGCGGTCCCACTTCACCTGCGCAGTATTGGTTTCCGTCCAGTGGAAGCAGAAGCTGTCCCCTGACAGTGAGGTGGACCACACTAAAGGTTAAGAACCTTCGGGGGCCGCACAGGCGCCCGGACGGCGTCAATCTTCAAGGAGTTCCCCATGTCACCGTCGACAGAAACGGCCGGCCGCTGCCCCTTCGGCTACGGCGCCGAAGCCCCTGCCGGGCACCACGGCTATGAGCCGTTCCAGATGAAGGATCCGTTCCCCGCCTACGCCGAACTCCGGGCCGAGCAGCCGGTGATGTTCGATGAGCGCGTTGGCCTGTACGTCGTGTCCCGATACGACGACATCAAAGCCGTATTCGAGGACTGGGAGACTTTCTCCAGCGAAAACGCCCAGGCCCCCGTCCGCGAACGCGGTCCTGCCGCGAAGAAAATCATGGTGGACGGCGGCTTCACGGCCTACTCGGGACTGTCCGCGCGCCGTCCGCCGGAGCACACCCGCATCCGCGCCGTGGTGCAGAAGGCCTTCACGCCCCGCCGCTACAAGGCGCTGGAACCGTTCATCCGGCAGAACGTCGTGGCCCTGATCGAAAAAATGCTCGCCCGTCCGGAACGCCGCGGCGATCTTGTCAAGGACCTCGCCTACGACGTCCCCACCATCACCATCCTCACCCTGATCGGCGCGGACGTTTCCCAGGTGGACCAGTTCAAGCGCTGGAGCGATTCCCGGGCAGCCATGACCTGGGGCGACCTCAGCGACGAGGACCAGATCCCGCACGCCCACAATCTCGTGGAGTACTGGCAGGAATGCCTGCGCCTGGTCCGGGTGGCCCATGAGCAGGGCGGCGACAACCTCACCGCAGACCTGGTCAAGGCACAGCAGGACGGCGCTGAAATCTCCGATCACGAGATCGCATCGGTCCTCTACAGCCTGCTGTTCGCCGGCCACGAGACCACCACCACCCTGATCGCCAACGCCCTGCGCGAGCTCCTGGTCCGCCCCGGGCAGTGGCAGCAGCTGGTCGAGGATCCCAAGAAGATCCCCGCCGCCATCGATGAGGTCCTCCGCTACGCCGGCTCGATCGTCGGGTGGCGCCGCAAGGCCCTCAAGGACACCGAAGTAGGTGGCGTCCCCATCAGGGAGGGCTCCCAGCTGCTCCTCCTGATGGGCTCCGCAAACCGTGATGAAAGCAAGTTCGAAGCCGGCGAGGACTTCGATATCTCACGGCCCAACGCCCGCGAGCACCTCTCCTTCGGGTTCGGCATCCACTACTGCCTGGGCAACATGCTCGCCAAGCTTCAGGCCAAGATCGCGCTCGAGGAAGTGGCCCGGCTGGCCCCCAAACTGCAGCTGGAGGACCCGGAGGACATTGCCTTTCGCGAAAACCTCTCCTTCCGCGTCCCCGAGACCGTTCCTGTCACCTGGAAGGCCTGACCACCATGCAGAGCAACGAATACATCCAGTTCTTCGACGGCGGCATCGAACCGAAGCTTGAATACCTCGGCGGCAAGGGCGCCTCCCTGGTCACCATGACCTCCGCCGGCATGCCCGTGCCTCCGGGCTTCGTGGTGACGACCGCCCAGTTCGACACGTTCATGGAAGAAGCCGGCATCACGCGGAACATCCACCAGCTCCTTGCCGGCCTGGACGTGGAGGACATGGGCCAGGTGGAGCAGGTCTCCGCCGCCATCCGCGAGGACATCTGCTCCCGGCCGGTTCCCAACGCGATGCGCAGCCTCACCATCGGCGCCTACGAGTCCCTGATGGCCCGCTTCGACGCGCCCGTCCCAGTGGCCGTCCGCTCCAGCGCCACCGCCGAGGACCTCCCCGACGCCTCGTTCGCAGGCCAGCAGGACACCTACCTGTGGCTGGACGGCGTCAAGGCTGTCACCGACCACATCCGGCAGTGCTGGGCCTCTCTCTATACGTCCCGCGCCATCATCTACCGCCTGAAGAACAACATCCCCAACGAGGGTCTGTCCATGGCCGTTGTGGTCCAGAAAATGGTGAACTCACGGGTTTCCGGCGTGGCCATCACCATGGACCCCACCAACGGCGACCGCTCGAAAATCACCATCGACTCTTCCTATGGGGTGGGTGAGATGGTGGTCTCCGGCCAGGTCACGCCGGACAACATCGTCCTGGACAAGGTGACCCTCGCCGTCGTCACCGAACATCTCGGCGACAAGCACGCCGAACTGGTCCCGGACGCCGGAGCCAAAGCGCTGGTGGAACGGGAGGTCGACGCCGAACGCCGCGGCCGCCGCAGCCTCACCGACGCCGAACTCACCGCCGTCGCGCAGATGGCTAAGCGGGCCGAGAAGCACTACAAGTGCCCCCAGGACATCGAATGGGCGCTTGATGCGGACCTTCCCGACGGCGTAAACCTGCTCCTGCTCCAGTCCCGGCCGGAAACCGTGCACTCCTCAAAGCCCGCCACCCAAACCGCCACGGTGCCCGTGGTTTCCGGCGGCTACTTCAGCGGCTTCAGCGCGGGCGCGCTCAAGCCGTCCTTCTGAATCCCGCTTTTTCCCACTCCCGCTTACCCCACCAGGCTCACCGTTGAGCCAGCAGTTGAAAGGACCGCCATGTCCCTGAAGTCCTTCCCCAAACCGTCCGAGTTGCCGGTCCCCGCCGGCGCCGAGGGCTGGGAAGAGATCTACCCCTACTACCTGGTCTTCCAGGACAAGCTCAAGGAACAGGAAGACGCAAAGTTCTGGTTCTGCGACAGCCAGCACTGGCCCACGGTGTACAAGCCGTTCGAAACCATCGGCGGCGAATTCGCGGTCAAATGCCTGGGCCAGTACAACGCCCGGCACCTGATGATCCCCAACGCCAACGGCATCGAATTCCGGGTCCACCTGGGCTACCTCTACATGTCGCCCATTCCGGTGCCCGAGGACCAGATTGCCGCACGCGTGCCCCTGTTCGAGGAGCGCGTGGGCTACTACTTCCAAAACTGGGAGCGGCTCCTTGCGGAGTGGCACGGCAAGGTCAAGGGCACCATCGATGAGATGGAAACCATTTCCTTTCCCAAGCTCCCGGACATGGTGCCCATGGAGGACATCCTCTCGGGCAAGGGCAAAGACGGCTCCGAGAAGCTGCTGGAAAGCTATGACCGGCTGATCCAGCTGGCCTACCAGAACTGGCAGTACCACTTCGAATTCCTGAACCTGGGCTACATCGCCTACCTGGACTTCTTCAACTTCTGCAAGCAGGTGTTCCCCAACATTCCGGACCAGTCCATCGCCACCATGGTGCAGGGCGTGGACATGGAACTCTTCCGCCCGGACGACGAGCTCAAGCAGCTCGCCAAGCTTGCCGTGGAACTGCAGCTGCAGCCCCACTTCACGAACACGGACGACGTCGATGCCACCTTGCGTGCCATTGCGGCGGCCCCCGGCGGGGACCGCTGGATGGGCCAGTACGAGGGCGCCAAGGACCCGTGGTTCAACTTCACGGTGGGCAACGGCTTCTACGGCCACGACAAGTACTGGAACGAGCACCAGGAGATTCCGCTTGGCTACATCGCCGACTACATCCGGCGGGTGGATGAGGGCCAGGAAATCATGCGCCCGGTGGAAGCACTCATTGCCGAACGCGACCGCATCATCGAGGAGTACCGGGACCTGCTTGAGGGCGAAAACCAGGCTATCTTCGATGCCAAGCGCCGCCTGGCCGGAACCGCCTACCCGTACGTGGAGAACCACAACTTCTACATCGAGCACTGGACCATGGGCGTCTTCTGGCGCAAGATCCGCGAACTCTCCCGGATGATGCACGCCGAGGGGTTCTGGACCCGGCCCGACGACCTCCTTTACCTGGGGCGCAACGAGGTCCGCGACGCCCTCTTCGACCTGGTCACCGGCTGGGGCGTCGGTGCCAAACCGATCGGCCCCGACTACTGGCCGCTGGAAATCGAACGCCGCCGCGGCATCGTGGAGGCGCTCAAGACTGCCCGGCCTGCCCCGGCCCTGAACACCCCGCCGGAATCCATAACCGAACCCTTCACCCGCATGCTCTGGGGCATCACCACCGAGCAGGTCCAGCAGTGGCTGGGCGCCGGCGAAGAGGTGGAAGGCGGCGGCCTCCGCGGCATGGCAGCCTCGCCGGGCGTCGTCGAAGGACTCGCCCGGGTAGTCACCGACGCGGACCAGCTCTCCGATGTGCAGCAGGGGGAAATCCTGGTGGCCACTGTTACCGCGCCGTCCTGGGGACCGATTTTCGGAAGGATCAAGGCCACCGTCACCGATATCGGCGGCATGATGAGCCACGCCGCCATCGTCTGCCGTGAATACGGTCTCCCGGCTGTCACCGGCACGGGCTCGGCCTCCACCACCATCAAGACCGGCCAGCTGCTGAGGGTTGACGGTACCAAGGGCACTGTCCAGATCCTCGACGCCCCGGAACCCGAACTCCTGGCTGCCGGCCCCGGAGCGCACAGCCACAGCCATGTCTGAGCAAGAGATGACTGCGCCGGAAGTGAGTGAACGGGCGGTGCCCGCGCCGGACACCACCGGAGCGGGGAAAACGGTCCTCATCACCGGTGCCGCCGGCGGGCTGGGCCGGGCGTTCGCACTCGGCTTCGCCAGCCGCGGCTACCGGGTGGCAGTCGCTGACATCAACCTCGAAGGCGCGGAGCAGACCGCAAAACTGGTTCGCGAACTCGAGGCGGAAGCGGCGGCCTTCCAGGCGGACGTGACTGACGTGGACTCCACTGAGGACCTTGCGAAAAGCTGCG
Source organism: Pseudarthrobacter phenanthrenivorans Sphe3 (assembly GCF_000189535.1). Taxonomy (NCBI): domain Bacteria; kingdom Bacillati; phylum Actinomycetota; class Actinomycetes; order Micrococcales; family Micrococcaceae; genus Pseudarthrobacter; species Pseudarthrobacter phenanthrenivorans. The sequence goes on from NC_015145.1 coordinate 1,891,762, forward strand.
CGGAGTTCGGGAACGGCAGCATCGACGTCGTGCTTAACAACGCCGCCGTGTACGCGGGGGTGACCCGCAGCCGCTTCGAGGACATTGACCCGGCCGAATGGGACCTGGTGATGAACGTCAACCTCAAGGGCCCCTGGCTGGTGACGCGGGCGGCGAGCCCGTACCTGCCCGACGGCGGGCGGGTCATCAACCTCTCCAGCGCCACCATCTACAGCGGCTCTGAGCAGTGGCTCCACTACGTCGCCTCCAAGGGCGGCGTGGTGGCCATGACCCGAGTTATGGCAAAGGAACTGGGCCGGCGGGGGATTACGGTCAACGCGATCGCCCCAGGATTCACCCTCACCGAAGCGAGCTACGGCCTGATGGACAACGCCGAAAACTACGGCGTGGACCGCGGAGCGATCAAGCGGGCCAGCCAGCCGGAGGACATTGTTGGTGCTGCTCTCTTCCTCGCCGGTCCGGACAGCTCGTACTACACCGGTCAGACCATGGTGGTGGACGGCGGCAGGCAGTTCATCTGACCGCCCTTCACCCCTTCAACTTTCAAACCAAGGAGAACCACATGCCAACGGTTCATTTCACCGACGCTGAAGGCGCCGTTCGCGATGTCCAGGGAAGCCCCGGCGATTCGGTCATGGAAACCGCCGTCCGCAACGGGGTACCGGGCATCGTCGCCGAGTGCGGCGGGTCGCTGTCCTGCGCCACCTGCCACGTCTTCGTCCGGGAGGACTGCCTCTCCCAGCTTCCGCCCATGGAAGACATGGAGGACGAGATGCTTTACGGGACGGCGGTGGACCGGGAGGACAACTCCCGGCTGTCCTGCCAACTCCGCCTGACGGATGAGATCGAACTGTTCGTCACCACCCCGGAAACCCAGGTGTAGGGATGGGCACGGACACAGTGGAGCAACCGGCAACGGTGGTGGCGTCCCATGCGTATACGCCTACCCGCACCGGGCTCCTGATAATCGGCGCCAGCCAGTCCGGCGTGCAGCTTGCGGTATCGCTTCGGGCGTTGGGTTTCGACGAACACATCACCCTGCTGGGAGACGAGGACCACCGGCCCTACCAGCGCCCGGCCCTGTCCAAGGAGTTCCTGCAGGGCACCGTCGAAAGCGAATCCCTGATTTTCCGCTCCAACGAGTACTGGGACGAACACAACGTAGCCCTGGTCAAAGGGGAACACATCGCCCGGATCGACAAGGAGGCGGACGGGTCCGGGGTGGCCTATGCGTCCTCCGGCCGCGAGTTCCCGTTCAAACGGTTGGCGCTGACCGTTGGTGCCCGCGCCCGGAAGCTGGAGATCGACGGCGGCGGCCTTGACGGCGTGCTGTACCTCCGCAACGCGGATGACGCCCTGGCCCTCAAGGCCCGCGTGGGCGACGCCACGGATGTGGTGGTCATCGGGGGCGGGTTCATCGGACTGGAAGCCGCCTCCAGCCTGCAGAAGATGGGAAAGAATGTCACTGTCCTGGAGTTCGGGACGCGCCTGGTGGGCCGGGCTGTGGGGGAGGAGACCGCGGACTACTTCCTGCAGGCGCACCGCTCCCGCGGGCTTGATATCCGGCTCAACACCAGTGCGGCCCGCTTTGTGGCAGGCGACGACGGTACCTCCGTTGCCGCCGTCGAACTCCAGAACGGTGAAGTGCTGCCCGCCCAGATCGTGCTGGTGGGCATCGGCGTCATCCCCAACACCCAGCTGGCCGAACAGCTGGGGCTCGCGGTGGACAACGGCATTATGGTGGACCGCTTCGCTTTGGCCTCGGACGGCACCACCGTGGCCATCGGGGACTGCGCCAACATGCCCAACCCCGTCCCCGGCTCCGAACCGGGGGAACGGATCCGGCTCGAAAGCGTCAACAACGCCATCGAACATGCCAAGGTGGCGGCCTACTCACTTACCGGACGGCGGGAGGAATACGCCGGCATCCCGTGGTTCTGGTCCAACCAGGCGGACCTCAAACTGCAGATCGCCGGGCTATGCAACGGCTACGACCAGACCGTGGTCCGGAACGACGTGGAACGCGGGAAGTTCACCGTCCTCTACTACCGCCAGGGGCAAATCATTGCCGCGGACTGCGTCAACGCCCCACTGGACTTCATGGCCGTCAAGAACGCCCTCGCCAAGGGCCGGAACATTCCTGCCAACGCCGCGGCGGACACCGCCACGCAACTCAAGACCATCACCACGGACAGCTAACTGCTTCGTCAGCAGGTTGGCGAACCCGAAGGAGCCCCATGACACCCTCCCAGACCCCGGCAGCTTCCGCAGCAGCCCCGGCCGTTGACGACAAGGATGACGGCGGCACGCACCCCGCCGCCCACGCCTTCGCCGTCGCGTACCCCGTCCGTCCGGTCCCGGCCACCGGCCCGGTAGACACAGCGCCCATCGCTACGACGCCGGCGGTGCTCGTGGAACTTGATGCGCTCTGGCAGGCCGTGGTGCACGAAACCCGTACCCGGGGCAATGACATCCACCTGCCCATCTCGCTGGCCTTTGCCGAGCGGCTGTGCCGGGCCTACCCCGACGCGGATGCCGAACTGGTCCGGGTGGCCACCCTCCTGCACGACACCGGCTGGGCGCATGTGGACGAAAGCCGCATCATTTCCGAGGGCTTCGCCGGGGACTGGCGCAAGGCCGCGATCCGGTACGAGCATGAAAAGCAGGGCTGCGACGTGGCACGCCGAGTGCTCCCCGGGCTGGGATATTCCGCGGAATTCATTGAGCGGGTGTGCCTCATCATTGACGGCCACGACACGCGTCCCGTTGCCCATTCACTGGAGGACGCGCTGATGCGGGACGCGGACCGGCTGTGGCGTTTCGACCAGGCCGGAATTGCCTTGGCATCCTCATGGTTCGGCATGGACCCGGCCACCTACACCGACAGGCTGGCCGCCGAAATCCTGCCGGAACTCATCACCCAGGCAGCCCTGGACATGGCCACGGCGGATCTTGACCGCTCCACTGCCCTGCTCAAGACGGGGGTGATCCGATGACCTCCGCCCCCCACGACACCCGACCCGCGGCCACGCGTCCGGAGTTTTCCCTCCCACACACCCATGTGGACACCATCTTCGTTGACGGTGAATGGGTTCGCGTCAAAGGCACCGGCCGTAACCCGGTCACGGACCCGGCTACGGGCGAAGTCTGGGGATCTGTTCCGGACGGCACCGCGGAGGACGTGGACGCCGCCGTCGGCTCAGCGCAGCGGGCCTTCCAGGGCGAGTGGCCGCGGCTGACGCCCTCCGAACGCGCAGCGTATCTCCTGCGGATCGCCGAGGAGGTGGAGAAACGGGCCACGGAGCTGTCCCTGACGAACACCAGGGAAAACGGCTCACCCGTCGCCGAATCCTCTGGCGCCGCGGCAAACGCAGCCGGGATCTTCCGCTACTTCGCCGGCCTTGCCGGCTACTTGGAAAAGGAAGACGTCCGGCCCTTTCCCAACGGCGGGGGCGAATCGGTGGTCCGCCGGGACCCGGTGGGCATCTGCGCGCTGATCGCCCCATGGAACTTTCCCATCAACCTGGTGGTGATCAAGCTGGCCCCGGCACTGCTGGCAGGCTGCACGGTGGTGGTCAAACCCGCATCACCCACGCCGCTGTCCTTCCGGGTGGTAATCGACGCCATAGCCGCCGCCGGAGTCCCTGCAGGGGTGGTCAACCTGGTCACGGGGTCCGGCCGGCTCGGCGACATGCTGGTCAAGCATCCCGGCGTGGACAAGGTGGCGTTCACCGGATCCACGCCGGTTGGCCGGAAAATCGCGGCCGCGTGCGGTGAACTGCTCCGGCCCGTGACGCTGGAACTCGGCGGAAAATCCAGCGCGATCGTCCTGCCGGATGCCGACCTCGAGGCCATGTCCAAGGTGTTGATCCGCTCATCAATGCGGAACACCGGCCAGACCTGCTACATTTCCACCCGCATCCTGGCCCCCGCCAGCCGCTATGACGAAGTGGTGGAGATGGTGACGGCCACTATTGCCGCCGGCAAACAGGGAGACCCCTTGGACCCCGACACCGTATTCGGCCCCTGCGCCACGGAATCCCAGTACCGGACAGTGCTGGACTACGTCGAGTCCGCCCTGGCCGAAGGCGCCCGCGCCACCACCGGCGGCAAGGCGGCGTCCCTGGGAGCACCCATGGACAAGGGCTACTTCGTGGAACCCACGGTCTTTGCCGACGTCACCCCGGCTATGCGCGTCTCCCGCGAGGAAATCTTCGGACCGGTCATCACCATCCTCAAGTACAACGACGCCGGCGGCAGCATCGAGGAGGCCGTAGCGCTGGCGAACAACACTGAATTCGGCCTCGGCGGGCTGGTCTTCGGACGGGACGCGGAAGCAGCGTTCGCCGTCGCCGACCGGATGGACACCGGATCCGTGGGCGTCAACTTCTTCGCGTCCAACCACGCGGCGCCTTTCGGCGGACGGCATGATTCAGGACTTGGGACCGAGTACGGGATTGAAGGACTGAACGCCTATGTGAGTTATAAATCCATCCACCGACGGGCATAGCAGGGCCAAAAGGGGGGGAAGAATTTGCTCGATTCGCCCGGGCCATGGGGCTACCGTGGAGGGGTGACTGATCGTCCCGAAATCTTCACAGTTGGTGAACTCCGTGCCGCAGGCCATGTCCTCAAGGATCTGCGCCGGGAAATCCGCGACAACCTGCTGGCAGCGCTCGCCGCCGGCCGCGATCCCTGGCCCGGGATGTACGGGTTCAGCCGGACCGTCCTTCCCCAGCTCGAACGCGCACTCATCGCGGGCCATGACGTGGTCCTGCTGGGGGAACGCGGGCAGGGCAAGACGCGCCTCCTCCGCACGCTGGCCGGGCTGCTCGATGAGTGGTCCCCGGTCATCGAGGGCTCCGAGCTGAACGAACACCCGTTCGAGCCGATAACCGACCATTCCCGTGCCCGTGTCCTGACCGAGGGTGACCGGCTGCGGGTAGCGTGGCGCCACCGCTCGGAGCGGTACGTGGAAAAGCTGGCGACGCCGGATACCTCCGTCGCCGACCTCATCGGCGACGTTGATCCGATGCGCGTGGCCGAAGGCCGGCGCCTGGGCGACCCCGAAACCATCCATTACGGCCTGGTGCCCCGCTCCAACCGGGGCATCATCGCCATCAATGAACTGCCCGACCTGGCGGAACGGATCCAGGTGTCCATGCTCAACGTGATGGAGGAACGGGACATCCAGATCCGGGGCTACGTGCTTCGGCTGCCGCTGGACGTGCTGGTGGTGGCATCGGCCAACCCGGAGGACTACACCAACCGCGGCCGGATCATCACGCCCCTGAAGGACCGCTTTGGCGCCGAGATCCGCACCCACTACCCCATCGAACTCGAGGACGAGGTATCCGTCATCCGGCAGGAGGGGCAGCTGGTGGCCGATGTCCCGCCGGTCATTCTGGAGATCCTTGCGCGCTATACCCGCGCGCTGCGGCAATCACCGGCCATCAACCAGACCTCCGGAGTGTCTGCGCGGTTCGCCATTGCAGGCGCCGAAACTGTGGCGGCGGCGGCGCTGCGCCGGGCGAGCGTCCGCGGGGAGGGCCAGGCTGTGGCCAGGATCGTAGATCTCGGTACAGCGGTGGACGTCCTCACCGGCAAGATCGAATTCGAATCGGGCGAGGAAGGCCGCGAACAGGCGGTGCTCGACCACCTCCTGCGCACGGCCACGGCCGAGGCGGTGCGCGCGCACTACCAGGGACTGGACCTGGGCCCGCTGGTGGCTGCGCTCGACGGCCACACCACGGTGACCACGGGGGAGCACGTCACCGCCCGGGAGTTCCTCGCCAACCTGCCGTCCCTCAACGGCTCGGGCCTGTATGACGAGATCGGCAGCCGCCTGGGTGCCCGGAACGAGGGGCAGCGCGCAGCCGCCATAGAACTCGCCCTCGAGGGCCTCTACCTCGCCCGGCGGATCTCAAAGGAGTCCGACGACGAAGAGACGGTCTACGGCTAGGGGCACCATGAACTTCCACAACCACTCCGCAAGGTACGGCCGGTACACCGGCGGTCCCGATCCGCTGGCACCGCCGGTGGATCTGGCGGAAGCGCTGGACGCCGTAGCCGAGGACGTGATGGCCGGGTACTCGCCCCGCCACGCGCTGCAGGAGTTCCTGAGGCGCGGGGGCCGCAGCCGGGAGGGCCTGGACGATCTTGCCCGGCGCGTCCAGGAGCGGCGGAGCGGGCTGCTGGGCCGGCACAGGCTGGACGGAACCCTGGACGAGGTCAGGAAACTCCTGGACACAGCGGTGCTGGAGGAACGCAAGCAGCTGGCCAGGGACGCCATGATGGACAACACGGACCGCGCCTTCCGGGAGATGCAGCTGCAAAACCTGCCCCGGTCCACCGCAGCAGCGATCAACGAACTGGCCCAATATGACTGGCAGTCGGGCACTGCGCGGGAGGCTTACGAACAGATCAAGGACCTGCTGGGCCGGGAGGCCCTCGACCAGCGGTTTGCAGGCATGAAACAGGCGCTGGAAAGCGCCACGGACGAGGACCGGGCGGCCGTCAGTGCCATGCTCCGGGACCTGAATGAACTCCTGGCCAAGCACCGCAACGGTGAGGATACCGACGAAGACTTCCAGGAATTCATGGCGCGGCACGGCCAGTTCTTTCCGGAGAATCCGCAATCGGTGGAGGAGCTGGTTGACGCGCTCGCCAAGCGTGCGGCTGCCGCCCAGCGGCTCATGCAGTCCATGTCCCCCGAGCAGCGGGAAGAGCTGATGCGGTTGTCCGCCCAGGCGTTCGGTTCGCCGGAACTGATGGCCCAGCTCGACCAGCTGGATGACAGCCTGCGCGCCCTGCGCCCGGGTGAGGACTGGAGCGGAGCGGAGCGGTTTGAGGGACAGGAAGGCCTGGGCCTCGGGGACGGCACGGGCGTGCTCCAGGACATCGCCGAACTGGATGAGCTGGCCGACCAGCTCTCGCAGTCGTACAACGGATCGACTCTGGGCGACCTGGACCTGGATGCGCTGGCCCGCCAGCTCGGACAGAACGCCGCGGTCACGGCCCGGACGCTGGCGGAAATTGAGCGGGCCATGCAGGACGGCGGCTACCTGCGGCGCGGCACTGACGGCGACCTCCGGCTGTCACCCCAGGCCATGCGGCGCCTTGGCAGGTCCCTGCTGCGGGATACCGCCAAGCAGCTCTCCGGACGGCAGGGGCGCCGGGACACCCGCGTGGCCGGCGCCGCCGGGGAACACACCGGGTCCAGCCGCCCGTGGGAGTTCGGCGATGCGGAACCCTGGGACGTGACCCGTACGCTGACCAACGCGATCAGCCGCACGGCAGCCGACGGCGGGACAACACGCAGCGGACTGCGGCTCACGCCCGCCGACATCGAAGTGAGCGAGACAGAGGCGCGGACCCAGGCCGCCGTCGTCCTGCTCGTGGATGTCTCCTTCTCGATGGCTGCCGAGGGGCGGTGGGTGCCGATGAAGCGCACTGCGCTGGCCCTGCACCACCTCGTCTCCACCCGCTTCCGCGGCGACAGGCTGGAACTGATCACCTTCGGCCGCTATGCGCGGACCATGGACATCGGCGAGCTCACTGCGCTGCCGCCCCGCCGGGAACAGGGCACCAACCTGCACCACGGCCTGCTGCTGGCCGGCCGCTTCTTCCGCCGGCACCCCTCCATGCAGCCTGTCCTGCTGGTGGTGACGGACGGCGAACCTACCGCCCACCTGCTGGCAGAGGGAGAATCATGGTTCTGCTGGCCGCCCGACCCGGAAACCATCCGGACCACAGTGGCCGAACTGGACCGGCTGGGGCGGGCCGGTGCCCAGACCACGTTCTTCAGGCTGGGCGACGATCCAAGCCTGGAGGGATTCGTCCGGAAAATCGCACGCCGCGTGGACGGCAGGGTGGTGGCACCCGAGGCCGGGGAGCTGGGCGCCGCCGTCGTGGGGGAGTACCTGCGGGCCCACTTCCGGGGCCGGGCGTTTAACGACGCCGACTGGGCCTCCTAGGATCGGAGTATGCCTGACCGCCTAATGCTGCTGGACACCGCGTCACTGTACTTCCGCGCCTTCTACGGACTGCCGGACACGATCCGCCGGCCCGACGGTACTCCGGTCAACGCCGTCCGCGGCCTGCTGGACATGATCGCGCGGCTCACCACGGACTACCACGCCACCCACCTCATTGCCTGCTGGGATGACGACTGGCGGCCCCAATGGCGCGTGGACCTGCTGCCCACCTATAAGGCCCACCGGGTGGCGGAAGCTGTCACGGACGCACCGGATGTGGAAGTGGTGCCGGATGCCCTGGAAGCCCAGCTCCCCATGATCCGCCACGTGCTGGGTCTCGCCGGTATCGCAGTCGTTGGCGCCGCCCACCATGAGGCAGACGACGTGGTGGGGACCTACGCGAGCCACGCCAGCCTCCCCGTGGACGTGGTCACCGGCGACCGGGATCTCTTCCAGGTATGCGACGACGAACGCCAGGTCCGGGTCATCTACACCGCACGCGGCATGAAGAACCTCGAAGTGATTACCGAAGAGGTGGTGGTGGCGAAGTACCGGGTGCTGCCCCAGCAGTACGCCGACTACGCAACCCTGCGCGGGGACGCCTCCGACGGCCTGCCGGGAGTCGCCGGTATTGGCGACAAAACAGCCGCGTCGCTGCTGCTCAAGCACGGCACCCTGGAGGGGCTGCTGGAAGCGGCCGAGGACTCCTGCAGCGGCCTGTCCGCGCCCGTGCGTGCCAAGTTGGCCGCCGCGGCCGGCTACCTCTCGGCAGCACCCGCCGTCGTCCGGCTCGTACGGGACCTGGACCTGCCCAGTCCCGAGCAGGCGGGCGCAAAGCTAAGCCCGGTTTCGGGGGAACCGCGTGCTGAACTGGAGCGGTTGGCCGTTGAGTGGAACCTGGGCGGCTCGGTCAGGCGGCTCCTGACGGCCCTCGATTCCCGGGCAGTCAGTAAGAGATGAACGCCACGAGTTCGCCCACCCGGTCCTCCGGGTAGTTCTTGGCGATGTCTCCCTGGCTTAGGACGCCCACCAGGTTGTGCCCGTCGATCACGGGGAGCCTGCGCACCTGGTGGTCCTGCATGGTCCGGATCGCCTCTTCAATGGAGTCGTCGGCGCCGATGGTCACCGGCTTCCCTTCACCGAACTCGCCGGCGGTGGCGGTCCGGGGATCCCCGCCTTCTGCCAGGCACTTGATCACGATGTCGCGGTCCGTGAGCATGCCCTTCAGGCGGTTGTCCTCCCCGCAGATCGGAAGCGATCCCACGTCCAGCTCCTTCATCTTGCGCGCGGCTGCCTCCAAGGTCTCGTTCTCGCCCACGCACTCGGCGCCGCCGGTCATGATTTCCCGTGCCGTTGCCATTGTCCGTCTCCGAAGAGCTAACCGATGAAAAAATGCTAAGCCTGCTGATTATTCATGTCCAGTAGTCCTGCGTGGGGAGGGGGCCCGGAGTGCCCCTCGGTTCGCCCGGCAGACCCCCCCTCTTGCTGCGCTTCCCCTTGCGGCGCAGGTATTGGGTAGTAAGCTTGCTGACCAATACTAGTAAGCTTGCTGATTAATCATCATCGAAGTGGAAGCAGGGTGAACACATGGGTGCCGTAACCGCCGCCGTCTGGTCACTGGTTGCTGCTGCCGGAGCAGCCCTGGCCGTCAGTGCCCCCTTTGGCGCGTTGATGCACGGCGGCCAGTATCTGGCAGGCCACGTGCTCCTGGGCCTGGGCCTGGGACAGTTGGCCGTGGCCGCGCTGCGGTACGCCGCGCGCCGGATCATCAGGAAGGCAGCCTCCCGTCCCGCACCCGTTTCCCTGTCCACGGGACCGGCTGTGGAAGCCGCACCTGCCGGCCAGGCTCCTGTCCGAGTTCCGGCGGGCACCCCGGAGACGGCCACCGTGACGGTACTGCGTCCCCGGCCCGCCGCCGTCGCCCCGTTGCGGGGCAGGCATGCCGCCTGACATGCCGGCCGGGGCCGGTCCGGCTGCACGGCGACCGCGCCGCCGCCGGAGGATCTGGACAGCCCTGGGAGCAGCACTCGCAGCCGGCGCCCTCGTGGTGGGGGCGTTTTCGGTGTCCTCGGCGCTCCGCGGCCCGGATTCTGATGAGGCCACCCTTCGGGGATTCCAGATCCGGGTGCTCAACGTCAGCCAGGCGGCCGCCGAAAACAGGCTTGACGGCGCCCTCGACGCGCTGGAGGCGCTGGAGCGGGACCTCGATCTCGCGGCAGGCGAAGGCCTGATCTCGGCAGCCCGGTACCGGGGCATCGAAGCTGCCCTGGAAGCCGTACGGGCCGACATCACCAGCCACATCACTGCCCAGTCGGCCGCTGCTGTCGAAGCGAAGACGGCGAGCGCAGCGGAGGTCCCGGCTGCCCAGTCCGCCGCACCGGAACCGCAGTACCCGCAGCCCGCGCCCGAGGTGGCCGTGGCACCGGCACCTGAACCGGCACCCGAAGAACCGGAATTGCCCGCGGCTGCCAAAGAGGCCAAAGGCAAGGGCAAGGGCGCCGGCAAGCCCTAAACGGTGTTTGCTGCCTGACCTGGGCTTTCCCCTGAACCGCAGCTGCCACTGTCCAGGCAGGGCCAAGGTTGCGGGGAGAATGGAGGGATGACTTCTCCCACCGGCCGGAAGCAGGCGCCGGACTTCGACCTGGCGGCAATCGGCGCCGGGCTGCCCTTCCACGACTCCGCGACTGCACTCGCCGCGGCCCTGGGCGGGGCGGCCGGAGGCTCCGCCGTGGTGCAGGCGCCTCCCGGAACGGGCAAGACGACGCTTGTTCCACCGCTCCTCGCCAACCTCGTTGCCCGGCTTCCGGCATCCGACGGCGCCGGGAAACCACGGCGGGTCGTGGTCACCCAGCCCCGCCGTGTCGCTGCACGGGCCGCGGCCCGAAGGCTGTCGGCCCTTGACGGCAGCCGGCTGGGCGGCCGCGTGGGGTACACGGTCCGGGGAGAGCGCCACACCGGACCGGAAACGCTGATCGAGTTCGTTACGCCCGGAATCCTGCTCCGCCGCCTGCTCGCCGATCCGGACCTGCCGGGCACCGGTGGCGTGGTGCTCGACGAGGTGCATGAGCGCGGACTGGAAACGGATCTGCTGTTCGGAATGCTGGCCGAAGTCCGGCAGCTGCGCGCCGACCTGGCCGTTGTGGCCATGTCCGCCACCCTTGATGCCCCGAGGTTCGCTGCCTTGCTGGCGGATGGCGACGGCGGCGGCCCGGCTCCCGTCGTCGACTGCCCCTCGGCGCTGCACCCACTGGAGACGGAATGGCGGCCTGCACCTGTTCCACGGCTGGACGGCAGGGGAGTGACCCGCGCCTTCCTGGAGTTCGTCGCCGCCACCGCCGCTGACGCCTATCGGCACGCCGCCGCAGCAGATGCCGCGGCCGACGCGCTGGTCTTCGTACCAGGGGCGAGGGAAGTGTCCCAGGTGGCGGGGGAGCTGCGCAGCCGGCTGGGGCACGGCGTCGACGTGCTGGAACTCCATGGCCAGGTGGGTCCTGGGGAGCAGGACCGGGCAGTGTCCGGGCGCCGGCCGGGGGAGAGGGCCCGGATCATCGTCTCAACGGACTTGGCCGAGTCCTCGCTGACGGTGCCGGGTGTTCGGCTTGTGGTCGATTCAGGACTGGCGAGGGAGCCGCGCCGTGACGCCGGCCGGGCGATGAACGGGCTGGTAACTGTATCGTGCTCCCGCGCGTCGGCGGAGCAGCGGGCCGGCCGGGCGGCGCGCCAGGGGCCGGGAACGGTTGTCCGCTGCTACAGCCAGCAGGCGTACGGGGCGGCACCGGCGCATGCCACCCCCGAAATCAGCGTGGCGGACCTGACGGGCGCCGCCCTGGTGTTGTCCTGCTGGGGTGCGCCGCGCGGGACCGGGCTCGCCCTGCCGGACGCACCGCCGGAACAGGCCATGGACGATGCCATGGAAGTCCTCCGGGAGCTGGGCGCCGTGGCGGGCGACGGTCACGCCACCTCTGCCGGCAGGTCCTTGGCGGCCATTCCGGCCGATCCCAGGCTGGGGCGCGCCCTGCTCGACGGCGCCGCCGCGGCCGGTTCCGCAGCGGCGGCTGACGTAGTGGCTGCGGTGGCAGGTGATGCCCGCGCCCCGGGTGCCGACCTGCCGCGCCTCCTGTCCCAGTTCCGCAATGACAATGGGCCCGCCGGCCGGCACTGGGCCGAGGAGAGCCGCCGCCTGCAGGCCCTGGCCCGGCGGGCCGGGCCGCTGGCTGATGCCCCCGTCCTTCCGGTGGTGACTGACGCTGCCGGGGTGGCGGGCGCCGTCGTCGCCCTGGCCTTTCCGGACCGGGTGGCACGCAGGGTGCCCGGGGACGGGCCGGAGCGGTACCTGCTGTCCTCCGGGACCAGGGCAGGACTGCCGGCCGGCAGCAGCCTGGCCGGACACGAGTGGCTGGCCGTGGCCGAAGTGTCCCGGGCAGAAGGGAGGGATGCGGCAGGTACCGGCGCCGTGATCCGGGCCGCTGCCCCGCTTTCCGCGGACCTCGCTGCAGCCGCCGCTTCCCACCTGGTGATTGAACGCGTTGAAGCGGTCTTCGCGCAGGGCCGCGTCACAGCCCGCAAGGTCCGCCGGCTGGGAGCGATCGTGCTCGCGTCCACTCCCGTCCGGCCCACCCCGGCAGAGGGCCGGGCCGCGGTGGCAGCAGTCCTGCAGCGGGAAGGACTCGCTGTCCTTGAATGGTCGACGGCGGCAACCGCGTTACGCCGTCGGATCGCCTTCCTGCACCGCGAGCTGGGGGAACCGTGGCCGGACCTGTCGGAGGCCGGGCTCACAGCGGTGCTGCAGGAATGGCTGGGGCCGGAGCTGGAGGCGCTTGCGGCCGGCGCCCACGTCAAAGCCGTGGACCTCACGGGGCCGCTGCGCCGCCTGCTGCCCTGGCCCGAGGCAGCAAGGCTCGAAGAGCTTGCCCCGGAATGGCTCGACGTACCCAGCGGCTCGAAGGTCCGGATCGACTATCCGGATGTTGCCGATGAGGGTGCAAAACCGGTGGCGGCAGTGAAACTCCAGGAGTGCTTTGGCCTCGCGGAGACGCCCCGCCTGGCGGACGGCCGGGTTCCCGTCCTGTTCCACCTGCTGTCTCCGGCCCGGCGGCCCCTCGCTGTCACTGACGATCTCACATCCTTCTGGTCCGGACCGTATGCCCAGGTCCGTGCCGGGATGCGGGGCCGCTATCCCAAGCACCCCTGGCCGGAAGACCCTTGGTCCGCCCCGGCCACAGCACGGACCAAGCAGCGGAAATAGCCCATCCCCGCGCCCGCCTCCCATACCCGCGGGGCCAGCGTGAGATCTCCGATACAAGCCTGTTACTTCCAGTCGACGGGCTGAAACATGCCCCCGTTAGGCTCATTTGCACCTGGACAGCGTGGTCCACCACAGAACTGGAAGGACATGAAGATGTTTCTCTTGAACAGCCTTACCCTCTTGCTTGACGGCCGGCGCAGTGACGATAACCGCTCCCACACAGGCGGTGGCCACACAGAATTTCCCGCTGGCCGGCTCACCTCGGCGGCCTGGGAAGGGTGGTGGCACGAGGAGGCAGCCTGACCCTGCCTCAGTGGGCCCGGATGAACCCCGCCACGGGCTCCGCAAGGGATGCGCCCACCTCCGCGGCCGAACGTTTCACACCGGCCACCGCAAATGAGTGGTCGCCGCCTTCAACCCACTGCAGCACCGCACGCGGGCCAATGCGGGACACCACGTCCTCAAGGATGCCGGGAGTGGCGAAGGTGTCCCGGCTGCCCTGCAGGAAGAGCATGGGTGAGGTGCTGCCATACAGGTGTTCGTCCCGCACTTTGTCAGGCTTCCCCGGCGGATGCAGGGGATAGCCCAGGTAGACGAGTCCTGCGGCCTGCATCCCGTCCGCCACGGCCATCGAGGCCATCCGGCCGCCGAAGGACTTGCCCGCCGCCCACAGGGGACCGGTGTCGCCATGTTCCGCTGCCTGGCCTTCCGCTGCCGCCATGGCCGCCCGCCAGGCCACCATCGCTGTGGGCGGGCGGTCCGGGAACTTCCTGCCGGCCTCCCGGTAGGGAAAGTTGAAGCGGAGGGTAGCGAGGCCAAGTGAGTTCAGTGCGTCGGTGAACCCGCGCAGGAAGGGATGCTCCATGCCGGCACCGGCACCATGGGCCACTACAACGGTGGCGGACGGGTTGCCGGGACGCGCGTAGACACCGGAGACCACGACTTCACCCACCGGGATGTGGAGGTCGGTTTCAGAAGCTGACATGCGTCCATCATGCCGGACCGGCCGGCCAAATCTGCCAGCCTCCTCTGGCAGGGGTGTACGTTGTCCCCATGGCGAGCGAACAGACCACTCTCACAGTCCAGGGCCCGAACGGCGGGCGTGAAATGCGCATCTCCAGCCCGAGCAGGGTGATTTGGCCCGAGCCAGGGATCACCAAACTCGACCTGGCCCGCTACATCAGCGACGTGGGGGAAGCCTTCATCGCCGCCAACGGCGACCGGCCCGTTGCCTTGCAGCGGTTCTCCGGCACCGTCGACGGCGAGATGTTCTTTTCCAAGAACCCGCCCAAGGGCGCCCCGGACTTCATCCGGTCCACGAAGGTGGTCTTCCCCAGCGCCCGCTCCCATCCCATGCTGATCCTCGATGAGCCTGCCGCCGCCGTCTGGGCCGTGCAAATGAACACCATCGTTTTCCACCCGTGGCCCTCCCGGTCGGACAACACCGATAACCCGGACCAGCTGCGCATTGACCTGGACCCCCAGCCGGGAACCGACTTTGACGACGCCATCCCCGCCGCGCTCAAGCTGAAGGAGGTCCTGGCGGAGGCCGGCCTCACCTCCTACATCAAGACCTCCGGCAACCGCGGACTGCACGTCTACGCCCCCATCGAGCCCCGCAGGGAATTCCTGGATGTCCGGCACGCCGTGATCGCAGCGGCGCGGGAACTTGAGCGCCGCATGCCGGACCAGGTCACCACAGCCTGGTGGAAGGAAGAACGCGGCCGGCGGGTGTTCGTGGACTTCAACCAGGCCAACCGGGACCGCACCATCGCCGGCGCCTACAGCCCCCGGCCGCTGCCGCACGCCCCCGTCTCCTGCCCCATCACGTGGGACGAGCTCGAAAACGTGGACCCGAAAGACTTCACTATCCTCACCGTGCCGGAACGGCTCAGGACGGTTGGCGATCCCTGGGCGGACATGCCCAGTAACCCCGGGACCATCGACACACTCCTGGAGTGGTGGGAGCGGGACCTCAAGGCCGGGCTGGGCGAGCTTCCCTTCCCCCCGGACTACCCCAAAATGCCGGGTGAACCGCCCAGGGTGCAGCCCAGCCGGGCCCGCAAACAGGACTGAAAGCGCTGCGCCAGGAGTGGGCCGGCCGGACCCGGCCCCTCCGGACCGGGCCTACTCGAACCGTGTCTACTCGAACCGGGACGGGTCCCCGGTACCGCGCCGGACCACCTCGGCTGTGCCGCTGGAAAAATCGATGACGGTGGTGGGCTCGGACCCGCAGTCGCCGGCGTCGATTACGGCGTCCACCTCGTGGTCGAGGCGCTCCTTGATTTCCCAGCCCTGGGTCAGCGGGTCCTCCTCGTCCGGCAGCAGCAGGGTGCTGGACAGCAACGGCTCCCCAAGCTCCGCCAGCAAGGCCTGGACCACACGGTTATCCGGGATCCTGACGCCCACGGTCTTCTTCTTGGGATGCAGCAGGCGCTTCGGGACTTCCTTGGTGGCCGGCAGGATGAAAGTGTAGCCACCCGGCGTCACGGCTTTGATGCTCCGGAAGACGTCGTTGCCGATGTGCACGAACTGGCCAAGCTGCGCGAAGTCCCGGCACACCAGGGTGAAGTGGTGCTTGTCATCCAACCGGCGGATGCTCCTGATCCTGTCCAGGGCTTCCCTGTTCCCCACCTGCGCACCCAGGGCATAGCAGGAGTCCGTGGGGTAGGCCACCAGCCCGCCGTCGAGCAGTATCTTGACCGCCTGGCTGATGGCGCGCGGCTGTGGATCCTGGGGATGAACGTCAAAGTATCTGGCCATGACCCCGAGCCTAGGCCCAGCGGGACCTTCGGCACCACCTCACTGCTTCCCCTACCCGCCGCCCGGCCCATGAGGCAGGATGTTGTCTGGTTCCACCATGTATCGTCCCCAGTCGAAGGAGATCCACCATGCCGACCACCCTCAACCCCTACCTCGGTTTCCGCGACAACGCCCGGGAGGCGCTGAACTTCTACCAAACCGTTTTTGGCGGCGAACTGACGCTGAGCACTTTCGCGGAGTTCCACGCCAGTGACGATCCTGCCGAAGCCGAGAAAATCATGCACGGCATGCTGACCACCAGCCAGGGCATGGTGCTGATGGGAGCGGACACTCCGAACGGCATGGAGTTCACCCCGGGGTCCGCCATCTCGATCTCCCTCAGCGGTGAGGATGAAGGGGAACTCCGCGGCTACTTCGAGAAGCTCAGCGGCGACGGCGGTATGGTGACGGTCCCCATGGAGCAGGCACCCTGGGGTGACATCTTCGGCATGTGCACCGACCGCTTCGGCGTGGCCTGGCTGATCAATGTCAACAACCCCCAGGCCGGCGCGGCAGCGCCTTAGCAGCCCAGGCAGGCATTGGTGCCCGTTTTTCCGTTGACTGCCTTTGCCGGGCACTGGGCCGAGCGGGCCCGCCACAGGCCGTGACCCGCACGCTCTATATCGATGTCGACGGCGTCATCTGTCCTTTCGCGCCGGCGGGAGCCGATCCCTGGGGGTCCAGCTGGCGGTACGCCGACGCGGGGCTCCTGCCGGTGGCCTATGCCCCGGAGCTCGTGGACGGGCTGAACGCACTGTCCGGCCAGCGGGGAGTGCGGTGCGTCTGGCTCACCAGCTGGGAGGAGCTTGCGGCACAGTACCTGTGCCCAGCCATCGGGCTTGAGGGCGCCGGGTGGCCCTGCCTTACGGCGGCCGGAGCAGGCTCGGGGCCGGGGTGGTGGAAGCTCAGGGCCGTCCAGGACGATCTCGAAGCCACCGGACCCGAAGCCGTTGCCTGGGTGGATGACCAGCTTGCGTACGAGGCGGAGGCCCAGGCATGGGCGCGCCTCCTCGGCCGCCGCCTCCTGGCGCTGTCCCCTGACCCGAGACGCGGAATTACGCCGGCCGGGCTGGAGCGGCTGCGGTCATTCCTGGAGCGGCCGGTGTTTTGACCTGATGCCGGGGACGCGTACGATCGATAGGGTTTTTACGCCGGCTGGGTAAACGGCACAGGTCATTCCAAGCGAACAGCTGGTGAATTATGCTGTGCAAGGCAGCCGGGGAAACGAAACCGCTGAACGTCATCTCTGCAGATTGGGCAACAGGTGGACATCACCTTCATGGTGGCGCTGGTCATCGCACTGGCACTATTCTTCGACTTCACGAACGGTTTCCATGACACCGCGAATGCCATGGCCACGCCCATCGCAACCGGTGCCATCAAACCGAAAACAGCGGTAACACTTGCTGCCATTCTGAACCTGGTGGGCGCGTTCCTTTCCACCGAGGTGGCCAAGACGGTTTCCGGCGGCATCATCCGTGAAGGCTCGGACGGCGTCCAAATCACGCCGGACATCATCTTCGCCGGGTTGATGGGAGCCATCCTGTGGAACATGATCACGTGGCTCAAGGGCCTGCCGTCCAGTTCCTCCCACGCGCTGTTCGGCGGGCTCATTGGTGCCGCCATCGCGGGCATCGGCTTCAATTCGATCAATCTCGCGGGCCTCATGCAGAAGGTCATCCTCCCCGCGATCTTCGCACCGCTCATCGCCGGCATCGTGGCCTACATCTGCACCCGCCTCGCCTACGCCCTGACCTCACGGCACGATCCCGAGACCGGCAGCAAGCTCACCCAGAAACGCGGCGGATTCCGGACCGGACAGATTTTCACGTCCAGCCTGGTAGCCCTGGCGCACGGCACCAACGACGCCCAGAAGACCATGGGCATCATCACACTGGTCCTGATCGCCGCCGGCACACAGGAGCCGGGTTCCGGCCCGCAGTTCTGGGTCATCGCAGCCTGTGCCTTCGCCATCGCCATCGGCACCTACGCCGGCGGCTGGCGGATCATCCGCACCATGGGTGCCGGCCTCACCGAGGTCAAGCCCGCCCAGGGCTTCGCAGCGGAAACCAGCACCGCCTCAGCCATCCTGGCCTCCTCGCACCTGGGCTTCGCGCTGTCCACCACCCAGGTGGCGTCCGGCTCAGTGATCGGCTCAGGCATGGGCCGGAAGGGAACCAGCGTCCGCTGGAGCATGGTGGGCAAAATCGCCCTCGGCTGGCTCTTCACCCTTCCTGCCGCAGGCATCGTGGGGGCGCTGACCGCCCTCCTGGTCAAGACCGGGGTGGTGGGCGTCCTGATCGCCGCTGTCGCCGGCACGGCGGCCGTGCTGTTCATGTTCTTCTACTCACGCAAATCCGCCGTGGGCCACCACAACGCCATCGAGGTGGAGGAGGCCGGGCAGGCTGTCCGGTTCGCCAAGAAGAAGGCGAGGGCCCGTGCCCGTGCCGACGCCAAGGCCAAGGCCCAGGCCCAGGCGGACGCCAAAGCCAAGAACGGCACCAAGGCGCAGGCACCGGCCGGCGCTGACAACAACACCCCCGACTCGCAGGCCGAGGCCGGATCCGAGGCCATGACAACGAAGGATGCCCAGCGATGAAGTGGTTGGAACTGGTGACCGTGGCCGGTGCCACGCTGGCGGCTGCAGTAACAGTGGTGGTCCTGTACTCGCTGGGCGTGAGGCTGACTGCCATCGCGGGAGACGCACAGGCCTCCCCGGGCTTCAAACGGTCCCTGGCGTATGTGTGCTTCGGGCTCTGCGGCCTGGCCGTCCTCTTCGGCCTCTACCTGATCATTCCCTACTTCTCCGGCTGACACTGCCTCTGGCAGCCCCATGGGCGGTTGGCTAGGCTTGGCCCATGCCACGCACCCAGTACTACGTCGCCGCGTCCCTGGACGGTTTTATTGCCACCCCCACAGATGACCTGGGCTGGCTGCTGCAGTTCGATGGTTTCGAGGGCGGCCAGGAAAGCTACGAGTCGTTCATGGAGAACGTGGGCTGCATCGTCATGGGCGGCGAAACCTACGCCTGGCTCCTCGAAAACGAGCCTGACAAGTGGCCTTACCCGGGTACGCCGGCTTACGTCTTCACGCGTCACGAGTATGCGGCGCCGGCAGGGGCAGACGTCACCTTCGTCCGCGGGGATGTCACCGAATTCGTGGCGGACTTTGAACGCGATGCGGGCGGCAGGAACACCTGGGTTGTGGGCGGCGGAAACCTCGCCGCCCAGTTCGCCGACGCCGGGCTGCTGGACGAGATCATCCTTTCGGTGATTCCCGTGGTCCTGGGGGAGGGCAAGCGGCTGCTCCCGCTGAAAGGCCCGACGCCGCCCCTTGAGTTGACCGGTTCGCGCACCATGGGCAGGGGAATCGTTGAGCTGCGGTACCTTCTGAAAGGCAGCTCAGCCGGCGGGCCCGGCGCCTGAGCCTTCCTGTCCCTGCGGCGGCACATTGTCCCGGAGCATGTTCGTGATCCGGGCGGTGGACAGCCGGCGCCCCTGCTCGTCGGTCATGACGATTTCGTGGGTTGCCAGGGTCCGGCCCAGGTGGATGGCTGTACAGGTTCCAGTGACGGTGCCGGAGGCAATGGAGCGGTGATGCGTGGCGTTGACCTCAATGCCCACGGCGTGGCGGTCCGGCCCCGCGTGCATGCCTGCGGAAAACGAACCCAGCGTCTCAGCCAGCACCACATGGGCGCCGCCGTGCAGGATGCCGGCCACCTGCGTATTGCCCTCCACCGGCATGGTGGCAATACTCCGTTCGGGGCTCATTTCCAGGAACTGGATCCCCATTTTCACCACCAGGGCGCCGATCCCGAACCTGGCAAGCCAACCGTGCAGATGTCCTGGGATGCCGGCAGCGGCCAACTCCTCGTCGAAACGTCCGGGCGTGAAATTGTCCATCATGGCAACTAGGCTGGCACCTGTGAGTGAAACAACCAAACCGGCCCCTTTCCCGTCCCAAACCCTGCAGGAAGACAATCCAGCCCAGGGTTCCGACTCCCTTGGGGCTGCTGCAGCCGGGGAAGGCGCGGGCCAGGGCAAGGCTCCGGCCCAGGCGGGCGGATCAGTTTCAGCTACCGCCGCTCCGGTGGTTCCCATCACAGGGCAGCCCCGGCTGCTGGTCCTGGACGGCCACTCCATGGCCTTCCGCGCGTTTTTTGCGTTGCCTGCGGACAAGTTCTCCACCGCCAACGGGCAGCACACCAACGCCATTCACGGATTCACGTCCATGCTGATCAACCTCATCAAGGAGCAGCAGCCCACCCACGTTGCCGTGGCATTCGACGTCTCGGACGAAACCACCCACCGCAAAACCGAGTACACCGAGTACAAGGGGGGACGGAACGAGACCCCCCGGGAGATGAACAACCAGATCGACCTGATTGCGCAGGTGATGGAAGCCTGGGGCATCAAGACCATCACCATGCCCGGGTACGAGGCCGACGACATCCTGGCCACCCTGGCAACCATGGGCGAAAAGGCCGGTTTCGAAGTCCTGCTGGTGACGGGAGACCGCGACGCCTTCCAGCTCATCAATGACAACGTCTTCGTGCTGTACCCGAAGAAGGGCGTCAGCGACATCCCGCGGTTGGACGCCGCCGCCATCGAAGCGAAGTACTTCGTGCCGCCGTCCCGGTACTCTGACCTCGCCGCGCTGGTGGGGGAGACGGCGGACAACCTCCCCGGAGTCCCGGGCGTGGGACCCAAGACAGCCGCAAAGTGGATCAACCTTTACGGCGGACTGGATGGAGTCCTGGAACACCTGGACTCCATCGGGGGGAAAGTCGGCGACGCGCTGCGGGAAAACGTCGAAGCCGTCAAGCGGAACCGGCGGCTCAATGAGCTTCACACTGACCTGGCACTCCCCGTCACGCTCGATGACCTGTACCAGCCCCGGCCCAACCAGGCGGCGCTGGAAGACCTCTTCGACAAGCTCGAGTTCAAGACCATCCGCAGCCGGCTGTTCGCGCTCTACGGTGACGAGGACAGCCCCGCCGCGGAGCGCGAGAGCATCGAAACCCCGGAGTACACCGTTCCGGCCGGGGCCGAAGAGCTCCAGGCGTTCCTCGCCGGCGGCGCGGGGCAGCGGTCAGCCCTGGCCGTGGACCTCATTCCCGGGCGGATCGGCGAGGACGCCGCCGCCCTGGCCATTGTCCGGGACGGTGCCGCCGCCTACATCGACCTTGCCGGCCAGGACGCCGAGTCGGAAAACGTCCTGGCCGGATGGCTTCGTGACCCCGAGTCACCCAAGGTCCTGCATGGCTTCAAGGCCGCGCTCAAGGCGCTGACCTCGCGGGGGCTGGAACTGGAAGGGGTGGTTGACGACACCTCCATCTCGGGCTATCTCATCCAGCCGGACCGCCGCACCTATGAACTCGCCGAGCTCGCCCAGCACCACCTGAACGTCGGGATCCCGCAGGCCACCGCCAAGGCGGGCCAGCTGGAACTGTCCTTCGACGGGGAGGACGAAGCCGCCGCCGACGCACTCGTCCAGTCGGCCGCCGTCGTGCAGGCCCTCAGCCGCTACTTCGAAGGCGAACTGAAGGAGCGCCGGGCCGAGGAACTCCTGTCCACGCTGGAACTGCCGGTCAGCCGGGTCCTGGCGGACATGGAACTCGCCGGCATCGGCATCGACATGGCGCGCATGGACGATCAGCTCGCCGACCTGGCCCGGGTAATTGACCAGGCACAGGAGCAGGCGTTCGCGGCGATCGGCCACGAGGTCAATCTGGGCTCGCCAAAACAGCTCCAGACTGTCCTGTTCGAGGAACTACAGCTGCCCAAGACCAAGAAGATCAAGTCCGGGTACACCACGGACGCGGCATCCCTCAAGAACCTCCTGGAGAAAACCGGCCATGAGTTCCTGGTCCAGCTCATGGCGCACCGTGAGGCCGCCAAGCTGCGCCAAATGCTGGAATCGCTGAAGAAGTCCGTGGCGGAGGACGGCCGCATTCACACCACCTATGCACAGAACGTGGCGGCCACGGGCCGGATCTCCTCAAACAATCCCAACCTGCAGAACATCCCCATCCGCAGCGAGGAAGGTCGCAGGGTCCGCGGAATCTTCGTGGTGGGGGAAGGCTACGAGTGCCTGCTGTCCGCCGACTACTCGCAGATCGAAATGCGGATCATGGCGCACCTCTCCGGGGACCAGGGCCTGATCCAGGCGTACAAGGACGGCGAGGACCTGCACCGGTTCGTGGGATCCAATATCTTCCACGTGCCCGCCGAGGAAGTCACCAGCGCCATGCGCTCCAAGGTGAAAGCCATGTCCTATGGACTCGCTTACGGCCTGACGTCGTTCGGCCTGTCCAAGCAGCTGGAAATTTCCGTGGACGAGGCCCGCACGCTCATGAAGGAGTACTTCGACCGCTTCGGCGCGGTCCGTGACTACCTCCGCGGCGTGGTGGACCAGGCCCGCGTGGACGGCTACACCGCAACCATTGAGGGACGCCGCCGGTACCTGCCGGACCTGACCAGCACAGACCGGCAGCTCCGGGAAAACGCAGAGCGCATCGCCCTCAACAGCCCCATCCAGGGTTCAGCTGCGGACATCATCAAGCGTGCCATGCTGGGTGTCCACGCCGAGCTGAAGGCGCAAGGGCTCGCATCACGGATGCTGCTCCAGGTCCATGACGAACTCGTCCTGGAGGTCGCGCCCGGGGAACGCGGCGCCGTGGAGAAACTGGTGACTGACCAGATGGCGGCCGCAGCGGACCTCAGCGTCCCGCTCGAAGTCCAGATCGGCGTCGGGCCCAGCTGGTACGACGCCGGCCACTAGGGTCTTCAAGGTCGGCTGACAGGGCGCAGGGAAACGGTCCGGCTCCCATCGTGGGGTGCCGGACCGTTCCTGTGCCGTGCTAAACCGGGTGTCAGCTGCTTCTGGTTGCTTCCTGACGGCGCTGCTTGAGCCGTTCGAGAAGGCGGTGTTCAGAATCTTCGCCAGGGGCAATCCCGGCTGGAATGCGGAAGAAAAGAACCAGTCCGAGCAGCCACCAGAGTCCGAAGAGTATCCACGGCGGAGGGGTAAGGGCTGCCGGCATACCGGGAAGGTAGAGGCTGAGCAGTCCAACGCACAGGACCACGGCGGCAATGCCTATAGCGATGCCGCCGTTGCCCCTTCCGCCGACGCGGAGCGGCCGGTCCATGTTCGGCTCACGGCGTCGGAGGATCACGAACACCACCGAAACCAGGATGTAGGCGATGACGATACTCGGTGCGCCGGAGTCCACCAGCCAGCCCAGCATCGATACGCCAAAGAACGGCGCGATGAAGGACAGCACGCCGACAAACAGGAGTGCGTTTGCGGGGGTGCGATACTTCGGGTGCAGCTTGCCGAACCATGCCGGGAGCATGCCGGAACGGGCCATCGAGTACATCAGCCGGGAGGCGCCCAGGAGCAGGGAGTTCCAGGATGTCAGGATCCCGGCGATACCGCCGGCAATCAGGATTTTCGCCATGATGTCACTGCCGAACAATGCGCCCATGGCATCGGCTGTGGCTATGTCGGCCTGGGCGATGTCTCCTGCCGGCATTGCGGAGGATGTGGTCACCACGGTCATGACGTACCACACCGTTGCGAGCAGGACGGCGACGACGACGAGCCGGCCGATCTGGCGGGCCGGAATATTGACTTCTTCCGCGGACTGGGGGATTACGTCAAAGCCCACAAACAAGAACGGGACCACAACCAGTACGGCGAAGTAGCCGTTGAGGCCGCCCGTGAAGAACGGCTCCATGTTGCTTGCGGCGCCGCCGGTGATGGAACCGAAGACAAGCACAAGGCCGATGACCAGCAGGAAAACCACCACGAACGTCTGGGCAGCCCCGGCGAGTTTCACACCCAGGATGTTGATGCCGGTGATCACCACCGCGGCAACCGCTCCCACCAGCGCCCATGTCAGATGGACCTGGTAGCCGGCTACTTCCCAGAGCGGGATCTGGCTGAGGTCCGGGAAGAGGTATTGCGCCGTTCGGGGCAGCGCCACCGCTTCGAAGGCGACGATCGTGATGTATCCGCCGGTGATCGCCCAAGACCCGATAAAGGACCACCGGGGGCCCATTCCGCGCAGCAGGAAGTTGTGCTCCCCGCCCGCCTTGGGCATGGCCGCCGTGAGTTCGGCGTAGGTCAGGCCCACCACAGCCATGATGGCGCCGCCAGTGACCATGGCCAGGACCGCGCCCATCGTCCCGGCGGAAGCGATCCAGCCGCCGGTGAGCACTACCCAGCCAAACCCGATCATCGCACCGAAGCCGAGCGCCAAGGCGTCCCAGTTGCCCAAAACCTTCAGCAGGGAAGTATCTGGACTTTGTTCAGCTTGGGAAGTTGCCATGTGTCCTCGCTAGGGTTGCCGGTATTGGGATTGGAGTCGTGGCACGGTTCACAGACACACGCTTGTGAGCTGCGTCACGTACTTCTCCACGGTAGTCCTATCCGGTGTTCGGCACACTGTGCGGAGGTACAGGGCGCGCCGGTCCGGTCTGAGCAGGTTTCCCAAAGGGAGGCGGCGCCACGGATAGGGCACACCCCGGCGGTGCTGGTCAGGCGCCGGTTTTCTTGGCTAGGCTCAAGTGCGTGGCTGAAATGAGTGGGGACTACGAAATCCGGCGCTTTGGCGCCGTGTCGGCCGGCAAGGACGGCTACGCCGAAGCGGAAACCTGGAGCCGGGCGGTGTCCTTCGGGTTCCATGAGGCCACCCGGACCCCGGACCACGTGGCAAAAGCCCTGGCGACGTACGAGGCGGACGGGCGGATCCTGACCGGCGTGTACCAGACCGGGACAGTGGCGCCGTCGGCCCTGCCCGCTGAGGTGCCCGTGGCAACGTTCGCAACGTTCCGCAAGAGCCTCAATGTTGGTTTCGGCCGTACCGTGGACGCCCACCTGGTCACCTCGGTGACGGTGCGCACGTCGCACCGGCGGCGCGGCCTGCTGCGGCAGATGATGACCGAGGATCTCCGGCTTGCCAAGGACGATGGGGTAGCGGTGGCAGCGCTGACCGCATCAGAGGGGACCATCTACGGTCGCTTCGGCTACGGCGTGGCCAGCTTCGAACGGACCGTCAAGGTTGACACCACCGCCCGTTTCGGGCTGCACCACAAACCAACCGGCAGCGTGGAAGTGGCAGACCCAAAGGCGCTGCTGCAGCTTGCCCCGGACGTCTTCGACCAGGTGCACCGGCAGACTCCAGGCTCCATCGGCCGGCAGGACTGGTACCGGCAGCTGGCCTCGGGTTCCCTGGGCCGGGACGGAAAGGAAGATCCGGCCGTCAAGGTGGCGCTCCACTACGGCCCCGGCGGCGAGGTGGACGGCTACGTCTCCTACAAGTTCCTCGGCTGGGACACCGAGCCCTTCACGGTTGAAGTAGTGGACCTGCTGGCGGGCAGCAACGACGCCTACCTCGAACTCTGGCAGTTCCTGGGCGCTATCGACCTCGTGGAACGCGTCTCCTGGACGGAAGCACCGCTGGACGACCCGCTGGCCTGGGCCCTGGACGATCCGCGCTGCATCGATTCCTCCGACAGCCGTGACATGCTCTGGCTCCGGATCCTCGACGTCCCTGCTGCCCTGGCCGCCCGCAACTATCCCTCGGACGGGCGCCTGGTCCTGGACGTCCTGGACCCGCTCGGCTTCACGGACGGCAGGTTCGCGCTGACGGCAGACGGCGGGAAGGCCGCCGTCGAGCGCTTGCCGGACACCGCGAAGCCGGACCTGGCCCTGGACGTCTCCGCCCTGTCCTCCATCTATGTGGGCGGGGTCAGCCCGGTGACCCTGGCGGCGGCAGGCAGGATCCGCGAGCACACCGAAGGCTCAGCGCTCACGGCCCGGCAGATGTTCGCCGTCGAGCGGGCAACGCACTGCCTCACGCACTTCTAGGGCGCCCCGGTCCAAGGCACCCGCGCCCCCTTCGGAGTGCTTTTGACCCGTGTTGTGCCCAGCAACTAGAATGAACGGGCGTGTGTTAGGTGTGCCCAGTTTTGGTTGCATGTGAACACCGCGCAATCAGGATGACCCGGCAATTCCGCCGCGCTCCGCCTCCAGGTCAGTACCCGGAAGTGGTGGTCGCCTGACCAACTAACTATCCACAACGGAGCCCCTACTACATGACCATCACCTCCACCGAGAAGCCCGGTACCCCCGTAGTCGCGATTAACGACATCGGTACCGCTGAGGACTTCCTCGCAGCTGTCGACGCCACCATCAAGTACTTCAACGACGGAGACCTCGTCGAAGGTACCGTCGTCAAGGTCGACCGCGATGAAGTCCTGCTCGACATCGGTTACAAGACCGAAGGTGTCATCCCCTCCCGTGAGCTGTCCATCAAGCACGACGTTGATCCCGGAGACGTTGTCTCCGTTGGCGATCAGGTCGAAGCCCTGGTGCTCACCAAGGAAGACAAAGAAGGCCGCCTGATCCTCTCCAAGAAGCGCGCTCAGTACGAGCGTGCCTGGGGCGACATCGAGAAGGTCAAGGAAGAAGACGGTGTTGTCACCGGTACCGTCATCGAGGTCGTCAAGGGTGGTCTTATCCTCGACATCGGCCTGCGCGGCTTCCTGCCCGCATCCCTCGTCGAGATGCGCCGTGTGCGCGACCTGGCTCCGTACATCGGCCAGCAGATCGAAGCCAAGATCATCGAGCTGGACAAGAACCGCAACAACGTGGTTCTCTCCCGCCGTGCATGGCTCGAGCAGACCCAGTCCGAGGTCCGCTCCACCTTCCTCAACAAGCTGGAAAAGGGCCAGGTCCGTCCCGGCGTCGTTTCCTCCATCGTCAACTTCGGTGCCTTCGTGGACCTGGGCGGCGTAGACGGCCTGGTTCACGTTTCCGAGCTGTCCTGGAAGCACATCGACCACCCGTCCGAGGTTGTCGAAGTTGGCCAGGAAGTCACCGTCGAGGTTCTCGAGGTGGACCTGGACCGCGAGCGCGTCTCCCTGTCGCTCAAGGCTACGCAGGAAGACCCGTGGCAGACCTTCGCCCGCACCCACGCCCTCGGCCAGGTTGTTCCGGGTAAGGTCACCAAGCTCGTTCCGTTCGGTGCGTTCGTCCGCGTCGAAGACGGCATCGAAGGCCTGGTCCACATCTCCGAACTGGCTGTCCGCCACGTGGAGCTGGCCGAGCAGGTTGTCTCCGTTGGCGACGAACTGTTCGTCAAGGTCATCGACATCGACCTGGAACGCCGCCGCATCTCGCTGTCCCTCAAGCAGGCCAACGAGGGCGTCGACGCCGACAGCACCGAATTCGATCCGGCTCTGTACGGCATGGCCGCAGAGTACGACGAAGAGGGCAACTACAAGTACCCCGAGGGCTTCGATCCCGAGTCCAACGAGTGGCTTGAAGGCTACGAGAACCAGCGCGCCGCCTGGGAGCAGCAGTACGCTGACGCCCAGACCCGCTGGGAAGCCCACAAGAAGCAGGTTGCCCAGCACGCTGCCGACGACGCTGCAGCTGCAACGTCCGGTGACAGCGATTCCGGCACTACCAGCTACTCCTCGGAGCCGGCTGCTGAGTCCAACGCCGGTGCAGGTACGCTTGCATCCGACGAGGCTCTCGCCGCACTGCGCGAGAAGCTGACCGGCAACTAATTGCCACTGGTCCGGACCTGTCCGGGCTGACACGACAGACCCCCTGCCTCCAGGCAGGGGGTCTGTTGCTTTAACAAAGGTTGGCCCTCACGGTGACCTGAATGCGTAACTTATGGCAGCCCACGTGGCCTGGTGCCTTGCTGCTTCGCACCCCGCAGGCAGTCTGCGTCGTAAAAGATACGCAAATTCGCCAACCGGATCTGTTGCTTTAAAGCACGACGACGGCGCGGACCGTTCCGTCGTCGTCGAGGGTGAGGATGGCGCCGGCGCCGGCGAGGATGCGTTGGGCCCCAACGTTGCCGGCCAGGGTCCGCGCGGTCACCCTCCGAAGGCCGGCGCGGCGTGCTTCATGCAGCAAGAGGCCCAGGGCCGCGCTGCCGATTCCGCGTGAACGGAAACTCCGGCCGAGCCAGATGCCGGTTTCCGCCGACTCCCGGCCGCCGCCGGATCCGACGCGCTTGAGCCGGATGGACCCGGCAAGGACGCCATCGGCAAGGATTCCCCAGGACTTCTCGCCGGCCGCCCCCTCCAGTCCTTCGGAAGCGGCGCGGTGGTAGCTGAAGAACCATGCCGTCCGTTCCAGGTTCCAGCCCGGCCCGCCGAGCGGGGGAGCAACCTCATCCGGGGACGCATCCCGCTTCGCAAGGTCCAGGAGCTGGTCCATCACTTCCTCGTCCACGTCCACCAGGGATACCTCAGGCAATCGGGACATCCACCCACTCCGTTCCTTCCATGGTTAGGGCGGCGTTCCCGGCTGTGAGCAGCTGCACGCGTCCCGCGGCAGCTTCAAGGGCGGCGGCCTCGTCCGGCACGGCCACCCGCAGGACGGTTTGCTGGGCGGTGTAGCTTGTTTCGGCCATCACGTATCCTGCGGACCTCAGGTCGTTCTCCAGCCGGCCGGCAGCAGCGTGCGGGACTTCGGCCGCACAGATCCGCAGCCTGCTCCGGCGCACCATCGGCACCAGGGACAGGGCGGAGGAGACCGATTCCGAGTAGGCCCGCACCAGTCCGCCGGCCCCCAGCAGTACGCCGCCGAAATACCGCACGACAACGGCGCTCACGTCGCTGAGGTCGGCCAGCCCGGGTGCCGTTTCCCTCTTGGCCAACGCCTCGAGCATCGGGATGCCTGCTGTTCCGGACGGTTCGCCGTCGTCATTGGAACGCTGGATGTCCCGGTCCGGACCGATGATAAAGGCGGAGCAAAGGTGCCGTGCGTCGTGGAATTCGCGGCGCAGGCCGGCCACCAGGTCACGGGCGGCTTCTTCGGTTTCCGCACGGCGCAGGACGGTAATGAACCTCGAGCGCCTGATTTCGATCTCGTGGCGGAAATCAGGCCCGGCCGCAAGGGTGGTGTAGCCCGTGGCCCTGCTGTCTTCCTCTTTCACCCGCCAAGTCTAGTGTCGGGACGGCTCCCCAAGGCCAATTTCCCTGGGACCTTGGCCCCTGACGCCGTTGAGTACCGGCACCTAGCATGGGGCAATGGCGGACGGCTGGGGCTCCGCAGTCCGCCCGGGCGCCGCCCGGCTAAAGGGAAGCACCGAGGAGTAAATCATGGCGAGAATATCCAGGGCCACCGCACCTGACCACCAGGTCTACCCGGGGTTCGTTGATGCGTACGAAGAGGTGGCCGCCGGCTGGAGCGTCACCTTCGAGAGCAACTTCGTTGATATGGACCAGTCTGCGTTCTTCAAAGGCGCGCCGAATGACCAATGCCAGTCCCATCACATGGGTTACATGCTTAAGGGCAGGTTTGGAATCAGGAAAAGTGACGGTTCCGAGGAGATCTACGAGGCCGGTGACGCCTTCGTCATCGAGCCGGGCCACACACCCATCGTCTTCGAGGGCTCGGAATTTGTTGCCTTCACCCCCGCCGAAGAAGCGCGGCAGCAAAGGGAAGTCATGATGCCGAACGTCCTGCAGTTTGCCTGGGAGCGTGGAATCGACCTGCCGCCGCGGGACATGTCCACGTGACGGCGCCCGGTTTCCGGGGTCTGTGGAACGTGGGGACTACTGTGGTGGAGTGCTGAAGATCGGGTTGACGGGCGGCATCGCCTCAGGAAAATCAGTGGTTGCCTCACGCCTGAAAGACCGCGGTGCCGTCCTGGTTGATGCCGATGCGCTGGCGCGTGAAGTGGTAGAGCCGGGCACCGAGGGCCTGCACCGCATCGTGGCGGAGTTCGGCGAGGATGTCCTCGGGGCCGACGGAAGGCTGGACAGGCCCAAGCTCGGCGCCCTGGTCTTTGGAGATCCCGCCCGCCTTGCCGTGCTGAACGGGATCGTCCACCCACTGGTCCGGTCGCGCGCGGCGGCAATCGTGGAAGCTGCGGCACAAGATGCCGTGGTGGTACAGGACACCCCCTTGCTGGTGGAAACGGGACAGGGGAGCAGCTTCCACCTGGTTGTGGTGGTGGACGCCCCGGACGATGTGCGGCTCCAGCGGATGCTGGAACACCGGGGCATGACCGAGGATGCGGCACGCTCCCGGATGGCAGCGCAGGCGGCGCGGGAGGAACGGCTTGCTGCGGCGGACGTGATCCTGGACAACTCCGGCAGCGTGCAGCACCTGCTGGACCAGGTCGACCGGCTCTGGGACAACCGGCTGGTGCCCTTCGCGCGGAACATCGCTAACGGGGTCCGGGCGGACCGGGCCGGGGGTCCGGTCCTGGTGCCGCACCGGGAGGAATGGCCGCAGCAGGCGGCCCGGATCGCGGCACGGCTGAAGGCCGCGGCGCCCGGGCTCATCCTGGCGGTAGACCACATCGGCTCCACCTCCGTGCCGGGGCTGCCCGCCAAGGACGTGATCGACCTGCAGGTTGCCGTGCCGGACCTTGAAGCCGCAGCAAGGCTCGCGCCGCTCCTCGCCGCTGCCGGTTTTCCGGGGGTACGGGGAGTCGAAGCCGACACCTCGAAGCCCAACGCGCCTGATCCAACCCAATGGTTGAAGCGGTTCCACGCCAACGCTGACCCGGGCCGGGCGGTGAACGTCCACGTCCGCGCGGCCGGCTCGCCCGGATGGCGCTACGCGTTGATGTTCCGCGACTGGCTCCGGGACGATCCGCAGGCGCTCAAACTTTACGCGGAGCACAAGGCAGACCTGGCGGGGCGGTTCGCCGCTTCTCCGGGCACACGGGCGTACGCCGAAGCCAAGGAGCCTTGGTTCAGCGATGTGGCCTGGCCGGGGATGTCCGCCTGGGCTGAGGCAACCGGCTGGGCGCCGCCGTCGTACGGGTCCTGAAGCTCCCAAGGGCGGAGGCTTGTTCGCCCGTAACGGACTCCGCCGCCCAGTGTCGGTGCCCGGTTGTAGATTAGATCCATGAGCCTTGCGCAGGATATCAACCGTGTTGTAGCGCCCTTCGAGGTCATCAGCGAATTCAAGCCCGCCGGTGACCAGCCCGCAGCCATTGCCGAACTGACAGAGCGCATCAACAACGGCGAGAAGGACGTAGTGTTGCTCGGCGCCACCGGTACCGGCAAAAGCGCCACCACGGCCTGGCTGATTGAACAGGTGCAGCGGCCCACGCTGGTGATGGTCCAGAACAAGACCCTTGCCGCGCAGTTGGCCAACGAATTCCGCGAGCTGCTGCCCAACAATGCGGTGGAATACTTCGTCTCCTATTACGACTACTACCAGCCGGAAGCCTACGTCCCGCAGACGGACACCTTCATCGAGAAGGACTCCTCCATCAACGAGGAAGTGGAGCGGCTGCGGCACTCTGCCACGAACGCCCTGCTCACCCGCCGCGACGTCATCGTGGTGGCCACGGTCTCCTGCATCTATGGCCTGGGCACCCCCGAGGAATACATCGCCGGCATGGTCACCCTCCGCAAGGGCCAGGAAATGAACCGGGACGCACTGCTCCGGAAATTCGTCTCCATGCAGTACGCCCGCAACGACATGGACTTCCACCGGGGCACCTTCCGGGTCCGCGGCGACACTGTGGAGATCATTCCCATGTATGAGGAACTCGCGTTGCGGATCGAGTTCTTCGGGGATGAGGTGGAGAACATCTACACCCTGCACCCTGTCACAGGTGAGGTCATCCGCGAGGAAACCGAAATGTATGTGTTTCCTGCCTCGCACTACGTGGCCGGACCCGAACGCATGGGCCGGGCCATCAAGTCCATCGAGGACGAACTCGCGGACCGGCTCGCCGTCCTTGAAGGGCAGAACAAACTCGTCGAGGCGCAGCGCCTGCGCATGCGCACCACGTACGACCTCGAAATGATGCAGCAGATGGGTTTCTGCAACGGCATCGAAAACTACTCCCGGCATATCGACGGCCGGGCGGGCGGCACGGCCCCGCACTGCCTCCTGGACTACTTCCCGGACGACTTCCTGCTCGTGGTGGACGAATCCCACGTGACCATCCCGCAGATCGGGGCCATGTACGAAGGCGACATGTCCCGGAAGCGGACCCTGGTGGACCACGGCTTCCGCCTGCCCTCCGCCATGGACAACCGCCCGCTGAAGTGGGACGAATTCCTGGAGCGGATCGGCCAGACGGTCTACCTGTCCGCCACCCCGGGCAAATACGAGCTCGGCAAAGCGGACGGCTTCGTGCAGCAGATCATCCGCCCCACCGGCCTGATCGACCCCGAGGTCATCGTCAAGCCCACCAAGGGCCAGATCGACGACCTCCTCGGCGAAATCAGGACCCGGGTGGAAAAGGACGAGCGGGTCCTGGTCACCACGCTCACCAAGCGCATGGCCGAAGACCTCACCGACTACCTCCTGGGCCACGGCATCAAGGTGGAGTACCTGCACTCCGACGTCGACACGCTCCGGCGCGTGGAGCTGCTGCGCGAACTGCGGATGGGCAGCTTCGACGTCCTGGTGGGCATCAACCTGCTGCGTGAGGGCCTTGACCTGCCGGAAGTCTCCCTGGTGAGCATTCTCGACGCCGACAAGGAAGGATTCCTGCGCTCGTCCACGTCCCTGATCCAGACCATCGGCCGCGCCGCGCGCAACGTTTCCGGCCAAGTACATATGTATGCGGACCGGATTACCGATTCCATGGCGAACGCCATCGATGAGACCAACCGGCGCCGCGCCATCCAGGTGGCGTACAACAAGGAACACGGCGTTGACCCGCAGCCGCTTCGGAAGAAGATCGCGGACATCACCGACCAGCTGGCCCGCGAAGATGCCGACACGCAGGAACTGCTGAACAACAACCGGCTGGCCAAGGGCGGCAAGCGGAAGGCCGCCGCGAAGGGGGCCGCGCAGGTCCGGTCGGACGGCCTGGCAGCGGCGCCCGCGGAGGATTTGGTGGGGCTGATCGAACAGCTCACCGAACAGATGCACGGGGCCGCGGCAGAGCTGCAGTTCGAGGTGGCAGCCCGGATCCGGGACGAAGTCAGCGAGCTCAAGAAGGAACTGCGGCAGATGCAGGCCGCCGGGCACGCCTGACACAAACGTCAACAGCGGACAGGGCAACCATCGGGCTGGGGTAGAGTTAAGGTCACGTAGGGGAGTATCCCGAGCGCTACGATCGTCAACACGCAGGGCATGGTTGCCCCGCCGGGCGTAGCGGGCCGCCGAATCCAGCACCAAGTGCGCAGGCAGGCCGGAGAGACTTACACCGCATCTCTGTACCCTGCGAAAGGCTACCCTGTGCTCGAATTGCCCGTGTGGTTCGAGGTCGGCTCTTTTGTCGTCCTCGGCCTGATTCTCCTGATCGACCTTCTCCTGGTGGTCCGCCGGCCCCACGAACCTTCCATGAAGGAAGCCGGCCTCTGGGTAGCGTTCTATGTCAGCCTTGCCCTGTTGTTCGCCGGTGCCATGTTTGCCTTCACCGGCCCCGAGTACGGCGGCCAGTTCGTCGCCGGCTGGGTGACGGAGTACAGCCTCAGCATCGACAACCTGTTCGTCTTCATCATCATCATGGCCCGCTTCTCGGTGCCCCGGAAGTACCAGCAGGAAGTGCTGATGGTGGGCATCATCATCGCGCTGATCCTCCGCGGCATCTTCATCCTGCTGGGCGCCATCGTGATTGAACAGTTCAGCTGGGTGTTCTACATCTTCGGCGCGTTCCTGCTGTGGACCGCCTGGAAGCAGGCCCAGGACGAGGGCGAAGACGAAGAAGACCGCGAGAACCCGCTTATCGCCAAGATCCGCAAGGTCATCCCCATGTCGGAGAAGTTCGACGGCGGCAAGCTGCGCACCACGGTCAACGGCAAGAAGGTCTTCACCCCGATGCTGATCGTGTTCATCACCATCGGCCTCACCGACCTGCTCTTCGCCGTCGACTCCATCCCCGCGATCTTCGGCCTCACCCAGAGCCCGTTCATCGTGTTCACGGCCAACCTGTTCGCCCTGATGGGCCTGCGCCAGCTGTACTTCCTGCTGGGTGGCCTCATGAACCGCCTGATCTACCTGAAGCACGCGCTGTCCTTCATCCTGGCGTTCATCGGCGTCAAGCTGGTCCTGCACGCCATGCACGTGAACGAGCTGCCGTTCATCAACGGTGGACAGCACATCGAATGGGCTCCCGAGATCCCCACGTTCGTGTCCCTCGCCGTCATCGTCGGCACCATCATCATTGCCGTCGTCGCCAGCCTGATCAGCTCCAAGGCCAAGGAAGCGCATCTCGATCCGAGGCTCGAGGAAGACATTCGCAAGAGCCACAGCGACGTCGACTAGCAGCCCTTCGGCAACTGCTCCAGGACAAATCCCGGCCGCCCCGCGGCCGGGATTTTCCGGCTTAATTGGCACTGTGGCCGGTGCCCCCACGGGGCTATGCTCGGAGCATGGCCCTCACCCTGATGTCCGAGCAAGAGGTGCGCCACGTGCAGCGGCGCACCGTGGCGCTGCTGGCGGCAGCCCAGGTTTTTGGCGGTATCGGCACCGGGGCCACGGTCTCCATCGGCTCCATCCTGGCCGTGGAGCTGTCAGGTTCCACTGCCTGGGCTGGCGCCGTTGCCACGCTGATGACCCTCGGCGCCGCACTGGCAGCGTTGCCGCTTGCGTCCCTCGCCGACCGCCGGGGACGGCGGGTGGGGCAGGTCGTGGGACTGTCCGCCGCGCTGGCAGGCGCTGTCCTGATGGTTCTCGCAGTGGTATCGGGCCTCTTCATCCTGCTGGTGCTCGGGGCAGCCGGCATTGGCGTCGGCAGTGCAGCGAGCCTGCAGGCCCGCTTCGCCGCCGTCGACCTCGCAGACACGGAGCACCGCGGCAGGGCCCTGTCCACCGTGGTGTGGGCGGTCACCGTGGGTGCCGTCGCGGGACCGAACCTGATCCAGCCCGGCACAGCGGTGGGCGAGGCGCTGGGGCTCCCGCCTGTTGCCGGGCCGTTCGTCATTTCGGGTGCCGGCCTGCTGGTGGCCACCGTGCTGCTTTTCGCCGGGCTTCGGCCGGACCCGCTGCTGCTGGCCAGGCAACTCGCGGCCAGGGATGCCGGCCAAAGCCGACTGCAGCGCGCGGGGGTGGAAGGGCAAAGCGTCGGCCAGGCAGCGGCCACCGGACAGGCTCCTCCCGCCGCCCCGGCCATGGCCGGGGGAGAGGCAAAGCGCGACGGCGGATCGCTGGTCCGCGGGCTGCGCGCCATCCGTGGTTCGCGGACAGCGCTCCTTGCCGTGGCCGCCGTCGTGGGCGCCCATGCGGTAATGGTCGGCGTGATGTCCATGACGCCCCTGCACTTGCAGGAGCTGGTGGAGGGCCCGGGCGCCGGCCACGCGGGCCATACCGCTTCCGGCGACGTGCTGGTGATCATCGGGTTTACCATCTCGCTGCACATTGCCGGGATGTTTGCCTTGTCACCGGTGATGGGCTGGCTGACTGACAAGGCGGGCAGGGCCCAGACGATCATGATCGGCTTCACCC
The DNA here is from genome assembly GCF_000189535.1 of Pseudarthrobacter phenanthrenivorans Sphe3. Lineage (NCBI taxonomy): Bacteria > Bacillati > Actinomycetota > Actinomycetes > Micrococcales > Micrococcaceae > Pseudarthrobacter > Pseudarthrobacter phenanthrenivorans. Next base: position 1,927,189 of record NC_015145.1, read on the forward strand.
TCCTGATTGCTGCCGTGGCGGTGGCCGGCTTCGGCCAGTCATCAACGGCAGCTGTGGCAACTGGTCTGGTCCTGCTGGGCATGGGCTGGTCCGCCGCTACCGTCTCCGGCTCCACCCTGCTGGCCGAAAGCGTGGGGCAGGACGCGCGCGTGGTGGTGCAGGGGGTTTCGGACATGCTGATGGGCGCTGCCGGTGCCGTGGGCGGGGCCGTCTCCGGGCTGGTGCTCAGCTGGATCGGGTACCTGGGGCTGAACCTGCTCGGCGGCGTTGTGGGCGCAACGGTACTGGCCGCGGCCTTCCTGACCGTGGTGGCGGGCCGGCGCCAGTCAGCGCCCGCCTGAGCGGACCATGTCGAGCAGCCGGGCGAAGATTCCTTCCCCGTCGTCGGCAATCCCGTCGTGATGGAAATCCGCCGTCTCCCAGACCTGCAGCCCTTGAACGGCGGACGCGGTCTCCAGGGACAGTTTCCGGTCCACGTAGATGTCGTCCGAGTAGACGGCCGCTGCCACCGGAACTGTGTTGGCTGCCAGCTGCCGCATATCGTAGAGCTGCTTCCAGTCCGGTTTCGCGGCCACCAGGTCGGCCACCTCCCGGAGGGGCCGGAGCGCCGGGTCCTGCTCGAAGTACCACGGGTAGACCATCTCCCCGGTCAGCAGCAGGGGTTCAGCGTCCGGCCGGAATTCGGGATATTCCGCCAGGACCCGCCAAGCCGACCAGCCCGTGGCCTCTCCCTGCCCGTAGATGGATTCGTGCATCAGGGCGTAGAGCGGGTTTGAACGGCGCGAGACGATGCCTTGCACTTGGTCCAGGAACGTGTCGGAGAGCGCCCTGCCCTCCTGGGTCTCCGTGAAGGCGTCCTCCAGCAGGTAGTGCAGGCTGTCGACACGCGTGTTGCCGCCCAGGAAGGCACCCACCATCTGGAAGCGTTCAACGGTGAGCGGGCTTCCGTCGGGCAGGAACTCCGGGGTGCTCCTCAGGTGGCGGGCGATTCTCTCCACCGTGGTGCGGTCCTCCGGGTACCAGGAGAAGTACTCCGCGTTCCGGGCCGCCACGCGCTGGAACGTGGCGCGGTAGACGTCGTCGGCCGGACCCGCCAGGGGCGCCAGGCCACCGGTCACCAGGACCTCGCGCAGCCCCTCCGGCGCAAACGAGAGATAGGTCAGGGCGCAGAAGCCGCCGTAGCTCTGGCCATAAATGGTCCAGGGCCCCGAGCCAAGCGCCTCCCGGATCAGTTCAGCGTCGGCCACGATGGAATCCGCACGGAAGTGTTCCAGATACGCCGCCTGTTCCGCCGCCCGGCCGCGCAGGGGAAGGCTGTTGCGGTCGATGGGTGAGGACAGCCCGGTGCCCCGCTGGTCCAGCATGAGGATCCGGAAATCCTTGGCCGCGGCTTTGCTCCAGCCGCCCAGTGACCCTAACCTGTTGCCGCGACCGCCCGGCCCGCCCTGGAGGAACAGCAGCCAGGGAAGCTGTGCCGCCTTTTCCTCGCTGTGCGCCGCCGAGACGTATTCGCGGGCGAAGACCGTGATGGCCTCGCTGGAGGGCGCCGAGTGGTCAAGCGGCACCCTGAAGAAGTGCTCCACGGTACGCATGCCCCGGAACTCGTGCCGTGCGCGCACCTCATGCTGTGCCTGGACGCCTGGCCCTGCCGGGGCGGCCGTTCCTGCCCTAGCCATGGGCGGCCGCAGGAACGGCGTTGCCGAACTGTTCGAGGGCCTCGCCGGTGAGCCGGAAGGTTGACCAGCCGTCCATAGGCCGCGCGCCAAGGCTCCGGTAGAAGTTGATGGACGGCTCGTTCCAATCGAGGACACTCCATTCCACCCTGGCATAGCCGTTCTCCACGGCAAGGGCGGCCAGATGCTGGAGCAGGGCCTTGCCGTGTCCTTCGCCGCGGGCCTCCGGGCTGACATACAGGTCTTCGAGGTAGATGCCGTGCACGCCTTCCCATGTGGAATAGTTCAGGAACCACAGCGCAAATCCCTGTACTTCGCCCGCCTCGTTTTCGGCCATGGCGGCGAACACCCGGGCGTTCTCGCCGAACAGCACCTGCTGCAGCATTTCGGGGGTGTTCCGGACAGCGTCCGGCTCCTTCTCGTAGTGCGCCAGTTCGTGGATCATCCGAAGGATTGCGGGGACATCGTGGGGAGCTGCGGGGCGGATTACACTCATTGTTCGAGCTTACCGCCGGTACCCGCAGTGATCAGAGCCGGTTGACCTCCGTCACCCTGATCACGGCCGTTCCGGTCTCGTCCGATGCCGCCAGGTCCACGTCCGCGGAGATGCCCCAGTCGTGGTTGCCGGCAGGGTCCTCGAAAATCTGCCTGACCTTCCACCGGTCCTTTTCCTCCGTGATGATGAGCAGCGCCGGGCCCCGGGCGTCCGGCCCGGTTCCGATGTCATCGTGTTCGTCGAAATAGTCGTCCAGGGCGTCTTCCCAGCGTTCGGCGTTCCAGCCGGCTGCACCGTCGAGTTCCCCCAGGGCCACCGCGTCCTCGTCGGCGAAGAGTTCCACGCGGCGGAACATCTCGTTGCGCACCATCACGCGGAAGGCCCGGATGTTCGAGGTCAGCGACGGCGGGGGCGGCGGTGGTGCGTCGTGCGGCGTAGGTGCCAGGCCTGACGCCAGTTCCTCCCATTCGTCCAGGAGGCTGGAGTCCACCTGCCGGACCAGCTCGCCGAGCCAGGCAACCAGGTCCTCCAGGTCTTCGCGCAGCATGTCCTGCGGCACGGTCTGGCGCAGGGCCTTGAAGGCGTCGGCCAGGTAGCGAAGGACAATCCCCTCGGACCGGGCCAGCCCGTAGAACTGGACGAATTCGCCGAAGTTCATGGCGCGTTCGTACATGTCCCGGACCACGGACTTGGGGGCCAGCTCGAAGTCGCCCACCCACGGGGCGGCTTTCCGGTACACCTCGAAGGCTTCGCCCAGGATCTCCGCCAGCGGTTGCGGATACGTCACATCGTCCAGCATGGCCATCCGCTGGTCGTAGTCGATGCCGTCCGCCTTCATGGCTGCCACGGCTTCGCCGCGGGCCTTCTTCTGCTGGGCGGAGAGGATCTGGCGCGGTTTTTCCAGCGTCGCCTCGATCACTGACACCACATCCAGCGCGTACGACGCCGACTCCGGGTCCAGGAGTTCAAGTGCGGCGAGTGCGAAGGGGGACAGCGGCTGGTTCAGTGCGAAGTTCGGCTGGAGGTGGACAGTCAGCCGGACAGTCCGGCCGTCGGGCCCCTGCTCGCCGGCCGGGATGCGCTCCACAACCTCGGCCGCCAGGAGTTCCCGGTAGATTCCGAGGGCCTTCTTCATGAGCTGCAGCTGGGAGGACCTGGGCTCGTGGTTCTCGGTCAGCAGGCGGCGGGCGGCCGCGAACGGGTCGCCCGGGCGCTCCATGAGGTTCATCAGCATGGCATGCGTCACGGTGAAGCTTGAAGTCAGCGGGTCAGGCACCGATTCGACGAGCCGCTTGAACGTGGGCTCGCCCCAGGTAACAAACCCCTCCGGCGGCTTCTTTTTGACCACCTGGCGCAGCTTCTTCTGGTCATCGCCGAATTTGGCCACTGCTTTGGCCATGGCCTTGACGTTCTCGGTCACGTGTTCGGGCGCCTGCACCACCACGGTGCCGGCCGTGTCGTACCCGGCGCGGCCTGCCCTGCCGGCGATCTGGTGGAACTCGCGGGAGTTCAGCAGGCGGGTGCGGACGCCGTCGTACTTGCTCAGGGCGGTGAGCAGCACGGTGCGGATGGGCACGTTGATTCCCACCCCCAGCGTGTCGGTGCCGCAGATGACTTTGAGCAACCCTGCCTGGGCGAGCTGTTCAACCAGCCGCCGGTACTTGGGCAGCATGCCCGCGTGGTGCACGCCGATACCGTGGCGCACCAGCCGGTTCAGTGTCTTGCCGAAGCCGGCAGCGAACCGGAAGTTGGCGATCAGCTCCGCGATCCTGTCCTTCTCTTCGCGGGTGCAGACGTTGATGCTCATCAGGGTCTGGGCGCGGTCTATCGCTTCAAGCTGGCTGAAATGCACCACATAGACCGGGACCTGTTTTGTGGCGAGCAGTTCCTCCAGGGTCTCGTGGACAGGGGTCTCGTGGTAGTAGTAATGCAGCGGAATGGGCCGCTCCGCCGAGCTCACCGTGGTGGTGGGCCGTCCGGTCAGCGTGGTCAGGCCCTCCTCGAACCGGGTCACGTCGCCGAGGGTGGCGGACATCAGGAGGAATTGTGCCTGCGGGAGCTCCAGCAGCGGAACCTGCCACGCCCAGCCGCGCTGCGGGTCGGAGTAGAAGTGGAATTCATCCATGATGACGCTGCCGAGCTCTGCTGCTGAGCCTTCGCGGAGGGCCGTGTTGGCAAGGATTTCGGCCGTGCAGCAGATGATCGGCGCGTCCTGGTTCACGCCGGAGTCACCGGTAATCATTCCCACGTTGTCGGCGCCGAAGATGTCGCACAGGGCGAAGAACTTCTCGGACACCAGCGCTTTGATTGGCGCCGTGTAGTAGCTGCGCTTGCCCTGGGCCATGGCCTGGAAGTGTGCGGCGATGGCCACAAGGGACTTGCCGGATCCGGTGGGTGTGGCCAGAATGACGTTGGCCCCGGTGGCCAGTTCCATGATGGCCTCGTCCTGCGCCGGGTAGAGGGCCAGCCCCCGGCTTTCCGTCCACTCAACAAAGCGCATGTAGAGGTCGTCGGGATCCACGCCGGCAGGCGCGGTGGGGGCGGTCAGATCGGTCAGCTGGTCGACGAGTTTCATTGATTTCAGCTTAGTGCCCTGCCGCGTCCTGATTTCCGCCGTGCCCGGGTTAGGCTTCGCCGTACGTGTGACCGCATCAGAACGTGGAGATGTGCAATGAAATGGGATCCGGAAAAGTACATACAGTTCGGCGACTACCGTGACCGGCCGTTTTTCGACCTCACCGGCAGGGTCCGCGCGGACCGTCCGGCCCAGGTCGTGGACCTGGGCTGCGGGCCCGGGAACCTGACCGCAACCCTGGCGGAGCGCTGGCCGGATGCGGAAGTGGTGGGTGTTGATTCCTCGGCCGAGATGCTCGCCAAGGCGGGGGAGCAGGCGGCGGACAAGCCCTCGCTGCGCTTCCAGTTGGCGGACATCGCCGATTGGAAGCCGTCACCGGACACCGATGTGGTGGTGAGCAACGCGGCGCTGCAGTGGGTGCCGGGCCATCTGGACATGATGCGGCAGTGGCTGGACGCGCTCCGTCCCGGTGCCTGGTTCGGCCTGCAGGTGCCCGGCAACTTCAATGCTCCGTCGCATGCCCTGATGCGCGAACTGGCGGCCTCGACCAGGTGGGAATCCAAGCTGGGGACGGTGCTTCGCGGCGGAGAGTCGGTTGGCGGCCCCGCTGACTACCTTCATATCCTGCTCGACGCGGGGTACTGGGCTGATGCCTGGGAAACCACCTACCAGCAGGTGCTGCCCGGCCCGGATGCCGTCCTGGAATGGGCCCGCGGTACGGCGCTCCGGCCGGCCCTGGCAGTGTTGTCAGCAGAAGACGCCGCCGACTTTGAGGCGGAGTATGCGGAGGCCCTGCGGACGGCGTACCCGCAGACCGGGCATGGCACGGTCTATCCCTTCCGGAGGGTTTTTGCCGTGGGACGGAAGCGGGGCTAAGCGCCGCATCAGTCGCTGGAGGTTCTCAACAGTCCTGTCACAGGATGTGACAGCGGCAGAAAGTGATCTGGCTTACAATGGCGGGGTGGCTGATGGGGGAGAGGCTACCGCCGGCTGCCCCATCGGCTGACAGACCTAACGGAGGTACGTTGCTGATCGGATTGCTGAGGCGGCTTCTCGGGGCTCACAAGGCCCAGGTGTCCGCCATCGTTGTTCTCCAGTTGTTGCAGGCTGCCGCCACCCTCATGCTGCCCACTTTGAATGCGGCCATTATCGACGACGGCATCGTCGCCGGGAACACGGGGGTCATCTCCCGCCTGGGTGCCGTCATGGCGGGAATAGCCGCGGTCCAGGCGGCGGCGGCCATAGCGGCAGGCTACCTTGCCGCGCTGGTTGCGATGGAAATCGGCCATCAGCTTCGAGCGGAGATCTTCGCCAAGGTCCAGTCGTTGTCTTCGCAGGAAGTGGCGGCCTTTGGAACCCAGAGCCTGACCACGCGGGCCACGAACGACACCCAGCAGATCCAGGCGTTTGCCGTGCTCGTCTTCACCATGCTCGTTGCGGGGCCGGCGATGGGGCTGGGCGGCATCGTGCTGGCAGTGCAGCAGGACATCGCCCTGTCAGCGGTTGTGATTGTCATTGTTCCACTGCTTCTGTTGATCATGGTCGCCATTGTTCGGCGCCTCATCCCGCTTTACCGCGAGGGACAGGAACTGCTCGACCGGGCCGGCGGGATCCTGCGCGAGCAGATCATCGGTGCCAACGTCATCCGTGCCTTTGTCCGCCAGGACCATGAAGTCCGGCGGTTTGCACGCACCAACAGCAGCCTCACGGCCAACAACCTCCAGTCGGCCCTGCTGGTGGCAGGCATGCTGCCGCTGATCATGCTTGTGGTCAACATCTCCTCGGTTGCCGTCGTCTGGTTCGGCGGGCACCGGATCCAGGCGGGCGTAATGGATATCGGCGCGCTGGCCGCCTTCATCGCCTACATCCTGCAGATCCTGCTCGCCATCATGATGGCCATGTATGTGCTCATGACCGCGCCCCGGGCGGCAGTCTGTGCCGAGCGGATCGGCGCCGTGCTCAGCACCGAACCTTCCGTGCGGGACCCGGATGGAACCAGGCCGGCGATGCCCGGAAGGACCGTGTGGAACGAGGAACCGGGACCGGGCCGGGGGACCCTCCAGTTCAGCAGGGTGGGTTTTTCCTATCCTGGCGCCGAGGCGCCAGTCCTGGCGGACATCAGCTTCACGGCCGGACCCGGCACCACCACAGCAATTGTGGGATCCACGGGCAGCGGAAAATCAACGTTGCTCAACCTGATTCCGCGTTTCCTCGATTCCACGGCCGGGACCATCCGCCTTGATGGGGTGGACATCAGGGACCTGCCGCTGGATGCCCTGCGGGGCGCCATGTCGATCGTTCCGCAGCACTCACACCTGTTTTCGGGAACCATCGGCGACAATCTCCGGCTGGCAGTCCCGGACGCCCCGGACGAACAGTTGTGGGCTGCACTTGAAACAGCGCAGACCATGCGGTTCATGCGCGAATTGCCCTTGGGCCTGGACACTCCTCTTGGCCAGGGCGGGACGAACCTGTCCGGCGGGCAGCGGCAGCGGCTGTGCATCGCCCGCGCCCTGCTGCGGAAGAGCCCCCTCTACCTTTTTGACGACAGCTTTTCGGCCCTGGACTACGACACTGATACCAGGCTGAGGCAGGCCTTGGCGGCGGAGCTCGCCCCTGCAACGGTGATTGTGGTGGCGGAGCGGATTTCCGCCGTCGAAAGCGCCGATCTCATCCTGGTGCTGGACGGCGGCCGGCTGGTGGCACAGGGGACCCACAGCGAGCTGCTGGAAACGTCGCCCACCTACCGGGAAATTGCCGACTCGCAGCTGGCTCTGGACGGTCCCTTGTGACGCCGCCCCCCGCTGCACCGGCGGCGCCCGGAACATTCTGGCCGACGGCGGGACGGCTCCTCGGGCTGCTGCGTCCCTTCAGGCGCTTTATGCTGGGTGCCATCGCCGCTACCTGTGCCTTTGCCGGGCTCAACGTTGCCGCGCCGAAGTATCTCGGAGACGCCACCGACGTGGTGGTGGACGGTGTGCTGCAAGGAGCCCTGGACGCCGGGCGGTTTGGCCGCCTGCTCGCGGCCGTAACCCTGATGTACGTCCTTGCCTCGCTGTTCAACTGGATCCAGGGGGCGCTGACAGCCCGCTCCGTCCAGGGACTGATGTACAGGCTGCGGGCATCGCTGGAGGATAAGTTGCACCGGCTCCCTTCCACTTACTTCCAGGAGCGTTCACGCGGAGATGTCCTGAGCCGCGCAACTAATGACATCGACAACATCGCCCAGGCTTTGAACCAGCTCCTGACACAGCTGATCATGTCGTTCCTGATGCTGTGCGGATCGCTGGCCATGATGCTCTGGATCTCGCCGCTGCTTGCCGTGATTGCGATTGCCAGCGTTCCGCTGTCCACACTGCTGACGGTGGTGGTTGCCCGCCGTTCCCAGGCCCATTTCGCCAGGCAGTGGACCGAGACCGGCGAGCTGAATGCGCACGTGGAGGAGTTTGTTACCGGGCACGAGGTCATCAAGGCCTTCGGGCACCAGGCCAAGGCGGCTGAGATCTTTGCCCGCAGCAATGACCGCCTGGCGCGGGCAGCCACAAAGGCCCAGTATTCGGCAGGGGTGGTGCAGCCCCTCATGGTGCTGATGTCCAACCTCAACTACATCGCCGTGGCGGTGGTAGGTGCCCTCCAGGTGATTGCCGGCGCCATGACCATCGGGGGAATACAGGCGTTTGTGCAGTTCAGCAGGTTGTTCTCGCAGCCCGTGGGGCAGATCGGGGGGATGCTCAACCTCATCCAGTCCTGTGCGGCCTCCGCGGCGCGGGTCTTTGCCCTCCTCGATACCGAGGTGGATCCTGCCGAACCCGTGCCGGCACCGGGTGCGGTTCCACCTGGCGGGCGGATTGTGTTCGAGGACGTCACGTTCGGCTATCCCGAATCGGCCCCCGCCGTACGCAACCTCTCTTTCGCGGTGGAGCCGGGGCAGACTGTGGCCATCGTGGGCCACACGGGCGCCGGAAAGACCACGGTGGTGAACCTCCTGATGCGTTTTTACGAGCCGGGATCCGGGCGCATCACCATGGGCGGCACAGACATCGCGGCCATTCCGCGGGATCTCCTCCGGCAGCAGCTCGGGGTGGTGCTGCAGGAATCGTGGCTGTTCGCCGGCACCATCAGGGAAAACATCGCATACGGTAGGCCGGGGGCCACGGAACCGTGCATTGTCGCGGCCGCCGAGGCCAGCCACGTGGACCGGTTCGTCAGGGCGCTGCCCGCGGGTTACGACACCGTGCTGGAGAATGGCGGGGAACCGCTGAGCCAGGGCCAGCGGCAGCTTCTGACCATAGCCAGGGCGCAACTCGCGGGCAGGGCAGTCCTGGTCCTGGACGAGGCCACCAGTTCGGTGGATTCGAGGACGGAGCTGCTGATCCGGCAGGCCATGCAGCAATTGAGGCAGGGCCGCACCAGCTTTGTCATCGCCCACCGTTTGTCCACGGTCCGGAACGCTGATCTAATTCTGGTCATGGACCACGGACGCATCGTCGAGCAGGGCACGCACCACAGCCTCCTGGCCGCCAACGGTTATTACGCGCGGCTCCACAACGCCCAGTTCTCCGCCCGCACCGGCCAGGCCGACGCGCTTGAGGCGGGCCTTTGAGCCCCGCCTCCGCCTTGCCCGGGAACTGGAAGCCGAACTCCGCGAGCTCAGTGCCGCTGTTCGAGCAGCTTCGCCTGCAGGTGATCCACCTCGTGGACAATGGAGCGCTGGTGCCGGGAACCCGGCTGCCCGCCGTCAGGGCGCTGGCCGAACACCTTGACGTCGCTCCGCACACAGTGGCCCGGGCCTACAAGGAGCTGGAGGCTGCCGGCATCGTGGCCACTCGGGGCAGGAATGGCACGGTGGTCTGCGCGCGTGATGAACGTCTCGGCGGGCTCTCAGCAGCTGCCGCCGCGTATGCCGCAGAGGCCAAGGCGCAGGGCGCCTCCTTCGCGGAGGCAGTCAAGCTGCTCGCTGCTGCCTACGATGTTCCCTGAGGGCGGAACCGTGCAGGTTCGAAGAAGTTTTCGATTAGCATAATGGGGTGCCTAAAGCCGTAGCTGAAGAAACTTCCGCCCCCTCCACTGCGTTGACCGTTCCTCCTGCGGCTGCCCCGCACCGCCCGGACCTGTCGCGCCTCATCGTCAAGGGGGCGCGGGAACACAACCTGCGCAACGTGGACCTTGACCTGCCCCGGGACGCAATGATCGTCTTTACCGGACTCTCCGGATCCGGGAAGTCCTCTTTGGCCTTCGACACCATCTTCGCGGAGGGCCAGCGGCGCTACGTTGAGTCGCTGTCCGCTTATGCACGCCAGTTCCTGGGGCAGGTGGACAAGCCTGATGTCGACTTTATCGAGGGACTGTCCCCGGCAGTTTCCATCGACCAGAAGTCCACCAGCAAAAACCCGCGGTCCACGGTGGGCACCATCACCGAAATCTATGACTACATGCGCCTGCTCTGGGCACGCGTGGGCCGGCCGCACTGCCCCGTGTGCGGGGAGCCGGTGGCCAAGCAGACCCCCCAGCAGATCGTGGACCAGCTCCTGGAACTGGACGAGGGCACCCGCTTCCAGGTCCTGGCCCCCGTGGTGCGGGGGCGCAAGGGCGAGTTCGTCGACCTTTTCAAGGAACTCACCGCAAAGGGCTACTCACGGGCACGCGTTGACGGAAACCTTGTCCAGCTCAGCGACCCGCCCAAACTGGGCAAGCAGTTCAAGCACACCATCGAAGTGGTGGTGGACAGGCTCGTGGTCAAGGAGGGGATCAGCCAGCGGCTGACGGATTCCATCGAAACCGCGCTGGGGCTGGCCGAAGGCCGCGTCCTGGCCGAGTTCGTCGACCTGGAGACCGATGACCCCGGCCGGTTGCGGGCATTCTCGGAGAATCTCGCCTGCCCCAACGAGCACCCGCTGGCGATTGACGAGATCGAGCCGCGGTCCTTCTCGTTCAACAACCCCTTCGGTGCCTGCGCCGCCTGCAGCGGCATCGGCACCAAGCTCGAGGTGGACGAAGAACTGATCGTCCCCAACCCTGAACTTTCATTGGGGGAGGGCGCCATCGCGCCCTGGTCCATGGGCACAGCCACCACGGAATACTGGAACAGGCTCCTGGACGGCCTCGCCAAGGAGCTGGGTTTCTCCATGGACACACCATGGGAAAAGCTCGGCAAGGACGTGCGCCAGACTGTCCTGCACGGAAAAGACCACAAGGTGGTGGTGCAGTACCGCAACCGGTTCGGCCGGGAACGCAAGTACAGCACCGGGTTCGAAGGCGCCATCCAGTACGTCCACCGGAAGCATGGCGAGACGGACTCGGACTGGGCCCGCGACCGCTACGAGGAGTACATGCGGCAGGTCCCATGCCCGGCCTGTAACGGTGCCCGCCTTAACCCCGCCTCGCTCTCGGTCCTGATCAACGGGAAGTCAATTGCCGACGTCGCGGCCCTCCCCATGCGCCAGTGCGCCGATTTCCTGAACAACCTGGTCCTGACTGGCCGGGAAGCGCAGATCGCCCACCAGGTGCTCAAGGAGATCCAGGCGCGCCTGACCTTCCTGCTCGACGTTGGCCTTGAATACCTGAACCTTGAGCGTCCCTCGGCCACGCTTTCGGGCGGCGAGGCGCAGCGCATCCGGCTGGCCACCCAGATCGGTTCCGGCCTTGTGGGTGTCCTCTACGTGCTGGATGAGCCGTCCATCGGCCTGCACCAGCGCGACAACAGGCGCCTGATCGACACCCTCACCAGGCTCCGGGACATGGGCAACACGCTCATCGTGGTTGAACACGATGAGGACACCATCCATGTTGCTGACTGGATTGTCGACATCGGACCCGGTGCGGGGGAGCACGGCGGCCAGGTGGTCCACTCCGGCTCCTACAAGGAGCTGCTGGACAATACGGCTTCCCTGACGGGCGACTACCTGTCCGGACGCAGGAAGATCGAGGTTCCCAAGAAGCGCCGCAAGTACGACAAGAAGCGTGAGCTGAAGGTCGTGGGGGCGCGGGAAAACAACCTCGTCAACGTGGACGCCGCCTTCCCGCTGGGGCTCTTTACCGCCGTCACCGGCGTAAGCGGTTCCGGTAAGTCCACCCTTGTCAACGAAATCCTGTACAAGGTGCTGGCCAACAAGCTCAACGGTGCCAAGCAGGTGGCCGGACGGCACAAGACCGTGCAGGGGCTGGAGCACCTGGACAAGGTGGTCCATGTGGACCAGAGTCCCATTGGCCGCACCCCCCGCTCCAACCCGGCCACCTACACCGGCGTCTTCGACAACATCCGCAAGCTTTTCGCGGAAACCACCGAGGCCAAGGTGCGCGGCTACCTCCCCGGCCGGTTCTCCTTCAACGTCAAGGGCGGCCGCTGCGAAGCCTGCTCCGGTGACGGCACGCTGAAGATCGAGATGAACTTCCTGCCGGATGTGTACGTGCCCTGCGAGGTGTGCCACGGCGCCCGGTACAACCGGGAAACCCTTGAGGTCCACTACAAGGGCAAGACCATTGCCGATGTCCTGAACATGCCCATCGAGGAGGGCGCGGAGTTTTTCGCTGCCTTCTCGCCGATCGCCCGGCACCTCAACACCTTGGTGGATGTTGGCCTGGGCTATGTCCGCCTGGGGCAGCCGGCCACCACCCTGTCCGGCGGCGAGGCCCAGCGCGTCAAGCTGGCCGCTGAGCTGCAGAAGCGGTCCAACGGACGCAGCGTCTACGTCCTGGACGAGCCCACCACGGGCCTGCACTTCGAGGACATCCGCAAGCTGCTGATGGTCCTGCAGGGGCTGGTGGACAAGGGCAACACGGTGATCACCATTGAGCACAACCTGGATGTGATCAAGAGCGCGGACTGGATCGTGGATCTTGGCCCGGACGGTGGTTCCGGCGGCGGCCAGATTGTGGCCACCGGCACCCCGGAACAGGTGGCCACGTCCACCACCAGCCACACTGCGGCGTTCCTGGCGGAAATCCTCGGCTGACGCAGAAGCGAAACCGGAAGAAGCACGCCGGGTATATGCCGCTGCGGGTATGCGAGTTTCAGGCACTGCTGCTGTCATGAGAAACTAACCCGGTGACTCAAACAACAGTGCCCGTGATCTTTGACCTGGACGGCACTATTGTCGATCCGGCCGGTGGGATAACAGACGGAATCTCCTCGGCCCTTCGGACGCTGGGTCTGCCGATTCCGAGCCAGGACCTGCTGCACGCCATGATCGGCCCGAAGCTCAGTGACTCGCTGCTGAACGTTGCCAACGTTCCCGCGGAGCTCCTGGACGAGGTCATCCGCCTGTACCGCGAGCACTACGTGGCCACCGGCATAGCGCAAAGCCGGGTTTACCCCGGCGTGCGGGAAGTCCTGGAGTCCTTCGTGGCGGCCGGCCGGCCCGTGTCCGTGGCGACGCAGAAACCGCAGGGCCTGGCGCGCACAGTCCTGGAGCACCATGGTATCGACGGGCTGTTCCACGGCATCCACGGATCTGCCGACGACGAGGGCGCTGTTCACGGCGTCCCGCTCGGGAAGACCGGAATCATTGCCGCAGCCCTGAAGGACCTGGACACCCGGCATGCCGTCATGGTCGGGGACCGCGCCCAGGATGTCTCCGGCGCCATTGCGAACGGGCTCGACTGCATCGGCGTGGCCTGGGGATTCGCCCCCGACGGCGAACTTGAAGAGGCAGGGGCGGTGGCCGTCGTGGAGACCGCGGACGGCCTGGCGGAACTGATCGGCCGGATGCAGGCGATCCACACCGCAGCCATGAGGGAGGTGACCAACGATGGCAATGTTTGATGCTGTCCGCTGGACCACGCGCAGCCTGATCTCCGGCACCTGCCGGCCCACCGTCGTCGGCCTTGAAAATGTTCCTGCTGACGGGCCCTTCATTGTGGCACCCAACCACCTGTCATTCTTCGACAGCGTCATTGTCCAGGCACTGATGCCACGCCCGGTCGCCTTCTTCGCAAAAGCCGAGTACTTCACCACCGGCGGCGTGAAGGGCAAGGTCATGAAGGCGTTCTTCGAGTCCGTGGGCTCCATTCCGGTGGAACGCGGCGAGCAGGCAGCCAGTGTCCAGGCACTCAAAACACTCCTGGACATCCTGGAATCGGGCAAGGGAATCGGGATCTACCCGGAAGGCACACGTTCCCGCGACGGCATCCTCTACCGCGGCCGTACAGGTGTGGGCTGGCTTGCGCTGACCACCGGCGCGCCTGTCATCCCGGTTGGCTTGATCGGCACCGAGAACCTCCAGCGCGCCGGTGAAAGCGGGGTGCGCCCACAGCACTTCACCATGAAAGTGGGGGAGCCGTTGTACTTCGACAAGACGGGCCCCGACCACTCCTTGCCCGCCCGCCGGCAGGTGACGGACCGGATCATGGATGCAATTGCCGAACTCAGCGGCCAGGAGCGGTCCACCAGCTACAACCAGAGCAAGACGACGGAATAGCCGGCCATTCCGCTGTCCGCTGACGCGTCCGTGGCAAGGGCACCCGGCGGGCCTCAGTAGACTGGACTGGTGGCAAATCCAGCAAGTTACAGGCCCAGGACGGGAGAGATCCCCACCAATCCAGGGGTCTACCGGTTCCGCGACCAGCACGGCCGGGTCATCTACGTCGGCAAGGCCAAAAGCCTGCGGTCGCGCCTGAACTCCTACTTCGCCAATCCTGCAGGGCTGCTGCCCAAGACCTACGCCATGGTCCACGCGGCAAGCAGCGTCGAGTGGACAGTGGTGGGCAGCGAACTTGAGTCGCTGCAGCTGGAATACACGTGGATCAAGGAGTTCAAGCCGCGGTTCAACGTGGTGTTCCGCGACGACAAGACCTACCCCTACCTGGCAGTGACTGTTGGGGAGAAATATCCCCGTGTCCAGGTGATGCGCGGGGACAAGAAAAAGGGGACCCGCTACTTCGGCCCCTACACGGCCGGGGCCATCCGCGAGACCATGGACACCCTGCTCCGGGTGTTTCCGGTGCGCAGCTGCAGTGCCGGGGTGTTCAAGCGCGCCGAGGCCAGCGGACGGCCCTGCCTCCTGGGCTACATCGACAAGTGCTCCGCTCCCTGCGTGGGCAGGATCTCACCTGAGGACCACCGCGCGCTGGCTGAGGATTTCTGCGCCTTCATGGGGGGTGAGGCCAAGCGGTTCATCGCAAAGCTGGAAAAGCAGATGGCAGAAGCCGTCGCCGAGCTTGACTACGAACGCGCCGCCCGGCTGCGCGACGACATCACCGCCCTGCGCAAAGTCTTCGAGCGCAACGCCGTGGTCCTTGCCGAGGAGACGGACGCTGACATCTTTGCGCTGCACGAGGATGAACTTGAAGCCGCCGTCCAGGTGTTCCATGTCCGGGGCGGCCGCATCCGCGGACAACGTGGCTGGGTGGTTGAAAAGGTGGAGGATTCCACCACCCCTGACCTCGTGGAGCACCTCCTCCAGCAGGTCTACGGCGAGGACGGCGACAGCCACGGCAGGCTGCCGCGGGAGGTACTGGTGCCCGTCGCACCCAGCAATGCCGAAGAGCTGGCGCAATGGCTCAGCGGCATGCGGGGCGCGAAGGTGGACATCCGGGTGCCCCAGCGCGGGGACAAGGCCGCCCTGATGTCCACGGTGCGAGAAAATGCGGAGCACGCCCTGAAGCTGCACAAGACCCGGCGCGCCGGAGACCTGACGGTCAGGTCGCAGGCCCTGCAGGAGCTCCAGGAGGCCCTGGACCTCCCGGTACCGCTGCTGCGCATCGAGTGCTTCGACGTCTCGCACGTGCAGGGCACCAACGTTGTGGCCTCCATGGTGGTGGTGGAGGACGGGCTGCCGAAGAAGTCGGACTACCGGAAGTTCTCCGTCACCGGTGCTGCGGCCTCGGACGATACCGCTGCAATGCATGACGTCCTCACCCGGCGCTTCCGCCGCTACCTCGAGGATAAATCCGCGCAGGTGGACGACGCCGCCCTTGCCGGGGAGCCGGAAGAATTTGGTGAAGGCTCCCTGCTGGACACCACCACTCCGGCGCCGCGCGCCAAGTTCGCCTACCCGCCCAACCTCGTGGTGGTGGACGGCGGCAAGCCCCAGGTCAACGCCGCGGCCCGTGCCCTGGCCGACCTCGGTATCGATGACGTCTACGTGGTGGGCCTTGCCAAGCGGCTGGAGGAAGTCTGGCTGCCGGACAGCGACTTCCCGGTGATCCTGCCCAGGACGTCCCAAGGGCTGTACCTGCTGCAGCGGATCCGTGACGAAGCCCACCGGTTCGCCATCTCCTTCCACCGCCAGAAGCGGGGCAAGGCCATGACGGTCTCCGCCCTCGACGGCGTTCCGGGCCTGGGTGCCTCCAAGCGCAAGGCACTCCTGGCGCACTTTGGCTCGGTAAAGGGCGTGAAAGCGGCGACGGCCGCGGAGTTGTCCCAGGCGAAGGGCATCGGCCCCGCTCTCGCCAGCGCCATCGTGAACCACTTCGCGCCGGACGGGCCGGAACCGGCTCCTGTGCCGGCGATCAATATGACCACCGGCGAAATCATTGAAACTTAGCGGAGTCCGCTGAAACTTGGCTAGGGTAAAGGACGGGGTTTCCACTACTGCGGAAGCCTGCGGGACAACAACGGAAACGGGGCGGACTTAATGGCAGACACGACGGCGGAATCCGGAGCAGGGCAGGACGGGATGCAGCCCGTCAAGCCCCTCGAAGCGGAGCTGCTGGTGGTCACCGGAATGTCCGGAGCTGGGCGGAGCACGGCAGCTGATGCGCTGGAGGACCACGGCTGGTACGTCGTGGAGAACCTGCCGCCGCAGATGCTGGGCACCCTCGCCGAGCTGGTCTCCCACGCACCGCAGTCCATCCCGCGGCTGGCCGTGGTCATCGATGTCCGCAGCAAGGGGCTCTTCGCCGACATCCGGGCCGCGCTCGGGGCGCTGGCCGCCAGCGGGGTCACCTTCCGGGTGCTGTTCCTTGACGCCAGCGACAACGTCCTGGTCCGCCGGTTCGAACAGGGACGCCGGCCGCATCCGCTGCAGGGCGGCGGCCGCATCCTGGACGGCATCGCCGCTGAACGCGAGCTGCTGCAGGAACTGCGCGACAGCTCCGACGTCGTTCTTGACACCTCCGGCTACAACGTGCACGGGCTGGCCACGGCCATCACGGAACTGTTCAGTGAAACCGGCCCGGTGGCCCTTCGCCTGAACGTCATGAGCTTCGGCTTCAAGTACGGCCTGCCCGTGGACGCCAACTACGTGGCAGATGTCCGCTTCATCCCCAACCCGCACTGGGTGCCGCAGCTGCGCCCGCACACCGGCCTGGACAAGGATGTCAGCGATTACGTCCTGGAAGCCGAAGGCGTCAAGAACTTCGTGGACCGCTACGTCATGGCCCTGGAACCGGTCCTGGACGGCTACCGCCGCGAGAACAAGCACTACGCCACCATCGCCGTGGGCTGCACCGGCGGGAAACACCGCTCGGTCGCCGTCGCCGTCGAACTTTCCAAGAAACTGGCCCAATTCCCACGAGTCACGGTGACCACCACGCACCGGGACCTGGGCCGCGAGTAATGTCGCTTTTCACCGGGGCCCTGCCGCTGGTTCCGCCTGCCGGTTCAGCGTCCGGGAAGCAGGACAAAGGCCCCAACGTCGTTGCACTGGGCGGCGGCCACGGCCTTTCGGCGTCGCTGTCCGCCTTGCGCCTGCTCACCTCGGACCTCACCGCGGTGGTGACGGTAGCGGACGACGGCGGCTCCTCCGGGCGTCTCCGCGAGGAGTACGGCGTCCTTCCGCCAGGCGACCTGCGCATGGCGTTGTCCGCACTGTGCGACGACACCGACTGGGGACGCACCTGGCGCGACGTCATGCAGCACCGGTTCCGCCCGGCGAACGGTCCCGGCGGCTCACTGGACGAACACGCCATGGGCAACCTGCTGATCGTAACCCTGTGGGAGCTGCTGGGCGACGCTGTGGCCGGGCTCAAATGGGCCGGTGCCCTCCTGGGGGCACGGGGCCAGGTGCTGCCCATGTCCACGGTTCCGCTCACCATCGAGGGCGATGTGCGCATCACTGCTCCAGACGGAGGGACCGCACTCCAGACCATCCACGGCCAGGCACGGTGCGCCGTGGCCGGCTCGTTGGAGCAGGTGCGGCTCCTGCCTGAGGCGGCGCCTGCCTGCGTCGAGGCCCTCAGCGCCATCGAACTCGCCGACTGGGTGGTCCTGGGCCCCGGCTCCTGGTACACCTCCGTGCTGCCCCACCTGCTCTTGCCCGAAATGCGGCAGGCACTGTGCCATACGCCGGCCAAGCGCTGCCTGACCATGAACCTCGCCACGGACACCAAGGAAACCTCAGGCATGACAGCGGCCGACCACCTCCATGTGCTGCGGCGCTACGCCCCTGAGTTCAACGTTGACGTTGTCCTGGCCGACCCCGCCTCGGTGCCGGACCGGCAGGAGTTTGAGAAAGCCGCGGGGATGATCGGCGCCGAGGTGGTCTTGGGTAAAGTAGGGGCGTCGGGGCGCCGTCCCGTCCATGACCCCCTGCGTCTGGCAACGGCGTACCAGGACATTTTTGGGAACAGTTAGGAAGGTGCCATGGCACTGACATCATCGGTCAAAGAAGAACTGTCCCGTCTGGACATCAAAAAGTCATCAGTCCGCAAGGCCGAAGTCTCGGCCATGCTCCGGTTCGCAGGCGGACTGCACATCATTTCCGGCCGGATCGTGATCGAGGCGGAAGTGGACCTGGCCTCCACTGCCCGCCGCCTCCGTGCCGCCATCGCCGAAGTGTACGGCCACCAAAGCGAGATCATCGTGGTGTCCGCCGGGGGACTGCGACGCGCCAGCCGCTACGTGGTGCGGGTAGTGCGCGACGGCGAGGCGCTGGCCCGCCAGACCGGCCTCCTGGACGGCCGCGGCCGCCCTGTGCGCGGGCTTCCGTCCGCCGTCGTGAACGGTTCCGCAGCAGACGCCGAGGCGGTGTGGCGCGGCGCCTTCCTGGCCCACGGTTCGCTCACTGAACCAGGCCGCTCGTCCTCGCTGGAGGTCACCTGCCCAGGGCCGGAGTCGGCCCTCGCCCTTGTTGGCGCCGCGCGCCGGCTGGACATCCAGGCGAAGGCCCGCGAAGTCCGCGGCGTGGACCGCGTGGTCATCCGCGACGGCGACACCATTGCCGCCCTCCTGACCCGGATGGGCGCCCACGACGCACTGATGGTCTGGGAGGAGCGGCGGATGCGCAAGGAAGTCCGGGCCACCGCCAACAGGCTCGCGAATTTCGACGACGCCAACCTCCGCCGCTCCGCCCAGGCAGCCGTGGCCGCGGGAGCACGGGTGGAACGCGCCCTTGAGATCCTTGGTGACGACGTCCCGGACCACCTGAAGTACGCCGGTGAGCTGCGGGTGGCGCACAAGCAGGCAAGCCTGGACGAGCTGGGCCGCCTCGCGGACCCGGTCATGACCAAGGATGCCATTGCGGGAAGGATCCGCCGGCTGCTCGCAATGGCGGACAAACGTGCCCTTGACCTGGGCATTCCGGGTACGGACGCCAATGTGACGCCTGAAATGCTGGACGAGTGACAGCCCCATAGAATCAAAAAGATTCCGGACGCCAGCCGCCCGGATGCACAATCCAAGAGTCACCAACCGGACTGAGAGTCCACGATATTGGAGGATTTTGTGACCGAGTACGTATTGCCCGAACTCAGCTACGACTACGCCGCACTGGAGCCGCACATTTCCGCGCGGATCATGGAGCTGCACCACAGCAAGCACCACGCAGCCTACGTGGCGGGCGCCAACAACGCCCTGGCCCAGCTGGCCGAAGCCCGCGAGAAGGGCGACTTCGCCAACATCAACCGGCTGTCGAAGGACCTCGCGTTCCACACGGGCGGGCACGTCAACCACTCCGTGTTCTGGAACAACCTCTCCCCGGACGGCGGCGACAAGCCGGAAGGTGAGCTGGCAGCGGCCATCGATGACGCCTTCGGTTCCTTCGATGCGTTCCGTGCCCAGTTCTCCGCGGCCGCACTCGGCCTCCAGGGCTCCGGCTGGGGCTTCCTGGCCTACGAGCCCATCGGCGGAAACCTCGTCATCGAGCAGCTGTATGACCAGCAGGGCAACGTGGCGCTGGGTACCACCCCGCTGCTGATGCTTGACATGTGGGAGCACGCCTTCTACCTGGACTACGTCAACGTCAAGGCCGACTACGTCAAGGCCTTCTGGAACATCGTGAACTGGGCGGACGTGGCCCGCCGGTTCGAGGCTGCACGCACCAGCGCAACGGGACTCATCACCCTCCCGTAGCGGACACCCCGGTGTAACAAACTTCACATTCGGACTTAAAAAGGCCGGGATGTGGACGGTCCGCCCCTGCACTTGCGGGGGCGGACCAAGTTAAACGTAAGATAGGTCACGGAAGGCGGTTAGCCTTCAGCAATGAGGCTGGTCGCCCTCCGTTTGTAAATCATCTCTGCCCAATGGCGTGCGGGATCTGTTAGTTGGCTTGATAGCCCGCTCAACTAGTTGTGCTTCAGAAAGCACCAAGGAGACTGAAAAAGTGACGACCCGTATTGGTATTAACGGCTTTGGCCGTATTGGCCGCAACTACTTCCGCGCGGCACTCGCGCAGGGTGCAGACCTGGAGATCGTTGCAGTCAACGACCTCACCAGCCCCGAGGCACTCGCACACCTCTTCAAGTACGACTCCGTAGGCGGCCGCCTGAAGGAAACCATCGAGGTCAAGGACGGCAACATCGTCGTCAACGGCAACGTCATCAAGGTCCTGGCAGAGCGCGATCCCGCCAACCTTCCCTGGGGCGAACTCGGCGTAGACATCGTGATCGAATCCACCGGCTTCTTCACCAAGGCCGCTGATGCGCAGAAGCACATTGATGCCGGCGCCAAGAAGGTCCTGATCTCCGCTCCGGCCTCGGATGAGGACATCACCATCGTGATGGGCGTCAACCACAACCTGTACGACAACGCCTCGCACCACATCATTTCCAACGCATCCTGCACCACCAACTGCCTGGGCCCGCTGGCCAAGGTGATCAACGACGAGTTCGGCATCGAGCGCGGCCTGATGACCACCGTCCACGCCTACACCGCGGACCAGAACCTGCAGGACGGCCCGCACAAGGACCTCCGCCGCGCACGTGCCGCAGCCATCAACATGGTGCCCACCTCCACCGGTGCCGCCAAGGCCATCGGCCTGGTCCTGCCGGAGCTCAAGGGCAAGCTGGACGGGTACGCCATCCGCGTTCCGGTCCCCACCGGCTCCGCCACCGACCTCACGGTGACCGTCTCCCGCGAAACCACCGTGGAGGAGGTCAACGCCGCCCTCAAGCGCGCTGCTGAGTCCGAGGAACTGCAGGGCTTCCTGACCTACACGGAGGAGCCCATCGTTTCCTCCGACATCGTCGGCGACCCCGCTTCGTCCATTTTCGACGCCGGCCTCACCAAGGTGATCGGCAACCAGGTCAAGGTTGTTTCCTGGTATGACAACGAATGGGGCTACTCCAACCGCCTCGTTGACCTTACGGAGCTTGTGGCAGCCAAGCTGGGCTAGGGTTAGACACATGACATCTCACACCCTCAACGAACTCATCGCTGAAGGTGTCCGCGGGCGGTACATTCTGGTTCGAAGTGACCTGAATGTGCCGCTCGACGGCTCTACAGTCACTGACGACGGCCGCATCAGGGCCTCGCTTCCAGTGCTGTCAAAGCTCACGGACGCCGGTGCCCGCGTGCTGGTAACAGCCCACCTGGGACGCCCCAAGGGCGCTCCCGAGGATAAGTACTCCCTTCGCCCCGCAGTGTCCCGCCTGGCTGAGCTGGCTGACTTCAAGGTCTCGCTGGCAGCCGACACCGTGGGCACGGCCGCAAGGGAAGCAGCTGCGTCCCTGCAGGATGGCGAAGTGCTGGTCCTCGAGAACGTGCGCTTCGACCCCCGCGAAACCAGCAAGGACGACGCCGAGCGCGGCGCCTTCGCAGACGAGCTGGTAGCCCTCACCGGTGACAACGGCGCTTATGTGGACGATGCCTTCGGCGCGGTGCACCGCAAGCACGCCAGCGTGTACGACGTCGCCACCCGGCTGCCGTCCTACCAGGGCGACCTTGTGCACACCGAGGTGGAGGTGCTCCGGAAGCTGACTACTGACACCCAGCGCCCCTACGTTGTGGTGCTCGGCGGCTCCAAAGTCTCGGACAAGCTCGCTGTCATCGACAACCTGCTGGGCAAGGCAGACACCATCCTGG
The DNA here is from genome assembly GCF_000189535.1 of Pseudarthrobacter phenanthrenivorans Sphe3. Lineage (NCBI taxonomy): Bacteria > Bacillati > Actinomycetota > Actinomycetes > Micrococcales > Micrococcaceae > Pseudarthrobacter > Pseudarthrobacter phenanthrenivorans. Next base: position 1,949,115 of record NC_015145.1, read on the forward strand.
TGGGCGGCGGCATGCTGTTCACCTTCCTTGCCGCAGCCGGGCACAAAGTGGCCGGAAGCCTGCTTGAGGAAGACCAGATCCCCGTGGTCCAGGACTACCTCAAGCGTGCCGCAGACGCGGGAACCGAGTTCGTGGTGCCCACCGATGTGGTGGTGGCCGAAACGTTCGCCGCCGACGCTGCCCACGAAACCGTCCCGGCGGATGCCATCGAAGGCAGCAGCTTCGGAGCCCAGGGCATCGGCCTGGACATCGGGCCGGACTCCGCCGCAGCCTTCGCGGACAGGATCAAGGGCGCCAAAACGGTGTTCTGGAACGGTCCCATGGGCGTCTTCGAATTCGAGGCGTTCTCTGCCGGAACCCGAGCCATTGCCCAGGCCCTGACTGAAACGGGAGCGTTCACCGTGGTTGGTGGGGGTGACTCCGCGGCTGCCGTGCGCACCCTTGGGTTCGCCGACGACCAGTTCGGACACATTTCCACCGGCGGCGGGGCCAGCCTGGAATACCTTGAAGGCAAGGAACTTCCGGGGCTCAGCGTCCTGGACCGCTAGGCACAGCCTCCGGTCCTGCCGTCCGGCGGCGCGACCGGGGTGACACGTCCTTCGGCCGGCAGGTTGCCAGCGGCAGCCTGCCGGCCGCAAACATATCAAGAACTTTTTGGAGAATACGTGACTACGTCAACGAACGGCGCTTTCGACCGCAAGCCCTTCATAGCGGGCAACTGGAAAATGAACATGGACCACGTGCAGGGCATTACCCTCCTGCAGAAGCTCGCCTGGACCCTTTCGGATGCCAAGCACGACTACAGCCGGGTGGAAGTTGCCGTCTTCCCGCCGTTCACTGACCTCCGCGGCGTGCAGACCCTGGTCCAGGGTGACAATCTGGACATCGCGTACGGCGGACAGGATCTTTCTCCGAATGATTCCGGTGCCTTCACCGGTGATATCTCCGGCCAGTTCCTCAACAAGCTGGGCTGCAAGTACGTCCTGGTGGGACACAGCGAACGCCGCACCATCCACAACGAATCCGACGAGCTCCTCAACGCCAAGGTCAAGGCCGCCTTCAAGCACGGACTGGTTCCCGTGCTCTGCGTGGGTGAAGGCCTCGAAATCCGCCAGGCCGGCACCCATGTAAACCACACACTGGAACAGCTGCGTGCCGGAGTTGCCGGGCTCACCCCTGAGCAGGCAGCGGAACTTGTGGTCGCCTACGAGCCTGTCTGGGCCATCGGCACCGGCGAAGTGGCAGGGCCCGGGGACGCCCAGGAAATGTGTGCCGCGATCCGAGCCGAACTCGAATCACTGTTCGGCGCGGAAACCGCCGCCAAGACCCGGCTGCTGTATGGTGGATCGGTCAAGGCCAACAACGCCGCCGCCATCTTGAAGGAACGCGACGTGGACGGCCTGCTGGTGGGCGGTGCGAGCCTCGATCCGGCCGAGTTTGCTAATATTGTCAGGTTCGAGAGTCACCTGGTGACGGACTAGTCCGTACCGCTGCGCATACTCCCGCAAATCCAACTTCCTGAAAGGCCGTCGTGGACGTTCTTCATGTCATTCTGCAGATCCTCCTGGGCATCACCAGCCTCCTGCTGACACTGCTCATCCTCCTCCACAAGGGACGGGGCGGCGGACTGTCGGACATGTTCGGCGGTGGCATGAGTTCCGGGCTCAGCTCCTCGGGTGTGGCTGAGCGCAACCTCAACAGGTTTACGGTGATCCTGGGTGTTACGTGGGGCATCGTGATCATCGCACTGGGACTGATCATGCGGTTCAGCGGGGGCGGCGATTCCTGATTCCCTTCCGGGGAAATGCTGAGCGCGGAGACTGCCGCCGCGTAGATCTGCCAACTAAACTGTGGCTGTCGGTTCCCGACAGCCACAGTTCTTGTTTTAACCAGGCAAGGAGTCCCGATGATTCATCCGGCATCAGGTTTTCGCGGCACCCGGGCGGGAGTTACGGAAGGAACGGGTTTCAGCTACGAGTCCGAGGACCACGGAAAGGCAGTGCCTCGCATCCAGGTCTCGTACTGGTGCGCCAAGGGCCACGAGACCCGGCCGGTATTCCTCAAGCTGCCCGAGGACCAAATTCCACTGGTGTGGGATTGCCGGCGTTGCGGTGCTCCTGCCTCCCGCGACGGCCAGGCAGCAGCGGCGGATGCGATGGACGACGGCTTCAAGACCCACCTTGAGTACGTTAAAGAGCGACGCTCCAGCCAGGACGCCGAGGACGTCCTGGCCGGAGCGCTGGAGAAACTACGCGCCCGCGGCGTCCTTCCGGACGAGCTGCTGCGGGACACGTGAGGCCGCGTTCTCATCGATCAGCCACAGGGTCCGGGACTTGCCCCGTGGACCTGCAGCGGGAACCTGCACGGGGTTGGCCCCGGCAAGGGCCAGGCCAACGGCGCCCGCCTTGTCCTCGCCCGCAACCACCATCCAGACTTCGGAAGCCGTATTGATCGCGGGCAGCGTCAGGGATACACGCAGGGGCGGGGGCTTGGGCGAATTGTGCACGCCCACCACCGTCCGCTGTTTTTCACGGATCCCGGCCTGCTCGGGAAACAGTGACGCCACATGGGCGTCCGGACCAACGCCGAGCAGCACGACGTCCAGGCGGGGGAGCGCGGCGGGCTCCTCCGGCCGGTCGTCGGACATGTCCGCTGCGTGCTCGGCGGCGGCCGCTTCCCTCAACTTGCGCGCGTAGTCCTCGGCCGCTTCCTCGGGTGTGCCGAAGTGGTCCGAGGAGCCAGGCTCGTGGATCCGGTCGGGATCCACCGGGATGTGCGAAAGCAGCGCGTCATATGCCTGCTTTGTGTTCCGGTCGGGATCCCCGGACCCTACGAACCGTTCATCCCCCCACCAGAAATTCACCTTCGACCAGTCGACGGCGGGAGCCGCCGGAGAGTCAGCAACAGCCTTCAGGGTGCCGATACCTACCGTGCCGCCGGTCAGGACCACGGTGGCTTCACCGTGTTTGTCCTGCACATCAACAAGCTTGGTAATCAGGCGCGCCGCGATGGCGGCCATCAACACCGACGAATCAGGATGGATGCTTACTCTTGGCTCAACGCTCACTGGGTCGGACGCTCCTTAGATTGGTTCGTGGCAGTCCCATAGTAATCACTTCGCCAAAGACTTCGTCGGGGTCCAGGCGGCGCAGCTCCTCGGCCAGGCAGTCACGGAGGCTGCGGCGCGGGAGCGAGATCCTCTGGGCCGGCTGGCCCGGCTGGGTCAGCTCGGCCACGGACAGTCCCGGCCGGAAGAGCTGGACGTCGCCGCCGGGGCGGGAGAGCCGGACGCGGCGCATACCGGTCCCAGCAGGGTCCGCCACGATGGTCACCGGTGCGTCCAGCGTGAGGGTGAGCCAGGCGGCGAGGAGGATGGTGGAGGGTGAGTCCGAGGCACCTTCGACGGCGACGGCGGTCACCGGTGAGGGGTCCACTTCGTCCAGGGCGGCGGCGAGTTGGATCCGCCAGTTGGTGAGGCGGGTCCAGGCCAGGTCGGTGTCGCCGGCGCGGTAGGTTCTGTGGATTTTCTCCAGCGCGGCCTGGGGGTCCGGCTCATTGGCCGAGTCGGTGATCCGGCGGTGTGCGATCCGGCCGATGGAGGTTTCGCAGGCGTTTTCGGGGGCGCCGTGCGGCCACCAGGCCACGATGGGCGCGTCCGGGAGCAGCAGCGCGGCGACCAGGGATTCGCTCTCGTGGGCGAGCTGGCCGTAGCCGCGCAGCACGATCACTTCCGAGGCACCGGCGTCCCCGCCCACCCGGATCTGGGCGTCCAGCCGGTCGGCGTGGTCCTGGCCGGCGTCGGCCAGGACGATGATCCGGCAGGGGTGTTCGCGGCTGGCGTCATTGGCCGCTTCGATCGCTTCTTCCTCGAGCCCGGATTTGGTGACCACCACCAGGGTGAGCACCCGGCCCAGGGCGATCACGCCGCCCTGTTCGCGCAGGGCCATCAGCTTTTTGGAAACGTTGGAGGTGGTGGTGTCCGGCAGGTCTACAATCATGGCCTTCTCCAGGTTCGTCCGTCGCGGGCCAGCAGCTCATCGGCGGAGGCAGGGCCCCAGGATCCCGGGGCGTAGGGTTCGGGCTGTTCGTCCAGGGTGGCCCAGTATTCCTCGAACGGGTCAAGGATCTTCCAGGACAGCTCCACTTCCTCGTGCCGGGGGAACAGCGGCGGCTCGCCCAGGAGCACGTCCAGGATCAGCCGCTCGTAAGCCTCCGGGGAGGATTCAGTGAAGGAGTGCCCATAGCCGAAGTCCATGGTCACGTCACGGACTTCCATCTGCGTGCCCGGGACCTTGGACCCGAAGCGGATGGTCACGCCTTCGTCGGGCTGGACCCGGATCACCACGGCGTTCTGGCCGAAGTCATCCTCCCCGTGGTCGCGGAACAAGAGGTTCGGTGCGCGCTTGAAAACCACCGCGATCTCGGTGACGCGGCGGCCCAGGCGCTTGCCGGCGCGCAGGTAGAACGGGACCCCGGACCAGCGGCGGGTGTGGATGTCCACCCGGATCGCGGCGAACGTCTCGGTGGTGGAATCGGCCGGGATGCCGTCTTCCTCAAGGTAGCCCTGGACCTGTTCCCCGCCCTGCCACCCACCGGTGAACTGGCCGCGCGCCGAGTGCGTGGACAGGTCATCGGGAAGTTTGACGGCGGCGAGGACCTTTTCCTTCTCAGCCCGCAGGTGGTCGGCGTTGAAGGAGATGGGCTCCTCCATCGCGGTCAGTGCCAGCAGCTGCAGCAGGTGGTTCTGGATCACGTCGCGGGCTGCGCCCACGCCGTCGTAGTACCCGGCGCGGCCGCCGGTGCCGATGTCCTCGGCCATAGTGATCTGGACGTGGTCCACGTAGTTCGCGTTCCACAGGGGCTCGAACAACTGGTTCGCGAACCGCAGCGCCAGGATGTTCTGGACCGTTTCCTTGCCCAGGTAGTGATCGATCCGGAACACCGCATCCTGCGGGAAAACCGACTCCACGATGTCGTTCAGCTTCCGGGCGGACTCCAGGTCGTGCCCGAACGGCTTTTCGATCACCACGCGGCGCCACTTGTCGCCCTCGGCCTGTGCCAAGCCGTGCTTGGACAGCTGCCGGCAGACCTGCTCGAACGCCTTGGGCGGGATCGACAGGTAGAACGCATGGTTGCCGCGCGTGCCGCGGACGTCGTCGAGTTCCTTGATGGTCTCGCCGAGGCGCTCGAACGCGCCGTCGTCGTCGAACTCGCCCTGCACAAAACGGACGCCCTCGGACAGCTGGTTCCAGACCGCCTCATCAAAAGGCGTCCGCGCATACGCCTGGACCGAGGACTTCACCTCGGCCGCGAAGTCCTCATCACTCCAGGGCCGCCGCCCGAAACCCACCAGCGCGAAGCTGGGCGGCAACAGGCCACGGTTGGCCAAATCGTACACAGCCGGCATGAGCTTCTTGCGGGCAAGGTCACCAGTGACTCCAAAGAGCACCAGCGACGACGGGCCCGCGATCCTGTTCAGGCGGCGGTCACGCGGATCCCGCAGCGGATTCCGGCGCTGGCCGGGACGGGTCCCGGCCGGCTTGCCGTATTCAGTTTCTGGCATGGTGCTTTGTGCCTTAGCTTTCGGTAACGGTGGCTGGCCTGGCGGACAGCGCAGCAATGATGTCCTGCAACTGTGCCACACCGGCTGTCCGGTTTGTCAGGTGCAGGCGGAGCACGGGACGGCCGTGCTCACTCAGGACCTGGGCGTCGCCCGCAGCCTGGGCGGCGATCAGCTGCCCAAAGGTGAACGGACGGTCCGGGATGGCGAGGTCCTCCGCGGCGTCGGCGGTAACCTGCAGGAAGACGCCGATGGCCGGTCCACCCTTGTGGAACTGCCCTGTGGAGTGCAGGAAGCGGGGTCCCCAGCCGAAGGTCACCGGCCGGCCCGTGGCGGCAGCCAGTTCGTCGCGGACGCTTTCAAGCTGGGCGAAGGCGAGGCGGTCGAAGTAGGCCTGGACGCTGAGGTAGCTGTCCGGCTGGAGGGTTCCCAGCAGCGCGCGGACTGCCTCCTCCGCTGTCGAGGCTCCCGCAAGCCATTCGCCGCCACGGACCTCGATGGCTCCGTCAACGAAGGCGGCCGGGGTGGGTTCCGGCCGGGCATCCAGCAGGCCGCGGGCTGCCACCTTGGCGGCTTCCACGTCGGGCTGGTCAAAGGGGTTGATGCCCAGCAGGCGTCCAGCCACGGCCGTGGCGAACTCCCAGACCATCATCTGGGTGGGGAGTCCGCCGGCAATGGCAACTTCGTTTTCACCGAGTTCGACGTCGGCATCGGCGGCTACCAGCCGCACCACCAGGACGTCCGGAGCCCCGGAGGTGACTTCCGGGGAACCCGGCCCGGCGACCACCGGCAGGACGCCGGTGCCCAGCTTGCCCGTGGACTCGGCAATGAGCTGTTCGGCCCAGTCAGCGAAGCCGACAATTCCGGAGCCGTCCTCGGCGATGACGATCTTGTTCCGCAGCGGGCTGGTGCCGCCGAGGGCGGTGCCGAGCGCCAGGCCGATGTTTTCCGGAGCGTCGTCGTTGAGGATTTCTGCTGCTTCCTCGGCTTCGTCCAGGAAGGCCTGGATGTCCACGCCTGCCAGGCCGGAAGGCACCAGCCCGAAAGCCGTCAGAGCGGAGAAGCGGCCGCCGACGTTGGGGTCGGCGTTGAAGATGGCGCGGTAGCCGGCTTCGCGGGACGACTTGTCCAGCGGGGAGCCGGGGTCGGTGACGATGATGATCCGGCTCTTCGCATCGATGCCGGCGTCGTTGAACGCCTTTTCGAAGACCCGGCGCTGGGAATCCGTCTCCACGGTGGAACCCGACTTGGACGAGACCACGATGGCGGTCTCGGCCAGCCGGTGGACCAGGGCAGCACGGACCTGGTCCGGGTCCGTGCTGTCCAGCACAGTCAGCTCGACGCCCGCGGTCCCGGCAATGACTTCCGGAGCCAGCGAGGATCCGCCCATGCCGCACAGCACGATGCGGGTCACGCCTTCGGCTTTCAGGGCGTCACGGAGCTCCAGGATGTCCTTGACCAGAGGCTGGGACACGGTGGCCGCTTCCACCCAACCGAGGCGGATCGCTGACTCTGCTTCTGCCTCGGGTCCCCACAGGGTGTGGTCCTTGGCGAAGATGCGGGTGGCAATGCGGTCCTCCACGAGGACGGGGAGGTGCTGTTCCAGTGCCTGCTGAGCGGCACCGGTGGCGTCGTAGCTGAGTGTGCTCATCGTGGGTTAGGAAGCCTTCCGTGCAGCGGCGAGGGCGCCTTCGACGTCGGCCAGGAGTTCCTTCCAGCTGGCCACGAACTTGTCCAGGCCTTCGGATTCGAGGATGGCGACGACGTCGTTGTAGGAGATGCCGAGCTTCTCCAGGGCATCCAGGGTGGCGTTGGCCTCGGCGTAGGTCCCGGTGACGGTGTCTCCGGTGATGACGCCGTGGTCGAAGGTGGCGTCCAGGGTCTTCTCGGGCATCGTGTTCACCACGCCGGGAGCAACGAGTTCGGTGACGTAGAGGGTGTCCGGGTAGGCCGGGTCCTTCACGCCGGTGGAAGCCCACAACGGGCGCTGGGGGAGTGCGCCGGCCTCGGCGAGCAGGGCCCAGCGTTCGGTTGCGAAGAGCTCTTCATAGACCTGGTAGGCCAGGCGGGCGTTGGCCAGGCCGGCCTTGCCCTTGAGGGCCTTGGCTTCGTCCGTGCCGATCGCGTCGAGGCGCTTGTCGATTTCCGTGTCCACGCGGGAGACGAAGAAGGAGGCCACGGAGTGGATCTTGGCGAGGTCGTGGCCGTTTTCCTTGGCCTGCTCCAGGCCGGACTGGAAGGCGTTGATGACGGCGCGGTAGCGCTCCAGGGAGAAGATCAAAGTCACGTTGACGCTGATGCCCTCGGCCAGGGTGGCGGTGATCGCTTCGAGGCCCTCAAGCGTGGCCGGGATTTTGATCAGGACGTTGTCCTTGTTGACCCGCTTGTACAGGTGCTTGGCTTCGGCGATGGTGCCGGCAGTGTCCCAGGCCAGGCGGGGGTCAACCTCGATGGAGACGCGGCCGTCAACGCCGTTGGTTGCTGCTGCCACGGGAGCGAACAGGTCGCAGGCGTCGGCGACGTCGGTGGTGGTGATCTCGAAGATGGTGTCTTCGATGGACGCGCCGGCCGCGGCCTGCTTGGCAATGGTGGCGTCGTAGTCGGTGCCGGCGGTGATCGCGGCGTGGAAGATGGACGGGTTGGTGGTTACGCCAACCACATTCTTCTCTTCGATGAGCTTGGCCAGGGTGCCCGTTTCGAGGCGGCCGCGGGAAAGGTCATCAAGCCAGATGGAAACTCCGGCGTCCGAGAGCTGCTGGGTGGGAGTAGTCATTGTTATATATCTCCTAGGAAATCGGTTTTCAGGCCTGCAGGCCTGCGAGGGAGTCCTTGGCGGCGGCGGCGACTGCTTCTGCCGTGATGCCGAACTCCTGGAAAAGGCGCTTGTAGTCCGCGGAAGCACCGTAGTGCTCGAGGCTGACGGAACGGCCGGCGTCGCCGACGAATTCCTTCCAGCCCAGGGCCAGCCCGGCCTCGACGGACACGCGCGCCTTGACGGCGGCGGGCAGGACGGACTCGCGGTAGGCGGCGTCCTGCTTGTTGAACCACTCGACGCACGGCATGGAGACGACGCGGGCGGCGATGCCTTCGGCCTGCAGGGTTTCGCGGGCCTTGACGGCGAGCTGGACCTCTGAGCCGGTGGCGATCAGGATGACGTCGGCCGGGACGGTGGCGCCGTCCTTGGAAGCCTCGGCCAGGACGTAGCCGCCCTTGGCGACGCCCGCCGTCGAAGCGAACGTGTCGCCGTCGGCCTCGCCTTCACCGCGCTCCCAGGTGGGGATGTTCTGGCGGGTCAGCACGATGCCGGCCGGGTTGCTGTGGTTCTCCAGCATGCTCTTCCAGGCTGCGGCGACTTCGTTTGCGTCACCAGGACGGACCACATCCAGGCCCACGATGGCGCGCAGCGAGGCAAGCTGCTCCACCGGCTGGTGCGTTGGGCCGTCTTCGCCGAGGCCGATGGAGTCGTGCGTCCAGACGTACAGCGACGGGACACCCATCAGCGCGCCGAGGCGGATGGCCGGGCGCTGGTAGTCGGAGAAGATCAGGAACGTGCCGGAGAAGGCCCGCGTGCGGCCATGCAGGCTGATGCCGTTCACGATCGAGGCAGCGGCGTGCTCACGGATGCCGAAGTGCAGGACGCGGCCGTACGGGTTGCCGGACCAGGCGTCAGTCTGCTTGGAGGTGGGAACGAACGACGGCGATCCCTCGATGGTGGTGTTGTTCGACTCCGCGAGGTCCGCCGACCCGCCCCACAGTTCAGGCAGGACCGGGCCCAGGGCGTTCAGGACCTTGCCGGACGCTGCCCGGGTGGAGACGTCCTTGCCGGCGGGGAACACGGGAAGGGCTGCGTCGAGGCCCTCGGGCAGTTCCTTCGCTTCGATGCGCTGCAGCAGTTCCGCGCTTTCGGGGTTGGCTGCCTGCCAGGCGTTGAAGGACTCTTCCCATTCCTTGCGGGCGGCTGCACCGCGGTCGACGACGGCGCGGGCGTGGGCCAGCACATCCTGGTCAACCTCGAAGGACTTGGCCGGATCGAAGCCCAGGACCTCCTTCAGTGCTGCGACTTCTTCCGCACCAAGGGCTGAACCGTGGATCTTGCCAGTGTTCTGCTTCTTGGGGGCCGGGTAGCCGATGATGGTGCGCAGCGAGACGATGGAGGGCTTGGACGTCTCGGCCTTCGCGGCGAGGAGTGCGGAGTAGAGCTCCTGGACGTCTTCCTTGTATTCGCCGGTCTTGGTCCAGTCCACGCGCTGGACGTGCCAGCCGTAGGCTTCGTAGCGCTTCAGGACATCCTCGGTGAACGCGATGTCGGTGTCGTCCTCGATCGAGATGTGGTTCTCGTCGTAGACAACTACAAGGTTGCCGAGTTCCTGGTGGCCGGCCAGCGAGGAAGCCTCAGCCGTGACGCCTTCCTGCAGGTCGCCGTCGGACGCGATGACCCAGATGGTGTGGTCGAACGGGCTGGTGCCCGGGGCGGCGTCGGCGTCGAACAGGCCGCGCTGGCGGCGCTGGGAGTAGGCGAACCCAACGGAGGACGCCAGGCCCTGGCCCAGGGGGCCCGTGGTGATCTCGACGCCGGCGGTGTGCTTGTACTCGGGGTGGCCGGGGGTCAGTGAGCCCCAGGTACGCAGTGCCTCGAGGTCCTTCAGTTCCAGGCCGTAACCGGAAAGGAACAGCTGGATGTAGAGGGTGAGCGAGGTGTGGCCCGGGGACAGGACGAACCGGTCACGGCCCAGCCAGTCGGGGTTCCGGGGATCGTGGCGCATCAGCTTCTGGAACAGAAGGTATGCGGCGGGTGCCAGGCTCATCGCCGTTCCCGGGTGGCCGTTGCCCACCTTCTCCACGGCGTCTGCGGCCAGGACGCGGATGGTATCCACCGCACGCTGGTCCAGGCTTGTCCAGGACAGTTCTTGCTCTTCCAAATGTGGCACGAAAACCGGGCCCCTCTCTGTGCTGATGGCAGGCGGCACACCGGATCCGGTTAAAGGCACTGTAGGTGGCGCCCGCTTTGGTGTGTACCAGCCGTTCACCATCGAAACGTTGATCTTTGTCACTCAGCCACGAGCCAGATGGGAATGCGTTTTCCACTGCTTTCTTGCTGCGTGCTGATCTGGTGACAGCTTAGCTCTATTCCACTCTTCGGGCGGCTCAAATCTCACGTTGTGGACGCAATTTCCATGTTTATGAATGCGTCTGAAGTGAGGTTGAGTTAATCTGCTCGAATCGCCGCGCGAGCGATCATCAGCACCAACAGGGCGGCCGGTGGAAGGAAGCCGGCGCGGTATGATATTCGGAGGCCATCGCCGGGTTGGGAGTGTTCTCCAGCCGCCCGGGAATCCCGGCCGTTGCGTGGATCACGTTCCGCCGGCGCCCGGTTGGGACGGAGCCGCACCATACAGCTGGGCCAGCCAGACAGAACTGCCAACAGAACGGGTGACTGCCACCGTGAGCACAACAGATACGCCGCTGAACGCATCCCGGGCACCTCGTGCCGGGTTTGCCCGTAAGGCAAAGGCGTATCTCGCCCTCACCAAGCCCCGCGTGATCGAACTGCTCCTGGTCAGCACGCTGCCCACCATGATTTATGCCGAGCGCGGCTTCCCCTCCATAGGGCTGATCCTGGCCACCCTGGTGGGTGGTGCCTTTGCCGCCGGCAGCGCCGGCGCCTTCAACTGCTACATTGACCGCGACATCGACAAGCTGATGCACCGGACCGAGAACCGACCGCTGGTCACCGGTGAGGTCACGCCGCGCGAAGCCCTGGTCTTCTCGTGGCTCCTAGGTGCCGCCGCCATCGCCATTCTTTGGTTTGGCGCCAATCCGCTGTCCGCCTGGCTCGGGTTGGGCGCCATCTTCTTCTACGTGGTGATCTACACGATCATCCTCAAGCGCCGTACCGCCCAGAACATTGTGTGGGGAGGGGCAGCCGGCTGCTTCCCCGTGCTCATCGCGTGGGCGGCAGTGACCAACTCTGTTGAATGGCCGGCTGTCATCCTGTTCATGGTGATCTTCCTCTGGACCCCGCCGCACTACTGGCCGCTGTCGATGCGGTATGGCGAGGACTACCGGAATGCCAAAGTGCCCATGCTGGGTGCCATTGCCGGGGCCAAAGTGGTCTCCGTCCAGGTGGTCCTCTACGCCTGGGCCATGGTGGCGTGCTCCCTGCTGATGGTTCCGGCCGGCGGCGCCGGATGGGTCTATACCGTCACTGCCGTCCTTGCGGGCGCCTGGTTCCTCTACGAGTCACACGCGCTCTATAACAGGGCGCAGCGTGAGGACATCTCGGACAAGCGGGCAATGAAGGTCTTCCACGGTTCCATCAGCTACCTCACGCTGCTCTTCATCGCCTTGGCTGTGGACCCGTTCATTGGCCCCGCCGTCATGGCAGGCTGACACCGGACGCTCTCTCACTTACTGCAAGGTTTCCTGAAACCCTCTCTCACTTTCTGCGCGCTTTGGGGCATCCCTATCTCACCCTGCCCTGCCCGGTGAGGGAGGAATTGCAGTATGCCGCCTGAATTGTGCGCGAGGGTCCCGGAAAAGGCAGCATGATGTGCGAGAGGGTCCCGGGAAAGGCCACATCATCTGCGAGAGGGTGGTTAAAGGTAGAGCGCCCCGATCCGGAAAGAATCGGGGCACCTTCCCTGCTCTTGGGAATGCAGGATCCTGCTACTTCACCGGGCTCGACCGGGCGATGTCCCAGGCGTTGGTGGCGGCTCCCATCAGCAGCGCTGCCCCCAGCATGTGCGCGGCCACCAGCAGGACAGGAATGCCGTTGTAGTACTGCGTAAAGCCGATCGCTGCCTGAAGCACGGTGACCGCCAGGAGGCCCAGGGCAGCGGTGCGGATGGGGCCGCGGATCCGGTGCAGGAGCACCAGTGCCAGCGCCACCAGGGTGCCCGCGGTCACCAGGTATGCGGGCACGGCATGGATGTGGGAGAACAAGTCCCAGTCCAGGCCGTTGCGGGGAGCGTCGGCGTCACCTGCGTGCGGACCGGCGCCGGTCACCACTACCCCGAGCATCACGGCGAGTGCGGAGAAGAGCGCGACGGCGGCCGTGACCGGGCGCATGGCCCCTGGCAGGGCGGCGAGGGGAAGGGTGCGGAAACGGCCTGTCCGGCCGAAGGCGCGGTTAACCAGCAGCGTGGCGAAGACCACCAGCGCCATGGACACCAGGAAGTGCAGCCCCACCACCCAGGGGTTGAGGTTTGTCAGCACGGTGATGCCACCGATCACGGCCTGCGCCGGAATGCTTGCCAGGAGCCCCAATGCCAGCAGGAAAAGGTCCCGCCGTTCCTTGCGGAGGTTCCACAGGTAAACCAGCATGAGGGCGGCGACGGCGGCCAGGGCAAAGGTCAGGAGGCGGTTCCCGAATTCGATGAACCCGTGGATGCCCATCTCCGGCGTGTTCACCAGCGAGGTGTCCGTGCAGCGGGGCCAGGTGGGGCAGCCAAGCCCCGATGAGGTCAGCCGGACGGCTCCGCCGGTCACCACCAGCAGGGTCTGCCCCACCAGGGAAGCAACCGCCAGGCGCCGGACGCTGGCGTCCACGGTGCGCGGCAGGCGGGACGCCAGGCGGCCGGCGAACTGGGGAAGGCGGAAGGCGGTGCTCACGAATATCTCAATTCCACTTGAACCAACGGATGGCTGCTGCCCCGGCAAAAACTGTCCAGAGCACCAGTATGAGGGTGGCGGCGCCGTTAATGGCACCGTGCAGGAAGGCATCCCGGAGTGCTTCACCGAGGGCGCCGGACGGCAGGAAGCCGACGATCTGCTGCGCAGCGTCAGGGAGTCGTTCCGCGGGAATCACGATCCCGCCGAGTGCCCCAAGGAGAATCCACAACAGGTTGGTGATGGCAAGGGTTGCCTCCGGCCGGACGGTTCCGGCGACCAGCAGGCCCAGGGCGGTGAAGGCTGCCGCGCCCAGCGCGAGGAGTACCAGTCCGGGAAGCCAGCCCGAGGCAGGAGGTTGCCACCCCAGGGCCAGGCCGACGGCCGCCACCACGGCAACCTGCAGGCACAGCACCGCCAGGACTGACAGTGCCTTGCCGGCGATCAGTCCGCCGCGCCCCAGGGGAGTGGTGGACAGGAAGCGGAGTACGCCGTAGCGCCTGTCGAACCCGGTGGCGATGCCCTGCCCGGTGAACGCGGTGGACATCGCGCAGAGCGCCAGGATCCCGGGAACGGCCACATCGATGCGGGTGGGGCCCAGCCCGTCCAGGAACGGTGTCACCGTCAGGCCCACGAGCGCCAGGAGCGGCAGGACCACCGCCAGGATGAGCTGTTCCCCGTTGCGCAGCATCGCCAGGGCTTCGTATTTACCCTGCAGCAGAATGCGGCGGAGCAGGGATGCCGCCTGCTGCCGCCCCGGTGCGCCAGGGCCGATGCCCGGCACGGTGGCTGGCGTGCCAACGGGATTCCGGTTCATCGGATGTCCTTTCCCGAAATGTCCAGAAAGACGTCCTCAAGGCTGCGCGCCTGCAGGGTCATGGCACTGGGCATGATGTCGTGGGCGGCCCACCACTGGGCCAGGGCGGCGAGGTGCCGCGGTGTCAGGGCCCCGGTGGCACAATAGCTTCCGGCGCGATCTTCGGAGACCACCACGTCGTCGGGGAGCACCCCGGACAGGTCGAGCCCGGGGCGCGCTTCAAAAGTCAGGGTCCGCACATGGTCCGCGCCCGCTTCCACTGCTGGTCCGCGCTGCAGCAGTTGCTGGACCGTCCCCTCGGCCACGTTGCGGCCGCCGTCGATGATGTAGACGTAGTCCGCCAGCCGCTGGGCATCATCCATCAGGTGGGTCGTGAGGATAATTCCCATGCCGGCATCCCGCAGTTCGGCGATCAGTTCGAACACCAGCTGGCGGGACTGCGGGTCAAGGCCGGCGCTCGGCTCATCCAGGAACAGGACTTCGGGCCTGCCCACCAGGGCAGCGGCAAGGGCCAGCCGCTGCTTCTGTCCGCCCGACAGCCGGCGTACCGTGGTGCGGCTGAACGTGTCGATTCCGAGGCGCCCAACCAGGTCGTCCACCGGCCATGGATGCGCGTAGAGGCCGGCGATGTGCCGCAGCAGCGGCACGGGCCTGGCCGACGGCGGGAGTCCGCCGTCCTGCAGCATCACGCCAACGCGGGAACGCAGGCCGGCCCCCGCGGATGCCGGGTCCTGGCCCAGCAGGGAGATGCTGCCGCCGCTGCGTTTCTGCAGGCCTTGGGCGCACTCGAGGGTGGTGGTTTTCCCGGCGCCGTTGGCTCCCAGCAGTGCGGTGACCTGGCCGCGTTCGGCGACGAGGGAGATGCCGCTCACTACCCGGAGCATTTTTCCGTCCATGCTGGAAAGCGGGCCTACATCTTTAACCAGCCCGTTGATGGACAGCACAGGGGATTGGGGCGATCGCACCCCAGTATTCTACGGGATGTAGTATTTTCCGGTGTTCCCCGGCCGGCTGAGGTCAGCCTCGCCTTACTGGAATGCGGGACTAAATTACGACACTATTGTGTTGTGTATTCCATGACCAACGCTACTGCTGTGCCTTCTGTCCGGCACGGGGCCTCCGCAGTCACCGCGGAGAGTGGCGCTGTGCCCTCGGGGCCGGTAGCTGACGCGGACGAGCGCACGCGGGACCGGGTTCTCTCCGCTGTCCTGGAGCACGGCCCGGTCAGCGCCGCCGAACTCGGCGACCTGCTCGGATTCACCCCGGCTGCCGTTCGCCGGCACCTGGACCATTTGTCCAAGGCCGGCGTCATTGAGGTCAAGCGCGTGGCCAAGTCCGGCGGCGGCGCAGGCCGGCCCGCCCGCCGCTACGTCCTCAGTTCCCAGGGCCAGTCGAGCCTGGGTAACGACTACCTGGACATTGCCGCGTTGGCGCTGCAGCAGCTCCAGAAAATGGCGGGCCCGGACGCTGTCCGCGCTTTCGCCGTCGAGCGCTTCTCCGAAATGGAGCGGCGGTACGCGCCGGAGATCGAGAAGGCGGGCCCGGACGTGGGCGACCGCGCACGGGCTCTGGCGGAAGCGCTGAGCCGCGACAACTTCGTTGCGTCGGCGGCCTCCATCGAGGCCAAGGCCCCGTTGCCCGCAGCCCTGTCCAGCGTGCAGCTGTGCCAGGGCCACTGCCCCATCCAGCAGCTCGCCGCCCGGTTCCCCGTGTTCTGCGACGTGGAAACCGAAGTCTTCTCCCGGCTGGTGGGCGTGGACGTACGCCGGCTTTCCACCCTCGCCCGCGGCGGGCACGTCTGCACCACCCACATTCCCACAGGCCGGCTGTCTGCCGGAGGGCACACAACGCCTTCAGCAGCCCCCGCCAGCCTGAATGAAGTAAACAACCATCAGCAAGAAAGGCCGTGATGACGGACCAACTATCAGAGAAAGCAGTAGCCGAAAACACTGTGATCTCGGAGATTCTGGAAAAGAATCCCGAGCTCCACGGCATCGGCAACTACGAGTACGGCTGGGCTGACAAGAACGACGTCGGTGCCAACGCACGCCGTGGGCTCAACGAAGAAGTGGTCCGGGACATTTCGGCCAAGAAGAGCGAGCCGGAATGGATGCTCGACCTGCGCCTCAAGGGCCTGAAGTACTTCGACCGCAAGCCCATGCCCACCTGGGGCGCAGACCTCTCAGGCATCGACTTCGACAACATCAAGTACTTTGTCCGTTCCACGGAGAAGCAGGCGACGTCCTGGGACGACCTCCCCGAGGACATCAAGAACACCTACGACAAGCTGGGCATCCCGGAGGCCGAAAAGCAGCGCCTGGTTTCCGGCGTCGCTGCCCAGTACGAGTCCGAGGTTGTCTACCACCAGCTCCGTGAGGACCTGGAGCGGCAGGGTGTCATCTTCCTGGACACCGACACCGCGCTGAAGGAACACCCGGAGATCTTCCAGGAGTACTTCGGCACCGTCATTCCGGTGGGCGACAACAAGTTCGCGTCCCTGAACACCTCAGTCTGGTCCGGCGGATCCTTCGTCTACGTCCCCAAGGGCGTCCACGTGGACATCCCGCTGCAGGCATACTTCCGCATCAACACGGAAAACATGGGCCAGTTCGAGCGGACCCTGATCATTGCGGACGAGGATTCCTACGTCCACTACATCGAAGGCTGCACCGCCCCGATTTACACGTCGGACTCGCTGCACTCAGCCGTGGTGGAGATCATCGTGAAGAAGGGCGCCCGCGTCCGGTACACCACCATCCAGAACTGGTCCAACAACGTGTACAACCTGGTGACCAAGCGCGCCATCTGCGAAGAGGGCGCCACCATGGAATGGGTTGATGGCAACATCGGCTCCAAGGTCACCATGAAGTACCCGGCCGTCTACCTCGTGGGCGAGCACGCCAAGGGCGAGACCCTCTCCATCGCGTTCGCCGGCGAAGGCCAGCACCAGGACACCGGCTCCAAGATGGTGCACATTGCGCCGAACACCAAGAGCTCCATCATCTCCAAGTCGGTGGCCCGCGGCGGCGGACGGGCTGCGTACCGCGGCCTGGTCCAGGTCCGTGAAGGCGCAAAACACTCGGCCAACACCGTCCGCTGCGACGCCCTGCTCGTTGACACGATCAGCCGCTCGGACACCTACCCGTACATCGACATCCGCGAGGACGACGTTGTGATGGGCCACGAGGCAACCGTTTCCCGGGTCAGCGAAGAACAGCTCTTCTACCTGATGTCCCGCGGCATGCGCGAAGACGAAGCCATGGCGATGATCGTCCGCGGCTTCATCGAGCCGATTGCCCGCGAGCTCCCCATGGAGTACGCACTTGAGCTGAACCGCCTGATTGAACTGCAGATGGAAGGGTCCGTCGGATAACGATGACTGAAATCACTACTGAAAAGGCGCGCATCGGCGCGCCCTCAGCCCAGCCGTTCATTGACGGCTTCACCGAGGAAGGCGAGAGCCTTTCGCCCATCAACGCGGCAGGCTCCAAGGCTCCGCTTTCCGGCGCTTCGGCCAAGAGCCACTCCCATGGCGGCGGCGTAGGCGTTCCGGACAGCTCACGCGCCGGCCGCCTGACCTCCTACAGGCTCGCGGACTTCAAGCCGCTCACCGGCATGGAGGAAGACTGGCGCTTCACCCCGCTGAAGCGCCTCCGCGGGCTGCACTCCGAGGTCCTCTCCGGCGCGGCGCCCACCGTGGTTGTCACCGGTCCCGAGGAAGTCACCGTCGAGAGCGTGGGCCGCGACGACAAGCGGATCGGCACCGCCGGTATCCCGGAAGACCGCGTGTCCGCCAACGCCTGGGAGAACTTCGCCGGTGCCACGGTGGTGACCATTCCGTCTGAGTTCGAAGCCCTGACTGAGATTTCCGTGGACATTGAAGGCACGTCCCTGGACGCTGCCGCCCAGCACCTCGTGATCGTGGCCGAAAAGTTCTCCAGGGCCGTTGTTGTGCTGAACCACAGGGGCTCGGCCGTTGTCTCGGAGAACGTCGAGATCATCGTGGAAGACGGCGCCAACCTGACCGTCATCACGCTCCAGGAATGGAACGACGACGCCGTCCACGCCTCCTCCCAGCAGGCGAAGATCGGCCGCGACGCCAAACTCAAGCACGTCATGGTGAGCCTCGGCGGCGACCTGGTCCGCGTCACGCCGTCGGCCCGTTTCACCGCCCCCGGCGGCGAGGCCGAAATGTTCGGCCTGTACTTCGCCGACGCCGGCCAGCACCTGGAACAGCGTCTCTTCGTGGACCACGCGGTGCCCAACTGCAAGTCCAACGTGCTCTACAAGGGGGCACTGCAGGGCCGCAACGCCCACGCCGTCTGGGTTGGCGACGTCCTGATCCGCAAGGAAGCCGAAGGCACCGACACGTACGAGGCCAACCGCAACCTCCTGCTGACCGACGGCGCCCGGGCCGACTCCGTGCCCAACCTCGAAATCGAGACCGGCCTGATCGAGGGTGCCGGCCACGCCAGCGCCACCGGCCGCATGGACGATGAGCACCTGTTCTACCTGATGGCACGCGGCATCCCGGAGGATGTTGCCCGCCGCCTGGTGGTCCGCGGCTTCCTGAACGAGATCATCCAGCAGATCAAGGTCCCCTCCATCGAGGAGCGGCTGACCGAGGCTGTTGAGCACGAACTCGCGCTGACGGACAACTAGAAGCTACGGAGCACGGTTAACACATGACTGACCAGCCAAAGGGCGAGCTTGTCTGCAAAGTGGATGAAATCCAGCTGAAGCAGGCGCTGCGGATCCTGATCGACGACTACCCCGTGGCAATCGTCAAAGACTCCATGGGGGAGATCCACGCCATCGGTGACACCTGCTCGCATGCGGACATTTCGCTGTCCGAGGGCGAGGTGGAGGGCTGCGCCATCGAGTGCTGGGGCCATGGGTCCCAATTCGACCTGCGCAGCGGCCAGCCGCTGCAGCTGCCGGCCTATGATCCGGTCCCGGTGTTCGCCGTCGACATCCGCGGGGATGAGGTCTACGTGGACGTCACCAACGTCCTCAACGGCGCCGAAGCTCCGAACTTCAGCTAGCACCACAGAATTACGAACCAACTTCCAGACAGAGAACGCACCGCGGCCGGCAGGCCCGGTGCAAAGGAGAACAAGACACATGTCTACTCTTGAGATCAAGGACCTGCACGTCAGCATCGAGACGGAGCAGGGCACCAAGGAAATCCTGAAGGGCGTCAGCCTGACCATCCGGACGGGCGAAACCCACGCCATCATGGGCCCCAACGGCTCCGGCAAGTCCACCTTGGCTTCCACCATCGCAGGCCACCCGCGCTACAACGTCACCAGTGGCTCCATCACCCTGGACGGCGAAGACGTCCTGGAAATGAGCGTTGACGAGCGCGCCCGCGCCGGCGTCTTCCTGGCCATGCAGTACCCCGTGGAGGTACCCGGCGTCAGCATGACCAACTTCCTGCGCACCGCCAAGACCGCCATCGACGGCGAGGCTCCCAAGCTCCGCACCTGGACCAAGGACGTCAAGGCCGCCATGGAGCAGCTGCGCATCGACGCCGACTTCGCCCAGCGCAACGTCAACGAAGGCTTCTCCGGCGGCGAGAAGAAGCGCGTGGAGATCCTCCAGCTGGAGCTCTTCAAGCCCAAGTTCGCCGTCCTGGACGAGACCGACTCCGGCCTTGACGTTGACGCCCTGAAGGTCGTGTCTGAGGGCGTCAACCGCGCCCACGCCGAAGGCAACATGGGCACGCTGCTGATCACGCACTACACCCGGATCCTGCGCTACATCAAGCCTGACTTCGTCCACGTGTTCGTGGATGGCCAGGTTGTGGAGGAGGGCGGCCCCGAGCTCGCCGACCGCCTTGAAGAAGAAGGCTACGACCGCTACGCCAAGGGTGCCGGCACCGCCGCTGCACCCGCTGCGGTACAGGCCTAGTAAGGACTTGCCATGACCGAAATCAACGCGGCGCGCACCAGCCTCGAGGACGTCGAGGAGGCGCTGAAGGATGTCATTGACCCCGAACTCGGCGTCAACGTGGTGGACCTCGGGCTGCTGTACGGCCTGAAGTACTCCGACGACGACGGCGCCCTGCTGATCGACATGACCCTGACCACGGCCGCCTGCCCGCTCACCGATGTCCTGGAGGAGCAGGTGGGCAAGGCCCTGGACGGCGTGGTTGATGACTGGCGCCTGAACTGGGTCTGGATGCCGCCATGGGGTCCCGAGCGGATCACCGACGACGGCAAGGACCAGATGCGGGCCCTCGGCTTCAACATCTGAATAAAGCACGACGACGGCCGGTTGCCTTCCAGCAGGAAGGTAACCGGCCGTCGTCGTCCTTTAACTCATTCCACTGCTCCGTACCTGTCGTTTTCAATCCTCAAAACGACAAATACGGAGCAATCGATGTTAGAGGGTCCGTGCCGAAAAGGTGTCGCACTGGTTGATGTCCCCGGTCTCGTACCCGGTGTAGAACCAGCGCTGGCGCTGTTCGCTGGAGCCGTGCGTCCAGGCTTCCGGCGTGACCCGGCCCGTGGCGGCTTCCTGGATGCGGTCATCGCCCACTGCCGAGGCGGCGGACAGGGCATCGTTGAGGTCCTGCTGGGTGAGGGCCTCCAGGAACGGCTGGCCGTCCGGGCCCGGCTGGCTTGAGGCATGCTTTGCCCAGAGCCCGGCGTAGCAGTCCGCCTGCAGCTCAACGCGGACTGCACCGGATTCCGGCCCCTGCGGATCCTGCTGGGCCTGGTCCAGGTTGCCCAGTACGTTCTGGATATGGTGCCCAAACTCGTGCGCCACCACGTACTCCTGGGCCAGCGGACCTCCTGAGGAGC
The DNA here is from genome assembly GCF_000189535.1 of Pseudarthrobacter phenanthrenivorans Sphe3. Classification (NCBI taxonomy): domain Bacteria; kingdom Bacillati; phylum Actinomycetota; class Actinomycetes; order Micrococcales; family Micrococcaceae; genus Pseudarthrobacter; species Pseudarthrobacter phenanthrenivorans. The sequence goes on from NC_015145.1 coordinate 1,969,909, forward strand.
CAAAGCGGTCCACCAGCTCCTGGAAGAACCCGGGATCAAAGTAGGCGGTGGTATCGGCGGGGCAGTAGAAGGGACCAACGGCGCTGGACGCCGTACCGCAGCCGGTGCTGACAGCCTGGTCGAAGATGACCGTGTCAGGCTGCGGGTACTGCACGTTGTACTGCTGCAGGTAGGCGGGCCAGAACGCGTTCAAGCTGTTGACTGTGCCCGTGATGCGGCAGTCCACCCGGGCATCGGCGTCGGCACCCGTCTGGCAGGCGGGGGCAGTGCCCTGGCTCTGCGGCGCCGGGGCCGCGCCGCCCGCCAGCCCCTCCAGGAGCTGCGGGTTTACGCCCAGCAGCGCCGCGATAAGCAGGAGGAGCCCGCCGCCGATGCCGCCGCCCACCTTCACTCCACGGCCCATGCCGCGCCTGTCCTGGACCTGCGACGGATCCAGCTGCACGTTGTCGTTAAAACTCATAAAGTCACAATACCCGCGGGCCCGGGCCTCAACCGGTGCCTCCCGGTAAAGTTGATCCGATGCCTTTCCTCGACAAAATCCAGCGCTGGGCCGAAGAGCGGCCGCACGACACCGCCGTCGTCATCGCTGGCCAGCGGCTTTCCTGGGCGGAGCTCCGGGATTCGGCGGCGGCGCTGGTGCCCCACACCAAGTCCGTGACCCCGCTCTGCGAGGCCAACTCGGTGGAATTCGCAGCGAAGTTTGCCGCTGCCGTGGCCGGCGCGCGCCAGTGCGCTGTTCTCGACCCGGCGTGGCCCTCCCAGTTGCAGGAGGACATCAGGCACCGCGTCGAGTCCTCTGCAGAGGCTGCCGCGGTGTCCCCTGATGACCCCCTTGCGGACGGCGCACCCGAGGCGACGTTTCTGATCGGCCTGACCTCCGGCACCACGTCCGTCCCCAAGGCCTTTACCAGGTCCCGGAATTCCTGGCGCGAGTCCTTCGAGGCCTCCATCGAGTTTTTCGGCCTCCGGCAGGACGATGTCACGCTGGCTCCCGGTCCGCTGGCGGCGAGCCTGAACCTCTATGCCCTGGCCGAGTGCCTCTATGCCGGCTCGGAATTCCAGACGCTTGAGCACTTTGACGTCGGCGCTGTACATTCCGCCATTACCCATGACCGCGTGACGCGCCTGGTCCTGGTTCCCACCATGCTGAGGATGCTCAGCGAGCGCGGACTGACCGGGTGCGTGGACGCCTCGGGGATCCGGACTATCATCTGCGCGGGGTCCAAGCTCGATACCCGGACCCTGGAAGCCGCGCGGCGCTGGGCGCCCAACGCCACGATCTTCGAGTACTACGGTGCCTCCGAGTTGAGTTTCGTTTCCGGGGCAGGCCTGCCTGCGCGGGAGCTGGCGGTCCCCGGCGGCACCGGCATCGGCAGGGCGTTTCCGGGAGTGGAGGTGCGCATCCTCGACGACGCAGGGCTTCCCGTCCCGGACGGTGAAGCCGGGAACATCTGTGTCCGCAGCCGAATGGTGAGCAACGGCTACCTGTGGGGCGATGACGGCCAGGCGCTGAGGTCCTTCGGCGGATGGTTCACCGTGGGGGACCAGGGGTACCTCGCGGCAGCGGAGCTCCATATTTTGGGCCGGCGCGCCGACATGATCCTCACGGCCGGTAAGAACGTTTACCCGCACGAGGTGGAACTGGCACTGGCAGCGGTACCCGGCGTGGCCGCCGCGGTGGCCGCCGGTATGCCGGACGACCTGCGCGGCCAGCGCGTGGTGGCGGGCGTTGTCCCCTCCCACGGGGGAGTCACGGCCACCCAGCTCAGGGCCGGTCTCGAGGAGATTTTGGCCCGGGACAAACGGCCGCTGCAGTACTATCTGCTGGCCGAGCTGCCGGTCACAGACCGCGGCAAAGTCAGCCGGAGCATGCTGCTGGACTGGATCTCGTCCCGGGACCGGCGGGTACGCCACCTTGCCGGCTGAGCTGCTGCCGCCGGACCGGCAGCCCGTCATCATCTCAGCGTTGCGCACCCCTGTCTGCCGCACGAACGGAGCGCTGCGGGCCCTGCACGCGTATGAACTCCTGGCACCCGTGCTTCGGGAGCTGCTGGCCGGCGTGGACGTTGGGGCGGGAGAGGTCAGCGACGTGGTGATGGGCAACGCGGTGGGCGGTGGCGGTAACGTCGCACGCCTTGCGCTGCTGGAGGCAGGCCTGCCGGTGACCGTCCCAGGCATCACGGTGGACCGCCAGTGCGGTTCCGGACTGGACGCCATTGTCCTCGCGGCGCGGCTGGTGGCGGCGGGCGGCAACCCGCTGTACCTGGCCGGGGGAGTGGAGAGCACCAGCACCGCGCCTCTCCGCGCGCACAGGAATCACGACGGCGGGCCGGAGTTCTACCGGCGCGCCCAGTTCGTGCCGGACAGCTACGGCGACCCGGACATGGGGGTGGCCGCGGAAACCGTGGCACGGAAGTTTGGGGTCAGCAGGGAGCGCCAGGATGCCTTTGCCCTGCGCAGCCACCGCCTGGCGCTGGCCGCCTCTGAAGCCGGATATCTTGACGGCGAACTGGTTCCGCTGGGCGTCGGCGCCGGTACTGTTGCTGCCGACGATGGCCCACGGCGGGGTCTGAACGGCGCGGTAATGTCCAGGTTTCCGCCCGCCTTTGTGGACGGGGGAACTGTCACCGCGGGTAACTCCTGCTTCGACGCGGACGCCGCCTCCGCCGTCGTCGTCACTTCCCTCGAGCGGGCCCGGGACTTGGGCGCTGCCGATGCGCTGCTGCTGGTGGGCGCAGGGACCGCCGGAGTGGAGCCGGACGTCCTTGGAGTCGGTGCGGCCGCCGCCGCCCGGAACGTGCTCACAGCCGCGGGGGTGGCAGCTGACGAGGTTGAGCTGGTGGAGTTTAACGAGGCGTTCGCGTCGCAAACCCTCGCCTGCCTGGATGAACTGGGCATCGATTCGGAACAGGTAAACCTCGACGGCGGCGCGCTGGCTTTGGGGCACGCGTATGGGGCGTCCGGTGCGGTCCTGGTTACCCGCCTGCTGGCGCAGGCACGGCGTGACGAGATGGCGGGAAGCCTTGGCCTTGCCATGATCAGCAGCGCCGGCGGCATGGGAACGGCGGCGCTGCTGGAATACCGGCGGTTGTAGCCGGCGGTCAGTCGTCCGGCTCGCCCAGCCCGCGGGCGGCGAGCGCTTCCCCTGTTTGCCGGGCGAAGGCAACTGAAGTGATGAACACCGGCAGGATCAGCGCCCGGGGATTCCGTTCCAGCCCCCGTGCACGGGCGGAATCCCGGACGTCGGCGAAGGTTCCCGCGATGTAGGGGATGCTGCGGAGCATGATGCCGATGGTCAGGGCGAACCGTTCAGGGTCGGCACCGAGTCTCTTAAAAGGTGTGGCCGCCTTGACCACGCCGTCCAGGAGCTGCTGCACGGGCGTGGTGGCGGTCAGCAGTGATGCCGCCACCACGCAGACAAGGATGTTTACGACGATCCGGGCTGCAGTTGGTGCGCCCAGCTGCCACCACTGGAAGAGCCCGATCACCAGGAGGACGGCGGCGAGGGGGCGGACAGCCGCCCAGAGTTTCCCCGCCCCGGCGCCGGTGAGCAGGAACAGGCCGCACAGTGCCGCGAGCACCGCCACAGAAACGCGCCAGTCCACGATGACGAAGGAGGCCAGGCCGCTGGCAAAGACCAGAAGGAATTTCAAGCCCAGGGGTGCCCGGTGGACTATGGAGTTCCCGGGAACGTAGTTGGCCAGGAGGAAGCCGTGGCCCCTCATCGCGGTTCCCCGGCCTGCAGTCCGTCCAGACAAAGGGAACGGTAGGCCGCCACGGCATCAGCCGGCTCTCCGTCGAACACCACCTGTCCCTGCTCAACCACCAGCACACGGTCCATTTCCAGGGCCAGCTCCAGGTCGTGGGTGGACATGATGATCTGCTGGTCCAGCCCGGCCAGGGTCCTCCGGAGGAGCTCCCGGTTGCGGAGGTCCAGCAGGGTGGAGGGTTCATCGAGCACCAGGACTTTGGGGTTCACCGCCAGGACGGCGGCGAGGGCCATCAGCTGCCGCTCGCCGCCGGACAGCTCGTAGATGCTTTGGTCCGCCAGGTGCAGGAGTCCCAGCCGCTCCAGTGCCGCGTCCGCTGCCGCGCGCCGCTCGGCGGTGTTCTTCACCGAGCGGCGCAGGGACAGTTCCACGTCCTCCCGCCCGGTCGGCATCACCAGCTGGGACAGGGGATCGGTGAAGACAAAGCCGACGTTCCGGCGTACTTTCCGGACGGCACGGACTGTGCTGTCGCCGTCGACCGTTACGCTGCCTGTGCTGGGCTGGACCAGCCCGTTGACCAGGCGCAGCAGTGTGGACTTGCCCGAGCCGTTGGCGCCGATGACGCCCACGCGGGACTCCTCCAGACGGAGCCCGACGTCGCGGAGCAGGACCTTCGGTCCGGGTGCATGGTCCGTTTCGACGGCGACTGTTACCTGGTCAAAGACGACGGCGGGCATGGCGGCGCCTCAGGCCTTCGCAGGCTGGGCGGTGCTGCGCCGGATGCGGCGGACCAGGATGTCCGGGAAGGCACGGTGGAGGGCGACGGCGATGATGGCGGCGAGGATGTTCTTGACCATGTCCCCGGGGTAGAAGACCAGGTCGCTCAGGAAGGCCTGCTCAAGCGTGGCCTTGGTGTTCAGGGCGATGCCGGCGATGCCCAGGGAGTGCACCACCAACGCGCTGGTCACTGCGGCGGAAATGAAGAACCACAGTGCGCGGGCTTTGACGGTCCGGCGGATTACCACGGTAGCCAGCCACCCCACGATGCCGGCAGCGATGGGGAAGGCGATGATGTAGCCCGCCGAGGGGCCGGCAAGGATGCCCAGGCCGCTGCGGCCCTGGCTGAAGATGGGCAGTCCTGCAAGTCCCAGCACGATATAGAGCGCGACGGCGGCGAAGCCCCTTCCCGGGCCCAGCACCAGGCCAGTGAGCATCACGGCCAGCGTCTGGAATGTAATGGGAACACCGAAGCCGTTGACGGCCAGTCCGGGCACCAACGCGGCACCCGCCACGAGGGCGGCGAACACGGCGATCAGGCCAAGGTCGGTAGCGTTCCAGCGGCGGCGCCCGGATGCAGGGGTATTTTTGACGGCAGTATCGGTGTTGCTCATGGCGGTCCTGTCGGGGTTGTACAAGCGGAATCTAATGTACTGCCGACGTTACTGGCGCGGAACACCCCATATTTTGTAGGGGGCCTACTAAAGGGGGCTCCTGCTGCTGAGGGCTGGCCACAACTGCTCTTCAAAACCTTCCGGGCGGTACCTGTCATCCGGGAGGCCAGGGCTGCTGGCCGGCGTTGTAGTGTGATGGCGTGATCGTCCCCAACATTTCCCAGAGCACCGCTGCGGTCGCGGATCACTACGACGAGCTCGATCCGGTTTATCGGCGGGTGTGGGGTGATCATGTCCATCACGGGTTATGGGTGACGGGTCGTGAGACGCCCGGGGAGGCCGTCGAGGCACTGGTCGATACCGTCGGGGAGAGGTTGCGCCTTACGCCTGGGGAGACGTGCGTGGACATCGGCTGCGGCTATGGCTCGACCGCGAGGCGGCTCGCGTCGACACGCGGGGTTCGCGTCACCGGCTTCACCCTTTCCGCTGAGCAGGCCCACTTCGCGGCCGCGCATTCCGTACCGGACGTTGACATCCGGGTGCGCGACTGGCTTGACAACGACGTGGCTGATGCCTCGGTCGATGCCGCGTGGGCGATCGAGTCGAGTGAGCACATGGTGGACAAGCCCGGGTTTTTCGCCGAGGCGCACCGCGTGCTGTTGCCCGGCGGCAGCTTCGTCATCTGCGCGTGGCTCGCCGAGAGCGGTGCTGGCGGGTGGAAGGTCCGCCACCTGCTTGAGCCGATCTGCCGGGAAGGGCGCCTGCCCTCGATGGGCACCCGCGAGGAGTACGAGGCGATGGCAACAGCCGCGGGCTTCGTGGTCACCGGCTACGAGGATGTCAGCCGCCGCGTCGCCCGCACCTGGATGATCTGCGCCGGCAGGCTCGTGAAGGCCTTGTTCACCGACCGTGAGATGCGCCGCCTGGCCCTGCGCGCGCGCAACCGTGTCTTCGTCCTCAGCATTCCGCGCCTGATCCTGGCCTACCGCACCGGTGCGATGCACTACGGGATATTTACGCTCACGAAGGCGAGTGGGAGTGGGCGGGTCAGCAACCAGGACCGGGCTGAAAAGTCGGGTGAATTGCATTCCGGGTAAAGCCGGACTTCGGCAGCCGGGCAGGGTTTCAGGGGTGCAACTCCCCGGGACCGGGCGACGGCGGGTCAGCAGTTGGGGTGTCTTCCCTCAGTTTCTGGGCCAGCATCACGAGGATTCCGCTGGGACCCCGGAGGTATGTGAGTTTGTAGGCGTCGCTGTAGGTGGCCACACCGCGCAGTGGACGGCATCCATGCTTCGCAGCCACCTCAAGGGCTTTGTCCATGTCATCGACCGAGAAAGCCACGCGGTGCATGCCGACATCGTTGGGACGCGTCGGAGCCGTCTCGATCGCCGCGGGGTGGATGTATTCGAAGAGTTCCAGGCGGCCATGGCCGTCCGGGGTCTGGAGCATCGCGATCCGGGCATGGTTGCCGTCCAGGCCGACGGCGGTGTCCGTCCACTCGCCGCTGACAGTGTCCCGGCCAATGACCGCGAGTCCGAGGTCGGTGAAGAAGGCAATTGCTGCTTCGAGGTCGCGCACGGCGATACCGACGTTCTCAAGTTTGATGGCCATGCTTGAAGCTACCAAGCCGGGGCCGGTCAGCTCCAGTGATGGGAGGGCGGCATCTCACGGACGTCGCAACACCTAGCTGAAAGAGGTGTTTGATCATGCGCAGTTCGACGCGCCGATCGCGGAAAGTGGGCCCAGAGGGCTTGGTTGAGAAGAAGCCCTTGTAAGTTCAGCTCATGAAAGAAGGGCACTCCAAGTCGGCAGCATGCACCTGCAGATGTCCTGTTCGCTGCAGAGGAAATCAACAGCCGTCCTAGAGCCGTGCTGGGCTGGTCAAGCGCTTCCGCTAAGTTCGCGACGTATCACGCCGCCGCGGCCAACGTAGCAGGGCGGGGTTCGTCCGTCCCGTGAGGAGATCCCCAATCAGGAGCCTGGAGCGGGCGGCGAGCCACGCTTTACCGGACCCCGTCTCGTCGGCCCGGGCTGTCCTTCAGGCTAGGTTTGTGCCAAGCGCCATAGCCCTGCCCTCGCTAAACGGGGGCTTGGAAACTGCAGGATTTACCAATCCCGCGCGCCTTCAACTCCGGAGAGAATTGCCGATCTCTCGGCAACAAGAGAACGGCTCAACGCCAGTTCGAGGTCCGTCAAAACCGTGTTGAGTGCCGCGAACAATTCCTCGCGCTCCTCCGTTTCGATGAACGGGGATCGCCCGTCGAGACGATTGAACGCGAGCGCGTACTCGCGCCCAAGGTCCGTTAAACGGGCTAACGTGGACTCGTCTTGTTGCGGGCCGACCACCGCGAGAACTTCGCGCCGCGTCTTCTTAAACTGTTCGACAGCTTTCTTGAAGCGGGCTGCGGAAATGTGCTCGCGCCCGTCCCAGTCGCGAAGCGGGTTCTCAAGATTCTCTTTCACCCACTCTGGTTTACGTGCCTTCGAGATGGTGACGCTCGTCCCGTTGAAGACCTCTGAGCGCCATCGTGCCCGCATCGCAAGGGCGTACTCCGAAGGCACGCTGTCCAAGGCGAGGTACTCCAGATCGGGGACTTCGCCAGGGAGCAAACAGTCTGCTTTCGTCATGCCGAATAGTTCGGAGATGAAGAGATTCTTGAGCGAGCGGAGCCGGTTCAGTTCGCCCGCATTCGTGAACTGCCCGAGGCTTCCATCGAGCGTCAGACTTATCAGGTTGGGGAAGATGGCTGTGAGCCGGGCGCCGTCTACTTCGGATAGACCCGCCACCTTGAGACTGCTTACCGCATTTTGAACTGACGCACCGTCGTTCAGCGCCTGCTCAAGATCCGCAGGGGAGAGTTCGAGCGCGCCTGGGTCTTGCCAGTCATGATCGCCCCGGTCCCACGCACGTTGCCGCGCAAGTTGGTCACCTAGACGCCAGCGGCTGGTATAGCTGTTCGAGCTCTGATTGTGCACCAGCGGTAGCCTGCCGAGGACTCGGTAACTCCGAGGGAGCACCCAGTCGCAGTTCGCGTGGGACAACCGCCCCTTCCAGGAATGGTGGGTGAGCCGGAGCGGAGCCACTGCGCCCAAGTCATCCGTTGTCAACGGTTCGGGACCCGACCAATCGAATTCCAACACCCCAACCGTCTTCCAATCGGGGTCGATATCCGTGATCTGCGCAGCGACCCACTCACTGAGAAGGTCGTTGGGGCCGACGACCACGTCCCCGACGGCCAGAGGGCGTGGCGGACCGTCTGAAGTTGTTGCTGACACGGAGGCATCATATGGATTTTCTAATAAGGATTGCCACTGTGCGGGCGTGCGGTGACGGATCCTTTACCGGGACTGGCTATCGGTTGAGCCAGTACGCGTGCCCGATAGCTGCTGAAAGGTTGTTGTCGCTGTACTCGGAAAACTTGGCCCGCAGTTCTTGCAGGTGGGGGCCGTCCCAGGAGCGCCACACTAGGTTCGAGGCGTATTCGATAACGTCGTCCGCTTTGTGCTTGGCCGTTTCGATCTCCCGTGATGAGAAAGTGCTGCCGAGTTCATGCTGTATCTCGATATAGCCCAAGCCATCCTCAACGTAGTGGCTGCCGTATCTCGTATTGAGGAGGTATAGGACGAATACGGCGTTCAGTACATCTAGTTTCTTGGCTTCCTCAATTTCCAATTGCCGCCGCCGGAGACCGTCTTGCCTGTTTTCCTCTGCCATTTCCATCGCACGGGTGAGTTCCCGTTCATAGGCTTCGAGTGGGAACCCTGGTGCGACGGATTGCATTCGTTCGATGGTTTGTTCTCGAGTCCATCCGCGGTAGAGATGGCGGCGGGCATGCCAGCCCGAGCCAGCCCTGATTCGGGCAACTGAGTCAGGTTCACTGGCATCCTCTTGGTGGTGGTCGAGATCCGAGCGTCCGTTTTCGTTCCCCATCATCCAACCTTAGATCGCATCAACAACCGACCCTCTGAGCCGAGGGCCCTTCAACTCGAACTGTAGGCGCGCCTTGCTTCAAGGGCGGGCAATGTCTCGGAGAGTCAGTGTCCGTCCGCCTACATCTACGCGGATGAATCCCTCGTCTTGAGAGAAGCCGTCGTAGCTCCAACCGAAGACAATCAGCGCCTCTGCCGCAAGCAAGAGGAATCTTGCTCTTGTCTCCTCATCAGGGAACTCGTAGGGCTCAATCTGTCCCAAGAGTTTTGCGGTAGGGCTCGCCCCGAAAGACTCAAACCGTCGGAGAATGAACTCTTGCCCAGTTTCCGGATCAGTCAACATGTCACCGGTAACTTCAAAGGGAATTACTGCCTCCCCGACAGTCATTTTGAAGGCGGCCCCGGGGCGATGTGCCAACCCGGCTACCCTTTGCAACGTAACCAGACGATCTGGGTCAGCAACGTACTTGAGCCCCAGGAGTGGATCTTTGTACTCGCGCTTATGGATGTCGAACATAGTCGTTCCTTGTCTGTAAGGGTCGCTCCGGTCACACGCGGGCTGTTTACAAGTGTAGTCCTCAGCTTCGCTGCTATCTCGGCACAGCTTACTTCCGGGTCAGCGTGCCTGGAGTCGGGTTGCGGCACACAACAGAGCCTGGGGTGAAGTTTCACTAGTCCGTGAGAAACCGCCGAGCCTGTTCGGCCGTCGGAACCGGTGCAGTCCCACGGCCAGCATGGCACCATCGAGCTATGACCAAATATCTCATCTCCTTTCCCAGCAAGGCCATGGTGGTCACCGAGGAAGAGTTTCCGGTTGTCGTCGCCGAATCCCACGCCGTGATTGAGGAGGCCAAGGCTGCCGGGGTGTACGTGTTCGGTGGTGGAATCAACGAGGAAGTCGACCCTCTGCTGGTTTCTGCAGACGGGGCAGTCAGCTCCGAGATCTATCCGGGTTCCGAACTCAATGGCGGGTTCACCGTGCTGGAGCTGCCGACGCGTCAGGAGGCTGTTGAATGGGCGGGGAAGATCGCGGCGGCCTGCCGCTGCCCGCAGGAGCTCCGGGAGTTCATGTACGACCCCGCGAGCTAGTTCGCCCCGCCGGGGGACGCAAGCCACTTCGCTGGATGTTCAGCCATATTGGGCGCTTATTGTCCGGGCTGACCCATCTATTGTGAGGTGCCCGCCGTAGGGCAGGATCCACTGCGGACGGGTGTGGCCGAAGGGCACCCCGACGCAGACGACGGCCTCAGGGTTGTAGCGTGTGACCTCCTGGATGACGGCGTCACGCTGGGCTGCCCGGAGACGGGAGCGTTCTTCGGCGTCCGGCCGGGATTCGAAGTTGCTGCTGGGCGGCCTCGCGACGAGGACTCCGTGGACCGCGCCGAGGATGCCACGCTCTCCCATTGAGCGGACCCACCTCCTCACCCAGTCCGCAGGCGGGAGCAGCTCGCTTGTTTCCAGCAGCAGGATGCAACCTGCCAGGTCTTCCACTGGTGGCAGCCGGTCTGCGAGCGCAAGCTCGTCCAGAACCTCCAGGCACCCACCCCAGGTGGACCCCGACACGCGCCTCGCCGGCCCCGCCCAGGTCCACGGCTCCGTGGGCTCCCGTTCCCCGAACTCCGTTAGGGCTCGTGGGTCACGCCAGTCCCTTCCGAAATCCTCGGATTCGCCAGGATCGGTGATGCTGAGTTCGCCGCCGGTCAGCAGCGCTGCGTGCAGGGAAGCGCGGTGGACGGCATCAATGCCGGGACCGGGACCCAGGTGCACCTGGGTGGAACCACCGTAGAAGCCTGCAACCCCTTGCAGCCAAAGCCAATTCAGAAGATGCGTATTGTCGCTGTAGCCAACGAAGATCTTCGGGGCAGCGCGAACCAGTCCGGCGTCCAGGCGGTGAGTGACCGTGATCTGGTCATCACCGCCAATGGTGGCAAGGACCGCCCGGATGGTTGGGTCGGCAAAGGCGGTGTTGAGGTCGGCCGCACGCTCTTCGGCGGTTGCACCGAGTTGGCGGGTTGTTGGAAATTCCACAGGCACCAGACCCGTCACCGAGGCCAGGCGCGTCATGGCCTGCTCATGAATCCCAGGGCAAAGCCCGGAGCCGCGAACGATGGCGACAGAACAGCCACCCGGTCGCCCCGCCGAAGCTTAGGTGCTTGCGTCACGCGTCCCCGTCTCTGCATCGTGCAATTCAAGCACGGGTACACCGCATTCACCTTCCGCCGGAGCATGGACTCGGAGGCGCCGCCCCACATCTTCGGCCGCCATGACGCGGGGCTTTATGGGATTGCTGTTGTCGACCACGCGGCTGGCACGCCGCCAGGGCTGGGCCGCTTCGAAGTAGAGCCGCTGGCCTCCAACATAGCGGGCCATGGAGGGGTGTTCCGGATCCGGATTCGTGCCATCCCGCTTGTGCATCCGGCGGGCAGTCTCCGCGAAGGGGACATCGAGGAAGACCGAGTAGTCCCATACAGCCACCAGCTCATCCCGGTGAAGGAACATGCCCTCGACGATCACCAGGGCGTCAGCCGCCGACTGCACTGCCGGCACTTCCACATAGCGGTCGGTGCCGTAGTCCGTTGCTGCCGGACGGTACAGTCCGCTGCCGCCCCGGCCCAGAGGCAGGAGCGCGTAGTCCAGGAGGCTCCCGTAGTCATAGGTATCCAGCCAGAACCCCTCCGGGGACTGCCGCCCCCGCCGGTGCCTGACCGCGCGCAGATTCAGGAAGTCATCGGCGTGGATGAGGACGACCGGCCGGCCGCGGACCGCTGCCGCCAAGCCGGCGGCAAAAGTCGACTTTCCGCTGCCGTCCACCCCGTCAACTGCAACAAGCGTGCGTCCTCCGGAGCCGGCGGGTATGTCAGCCGCAAGAAGCTCCAGCAGTCGTGCCCGGCGGTCCTGAATCGTTCTGCCCATCCCGCCAATACTGCCACCCGGATGCACTGCGGTTCGGGAAGGAGGCCTTGGACGGTAGACTTGAGAGGGCCGTTTCTGCGGCCATTGCCGCCCACGCCCCCCATAGACGTCCCGGGTTGCGGCACCTCCCTGCTGTGAAAGGCTTTACCTGCTGTGATTACTGTCCAGGATCTCGAACTGCGTGCCGGCGCCCGGCTCCTGATGGACCAGGTGAGTTTCCGCATCGACAAGGGAGACAAGATCGGCCTGGTGGGCCGCAACGGCGCCGGGAAGACTACTCTCACCAGGGTTCTGGCCGGTGAAGGACTGCCTGCCGCGGGCAAGGTGACCCGCAGCGGCGAAATCGGCTACCTGCCCCAGGATCCCCGCACCCCGGACATGGAGCAGCTCGCACGGGACCGGATCCTGTCCGTCCGCGGCCTGGACATCGCCGTCGGAAAACTCCGGGTGGCCCACGAGGAAATGGCCAGCGAGGATGCGGCGGTCCAGCGCAAGGCGATGAACCGTTACGACCGGCTTGAATCCGAGTTCCTGGCAGCCGGCGGTTACGCCGCCGAGGCGGAAGCCGCGGCCATCTGCTCCAACCTGGCGCTCCCGGACCGCCTGCTGAACCAGCCGCTCAAGACCCTCTCCGGCGGACAGCGTCGCCGCGTGGAACTGGCCCGCATCCTGTACTCGGACGCCGAGACCATGCTCCTCGATGAGCCCACCAACCACCTCGACGCCGACTCCATCGCCTGGCTGCGTGACTTCCTGAAAAACCACCAGGGCGGCCTGATCGTGATCAGCCACGACACCGAACTGCTCGAAGCCACCGTCAACAAGGTGTTCCTGCTCGACGCCAACCGCGCACAGATCGACTTCTACAACATGGACTGGAAGCGCTACCTCACGCAGCGCGAAACCGATGAGCGCGCCCGCAAGCGTGAACGCGCCAACGCCGAGAAGAAGGCCCAGGTCCTGATGGACCAGGCCAACAAGATGCGCGCCAAGGCCACCAAGGCAGTCGCTGCCCAGAACATGGCCAAGCGCGCCGAGCGCCTGCTGAGCGGACTCGAGGCTGTCCGCGAGCAGGACCGGGTGGCAGCGCTGCGGTTCCCGGATCCGTCACCATGCGGCAAGACCCCGCTCACCGCAGAAGGGCTCAGCAAGTCCTACGGTTCGCTGGAGATCTTCACGGACGTGGACCTTGCGATCGACCGTGGCTCGAAAGTTGTCATCCTTGGCCTGAACGGTGCCGGCAAGACCACGCTCCTGAGGATGCTCGCCGGCGTGGACCAGCCTGACACGGGCGACATCATTCCCGGCCACGGCCTGAAGGTGGGCTACTACGCCCAGGAGCACGAAACCCTTGATGTGGACAGGACCGTGCTGGAGAACATGCGCTCCGCGGCCCCCGACATGAAGGACGCGGAGGTCCGCGGCATACTGGGCTCGTTCCTGTTCTCCGGCGACGACGTGGACAAGCCCGCCGGCGTCCTCTCCGGCGGTGAGAAGACCCGCCTTGCCCTGGCTACCATCGTGGCCTCCAGCGCCAATGTCCTGCTCCTTGATGAGCCCACCAACAACCTGGACCCGGCCAGCCGCGCTGAGATCCTGGGCGCACTGCGCAACTACACGGGCGCCGTCGTCCTGGTCAGCCACGACGAGGGCGCCGTCGAGGCGCTCAACCCGGAGCGTGTCGTCCTGCTCCCGGACGGCGTCGAGGACCACTGGAACGAGGACTACCTGGACCTGATCACGCTGGCTTAGCGAACGGTCAGTTCACGGGCGGCTGTGATCCTGCGCAAATCCTCATAGGTGATGCTGAACATGGAGTAATGGTCGCCGGCTCCGGCCCACAGGAGTTCCTGCGCCTGGAGCGAGTCATCCAGCAGCGTCCTGATCCCGTTCGGGTGCCCCACCGGGGCGACCCCGCCAACGGCTTGGCCGGTGTGATGCAGGACGAAGTCGGGGGAGGCCCTGCGGATCCGCCCTTCGCCGAGGTGGCCTTCCACCAGCTTGGTGTCCACCCGGGCGGCGCCGCTTGCGAGGATCAGCAGGGGCCCGCCGTTCAGCTCAAAGACGAGGCTGTTGGTGATGGCTGCAACATCACAGGCCAATGCCTCAGCCGCCGCCACGGCAGTGGGTACGCCGGCCGGGAAGGTGCGGACGGTGTCACCCAAACCCGCAGCAACCAGCGCTGACCGCACACGGGCCACCGGCCCGCCGTCGTGCTCCGCCATGCCCTAGTAGCCCTGCGCATCCAGGAGGGCGTCTTCCTCTTCCTCCGCCGTCGCCTTCCTGGGCTTGCGGGAAGGGGAAGGACGACGGCGCGGTGCCCCGGCTGCCGTGCGCGGCGCACCCCCGGGGGCCCCGTCGTCGTCCTCGGCATCAATGGCGGCATTGCGGGCCTGCTGCCGGGCGGCGTAGCCAAAGCCCACAAACATCAGCACGCCGAAGGCAAACCACTGCAGCGAGTACGACAAGTGCGTCCCCTCCTCGGTGGAGGGCTTCGGGAAAGGAAATGGCATCTCCGCCGCGGGCGGCGTCTCGGAAGCGAGCTGGCCGTAGGCGCCGGTCAGCAGCGGGTAGCCCAGCTCTGCGGAGTACGCGTCGAGGTCGATGGAGGCCAGCTGCCCTTCCGGCGCGCCGCGCTGCAATTCAGGTTCCGGATGCTTCAAACGCACGACGGCGGTGACGTCGCCAGAAGGAGGTTGCGGCACCGAATCGGGACTGCCGGGGTTGTTGTTGCCGATGGGCAGCCACCCGCGGTCGATCACCACGGTTTCGCCCGTGGTGAGCCGGAACGGGACAACCACCTCGTACCCGGGCTGCCCATTCAGGGGGCGGTTCCGGACAACGCGCTGCCCGTCCGTCACGTAGGAGCCCTTCAGTTCCACCTGCGTCCACTCCATGGCCGGGTCCAGCCGGTTGAACTGCTCCCGGGCTTCGGCAAACGGAACAGGGCTGGCTGAGTAGTTGGTGACCACGCGGTTGATTTCCGCCAGCGTCTCGGCGCGGCGGTCCATCTGCCAGCGGCCCAGGAACACGCACGCGGAAGCAAAGATCGCGGCCAGCAGGAGATAGCCCAGCCACTTGCTGGAGAAGAGGAAACGGTACATTCAGTTGTCCTGCTCCAGGGCACCGGACGCGAGGTAGCGGTCCAGCGGCAGGGTTTCCTTCCAGAGGCCCCTGGTCTGCAGGTAGTCCTCCAGCCAGTCCCGGTGGTCGGCACAGGCCAGCCAGGTTTTGCGGCGCTCGGGGGAGTGGATCTTCGGGTTGTTCCAGAGCAGCTGCCACGACGCCTGTGACCGGCAGGCTTTGCGCGAGCAGATGGCGGCAGCCTCGGCTGCGGGATCAGTCCCCGCTGCGAAGTCAAAGATGCTCATGATGCCTTCCGCTCCTGGCCGGATGTTGTGTCGTCGTCTTCATCAATCAGTTCGCCCTGCAGGACCTCGCTGCCGTGCCCATCCTCCGGAGAAGGGGCCGGCGGGCTCTCCAGCTCCGGCAGCGGCGCGGAATCCAGGAGCAGGTCGCTGTGCCCTTCAGCTTTGTCATTGCCGTTGGCGATCACCACGGCGATCCACGGGAGGAACACCGCTCCCGCCACGGCGATGATCTTGAACCAGCCGTCCACCACGAAAATCAGGACCAGGCACACCATGCGGATTCCCATGGCCAGCGCGTACTTGATCATGCGCTGGCGCATGTCCTCGGAATGCGCTCCGGCGGCGTCCGTGATGCTGTGGACCTCCGGATCGCTGGAGAACCGGCCGGGTTCTTCAGGCGCGGACTGTCCCGCATGGTTTTCAAGGGTCACGGTGATTGATCACGCTCCAAAGGCTTACGTCAATTCTCTCACCATCGGCAGTGGCGCCCAAACCCGGCCCGGTGCTGGCGCTAAGATCGAACTCAGCCAAATCACCCCTCTTCTACCGCGGCCGCCTGCGCCGCAGAAACCCGGAGCCTTTACATGACTGAAGCAGCCACCGCCCCCCGCAGCGTCCTTATTACCGGCGGCAACCGCGGCATCGGCCTGGCCATTGCCGAAGCGTTCCTGGCCAACGGCGACAAGGTGGCAGTGACGTACCGGAGCGAAGCAAAGCTGCCGGAAGGGATCCTGGGAGTCAAAGCCGACGTCACGGACGAGGCTTCCGTGGACGCCGCGTTCAAGGAAGTGGAAGCTGCCCACGGTCCCGTGGAAGTCCTGGTGGCCAACGCCGGCATCACCAAGGACACCCTGCTGCTGCGCATGAGCGAGGATGACTTCACCTCCGTCATCGACACCAACCTCACCGGCGCGTTCCGCGTCATCAAGCGTGCTTCCAAGGGCATGATCCGGCTCCGCAAGGGCCGCGTGGTCCTGATCTCCTCGGTGTCCGGCCTCTACGGGGCGCCTGGCCAGATCAACTACTCGGCGTCCAAGGCAGGCCTGGTGGGCATCGCCCGGTCCCTGACCCGCGAACTGGGCTCCCGCGGCATCACGGCGAACGTCGTTGCCCCGGGCTTCATCAACACGGACATGACTGCCGAGCTGCCTGAGTCCACCCAGAAGGACTACCTGTCCAGCATCCCGGCCGGGCGATTTGCCGAAGCATCCGAGGTTGCCAACGTGGTCCGCTGGGTTGCCAGCGACGAGGCTGCGTACATCTCGGGAGCGGTCATCCCCGTTGACGGCGGCCTGGGCATGGGCCACTGACCTTTCCGGCAAACTAGGCGCCGGGTGCTTCTTTGTGGGACTTGGACAAGGGAATCGCCGGGGCCCGCTGGCATGATGGACTGCAGACCATCAGCGATTTAGACGTTTCGAACAAAGGGAGCTCGTATGGGACTGCTGGACAACAAGACCGCCATCGTGACCGGATCATCACGCGGCATCGGCGCTGAAGTGGCCAAGATTCTCGCCGGCCAGGGTGCCGCCGTCGTAGTCAACTACCGCCAGAAGGCGCCGCGCGCCAACAAGGTGGTGCAGGGGATCGAAGCCGCGGGCGGCCGCGCCGTGGCGGTGGGCGCCGACCTCACCACCCAGGAAGGCGTGCAGGCCCTGGCCTCCGCTGCCATGGAAAACTTCGGCTCACTGGACATCCTGGTGCTGAACGCCTCGGGCGGGATGGAAACCGGCATGGGCGAGGACTACGCGCTCAAGCTGAACCGCGACGCCCAGGTCAACATGCTCAACGCGGCCGTGCCCCTGATGAAGGAAGGCTCCCGCGTGGTGTTCGTGACCAGCCACCAGGCCCACTTCATCAACACCGTGCCCACCATGGAGGCCTACGAGCCGGTTGCCCGCAGCAAGCGTGCCGGGGAGGACGCCCTGCGCGACCTCATCCCGTCCCTGGCGGAGAAGGGCATCACCCTGGTTGTAGTGTCCGGCGACATGATCGAGGGCACCGTCACCGCAACACTCCTTGACCGCTCCACCCCCGGCGCCATCGAGGCCCGCCGCGCGGAGGCCGGGAAGCTGTACTCCGTGGAAGAGTTCGCGGAGGTTGTGGCCGGCATGGTCACGGCCGACGTCGAATCCGGCCACACCGAATACGCCGGCGGTGCCGACTATTTCGGCAAGGGCGCTGACCAGCCCGCAAGCTAGGTTTTGCGACGCCCTACGCGGGATGGCGGTTCGCGGCGATGTTCCTTTCGGACATTGCTGTGAACCGCCATCTCGCGGTTAAAGGGAGTGTCAGACGCCGGCGATGTGGCGTACGGCGTCGAGGTAGGGCATGTTGATGGCGGCATCAGCCACGGCGCGGACGGCAGGCTTCGCGTTGAACGCGACGCCGATTCCCGCTGCGCCGAGCATGTCCAGGTCGTTGGCGCCGTCGCCTACGGCCACGGTGTGTTCCAGGGCGATGCCTTCGGCTGCCGCCCACTCGCGCAGGTACTTTTCCTTGGCGGCCCGGTCCACCACCGCGCCCAGGACCTTGCCCGTCAGCGCGCCGTCCACAATTTCCAGTTCGTTGGCCTGCCAGTAGTCCAGGCCAAGCTCATTAGCGATCGGTGCCAGGATTTGGTTGAACCCGCCCGACACCACTGCCACCACATGGCCGGCGGCCTTGAATGCCGCCACCAGCTCGGCGGCTCCGAGGCTTAGCTTCACTTCCTCGCGGACGGAGTGGACGACGGCGGCCGGCAGCCCGGCGAGCACGGCCACGCGGGCGTGGAGGCTTTGGGTGAAGTCCAGTTCCCCGCGCATGGCGGCTTCGGTGACCGCCGCAACCTCCTCACGCTTTCCGGCGTAGGCGGCCAGGAGTTCGATCACTTCCTGCTGGATCAGGGTGGAATCCACGTCCGTGATCAGGAGCTTGCGTTCGGCCGAGCGGAGTCCGGCGGGAACCAACGCGGTGTCAAAGCCGTGGGTGGCAGCCTCCGCCACCGCATGCCGGAGGGCCGCGAGTCCGGCGATCGTGGCATCCGGAAGCACGAGTTCGGCTGCGTGGACCTGGTACCGGTCGTCGCCCGAGGTTGTTTCGGACAGTATCGTCGCGCCCTGCCCGGCGAGGACGGAACGGAGCTGCTCCAGCCCGGTTGGAGTCAGATTTGGCCCATAGCTGACCGCAGTCACGTTCGAAGTCATGCCTGCAATCTTAGTCAGCGGGGAGGAATCCCTTGAATTTGATTGCGCCGCGGCAAACCGCCTGCACAATGACAGACTGTCCCGATGGAGTGGACGCGCGCGAAGGACTGGCTGATCGGTGCAATTGGAATGCTCCTCGTCCTGGGGTTTGCGGCTGTGGTCCTGCTCTGGGCAGCGAGCGAACCGGGCGCGGGGGAGGCAGGACCTGTACCGCCGCCGGCCGGGGGTATCGAACGTATGCCGGGCGCGGTGCCTCCTGCCGGCCTGCGCGAGGACGAGGTGTGGCTGGCCGACCTTTCGCTGGATGCCGGGACCGTGATAGCCGCGGGCTCGGCGCTCCGCGACGTCCGCGTTGTGGGGCAGGACGTGACGGCGGGGCCGGAGGGGCCGGTCGCTTCCCGGCTCGCCGTGGATGCGACCGTCCCCTTCGATGTTGTCGCCGCCGAGCTTGGCGAAGGGACCGAGGTCCGCGCCGCGGACGACGGCCAGGCGCTGGTGATCCGCACCGTCGAAGCGCTGGGGCGTGAACTTCAGGTGATTGCCACCGGCACGGTCGAGGTTGTGGCCGGCAGGCTCGTGGTCGAGCCACGCTCGATCGACTTCGGCGGGCCGGATTTCCTGTCCGACGCCACCGGGTCCATCGTGCGGGGGCTCGTAACCATAGAGCATGACATTGAGGGCCTGCCCGAAGGACTCGTGCTTCAGGACGTCGCCGTTCAAGGCAACGGTTTCCGGGCCAGCCTCCGGGGCGAGGACGTCAAGCTCGTCCGGTAACTTCACGTGCTGTCCGCCCGGGGCACCGGTTATCAGTCAGCCTCTCTTTTGTCCTAGTCTCTACTCCTATGAGTGATGTTCTGGAATTGGCTTCCGTCAGCGTTGTCCGAGGTAAAAAGACCCTGCTGGACAAGGTTGACTGGGAAGTCAATGAAGGCGAACGCTGGGTGATCCTCGGCCCCAACGGCGCCGGCAAGACAACACTTCTGCAGATCGCTGCCGCCCGCCTGCATCCCAGCAGCGGAAAAGCCGGCATCCTTGATGAAACCCTCGGGCGCACGGACGTCTTTGAACTGCGCCCCCGCATTGGGCTTTCCTCTGCAGCGCTGGCTACCCAGATTCCTGAACACGAGAAGGTCCTCAACGTGGTGGTCACCGCCGCCTATGGTGTCACCGGCCGCTGGCGCGAGGGGTACGAGCGCGACGACGAGCGCCGGGCTTTCCGCCTCCTCAATGACTGGGGGATGGGGCCGCTTCTTAACCGGACCTTTGCCACCCTGTCAGAGGGGGAGCGCAAGCGCGTCCAGATCGCCCGCGCCCTGATGACCGATCCCGAGCTGCTGCTGCTGGATGAACCGGCAGCAGGACTGGACCTGGGCGGCCGCGAGGAACTTGTCCACAAGCTCGGTGAGCTGGCCAGCGACGAGGCTGCACCTGCCATGGTGCTGGTGACGCACCACCTCGAGGAGGTCCCGCCCGGCTTCACGCACGCCATGCTGCTGCGCGACGGCGGCGTGGTGGCCGCCGGCCCCATCACCGAGGTGCTGAGCGCCGAAAACCTGAGCGAGACTTTTGGTCTTGACCTGGAGGTGACCGTCAACGGCGGCCGGTACACCGCCGTCGCCCGCCGCTAAGGCGGCAGCGCAGCACCTTGGACCTTCTCAGCAGCACTTTTGTGTCCGTTGCCGGCCTCTGGGCCGGCATGATCAACGCCGTGGTAGGCTCCGGCACCCTGGTGACGTTCCCCGTGCTTATTGCCCTGGGCATCACGCCCGTGGTGGCCTCGATGAGCAACGCCATGGGCCTGGTGGCAGGCGGCGCCGCCGGAGCCTTCGGGTACCGCAGGGAACTGAAGGGCCGCGGCCGGCAGCTGATGCGGCTCCTGCCGGCCTCGCTCCTGGGCGGCATCTCCGGTGCGTGGCTGCTCCTGCACCTCCCCGAAGAGGTGTTCCACTATGTTGCGCCCGTCCTGATCGTCCTGGCCCTGCTGATGGTGGTCTTCCAGCCCCGGCTGCAAACCTGGGTGCGCACCCGCGAGGAGAACCCGGAGCACGCCGTGCGGGACAAGAGGCACGGCATCCTGCTGGTGGTGCTGGTCTACCTTGCCGGCGTGTATGGCGGCTACTTCGTGGCTGCCCAGGGGATCCTGCTGGTGGGCATCCTGGGCATTTTCCTCACCGGCACCATCCAGAACGCCAACGCCATGAAGAACATCCTGGTGCTGGGCGTGAATCTCGTGGCCGCCGTATCCTACATGCTGTTCGCCTTCGATCGGATCAACTGGCTCGTGGTGCTGCTCATCGCCATCAGCTCAAGCGTCGGCGGGATCCTTGGCGCCAAAGTGGGCCGGAAGCTCCCGCCCACAGTGCTCCGGGGCGTCATCCTGGTCCTGGGGCTCGTTGCGCTGGGAGTCATGATCACCGATCTGCTGCAATAATCACCCGGTGACAATCCACTACCTCGAATCCGCGGCAGATCCGCGCGTGTCCGATTACACGCAGCTCACGGACGTCCACCTGCGCAAGCTCCGCGAGCCCGCCGAAGGCATGTACATTGCCGAGTCATCCCGTGTGCTGCGCCGCGCCCTGGCCGCCGGGCACCAGCCCCGGTCGTTCTTCCTGGCGGAGAAGTGGCTCGATGACCTGCAGGACGTCCTTGGCGCCTACCCTGACGTGCCTGCCTTCATTGGCAGCGCGGCCCTCCTGGAGGAGATCACCGGATTCCACCTGCACCGCGGCGCCATGGCCGCCATGCAGCGCCCGGCGCCGGTTCCGCTGCCGGATCTGCTGGCTGGGGCGCGCAGGGTGGCCGTCCTGGAGGACATCGTGGACCACACGAACGTGGGCGCCATCTTCCGCTCCGCGGCCGCCCTGGATATCGACGCCGTCCTCGTGTCCCCCCGCTGCGGTGATCCGCTGTACCGGCGGAGCGTGCGGGTCAGCATGGGCACGGTTTTCCAAGTTCCATGGGCCCGGCTTTCCAGCTGGCCGCAGGACCTGTACCTGCTGAAGGAGCACGGCTTCACCGTCGCCGCCCTGGAGCTGACCGCGGATGCCCGGGACGTGGACGCCGTCGCAGCCCAGAACCCCGAAAAGCTCGCGCTGGTGCTCGGCACCGAGGGGGCCGGCATGAGCGCAGAGACGCTCGCCGCCGTCGACCTCGCCGTCAAGATTCCCATGCGGAACGGCGTTGATTCGCTCAACGTGGCAGCAGCCTCGGCCGTGGCGTTCTGGGAGCTGCGCGCCCGGGATTAGGGGGCCGCAGCAGGTTCGCGGGCGCCCTGGACATCCGCTATGATTGATAGCTGGCCGTCCTGCGCTTTCCGGCGCGGAACGCGGCCATCCCATTCATACCTGGCAGCTGGCAAAATCCAGTTGCGTGAACAAAAGGTCCCATTATGAAGTCTGATATCCACCCGAAGTACGAAGCTGTTGTTTTCAACGACCTGGCTTCCGGCGTCAAGTTCCTGACCAAGTCCACCGTTTCCTCCTCGAAGACCATCGAGTGGGAAGACGGCAACACCTACCCGGTCATCGACGTCGAAATCTCCTCCGAGTCCCACCCGTTCTACACGGGCAAGCAGCGCATCATGGACTCCGCAGGCCGCGTCGAGCGCTTCAACGCTCGCTTCAAGGGCTTCGGCGGCAAGAAGTAACCACTTCTCCCCAAGCTTCAAGGGAAAGCCCGCACCGGCAATGGTGCGGGCTTTTCGCGTTCAGGGCCCCGCTTCGCATCGGGCTGCATTTCTGGGGCAGGATGGACACATGACTGCCGGCCCCGTCCCAGCCCCTGCCTCCTCCTCCCGCCGCCATGGCGAATACAAAGTCCCCGGCGGCAAACTGGTGGTGGTGGACCTGGACGTTATGGACGGCCGGCTGGCCAACGTGAGCGTCAGCGGCGACTTCTTCCTTGAGCCGGACGAGGCCCTCCTTGGGATCAATAGCGCTCTGACGGGGCTGCCGGAAACGACGACGGCGGCTGAACTTGCCGCCGCCGTCACGGCTTCCCTGCCGGAAGGCGCAGTCCTTTTTGGCTTCTCTGCCGACGCCGTGGCCATCGCCGTCCGCCGGGCCCTGGCCAAGGCGACATCCTGGATGGACCACGACTGGCATGTCATCCCTCCCACCGTCCTGCCCACGGAGATCAATGTGGCCCTGGATGAGGTGCTGACCGAGGAGGTGGGCGCGGGCCGCCGGAACCCCACGCTCCGCTTCTGGGACTGGCAGGAACCGTCGGTGGTCATCGGCAGCTTCCAGTCCGTCCGCAACGAGGTGGACCCGCACGGCGTGGCGAAGCACGGCATCACCGTGGTCCGTCGGATCAGCGGCGGGGGAGCGATGTTCATGGAAGCGGGCAACTGCATCACCTACTCCCTGTACCTGCCGCAGACCCTGGTGGATGGCATCAGCTTCGCCGACTCCTACCCTTTCCTGGATTCCTGGGTCATGTCTGCCCTGGAAAAGCTGGGGATCAATGCCTTCTACGTGCCGCTGAACGACATCGCCACGGACCAGGGCAAAATCGGCGGCGCGGCGCAGAAGCGGCTGGCCAACGGCGGCATGCTGCACCACGTGACCATGAGCTACGACATCGACGCCGAGAAGATGGTGGAGGTCCTGCGCATCGGCAAGGAAAAGCTCTCCGACAAGGGGACCCGCAGCGCCAAGAAGCGGGTGGACCCGCTGCGGCGCCAGACCGGGCTTGCCCGCACAGCGATCATCGCGGCGATGGCCGACGTCTTCAGTGAACGCTACGGAGCTACCCGGTCCCGGCTGACGGATGCAGAGCTCGCCGCCGCCCGGCAGCGCGTGGGCAGCAAGTTCGGCACAGCTGAGTGGCTCCACCGCGTCCCCTGAGCAGGGGCCGGAAGAGCTTAGTGGGCGGGTGAACTGACGACGGCGGCCTGGGCTGTGAGCGCCCTCAGCAGGTGGCTGCGCTGCTCCACGATGATCCGGCGGAGGGCGCGGGGTGCGTCGGTATTGGCTTCGAGCCAGGCGTCGGTCCGCCGGACCACCGGGTGGTCCGCGGGTTGTGTGCCCTCAGGAAGGTCCTGGGCCAGGGGGTAGAGGCCGCGGACAATGCGGCTGGCGATCTCGATGCTGCGGCCCTCCCACACGCCGCGCAAGCACTCAAAGTACGGGTCCACATAGGGGTCCAGCAGGTGCGCTGGCGCCGTGGTGAAGCCGCTGATGGTGGCGCTGAGCAGCTGGTTGGAGAGCTTGTTGCCGTGCACTGCTGCGTTCCAGGCCGCTGCCTTGACCTCCGGCTCGGGACGCGCGGCAAGCGCCGTGGCGTGGCCGGCGCGCCCGGAAGCGGTGTTGTCGCGGGCCAGTTCGGCATCCAGTTCTTCGGCCGTTGCCTGGCCGTTGGCTGCCAGGGCATGCCAGAGGTGCCAGCGCAGTTCGGCGTCCACCGCCAGGCCCGGCACCGTTGCTGTCCCGTCCAAGAGCCCGCGCAAGAGGGACAGCATGGCATCGTCATGCCTGCTCAGCGTGGCCAGGGTACGGGCCCAGGCAAGCTGCTGGTCCGAGCCGGGCCTGGCCCGGTCCACTTCTGCAGCTGCGGTTGCGAGGAAGGACGACCGCACGGCAGCACGTCCGGCCGCCGGGGTGTAGCGTTCGACGGCGGTCGTCGCGTTGTCAAGGATGTTCAGCAGGACTCCGATGCCCGTTTCTGCCGGTCCGAACGCGGCCACGGCATCGACGTAGCTGGCTGCCGGGCTCTCGCCGTCCCGGGCCGAGTTCCACAGCGCCGTCCAGCAGAGGGCCCTGGCCATGGGATCGATGATCCGGTCCAGGGAGGCCCGGACGGTGGCATCGGACGCCGGGTCCAGGCGGACCTTGGCGTAGGTGAGGTCGTCGTCGTTCACCAGCAGGAGCGCAGGGCGGGGCTGCCCGGAAAGCTGCGGCAGGTCCGTGCGCGCCCCGGCCACATCGGTTTCGATGCTCCCGGTCCGGACCAGGGCGCCAGCGGCGTCGAAGTCGTAGGAACCCACACGCAGGCGGTGCGGGCGCAGTTCCCCACGTCCGGTGACCGGGTCCGTTGCCTCCTGGACCACCGCCACCCCGCCCAGGATGCCGTCGTCCACCGCGGCCCCACGCGGCGCGAAGTCCAGGGACAGGGTGGAGATCCCGGAGGTCTGCAGCCACTGCTGCGCCCAGCCGGCCAGGTCCCGGCCGGAGGAAGCACTCAGAGCCGCCAGCAGGTCGCCAAGGGACGTGTTGCCGTAGGCGTGCTTGCGGAAGTATGCGCGGGAGCCCGCGATGAACGCCTCGAACCCCACGTAGGCCACCAGCTGCTTCAGGACTGACGCGCCCTTGGCATAGGTGATGCCGTCGAAGTTCTGCTTGGCCGCTTCAAGGTCCGGGATGTCCGCCACGATGGGATGGGTGGTTGGCAGCTGGTCCTGGACGTAGGCCCAGGCCTTGCGCTTGTTGGCGAAGTTCACCCACGCCGTGTCCCAGTCCGTTGCCCGGTCCACGCCCAGGGTGCCCATGTAGTCGGCGAAGGATTCCTTAAGCCACAGGTCATCCCACCACTGCATGGTCACCAGGTCGCCGAACCACATGTGCGCCATCTCGTGCATGAGCGTGTTGGCGCGCCCCTGGTACTGGGCGTCGGTGGCCCGGGAGGTGAAGACGTAGCTCTCCGTGAACGTCACCAGGCCGGGGTTCTCCATGGCGCCGAGGTTGTATTCGGGCACGAACGCCTGGTCGTACTTACCCCAGGGGTAGGGGTAGTCGAAGAGCCGGTTGAAGAAGTCGAGGCCCTTCTTTGTCAGTGTGAACAGCTCTCCGGTGTCGAAGGACTCCGCCATGGACGCCCGGCAGTACAGGGCCAGTGGGACGTCCAGGGAGGTGCCGTCGTCGAGCGTTGCCTGCCAGCGGTCCTCCGCCTTGAAGTACGGCCCGGCCAGGACGGTCGTGATGTAGGTGGACATTGGATCTGTTGTGGCGAAGTCCCAGCAGGCGGTGGCGGGATCGCTGGCGAGCACGGTTCGTCCGGTTTCGGCCCCGTTGGAGGCAACCTGCCAGTGCGCGGGAGCCATCACATGGAAGGTGTACACAGCCTTCAGGTCGGGCTGCTCGAAATTGGCGAACACGCGGCGGGCATCCGCCGGCTCGTACTGCGTGTACAGGTAGCACTGGCCGTCCGCGGGGTCGACGAACCGGTGCATGCCCTCGCCGGACCGGCTGTACAACGCAGTCCCGTTCACCGTCACCTGGTTCTCCGCCTGCAGGTTCTCCAGCCGGATCCTGCCGCCGTCCACCACGTCCTCCACGCGGAGCCCCTTGCCGTTGAGGAGCACGCTGTGGACCTCACCGATGAAATCCAGGAAGGTGGAGCTGCCCGGGTCCGCCGTGAAGGTGATGATGCTGCGGGTCGGATAACCTGCCACGTCCGCGTCCGCTGCCTGACGCACGTCCAGGGAGACGTCGTAGCTGGTGGTGCGGATCAGGGCTGAACGTTCGGCGGCTTCATCGCGCTGCAGATTCTCATGTGACACCCAGCTATCTAATCATGGGGTTGGTGGCCAACATCACGCGGCGATCAGCAGGGCCGCCGCCAGGCCCAGTACGGCGATCAGGAGCCAGGATGCCAGTGCCGCCAGGAGCGCCCGTCCGCCGGTGTGCAGCAGCGTCCGGATCCGGACGGCGGAGCCCAGCCCGAACAGGGCCGCCCCCAGCAGGATGTCCTGCAGCGCTGCCCCTGCCTCGAGCCAGCCGGTCCCCAGCCAGCCGGTGGAACGCAGGCCCACCATGGCCACGAAGCCCAGGACGAACAGCGGCACCACCGGTGGCAGCTTTGCGCTGCCGCCCTCGCCGTTGGCGGCCGGTTGCGCTGAGAAACGGTGGTGCGCCCCCGCCACGGCTGCCACGGGCGCCAGGAGCAGCACCCGGGTGAGCTTAACCACGACGGCGATGCCCAGCGCCGCGGTTCCTGCCGTTTGTGCCGTGGCCACCACCTGGCCGACGTCGTGCACCGAGGCGCCCGTCCAGGCGCCGAACACCGGCCCGCTGAGCTGGAGGGGATGGACCAGCAGGGGCAGGACCCCGATCGCCAAGGTGCCGCACAGCGTCACGAGCGCCACCGGCAGGACCGTGTCCACGTGCCGGATCCTGCGGACGGCGGCCATGGCCCCAATGGCGGACGCGCCGCAAATCGAGAACCCGGTGGCCACCAGGAGCGAGGTCACCGGGGACAGGCGGAAAAGCCGTGAGATCGCATACGTCCCGGCGAAACTGGCCGCCACCACGGCGGAGATCAGGACAAGTGCGGTCCAGCCCAGTCCCAGCACGTCCATGACGCTCACCTTGAGGCCCAGCAGGACAATCCCGCCGCGCATCAGGTGCTTCCCCGCGAAATCCAGCCCCGGCCGGGCCCTGCCGGCGGTGTAGACGCCTGTAACGGGCAAATTCGCCGCCAGGACCCCCAGGACCACTGCGAGGGTCATCGCGGGGAGGGCCGGTACCAGTCGGTGGACCAGGAACGCGGCGGCAAGGGCCGCAGCAGCGGAGACAAGCCCGGGGAACAGCCTTCCGGCACGTCCGGGAAAGCCCGGGCCGCGGCTGGCGAAGGTTCTGCTGAAGGGCACTCACCTACTGTGCCGGATAAGGCGCGGAATGCACGAATAGGACTGCTCCCGCCAACACGCCAGAATGGATGGCAGTAATGAATTCGAAACAAAAAGATGGTTGGCTTGTGGACATGTCAGACCTATTCCAGGATTACTCCGTGGCCGCCGGCCGGACCGGAGCCTACGACGAGATGTTTGCCCCCGGGCAGCAGGCCCGGGACTCGTACGGGCAGGTGGCGGACGCCCTGCGCAAGCTTTCCCTTGCCGATGTCAGCGCGCGCGCAGACTCCATGGCCCGCACCTTCCTGGACCGCGGTGTGACCTTCGACTTTGCGGGCGAGGAGCGTCCCTTTCCGCTGGACATCGTTCCCCGCGTCATTCCGGCAGCGGAGTGGGATGTGCTGGAACGGGGCGTGGCCCAGCGCGTACGCGCCCTCGAAGCGTTCCTGAATGATGTGTACGACAAAATGACGGTAGTGTCCGACGGCGTGATCCCGCGCCAGCTGGTGACCACCAGTGCGCACTTCCACCGCCAGGTCCACGGCTTCGAGCCGGCCGGCGGCGTCCGGGTGCACATTTCCGGCATCGACGTGGTTCGCGATGCTGCCGGTACCTTCCGGGTGCTCGAGGACAACGTCCGCGTCCCCTCCGGTGTGAGCTACGTCCTGGAAAACCGCCGAGCCATGGCAAAGGGCCTGCCGGAGGCCTTCGGCCAGCAGCTCATCCGGCCGGTGGAGGAGTACCCCCGCCGGCTCCTCTCAGCCCTGCGCAAGACCGCACCCGCCGGCGTGGACGATCCCACCGTCGTCGTCCTTACACCCGGCGTGTTCAACAGCGCCTACTTCGA
The DNA here is from genome assembly GCF_000189535.1 of Pseudarthrobacter phenanthrenivorans Sphe3. Lineage (NCBI taxonomy): Bacteria > Bacillati > Actinomycetota > Actinomycetes > Micrococcales > Micrococcaceae > Pseudarthrobacter > Pseudarthrobacter phenanthrenivorans. Next base: position 1,997,828 of record NC_015145.1, read on the forward strand.
GCACACCCTGCTGGCAGGCCTGATGGGCGTAGAGCTGGTGGAGGGCCGCGACCTCATCTGCCGCGGGAACCGCGTGTACATGCGCACCACCGCGGGTGAGCAGCGCGTGGATGTCATCTACAAGCGAATCGACGACGACTTCCTGGACCCGCTGCAGTTCCGCGCCGATTCCATGCTGGGCTGCCCCGGACTGGTCAATGCCGCACGGGCCGGCGGGGTGACCATTGCCAACGCCGTGGGCAACGGCGTAGCTGACGACAAACTCGTCTACAGTTACGTTCCTGACCTGATCCGGTACTACCTCAGCGAGGAGCCCATCATCGCCAATGTGGACACCTACCGCCTGGAGGAGAAGGAAGCCCGGGAATACACCCTGGACAACCTCTCCGAACTTGTGGTCAAGCCGGTGGACGGTTCCGGCGGCAAGGGCCTGGTGATCGGCCCCGATGCTTCCAAAGACGAACTGGACGCCCTGCGCCAGCGGGTCATCGCCGATCCCCGCGGCTGGATCGCCCAGCCGGTGCTCCAGCTCTCCACCGTGCCCACGCTGAGCGGCGACAAATTCGGACCCCGCCACGTGGATCTGCGCCCCTTCGCGGTGAACGACGGCGACAACGTCTGGGTGCTTCCGGGCGGGTTGACGCGCGTGGCACTGAAGGAGGGCTCGCTGATCGTGAACTCCAGCCAGGGCGGCGGCTCCAAGGACACCTGGGTCCTGGCAGATTCCCCGCAGATGCCGGTGGAAACGGTGCCCCGGCCCTCAATTTCCCTTCGCGAACGCGTCTCCGTGTGGCCAGTCGAGAGCAACTGGCGCGACCGCCAGTCGGAGCAGCAGCAGTGAGCCGGAGTGCCCTCCGGCCAGAATCCATTCCAGTCCCGGGACCGCAGGAGGTAGCCGCGAATGCTTAGCCGAATTGCCGAGTCCCTTTTCTGGATCGGCCGCTACGTGGAGCGGGCCGACGGCACTGCCCGCATCCTGGACGTCCACCTGGAACGCCTGAACCACCTCCCCATGGAGGAGCGCAAAAGCGTCGCACAGGAACTCCTGGCGGTCATGGGCGCCCGGCCGCAGAGCGAGGACTTCGGGCTGCCTGAGCTGCTGCACGCCCTGGCGTACGACAAAACCAGTGCCACCTCCATCGCCGGTTCCCTGGGCGCCGCGCGGGAGAACGCCCGGCGCGCCCGGGAGACGGTGTCCTCCGGCCTGTGGGAGAGCCTGAACACCACCTATTACGGGCTCAGCCAGCACCGCAAGGACGTGGTGGGGACCTACCGGTTCTGCAACTGGACCCTGGAACGCACCGCCATGGTCAGCGGCCTGGCCGACACCACCGTCAGCCACGATGAAAGCTGGCTGTTCCTGGTCCTGGGGCGTTCCCTGGAACGTGCCGACATGACCGCCCGGATGCTTTCCACCCGCGACGTCCTGTCCGCGGGCATGTCCTGGGTCAACATGCTCCGGTGCGCCGGCGCCTACGAATCCTTCCTGCGGACCCGCCGGGCGGCCTTCGGCGACCAGCACGCGGCGGAGTTCCTGCTGCTGGACCGGCTGTTTCCCCGGTCCATCGTGTACGCCCTGCGCGACGCAGACGAGTGCCTGGCCAAGCTCGACCCCTCCGCGCAGCGGGTGGGCTTCATCAACGACGCCCGCCGCATCGTGGGGCAGGCCCGGACGTTCCTGGAGTTCCACCGGACGGATGACCTCATGTCCGAGCTGCCCGAACACATGGAGCGCGTGCAGAAGGCCGTGTCCCAGGCCTCGGACGCGATTTCCCGTAAGTACTTCAATCAGGCGGACGAACTTGCCTGGGTGGGAGAAGTTTCATGACCCGGCTGAGCATCGTTCACAAGACGGCCTACAAGTACAACAAGCGCGTCACGCTGTCCTACAACGAGTCCAGGATGACACCGCTCACGGATTCCCAGCAGGTGGTGCTGGAATCCGTGGTCAAGGTCTCGCCGTCGCAGGCCGCCGTGAGCACCTACCGGGACTACTGGGGGACCAGGGTCACGGCCTTCGACATGCAGATGCCGCACGAGCACCTTGAAGTTGTCTCCAACATCACGGTGGAAGTGCACCGGGCCGAGAAGATCCCGTCGGAACAGGACATCGTGGGCTGGGACGTCCTTGCCTCTCCCGCGACGCTAAACACCTTCAGCGACTGGCTGCCCCAGTCCAGGCTGAGCGGCCCCGGCGACGAGGTCCTGGGCCTCATCCCCGGGGTGGTGTCCGGAAAGAACCCGCACGACGCCGCCATGGCGGTCTTCGAATGGATGCGTGGCGAAATGACCTACATGTCAGGTTCCACCGCGGTGACCACCAACGCCGAAGAGGCCTGGGGCCAGCGCCAGGGTGTCTGCCAGGACCTGGCCCATCTGGCGATCGGTGCCCTGCGCAGCTGCGGTATTCCGGCCCGCTACGTCTCCGGCTACCTGCACCCGCGTTCCAGCGCGGGCGTCGGTGAAACCGTGGCCGGACAGTCGCACGCCTGGCTGGAATGGTGGGACGGCGACTGGCGGAGCTGGGACCCCACCAACCACAAGCCCGCCGGCGACTTCCATGTCACGGTTGCCAGGGGCAGGGACTACAGGGACGTGTCCCCTCTGAAGGGCATTCTGTCCGGCGGCGGCGGGTCGGCACTGAACGTCAGCGTGGAGATCACCCAGCTCGCCTGACCCGGCCAGGCCGGCCGGTTGCTACTCCTGGGACGTCGTGACGGCGCCGCTGAGCTGGGTCCACCAGGTCAGCGGCTCCGTGACCTTAAAGCGGCGGCCGGTGACGCTGTCCGGCGTGATGCGGACGAACACGTCCTTCCTTCCGGCCTGCCAGGGAAACAGGTAGAGCTGGGTGGTGTCCAGGACCTGTTCCGTGCCGGTGACGACGGCGGCCGTACCTTTAACGACGACGCTCCAGGCCAGTCCGGTGTCCGGGTCCACACCGTCGGCTTCCACCGCCACCGCGGCATCTTCTGACGCGCCGGAAAGTTTGGTTCCTTCGCTGGTGCGGAACACCAGGGTTCCCCTGTCCACCGTGTAGTTGATGGGGAAGATGTCCGGCCGCCCGCCCGCGGTGATGGCCAGGCGGCCGACGGAGACAGTCCGGAGCATTGCCCAGCACTCGTGGTGTTCGAGGTTCTGCACTTCAGATGATGGTTCGGCGCTCATGCCGCGAGCTTACCCTCACCAGGGGCTGGGTTTGTAGTCCTTGAGGAACACGCCGTACTGGTCCTCGCCGCTCTCGCCCATCACGATGGGATCGTAGACCCGGGCGGCCCCGTCCACCAGGTCCAAGGGGGCGTGGAATCCTTCCTCCATCAGCCGGACCTTGGTGAAATGCGGCCGTTCGTCCGTGATCCAGCCGGTGTCCACCGCCGTCATCAGGATGCCGTCGCTGTCCAGCATCTCCTGCGCGCTGGTCCTGGTCATCATGTTCAGCGCAGCTTTGGCCATGTTCGTGTGGGGGTGGCCCGGACCCTTGTAGGCACGGGAAAACTGCCCCTCCATGGCGGAGACGTTCACGATGTACTTGCGGCGGGCGGTGGAGCGCTTCATGGCGGCCCGGAGCCGGCTGACCAGCAGGAACGGCGCCGTGACATTGCAGAGCTGGACTTCAAGCATCTCCAGCGGGTCCACCTCGTCCACCACCTGGGTCCAGCTGTTGATGGTGGCCAGATCCGGGACCAGCCCGCCGGCGTCGATGGCCGTGCCGGAGGCGATGCGCTCCAGGGATGCCGATCCTGTGGACAGGGCAAGCGACGTGATGGCGTCTCCGGCGAGGACAGGATGCTCGGTGACGCTGCTGGCCAGGGCCAGGGGGTGCTTGTCGTGGGCATGGCCGAAGGTCACCAGCTCGGGCCCGCCGTTGGCCCGTTCCAGGGCGGCCGGCAGCGGCTCGTCCTCAGCGTCCACCAGCGGCTTGTAGGCGTTGCCGGAACGGCGGACGGTCTGCGCGGCATTGTTGATGATGATGTCCAGCGGGCCGGCTTCGTTGAGCGAATCCGTCAGGGCCATGACCTGGGCGGGATCGCGGAGGTCGATGCCCACGATCCGGAGCCGGTGGAGCCATTCAGCGCTGTCCTCCATCGCCGCGAACCGGCGGGCCGCATCCTTGGGGAACCGGGTGGTGATGGTGGTGTGCGCGCCGTCGCGGAGGAGCCGCAACGCAATGTACATCCCGATTTTGGCCCGGCCGCCGGTCAGGAGGGCGCGCCTGCCCGTGAGGTCGGTGCGTGCATCGCGCTTGCTGTGGCTGAAGGCGGCGCACTCCGGGCACAGCTGGTGGTAGAAGGCGTCCACCTGCGTGTAGTGCTGCTTGCAGATATAGCAGGGCCGCGAGCGGATAAGGTGGCCTGCAACCTTGCCGGTGGCGGACGGCGCGAGCTTGTTGCCGCGGGTTTCGTCGTCGATCCGGTCCGGCGCCGCAGTGGCCGTCTGGGCCAGCACGGCACGGTCTGCCTCGGAGATGAGGTCCCGCTTGGTAACCCTGCGGTGCCGCTTGACGGCCTTGAACATCTTCCCGGTGGCACGGCGCACGGAAACGTAGTCCGGGTGCTCCTCGTCATATGCATGAATGGTGTTCAGGACCTTGAGGCAGGCCTGGATTTCCTCAGGGGTCAGATCGGGGGAGCTCACCAGCCCAATTTTACAGGCTGGTGCTGCCCCTTTAATCCCGGCCGGGTATTACCCGCTAGGAGATCCGCGCCCCGGTGCCTGAGTCCGCAGCTGCGGCGGCATGGGTTTCGGCCACCTTGTCCACTGACTCCTGCAGCTCCGGGTACTGCTCCGCCGCAGCCTTGACGGCGTTCGGAACCAGGTGGAGGTTGCGGGCAGCGAGCTGGCGTTCCTCGTCGCCGGGCTCCGGGACGGCCTGTCCCTTGGCAAGCACGGTGATGCCCGAGTCGGTTACCTTGAATCCGCGGGCGCGGTCCAGGTCGGCGTCCAGGCCGATTGCGGCGCCTGCCGGTACCTTGACGTTCTTGTCGATAATGGCCCGGTTGATCACGGCACCTTCGCCCACCTGCACCTTGTCCATCAGGACGGAGTCGATGACCCGGCTGCTGGTGGCAACATAGACGTCGTTGGACAGGACGGAGCCTTCCACGATGCCGCCGGAAATCACCACGCCGTTCGAGACGATCGAGTCCAGGGCGGTGCCAACCGTGTTGTTCTTGCCGCGGACGAACTTGGCCGGCGGGGAGATGCTCTGCCGGGTGTAGATGGGCCACTCGGAGTTGTACAGGTTGAAGACCGGCAGCGGGGAGATCAGGTCCATGTGGGCGTCGTAGAAGGAGTCAATGGTTCCCACGTCCCGCCAGTAGGTGCGGTCCCGTTCCGTGGAGCCGGGAATCTCGTTCAGCGTGAAGTCGTACACGCCGGCCTCACCCTGGTTGACGAAGTAGGGGATGATGTCCCCGCCCATGTCGTGCTTGGTGTCCAGGCGCTCGGCGTCCACGTGGAGCGCGGCCACCAGGGCGTCGGCGTCAAAGACGTAGTTACCCATGGAGGCGAGGAACTGGGAGGGGTCGGCTGCCAGGCCGGGGGTGGTGGCAGGCTTTTCCACGAAAGCGGCGATCTTCTGCGGATCGTCCTGGTCCACTTCAATGACGCCGAACTGGTTGGCCATGTGGAGTGGCTGGCGGACGGCAGCCACCGTGGCCTTGGCGCCGCTGTTGACGTGCTGCTCCACCATCTGGGCAAAGTCCATCCGGTACACGTGGTCCGCACCGACCACCACCACGATGTCCGGATTGGCGTCATGGATCAGGTTCAGGGACTGGTAAATGGCGTTGGCGCTGCCCAGGAACCAGCTCTTGCCCACACGCTGCTGCGCGGGTACGGAAGCTACGTAGTTACCCAACTGGGTGGACATGCGCCAGGTCTCCGAGATGTGGCGGTCCAGGCTGTGTGACTTGTATTGGGTCAGCACCACGATCTGCAGGTAGCGCGAATTCACCAGGTTGGACAGCGCGAAGTCGATGAGGCGGTAGCTCCCGGCGAAGGGCACAGCAGGTTTGGCCCGGTCTGCCGTCAGTGGCATCAGCCTGTTTCCCTCGCCGCCTGCAAGGACAATGGCCAGGACTTTTTTGTTCAACGGCATAATGGTCGCTCCTGTACGCCTTCGTAACTCCCCAAGACAGTCCGGCATGCCCGGACTCCTTCACACTAGAACAGTTATGCGTGAAGGACTACCTTGGGTCTTGTGCGAATAGACATTGTGACTAAAGAGTTTCCGCCCGAGATCTACGGTGGCGCCGGAGTCCACGTAGCCGAATTGAGCAGGGTGCTTAGTAAGCACGTTGACCTGCAGGTTCGTGCTTTTGGGGCTCCGCGGGACACCGACTATCATGGCGCCACCGTAACGTCCTACCAGGTGCCGGAGGACCTGGGCGGGGCGAACCCGGCGGTTCAGACCCTTGGCGTGGACCTGCGCATTGTCCCGGACGTGCAAGGTGCGGACCTGGTCCATTCGCACACCTGGTACGCCAATATGGCAGGGCATCTTGCCTCGCTGCTGCACGGCATCCCGCATGTACTGAGCGCGCACAGCCTTGAACCGCTGCGCCCCTGGAAGGCTGAACAGCTCGGCGGCGGGTACGCCCTCTCGTCCTGGGTGGAGAAAACCGCGTATGAGGCTGCGGCAGCCATCATTGCTGTCTCGGAGGGCATGCGCCAGGACATCCTGCGCAGCTACCCGGACGTCGATCCGGAAAAGGTCCGGGTGGTCCACAACGGCATCGACGTCGAGCTGTGGCAACGTGACGAGAATGACGACGCCGTCCGCGCCCTGGGCATCGACCCGGCCAAGCCCAGCGTGGTTTTTGTGGGCAGGAACACGCGACAGAAGGGCGTTCCCTACCTCCTGCGGGCTGCGGCGAAGCTGCCCGCCGACGTCCAGCTGGTCCTTTGCCTGGGAGCGGCGGACACTCCCGAGCTGGCCGCGGAAACGGCCCGCCTCATTGAGGACCTGCAGAGCCAGCGCACGGGCGTGGTGCTGATCGAGCGCATGCTGCCGCGCAACGAGCTCATCCAGGTGCTCAGCCACGCCACCGCCTTTGCCTGCCCCTCCATCTACGAACCGCTCGGCATCGTGAACCTCGAAGCGATGGCGTGCGGCGCTGCGGTGGTGGCCAGCGCGACCGGCGGCATCCCGGAGGTGGTGGAGCACGGCCAGACCGGCCTCCTTGTGGAGCTTGAACAGGTGACCGACGGTACCGGTACGCCCCTGGACCCGGAAAAGTTCGTCACCGAGTTCGCGGCAGCCCTCACCGAAGTGGTGACGGACCCGGAGCGGGCCCGCGCCATGGGGAAGGCCGGCCGGTTGCGGGCGGAGCAGCATTTCTCCTGGGAGTCAATCACCGAAACCACCCTCGAGGTGTACCGCTCGGTGTTGCCGGCATCCAGCTGACTGTTCCTGACGCTCGTACGACGGCGCCGCTTCCCTCGTGAGGGGAGCGGCGCCGTCGTCGTTCAGGCAGCCGGGGACGTCAGTTGCGCTTGCCCGGGACAGTCCTGGCCAGCAGGAATTTCTCGTCCACCGGGGCTCCGCCGCTGGCGCGCTGGCTGCGAAAGTAGGCACGCGCCTCGTCCTGCCGCTGCTTCTCCGCGCCGGTTGCGATCGCGGCCCGCACATGGTCCCCGCTGTAGCCGAAGGCGTCCACGAGGTCCAGCGCGTGCGGCCGGATCTTCACCAGCAGCCTGTTGATGTACTCGCCCACGGTGCGGCCCCGCTGCATGGAAAGGCGGCCGTTCATGAGGTACCAGGAGAGGTTCTTCTCGATCAGGGACAGGCCGAAAAGATCGCGGAGCCACGTCAGGACTATCCGGGTGCCGCTGTCCTCCACCTCTCGCAGCGCGTCCGTGAATGCCTCCCACTGGAGCAGCTCGGCGTGCGCCTGGGCGGCGTCAATGAGTTCGTTCTGGTGCCGGTTGAACAGGGCAGCGCCCTGTTCCTGGGAAAGCCGGTTACTGCCTTTGAGGGCGGCCGCCGCTTCGGCGACCATCGTCTGGACCCTGTCCGTGAGGAGGGCCCGCTGGCCTTCCTCGTCACGCAGTGCGATTGCAGCTTTCTGCACCGAGCCTGTGTCTGCCATGAACTGTGCCACCTGGCGCAGGCCCGTCCGGTGGATCGCGGCCCCGGTTGCCTGGCCCACCACGTAACGGGCCAACACGCCGAAGTCCACGTTCCGGAACTCCTTGGCGTAGTCGGCCAGGAGACGCTTGGCCACCAGCTGCAGCAGCACGGTGTTGTCGCCCTCGAACGTCGCGTAGACGTCAAGGTCCGCCCGCAGCGATGCAAACCTGTTTTCGATCAGGAAGCCGGCGCCGCCGCAGGCCTCACGGCACTCCTGCAGTGTGTCCAGCGCATGCCACGTGCTGAGGGCTTTGAGGGCGGCGGCAAGGGTCTCCAAGTCCTGGCGGTCGGCGTCGGTGTCGTGGGCGCCGGAAAAGACGTCGTCGAACTTTTGCAGCAGCTGCTCATGGGCGAAGCCGGCGGCGTAGGTGGTGGCCAGCCGGGTGAAGAGGCGGCGCTGGTGCCGCTGGTAGTCGAGCAGGACTTCCTCGTCTGTATGGGAGGACGCGTTGAACTGGCGGCGCTCGGTGGCGTAGCGGACGGCAGCCTGCAGGGCCACTTTCGATGCTGCCACGGCGGCGCCGTCCAGCGACACCCGGCCCTGGACCAGAGTCCCCAGCATGGTGAAGAACCGGCGGCCGGGGCTGGCGATGGGGGAGGTGTACGTACCGTCCGGGGCCACGTCGCCGTAACGGTTCAGGAGATTCGTCCTGGGGATCCGGACGTTGGTGAAGTGCAGCCGGCCGTTGTCGATGCCGTTCAGTCCGCCCTTGGCGCCGTCGTCCTCGCCCCCGATGCCCGGCAGGAACTCCTTGGTTTCCGGATCGCGCAGGTCCACATAGAAGGCGTGGACGCCATGCTTGACGCCCCGCGTGATGAGCTGGGCGAACACCACGGCTCCCAGGCCGTCAATCGCGGCGTTTCCGATGTAGTCCTTCCAGGCGGCCCGGAAGGGGGTGTGCACTACGAACTCCTCAGTGGATAGATCGTAGGTGGCCGTCGTCGCGATGCTGGCCACGTCCGAGCCGTGTCCCGTTTCGGTCATGGCGAAGCAGCCCGGGATGTCCAGGTTCATGATGCCCGGCAACCATTTCGCGTGGTGTTTGGCGGTGCCAAGGTGCATGACGGCGGAGCCGAAAAGCCCCCACTGTACGCCGGCTTTGATCTGCAGAGAGGGGTCGGCCACCACAAGTTCCTCGAAGCCGGCGATGTTGCCGCCGTGGTCATCCGAACCGCCCAGGGCGGTGGGGAAAGCGCGGTGCACCGCTTCGTTCTCCACGAGGTATTTGAGCTGGCCAAAAACCCTGGTCCGGTGCTCGGTGTGCGTCAGGCCCTCGATCTTATGCAGCTCGGGGCGGGCAGCAAGGTCCCGGGCCTGGACCCGGACCGCAGCCCACTTGCCCAGCAGCTGCCGGCCAAGCGCTTCGACATCCACAACGGGTTGGGTTGTCGCGGGTACGGTGCTGGATGCTGCGGGTCGCTGCCCTTTGCCTGCGGGGCGGTCCACTACTTCAGTCATGTCAATGTCCTTCGTTGGTTCTGACAGGTGCCTGTGGTTTCTTGAGATGCTGTTGGTTCTTGCGGTGTTGGCCTGGGTGTTGCGCTCTGTCCGGGCCAACCGTCAGGTCCGCGCAGCCGCGGAAAGCTCGGGGGCGATGCCCACGCACAGCCACGCCGTGATTTGCCGTGCCATGGCCTCCTGGTCCGGCTTCGATGGGGAATCCGGGGTTCCCAGCCACTGTTCTCCTGCGTTCCGTACCAGTCCGATAGCGGCTTTGGGCCAGTACCCGATAACGGCCTCCCGGCCGTCACCCAGATGGGACCGCATGGGGGTGGCGATCATTTCCGCCACCGCGTCAAAGAAGTGTCCCAGCGCTCCCGAGACCGAGCCGGACGCCGGAGACCCCTCGGGATCACCACTGCCGTAGCGGGTGACGAACGTGTAGACGTTCGGGCTGGTCTCCGCCATCTGGAGGTAGGCCGAGACCATGGCCAACAGTCCTTCACGCGGAGTATGGGCGCTTTGGGCCGCTTCCTGGATCCGGCGCTGCATCTGGCTGAGGACCACTTCGCCCACTGCCTGCTGCAGCCCGGCCTTATCGCCGAAGTACCGGTAGAACACCGACTTGGAGGTTCCCGCGGCAGCAGCGATCTCCTCCATGGAGGCGTCGCTGCCCAGGCCGTGCACAGCGCGGCGCGCGGACTTGATCAACTCCCGCCGGCGTTCTTCCCTGTGGTTCTGCCAGCGGGAGGAACGGCCGTCCGACGGCGTGCCGGCAGGCACGGGCGCCCCGGGCAGGGCGGGGCTTGGTGGGTGGATGTTCACGATACCCAGCGTATCAGGTACGCTGGGTATCGGTAACCGCACGTGACCCGAGGAGATACCCATGTCCATTGACGGACAGTCCATTCCTGACACCCGCAAGGCAGTCATCGTGGGGGGAAACAGGATTCCCTTCGCCCGCGCCGGCGGAACTTACGCAAAATCCTCGAACCTGGACATGCTGACCGCCGCCCTGGATGGGCTGATCGCGAGGTTCGGGCTGCAGGATGAACGAATCGGGGAAGTAGCGGCGGGCGCAGTACTGAAGCATTCCAGGGATTTCAACCTCACCCGCGAGGCTGTCCTCGGCTCGGCGCTCTCGGCTGAGACGCCCGCCTACGACCTGCAGCAGGCATGCGCCACTGGCCTGGAAACCGTGGTGGGCCTTGCCAACAAGATCAAGCTGGGCCAAATTGATTCAGCGATCGCCGGCGGCGTCGACTCTGCATCGGATGCCCCCATCGTTGTCAGCGAGGGGCTCCGGGAAGTGATCCTGGACCTCAACCGCGCCAAAACCCTTCCCCAGCGCCTGCAGGTGCTGAGCCGGCTCCGCCCCAAGGACCTGGCTCCGCTGGCCCCTGGTACGGCTGAGCCCCGGACAGGACTTTCAATGGGGGAGCACCAGGCCCTGACCACGGCACAGTGGAAGATTACGCGCGAGGCACAGGATGAACTGGCCTACAAGAGCCACCGGAACCTGGCCGCGGCGTACGAATCCGGATTCTTCGACGACCTGGTCACGCCGTACCGGGGACTGGTGCGCGACGGCAACCTCCGTGCGGACACTTCGCCGGAGAAGCTGGCCGGCCTCAAGCCCGTTTTCGGCAGGAACCTCGGTGCGGATGCCACGATGACGGCAGGAAACTCCACCCCGCTGACGGATGGGGCCTCCACGGTACTGCTGGCATCCGAGGATTGGGCGGACGCCCATGACCTGCCCAAGCTCGCCGCCGTGGTGGACGCGGAAGCGGCCGCCGTGGACTTTGTCCACGGCAAGGACGGCCTGCTGATGGCTCCCGTCTTCGCCGTGCCCCGGCTGTTGGCCCGGCAGGGGCTCACCCTCGCCGACATCGACTTCTTTGAGATCCATGAGGCCTTTGCGGCCACGGTCCTCAGCACCCTGGCCGCCTGGGAAGATGAGGAATTTGGGAAGAGCCGGCTCGGCCTGGATGGCGCGTTTGGCAGCATCGACCGGTCCCGGCTGAACGTTAATGGCTCATCGCTGGCGGCTGGCCATCCCTTCGCCGCGACCGGCGGACGGATCGTAGCTTCGCTGGCCAAGCAACTGCATGCCAAGGCCCGGAGTGAAGGGCGCCCCGTACGCGGCCTGGTGTCGGTGTGTGCAGCAGGCGGCCAAGGCGTCGTCGCTATTCTCGAATCACTGTAGGGGGACCGATGACGGATAAATACACCCAACTTGTCAGCCAGGGCCCGGGCAGGACCGTGGCCAGGAAGCTTGGCCTGCCCCAGCCGGCCCTCCTCCGCCGCTACCAGCCGGGACAGCCGTTGATCACGGGCCCCATCCTGGTCCAGGGAAGCACTTTGGGGGCGGACGGCCTGGCAAAAGAGCTGCTCTCCTGGGACCTTGATGTCAGGAGGCATGCCGTGCCGCGTGAAAAGCTGGGCGCGGTCATCCTGGTGCTTGATGAAGTGGCCCGACCGGAAGACCTGGAAAAGCCCGTGCTGTCCGCAGCAGCATCGCTGCGCGACCTTTCCCCGGGCGGCCGGGTCATCACCATCTCCCGGCCGGCGTCGGAGGCAAGCAGCCCGGCCGCGGCCGCTGCCCGCCAGGGCGTGGACGGATTCCTGCGGTCGCTGGCCAAGGAACTGCGGGCCGGCGCCACGGGCAACGGCATCGTCCTGCGTGACGGGGTGGAGGTCACGAGTCCAAGCTCGGTGGCAGCCCTGCAGTTCTTCCTGTCCGGCCGGTCCGCATTTGTGGACGGGCAGTTCCTCACCGTCTCCACCACCGCCGGGGACCGTTCCGTGGACATTGAAAAGCCCCTGGCAGGAAAGATTGCCGTGGTGACCGGAGCAGCCCGCGGCATAGGCGCAGCAATTGCCCGGACACTGCACCGCGACGGGGCTACCCTCATCCTGGTCGACGTCCCCGCTGCGGGAGACCAGCTGGCCGCCGTGGCCAATGAGGTCCGGGGGACGGCCCTGCAGCTGGACATCAGCAGGGACGATGCCGGCCAACGGATCATTGAGCACGCCGCCCAGCGCCACGGGCGGCTGGACATCATGGTCCACAATGCCGGAATCACCCGGGACAAGCTTCTGGCCAACATGGACCAGGCACGGTGGAATTCCGTCATCGGCATCAATATCGCAGCACAGCTTCGCATCAACGAAACCCTGCTTGCCTCGGAACACTTCCGGCAATCACCGCGGATCGTTTCAGTCGCGTCCACCAGCGGCATCGCCGGCAACAGGGGGCAGACGAATTACGCGGCATCGAAAGCAGGGGTCATGGGCATGATCCGGGCCACCGCTCCGCTCCTGGCCGCGCAGGGCGGAAGCATCAACGCTGTGGCGCCCGGGTTCATCGAAACCGAGATGACGGCGCGCATTCCCTTTGCCATTCGCGAGGTGGGGCGGCGCCTGAACTCGCTTCAGCAGGGCGGGCTGCCCTCGGACGTAGCGGAGGCCATTTCATTCCTGGCAAGTGACGCGGCCGGGGGAATCAATGGGGAAGTGCTGCGGGTCTGCGGACAGAACATGGTGGGGGCATGACCTCCACCCAGCCAGTGATCCTGGGCGAGATGCCGTCGCTGTCCAAGCTGTACGTAAATGCCGCGGCCCAGGCGGCACGCCGGAGGCTGTTGGGCAACCATGACGGGTCAACCCTTCCGGCGGAGAGCCACGAAGTACGCGGTGTCACGGTGGACGTTGCCACCCTCACCGCCTACCAGCACCTCATTGGGGAAACCGCCAGCGACGTGCTGCCCGCTGGATTCATCCACGCGCTCGCCTTCCCGCTGGCCATGAGCGTGATGAACAGGGACGATTTTCCGCTGCCCCTGCTCGGAATGATCCACCTCCGCAACAAAGTGCAGCAGCATGCCCCCCTGCTCTTCTCGGACACTTTGGACGTGGCCGCCCACGTGGAGAACCTGCGTGGGCACAGGGCGGGAACACAGGTGGACGTCGTCGCCGCGGTCCGCCGCAGCGGCACCTCGGAACTCTGCTGGCTGGGAGTTTCCACTTACCTTGCCAAGGGAGTTTTCCTGCCGGGAATCGACAAGCCGTCACCCGTCCCGGCACGTCCCGATTTCGAGGCTCCGGACCCCACAGCTGTCTGGCAGCTTGGCGTCGACACGGGGCGCGCCTATGCGGCTGTATCGGGTGACTTCAATCCCATCCACCTCAGCGTTCTCTCCGCCAAGGCACTGGGCATGCGCCGTTCCATTGCCCACGGCATGTACCTTGCGGCCAGGGCGCTCGCCGACGTGGGTCCGTCCCGTGGTGACGCCTTTGCCTGGGAGGTTGATTTTGACGCTCCGGTCTTTCTCCCCAGCCGGGTGGCGCTGGAGATCAGCACCGTGGAGGGCAGCGAAGGGTCCTGGGGCCGGTCCGATTTCGTCGCGTGGAATCCGCGCTCCGGGCGCCGCCACTTCAGCGGTTCTGTCTGCCCGCTCTAACCAACCGCCGGGTAGCCTGTTCAGCATCCCTGGCGGGCTGTTCAGGATGCCGGGCGGAGGGCGCGCAGGATCCTGTGGAGGCTCAGGAGCACCGATTCGGATGCGGGCACCATGCCCTGCCCGGCCTGCCTGTCGGCGGTGGCGGCCATGAGGGCTTCCAGCGTCCCTTCGGCAGCCCGGAACCGTTCCGCCTGGGTCTCGCCATCGTCCTCGCTGAAGGAGCGCATAAGGTCACCGGTTGCGATCAGCGTGTCCGCAAGCGGGCCGTTGTCCTCCAGCGGCACGGTGTACGGCGCATCGTCGTCCCAGATCACGTCCGAAAGAACATCGGTGATGTCCTGGATGTGGAAGGTCACGCGCTCCAGCTCGCGCAGGTCGCGGTAGTCACGGTCGAGGTCGTGCGGATGCAGTTTGCGCCGGGGATTCGCCCGCCGGCTCGCGTCCGCCTCCTTGACCAGGTGGCGGACCGAACGCGCCGCTGCCGCCAGTTCGTCTGAGCGGCGGGACCAGTCCTCGTGTTTGGGCGGCCAGTCCTCCTTGAGGGCCACCCCCATGTCAGTGAGCTGCCTGCCGAGGGCAAGCCGCAGTTCGTCGAGGCTTGCAGCCGCCGCGCTGAGGTGAAGCGGCGGGAAAACCAGGAAGTTGACTGCGATTCCCACTGCTACCCCCACCCCCATCTGCAGCAGGTAGCCGAAGGAGAAGTCGTCAGGATTGCTGCCGCCCACCAGCAGGACCAGCAGGGCCGCCGTCGGAATCCAGTCACTGCCTGAACCCACCCCCGGAAGTCCGCCGAGCAGGACGCCGATCCCCATGATGAGGGCCACGGCAAGCGGTGACGGATCGGTGATATTGACCAGCACGAAGGCCAGTCCGATTCCCATGGCCAGCCCCGCAAGGGCCTGCATGCCTTGCCGGACCGAGCCGGCCACGTTGTGGTACATCACAACCAGCGCACCCAGCGGGGCGTAGTAGGGATAGTTGGCTGCTGCTCCCGGCATCAGCGGGGCAATGAAAAATGCCAGCCCGGCTGCCAGTGCCGCTTTGGCCGCCAGCTGCAGCCGCTGCGCTGCAAAAGCCGCTGACAGCCCTGACACTGCGTGTTTGAGTAAAAGGGTCCCCCTGGCCCACCGGACATCCGGACGTGCTTGAGACTTGACCATCCGCTTCACACTAGTGCGCTCCGGCATCCGCGGCCAAAGCTACTGGTCAGAGCGCCGGGGGAAGCACCTGGTCAGCGCATCTCAGGACAAAGCCGCGGCCGAACGGCGCACTTCGGCAGCGAGGCGGTGGGCCCGTCCAGGAGTCCTGCCGTCCTCCTGCCGACGCGGAATGTATCCGAAACCCAGGCCGTACGCCGGGTCTGCGAAGCCAAGCGCAGCGTTGGCGCCCTCGTGCCCGAAGGCGCGGTGGCTGCCGAAATTCCGCGAAGGGTGCGGCTTCATGAAAACGACGGCGAAGGCATTGTCCAGCCCGGAGGACCGGTCCAGCCCCCACACCTGTTCCCGGGACATCTGCCCGACAGTCGCGGGCGTGAGGAAAGCCTTCCCTCCCTCGGCCCCGGTGGTGGCAGCCGCATAGAGGCGTGCCAGGCCCTCCGCTGTTCCAACGCCGCCTGCGGCGGACATCCCCGCGGACCGTACGGCGCGGATGTTGGGAAGCTCCATGATGGTGCTCACCGGTGCATTGCTGTTCAATCCCTCCAGGCTGAGCGGATCGAGCCAGGGCTGCTCCAGGTCGGGGGAGTACTGCACGTCCCGGAAGCGGTGCTCCTGCCCTTCGGGCAGTCCCAGGTAGAAGTCGATGGCGAACGGAGCCCGAATCCGCCGCACGTAGATCTCCTGCAGGGTTTGACCGGCTGTCCGGCGGCACAACTCCTCCATGATGACGCCGATGGTCAGGGCGTGGTAGCCGAACTGCCGGCCAGGCTGCCAGGCTGGAGCCGCAGCGGCGAGCCGGGCTGCGGCAGCCGGCGTGGTGAACTCGTCGAGACCGAACCCGCCTTCGATTCCCAGGAGTCCGGCCTGGTGGGACAAGGCCTCGCGGACCAGGAGCCGGTCCTTCCCGTGGACACCGAATTCCGGCCAGTAGTGGGCTACGGTCCGGTCCAGGTCAAGCAGGCCGTCCTGCACCAGGAGTCCGATGACCATGGCCGCGACGCCCTTGGAGCAGGAGTACGCACCCGTCACGGTGTCCGCGGACATGTCCGGCCCACCCGTGAGGGCCACCACCGGCGACCCGTCTTTATATGCGGAAAGTTGCGCGCTGTAGCGGGGATCCTCAAGCAGGAATGATTCGAACAGGTCCCGTACGCTGCCGTATCCGGGCGCTGTGAAGCCCTCAGGTTTATGCATGCGGCAAGTCTAGCCGGAAAGCGTTTACTGCCCACTTAGACTTGGGCTGGTTGCGCACCATGGCCGGGCGCTACTTCTTCCCCTTCCTTGACCGGCCCAGGCGGCGTCCCATCCCCGAAGGGGCGTCCGCCCAGGGACTCCCGGCCATGCGGCTCGAGCCACCCGCCCAGGTCCGGGCCTGCAGGAACAATTCCCGTGGGATTGATGTCCTCATGGACGATGTAATAGTGCTGCTTGATCTGCACAAAATCGATCGTGTCGCCGAAGCCGGGGGTCTGGAAGAGGTCCCGCGCGTAGCCCCACAGGGCAGGCATCTCTGCGAGTTTTTGCCGGTTGCACTTGAAATGCCCGTGGTACACCGCATCAAAACGTGCAAGCGTGGTGAACAGCCGGACATCAGCTTCCGTAATGGTGTCACCCACCAGGAACCGCTGCCCGGAGAGCCGGTCCTCCAGCCAATCCAAGGCCGCCCACAAGCGTGCATACGCTGCGTCATAAGCTTCCTGGGAGCCGGCGAAGCCGCAGCGGTAGACCCCGTTGTTGACTTCCGTGAACACGCGCTTGTTGACCTGGTCGATCTCCTCCCGCAGATGCGCCGGGTAGAGGTCCGGTGCCCCCGGGCGGTGGAAGTCTGTCCATTCCGTTGAAAAGTCCAGCGTGATCTGGGGGTAGTTGTTGGTGACCACCGCTCCGCTGGCTACGTCAACCAGCGCCGGCACGGTGATGCCGCGGGGATAGCCGGGGAAGCGCTTGAAGTAGGCCTCCTGCAGGCGTTCGATACCGAGGACGGGGTCCACGCCACCTGGGTCCAGGTCAAAGGTCCAGGACCGTGCGTCATGGGTGGGCCCGGGTTGTCCCAGTGAGATGGCCTCTTCCAGGCCAAGCAACCGGCGGACGATGACCGTCCGGTTCGCCCAGGGGCAGGCACGGGCCGCGATCAGCCGGTAGCGCCCAGCTTCCACCGGCCAGCCCGGTTCCCCGTTGGGGCCCGGCGCGCCGTCCTTCGTAATGCGGTCCTCGATGTAGTTGGTGTCCCGGTTGAATTCCGCTCCGCCTGTTACATAGGCTCCGCGGGTGCTGTGCTCGGCGGCCTTCCCTTGCGTGCTCTGTCCTGGTGAGGCTTGCTGGGTGCTGTCGGTGTCCTGGCTCATGGCACCAGCCTATGCGCCCGCCAGCAGAACAGTTGAGATTGGCTGCCAGGCCCACAGCCAGGAGCCTGCCACCAGGGCAGCGAACAGGAGGATCCACACGCCCGAGGGGACCGCCGTGGCGCGCCACAACAGGTAGGCGTCGGAGCTGGCCAACCGTTCCCGGCGGCGCAGGTGCACATGGGCCAGCTTGATGAGGTCGCGGACGGCAGCCACCAGCAGGGCCAGGCCCAGGATGACGGCCACGTGGCCAAGGAAGGCCTCCGGGACCAGGATGATCAGCAGCAGGGTGCCCGCAATGGCGCCCAGCGTGATGAGGACGCCGGCCAGATTTCGGAGAAACAGCAGCGAGGCGGCCAAGGCGAAGGCGCTTCCGGCGATGGCCGCCGGCCCCCATCCGTTGAACCCACACCACACGTAGGTGGCACCAACGATTGCCGGCACAGGGTATCCCCAGAAGCAGGACCAGGCGGAGGCCAGCCTGCTCCGGCTGTAAGTGGTGGTGGTGCCGGAGTGGTCAAGCCGGAGCCGGATCCCGGACAGCCGTTGACCGCTTGTCAGGGCCGCAACGGCATGACCCATCTCGTGTGTGGCTGTAGCCAGGAGTCCGAAGTATTTCCAGGAACGCCGCGGCACAGACAGGGCGGCGGCAATGAGCAGCGCCAGGATGAGTTCAGTGAATGTCACAGCGGGAGGCTCCGCCCGGCTGAATGCGCCGAGCAGGGTGTTCCAGAGATCACCTGGGGTGTCCATCTGTCCTTCCTGGCTTTGGCAGCGGTCATGGCTGCTTGCGGGCTCAACGGTACTGCTGTGTGGGTGAAGGCTTAAAGCCGTGAGGCACGCCACTGTGGGCGTGCCTCTGGATCAAGCAGGCCGCGGTCACTCCCGCGCCCCGCCCAGGCTCTCTTGCTAGCCTTCGCACTCCGTGCAGTAACTGTGGCCATCTTTCTGGCGTGCAATCTGGGACCGGTGACGGACCAGGAAGCAGGAGTAGCAGGTGAATTCGTCGTCGGCCTGGGGGATGACCTGCACCACGAGCTCTTCGGCGACGAATTCGCCTCCGGGCACGCCGGCGCCGTCAAGCCCGTCGGCCTCATCCAGCTCCAGGACGACGCTGCGTGCGTCGGGAGCATTGGCTGACTGGAGCTGCTCGAGGGAGTTGTCCTGCGATTCCTTGACGTCGGAGCGCAGTTCATCGTAATCGGTTGCCACTTTGGGTGCTTCTCTTTTCTTTGGTTCGCCTGTCGCGTATGAAACGTACAGCATCAACCTGCTATTCCCCAATAGCCGGAGTATATTGACCGTCCCCTGGGTACAGGTTCAAAGGAGGCAGCCGGCGGTTTAGCACCGTACTGTGGCTGGACGGACAGCGGGGACGCGGCAGGACGCGTGCTCTCCGCACGAGGAGAAGGGGTGCAGGTGGAGCAGCTTACGGTTGAGTTTGGTGGTTCCCGGCAGATGGGTACCGGGGTGGGTCCGGTGTTGGAGAAGTTCGATGCTGTCACAAAGATCGTGGTGTTACGTGGGGGAGGCCTGGGCGACCTGATCTTCGCCATCCCCGCCATGGCCGCACTCAAGGCAGCCTATCCTGCCGCGACTTTGACCCTGCTGGGCACTCCCGTGCACCAGGCCCTGCTCGAGGCAACCGAGAGTCCGGTGGACGAGGTGTTCGTCCTGCCTTTCGCGGAGGGCGTCCGCCCCGGCGAGGAAGATGCGGACACTCTGGACCTGTTCTTCGAGGATATGCGGGGACGAAACTTCGATCTCGCCGTACAGCTTCATGGCGGGGGACGGTATTCAAACCCTTTCCTGCTGCGGCTGGGCGCCCGCCACACCGTGGGTACCCGCACCGCGGACGCTGCCAGCCTGGAACGGACGGTTCCCTACCTCTACTATCAGCATGAGCCGCTGAGGGCGCTGGAAGTGGCCGGACTGGCGGGTGCCTTCCCTGTTGATCTTGAGGCCCGCCTGGCACCGGCACAAAAGGCCGCGCCAGGCGCGGCAGTGAAGGCGGACGACGACGGCGCGCAGCCTTTGGTGGTGATCCATCCGGGCGCCACGGATCCTCGCCGTCGTTGGCCGGCGGAGCGGTTCGCTGAACTTGCATCCGCCTGCGCTGCCGACGGTTACCGGGTTGCCGTCGTGGGGGACCAGAGCGAGCGCGGCCTCGCCGCAGAGATCGCGGAAGGGGCGGCGTCGGCGCAAGTCCGGTCCCTCGCAGGAGAACTGGATATGGGCGGCCTGGTGGCCCTCTTGGCCAAGGCGGCCGTGGTGGTGGGCAACGACAGTGGTCCCCGGCATCTCGCGCAGGCCCTCGGTGTTCCCACGGTAGGGATTTTCTGGGCCGGCAACGTCATTAATGCCGGGGCCCTGGGCAGGAGCCTCCACCGTATCCATGCGTCATGGGTAACCGCCTGCCCCACGTGCGGTATCGATGTCACACAGGTCGGCTGGACGGCACCGAGGTGTGCCCATGACGATTCAGTGGTAGCCGGCGTCGCAGTACGGGACGTCCACGAAGACGTCCGCAGCCTGGCCGCCACGGAACGTCGGGCAGGGGCCGCATGAGCGGCGGGGCAGCGCTGGCGGCAGCCGGGCCTGGGGACCAACTGGACGGCAAGCCGGAGCTGTTGGTCCTCCGTGCCCTCAAGCTCGGGGATCTTCTGGTTGCCGTGCCGGCCCTGAAGGCACTCCGCCGGGCGTTTCCCGACCACCGGCTGCGCTATGCGGCGCAGGGATGGCTGTCCGAAGCGCTCGGACTGGTGGGTGGCTATGAGCTGTTCCCCACCCACGGACTGGATGAACCGCTGGCCATGGAAACCGGCGTGGTGGATGTCGCGGTCAACCTGCATGGCAGCGGTCCGGAGAGCCAGGGGCGGATTGAGGCGCTGCAGGCACGGCAGACGATCAGCCACCGCAGCGAATACCGGGACGGTCCGCCGTGGCGGGCCGAGCTGCACGAGCGGGAGCGGTGGGTGCGGCTGCTGGAATGGCATGGGATCGCCGCAGACCCGCTGGACGTGCAGTTGAACGCACCCCATGTTCCCAGCCCCGTTCCCGGCGCCACCGTACTCCATGTTGGCGCCGCTTATGGCAGCCGGCTGTGGCCGGCGGACCGCTTCGCAGCGGTTGCCACCGCATTGGACAGCGCCGGGCACAACGTCGTCTTCACCGGAGGCGCCGGAGAGCGGGACAGGGCCGTGGACGTCTGCGGGCGGGCCGGCCTTCCCAGCGGGGCGGTGCTGGCCGGACGGCTTGGCCTGGGCGAATTTGCCGCCACCATTGCCGCAGCCCGCCTTGTGGTCTCCGCTGATACCGGCGCGGCCCATCTTGCCTCCGCATATGGAACACCGTCGGTGGTGCTGTTCGGACCCGCCCCGCCCGAGATCTGGGGCCCGCCGCCCGGCCCGCACCTTGTCCTCACCAAACCCGAACTTCGGCGGGGCGACACATTTGCGGACCAGCCCGACCCCGCGCTGCTGGCCGTCACGGTGCCCGATGTCCTTGCCGCGGTGCGTGAACTGGGCGTCCTGTAGTGCCCGGGTTGTTTCGGGGAATTCCGTCCCGGGGAATTCTGTCCGGGCCAGGTCCAGCGGCGGGATCGGAGCCTAAAATGGTGGCATGGGCACTGAGATGGAGATCGCCCTGGTTTTGGCGGCGGCGTTCCTTTGGGTTGTTGGGACTTTCGCGATCCTGTCGGGGATAGACCGCCGGGAGAGGAAGGCCCGCCGTCAGGAGCGGAGGGCCAGCCGCCAGGGGGGCCGGCGGATCCAGTACCTGCCAGCCGTTCAGGGCTCCCGGGGTGACGGACGGGGCCGCCGCCACCGGCCCCGGAGTCTGCGTCCGCACTGACACCACGGTCCGCACTGACACCATGCCCGTCAGTAGGCGATCACAATCGACTGGGCCCTGCCCGGCACCGGTCTCACTCGCGTGAAGGATGAAATGGCGAGGGCGATTTTTTCCCCGCCCTGCGATGACGGTTCAATCGGATTGGCGTAGTCACCGTCCTCGCTGCAGATGAGGCGAAGATCGACGAGGGCTGCGCCGCGGGAAAACGCGGCCCGGGTGATGGCATCGTTGAACAGGCACAGTGCCGCCTTGATGACCTTCTGCCCTGGCTCGGAAGGTGGAGTGTCGTAAATGGTGCATACTGCGAAGGGCCGCCCTGCTGACTCAACCTGATGCAGCATCGCCAGGTAATCGGTGGCAAACCGTTCCTGGGCGGTCGCCAGCGTGGCGAGGGCTTCCCCCACGGAGGAAGAACGCTCCTGCAGGAGCGGGGCATAAGCCAGGGCATCATTGCCACCTGCGCTGACCACCAGGTGGGTGGCATCGGCTGGCAGGGAAGCCAGTTGGCGGGAAACCCCCGACACCACGTCCCCGTCTACTGCCAGAAGCGTGCACTTCCACCCTGGCAATGCGCGCTGCAACTGGGAGATGACTGCCGGGCCGCCGTTGACATAGGCGCCATTGTCAAAGATGGAATCGCCCAGCAGGACGATATGTCCGGTGCCGGCCTCCGCCGTCGGAAAATCCTCCATGGGCATATACTGCCTTCCTTTGGGATCCTCTGCCAGAGCCGCGGCTGTGACGGGCACAACGAACCGCCTGCGTCCCGCCCGCTGTTATGCCCGGTAGCGTGGACGGAGCCGCTGCCCGTGGAGGAGGACCAGATCAGAAAGCCCAACACCACCTGTTCCGCGCTCCTTGCCGGACTGCTCCTTGCAGGCGCGCTCGCCGGTTGTGGCGGCCCAGCAGGAACCGGTACCGCACTTTCGGACATCCTGGACGGCGGTCCCGGAATCGCGCTCGGGCAGCCCGCCGACGATTCCTCAGGGGGTGGTTTCCAGCCGCAAGAGGCGGGCGAAGCCCTCTCGGCACTGGAAACAATCCCGGTCAAGGGCCGCGCTCCGAAAACCGGCTACTCCCGTGAGGAGTTCGGTCCGGCCTGGGCGGACGTGGACCGCAACGGCTGCGACACGCGGAACGACATCCTGGCCCGCGACCTTGAGGCCGAGACATTTAAGCCCGGTACACGGGACTGCGTCGTCACTGCAGGATTACTCGCTGATAAATACACCGGTACCACCATCAGTTTTGTCCGGGGTGACAAGACGAGCGCAGCCGTCCAGATTGACCACCTTGTTCCACTCAGCGATGCCTGGCAGAAAGGTGCCCGGCAGCTTAGTGCGGAGCAGCGAAAGCAGTTCGCCAACGATCCGCTGAACCTGATGGCGGCCGACGGTCCCACCAACGGTGCCAAGGGGGACAAGGACGCTGCCACCTGGCTGCCGCCAAACAAGACCTTCCGCTGCGAATACGTCGCCCGCCAGACAGCGGTGAAGGCCAAATACCAGCTGTGGGTCACGCCTGCGGAGCACGAAGCTATCGCCGCGGTCCTGGCTGGCTGCTTGAAATGACGGGATGTGGCCCACCCCCGAAACGGCCCTGCCCTGGGCCACATCCCGCCGGACTATCCCGGCCGCCTGGGACGGGAGTTCAGTGTGCCGTTTGACCCGCGGGTGCGCAGGTGCAGTTCCAGGTCAACCAGGTGCAGCAGCTTCTGAGCCTCGTCCGAATCGGCGAACTCCCGTGACCATTGCAGGGTATGGCGCAGCTTCATGAGGTCCGACGTGGGCATCAATGGCCAACGCTTGGACGTATGGAAAACGTGGTTGCCCTGCCCCGCAGGGAGGCTCGCCTTCACGGGAAACGCCTCCAGTAAGGCTGCTGAGTCGATAGGGCCGTCACTTTGCTATCGATTTCGACGGCGACGGAAACCTGGGTGGTCATAGACGGGCTCCTCTTGGGGACGCTGGGAGGCCGTCTGTCTGACCAGATCCCCAGCCTAGCAAGACCCCGCCACCGACGAGAAGTGTTTACGAGCCACCTTCTGAAGTCAGCCGGTGGCCCAGAGGTCTTTTGACCCTTGGCGCAGTGGGCCCGGCGTGCTGCCATTGATAGCGGCCCAACTGGAACGCACCGCGGCGGTGGAATCACCGGCGGCCGCTGGAGGACGTCCCTTGGAGCGAAGGGCCCCGCGGAGAAGGGGTACGTGGCGAGGTCGGCGGACGTCCGGCACGGGTGCCGCTCCGAGCGGTTCCGCAGCAGGGACCCATCACACGACGAAAGGGACAGCTCGATGACCATCCAGCAACCCGCAGATACTCCCCGCACCCCCGCCCCGGGACTTGAGGTGCCCTACTACGGGGCCCCGCCTGTCGAGGCGGTCAAGCGGGTGTTTCAGAAATACGCGGTCTTCGCAGGACGTGCAAGCCGGAGTGAGTATTGGTGGTGGTTCCTCGCTTCGGCTCTGGCGTCCGCGGTCCTGAACTCGATCAACCCGGCTGTCGTTAACGGGCAGGTTACGGGGTCAAGCGCCCTTGGTGGTCTCTGGTTCCTCGCCACCGTTGTCCCTTCACTGGCTGTAGCGGTCCGTCGCCTCCATGACGCCAACATCAGCGGCTGGATGCTGCTGCTCGCGGTCATTCCGGTACTCGGGTGGATAGCGGTCCTTGTGCTGCTTGCGCAACGGGAAAACCCCCTCGGCCAACGGTTCGACCGGTATCCTCATCCCGGATATGGCCAGAATTCAGCGGGTCTGCCTTACACCTCCCGGCAGCCGAATCCCCCAGGCCAGGATGGCCAGACTCCTGGATAGGCCACAACCGCGACGGTGGCGACAGGTGTTCTTTCGCTGCGCCGGATTCTTTTCTTCATGTAACGGCTTCCACCATCAAAATGGAGCGTATTCGGGCCGTGATGCCAAGCGGCAGCCATTAGGGGTTGTTAGCATGGGCAGGAGGGACGCTGGGGGGCTCTGTAATACGTAGGATTCGGGTGATGCAGTCCGCCGCAATGATCCTGCCGATAAATGGGGTGGTTTCGGATGTGGCGTGAACCAATCAGGCGGCGGACGCGGGAACTCCTGCGCGAGTTCGTGGACCGGGCAGACGAACTTGTCCGCGCCCAGGAACACGTGGAGGGGTTGCTGGGCGCGGTCGTATCCCTCACGGAAGACCTGAGCCTTGAAGCGGTGCTGGACCGGGTGGTGCAGTCCGCGTGCGAGCTTGTTGGCGCGCGCTATGGGGCCTTGGGCGTAATTGGCGACGGGCAGCGCCTGAGCCATTTCATTACTGTCGGGGTGGACGAAGAAGGAGCGCGCCTCATTGGGGATCTGCCCACCGGCCATGGAGTCCTGGGGCATCTGATCCGCGAGCCCAACCCGGTGCGCCTGCATGATTTGGGTGAGCACCCGATCGCGGTGGGTTTCCCGCCCAATCATCCACCCATGAAATCCTTCCTGGGTGTCCCGGTCCGGGTACGGGATGAGGTCTTCGGGAACCTGTATCTGACCGAGAAGACCGATGGTCAGGACTTCACTGCGGAGGATGAGGACCTGGCGGTTGCCCTGGCATCTGCTGCCGGTGTGGCCATTCAGAACGCCCGGCTCTTCGAGGACAGCAAGAGCCGTCAGCGGTGGCTGGAAGCGGGAATGGACGTCAGTGACAGGCTGAAGGCGGAGCCGCGGTCCGATCTCGAAAATTTGGACATGGTCGCTGAACGGGCGTTGCATGCATCGGCTTCCACGTTGTCCGTGATCGCGTCTCTGGCCGGGGACGGGAGCCTGAGGTGCCGCACTTCAGTGGGCGTCCAGGCGATGCCGGCCGGCTCGGCATTGCCCGCCGGTGACGTTCTGGCCAAGGTGCTCGAGACGGGGGAGTCCAGGGCGCTGACGGACCCTGCACAGGTATTCGATGCGGCGTACGCCGAAAAGCTTGGGCCAGTTCTCGTGGCCGCTTTGGGGAATACGGGTGACGGCTGCGGCGGCAGCGTGCTGATCCTGGCCCGGGCATCGGGTGGAACGCACTACACAGACGTGGACACTGAGCAGGCAGAGGTGTTTGCTTCCCGGATAGGCCTGACTCTGGATCTGTTGAGGGCCAACCGGTTGCGGGAGGAACAGGCGCTGTTCATCGATCGGGAACGGATAGCCAGGGACCTGCATGACCTGGTCATTCAACGGCTGTTCGCAGCAGGATTGAGTATTCAGGGACTTCGGCGCTACACCGCGGACCCTCCGGCGCATGAGCATCGCATTGCCGTCATCACCACTGAGCTGGATGGCTGCATCCAGCAGCTTCGCGACACGATCTACTCCCTCCAGGCAAGGGAACCCGGCCGGGAGCTGATCAGCGGCCGCGTCCTGCGCGCTGTCCAGGAAGCCGCCAGCTCGGCCGGTTTCCTCCCGCAGGTCCAGCTTTCGGGGCCAGTGGATGACCTTGTTGGCCAGGAGGTGGCCGAAGAGCTGCTGCCGGTGCTGCACGAGAGTGTCAGTAACGCTGTCAGGCATTCAGGATCGGGGGACATCCACGTCCTGCTTTCCGCGCTGGAGGGGGAGGTAGTCCTGACAGTTCGTGACAACGGGTGCGGTTTCAAGGAACCAGAGCGAGTCAGCGGCTTAGCCAACATGAAAAGCCGGGCATCCCGCCTGGGTGGTACTTGCGTCATCGAAAGCACCCCGGGCAAGGGCACGAGCGTCACGTGGAAGGCCCCTACGGCCCGCCAAGCGTAGGGCCGGCGTTTTGCCTGGCGGCGGCTGTACTTATCTTTCCCGGCGCGAAGTGGAGAGCCTGCCGGTGGGGGGGACCGGCAGGCTCTCTGAATTGAATACTACGAGCAATTCCCCAACACATCGACTGGAGTTTTTGTAGGCGGCTCAGTTTGTAGGCGGCTCAGTTTGTAGGCGGCTCAGTGCAAGGCGGACGCCGCCGGCCTGCCAGCCCCGGCAGGCCGGCGTCGGTTGTCCCTGGCTCAGCACGCATATGGCCACTCAAGTTCCAAGTCGATGCTGGCAAAGGCGCTGATACCGCGGGTGACGTCGCAGAGCAAGCATCTGCTGGTGTATTCGGTGGCCTTCACCCACTGGTGGGACTCCTGGAGCCGGTAGTCATACCCGAAACCGAGCTTCTGGAGCTGATTGAGCGCGCGGCTGGCCGTCTCCCAGTTGCTCCAACGGCCCACGACGACGCCCTTGTCCTTAAAGATGACGTTGCACCCGCCGTCCCCAAACTCGGCCGCGGCGTTCCTGCGGCTCGGCGGTTCCTTGCCCCCGTATACAGCTTTATATTCATCCATGGTTGCCATGTATCTCATCTCCTAACCAAGGCATCATGCAGGCGGCACTCAGGCCGCCTGAGACGTGGGCTGGGCGAGGAAGACCTCCAGCGATTGAAGCGTGATATCGGCGTCGCTGAAAGCCGGGTTTCCCTGTGTGTGCAACCGGTCCATGAGCCCGCCATTGAACCGGAGACGCTGGCGCGCTTTGCTTACGGCACTGCTGGCCGAAACAAGGTCTCCCGGATGGCGGGCCAGCGGGAGGGCCATGCACTGGATCGAACCCAGCGCCACGGCGAGGACGCTGGCGTCCATCTGGTGACCGTCCGTGCGGTGCTGGCGCAGTTGTGACGCGAACCCGTCCCAGACTTCGCGGGCGGCGATCCGGGCAACTTCCGTCCGCGCCTCGTTATCCGGAATGCCCTGGCCCATCAACTCTTTATGGAGACAATCGAACCGCGTAATGAGTTCTTGGGCTTTCATGGCCGCATCGCTCCCGGACTGTATTCGCTTGAAGTTGGAAGGATGCACCAGCATCGCCCTTCTGCGCGCTGCTTCTGCCTCTGCTGTCAGGGCGGTGTGGAGCGAACGGATATGAGCGGGCATGCCGGTCCTTTCAGAATCCCGGTCTGGCCGGCAAGGCTTCGTCTTTGATGCCTTGCCGGCCAGACCACACGTCTGCGTTTCCAAGTAGTGGGCGGTCCAGCCTTGCAATCTAAGGACCCGGACGGCGCCTCTACAAGGATGGCAAGAAGCCCGAAGACAGCCATAGGGCTGAAAGTCCCTAGTTGTGAGCGTGCGCAGGGGCGTAAGGACGAAACTCCCTCTTCGCGCTATTCGCGGACTTTCCACAGGACGGCCCTGCGTCGTCGTGGAGGAGCCTGTCCGGCGAGCCGCCGGCGGGGGCCCCGTGGCCTGTAGCGTATGCCCGGCGGGTCGGGTGCTGGTGGTGTTGCCGATCGAACCAGGGATGACCCGTTCCTGCGGCGCCGAAGCCGCAGAATGGCAATGATTGTCAGGCCCAACCACGCGAAGGCCGCCCCGATAACAAGAAGCACCGCTGGAATCGTGTCCATAGCGCCACGCGGATCAGTGAAGGGGATCGTCGTCAAAACCGACCTCCCTTTCAGAACGAAGGGAGCCAGCTGCTTGACCTGTTTCAAGCGTATCGCCCTCATCCGGGACGGGACAGGTTAAGGATCCCCTTCTTGACCGTCCAGGGCCGGGGCGCTTCTCTTTAGGAGAGAAGCGCCCCGGCCCTGGACCTGAAGACGTGCTTCCGGGTGCACCTGGAAGCTAGGAGGTTGGATCGGTGTCGCCCTTACCTGGTTCGTGACCTGCGACGGCGGCGCGGACGTCGCCCTCGGCGTGCCCGTCCTTCTTCTTGCCGAAGGGCAGCACCTTCAGGAGCGGCCCCACCACTGCCATGACGATGAGGCCCCAGGCGAGTCCGAAGACTGCTGAACACAAGGTGTTCACGAGCCAGGCCAGGGCGCCACCCACTACAGCGATGCCGGCGAAGGGGGACTCCAGGGCATGGACCACGTCGTACGGCCCGTGCCAACCGAGGTCGTACGCTCCCTGGAGCATGATGTGGCCACCGACCCACAGCATTGCGACGGTGCCCACGAGGGTTATGGCGGCCAGCACCGAGGGCATTCCCTTGACGAGCAGTTCACCGACGCGCTGGGACCCGGCGGATTCCCTGGCTGCCAGGTGCAGGCCGACGTCGTCCATCTTGACGATGAGTGCGACGGCACCGTACACGAGCACTGTGATCACGAAGGCCACAACCACGAGGATGACTGCCCGTGCCCACAAGGATTCGGCTGCCACCTCGTTCATGGAAATGACCATGATCTCGCAGGACAGGATGAAGTCTGTGGTGATGGCGCCCTTGACCACTTTGGCTTCTGCCTCCGGCCCCCGCTCGACTGCCGGCTTATCCTCCTCCGCGGTGTGGTGGCCGCGGATCTTGTGCCAGACCTTTTCGGCGCCCTCGTAGCAGAGGTAGGTGCCGCCGAGCATAAGGATGAAAGGGATGACCCCGGGGATGAACGAGCTGATGAGGAGCAGTGCGGGCAGGATGATCAGCAGTTTGTTGCGGAGTGAGCCCCAGAAAATCCGCTTGATCATGGGCAGTTCGCGCGAAGGATCGGTTCCGGACACGTACTGGGGGGTGACGGCAGCGTCGTCGATCACCACGCCGGCAGCCTTGGCGCCCGCCTTGGCCGCCCCGGCAGCTACGTCATCCACGGACGCGGCTGCTATTCGGGCAAGTGCTGCGACGTCGTCCAGCAGGGCGACGAGACCGCCGCTCACAGATCGCTCCCGCACTGCTCGACGACGGACTGCTGGGCGTGGAGGCCTCGCGTGAGGCGCATGATCGGCATTCTCAGATTATAGCTAGTCGGTTCCCGGCGTCCGGTCCTTCCGCAGGCATCAGGGGCGGCATGTGAGGCGGCGCCAAAGCCCTTCGCCTGATCGAGGGCACAAAAAAGCCCCGGTTTCCCGGGGCTTTCGTTGTGCGCGGAGGGGTGTCTAGTTTCACGACATAGTTCTCACATGAGTCGGGACATCGTTCCCAGTTGACACTTCACCGGTGAGTCGGGACATCGTTCACACCGGCAGGGATCCAGCATGATGCATGTCGAAGCAGAAAGTGATCGTCCTCGCCGTCCGTGACCAAGGCCTGACAGTTACGGAAGCTGCCCGCCGGTATGGAGTCAGCCGCCGCTGGGTCCACGAGCTCCTCCGACGCGAGTCCGCCGGAGGTATCGCCGCCGTCGACCCCCGATCCAAACGCCCCCTCAGCAACCCGCGCCGCACCACCGAAACGGTAGCCGCGCGGATCCTTACCCTGCGGCAGGAACTGCAAACCGCCGGCCTGGACGCCGGGCCCGTGACGATCGCCTGGCACCTCGAACAAGAAGGAGTACCCGCGCCGTCAACGTCCACGATCCGCCGGCTCCTGCACACCAAAGGAATGATCACTCCGGATCCGAAGAAACGGCCCAAAGCCTCACTGCACCGCTTCGAAGCACACCAGCCCAACGAAACCTGGCAATCCGACTTCACCCACTGGGCCCTGGCCGACGGAACCGACATCGAGATCCTGAACTTCCTCGATGACCACTCCCGCTACCTGCTCGCCTGCACCGGATTCAAACCCGTCACCGTCACCGCCGTGGTCACCACGTTCCTGGCCTGCGCTGCTGAACACGGGCTACCGGCCTCGACACTGACCGACAACGGCATGGTCTACACCACCCGCCTCGCGGGCGGGAAAGGCGGCAGGAACGCCTTCGAACACCATCTCCACGCCCTGGGCATCACCCAAAAGAACGGCGCCCCGAACCACCCGCAGACCCAAGGCAAAATCGAACGTTTCCACCAGACCCTCAAACGCTGGCTCACCGGCCAACCCCGGGCCCACACCCTTCAAGACCTGAACGAACAGCTGGAAAAGTTCCGGCACATCTACAACCACGAACGCCCCCACCGGGCCCTGGACCGCCGCACCCCGGCCGCGGCCTACACCGCGATACCCAAAGCATCACCGACCGGATCCAAACAAGGAGATCACTGGCGTCGGCGCATCGACCGCGTCGACCAGTTCGGGAAACTCACCCTCCGCCACGCAGGCCAACTCCGCCACATCGGCATCGGCCGCGCCTACGCCCGCAAACACGTCCTGATGCTCATCCACGACAACGACGTCACCATCAGCGACGCAACCACCGGCGAGATCATCCGCGAACTCACCATCGACCCCACCCGGAACTACCAACCCAGAAAAACAGGGCAAAGAAAAACACCCCGGTCCGAAGACCGGGGTGTTACCGATGACTCGACTCATCCGTGAAGGATGTCTCGACTCACCACAGTTGTGCGCGGAGGGGGACTTGAACCCCCACCCCCTTTCGAGGACTAGCACCTCAAGCTAGCGCGTCTGCCATTCCGCCACCCGCGCAGGTGGTATTTCGGGAAGCGTTTACGCCTTTCAGCGTTTCGCGCCTCTCCGAAGCAGCGAGAAAAACTCTAACACGAACTTTCACCAAACATGGAATCGGGCCAAGTGGGTAGGCTGAGGACAGTGATTCAGCGCTGGTACAGCCAGTCATTCCCCCAGTGAGGAGCTTTTCATGCCTGACGTCCTGCCCGAGGATGAAGTTGTCCGGATCTGCCAGGAACTGATCCGGATCGACACCTCGAACTACGGAGACGGGTCGGGGCCGGGGGAGCGGGCCGCTGCCGAGTACGCCGCCGGACTCATCACGGAAGTCGGCATGGAGGCGGAGATCTTCGAATCCGCGCCGGGGCGCGCCAACGTGGTGGCCCGGATGGAGGGCCAGGACCCGTCCGCAAGTGCCCTCGTGGTGCATGGCCACCTGGACGTTGTGCCGGCGCTCCGGGACCAATGGTCCGTCGACCCCTTTGGCGCGGAACTGAAGGACGGGCTCATCTGGGGCCGGGGCGCCGTCGACATGAAGGACATGGACGCCATGATCCTCTCCGTCCTGCGCAGCTTTGCCAGGTCCGGCAGGAAGCCAAAGCGTGACCTCATTTTCGCGTTCTTCGCGGACGAGGAGGCCGGCGGCGCCTACGGTGCCCGCTACGCGGTGGACAACCGCCCGGAACTGTTCGAGGGCGCAACGGAAGCGATCTCCGAGGTAGGCGGGTTCTCGGCGACTATCGGCGGCCAGCGCACCTATCTCCTGCAGACGGCGGAAAAGGGCATCTCGTGGCTCCGCCTCGTAGCTCACGGACGTGCCGGCCACGGTTCCCAGATCAGTACGGATAACGCCGTCACGCGACTCGCTGCCGCAGTCACCCGCATCGGCGAATACAAGTGGCCCATCGAACTCACGCCCACCACCAGGCAGTTCCTGGACGGCGTGACGGAACTCACGGGCGTGGAGTTCGACGCCGACAATCCCGACCTCCTGCTGAGCCAGCTGGGAACCGTGTCCCGCTTTGTGGGAGCCACATTGCAGAACACCACCAATCCCACCCTGCTGAAGGGCGGATACAAGCACAACGTCATCCCGGAATCTGCCGAGGCCCTGATCGATTGCCGCACGCTGCCCGGCCAGCAGGAGCAGGTCCTGGAGATCGTCCGCGAACTGGCCGGCACCGGCGTGGACGTGAGCTACGTGCACAAAGATGTCTCCCTTGAAGTCCCCTTCGCCGGGAACCTGGTGGATTCCATGATTGATGCCCTGCACTCCGAGGACCCGGGCGCCAAGGTGCTGCCCTACACCCTCTCCGGGGGTACTGACAACAAGTCGCTGAGCCGGCTGGGCATTACCGGCTACGGTTTCGCTCCCTTGATGCTGCCGGATGAGCTGGACTTCACCGGCATGTTCCACGGCGTGGACGAAAGGGTGCCCGCGGACTCCCTCAAGTTCGGCGCCAAGGTCCTCAACACCCTGTTGACAAACTACTGAGCGACGGCCATGGGTCCCGAAGAAATCCTGCCGGACGCCCTCCTGGAGCGGATCCGCGGCCGTGCTGCCGGGTACGACCGCGACAACACCTTCTTCCACGAGGACCTGGCGGACCTTGCTGCGGCGGGTTACCTGAAGCTCTTCGTTCCCGCGTCCGACGGCGGCATGGGCTTTGGCCTTGAAGCGGCGGCGCAGTGCCAGCGGAGGCTGGCAACGGCTGCGCCCGCCACCGCACTGGCGGTCAACATGCACCTGGTGTGGACCGGCGTCGCGCACGTCCTCGCCGCGCGCGGCGACGACTCCCTGGACTTCGTGCTCAAGGAAGCGGCCATCGGTGAGATCTTCGCCTTCGGCAACTCAGAAGCCGAAAACGACGCGGTGCTGTTCGACTCCCGGACCACGGCCGAGCCGATGCCTGGCGGAGGTTACTCCTTCACCGGGACGAAAGTCTTCACCAGCCTGTCCCCGGCCTGGACCAGGCTGGGGATCTTCGGCAAGAATCCGGCAGGCCGGGACGGCGACGGCGAACTGGTCCACGGCTTCATCACCCGCGACACGCCTGGCTACCGGATCCTCGACGACTGGGACACGCTGGGCATGCGCGCCAGCCAGTCGGGTACCACCGTCCTGGAGGGCGCTACGGTTCCTCCTGAGCGGATCTTCCGCAAGATGCCGGTGGGCCCCAGCCGCGACCCCCTGGTTTTCGCGATCTTCGCCTGCTTCGAGACCCTGCTGGCCGCCGTCTACACCGGCCTGGGGGAGCGGGCGCTTGCCCTGGGTGTCCAGGCTGTCCAGCGCCGAACCTCCTTCAAGAACGGCGGCCGCAGCTACGCCCAGGACCCGGACATCCGCTGGAAGGTAGCCGAGGCGGCGATGGCCATGGACAACCTGTATCCCCAGCTCGCCGCCGTGGCGGGAGACGTGGATGCGCTGGCCGATCATGGGCCGCAGTGGTTCCCCAAACTGGTGGGGCTGAAGGTCAATGCCACGGAAACCGCCCGTCGCGTGGTGGACCTGGCCATCAGGGTGAGCGGGGGTTCGAGCTACTTCCGCGGATCGGAACTGGAACGGCTCTACCGCGACGTCCTTGCAGGCATGTTCCACCCCTCGGATGACGAGTCTGCCCACAACACAGTGGCCACCGCCTGGCTGGGCCCGCTGGAAGACTGAACCCCGCTAAGTTCCCTAGACAGTCCGCTGCACTTGCATGACCCGGCGGCGCAGCCAGAAACGCCGTCCCCCGCCCACGTACAGCTTGCTGCGCTCCAGCTCCCACTTGCCGTATTCGGAGTGTTCCACCAGGCGCCGGCGTGCCTCATGCAGTGAATCGTCAGGACTGACTGTCAGTACGAGGTACTCGTACTGCCTCAAATAGTCCCGTTCCCGCTGGACCGAGCTGGTGAGAAATTGTTCCTTCATTGCTCTCCATTTTCGTCCTTTTCCGGCTAACGTGAAGTCATGAGCATCGATCCGCGTGTCGCGCTTTCGTCCCTGACCACCGCTTTGGAAGAACACCTTATAGCAGCATCCAACCGCCGCGGAGATGGTGACCCGTCCGTGGAGGCAGCGTTTTTTGCAGTCGCAGACGCCTTCGAAGTGTACGAGGACGCGCTCTATGAGGCCTACAACGAGGTGACTCCGCTGCAGGTCTTTGACGACGAGGACGAAGAGGACGAGGAAAGCGACGTGGACGACGAGGACCTGGAGATCGTCGAAGAATAGGAACCCCGCGTTAGTGATGCGGGGGCGGACCGCCTTTCCCCCTAGGATGCAGCAGCTGCTGAAAGCCCTGAAACATCCTCCAGCGCCCGTGCAATCTCCGGCGGCAGGGGAGTGAGCTGGGCGTCCAGCAGTTCCTTGAGCTGCGCCGGCGTCCGCGGGCCCACGATGGCAGTGGCCACACCATGCTGGGACAACAGCCAGCTGAGGGAGACGTCCTGCGGCGTCCGGCCCAGGCCCTTGGCTGCCATGCACACGGCCTCCACGGTCCGTGACGGCTTTTCCTGCAGGTAGGGCTCCACGTATCCGGCTTCTCCCGCGGACGCCGCCCGTGACGCGGACGGAATGGCGCCCCGGTACTTTCCCGTGAGGACGCCCCGGCCCAGCGGCGCCCACGCCATCAGGCCCAGCCCGGCATCCTCAATGGCAGGAATGAGTTCAGCCTCCGGTGCCCGCTGCAGGAAAGAGTATTCAGCCTGGGCCGCCACAAGGGGAATGCCGGCTATGGCAGCCGCCTTGGCAGTCTGCCAGCCGTTGAAGTTGGAGACTCCGGCATACCGGGCACGCCCGGTGCGGACTGCGAATTCCAGCGCGGACAAGGTCTCGTCCAGGGGAACGTTGCCATCCCACGCCTGGGCGAACCAGATGTCCACGTAGTCGGTGCCGAGCCTGGCCAGGCTCGCTTCCAGGCCGGTGAGCATCGCGTTACGGGACGTGTCCACGCCCCGCCGCCCATCCGGCGTCGTCATTCCCGCTTTTGTGGAGATGGAAATCTCCGTCCGTGCCACCACGTCCCCCAGCAGCGAACCAATCATCGCCTCGGACCGGCCATCACAGTAGGACGCGGCAGTGTCAACGTGCCGGCCGCCCGCATTGAGGAACGTGCGCAGGAGCTCCGCGGCGTCCTGCTCGTCGGTCGCGCCGGCCCAGCCCATGGTGCCGAGGGTAAGGGCGGACACACGCAATCCACTGTTGCCGACGTAACGCTGCTGCATAGCAGCAAGCTTACGGGCAGAACGGGTACTGCCCATGACGTAGGGTCTTAGCGTGAACTGGTTTGAGGCGGCCCTGCTGGGCCTAGTGCAGGGACTGACCGAATTTCTACCCATTTCGTCGAGTGCACATCTGCGGATTGTGGGGCAGTTCCTGCCCAATGCAGCAGATCCCGGGGCAGCCTTTACCGCCATCACCCAGCTGGGAACAGAAACCGCTGTCCTGGTGTACTTCTGGCGGGACATCGTCCGGATTGTTAAGTCGTGGGCCGGCTCCCTTACAGGAAAGATCCCGCGGCAGGACCCCGATGCCCGGATGGGCTGGCTGGTGATCCTGGGAAGCCTGCCGATCGTGGTGCTGGGCCTGCTGTTCCAGGACCAGATCGAGTCCGTGCTGCGCAGCATGTGGATCGTCGCCACAATGCTGATCGTCTTTGGGCTCTTCCTCGCGGTCGCGGACGCTGTTGGCAAGCAGGAACGCGACCTGAGCCGGCTGACCTACAAGCACGGCATCCTGTTCGGCTTTGCCCAGGCCATGGCGCTCATTCCCGGTGTTTCCCGCTCCGGCGGCACCATCACGGCGGGCCTGTTGATGGGCTACACCCGTGAGGCCGCTGCCCGTTACTCCTTCCTCCTTGCCATCCCTGCGGTTTTTGGCAGTGGGCTCTACCAGCTGTACAAGACGGTTTCCAAGGAAGGCATCAGCGGACCGTATGGCCTGCCGGAAACCGCCCTGGCCACGGCGATCGCCTTCGTGGTGGGCTACATCATCATTGGCTGGTTCCTGAAGTTCGTCTCCACCCGCAGCTACCGCCTGTTTGTCTGGTACCGGATCCTGCTGGGCATGGCCCTGTACCTGCTTCTCGGTTTCGGTGTCATCAGTGCCTAGCACTAGGCTTGGTGTGTGAAATCCTGGACCTCCCGCCCCGTTCCCGCCCTGCCCGGAAACATGCCGGCCATCCGCTTGTACGACACCGCAGCGGGCCGGGAGGTCGCCCTGGAGCAGGAGAACCATCCCTCCATGTATGTCTGCGGCATCACCCCCTACGACGCCACCCACATGGGCCACGCCTCCAGCTACGTCGCGTTTGACCTGCTGAACAGGGCCTGGCGGGATGCCGGGCAGGAGGTGGCCTACGTCCAGAACGTCACGGACGTGGATGATCCCCTCCTGGAACGCGCAACCGCCACCGGCGTTGACTGGCGGGACCTCGCGGCCGGCCAGATCGAACTTTTCCAGACGGACATGGAAGCCTTGAATGTCCTGCCGCCAGACCACTATGTGGGAGCTGTGGAATCGATCGGCCTGATTGTTCCCGAAGTGGAACGGCTGGTGAGCCTTGGCCTCGCCTACAAGGTGGACGGGACCAACGGCGAGCCTGACGGTGATGTCTATTACGACGTCGAGGCTGCCGGAAAGCAGTCGGTGGCCCCTGACGCATGGACGCTGGGATGCATTTCCGGGCTTAACGAAAGCGAGATGCTTGAGCTCTTCGCCGAGCGCGGCGGGGACCCCGGACGGGCAGGAAAGCGGCAGGCCCTGGATCCGTTGTTGTGGCGGGTTGAACGTGAAGGCGAACCGAGCTGGCCGGGCGGCAGCCTCGGACCGGGCAGGCCCGGCTGGCACATCGAGTGCACGGTCATCGCCCAGAAGTACCTGCCCCAGCCGTTTACCGTCCAGGGCGGCGGGTCGGACCTGATCTTCCCGCACCATGAAATGGGTGCAGGGCACGCCTACTCGCTGGCTGGCGTTCCGCTGGCCAGGCATTACGCCCACGCCGGCATGGTGGGGCTGGACGGCGAAAAGATGAGCAAGTCCAAAGGCAACCTGGTGCTGGTTTCAAAACTCCGGGCTGCGGGGGAGGACCCCGCCGCCATCCGCCTTGGCATCCTTGCGCACCACTACCGCTCGGACTGGTCCTGGACAGACCACGGATTCGAAGATGCCAAAGCCATCCTCGCCTCTTGGCGCCAGGCGCTGCCCCACGCTCCCGCAGGTTCCGCAGCACCCCTCGTTGCCGCCATGCGCGAAGCGCTGGCCGCGGACCTCAACGCCCCCGCCGCAGTTGCCGCCGTGAACCGGTGGGCAGAGCAGGCGCTGTCCGACGGCGGCCCCGCAAGTCCCGCGGACCAGGCCATGGTCAGGGATGCGGTTGACGCCCTCCTGGGTGTTGTTCTCTAGGCACTGTTCAGGGGCGCGGCCTGCGGCCGCTGCTACGGGCGGTCCTGGCCCCGCCGCTTGAGGTAGCGCTCAAATTCGCGCGCAATCGATTCCCCGGTGGCCTCGGGCAGGTCTGCCGTGTCCTTGGCTTCCTCAAGCTGCCGGACATAAGCCGCAATTTCCGGATCTTCCGTGGCCAGCTCATCCACGCCGCGCTCCCACGCGTCCGCTTCCTCTGCCAGTTCATGCGTGTCCAGCGGAACCTGGAGCAGTTCCTCGATCCGGTGCAGGAGCGCGAGCTGGGCTTTGGGCGACGGCGCCTGGGCAACGTAGTGGGGGACTGCGGCCCAGAGCGACACGGTGGGCAGGCCGGCGAGCAGGGCCACCTCGGACAGGACGCCCACGATGCCTACCGGGCCTTCATACTGCGAAGCCTCCAGGTTCATGCGTTCCCGCAGCGGAGCGTCATCCGAGGAGGTGCTGACCGGTATGGGCCTGCTGTGCGGAACGTCGGCCAGGAGCGCGCCGACCAGGACCACGTAGTCCACGTTCAGCGCTTCGGCGTGCACCAGGAGTTCGGCGGTGTAAGCTCGCCACTTATAGGACGGTTCCGTGCCCTGCACGAAAATGACGTCCACATTGGAATTCGGCGCGCTGGCCTTGTAGATCCGGGTGGAGGGCCACTTGATCTTGCGTTCGCCGGCAGCGTTCCGGCGGACGGTGGGCCGGGTGAACTGGAAGTCGTAGTATTCGTCGGCATCAATGGACGCCACTTTCTTGCCGCCCCACAGCTTGTTCAGGTAGCGCAAAGAGTCGCTGGCTGCCTCTCCGGCATCGTTCCAGCCTTCAAAGGCGGCAAGCATTACGGTCACGCGCTTCCCGTCAGCGACCGGCTGCAGGAACCGCTCCCGCTCGGGTCCGGGACCCGGTTCGGTGGTGTCTCCCTCGAAGCTATTCATTTCATCACCCTACGTCCAAGAACCTCGCTCACGCATTGAATGAAGCGCCGCAAAATCGGCTGCCGGCAGGGAGGCCGGGGGCAACCGGCCTGAGATTCGCCAAGGGCGTAGCCTTCAGCTTCCCTTCAGAGTGTCACCGTAGACTGATGGAATGCGACTGCCAGCCGAATCTTCCCCGCTCAAAGCCGTCCTGTGGGACATGGACGGCACGATCGTGGACACCGAACCGTACTGGATCGCTGCCGAACATGCCCTGGTGGAAGCGCACGGCGGAACCTGGAGCCATGAGCAGGCCATGCAACTCGTGGGCCAGTCCCTGACTTTCTCGGCCGGCCTCCTTCAGGAGGCCGGCGTGGACCTGGAGATCCGGGAGATTATCGACACCCTCACCGGAGCCGTGGTCAGCAGCGTCCAGCGCCAGGTGCCGTGGCGGCCGGGGGCGCGGGAGCTCCTCGAAGAACTGCACGTGGCCGGAGTGCGCTGCGCACTGGTCACCATGTCCGAAGGGCCACTGGCCCGGCAGGTGGTGGCCAGCCTTCCACGCCAATACTTCGACGTGCTGGTGACCGGCGATACCGTCGCCCAGGGCAAGCCGCACCCCGAGGCGTACCTGACCGCCGTCGAATGGCTGCAGGACACGGACCCTGAACTGGGCATCCATCACTGCGTTGCCCTGGAAGACTCGGTGCCGGGTGTGGCTGCCGCGGTGGCCTCCGGCGTGGCAACCGTGGCGATTCCCCACATCGTGCCCCTGCCCGAGGATGAGCGGTACACGCTGTGGGACTCGCTGTCAGGCCGGTCCGTAACAGATCTTGAGGCGCTGGTGCTGGCCGGTCCGGTCCTCCGCGATTCCGCCGCGGCGCAAGTCCTGGGGATGCCCGTTGACTGACACAGGCGTTCCGGTCCGGCGCGAAGGCATTCCATTGGGAAGGATTGCCGGGGTTCCGGTGGTGCTTGCCTACTCCTGGTTCATCATTGCCGCGTTCACGGTCATTGTTTATGGCCCTGTGCTGGGGCAGCAGAATCCTGCGCTCGGCGTCTCCGCGTATATCGTGGCGTTCGCTTACGCCCTCTTGCTCCTCATTTCGGTCCTGGTCCACGAACTCGCCCACGCCCTGACAGCCAGAATCTATGGCTGGCCCACGCAGAAGATTGTGCTCAACCTCTGGGGCGGCCATACGCAGTTCGAGAGCTTTACCGCGACGCCGGGGCGGTCCGTCCTGGTGGCCCTTGCCGGCCCGGCCGCCAACTTCGTCCTGGCTGCGGGCGCCTGGCTGGTGCTCAGTTCGGCCAGCATGGGCAGCGTTGCCGAGATCCTGACGAACATCTTTATGTGGGCGAATTTCCTGATAGCCGTCTTCAACGTGCTTCCCGGCCTCCCGCTTGACGGCGGACGCCTGGTGGAGTCGGCAGTGTGGAAGGCCACCGGCAGCCAGGCGAAGGGAACGGTGGCGGCTGGCTGGGGAGGCCGCATCATTGTGATCGCCCTGTGCTACTGGTTTATTGCCAGGCCCTTCCTGGCCGGCGATTCCCCCGACTTCAGCCTGCTGATGATCACGGTCCTGGTGGGCAGCTTCCTTTGGATGGGTGCGTCCGCTTCCATCCAGCAGGGCACCCTCCGCGGGCGCCTGCATCTGGTCAGCGCAGCAGGGCTTTCGACGCCGGCTACCGGGCTCCCGGCGACAGCCACCGTGGAGGAAGCCCGCCGGCAGGGCACAGACGGGACCAGGTCGCTGGTGGTGTGCGGACCGAGCGGGCGGCCAGAAGCGGTGGTGGATGCGGCGGCGCTGGCCTCTGTGCCTGCCCAGGCCGCGGCGTCGACTCCCATCACGGCTGTTTCCTATGCCCTGGCTCCGGGAGCGTACGTCCCGGAGTGGTCGAAAGGACAGGAGCTGCTCCAGTTCCTGTCCCAGCTTGAAGGGCGGCACTACGCAGTGGTGGACCACAACGGCAGGGTCACCGGGCTGCTCTCCCAGGACGCTGTCCTTGCCGCGATCACGGGGAGACCCATACGGCCCGATACGCGCCGGCGGGGCCAAAACCGGTAGAGTTACCTGCCGGCCGGTGCATTGCCGTCCATAAGCCCCACTGTCCGCAGCAGGACACCCAGGCGCCACAGTTTTACAGGAGTGAGGAAAGTCATGAGCAGCGAAACTGCCGTCAACGATGCCACAGCAGCAGGTGCCACCGCCGGTTCTGCCGCCGGCGGCTCGCAGCCGGTGGGTGCCTCCCGTCGCCGTGGCCCCTTCCGCGAAGGCGAACGCGTCCAGTTGACCGACGAACGCGGGCGCATGAACACCATCACCCTCGAAAGCGGCGGGGCCTTCCACACCCACCGCGGCTTCCTCAACCATGACGACATCATCGGCAAGGTGGACGGCTCGGTAGTGGTGAACAATGTGGGCCAGCAGTACCAGACGCTGCGGCCCCTGCTCTCCGATTTTGTCCTGTCCATGCCGCGCGGGGCCGCCGTGGTGTATCCCAAGGACGCCGGCCAGATCGTCACCATGGCGGACATCTTCCCCGGCGCCCGTGTGGTTGAAGCCGGCGTCGGCTCCGGCGCATTGTCCATCTCCCTGCTCCGTGCCGTGGGCGACAACGGATACCTGCACTCGTTCGAACGCCGCG
Organism: Pseudarthrobacter phenanthrenivorans Sphe3; assembly: GCF_000189535.1. Taxonomy (NCBI): domain Bacteria; kingdom Bacillati; phylum Actinomycetota; class Actinomycetes; order Micrococcales; family Micrococcaceae; genus Pseudarthrobacter; species Pseudarthrobacter phenanthrenivorans. The sequence continues at coordinate 2,038,394 of NC_015145.1, forward strand.
AGGAGTTCGCCGACATTGCCCGCGGCAACGTCGAGACCATTTTCGGCGGACCGCACCCTGCCTGGCAGATCTCCCTGGGCGACTTCCAGGAAGAAGTTGTCCGCACCGAAGCACCAGGCTCCGTTGACCGTGTGGTCCTGGACATGCTGGCCCCCTGGGAATGCCTGGACGCTGTTGCCACGGTCCTGGCTCCCGGCGGCGTGTGGATCAACTATGTTGCCACGGTGACCCAGCTCTCACGCACCGCCGAGGCAATCCGCGCCGACGGCCGGTTCACCGAGCCTGATGCGTGGGAATCCCTGGTCCGCGGCTGGCACCTCGAGGGCCTCGCCGTCCGCCCGGACCACAGGATGGTGGCGCACACCGGCTTCCTGCTGGTCACCAGGCGGCTTGCCGACGGCGTTACGGGCATCTCCGTCAAGCGCCGTCCCTCGAAGACTGACTTCAATGAAGACGACGTGAACGCCTGGACGCCGGGTGCCGTGGGGGAGCGCCAGGTCTCCGACAAGAAACTGCGGCGCGCAGCCCGCGACGCGATCGCGGGAACGAACGTCAAGGATGACCCCGAGGTTACGAACTAGTCCACATTTCGGGAGTCTCCCTCCCTACCTGCCATCTTGGGGCTAATGTCTTAATAGAAGCGCAGGAAGGGGCTGATACATCATGGAGACACCAAACCAGGACTCCGGACGTACACCGGCAGAGCAGTCTGCCGCCAATGACCTCTCGGTTGCCGACCGCCAGGTCAACATCCTCCGGGACAAGCTCAGGCACATAGACCGCCAGTTGGCTGCGGCAACGCAGAACAACACCAAGCTGGTCAGCATGCTTGAAACTGCGAAGGCCGAGATCCTTCGGCTGAAAAACGCCTTGGACCAGGAAGGACAGCCGCCCTACAGCTTCGGCACCATTCTCCAGCTGAACCCGAGGCGCCAGCCCACACCCGGCAGCAGCGGCCAGGCGGCGACGGAAGAATCGGTGGACATCTTCAATGCCGGCCGGAAAATGCGGGTGGGCATCAGCCCCCTGGTCAATATCAACCAGCTGGCGGTGGGCCAGGAGGTACTCCTCAACGAAGCGCTCCTCATCGTGGCCGGCCTTGGCTACGAGCGGGCTGGTGAGCTGGCCACGCTGAAGGAGATGCTCGGCGCTGACCGCGCCCTCGTGGTGGGGCGCGCCGACGAAGAACGGGTTGTCCGGCTTTCCGGAGCGCTCCTCTCCGAGAAGCTGCGGGTGGGCGACGCCCTGTCCGTGGATTCGAGGACCGGCTACGCCCTCGAAAAAGTGCCTCGCTCCGAGGTGGAGAACCTGGTGCTGGAGGAAGTCCCGGACATCACCTATGAAGACATTGGCGGCCTCGGACCGCAGATCGAACAGATCCGTGACGCCGTGGAGCTCCCGTTCCTGCACCCGGACCTCTACCGGGAGCACGGGCTCAAGGCGCCCAAAGGCATCCTGCTCTACGGCCCTCCAGGGTGCGGAAAGACTCTCATCGCTAAAGCAGTGGCCAACTCACTCGCCGCGCGCGCCGCAGAGCGTTCCGGCAATGTGGACCTCAAGAGCTACTTCCTGAACATCAAGGGACCGGAGCTGCTGGACAAGTACGTCGGTGAAACCGAGCGCCACATCCGGCTGATCTTCTCCCGGGCACGCGAAAAGGCTTCCGACGGAAGCCCCGTGGTGGTGTTCTTCGACGAGATGGATTCGCTGTTCCGCACCCGCGGCACAGGCATCTCGTCCGACGTCGAAACCACCATAGTGCCCCAGCTCCTCAGCGAGATCGACGGCGTGGAGCGGCTGGACAACGTGATCGTGATCGGCGCGTCAAACCGCGAGGACATGATTGATCCGGCAATCCTGAGGCCCGGCCGGCTGGACGTCAAAGTCAAGATCCACCGCCCTGATGCAGAAGCAGCGGCCGACATCTTCAACAAGTACATCACCCCGGACCTGCCGTTCCACGAAACGGACCTCGCCGAGCACAACGGCGACGTCCAGGCCACGGTGGATGCGATGATCCAGCGGACGGTGGAAGCCATGTACTCCACGGACAAGTCCAATGAGTTCCTGGAAGTCACTTACGCCAACGGTGACACTGAAATGCTGTACTTCAAGGACTTCAACTCTGGTGCCGTGGTTCAGAACGTGGTGGACAGGGCCAAGAAGTACGCCATCAAGGACCTGCTGACCACCCACCAGAAGGGGTTGCGGATCGAACACCTCCTGCGTGCGGTGGTGGACGAATTCCGTGAACACGAGGACATGCCCAACACCACCAATCCCGATGACTGGGCCCGTATCTCCGGAAAGAAGGGCGAACGGATCACCTACATCCGCACCATCGTCCAGGGCAAGGCCGGCCAGGAGCCAGGCAAGTCCATCGAAACGATGCCCACCACGGGGCAGTATCTATGACGGCTGCATCGGAGCCTGCCGCCGGCGGAACACTGCCGGCCGGCGGGGCCATGCGGGTCATGGGGGCGGAAACCGAATATGGAATCCACGCCCCCTCCGCACCTTCAGCCAATGCCACCATGATGAGCGCCAGGGTGGTCCAGGCCTACGCGCAGGTGACACGCCAAAGGGCAGCCGGCGGAGCGGAGACCCGCTGGGACTATACAGACGAAGAGCCGCTGCATGACGCCCGCGGCTGGACCGTGGACCGGGCCGCCGCGCACCCCAGCCAGCTGACTGACCAGCCGCCGGTCCTGGATGCCGAGGCTGTCGCCCTGGCATACGGCCGCGAGGAACTGGAACTCGACGGACAGGACGAGTCCGGAACGCTGCTGATGAACATGGTCCTCGGCAACGGGGCGCGGTTATACGTGGACCACGCCCATCCCGAATATTCCAGCCCGGAAGTAACCAACCCCCGGGACGCCGTCAAATGGGATGCGGCCGGCGACCTGGTGGCGCTTGCGGCAGTGCGCCGACTGGCAGCAGATCCGGACCTTCCGCCCATAAACCTCTACAAGAACAACACGGACAACAAATCCGTGTCCTATGGCTCGCATGAGAACTACCTCATGCCCCGCTCCGTCCCCTTCGGCGACATCGTCCGGGGCCTGACGCCCTTCTTCGTCAGCCGCCAGGTGGTCTGCGGCACCGGCCGGGTGGGCATCGGCCAGGACAGCTCCACCCACGGTTACCAGATCAGCCAGCGGGCAGACTTCTTTGAGGCCGAAGTTGGACTGGAAACCACCATCCGCAGGCCTATCATCAACACCAGGGACGAGCCGCACGCGACGGCGGACAAGTACCGGCGCCTCCATGTCATCATCGGCGACGCCAACCTCAGCCAGGTCTCCAACTACCTGAAGTTTGGAACCACGGCCATGGTGCTCAGCCTCATCGAAGCGGGGCTGGCCCCCAAAGTCGAGGTGTATGAGCCGGTGGCCGCACTCCAGGCGGTGAGTCACGATACCTCCCTTACCGCCACCATGCGGCTGCTGGACGGCCGGCGGGTCACCGCACTCGACCTGCAATGGATGTACCACGAGGCCGCCGCCAAGCTGGCCCAGGACACCGGAGTCGGTGATGCCGTGGACGGCGACGGGCACACGCACGAGGTCCTGGAGCGCTGGGCCACCGTCCTCACGCAACTGGACAGCGACAGGGCCGCCGCTGCCTCGTCGGTTGAATGGCTGGCCAAACTCTCACTTCTTGAGGGCTACCGTGAACGTGACGGGCTGGAGTGGGGCGATGCCCGGCTGGGACTGGTGGACCTGCAGTGGGCGGACATCAGGCCCGAAAAAGGACTCTATTACCGGTTCCTCGCCAGGAACCGGATGCAACGAATCCTCGAGGACGCTGCCATTGCGTCAGCAGTCTCCGAACCGCCGCGTGACACACGCGCTTTCTTCCGGGGCAAGTGCATCAGCAGCTTCGGCAAGGACGTCGTCGGTGCCAGTTGGGACTCCGTCATCTTCGACGTGCCGGGCTATGGAAGGCTCCAGCGTGTGCCTACCCGGGAACCGCTTCGGGGAACCAAAGCCCTGACCGGAGCGTTGTTCGAACGCTACCGGGAAGCGGGCCCGTTCCTTGCGGAGCTGCTGGGACACAACAGCACTCCGCCTGCGGCGTAAACGCCCCCGGGAAGCCCACTCCGTGGCAGGATGGGCATATCGGAGGATCCGCCGGATCCGATGACGGATACAAGGAGGGGTAACAATGGCAGGCCAGGAGCAGCAGCAACCGCAATCGCGCGACAGCCAGGTCGAAGACGAGATTCCCGAGGCACCTCCCGCGCCGCCCGAGGCACAGGCCTCGGCGTCGACAGAAGGCGTGGACGATCTTCTTGATGAGATCGACGGCGTGCTCGAATCCAACGCCGAAGAGTTCGTCCGCGCGTTCGTCCAAAAGGGCGGTCAGTAACCCGGAGCCACGAGGTGGCCGAAGCCGCGGACGGCCGGAATCTGTACCGACGTTGAAGAACCACGTTCAAGGAGTGCATGAGTGCAGGAATCAACCGCCAACCAGGTAGCCGCCAACGCCACCTCATCATTTACTGAACACCTGCAGCGGGACCGGCCGGAGCTTCTGCCCTATAACCGGTCCCTGCAGGCAGGGGCGCCTGCCACCCCATTGCAGGTGCCGCATGCCACCACAATCGTGGCCATGAGCTATGAGGGCGGCGTGCTGATGGCGGGGGACCGGCGTGCCACCATGGGCAATGTCATCGCCAGCAGGCACATTGAAAAAGTCTTTCCGGCAGACCGATACTCGGTGCTCGGGATAGCGGGTACTGCCGGCATTGCCATAGACCTCACGCGGTTGTTCCAAGTGGAACTTGAGCATTACGAAAAAATCGAGGGCACGCTCCTCAGCCTTGAAGGCAAGGCCAACAGGCTCGGTGCGATGATCAGGGGGAACCTTCCGCTCGCACTGCAGGGACTGGCCGTGGTGCCGCTCTTCGCCGGCTTCGACACAAGCGCGGGCGTGGGCCGGCTCTTCTCCTACGACGTCACCGGCGGCCGGTACGAGGAGCATGAACACCACACCGTAGGGTCCGGATCCGTCTTTGCCCGCGGCGCCCTGAAAAAGCTCTGGCGTCCCAACCTCTCCGCGGCCGAGGCCATCGCCGTGGCTGTTGAATCCCTCTATGACGCCGCCGACGACGATTCAGCCACCGGCGGTCCGGATACTGTCCGCAAACTCTGGCCCATCATCTACACAGTTGACAGCTCCGGCGCGCGCCAGGTGCCCGGTAACGAACTGGAAGCGGTATCACGGAACGTCATAGAAGCCCGGACCAGCGCCGGACGGGAGGCCTGAGATGACACAGCAGTTCTATGTTTCACCTGAACAGCTGATGAAGGACCGCGCGGACTTCGCGCGGAAGGGCATAGCCCGCGGCAGGTCCGTCGTCGTGATCAGCTGCGAGGACGGGATCGCGCTGGTGGCCGAGAATCCCTCCCCGTCCCTGCATAAGATCGGCGAGATCTACGACAAGATCGCATTCGCCGCCGTCGGAAAATACAACGAGTTCGAAAGCCTCCGCCAGGCGGGGGTCCGGTACGCGGACGTTCGCGGCTACTCCTACGACCGCGAGGACGTCACCGCAAGGGGCCTGGCGAGTGTGTACGCCCAAAGCCTGGGGGCAGTGTTCACCGCCGAGCAGAAACCGTTCGAAGTGGAATTGGCCGTGGCTGAAGTGGGCCCCGCCCAGGCGGAGGACCACCTGTACCGGCTGACTTTCGACGGGTCCATCGCCGACGAGCACTCCTTTGTTGTCATGGGTGGCCAGGCTGACAAGGTCTCCTCGGTCATCGGGGAAGGCTGGCGCAGCTCGCTCAGCTTTGCGGAAGCCGTGCGCCTGGCCATGACCGGCCTGGTTCCGCCGGCCGAGGGGGAGGAACAGCCCAAGACGCTGCCGCCGGGTGCCCTGGAAGTGGCAGTCCTGGACAGGGACTCAGAGCGCACCCGCGGAACCAGGCGGGCCTTCCGCCGGCTCAACGACGCGGACATCACTGCACTGCTGGCCTAGGAGGACAGGAAGATGGACAAGAGAATCTTCGGCATCGAAACCGAATTCGGGATTTCGTATTCGAGCCCGGACTCGAGGCCTCTTGCTCCCGAGGAGGTGGCCCGTTACCTCTTCCGCAAGGTGGTCAGCTGGGGGCGCTCATCCAACGTCTTCCTGACCAACGGCTCCCGGCTCTACCTTGACGTGGGGTCGCACCCCGAATACGCGACGGCAGAATGCGACGACCTCGCGCAACTCATAGCCCACGACCGGGCCGGAGAGCTCATCCTGGATGACCTCGTGGACGAGGCACAGGCCCGGCTTGCGGCTGAGGGGTTCAACGGCACCGTGTACTTGTTCAAGAACAACACCGACTCCGCCGGGAACTCCTATGGCAGCCACGAGAACTACCTCATTCCCCGGCGCGGCGAGTTTTCCAGGCTGGCGGAGATCCTGATCCCGTTCCTGGTTACCCGCCAGCTGATTGCCGGTGCAGGCAAGATCCTCAAGACGCCGCACGGGGCAACCTACGCCTTTTCCCAGCGGGCGGATCACATCTGGGAGGGGGTGTCCTCGGCCACCACCAGGTCCCGCCCCATCATCAACACCCGGGACGAGCCGCACGCTGACGCTGAGTTCTACCGACGGCTCCACGTCATCGTGGGCGATTCGAACATGTCCGAAGCCACGGCCATGATGAAGATCGGAACCGTGGACCTGGTGCTTCGCATGATCGAGGCAGGCGTGATCATGCGGGACATGCGCATGGAGAACCCCATCCGCAGCATCCGCGAAATCTCCCACGACCTCAGCGGCCGTGCCTTGGTCCGCCTGGCCAACGGGCGCCAGCTCACGGCGCTGGAAATCCAGCAGGAATACCTGGGCAAGGTCACCTCTTTCGTGAAGGAGAACGGTGCCCACAACCCCCACGTGCCGCTGATCCTGGATCTCTGGGAACGTACGCTGAAGGCCATCGAAAGCGGCGACTCGCGGGGCATCGAGACTGAAATCGACTGGGCGATCAAGAAGAAGCTGATGGACAACTACCGTGAGCGCCATGGCCTTGGGCTGGATGCGCCGCGGATAGCGCAGCTCGACCTTACCTACCACGACATCTCCCGCAGCAGGGGCCTGTACTACCTGCTCCAGTCACGGGGTGCGGTGCGGCGCATCGTGGATGACACGGTCATCAAGGGCGCCGTGGACATGCCCCCGCAGACCACCCGGGCCAAGCTCCGCGGAGACTTCGTGAGGCGGGCACAGGAACTGGGCCGTGACTACACGGTGGACTGGGTACACCTGAAACTGAACGACCGGGCACATCAGACCATCCTGTGCAAAGATCCTTTCCGCAGCGTCGATGAGCGGGTTGATGCGCTCCTTGACTCTATGGGCTGACATCCAGCTTCAGGGGCTATTCTGGATAGGGCCCTTATCCGGGCCTGCCGCGATACCTGCCGCTGCCAAGGCGGAACATCGCATCCATCCTGCCCCGACGAAAGTTTTCTTACGTGCGCCGACTACTAGCAATCCTTCTTTCCGGTCTGCTGCTGCTGACCGCCTGCGGAGGTTCACCCGCAGAGCCGGAACCCACCAGCGTTTCCGCCGGGGAGACTGCAAAGTTCGACTCCCTCAAACTGACTGACAACGGGGACAAGAAGGCCCCGGGCGTGGAGTTCGCCAAGCCCCTGGAAGTGGCTGAACCCACCATCAAGGTGGTCACCGAGGGCAGTGGCGAGCCGGTCAAGGCGAACCAGGTCGCCAACATTTCGATCCTCGCCCTCAACGCCGCTGACGGCTCCACGCTTGAGGACACGTTCCCGAACGAACCCGAGCCCCTGGAGCTCAACGAGGAACTGAAGACCGGCAGCGAAGTAATCTACAACGCTTTCGTAGGCGCCAAGGTGGGCTCCAGCCTTGCACTGGCCGTTCCGGGACAGGCCGCAGCAGCTGGTGGCGAGGCACAGCCCACTCAGCTCCTGGTCATCAAGGTGCTGTCCGCTGAGGACGTGGCACCCGTACTTGAAAAGCCCGAGGGCGAGACCGTTACCCCGCCGGCCGGCCTTCCGAAGGTAACCGAAAACGCCGAGGGCGTACCCGAGATCAACGTCGAAGGCGTAGCCGCCCCCACGGCCCTCGTTTCCCAGGACCTCATCAAGGGGAACGGCGCCACCGTTAAGGAATCCGACACCCTGACCGTGAACTATGTGGGTGTCACCCTGGCAGGCGGCACCAAGTTCGACTCCAGCTTTGACCGGGGTGAACCGGCGAGCTTCCCGCTCACCGGCGTCATCAAGGGCTGGACCCAGGGCCTCGCCGGCAAGACGGTTGGCTCACGGGTCCTGCTGGTCATTCCCAAGGACCTTGCCTACGGCGACGCCGGGCAGGGCGAGGCCAAGGGCGACCTTGTCTTCGTAGTGGACATCCTCGGCGCGAAGTAGGAAGACTTGCAGTCAGGCCGCGGCCGTCCCGCCGCGGCACCGTGACCGGCAACACGGGCACGGGCAACACAGGCACGAGCAACACAGACATCAAAAGGAGCAACCATGTCATTTGGTCAGCGTGACTTCGACCGCCAGAAGCCCGAGATCGACTTCCCCGAGGGCGATGTGCCCACGGAACTGGTCATTACCGACCTCATTGAGGGCGACGGCCGTGAAGCCAAGCCCGGCGACACCGTATCCACCCACTACGTGGGCGTGGCCTGGTCCACCGGCGAAGAGTTTGACGCGTCGTGGGGCCGCGGCGCACCGCTGGACTTCCGGGTCGGCGTGGGCCAGGTCATCCAGGGCTGGGACCAGGGCCTGCTGGGCATGAAAGTCGGCGGCCGCCGCCGCCTGGAAATCCCCTCGGAGCTGGCCTACGGCTCACGCGGAGCAGGCGGAGCCATCAAGCCGAACGAAGCCCTGATCTTCGTGGTGGACCTCGTCGGCGTCCGCTGACAACAGCAGCCTGGCAGCACCAGCCAGTCCGGAAGCGCGGCAGCGCCTGGAACCAAAAGGTTCCGGTGCTGCCGCGCTTCCTGCGTTCGGCGGCGGAGTTTAGTAACGTAACGAGGGTGTCCGCATCCCGTACAGAACGTCTCCTCAACCTGCTGATCGCCCTGCTTAACACCAGGTACGGCCTGCGCCGCAGCGAACTGCGGGAAACCATTTACCGCGACACCGCCGCTAGTGAAGCATCCTTTGGCCGGATGTTTGAGCGGGACAAGAGCGACCTGCGGAAGTTCGGCTTCGAGGTCGAAACGCTCACAGACATGGGCTGGAGCGAGGACGACCCCGCCACCACCCGCTACCGGATCGGCAAGGAGTCCAACCGGCTGCCGGACGTCCAGCTGGGCCCCGAGGAATGGACAGTCCTCCTTTTGGCATCCCAGCTCTGGGAGAGGGCGGCCTTGGGCACCGCCGCGCAAAGTGCCCTGCGAAAGCTGCAGGCGTCCGGAACGATGGCCGACGTCAGGCTCCCGGACGGTGTCCAACCCAGGATCAAACCTGCCGGCCAGGCCTTCGACGACCTCGTTGCGGCCATGCACGCCAAGCACCCCGTCACGTTCACCTACCTTGCCGGCAGCACCGGCACGGAGGAATTGCGGACCGTTGAGCCGTGGGGTTTGGGCAGCCGGTTCGGACACTGGTACCTGGCAGGATACGACCGCGCCCGCAACGCTCCGCGCCATTTTCGCCTGTCGCGCTTCACCAGCGCAGTGTCGACGCTGGAGCGTGAACATTTCACCCCTCCGCAGGACTTTAACATCCGGCAGGAGCTGGAACGCCTCCCCGAACTGCCGCTCCGCACCGCCGTCGTCGATGTCCGGGAAGGTCGCCTCCTGGCGCTGCGGCGCCGCGCAGCGCCTCATGGCAACGCGGCCGGTGACGGTATGCCCGGCACGCCGGCTGCGGGTTATGAACGGCTCCGCGTCCAGTACAGGGACCCGGAAGCCCTGGCTGAAGAGCTCGCCTCATACGGACCGGAGGCCTTGGCAATTGCCCCGGCCGAACTTGTTGACGCTGTCCGCCGCAGGCTGCGGGCCGCCGCGGACTTCAGCGCCGCACCTGTCCCGGACTTCCACTTTGCCGATGTTCCCACGCGGCCGGCCCGTGCGCGGACCTCCGAAGACCAGCTCAAGCGCATGCTGCAGCTGGTGCCCTTCCTGGTGCACAACCAGGGCCTGCACATCCAGGACGTGGCGGACCAGTTCGGGATCAGCAGGCGGGAACTGGAGGATGATCTTCAGATTCTGATCTGCTCCGGGCTTCCGGAGGGCTACCCGGATGACCTGCTGGATATCCAGTGGGAGGACGACCACGTCTACATCACCCAGGACCTGGACCTGACCAAACCAGTCCGTTTCACCGTGGAGGAGGCGTGTGCCCTCCTGACCGGGCTGGAAACGCTCAACAGCCTCCCGGAGGTTGCCGGGGGAGGTGCCCTGGAATCCGTGACGCTGAAGCTCCTTGCAGCAGCCGGCGAGGAAGGGCTCCGCGCGGCCTCACTGGCAGCGCCCGAGGTGGCGCCGGCGGATGCCGCCACGCACGCTACCTTGCGGGACGCCGTCGAATCGCGCTCCCAGCTTCGCCTGTCCTACCTTTCCCCGCAGCGCGACAGCATCACCGTACGGGATGTGGACCCCCTGCGGCTCTATTCCCTGGACAACACCTGGTACCTCGAGGCTTACTGCCATTCAGTGGAAGGACTACGGAACTTCCGCCTGGACCGGATCCAGGAAGTACACCCCAACGGCCTTCCGGTTCCGGAAGGGACCACCCCCGCACAGGGCGTGCCTGCCAAACTCTTCACCGCCGGGGACGACGACGCCGTGGTCACCGTCCAGCTCACCCGCCAGGGCAGGGGGCTCGCCGATGATTACTATGCTGAGCGCACGGCAGGGCTCGACGACGGCGGGCTGGTTGCCGAAATCAGGTTCAGCAACACCGACTGGCTGCCCATGTTTGTGGCCCAGCACGGCGGTGCAGTCCGCATCCTGGCACCCACGGAACTGGCTGGAGCCTCCCGGGAGTGGCTGGCGGCAGCCCTGGCCAGGTACGGAGGCTAGACTTCTCAGCATGCCTTGGTGGTCATGGATCCTGATATGGGTCGCACTTGTTTCTCTTGCCCTGCTCTTCTATCTCCTGCTGGGCATCCGGCTGTTCCGCCAGTTCATGGCGACCGTGAAGGATTTGGGCGAGGCCGGTGAAAAACTGGGGCGGTTGGGTCCACTGGACGCACCCGAAGATCCTGCAGATCCCGCCAGGCCCGTCCCGGGCTCGGCAGTTTTTGCCTCGCCGTCGGTCATGCGACATGATTACGAGGCATCCAAGTCATCCCGACGGGAAGAACGCCGCCTCCGGCGAGTGCAGCGCAAAACGGACCGGGGCCAGCCGCAGGCGCTCGGCGATCTTGACTTCACATAGAAGTAAAATGTAGTAAGACGAAAGGAATTCCCATGGGAAGACTCTTTGATGGCCCCTGGCCCATCGTAATCATCATTGTTGTTGCATTGCTGCTCTTTGCCGCGCCCAAGCTTCCGGCCATGGCACGCAGCCTTGGCCAGTCCATGCGGATCATCAAGTCCGAGGTCAAGGAAATGAAGAACGACGGCAAGAACGAACCCACCGACGCTTCGGGGCCGGTGGAAGGCACCATCGTGAACCACCCCAAGGCGAAGCCCGGTGAGCCGACAGACGGCACTGACGTTCCGCCGTCGAACCGCGCCTGACCCCCAGTGGCACTGTCGCGGGCCCGTAAAGCCAACCCAGAGGGGCGGATGGCTCTTTGGGACCACCTCAAAGAGCTGAAAAACCGGCTGATCAAGTCGGCTGTCGGCGTCGTCATTGGCGGCATTGGAGGCTGGATACTTTACGATCCGCTGCTGAAGGCGCTGGCCGATCCGGTCAACCGCATCTCGCAGCAAACGGGCGGGCTTTCGGCGATCAACTTCGGGACCATCGCGTCCCCGTTCGACTTCAAGCTCCAGATGTCCCTGCTCATTGGCGTGGTCATCTCGAGCCCCATCTGGATCTACCAGCTCTGGGCGTTCATCACTCCCGGGCTTACCTCCAAGGAACGCCGGTACACCTTGGGGTACATGGCCGCGGCCGTCCCGCTGTTCCTTGCCGGGATCTGGGCCGGCTGGCTGGTGGTCCCGCAGGTGGTCCGCGCCCTGACGCAATTCACCCCTGACGGCTCCTCAAGCGTCATTGACGCAAGGACCTACATCGAGTTCGTCACCCGGATGGTCCTGGTGCTGGGCATTGCCTTCCTGGTCCCGGTGGTCCTCGTAGGCATCAACATGGCCGGCGTCATCTCCGGCCAGACCATCCTGAAAGCATGGCGGATCACGGTGTTCCTGGTGTTCGTCCTGGCCGCCATTGCAGCTCCGGGAGCGGACGCCATTTCGATGTTCATGCTGGCCGGCCCGCTGCTGGTGCTGTTCTTCGCTGCAATCGGGATCTGCCTCATGAATGACAAGCGCCGGGAACGCCGCCAGGCCAAGCGCATGGCCGAAACCGAGGCGTCCGCTGACATCGCCACCCCGGGCAGTGAGCTGAAGAACCTGTAAGCGCCCGTTAGGCTTGGGGTATGTCCTCCAACACCGGGCCTACTTCCGCCGGACCGTCCGCGGCCGGCTCCCAAAACTTCGAAGAACTCTCACCGGCCGAGCGGTACCGTGCCAGTGCCGAACGCAGGGCGGAAGCAGCCACCTACCTGGGCGCCTTCATCCGGACCCTCGACTTCGAGCTCGACGACTTCCAGCGGCAGTCCTGCCGTTCCCTGCAGGAGGGCAGGGGCGTGCTGGTGGCGGCGCCCACCGGGGCAGGCAAAACCATCGTGGGTGAGTTTGCCATCTACCTCGCCCTGCAGCGGGGCCTGAAGGCCTTCTACACCACACCCATCAAGGCCCTCAGCAACCAGAAGTTCACCGAACTCTCCGAGAAGTACGGTGCGGACAAAGTAGGCCTGCTCACCGGCGACACAAGCATCAACGGTGACGCGCCCGTCGTCGTGATGACCACCGAAGTCCTCCGGAACATGCTGTACGCGGACTCCGCGACCCTGGACGATCTGGGCTACGTGGTCATGGACGAGGTCCACTATCTGGCCGACCGCTTCCGCGGCGCAGTCTGGGAGGAAGTCATCATCCACCTGCCCAGTGAGGTGCAGGTGGTCTCGCTCAGCGCCACCGTCTCCAACGCCGAGGAGTTCGGCGCGTGGCTGGACACCGTCCGCGGCGACACGGACATCATTGTCTCCGAGCACCGGCCGGTGCCCCTCTGGCAGCACGTGATGGTGGGGCGGCAGATCATGGATCTGTTCGCCGGTGAAACCACCTTCGACGAAATCGCCCCTCCTGTAGAGGAGGGTGAGACGCAACCGGTCTCGTCCGCGGAGAGCTCCAAGGGACGCGGCTTCGAGGTCAATCCCGACCTCCTGGCAGTGGCGCGCAGTGAAAGCCAGCAAAGCTTCCGCGGGCGTCCGGGCGGACCTGGCGGACGGGGCCAGCGCAGCAGGCGCGGCAATGACCGCCCCGGCCGCCTCGGCGACGACCGGGGGATCCGTCCGGCCAGCCGGCCACAGGTCATTGCGAGCCTGGACCGCATGGACCTGCTGCCCGCCATCACCTTCATCTTTTCCCGGGCGGGCTGTGACGCTGCGGTTGCGCAGTGCGTGGGATCCGGGCTGTGGCTCACCACGGAGAAGGAGCAGCGCATCATCGCCCAGCGCGTGGACGAAGCCGGGCACGACATTCCGCCGGACGACCTGGACGTCCTGGGGTTCTGGACTTGGCGGGACGGACTGATCCGAGGCTTTGCGGCACATCACGCCGGCATGCTGCCCACCTTCAAGGAAGTGGTGGAAAAGCTCTTCGCAGACGGCCTGGTCAAGGCGGTTTTTGCCACGGAGACCCTGGCGCTCGGGGTCAATATGCCGGCCCGGTCGGTGGTGCTGGAGAAGCTGGACAAGTTCAACGGTGAAGCCCACGTGGACATCACGGCAGGGGAGTACACCCAGCTGACGGGACGCGCCGGCCGCCGCGGGATCGACGTCGAAGGCCACGCCGTGGTGCTCTGGCAGCCGGGCACGGACCCGACGGCGGTGGCAGGCCTGGCCTCCAGGCGCACCTACCCGTTGAACTCGAGCTTCCGGCCCACGTACAACATGAGCATCAACCTCCTGGCCCAGTTCGGCCGGGCCAGGGCGCGCGAGATCCTTGAATCATCCTTTGCCCAGTTCCAGGCGGACCGTTCCGTGGTGGGGCTCGCCAGGCAGGTGCGCAGCCGGGAAGAGTCGCTGGCCGGGTACGCCAAGTCGATGACGTGCCACCTTGGTGACTTCACCGAGTACGCACGGCTGAGGCGGGAGCTCTCCGACGCGGAAAATGCCACGTCCAAGACCAGGTCCCGTGCGCGCAAGTCCCTGAACGACGATTCACTGGCGCGGCTTCTCCCAGGAGACGTGGTGGACGTCCCCGGCGGCCGCGCGCCGGGCCCTGCGATCGTCCTCAGCTCTGACCACAGCAGCCGTGAGCCGCGGCCTGCCGTCCTCACCCTGGACAACCAGCTGCGGAGGATCGGAACGGATGACCTGGAAGGCCCCATTGCGCCCGTAACGCGTATCCGCATTCCCAAGTCCTTCAACGCAAAGGTCCCCAAGTCCCGGCGCGACCTCGCCTCGTCGGCACGGAACGCGCTGCGGGAAAACCGGCCGCCCGCCCCCGGGAACAACCGCAACCATGACTTCGGCCTCGCCACCACCCTGCCGAACCAGGAGAAGCGCATCGCGGACCTGCGCCGTGCCCTCCGTGCACACCCCTGCCACGGGTGCAGTGAACGGGAGGACCATGCTCGCTGGTCTGAGCGCTGGTGGAAGCTGCGGCGCGAGACGGACGGACTGGTCCGGCAGATCCAGGGGCGTACGAATACGATCGCCAAGACCTTCGACCGGGTGTGCGATGTCCTGTCCGCCTACGGTTACCTGGAACCGGCGGCAGACGGCCGCCTGTCCATCAGTCCTGACGGGCAGCGGCTTCGCCGGATCTACGGTGAAAAAGACCTGCTGATCTCCCAGTCGTTGCGGCTGGGCGCGTTTGATGACCTCGATGCTGCCGAAGTTGCGGCGCTGGCCAGCGTGCTGGTGTACCAGGCCAAACGTGAGGACCGCGGGCTGCGTCCCAGGATGCCCAGTGTTTCCCTGGAAACGTCGGTGGATATCGTCGTCCGCGAGTGGTCCGCCCTGGAGGACGTGGAGGAGGAAAACAAGCTTCCGCTGACCGGCGAACCTGAGCTGGGGCTCATCTGGCCTGTCTACAAGTGGGCACGCGGCCGCCACCTCCAGGATGTCCTCAGCGGCACGGACCTGGCTGCCGGAGACTTCGTGCGCTGGGTGAAGCAGGTGGTGGACCTGCTGGACCAGCTCGCAAAGATTCCCGGACTTGATCCCCGCCTGGCCAGGCTCTGCACCGAGGCCATCAAGCTGATCCGCCGTGGTGTCGTGGCTTATTCCTCGGTCCTCTAGGTTTCCCGCCCCGCAGGTTTCCCTGCCCCTCTGTTACGCCTTGCCGGCCGTGCCCCGGCCGCCCGCCCCCAACGCCAGGAGCATTGCCCCGTATGTCCGAGTCTGAACCGCTGCCCGCCGCCCGCCCCACCCCAATCCTTTACCGCAACGGCTCGGTCTACACAGCCGCAGATCCGTTTGCCACCGCCATGCTGGTGGACGGCGACACCGTCGCGTGGGTGGGATCCGAGCAGGCGGCCTCGTCCATCGCTGACAGCTCGATGGAGATCATCGATCTTCGGGGAGCCCTGGTGGCACCAGGATTCGTGGACTCGCACCTGCACCTGACGGAAACGGGCATCGCCCTGGATTCCCTCCAGCTGGCAGGGATCCGGTCGGCGAGGGAACTGCTCGACGCTGTGGCAGCAGTTCCCGGCAGCGGTCCGGTCCTGGGCCATGGCTGGGATGAAACCACCTGGGCTGATGGCACCCTGCCCACAGCCGGTGAACTGGAGCGGGCTTCGGCCGGGCGGCCGGTGTACCTGGCAAGGGTGGACGTGCATTCGGCGTTGGTTTCCGAGTCCCTGGCTGGTGCGGCAGGGGTCCGCGGGTTGGACGGGTACGACGGCGGCGCCACGGTCCGGCGGGCTGCGCACACGGCTGCGCGGCAGGCAACGCGCCGGCTTCCGGACGAAGCATTGCGGCGCCACCAAGCACGTGCACTGTCCGAAGCTGCCGCGAACGGCTACGTGGCAGTGGCGGAGATGGGGGCGCCCCATATTGGCGGCCTTGAGGACCTGCGGCTGGCGGCAGGATGGAACAGCAGCCCGGGAGGTGTGCCCGAAGTTCTTCCCTACTGGGGTGAATTGGCAACCTCTGAAGACCATGCCCGCAGCATCCTTGAGCAGCTTGGGTCCGGCGTGCGGGGCCTTGCCGGCGACCTGAACATCGATGGCTCGGTGGGATCCCGGACCGCTGCCCTGCGCGCCGCATACACGGACTCGCCCGGCGAGCAGGGAAGCCTGTACCTCAGCGTGGAAGAGGCCGCGGCGCACCTGGCCGCGTGTTCCCTTGCCGGTGTCCAAGGCGGGTTCCACGTCATTGGCGACGCTGGGCTCGATGCCGCCCTGCAGGCCTTGGAGCGTGCGGCCGCGGAAGTGGGGGAGCAGCGGGTCCGCGCCGCAGGCCACCGCTTTGAGCATGTGGAGATGCTGGATGCGGCGGCGGTGGAAACTCTGGCCCGCTACTCGGTAACCGTCAGTGCCCAGCCTGCATTCGATGCTGCCTGGGGTGGACCGGGAGGCCTCTATGAGCAAAGGCTGGGGGAACGCAGCAGTTCCATGAACCCGTTCGCCACCCTTTACTCAGCCGGTGTGCCCGTTTGCTTCGGCAGTGACAGCCCGGTGACCCCCTTGCGTCCATGGTCAAGCGTCAGGGCGTGCGTGGAACACCACAACCAGGACCAGCGGATTTCCGCCCGGGCGGCTTTCCTGGGCCACACCCGTGCCGGCTGGCGTGCCGCCAGGTACCCCAACCCCATGGCGGGGCAGCTTGTGCCGGGCGCCCCTGCCAGTTTTGCCGTTTGGGAGGTCGAAGAACTGATGGTCCAAGTGGCGGACGGCCGGGTCCAGTCCTGGAGCACCGACCCCAGGGCCCGGACGCCGCTGCTGCCGGCACTGGACACGGGTGCCGATCCGGTGTGCCTCCAGACCGTCCGGGACGGGAGCGAACTTTACGCAAGCCCCGCCCTTCGGTCCTGACAAAGTCCCCGCCACCCTATAATGGGTAGTTGCGCCCGCCGCCGATCCGTTCACGGCCGGGCACAATGACCGTTTCCCCCAGGAAAGGCCCCCTGTGCGCGTCCTCACCATCATTCCCACCTACAACGAACTGGAATCGCTGCCCAGGACCCTTCAGCGGCTTCGCGCGGCAGTCCCGGCGTCGGACGTTCTGGTGGTGGACGACAACAGCCCTGACGGCACCGGCCAGCTTGCGGACCGTTTTGCTGCAGACGATGCCCAGGTCCACGTACTGCACCGCAAGGGCAAGGAAGGGCTGGGAGCAGCCTACATCGCCGGATTCCGGTGGGGCCTGGACGCCGGCTACGACATCCTGGTTGAGATGGACGCGGACGGTTCCCACCAGCCCGAGCAGCTTCCCCAACTCCTGGAAGCCGTTGAACAGGGCGCTGACCTGGCCATGGGCTCCCGCTGGGTTCCCGGCGGCAAGGTGGTCAACTGGCCCCTGTACCGCCAGGCGATCTCCCGGGTGGGAAGCACGTACGCGCGCCTCATGCTCGGCCTGAAGATCAAGGACGTCACCGGCGGCTACCGCGCCTTCCGCAGGACCACGCTCGAAAAGCTCAACCTGGACCAGGTGGATTCCGTTGGCTACGGTTTCCAGGTTGACCTCGCCTTCCGGGTGGCCCGGATGGGGCTGCGCATCGAGGAACGGCCCATCACCTTCGTGGAGCGCGAACTCGGTGCCTCAAAGATGAGCGGCAACATCGTGGTGGAAGCAATGGTCAACGTCACCAAGTGGGGCCTGCAAGCACGCTGGAACACGTTGATGCGCAAGGCGCCGCGCGGGAAGGCGCAGTAGCTGCCACCGGCTACGAACTGGAACACAAAGAGGGGCTCCCTGCACGAACCGTGCAGGGAGCCCCTCTTTTCTTAGCCTGGACGCGAGGTCCTGCGGCCGTTGTTTCTTAGGCGGAGCGGCGTTCTCCGCGGCGTTCGCGCAGGATGGTCAGCCGGTCCTCAAGGATCTGCTCCAGTTCCGGCAGTGAGCGGCGTTCCAGGAGCATGTCCCAGTGGGTGCGGACCGCTTTGTCGTTGCTGGTGTCAGGGCGTTCGCCGTCAACCAGGAGGGCTTCCTTGCCGGTCTTGGAAACCCAGACCGGGGGAATTTCCGCTTCGGAGGAGAAAGTGACGAAGACCTGTTCGCCGTCCTCGCACCGGTACTCGACGCGCTGGCGCGGAGCCGGCTCGACTCCGGACTCTGTCTCCATGCTCTGCGCGCCAAGGCGCATGCCCCGCAGGCTGCGATCGCTCATGATTTCTCCCTCTGGTCGGTTCGCGGTGGACAACACCGCGTTAGCCGAGGCACCGAAGCGCCGCCGGACTAGTCTGTGCTCTGTGCTGCATCTTTAGATTCAACGCATCGCGAAGCCTTGTTGTTCCAGCGGATCTGCTCCTGCCGGACAAATACACAATTATACCGGGGTCCGGCGTCAACAGCCAAAAGGAGGGATCCGCTGCAACACGGGTCCCTCCTTTTGGCCCACTGGACGGCTATTCAGCCGGGCCGGCAGCCCGGACAGGCCGCGGCTCGGACGGTTCCGCTCCGGCTTCATCAAAGAGGCCCTTGCCGGTTTCCGGGTTGGTCCCGCCCAAGGCACTGCCGATTCCCTTGAGCGCCTCGCCCACCTCGCTGGGGATGATCCACAGCTTGTTGGATGAACCCTCCGCGAGCTTGGGCAGCGTCTGCAGGTACTGGTAGGCCAGCAGCTTCTGGTCCGGGTTCCCGCGGTGGATGGCGTCAAAGACCTTTTGGATGGCCTGGGCCTCGCCGTCGGCACGGAGGATGGCTGCCTTGGCGTCGCCTTCAGCCGCGAGGATGGAGGCCTGCCGCTGTCCTTCAGCCGTGAGGATGGCGGACTGCTTGGTTCCCTCCGCGGTGAGGATGGCCGCCCGGCGGTCACGCTCCGCCCGCATCTGCTTTTCCATCGAATCCTGGATGGAGTGCGGCGGATCGATGGCTTTGAGCTCCACGCGGGAAACGCGGATGCCCCAGCGGCCGGTGGCCTCGTCCAGGACGCCGCGGAGCTGGCCGTTGATCTGGTCGCGGGAGGTCAGTGCCTCCTCCAGGTTCAGGCCGCCCACCACGTTGCGAAGCGTGGTGGTTGTCAGCTGCTCGACGGCCTGGATGTAGTTGGCGATCTCATACGTTGCGGCGCGCGGGTCCGTGACCTGGAAGTAGACCACGGTGTCGATGGAGACCACCAGGTTGTCCTCGGTGATGACCGGTTGCGGCGGGAAGGACACAACCTGCTCACGGAGGTCAAGCAACGGCAGCAGCCGGTCCACGAAAGGAATCAGGATGGTCAGTCCCGGATTGAGCGTGCGCTGGTACTTGCCCAGCCGTTCCACCACTCCTGCCCGCGCCTGCGGAATGATCCTCACTGCCCGCACCAGGACGATAATCACAAACACGATCAGGACCACCAGCACAATGGCCAGTGCGGTTCCTCCTGCGTTATCCATACATCTCCTTTTTCCCCATTGTTCAGGCTGTATCAGGACTTGCGGTCGGCGTCCGGCGCTGCCGACACTACGGCGGTGGCTCCATCTATCGCGGCTACAACGACTTTCTGCCCGGCGGGCAGGACCCCGGCAGCCGAACGGGCGCTCCAGATATCCCCGCCGATCTTGACCAGCCCGCCATCCGAGGTCACCGGTTCCATGACCACGGCCTGTTCTCCGATCAGCCGGTCCACGTTGGTCCGCTGCTCAGAGGGACCTTTCTTGAGGTGGGACAGCGCAACCGGGCGGACAAAGGCGATCATGAGCAGGGAGACGACACAGAAGACCACGATCTGCAGCCACGCGTCGGCGCCGGCAAAATCAGCCACGAGGGCGGCAAGGGCGCCTCCGCCGAGCATGATGAAGAAAAGGTCGAGCGTGATCATCTCGACCACTGCGAAGGCGAGGAAAGCGGTGAGCCACACTGCCCACCAGTTCTCGCCCAACCATTCGAACACTGAGTTCCCCCTTCGCTACGGCGGCGCGCGTCCGCGGACCGTCCAGTAACTGTCCTTCAATCCTAGTGCCGCGGGCCGTTCCGCGGGCGGGGCCGGGACTGTTGCCGGGGATAGTGGCCAAGTCGTTACGCCGCTTGCTTGAGCGCGGTCCCGGCCCTACGCGGGGCCGGCCTTAGTTACAGAAGGCCGGGCGCGGCATGGCGGAAGAGCGTGAGCCGGAACCTGGCTTCGGATTCGATGATCCCGGGTTGGTCCGCCAGCCGGGCGGCGATGGCCTGGCGGTCAAAGTGGTGGCCGGCGGGGCCCATAAAGGCCGCATCTGCTGCTTCTTTGTGCGTCAGTGCGAGGCGGAAGTCAACGTGGTGGGTGTCCTCCACCTCGAAGTAGGGCGCCATGGACGAGGTGAGACGGTCGTCCTTGCCTTCCTCGATCCCGAGCATGCCCGTGAGCGCTGCGATGGAGGCCAGATGTCCCGAACGCGGGGTCACTACCACCAGCCTCCCGGTCGGCCGCAGGACGCGCGAGAACTCCGGTGCGTTCCGGGGGGCAAAAATGACGGTGATGGCGTCCACGGAGTTGTCCGCCACCGGCAGGGGCTGCCAGACGTCACAGACCAGGTTCACTGCCTCGGGGTTAAGGCGGGCAGCCCGCCGCAGGGCGAATTTCGAGATGTCCAGCCCCACGGCCGCCACGTTCCGCCGCCCCGCCGCTGCAGCATCCAGCAGCGTGCGAAGGTAGTGCCCGGTCCCGGTTCCCGAATCCAGGACGACGGCGGGATCCCCGGAGAGCAGGGGAACGACGGCGGCCGCCACGGCGTCTGCCAGCGGCCGGTAGTGCCCGGCCGCCAGGAAGTTGAAGCGCGCTTCCACCATCTCGGCCGTGTCGGCCTCGAAGGCTGTGCCTTTTCCCACGAGCAGGTTGTAGTAGCCCTGCCGGGCCGCATCGAAACTGTGGCTGGAACTGCATGCCAGCCGGCCCTGGCCCGGGGCCGGTGGCTCCTGCAACTGCAACTGATCGGAGCAGACAGGGCACAGCAGCGAAAGGCCGGGGGTGGAGGGCATGGACACCATCCTATTGCCCGCGCACCGCGCCGGCCCTGGAGCCATGGCCCGGAACTCAGCGGACGCTGATACCGGCAGGGCCGGCGTCGAATCCCAACCCCTCACTGGCCTTGCCGATGCCGGGCCCGGCCCAGTGGGCTGCGTACTCTGCGTTGCTGCTCAGTGATCGGAGCTGCGCGCGGTCCACGTACAGGACACCGTTCAGGTGGTCAGTCTCGTGCTGGACGATCCTTGCCTGCCAGCCCTCGAATTCCCGCTGCACTCCTGAGCCATCGGGTGCCTGGAACTCCAGCAGGACTTTCTCCGGCCTGGCCACCACGGCCTGCAGCCCGTTCAGTGACAGGCACCCCTCATAAAAGGAGGCCATGTCCGTTCCCAGCGGCGTGTACCGCGGGTTCACGATGGCCAGGAACTCCAGGGGGCTCCGCTTGCGCAGGGCCGCCGCTTCAGGATCCACATCGTACTGGTCCTCAACCACCGCGATTTGGAGCGGGATGCCGAGCTGCGGCGCCGCCAGTCCCACGCCCGGGGCTTCATGCATGACCTCCCGCATCAGGGATATGAGACCGTCCAGCTGCACTGCAGAGAGCTGCCCGTCATAGGCGGCGGCCCGCTGGCGGAGGGCCGGGTGGCCCGCCTGCACAATGGGCGGCAGGGTGCCGGCGGAGAGGATCCGTTCCACCAACTCCGTGATCTGTTCACTGCTGAGGGTGGTTTCAGGCGGGGTGTGGCTCATGCAGAAAAGCCTACTGGTGGTGCCGGAGCGTTCCCGCCGTGCTGGGCTAGTGTCGTCTCCATGGCTGAATACCCCACCAAAACAACCACCCCCCTAGACTGCGTCCTCGGGTTTATCCGTGTGCTGGAAGCGGGTGGAGGTGCCGCCGGCATCAGGCCCTACCTGGCTGATTCGTTCGAGCTGGTGGAAGCTCCGCACCTCCTGGCCCCGGAGGGTTCCAAGCGGTCGCTCTCCTCGGTCCTGGCAGGTGCGGACCAAAGCCGTCAGGTGGTGGCGAACCAGCAATTCAGCATCACGCGGACAACCTGCGAAGGCGGCAGGGTGGTTGTGGAGGCGGACTGGTCCGCCACCGTCCTGATGGACCTCCCGTACTGGGACAAGGGGGAACGGATCCGGGCCAGGACATCCTCGGTTTTCGTGGTCAGCAACGGCAGGATCATCAGCCAGGACAGTTACGACTGCTACTACCGGACGTGATGCCGGCAGGCCGTAGTGCCGGCACGGCCTGCTGCATGGTGAAGCGCCTGGCCGTCCAGCGGTTGACCGCCGCGGAGGAAGCGGCGGCGCCAAGGGCAAAGTTCCGCAGTTTGAGGAGGGGCGGCGGCAGCGGCCGGCCCAGCAGCATGTTGACTTCGGCCTGGCGCCGGGCCACTACGGCGGCACGATGCCGGGCGGCCTCGAATTCCCTGAACCCGCTTCCGGGGTGCTTCAAGCGCACTGCCTCGCAAAGGAGCGGCGCCAGCGCCTCGGCGTCGAGCCAGCCGAGATTCATGCCCTGTCCGCCGATCGGGCTGATTTCGTGGGCGGCGTCGCCCAGGAGGAGCACCCGGCCGGCCACGGTGTGGCGTGCCAGCGTGGACCTGACGCTGAAGGCACTGAGCATCGTGTTGGTCCCTGCCGCGGGCAGAATCCCGGTGCGTTGCAGCACCAGCCGGGAAAGTTTGACGGCATCGCAGGAGCCGGCGGGCCGGCCCAGCCGGACCACCCACCGCCGCAGCCCGCCAGGCAGCGGAAAGGACTCGACGATCCCCTCCGGTTCGAGGAACAGGACGGCCATCTGCCCGTGGTCCCCGGCGTCGGAAAAGTCGCCCATCAGGTAGTGGTCCGGGTAGTGCCTGGTCTTGACGGGTACCCCCAGCAGATCGCGCAGCGGCGACCGTGCGCCGTCTGCCGCCACCACGAAGGAGGCCTCAAACCGCCCTCCGCGCGACGTTCCCCGTTCAGAAGGTTCGACGACGGCGGCGGCCCTGTCGCCGTCGTCTTCCAGTCCGGTGACCCTTGCGCCCCTGACGATGGCCCCGCCGTCGAACGCCTGGACGCGTTCCTCCAGGAGCTGTTCCGTCCTGAACTGGGGGAGGGAAAGCACGAACGGATACTCCTCCGACACGCCCGAAAAGGACATGGTGCCCACGGTTTTCCCGCCGCTTACTGCCATTCCCGTCCGGATGGGCACTCCCTCCTGCACCATCGCCGCGGCCAGCTGCAGCCGGTCCAGCGCTTCCAGGGCCGGCGGGTGGATCCCGATGGCGCGGCTGTGCAGGTTCCGCCCCTTCCTCTGTTCAAGGACGCGGACGCTGAGGCCCTCCTGGAGCAGGCGTGCGGCCAAGTAAAGTCCCACCGGCCCTGCGCCGACAATCACAACGTCTATCGCCACGTCAGTTCCCGCCGTAGGCCAAAACCTGGTGGAACACGCTTCCTGCCCGGACCGTCCAGCCTGGGGGAGCGATGGCCCCGAGTTCCCGGGCCGTGTAGCTGCGCCGGATGGAGGTTAGACCGTCGGCACGGATGAAGGACCGGCGAAACGGCAGGGCCGCTGCGCTGAAAAGGGCGTAGGCGGCCGGGCTCCGGCGCAGGTCGTTGTGCAGGGCTGCGTGTCCGGCCAGGATTTCCGAGTGCGCCAGCAGTTCCTGAAGCTGGCCGGCCGCAAGGTGGTGGAGGACGTGGTTTGAGATCACGAAGTCGTACTGCCTGCCCTCGCGCACCAAGTCGGAGCTATGGGCCTGCCGGAACGCCACCCCGGAGACGGGTGTGCGCCGCGCCGCGAAAGCTGCGGCGCGCGGGTCGGGGTCGATGCCGGTCACGTGGAGGGTCAGCTGGTCGCGTGCCGCCCATCGGGCCAGCATCAGGGCAAGGTCTCCGCCGCCGGAGCCGATGTCCAGGAGTGTTGCCGGCCGCGAACCGTCGGCAAGGAACGGGCGCACCTCACGGAGGTACAAACGCCGCCAGCCGGACAGTACACGGTTGATCAGGGCGAACTGGCGGTATGTGTTGTCCAGGGCCTGCGGGTCACAGTCCGGCAGGTCCATGATTTCCACGGCCCCCGCCGCGCGCTGCCGCAGCAGAAGGTCCACGGAAATCAGCCCACCGGCGCTTCCACGGGCAGGCGGTCCTGCTGGTTCGCCTGGTGCTTCCGGTACGCGGAGGCCCGGGCAGGTGCTTGCCGCAGCTTGGTGAACAGCGCCGTTTCCACCGTCAGCCCGGGCCCGAACGCCATGGAGCAGATCCGTTCGTCCCCGGCCTGTGGGGCCTGTTCCAGGATGTTCCTGATCACAAAGAGAACCGTTGCGCTGCTCATGTTTCCGTAGTTCCGCAGAATTTCCCGGGCCGGGAGCAGTTGCTTTTCCGTGAGGCCCAGCCTGGATTCGACCTTGTCCAGGATGCTGCGCCCGCCCGGGTGGATGGCCCAGTGGGGGATGGCGGAGTAGGGGAGGGCGGCCAGGCCCGGTTCGCGGGCGAGGAGCGGTTCCAGTGCACCCACAATGTGGTCGTCAATAATGTGTGGAACGTAGTTGCCCAGGACCATTTCGAAGCCGTTGTCACCGATATTCCAGGCCATCGAATCCTCGCCAACGGGCGTGAGGACCGTCTCGAAGTGGTCCAGCTGCAGCAGGGCGTGCTCCTCTGAGCCGGGCCGGGCAGTGACGACGGCGGCTGCGGCACCATCGGCGAAAAGGGCTGAGCCCATGATGGTGTCGGGATCGTTCGAGGTCCTGACATGCAGGGAGCAGAGCTCGGCGCAGACCACCAGGACCACGGCGTTTGGATCGGCCTCGCAGAAGAGCTTGGCGGCGCGTAATGCGGGAAAAGCCGCGTAGCAGCCCATGAAGCCGAGGTGGTAGCGCTGGACGGCGGGATCCAGGCCGAGCTCACGCACGATCTTGTAGTCGGGCCCGGGGTTGAAGAAACCCGTGCAGGAAACTGTGATGAGATGAGTTATGTCAAGTAAATCGAGTTCCGGGTTGGCGTCCATGGCGGAGCGGGCGGCCTGGACGAACAGCTTGGTGGCTTCACGGGCAAAGATCTCGTTACGGACCTTGGTGCTGGGATTCAGCAGCAGACCCGTCCGGGGGTCGTAAAACTGCGGATCCTCGGACCGGGCTTCATTCGTCAGTTCCTCAACGGCCGTGAACCGGGTGTCAATGGCAGCTGAATCAAAGCACGTGCCCACCAGCCGCGACCCGAGCCTGGACAGGCCCGGCTGGGCGGCAAACACGTCCCGGGCTTCGGCCTGGATCAGCATTGTTGTCGGGACTGCAGTTTCGAGTGAACGCACATAGACCGTCATTGACCCATTCTTAAGGAGCCCCGGCTTTAAGGCAACGGTTCCGGCCGGGCCGATGACCTGCGGACTTGTTCCCAGCTCAAGCATTCGGGGACACTTGGGCAACCCCTGCCGCGATCCTGATCAAACGCCGATAATCTACATTATGTCAAGTTGTAAAAAGGTTGTTCGCAATTTCTGCGAATACGTCCACTCTCGATAACGGCTTGTTTAGGCCTAGATAACGGCTGTGAGCGGCCGGTTTGTTTGTCTGGTCACGGCAGGGATCCGTTCAGGTGAGCCCGGACGTGCTGCGCTGCATGTCCACAAATTGGCGTCGTATCAGGCATCCTGGGCTCGCAGTTTGCATTTTTTGCATTCTGACTGCAAAACTTGCAGTCGGCATTGGAGGCTTCTTGGGTGATAAGTTCGGCGGTCTCGCGTTCTTGCCGCTGCCGAATCGGGAGCCGGATCGTGACGCGTTCCTGAGCGAGGTGCTCACCGGGTGGAAGAGATCCCACTTGGCGCAGAACTTCACCCTGCAGACGACCAAGCGCCGGGTCGCCTCGGTGATGCGCCTGTCGGACTTCTCGGGCAAGTATCCGTGGGAATGGGGCCCGGTCGACGCGGATGAGCTGTTCGCCCATCTGCGCGGTGTTGAGAACCTTGCCCTTTCCACCGTCCGGGCGTACCAGACGGACATCAAGCTGTTTTGCGAGTATGCGACCAACCCTGAATACCCGTGGAACGAGAACTGCGGGCGGCTCTTCGGGACCACCTTTTCCCAGGTGATCACCGAGTTCAACAAGGCCCGGCACGTCCAGGATGCCGATATGGGTCCAGAGAAGCGTGCCTTCACTCTCGAGGAGCTGCAGGCATTCTTCGACCTGGCCGACCTGGAGGTCGAACGGATCATTAATTCGGGGCGCAAGGGCGCTCTTGCCGCCTGGCGTGACGCCGTGGCCTTCAAGACCGCCTACGGCTGGGGCCTTCGGCGCGACGAGCTTCGTCACCTCAGCCTCGTGGATTTTTCCCGCAATGTTAAGGCCCCGTACTTTGGTGACTACGGCATTCTGCGCGTCCGGTTCGGGAAGCCGCAGAAGGGCTCCCCCAAGAAACAGCGGTCCGTCCTGACCCTTCTGGACTGGGCGGCCGAGGCGGTTGATGACTGGGTCAGGCGCGGTCTTCCCCGGTATGGGCAGCCTGTCGGCGACCTCTTCCCGACTGACCGTGGCGGCCTGGTTCCGGAAAAGAACCTCCGGGCTCGGATGCGCGGGTTCCTTGATGAACTCGGCTTTCCGCCGGGGCTTGATCTTCACTCCCTGCGCCGGTCCTATGTCACGCATATGCAGACCGAGCACGGATATGACACCAAGTTCATCTCAATGCAGGTTGGCCACGAGCACACATCGACGACCACGATCTACACCCTGCCCTCCCCCGACTATGCCGCACGCGAACTCGAACGCGTTCTCAACAGCACCCTGCTGGCCAGCAACAGCAGGGTGCTGACCAAACCCACAACGCCTTCCGGAAAGACACCACGATGAACCGTCAGATCGACTACCAGTTTCGCGTCAAGGAGCTGATGGCACGCGCCGGGATGCGAAACAGCCGTGATCTTGTTGCTCCGCTTCGGGAGCGCGGCATTACGCTCTCCGAGTCGCAGATCTACCGGCTCGTCGGCCAGAACCCGGATCGGATCTCGTTCCAGGTCCTGGCTGCGCTCTGCGACATTTTCAAGGTCGAAGCCAACGAAATCCTCACCTACACCGCAACGGACGCCCGCACTCAGCGCCGTCGAACCGCGGTCGGCGACGGCACGGATGTCCCCCTTCTGGCCGCCTACCGGCCGGTTCGGGCGCGCATTACCCGCCCCCATGAGCAGTGAGTTCAAGCCGCGTGGCCGTCCCCGCTCCAACAGGACGAGCGAGGGCTGCGACCGCTGCGGAAAGACCACCGGAAAAATCCGGGTCCGTTGGCCAGACGGACGCATCTGCGGCATCTGCTTCACGAACGCAACCCACCGATACGGCCGATGCCCGCTCTGCGGCGCCGACAGAATGCTCCCCGGCCGGACCGATACAGGCGAGGACATCTGCCGGGAGTGCGCCGGCATCACGACGAACCTCACCTGTGACAACTGCGGCCGCGAGGCTGAGCGCTTCCGCGGCGGGCATTGCATCTCCTGCGTACTCACCACCGATCTGACCGAGCTCCTCAGGCCAAATGACCCGCCCGACCTGCGGCTAAAACGCCTGATCAAGATATTGACCGACTCCACCCGGCCCGAGAGCATCTACACCTGGCTGCGCGGCCACGGCGGTCGATCCGCGTCACTGCTCAAGCGAATCGGCGACCGAGAGATCGAACTCTCCCACCAGGCCTTCGACGAGCTTCCGAAGACGCCGGCGGTCGAGCACCTCCGGGCAATCCTCACCCACAACCGGATCCTTCCCGCCCAGGAAGACCGTCAGCTGGCCATGTTTGAACAGTGGCTGGAAGAACGCCTCGACCAGCTCTCCACTACACCGGAAATCCACGCACCCATCGAGCGTTTTGCGCGCTGGCATCACCTCAAAAGGCTTCGGGCGGAATCGTCCGCGACGAAGAACATGAACTACGCCGTGCGCTCGGCGAAACAGGAGATCACCGAGGCGGGAAAGTTCCTCCGTTGGCTCCACGACGAGCACGGCAGGACAGCATCTTCCATCCGCCAGATGCATCTCGACGAATACCTCTCCGAGGGCACCTCGACCCGGCGACATATCCGGAACTTCATCCAATACCTCAAGCGGGAAACGCCAGGGAAGGACATCCAGGTCGCTGCGCGGTTGGCCAGAACAACACCTGTCCTCAGCCAACAGGAACGCCTGGACCTCGTCCGCAAGCTCATCGAGGCCGACAACGTCGCCGTCTCGATCCGCATCGCGGGGCTGATCTTCCTGCTCTATGGCATCCCCATCGGCAGAATTGCCATGCTCACCATCGACGACGTCGAAGTGACCGTCAAGGGCATGTTTCTCAATCTCGGCCGGTACCCAGCGCCCATCCCCGAGCTGCTGGCACCCATGTTCTGGGCCCACCTCCAGAACCGCGGCGGCCAGCAGACAGTCAACCGCGACACGCGCTGGCTCTTCCCGGGCGTCCGCGCAGGATCCCCCCGCTCCCCCAACACCCACCTGCTAAAGCTTCGCGGGATGGGCGTCAACATCCAGGGCATCCGCAACGCCACCCTGCAGAGCCTGGTCAAAGAAATCGACGCGACCTCACTCGCACGCATGCTCGGATACAGCAAGCAGACTCTGTCCCGCCACGCGGGAGCCACCAGCGCACCCATGGCAAGCTACGTCGTTGGCAAGAACCCCCACTTCACCCGAGAACGCAGCCGCGACCAACCGGCGGAAGAAACCCAGTGACAAAGCCCGCGCCCGCGTATAGGCTCCGACCAGCTTCCATCTTCAGGGGGAATCGATGAAGCATTCACGATTATGGCGAAACAGTTTTTGTCTGCTATCTCTCAGCCTGCTCATGACTTCGTGCGCGTCAGGCACCATCGACCAAGCGGCGACGGACGTCAGCACGCCTTCCCCGACCGTTTCCACGCCTCCCGCGGCGACATGCGCGTCATTCCTGCCGACCGCCGCATGTTCGCAATACGTCAGCATTTCGGCGACATCCAACGGCGTCGACCTGCCGTGGGCTGCGGCAGGCGGGCTGAGAGTGGAACTTTATTCCGTCAACGGAGAGCTCCAGTTCGGGGCGAAAACCCCGTGCAATCCGATCAGCGCTCCGGCGGTGATCAACGGGAACACCCTCACACTCGACAAACCCGCAGTCGGGGCGATGGGCTGCGCCGGCGAGTCTTCTGCGCAGGAGCAATGGGTCATGCAATTCCTAAGCCGGCCCATCGAAATGGCGTTCGTCCAGGACACCCTGACTTGGACCGCCGGAGCGGACACGCTCAGCTTCAAAAGCAAATAGCAGCCCCTGGTCTGGGCGTGACCCTTCGCCCACTTGGTCTGACGCTTTGGCAGTGACCTCAAGCAGTTATCAACAACACCTTGGACTCCGCCGGGGGACAGAGAATAAGCCCCAAACTGATAACCCGCTTACCCAGTTGAACAAGGATTAGTGCATTTGGTGCACGGTCACCCCCCGCTAGAGTTTCAGCTTCCGCGGCGTTACGGTCAGCCTGATTCCCGCGTTGGGTCCGAGCAGTTCCCTTGAAACCTCCGGAACGTCAATTCGGCCCTGCCACCGGTTTGGCGTGGTGTCGCTGTCCTTGAGCTGGTCCTTGTCCTCCGGGTTCCAGTCACGAAGTGCCGTGGGAATCGTGCTGTTCCAGGCGGCCCAGGCCTGAGGCAGCGGCCGATCCGGGCCGGGCGGCTGGATCTCCACTACGAGCGTGTCCTGCCAATCCTCTGTTTGTTCCAGATGGTCGGCAAAGAAGAAATGCCCTTCCTTTTCCCTGATCGACATGAGCCGGAGCCTGAGTGCATGCCGTAGCCGGGGCACTTCCCTGCCGCCAACGCGCGGCCTTGGCGCTTTCGAGGAAAGGAACGTGGTCAGCAGCGGAACGGGTGAATCGATGGGGTCGCCTTCCTTCCAGTGCTCCACCTGGACCGGACAGAAATGGGCGGCGCTTTGTTCGTGGACCATTACGGGAAGCCCCCGGATTGCCAGGCCCACATCAAGCTGGAACTCGACATCGGGCGGGGCTGTTTTTCCGACGATGAACCCGATGAGTTCCACCTCAACCTTGAGATCGCCGAAGAGGAAGCGCTGGAGGTTCTGGTAGCCCTCCTCCGAATTGACGATGCCATACCGGCCGCTGTGGCTGCGGTGCACAACGGCCAGGGGCGCCCCCCGCACTGCCGCATTGTCGATCTGGACCAGGCCGTCGCTTCGCGCTCCCACCGCCTTGGAGGACAGCCCGAATGCGACGTCGTAGTCCTCCGGATTGGAGCCGACGAGGCAAAACAGCTCGTCCACCGGGAACCCGCCGGGGGGCATCACCGTCCCGCTGAAGGACTCGCGGGTGAGCGTTCCGCGGAGGGGCGGCGGGGTAAGGTACTCGTACATTCTGTCCGGCCCGAAAATGTCGGCCCCCTGCAGTCCGGTGGCATCGCGGATCTTCTCAAGCAGGCCAAACCCGACGGCGAAGCGGATTCCCCCATGGGGCGTGGCGTAGGTGAAAACCCTGGCGACGAACTTCGCCCCAGCAGCCGGATCGAACGCGCCGTCGTCGCCTGCGACACTTTCCGGAATGACGCGCTGCAGGAGTGAACGGCAAATGAGCCCTCCCATGGAGTGCGCCACCAGGAAGACCTTCGGTGCACCGGTCTTCTCCAGGACAAGCCGGATGAGCCTGAACAGGTCCCGGGCGGCTTCCTCAAAGGAGAAAGCCTCGGCGTCCTCTTCGAAAGTGTCCGCCGAGTCATCATAAAACCGGTGAATCCACACAGATGCCGGGTTCACCGAGCCGGCATCTGCACTGTTGAGGAACGCCCACTGGTCTCCGTGAACCGGGACCTCGTACTTGTGGTCGGTCACCAGCCGCAGCATTGGCGACTCAAACTGGTGGAACTTTGCCCGCCCGTTGCTGTCCGCACGCACGTGCACCGAGCCTTGGCTGAATCCGTAGAAGGGATCGTCCACGGCGGTGTTTACTGCGGAGCCGGTTCCCGCGAAGCCGCGGACGTAGATCACAGGCAACCTGCCATCGTCGCCGGGAAATCCCATAACGTGTTCCTCCTGAACCAACAACCCCAGGGTTCCGGGGCGGCGCTGCGCCCCTTGGGCAGAGTGCACCACCCCAGGCGTTACCGCAGCGTTACGCCCCCCCTTTTTCCTGCCGGCATGCCCCTCCCCTGCCCGGTAACGCGGCCGTAACGGCGCCGGCAGTCTACTGAACTCAAGCGAGCCAGCGTCAGAGGAGCACGCCGTGAATGACCGGGAAGCCCCCACGCACAAACGGGTCATGGCGCACTGCGATGCAAAACCGCAGGCGCCTCCCCCTGATCCCACGCTTCACAGCAAGCGTCACAGGGCATTGGCCAATCTTGCGCCAATATTTCAGAAACGCGGGCTAACTCCTGATTTTCCTCGAGCAAGATCAGAGAAGCCAAGGGGAATGTGTCCGGCACGGGCGCCGCAACTTGAGGCAGCAGGGGGATGGCTCGGGACAGAAGCCTGGATCTTCCCACAAGCGTTGGGCCAGAGCGGGGAAGGGCGGCCGGTACATGAGGGACCATCATTGGTCGGAACCTGCCGGTGAGTCGGGAGCAGGCCCCCAGGGTGCCTCCGCAGGTTTCATGATCATCCGTACCTGGCATGAGCCAGGCCACCCCCAGGGTTTCAGGGCCAGAATTACCTACGGGCAAGCGGCTGCTGATGAACAGAACACCGTGACCACCGCGGATCCGGGTGAAGTACTACGAGTGGTGAAGAGCTGGTTGGCCGCCCAACCAGGAGTCACCGGCCGGAATTAGGCGTTTCCTTCCCGCCCGGGACTGGCCCGCGAGGACGGCGGCCAGGAGCTCCCCTACCGACTTGGACGGCGGCAGCCCCATGTCTTCCTTCAGCTGCCGCCGGTACCGCTCGTAGGCCCGGAGTGCAGCGGCAGGGTTTCCCTGCCCCATCTCTGCCCGGATAAGGAGCGTCACCGCCGTCTCGTAGAGGGGCTCGACGGCGAGTGCTGCCTCAGCAGCCGCCTCCGCTGTCCCCATATCCCCCAAGGCAAGGGACGCCGTCGAAATATCAGTAAAGGCCCGCAGCCGCTCCTGCTGAAGCCGCGTCTGTTCAATCATCACCCAGTCCTCGTACCACCCGGGCAGCAGCTGCGCATCCCGCAGGTCGTGCAAGAGGGACGTGGTACCTGGGCCGTACTCTCCCTGGCCCAACGCCCGGATCTGCAGCCGCACCCGCTGCAGGTCGACATCCACCCGATCACTGAGGGAAAGCATCCGGCCTTCGTTCACCAGCAGACCGGGCACCTGGCGGGATATCAGGTGGACACTGACCCGCAGGCTCTCCAAAGCCTTCGAATCGGGGTACTCAGGCCACAACAGCCCAACCAGGTAGCTGCGCAGGTGCGGTCCCTTGAGGGCCAAAGCGGCGATAAGCCTCTGCTGCCGCGTGGCAACATGCAGCGCCGCTCCGTTCCGGCGGAGGCGCCAGGTCCCGAGCATGTCCAGTTTTAATTCTCCATAGCCGTCGTCGCCCATGGGAACCTGATTTCGGCTCAGTAAGAATGCGGTCCATTTGTAGAACTGAGCATCCTCACCGCGGCGGGACTTGTCAATGCCGGTTTCTCCACAACCCCCAAGGGGAGAGCACGCTATCTCTTTGGGAGCACGCGGGCATGGAGCCTTGCTGCAAGGCCCGACGGCGGCACGCGGCTGGTCGCCCGCGTCCACGCCTTCTACGATTTGGCGCCGATCCCTGCTCCGACGACGGCTCCCACCCCAAGGCCAAGCGCAAAGCCGAGGAACGGACTGTCGAAGACGGCGAGCCCCAGGGTGATTCCCACAGCAGCGCCGAGGAGGCAACAGATCCAAAGCGGCTTGTTCACAGGGCCTCCAGCAACGGAATACTCGTCAATTCAGTCATCCAGAGACTACTGCATGAGTGGTTGGTTCCCTCCGGAAAGACAAGGCTGTGGGCAGGTACCGGACGAATCGCATTCGAGTACTTCCCACGCATGCGAAGGACCGTCCACAGCCATAAGGTCTTTGCCATGGCGGTATAACGGCTTCGGTTTGCCGCTTGCACTCCGGGGGCGGCGATCGAGCAGCGGTCCTCCCCTTCAGCTGAAGCAGACGGCGTTGGTGCACCAGGTTCTGACCTTGGAGGATCTCGAATGCCGCAACCGCCTTATACCGATCCCGGGAACGCCGGCCTGTCCGTACTCCCCCACCCCGCGACAGAACCCCTGAAGCGCGATGCCGTCCGGGAGGAGGCACTGAGGCAGTCCCCCGGCATCCCGATCCTGATGCTCCGGCGGGCCCCCGTCAAGGTCCGGTCCAGCACGGGCCACGCCATCGCCTATACCGTTACCCATGTCCTGGTAGAGCGGGAGGATGATGACGGTTACCACGTGCGGTGGGAAGCTGCCTGGATGGTGCGGCGCCTGCCGGACAGTCCGCCTGGGGCGGGGCAGGGAGCCTGATGACGAAAGGACGCTCCCCTCTCCCGTCCGGGGTGGAACCCGCTTCCTGCCATCCGTCAGGCAACCGTTCGCGGCTCCTGGGCTGCCTGGTATCCGGGGTCCTGGTGCTGGTACTTTCCGTGGTGGGGATGCTTCCAGCCGCCACTGCTTTTGTTCCACAGGGCGGATACGGGCAGGCTTCCGGCTTCCCCGAGGACCTGCGGAGGCTAAGCGACCTGGGGGACATCCCCACGATCGGGCTTGAGCCGGGTGAAGCGGCCTTCAACCGCGTTGCGCTGGTGGAACGGCGGGCCGGCAAGACCCTGCTGAGGGATCCGTTCACCAACACTGTATGGCGTGAGGTTACCGCCGAGGAGGCGGAGCTGGCCGGCGGCAGCACCTACGTTGTGGAGGCCTTTGGCCGCCTCCCGGAACGAACCCTCACGCTGATCTTCGCTGACGGGCCGGACCCCCGGTACACTCCTGGAATCCTGGACCTCCTGGCAGAGGAAGGAATGCCGGCAACGTTCTTCACGGTGGGTGAAAACATCATCAAACACCCGGACGTTTTCCGGCGCCTGGTCCGGGAGGGCCATCTGGTGGGCAACCACACCATGTCCCATGGCGACTTCCACGCGCAGGACGATGGGTTCAACCGGCAGCAGATCATTGGAACGGACCGGGTGATGCGTGCGGCGGACAATTACGAAAGCCGGTTATTCCTCATCCCCGCCGGCGGGGCGGAAAGCAGGACGCTGGCCCTGCTGCATGCCCAGCACCTCGGTTACCTCCCCTTGAACCAGGACCTTGACATGCGTGACAGGGGCTCTGAGCCGGGGAGTACCGCTGCTGTGCCCGAGTTGGATGGAAAGGGCCGCATCGTGCTGCTCAACGTCGGCGGCGGCCCCACCGCAACCCTTGAAATGCTGACGCAGCTCATTTCCCGGGCAAAGGCCCAGGGCTACACCTTCACTACCCTTGAACCACTGCTGCCTTCGCCTTTCGTACCGAAACACGGCGTGGAGGCCAGTGTGGAGGACAACCTGGCCATGGCGGCCCTGACCAGCTACTTCTTCACCCCCAACATGCTGCTGCAGCACTGGCTGCCCTGGTTCGGCATCGGATCCCTGGCCATCCTCACGTTCCTGTT
This sequence comes from Pseudarthrobacter phenanthrenivorans Sphe3, assembly GCF_000189535.1. Taxonomy (NCBI): domain Bacteria; kingdom Bacillati; phylum Actinomycetota; class Actinomycetes; order Micrococcales; family Micrococcaceae; genus Pseudarthrobacter; species Pseudarthrobacter phenanthrenivorans. The sequence continues at coordinate 2,073,253 of NC_015145.1, forward strand.
CGTGGGCCGGGGTGGTCTCAGGAACGGCCTTGGCAGGGACAGCCGGCAGGGGGAACGGCAGGGGCACAGGAGGCCCGGTGGGCGTGCATTATGAGGAGCACGCTCGTTTTCCTCCTGGCAGCGGTGCTTACCCTTGCTGCCTGCAGTCCAGGCGGGCAGCCGGTCCCGGAGGCCACGACGGATGACGGCGGGCAGGGTCCGGGGTGGTTTGGGGGCTACGTTGACGTGACCCTGACGCCCGGATACCTGCTCCACCACCGGCCTGCCGTGCAGGGAACCCCAGTCCTGTCGTTCGTCAGCTCGGACCCCCACCGGCCCTGCGAGCCCTCATGGGGCGGGACATACGGCCTTGACCTGGCCAATGAAAAGCTGGAACTTGACGCGCAAGTCGAAAGTTTTAGGAAAGCGGGCGGGAGCATAGGCGTCTCTTTTGGCGGGCAAAGGGGCACGGAGCTTGCGGTGGCCTGTCCCGACGTCGATTCACTGACCGGGGCTTACGCGGCCGTTATCGACAGGTACAGGCCTGATGTTGTTGATCTCGACATCGAAGGGGCAGGCGCGTCCGACGCGGCAGCAGCGGAACGGCGCGCCGCCGCCGTCGCACGTCTCCAGGCGGCCCGGCCGGCAGGGGACCCACTCAGGGTGTGGCTGACCCTGCCTGTCTCGCGTGACGGCCTGACGCCTGCCGCGGAGCTCTCGGTGCAGACCATGCTGGGGGCCGGCGTGGACGTGGCGGGCGTGAATGTCATGACCATGAATTTCGGGCCGCTGCCGGCGGGCCAGTCCATGCGGGATGCGTCCGTGCAGGCGGCCGAAGCAACACACCGGGCGCTCGCCGCCCTCTTCGCGAAGAACGGCCTGCCCACCGGAAATTCCGCTGTCTGGCACAGGATCGGGCTGACCCCAATGATCGGCGTCAATGACGTGGAAGGCAATGTACTCAGCCTTGCCGACGCCGAGGCGCTCGAAGCCTTCGCAGCCGAACGCGGCCTGGGCCGAATGTCCATGTGGTCGCTGAACCGGGACGTGGCCTGTGAGGCGCCGCAGGACGGAGCCACGCACAGCTGCAGCGGAGTGCAGCAAGAGCCGGGAATGTTCGCTGAGGTGCTCGGCAGGTCCTTCACTGGACTGCCTTGATACAGTCCGGCCACTGGCCAATAATTGAGGCTTCAGGTGGCAGGGACGGCTGGAGGCAGCGCATGCGCAGGGTGGGCTTGGCGGCGGCCGGCGTGACAGCCCTGCTCCTTGTGGCTGCGGCCTGCCAGGGCCCGCGGCCGCTGGACGGCGACGAGGCCGTGGTGGACGACACGTTCGTGACCGCCTATTCCTGGCACGACAACACTCCGCCCGGCTCCACCATCATCAGCAATCCTGTCCTGCATGACGTAGCCGGGGGAACCGGAACCTTCGAGGATCCGGTGACCATCGCCGTCGGGCATTCCCGCGAAACGGGGCGAAGCGTCCTGGACTTCCCGGCCGGTACGCGGATCTACCTTCCCAACGTGCGCCGGTACTTCATTGTGGAAGACGCGTGCGGGGACGGCCCAACACCCGAGGAGGGACCGTGCCATGTTGGCGCCGATGACCACGGGGATGCCTCGGTATGGATTGACATCTGGATCGGCGGCGACGGCGAAAGTGCCAGGTTCGTGCGCGACTGTGCCCTGCGGGTAACGGGCGTCCAGACCGCAGTCTTCAACCCGGGCGACCAGTACGTGGTGGCCCCGGGAGAAGGAGTCATCCATGACGGCGAGTGCGACTCCGGATATGGCAACGACCTCGTTACCCGCTGACTTCAGCCCTCGTAGGCTTTCTGCAGTTCCGCGATGTCCAGCTTGCGCATGCCCAGCATCGCCTCCATGGCCCGCTGGGAGCCATGCGGGTCAGGGCCCCCGATCAACGACGGCAGCGCCGACGGCACGATCTGCCAGGACACCCCAAACCGGTCTTTGAGCCAACCGCACTGGCTTTCCGATCCGCCTTCCGTCAGCGCCGACCAGTACCGGTCCACGGCGGCCTGGTCCTCACACTCCACCACGAAAGAAACTGCTTCCGTAAAGCTGGACCCCCTCGCACCATTCAGGGCCGTAAACCTGCGCCCTTCCAGTTCAAAGTCGACGGCGATTGCCTCTCCCGGAGTCCCGGGGCCGCCGTCGCCAAACCGGGAAACGTTCAGGATTTTCGCATCATCAAAAACCGAGGTGTAGAACTCTGCCGCATCCTCCGCCTGGTTTTCGAACCAGAGGCAGGTCCCGATATTGCGTGGCATAGGTTGCTCCCTTCCGGCTCGAGCCTAGTGCTCCGCTCCGGTGCACACAACGCTCCCGGGTGATAGGGCGGCACGGTGGCATTAGGCTCGAATCCATGAGTTCCAGCACTGTGAAATCCCCCAAGCGGGCCTCCCTCCCCCGGGTACTGGCCGCCGTGGCGGCCGATGCTGCCCTGATCCTGGTTTTTGCCGGCATCGGGCGGGACGCCCATCAGCGCGGAGATGTTGTGGCCGGCGTGCTGTTGACCGCCTGGCCTTTCCTGGCGGGAGCGGCGGTGGGCTGGCTGGGGGCCCGAGCATGGCGTGACCCGCTGTCCGTGCCGCGAAGCGGACTGCCCATCTGGACCGGCAGCGTGGCGGGCGGGATGGCGCTTCGCGCCCTCACGGGACAGACCGTGGTCCTGCCGTTCGTCATTGTGGCCACGCTGGCCCTGGGACTCTTCCTGCTCGGCTACCGACTGGTTGCCGCCGGCCTTCGGCGCCGGGGCGGTCCGGATCAGGGCTGATGTAATAGGCTGGCAGGACCGAAGAGCTCGCCGGGCACTGCTGCGGCGCAAAAGATCCGGAAGGGTTTATCGTGATCACCGCTTTTGTTCTGATCAAGACCGACGCTGCCCGCATCCCCGAGACAGCTGAGGAGATCTCCGCGATCGAGGGCATCAGCGAGGTGTACTCCGTTACCGGTGAATGGGACCTCATTGCCGTGGCGAGGGTGCACAGGCACGAGGACTTGGCCGACGTCATCGCCGACCGGCTTTCCAAAGTGCCCGCCGTTGTCCACACCACCACGCACATAGCTTTCCGGGCGTACTCCCAGCATGACCTGGACGCGGCCTTCTCCCTGGGCTTCGAGCAATAGGCGCAACCCGCTCAGCGAGCGGTAAGGGAGACCCACTTCTCCAGGACGGCAGCCGCCGCACCCGAATCAACCGACTCGGCGGCGCGGGCGAAAGCGCGGCGCATCCGCTCAACGAACGGCCCCTCCGCAGTCTTATCAAAGGCCACAAGGCCCGCTGCGGCATTCACCAGTACGGCATCCCGGGCAGGACCCTCCTTGCCGGCGAGGACGTCGCGGACAACGGCGGCGTTTACTTCCGCATTTCCGCCGCGCAGCTGTTCCACCGTGGCCAGCTCGATGCCGAGGTCCTGCGGTGAGAAGGTCAGTTCGGTGACCCGTCCATCCCGGATCTCCCATACGGTTGACGGCCCGGTAGTGGTGAGCTCGTCCAATCCGTCGTTGCCGCGGAACACCAGACCCCTGCTCCCCCGCTGCGCCAGGACGCCGGCTACCAGTGGCGCCATTCTGGCGTTGGCGACGCCGACCGCTGAGGCCTGCACGTTGGCCGGGTTCGTGAGCGGGCCCAGGAAGTTGAAGGCGGTGGGGATGGAAAGCTCACGGCGGGGCACCGCCGTGTGACGGAAGGAGGGATGGAATACCTGGGCAAAGCAGAAAGTGATTCCCGCCTCCTCAGCATTGCGGGCCACCTCCTCGATGGTCAGGTCGAGGCGGACGCCCAGGGCCTCAAGGACATCCGCGGACCCCGACGACGACGAGGCTGCCCGGTTGCCGTGCTTGACCACTTTTGCGCCGGCTCCGGCTGCCACCAGGGCGGCCATCGTGGAGATGTTCACCGTGTTCAACTGGTCACCGCCGGTGCCCACGATGTCGAGTTTTTCGCCCGAGATTGCGACAGGTTTGGCGTGCGCCAGCATGGCAGCCACTAGGCCGGAAAGCTCCTCCACGGTCTCGCCCTTGGCGCTGAGCGCCACCAGGAAACCGGCTATCTGGGCCGGCGTGGCGTCACCGGACATGATGGTGTCCATCGCCCATGCGGTGTTGTCCGCGGTGAGGTCGGCGCCGCTGATCAGTGCCGAGATCAGGCGGGGCCAAGAGTTACCGGACGCTGCAGAAGCCTGTGAAGTCACCTCCTGATGCTATCGAGCGTTGGCGGGCACTGACCAATGTGAACCCCTCCGGGAACTTTTCATTGCGATTTCGCGTCTTTGTAGAAAAAGTCCCCCGAAAAGGCGGTTTGCGTTGGGCAGCACGGACTTTTACAGACATAATGTCTATGTGACATCTGCGACCCATGCCCCCAGTACCCCGGCGCACCCCACGCTGAACCGCCCCAACATGGTTTCCGTCGGAACCGTTGTGTGGCTGTCCAGCGAGTTGATGTTCTTCGCCGGTCTCTTCGCCATGTACTTCACACTGCGCTCCACGAGCGGACAGATGTGGGCGGAAGAGACGGCCAAGCTCAACTTCCCCTTTGCGCTCGCCAACACGATCGTCCTCGTGGCAAGTTCGTTTACCTGCCAGATGGGCGTCTTCGCGGCCGAACGGCTGCAGCCGCGCCGGACCGGCGGTGCGTTCCAGTTCGCCCGCTGGGGAATGAACGAATGGTTCACGCTGACGTTCCTCATGGGCGCCTTCTTCGTTGCCGGCCAGGCCACCGAATACGCGATGCTGGTTTCCGAGCACGTCTCGCTCTCCTCCAACGCCTACGGCTCCGCCTTCTACATCACCACCGGCTTCCACGGCCTCCACGTGATCGGCGGCCTCATCGCCTTCCTGCTGATCATGGGCAGGGCCTTTGCGGCCAAGAAGTTCGGGCACTTCGAAGCAACCTCCGCGATTGTCACTTCTTACTACTGGCACTTCGTGGACGTCGTGTGGATCGGCCTCTTCCTGGTCATCTACGTACTCAAGTAGCCAGCTTTGATTCTTTTTCTACAAGAGGCAGAATTTCAGGTAGCGGCTCCCGGAGCCGGCGCAGGATCGAATAAAGGAACCACCACGTGAAGGCACTCTCACAAAAGCGGCGTCACCCACTTGCAGCAATAGCGCTGCTCCTGATGGGGCTCCTCATCACGGGTGGGCTCTACGCCGCGGCAACCACCGTCAACGAGGCGAAGGCTTCCACCACCTCCTACAGCGCCAATGACGTAGAGGAAGGCGGCAAGCTCTTCGCCGCCAACTGCGCCACATGCCACGGCATGGGCGCCAGCGGAAGCCAGGCCGGCCCGTCGCTGGTAGGCGTTGGAGCAGCAGCCGTTGACTTCCAGGTGGGCACCGGACGCATGCCGATGCAGATGAACGGTCCGCAGGCAATGAAGAAGCCTGTCCAGTTCAATGACGAGCAGACCCGCCAGCTTTCAGCGTACGTTGCTTCTCTGGGCGCAGGCCCGGCAGTTCCTGAAGAAAGCCTGCTTGACGGAGGCGGCGACGCAGCAGCCGGCGGCGAGCTTTTCCGCACCAACTGCGCCATGTGCCACAACGCTGCAGCAGCAGGCGGCGCCCTGACCCGCGGCAAGTTCGCTCCCGCCCTGGCGGATGTTTCGGGCAAGCACATCTACGAGGCCATGGTGACCGGCCCGCAGAACATGCCTGTGTTCAGCGATTCCAACATCACCCCCGAAGGCAAGCGCGACATCATCACCTTCCTGAAGCAGATCGAAACCACCGGTTCCCCCGGCGGCGCCGACCTCGGATCCCTGGGTCCCGTGGCAGAAGGCCTCTTTGTCTGGATTGCCGGCCTCGGCGTCATCATCGCCTTCACCATCTGGCTGACTTCGCGGACGTCCTGACCTCCGCGGACCACCGCACACTTCTGCTGATCCGTCAGCAGCTTGATATTAGAAACTAACCCGGCAACAGCCGGGACGAGAGAAGGATGAGGCGAATTATGGGCAACCATAGTGACGGCAGTCCGAACCACTCGGGCACCGTAGCTACGGCTGGTCAGAATGAGGTGGAGAAGTTCCAGGATCCTGGAATTCCTCCGCACCGTTTGCGCCTGGCTGACACGGACCCGAAGGCCGCAAAGCGGGCAGAACGGCAGGTCGCCTTACTATTTGGCATCTCTGTTGTTGGAACCCTGATCTTCCTGGTGGCGTACTTTGCCATCGACCTGGGAGGCGAAGAGTCCACCATTGGCACCATCAGGCTGCAGAACATGCTTCTGGGCCTTGGTACCGCTTTTGCCATGCTCGGCATCGGAACCGGAATCGTGCACTGGGCAAAAGCCCTGATGCCTGACCACGAAGTCTCCGAAGAGCGGCACGCCATCCGCTACGAAGAGGACCGCCAGGCGGCTGTCCGCATCGTCGATGACATTGTGGAAGAGACCGGCATCAAGCGCCGCCCCCTCATCCGCAACACCCTGCTGGGTGCTGTGGCACTCGCTCCGCTTCCCGCCGTCGCTATTTTTGGAGACCTGGGACCGCGCCCTGACGACAAGCTTGCACACACCATGTGGGCTCCGCAGGACGGCAAGCTGAAGCGGCTGGCCCGCGACCCCGATGGCACACCCATCAAGGCCTCGGACGTCACCATCGGTTCGGCCTTCCACGTTATTCCGGAAGGCCTGAACGAACTCCATGAGGGCAAGCTCAACGAGAAGGCCAAGGCCGTTGTGCTGCTCATGCGTCTTGACCCGGCATCGCTGAACCCTTCCGAGGGCCGCGAGGACTGGGGCTACAACGGCATTGTTGCCTACTCCAAAATCTGCACCCACGTCGGCTGCCCTGTTGCTCTGTACGAGCAGCAGACACACCACCTGCTGTGCCCGTGCCACCAGTCCACCTTTGACCTCACTCAGGAGTGCAAGGTGATCTTCGGCCCCGCCAGCCGCCCTCTCCCCCAGCTGCCCATCGCGGTTGATGACGAAGGCTACCTGGTCGCCACCAGCGACTTCAAAGAACCTGTAGGACCAAGTTACTGGGAGCGTGATATGCATGAGCGCAGCATCGACAGCTGAGCCCGCTTTCGTCGCCAAAACCAAGACAGGCCGGTTTACCGACTTCGTCGATGCACGTGTTGGCGGTTCCGGAATCCTCCGTGAATTTGGCCGCAAGGTCTTCCCCGACCACTGGTCCTTCATGTTCGGTGAGGTGGCGCTCTACTCGTTCGTCATCCTCCTGCTCTCCGGAACGTTCCTGACGTTTTTCTTTGACCCCTCCATGGCGGAGACGCACTACGACGGTTCCTATGTTCCGTTGAAGGGTGTCGAGATGTCCGTGGCGTACAACTCGTCGCTGGATATCTCCTTTGACGTCCGCGGCGGCCTGTTCATGCGCCAGGTCCACCACTGGGCAGCACTGCTCTTCGTGGCCTCCATTGCAGTCCACATGCTGCGGGTGTTCTTCACCGGAGCCTTCCGCAAGCCCCGCGAAATGAACTGGGTAGTCGGCGGCGTCCTGCTCATCCTGGCCATGGCCGCAGGCTTTACCGGCTACTCCCTCCCCGATGACCTGCTGTCCGGCAACGGCCTGCGCATCATCGACGGCGTGATCAAGTCCATCCCGGTTATTGGTACGTACATCTCGTTCTTCCTGTTCGGCGGGGAGTTCCCGGGCACTGCCATCATCGGCCGCCTGTACATGCTGCACATCCTGCTGGTGCCGGCGCTGATCCTGCTGATGATCGTCCTGCACCTCTTCATGGTGGTTGTTCACAAGCACACCCAGTACCCCGGCCCCGGCCGCAACGACAACAACGTTGTCGGGTACCCGCTGGGCCCCGTCTACGCAGCCAAGGCCGGTGGATTCTTCTTCATCGTCTTCGGTGTCCTGGCCCTCATGGCAGGCTTCTTCACGATCAACCCGATCTGGAACTACGGGCCCTACGACCCCTCCCCGGTGTCCGCCGGTACCCAGCCTGACTGGTACATCGGTTTCGTTGACGGCGCCCTGCGCCTGATGCCCGGCACCCTCGGCGACTGGCAGGTGGAACAGACGTGGCTCGGCTTCGTGTTCAGCTTCAACGTCCTGCTCCCGGCCCTGGTACCGGCAGGCATCCTGTTCACGGTCATGTTCATGTACCCGTGGATCGAACGCTGGATCACCAAGGACGACCGTGAGCACCACGTGCTTGACCGTCCCCGCAACGCTCCGACCCGTACGGCTATCGGCATGGCAGGCTTCGTCTGGTACTGCGTCATGTGGGCAGCTGCCGGCTCCGACCTCATCGCCACGCACTTCAGTGTCTCTCTGAACGACGTGACGTACTGGCTGCGTACGCTGTTCTTCGTTGGCCCGATCATCGCGTTCATCGTCACCAAGCGCGTAGCCCTGGCGCTGCAGCGCAAGGACCGGGAGATCGCGCTGCACGGACGTGAAACCGGCCGCATCGTGCGCCTCCCCCACGGCGAGTTCATCGAGGTTCACGCCCCGCTGGACGAGTACAAGCGCTACAAGCTCGTGGGCTTCGAGTCCCCTGAGGTCCTTCCGGCCGTACCCAACGAGCACGGCGTGGTGACCCGCAAGGAGAAGCGACGTGCGTTCCTCTCCAAGTGGTTCTTCGAGGACCGCGTAGCACCTGCTACGCCGGCAGAACTCGAGGCCGCCCATGGCCACGGCCACGCGGCAGTCGAGGCGCCGGAGGAAGCAAAGAGCCTGTCCCACTAAGGCTCCTCCCAGGCAACCAGGAAGGCCCGGTCCAATGTGGACCGGGCCTTCCTGCTGTGTTTGCCGCTTTTATCGCCCCCCTGCAGCCCACAGGGATCCCAGGAAGGGCGTCCCGGGCTTTTCCCCGCTCCTAGTGGTTGCGCGCCCGGCGGGCCCCCGGGCGTTGCAGCGGTACCCACAGCTTGTACCTGTCCGCGCGGTAGTACGACACCGAGTAGTCCACCATGGCCCGCGCCACAAAGGCATGCCGCTGGATCTTAAGAAGCGGGGCGCCGACTTCGACGTTAAGCAGGCGGGCGGTTGACGGTGAGGCAGCCGTGGCCTCAATCATGTCTTCACCCCACTCCATGACCAGCCCGAACTGCTCGCTGAGGACGTTGTACAGCGAGGTGGGCGGCTCCCCGTCCAGTAAGCCCGGCACGCGGTGGGCGGGGATGAAATTCTCGTCAACGCTCATGGGCTCGCCATCGGCAAGCAGCAGGCGGCGGAACCGCACGAGCGGGGTCCCTTCGTCCAGCTGCAGTTCCCGGGCCAGGAAGGCGCTGGCCGCGATCTGCTCGAAGCTGAGGACCTTCGCGGCCGGCACCATTCCGCGCCGCTGCATCTCTTCGCTGTAGGACGTCAGCTTGACCTGCAGATCGAGCTTTGGCCGGCGGACGAACGTACCCAGGCCCACCACGCGCTCAATGACCTCCTCACCCACCAGCGCGTCGATAGCCTGCCGTACGGTCATGCGGGCAAGGCCGAACCGTTCGGCAAGGTCACGCTCGGACGGCAGGGCCGATCCCGGCGGGCAGGATTCCGCGATGTAGGACCTTAGGATTTCGCGGAGCTGGATATAGATGGCAGTGCCACTGGTCCGGTCAATTCCGCCGGCGATGGAGGCAGCGCTAGGAGCCATGAGGCATCTCCAGTGGGGTCACATTCACCCTCCCATTTTAGGGCAGGTCTAGACCAGTTAGTCCACGGGGCCGGCCGTTTGGCGGACCAGGACGGCTCCCCGCTATATTTGTGGAGAAAATGTGAAGTTCGACGTCGGGGGGCCGTCATGAAGAAGGAGTCCCTTTGCCAACACACAAGGCTGTGGTCACAGCCTCGATCGGGCTGCACGCACGTCCGGCCGCCGTGTTTGTCCGTGCCGTAACCGAAACAGGGCTGCCCGTCACTATCACCAAGGCCGGGAGCCCTGGCGTTGATGCGCGTTCCCTTCTTCAGGTAATGACGGCTGACTTTCCCCAAGGTTGCGAGGTGGAGTTGCGCATCAGCGACACCGCCCTGAACGGGTCTTTGAGCCGCCAAAAAGCCGAGGAAGCCCTCCGTGCCCTTGGTGAGCTGCTGGAGTCGCAGGGCGCTGCCTAGGTCCTGTTCCAGGGCAATGGTTCTGCCGGGCAGGCGGCGTGGGCAGGACAATCAAAGACTGAGGGCCCCCACTTTTGAACTGCTCCCCGGAAGTTGGACTGAAAGTTCAGTTCTGACTTACGGGGAGCAGTTTCACGTTCAGGGCAACCGTTGTCGGAGGAGCAGCGCGAAGCTGCGGTGGCGCTGTATACCGTGCCCGGACGCTTGCGGCGTAGGTTGCACTTAGCGCTCGACTCTGAGGACCTCGAGCGGTTCTTACAGCAGGGAGCTACGGTCCCGTATGGAGGATAGTGCCCCCCAGGCTCTTTTGGATGCGTTTCGGGTCTTCGCTTATTACGGTCCAGTTCTTGCCGATGTTGATGGCGCGTTGGCCAGCGGGCCGCCAGAAATCCAACTGGGACTCCAGGTGCTGGTCATCGCTGTAGATCGCAAGGTATGTGAATTCGCCGCAGCTGGCCGAGGAGGCGGCGAACTTGGAAGGGGGTTTGGCCAGGACCAACTCCTGGCAGGCCAGGCCGACGGATTCCACAGCTTCCTTCAAGTCGTCAATTGTCTCGAACGTTCCGCCATCCGCCGGCGGCTGGGGGACTCCGGAAGTAGAACATCACATCAAGGAAAAAGCGGTGATGGCTGTGGCGGTCCCGGCAGCAAGTCGGTTCATGGCTGATACCCAATCAAAGTCTGTTCTGTCACCCAGCAAGAGACTACCAGCAACGACAGAAGTCCCCGTCCCAACTGGGACGGGGACTTCTGGAAAGGACCGGTCTCTGGCCACTGGAGTGGAACCCGCAAACTAACGAGTCCCGCTTTAGGGGACCAGTTCACTTCTGGTGGGGCCCTGAGTCTTTCAGGTCCTGCTTACGCTGCTAGTGTGCGTGGTCACCGCGGCTGTATTCGTACACCCAGCCGATGAGTGCCACTACTGCGAGGCCGGCTGCGATGAACACAATCCAGAAACCGACTGCAAGGCCCAGGAAACCCGTGGCGCAGGCGATGCCCAGGACCAGCGGCCACCAGCTCCAGGGGCTGAAGTGCCCCTGCTCTCCAGCGCCCTCGTGGATCTCAGCATCGCTGCGGTCCTCGGGACGCATGCCGACACGCTTGCCGGTGAATCCGAGGTAACCGCCGATCATGCCCGCCAGTCCACCTACGAGCAGGATGCCGAGGATGCCCACCCACTCGCCCCAATTGGTCAAGAAGCCGTAGACCAGGGACACCGGGACGAAGAAGAAAACTCCGGCACCAAAAATCCAAGATTCAATTTTCATTGTCAGTTGTCCCTCTGGTCAGCGTTTCCGAGTACCTGGGCGGCCGGAGCCGGTGACTCGACGGTGTGGACCTGGCGGAGTTCCGGGTGGTGCAGGTCCAGGGCGGGCCGCTCGGAACGGATGCGGGGCAGCGAGGTGAAGTTGTGCCGCGGCGGCGGGCAGGACGTGGCCCACTCCAGTGAGGCGCCGAAGCCCCAGGGATCGTCCACCTGTACCTTTTCGCTGCTGCGCCAGGTGATGTACACGTTCCAGAAGAACGGAATCAGCGAGGCACCCAGGACGAAGGAGGCGACGGTGGAGAACTGGTTCATCCAGGTGAAGTTGTCCTCCACCAGGTAGTCGGCGTACCGGCGGGGCATGCCTTCAACACCCAGCCAGTGCTGGATGAGGAAGGTTCCGTGGAAGCCGAGGAACAGCAGCCAGAAGTGGATCTTGCCGAGACGTTCATTGAGCATCTTGCCGGTGAACTTGGGCCACCAGAAGTAGAAGCCCGCGAACATCGCGAACACCACGGTGCCGAACACCACGTAGTGGAAGTGCGCCACCACGAAGTAGGAGTCGGAAACATGGAAGTCCAGCGGCGGTGAGGCCAGGATGATGCCGGTGAGTCCACCGAAGAGGAACGTGATCAGGAAGCCGATGCTCCACAGCATCGGGGTTTCGAAGGTCAGGGACCCGCGCCACATCGTTCCGATCCAGTTGAAGAACTTCACGCCGGTCGGTACCGCGATCAGCATGGTCATGAACGCGAAGAACGGCAGCAGGACGGCACCGGTGACGTACATGTGGTGCGCCCACACGGTCACGGAAAGTGCGGCAATGGCGATCGTGGCGTAAACCAGGCCCTTATAGCCGAAGATCGGCTTGCGGCTGAACACCGGGAAGATCTCGGAGACGATGCCGAAGAACGGTAGCGCGATGATGTACACCTCGGGATGGCCGAAGAACCAGAACAGGTGCTGCCACAGGACGGCACCGCCGTTTTCCGGATCGAAGATGTGGGCACCGAAGCGCCGGTCCGCACCCAGGGCGAACAGGGCGGCTGCCAGCGGCGGGAACGCCATCAGCACCAGGATGGCCGTGACCAGGGTGTTCCACGTGAAGATGGGCATCCGCCACATGGTCATGCCCGGGGCACGCATGCAGATGATGGTGGTGATGAAGTTGACCGCACCCAGGATGGTTCCGAAGCCGGACAGTGCCAGGCCGAACACCCACAGGTCGCCACCGATGCCGGGGCTGAAGGTGGTGTTGGACAGCGGTGCGTAGGCGAACCAGCCGAATGACGCGGCACCCTGGGGGCTGATGAAGCCGGACACCGCAATGGTGGAGCCGAAAAGGAAGAACCAGAAGGCCAGCGCGTTCAGACGCGGGAAGGCGACGTCCGGCGCGCCGATCTGCAGCGGCATGATCACGTTTGCGAACCCGGCGAACAGCGGGGTGGCGAACATCAGCAGCATCACGGTGCCGTGCATCGTGAACAGCTGGTTGTACTGTTCCTTCGTCTGCAGGATCTGCATCCCGGGCTCAAACAGCTCGGCACGGATGAGCAGCGCCATGACGCCGCCGAGGCAGAAGAACACAAACGATGCGATCAGGTACATGTACCCGATGGTCTTGTGGTCGGTGGAGGTGATCCAGTTGACGACGATGCGCCCCTTGGATTTGGGAACCACGGGAGCGGCGAGGGCTCCGGTGGGTGCGGATTGAGTGTACGTAGCCACGTCGCTCCCCTTACTTAATTTCGTTCAGGTTCGGGTTGCGGTCGTACTCCACACCGAGGAGGCCCGTGTTGCCGGCTGCCTTGAGCTCTTCCATGTGCGCCTGGAATTCAGCTTCCGACACAACCTTGACGCGGAACAGCATTTCGGAGTGGTACTCGCCGCAGAGTTCGGCGCACTTGCCGTCGTAGGTGCCCTCTTTAGTGGGGGTAAACCGGATGTAGTTGGTCTTGCCCGGGATCATGTCGCGCTTCTGCAGGAAGGCGGGAACCCAGAAAGAGTGGATAACGTCGCGTGCGTTGAGCTCGAGATCAACGGACTTGTTAACCGGCAAGTACAGCGTGGGGAGCTGTTCTTTGTCGATCGTGTTGCCGGTGAGGTGCGCCTGCTCGCCTGCTTCGTGGACGTCCTCTTCGATGACGTCGCCGGCTTTGTAGTTGAAGTCCCAGGCCCACTGCTTGCCGCGGACGTCCACAACGACGTCGGCGGGCTGGGACCGGTTATCAATGGCCTGCTGGTCGCGGTCGGTGAAGTAGAAGAACACCACGACCATGAACAGAGGGATGGTCAGGTAGAAGACTTCGAGCGGCAGGTTGAAGCTGGTCTGCCGCGGGAAACCGACGGTTCCCTTGCGGCGGCGGTATGCCACCAGGCACCAGACGATCAGGCCCCACGTAATGATGCCCACGACCAGGGCGGCAATCCATGAGTTGACCCAGAGGTCCATGATGCGGTCGGTGTTGCTGGTGGTGCCCCGTTCAGTGGGCAGCCACCCCTTCTCTACCTCTGGCGAACATCCGGTCAAAACCAACGCGCCGGCAATTGCCAAGCTTGAGATCGTGGTGATCGTTTTGCGTCGGCTGCCGGTTCGGTTCTGCGAACTCACAGACGGCCCTTCCTACTTGTTGCTGTTGTCCGGGCAGCCATGGGCGCCCCGGGCACACTAAAAGTTTTACTACTCGGTGTAGAGCTTACCGCTCCGCCGGGCGTTTCGCCCACATGTCGGCGCCGTGCCCCCATACCGTTATTTTCGGCAGGGGACACGGCGCGGGCATCGGGCGAAATAACCGGGTTAGTGGAACGAATCGCCGCAGGCGCAGGAGCCGCCGGCGTTCGGATTATCGATGGTGAAGCCCTGCTTGGAGATGGTGTCTTCGAAGTCGATGCTCGCACCGCTGAGGTACGGAACGCTCATCTTGTCCACAACGACCTCGACGCCGTCGAAGTCGCGGACAGCGTCCCCGTCCAGGAGCCGCTCATCGAAGTAGAGCTGGTAGATCAGTCCCGAGCAGCCGCCGGGCTGCACAGCAACCCGGAGACGCAGGTCGGTGCGGCCTTCCTGCTCGAGAAGACTGCGGACCTTGCCGGCTGCAACGTCGGTCAGGTTAACCTCGTGGACGGGCAGTTCAGCACTGGTGGTTTCGGTGCTGTTCTCATTGGTTGCGGTGCTCATTGGCCTACCTTCTTAGGATGGTCTGGCGGCGCCGCCCTGGCGGTGCCTGCCCCTACGGTTTCGGTATGGGCTATAGCTACATGCTACGCGCGGCGCACCTGTAGCTCTAACTCCTGACGTAACCAAGGCCGGGGCCTGGTTGTTCCCGGCGAACACCTTTTGCCTACAGTCCCTCGCTGTTGATCCTTGCCAGCAGCAGCGCTTCGGCGAGGATGGCGTTGCGGAAGTCGCCAAGGTGCAGGGACTCGTTGGCGCTGTGGGCGCGGGAGTCCGGATCCTCCACGCCGGTTACCAGGATCTGGACGTCCGGATACACCTCCGTGAGGTCGGCGATAAAGGGAATGGAACCACCTATTCCCGTCTCCACGGCCTTGACACCCCAAGCCTCCCCCAGGGCCCACATGGCCAGTGTGGCCGCCCGTGATGAGGTGTCGGTCAGGAACGGATTGCCGCTCTCCCCCGGCGTGAAGGTCACTTTGGCACCGAACGGCGCGTTCGCCTCAACGTGCTTCCGCACTGCCTCCATCGCTTCCCCGGGCACCTGGCCTGGTGCCAGGCGCAGGCTGAACTTTGCCCGTGCGCGCGGCAGCAGCGTGTTGGAGGCAGCGTCCACTGACGGTGCGTCGAAGCCGATGATGGACAGGGCCGGCTTGGTCCACAACCGGGAGGCGATGCTGCCCGACCCTGCCAGCCGGACGCCGTCGAGCACGGACGCGTCAGCCCGGTAGTCCGCCTCGGGAAGCTCCACGTTGGCTGTATCCCTCGCCACCAGGCCCTGGACCGCCACGTTTCCGTCGTCGTCGTGCAGGGTGGCGATAAGCCGGGACAGCAGGGTGGGTGCATCCAGGACGGGCCCGCCGTACATGCCCGAGTGGACGGCGTGCTCCAGGACCTGTACTTCGATGGTCCCGTCCACCAGTCCCCTCAGGCTGGTGGTCAGTGCGGGAATTCCAACTTTCCAGTTGCTTGAGTCGGCCACCACGATCACGTCGGAGCGCAGCAGCTCGCGGTTCGCTTCCAGGAACGCGCGGAAGGTCGGCGAGCCAGCTTCCTCCTCACCCTCGATGAAGAAGGTCACGCCAAGGCCCAGCGAACTGCCCAGTACTTCCGAAACGGCGGCATAGGCGGCAATGTGCGCCATGATGCCGGCCTTATCGTCCGCCGCGCCCCGCCCGTAGAGCCGGCCGTCCTTTTCGACGGCGGCGAACGGCTCTGTGTCCCACAGGCTTACATCGCCGGTGGGCTGGACGTCGTGGTGCGCGTAGAGGAGGATCGTGGGCTTCCCCCCGGCGGCTGGCCGGCGGGCAACGACGGCGGGCCCTCCGGGGGTGCCGTCCGCCTTGTCGCATTGCAGTATCTCAACGTCTTCCACGCCTGCGCCGCGGAGCAGTTCCGCCACGGCTTCCGCGCTCCGGTCCAGCGGCGCCCTGTCAAAGCTTGGCCATGCTATTCCCGGGATGGCAACCAGCGATTTCAGGCGTGCAAGGGTCTGGTCGAAGGAGCGGTCAATGGAGCTGCGGAGGTCTTCCGTCCAGCTGTTTCCGGCAAGGCCCGTGGATAAGGGGCCGTGGGAGTTCTGCGGCATAGCCGTCGGCGATGAAGTCATACCAAAAACATTACCCGCGTCACATCCCCCGCTGTTGGCACCTGTCCCGGGCGGGCCGGAATTCCGCCGCCTCCCGCAAGGTATTCTGTTCACGTGTTCGGACGTAAAAAGGAAGCGCCCTCGGCGCAGCAAACAGTAGACCAGCAGGCTGCAGAAGCCGCGGCGGAGGCAACCCGCGTGAGCGGCAAGGGGGCGCCCACACCAACCCGCAAGGCACAGGAAGCGGCGCGCAAGCGCCCCCTGGTTCCGGAAGACCGCAAGGCATCCAAGGCCGCCGAGCGCCAGGCCGTCCAGGAACAGCGGCTCAAAATGCGGCAGGCCCTGGACACCGGTGACGAGAGGTTCCTGCCGCTGCGCGACAAGGGTCCGCAGAAGCGCTTTGCCCGTGACTTTGTGGACGCCCGCTTCAGCCTCGGCGAGTACCTGATGTTCGGCGCCCTGGTGTTCGTCCTGGTGTCCTTGGTAGTACCGGCCTCCAGTGACCTGATGATCTATGTGCTGGGCGGATTCTGGGTGATGTTCCTGGCTGTCTTCGTGGACGTGTTCGTCCTGTCCCGCCAGCTCCGCAAGCGTCTGACTGCGAAGTTCGGCGAGGTGGAGCGCGGCACTGTCTGGTATGGCTCCATGCGGTCCCTGCAGTTCCGCAAGCTTCGGCTGCCCAAGCCCCAGGTCAAGCGCGGCCAGTACCCGGCCTGACAGTCAGCGCACCATTTACGAACAAAACCCCGGCGGAGGACCGCCGGGGTTTTCACTTTAAGGCGTTGGTCAGGAGGTTTTTGCCGCCAGCTCCTTGTTGATGCGGGCTGCCCAGAACGGTCCTTCATAGAGGAATGCCGTGTAACCCTGGACCAGCGTTGCCCCGGCGTCCAGCCGATCCTGCACGTCCTGGGCTGTTTCCACGCCGCCCACTGCAACCAGCGTGAGGGCGTCCCCGGTGACTTTCTTGAGCCGGCGCAGGACCTCTAGGGAGCGCTGTTTAAGGGGAGCGCCGGAAAGGCCGCCGGCGCCGCATTTTTCCACCTCTTCCGCCGGAGAGGAGAGCCCTGTCCTGGCGATGGTGGTGTTGGTGGCAATGATGCCGTCCAGCTTCAGGTCCAGGGCGAGCCGGGCGACGTCGTCGATATCCTCATCGGTCAGGTCGGGCGCTATTTTCACCAGCAACGGAACGTGCCGTCCCGCTGCCCTGTCTGCCTCGTCGCCCACTGCGGTGAGCAGCGGCCGAAGGCTTTCCACGTCCTGGAGGAGCCTGAGGCCCGGTGTGTTGGGTGAGCTGACATTGACCACGAGGTAGTCGGCGGCGGGAGCAAGGCTGCGGGCGCTGACCAGGTAATCGTCGATGGCGTCGGCCAGTTCCACCGCCTTTGTTTTGCCGATATTGACGCCGATGACGGGGCGTACGCCCCGGTAGCGCCGTTGGAGTGCGGCGCGCGCGGCCTTGAGGCGGGGGGCTACGGCCGTGGCGCCGTCGTTATTGAATCCCATCCGGTTGATGACGGCACGGTCCTGGACCAGGCGGAACAGCCGCGGTTTTTCGTTGCCTGGCTGGGCCTGGCCGGTGATGGTTCCCACCTCGACGTGGCCAAAACCAAGCTCTGTCAGCGCTTCGATGCCATGGCCTTCCTTGTCGAAACCTGCGGCGAGGCCGAAGGGTGACGGAAAGGTGAGGCCAAACGCCGTCGTCTGCAGGGACGGGGCCGGCGCAGTAAGTTTCGCCAGGACTTTCCCCGCACCGCAGCGATGCGCGAACCGGATGCCCTTGAATCCGATTTTGTGGGCGCGCTCGGCGTCCATCCATGAAAAGGCCAGCCTGAAGAAAGTGGGGTAAACGCGCATGCCTCTAGTTTTCCGCCTTGTCCGTCCCACACCAAAACGGGGAATACCAAAAGGACGCGGATTAGCATAAAGCCATGGAATGGCAGCAGGACATCCTGGGCGAGGAGTTCGAGTCGCATACCTTCCGCGCCGCCGGGCCGGACGGCGTTGAGCGTACCGCCACACTGGTCCGTTTCCGCCCGGCTGTGGCGCCGCCGCCCCGGACGGGACGCCGGCCGGCGGTGTTATTCCTCCATGGCTGGAGTGACTACTTCTTCAATGTGGACCTGGCCCGTTTTTGGTCCTCGGCCGGTTACGAGTTCTATGCGCTGGACATGCATAACCACGGCCGCAGCCTTCAGCCGGACCTTCCGGGCGGCTATGTATCCAACCTGGAGGACTACGATGCGGAAATCTCGGTGGCATGCAGGCTCATCAGCTATGACGGCGCCAGCCAGGGCCTGACCCTCATGGGCCACTCCACGGGGGGCCTGGTGGCTGTGTTGTGGGCCAGCAGGCATCCCGACCTCGTGTCCCGGCTCGTCCTCAACAGTCCCTGGCTGGAGATGCATGGCAGCGCACTGGTGCGGCGCGCGGCGTCCCGGATGGTGGGACCCGTGGCCAGGTTCCGGCCGGAGGCTGTGCTGCGGCTGCCGGAGCGCGGCTTCTATTGGCGGACCATCAGCAGTTCCGCTGAAGGTGAGTGGTCCCTGGACGACCGGTACCGCCCACCGATGGCGTTTCCGGTGCGTGCAGGCTGGCTCAGCGCTGTCCTGGCAGGCCACAGCAAGGTGGCGCGGGGCCTGGACATCGACGTTCCCATCCTTGTGCTGCTGTCCAGGGGAAGCGCCAACGGCCTTTTCTGGTCTGAGGAGATGCGGCGGACCGATGCCGTTCTGGACGTTAACATCATCGCTGCGCGGGCACTGACCCTTGGCCGCACAGTGACGGTGGAAAGGATCGACGGCGCGCTGCATGACGTGTTCCTCTCCCCTGCCGACGTCCGGGCCGACGCATACGCGCGGTTGGCGCGCTGGCTCAGGGCATATGGCGACGACGGGCCGCAAGCGCGCGGACCGCAGACTAAGGAAAGCCCGGCCGGTGAGTGAGCCGGCGGGGCGGGGCCCAACCGGGGTACCCACCATCAGTGGAAGTGCAGGCACTGCCTGGGCGCCGGATATCCTCGGCCCCGGGTTCCAGCAGCGCATACTGCCTCTTGCGCCGGATGATGAGGGGGACGTCTGCGCAACGCTGGTCCGCTGCACGCCGCAGGGACAGCGGGGCACGACGGCGGGACAGGACACGGCGGCGCAGGAGGCCGGAGTGAACGTGGTCCTTTACGTGCACGGCTGGGCTGACTATTTCCTCCAGGCCGAAGTTGCGGAGTACCTGGCAAATGCGGGGTTTCCCTTCTATGCCGTGGACTTGCGGAAGTTTGGCCGCAGCCTGCGCCCCTGGCAAACGCCGGGCTTTACCGAGGACCTTGCCGTTTACGATGAGGACCTGGCCGCCGCCCTGGGCGCCATCAGGGAAGACCTCGCGGAAGAGCTGGGGCCGGAAGCCAGGCCCGTGGTTCACCTGTTGGCCCATTCCCTGGGCGGACTGATCGCCGCGCTTTGGGCGGACCGGAACCCGGGCGCCCTGGGTACGCTGATCCTGAATGCGCCGTGGCTGGAACTGCAGGGCAGCAGTATCATCCGCACCATCGCGATGCACTTGGTGGATCCGCTGTCCAGGACGGATCCCCGAAGGCCCCTATGGCTTCCCGAGATGCCAGGCTACTGGCAAAGCGTGAGCAATGAGGCCCACGGGGAGTGGCACCTTGACCCCTTGTGGCGTCCCCGGGCGTCATTTCCCATCCGGGCAGGTTGGGCGAAGGCGGTCCTGGCCGGACATGCGGCGGTGGAGCGGCGGCTGGACATCCGCGCCCCCACGCTTGTCCTGTTGTCCGCCCGAACCCGGATCCAGATTGAATGGTCTGCGGAGCTGATGGAGGCGGACGCGGTCATCGACGTGGAGGAGACGGCCAACCGCTCCCTGCGGCTGGGCCGGCGGGTGGCGGTCTTCCGCTACCCGGGCGCCATCCACGATGTCTTCCTTTCCCGGCGGGCGGTGCGGGAAGAAGCCTGCGGGGACCTGGCGGCGTGGCTGCGGGCGTATCCGGCCTGAAGCAGCACCCCTGGCTTTGGGCGTGTGCCGCAAAGTTCAGAGCTGCCTTGCGGCCGCCTTGCGCTAGCTGCCCGCCGGAGCTGCGGCGTCCACGGCTCCTCCGTACCGGCGGTCCCGCTGAGCGTACTCTTCAACCGCCGCCCAGAGCGTCCGGCGGTCGACATCCGGCCAGAGAGTATCCATGAACACAAATTCGGCGTACGCGGACTGCCAGAGCAGGAAATTGGACAACCGCTGCTCACCCGAGCTGCGGAGGAACAGGTCCACGTCCGGCAGGTCCGGCTCGTCAAGGTACTTCTGGATGGTCCGCTCGGTGATGGCACCCGGCTTCAGCCTGCCGGCGGCAACCTCGGCGGCTATGGCCGAGACGGCGTCAGTAATCTCCGCCCGCCCGCCGTAATTAACACACATGGTCAACGTGCAGGTGCTGTTGCCGGCGGTGAACTCCTCCGCCTCCTCCAGCTCCCGGATAACAGAACCCCAAAGCCGCGGGCGCCTGCCGGACCAGCGGACACGCACGCCCCATTCGTCGAGCTGGTTCCGTTGCCTCCGCAGCACGTCCTTGTTAAATCCCATCAGGAAGCGGACTTCCTCCGGAGACCGGCGCCAGTTCTCCGTGGAAAACGCATAAACGCTGACGTACTCAATGCCCAGTTCGATGGCCCCCGCCATGACGTCCAGGAGCGCCGGCTCCCCTGCCTTGTGCCCTTCAATCCGGGGCAGTCCGCGCTGGTTGGCCCACCGGCCGTTGCCGTCCATCACAATTGCCACGTGCCGGGGGATGAATTCCGCCGGGATGGCCGGCGCCACGGCCCCGGAGGGATGAGGGTACGGGGCAACCACTGGATGGGTGCGCTTACGGGAGGCTGTGTTCTTTTTGCCGAGGGCCACTGTCAGCTTCGCTCCACATGTTTGAGGGACTTCAGGACTCGTTCGAGGTGCCATTGGAGGTAGGCGGCCACCAGGCCGGCAGCCTCTTTGCGGTGGACGGGCAGGGATGCGTCCGCAGTCGCCCAGTCGCCGGTGAGCAGCGCGGCCAGCAGGAGCACGGTTTTTGCTGCCGGCGCCGGCGATCCGGGCGGCCTGCACCCACCGCACACCATCCCTCCCAGGGCGGCCGAAAAAGCCGTGTGCGGGCCCGGCATCCCACAACGGGCGCAATGCGTGAAGCTTGGCGCCCAGCCACCGGTGGCCAATGCCCTTAGGAGATAGGAATCGAGGATCAGGCCGGCTGCGTGCTCGTCCCTGCTGAGCGATGCCAGCGCCCCCACCAGGAGGTTGTATTGAGCGGTACCGGCCTCGCCGTCGACATCTGTCAGCTTCTCCGCCGTCTCCGTCATGGCGGCCGCCACGGTATAACGGCCATAGTCCGCCGCGATGCTTCCGCCATACGCACCCTTGGCAACAGCCTGGGTCACGATGTCCAGGGTCTTGCCGGACACGAGCTGGAGATCGGCCACCATGAACGGCTCAAGCCGGGCACCGAACCTGCTGCTGGTGCGCCGGACACCCTTGGCGACGGCGCGCACCTGGCCATGGTGTTTGGTCAGCAACGTGATGATCCGGTCAGCCTCCCCCAGTTTGTGGGTGCGCAGGACGACGGCGTCGTCCCGGTACGCGCGGGAGGCGAAAGAGTGTTGGGCCACGCCTTTATCTTCCCATCCTTTTGCGGCGCGGCAGCGCCCGCGCCACACTGCGCAAGCCGGGCGCCGCCGGGTTGAACCCGGCGGCACCCGGCAAGGCGGTGGATCAGGCCTGGGCGTCCCTGATGGCGCGGTTGACGGCGGAAATAACCGCCTTCAGCGAGGACATGCTGGTGTTGGCATCGATCCCGACGCCCCACAGGACCCGCTCCCCCACCGCACACTCAACATAAGCCGCTGCCATGGCGTTGCCGCCCTCGGACAGGGCGTGCTCGCTGTAATCCAGGACACGGACGTCCACGCCGTCCTCCCGCAGGATGCTCAGCAGGGCGGCGATGGGACCATTGCCCGTTCCTGTCCGCTGGACCTGCAGCCCATCCACGGTGAGTGAGGCGTGAAGCGTCATGCCGCCGTCGCCATCAGTCTCAGTTTTGACGGCACCCAGGGAGTAGCGGCCCCACTGGCCGTCGGTCTTGCCGGACGGCAGGTATTCGTCCTGGAACACCTGCCACAGCTGGGCGCCGCTGACTTCGCCGCCCACGGTATCCGTGCGCTTCTGGATCACGCCGGAGAATTCGATCTGGGCGCGGCGCGGCAGGTCCAGGCTGTGCTCGTTCTTGAGCAGGTATGCCACGCCACCCTTGCCCGACTGGGAGTTGACCCGGATGACGGCCTCGTAGCTGCGGCCCAGGTCCTTGGGATCCACCGGCAGGTACGGCACCTGCCAGGTGAAGTCCTCCACAGGCTTGCCCGCGGCGGCAGCATCCCGCTCCAACGCTTCGAAGCCCTTTTTGATGGCGTCCTGGTGGGAGCCGGAGAATGCCGTGAAAACCAGGTCCCCGCCGTAGGGGGAACGTTCCGGGACGGGCAGCTGGTTGCAGTACTCAACCGTGCGGCGGACGTCATCAATGTTGGAGAAATCGATCATGGGGTCGATGCCCTGCACGAACAGGTTCAGGCCCAGGGTGACCAGGTCCACGTTGCCGGTCCGCTCGCCGTTTCCGAACAGGCAGCCTTCGATCCGGTCGGCTCCGGCCATATAGCCCAGTTCAGCTGCAGCCACGCCGGTGCCGCGGTCGTTGTGCGGGTGCAGTGACAGGATGATGCCCTCCCGCGGGTGCAGGTGCCGGCTCATCCACTCGATCGAATCCGCATAGATGTTGGGGGTGGCCATTTCCACGGTGGCCGGCAGGTTGATGATGACCTGGCGGTCCGCGGAGGCCTCGAAGACATCGGCGACGGCGTTGCAGACGCGCACGGCGTATTCCAGTTCAGTGCCGGTAAAGGATTCCGGGGAGTATTCGTAGGTCACGTGCGTGTCTACGAGGGTTTCCTCGTATTTCCTGCACAGCCGCGCACCCTGCAGTGCGATGTCCAGGATTCCGTCCTCGTCCTGGTTGAAGACCACGCGGCGCTGGAGCACCGAGGTGGAGTTGTAGAGGTGCACGATGGCCTGCTTGGCGCCCACCAGGGACTCGTAGGTCCGCTCGATCAGGTGCTCGCGGGCCTGGGTCAGGACCTGGATGGTGACATCGTCCGGGATGTGGTTGCCCTCGATCAGCTGGCGGACGAAGTCGAAGTCCGTCTGCGACGCGGAGGGAAAGCCCACCTCGATTTCCTTGTAGCCCATGCGGACCAGCAGGTCGAACATCTTCATCTTGCGGGCCGGGCTCATGGGGTCGATCAGTGCCTGGTTGCCGTCGCGCAGGTCCACCGCACACCAGCGCGGGGCCTTGGTGATGATCTTGTCCGGCCAGGTACGGTCCGGCAGTTCAACCTTGATCTGGTCCTGGAACGGGATGTAGCGGTGGGCAGGCATTCCAGAGGGCTTCTGTGCGTTTCGCATTACTTTCGGGGCCTTTTCTGTGGTTCTTCGTTGAAAGGGTGGCCGGGCAACACAAACTCCGCAGCGAGGGTGGGCCTTGCGCTAGATCGCGTCTGAGGCCTCGCCGCGGCAGCTAAGAAGGAGAAGCTCTGCACGCACCTTTTGAGAGTAGCACGCGTGCGTAAGATGAAAGGGCACTACCGTCCGTAAAGTCCACCATGCAGACGCCGCGCGGTAATCCTCCGGTTGCGGCTCTTCATCAGAAGGAGTTTCAGTGCGCATTTCGGGGATCGACCTGTCCACCATCGATTACACGGTCCGGCCGCAGGATGACCTTTACCAGCACGTCAACGGCGCATGGCTCAAGGCCACCGAGATTCCCGACGACCGGCCATTGGAGGGCACGTTCACAGCACTCCGTGATGGTTCCGAGATTGCTGTCCGGGACATTATCGAAGAGGCTGCAGCCAAGGGGGCCGCCGCCAGCGGAATTGAACGGAAGATCGGCGATCTCTACAACAGCTTCATGGACGAGGCTGCCGTGGAGGCCAAAGGCATTGAACCCATCCGCCAGCGCCTCGCGGAGGTGTTCGCCACCTCCTCCGTGGCGGAGCTCGTCTCGTTGGCAGGCCGGCTTTTCCGGGCCGACGTCGGCGGGCTCTTCTACATCTACCCGGCGCCGGACGCCGGCAACCCGGACCGGGTCCTGCTGTACACCGGGCAAGGAGGCCTCGGCCTGCCGGACGAGTCCTACTACCGGGAAGAGAAGTTTGCCCCGATGGTCACCGCCTACACCGCGCATGTCAGGACCATGCTCGGACTGGCCGGGGTTGCCGATGCCGCTGAGGCTGCTGAACGGGTGGTGCAGCTGGAGACCAAGCTTGCCTCCCACCATTGGGACAACGTCACCCTCCGCAACCCGCAGAAGACGTACAACCTCAAGTCCGCCGACGAAGCCGCCGCCCTGTTCCCGCTGCTGGATGCCTGGTTCGACGCTGCCGGCATCGACCGGGAGAAGCGGCAGGAGATCGTGGTGAGCACCCCTCCGTTCTTCGAGGGGGCAGCGGGCCTGGTGGAGTCTGAGCCCCTGGCGCACTGGCAGGAATGGCTGGCGATGCGGGTGGTGAGCGCGGCGGCACCGTACCTGTCGAAAGCCTTCGTGGACGCAAACTTCGCCTTTTACGGAACCACGATCAGCGGCACGCCGCGGAACAAGGACCGGTGGAAGCGGGGCGTCGCCGTCGTCGAGGCCGCTTTGGGTGAGGCCGTGGGCCAGATTTATGTGGCCCGGCACTTTCCGGAGTCCCACAAGGCACGCATGCAGACGCTCGTTGCCAACCTTATTGAGGCCTATCGGCGCAGTATCACCGCGGTGGGCTGGATGGGCGAGGCCACCAAGGCCGAAGCCCTCCGCAAGCTCGAGGGATTCCGGGCAAAGATCGGATACCCGGACCAGTGGATCGACTACTCCGCAGTGGAAATCGACCCCGCTGACCTGCTGGGTAACGTTGAGCGCGCGCATAACGCCGACGTCGACCGGCACCTTGACGAGGTTGGCAAGCCGGTGGACCGCAACAAGTGGTTGATGACGCCGCAGACAGTCAATGCGTACTACCACCCCATGATGAACGAGATTGTCTTCCCGGCGGCGATACTGCAGCCTCCGTTCTTCACCGCTGATGCCGACGACGCCGTGAACTACGGCGGTATCGGTGCCGTGATCGGACACGAGATCGGGCATGGATTCGATGACCAGGGATCACAGTTCGACGGCGGCGGGGCCCTGCGGAACTGGTGGACTGAGGAAGACCGCCAGGCCTTCGAAAAGCTCACCGCACAACTGGTGGCCCAGTTTGAAGTCCTGTCCCCGTCAGCGGCAGCCGGCCACAACGTCAACGGCCGCCTCACCCTGGGCGAGAACATCGGCGACCTGGCAGGCCTCACCATCGCCTACAAGGCCTACCAGATCAGCTTGGATGGAAAGGAACCGGAGGTACTGGACGGGCTCACCGGCGAGCAGCGCTTCTTCGCTTCATGGGCGGCAGGGTGGCGGCAGGTCATCCGGCCGGAGGAGGCCATCCGGCGGCTGGCCACGGACCCGCACTCCCCCAATGAGTTCCGCACCAATGCCATCGCAAAGAACCTGGACGCCTTCCACGAGGCGTTCGACGTGTCCGAACAGGACGGTATGTGGATGCCGCCCGCGGAGCGCGTCAGCATCTGGTAAGCAATGAAAGCAGCGGGGCCCGCCACCAGGCGGGCCCCGCTGCTTACTTTAATGCGCTGCCTTGTCCGGCGGCTGCGGAGCGGTTTCCCTGGCCCCTAGCCTTCGACGATCAGGGCGGGGTTGGCCTGCTGGCAGGACGCGTCCTTCGCAGTCTGGTTGACGATGTCGTCCGGCAGCGCGGGAACCCCATACGTGGCCCCGGCCGTGAAATCGGTCCCCAGATATACCTGGACGCCAGGGATGTTCGCGGAAGGCACCATCTGGGCGGCGGGAATGCCGAGCACTGCCGCAACGTCCGCAGCCACATCGGCGAAGCCCGGGCCGTAGTACACCACCGACTGGGCCACCGCTGTTGCCTCAAACTGGGCAGTTTGGGTGAAGCCGCCCGAAACCAGCGCCTGCACGATCTCCCGGGCACGTCCGGGAACGCCGCTGCCGTTGGCCACGGTGACCGGTTGGAGGGCCTTGTCGTAGGGAGGGAGGGGCGGAGCTGTTTCCGTGGGGGCCGTCGTCGGGGGTGCCGGCGTTTCCGTCGGCGAGGGGGACGGCGCCGTGGGGTCGGTCAGGTCCACGTCCTTCCTGAGCGCCGAGAAGAGCTGCGAGCCGGCCGGCTCTGCTATCTGGAGCCTGTTGGGATCGAGAAGTGCCGGGGTGGTGGGCACGGCCACGAACGCCACCTTGCTGATGTCGATGTCCTTGAGCCGGTTGCCGATCGTGAGGAGGCTGGGGACGGAAGCAAGGCCTTCGTCGACGGTCAGGTTCTGGGTGACCACGTCCGCGATTTTGAGCATCCTGCCGGGATCCGACAGTGTTCCGTCGTCCTTGATCTTGCGGGTGAGCGAGGAAAGGAATCCCTGCTGGGCCTTGATCCGGCCCAGGTCACCGCCGTCGGCAAAGGCGTGGCGGGTCCGCAGGAAGGCGAGGGCCATTTCCCCCTGGACGGTTGAGGTACCGGCCGGGAGCCGGAGCCGGGAGTCGGGATCGTAGACGGCGTCGCTGATGCATACCTCAACGCCGCCGACGGCGTTGGACAGCTCTTTCACCGCATTGAAGTCGGCCATCATGAAGTGGTCCACTTCCAGCCCCGTGATCTGGTTGACGGTGTCCACCGCGCAGCCGATGCCGGCCTCGGCCATGGCTTCATTGATCATGACTCCGCTGCGGGCGGGATAAACCTGGTTGGTTTCACCGTCTTTGCACTCCGGGATGTCCACCAGCAAGTCCCGCGGAAAACTGATGACGCTCACGCGCTTGTTGTCCTCCGAGATGTCCATCAGCATCATGACGTCGGACTTGCCATATCCCTTGGAGTCGTCGGCAGTGCCGTATTCGGCGTTCTTGCCCTCCCGGGTGTCAGAGCCGAGAATCAGGATCTGCATGCGGCCGGTGGCATCGCTCACCGACTCTGTGCTCCCGCCGCCCGCGTTCAGCGGGGCTTTGGATATGTTGTTCTGGAGGCGAAGGAACCAGAATCCCGCGAACACCAGGCCGCCCACCATGGCCAGCGCAAGGATGGCAGTGACGGCCTTCAGCCACGCCGGCATCGTGCGCACGGGTCCAAGATGCCGGGCTGCTCCGACTGCCGCATCATCAGCGTGGCGGGACACGGGTCCCCTCCCCACTGACGCATCGGATCCTTTGTCGCGTCTGTCGCGGCCTAGCCCCACGTGGTGAACCTTCCTCTAAAATCGAAATCCGGCCCATTTTAGTGGTCCAGGCTGGGAAATTGCCGGATGGCGGACGCTGCCGCGCGGCTGACGGGGCTAGAAGCCCAGCTTCACCAGCTGTTTCGGATCGCGCTGCCAGTCTTTTGCCACCTTCACGTGAAGGTCAAGGTAGATGCGTGTGCCCAGGAGCGCCTCGATGCCTTTTCGGGCGTTGGTGCCCACTTCACGCAGGCGGCTGCCGCCCTTACCGATGATAATGGCCTTCTGCGAGGGACGCTCAACGTACAGGTTCACCCGCACGTCCAGCAGCGGGCTGTCCTCCGGCCGGTCTTCCCGGGGAACGATCTCCTCCACCACCACTGCGAGGGAATGGGGCAACTCATCGCGGACCCCTTCCAGCGCCGCCTCGCGGATGAGCTCGGCAACCATGACGGCCTCCGGCTCGTCCGTAAGTTCGCCGTCCGGGTACAGCGGGGGCGACGGCGGCATGTGGCTGATGAGGACATCGGCCACCGTGTCCACCTGGAATCCATCGGCGGCGGACACGGGAACGATGTCCTTCCAGCCTTCCTCCCCCAGCACTTCCCGGCCGAGGGCGGCCACGGCCAGCAACTGCTCCGTCAACGCCTGGCGGTCCACCAGGTCGGCCTTGGTGACGATGGCGATCACCGGTTTGCGCCCCACCGCGGCCAGCTGGGCCGCAATGAACTTGTCGCCGGGCCCGATCTTTTCGTTGGCCGGCAGGCAGAACCCGATCGCGTCAACCTCGGCCAGCGTGTCCGCAACGAGCTCATTAAGCCGTTTGCCAAGGAGGGTGCGGGGCCGGTGCAGCCCCGGAGTGTCCACCAGGATGAGCTGCGCGTCCTGCCGGTGCACGATGCCGCGGATGGTGTGGCGCGTGGTCTGGGGCTTGGCGGACGTAATGGCCACCTTCTTGCCCACCAGCGCGTTGGTCAGGGTGGATTTGCCGGCGTTGGGACGGCCCACAAGGACCGAGAACCCTGCACGGAAACCACCGAAGTCGTCCTGGCTTTCGCCCTTATTTTTCTTGCTCACGTGGAACTCCCTGCTGGGTTGCTTCCGCCTCTTCGAAGAGGTCCTCAAAGTCAGTGTCTTCTTTTGCCAGTGGCGCCGCAATGATGTGGCTGACCCGGTTGCGGCGGCCTTCCAGCCGGTCCGCGCGCAGGGACACACCGTGGACTTCCACGGTGCTTCCCACGATAGGCACCCGGCCCAGGGCCTTTGCCAGGAGGCCACCCACGGTGTCCACCTCGTCGTCGTCGAGTTCAATGTCGAAAAGCTCGCCCAGGTCGTCGATGCCCATGCGCGCGCTGACCCGGTAGGAACCGTCGCCCAGCTCCACCGCCTCCGCGCTTTCCGTGTCGTACTCATCCACGATCTCGCCCACGATTTCCTCGATGAGGTCCTCCAGGGTGACCAGACCGGCCGTCCCGCCGTACTCGTCGATCACGATGGCGACGTGCGTGGATTCCTTCTGCAGCTCACGGAGCAGGTCGCTGACCGGCTTGGACTCGGGCACGTAACGTACTTCCCGGGCGAGCGACTCCACCGGAGGCGGCTCCTCGTTGGGGGCCAGCTCATGGATCACCGCGGCAACATCCTTCAGGTAGATGATGCCCAGGATCTGGTCCGTGCTTTCCCCGATGACCGGGATCCTGGAATAGCCTGAACGAAGGAAGAGGGACATGGCCTGCCGGAGGCTTGACCCCGCCTCAATGGTGAGGATGTCAGTGCGGGGAACCATGACTGCGCGGACCAGGGTGTCTCCGAAATCGAAGACGGACTGGATCATCTCAGCCTCGGTGTCCTCGATCATGTCCGATTCGCTGGCGCGTTCCACGAGTTCACGGAACTCCTGCTCACTGAAGAACGCTTCGTCGCCGCCGGGCGCGCCCGGGGCGGCCGTACTTCCCAGCCTCACGAGCCACCCGGGGATCGGGCCGAGGACCCAGGTGAGGAAACGGATGGTCGGGGCGGTGAAGCGCACCACGGCCGCCGAATGGAGCCGGCCCAGCTGCCGCGGGGACACCCCCACTATCACGAAGCCGAGCAGCGCCATGATGCCGGTGGCTGCAAGTCCTGCGAGCCAGACACTGTCCAGGAGGCTGTAGAGGAGCACCGCAACGGCCACCGCGGAAGCCATTTCGAACCAGATGCGCCAGAACCGCAACGCCCGGATGTGTGCTACCGGCTGGCGCAGGATCTTCCGCAGTGCACCGCCACGGCTCTTGAGCAGGGCTTCTTCGGCATCGTGCCGCGGAATGAAATTGAAGGCGGCTTCCGCCGCAGTCAGCAGCGCCGCAACAGCCAGGAAAGCCAAGGCCATTGCGACGAGGAGCAAAGGCGTCACTGGGTTGTCTCGGCAGGCGCTTCTTTGCCCGTGAATCCGGACAGCAGTTCACGCTGGAGCCCGAACATCTCGGCCTTCTCCTCGGGTTCGGCATGGTCGTAGCCGAGGAGGTGCAGGATGCCGTGGGTGGTCAGCAGGAGCATCTCGTCCTGGAGGGTGTGGCCGGCGTTCTTGGCCTGCATCTGGGCAACCTGCGGGCAGATGGCGATATCCCCCAGCATTCCCTGTGGCGTGGGCCGGTCCGGGGTTCCAGGGGTCAGTTCATCCATGGGCACGGACAGCACGTCTGTTGAACCTGGTTCGTCCATCAGCTCGATGTGCAGCTTCTCCATGGCCGGTTCGTCCACGAGGAGTATGGAAAGCTCGGCCTGGGGGTGGATGAAGAGCTGCTCGAAGATGTAGCGGGACAACATCACAAGCTCTGCCTCGTCCACCTGGACGCCGGACTCATTGTTGACTTCGATGCTCACGCGTGTTCCCCCCGTTTTGTGCTGCCCGCCGAGTGCTTCACCCTGCTGCGCTGGACATCATCCCAGATGCTGTAGGCATGGACGATGTCCCCGACCAGGCGGTGGCGGACAACGTCTGCGGCGTCCAGCACCGAGAAGCTGACCCCCTCGATTCCGTCGAGGATCTCCTGCACGATCCGGAGCCCGGAACGGGTGCCAAACGGAAGGTCAACCTGCGTGACGTCCCCGGTGACCACCATCTTGGAACCAAAGCCGAGCCGGGTCAGGAACATCTTCATCTGCTCAGGCGTGGTGTTCTGTGCCTCGTCCAGGATGATGAAGGCGTCGTTCAGGGTACGGCCGCGCATGTATGCCAGCGGAGCAACTTCAATGGTGCCTGCCGCCATCAGCCTGGGGATGGACTCGGGATCCATCATGTCGTGCAGGGCGTCGTAGAGCGGACGCAGGTAGGGATCGATCTTGTCGCTCAGGGTGCCGGGCAGGAATCCCAGCCGCTCCCCCGCCTCGACGGCCGGGCGCGTGAGGATGATGCGGCTGACCTCTTTTTGCTGCAGCGCCTGGACGGCCTTGGCCATGGCCAGGTATGTCTTGCCCGTTCCGGCCGGACCGATGCCGAAAATCACGGTGTTGTCGTCGATGGCGTCAACGTAGTTCTTCTGGTTCAGCGTCTTTGGCCGGATGGTCCTGCCGCGGCTGGAAAGGATGTCGTGGGTGAGCACGTCAACGGGGTTCTGCAGGGACTGGGTACGCAGGAGCGCCACGAGCTGCTGCAGCACGGCCGGGCTGATCACGGTGCCGCGGGCTACGAGTCCTCGGACCTCGTGGAGGAGCCGCATGATCCGGGGCACGTCAGCGGCAGGGCCCGTGATGGAAAGCTCATTGCCGCGGACGTGGAAGTTGACGGCGGGAAACTGCTCTTCGATGAAACGGAGCGCCTCGTCATGGCTTCCCAGCGACTGGACCATCTGATCGGAGTTGTCGAAGAGGACTACCTCGGTACGGCTGCCGGGGAGGGAATGGGGAAATTCCCCCGCTGCGCCGTCTCCCGTGGTGAGCCGGCGCTTTCCATTCGCTGATTCAGTCATAGTGATGGCCCGCAGGCCCGTGATCCCCTCGAAGTCCGTCAACAGTTCCGCCGCTGGGGCCAGCCACCCTTTCCGGCACCCGGCCCAGCGATCCTTCCATCTTACGCCAGCCGCCCTCCGCGCCGGATACGGACAAGGGAGCCGCTGCCGGGAAGTACGTGACCGGGCGGACGTTTTGGGTCATTAGGTATCAACTTCATATCTTCCTCATATCGTTCCCGTTGCAGTTCGGGACAGGAACGCCGTGGCAGCGAATCCGCCCCGGCCCCTGTGCGATGCTGGAAATCCAGCCGTTGGGCTGGGGTTATCGCCGCTTGGGGAGCGGCCGCCACTCATGAAAGGACTGGGCTGCAAAAGTGCCGGAATCTGCTGCGCCCCGCAGGGCAGGACGGACGGGCAGGCGTGCCCGCACCGCCGTCGTCGCAGCGGTCCTTACGGTCATCCCGCTCCTGACAGGGTGCCTGGCCGAGCCGAGCCCATCCCCCACCGGCGTTCTCGCTTCCAGTCCTGCTGCCACCGGCACCGCGCCGGCCACCAGTGCACCCCTTGAAACCACCCAGTCATCCAACAAAGCCCCTGTGTACTGGATCGGCCGGTCCGGCAGCAGCATCTTCCTGTACCGGGAGTTCAGGGATGTTCCCGAGCAGGAGAACCCCGTGACGCGGGCTCTGCGCGCCATGATGTCCGACTCTCCCCTTGACCCGGATTTCTTCACCCCCTGGCAGAACCCGAGCAAGCTGGCCACGTCGATCTCGGGCAAGGACGTCATCACTGTGGACGTGTCCGAGGATGCCTTCAACAGCAATCTCGACGCCGATATGGCCGCCCGGGCCGTGCAGCAGCTTGTCTACACCGCCACCGCTGCGGCGGCCAGTTCGGGGCTGATCGATTCCGGGCAGCAGATCCGGGTGCGGATCCTGGTGGACGGGCACACCGACTACGTTGCCTTCGACCACATCCAGCTCGGTGACCTCATGACCCGGGCCACGGGAATGGTGGCTCCAGTGTGGATCATCGATCCCCAGGAAAATTCGGAAGTACCTGCCGGCAGCGTTAAGATCACTGGCCGGAACACCGTTGCCGGGGGGAAGCTCCGCTGGCAAATCCTGAGGGCGGAGGAGAACGGGGACAAGGTTCCGTTCCTGACGGGCGAGACAACGGCAGCACCGGAGCCCGGCCAGGCCGGGGTTTTCACGCTGGCCCTCACGCTTCCGCCGGGCGCCTACGAGCTGCGCGTGGCCCAGGCCGGCGACAGCGGGGAGCCTGACCAGAACGAGGATTCACGGACTTTCAAAGTCCGCTGAGTCGCTCCCGGACGGTCCGCTTCCCCGAGCAGCTTGAGGGAACCGGTTCAGCCGGCGGGCGCCGCCCAGCGTCCCAGTACATCGCTTGCAAGCACGACGGCGGCGGGTCCTGCAGTGGAGGAGCGCAGCACATGGTGTCCCAGCAGGGCCGTGACAGCCCCCTTGCCGCACAACCGGGTCACTTCACGGGGACTGATGCCTCCCTCAGGCCCGACGATGAGCAGCACCTCCGCGGGCCCGCTTGCGTCCGCACCCTGCCACGCCTCCAGCACAGCCCGCAGGGGACGCACGGCGTCCTCGTGCAGGATGACGGCCAGCTCCGCAGCTTCCACGGCGCCTGCCAGGGCAGCGGTGTCGACGGCGGCGCGCACCTCGGGGACCCATGCCCGGCGGGCCTGTTTCGCGGCGGCCGTAACCACCGACTGCCACTTCGCGTGCGCCTTGGCCGCCCGGTCACCCTTCCAGCGGACGATGGACCGTTCGGACTGCCAGGGAATGACGGCGTCGATTCCAAGCTCAGTGGCCGTCTCTATGGCCAGCTCGTCCCGGTCACCCTTCGCCAGCGCCTGAACCAGTACAAGCCTGGTGCCGGGTTGTTCCTCGAATACCAGGGTCTCGCATTCCACCTCCAGTCCCGACGCAGAGGCGGCAACCACCCTGCCGCGCATCCGGGTCCCGGCACCGTCCACGATGTCCACGGGCTCCCCGGGGGCAAGCCGCTTTACGGTAACCGCGTGCCGAGCTTCCTGCCCTTCAAGGACGAAGACCTCTCCCGCCGCCATCTGGTCCAAGGTGCCTGGAGGGGTGAAAAAGACAGGGTTGCTCACCGCTACAGGTTACCGAACCGGTCCCGGAGCTTTGCGAACATGCCGCCGCTGGCTGCCAGCTTTCCTTCCGTGATCTGTTCACCACGCAGTTTGGCAAGCTGCCGCAGGAGATCTTCCTGGGCGGCGTCAAGCCTGGCGGGAGTATCCACCTGGAGGTGCACTTTCAGGTCGCCGCGGCCGTAACCGCGCAGGTGGGTCACACCCAGTCCGCGAAGAGTGATGATCTCACCTGACTGGGTGCCCGGCTTCACGTCGATTTCCTGGGTACCGTCGAAGGTTTCCAGGCTTACTTCGGTGCCCAGGGCTGCGGCCGTCATGGGGATGTGCAGGGTTGCGTGCAGGTCGTCGTTTTCCCGGACATAGGTGGCATCGTTGTTCACGCGGATCTCGACGTACAGGTCGCCTGCGGGCCCACCGGCGGGACCGGCCTCTCCCTGGCCCGACAGCTGGATGCGGGTGCCCGTTGCCACGCCCGCGGGAACCTTGATGGTGAGGGAACGGCGGCTGCGGATGCGCCCCTGGCCGCTGCATTCGTTGCAGGGGTCCTTGATGACGGTGCCGAAGCCCTCGCAGCTGCCGCAGGGTGCGGCCGTCATGACCTGGCCCAGGATGGACCGGACCGCGCGCTGCACCTGGCCGCTGCCGCCGCAAATGTCGCAGCGTTCGGGGTGGGTGCCGGGGCGGCAGCATGAACCATCGCAGGTCGGGCAGGTGACCGCAGTGTCCACTTCCAGCTTCTTGTTGACGCCGAACACGGCATCGCGCAGTTCGATCCGGACGCTGATGAGGGCGTCCTGGCCGCGCCTGACCCGGGAGGCCGGACCGGAGGTGCCGCCGGCCCCGAAGAAGGTGTCAAAAATGTCCTGGAACGCGAAGCCCTGGCCGGCGTAGCTGCCGCCGCCGAATCCGTTGTCCGTTCCGTTTTCGTTGCCGGTGGTGTCGTACACCCGGCGCTTCTGCGGATCCGAGAGAACTTCGTAGGCGTGGGTCACTGCCTTGAAGCGGTCCGAGGCATCTTCACCGGGATTCACATCCGGGTGAAGGGTGCGGGCCAGTTTGCGGTAGGCCTTCTTGATCTCTTCTCCCGTGGCCTCCGGTGAGACTCCAAGGACGTCGTAGTGGCTGCTCAAAGTTCGTATCTCTTCCTTGTTGTACTGCCTGCAGTTGGACTGCGGGAAATGCGCTGGGGTGTGGGGGCACCCGATGGAATGTCAGGGGCCCAGGATCCGGGAAAGGTAACGGGCAACTGCCCTGACGGCGGCCATGGTGGTGGGATAGTCCATCCGGGTCGGCCCAAGCACGCCGAGCTTCGCCGCGCTGTCGGGCCCGTATCCCGTGGCGACGACTGAGGCTTCCGCCAGCCCGTCGTACGGATTCTCCCGGCCGATGCTGACGGCCACCCCGCGGTGGTCCTGGGCCATCTCGCTGAGCAGCCGAAGCATGACCACCTGCTCCTCGAGTGCTTCCAGGACCGGGCCGATGCTGAGCGGGAAGTCAACGTTGGACCGTGCCAGGTTTGCCGTACCAGCCATGACCATGCGGTCCTCGCGGCTGTTCTGCGCCAGGCCCTCAAGCCCGTGGGCCAGGGCTTGCGCCGCCTGCCTTTGGGCCGGGTTCGCCGTGGCCACCACTGCCGGCAGGGAATGGGCCAGCTGGCTCAGCGGTGTCCCTGCAAGTGACCCAAGGAAACGGGCCCTCAACGCGGCCAGGGCCTCATCCCCCAGGTCCTGTCCAACGTCAATGACGCGCTGTTCCACCTTGCCGCTGTTGGCGATCAGAACCACCAGCACCTTCCGCGGAGCGAGGAGGACAAACTCGATGTGCCTGACGAGGGCCCGGCTCAGGTGCGGATACTGCACCACGGCAACCTGGTTGGTCAGTTGGGACAGCAGCCGGACGGTGCGCTCCAGGACATCGTCCAGGTCATCCGCTCCTTCCAGCAGCGACTGGATGGCCCGCCGTTCGGCCTGCGAGAGCGGCTTGACGGCGGAAATCTGGTCAACGAAGAGCCGGTAACCCTTATCCGTGGGAATCCGGCCGGCGCTGGTGTGCGGGGCGGTGATCAGGCCCTCTTCCTCCAGTGCTGCCATGTCGTTGCGGATCGTTGCACTGGAGACGCCGAGGTGGTGCCGCTCCACGAGGGCCTTGGACCCCACTGGCTCGCGGGAGTGGACATAGTCCTCCACGATGGCACGGAGTACTTCAAGTTTGCGCGGCTCGCTCAACACTCCACCTCCATCCAGGGTCGGGGCGGCACCCGCCGCCTCCAACTGTGCCACCACAGGGGTTAGCACTCGACATGCCTCAGTGCTAACAGTCTAATATGACTCTCCCCGTTGCTAGCATTGGTACCGCTCCGGGCGAAATTCCGGACAGGTGATCTAGCGCTAGGCGGAGTGTATCCATGCAGTACCAGAACTGGGGCCCACAGGACATGTCCGCACCGTCGAAGGCAGCGCTGCCGCAGGTTCCCGTGGAGCGCGGAATGGTGCTGGAGGACGTCCAGTCGGGCTGGGTGGGTGCCGTGACCCGGGTGGAAAAATCGGGCGGCATGCATGTGGTTGCCTTGGAGGACCGGCGCGGCAAGTCGAGGTCGTTCCGGCTGGGCTTCGGGTTCCTCCTTGAGGGACGGCCCATCCAGCTCATGCCGCCGGCTCCAAGGCAGGCAGCGGGGGCGGCTGCGGGCAGGACCGCCTCCGGATCCGTGCGCGTTGCCGGGCAGCGCGCACAGGTGGCCAAGGCGAGCCGCATCTGGGTGGAAGGAAAGCACGACGCCGAACTGGTGGAAAAGGTCTGGGGAGACGACCTGCGTGTGGAGGGAATCGTCGTCGAACCTTTGCACGGCATCGACGACCTGGCTGCCGCGGTAGCCGGCTTCAGGCCCGGTCCGGGCCGGCGGCTTGGCGTGCTGGTGGACCACCTGGTCCCGGACTCCAAGGAGTCCCGGATAGCCGACGCCGTTATGGCTTCACCCGGCGCCGCCGGAAACGTGCTGATCGTGGGGCACCCTTACGTCGATGTGTGGCAGGCCATCCGGCCCTCCGTTCTGGGCATCGACAAATGGCCGGTGGTGCCGCGGGGCCAGGACTGGAAAACCGGGATCCTTGCTGCCTTCGGCTGGCCCCATGCCACCAAGGAGGACATCGGACTGGGGTGGCAGAAACTGCTGGGCGCGGTGCACACCTACGCGGACCTGGAGGCCTCGCTCCTGGGACGGGTTGAAGAGGTTATCGACTTCCTCACGGCACCGTAAACGGCAACCCCTTTGAGGCAACGCGGCAGCCGGAGGCAGGTATCGCGCCGGCAGCCAGTATTCTTGGTACTGCGGATCCTGCCAATTGCGGGCTGCCGCAGCCGAAATGCATTCCAACCAGCACCATTTGCACCTCAGAAGGAACAAGACTGTGGCAGAAAACGCACGCGATCACAGGGACAGCCAGGGCGGCCAGGGCCGTTCGGAATACCATGGCGTTCCGGCGAATGCGCTGCCCCTGACAGCAAGCGAGGACCGGCAGTGGGCCACCATGGCGCACTTCGGCGGCATCCTGGGCTGCGTGCCTGCGCTGCTGATCTACCTGATCTTCAAGGACCGCGGCCCCTTCACGGCGCAGGAGTCCAAGGAAGCCCTTAACTTCAGCCTTCCCCCGACCATCGCAGCCGTAGTGGCCAACATCCTGGTCTTCGTTCCTGTGATCGGGAACATTTTCGCGGTGATTGCCACCCTCATCTGGATTGCCCTGACGTGCTACTCCGTGGCCGCCGGCATCCACGTGAACAAGGGCCAGCCGCACCGCTACCAGTACAACCTGCGCTGGATCAAGTAGCATTCCAGCAACGCGGGGTCATTCCGTGCCGGATAGCCAGTGGTTATTGGGCAGGGAGTGACCCCGCGTTGCTGTTGGCGGACCTAGTCCGGCAGGACGCGGCGCACCACGGCGTCTGCCAGCAGCCTGCCTTTCAGTGTGAGCACCAGCGTTCCATTGAGGGCTGCCGCCGGCTCCACCAGGCCGTCAGCAATGAGGCCGGCAACCTCGCGCCTGCCGGCTGCGGCGAGGGTGGACAACTGCAGGCCGGACTTCAGCCGCGCTTCCAGCATGACCCGCTCAATGTTCCGGGTTTCAGCGTCCAGGGTTTCCCGGCCGGCGGCGGGTGACAGGCCCTGCGCAAGCCGGCCGGCGTATGCCGTGGGGTGCTTGACGTTCCACCAGCGGACGCCACCTACGTGGGAGTGGGCTCCAGGTCCGATCCCCCACCAGTCGTCGCCGCGCCAGTAGGCGAGGTTATGGCGGCAGGCCTGCCCGGGCGTCCTGGCCCAGTTGCTGACCTCGTACCATCCCAGTCCGGCTTCGGTGATCAACTGGTCGGCGAGTTCGTACTTGTCGGCGTGGTCGTCGTCGTCAATCCCGGGCACTTCCCCACGGCGCATCTGAGCGGCAAGTTTGGTACCGTCCTCCACGATCAGGGCGTAGGCGCTGATGTGGTCCGGCCTGTAGGAAAGGGCAGTTTCCAGGGAGTGCCGCCAGTCAGCCAGGGACTCCCCCGGGGTGCCATAGATCAGGTCCAGGCTGACGGCCAGTCCGGCTTCCCGGGCCCACTGGACCACCTGCGGGACCCGGCTCGGGGTGTGCGTGCGGTCCAGGACCTTGAGGACATGGGGGACGGCGGACTGCATGCCGAAGGAAACGCGGGTGAACCCAGCCTCCTTAAGGACGGCGAGGGATTCCGGAGTGACGGAGTCCGGGTTGGCCTCGGTGGTCACCTCGGCGCCATCCTCGATTCCCCACTCGTCGATGGCGCGGCGGAGGATCAGCGCAAGGTCGTCCGCGGGCAGCAGGGTGGGCGTGCCGCCGCCGAAGAACACGGTACTGAGTTTGCGCGCCGGAAGCCCGGATCCGGCCAGGACCTTCGCCGCCAGCGCCACTTCGGATGCGGCCGTGCCGGCGTACGCATCCTGGGATGCGCCGCCGCCCAGCTCCGTGGCGGTGTAGGTGTTGAAATCGCAGTACCCGCACCGGACGGCACAGAAAGGAATGTGCACGTACAGCCCGAACGCCCGGTCCGCCGCACCGTCCGCTGCCTGGGCAGGCAACAGACCGTCCGACGGCGCCGGGTCGCCGAGGGGAAGAATGCTAGGCATTGCTGGGGCCTCCGGTGTTGCCGGACGCTGTGTTCACTACTTCTTTGCCTTGTCCTTGGACTCGTCGGTGGTGAGGGCGGCGATGAAGGCTTCCTGGGGGACCTCCACGCGGCCCACCATCTTCATGCGCTTCTTGCCTTCCTTCTGCTTTTCCAGCAGTTTGCGTTTACGCGAAATGTCACCGCCGTAGCACTTGGCCAGCACGTCCTTGCGGATGGCGCGGATGCTTTCGCGGGCGATGATCCTTGAGCCGATGGCCGCCTGGATGGGCACCTCGAACTGCTGCCTCGGGATCAGCTCGCGCAGTTTGGTGGTCATCATCACGCCGTAGGCGTAGGCCTTGTCGCGGTGGGTGATGGCCGAGAAGGCATCCACCTGCTCCCCCTGGAGCATGATGTCAACCTTCACCAGGTCAGCCACCTGGTCGCCGTCGGCCTTCCAGTCCAGGGACCCGTAGCCGCGGGTCTTGGACTTGAGGATGTCGAAGAAGTCGAACACAATCTCCGCCAGCGGCAGGCGGTACCGGATTTCCACCCGGTCCTCGGACAGGTAGTCCATGCCGCCCATAACGCCGCGGCGGCTCTGGCACAGTTCCATGATGGCGCCGACGAATTCGTTCGGAGCGAGGATGGTGGCGGACACCATCGGTTCGCGGACCTCGTGGATCTTGCCGGAGGGGTATTCGCTGGGGTTGGTCACATGGACCACCTTCTTGTCCTCCAGCGTCACTTCGTATTCCACGTTGGGTGCGGTGGAAATCAGGTCCAGGTTGTACTCGCGCTCGAGCCGTTCGCGGGTGATTTCGAGGTGGAGCAGGCCGAGGAAGCCCACGCGGAAGCCGAAACCCAGAGCGGCCGACGTCTCGGGTTCGTAGACCAGCGCTGCGTCATTGAGCATCAGCTTCTCAAGCGCGTCCCGGAGCACTGGATAGTCGGTGCCGTCCAGCGGATACAGGCCGGAGAACACCATCGGCTTGGCGTCGGCATAGCCGGGGAGCGATTCAGCAGCCGGCTTGGCAAGGTTGGTGACGGTGTCGCCGACCTTGGAAAGGCGGACGTCCTTCACGCCGGTGATGAGGTAGCCCACTTCGCCGACGCCGAGACCTTTCGAGGGTGTGGGCTCCGGGGAGCTGACACCGATCTCAAGGAGTTCGTGGGTGGCCCGGGTGGACATCATCTGGATGCGTTCCCGGGGGTGAAGCATGCCGTCCACTACGCGGACATAGGTCACGACGCCGCGGTAGGTGTCATATACGGAGTCGAAAATCATGGCGCGGGCCGGTGCGTTGGCGTCACCTTCGGGGGCCGGCAGGTCGCGGACGATTTTGTCCAGCAAGGCTTCGACGCCCATTCCGGTCTTCCCCGAGACGCGCAGCACGTCTTCCGGGTCGCCGCCGATCAGGCTGGCCAGTTCCGCCGCGTACTTCTCAGGCTGCGCTGCCGGAAGATCGATCTTGTTCAGGACCGGGATGATGGTGAGGTTGTTCTCCATCGCGAGGTACAGGTTGGCGAGCGTCTGGGCCTCGATGCCCTGCGCCGCGTCCACCAGGAGGATTGCCCCTTCGCAGGCTGCGAGGGAGCGGGAGACCTCGTACGTGAAGTCGACGTGGCCCGGGGTATCGATCATGTTGAGCGCGTAGCTCTTGCCATCAAGTTCCCACGGCATCCGGACCGCCTGTGACTTGATGGTGATGCCGCGTTCGCGTTCGATGTCCATCCGGTCCAGGTACTGGGCCTTCATGTCGCGGGGCTGGACCACTCCGGTCAACTGAAGCATCCGGTCGGCCAGCGTGGACTTGCCGTGGTCAATGTGCGCGATGATGCAGAAATTCCGAATAATGGCCGGATCTGTCGCGGCGGGCACCGGGGCGGTGCGGGCCATGGGAGACACGCAGGGTCCTTACTGTTGGCATTTCCGCGGCCCACCGCCGGGCGCAACGAAGGCACCCGCGGATATGCCGCACATCTTGAACTCCCAGTGTCCCACGTCCGGGCCCCTCACACCGCATTCCGGACGGACCGGGACTTGGGCGCCGCGCTCGGTCACAGGGATAGGGTGGCTGGATGGTTTTCAATCTCCGATCACTGCAGGATGCCGTACGTACTGGCCTTCGGGCGCTGCAACGGGCGGCGGGGAATCCTGCGCCACCCATCGGCCGCCCGGCCACTGGCCAACGCGCACCCGGCCGTCCTGCATTCCGCCGCCCCGCACCCGGCAGGACAGGTCCTGCCGCTGTCGACGGTGAAGGCCTTTCCTATCCGGGAGACTTCCAGGGGCGCGTTCCCGTCCGTTACGCGCCCCGGCCGGACGGTGAACCGGATCCGGGTGAAGTGGTGTGGGCGTGGGTGCCGTACGAGGAGGATCATGGCCGGGGGAAGGACAGGCCCGTTTTGCTGGTGGGACGCAGTGACGGCTACCTGCTGGGGCTGATGCTCACCAGCAGGGACCGGGTTTCGGATTCAGTAGCATCCGCGGACTACATGGACGTCGGCACCGGGGACTGGGACAGGCAGGGCCGGCCCAGCGAGGCCCGGCTCGACCGCATCGTGCGGCTCCGGCCGGAAAGCATCCGCAGGGAGGGAGCCGTGCTGGACCGGGCACGCTTTGAGAAGGTGGCCTCGGGCCTGCGTCGGCGACACGGCTGGAACTAGTTCCCAAAATGGCCAGCCCTGTGGCTGACCTGCTATTCTTTATAGCTGTGTGTCCGTGCAGGTCGACGGCCACTGATGGTTGGCCGCCATAGGTATCCCCACGCCGCTCAGTCAATGGCCAACCTGAAAGCCCTCTAGACCATTTCCGCATTAAAAAGAGAGTTCACACGTGGCGAATATCAAGTCCCAGAAGAAGCGCATCCTCACCAACGAGAAGGCACGCCTGCGCAACAACGCAGTCAAGTCCGAGCTGAAGACGGCCATCCGCGCCGTCAACACCGCCGTTGAGTCCTCGGACAAGGATGCAGCTGCTGCTGCCCTGGTTTCTGCCAGCCGCAAGCTGGACAAGGCTGTCAGCAAGGGTGTTCTGCACAAGAACAACGCAGCGAACCGCAAGTCGGCGATCTCCAAGAAGGTCAACGCACTGTAAGGTTTCCAGTTCCCTGAACTGATGGCTGTGGCCGGTACCCTCGGGTACCGGCCACACACCTTTAAGGCGCAACGTTGCAGCCCGAGTCCTGGGCTGGCCAGCGGATCATAGGGGTGTACGTGCTGAAGCGCCTACAAGCTGAGGATTGGCGCAGCCCAGGGGAAAGTTCCAGGTGCTGGGCAGGACCAGTCAGCGGCCCTGGACGGACATGGCTATCACGGTGACGGCATGCTCCACGGCGTACACGGGATCCCTCGAAAGGCCCTTGACTTGGGCATCCGCCTCCGCGGTCGCCTGGATGGACCGGACCAGCCCCTCGGGTGTCCAGCGGCGCACGTCGCGCTGCGCCTGCTCCACGAGCCAGGGCTGCATACCGAGCTCCGCGGCTATGTGCGCCGAGGATCCGGAAGCCCCTGCGACCCGTGCCACGGTGCGGAGCTTGGCGGCCAGTGCCGCCACCAGCGGAACGGGGTCTGCCCCGGTGGCGAGGGCATGGCGCAGCGTGGACAGTGCCAGGGGTGCATTGCCTGCCATTGCGGCGTCAGCCACTTTGAAGGCTGTAGCTTCAATACGGCCGCCGTAGTAACGGTCAACGATTTCCGCAGTGACTGTGGTCCCCGCATCGGCAATGAGCTGGCTGCAGGCCGCCGCCAGCTCGGAAAGGTTGGCGCCCACGGCGTTGACCAAAGCCTGGACAGCGTCCTGCTCAATGCGGCGGCCGCCTGCCTTGAACTCGGCCATCACAAAAGCGACTTTGTCCGCGTCTTTCTTGAGCGGCTGGCAGTCCACCACCGGCCAGCCGCCTTTCTTGACAGCGTCCAGGAGCTTCTTACCCCGGACACCCCCGGCGTGGCGGAGCACCAGGACAGCGTCCTGCTCAGGGTGGCCCAGGTAGCCAAGGGCATCCGCCAGGAAGGCATCATTCATGGCCTCGACGGCTTCGACTTCAATGAGCTTGCTTTCACCGAAAAGCGATGGGC
Organism: Pseudarthrobacter phenanthrenivorans Sphe3; assembly: GCF_000189535.1. Classification (NCBI taxonomy): domain Bacteria; kingdom Bacillati; phylum Actinomycetota; class Actinomycetes; order Micrococcales; family Micrococcaceae; genus Pseudarthrobacter; species Pseudarthrobacter phenanthrenivorans. The sequence continues at coordinate 2,115,935 of NC_015145.1, forward strand.
TGACCTGCATCAGGAGGGTGCCGGCTTCGTAGGCTGCGGCGCTGAAGCGGCTTAATTCAACATCCGGTGCAGCGGCGCGGACCTGGGCGCGGATGCGGTCCATCGCCCTGATGCCGAGGTACTCCTCAGGACCGGTGACCAGCACAACCGCTGCGGGGGTTACATCGCGCCAGGTGGCTGCATTCGATGCCGGGGAACGGTTCGCTCGCTTTGGTGCAGCGGCCATCGTGGGTTCCTTCCGGAGAGTTTTATGCAGTATCCCAGCCTGCCACGTCCGGCCCCCCGCTCCAAGCCGGGACCAAGGGGCCGCACTGACCGCTGGGGCAGGTGGGCAGGTGCCCGGTCCGTACGGCGGCCCAACGTTTTGGCCGCCAGCGGCCCGGTGGCTTCAAGCAGCGACACCGTGCGCCCGTGGAGGGCAACAACCAGCTGGATGCAGCGGCGTGGACGGGCCACTGCCCAGACAAGACCGTAGGTCAGGACTGACAGCAACATCATGGTGAACAGCCCGGGAACGCCGTCGGGCCACGGGAGCGCTGCCCCCGGGAGTTGTGAACTGAACCTGGCCGCGGCGGCAACACCGGCGCTGAATGTACCCGCCACGGCTATCAGGACGGCGGCAGCCCAGGGTGCCGTAGCCACCAGCGGAACAGCTGCCGTTCCCAGCAGTGTCACCGGGGCCACAAGGGGCGAGGCAATGACATTTGCCAGCAGCGAATAGGTGGAAAATTGGGGCTGCAGAAGGACTGTCACTGGAGCGCACAGGAGTTGGGCGGATAAGGGAACCGCCACCGCTGCGGCCACCCAGCGGGGAACAACCGGCGGCGTCCAGTCTATGATGCGCCGCCCGAGGATGATGATGCCGGCGGTGGCCAGGACGGACAGGAGGAATCCGAAGCTCGTACCCAGCCCGGGGTCGAACAGCAGCAGACCGATGACTGCCAGGCAGAGGAAACTAAGGCCCCGGCCCGACCTTCCGCTGGCCAAGGCGATGACCGCCACGGCCCCCATGAGTGCTGCTCGCAGGACACTGGCATCAGGGCCCACCAGGACCACGAACAAACACAGCCCGGCGCCGGCCGCAGCGGCAGCTGGCAGACGAGGCAGACGGAGGCCCCGGCAGGCCAGCAGCAGTGCCCCCAGGACCAGGCTGCAGTTGGCACCGCTGACCGCCGTTAAGTGGCTCATGCCCACCGTCTTCATGGCGGCTTCCAGGCCCTCATCCAAGGCACTGGTGTCACCGGTAACCATGCCCGGCAGGAGGCCACGCGGGTCAGGGGCGAGGAAGGACGCCGCGGCCACGAACCGTTCCCGCAGTTCCCTGGCCGATTTTTGCAGAATGGGTGGGTCGCCGGGCTGCCCGGGGCCGGAGGACGCCGTGAGGATTCCGGCCTCTTCCCTTCCGGGGTCGGCTGTTCGAAGCTTTCCTGTGGTACGGACAAGTTGGCCCGGTACTACTGTCCCCCATCCGTCACCGCCCATGACAGTCACTTGCGCCCGTGTCCTGAGCAGGAATCCGCCGGTACTCAAATCCACTGTCAGGACAGGCACCGACCAGCGGCCAGGCGGTCCGGCCTGTCCTGGCGCCGCCAGGGCACGCGGCGCCCCTGCTACCTCGACGACGGCCACCACCGACTTCCCCGCCGCCACAGCATTTGCCAGCGCGCCCTCAAAGCGCTGGGTCGACGCCACCGCCGAATGCGCAGCTGCCGCAGCGGCCAGAAAGAGCGCCACAGCCCCGGTGGCGAACAGACTGCGGCGGGGCGGGAGGCTTGCCGGTAGTTTCGATCTGCTCCCGGCCGGGACGCCCCGGCCCACGCCCGGCGGGGATGCACGTCGTGAGGAGGCCAATAAGAGGATCCCCAGGGCTGCGCAGGTACCGCACAGCGTGGCCAGGGCCGGCGGCTGCAACCAGAGGCCGGCGACCGAGGCGGCCCAGACTGCCATTGCCGGCAGGGCGAGGCGTACGTCGGTGCGGCGGCGGGACGCCTCAGTGCCCGTACCTGAAGGCTGCCCGGTGGCTTCGGCACGATTTTGCCAGGCGGCTGCCACTGCCTGGGAGCCGTGGCCAATGAGGCGCCGGGCAGGGATGACCGCGGGGAACCCACGAGCCCCGGACAGCGAACGGCCGCGGGGCGGATCCACGGGCGCTTCCTGCTCCGCCAAAGGTCCCCGGACGGCGGCCTCCACGTAGCGCAGCCACGGGCTCTGGCTGGTCGGTCCCTTCCCGCCAGCCATCAGCCCGATGCCTCAATAAAGCCGCTCACACCGTCACCAGGGGCAGCAGCGCCTCAAGCATTTTGGGCCCTACTCCATCCACCGCATCCAGCTCCTCTATGCTCTTGAAGGCTCCGTGTTCCTTGCGCCAGTCCACAATTCGCTGGGCAAGCACCGGTCCGACTTTGGGCAGGGCGTCCAGGTCCTCCACCCCAGCCGTGTTCAGGTTGATTTTCGTCCCAGCCGGCGACCCGCCACTGTCGTCGGCCCCTGGCTGCCCGTTGCCTTCAGGCCCGGCAACAGGGACGTCCGCGCCCTCCTGCGGGACGTGGATCTTTTGGCCGTCCTCCAGCACAAGGGCCAGGTTCAGGCGGTTCAGGTCGGCGCCCACGGCAGCACCTCCGGCAGCGGCGATGGCTTCATGCACACGGCTTCCTGCCGGCAGGTGGACCACTCCCGGGCGGGCCACCGCCCCCGCAACATGGATCACCAGGGTTGCAGCAGATTCGCCTCCAGGCTCCCTCCCCGCAGGCTCTCGAGTCGACCCGCCGCCGGCCGTCGTGCTGCCCTCTCCGGGCAGAGTGGCAGCCGCGCTTGCAGGTCCGGCTCCCTCCAACGGCAGGATGACGGCCTGGCCGGACGCGGCTTGCCACCAAAACCACGCCCCACCGGCAACGGCCACGACTGCCACGAACATGGCAAGCCGTGATCCCAGCCGCCATCGAAGCGCAGGAGCCAGCGCACCATGGCCCGACAGAGTGGGGCCGGGCGCCGCGAGACCGTCGGGAACTCCCTCCTGCCCCGCAGCGGCGGCCGCAGAGTCTCCATCCGCGCCGCCGCCACGTTCCCCGCCCGGGCCCCGGTATTCGAACACCGCCTCCCCGCTGCCCTCCCGCAGAAGGCCGGAAGGCGCCTCACCAAGCGCAGCCTGCAAGCGGGTCCGGACATGGCGCGCCGGAAGACCCGCTGCTCGAGCATCCCGGCGTGACATAGCTCCAAGGCTAGGAACCCAGGGCGTGAGGGAACAGGGCAGCCGGCTGTTATGTGGAAAGGACCCCGGGAAGCTGCGTGGGATGGCCGGCGGTTTCCGTCAGGTCCTCCCCCACGATGACGGCAAGGACACCGAGCCCTGCGTGGGCGGCAAGAACGGCAGGAAGCGAACTGATTTGCGCAGGGGGGCAGTGCGGCAGGGCAGCAGCGAGGCGCCGGGCGAGGCTTTCGGCTTCCTGTGGGTTGCCGAAGTGGTGGACCGCAAGGCGGACGGCAGGCGCCGGGCGGGCACTCGCGTCCGCTGTGGCGATTTCCTCCAGCCGGGCAACCGCCCGGGCAGCCGAACGCACCTTTTCCAGCGGGACGATCCTGCCGCCGTCGACCGCCAGGATGGGCTTGATGGCCAGCATGGTCCCCAGCAGCGAGGCCGCGGCGCCGATGCGGCCCCCGCGGCGCAGCTGCTCCAGGCTCGGAACGTAGAAATACACTTTGGTCTTTGCTGCCTGCGCCTGCGCTGCAGCAGCAACAGCGGCCGCCCCGTCTCCGCCGGCCGCCGTCCTGACCGCGGCCTGGACTGCCATGCCCAAGGCCATCCCAACAGTCAGGGAGTCAACAACCTCCACAGGGATACCCACCCTCCCCGCGGCGAGACGTGCCGCGTCCGCGGTTCCGGACAGTTCACCGGAGATGTGGACAGAGACCACCGCCTCGAATCCCCGCTGCTGGGCGGCGCGGTAAGCTTGCTCGAACTGTCCAGGGGACGGGCGTGAGGTCTTGACGGAAGTCCCGCTGGCCAGCGCCAGGGCGATGGTTTCGGAGATGTCGTCCTCCCCCTCGCCATAAATTTCTTCCCCGATCATGACGGGCATCGGGATCACGGTGAGTACGCCATGATCCGAAAGCGCGGACACCCATTCCGCCGGCAGGGCCGAAGCGGAATCAGTGACCACGGCGGTGCGCACCACGGCATCCAGCCCGTTCCCGGCAGCCTCCGGACGGGTACGGAGGGCGGCGAGGCGCGCACGGATCCAGGGCCAGGCAGCGTCGCGGTCTGGCAAGGGGGCCTCCTGGGGTCGCTTCAGGCCGCCGGAGCTGTTCCGGCGGCCTGGTCCCGGCTAGGCCGGGACGATGTTGACCAGTTTAGGCGCGCGGACAATCACTGTTCGGATGCCACGGCCGTCAAGGGCGCGCTGGACGTTCTCCGAGGCCAGCGCCAGCTCACGCAGCTGGTCCTCCGATACGGACGGTGAAACTTCAAGCCGGTCCCGGACCTTGCCCTGCACCTGGACTACGGCGGTGACGCTGTCCTGGACCAGCAGGGAGGGATCGTGGACGGGCCAGCCCGCATTGGCTACCGAGGCGGGATGCCCCAGCACGCTCCACATGTCCTCAGCCGTGTACGGAGCGAAGAGGCTCAGGATCACCGCTACCGCCTCCGCAGCTTCACGGACTGCCGGGTCCGCTCCGCCGGCACCGGCGTCGATGGCCTTGCGGGTGGCATTCACCAGCTCCATCAGCTTGGCCACCACCACGTTGAATTTGTTGGCGTCCAGCAGCTCCGCGGCGTCGGCAATGGTCCGGTGCGTGATGGAGCGCAATCCACGGTCGCCCGTGGTGACGTCGACGCCGGGTTCGCTCGCCACATCCTGGGCGAGACGCCAGGCGCGGGCCAGGAACTTGGCCGAGCCTGACGGCGATACGTCGGCCCAGTCCACGTCGTCCTCGGGCGGGGAGGCGAAGATCATGGTCAGGCGGACGGCGTCCACCCCGTACTTGTCCAGCTGCTCGCCCAGGTCAACGCCGTTCCCCAGGGACTTGCTCATGGCTTTGCCGCCGTTGAGGACCTGGCCCTGGTTCAGCAGTGCCGTAAACGGCTCGCTGGTTTCGATCAGGCCAAGGTCGTGGATGACCTTGGTGAAGAACCGGGCATACAGCAGGTGCAGGATGGCGTGTTCAACGCCGCCCACGTACTGGCCCACCGGCATCCAGTCGTTGATCTTCTGCGGATCGAACGGGCCCTCGGTGTAGTGGGGAGACACGAAACGCAGGAAGTACCAGGACGAGTCCACGAAAGTGTCCATGGTGTCCGTGTCGCGCTTTGCTGGCCCGTGGCAGGAGGGGCATTCCACGTTGACCCAGGCTTCCGCGGCAGCCAGGGGCGAGGTGCCCTTGGGTGCCAGGTCCTCACCGCGCAGGTCCGAGGGCAGCGTGACGGGCAGCTGCTCGTCCGGTACCGGCACCTCGCCGCAGGACGGGCAGTGGATGATGGGGATGGGCGTGCCCCAGAAACGCTGGCGGCTGAGCAGCCAGTCACGCAGGCGGAAGTTCACGAACTTCTCACCGGTGCCCTGGCGTTCCAGCATGGCGATCGCGGCCGGAATGGCTTCCGCTTTGGGCAGGCCGTCCAGCTCACCGGAATTGACCAGGGTGCCCTCCCCCGCTGTAGCGGTTCCGGACACGGCAGGGTCTTCCTCGCCGGTGTCCAGGACAGCCCGGACCGGCAGGTCGAACGTGCGGGCGAAGTCCAGGTCGCGCTGGTCGTGCGCAGGCACGGCCATGATGGCGCCGGTGCCGTAGTCGGCCAGGACGTAGTCCGCCGCCCAGACCTGCAGCTTCTCCCCGTTCAGCGGGTTGATGGCATACCGTCCGGTGAAGACGCCGGTCTTCTCCCGCTCGGTGGACTGGCGTTCGATTTCGGAGAGCGCCTTGACCTGCTCGCGGTACTCGTCCAGCGCAGCGGCGTGCTCCTCCGTGACGAGTTCGACGGCGAGCGGTGCGTCCGCGGCCACCACGAAGAACGTTGCGCCGTACAGGGTGTCCGGGCGGGTGGTGAAGACCGTCACCTCTTTGGCGGGCTTCCCGCCGTCGGCCTCGATCACGAAGTTGACGTGGGCACCCTCGGACCGCCCAATCCAGTTCTTCTGCATGGCCAGCACCCGCTCGGGCCAGTGGCCCCGGAGCTGCTCCATGTCATCGAGCAGACGGTCGGCGTACTCAGTGATCTTGAAGTACCACTGGTTAAGGGACTTCTTGGTGACCGTGGTGCCGCAACGCTCGCAGGCCCCGTTCACAACCTGCTCGTTGGCCAGGACTGTCTGGTCCTTGGGGCACCAGTTGACCGGGGAGTTCTTCCGGTAGGCCAGGCCGCGCTCGTAGAAGCGCTTGAACAGCCACTGGGTCCAGCGGTAGTACTCCGGGTCCGAGGTGTGCAGCCGGCGGGACCAGTCCGCCGAGATGGCGTAGCGCTTGAAGGACGCGGCCTGGGTGTCGATGTTGGCGTAGGTCCACTCGCTGGGGTGGGCGTTGCGCTTGATGGCGGCATTCTCCGCCGGCAGGCCAAAGGAGTCCCAGCCGATCGGGTGCAGCACGTCGTAACCCTTTTGGCGCAGGTAGCGCGCTACGACGTCCCCCATGGCGAACGCTTCCGCGTGGCCCATGTGGAGGTCTCCGGAAGGGTACGGGAACATATCCAGCACGTAGCGCCGCTCCCGGGACCCGTCGTCGACGGGCGTGAAGACTTTCAGGTCTTCCCACACCTGCGGCCACTTGGCCTCCATCGCCGCGAAACTGTAGGTGCCCTCCTCGGGCACGTCCGCTGACACTGTTGCTGCTGTTCCGGTCTCTGTCTCCGGCTGAACGCCCACTGCTGCCCTCTTCTGTTCTGTTACGGCATCTGTGCTGCCATAACGGCCTGATCCTGCTGCTGCCACCGGAAAAAGCTCCCGGACACACAAAAGCCCCTCACCATGGAGGGGCTGCCGCACGCTATCCGTTGGTTCGGATACCGGGCGGCTGGCTAAGCAGGAGGATCGCACGCATGCATCCACTTTAGCGCACGAAACGTTCCCCCTGCTGAGCGCCGGGCCTGTACTGCCGGCACCGTCCGTCACTAGACTTGATCCGGGCTAGCCAGGACAAAGCGTGCGGCAGGGTGACTCATCGTGGGCAACGGCGCGGACAACGGTGGACAGCGCGCGTTCGGTGATGGCCTGTTCTCCCCGCTGGGCGGGCCCGTCCCCCTCACCCGCCTGCAGGCCGGCGGCAAGGCCGCAACACTGTCGGAGCTGAAACAGGCAGGTTTTCCCGTACCGCCTGGCTTCGTAGTGACGCGGCAGGACCTGCAGGCCCGCGCCGCCGGAGCCGTGAGTTCATGGGAAGACCGCTTGCGGGCCTCCGCCCGCGCCTGCGGCCCCGGACCCTACGCCGTGCGCTCCTCCGCTGCCGCCGAGGATTTGCCCGGCGCCTCGTATGCGGGAATGTACGAAAGTTACCTTCGGGTGGCCGAGGGTGAACTGGCCGCAACTGTGCTCCGCTGTTTCGAATCAGCGAACGCCTCCCGGGTCCGGGCCTACCAGGATTCGCTTCCCAGGCCGGAAAACGGGGCAGGTGCCGGCCCGGGACCTGGCCTGGGTGGCGGCCACGACGCCGCACAGATGGCGGTCCTGGTCCAGCAGATGGTGGACCCTGCGGCCGCCGGGGTCGCCTTTACGGCCCACCCCCTGACGGGGGCACGGGACGAGGGCGTGGTTTCCGCCGTCAGGGGGCTTGGCGGAAACCTCGTGGAAGGCTCCGAGGACGGCGAGGAATGGCTTGTCCGTGAAGGGCGGGCGGTACGCCGCCACGGTGGAGCGGCAGCCCTGTCAAATGAAAGCGCGACGGCGGTCGCGGCCATGGCGCGCGCCGTCGCCTCGCATTTCGGCTGCCCGCAGGACGTGGAGTGGGCCGTGGACCCGTCCGGCCAGATCATGATCCTGCAGGCACGGCCCATGACCGCCCTCCCGGAGCCCGTGGTGTGGAAGGCCCCGGGGAAAGGTGCATGGCTGCGCAACTTTCGGCTGGGGGAATGGCTGCCGGAACCGGTCACTCCCCTCTTCATGGATTGGATCATCCCCCTGATCGATGCCGGGTACAACGACGCCGTCTACCGCTCCGCAGGCATCAGGATTCCCATGGGGTACGCCACAGTCAACGGGTGGTACTACGTTGCCCCGCCCACACCGCGTGCCCTCCCCCACCTGCTCTTCGGCGGCCAGCCCCGCTCCCTGCCCTACTTCTTCAATTCGGTACTGCGCCCCATGATCGACCCGGCAGGAGCAGACCGCGCGGTCCTGCGGGACTTGGAGCATGAGTGGCGCGTTATAGGACTGCCGGCCTACCTGGCCCTGGCGCACCGTGACCTGTCCCCTTCGGCGACCTTCGCCTCGTTGGTGGCAACCGTGGAAGAAATCGGCGAGGCGGCGGGCCGGTACCTGTGGTTCTTTTCAGCCACCGGCGGCGCGGCCTGGAAGATGGAACGCGTCCTGGCGAAATTCTGGCGCCGGCACCTCGCACCGTCCTTTACAAAACGCCCGGCCCAGGGACGGGTTCCGGAACAAGCACTCCAAGGCGGCAGCGGATACCAGGTCCTGCTGGGCGGCCTGCTCCCCCGGCCGCCAGCGCCGGTCCCGCACGCCGTCTACAGCCTGGACTGGTATCACCGCACTGCCGGCGAGGAAGGCCCGGAAGCTGGCGGGGCAGGGACCACCGCGCACCCCGGTTCCGCCGCCCCGGCTGCGGAACGGCGACGTTCTGCGGAAGCCGCCTGCCGGGACATCCTGCGGGGCACGCGCCGCCTCCGCCGGTTCGACGAACTGCTGGCAGTTGCGCAGCATTATGCCCTGCTCCGGGAGGAACAGGCCCGGGATTTCACTGCTGGCTGGCCGCTCCTGCGCCGCTGCGCCCGCCGCATTGGCAGGCAGCTGCGGGACGCCGGCATCATCACCAGCGAGGACGATGTGTTTTTCCTGTCACGTCAGGACCTGCGGCTTGACGCCCCACCGCAGCAGGAGCGGGTTGCCATCCGCCGCGAGAAATGGTCGCGGCAACGCAAGCTGGCCGCGCCGCTCGTGCTGGGCGGCGTGCCGCTGATCGGCAACACCTTCGACCGGATTGCGCACTCGGCCCGCAGCACCGCCGCCCTTCCCCGTGGGGCCCTCGTGGGACACCCCGCCAGCCCCGGCCGTGCGCGTGGCCGGGTCCGGGTGGTGAGGGGGCCGGAGGACTTTCCGGGATTCCGGCCGGGCGAGGTGCTGGTGGCGGGGGCAACGGCCCCGGCCTGGACCCCGCTGTTCGCAGGCGCCGCCGCGGTAGTAACGGACAGCGGCAACCTGGCGGCCCATGCCTCACTGGTGGCCCGGGAGTACGGCATCCCGGCAGTCGTAGGAACGGGCAACGCCACCCAGGTGCTCCACACCGGCCAGCTGGTCACAGTGGACGGCAATGCAGGAACAGTGGAACAGCACGAGGACTGAGGCGGACGGCCGTACAGCAGGAAGGGCCGATGACTTCCCGCCATGGTGCGGCGGGCACCTGTGGCTGGCGGGGAGTCATCGGCCCCTCTCAAGGAGCGGAAAGGTTACCGCACGTCCTCGTCCACCCAGTCCATGGACTTGGTGACGGCCTTCTTCCAAAGGCGCATCTGGCGGTCCTGTTCGGCCTGGTCCATCTGCGGTTCCCAGCGCTTGTCCTCGGACCAGTTGGCGGAGCACTCGCCCAGGTCCTTCCAGAACCCGACCGCAAGGCCGGCCGCGTAGGCCGCGCCGAGGGCGGTGGTCTCCACCACCTTGGGGCGGATCACGGGAACGCCCAGGATGTCCGCCTGGAATTGCATCAGTGCATCGTTGGCGACCATGCCGCCGTCGACCTTCAGTTCGGACAGCGGCACGCCGGAATCCGCGTTGACGGCGTCCAGCACCTCGCGGGTCTGGAAGGCCGTAGCTTCCAGGGCGGCCCGCGCGATGTGGTTCTTGTTGACGAAACGGGTGAGGCCCACGATGGCGCCGCGGGCATCCGAGCGCCAGTAGGGAGCAAAGAGGCCGGAGAAAGCCGGGACGATGTAGACACCGCCGTTGTCCTTCACCGACGCTGCCAGGGTTTCCACCTCGGGGGCGCTGTTGATCAGGCCCAGGTTGTCCCGCAGCCACTGGATGAGCGAACCGGTGACGGCAATGGAACCTTCCAGAGCGTAGTGCGGCGCTGCGTCCCCGAGCTTGTAGCCCACGGTGGTCAGCAGCCCGTTCTTGGAGTGGACGATCTCTTCGCCGGTGTTGAAGATCAGGAAGCAGCCGGTGCCGTAGGTATTTTTGGCTTCGCCGGTGTCGAAGGCAGCCTGCCCGAATGTGGCGGCCTGCTGGTCACCCAGGATCCCCGCCACGGGAGTCTCGCGGAGCAGCTGCGAGCTGTGGACCGTGCCGTACACCTCTGAAGAGGACTTGATCTCCGGCATCATGCTGCGGGGTACGCCGAAGATACCGAGGATTTCGTCGTCCCACTGCAGCGTTTCGAGGTCCATGAACAGAGTCCGGGAGGCGTTGGTAACGTCAGTGACGTGGACACCGCCGTCCACACCGCCGGTCAGGTTCCACAGCACCCAGGCATCGGTGTTGCCAAAGACCAGGTCCCCGGCTTCTGCCTTTTCGCGGGCACCTTCCACGTTGTCCAGGATCCACTTGATCTTGGTACCCGAGAAATAGGTTGCCAGCGGCAGTCCCACTTTTTGCTTGAACCGGTCCGGCCCTCCGTCCCTGGCCAGCTCGTCCACGATGTCCTGGGTCCGGGTGTCCTGCCAGACGATGGCGTTGTAGATTGCTTCACCTGTGGTCTTGTCCCACACCACCGCGGTTTCGCGCTGGTTGGTGATTCCGACGGCGGCAATATCGTGCCGTGTCAGGTTCGCCTTGGACAGGGCGGAGGCAATGACCTCACGGGTGTTGTTCCAAATCTCCGCAGCGTTGTGCTCTACCCAGCCGGCCTGCGGGAAGATCTGTTCGTGCTCCATCTGCCCTGAGGACACGATGCTCCCGCTGTGGTCAAAGATGATGGCCCGGGTGCTGGTGGTTCCCTGGTCGATGGCGATTACGTACTGGTTCATTGTTGACGTCCTTGTCTGGTTACGGGTTGTGCAGGGTTTTTAAGGAAGCTAGGCAGCGGCCGTGACGATGATGGGTACCAGGTTGGCGACGATGCCGCCCAGGGCACCGCCGACGAGCGGGCCCACCACGGGGATCCACGAGTAGCCCCAGTCGCTTGACCCCTTGCCCTTGATGGGCAGCAGGGCATGGGCGATGCGCGGACCAAGGTCACGGGCAGGGTTGATGGCGTAACCGGTGGGGCCGCCGAGGGAAACACCGATGCCGACGACGAGCAGTGCCACCGCCAGGGGACCCAGGCCCGATGGGGTTCCACCAAAGGTGAGGATCACGAACACCAGGACAAAGGTGCCGATGATTTCCGTGACCAGGTTCCACGGGGTGGAGCGGATGGCGGGACCGGTGGAGAAGACGCCGAGCTTGCTGGCAACTTCCGGCTCGGCGTCGAAGTGCTGCTTGTACGCGAGCCAGCAGGCCACGGCGCCCAGGAAAGCACCGAGCAGTTCACCGCCGAAGTACGTCAGCGTGGAGGCGAAATCCACCGGAACGTCCGGCGCGTATTCGTCCTTGCCATTGACCAGCAGCCCGAGCGTGACAGCCGGGTTAAGGTGCGCCCCTGACTTCGCGGCAACGTACACACCCGCAAAAACAGCAACACCCCAGCCCCAGGTGACCATCAGGAACCCGCCGCTGTTGCCTTTTGTACCCCTCAGGGCAACGTTGGCTACGACGCCGCAGCCCAGCAGGGTAAGCATTGCCGTTCCGAAGACTTCGGATAAGAAAACAATTCCAAGAGACATCTTTGACTCCTTTGTATTTTGTTGTAAGTCCTTCGCGGGTTGAAGGACCGTGGGCCGGGGCGGGTTGCCGCCCCGGCCTGCAGCCTGGTCCTAGGCGACCAGGCTGTGGGTTTCTACGCGGTGGAACCGCTGCAGCACATCCTGTGCGTGCTTGATCTCTGCTGCACGGGCTGCAGCATCCCATCCCAGGGGAACAGACAGCACGTCCGCCACCTCGTTGAGCAGTTCCCCCGTCACCAGACCCCTGAAGGCCAGTGAGGTCCTGCGGATGAGGACGTCCACCAGGTGCCCCACCTGTTCCTGCGCGGCCATGAACTCAAGCTCACGGACGCTCAGCTCGCGGGTGGAGCGCAGCGGCCGGTCAGGTTCGGCGTCGAGGTACTCAATGACTGCTTCGGCCCGGGTGCCGTACCTGGTGAGCAGGCCAGCGGTGCGGTCTGCATCGCGGCCGGCCGCCATGTGCGCCTTGATCCATTTCTGCACCCCGGCCTCGTCTGACGGGAACCCTGCCCCTCCGCCGATGGGGAGCTGGGCGGTGGAGACTTTCCGGGCCACGCCGATTTCGGCCAGGACATCGTTGGTCATGTGTTCGGCCAGGGCGCGGAAGGTGGTCCATTTGCCGCCGACCAGGCTGAGTACTACCGCACCGGCACCGTCCGTGCCTTTGGCGGGCCCGCGGCGCTCGATGCGGTAATCGCGGGAGACGAAGCCCGGATGGGTGGCATCATGCCGGGGCAGCGGCCGGACGCCGGAAAAGGTGTAGACGATCTGGTCATGGGTGACGGCGATGTCCGGAAAGACATGGCCGATCAGGTCGAAGAAGTACTCGATCTCCTCATCGGTGCAGACAGCATCCTCTGCCATATCCGCATCCACATCGGTGGTCCCGACCAGCACCCGGTCCCCCATGGGGTAGATCAGGACGATCCGGCCGTCGGTGTGTTCGAAAAAAATCTCCCGGCCGCGGCAGGCCTCAAGGAGCGCGGGGTGGTCCAGCACAATGTGGGACCCCTTGGTGCCGCCCATGAAAGAGGACGCAGTGCCCATCGCATCATTGGTGAGATCCACCCAGGCACCGGTGGTATTGACGATCACGTCGGCCGTGAAGTCGAATTCCTCGCCCGTCAATTCGTCCCGCAGCCTCACGGTGCTGCCCCTGCCGGTACCGGCGTTCGGTTCGGCTGTCATGGACTGCAGTGAGACGTAGTTGCTGGCACGGGCGGTGTTGCCCTGGGCGTTGCCGGCGCCGGCGTACCCGGCCTTTTCCCCGTCCTGGAGGACGTCCAGCGTGAGCCGCTCCGGATTGTGCACGGATGCGTCAAAGTAGGTGGCGGTGTACTTGACGTCGGGGCGGAGGCTGGGCAATTCTGCGCGGGCACTCTTGCCGCTGAGGAACTGGTGCCGCGGTACGCTGCCGCCGTCGCGGGAAAATGAGTCGTACAGGCTGAGGCCGGCCTTGATCAGGAAGGCGCCGCGTTCCTTGGGCTTGCCGTGCTGCTTGTGGGTCAGGAACCGCAGTGGTGCCGCGAGCACCCCGGAAAAGGTGCTGAAGATGGGGATGGTGGTCTGCAGCGGCTTAACGTAATGCGGGGCGATCCGCAGCAGCCGGTTGCGCTCCACCACTGATTCGCGGACCAGGCGGAACTCACCATTCTCGAGGTACCTGATGCCGCCGTGGATCATGTGGGAGGAGGCGCCGCTGGCCCCCTGGCAGTAATCGCCGCGTTCGACGAGTGCAACGTCCACACCCTGCAGGGCAAGGTCACGGAAAGTCCCCACCCCGTTGATGCCCCCGCCCACCACCAACACCTTCGCGTGGGGGCGGCGGCGCAGCTGGTGCACCGAACTGCGCTCAACGTCCGGCTTCGCCGCTGAAGCAGAATGTCGGTCGGTTAAATCCTTGGGTCCCAAAACGACTCCCTTGGGCTTTGTATGGTGCGGCCACCGCATCGGTGCGCCGCCGTTCTCCACTATTGTTTGGACTAATGGAAAATGGAGTCAAGGACTATGCACAAACGTGCAGACAGGAGGCGGGATGGATCCCACAAGGCACTCGGACGCGCTGCGAGCTGCACAAATGTACTATCTGCAGGATCTGACCATGGATGCCATTGCGCGCGAACTCAGGACCTCAAGATCGACTGTTTCCCGCTTGTTGTCCTCCGCCCGTGATTCCGGCCTGGTGCAGATACAAATCCGCAATCCCCTCGATACCGGGCCGGAGCTCGAGGGCATGATCCGCCGCCGCTTCGGGGTGGATGTGCACGTGGTGCCGGTGCTCGAAACCCTGAATGAAGCCGAAACCCTCGACCGCGTGGCGATGCAGGCAGCCCGGACCATTGGCCCGCTGGTGGACTCCAACGCCATCATCGGGGTGGCATGGGGATCAACCCTCAGCGCCGTCAGCCGGCACCTCACCCGCAAGATCACCCACGACAGTGTGGTGGTGCAGTTGAACGGCGCGGGCAACATGCACACCACGGGCATTACCTATGCCAGCGACATCATGCGGCGCTTCGGCAGCGCCTACGGTGCCCGGGTGGAACAGTTCCCGGTGCCTGCCTTTTTCGATCACGCAGCCACCAAAACGGCCATGTGGAATGAGCGCAGCGTGCAACGCATCCTGGAACTGCAGGCAAAGATGAGCATCGCCATCTTCGGCGTCGGATCGGTGGACGCGGACTACCCCAGCCACGTGTACGCCGGCGGATACCTCGACGAGGCCGACCTCAATATCCTTGCCAACTCCGACGTGGTGGGCGATGTCGCCACCGTCTTCTTCCGTGGGGACGGGTCCTCGGACGGGATCGTCCTGAACGAACGATCCACCGGTCCGGCCCTTGCGGAACTGCGCCAGGTCCGGCGGAGGATCTGCGTGGTCTCCGGTGTCTCCAAGATCAACGGGCTGCGCGGCGCGCTCGCAGCGAACCTGGCTACGGACCTCATCCTGGACGAGGCCACCGCGCGGCGCCTGGTGGATTTCGAAGGGCTGGCCACGGTGAGTGGGTAGAGTCGAGGCTATGAGAACCTCACCGCGGATCAGCCTGAACAACGGCGTGCTGATCGACCAGCTCGGCTTCGGGCTATACAAGGTCCCTGCCGCAGACGCGGAAGGCCTCGTGGCAATCGCGCTCGCCGCCGGCTACCGGCACTTCGACACAGCCGCCATGTACGGCAACGAAACCGGGGTGGCCCGCGGCATCAGTTCACAACTGGGCGGGGACACCGGCAGCGGCGGGTCCGGGGAACTGTTCCCGGCATTGTCCAGGGAAGACCTGTTCATCACCACGAAGGTCTGGAACGACCACCACGGCTACGACGCCACGCTGCGTGCATTTGATGACTCCATGGTCAATCTGGGGCTGGACTACGTGGACATGTACCTCATCCACTGGCCATGCGCCCAGCGGGGGCTCTTTCCGGAAACCTACCGGGCGCTGGAGACCCTTTACCGCGAAGGGAAGGTCCGCGCGATTGGAGTCAGCAACTTCCAGCCCGCCCACCTGGACCGGCTGCTGCAGACTGCCGAAGTGGTCCCGGCCGTCAACCAGATCGAGCTGCACCCCTGGCTCCAGCAGGCTGAACTCCGCACGCTCCACACCGGGCTGGGCATCCGGACCGAAGCGTGGAGCCCCCTGGGCCGCGGCCAGGTCCTCGCCGACCCCGTGGTCCACGCCTGCGCCGCTGAGCACCGAAAGACACCCGCCCAGGTGATCCTGCGCTGGCACATGCAGCTGGGGAACATCGCCATCCCCAAGGCAAGCTCCGAATCCCGCATCCGCGAAAACTTCCACATCTTCGACTTCGAGCTCTCGGACCGGGACATGGCGGCGATCGCCGGCCTTGACCGGGGGCAGCGCACCGGGTCCCACCCGGACCACGTCAGCTAGGCAGGACATGACAACAGCTAAGCCCGGATCCCCCGCGCCCGCCTACTTCAGCGCGGACCTTGCAGGACGTACGTCCGCTTCCGCCGTCACGCTCGACGGCGGCAGCGTCGCCTTTTGGACCTACGAGCCTGTGGCAGTCACTGCGGAAACACGCACCATCCTTGTGATCCATGGGTTCCGCGGCGACCACCACGGACTGCTGCGCGTGGCCGACCAGCTTCCCGAGATGCGGATCATCATGCCGGACCTTCCCGGCTTTGGGGACTCGGAGGCCTTCACGTCAGGCACGCATTCCGTGGAACGGTACGGCGCGTTCATTGTACGGTTCATGGCCGCCCTTGGCCTCGGTCCGGACACGGTGCTGCTGGGCCACTCCTTCGGCTCCATCATTGCCTCGCACTTCGTGGCCAGCCACCCCGGAGCCGTAAATCCGCTGATCCTGGTCAATCCCATTGCGGCCCCGGCGCTGGAAGGGCCCAAAGGCCTCATGACCAGGCTCGCGATCCTGTACTACCGGCTCTCCGCCCGACTCCCCCGGCCCGCGGGGCTGGCCCTGCTCCGAAGCCCGCTGATAGTACGGGTGATGAGCGAAACCATGGCAAAGACCGGAGACCGGGACCTCCGCCGCTTCATCCACGGGCAGCACCACGCCTACTTCAGCGCCTTCGCCAGCCGCGAGAGCCTCCTGGAATCGTTCACCGCATCCGTCAGCAGCCATGTTGCTGAGGTCGCCGCCAGACTGACCCTGCCCGTCCTGCTGATCGCCGGGGAAAAAGACGAGATCGCCACGCTCCCCGACCAGCGCCGCCTCGCCGCGCTGCTGCCGGACGGCGAACTCAAGGTGATTCCCGGCGTCGGACACCTGATCCACTACGAGACCCCGGAACCGGCAGCCACCTTCATCCGCAGCTTCCTTAAGGACCATCCCGCGTGAAGATCGTTATCGACGCACGTTTTACCCGGACCGACCACCACGACGGCATCAGCCGCTATGGGGCCAGCCTGATCGCGGCGACGGCCAAAATCGCCGACGTTTCCATGCTGGTTTCGGATCTCCGGCAACTGGCACTGCTGCCCGAGGTTCCCTACACACTGATCAGCAGTCCGTTGTCGCCCAGGGAACTGTTCGTGGCGCGCACGATCAATAAACTGGGCGCCGATGTTGTGGTGTGCCCCATGCAGACGACGGGCACCTGGGGCCGCCGGTACGGGCTGGTCCTCACCCTCCACGACCTCATCTATTACGAGCACCCGGAGCCGCCGGGCTTCCTGCCCGGACCGGTCCGGCTGCTGTGGCGGCTGTACCACAAGGCCTTCTGGCCGCAGCGGCTGCTCCTCAACCGCGCCGATACCGTGGCCACCATCAGCCGGACCACCGAAGCGCTGATCGCCAAGTACCGCCTGACCCGCCGTCCCGTGCGGATCATCAGCAACGCGCCGCAACCGGAGCAGGATCCCCGGGAGCCAGTCGCGGATGCGGGCCGTTCGTTGGTGTACATGGGTTCCTTCATGCCGTACAAGAACGTGGAAACCATGGTGGCGGGCATGGCCGGACTGCCGGGGTACACCCTCCACCTGCTCAGCCGCATCACTCCGCAGCGCCGCCAGGAGCTGGAGCGGCTGGTTCCGCCGGGGGCGGATGTGGTGTTCCATAACGGCGTCACGGACGAGGAGTACCACTCCTTCCTGCGTTCGGCCACGGCGCTGGTGAGCCTCTCCCGCGCCGAGGGCTACGGCCTGCCGCTCGTGGAAGCCATGGCGCTGGGCACCCCGGTGATTGCCAGCGACATTCCAATTTTCAGGGAAGTGGGCGGTGACGCGGCCCTGTATGTGGATCCTGCCTCTCCCGAACAGTTCGCCGGGGCGGTTGCCATCCTGCAGGACAGCGTCCGCTGGCAGGAGGCATCACGCCGTTCAGTGGCCCGGGCCGGGGAGTTCAGTTGGGACGAATCAGCCCGCCAGCTGGTGGAGGTTGCCCACGAAATCATGGTGCGGCGGCAGCGGTAGCCGGGCGCCGCCCGCCGGGCCTGCTCAGCTAGAGCACGTCCACACCATCCAGCCGGAGCTGGAATGGTTCGGTGGTCCTCTTTGCAGCCGCCGCGGCCCGGGCCACCCGCAGGACACGGGTAACGGCCGCCGCCTGGGCGTAGGGGAAGAAGACCAGGGTACGGACGTCCTCTGCAGGGCGGCGGGCTGAGGGCGGACCATGAAGCACCAGCGGCGCCGGCCCGGCCATCCGGACCGTGATGCCGGCAGCACGCAATTCCGCCTCCACGGCAGCCGTGTAATGTTCGACGGCGGCGCGCGGCCCGGTCACAGAGGCGATGCGCACCGCGGGGGGGAGCTGCAGCTCCACCCGCAGCGCCAGCTCCCGCTGGGCGTAACCGGCAGGGTCCCACCGGAGCAGGGCGCCAACGGACGCCGCGTCCGAGGCGGTCACCACCACCAGGCCGCCCTCGGATGCGGGACGGACCAGGGCAGCGGCGTTGAACCAGCGGCGGACCGTGTCCTCGCCGGCGCGAAGGCTTTCGCGCCGGAGCAGCGAGTCTCCGTCCAGGAGCAGGGCGGCGGCGTAACCCCCCGGGGCTACCGGTTCAGCGCCCACTGTGGCCACCACCAGAGCCTTGGCAGCGTCCACCTTCGCCCTCACCTGGTCTCCGGAGGACGTGATGACGGCCTTGCCGGGAAATGCCCGGCCGAGTTCCTCAGCCGTCCTGATCGCACCGGTGGCACCCTTGCGGAGCCGCCGGCCTCCGCAGCGGCCGCACTGCCATCCTGGTGCGGGAGTGGAGCACCACCGGCATTGGGGCATTGCTGAGGAGCCGCTGGCGCCGGACACGGCCAGGGGTCCCTGGCAGGTGCCGCAGCGCGCCGGTTCCCGGCAAGTCCCGCACGCAAGGGACGGCGCATATCCGGCGCGCGCAACCTGCACCAGGACCGGCCCGCGTTCCAGGCCCTCCTTGGCGGCCCGCCATGCGGCGCCGGGAAGCCGGGCTATCCGGGCCAGCGGATCCCGCTCCTGTTCGAAGCTGTCCGCTGTATTCACCACCCGTGGCACGGTCAACCGCACGTCGGGCCGGGCGGCCTCAACAGCCTGCGCCCATCCGGCTTCCACCAGCCGCTGGGACTCGGTGCTCCTGGCGTGCCCTGCAAGGAGGCAGGCCGTACCTTCCTGCCCGGCACGCAGGAGCAGGACATCGCGCGCATGGGCGTACGGGGCGCGTTGCTCAATATGGAGGTCATCGCCGTCGTCCCAGCAGGCCACCAGGCCCAGGTCCGTCACGGGGGCAAAAGCAGCCGACCGGGTGCCAATCGCCACCCTGGCACTCCCCGTGAGGAGGCGAAGGAAATTCCTGTACCGGGGGGTGGGACCATCGTCGGCCGTCAGGCGGGCAACAGCCTCCGGCGGCAACAGGGCATGCAAAGCCTCTTCGAGCCGGTCTAGGTCCCGGTAATCGGGCACCACCACCACCGCGCCACGCCCCGACGCATAGGTTGCCGCGACTGCCTCGGCCAGCAGCTGCGGCCAACCCCCCGGACCGAATCCCTGCAGCGGGTTCAGGACCGCCCTGGGGGCACCGCCGTCCGCAAGGTGGCGAAGGAAGGGCACGCCGTTATGGTAAAGCTGCCAGGCAGGGCCTGCCACGAACCCACCGACAGCGTCCGGCGCCGCTCCTGTACCGTCCGGATCTGCCTCCCCCGGCTGCAACAGCGTTTCCCCTGCTGGCTGCCCGGCAGGCTGTTCGCCGGTCGGCCCGGTAACCAGCTCCTTTTCCAGCCGTGCCACGCGGGGCGGAACGGCAACGCGAACAACATCGCTGACAGTCCCTGCGTAGCGGGCAGCAACCGAGGCAACCAGTTCGCGGACGGCGGGCGTGAGGACGGCGACCGGCGACACCACTTTGGCCAGGGGCACCAGGCTTTGCCCGGCGTCGGACACGGCGACCCGCTCCATCAGGAAGCCGCTGAGCTCCTGGCCGTTGAACTTGACCTTGACCCGGACCCCCGGCTGCGCAGCCTCATCCAGGCCCTCCGGAACGCCGTAGTCGAAAAGGCGGTCCAAGTGCGGAAGCGACGATTCCACCAGTACCTTCGCCACGGGCAAGTGTCCTGCCAGCTGCGGCCCGGCCGGCCGGGCCGCCGTAGGGAATCCCTGGAGGAGCGACGGCTGCAAAGCTTCAGCGATGGCAATCATCTCCGTTCGGTTCACTGGTGGACATGCCCAGCCAACCACGGGCTACTGACATTAGCCGCGCGCCGGCCCGGACACACCGCCCAGGACGCCGCGCCGGGTCACAAGTCCCAACGTCACGAGGCGCTGGGTGTCCAAGCGCTGGGTGTCCAGGCGCTTAGGGATCAGGCGTTGAAGAATGCCTTCAGCTCGTCCACGCGGTCCAGCCGTTCCCAGGTGAAGTCCGGTTCGTCGCGGCCGAAGTGCCCGTGCGCGGCCGTCTTGGCGTAGATGGGACGCTTCAGGTCCAGCGCGTCGATGATGGCGCGCGGCCGGAGGTCGAAGATCTCAGCGATCGCAGCGCTGATGCGGGCAGGATCGACGGTTTCGGTGCCGAAGGTTTCCACATAGGTCCCCACGGGACGGGCCTGGCCGATAGCGTAGGCAATCTGGATTTCCGCCCGCTTTGCCAGCCCGGCAGCCACCACGTTCTTGGCAACCCAGCGCATGGCGTAAGCGGCTGAGCGGTCCACCTTGGACGGGTCCTTACCCGAGAAAGCGCCGCCGCCGTGGCGGGCCATGCCACCGTACGTGTCCACGATGATCTTGCGGCCCGTCAGGCCGGCGTCCCCCACCGGCCCGCCGATGACGAATTCGCCGGCGGGGTTGAGGATGTTCCGGACCCGGGACAGATCGAGGTTTGCGCCTGCCAGTACCGGCTCGATGACGATGGACGCGAGGTCCGCACGTAGCTGGTCCAGGCTGGCGCCCTCTGCATGCTGGCTGGAGATAACTACTGTTTCCACCGACACCGGGACGTCTTTGTCGTAGCCCACGGTCACCTGGGTCTTGCCGTCCGGGCGGAGGTACGCCAGTTCGCCGGTCTTGCGGACTTCGGTGAGGCGCTCGGACAAGCGGTGCGCCAGCCAAATGGGCAGGGGCATGTAGGACGGGGTTTCGTCGCTGGCGTAGCCGAACATCAGGCCCTGGTCACCGGCGCCCTGCAGGTCGTAATCGTCTTCCTGGCGCCCCTCGCGGGCCTCCAGCGAGTTGAACACACCGCCGGCGATGTCGTTGGACTGCTGGCCGATGGATACGGAGACACCGCAGCGGGCGCCGTCGAATCCGTTGGCAGAGGAGTCGTAGCCGATGCCGAGGATGGTCTCTCGGACGATCTGGGGAATTTCAACGTAGGCGTCGGTGGTGACTTCGCCTGCAACGTGCACCAGGCCGGTGGTGGCCATGGTTTCCACCGCTACCCGGGACTCCGGGTCGGCGGCCAGCAGGGCGTCCA
The DNA here is from genome assembly GCF_000189535.1 of Pseudarthrobacter phenanthrenivorans Sphe3. Classification (NCBI taxonomy): domain Bacteria; kingdom Bacillati; phylum Actinomycetota; class Actinomycetes; order Micrococcales; family Micrococcaceae; genus Pseudarthrobacter; species Pseudarthrobacter phenanthrenivorans. The sequence continues at coordinate 2,137,204 of NC_015145.1, forward strand.
GGATGGCATCACTGATCTGGTCGCAGATCTTGTCCGGATGGCCCTCGGTAACCGACTCGGAGGTGAAGAGCCGGAGCGCGGTAGGCGAGGCCCCGGACGTCTGGGGAATGTGCAGCGGTAAAGTCACTTAACTACCTTACTGGTTGGGATCCGCGCTACCTGCAGAGGACGTCGGGAGATGTCTCCGTGCTAAGCAAACGTGGCCTGAAACACTCAGGCGCGGGGTGAAACGGAATTCAGTTCAAAGCCGATCCGGCTGATGATGGCGGCCGAAACCTCCGTCTTGGTTCCTGCAGCCTCCTGCGGTTCGGAGCCGGAGCGGGCAAGGATGACCACGGAGTTCGTGTCCTGGCCGAAGACCTTGTCCGTCCCCACGTGGTTGACCACCAGCAGGTCGCAGCCCTTGCGCCGCAGCTTTGCCTCGGCGTAGGCGAGCACATCGCCTTCACTGTCACCGGTCTCGGCGGCAAACCCGACGATCAGCTGGTGCCCTGCGGACGCGTCTGCGCTGCGGGCATTACGCCGTTCCACGAGCTCCTGCAGGATGTCCGGGTTGCGGACCAGCGTGATGACGGGGTCGGAATGGCCCTCACGCTTTTTGATTTTGGTGTCCGATACGTCCGCCGGACGGAAGTCCGCCACCGCTGCCGACATGATGACGACGTCGGAATCAGCGGCCGCCGCCAGCGCGGCTTCACGGAGCTGCAGCGCAGTCTCCACAGGCACCACCTCGACACCTGCCGGCGGGGGAACCTCCATGTGGGCTGCCAGCAGCCGGACTGTGGCCCCGGCATTGCGGGCAGCCACCGCCAGGGCGACGCCCTGCTTTCCCGAGGACCTGTTCCCAAGGAACCTGACGGGGTCGAGCGGCTCCCTGGTGCCGCCGGCGGTGATGGTGACTGTCCGGCCGGCCAGGGGCAGCTGGAAGTCGGAACTGCCCTGCACAAGTGCCATGGCGGCGTCGAAGATTGCCTCGGGCTCGGGAAGCCGTCCAGGCCCGGAATCCGCGCCGGTCAGCCTTCCGGTGGCCGGCTCCAGGACGGCGGTCCCGCGGCTGCGCAGGGTTTCAACGTTGGCCTGGGTGGCGGCGTGCTGCCACATCTCGGTGTGCATGGCCGGGGCAAACAGGACCGGACCGCGGGCCATCAGGAGCGTGTTGGTGAGGAGGTCCCCGGCCTGACCTGTCGCGGCCTTGGCCAGGAGGTCCGCCGTGGCCGGTGCCACCACCACGAGGTCCGCCTCGTGGCCCAGCCGGACGTGGTTGACCTGGTGGACGTCGTCGAAAACGCTGTTGCTGACCGGGTTCCCGGACAGCGCCTCCCACGTGGCGGTGCCAACGAACCGGGTGGACGCCTCCGTGGGGATCACGGTGACGTGATGGCCGGCTTCAGTAAAAAGCCGGAGGAGCGATGCCACCTTGTAGGCGGCAATCCCTCCCCCGACTCCGAGGACTATGCGCACGTGATCTCCGTCAACAGCACGTCAGGCGGCAGTGTTACTCCGCGGCTTCGATCGGTGTGGAAACCAGCTTGCCTTCGTTGATTTCGCGCAGGGCGATCGAGAGGGACTTCTCGTTCAGCTTGGTGTCAACCAGCGGGCCGACGTACTCGAACAGGCCCTCGTGCAGCTGGGCGTAGTAAGCGTTGATCTGACGAGCACGCTTGGCACCGAAAATCACCAGGCCGTACTTGGAATCGGCTGCCTCGAGCAGCGAGTCGATCGGCGGGTTGATGATGCCTTCAAGGTTCGTGGACACGAATTCTCCAAAGTTCTAGCGGGCTGAGTGTTCCGGCGTTCCGTGCGGATGCGGGGTCAGCCCCATGAGTGAAACAAGCTCGTCCGCTGCCCGGCGAACGTCGTCATTGATAACGGTGTGGTCGAACTCCGGTTCAGCAGCAAGTTCCAGTTTAGCGGTTTCCAGGCGTCGCTGCTGTTCCTCGGGGGTTTCCGTGCCGCGGCCCACAAGCCGGCGGACCATTTCGTCCCAGCTGGGCGGGGCCAGAAACACGAACTGGGCGTCCGGAACGGCAGCCTTGACCTGGCGCGCGCCCTGCAGGTCGATCTCCAGGAGAACCGACCTGCCTTCCGCGATGGCCTGGTTCACGGTGCTTTTCAGCGTCCCGTAGGTGTTCTGGCCGTGGACCACGGCCCACTCCAGGAGTTCACCGTCGGCGATGAGCTTTTCGAACTCCTCCTTGGACTTGAAGAAGTAGTGGACGCCGTCCTGCTCTCCCGGGCGCGGAGCGCGGGTGGTGGCGGATACGGACAGCCAGACCTCGGGATAGTTGTCCCGGATGTAGGTGGACACGGTGCCTTTGCCAACAGCCGTCGGACCAGCGAGGACTGTCAGTCCCGGTTTATTACTCACGTATTCCTTTGTGCCGGAGTTCGTCGAAGGCTGGCCCTGGTGGGGTCAGCCCTAGTTCTCGTCTATAAAATCTACCAGTGCCCGGCGCTGGTGGACGCCCAGGCCGCGGACCCTGCGGGACGCCGCAATGCCCAACTGGCCCATGATCGCCGCCGCCCTGACCTTGCCGATCCCCGGCAGTGCCTCAAGCAGTTCGGACACTTTCATCCGTGCCAGGGCGTCGTCCTGAAGCGCTGCGGTGATGATGTCCGCGGCAGAGCGCTCACCGTTCTTCAGGCTTTCCTTGGCTGCCGCCCGGGCGGCCCTTGCTGCTGCTGCCTTGCTCAGGGCCTCAGCCCGTTCCGACGCGGATAACGGTCGCAGGACCATGGTGGACACCCCCGGATTCGGCGGATTCGTCCAAGGGCGGCCGCCCTTGGACCTGTCCTGAAACTACCCTCTGGTGCTGCCCGAATCAATGCATCGGGCGAAACAGGACACTATTCGCCGAGGAGTCCGTCCAGGGTCCGCTGGGCGGCCTCCCGCAATCTGCGCCGCTCCGGACCGGCAGAGAGAATCTCCCGGCTGGAGGTACCCAGGACCTGCGGGTAGGCAGCACCGAAGGTCGCGCGAAGATCAGCAGGCGTGGCTCCCTGGGCACCGAGCCCGGGAGCCAGGATGGGGCCGCGCACGGCGGCCAGGTCAAGGTCCAGCCGTGACAGGGCTGCGCCCACGGTGGCTCCCACCACCAGGCCCACTGAACCCAGGGGTCCCGCATAGCGGCCGTTCTCCGCCGCGGCCGCTTCCGTGATCCGGCGGGCCACGGAATCCACTCCCCCGACGTGCTGGACGGAGGCGCCCTCCGGGTTGGACGTCAATGCCAGGACAAAGACGCCGCGCCCGGTCTGGGCCGCGAGGTCCAGTGCAGGCCGCAGGGACTCGAAGCCGAGGTACGGGCTAAGGGTGACCGAGTCCGCAACCAGCGGCGAATCATCCCGCAGCCAGGCATCGGCATAGGCGGCCATGGTGGAACCGATATCGCCGCGTTTAGCATCGGCAATGGTGAGCACCGCTTCGTCGCGTGCTTCGGCGAGAAGTTCCTCCAGGACGGCCATGCCGGCCGAGCCGTGGCGCTCGTACAGTGCCACCTGGGGCTTGACGGCGGCAGCGAGGGAAGCCACCGCCTCCAGGGCGGTCAGGGAGAAGCGCCTCAGCCCAGCGGCGTCGTCGTCCAGTCCCCAGTCCTTCAACAGCGCCGGGTGCGGATCAATGCCGACGCAGAGCGGGCCGCGCGCGGCCATGGCCGCGCCGAGCCGGGAGCCGAAGGGCTCCCGGCCGGCGCCGGATACCGTCTCAGGCATGCTGCAGGGCCGCCTTCTGGGATTCTGCCAGGGCAGCGGCGTGCTCCTGCAGGCTGGTGACCGACCACTCATAGGTCCGCATCGCCTCGATGGCCTGCACCGCGGCGTTGAACTCGGCCACCGTGGTGATGCAGGGTATGCCGATGGACGTGGCAGCGGCACGGAGTTCGTAGCCGTCGCTGCGGGCCTCACCACCGGAGGGCGTGTTGAAGACCATGTCGATCTCACCGGCGACCACCAGGTCCGCGATGGTGCCTTCGCCTTCGGCACTGCTGCCTTCTGCCACCTTGCGGACTGGGGTAGCCTGGATGCCGTTGCGGCGCAGGACGTCCGCGGTGCCGCCGGTGGACACGATCTCGAAGCCGAGGTCGGAGAGCCGCTTGACGCCCATGATCACCGAACGCTTGTCCCGGTTGGCCACGGAGACGAAAATCTTGCCCTCCGTGGGCAGGGCGTTGTTCGCGGCGGCCTGGCTCTTGGCGAAGGCGGTATCGAAATGCTTGTCGATGCCCATGACTTCGCCGGTGGAGCGCATTTCGGGCCCGAGCAGGGAGTCCACCACCTTGCCCTCAAGGGTGCGGAAGCGGCTGAACGGCAGGACGGCTTCCTTGACGGAGACCGGGGCGTCCAGGGGGAGGCTGGAACCGTCCCCCACCTCGGGCAGCATCTTGTAGGCGCTGCGGAGCTGGTTGATGGTCACGCCGGTGCCGATCAGGGCTGCGGCCTTGGCCATCTGCACACCGGTGGCCTTGGAGACGAACGGCACGGTCCGGGATGCGCGCGGGTTGGCTTCGAGCACGTACAGCACGTCTGAGGCCAGGGCGAACTGGATGTTGATGAGGCCGCGCACGCCCACGCCTTCGGCGATGGCACGGGTTGCGGTGCGGACCCGTTCCAGGACGTTGGTGCCCAGCGTGATGGGCGGCAGGACGCACGCGGAGTCGCCGGAGTGGATGCCGGCTTCCTCGATGTGCTCCATGATGCCGCCCAGGTACAGGTCGGTGCCGTCGAAGAGGGCGTCGACGTCGATTTCGACGGCGTCCTCCAGGAACCGGTCGATCAGCACCGGATGGTCCGGGGTGATTTCCGTGGCGTTGGCGATGTAGCGGGACAGGTTGGGCTCGTCGTAGACGATCTCCATCCCGCGGCCGCCGAGAACGTACGACGGGCGGACCAGGACCGGGTAGCCGATCTCGTCAGCGATCTTCTTGGCGTCCTCGAAGGACACCGCGGTGCCGTTCTTGGGCGAAATCAGGCCGGCCTTGTCCAGCACCTGGGCGAAGGCCCCGCGGTGCTCGGCGAGGTCGATGGCCTCCGGGGAGGTGCCGAGGATCGGCACGCCGGCGTCGGCCAGCTGCTGGGCCAGCTTGAGCGGTGTCTGGCCGCCGAGCTGGACGAAGACGCCCATTACGCCGCCGGTGCGTTCCTCTGCCGCGATGACCTCCAGCACGTCCTCGAGCGTCAGCGGCTCGAAGTAGAGGCGGGTGGAGATGTCGTAGTCCGTGGACACGGTTTCCGGGTTGCAGTTGACCATGACGGTCTCGTAGCCGGCCTTGCGCAGTGCCATCGAGGCGTGCACGCAGGAGTAGTCGAACTCGATGCCCTGGCCGATGCGGTTGGGACCCGAACCGAGGATCAGGATGGACGGCTTGGAGTGCAGCGCAACCTCGTCCTCCTCGTCGTAGGCCGAGTAGTGGTACGGGGTGTAGGCGGCGAATTCCGCGGCGCAGGTGTCCACGGTCTTGTAGACCGGACGGATACCCAGTGCCTGGCGGACGCCGCGGACCACGGCCTCGGAGTTGTGGGTGAGGGCGCCGATCTGCTCATCGGAGAAGCCGTGGCGCTTGGCGCGCTTCAGCATGTCAACCGTGAGGGCACCGGCCTGGCGGATCTCATGGGAGATCTCGTTCAGCAGCTGCAGCTGGTCAAGGAACCAGGGGTCGATCTTGGTCGCTTCGAAGAGCTGCTCCACGGTGGCGCCGCCGAGGAGGGCGCGCTGGACCTGGTGCAGCCGCTCCGTCGTGGGGCGTTTGGCCTTCTCGATCAGCTCGGCGACTTCCCACTCGGGAACGGACCTGAAGTCCAGCTGCGAGCCCTTCTGCTCCAGGGAGCGCAGGGCCTTCTGCAGGGCTTCCGTGAAGTTGCGGCCCATGGCCATGGCCTCGCCCACCGACTTCATGGTGGTGGTGAGGGTGTTGTCCGCGGCCGGGAACTTCTCGAACGCGAAGCGCGGAACCTTGACCACCACGTAGTCGAGGGTGGGCTCGAAGGACGCGGGGGTCTTCTGGGTGATGTCGTTGGGAATCTCGTCCAGGGTGTAGCCCAGGGAGAGCTTGGTGGCGATCTTGGCAATCGCAAAGCCTGTGGCCTTGGAGGCAAGCGCCGAGGAGCGGGACACGCGGGGGTTCATTTCGATGACCACAACACGGCCGGTGGCGGGGTCGATGGCGAACTGGATGTTGCAGCCGCCGGTGTCAACGCCCACTTCACGGATGACGGCGATGGAGATGTCGCGCAGCCGCTGGTATTCGCGGTCGGTGAGGGTGAGGGCGGGCGCCACCGTGATGGAGTCGCCGGTGTGGACGCCCACGGGGTCGAAGTTCTCGATGGAGCAGACCACCACGACGTTGTCGTTCTTGTCCCGCATCATCTCGAGCTCGTATTCCTTCCAGCCGAGGATGCTCTCTTCGAGCAGCACCTCACTGGTGGGGCTGTACTGCAGGCCCTGGCCCACGATGCGGCGCAGGTCATCCTCGTTGTAGGCAAGGCCGGAACCCAGCCCGCCCATGGTGAAGGACGGCCGGACCACCATGGGGTAGCCGAGGTCCTCGGCTGCCTTCAGGGCTTCGTCCATGCTGTGGATGATGTGGCTGCGGGCGGATTCGGCACCGCAGCGCTCCACCACGCCCTTGAACTTTTCGCGGTCCTCGCCGAGTTCGATGGCGGCGATGTTGGCTCCGATGAGCTCCACGTTGTACTTCTCCAGTACCCCGTTCTTGTCCAGGGCGATGGCCGTGTTCAGGGCCGTCTGGCCGCCCAGGGTAGGCAGCACGGCATCCGGGCGCTCCTTGGCGATGATCTTTTCCACCACCTCGGGGGTGATGGGCTCGATGTAGGTGGCATCGGCGAACTCGGGGTCGGTCATGATGGTGGCCGGGTTGGAGTTGACCAGGATGACCCGCAGGCCCTCCTCCTTCAGGACGCGCAGCGCCTGCGTGCCGGAGTAGTCGAACTCGGCGGCCTGGCCGATGACGATCGGGCCGGAACCAATGACGAGGACGCTTTTGAGATCTGTACGTTTCGGCATTACTTCTTGTCCTCAGTCTTGTTGTCGTTTTTGTGTTCAGCGCCGGCGGGGTGTGCGGAGTCCACCGGGTCCTTGGACAGGTTGGCGGTGCGGCCGTCCCGGGTGCCTTCCATCAGGTCGATGAAGCGGTCGAAGAGGTAGGCGGCGTCGTGCGGTCCGGCCGCTGCTTCCGGGTGGTACTGCACGGAGAAGGCGGGGATGTCGAGGCAGGCGAGGCCTTCCACGACGTCGTCGTTGAGGCTGACGTGGCTGACCTCCACCCGGCCGTACCGCGCCTCAGGGGCCTGGGTGGCGCCGTCGAGCGGTGCATCCACGGCAAAGCCGTGGTTCTGGGAGGTGATTTCCACCTTGCCGGTGCGGCGGTCCATCACGGGCTGGTTGATGCCGCGGTGGCCGTAGCGGAGCTTGTAGGTGCCGAAGCCCAAGGCGCGGCCCAGGATCTGGTTGCCGAAGCAGATGCCGAAGTAGGGCAGCTTTTCATCCAGGACGGAGCGGAGCAGCTTGACCTGGGCATCGGCGGTTGCGGGGTCGCCGGGGCCGTTGGACATAAAGAAGCCGTCCGGGTTGACGGCCTTGACGTCCGCCAGGGTGGCGGTGGCGGGCAGCACGTGGACGCGGACGCCGCGCTCGGCGAACCGGACGGGGGTCATGGCTTTGATGCCGAGGTCGACGGCGGCGATGCTGAAGCGGGGTTCGCCGTCCCAGCCGTGGTCCTTGGGTTCCACCACATATGCCTCGTCGACGCTGACTTCCTCTGCCAGGCGCGCGCCTTCCATCGGGGCGCTGGCCAGCACGGCGTCGAGCAGCTCCTTGTCCGTGGCCTGGGCGGCTTCCCCTGAGAAGATGCCGGCGCGCATGGTTTTGTGCTCGCGCAGGTGGCGGGTGATCGCCCGGGTGTCCACGCCCTGGATGCCCACGATCCCCTGGGCCACCAGCTCCTCGTCCAGTGAACGCTCGGAGCGCCAGTTGGACGGACGGCGGGCGGCGTCGCGGACGATGTAGCCGGCCACCCAGATGCGGCGGGACTCGGCGTCGTCATTGTTCACGCCGGTGTTGCCGATGTGCGGGGCCGTCTGGACCACGAGCTGGCGGGCGTAGGAGGGGTCCGTGATGGTCTCCTGGTAACCGGTCATCCCGGTGGCGAAGACGGCCTCGCCCAAGGCGGTTCCGGTGGCGCCGTAGCTGCTTCCGCGGAAGATGCGGCCGTCTTCGAGGACCAGCGCAGCGGGCGCGGAAACTGGAGCGGATACTGCTGTGTTTGTTGTCACTGTCTTACTTTCCACTATTGGCATCAGCCGCGGGGGCCGAAGAAATCAATTCCTGAAGTGCTTCGAACAGAACGTCCTTGTCCGCCGCGCGGCGGGTGCGGAACCCGGTGTCCAGCGCGTGGCTGCCGTGGGTCCAGGCGAGGACCAGCAGGCCGTCCTTTTCCACGAACTTGCCGGCCATGCCGCTGTCCTGCCGGACCCCGGTCAGCGTCGCCGCCGGGATGTAGAGGGCCGGCGCTCCTGAACGGTCAAAGAGGACGCCGTGCGGATAGACCGCGAGGCCGGCGTTGGTGCGGATTCCGAGGCTGTGCACGGCGATCCGGTCCAGCCAGTCGCCGGCTGTGGTGGTGGCGACGTACTGCCCTTCTGCGGCGGCGAGCGGCTGCCCGGGTTCGGTGGGCACCGCAGGCAACTGGCCGACGTCGGACTGGCGGCGGAGCCTGTTGCGCCAGCCGATGGCGAGGAGGACAAAGACGACGGCGATGATCGCCAGCATCGCAAGTCCGGGAAGGATCTTGTCCATCAGGCGACGCCTGCGGCGGTGGCGGCAGCGTGCGGGTACGGGGTGTTGAGTTCGCCGTTGAGGACCGTGGGATGGCCCTTGAAGAAGGTGGCCACCACCTTGCCCGGCAGTTCCCTTCCCTTGAACGGTGAGTTCCGGCCCATGGTTGCCATCCGGTACGGATCAACCGTCCACCGCGCGGCCGGGTCCACCAGAATGACGTTTGCCGGTTCCCCTGCTTCCAGGGGCCTGCCCTGGTCTTCAAGGCGGCCGATTTTCGCAGCTGCGGTAGAGGTGACCCTGGCAAAATCCGCCCAGGTCATCAGGCCTGTTTCGATCATGCTGTGCTGGACCACGGACAATGCGGTTTCCAGTCCGGTCATGCCCATCGCTGCCTGCGCCCACTCACATTCCTTGTGCTCGCTGGGGTGCGGCGCGTGGTCCGTGCCCACGACGTCGATGGTGCCGTCCGCCAGTCCGGCCCGGAGGGCCTGGACGTCGGCATCGGTGCGCAGCGGCGGGTTGACCTTGAACACGGGATCGTAGCTGCGGACGAGGTCATCGGTGAGCAGCAAGTGGTGCGGGGTGACCTCCGCGGTGACGTTGATGCCGCGTTCCTTGGCCCAGCGGATGATTTCCACAGAGCCGGCGGTGGAGACGTGGCAGACATGGAGGCGTGAACCCACGTGCTGGGCCAGCAGGACATCGCGGGCGATGATGCTTTCCTCGGCCACTGCGGGCCAGCCGGCCAGTCCCAGGACGGCGGATACGTCCCCTTCGTTCATCTGGGCCCCGGCGGTGAGCCGAGGTTCCTGCGCGTGCTGGGCTACCACGCCGTCGAACGCTTTGACGTACTCAAGGGCGCGGCGCATCAGGACCGGATCGTGGACGCAGATGCCGTCGTCGGAGAACATCCGCACGCGGGCGCGGGAATCAGCCATGGCACCCAGCTCGGCCAACTGCTCGCCGGCGAGGCCCACGGTGACGGCTCCCACCGGACGCACGTCCACCCAGCCGGCCGCCTGGCCGAGGGTGTAGACCTGTTCCACCACGCCTGCCGTGTCCGCCACGGGAGTGCTGTTGGCCATGGCATGGACGGCAGTGTAGCCACCCAGCGCCGCGGCCCGTGTCCCGGTCTCGACGGTTTCGGCGTCCTCGCGGCCCGGTTCACGGAGGTGGGTGTGGACGTCCACCATGCCGGGCAGGGCCACGAGGCCTGCAGCGTCAATGACGGTGGCGCCTTCGGCTGAAAGGCCGGTTCCGGTGTCGGCGATGACGCCGTCGCGGATCAGCAGGTCGGCCGGTTCGCCGCCCAGGATCGAGGCGCTGCGGATCAGGTAGGTACCGGTGTTGGCGGCCATCAGTTGCTCTCCTTGGTGGAATGGGTGCCGGCGTAGGCCAGGGCGGGGGTGGCGGCTGGTTCGCGGGTGTCCCCGGAGAGCAGCAGGTACAGCGCGGCCATCCGCACCGAGACCCCGTTGCGGACCTGGGCCAGCACGGTGGAACGGGGGGAATCGGCAGCAGCTGCGGAGATTTCCAGGCCGCGGTTCATGGGGCCGGGATGCATGATGATGGTGTCTTTCATGCCCAGGTTGTCCAGCGCCCGCAGGCGGTTGTCATCAAAACCCCACCGCCGTGAGTATTCACGGGTGCTGGGGAAGAAGGAGGCGTTCATGCGTTCGCCCTGGACACGGAGCATCATGACGGCATCCACGCCCTGCCCCAGGGTTTCGTCCATGTTGTAGCTGACCTTGCAGGGCCACTTTTCGACGCCGATGGGCAGCAGGGTGGGCGGCGCCACCAGGGTCACGTCAGCGCCGAGGGTACGCAGCAGCCAGACGTTGGAGCGGGCCACCCGGGAGTGCAGGACGTCGCCCGCGATGGCCACCCGCATGCCCTTCAAATCGGCGCCCTGGGATTCGGTGCCAGCCAGGCGCGTCCAGTGCCGGCGCATGGTGAAGGCGTCCAGCAGCGCCTGGGTGGGGTGTTCGTGGGTGCCGTCCCCGGCGTTGATGACGGCGGCGTCGATCCAGTCGGTGGCGGCGAGCCGGTGGGGTGCGCCGGAGGCCCAGTGCCGGATCACGACCGCGTCAGCGCCCATGGCGGACAGTGTCTGGGCGGTGTCCTTCAGGGACTCCCCCTTTGAGACGGAGGAACCTTTGGCGGCGAAGTTGATGACGTCCGCGGAGAGGCGCTTTGCGGCGGCCTCGAAGGAGATCCGGGTGCGGGTGGAATCCTCGAAGAAGAGGTTGACCACGGTCCGGCCGCGCAGGGCCGGGAGCTTCTTGACCTCGCGGTCGCCCACGGCGGACATTTCCTCGGCGGTGTCCAGGATGCGGATGGCGTTGGCGAGGCTGAGGTCTTCGGTGGACAGCAGGTGCTTCATGAGCCGCCCTCGATGACTACTTCATTCACGGGTGCGCCGCCGGGGGCAGTGTCAGTTTCCTCGAGCCGGACGCGGACCTTTTCCGACGACGACGTGGGCAGGTTCTTGCCCACGTGGTCCGCGCGGATGGGAAGTTCGCGGTGGCCCCGGTCGATCAGCACGGCCAGGCGTACGATGCGCGGGCGGCCCAGGTCCACGAGTGCGTCCAGGGCGGCACGGATGGTGCGGCCGGAGTACAGGACGTCGTCGATCAGGACCACGACTTTGTTGTCGATGCCAGTGCGTGGAAGTTTGGTGGGGTACGGCGGGCGCGTGCCCTGGTGTGAGAGGTCATCACGGAACATGGTGACATCCAGCTGGCCGACTATTGCGGCAGCATCGACCGTGCTGTCCGCCGCGGCGATCTTGCCGGCGAGCCGGACTGCCAGCGGGTAGCCGCGGCGCGGGATGCCCAGCAGGACGAGGTCCTGGGAACCCTTGTTGGCCTCAAGGATCTCATGGGCGATACGAGTGAGGGCCCGGTCAATATCCGCCTGGCTGAGGACAACCCTGGCTGGAACCGGTGCGCTGGTGACAGTAGTCAACGCTCGTCTCCCCTTTCCCCGCCTCACAGGACGGAATTAAAAAAGGATTATGTGCGCTCCAAAATTACCACATGGGCCCCTTCCGGCATGTTCCGCGGGAACGCGGTAATGGTCACACTGCGGCGGCTCACCGGGACCAAACTGCCGTGATCCTAGGAGCCACGGCGACTCGCACCTAGGCTTTCCGGTATGTCGATGCATCCTCGCCACCCTGCGTCCGGGCCGCCCGAAGATCCTTGGGGCGGGGAAACTGCGCCGCTCCCAACCGAGGCCAACCCCAGCTGGATGGGACATATCCAGCCTGGCAACTACCGTCCGGCCCCGGGCCACCAGGGCCGGCCCGTGGACGCCATGGTCCCGCCGCAGGTCCAGGGTGCCATGGTGAAATCAGGACGGACGCGCAGCGGCCTCCTGGGATTGACGCTCGGAGGCAGCATCCTTGCCTTCCTCAGCCTGTTCCTGGTGGTGCCGTTCCTGCTGTCCAACACCGGCCCGGCCGGTTTCCTGGTGGGTTTCCTGGCATCGCTGATTCCGCTCTCGGTGGTGCTCCTGGCCGTCTACATCATTGACAAGTGGGAGCCGGAACCCAAGCGGCTCCTCTACTTCGCTTTCACCTGGGGTGCAGCGGTGTCCATTGCGGTGACCCTGCTCATCCAGCCGTTCTTTGTCCTGACGTTCCAGTTCTCCGATGAGCCCGACCTGCAGACCTATATGGCCACAGTCCAGGCTCCCAGCGTGGAGGAGTTCGCCAAATCCCTGGGGCTGTTGATTCTTCTCCTGATGGCGCGGAAACACTTCGACGGACCCGTGGACGGGGTGGTCTTCGCGTTCACCATCGCCGGAGGATTCGCCTTCACGGAGAACATCCTCTACTTCGGCCGGGCCATTGCCGAATCCGCAGACCCTGCGGGCGACTTTGCACAGGTCTTTTTCCTTCGCGGGGTGATGTCCCCGTTCGCCCATGCGATTTTTACCGGCACCACAGGTCTCATCATGGGCTTTGCTGCCCGGCGGTGGCACGCCGGTGCCTCGGTGGCCGCATTTTTCGTGGGGCTGCTGCCGGCCATGTTCCTGCACAACCGGTGGAACAGCATGGGCCAAGGTTTCCTGGTGGACTACATTCTGGTCCAGGTGCCCATCTTCTTCCTTGCCGTGGGCGGCATCATCCTGCTGCGCGTCGCGGAAAAACGGCTGACCCGCCAGCGGCTTCTGGAGTACTCGGCAGCAGGCTGGTTCACCCCCGCCGAGGTGGAACTGCTTGCGACGCTGGGGGGAAGGCGCACCGCCCTGAGCTGGGCAGCCGGGTACGGGAAGAAGCGGCAGATGAAGGAATTCCTGAAGGCTGCAACCCGGCTTGCGAATACCAGGCAACGGATCCTGAGCGGCAGGGACGTCCAGTTGCACCAGGCCGAAGAACGCCGCGAACTGCAGCGGATCCTGGCCCTGCGCGCCGCCGTCGCCGGCTGAGCGGCCTACCCGTTCAGCCGGCCCGGCAGCCGGTGTTCTTCGCTGCCAGTTCCAGCGCCTCGTCCAGTACCCTCCCGAAGTTCGCTGCATCGTGGGCAAAGCGTCCCAGGAACAGCCCGGAAACGCCGTCGAGCCTGGGAAGCGTGCCGGGCTTGGCTGACCCGCCGTAGATGACCGGAACCTCCGGGAGCCCATCCCCGGCGAGCAGCGCACGGAGGTGACGGACGACGTCGGACACGTACCAGGCGTCCGCGGGCTCGGCAGCGCCGATGGCCCAGACGGGCTCATAGGCAACGACCAGGCGGGAGGCCAGAGTCCAGTCGCCGCCAACCGCCGCTTGGATCTGCCCGTGTACAACGCGGGCGGCGTCAAGGGCGCCGCCTTCCCCCACCGAGTCTTCTCCCACGCAGAGCAGCGGCGTCAGCCCGGCGTCGTCCGCTGCACGCACCTTGCGGGCAACGACGGCGTTGTCCTCGTGGAAATGCCGGCGCCGCTCGGCGTGGCCGATCTCCACCAGGCGCACGCCCAGTTCGGCCAGCATGGATGGCGCCACCTCCCCGGTCCACGGGCCGTCAGCCCAGCCGCAGTTTTGCGCACCCAGCAACATCGGCGCCCCCTCCAGAAGGGCCGCGGCGGCGGGCAGGACCGGAAAACTGGGGATCACAAACGGGACCACCCGCCCGGCCGCAAGGGCCGGGCGGGTGTCCACTTCGTGCCTGATGCGGGCAAGCCAATCCAGGGAAGCCCGGTATCCCAAGTACATTTTGGTGCTGACGCCCACGTAGACGGGTTCGCCGCCCTGCTGTCCTGTGATGGTGTAATCAGGCATCCGACCGCTCTTACTCCGTGTCGAGCAGGTCGTCGGCCTTGTTGCGGAACCGCTTGGTGGCGTACATCATGGCCGCCGCAACGAACGGCAGGACGCCCAGTGCATAGACCCCCATTGTTCCTGTTTCCGACGCTGTGACCTGGTTGACCGTAGTCCGGAGGATCGGAGCCACGAAGCCGCCCAGGTTGCCCAGGGAGTTGATCAGGCCGATGCCGGCGGCGGCCGCCGTTCCGGTCAGGAAAGCGGTGGGGTATGACCACGCAATGGGGCCGGTGGACAGGAAGCTGCAGACGGCAAGGGTGATGAAAATGATGCCGAGTGCGGGGAGATGGTTGGCTCCGGCCCACGCAGACCCGAAGATGCACAGGCCGGTGGAAAGGAACAGGCCGGTGCCCCAGATGCGTCGGCGGACCACAGTGTTGGCAGCCCTGCCGATGAAGTAGCAGGCGAAGATGCCAAAGAACCACGGGATAGCCGCCAGCAGCCCCACCATCAGGCCCACCTTCTGGCCCGTCAGCTGGGACACCTGCTGCGGGAGGTAGAAGGTTACTCCGTACACCGCCACCTGGAGGCAGAAGTAGATGGCCGTGAAGTACCAGACTTTGCGGTTCTTCATGGCTGCGAGGACACCACGGGGGCCGGTTTCCTCCTTGACGTTGTCTTCCAGCGCCATGACGTCGAGCAGGGCCTTCTTTTCAGCCGGGTTCAGGAACTTTGCGTCCTGCGGGCCGTTGATCAGGAAGAAGTAGGCGGCGATGCCGGCAACCACGGCCAGCATGCCTTCGACAAAGAACATGACTTGCCAGCCGGCCACACCCGGGACCTGGCCGCCGATGTTGATCAGCCAGCCGGAGAGCGGCGCGCCCATCATCTGGGAGAACGGCTGGGCAAGGTAGAAGATCGCGAACATCTTGACGCGCACCTTGTTGGGGAACCAGGCGGCGAGGAACATGATGACGCCCGGGAACAGGCCGGCCTCGGTCACACCGAGCAGGAAGCGCAGGATGATGAAGGAGGTTTCCCCCTGCACGAAGGCAAAGCACGAGGAAACGATGCCCCAGGTGATGGCGATCCGCGCCAGCCACACTTTTGCCCCAAACTTGGTCAGGAGCAGGTTGCTCGGGATTTCGAACAGGGCGTAGCCGATGAAGAAGATTCCGGCGCCGAGCGCGTACGCTCCCGCGGTGACGCCGCGGTCCACGCTCAGCGCTGCTTCAGCAAAGCCAACGTTGGTGCGGTCCAGGAACGCCACGATGTACAGGATGACGAGCATCGGCATCAGCCGGAAGGAAGCCTTGGAGACCGCCGATTTGAGGACCGGCGAATCCAGGAGCTCCTTGGTGGATGCTGCTGTTAGGGACATAAAAACTCCTCTTTGAGTGTGTAAGAGTGAATCGAAGCCAGCGGTGAACGGCTAGATCGAAAAGGCGATGAGCGCCACACCGGCCAGGCAGGCGAGGATGCCGATGGCCAGGTAGATCCGACGTTCTTTGCTCCAGGAGCCCATGGGATGCCCTTTTCCTAATGCATGTAGAGCCCGCCGTCCACGTTCAGCGTCTGGCCGGAGATGTAGCCGGCGTCTTCGCTGAAGAGGAAGGCGATGGCGGCGGCAATGTCACGGGTGGAGCCCACACGGTTGACCACCAGGTCTTTGGTGAGTTCCTCTTTCCGTTCTTCGCTGAGCGTCCCGCCCATGATGTCCGTATCGATGGGACCGGGAGAGATGGCGTTGACGGTGATGTCGTACTCCCCCAGTTCACGGGCAGTGGCACGGGTCAGGCCGATCACGCCTGCCTTTGCCGCTGAGTAGGGAGTCTTGGAGAAGGTGCCGCCGCCGCGCTGGGCGGATACCGAGGAAATGTTGACGATGCGGCCAATCCGGTTCCTGGCCATGGATTCAGCGA
Organism: Pseudarthrobacter phenanthrenivorans Sphe3; assembly: GCF_000189535.1. Taxonomy (NCBI): domain Bacteria; kingdom Bacillati; phylum Actinomycetota; class Actinomycetes; order Micrococcales; family Micrococcaceae; genus Pseudarthrobacter; species Pseudarthrobacter phenanthrenivorans. The sequence goes on from NC_015145.1 coordinate 2,153,159, forward strand.
CCCGCTTGGTGGCGTAGTGGACACCATTCAGGTTGATGTCCAGCACGCGGTTCCATTCGGCAGCATCGAGCTCCAGGTAGGGAACCGGGGAGCTGACGCCGGCAACGTTGGCCAGCGCAACGACCTGCGGCAGCTCGGCCTCGATCGAGTCGATGGCCGCACGGACGGACGCTTCGTCTGCCACGTTGGCACCGGCGCCGTGGGCCTGGACCCCGTACTGGGAGGCAAGCTCCTTGGCTGTGGCCTTGCACAGGGCATCGTCAAGATCGATGATGCCGATGTTCCAGCCCTGGGCGGCAAGGTAGTTTGCGGTGGCGCGGCCAATGCCCCGCTCGGAGACGGCGCCCGTAATTATTGCCGTGCGTTCCGTGGGGAAAGTGCTCATGGTGCTCCTCAGGCGTTGGAAGAAGGACGGGAGTGGACAGGCTCAGCTGATGGGGGCCGGGCCGAGGTCGTCAAGCAGCTTTTGCATGGCCACGTAGGCCTTGTTGCGGTAGGCGATCAGCTCGGGCGTACGTTCCGCCGGGACGTTGAGGAACCCGGCACCGGTCTTGGTGCCCAGCTTTCCGGCCTCCACCAGGTCGCTGAGGATTTTCGGAGTGGCGAAGCGTTCCGGGAAATCCTTCTGGAGGGACTGGTAGCAGAAGTTGTAGACGTCCAGTCCGGCCATGTCGGCGATGGCGAACGGGCCGAAGAACGGGAGCCGGAAGCCGAATGTGGTCCGGACCAGCGTGTCCACGTCGTCGGCGGTGGCAATGCCCTGTTCCACCAGCTGCGCGGCTTCATGGAAGAGCGCGTACTGCAGGCGGTTAAGCACAAACCCGGTGACGTCCTTGACCACGGCGGTCTGCTTGCCTGCGGCGTGGACGAGGTCCCGGGCAGCTGCCACTGCAGCTGCCGAAGTCCCGGCGTGCGGGATGATTTCCACCCCGGGGATGAACGGCGACGGGTTTGAGAAGTGGACGCCGAGGAAGCGCTCGGGGCGGCTGACCGGCTGGGACAGTTCGGCGATGGAGATGGTGGACGTGTTGGAGCCGATGATGGCGTCCGGCTTGGCGGCTTCACCGATCCGGGCCAGCGTCTGATGCTTGATGGCGATGACTTCCGGTACCGCCTCTTCGATGAAGTCAGCGTCCGCCACCGCTTCCTCGATGTCCTTGGCGGCCCACAGATTCTGCTTCAGGATTTCGGTGGCCCCGGCGGGAAACAGTCCGTCGGCTACGAACTGGTCGGACTCGACCAGGAGCCGGTCGTAATTGCTTTGCGCCACTTCGGCGGACACATCGGCAAGCGCCACCCGTGCCCCTCCCAGGGCAAGGACCTGCGCGATTCCGCCGCCCATGTAGCCGGAACCGATGACGGCGATCTTCCGGGAGCCGTTTGTGCTTGCCGCAGCGGGGTTGTTTGTTGTTTCGGTCATGGTCAGACTGCTTTCGTTGATTCGGGCTCGTAGGAGCAAATGGCGTCCACTTTGGCGGCGGAGGGCGACGTTTCGTCGAACCGGTAGTCAAGCCATTCGCCCACCAGTTTCTTGGCCAGTTCCAGGCCGATGACGCGTTGGCCCATGGTGAGGACCTGCGCATTGTTGCTGAGCACGGACCGCTCCACGGAATAGCCGTCGTGGGCGGTGACGGCCCGGATGCCGGGAACCTTGTTCGCCGCGATTGCCACTCCCAGGCCTGTGCCGCAGATCAGCAGGGCACGGTCCGCTTCGCCCGCGGCCACCTTGCGGGCGGCATCCACGGCGACATGCGGGTAGGCGGTGGAATCATTGGCTCCCACCCCCACATCCACGACGGACGCCACGCGGCTGTCCGCTTCAAGCAGCGCTTTCAGTGCCTGCTTGTATTCGACGCCGGCCTCGTCATTGCCGATGACGATGCGCCAGCCTTCGGAGATGCTGTTGTTGTTCATGCTTGGGCTCCATTTCCGGCCGTGGAAGCGGCCATCCGGTAATCAGCCAGGACATGCCTGGCCTGCTCAGAGTTGAGGTAGTCCGACAGCCTCGCTGCAATCAGGGCGAAGGAAACTGCGCCGGGGTCCGGGTGGCCGAGGCTCTTTTCGGCCAGCGGCCGCGCCCGCCCCTTGAGGGGCCTGAGGGACGAGGTGGCCGCGGCAGCCTCCTGCGCCGCCGCCGATGCCGCGGCAAGCGCATCCGCCACCGGCGCGCCGCCGTCGAACGCTGCCTGGAATGTGTCCCGGAAGGGAAGCAGCGCGTCCACCATGGTCTTGTCGCCCGGTTCGGCTTTCCCCAGGGCGGTGATGGCGTCCGCGAAAGCGTTCACTGCGGCGGCGGCTTCTCCCCCGCTGTAGGCGTCCTTGTTACCCAGCGTGAGTCCGGCGGCGATGACCGCTGATCCCCAGAGCGCGCCCGAGGTCCCGCCGGCCCGCTCGCTCCACGCCTCACCCGCCGCTGTCAGTACCCGTTCCACGGACGCCCCGGCCGCGGCGCTGTCCTGCGCCGCTGCGGCTGCAGCGTCCACGCCCCTGCGCATGCCGATGCCGTGGTCGCCGTCGCCGGCGATGGCGTCCAGCCTGCCGAGCTCGGCCTCGTGCTTGACGACGACGTCCTGCACTTCGGCGAGCACGGCGGCCGCCAGCCTGCCCACCACCGCCGCCGTCGCCGTCGTGTCTTCCGCTGCAGCGGCGACGCCTGCCTGGGGTCCGGCCAGTTCCCGGCGCTTCCGTGGTTCGGCGTTTCCCTTACGGAAGGCCGGGGTACTGGCAGGGGCGACCCAGAACCGTTCGAGTTCGTCATCCAGCCACAGCAGGGTCAGGGAAAGACCGGACATGTCCAGGCTGGTGACAAGCTCCCCGCATTCGGGTTCCACCACGGTCAGGCCCGCGGCCGCGAGGAGTTTCTCGATCTTGCCGAACAGGAGGAACAGCTCCTCATACTTGACCGTCCCCAGGCCGTTGACGATGGCCACCACGCGGTCCCCCGCATCCTCCGGCTTGTCCGCGAGCAGCCTGGAAACGAGCAGGCCGGCGAGTTCGGAGGCGGTGGGCATGGGGTGGTCGGAGATGCCCGGTTCCCCGTGGATGCCCAGGCCCAGCGACATCTGTCCTGCCGGCACGTGGAACAGTGGCCGGTCGGCGCCGGGGAGGGTGCAGCCGTCGAAGGCCACACCCAGCGAACGGGTGCGGTAATTGGTCCGGATGGCCAGCTCCTCCACCGCGTCCAGGTCCAGGCCCGCCTCGGCGGCGGCACCGGCAATCTTGAAGACTGTGAGGTCGCCGGCGATGCCGCGGCGCTTTTCGATCTCGTCCAGCGGGGCGCTGGCGATGTCGTCAGTGACCAGGACGGTCCGCGTCTCGATGCCTTCGGCGTTGAGGCGCAGCTGGGCCTGGCCGAAGTGGAGCACGTCGCCGGCGTAGTTGCCGTAGCTCAAGAGCACGCCGCCGCCTGCATTCGCGGCCTTGGCCACCCTGTACACCTGGCCGGCCGCGGGCGAAGCGAACATGTTCCCGCATGCGGCACCTGTGGCCAGGCCGGGGCCCACCAGGCCGGCGAACGCCGGGTAGTGGCCGGAACCGCCGCCCACCACCAGCGCCACCTGCCCGGCGGGAACCTCGGTGGAGCGGACCACGCCGCCGTCAACGCGGGTAACAAACCCGCGGTTGGCAGCGACGAACCCGTCCAGTGCCTCATCCGCGAAATCGGCGGGGTTATCGAAGATCTGGGTCATGGTTTCCTCATCGAATCCGTAGGAGTGAAAAGTCCGGCCGGTACGCCCGGTCCGGAGCGGTCAGGACGACGTTGCGGCGAAGGCGGCCGGCTGCTGGCGGCCCTGTGCCACCTCGCTGCGCCCCAGGGCATAACCGTCGGTCTTGGGGAGGACGTGGCGGCGGAGGTACTCCTGATTGCTGGCGGTCACGCTCAGTCCGTCGCCGCCGTAGTGCTCGGTGCACAGGATGCCCTGGAAGCCCACGGACAGCGCCACCTTGAACGCCTCGCGGTAATTGATGAGGCCGCTTTCCATGGGCGAGGGCATGGCGATGTAGGTACCGCGGGCCTGATCCTCGTCCCGGATGTAGTTCTTCATGTGCCAGTAGTTGGAGTACGGCAGCGTCTTGGCCACCATGTCGCGCCAGTCCTCGATGGGCCGGTGCAGGCGGATCAGGTTGCCGATGTCCGGGTTCAGGCCCACGTTCGACAGCCCAATGTCCTGGACCATCTGCACTGAGGAGTCGGAGGTTCCCAGAAAGGTGTCTTCATACATTTCCAGCGAAACCAGGACCCCAACGTCGGCTGCATGGCGCCCCAGTTCACGGAGCCGTGCCACGGCGTTGTTCCACGTTTCCTTGTCCCCCGCGGGATCCTTGTAGCCCTCCACCGTCCAGAACCACAGTTGCTTCTGCTGTTCCGGGGTGATGGCCTGGTGGAGCCCGAAGGAGACAACTTCGCAGCCCAGTTCTGCCGCAGCATCAATGGTGCGGTGGCTGTAGGCGAGGTTGGCTTCCCAGTTGCCCTCTTCAATGACGCTGCGGCGGATGGCGGAAATCACCGGGATGCCGATGCCCACGGAGTCAGCAGCCTGCTTGAACTCGGCCAGCCGCGCTTTGTCCAGGTCCCCGGGACGGACCCAGCTGTCGGTCAGGTCGGCGTTCGCGAACCCGGCGTCCTTCACCTCTTCGAACACTGCCCGCCAGACGGAGGGATCGGCGTCGTTCACGTGCACGCCCCGGGCGTCAGTGCCGGGGAATTGCAGCAGCGCTGCCGTGATGGGCCAGTTCTCGGCTGTGTAAGGCATGTTTTGCTCCTTGCTTCGATCCTCTTTCCTATAGGATTTATGAAAGAGAGAAAGTTGTCAAGGTCACACTCCAGGTGGCGTCCCCCAACTAAGTAGCGCTAAGTGTCGTTTTGGCGGTTCAAAACGACACTTAGCGCTACCTAGTTGGGTGGGCGTGGCTGGTTTCAGCCTTCCGGTGCGTCGGCGATTGCCCTGGACCTTACCCGGTTGATGTGGTCCGCCATCGCCGCTTCCGCTGCGGCGGGTTCACCTGTACGGATGGCGTCCAGCACTGCTTGGTGCTCGGCGATGGCACACTCGGCGTCTGTAATGCCCACTCCCCCGAACAGCCGGAACCGCTGGATCTGTCCGCCAAGGGCCGAGTACGCCGCCTCCATGAACTGGTTTCCCGTTTCCCGCGCGATCAGCTGGTGGAACCGCTCATCAGCCTCGAGGTAGTCCTTGAACTCGGAGAAGGACGGGCCCCGGGGAGCGGCTTTGAGGTCCGCGACGGCCTGCTCCAGTTCCGCCAGGCCCCCTTCGCCAATTCGCGTGCACGCAAGCCTGGCGTTGACCGGTTCGATGGCCAGCCGCGCCTCCATCAGCTCAGCGAAATCCTCCCGTGTGAAGACCGGGGCCACGCGGTAACCCTTCAGCGCCACCCGCCGGACCATGCCGGTATGCTCCAGCCGTGCCAGCGCTTCACGGACAGGAGTGGGGGAAACGTCAAGGTCGCGGGCTGTTCCGTCAATGCTGACCACAGCCCCTGGCTCCAGCCGCCCGTCCATGAGTGATGCCAGGAGCTCCGCGTAGACGTGGTCGGCCAACACCTGCCGGCTGACGGAACGGGCTGACTGGCGGGGGGCTGCCTTCTCCCTGGGCTGGGCAGCGGCGGGCACGGAGGCGTTCTGCATAGTCAGATCCTATAGGTTAGGCCCCTTCGATCTGCGGCCCGCTGTGGTGCAGGCATCCGGCCGGGGCACAAAAAACCCCGCCTGGACTGATCCGGGCGGGGTTTTCTGTATCAGGCGAGCAGCGAGGGCTTCAGCTGCTGCAGGCGGCCCAGCAGGCCGTTAATGAACTGCGGCGATTCATCGGTGGACAGCGTCTTGGCCAGTGCCACCGCTTCACTTACCGCCACGCCGTCCGGGACGTCGTCGTTGTACAGCAGTTCCCAGGTCCCGATCCGCAGGATGATGCGGTCAACGGACGGCATCCGTTCAAGGCTCCAGCCCTGCGAGTAGGTCTCAAGGAATTCATCGATGGCGGTTTGCTGCGAGACCACGCCTTCGATGATTTCCAGGGTGTACGGATTAATGATCTGGTCAGTCTTCTCGCGGCGTGCCCGGAGCACGTCGAAAGCGGAGACAGAGCGCTGCTCAGCCTCAAAAAGAATATCCAGGGCCCTGTTACGGGCTTTACCGCGTGCGCTCACTAGTCGGTGACCCGGCCCAGGTAGCTGCCGTCGCGGGTGTCCACCTTGACCTTGGTGTTGTTCTCAATGAACAGGGGAACCTGGATCTCGTAGCCGGTTTCCAGCGTGGCGGGCTTGGTGCCGGCGGACGAGCGGTCGCCCTGCAGGCCGGGCTCGGTGTAGGTGATTTCGAGGACGACGCTCGGCGGGAGTTCGATGTAGAGCGGGGTGCCCTCATGGATGGCAATGTTGACCATCTGGTTCTCGAGCATGAAATTCGTGGCGTCGCCAACAGTGGCGCCCGAGACGGTGATCTGGTCGTAGTCCGACGTGTCCATGAACACGAAGTCGGCACCGTCCTGGTAGAGGTACTGGTAGTCCCGGCGGTCCACGGTGGCGGTCTCGATCTTGAGCCCGGCGTTGAACGTCTTGTCCACAACCTTGCCGGACATCACATTGCGCATCTTGGTGCGGACGAAGGCTCCGCCCTTACCCGGCTTGACGTGCTGGAATTCGATGATGTTCCAGAGCTGGCCCTCGAGCTTCAGGACCGTTCCGTTCTTGATGTCGTTGGTGGTTGCCACTGGTTTCCTCTGGTTTCTTGGTCTGGTGGTAGTGCCAGACGTTCTATGCCGGGCGGACAGCCACAAGGACTGCCGGCGCGTGTTTGTCAAAGATCGGGTCGTAAAAATCCAAAGACCATTCTACCTGTAAATCGGCAGCACTGAATTACCGGGCACGGACGGCCACTTTTGCAGTTGCTTGATTGCCAGCGTCAGCAGGCAAGTTCCAGGACGTCGCGGGCCCGCTGGAGGGCCACTGTGGACGAATAGATCTGGGCTGCGTCAGCAGACTGGGCCACCCGCAAATCGAGCGCACGGGCGAAAGATTCCACAGCTGCTGACATCTGGCCGGCGCTGTACTGGGTCTTGCCCAGGAACTGCCAGACCAAGGCTTCGCGCGGAGTCCCGTGCACCTCGGCCAGAAGTTGCCGGAACAGCTCCACCGCGCGGTCCATCCGGTTGGAAACCCGGAGCACCTCCGCTTCGAACGTGCGCAGCCGGAAGGACTCGGGGTCCTTGAAACGTGCTTCGGCGAGAAGCTCGGCAGCCTCGGAAGCGTGGCCTTCCACCAGCAGCACAAAGATGTGGTCTGCGGGATCGGTGGAAACGGCCAGCGCCTCCCGGCAGGCGTCGTCGTTGACGATCTCCGGCAGCAGCGATTCCGGGTTGATCCGGATGCCCGGGAAACCAGCCTCTGGCCAGTCGGCTGTGCCTTCCATGTCGCCCTGCATCAGGAGGCTATCTCCTGGTAGGCCGCAAACAGCAGCGAGGTATCGGGAACGTCAAGCATGCCAGGCTTGCCCACTCCGTCCAGGACCACGAAGCGCAGCAGGTCCCCGCGGGCCTTCTTGTCGCGCCGCATGCCGTCCAGGAGGCCCTGCCAGCGGTCCCGGCGGTAGGTGACCGGGAGCCCCAGGCTCTCCAGGATGCTCCGGTGCCGGTCGGCGTCGGCATCGCTGAGGCGTCCCACGCTGCGGGCAAGCTCGGCGGCAAACATCATTCCCACGGAGACTGCAGCACCGTGGCGCCAGGAGTACCGCTCCACCAGTTCGATGGCGTGGCCCAGCGTGTGCCCGTAGTTCAGGATCTCCCGGAGCCCGGATTCCTTCAGGTCCTCGGAGACAACCTTTGCCTTCACGGCGATGGACCGCTCAATCAGCTCCCGCAGGACGTCCGACTGCGGGTCAACCACTGCCGTGGGGTCCTTTTCCACGAGGTCGAGAATGGCGGGATCGGCGATAAAGCCGCACTTGATGACTTCCGCCATGCCGGAGATCATCTCGTTCCGCGGCAGCGTATCCAGGGTGTCCAGGTCAGCCAGTACCGCGGCGGGCGGATGGAAGGCTCCCACCAGGTTCTTGCCTTCGGCAGTGTTGATGCCGGTCTTTCCGCCCACGGAGGCGTCCACCATTGCCAGCAGGCTGGTGGGCATGTGGATAACCTTGACGCCGCGCAGCCAGGTGGCGGCGACGAAACCGGCGAGGTCCGTGACGGCCCCTCCCCCGACGGCCACAATCGCATCAGAGCGGGTGAAGTCGTTCTGGCCCAGGACCTGCCAGCAGAAGGCGGCCACCTGGATGTGCTTGCCTTCCTCGGCATCCGGGATCTCCGCCGTGAGGGAGGTAAACCCTGCGGCCGCCAGTTCGTCACGGACGGTGTCACCGGTCAGGCGCAGCGCCCGGGGATGGATGACAAGGACCCGGCGGACGCGCTCACCCAGCAGCCGGGGCAGGTCACCCAGCAGCCCGCGCCCCACCACGACGTCGTAGTTCTCGGCAGCGGAACCGCCGGTAACACTGATGACTGTTGATTCGGTGCTCACAATTCAACTTCCTGTTGGGCAGCTGCGTACTCACGCAGTGCTGCTTCGAGCCGGCCGCCCAGCTCGGAAACCGAGCCCTGGCGCACGTCCAGGGTGATGTCCGCGAGCCGTTCATAGACGGGCTTGCGGGTGGCAAACATGGCCGTCCAACGGCCCATCGCGTCCCCTGCCAGCAGGGGCCGGCCGGAGTTGCGGGCGATCCGGCCTGCGACAGTCTGCGTGTCGCATTCGAGGTAGACCACAGTGCAGCGCCTGATGACCTGCTGCGTGCCGGAATCCAGCACGGCGCCCCCGCCCAGCGAGATCACCGAAACGGTGTTGTCCGCCGCCTCCACGACCTCGGCCACCGTCCGCGCTTCGATCTCCCGGAACGCGCGTTCTCCGCGCCCGGCAAAAATGTCGGAGATGGAGCCGTGGCCGGCCACGATCACGGCGTCAGTATCCACGAAAGGGACACCGAGCTGGTGCGCCAGCTGTTGGCCAATGGCGGACTTGCCCACCGCCATTGGCCCGATCAGGACGATCGGGCGGCCAGCGGGTCCAGGTTTGCTGCTGAACGGCACTTACTGGCCAATCGAGTCCAGGGAAGCCGGAATGTTGTCCAGGTAACCCTTGATGTTGCGTGCCGTCTCCGCCACGGAGTCGCCGCCAAACTTTTCAGTAACGGCCTCTGCCAGCACCAGAGCCACCATGGCTTCGGCGACCACCCCGGCGGCCGGTACGGCACAGACGTCGGAACGCTGGTGGTGTGCCTTGGCAGGCTCGCCCGTGCTGACATCGATGGTCTTCAGGGCGCGGGGAACCGTGGCGATAGGCTTCATGGCCGCGCGGACGCGCAGGACGTCCCCGATGCTCATGCCGCCTTCAATGCCGCCGGCACGGTTGCTGGCGCGCACGATCCGGCCATCAGCGTCCCTGACGATTTCGTCGTGCGCGGCGGAGCCGCGGCGCGCGGCAGTCAGGAAACCGTCGCCCACCTCGACGCCCTTGATGGCCTGGATCCCCATGAGGGCTGCGGCAAGGCGGGAATCAAGCCGGCGGTCCCAGTGGACGTAACTGCCCAGTCCAGGGGGAAGGCCGTAGGCGAGGACCTCCACTACGCCGCCAAGGGTTTCGCCTTCCTTGTGCGCGGCGTCCACCTCGGCCACCATGGCGTCCGACGTTTCGCGGTCGAAGCAGCGCAGCGGATCGGCATCCAGGGCCAGGACATCGGAGGGCACGGGAAGCGGACGGCCTTCGGGCACGGTCACCGTGGCAATGGACACGGTGTGGCTGACCAGCTCGATGCCGAGGTGTTTCAGGAATTGTGCTGCGACAGTTCCCATCGCCACGCGGGTGGCGGTTTCGCGGGCGCTGGCGCGTTCCAGGACCGGCCGGGCCTCGCTGAAGCCGTACTTCTGCATACCCGTGAAGTCGGCGTGGCCCGGACGCGGCCGGGTCAGCGGCGCGTTGCGGGCCTGGTCGGCCAACAGCTCCGGGTCCACCGGATCGGCGGACATGATCTGTTCCCACTTGGGCCATTCGGTGTTGCCCACCTGGATGGCCACAGGGCCACCTTGGGTGAGGCCGTGGCGGACGCCGCCCAGGATGGTTACCACGTCCTGCTCAAACTTCATGCGGGCGCCGCGCCCGTAGCCCAGACGACGGCGGGCCAGTGAATCGGCGATATGCCCGCTGGTGATTTCCACACCGGCGGGGACGCCTTCAATAATTCCCATCAGGGCCGGACCATGGGATTCACCGGCAGTCAACCAACGCAACATATTTTCCATCCTGCCACGTATGGCGGTCACAACGCCCGTCGGGGAAGGCCGACTGCGTCACACATCACATCTATGACGGATGCGTTAACTTCCTTGTCCAGCCGGCTGAAGAGGCGGACCTGTTCCACCGCCTGGTAAAGCAGCATTTCCAGCCCGGGCACCACTTTTCCGCCGCCGGCCTGCCATACGGAGGCGAGCAGGCTGGGCCACGGGTCATAGGCAACGTCCAGCAGGACACCAGGCATGGCAGTCTTCAGGGCGGCCATCTGGGAGGCAATTCCGTCCGCCGCACGCGGCGGGAGGGTGGAAATCACGACGTCGGCAGTTACGGCCGCGCGGGCGGCGCCGGCCATGTTCCGGATGTCCAGGTCGACGTCCAGGCTGTCCGCCGCGGCGCACACTTCTGCGGTCCGGGACGTGTCCCGGACAAAGACCTCGGCCCGGGTGGCCCCCAGCTCCTTGAGCGCAGCCACCGCCGACGCAGCCGTCCCGCCGCCTCCCAGGACAACGGCCGAAGGTGCCGCTCCGGCCCCTGCGTGCCGCAGCGCGTTCACGATGCCGGCCACATCAGTATTGGAACCGACGGTGCGGGTCCCGGCGGGATGGTCCTCGAACGACACCGTGTTCACCACGCCCAGGGTCCGGGCAACGCCGCGGACCTCGTCCACCTGCTCCAGCATGGCGGTCTTCAACGGCATGGTGACCGAGAGCCCGCGCCACCCGGCCTGGTCCCGGATCTGGTCCATGAACGCGGGCAGCAGCTGTTCCGTCACATCGACAGCTGTATAGCTGATGCCCACTCCCAGCCGGGCATAGGCAGCCAGATGCAGTGCCGGGGACTTGGAATGGCTGATCGGGTGGCCAAGGACGGCTGCCCGAAGGCTCATGTGCAGCGTCCGGGGTTGGCCATGCACCAGGCGTTGTACTGCTCGACGTAACTGTTGTGCTCGGCCAGCGTCTTGGAGAACTTGGTCTCCTTGGTATCCAGGTTGATGGTCACCCAGTACAGGTAGTCGTTGGTCTTGGGCTTGGCGGCAGCATCAATGGCGGTCTTGCCCGGCGAACCGATGGGACCGGGCGGCAGGCCGGGGTTCGCATAGGTGTTGTACGGGTTGGATTTATCCTGGCGCTGTTCTTCGGTGAAGTTGTAGCTCTTCGTGCCCAGGCCGTAGGTCACGGCGGAATCAACCTGCAGGAAGCCGTTGGTCTGGTCGTTGGGCTTGAGCCGGTTGTAGATGGCACCCGCCACGTCCCCGTACTCCGCCTGGCCGCCTTCGGCCTGCACGATGCTGGCGACGATCACGGCGTCGTACTGCTTTGCCGGATCGGTAATTCCCTGGGACTCCAATTCGTCAACCGTGATCTTGACCAGCGCCTGGAGGATGTCCTTGGCCGGCGTGCCCAACGGGAACCGGTGCTCCCCCGGAGCCAGGTAACCTTCCAGGTTCTTTGCATTGGCGGGCAGGCCGAACTGGGCGGGCTGGTTGCTCAACGCCTGGAGATCCTGGATGGATATTCCGGAACCCTCCGAGATCGCCTGCAGGGACTCGCCGATGCGGAGGCCGGCGCTCAGCGCGAAGTAGATCACCTTCGCCTGGTCCTTGCCCAGCAGGACGTTCACGGCGTCGGAGTTCTTCATTTCCGTCTTGAAAGTGTAGTCGCCCGGGGCCAGCGTTCCGCCGGAGGCACTGAAGCTCTGGAGGAACGTGTCGGCGTTGGCCACTACGCGTTCGCTCTCAAGCTTGGACGCCACGGACCGGGTACCTTCACCGTTTTCGACTGTCACCACTACCTCGCCCGTACCGGGCCCCGGAAAATCACTGGGTTTGTCACTGCCAAGCAGGGGCTTGAGGAACTGTGCGCCCACGGCGACGGCGGTGACGAAGACTGCAAGGGTCAGGAAAAGAGCCAGCATCCGACGGCGGCGGCGCACCTTCTTGGACGGTTTGGCCACTACGGATGCCGCCGCACCTGGCAGGAACTCGTGGTGCTGCCCGCTGACTTCATGGGCCCCGTGGTGGGCGATGTCCTGGAAATCATCGTGGTAGGCCGGATCGTGGTAGGCCTCGTCATGGTGCGGGCCTTCCCGGAAGTCCTGATCGGCGTAGTGATGGTCTTCGGCGTAGTGGGTGCCGGCGGCATCTGCGTGGCCGGCCGGTACGGGGGCGGCATAGGCTGCAGCCAGGCCGCCATGCTGTACATCGTCATGGTGCACATCGTCATGGTGCACGTCGTCGTGGTGCGGGTCCGCGTGCTGGACGGTTTCGTGCTGGACCGGTTCGTGTTGCGCCGGTTCATCGTGGTGCGGCTCCTGCTGCGGAACTGCCCAGTGGTGCTGCTCCGGCTGGGTTTCCTGGATTGACGGCGGCGCATCCGGCGCGGCCGGAACCGGCTGATCCTCGCGGGTGCCGCGGGAAGCGGCCGGAGGAACGGCAGGTGGCTCGGAGGGCAGTGGCGGCACGTCATGCCCCGTTTCGTAGGCTTGTTCGGGAACGGCGTCGTGGTGTCCGGTGTTGAGCGTCTTTTCCCGCGCGCGGATTTCCTTGCGGGTCAGCGGTCTGGCTGCCCCGGGTTCCAGCGGGCTGGAAGCGTCGTCAATGTTGGCAGGGCTCACTGTTGCCTTCCATTATCTGAAGATCGGGCCGTGTCACCGGGGGTGGCGCGCACGGATTCATCCTGTGCGCTGCCTCCTGGCTCCACGGAAGGGGTAGGCGCCGTCACGCGTGAGCCGACGTCCGCTCCCCTGGCTTTCTGCATGTCGATGGCGTGCTGCAGGATACCTGCCGCCGCGACCTGATCAACTACTTTACGGTGATTCCGGCTGCTCATGCCAGCTTCATGCAGGTGCCGGTGCGCCGTGACGCTGCTGAGCCGCTCGTCTACCAGGTTCACGGGCACCGCCAGGCCGCGGCCTGCGAGCTCACCGGCCAGCAGCGCGGCGTACTCCCTGGCCATCTCGGCGGAGGACCGTTCTTCGCCCTTCATGGTGCGCGGCAGCCCGACAATGACCTGCACCGCGCCAAGTTCGTCCACAAGATTCGCGATGATCCGGATATCCGAGTTCTTCCTGGCATTGCGGTCAAGCGTTTTGTAGGGCGTGGCCAGGACGGAGTCCCGGTCGCAGATGGCAACCCCCACGCGGACGGTGCCGACGTCCACCCCCAGTTTGATGCCCTGGGGGTAGCCGCCGGCTGCTGCAGGATTGGTCATGGAGGATTAGCGCCGCGAGATGGCATCGACGACGGCGGCAAGCGCCTGGGGCACTTTGCCGGCATCGGTTCCGCCGCCCTGCGCCACGTCGTCCTTGCCGCCGCCACCCCCGCCGAGGATACCGGCAGCAAGGCGGACCAGGGCTCCTGCCTTGACCCCGGCTTCGCGCGCGGCCTCATTGGTAGCCACCAGGATGACGGGACGGTCGTTGCTCACACCAGCCACTGCCACTGTTGCGGCACCGGAGCCCAGGCGGTTCCTCAAGTCCAGGGCGAGTCCACGGATGTCGTCGGCACCGCTGACCTGGCCGGCGTCATGGGCGATGACGCTGACACCACCGGCGTCCGTGGCGGTGCTGACCAGCTGGGCAGCCGAGGCGGCCAGCTGCTCCTTGCGGAGGCGGTCCAATTCCTTCTCCGTGGCCTTCAGCTTGGCGAGGGTGGTGGCAATACGGTCAGCGAGCTGGCCGGACGGAACCTTGAGCATCTCGGTCAGTTCGGTGACCAGGGCACGCTCGGCGGCCAGGTGCCGGAACGCATCCATGCCAACAAAGGCCTCCACGCGGCGGTTCCCGGAGCCCACGGACTGCTCGCCCAGGAGCGACAGGCTGCCGATGAGGGAGGTGTTGGACACGTGCGTGCCGCCGCAAAGCTCGCGGGACCAGGCGCCGTCGATCTCCACGACGCGGACTTCATTGCCGTAGTTCTCGCCGAAGAGGGCCATGGCACCCAGTGCCTTGGCCTCCGCCAGGGGCATGACCTTGGTGTCCACCGCGTAGTTGTTGCGGATGGCCAGGTTGGACACTTCCTCGATTTCCGAGCGCGTAGCCGTGCTCAGGCCTTCACCCCAGGCGAAGTCGAACCGCAGGTAGCCCGCCTTGTTGAACGAGCCGCGCTGGGTGGCCTCCGGGCCCAGAATCTGGTGCAGGGCGGCGTGCACAATGTGCGTGCCGGTGTGCGCCTGCTCGGCGGCATGGCGCCGTTCGCGGTCGACGGCGGCGCGCACCAGGGAGTCCGCGCCGATTTCGCCTTCCCGGACGATCGCCTTGTGCACGCTCAGGCCCTTCAGCGGACGCTGGACGTCGAGCACCTCGACGACGAATCCGTCGCCGGTGATCAGGCCGGTGTCTGCTGCCTGGCCGCCTGCTTCGGCATAGAACGGGGTCTCGGCCAGGACCAGCTCGATTTCGTCGCCGGTGGACGCCTGCTGGACCGGCCGTCCTCCGGTGAGGATGCCGCGGACGCGTGATTCGCCGTCGAGCTCAGAGTAGCCGGTGAAGACCGTCTCACCCTGTCCCAGGAGCTCCTGGAAGGCGCTGAGGTCGGCGTGGCCGCCCTTCTTGCCCTTGGCATCGGCCTGGGCGCGCTGGCGCTGCTCCTGCATCAGGCTGCGGAAGGCTGCCTCGTCCACTTTGAGCCCGGCTTCTTCAGCCATTTCCAGCGTGAGGTCGATCGGGAATCCGTAGGTGTCGTGCAAGGTGAAGGCGTCCTCGCCCGAGAGCGGCTTGTTGGCGGCCTTGGACTCCCTGACGGCGTCCTCCAGGCGCGCGGTTCCGGAGGCGATCGTCCGCAGGAAAGCCTTTTCCTCGGCGTAGGCGATCCTGCTGATCCGGGCGAAGTCGGTGTCCACCACAGGGTAGACACCCTTCATCGCGTCGCGGGACGCGGGCAGCAGCTCGGGCAGGCACGCCTGTTCCACGCCCAGCAGGCGCATGGAACGTACCGCACGGCGGATCAGGCGGCGCAGGACGTAGCCGCGGCCCTCGTTCGAGGGGGTCACGCCGTCGGAAATCAGCATCAGGGCCGAGCGGATGTGGTCGGCGACGACGCGCATCCGCACGTCATCGGTGTGGTGCGGATCCTCATCGGTTTCGGCGGAAGTGTATTCCTTGCCCGAGAGCTCGGCGGCCTTGTCGATGACGGGGCGGACCTGGTCCGTCTCGTACATGTTCTCGACGCCCTGCAGGATCATGGCCAGCCGCTCCATGCCAAGGCCGGTGTCGATGTTGCGCTTGGGCAGTTCGCCCACCACGTCGAAGTCCTCCTTCGAGCGGACGTTTTCGATCTGGTACTGCATGAACACGAGGTTCCAGATCTCGATGTAGCGCGTTTCGTCGGCCAGCGGGCCGCCCTCCACGCCGTAGGCGGGTCCGCGGTCGTAGTAGATCTCGGAGCAGGGGCCTGCCGGGCCGGGCTGGCCCGTGTGCCAGTAGTTGTCCGACTTGCCCATCTTCTGGATGCGCTCTGCAGGCACGCCGGTGTTCTTGAGCCACAGGTCCTTGGCTTCGTCGTCCTCTTCGTAGACGGTCACCCAGAGCCGCTCGGGGTCAAGGCCGTAGCCGCCGTCGTCCACACCGGTGGTGAGCAGCTCCCAGGCGAACTTGATGGCGTCTTCCTTGAAGTAGTCGCCGAAGGAGAAGTTGCCGCACATCTGGAAGAACGTGCCGTGGCGCGCGGTCTTGCCGACTTCTTCGATGTCGCCGGTGCGGATGCACTTCTGCACGCTGACGGCACGCGAGTAGGGCGCTTCCTCCCTGGCTGTCAGGTAGGGAATGAACGGCACCATGCCGGCAACCGTGAACAGCAGCGAGGGGTCGCTGGAGACCAGCGACGCGGAGGGAACCGCGGTGTGGCCCTTGCTGACAAAAAAGTCCACCCAGCGCTTTGTGATCTCCTGCGACTTCATGAGCTGTGTACTTACCCTTCTTGCTCCGCCCGACATGTGGTGCGGAGGTTCTTTCGCTTGGCAGGTCCCGCTTATGCGGTCGCCGCCGGTGTGTTTCTAACGTGTGGTGCCGCCCGGCCTGGTGCCGGTCAGCATGATGTGCGCCAGCGCTGCGGTCAGCGGCGGACCAGCTCTGCCGATTCGATGCCGAGGGCGGCACGGAGGTCCGTCTCACGCTCGCGCATTCCGGAACGTACTGCGTCAGCGAAGTCGTAGACGCCGTCCGCGAGCCGGTTGACGGCCCGGTTCAGGCCTTCGGGGCCAAGGGTGGACTGCATCGAGGCCTGCGCTTCAGTCACCTTGCGGAAGGCGATAACTCCGATCGCGACGCCGATTCCCATCCAGACAAGTCGTTTCATTTTCAATTCTCCCTGGATTTAGCGGCTGCGGCGGCCGGCAGAAGGCTTCTTGCGGCCGGCCAAAGCGGTCCGCACCCCGTAGCTGAAGGCCGCCACCTTGATCAGCGGCGATCCCACGGTGGCTGCCACCAGGGAGGACAGCGCCGACAGGTTGGCGGAGGCATCCGAGACGTTGGACGAGATGCCGTCAACCTTCTTCAGCTGCTGGTTGGTGGTGGACACGGTGGCTGTCACTTCGTCCATCAGGGGCGTGGCGCCGTCGCTGAGGGACCGTATTGCGGTGCGCACCTCGTCGAAAACACTGCCCAGCTTCAGGATGGGCACCGCGAGCAGCAGCACCAGGAGCGCGAACACCCCGGCAGCGATCAGGCCGGCAATATCGCCACCAGACATAGACGTTCATCTCCTTGAAATTCCGTGGTTCGTTGCATCGTGGAGGGTGTGCATGAAGCGCACCCCGCAGATGTCCCCCAAGTACCTTACATACAAAGAAGCCCGCGGCGCTTGCCACGGGCTTCTTTGGATACGCTGCCGGAATTTAGCGTGCGTAGAATTCGACGACGAGCTGCTCTTCGCAGGTCACGGGGACCTCGGAGCGCTTGGGGCGGCGAACCAGCCGTGCCTGCAGGGCTTCCAGCTTGACGTCCAGGTAGCCCGGAACGGCCGGCAGGACGTCGCGGTGGGCGCCGGCTGCGGCAACCTGGAGCGGGACCATGGTCTCGCTGCGGCTGTGGACGTGGATGAGCTGGCCCTCGCCGACGCGGAACGACGGGCGGTCAACGCGGACGCCGTCAACCATGATGTGGCGGTGCACAACCAGCTGGCGGGCCTGGGCGATGGTGCGGGCGAAGCCGGCACGCAGGACCAGGGCGTCAAGACGCATTTCGAGCAGTTCGATGAGGTTTTCACCGGTCAGGCCCTTGGTGCGGCGGGCCTCTTCGAAGGCACGGGTCATCTGCGCTTCGCGGATGCCGTACTGGGCGCGCAGACGCTGCTTTTCACGCAGACGTACGGCGTAGTCGGAGTCCTGCTTCTTGCGGGCACGGCCATGCTCACCGGGGCCGTACGGGCGGCGCTCCATGTACTTGGCGGCCTTGGGGGTCAGAGCGATGCCGAGGGACCGCGAGAGGCGGGCCTGACGGCGAGCACGAGTGTTGTTAGCCACTTGTGTCCTTCCAATATCTGCGGTGTGTCAGTGTTACTGGCCTCCACGATGGAGAGCATCGGCCAACCGCTGCCTTTTGCTACTGGGCGCAGGGCATAACCTTCACAACGTAAAATTGGGGAGATTGTGCGCCGGCGCCTTGCCAGACAAACATCCATCCTACCACGGCGGTCACTTACCCCTGACAATCTTCCGCAGCCGCTCCAGCCGCCCCGCGATGTCCCGCTCCGCCCCGTTGGCCGTGGGCTGGTAGTAGTCCTTCCCCACGAGATCATCTGGCGGGTATTGCTGGCTGGCCACTCCGTGGGGAGCGTCGTGGGCGTACTTGTATCCCACACCGTGGCCCAGCTGCTTGGACCCGGGGTAGTGCGCGTCCCTCAGGTGGGCGGGAATGCCGTTGCCGAAGCCGGCCCGGACATCGGCTGTTGCCTTGTTGATGCCCAGGTAGGCTGCGTTGGATTTGGGGGCGGTTGCCAGGTGCACCACGGCTTCGGCAAGGATGATCCGGCCCTCCGGCATGCCGATCAGCTGGACGGCCTGGGCCGCAGCCACCGCTGTTTGCAGGGCCGTGGGATCCGCCATCCCCACGTCCTCGGCGGCGGAAATCATGATCCGCCGGGCAACGAAGCGCGGGTCCTCCCCCGCCTCGAGCATGCGGGCCAGGTAGTGCAGGGCCGCGTCGACGTCCGAGCCGCGGATGGACTTGATGAAGGCACTGATGACGTCATAGTGCTGGTCGCCCGCGCGGTCATACCGTACAGCTGCAACGTCCAGGGCCCGCTCGGTGTGCTTGAGGTCAACGGCGACAGGACCATCGACGGCGTCGTCAGCATCACCGAATGCGACGCCGGCGGCGGCTTCCAGCGCGGTCAGCGCGCGGCGGGCATCACCGCCGGAGAGCCTCACGAGGTGCTCGAGGGCCTCCGCACTGAGGTCCACCTTCCCGCTCAGGCCCCGTGGGTCGGCAACGGCACGCTGGATCAGCCCTTCAATGTCCGCGTCGGTCAGCGGGCGCAGCGTCAGCAGCAGGGAGCGGGACAGCAGCGGCGAGACCACGGAGAAGGATGGGTTTTCGGTGGTGGCGGCAACCAGGACCACCCACCGGTTTTCGACGCCGGGCAGCAGGGCATCCTGCTGGGCTTTGTTGAACCGGTGGATTTCGTCCAGGAACAGGACAGTGGTGGTCTTGTACAGGTCCCTGGCGGTCAGGGCCTCATCCATGACCCGCCGCACATCCTTGACACCGGCGGTGATCGCTGACAGCTCCACGAACTTCCTGCCGGGCCCGCGGGCAATGACATGCGCGAGGGTGGTTTTGCCGGTGCCAGGCGGCCCCCAGAGGATGAGGGAAGTGGGACCGGCCGGCCCGGACGTATCGGCGCCGGCGCCTGCCGCCAGTTGCCGCAGCGGTGAACCCTGCCCCAGCAGGTGCTGCTGGCCCACCACCTCGTCGAGGGTACGGGGCCGCATCCGAACGGCCAGTGGCCCCCGGGGTGAGGGACTGCCGCCTCCAACGGCGCGGGCGGCGAGTGGTGCGCCATTGTCGCCGTCGTCGTCGTTACGGGGCCCTTGGCCGAAGAGATCATCCACATAGATAGGCTACTTCCAGATTGCTGCCCGGCTTTCGTCGTCTTCCAAAGGGTTCCCATGACACCGCACGGCACCGGCCGCCCCATCTCAACCAGGACGGCCTTTGTTCCGGGCGAACGGCTGGACGGCTGGGCCGGGAGGTTTGGCGCCGCCCACGGCGGCTATGTGATGGAAGACGGCGACGACGGCCTGCGCCTGATGGCTTCCGACGGGACCGAGGCGCTTCTGCAGGCTCCGTGGCCCGTGGATGGCCGGCCGGGCCGCGGCCGGGATGCCCTCGAACGGCTTGCCTCCCTCGCGTCGCAGCCGCGCCGGCTTGGCCTGCTGCTGGTCCGGCGCGGCGGGTACGGAGTGGGCGTTGCGGGTGAGGGGCTGGTCCTGGCATCCAAGGTTGGCTCCACCTACGTGCAGTCCCGCACCGCCGCGGGAGGCCAGTCGCAGCAGCGGTTTGCGCGGCGGCGGTCCAACCAGGCGGAGGCGCTGGTGGACGCTGTGGCGGAGCAGGCAGCCCGGGTGTTCGGCAGTGAATCCTTCGAGTACGTGGTTCCCGGCGGCGACCGGACCCTGGCGGCCCTCGTCCTCCAGCACCCGTCGCTCACCCGCTTTGCGTGCCTGCCGCGGCTCACGCCCCTGGACGTTCCGGATCCGAAAGCCGCCGTGTTGAAGAAAGCTGCCGCCGACGCCTGCTCAATCAGGATCCAAGTGACCGACGCCGGGGCCGGGTTATCCACAACCGCCCATCAGTGAGCAGGATGGAGGTCAAGCTCAGCAGCCAGTCAGGGCACGCGCGGGTCGCTGCTGGCGGTAGAGATAGCGGCCCGCTTCCTGGAAGCCTGCACCGCTGTACAACTGCCGGGCGGCCTGGTTGGCCGCAGTGACCAGCAGCCAAAAGCTGTCTGCGCCGTTGGCGCTTCCCGCGGTAAGGAGGGCCTCGAGCACCGCCGATGCGTAGCCCCGGCGGCGATGGGTGGGGGACGTGGCCATGCAGTAGATCCCGCCGGTCCCCGCCACCAGGGCGAGGCGTCCTACAGCGGCGGGGACGCCGTCGTCGTCCCTTACGAGGGCATACAGGGAGGGACAACCGGCCAGGATGGCCCGTGCCGTTTCCATCCCGGCGGTGCCGCCCCGGCCATCCACGCTCCACCACAGGTCCAGCCACCCTGTGCCGGGCTGGTCAGTAACCTCAACCGCTGCCGCAGTGGCGGAGGGCGAAGGTGACGGCGCGTCCGTTCCGGCGCGGCACATGATGAGCGTCTCCGACTGGCGGGTAAAGCCCTCCGCATCCAGGAGGTGGTTCAACGCCGAGTTCGCCGGTGTTTCCGTGACCTGGAAGATCAGTGGCAGGCGCCGCTGCCGGTACCACTGCAAGGCCGCGCGCAACGCCTCCTTCGGTTCGCGGGCACAGTCCCGCGGCCACACGGAATTGGCGCGCTGGGTAACACCGGCGGCGGCACGGTGGACCCACTCCCCCGTGTCATGGCGCTCCAGTGCCGGCCAGGCAGCATCCATGAGCGCCCCGTAATGGTGGTCCGGCGGAACCAGTGAGTGCCCGGCCACAGCTATTCCTTTGCAGATAAGCCTGAAGGCCCTCCCGTGCAGGAGGACCTTCAGGTGATGCGGGTTGGTTTCCTATTTGGCTTCTGCCGGTTTTGCCTCCGGCTTGAAGTCGACGCCGGCTTCCTTGCGCTGCTGCGGCGTGATGGGTGCCGGGGCTGCAGTCAGGGGATCGTAGCCGTTGCCGGTCTTGGGGAAGGCAATAACGTCGCGGATGGAGTCCACGCCGGACAGGAGCGCCACCACGCGGTCCCAGCCAAAGGCGATGCCGCCGTGCGGGGGTGCGCCGTACTTGAAGCCTTCCAGCAGGAAGCCGAACTTCTCCTGGGCGTCCTCGTGCGAGAGGCCCATGACTTCGAAGACGCGTTCCTGGACGTCGCTCTGGTGGATACGGATGGAGCCGCCGCCGATTTCGTTGCCGTTGCAGACGATGTCGTAGGCGTAGGCCAGGGCGGACTCGGGATCCGTGTCGAAGCTGTCCATGTATTCCGGCTTGGGCGATGTGAACGCGTGGTGCACGGCCGTCCACTTGCCGGCGCCAACGGCGACGTCGCCGGACGCAACTGCCGCCGCGGCGGGCTCGAACATCGGTGCATCCACCACCCAGCAGAAGGCCCAGTCGTTGGGGTCGATCAGCCCGGTCCGGTGGCCGATTTCAACGCGGGCTGCGCCGAGCAGGGCACGGGCGGCAGACTTCTCGCCGGCGGCGAAGAAGATGCAGTCCCCCGGCTTGGCGCCCACGGCATCGGCGAGGCCGGAACGTTCGGCTTCGGTCAGGTTCTTCGCCACCGGACCGGCAAGTTCGCCGTCTTCCTTGAAGAGAACGTAGGCCAGGCCCTTGTGGCCGCGCTGCTTGGCGAACTCCTGCCAGCCGTCCAGGGTGCGCCGCGGCTGGGAAGCACCGCCCGGCATCACCACGGCACCAACATACGGCGCCTTGAAGACACCGAAGTTTGTGTCCTTGAAGAATTCCGTCAGCTCCGTGAGCTCCACGCCGAAGCGGAGGTCCGGCTTGTCGGAGCCGAAGCGGGCCATGGCGTCGTGGTACGTGATCCGCTGGATCGGCGTCGGGATTTCGACGTCGATAAGCTTCCACAGTGCCTTGACGATGCTCTCGCCCAGGGCAATGATGTCGTCCTGCTCCACGAAGCTTGCCTCGATGTCCAACTGGGTGAACTCGGGCTGCCGGTCAGCACGGAAGTCCTCATCCCGGTAGCAGCGGGCGATCTGGTAGTACTTTTCAAAACCGCCCACTTGCAGTAGCTGCTTGAACAGCTGCGGCGACTGCGGAAGGGCGTACCAGGAACCCGGCGCCAGGCGCGCGGGAACCACGAAGTCGCGGGCGCCCTCCGGCGTCGACCGGGTCAGTGTGGGGGTCTCGACTTCAACGAACCCGTCCTGGTGGAGCAGCTCGCGGGCCACCCGGTTGGCTTCGGAGCGAAGCCGAAGGTTGCGTGCGGGCCCGGGGCGGCGCAGGTCCAGGTAGCGGTGCTTCAGGCGTGCTTCCTCACCCACCTCAACGTGCTCGTCGATCTGGAACGGAAGGGGATCGGAGGTGTTGAGGATGGTGACCTTTTCGGCCATCACCTCGATCTCACCGGTGGCCAGGGCGGGGTTTTCATTGCCCTCCGGCCGCCTGGACACGGTGCCGATGATCTGCAGGACGTACTCGTTGCGCAGGCCGTGGAAGACTTCCTCCTCACGGACCACCACCTGTGCCACGCCGGAAGCATCACGCAGGTCAACGAAGGCCACGCCACCGTGATCACGACGGCGGCCCACCCAGCCGGCCAGGGTTACGGTTTGTCCAATGTGCTCGGAACGAAGGGATCCGAGGTCATGTGTGCGCAGCACAGCACGCCTTTCTGCGGGGTAACAGCGGGAAGTCGATCTGGAAGTTAAATAGGATCGTTACGGGAACAATCCCGTTCGAGTTTACCCGCTGCAAAGGGACTGCCACCGCATGAGCGCACACCAGCAACTTCAACGCAGGCTCGGCACGTTCGACGCCACTGCGATAGGCCTGGGCTCCATGCTGGGCGCCGGGGTCTTCGTGGTCTTCGCTCCTGCGGCGGCGCTGGCGGGCCAGCTCCTGGCCCTCTCGGTGGTCATCGCGGGGGCGGTGGCCTACTGCAATGCCGTGGCCTCCGCCGCGCTTGCCGCCAGGTACCCCACCAGTGGCGGGACGTACATCTACGGACGGGAACAGCTTGGCCAGTGGCCAGGTTTCCTTGCAGGCTGGGGCTTTGTCACCGGCAAGACCGCTTCCTGTGCCGCCATGGCGCTGACGTTCGGCAGCTACATCTCTCCCGGGTATGCCGTGCCGGTGGCCATCGCCGCCGTGGTTGCCCTGACCGTTGTGAACCTGTTTGGCATTACCCGCACGGCCCTGCTCACCCGCATCCTGCTGTGCGTAGTGCTGGCCACCCTGGTCTTCGTCGCCGTGGCAGCAGCCATGGGACCGCATCCCGATCCCGCCGCGGCCGGACCCGACGGCGCTGCTTCCCCCGCCGGCGTGCTCCCCGCTGCCGGCCTGATGTTCTTCGCGTTCGCCGGCTACGCCAGGATTGCGACCCTGGGCGAGGAGGTCAAGGATCCTGCCCGCGCCATTCCACGCGCCATCCTGGCGGCACTGGCCGGCGCCTTCGCCATCTACCTCACGCTGGCCCTGCTCCTGTTGAACCACCTTCCCGGCGGGCAGCTCGCCGCCACCACCACACCCCTCCTTGACGCCGTGCTGCAGTCCCGGCTCGAGGCAGGCGCTCCTATCGTCCAGGCAGGAGCCGCGGCCGCATGCCTTGGCGCGCTCCTTGCCCTCATCACCGGTGTGGGCCGCACCACGCTGGCCATGGCACGGGAACGCGACCTGCCCGGCCTGCTGGCCAAGGTTGGCGGCCGGCACACGGTGCCGTACGCCGCGGAACTTGCCGTGGCCGCCGTCGTCATCCTGCTCCTGCTGACCACCGACGTCATGACGGTAGTGGGGTTCTCAAGCTTTGGCGTCCTGATCTACTACGCCGTGGCCAACGCATCCGCGTTCACCCTGGACCGGCATCCCGGCTACGCGCCGCGCTGGCTCAACGCAGCCGGTTTCCTTGCCTGCCTGCTGCTCGCGTTCACCCTGCCGCCGGCGTCAGTTGCGACCATGGCGGCGGTGCTTGCCGCCGGCGTGGCAGGGCGGTGGGTTGTGCTGCGGTTCCGCCGCTAAACCGCCGCAGGCTCGGACACCGTTGATACCTGGACCGTCAGGTCTTCTGCCGGCGGAGTCCAGGTCTCGGGGGCGGCCACCACCTGCTCCCCGGTGCGAATGTCCTTGACCTGGTGCGTGCCGTCGTCGTCAGTGAACCACACGAACGGGATGCCGCGCCGGTCAGCGAACTTGATCTGCTTGCCGAATTTCTCCGCCTTCGCCGCCACCTCGGTGGGAATCCCGCGGCTGCGCAACTGCGCGGCAACGTCCTGGGCAACGTCCCAGCTGTCCTCGTTCGCGAGGGCCACCAGCACGGCCGTGGGCACCGAACGGGATGCCCTTGCCAGGTCCTGGCTGAGGATGCGTGACACCAGGCGGGTCACTCCGATGGAGAGCCCCACCCCCGGGAACTTCCGGTTTCCCTTGGACGCCAGGGCGTCATACCGTCCGCCGGAGCAGATGGAGCCAAGCTGCTCGTGGCCCACCAGGACCGTTTCCACCACGGTGCCGGTGTAGTAGTCCAGGCCGCGGGCGATGCTGAGGTCGGCCACCACCTTGCCGGGGGCCCGCTGCACGGCAGCTTCGACCACCTGTTCGAGTTCAGCCAGGCCTTCCTCAAGCAGATCGTTGGTGACGCCCAGCGCCTGGACCTGCGCCACGAACGAGGTGTCTTCCGCACGGATTCCGGCCAGCTGCAGGGCTTTCTGCGCCTGCTCGTCCGTGGCGCCCAGTTCGGACTTCAGCAGTTCGGCCACCTTCGCCGGGCCGATCTTCTCGAGCTTGTCGATGCTCCGCAGCACGCCGGCAGTGTCATCCAGTCCGATGCCGCGGTAGAACCCCTCCGCGAGCTTCCGGTTATTGATGCGCAGGCGGAAATCAGGAATCGGAAGGGCACTCAGCGCCTCGGCGATGACCAGGGCAATCTCCACGTCATAGCGGAACGGCAGCTCGCCGTCGCCCACCACATCGATGTCCGCCTGGGTGAATTCGCGCGCCCTGCCCTCCTGGGGACGTTCGCCGCGCCACACCTTCTGGATCTGGTAGCGCCGGAACGGGAAGGCCAGGTATCCGGCGTTTTCGACGACGTAGCGGGCAAAGGGGACGGTCAGGTCGAAGTGCAGGGCAAGTGCATGCGGATCAGCTTTTCCTTCTTTGACAGGGTTGGTGCCCTCGTCTTCCTGGAGCCGGCTGAGTCCATACACTTCCTTGTCGATTTCGCCCTTGCGCAGCAGCTGGCCCACCGTTTCAACTGCCCGGGTTTCGATCGAGGAGAACCCATGGAGTTCAAAAACCCTGCGCAGCGTGTCAAGCACATGGAGCTCCACCAGCCGCTCCTCGGGAAGCCACTCGGGGAATCCGGACAGGGAGGCGGTGCGTGCCATGGTGGAGTATCTCCTCTTGGTGAAGGCTGCCAGACCTGCGCGGCGATCGGCCCGAAACGGTCCTTGCGACGGCGGCAGTCCAGCCAGTCATGCATAAACTATGTGCGGCAGTCAGTTTATGCGCCTTCCGCCGGCATCTCTAATGCGGCGGAAAGGCGGGTGTGACCGCCAAACACCTGCTACCAGCGGCCCAGGGCCACCGGGTGCAGCACCCCGACTAGAAGGAGGACCCTTGGCGGCCAGTCCACGCAGTGCCCGCGAGGCCAAACGGCGCATCCAGCAGATGGAAGCCAAGCGCGCCATGCGGCGGGACCAGGAGAACCGCCGCAAGCGCGACAACCTGCTCGCCGCCGGTGCCGGGGCAGCCGCGGTGGTGCTCGCCGTCGTCCTCCAACTCACCGCCTTTGCCGGAAATCCCACCGAAGAGGAATTCGCAGCCGCGGAGGCCGGGCTGTCCAGCCCGTCGGCCTCCGCAAGCCCGTCGGCAGACCCGTCTGCCCAGGCAACCAACGGCCCCAACATCCCCGCCGCCGACACCGCTGCCGGCAAGACCTTCACGGGTGAACTGGTGCTCAACGGCAGCGCCCTCGGTGTTGAGCTGGACGGGACCAAGGCTCCACAGGCAGCCGCAGTCTTCAAATCCCTCAGCGACGAAGGCTTCTACGCCGGAAAGTCCTGCCACCGTTTGACCACCGGGGAGTCCTTTGGCGTCCTGCAATGCGGTTCGGCGTCGGGCGACGGGCAGGGTGACCCGAACTACACCTGGGGACCACTGGAAAACACCCCAGCGGACAATACCTATCCGGCTGGAACCATCGCGGTGGCCCGTACCGGCAACAACGCCTACGGAAACGGCACGCAATTCTTCATTGTCTACAAGGACACGGTCATCCCGGCAGACAGTGCCGGCGGCTACACGGTGGTGGGACGGGTAACATCCGGGCTGGACATCGTCTCGGATATCGCTGCCGCCGGCATCACGCCGGGCAGCAGCGACACAGACGGCGCACCCGTGGAACCAGTCACGATAGACTCATTTTCTCTGAAGTAGGAAGCCCGGCCTGCGAGGCCGCGGTGCAGTACGTGAGTATTTCCCTCCAAGCGAAAGACTTTTAGCGGTGACAGACAGTCAGAAATCCGACGAAACAGCAACAGACCTGGCCGAAGCGGAGGCCATCGAGGCAGCCCAGCCAGGACCCGAGGCAGCCGGCACCCCCGCTGCGGACGCACCCGGGGCCGGGGCTGCCGCTGCAGAAGAACCCAGTGCCGGTGAGGTCCCGGCGGCCGGCACCCCTGCTGAGGAAGCACCTGCACCTGCACCCGTACCCGCATCCCGCCCGGCCGCACCCTCCCCGGCTGCATTCGCTTCACGGCCCAAGCCTGCTGCTGCCGCTCCGGCCGCAACACCGGTTCCGGCAGCTCCTGCAACCTCCCTGGCCGAAGCGTCGAAATGGGGACGCGTTGAAGGTGACGGGCATGTCTTCCTGACCATCGACGGCGGCGAGCACGCCGTGGGCCAGTACCCGGGCGTCAGCGACGACGAAGCCCTGGCGTACTTCGCCCGGAAGTACGACGACATCGTGGCCCAGATTGTGCTGCTTGAACAGCGCGTCAGCTCCAAGGCACCCAGCACCGACATGCAAAAGACGGTGACGCACCTCCGGGAGCAGCTCGCCGAGCGGAATATGGTGGGCGACCTGCGGGCGGCAGAAGCGCGGCTGGACAAGCTTGCAGGCCAGATCGAAGAGCTTGAGAAAGCCGAAAAGGCCCAGCATGACGCCCTCCGCGCGTCGGAGCTTGCGGCCCGCGAGGCGATCGTTGCCGAAGCTGAGCAGATCTCCGGCCAGGACCCTGCACAGACGCAGTGGAAAACCTCCAGCGCGCGGATGAACGAGCTTTTCGAGAGCTGGAAGGCAGCGCAGAAGAGCGGCGTGCGCCTGGGCCGCAGCAATGAAGACGCCCTGTGGAAGAGGTTCCGCGCTGCCCGCACGGTATTCGACCGGCACCGCCGCGCCTACTTCTCCCAGTTGGACAGCAACAACTCTGCTGCCAAGTCGGCCAAGGAGAAGCTCATTGCTGAGGCGGAAGCACTCTCCAGCTCCACGGACTGGGGTTTTGCCGCGGGCGAATACCGCCGGCTGATGGACCAGTGGAAGGCCTCCCCGCGCGCCAGCCGCAAGGACGACGACGCACTCTGGGCCCGCTTCCGCGCCGCCCAGGATGTCTTCTTCACCAACCGGCAGGCAGCCAACGACGAGATCGACCAGGAATACGCCGCCAACCTTAAGGTCAAGGAAGCGCTCCTGGCGGAGGCCAACACCATCTTGCCCGTGAAGGACCTTGCAGCGGCAAAGAAAGCCCTGCAGTCCGTCCGTGACCGGTGGGAAGAGGCGGGCAAGGTTCCCCGGGCTGACATGGGCCGTATTGAGGCCGGACTGCGCAAGGTTGAAGACGCCGTCCGCCAGGCCGAAGACGAGCAGTGGCAGCGGTCCAACCCGGAGCGCAAGGCGCGCACCAACAGCGCCCTGTCCCAGCTCGAAGCTGCGATCGCAGGCCTGCAGGACGACCTGGCCGCGGCTGAGAAGACCGGCGACCAGCGCAAGATCAAGGCTGCGCGTGAAGCCCTTGAGGCCCGCCAGGCATGGCTGGACCAGATCCAGCGGTCGGCAAGCGAGCTCACCTGAGTCCCCTGCGCTGACATCAGCGCACACCTTCCGTGAAGGTCCGGTTCCGGTTATCCACATACCCGGAACCGGGCCTTCGTCCGTTAATGGATCCCGGGGCAGGATGGACGAATGGCGACTCCATCGGCTAGCGCCGGCCCAGAACATCCAACACCGGCAGAAGCACCTGCCCGGTTCCCCGAGCTGTATGCGCCCGGCATGCCGTTCGCCTGGCCGGAATTGCAGTCCCTTGCCTCGGATGGCCTGCTGGACCGGCTGCACCATCGCGGCTATACGCTGCCGGGCATGCCGACATCACCGCAGTTGCGTGCGCGTGCGGCAGCGGGATCAGTGCCCCCGTCCATCCGCCAGCGTGTTGTCGCCGGCCGCATGACAGCCGCCTGGATCTACGGCTGCGCCGGCGAGCCTGACAGGCTTGCCCTGCTCGTGGATGCGAAACGAAGGGTTTCCAGCCTCCGGAACACCAGGGGCTGTACGCTCCATGAGGTGAAGCTGGGCCCGCTGGACGTCGTCAGCCTCGGCGGACTTATGGTTTCCAGCCCCCTGCGGACGGCGCTGGACATTGCACTGCACGTGGAATCCGCATCTGCCATCCCCGCCCTGGAGTCCCTGTTGGCCCGCCCGCAGAATGATGTCCGCCTGCGCCTGCTGGTCCTCGCCATCGAAGCAACGCCGCGGGTGCCCCACAAGAAGGCTGCGTTGGAGAAGCTTGCGGCGCTAGTTCCGGCGCTTGTTTCCGGTAGTCCGGTACACGTCGAACACACCGTCGATCCTGCGGACAGCGCTCAGGACGTGGCTGAGGTACTTGGGGTCACCCATTTCAAAGGCGAACTTTGAGATGGCCACCCGGTCCGTGGACGTATGCACACTGGCTGCAAGGATGTTCACGTGGTTCTCGGACAGTACCCGGGTGACGTCCGACAGCAGCGATTTGCGGTCCAGGGCCTCCACCTGGATCTCCACCAGGAACACACTGGACTGCGTCGGTGCCCAATCCACATCCACAATCCGGTCCGGCTGGTCCTTCAGGTCTGAAATGTTGGTGCAGTCGGTCCGGTGCACGGAAACCCCGGAGCCCCTGGTCACGAAACCGAGGATGGGATCTGGCGGCACCGGTGTGCAGCAGCGGGCGAGCTTGACCCAGACGTCGCCCACGCCGCGAACCACCACGCCGGAGTCGGAGAACCGGGCCTTGGTGACCTGGGTGGGAATGCTGACTTCGGCGATGTCATCGTCGGCGCTTTCATTGCCGCCGAGGTTTTCGACCAGCTTTTCCATCACCGACTGGGCGGACGTATGCCCGTCCCCCACACCGGCATACAGGCCCGAGATGTCGACGTACTTGAATTCCTCGGCTACTGCGGCAAGGGCCTCATGGGTCATCAGCCGCTGCAGCGGGAGGTTCTGCTTCCGCATGGCACGGGTCAGCAGTTCCTTGCCGCGGTCGATCGCTTCCTCGCGGCGTTCCTTGCTGAACCATTGGCGGATCTTGTTCCGGGCCCTGGCGCTCTTGACGAAGTGCTGCCAGTCCTGGCTGGGCCCGGCTCCTTCGGCCTTCGAGGTGAAGATCTCAACCCAGTCACCGTGGTTCAGTTCGCTGTTGAGCGGAACCAGTTTGCCGTTGACGCGGGCACCAATCGTCCGATGGCCCACCTCGGTGTGCACCGCATAGGCAAAGTCCACGGGCGTGGAGCCGGCAGGCAGCGCCATGACCTCGCCCTTGGGCGTGAAGACGAACACCTCGCGGGCGTTGATCTCGAAGCGCAGCGAGTCGAGGAACTCGCCCGGATCGGACGTTTCCTGCTGCCAGTCCACCAGGGAACGCAGCCAGCCCATGTCGCCGTCGCGGGGACTCCCCGGTCCAACGGCAGTGCGGTTGGGCTGGTCCTTGTACTTCCAGTGCGCTGCCACGCCGTACTCGGCACGGCGGTGCATTTCATGGGTACGGATCTGGATTTCCACAGGTTTGCCGCCGGGCCCGATCACCGTAGTGTGCAACGACTGGTACATGTTGAACTTCGGCATCGCGATGTAGTCCTTGAACCTGCCCGGCAGCGGGTTCCAGCGCGAGTGCATGGTGCCCAGGGCCGCGTAGCAGTCCCGGACGGAGTCCACCAGCACCCGGACGCCCATCAGGTCGTTGATGTCATCAAAGTCCTTATCGCGGACGATCATCTTCTGGTAGATGGAGTAGTAATGCTTCGGCCGGCCCGTGATGGTGGCCTTGATCTTGGCGGCGCGGAGGTCCTCTGTAATCTGGTCGCGGATGACGCTGAGGCTCTTCTCCCTTTCAGGGGTCCTGTCCCCCACCATCCGGACGATCTCCTCGTAGACCTTCGGGTACAGGGCAGCGAAGGAGAGGTCTTCCAGTTCCCACTTGATGGTGTTCATGCCCAGCCGGTGCGCCAGCGGGGCGAAAATTTCCAGAGTCTCACGGGCCTTGCGCGCGGAGGACTCGGCCGAGACGAAACGCCAGGTCCGTGCATTGTGAAGCCGGTCGGCCAGTTTGATCATCAGGACGCGGATGTCCTTGGCCATGGCCACAACCATCTTGCGCACGGTCTCGGACTGCGCTGCCTCCCCGAAGCTGACCTTGTCCAGCTTGGTCACGCCGTCCACCAGCATGGCCACTTCGGGGCCGAAGTCCCGCTTCAGGTCCGCCAGCGTGTACGGGGTGTCCTCCACGGTGTCGTGCAGGAGGGCGGCAGCCAGGGTGGTGCCGCTGAGGCCCAGTTCAGCGAGGATGGTGGCCACCGCCACCGGATGGGTGATGTACGGATCGCCGCTCTTGCGCTTCTGCCCGCGGTGGCTTTGCTCAGCGACGTCGAACGCACGCTGGATCAGGTCGAAATCCTCTTTGGGATTGTTGGCGCGGACAGTCCGCAGCAACGGCTCAAGGATAGGCGAGTACGTGGCCGTGCTGCGCCCCGTCAGCCGGGCAAGCCGGGACCGGGTGCGCTCCCTGCGCCCCGGAAATGTGGGACGGGAACCCGAGTTGTCGACGGGAACCAGCGGGCCCGGGCGCGCAGATGCAGCCACCCCGGCCGGCGTACCGTGGGCAGGACTCTTGTCTCCCTGTGCC
The DNA here is from genome assembly GCF_000189535.1 of Pseudarthrobacter phenanthrenivorans Sphe3. Classification (NCBI taxonomy): domain Bacteria; kingdom Bacillati; phylum Actinomycetota; class Actinomycetes; order Micrococcales; family Micrococcaceae; genus Pseudarthrobacter; species Pseudarthrobacter phenanthrenivorans. Next base: position 2,184,394 of record NC_015145.1, read on the forward strand.
GTTGGCGCTGACGCCGAACGTTCTTCCAATGAAGCACCCCTCACCACAGTTTCAATTACTTCAGTCTATTCCCCGCGGCGGGGAGTTTTATAACCGGGTGCTTAAACACGGACGGGCCGGACAACGCCAAGGTTATGGCGCTGTCCGGCCCGAACTGGCGCTTAGGCCTGGGCCGGTTCCGCGGCGGCCCGTCCGGCGGTGGATTGTCCCGCAGCGGCACGCCGGTGTTCAACCCGCTTGGCCTGCCTGACAAGGTCCGGCTCATTCTGCCGCAGCCAGGCATACATTGGAGCTGCCACGAAGATCGTGGCGGCCGTGCCGATGAGGATTCCCACGAACAGGGCAAGCGACAGGTCGCGCAGCGTCCCGGCGCCGAGGAGGCCGGCACCGATGAACAGGATGGCGCCAACCGGGAGGATGGCCACCATCATGGTGTTGATGGACCGGACCAGGGTCTGGTTCACGGCAAGGTTCACTTCCTCCGCGAAGGTCCGGCGGGTGGACGCGTCCAGGTCCGCGGTGTTCTCCCGGATCTTGTCGAAGACCACCACGGTGTCGTACAGCGAGTAGCTGAGGACGGTCAGGAACCCGATGATGGCGGACGGAGTGACTTCGAAGTCGCTGAGGGCATAGACGCCGGCGGTGATGAACATCGTGACCGCCATGCCTGCGATGGCTGAGAGCGACATCTTCCACGTGCGGAAGTACAGCGCCATCAGGACAGCCGCGAGGAGTACGAAGATCACCAGGCCGATCAGTGCTTGCTTGGTGACATCGGCACCCCATGTCGGCCCCACGAAGGTGGAGGTCACCTCGTCGTCGGTGACGCCGTAAGCGCTGGTGAGGCCTTCTTTGATGCGGAGCGTTTCATCGTCGGTGAGCTTGTCCGTCTGGATCCGCATGGTGGTTCCGGCCACGTTGGCCACCCTGGGCACGCTGCCGGGAACAACGTCCGTGACAGCCTTCTCCCCCAGGGCAGCGTCTGTGGTCTGAACGTTGGAGACTGTGAATTCTGACCCGCCGCGGAACTCGATACCCAGGTTGAACCCGCCCTTGGCCACGGGAATGATGATGGAGAGGGCGACGCCCACCGCCGCGATGATGAACCAGATTTTCTTGGCGCCCACGAAGTTGTAGGACCGCTTTCCGGTGTAGAGCTCGTTGCCGAAGTTGGCGAAGCTTGACATTACTTGTTCTCCTTCGCTGAGGACTTCGAGGAGCCCGCGAGCTGCTCCTGCTTTTCCGCCATCCGGCGTTCGGCGATGGTCATCCTGCGCTCGGCCTCTGCTGCCGCGCCGGCATTCTTGGCGCGGACTGCGGCCGGCTTGTCCTCGGGGGTCCGGATCCGGCCGGCGCCGCGGTAGAGCGGAACGGCGCCGAGTCGCTTGGGGTCAAGGCCGGACAGCGGATGTCCCTCGCCAAAGAACCTGGTGCGTGCCAGAAGCTGCAGCGTGGGGTGGGTGAACATGAAGACGACGATGAGGTCGGCGATGGCCGTCAGGCCCAGCGTAAAGGCAAAGCCGCGGACGTTGCCGACTGCGACGAAGTACAGAACCAGTGCGGCCAGCAGGTTGACGGCCTTGGATGCCAGGACTGTCCGCTTGGCACGCTTCCAGCCATTTTCGACGGCGGAGACCAGGCCGCGGCCCTCGCGGAGTTCGTCACGGATCCGCTCGAAGTAGACGATGAACGAGTCCGCGGTCTGGCCGATGGCCACGATGATGCCCGCCACACCGGCGAGGGACAGCCGGTAGTTCTCTGTCCAGCCCAGGATGGCGATGGCGAGATACGTCAGGACGCCGGCCACCACCAGGGAGGCAATGGTCACGAATCCCAGGGCCCGGTACTGGAACAGCGAGTACACCACCACGAGCAGGAGTCCAATGACGCCTGCCAGGAGGCCCATGCGCAGCTGCTCGCCACCCAGGGTGGCGGATATCTGCTGCTCGCTCTGGATCTCGAAGCTGATGGGCAGGGCGCCGAACCGGAGCTGGTCTGACAGAGCCTTTGCACTCTGTTCCGTGAAGCCGCCGGTGATCTGCGGCCGGCCGTCGGTGATGACAGCAAGGGAGCGGGGAGCAGAGATGACCTGGTCGTCCAGCACAATGGCGAACTGGGCTTTGGGGTCGTTGCCTGCGTCGCCGCCGGCTGCAACATAAAACTGGTTCAGGCGCTCGGTGACTTCCTTGAACTTGGCCGTGCCTTCGTCGTCGAACTGGATGTTGACGGCCCAGTCGTTCGTGACGGCACCCTGGGCACCCTGCTGGAGCTGGAAGGAGGACGTGACGATGTTGCTGCCCTTGACCTCCACGGGACCGAGGATGTACTTGATGGCGGGGTTTGTGTCCGTGGCAGGCTCACAGGTGACCAGCGGCTTGGCTGGATCGGAGCGCTCCTGTTCGTCCTGGGCGGGGTTCTCGCAATCCAGCGCTTCGAACTGGCGGTAAATCTCGGGGGTGATCCAGTTGGTGTCGCTGCTGTTGGCGGGCTCCGCCGTCGGCTTGGGCAGCTGGTCTTCGGGTGCGCGCTGGTCCTCAGGAACGGGTGCGCCGGCTGCGGTAAGCAGGACGGGCCGGAAGTTCATGTCCGCCGAGGCCTGGATCAGGTCCCGGGTCTGGCTGGAGGGGGTGCCGGGAAGGCTGACCACCACGTTGCGCCCGGACTGGGTACTGATCTCGGCTTCGGCAACGCCGGAACCGTCAACGCGCTGCCGGATGATCGCCACAGCCTGGTTGAGCTGTTCCTCGTTGATGTCCGAACCGCCCTCGACCTTGGGCGCCAGGATCATCTGGGTACCGCCCTCGAGGTCCAGGGCCAGTTTGGGAGCCCAGCTTGCCTGCCCGGCGAGGGTGCCGCCGGCCAGCACAGCGGTGAGCGCGGCGAGGATTACACCGAGCCAGACCAGGACCCGGAGGCCTGGTTTCTTGGGGCCAGTTCGTGCCATTGTGGATCTTTCTCTTATTCACGGAGGAACCGCCGGTGCCTGCTGATGCTTGCACCGGCGGCGGTCCGCAGCGGTAGAGGTTGAAAAGCGGTTGCGGGACTAGCTGTCCTTCTTGCCCTCATCGTTGAGGCGCTTCAGGGTCTCGTCCTGCGTCTCTGCGGTTTCCGCCGGCTGGGCGGGGGCAGCCGGTTCCTGTGCCGTGACACCCTGGCCGGTGATGGAGGAGGCGTCATCGGGAACGGCCGGGGCAGCAGCCTCCGGCACGGCAGCGGGTTCAACGATCTTGGTGACAGCCTGGCGGTGGACCGTGGCGAGGTTGCCGGGGGAAAGCTCAAGGGTGACCTTGTTCTCGGCTTCGTCCATGTCCACAATCCGGCCGAAGAGGCCGAAGCTGGTCATGACTTCGACGCCCGGGCCGAACTTCGACTGGAGTTCCGCCTGCTGCTGCTGCGTCTTCTTGTTGCGGCGGAACATCATGAAGATGAACACACCGAGCATGACGAACAGGAGAATTGACATTGGATCCAAGGGGAATTCCGTCCTTTATTTGCCTAGCTGAATTGGCGGCAACAGGGGCTTTGGTCCGGCGGGGCAGGACTGCCGGGCAGGCAGAAGCCTGCCGGTTTCCGTCCCCAGCGGGGCGGGAAGCAGTTGTGCGGCCCGCGAAACAAAGACCCGTACGTGCCGAGCGTCATACCAGTCTAAAGGGAAAAGCTGAAGACATCCTGCTATTGGCTTGCAGGGGTCCAGTCCCCTGCCGGACCGTCCTCTTCCCCGGCGGGCTCGAAGAGGTCCAGCTGCTCCTGCGCAAAGACCCCCGAAGGTATGGAGTAGCCGAGGTGCGTCCAGGCCGGTGCCATCGCGATCCTGCCGCGCGGGGTGCGCCCCAGCAGGCCTTCGCGGACAAGGAACGGCTCCGCTACGGTCTCCACAGTCTCGGTTTCTTCGCCGACGGCGATGGCCAGGGTTGCCAGCCCCACCGGACCGCCGCCGAACTTGGTGATGAGCGCCTCCAGGACGGCGCGGTCCAGGCGGTCCAGGCCTTTCTTATCCACTTCATACATATCCAGGGCGGCAGAGGCTGCCCTGGCATCGATCTGTTCGATGTCGTGGACCAGGGCCCAGTCCCGGACGCGCCGCAGCAGCCGGTTGGCGATACGGGGGGTACCGCGCGAACGTCCTGCGATTTCAGTGAAACCCGCGGAATTGACCTTGAGGTCCAGCAGCCCGGCCGAGCGCCGCAGGACGAGTTCAAGTTCCGGCACGGAATAGAACTCCAGGTGGCCGGTGAACCCGAACCTGTCGCGCAGCGGGCCGGGCAGCAGCCCCGCGCGTGTAGTGGCACCGACCAGGGTGAAAGGCGGCAGCTCCAAGGGAATGGCCGTGGCGCCGGCTCCCTTGCCTACCACGATGTCCACCCGGAAGTCCTCCATGGCCATGTACAGCATTTCTTCTGCCGGCCGGGACATTCGGTGGATTTCGTCCAGGAACAGGACCTCACCTTCGGAAAGGGAGGAAAGAATGGCGGCGAGGTCACCCGCGTGCTGGATGGCGGGTCCGCTGCTGATCCGAAGCGGTGCGTTCATCTCTGCGGCCACGATCATGGCCAGGGTGGTCTTGCCCAGGCCAGGCGGGCCGGAGAAAAGTACGTGGTCGGCGCTGCGGCCGCGCATCCTGGACGCCTTGAGCACCAGGGACAACTGCTTGCGCACCCGGTGCTGGCCCACGAAGTCGTCCAGGTTTTTGGGCCGGAGCGCAGCCTCGATGGCACGTTCCTCCGGCTCTTCGCCGGCGGCCACCAGGGACGGTTCAGCCACGGCTGCCTACGCGGTTGCCCGCCCGGGCCCCGTCCTGGCCGAGCCACCGCAGGGTGGTCCGCAGGATTTCGGGGACGTTGCCGCGGAAGGAGACCTCGGGCTCGTCTGCCAAGGCCTTGTCAATGCTGGCGGACGCGTCCTTTTCCGACCAGCCCAGGCTGGTCATGGCGGCGACCACCTGGGGCTTCCAGGAGGCTTCGGCCGCGGTGGGTGCGGCAGCGGTACCTGCCGTGCCCTGGGGCACCAGCTTTCCAGCGAGCTCAAGCACGATCCTCCCTGCAACCTTGGGCCCGATCCCCGGCACCTTGGTGAAGGTCTTGCTGTCGCCGGTGTGCGCCGCGACCCGAATGGCCTCGGGATCGTGCACTGCAAGGACCGCAAGTGCCAGCCGGGGACCCACACCGCTGACACTGAGCAGGACGTCGAAAACTTCACGCTCGTCGTCGGACGCGAAGCCGAAAAGAGTCAGTGAGTCCTCCCGCACAATCAGGGAGGTGAAGAGCTGGCCTTCTTCCCCGGTGCGCAGCCCGCTCAGGGTCTGTGGGGTGGCGTTGACGCTCATCCCTGCACCGTTAAGGTCAATCACCGCAGTGGAAAGACCCACGTGCGCTACCGTTCCGCGAAGGAAACTGATCAAGGCCGGGCTCCTGGTGTACTGCCGGGTCCACAGGGCAGCAGAACCGGCTATCCGAACATATTTACGAATACCCTAGCAAGCAGCCAGGACAATCAGCGCGCGCGGCGCGCCTTTGCCTCCGCCTCGGCCCAGGCACGCTGCGCCGGCGTCAGGGACGAATTGCCCGGACCTGTGGTGGCGACAGCGGCGCCGCTGCCTGCCCGCCATGCATGGGTGATGGCCAGGGCCAGGGCGTCAGCGGCATCCGCCGGACGCGGCGGGGCGTCCAGGCGCAGGATCTTGGTGACCAGCTTGGTCACGGCGTCCTTGTTCGAGGATCCGCTGCCGGTCACGGCCGCCTTGACCTCCGAGGGCGTGTGCAGGGCAACCGGAATCCCGCGGCGTGCGGCGGCGGCAATGACCACCCCGGACGCCTGGGCCACGCCCATCACCGTGCTGACGTTCAGCTGGGAGAAGACGCGTTCGACGGCGAGGACCTGCGGTTCGTAGCGGTCCAGCCATTCGTCGATGGAGCAGGCAATCAGCAGGAGCCGCTGGTCGAGCGACTCCTCCGGCGAGGTCCCCACGACGCCGACAGCCACCATGGTTGCCCGCCGGTTCCGCTCCACGTCCACCACGCCGATCCCGCAGCGGGTCAGTCCGGGGTCCACCCCGAGGACGCGCAGCGTCACGGCTGCGCTGGTCCGGCGGGCGGCAGGTGCGTCACTCAGATTCCAGGGCGGCCTGGACGTCGTCGCTGAGGTCGGCGTTGCTGTAGACGTTCTGGACGTCGTCGAGGTCCTCCAGTGCGTCCGCGAGCTTCAGGAACTTGCGTGCGCCGTCGACGTCGAGCTCCACCTGCATGGAGGGGACGAACTCCACCTCGTCGGTGTCATACTCGATGCCGGCTTCCTTGAGTGCCTCGCGGATGGCGGGAAGATCGCCCGGTTCCGAGTGGATCTCGAAGGTGTCGCCGTTGTCCTTGACTTCCTCCGCGCCCGCGTCCAGGACTGCCATCAGGACGTCGTCCTCGCTGAGGCCGTTCTTGGGCAGGTTGACAACGCCCTTCCGGGTGAAGAGGTAGCTCACGGAACCAGGGTCGGCGATGGTGCCGCCGTTGCGGGAAATCGCCAGTCGGACCTCGGAGGCGGCGCGGTTCTTGTTGTCGGTGAGGCACTCGATCAGCAGCGCGGAACCCTGCGGGCCCCGGGCTTCGTACATGATCTCGGTGTAGTCCACCACTTCGCCGGTGAGGCCGGCACCGCGCTTGATGGCGCGGTCGATGTTGTCGTTGGGCACGGAGGTCTTCTTGGCTTTGGTGACCGCCAGTTCCAGGCCCGGGTTGCCGGCCAGGTCCGGCCCGCCCATCCGCGCGGCAACTTCGATGTTCTTGATCAGCTTGGCGAACGACTTGGCGCGGCGGCTGTCAATGATCGCCTTCTTGTGCTTGGTCGTCGCCCATTTGGAGTGGCCTGACATGCTTTACGCTTCTCCTCTGATCATGCGGATAAAAAGTTCATGGATGCGTTTCTCACCGGTCACTTCCGGGTGGAAGGAGGTGGCCAGCAGGTGGCCGGAACGCACTGCAACAATTCTAGCCGTCCCGGGCAGCGGGACCGCGTGGGACGCGTGGTCCGGGTCGGCCGGTTCCACCTGGGCAAGGATTTCGACGCCGGTCCCCACCCGTTCCACCCATGGCCCCCGGATGAATACGGCATGGACGGGCGGGACGCCGTTCTCCGTTGCGCTGAAGTCAAGTCCCTTGAATTCCAGGTCCGTCTCGAAGGACTCGCGCTGCCGGCCGAAGGCGTTGCGGCGGACGGTGATGTCCAGGCCGCCGAAGGTCTGCTGCGGCGCGCCGGCCAGGTCTGTTGCGGGATCGGCAATGTCAGAGGCCAACAGGATCATGCCGGCGCAGGAGCCGTAGACCGGCAGGCCCCCGGCAATCCGTTCCTTGAGCGGCTCGGCCAGGTCGAAGGCACGTGCCAGCTTGTCGATGGCGGTGGATTCACCGCCCGGGATGACCAGCCCGTCCAGCCCGTCCAACTCCTCCGGGCGGCGGATGCCAACGGCCTCGGCCCCGGTCAGTTCGATGGCGTGCAGGTGCTCGCGGAAGTCGCCCTGCAGTGCCAGCACACCGATACGCAGGCCGGCGCCAGGGCGCGCAGAATCAGCTGAAAGGGAATTTGCCATCCATCCAGCATACGGGGACGGGCCTTTCCACCGGTTCCAAGTGAAGGCACCCGACAGCGGTTGCATGCCGTTGCTGGGATATATTCAAAACATGCTCTCCTTCAGTGTTCCGCTCGGCAAGCTGGTCCGCCGGGTGTCCCGGCTTCGGGGCGGCGGTTCCGCCCTGCCCGGTCTGGTGGTCGAAAAAATCGATCCCGGCTTCATGCGGCGGACACTCACCACGCTCCCCCATGGCGTCGCGGTTGTCAGCGGCACCAACGGCAAGACCACCACCACCAAAATGGTGGTTGAGCTCCTGGAAAGCCAGGGTTTGAAGGTCTTCACCAACCGCACCGGCAGCAATTTCACCCGCGGTGTTGCCGCCGCACTGCTGGGCGAGGTGGACTGGCGCGGCCGGCTGGATGCCGACGTCGCGGTCCTTGAACTCGACGAGGCCCACGCAGTGCACTTTGTGAACAGCGTCCCGCCCCGCTACTGCCTCCTGCTCAATGTCCTCAGGGACCAGCTGGACCGCTTCGGCGAGATCGACAAAACCGCCCAGCTGCTGCAGCACATTGCCGCCAAGACCACCGGAACGGTCGTCTTGAACCGGGAGGACCCCCGGGTTGCCCGGATCGCGGAGACCCTCACCGGCCAGGACGTCAAATATTTCGGGCTGGACGATTCGCTCCTGAGCACCTTCCCCAACGACGACGACATGCGCGCCGCTCCCGGCAGCCCCGCCCCGGCGACCCTGCCGGAGAAGCCGGCGGCCGACGTCGTGCTTCGCAAGGTAGGCGCGGACACGGCTGAATTCGAATACGACGGCGTCACCGTCACCACGGGCATGAAGCTTCGGGGTGTTTACAACATCTTCAACGCGGCCGCCGCGCTGACGCTTGCGCGGAGCATCTGCGGCAGCGGCGCCGCCACTGCCAACCACGAAACCCTGCTGGAGGCGCTGTCCCACGTGGCACCGGCCTTCGGACGCGGCGAAAGCCTGACCGTTGACGGCCAGCCGCTGGACCTGGTGCTGGTGAAGAATCCAAGCGGATTCCGGCTCGGCCTGAAATCGTTCCCCGCCGGCGGTTACGCCACCATGATCGCCATCAACGACAACTACGCCGACGGCCGTGACATGTCCTGGCTCTGGGATGTGGAATTCGATTCCCTGCGCGAGGGCGGCGTGGACCAGCTGACCGGTTCCCGGGCCTACGACATGGCCCTCCGCCTGCAGTATGACGAGGTCCCCATCGGAAACGTCGAGCCGGACATTGCCCCCGCCCTCGCGGCTTTCATCCGGGAAGCCCAGGGCAAGCCGAAGCGCATTTTCTGTACCTATACAGCCATGCTGGCCATCCGCCGCGAGCTGTCCAAAATCACCACCGTGGAGGTTGTCTCTTGAACCAGGCAGGTGCGGGGTCCGTGGAAGACGGCAAAGGCACTGTCCGCGTGGTGCAGCTTTATCCGCGCGACATGAACATATACGGCGACTGGGGCAACGCGCTGGTCCTGAAGCGCCGGCTCAGCTGGCACGGCTACACCCCGGAGCTGCTCGAGTACAACGTGGGCGATCCTTTTCCGGACGACGTGGATATCATCCTGGGCGGCGGCGGGCAGGACAGCGGCCAGCTGGTCATTCAGGACGACCTTCAGTCCCGGGGCGGAGCGTTGAAGGACCTGGCCGAGGACGGCGTGCCGATGCTGGTCATCTGCGGGCTCTACCAGCTTTTCGGCAAGTTCTTCAAGACCAGGACCGGGGCCGTGATTCCCGGCATCGGCGTCCTTGACGTGGAAACCCACGGCACGGACGAACGGCTGATCGGGAATGTGAAGGTGTCCACTCCGGAGTTCGGCGAAGTGCTGGGCTACGAGAACCACAGCGGACAGACCACCCTGGGCAGTGGCGTGCGGCCTTTGGGCACCACCCCGAAAGGCATGGGGAACAACAGCACCGACGGCCACGAGGGCGCCCGGTACCGCAACATCGTGGCCAGCTACCTGCATGGATCCCTCCTGCCGAAGAACCCTGCCATCGCCGACTTCCTGATCCGGACGGCAGCCGAACGCAAGTACGGCACCTTCCTGCCCGGCCACCCGGACGATCATTACGCCGAGCTGGCCCGGGAACACGCGGCGCGGCGGCCGCGCTAGGCACACCTGCTCCAGGAACGGACGCACGACGGCGGCGCTCCCCTTTGCGCGCCGGCTACGGTTCGCGGGAGATGAGGAGCTCGTGGGCTCCCGCCGCCGCAGCCCCCATGGATTCCACCACACCGATGGTCCGCTGCCTTGTAGCGGCGTCCGCTTCCGGTCCGGCGCAGGGCCCCTGTGGGGCGTCCGAGGCCACGGAGCACCAGCGGTACGGATCCCGGACTATGACGGACGGTGCCCACGCAAGGTCGGTGGCGGACCACTTGCCGGAGCTGTCCTGCCCAAACTGCACCCTGACCAGCAGTCCCTCATTGTTGACCACGTACCACGGTGAGAGTTCGGTGACGCCGTTGCCGAGACCGTACACGATCCAGGTGCCCTTGTAGTTTTCAATGGGCAGGACCGAATGGGTGTGGTGTCCATACACCAGGTTGAACTGGCCACTGTCCACCAGGGCATGCGCCACTTCCTGCTGCTGCATGTTGGGGGCACCGGCGTATTCGTCCCCCGCGTGCAGTGCCGCCAGGACGATGTCCGCACCCAGGGCCCGGGCCTTCTCCGCTTTGGCGATCATCGTGGGCGCATCCAGCATGTCCACCTGCCAGGGATGGTCCGGAACGAGTCCGTTCAGTCCGTAGGTAGCCTGGATGAGCGCAATCTTTGCTGCGGGCGTCTGCATGATGAGGATTCCGCGGGACTCGCTCTCGGTACGGTAAGAGCCTGTGTGCTTGAGGCCGGCGGCGTCCAGGTGGTCCAGGGTGCGGAGGAGCCCGTCGGTCCCGCGGTCGATAGTGTGGTTGCTGGCGGTGGTGCAGGCCTGGTAGCCCACCTCTTTCGCTGCCGTTATGATCTGCGGCGGGACGTTGAAGGACGGGTAGGCGGAGAATGGTCCATCAGGACCGGCCACCGGTGTTTCCTGGTGGCAGATGGCCAGGTCGCTGTTCCTGATGTAGCGGCGCTGGCCTTCCAGCAGCGGCACGAAGTCCAGCCCCGGCTTGCCGGCAGCCGCCGCGTCCTGCTGGGCCTGCTGCCACAGCTGGGTGTGGACCAGCATGTCGCCGGTTACCAGCACCGACGTGCACCGGAGAACGGGGCAGCCGGGCCCCTTGCCGGGAGTCGGGGTGGGAGTGGGCGTCGGCGCAGTCGTTGCGGTGGATGGCGGGACCGGGCTGCCTTGCCCGCTTGCATCCCCTGCTCCGGCCGGCGCGGAAGTCCCTGGCCGGGCAGTGGAGCCGTCCTGCTCCGCGACCAGGCCGCAGCCCGCCAGGGCGCCTGCCAGCAGCACCGAAACGGCCAGCGCCATGGCGGATGTCCGGGAGCGGCGGCGCACCGGTTCCCTGCCGGTTATGGTCCCCATACTGGCCATTCTAGGGACGGCCGCGTGGCGTGGCGCACATTGAGAAGCGTGGCCTGCTGTGAAAGGTTTTACATCATGACCAACCCCCTTTTGGCCGCCAGTCCCCTGCCGTACGGACTGCCGCCCTTCGCCGAAATCACGCCAGCCCATTATGAGGAAGCCATCACCGCGGGCCTGGCCGGCCACCTGGCGGAGATCAAGGCCATCGTGGACAACCCCGAGCCCGCAACGTTCCACAACACCGCACTGGCGATGGAGCGGTCGGGCCGGCTGCTGGAGCGGGCAGCAGCCTCCTTCTTCACACTGGTCTCAGCCGATGCCTCTGACGTGATCCGCGGGCTTGAGACGAAACTTTCCCCGCTGTTCTCGGTGCACCAGGACGAGGTGTACCTGAACCGGGCGCTGTTCGAGCGGTTCGCAGCGATTGAACCAGAAGGGCTCGACGCCGAATCGGTGCGGCTGGTGGATGAGTACCTCAAGGAATTCCGGCAGTCGGGCATCCAGCTTGAGGGACCGGACCGGGAACGGCTCAAGGCCATCAACGCCGAGCTTGCACGGCTGGGGACGGAGTTCGGGCAGCGGGTCAAGGAAGGAATGAAGGCCGCTGCGCTCCTGCTGGACGATGCAGGGGAGCTGGCCGGCCTGCCGGCAGAGGATATTGCCGGCGCCGCGGAAGCAGCCCGCTCAGCCGGGCATGACGGCAAGTTCCTGCTGACGCTGATCCAACCCAGCAACCAGCCTGCCCTGGCCGCCCTCGAAAACCGCGACGTCCGCCGTCGGCTGTTCGAGGCCTCCGTAGCCCGGGGCAGCGGCGGCGGCAGCCTTGACGTGCTCGAACTCGCAACCTCCATGGCAGGGCTTCGAGCCGAGAAGGCGTCGCTGCTCGGCTTTGCCAACTACGCCGAACTGGTGGTGGACCGGCAGACTGCTCCGGATTTCGAGTCCGTCCAGGCCATGCTCAACCGGATGGCCCCGGCAGCGGTGCGGAACGCGGACCGGGAAGCGGCGGAGCTTGCCGAGGTGGCGGGGCATGCACTCGAGCCCTGGGACTGGGCGTACTACTCGGCGAAGGTCCGGCGGGAGAAATACGCGGTGGACGAGCTGGCCTTGCGTCCCTATTTCGAACTGGACCGGGTCCTTGCCGATGGCGTGTTCTTTGCCGCCACGTCCCTTTACGGCATCACGTTCCATGAACGGGAGGACCTGTCCGGGTACCACCCTGATGTGCGGGTCTGGGAAGTTCGCGACAGGGACGGCGAAGGGCTGGGCCTGTTCCTTGGCGACTACTACACCAGGGAGTCCAAGCGGGGTGGCGCCTGGATGAATTCCCTGGTTGAACAGTCGGCGCTGCTGGGTACGAAGCCTGTTGTCATCAACAACCTGAACATCACCAAACCGCCCGCCGGCGAACCCACGCTGCTGACGCTTGACGAACTGCGCACCACTTTCCATGAGTTCGGCCACGCCTTGCACGGGCTCTTTTCCAACGTGACCTATCCACGGTTCTCCGGCACTTCTGTTCCCCGCGACTTTGTCGAATACCCGTCGCAGGTCAACGAGATGTGGATCATGTGGCCCGAGGTCCTGGAAAACTACGCACGCCACCACGCCACGGGTGAGCCGCTGCCGGCCGACATTGTGGAGAAGCTCAACGAATCCCGGATGTGGGGTGAAGGGTTTGCCACCACGGAGTACCTGGGCGCAGCCCTGCTCGACCTGGCCTGGCATGTCCTGGACGGCAAGGGAATTCCCGAGGACGCGGTGGCCTTCGAGGAGAAAGCGCTGGCCGCCGCAGGCATTGCGCATGCCCTGATCCCGCCCCGGTACCGCACCGGGTACTTTCAGCACGTGTTCGCCGGCGCGGGTTATGCCGCCGGCTACTACTCCTACATCTGGAGCGAGGTCCTGGACGCGGAAACGGTGGACTGGTTCACCGAAAACGCGGGGCTGACGCGCGCCAACGGGGAACGGTTCCGCCAGGAGCTCCTGTCCCGGGGAAACAGCCGCGACCCGCTCGAGTCCTTCCGCATCCTCCGCGGCCGGGACGCAAGGCTGGAGCCGCTCCTCAAGCGCCGCGGCCTCGAGTAAAGCGGCACAGCTCCCAACTGAGTAGCGCTAAGTGTCGTTCTGAGCCCTCAAAACGACACTTAGCGCTACTCAGTTGGGTTAAATGAACGACGCCGGTCCCCCACCCGCAGAGGGTGAGGAACCGGCGTCGTACTTCTTTAGCCAACGCACCCTGGCGAGGGACGGTGTTATCCGGCAGCGTGCGTAAAAGGGGCCCCGCGTCCCGGCTCGCCGCGAAGCGGCCTTAGCAGGACGCGGGGAATAGCGCGCAGAGGATCAGCGCCGCCAGGCGCGAACCAGAGAAATTACCAGCCGCGCTCGGCGAGGCGGTGGGGCTGGGGGATCTCGTCGACGTTGATGCCCACCATGGCTTCGCCCAGGCCGCGGGAGGCCTTGGCGATGACATCGGGGTCATCGAAGAAGGTGGTGGCCTTCACGACGGCGGCGGCACGCTGGGCCGGGTTGCCGGACTTGAAGATGCCCGAGCCGACGAATACGCCGTCAGCGCCGAGCTGCATCATCATGGCAGCATCAGCCGGGGTGGCGATGCCGCCGGCGGTGAACAGCACCACGGGAAGCTTGCCGGCAGCGGCGACTTCCTTGACCAGTTCGTACGGGGCCTGCAGTTCCTTGGCCGCGACGTACAGCTCGTCCTCGGGCAGGGCTGCCAGCTTGGCGATCTCGGAGCGGATCTGGCGCATGTGCCCGGTGGCGTTGGAGACGTCGCCGGTGCCGGCCTCGCCCTTGGAGCGGATCATGGCCGCGCCCTCGTTGATGCGGCGCAGCGCCTCACCCAGGTTGGTGGCGCCGCAGACGAAGGGAACCTTGAAGTTCCACTTGTCGATGTGGTTGACGTAGTCCGCAGGGGTGAGGACCTCGGACTCGTCAATGTAGTCCACGCCGAGGGACTGCAGGACCTGGGCTTCGACGAAGTGGCCGATCCGGGCCTTGGCCATCACCGGGATGGACACGGCGTCGATGATCTGGTCGATCATGTCCGGATCGGACATGCGGGAGACGCCGCCCTGGGCGCGGATATCGGCCGGAACGCGTTCCAGCGCCATCACGGCAACGGCACCGGCGTCTTCGGCGATGCGGGCCTGTTCGACGTTGACGACGTCCATGATGACGCCGCCCTTGAGCATCTCAGCCATACCGCGCTTGACGCGGTTGCTGCCCGTGACGCTGTTCGCGGACGAACCGGCTTCGCTGCTTACATCAGGTGTAGACACAAAAACCCCTATGGGTAGATAGATGACCTTCGCCGGGGGTGCAGGGCGGCACGCAGATGCCATCTGTACACACACCGGGTTGCCGGATCCATTGACCGGGCAGTCCTAATACTAGTCTCACCCCGGCCGGCCGGCTCAATTCGTGTTAATCCGCCGGCGACGGCTCGGCCAGCGCCTGGCGTCGGACGGACAGCATCCGCTGGACCACGGTGATCAGGCTGGCCACAGCGAGCAGCAGGAGGGTGGCCAGCAGGACCACTTCCGGCAGTCCCGCGCCAGTGAATCCGGTGACCACGAGGACCGAAACAAGGCGCTCCGCACGCTCCGCGATACCAACGTTGGCCGTGAATCCCAACGACTCCGCCTTGGCCCTGGCGTAGGACACCACCATGCCCAGGACAAGGCAGATCATGGCTGCGACGGCGATGGGGACGTTTGCCCCGCCGGTGAAGAACCAGATGCCAAGCCCGGCGAACAGTGCTCCGTCGGCGATCCTGTCAAGTGTGGAGTCAAGGAAGTTTCCCCAGCGGCTTTTCACCTCCTGCATCCTGGCCATGATGCCGTCCAGGACGTCGGAGAAGATGAATGCCGTGATGAAGAGCGTTCCCCACCACAGCTGCCCCAGGGGGTAGAAGACCAAAGCACCGACAACTACTCCGGCGGTGCCGATGACAGTGACGGCGTCCGGGGAAACGCCCATCTTGAGGAGCCAGCGGGCAAGCGGAGTGAACAACGCGGTGAAAAAGCCGCGCGCGTGCTTATTCAGCATCCGTCTCCCCCGGCCAGGCGTCTGCCACCTGCTGGCGGACCTCGTCGAGGGTCTGGGTGATGGCCTTGGTCTGCGCGATGATGGGGAAGAAGTTCCCGTCGCCGCCCCAGCGGGGAACAATGTGCTGGTGCAGGTGCGCGGCGATGCCTGCGCCGCCCACCACGCCCTGGTTCATTCCCAGGTTGAAGCCGCCAGGGTTGGCAACTTTCCGGAGGACCCGCATGGCCGTCTGCGTAAGGTCTGCGAACTCTGCCGTCTCAGCCACTGTCAGGTCCGTGTAGTCCGGAATGTGGCGGTAGGGGCAGACCAGCAGGTGCCCGGGGTTGTACGGGAACAGGTTGAGCACCACGTAGCAGGTCTTCCCGCGGTGCACGATCAGTGCTTCCTCATCGGTCCTGGCGGGGCCGACACAGAAGGGGCAGTCATTCTCGTTCTTGAACTGGTGCTGCCCGCCCTTGATGTAGGCCATGCGGTGCGGAGTCCACAGGCGCTGGAAGGCGTCCGGGACACCGGCGAGGTCAAAGTCGTCGGTAACGCCGGCATCCCCTGGATACCCTGCGCCTGTGTTCTCCTGCACGGTGCTTTTCCGTTTCCGCTAGCTGGTCCGGTTCCGGACGGCTTCCGTGATCCGCTTGACTGCCTCTGCCACGGGCACGCCGTTGTCCTGGCTTCCGTCGCGGAAGCGGAACGAGACTGCGCCTGCCTCTGCGTCATCCCCACCGGCGATCAGCACGAACGGGATCTTGTCCTTGCTGGCGGTGCGGATCTTCTTCGGGAACCGGTCCGAGGAGGTGTCCACCTCGGCACGGATGCCCGCAGCCTTGAGCTGGTCGACGACGTCGAACATGTACTCGTTGAACGTTTCGGCAACCGGGATGCCCACCACCTGCACGGGGGCCAGCCACGCGGGAAAGGCGCCGGCGTAGTGCTCGGTGAGGACACCCATGAACCGCTCGATCGATCCGAACAGGGCGCGGTGGATCATCACCGGGCGCTGCCGTGTGCCGTCCGCGGCCTGGAACTCCAGTTCGAACCGCTCGGGGAGGTTGAAGTCCAGCTGGATGGTGGACATCTGCCAGGTGCGCCCCAGTGCATCCTTCGCCTGTACCGAAATCTTGGGTCCGTAGAAAGCGGCTCCACCCGGATCCGGAACCAGTTCCAGCCCGGATTCCTGGGCCACTTCGGCAAGGGTCCTGGTGGCTTCCTCCCAGGCGGCGTCCTCCCCGACGTACTTCTCGGGGTCCTTGGTGGACAGCTCCAGGTAGAAGTCGTTCAGCCCGTAGTCCTTGAGCAGGCCCAGGACGAAGTTCAAGGTTTTGGTCAGCTCGTCCTTCATCTGCTCACGGGTGCAGTAGATATGGGCGTCGTCCTGAGTCATGCCGCGGACCCGGGTCAGGCCGTGGACCACGCCGGACTTCTCGTACCGGTAAACGGAGCCGAACTCGAAGAGCCGCAGGGGCAGTTCGCGGTAGGAGCGGCCCCGGGAGCGGAAGATGAGGTTGTGCATGGGGCAGTTCATCGGCTTCAGGTAGTAGTCCTGGCCGGGCTTGCGCACCGTACCGTCCTCATTGAGTTCGGCATCCACGTGCATGGCCGGGAACATGCCGTCCCTGTACCAGTCCAAGTGGCCCGAAACCTCATACAGGTGGCCCTTGGTGATGTGCGGGGTGTAGACGAACTCGTAGCCGGCCTCAACGTGCCGCTGCCGCGAGTAGTCCTCCATTTCCTTGCGGATGATGCCGCCCTTGGGGTGGAACACCGGCAGGCCGGAGCCAAGTTCGTCCGGGAAGGAGAACAGGTCAAGCTCCGAGCCGAGCTTGCGGTGGTCGCGGCGTTCGGCTTCGGCGATGCGCTCCTGGTAGGCCTTGAGGGCATCCTTGGTGGGCCAGGCTGTGCCATAGATCCGCTGGAGCTGCTGGTTCTTCTGGTTTCCCAGCCAGTAGGCGGAGGAGGAGCGGGTGAGTGCGAAGGCGTTCGAGATCAGTTTGGTGTTGGGCAGGTGTGGGCCGCGGCAGAGGTCGCACCAGACGGTGGTCCCTTCCTTGCGCTCGACGTTGTCGTAGATGGTGATGTCGCCGGCACCGACCTCGACGTTGACGCCCTCGCCTGCCTCGGCGGCCTCGTTCTTCTTGCCCAGCAGTTCGAGCTTGTAGGGCTCGTTCTTCATGGCCTCGCGGGCTTCCTCCTCGGAGACCACGCGGCGGACAAACTTCTGGTTCTGGTTGACGATCTTGAGCATCATCTTCTCGAGGGTCTTGAGGTCCTCCGGGGTGAAGGGCTCGGCGACGTCGAAGTCGAAGTAGAAGCCGTCGGTGATGTAGGGGCCGATTCCGAGTTTGGCGTCGGGGCGCAACTGCTGGACGGCCTGGGCCATGACGTGGGCGGTGGAGTGGCGGAGCACGTTCAGCCCGTCAGGGGAATCGATGGTGACGCCTTCGACGTCGGCGCCCTCCGGAAGTTCCTGGTCCAGGTCCTTCAGCTCGCCATTAACGCGGGCCACAACAACGTCGCGGCGCTCAAAGAAGAGTTCCGCACCGGTTGTCCCGGTAGTCACCTTGGTCTCTTCGCCATCGACGAGAAGGGTGATCTGCTGGGCATCTGACACGGGTGTCTCCTATTCAAAGTTTAGGCTTCATAGCTTGTGGCATACGGGGACCACAGCCAGCCATCGTCAATGCTATCGGTTCGATTGAGGCCCGACCAACGCGGCGCACGGAGGGATCAGCCGCTGAATCCCGTGATGGCAAGGCTCCTGCTGATTCCATCCAGGGGGTGCGGGGCGTCAGGTTCCTGCCCCTGGGAATCCTGGAACGGCAGGGTTTCGGTGCGGCTCAGGTCCCAGGCCATGCTCGCGCTCAGGCTGATGCCCCGCGGCCCGGTCCGTCTGGTGGTTCCGCGGATCAGCAGAAGGCGGGTACCGAACAGGAGCATTCCGGCATTTTCCTGTGCCTCATGGAAGAAGACCGAATCGATACAGCCTGTGCCGTCGTCGATGCTGATGAAAACGACGCGCCTGCCGCCCCGCATGGGTGGTGTTTGTGTTGCCACGCGCACCCCGGCCACCAGTACTTCCGTCCCATTGCGAAGGCCCAGGAGCTTGTCCGCGGTGACCACACCCAGCCTGTTCAGCATGGGCCGGTGGCTGTCCATCAGGTGGCTGCTGACATCCACGGCCATCAGGTCAAGCTCGGCGCGCACATTGTCCACCAAGGATAGAGCTGGAAGCCCCGGTTTGACGTTGCGCAGTTCAACATCGCCCAGCGGCAGGGAAAGCTGCCCCTCGAGCACTTCCACGCCCTTCCGCCCGCTGTTGGACCCCTGGAGCTTTTGCAGGTGCTGGACCAGGTCTGCCCGGTTGGCAGTGCCCCCTGCCTCCCGGTGCAGCGAATCAAAGGCGCCCAGCTGGGCCAGCCGCTTAATGCTGGGCTTGCTGACCCTTGAACGGTTCCTCAGGTCAGCAAGGGAATCGTAGGGCTGGCCGGCCACGATCCGCTTCAGTTCGGCTGCGGACAGTCCGTAGATCCCATTGAGGCTGAGCCTGATTCCCAGCTTCCCCGCATCCGGGCCACTGGTGATTTTTTCCACCCGGTATTCTGCCTTGCTGCGGTTGATGTCCAGCGGAAGGATCGGGATGCCAAGGCGCCTGGCCTCCGCAACCAGCAGTCTTTTGGGATACATGCCCGGATCGTGTTCCCACAATCCGGCAAGGAAAGCTTCGGGATGGTGCGTTTTCAGCCAGGCTGACTGGTAAGTGGGGACGGCAAAGGCGGCACCATGGGCTTTGCAGAAACCGAAGCTGGCAAAGGACTTCAGGGTTTCCCAGACCTTATCCACCACATCGGGCTGGAAGCCTTTTTCCTTGGCATGCATCCGGAAATACTCCTCCACCTGGGACACCCCCGCTTCGCTGCTGAGGGCCCGGCGGAATTCATCGGCTTTGGCAAGTCCGCACCCGGTCATCACGTCGAATGTCCGCAGGATTTGTTCGTGGAATACGGTGACCCCGTGGGTTTCCTGAAGTACCGGCTTCAGGAGCGGGTGCGGGTAGACCTCGGGAGCAAACCCGTGCCGGTGTTCCAGGAAGGGCCGGACCATGTCTGACTTCATTGGCCCTGGGCGGAAGAGGGAGATGTCGATGATCAGATCGTTGAATTCCCGTGGCGCCATTTTGCCAATGAGCTCACGCTGACCCGGGGACTCAATCTGGAAGCAGCCCAGGGTATGGGTGCTGCGGATGAGCTCAAAAGTGGGCTCATCATCCAGGGGAACAGCATTGAGGTCGATGCGGCCGTTTTCGGCAATGTACTCCGGGCCGGTACCGTCCATTCCGGACGAATGTCCCCCGGCAGCCACCACTTCCTGTTTTGAGGGATGGATGCGGATGATTTCCCGGACGGCAAAGGCCATGGCACTTTGCATCCTGACGCCCAGGACGTCGAGCTTGAGCATGCCCATGGGATCCATGTCGTGCTTGTCGAACTGGCTCATGGGCAGTCCCAGGCCGCTGGGCTGGACTGGAGTGCGGTCCAGGAGCGTGGCATCGCCCAGGATCACGCCGCAGGGATGCATGGAGATGTGGCGGGGCAGCCTGTCCAGGCGTTCCGTCAGGTCAACCAGCAGGTCGAGCTGCTGGTTCCCGTGCATGTCCCGTTGTTCCACCCGGCCGGCGAACTCCCTGAGTTCGGGTTTTTCCTGGAGCGCTTCGCGGAATTTCCTGGCCGAGAACCGCCAGAGCTGCTTGGCAATCTCTCCCACCTCGCCGTCGTCCATGCCCAGTGCCAGTCCGGCGTCCCGGACGGCTCCCCTGGCACGGTAACCGTTTTGCATGCTCATCAGCGTGACCCGTTCAGCACCGAAGCGTTCGAAGATGCGGTGGTAGACGTTGTGCCGCTCGGCGCTTTCAACATCGATATCAATGTCGGGCAGGGTGGCGCGGTCCTGCGACAGGAAGCGTTCAAAGATCAGGTCGTGCTGCAGGGGGTTCACCTGGCTGACATCGATCAGGTAGTTGACCAGGCTTGAGGCTCCCGACCCCCTGGCAGCTGCCCGCACCCCCATGTCCTGGATCATCCGGGATACCTCCGCGACCGTCAGGAAGTAGGAGGAGAAACCGAGGTTCCGGATGATGCCAAGTTCGTGCTCCAGCCGGGCAAGCATCTTCTCCCCGTCAGCACCGCTGATTCCCGGAAACCGCCTGCCGATTCCCGCCTGGCACCGCTGGACCAGTTCAAGGTGCGGGTCCTGGCTGATCCCAATAACGGAAGCCTCAGGCACCACCGGCTGCTTCCACCCCATATCAGAGGCGGGATCAATCCGGCAGAGATCGGCGAGCGCCTCAGTCTGTGCCATCAGTTGTTTGAGGTCGGCTGCTCCGTAACCTGCCGCAGAAATGATTTCCTTCCCCAGCTGGAGCATTTCGGCAGAGGATTTCAGCCACCCCTGCCCGGTTGGCTGGAGCAGGGGTTCTTCGGCCAGTTCGGGGAGGGATTTCAAGGTACGTGCAGAGTCGAGCACATCGGCTGTGGGGGCACCGTCGGCAGCACAGTACCTGACGGCGTTGGTCAGGACAGCCGGAACCTGGTGCTCTTCCGCCAGCTTGAGCATGCGGACAGCATGGGCTGTGCTCAGCGGCGTTCCCGGCATGCTGAGCTGCGAAACAATTTCCGCTACCAGCGTTCCGGCGGGCATGGCGTCCAGCCATTGCTTGAAGAGGGTGCGCGGACGAAGGTACCGCCGCCCGCCCATGGCTCGTCCGACGTCGGAATGCGGCCCGACCAGGACAGCCAACACAGGCTTCAATGTCTGGGGGTCAAGGGTCCGTGAAGCAAGTTCAGCCCGGGTGACAGCCACCGGTACAGCACCTCCGGATTTTCCTGACGTCCTGGCATGGGCATCGGAAATCAACCGGCAAAGTGCCCGGTAGCCAGCACCGTTGTTGTTGCCCCGCGCGAGCACCACCACCCTGCCCGCCACCTGGGTGCGGTGGTCGCCGTCGTCGTCAAATACCGTAAGGTCCACCCCCACGAT
The DNA here is from genome assembly GCF_000189535.1 of Pseudarthrobacter phenanthrenivorans Sphe3. NCBI lineage: Bacteria > Bacillati > Actinomycetota > Actinomycetes > Micrococcales > Micrococcaceae > Pseudarthrobacter > Pseudarthrobacter phenanthrenivorans. Next base: position 2,205,549 of record NC_015145.1, read on the forward strand.
GGGATCGATGCCCGCGGCCATGCAAGCCTTGAGATGTTTGATGGTCCCGTACAGGCCGTCCCTGTCGGTGCAGGCGAGAGCTGTTGCGCCGTCAGCCGCTGCCGCCTGGGCCAGTTCTTCAGGCCAGGAGACGCCGTAGTGGGCACTGAAAGCTGTTGAAACGTGAAGATGGGTAAAACTCATGCTGTTCTTGGCCGGAGTGCATCGTGGATCCGCAGGAGCCGCCAGCGGCCGCTGCTGAGATGGCGGGTGAGGTCCAGGGTGAGGGTTTCATCGTGGGCGCCGGGTACACCGGCAGTGGACGGCAGTACCTGGACACGCCAGATTTCGTGATCCACAAGTCCTGGTCCGCTCCCTAAGGGTGCACGGCTTTCTTCCGCCCACCAGTTGCGGCGCTCATACCAGCGAGTCGGTTCTGCGCACACTGAGTAGGAACGCCCAGCCCACTGGACGCTGATCGGCTTGCCGTCGGAACCACAGGCCACATCCACGGATTCACTGAACATGCCCAATTGCGCCTCCATGGCTTGGCTGTGGACCGGGTTAGTATTCGAAGATGTGTTCGAATAGCACCAGTCTACGCCTTGCTGAAGTGGACGCATAGACAGGGGCACTGCTGCCGCGGAAGGCTTCGGGCAGCGGCATCATGCACCATTGCGCATCAATCCCGCCGGGCGTACTATTCCCCCATCTGAGGTGCAGCCGACGATAAACCCCGCCAGGGGTTTTTCGCAGCGCGCCTCTGCCTTGAGATCCGCGCTGAATGCGCGTCAGAGTCAATGGGACCCACAGATCCGAGGCAAAAACAATGTTCAGAAAGCTAGTCATTCCCGGCAGCATCGTTCTCGCTTCCATGGCGATGCTGGGCAGCCCTGCCACCGCTGCTCCACCCTCCACCCAGCTCTCCGGGGCCATCTTCACTACCGATGCAAGCGGCAACCCCGTCAACCTCAACATCTACGACTCAAAGGAGGACGTCTACCTCAATGGCGGCCCAGGCATTAACGCCCCGAAAGACGCCGCCGGACTTCCCGCCGGGACCTACTCGTTCCAGGTGACCGACCCCTCCGGAGAGACCCTCCTGTCCACGGACCCGGTCGCCTGCCGGCAGTTCACGGTCGATGCCAGCGGAGTCATAACGAGCAACACCGTATCCGGCGCCTGCGCCCACGTCACCGGGACCAGCACGGAGGACGGCGGCCTTACCGTCCAGCTCTTCCCTTACAACGACACCCCTAACAACGGCGGCGTCTACAAGGTGTGGGTCTCCCCCACCAACCTGCTGGACTGCAGTGCGCCAAGTGCCAGGCACTGCTTCGTCCCCAGGTACAGCAAGACTGACAACTTCAAGGTCAGGCATCCCCTGATCGTCGAAATCGATGTCCGGTTCTGGAAGAACGGTGTAGCCATGGACGGGTACGCGGCACACTGGACCGATACCAACGGCGCCAGCAACACCAAATACTCTGAATGGAACCCCGCCGTCCTTGCCTTCCACGAGGCCCATTTTGAAGCGGTGGAGCCGGGAACCCACGGCATCCGGGTCAACAGCCAGCCCGGCTGCACGATTGTTTCCGTCCAGCCGCCTGCCGGAAAGGCAGTGAACGGCAACCGTGGCTGGGCCAACGTCAGCGTGACAGTGGCGGACCACGCCGAGGGTGACCACACCTATTTTGTGGACGTCACCTGCGCCTGAACACCACCACAGCCTGAGTGCAGATGAAGATGCAGGGGGGCCGGAGGTGCTGCGGAAGCACCTCCGGCCCCTTTTCTGTCAGCTGCCGGGGTGGACGGACAGAACGCCAGGGAGCAGGATGGTGCCATGAGTACCGATGACGCACTCCTCAAGCAGGCAAAAATCCAGGCCCAGGACTCCACCCTGGTGGCAACGTTCGATATCGACGGGACCATTCCGGGATCGGGCGCCTACGTGGTGGGACTGGTGGGGGCCACCCCGGATTATTCGACGCAGCGGCGGCTTTGCATTGAATTCATGAACGGGGAGGCCATCGCCTTCTACTCGTTCAACCGGGAACAGGGCCTGGAAGAAAACTATGACCTTGCCGGGGTCACCCACTCCGAAAACAGGATCACCGGGCATTTTCCCCGCACGGCCATTAATGGCCTCGGCCAGGGACACGTGATGTCCGCCTTCAGCGAGGCGGACGGCCGGGAGTTCCAGTCAGGCGTGCCGGTGGAGGAAGCGTTCGAGGCCTCCTGAAGGCAGCCGTTCAGCTGTTTTCTTTGTGGACCCGCAACTCGAGTTCGATGAACCCTGAAATCATCGCCCGGTAGGTGGACTCCACGATGTCCGGATCGATGTCCTTCTTTTCGGCGGCCGAGCGGACGTGTTCGATGATCCGCTCCACGCGCCCCGGGGCCCGGACTTCCGCGTCATCGCCCTTGAGCGTTCCCGCGATCCGGATCAGCCGCTCACGGCGGGCGATGAGGGTAACAATCTGGTCATCCACCTCGTCCACGGCGACCCGGACGGCAGCGAGCTGTTCCTTGTCGGCCAATGCATCCCGATCGTTCCCTTGAATTGTCGCCATCGTCTGACAGTATCGAACCATGCAGCCCAGAGTCGACTTCATTTCATTAGGCGTCCGCAGCGTGGCTGCGTCACGCGCGTTCTACGTTGACGGCCTTGGCTGGCCGGTCCACCGCGAGGTTCCCGGGGATGTGGTGTTCATCCAGGTGAACCACGGGCTGGTGCTCTCGCTGTGGGACGTGCGCCAGATGCAGGCCGACGCCGGCGTAGGTCCGCCCGGCCCTGTCCCCTGCATCACGCTCAGCCACAACGTTCCGGGCACGGAGGATGTGGACAGGGTCCTTGAAGAGGCGGCGGCAGCAGGGGCGGACATCATCTCGGAGCCCATCACGCAGCCCTGGGGCGGGTACAGCGGCTACTTTGCGGACCCTGACGGCTTCCGGTGGGAAGTGGCATACAACCCCACGTGGACCGTGGACGACGGCGGCACGGTTACCGTCTAGCCCCCGGCTGCGGGCGGGCAGGGGCTACTGGAAACGGGGGCGCCTAGAACAGCGCTTCCACGGGCTGGATGAGCTGCGGCCCGTTGTTCCGGACGTTGCCGACTTCCTTGCCTACCGAATCCACGTGCCAGTCCGCCGCGACGTCCTTGACGCCGGCTCGGACAAGGTCCACCAGTCCGGCGGCGTCATCCGCCTGGGGATCGAGCCACGCCTGCATCGTGGCTTTGTCCATGGGCAGGGGCACACGGTCGTGAAGCTCGGTTAACTTTCCAAACACCGTTGATTCACTGCCCGGCGGGGGCGTGTCAGTTGTCAGGATGGAGGTGGAGAGCATCCAGCCGCCTGGCTCCCCTGCGGGCCAGGAGGGGTCCTTCCACCACTCGTAAAGTCCCGCGAAGACCAGTCCCCTGCCTTCCCCGGGATGCACATAGTAGGGCTGCTTGGATTTGCCGCGCCCTTGTTTCCACTCGTAGTAGCCATCGGCCGGGACCGCGCAGCGTCGCGACTGGATGGCTTTGCGGAAAGCCGGCTTTTCCAGGACGGACTCGCTCCGGGCGTTGATCATCCGTGAGCCGATCCCCGGGTCTTTGGCCCATGAAGGGACAAGCCCCCACCGTGCCACATGAAGCTGGCGCACCTTGCGTTCCCGGCTGTCGTCAACCAGCCGCTCCAGCACTATCGGCACATCATCGGTGGGCGCCACGTTCCATGACGGCGGGATGTCCACTTCCTCTTCCAGTTCGGCGTCGAACTCGGCTAGGAGGTCCCCCACGGCACGTGCCATTACATAGCGTCCACACATGGCTCCAGCATGCCATCGCACGCAGGGGCTGTCATCCGGAAGCCATATGAAGCGCGCAGCGCCCTATGGGCGGGGGAATAGCGGCATGCACGCTACCGTTGAAGGGAAGGAACCCCTGAACGACTCATAGGAGAAACTTATGGACTTCACTCCCGAATCCGGCAGCATCACGATGTTTTCCACCACCTGGTGCGGTTACTGCAACCGGCTGAAGAAGCAGTTGGATGCGCAGGGCATCGGTTACACCGAGATCAACATCGAGGAAGTGGAAGGAACGGCCGAACTCGTGGAGCAGCTCAATGGCGGCAACCGCACTGTGCCCACGGTCCTTTTCCCGGACGGCACAGCGGCCACCAACCCGTCAGCAGCAGAAGTCAAGACGCGCCTCGCAGCCTAGGCTGCAAGCAGGGCGCGCCGTGCCAGGCGCGTCCTGGGAATGAACGGGACCGGCATTCGTGCCGGTCCCGTTCTTTTTTCTCCAGGGTTGGTCATGCACCGAGGCTGCTGAACGGAGCGGGCGCCAAGGTGGCGTGGCCCGCATAGGTGGCCAGCAGTGCCTGCTCCACGGCGGAGACGTCCACTCCGGGAACAAGATCATCCACTGCCCCGGCGGTGGCGGGGTCCCACTCGAGCCCCAGGGCCGCGTAGCTGTCCGTCAGGACTTTCCGGATCGGTGCCGAGTTTTCCACCACGATGACGGAACTGAAGAGCCATCCGCCGGATACCACGCGCTGCGCGGTGCCCACCAGCTTCACCTGGTGCGTGCGGTCGAGCGCGTCGGTGCCGTGCACGCTGAACTCGCCGGGGCAGTACTCGCCGGGGATCTCACCCACCGCTGCGTGCACTCCCACGCGGCGCAGGGCGTCCGCGAACAGTTCCCCGAAGTAGGCGAACCGGGTTTTGGAGCCGGCGATGGCGTCCTCGTCCGGCTCGATGTGGTCCACCACAAGGGTTCCCCGGTGGTATGCGGCTGCCCGCCCGCCGGCCCTCCGGACCAGGGGTTCGAAGCCGTTGTCCCGGCAGGCCTGGGCAGCGGCCTCGAATCCCGGCAGCCGGGTGTCGCGCTGGCCAAACGCCACCGTTGGAGCCGGCCGGTACAGCCGCAGCGTTGGGCCCATCCCGCCGCTCCTGGCTTTACCCAGCAGTTCCAGGCCGAATTCCAGGTCCCGCCCGGCGCCCAGCGACTCTTCCTGCCGCACCACCGTCAGGGTGCGGGGTCCGGAACCGCCGTCGTTCATCTGCGCCAAGCTCCCTCTGGTCATTGTGCAATTCCTCGTGGCCCGCCTGCGCAAACCACACCTAGGTTACGCCGTGGAGTTCCATGGCTTGTCCACCGCTTGGCACCGAAGCCGGTTCAGAGCCCCCGGCGCCCCACCCACAGTCCATGCAGCAGCGGTAGCACAGACGCCATCATCAGCACGTTGCCCAGTGCCGCGTCATCAGGCCGGACCAGGGCACCGGCCACCAGCAGGGCGCCAAAGACCAAGGACGACGCCGTCCGCCGGGCCGTGCGGTCAAGCCTCGCCACGTGCCGCTCAAGGCGCGGAGTGGCCATTGCGAGCGTGCCGTCCTCAAGGCGGGTGATGAGGCCGTCCAGACGCCCCGGCAGCCGGACGGCAAGCGCGGCGGCGTCCAGCGCCTGCCGGGCAGCGTCCTGGACAAGGTTGCCGCGCTCATCGCGCAGCAGCTGGTCCGCGTACGGTTCCACCGAGTCCCACAAGTTGAACCTGGCGTCCAGTGAACTGCAGACGCCCGAGGTCAATGACATCGCCCGGATGATGAGCAGGAAGTTCTCCGGCAGCTGGAATGGAAGGGAGCGCACCACATCGCCGAATTCCACCGCGAAGTCCCGGAACTCCCGGGGATCCACCTCGCGGAGCTCGGCGAAACCCATACCGCCGAAGCGGGCGAATAGGTGCGTCATGGCCCGTTCCAGTTCGACGGTGTCAGCCGACGGTACCAGCACACCAACGTCGCGGATGGCGGCCACGAGTCCTTTGCCGTCCCGCGCGGCTGCGGCGATCAGCAGCTTGCGCAGGCCGCGGCGCGTCGAGGCCGGAACCTCGCCCATCATGCCGAAGTCGATGAAGGTCAGTTTCCACGGGTGTCCGCCGGCACCGGGGGGTCCGGGCGTCACGAAGATATTGCCGGGGTGCGGGTCTGCATGGAAAAAGCCGTTGGTGAACAGCTGGTCGAACATGACGGATGCGAAGACCGGCGCCACGTCAGCCGGATTGATTCCCGCCCCGCTGAGGGCAGCAGCATCGGTGATCTTGATGGCGGTGACGTCCTCCAGGGTGAGGACGCGGCGGGTGCACCGCTCCCAGGCGACGCTGGGCACGCCTACCCGGCTGTCGCCGGCAAAGTCAGCCGCAAAGCGCTCGGAGTTGGCGGCCTCGTGGAGGTAGTCGATTTCCTCGAAGCTGGTCTGCGCGAATTCCTCCACGAGGGCGGGCATGTCTGCCCTGTCGGCTACCAGGCGGAAGCGGCTAAGCCATCCGGCCACCCGGCGCAGTGCTGCCAGGTCCACGTCCACTATCGCGTCGATGCCGGGCCGCTGGACCTTAATTACCACGTCCTTGAACCCGGTTTCGGCCGAATCGGGTGGAAGAAGCCGCGCCCGGTGTGCCTGGCCCAGTGATGCCGCAGCGATCGGCGTTTCATCAACGAAGGCGAAGACCTGCTCGAGGGTGGCACCCAGTTCCTGCTCGGCAAGTGCCCGGATGGCAGGGAAAGCCACCGGTGGCACCTCGTCCTGCAGGCCCTCAAGTTCGTTGGTAATTTCGGGCGGAAGGATGTCAAGCCTCGATGACAGGAACTGTCCCACCTTGATCATGAGCCCGCCCAGCTCAACCGCCAGCGTGTGGAAACGCCGGGCGAAGCGCTGCATCCGGCGGGAGCGCGTCCGCTCGGCGATCCTGGCAAACCCAACCTTGGGGAGGAACAGCTCAAACCACCAGGCCACTGCCAGGTTCCAGGCAGCAAACCGCAGGATGCGCCGGTACCGCGCCCGGGTGTCACCTGCGCCTGGCGCCCGGACTGCGGACTCCCGGTGGAGTGGCTGCACCGGCGTCAGCCCTGGGCGAGGATGGCGTAAATCCGGCGGCGCGCCTCATCCAGCACAGCTACAGCCTGCTGCACCTGTTCCGGTGAGCCGGAGCGGCCCACCTGGGCCGTGGCCTGCGCAAGTTCAACGCCGGCCCTGGGCAGGGACCCGAAGCCGGCGCCTGGGGGCGTTCCCGCTGCTGCCCAGGGCGATGCCCCCTGCTGGTCCGCGGCCTCCGCGCGGCCCGCTTCCGTTAGGGAGTAGATTTTGCGGCCGTTGGATTCTTCGGCGGTGATGGAGCCTTCGTCGGCCAGCAGCTGGAGCGTGGGGTAGACAGAGCCCGCGCTCGGTTTCCAGCTGCCGCCGCTGCGCTCTTCGATCTCGCGGATGATCTGGTACCCGTGCATTGGGCGTTCCGCGAGGAGGGCCAGCACTGCTGCCCGCACTTCGCCTTTTCCGGCGCGGGTGCCGACACGCTTTTCGAAGCGTGAACGCAGTTCCTCGACAGCCTGGAAGATGCCGTCGATGTTGTTGGCGCCGAACCCGGCGGCCGGGTATGAGTCTCGCATGGCCAGCTCCCTTAGGTCACCCCGAACGATATACAACGATACTCAACGATACATCCGCGCAACTGCGGAATCGAGGGCTGCTCCGCTTTTCTGCGGCGGGACCAAAACGGGCCGGGCGGTTCAGGTCCGGCGCAGCGTGAGAATCTGCTCGGCCCGGCCGAACGGTCCTTGGAGGTCGTGCAGGACAGTGGACGTCAGGCCAATTCCGTCCCGGCCGAATGAGACAGCGTTGTCCAGGCCCAGCCACTCCCCTTCGGGGCGGCGGTACATGTGGACTTGGAGGTCAAGATTGGGGAAGGCGTAGCTGTCCCTGCCGGGAGGTACGCGGGCTGCAATACCGTTGGCGGTGTCCACCAGCCCCATGAGGCGGGCAAGGTCGCCGCTGTCCGCACGGTCGGTCAGTGGGTGCTCCGTCCTGAGCCATACCTTTCCGGCTCCGGGCCGGTGCCCCTCGGCCACCCGCATTTCCAGGGAGCGGATGTAGCCGCCCGGCCAGACGGAGGCGCCGTCATAGGGCTTGCAGTCGTCGGGCCCGGGGATGGGAAGGTCCTCGACGGCAGCCACTGCGGTTGTATCGCTGGTGACAAGGCGCCAGGCGGTGGCCCGGATGGCCGTCCTGCCGCCGGCGACCAGTTCTGCCTGCAGGAGTTCGATGGTCTTTCCAGGCCGCAGCGTGGCGGTTTCGATGTGAAAGCTGCCGCCGGGGATGAGGCCCAGGATCTCGTAGCTGATCCGCGCCATCCGCATGTCAGCCCGGGGCTGGTGCCGTTCCAGGCAGTCGGCCATCAGCCCGGACGCGGGCGCCATGTGCTGCTCGTGCGCGTTCCATGCGCCCTGGGCGTGGATCGTGGACTGGAAGCGTCCCCCGCCCTGGTCCACGTAATAGGAGTTTCCTTCGGCCAGTTCAGCCAGGTCTGCGGTCAACGGTGGCCCTTCCGGAGTATTCCAGTGAATCGGGCTTAACTCTATCCGGCAGGGCCGCGTGCTGCGCCGCATCTTCGGGCACGGCGCCTGATCCGGGACGCGGCGAAATGTTGGACCCTGACGGGTTGCATCCGACTAGACTCAGGAACTGGTCCTGTCAGCAACCCTCGGAAGAGGTGTTCCATGCGCGTCATCAGTTACAACCTCCGCAAGCACAAGGCGAGCGGTGAACTCCTCGCCTTGGCGCGGAACCACGATATTGACGCACTCTGCCTCCAGGAGGTGGACGCCAGCGACCTCCCGGAAACGCTGGGCCCGCTGCACCTGGCAGACGCCACCAAAGGCAACCGGCTGGGGTTGGCCATCTACTACCGGACCAGCCGCTTCACCGCACTGGACACCCAGTCATTCGCACTCAAGAAGTCGATGCATGACCGGGTCCTGGCCCCTGCCCATGAACGGCTGATCGGGACCCGGGTCATGGACAACGAAACCCAGCATGAACTGGTCATTGGCTCATTCCATGCCGCGCCGCTCACAGCGTCGAACTCGCTGCGCCGCAAGCAGATCCACGCCGCCCATGCGGAACTGCTCAGCATGGGCAAGGGACTGATGACGCTGATGGTGGGCGACTTCAACTACCCGTTCTTCACCAAGAACCTGCACGTGCACATGAAGAACTCAGGGTACGCCCTGTCGCTGAGCAACCGGCGGACCTACACGCGCTACAAAGTGTTCAAAGGCCACTTCGACTTCGCCACGTCACTGGGCCTTGACATTGAGAGTGTGGAAACGCTGCCGCGCGGAAACTCGGACCATCTCCCCATCCTGGTCACCGCGGAATACGGGCCCGACTACTAGGACTCCAGCCGCGCCCGCAGACCCGGCCAGGCGGTTCCGAAACCCGGGTGCAGTTCCAGTCCGGTGACCTCCGGCAGCGGCACCCAGCGCAGTTCAAGGCTCTCCGGATCGCTGATCACGGGATCGAAAGGCTGCTTCACCAGCACCACCACCGTGGTGTAGGACCAGTAGCCGAGGTCCAGCAACGAGGTGAAGAGGACCTCGACCTTTCCGGCCGGCACCGCGGCTTCCTCGTACGCCTCGCGGAGCGCGCCCGTCACCGGCTCCTCGCCCTCGTGCAGCGCCCCGCCCGGCAGGCCCCAGGTTCCGCCATTGTGGCTCCAGACGGCGCGATGCTGGAGCAGCACGCCCTTCTGCGGATCGTAGGCGAGTACCCCCGCCGCTCCGAACCGCCCCCAGAAGCGGCCGTGGCCGCCCTCAACCCAGGCATCACCAGGGTCACGGGGTCCGGTACGGACTGGCGGGGTGGAAGATGCGGTGGACGCCTGAAAATGATCCATCGCCCCAGTCTGACAGGTGCACCGGACGCGGCGCACCCGCAAGGGCGCGGTTCCGGCCATCCTTGCTTACGGCCAGGCTGGTTACGGCCCGTCCTGGTTCCCGTGCCCCCGCTCCACTGCGAAATCGCCGCCCGGGTACATGATGGTCTCGTGTCCGTCGTCGAAGCGGACCAGGTAAGGCGGAGTTCCGCCCTGGCCGCGTACCTCAAGGATCACTCCATGCCGGTCCGTCGCACCCACCGTCCTGCCATGCACAATGATGCGGTCGCCCTGCGCTGCCTCCATGGCAATCACCTCCAAGCCCAGATTACGACTGGCCTCCGCCGCTGAAAAAGGGGCCACGGAAAAAGAGGGAAGGGAATAGGGGGCAGCCTCCGGGGCCCACGGAGACGGCCGCGGGAAAGGGCGCCGGTACGCGGGACATGGCAGGATTTCCTGCATGCCGCTCAACCTCGTGCTGGTCGCCGATACCCATGTCCCCAAGCGTGCCCGCAGCCTGCCCGCCCAGGTATGGGCCGCCGTCGAGAGTGCTGACGTGGTCTTTCACGCAGGCGACTGGGTGGCGGCATCGGTCCTGGACGAGTTTGAGCACCGGAGCCGCGCACTGGTGGGCGTCTACGGCAACAATGACGGGCCGGAACTTCGCAGTCGGCTCCCTGAGACGGCTGAGGTGACGCTGGAGGGAGTGCGTTTTGTGATGGTGCACGAGACCGGGCAGGCCAAAGGGCGGGAGGCGCGGTGTGAAGCCTTGTACCCCGAAGCGGATGTCCTGGTGTTCGGCCACAGCCATATTCCGTGGGACACCACGTCCGCCCGCGGTCTGCGCCTGCTCAACCCAGGTTCGCCGACGGACCGCCGCCGGCAGCCCGCCTGCACCTACATGACCGCCTCCGTGGACAACGGCGCCCTGAAGGACGTCCGGCTGGTGGAGGTCCACAAGGCCTGAGCGGGTTGGCAGCGGGCCGCCGATTGCCTAGGCTTGGAACGGTAAGCATGCTTAGCTTTTCGTGTTCCACCGAGCAACAGGAGTACCGCCATGACAGACCAGTACACCTTCCGCAATCCAGTCACCGCCTATGAGAAGATTTCGCCGCCCAAGCAGCACCAGCCCGAGCCCGGCCTGGACGCGGAACTCGCCCCCAAGGCCGACCTGGGCGAGGAGACCTACCGCGGAACGGGCAGGCTGGAAGGGCGGAAGGCAATCGTCACCGGCGCTGACTCAGGGATCGGGGCAGCAACGGCGATTGCCTTCGCCAGGGAGGGTGCCGACGTCGTGCTGTCCTACCTGCCGGAAGAGGAGGAGGACGCCGCGCGGATCGCGGGGCTCATCGAGGCCGCGGGCCGCAAGGCCATCAAGGTGCCTGGGGACCTCAAGGACGCGTCCGTCTGCCGGGACGTGGTGGACACCGCCGTGGCGGTGCTTGGCGGCATCGACATACTGGTGAACAACGCGGGAAAACAGGTGGCGCAGGAAGAGCTGACCGGCATTACGGATGAGCAGTTTGACCACACGCTGAAGACCAACGTGTATGCAATGTTCTGGCTGACCAAAGCGGCCCTCCCGCACATGCCGGCCGGCTCGACGATCATCAACACCACGTCCATCCAGGCCTACAACCCCTCCCCCACGCTGCTGGACTACGCCACCACCAAGGCGAGCATCAACAACTTCACCAAGGGCTTGGCGCAGCAGCTGGCGCCCAAGGGCATCCGCGTCAACGCCGTGGCACCGGGACCCATCTGGACACCGTTGCAGGTCAGCAGCGGCCAGCCCAAGGAGGAACTGCCGGAGTTCGGGCAGTCCACTCCCCTGGGCCGCGCGGGCCAGCCGGCAGAGCTCGCCCCGGCGTATGTGTTCCTGGCATCGCCTGAATCGAGCTATGTGGTGGGCGAAACCCTGAACGTCAACGGCGGCAATCCCACCCCGTAGCGGTCAGTCCGCATCCTGTTGCGCGAGCAGGGCGTCCGTTGCCTCGTCCGGTTGGCCGTCAAAGAACTGCGCCAGGATTGTCTTGAATACGGTTTCGCCCGGCGCTGCACGGAGGAACAGCGTCATGGACGAATGCAACTTGCGGGCGTCGACGCCGCCCAGGATCTCCTGGGCGGTGCGGCCGGCGTGGTTGGTCAGCGCCTGGCAGCATTCCAGCAACCGCGGGCCGAGGACCTCATGGTCCAGATAGGCCCGGGCTTCATCAAGCGAGGTAATGGCGAATTTCCGGGAGGTAGGGCTTTGGCCGAGGCCTGCCAGCTGGGGAAAAATGAACCACATCCAGTGCCCCGTCTTCTTCCCGAGCTGCAGCTCCGCCAGCGCCTGGGCATAGGTTCCGCCCTCTCCGGTGCCGCCGCTGTCCTGGGCGGTGACGAAGCGTTCCAGGTCATAGGGATCGTTCATGTTATTTCTCCTTTATGCGGGGCTTGGGCGCTTTTGTGCAGGTCGTCGCTGCGGGGCTGGTCTTCAAGGAAGGCTGCTGCCGCGCGCAGTTGCCCGTCCGGGTCCTGGCTCCATCTGGCCAGTACCACGCCCGCCCGCTGGCGCTCCCGTGGCGCCAGCCCGGCCAGCAGGGGCCGCACTACGTCGGCCAGCAGCGGATCCACCAGTTCCCGGCTTCCTGCGGACCGAAGGAAGCCCTCGATCCTGGTCAGGTCGGAGTGGCGCAGGAGTTTCACACGCGACTGCAGCAGCACCACGGCGGCAAGCCGCCGCTCAAAAACAGGCCTGGTGCCAGGCCCCGGCTGGCCCCACAACACCGAGGCCAGCATGGCTACGGCGTCGTGGTCCAGTTCTTTGAACTTCCGCAGCGCGTCGCGTACGGTGCCGCGGACGGCACCTACGGAGGACCCGTAGGAGGCAAGTGCACCGCCCAGCCGCAGTTCGACGTCGTCCGCCCGGTACCAGGCGCCCTCGTTCTGGAGGGTGTGGTCAATGAAGCCGGCAGCCGCTGCCACGTCATCACTTCCGCCGTTCACCGGCGACGCCCCCCGCCCGCATGGCGGATGCAGTACGGGGTCCAGGGCCGGGCTTCAAGCCTGCCCTCGGCAATGGCCTCGCCGCATACCGCGCAGGTGCCATAAGTGCCGGCTGCGATACGGGCCAGGGCAGCTTCCACCTGGTCCAGACCGGACGCGCTTTGCTTCAGCAGGGCCGATGCCTGGGACAGCTCGAAAGCGATAGTGGAGCCCTCTGGATCATGTTCGTCATCCACATTGGAGTCCTGCCGGGCAGAGTTTGCCGCGGCGATGTCCGCGCGGAGGGCGGGCAGGAGCTCAACCTTCCGCCGCCATTCCTCCTCGAGAAGGATCCGGAACCTTTCGAAATCGGGCATGGGAAAAGCCTAGCGCGACACCAGTAAGGCCCTGGGTAATCCACTCAAACCGGCGCCCGGCGTCCATGGTGCACCCCGACCGGAGATGGCGCAGATGGCAAACCGCCGTAGTCCGCCTGCCCCGCCACGCACACGCATCATGCACAACTTTATGACTTTGTTACACGGGCCCGTTGCCAGGACCACGGACACCGCATCAGCCGAGGCCACGGCGGAATGCAAAGGAAATCCACCGAATTGCGGAAATGTGAGAGAAGTACCTCGCATGTTATCCAAATGTGACAATTGGTCCGCGCCCGGGTTATGGTCTTCTGGTGTCCCTCTCAGACGGGACATTCCCGACAGTATGCCGAGCCCTGCCACTGTTACGGGAACCAATCGCTTTCCAGCTGGCAGGGACGGGGGAACCAAGTTTCCGCGGCCTTTTTAAGGCCTTGGGGTTAAGTCGATAGCGCCTCCGTCCATAACGGGGGTTGCCACCGGCCGGGTATCTCCAACCCGAACCCGACAGCTCACCCCGCAGGCATGGGAGAGGCGATCAACTGTGTCAAAAAATTCCACCACCGCCCGTCACCGCGCGACTCCGGACCGCTCAATCGTGCTCCAGGGCTTGGCTGTAACGGCCAAGTCACAGGCCCGGACGCTGGGCCGGCCGGCCCTCGCCGTTGCCGCTGCATCCGGCATTGCGTTTGGCGTCGGAGCTCCGGCGCACGCTGGCGTGAGCGGCCCGGACACCACCGAAACCACTAACGTCCAGGCGACTGCAGCCCCGGCCGCCACGGTTGCCGCCCCGGCAGCAGCAGCAGGCGCGGTCCACACCGTCGTCTCCGGCGACACCCTGGGCGCCATCTCGGCCTCCTATGGCGTGAGCCTGAACGACGTTCTGTCCGCCAATGGCCTGTCGATCTCCGCGATCATCTACCCGGGTGACCAGATCCAGATTCCGGCCGCCGGCTACGCAGCACCTGCCGCCGCCGCTCCGGTGCAGGCCGCATCCGCTCCTGCCAATACCGGTATGAACCTGGCCTATGCCTCCACCACCGCAGCCCCGGCCCCCGCGCCTGCTCCCGCAGTAAGCGGCACCGGCACGGGCGCCGCCATCCTGGCGAACGCCTACGGCCAGGTGGGAATCCAGCAGGACTGCACCGCCATGGTGGAGAAGGCCCTTCGTGCCGTGGGCAAGTCCGTGGGCGACCTTGCTCCCACCCAGTTCTTCCAGTACGGCACCACCGTGGGCTCCCCGGCCCCGGGTGACCTGGTCATCACCGCAGGCCACGTGGGCGTTTACGCCGGTGACGGCCAGGTAGTCAGCGGCGGCGTGGACGGTTACAAGACCGAGGTCCACTCCATCAGCTGGCTCGGCGGCGCTTCCTTCGTGCGGGTGGCATAGCCAGCAGCCGGACGGGCAGGCCTGCGCACCGCAGGCCCGGCCCACTGAGCAAACAGGGGCGGCAGCCGGGATTTCCCGGCTGCCGCCCCTGTGCTGTTCCACCTTTCCTGTTCCCGCCTGTCCTGTTCCCACCTGTCCTGGAGCCGCAATCGTGCTTCCGGCTTCTTCCTAGGTGCCGCAGAAAGTCCGGTAATCTCCGAAGTCCTCCGGCGGCCCCTCCGTGTAGCGTTCCAGCCCCTGGCGCTCCTGGAACGGGGAACGCACCACGTCGAGGAAACGGTTGAACGGGCCAAGGTCGCCCTCAGTGGCCGCAGCCAGCGCTTCCTCCACCAGGTGGTTGCGCGCGATGTATACCGGATTTACCCGGTCCATCAGGCCGGAGTCGGGGTTCAGCGCAGTCCAGCGTTCGGCCCAGGCATCAAAGGCTGCCAGGTCCAGGACCATTCCCCGGGCAGGCCTGGAGTTGCCGCGGGCGGCGTGGCCCAGGTTCCGGAAGAACTGGGTATAGTCCACGGGCCCGTCTTTCAGCAGCGCAACCACTCCGTCCACCACGTCCGACGCGGCGTCTCCTTCCGGGGTCCCGGCCATGCTTGCCGGCAGTCCGAGTTTTTCCTTCATCCCGTTAAACCAGGCGTCGCTGTACTGGCTGCGGAATCTGCCCAGCGCCTCCACTGCCGGGCCCACTGCCTGCTCCTGGTCCTCGTTGAACAGCGGCAGCATTGCCTCGGCCAGCCGGGCGAGATTCCACTCTGCTATGACCGGTTGGTTGGCGTACGCATACCGGCCCCCAACGTCAATGGAGCTGTAGACCGCGCCCGGGTTGAAGGCGTCCATGAAGGCACAGGGGCCGTAGTCGATGGTCTCGCCGGAAATGGTCATATTGTCCGTATTCATGACGCCGTGCACAAAGCCCACCAGCATCCACTTGGCCACCAGCCGGGCCTGTGCGGCCACCACCGCTTCAAAGAGCGCCAGGTAGGGATTCTCTGCTTCAGCGGCTGCGGGATGGTGCCGGCTGATGGCATGGTCGGCGAGCCTGCGGAGCAGTTCCACGTTCTCGGTGGCCCGCGCGTACTGGAAACTTCCCACCCTCAGGTGGCTGCTTGCCACGCGGGCCAGGACAGCGCCGGGAAGCATCGTCTCCCTGCGCACGGCCCGCCCTGTTGCCACCACGGCCAGTGCCCGGGTAGTGGGAATGCCCAAGGCATGCATGGCTTCGCTAATCAGGTACTCCCTCAGCATGGGGCCGATGACCGCGCGGCCATCCCCGGCCCGTGCGAAGGGGGTGCGTCCGGAACCCTTCAGGTGAACATCCCTCAGCCGGCCGCCGTCGTCCACGATTTCACCGAGGAGGAGGGCCCGGCCGTCACCGAGCAGGGGCGAATACCCGCCAAACTGGTGCCCGGCGTATGCCTGGGCAACGGGGGTGGCGCCTGCCGGAATGTGGTTGCCCAGCAGGAGGCGCACGCCTTCGGGAGAGCGCAGGTACTCCGGCGCCATCCCCAGTTCGTCCACCAAGGCTTCATTCAGGACCAGCAGCTCCGGATGCGGCGCTTCCTCCGCCTGCCAGGGAACAGCCAACTCGGCCAGTTCACGGGCGAAGCGGCCCTCGAATGTGATCATCGATTCTGCTGCGGCAGTCATGGATTAACCCTATCGCCGTCGTTGGTCCGCCGGTTGATCAGCCAGGTGACGAACCACAGGATCACTCCAATGGCCATCAGCCCGCCGGCAATCTGGTACTGGATGACATTCCGCCCGACCCAAGGCCCCGCCAGGAAGGCGCAGAGCACGGCCGCCACCAGCGGAAGGGGGCCCGGGGAAGTGAAGAACACCTTGCGGTGGGGATCCCGCTTGCGGCGCAGGACCACGCAGGCCACGTTGACCACCGTGAAAACGCACAGCAGCAGGAAGGCCGTGGTCCCGGAGAGGTTGGCCACGATATTGCTTTCCGGATCGCTTGTTACATAGAGGATGAGGCCCAGCGCCAGGACGGTGGAGAAGGCAATTCCTGCCCACGGCGTGCGTCGCACGGGGAGCACCTTGCCCAGTGGCCGGGGCAGGACGTGCTGGCGCGCCATGCCGTAGATGAGCCGGCTGGCCATCAGCATGTTGATGAGTGCCGTGTTGGCCACCGCGAAAACGGCCAGGAAGGGAAAGACCCTGTCGATGGGAAAGTCCGGTGACCCTTTATGGACAACTTCCAGCAGGGCGGCGCCCTCAGCTTCCCGGATGCCTTCCAGCTCGGTGGGGGTGAGGACACTGACCACGGACACGGCCACCAGCATGTACAGCAGCACCGCGATGCCGAGGCCGGTCAGCATGGTGCGGGGGAAGATTTTTTCCGGGTTGCGGGTCTCCTCCACCATGTTCACTGAATCCTCGAAGCCCACCATGGCAAAGAACGCGATGGAGGTGGCCGCAGTGACCGCCAGGAACAGGCCCTTGTCCTGGTAGTCGTTGAAGACGAACACCTCGCCGGGGTTGCCGGTTCCCTGTGCCATCACAAAGAAACCAACACCGATGACAATGCAGAGGGCCACCATCTCCACCACGGTGAGCACGACGTTGAATTTGACGCTCTCCCCCACGCCCCGCAGGTTGATGGCGGCCAGAAGAAGCATGAAGCCCAAGGCAACTGCCGTGATGACCCCCTGTCCCGGCATCCCCATCCACCCGTTGACCTCGAGCCCGCCAAAGAAGTTTTGGGCCAGGACGTTGGCGGAGGTGGAGGCACTGGTGATGCCGGAGCATACGACGGCGAATGCCACCAGGAAGGTGACGAAGTGGATGCCGAACGCCTTGTGCGTGTACAGGGCGGCGCCCGCCGCCTGGGGGTACTGCGTCACCAACTCCAGGTAGGAGAAGGCGGTGAGCGTGGCCACCACGAATGCCAGCAGGAAGGGCAGCCAGACGAGGCCGCCCACTGTGCCTGCCATGGTCCCCGTGACTGCGTAGACCCCGGCGCCCAGGATATCCCCCACGATGAACAGCAGCAGGAGCTTGGGCCCGAGCACGCGTTTGAGGGTGGCCTCCTTGCCATGGGGAGCAACGTCGGAAACTTCTTCGGAAGTGGCACTCACAAGTAACCTCCATAGTTTGCTGCCTGGCCGCTCGCAGTTTGGCCGGCCGCGTCCTCCGGCCAGCGCCGCCGGCGCGGGAATTCGATGCGCTGCAGGTCCGCTGCCGCCACGACCGTTGCACCGCCGGCCCTGCCGGTGGCCTCCAGCGCGAGAACGCCGGCGTCGTCGCCGTAGCGTGAGGAGAAATGGGTCAGGACAAGGGTGCGGACGCCCGCACCTGCCGCCAGCTCCCCCGCCTGCCCGCGGTGAGGTGCCGGTACTGGCGTGCCAGCCCGGCGTCGTCGTTGCTGAAGGTGGACTCCGCCACCAGGAGGTCCACGCCGTCCGCCAGTTCCTCCGCGCCGGCACAAGGGGCAGTATCCATGACAAAGGCAAAGCCCTGGCCGGGCCTTGGGACGCTGACATCCTCGAGCCGGACGCCCGCCAGGGTGCCCTCCCGCTGGAGGCGCCCAACGTCCGGGCCGGAAACACCTGCCGCCGCCAAGCGTTCGGCCAGCAGTGTGCGGCCGTCCGGTTCGGCGAGGCGGTACCCGTACGTTTCGATCCGGTGCTGGAGCGGCCGGACGTCCAGGCCTTCGGCCACGGTTCCGCCCGCGCCGTGCGGGTGGAGCCGGAGGTCGATTCCAGGTGAGCTGACTGACACCAGCGACCGGACCGTGTCCTCACCGGAGGCCGGGTAGTGGAGATGCACCGGATGCGCCACGCCGTCGAGGGCCATGCGCGACAAAACTCCGGGCAGCCCGAAGCAGTGGTCTCCGTGCACGTGGGTCAGGCAGATCCGGGTGATTTGGTTCGCCGACACCCCGGCATGGATCATTTGCCGCTGGGTCCCCTCGCCCGGGTCGAAAAGGAAACCCTCGCCGTCCCAGCGCAACAGGTAGCCGTTATGGTTCCTGGTACGGGTGGGGACCTGGGAAGCAGTGCCCAGGATGACAAGTTGGCGCATTGTCCTGGAAGGCCAAAAAAGCAGGCTCCGGAGCAACCCGGGACCTGCTTTCCTGATGCTGGGGCGGCTTAGCGCCGCCGGAGCATTCCCATGATCCTGCCGGCGACTCCGCCGGTCCTGGCTCCCGGGGCACCGGTCGTGCCCGGCGTGCGTCCCGGGGCGTTGAGGCCGGACCCGCGGACTGTCCCGCTTGTCCCGGTCCTGCCGGAGAATCGTCCAGCGGCATTCCTGATCATGCTTCCCAAGTTCATGTGAAACTCCTTCAGTAGTGATCCTGCCAACCGATATTTATCAGCCTGCTTAGTATTTTAGCCTAGTTCCGGGCTGAGTCGAAGGAGAATGCCGTAATCCACGCTGATTGACGGACGCGCGGTTGCCCCGCGGCCGGGGCACGCGTCCGGCCGGCAAAGGCGCTCACTCAGTGCAGCAGCCATGACCCGTCCTGCGGCGGCTCCGGCCTTCGCCGGAGCTTGCGGACCAGGACAAGGAACGGCCACGCCAGCAACTGCAGGAGGCCTGCCGAGATCAGCAGTCCAACAACCAGGACAAGGACCGGCGAATACAGCAGGAAGACCCCTATGGCAGCGGCGATGTATCCGCCGACGAGAGCCAGAACAGTCCCGGTATCCATGGAAACTCCTCACACGTGCCTGCATCGGCCGGATCGCAGGAATGGCCAGCAGAAGAGGTGTGGCGGAGCTTGAATCCAGGTCATTGACCAGGGGATGAAAGGCATTCGAGCGGCCGCCAGGCATCCCTTCGGAATGCTGGGATGTGTGATCCAATCTGCAAACGGCGGCCGCATATTTCCTAACGGTGGTCCAAGGGTACTCCGCCGGGGCAGGGCGGAAAAGGAAACAAGTCCGGCGGTGCAGGCAGGTGCGCTCCGATGTGTCCCCACAGGTCCGGAGTCTTCAGACCGGACCTGTGGCTGGCAGATTTCCAGTGGGGCCCGGCTGCTGATTCCTACTCCTGGTGCTCAGTGCCCCAACCGGCGAACGTAGGGGGCCTTTCCCAGGCGTGTCCGTTCCAGCCGGTCCACCACTGCCACGTCCACGGAGGTCTCCACCACCCCTGCTTCCGCAAGGGCGGCCTCCACGGCCGTCCGCACTCCTTCAACTGTGCTGCCCGCCGCAAGGCCAGCAAGGAGAACCCGCAGCCTGCCAGGTTCCTGGACCACCTGCCAACCGCCGGCTGACTGCTGGTCCAGGACGTGGTGGAACACAATGGGATGGACGGTGGCCGTTCCCCCTTTTCCGGGCAGGGTCAGCACATCCTCGAGCCGCCCCTCGATGTCCTGCAGCAGGGTGAACGACCGGCCGCAGGCGCAGCCGCGTCCACCCAGCGTCACGCTGTCCGAAATCTCGTAGCGGATGAGCGGCAGCGTACGCGAAAACAGGACAGTGACCAGGAGCTTTGCCGCGGTGGTGCCCTGCGGAACCGGCGCCCCGTCCCTGTCTACCGGCTCCACGATGACCAGGTCCTCGTAGAGATGCCGGTTGCGGTACGTGCAGGGTGAGGCGAGGCCGGCCGTTTCGGTGGCGGCATAGACGTCGAAAGGGGCACTCCCCCACGCCTTTTCCATCTCCCGGGCGGCCAGGGGCGTCAGCACCTCGGAAGCCGACATGACAGCCTGCGGCGAAATCTGCAGCCGCCCTGCCAGCTGCTCGGCCGCCAGCGGACGAAGTGCCGACGCATAGCCCACCAAGGCTCTGGGCTGGAACCCGTTCAGTTCGGCCACGGTCTGGGCAATTGGTGCCGTCACGTCCAGGCGGATGGTGGGGACGAGCCCGGAGCGCAGTGAAGCACCCACGACGGCCGACTGGTGCGTGGGCACCCGGGAGCTGACGAGGGCTACCTTCAGTGGGCGGCCCACGCCCGCCGGGATTCCGGCCCAATCGTTGGCGCGGGCGTAGGAGGCCAGCACCGTGGCCCATTCGGAGCGGTTCCAGGCGAACGTTCCCCTCGGTCCTGCCGTCCCGGCGGTGGCAGCTACCCACCAGCGGCCGCGCCACGGCAGGCCCGGATCGCCGTCGTGCTCCGCGAGGTCCCGGAGATGCTGCTCAAGTTCCGCCAGGCGCAGTCCGGGGGCGGTCACGGCCTCGTCGAAATGCTTCATGAGTGCCGCTTTGGTCACAGGGGGCAGCTGCTCAAGGGGCGCATCGTGGAGGCCTGCGTGGTGACGCCGGTAGAACTCGGATCCCGCATACGCCGCGCGCCGCAGTTCCTTCAGGGCCTGTTCCTGATGGGCGGCTATCCGGGCGGCGTCCCACCGGTCCCGCCGCCGCCAGGCAGCGCGAAGGAACAGCACCCGGGAAACGAGGCGGAGGTCCATGGCGATCGGCCCGGCAGGGGCGGCAAGCCGGTCAGGCGCCCCGGGCGCGGCGAAGGGCAGTGAGGCGCGCCGTGTACTCGCTCTCGTCGATTTCACCGCGGGCAAACCGTTCCGCCAGCAGTTCCTCCGCGCCGCCAATGCTGTGGCCGCTGCCGCTGTTCCTGCGGCTGCTTCCGGACATCGAGCGGGCGAAGACGACGATGGCGGCAATGATCGCGCCCCAGAACAGAATGAAGCTCAACACCATAAGGATGTATCCCCAGGCGCCCATGTTGCCGTCCCAAAACATCATTGCCGACCCCTTCCCCCGACCCATTGCCGCGGGTGTTCCCTGACTATCCCGCCACCCGGGCCCGCTCGCCAGAGTCTTTCGTCCCCTGGGATGCGGTTTTGTCCTGCCCGCGCCAGCCGTGAAAGGATCCGCCGCCGCACGCATGGATCAGGGAAGCAGCCGCCCGGAGCGGGCGCAGTTGCCGGCTCAGCGCTCCAGGTCGTCGGGTTCGAACTCGCTGAGCGGGGAACCGCCAAAGTTCTCCGTATCGTCACTGCCTTCGGACTCGTCCCCGGTGGGGTCTTCACCGAAATCCACGTCAGCAACAGCCTCACCCAGGGTGGGCGTCACCGGGGCGTCCCCAGGCGCCCCGGATTCATAGCGTGCCTGGGCAGCTTCGTCCCGGAAGGTCTGGTCGCTAATGAAGTCCTCCTCTTCTCCGGAAACTGCCTCGTCCTGGAGCAGCGGGTCTTCCTGCCAGCGGTCCGGGTTGTTCTCTGCGGCGCCGGGGTAGCTGTCCGGCTCGCCTTTGACGGGGTCGAGCTCAAGGGAGGACGCCGCACCGGGCGCCTCGTCCAGGAGCACGTCGTCATCCTGGACAACTTCCAGCTCGTCGTCGGGGAGGTTCTGTTCGGTCATGATGATGCCTTTCCCTTGGTCAGCCGTGCGAACAATAGTAAGCATACTGAGCAAGTGGTGGGGGCGCTAACTTCTTCGCTCCGCGGCCTGGTACTCTCCCGCGCCGGCCGGACCGGGTTCGCCGTCCACCTGGAGCCACCGCAGGTGCACGGCTCCGAGGACAAGGAAGAGCAGTGACAGGACCAGCCAGGACCAGAAGGCTGCCGGGTCGAACTGTCCGCCGAACAACTGCTTTGCGGGCTCAGCCGCCGCCAGGGGCAGGATCAGCGTAAAACCCAGAACGTAGGCGGCAGGCAGCAGCAGGAGCCCCTGCTTCCTCCGACGGAAAGCGGAAACAGCCAGGATAAGGAACGCCGGCATGATGAGGCACAGGTCAAGGATGAACACCGAATAGATCGTCTCGATCTTCTCCCGGGCCGCCATCAGCGGCAGCAGCATGCCGATCCACAGCGGGTAGAACATCAGGGGCTGCAGCAGCGCCCCGGACGCTGATGCAAGCCGGACACGCTTTGGCAGGTTCACCCGGCCTGTTCTCCTGGACAAGGCAAGGGCCTGGTACACCAGGGCCCAAAAAGCTGCCGCGAAGATGGCCATGTAGACCAGGTAGAGCCCGTTGTAGACCCGCTCGATGACGTAGATGCCGTAGGCATAGGCGAGGTATCCCAGCAGCCCAAGAGCCACCAGTTCGAGCTTCGGGCGGAAGGTCCTTGCTGCCCATGCCACATACAACAGGACGACGGCGGCCGCCACGGACATCGCGTCCTGGGAGTAGGTCCCGGGAAGGTAGGGCTCCTCCACAAGTCCGTCGTAGAGGGCCGGGTCAGCGACGCCAAGTCCGGCTGCACCAAGCGTCAGCAGTGCCGCGACGGCCCAGACGGCGCGCCGTGCGGTAGAGCCATGTTCCGTCATTATCCGTTTCCTCCGATTGCTCCGCCCCACGGTCAGCGTCCCACGCGGCCAGGTCCTGCCACAGGGCCCAAGGTCCCCACCCCGCTGCCGTCCAGGGGGACCGTGACTTTTGGCCCTACAAACTGCAGGGGACGGACGCCAGTCTTGTACAGCAGGGAGACCCCTGAATGCCGAGGGGTGCCGATCCGCGGGTTCCTAACGCCCTGTCGACCCGCCAGAGAAGAACCAGGAAGCCCGGCCATGACAACTCGCAAACCAATCGCCGTCGCCACCAACGACTCCCCGCAGAGCCAGGCGGCGGTGCTCTGGGCAGCGCGCCGGGCGGAACGCGCCGGCGTGCCGCTGGTGATCCTCCATGTGGTGGATGACCGGTGGGTCGCCGAACCCTATCCCTGGATCGGCGTCCTCGAGGAGGCCGGCGACCGTCTCCTCCAGACCGCCGCCGGACGTGTCCGGGACGCGTTCCCCATCACCATCACCACCAGGCTCCTCACTGGAAGCATTGGCGGTTCACTGGCGAAGTACTCGGGCAAAACGTCCATGCTGGTGATTGGCTCCGGCACAGGCCACCTTGGCGGTTCGCTGGCCGACCGGGCACTCCAGGTTGCCGCCTCCGCCAAAGTCCCCGTCGCCGTCGTCGGAACCCAGGAACTTGGCGGACGGTCCGGTGTGGTTGTTGGCGTGGACGGGTCGAAGGAGGCCACCCAGGCCGTCGCCTTCGCGGCAGCGGAGGCGGACCGGGAAGATGACGAACTGACCGTGGTCTATGCCATCAGCGCTCCTGACCGGGTTGCCGATGCGGGCCTGAGCTCCGCCAGCCTCGCCGAGCTCATTACCGAAGAGGAACGGCTGGTCCTCGCGGAAACCGTCGCCGGGCTCAAGGAGGACTACCCGGGCCTGCGGGTGAACCAGGTGCTGGAGACCGAAAGGGGCCCTGTGGAAGCGCTGGTTGATGCCGCCCTCCACGCCCGGATGCTCGTGGTGGGTAGCCGGGGCCGCGGCGCCATCAAACGGCTCCTGCTCGGCTCCACAGCCCACGGGGTACTCAAGCACCTGCCGTGCCCCACCGTCATTACGCGGATCCAGGCCGTCAAGAACAAGGTTTGAATCCGGCCCGTGGCACTGCCCCCAAGGCTGCGCCACGCCGTACTGCCCCTACTCCTACTTCCGGGTTGGCATCATGAAAAAGACCGCTTCAGTAATAATGCTCGTCCTCGGGATCCTCATCTCGCTGGTTGGGCTGGCTACCTTGGCCGGAGGTGTGGCTGCATCCGTGGTGGGCTCCGCCCAGGGCGACGGCTACATCACCTCGGGCACCGCCCGGCTTTCCGTGGGATCTCACGCCCTCACCACACCGAGGCTTGACGCCGTGGGCGAGGGCGTCCCGCCCCGCCTGCCATTCGACGTCGGGACGCTCAGGTTGAAAGCCTCGTCCGTGGATCCCGGTAAGGAGATTTTCATAGGCATTGCCCCGCAGGACGACGTCGAGCGGTACCTTTCAGGTGTGCACCACTCGGAACTGCTTGAGGTGGACAGCCGGCCGTTCCGGGCAGAATATCGTGACATTCCCGGTACCAACACGCCCTCACCTCCGGCCGGGCAGGACTTCTGGAGCGCCTCCGTCTCCGGGCCGGGCGAACAGGAGCTCACGTGGGATCTTGCCGCCGGCAGCTGGGCCATCGTCATCATGAACGCGGACGCCAGCCTTGGTGTTGATACCCAGGTCCAGGTTGGTTTCCGTTCCGACCTGATCCGGCCGGCGGCAACAGGACTGCTGGTTGGAGGGGCTGTGGCCCTTGCCATCGGGATTCCCCTGCTGATCCTGGGAGCGGTGGGACTGGGCAGGCATACAGGGCCGCACTCCCAGGGACCGGGAGCACCGCCCCCGGGTAGTGTTCCCCCGCCAGGCTATCCTTCGCCCGGCTATACGGCACCAGACTACCCGGCGCCCGGCTACCAGCAGCCCGGCTACCCGGCGCCCGGCTACCAGCAGCCCCAGCCACCCGCCCAGCACCGTTCCGCTGAAGCGGCCGACCGTGCCCCCTACCCGGCCCGGCTCTCCGGAGAGCTGGATCCCGCCCTTTCGCGGGCAATGTGGCTGGTGAAGTGGCTCCTGGCCATTCCGCATTTCATCGTGCTTGTTTTCCTGTGGTTCGCGTTCATTGTGGCCACGATCGTCGCCGGATTCGCCATCCTGTTCACGGGACGGTATCCGCGGGCACTGTTCGACTTCAACGTCGGGGTGATGCGCTGGAACTGGAGGGTGGCTTTCTACGCGTACGCCGCAGCAGGCACGGACCTCTACCCGCCTTTCACGCTGCGCCGCACCAACTATCCGGCCGACTTCGAAGTGGACTACCCTGAACGGCTTTCCCGCGGTCTGGTCCTGGTGAAATGGTGGCTCCTGTCCTTCCCGCATCTGCTCATCGTTGCTGCGCTCGCCGGGACAACGTGGACCTGGCAGGCAGAAACCGATGACCTGGGCACCACCTATGAACGCGGAACGGGCCTGTCCCTGCTGGGGCTGCTGGTCCTGGTGGCCGTGGTGGCCCTGCTGTTCACCGGGCGCTATATACGGCCGCTGTTCGACCTGATCCTGGGCATCAACCGCTGGATCTACCGCGTCATGACGTACACCGCCCTGCTGCGGGACGAATATCCGCCCTTCCGGCTGGACCAGGGCCCGGCCGATCACCCGCGCCCGCTGGAAGAGGCACCGCAAGAGGCAGCCCCTTCAAACGCCGAACCACAACCCGGACCTGCTAACCCCTGACCGGACGCCACCCTGAGTGCCAGAAGGAACGCGGATAATCCCTGGCCAGCAACCTGGCGAGACCCAGCGCCATCAGCGGGTTCGGGAGTGTCCACACGCCCAGCGGCGTGATGGCCAGCAGGAAGACGATCGCGCCAAGGAGGCCAAGTTTCACCCCGCGTCCATGGCTGAGGATCAACAGGCCCACGGCTATTTCGCCGGACGCCGCCAACAGCCCCACAACCGCCGGCGCAGCAGCCACCACCTGGCCAAAGAACCACGCGTAAAGGGGGATCAGCGGCGCGTCAGTGCCCATCGCCACGAACATCTCCGGGTTCACGACACTGAGCAGGGCGTTAACCCCCAACGCCATGATGATGAAGAAGATGCCGGCAAAGATGCGTGCGCCGTTGGGGCGGAGAAAGCAGAAAGCCAGGAAGGCCAGGCAAAACACCAGCCAAGGGATGAGCTGTTCCATGCCTCCACTCAACCCCCGCCGGGCCGGCCGGTGCAGTGACTTTCGGCCCTACCCCGGGCCGTTGCGTCCGGACATGATTGCCAGTGACCGCACCGGTCACCTGAGGAGTTGAGATGAGTACTGCTGGAGCACCATTCGCCCGGATTGTTGTGGGGGTGGACGGATCGGAGGCCTCCATCGAGGCACTGCGTGAGGCCCAACGCCTGGCGGTGCCCCTCGGCGCCAAGGTCATGGCCAACGCCTACTGGGATTACCCCCAGGTGTACACCGGCTACGTGATGATGGGCATCGAAGGCTTCGAGGAACGCGCCGGGGAAATCCTCGACGAAGCGGTGAAAACCGCGTTTGGCGGGGACACGCCGTCGAACGTCATCTCGAACCTGGTCCGCGGCCACCCGCGGGAATCGCTGATTGAAGCCAGCCGCGACGCCGACATGGTGGTGGTTGGGCGTCGCGGCCATGGCGGCTTCGGCGGGCTGCTGCTGGGCTCCGTGAGTTCTGCCCTGGTGGCGCACGCACATTGCCCGGTCCTGGTGGTCCACACGCCGGAAGAACGGCCGAAGGACTCGTAGGCAGGCCCGCGCGGGCAGGAAGGTATCAGGCATTGACAACTGCGCTGCAGGGCGGCCGACGGCGGGTGGTGGCCCTGGTGGTCGCCCTCGCCCTGCTGGCGCTTGCCATCGGGGTGGCCCTGTTCTTCCGGTCGCCGGGAGCAAGCCCGCCGCCGTCGGCTGCGACGGGATCTCCGGATTCCTCCAGCAACGCAAGCCCCGGTTCCAGTGCGAGCACCGTGCCCGGCACGGAAACGCCCAGCGCCGCTCCCTCCGTGCCGCAACCGTCCAACCCCGCAACGGAAACACCGGAAGCCGGCCAGAACCCGGTGCAGCCGCCGGTCACGGTGCCGCCTGTCCCGGAGCCACCGGCGGAACCGCCTCCACCGCCCGCGGCACCCTTCCCCGCGTCGCTTCGGGGCCAGGACCTCACGGTCATTCCGGGTGCCGGCCGGGTGGTGGCGCTGACTTTCGACGCCGGCGCCAACGGTGCGGGCCTGCCAAAGATCCTGTCCGCCCTGTCCGCGAGGGGAGTTCCTGGCACCTTCTTCCTGACCGGGAACTGGGCGGAGGCAAACCCGGACGGAGTACGGCAGATTGTGTCCGCCGGCCACCGGGTGGCCAACCACTCCATGACGCATCCCGGTTTTACTGGCCTCAGTGATGCCCAGATCGGCCAGCAGGTCCGCGGGGCAGAGCAGGTCATCCTGGCAGCCGGAGCCGACCCCAGGCCGTTGTTCCGCTTCCCCTTCGGAGAACGCGATGCCCGCACCATCGCTGCCGTGAACAACGCCGGCTACGTGGCGGTCCGCTGGACGGTGGACACGCTGGGCTGGAAGGGTACCAGCGGCGGCGTCAGCGTGCAGGTGGTCGCCGACCGGACGCTGGCCGGCCTGCAGCCGGGTGAAATCGTCCTCATGCACATTGGCTCAAATCCCGACGACGGCACGACTTTGGATGCCGACGCCCTGCCCGCCATCATCGACCGGATCAGCGCCGCGGGGTACGGGTTCGTCACCCTCGATACGCTGCTGGCCCCATAGACAAGAAGGGCCACCATGGAAAAAACCAGGCCGCCAAAACCGGCCGGCAAAAAATCCCTGCCGGCGCCGAATGGAACCAGCGACCCGGCACACCACGGCCTCCCCCTCCACGAGGTGGTCCTGCTGCTCGAGACGGACCCCGTACGGGGTCTTGCAGAAGGCGAGGTGTCCCGGCGGCAGGCCCAGTTCGGCGCCAATGTGCTGCCCCGCTCCCGGCGCGGGGGCATCGCCCGCAAACTCGCCCGGCAGTTCAACAATCCGCTGGTCTATGTGCTGCTGGCCGCGGCGGCAGTCACCCTGGTCCTTGGCGAGTACCTGGACTCGGTGGTCATCCTCGCCGTCGTCCTGGTGAACACCATCATCGGCTTTGTCCAGGAGGTCCGCGCGGAAGCCGCCCTGGACGCCCTGCACTCTCTGGTCCGGACCCGTGCCGTTGTCATGAGGGACGGACAGCGGCAGGAGGTCCCCTCCGAGGACCTTGTCCCTGGCGACCTTGTACTCCTCGAAGCGGGCGACAAGGTTCCGGCGGACCTCCGCCTGGTCCGGCTGTCCGGCCTCCGGGCCGACGAATCGGCGCTCACCGGCGAATCGGAGGCAGTGGCCAAGGACGAGGTGGTGCTTCCCCCCACCACCCCCGTGGCGGACCGCCGCAACATGGTCTACAGCGGCACCCTGGTGACTGCGGGCACCGGGACGGGCGTCGTGGTGGCAACCGGCGGCGAAACCGAACTCGGCGAAATCCACCGCCTCATGGGTTCCGTCCAGACGGTGGCAACGCCGCTGACGCGGAAACTTGCCCACTTCAGCACCACCCTCACAGTGGCCATCCTTGCCCTTGCCGCGGTGGCATTCCTTGCGGGAGTGGCACGCGGCCAGCAGCCGGCGGAAATGTTCACGGCCGCCGTCGCCCTGGCCGTGGGGGCGATCCCGGAAGGCCTGCCGGCTGCCGTCACCGTAACCCTTGCCATCGGCGTCCGCCGGATGGCCAGGCGCCGGGCCGTGGTCCGCCGCCTGCCGGTGGTGGAGACACTCGGCAGCACCACCGTCATTTGCTCCGACAAGACAGGAACGTTTACGGAAAACCAGATGACGGTGCGTGCCCTCTGGACCCCGTCGGGCAGTTATAAGGTGACAGGTTCCGGCTATGGCCCGGAGGGCCTGATCATCGCCGCCGGCGCCGCGCAGCATCCGGGTCCCGAAGGAACGACGGCGGGGCAGGACGCCGCACTGTCCTGGTCCCTTCTTGCCGGTGCCGCCTGCAATGACGCCAAGGTCATCAGGGAAGGACACAATTGGCAGGCCCAGGGGGATCCCACCGAGGCCGCCATGCTGGTGGCCGCCGGAAAAGGGGGCGTGGGTGCGGAAGACTTCCTGGCCGCCAGTCCCCGCGCGGGCACCCTGCCGTTCACGTCAGAGCGCCAATACATGGCAACACTCCACCTGCCCGGGCACCAGGAAGGCAGCGGCGGCGAAGCCGGCATTGTGCTGGTCAAGGGTGCCGTGGAGCGGGTGCTCGACCTCTGTGCGGTCCAGATGGACAGCAACGGCGGCAGCAGGCCCCTCGCGAAGCAGGAGGTCCTTGACGCTGCCCACGGTTTCGCCGGTACCGGCCTGAGGGTGCTCGCCACTGCCATGGTCCGGATCCCTCCGGGCACCCGGCTGACCTCGGAGAACCTCCGCGGGACCATGACGCTGACGGGACTCCAGGCGATGTTCGACCCGCCGCGGGAAGCGGCGGCGGCTTCCGTCAAGGCCTGCCATGAGGCCGGGGTGGCAGTCAAGATGATCACCGGGGACCATGTGGGCACAGCAGCCACCATAGCGCGGGCCGTGGGGCTGGCCTCGGACCGGGCGGACGGAACGGCCCTGACGGGAACCGAACTGGATGCCATCCCCGCGGCCGAACTGCCGGACGCCGTGGAGCGGGCCACCGTCTTCGCCCGCGTCTCCCCCGAGCAGAAGCTTCGCCTCATCGGAGCCCTGCAGTCGCGGGGGCACGTGGCCGCGATGACCGGTGACGGCGTCAATGACGCACCGGCCCTCCGGCAGGCCAACGTGGGCATCGCCATGGGACGGTCCGGAACGGAAGTGGCCAAGGAGGCGGCGGACATCGTCCTGACCGACGACGACTTCGCCACGATTGAGGCGGCGGTTGAAGAGGGCCGCAACGTCTTCGACAACCTGACCAAGTTCATCGTCTGGACTCTGCCCACCAACATGGGCGAGGGCCTGGTGATCCTCGTGGCGATCCTGCTGGGCGCCACCCTGCCGGTCCTGCCCACCCAAATCCTGTGGATCAACATGACCACGGCCGTCGCCCTGGGCCTGATGCTGGCGTTCGAGCCGAAAGAACCGGGCATCATGTCCCGTCCGCCGAGGGCCCCGGACCGCCCGCTCCTGACGTGGACCTTGACCCTGAGGATCCTGCTGGTCTCCACCCTCCTGGTGGCCGGAACGTGGTGGATCTTCGAACTCGAACTGGCAGGCGGAGCGTCCCTCGCCGAGGCCCGGACCGCGGCGGTTAACCTCTTCGTGGCCGTGGAATTGTTCTACCTCTTCAGCTGCCGCTCCCTCACCAGGTCCGTCTGGCGAATCGGGCTCTTCAGCAACCGCTGGGTCATCCTGGGCGTCCTGGTCCAGGCGGCAGGACAGTTCGCCATTACGTATACGCCCCTGATGAATGAGCTCTTCCACACCGCGCCGATCGGCCTGGAGACCTGGCTGCGGATCGTGGGCATCGCCGTGCTGGCTTCCCTGGTGGTGGCCCTGGACAAGCGCTTCCGGCGCCATACGTTCTAGGTAACAACCGGCATCAGGCCTTCGGCAGGATGCGGACCATCACCAGACCCGTCACCAGGGCCATGGCCACCGCCATGAAAACGGCGGCCACCACCCCGATGGCAGCCGAAAGCCACGGGTCCTGGCCGGGCTGCCACAACGGGGTGGCCACCGCCATGAAAACTCCAAGCCCCGCAGCCCAGGCCGCCGCACTTCCGGCCACCCACCGCCATGCACGCGTCACGTGGCGCCGCAGCTCAAACCACTGCGCCAGGCCAATCGAGAGCAGGAGCAGCACGGCTGCCGCGGTTCCCGTGGCAGCCTGCGCTGCCGGCGGCCACTCCTGCCAGGCCTCGTTGCCAAAGGACAACAGCCCCAGTGCCCACGCCACAACCGCTGCGGCGGCGGTGAGCAGAACCCAGCGCCGGGTGCGCACGGCTGGCAGCCGAGTCCTGAGCACGCGCACCTGGAACAGGCCCAGGACCGCTCCCTCCACAAAACCGGCAAGGACCAGCAGCGGAACCTGCCCGGCCGGCCACAGCGCAGCGGCCATCAGCTGTGCAACCGCAGGGGCAAGGAAACCAAGGCTCTCGCCCAGGCTCACCCAGCCCACCCAGCGGGCAAGGAAAGCGTTCCTCCGCGTCACGACGGATTGCTCAGCGGCCACCGGGCAGGGTCCTTCCTTCACATTCATCCCAGACTGCCTGCTGTAACCGGCGGACAACAGTGCCAAAAGCCCCGCCGGAGCGTGCTCCCCCCGGACTGCCCGCTCCGTACGCCCCTGCCCCTTTCGTTGCCAAGTGCGGGACTTATGGCTCTGACTCCAGCCGCGCCGTCCATTCCATAGTTGATCCAGGAACACCTTCCCGCGTCCGCCTGTGGCCGGGCGCGGCAAGGAGCCTGCATCAACGTGGAGAAGGAAGGAATCATGGACAACAACGTCAAGGACCCTTCAGCCGAGGCGGAGGCGCTGCAGGCTGTGGAACGTCACCACGCCGAGATGCTCAAGCACCTCAACGGCCTGGTGGCCCTGCTGACGCAAGCTGTTGAAGCAGGCGACACGGCAGCCGGGGAAACGGCCCAGGCAACACTTCTGGACTGGTGCGACAGCCAGCTCATTCCCCATGCGCTGGCGGAGGAGGGCCCTTTGTACAGCGGGCCGGGTGCCACCCCGGAGGGGCGGCTCCTGGTGGAAGGGATGCTGGCCGAGCACAAGGTGATTGTGGGCCTTGTGGAGGAACTGCGCACGGCCAACGGGATTTCCGCCGTGGTGGCCGGCGCGGCCATTCAACGGATGTTCGGGATGCACTTGGACAAAGAGAACCGCCTCCTGATGCCTTTCATCGTCGCTTCACCTGACCTTTCGCTTGCCGATTCGGTGAAGGGGCTGCACGAACTGGTAGGCGGGAGCGCGGGCCACCATGCAGGAGTGCACGACGGCGGCCCGCACCATCACTGACGCGCGCGGCCACTGACCCGCGCGGCAGCTGGGGGACGCGCCGCACCTGAGGGACGCGCCGCTGCGGGCTACCGTCCGCCGTCGTGCTTCTCCTCCGGGGCGTGCTTCCCTTCCGGGGCATGGACCACCAGGACGGGGCAGTGGGCGTGGCTGACGCAGGCTGAACTCACGGAGCCGGGGACAAAACGTCCGTGACCCCGCCTTCCGACGATGAGGAGCGCGGCGTTCCGGCTTCCTTCAATCAGTTGCTCCTCGGGCTTGCCGCGCAACAGCCGGGGCCGCACGAACGCCGGCAACTCCCCGTGGAAGGCCTCGGCAAGCGCCTGGTCCAGGGACTGCCTGGCTGCGTATTCGAATCCCTCGATCCCCACCGCCAGGTACAGCCCGAATCCGGGTGGAACATCCCAGCAGGCCCAGGCCTCCACTGATGCTTCCAGCGGACCGGCCAAGGCAGCCGCGGTACGGAGCGCAGCAATTGAAGCACCGGAACCGTCCACTCCCACGATGATTTTGGGGTGCTCTTCTCCGGCATCCATGATGTGCGGCTCCATTCTCTCTTTCTGGCCTGCTCCAACAATGGGCAGGGTTCGGGGCCGCGGGTAGGGCCTAAAGTCATCTTGGCTGGTCGGCTGGCTGGTTGGCTGGTTGCCCGCCTGATTGCCTGCCTGGATGCCTGCCTGGCAGGCCGCAATTACTACAGTCGTTGCCGGGTAACGGCGGTTGTATGATCAGGACTCCAGACTTTGGTCCCTTCCGGCTTCTCTGCACGGAAGGAAAAATGGGGCCTGACCCCTTGGCGGGGGCTGGCTCGCACACCAGTGCAGGTTTTGTCCTTCAGAAAACGGGAGAGCGTAGGGTGCAAAGGCATGAATCAGGCTCGGACGGAGCCGAAGATACCCGTGGGCCGCTGCGCGTGTTCATCCTCGATGACCACGAGCTTGTCCGGCAAGGGCTGAGGGACCTGCTGGAGGGTGAAGGGTTCGTGGTGGTTGGCGAAAGCGGCTCGGCCGCGGAAGCCACGCGCCGCATACCTGCCCTGCAACCGGATATTGCAATCCTTGACGGCCGGCTTCCGGACGGCACCGGCATCGAGGTCTGCCGGGATGTGCGCTCGTTCGATCCCCGCCTGCATTGCCTGATCCTGACCAGTTACGACGACGAGCAGGCCATCCGCGGCGCCGTCCTGGCCGGCGCGTCCGGGTACGTCCTGAAGCAGATCAGGAGTGACGACCTCCTGGCGGGGATCCGCAGGGCAGCAGCGGGTGAATCGCTGTTCGAGCCCGGCGTCAAGGAACGGATCGTCAGCGGCCTTTCCAAGACTCCAACCGATCCCCGGATGGAAGGGCTGAGCGCCCAGGAGAAAAAGGTGTTGACGCTGATCGGCCAGGGATTGACGAACCGCCAGATCGGCGAGGAACTGTTCCTGGCAGAGAAGACCGTCAAGAATTACGTGTCGTCGATCCTGGCCAAGCTCGGCTTCGAGCGGCGCACGCAGGCTGCCGTCTATGTGACCAGGAGCGGGCAGGACGCACAATAGGCCGGCAGGCGAGTGAACGCGACAACGGCCGGGCAGCTGAAGCTGCCCGGCCGTAGTCCGTTCCGCGGGAGGCTATTCGAGGTTGGCCGTCCACACAATCCGCGTTCCTTCCCCAGCCGCACTCCGGATGATGCAGGTGCCGCCCAGCAGTTCGGCCCGGTGCCGCATGTTGGCCAGTCCGCTGACCCGCGCCGGTTCCTCGAAGCCGCAACCGTTGTCCTGGATCACCAGTTCAACCTGCTGCTGGTTAGTCGAGACCGTGAGCCCGATCTGGTCCGCCCCGGAATGCCGGACAGCGTTGCTCAGGCCTTCGGAGAGCACCGAGAGCAAGTGGCCGGCAACGCTTTCAAGAACCACATCGTCCACCGGCCCGGCAAAGGCCACCTGCGGCGCCACGCTGTGGTTGCGGGAGGTTTCCTGGACCACTTTCAAGACGCGGCTGGTGAGCGGTTCCCGCTCCACCTCCCCTGTCCGCAGCGAGTAGATGGTGTCCCTGAGTTTCCGGATGGTGTCATCCAGTTCGGAGGTCACTGCCGCAATCCGCTCATGGGCAACGGGATCAAGGATGTAGCGCCGCAGGCTCTGGATGCTCAGCCCCGAGGCGAACAGTCGCTGGATGACCAGGTCGTGCAGGTCCCGGGCAATCCGTTCACGGTCCGTAAACAGGAGGTTCTGTTCACGCAGGGCGTGGACGCGGGCCAGGTCCAGGGCCAGGCCCACCCTGCTGCCGAACAGCGAGCTGGACTCCACCTCAGCCTGGTTGTACGTAGCCGATCCCTGCGGGCGGGCGAGCAGCAGCACGGCGTTTTCCGAGCTGCTGTGTCCGATCGCGCACACCAGCACGGACCCCAGCTTCTCCGCCACTTCGTCGACGAAAACCTGCCGGGCATCCCGCGCCACGAGTGACTCGCCCGTCTCCACAACCCTGGACACAACGTCGGAAGCGCCAATCTCCTCGCCCGCCTGCAGGCCCTGGACCCCAAGGGAGGACCGGCAGCGAAGAACGCCGTCGCCGCCAGGAACAGCAATCACCGCAAGGGCGGAATCCGAGATTTTCAGGGCGGTCTCGGCAACGAGGTCCAGGTTGTCCGCATTTTCAGGATGCGGCGTCATGATCAGCCTGCTGCTCAGCTCCATTCCGGCCTCAAGCCATTTCTGGCGCCTCTTGCTGTCCTCGAAGAGGCGCGCGTTCTGGATGGCCACACCGGCAGCCGCGGCCAGCGCTACGGCAAGGTCCTCATCCTCCGGGGTGAAGTCCTGCCCGCCGTCTTTTTCCGTCAGGTAGAGATTCCCGAATACCTCGTCCCGAACACGCACCGGCACCCCCAGGAAGGTGCTCATCGGGGGATGGTTTGGCGGAAACCCGGAGGCGATGGGGTTCTGGCCGAGGTCGTGCAGCCGCAGGGGCTGGGGCTCGCGGATCAGGAGTCCCAGCACGCCGTGCCCTGTGGGCAGGTCACCGATGGAGCGGATTTCCTCGTCTTCAATACCTACCGTGATGAAGTGGCTGAGGCTGCGGTCCTCACCGATCACGCCCATGGCCCCGTACTTCGCGCCCACGAGGCCACAGGCAGACCGGACCAGCCGGTCCAGGACTGCCTCAAGGCTCAGATCCTCGGCGAGGGCCACGACGGCTGCCAGCAGGCCGTTCATCCTCTCCTGGGTCTGCAGCAGCTCATCCGCCCGGGCTACAAAGTCCCGCAGGAGGTCCTCAGCCCTTTCCTTCATGGGAGAGCGCGACGGCTCAGTGCTCATGTCCGACCTCCTGTTGAACTGCCGGCATCCATGCCGGCGTCCCTGCCGGCCCTCAGCAGCGCTGCCTGCGGCCGGGGAGGTTAGTCCCCGGCAATGTCCACTCGCCTGAGCACGAAGTGGTGTCCTGGGACCAGTCTAGGAGAAAGGTTTGAGGCTTGAAACGTCCCATTACCAAAGATTCGCTAAATTCCTGCTCAACATGGTGCGCTGCGGGACCTTCTTCCCTATGCCGCCGGGACTCCCCGTCCTAGGCTACGGCCATGGATACAGCAGCATCAGAGCCGGAAGCGGAAAGCCTGGGAGTCCACGATTGCTGGAGGTACCTCCGGTCGACGTCGATCTGCAGGATTGCCTTCGTGCACACCGGCAAGGTGGAAATCTTCCCGGTCAACTACGTGCCGAGCAACGGGACTTTGCTCGTTCGCACAGGCAGGGGAACCAAGCTGGACGCAGTAAAGGAACGGACGGCCGTGTCACTGGAAGCTGACGGGCTGAACCAGTACGGCACCATCGCCTGGAGCGTGGTGGTGAAAGGCCACGCTGCTGAAGTCCACGACGCTGAAGAGTTCCAGGACGCGGCCGACGCCGGGCTGTCACCGTGGCAGGCAGGGCCGAAGAACAGCCTCATCCGGATAACGCCCGAGGAGATCACCGGCCGGCGGTTTGTCATCGCGCCGCCCAACAGCTGGTGGGCACCGCAGGAACCGGCAGACAGAGCCTGAAACCCCGACCAACGCCAGGAAGGCAACCCATGGACGCAACCAAACCCATCGCCGTCGGGCTCACCGACTCCTCCCCTTCCAGTGCCGCCCTGCTGTGGGCAACGGCCCGCGCCCGCCGGCTCAAGGTGCCGCTGGCAGTGGTGCATGTGCTGGATGACCGATGGATGGCGGGCGAGGCCCTGGAGGCCCTGCCCTACATCGACGTCCTGCGGAAATCCGGGCTGGACATGCTTAAGCAGGCCGGTGACCGTATCCGGGCTGAGGAACCTGATGTGCAGGTGACAACGGAACTGTTGGAGGGCAGCGTGGGCGCCGCCCTGGGTGACTACTCCCGGAACGCCTCCATGCTGGTACTGGGCAGCAGCGGCCATTCACGCGGGGCGCTGACGGACCGGGCCCTCCAGGCCGCCGCCACGGCCGAATCCCCCGTGGCGGTGATCGGGCCGGGCCAAGCCGACGGACATGGCGTGGTGGTGGGCGTGGATGGGTCCAGGGAGTCCACCCAGGCTGTGGCCTTTGCAGCCGCCGAGGCGGACGCACTGGGCGAGGAACTGACCGTCCTTTACGCCTTCACCGGTCCCAACCGATGGATCAAGGCCGGACTGCCGTCCAGCACTTTCGCTGAACATGTGGTCGAAGAAGAACAGATCGTGTTGTCCGAAACGGTGGCGGGACTCCGCCAGGACTACCCCGGCCTTGCCGTGAATGGAGTCCTTGAGACGGTCATGGAGCCCGCCGATGCCCTGGTCCAGGCAGCCTCCGGAGCCAGGCTGCTGGTCCTGGGCAGCAGGGGCCGGGGAAGCTTCAGCAGGCTGCTCCTGGGGTCCACGGCGCACGCCGTCCTGACCCAGCCGCCATGCCCTACGGTGATCACCCGGCTGAAGAAAACCCGGCAGGAAAAGTGACAGGCAGGACTCCCTGACCTCGTGATGTTCGAAGCCGGGGAAAGCAGCGCACGCCATCCGGCTCCGGCCACGCCCGGAGCCGGCCCTGCCCGGGAAGGCCTGTCCTCGGCTGAAGTCCGGCAACGGACGGAGGAGGGAAGGGTCAACCGCATCCCGGGCGCCACCAGCCGCAGCATCTGGGAAATTGTCCGTGCCAACGTCCTGACCCTGTTCAACGGCATCGTGGCGGGAAGCTTCATCCTGCTGTTCGTGCTGGATCAATGGCGGGACGCCCTTTTTGGCTTCTCGGCACTGGGGAACTCCCTGATCGGCATCATCCAGGAATACCGCGCCAAGCAGTCCCTGGACCGGCTCGCCATCCTCCACGCCGCCAGGAGCAGGGTCATCAGGGACAGCCTGCCCCGCCAGGTCCCGGCGGAGGAACTGGTCCCCGGCGATGTCGTGCTCCTCAGCGCCGGCGAACAGGTCAGCGCCGACGTGCGCCTCCTGGACGACGGATACGTGGAAGCGGACGAGTCGTTCCTGACCGGTGAATCCGAGCCAGTGCCCAAGTACCCCGGAATGGTGCTGCTGTCCGGGTCCCTGATCATGGAGGGCTCGGGCCAGGCAGTAGTCATCCGGGTGGGTCCGGACACGTTCGCCTACAAACTCACCGCTGAGGCCAAACGCTTCTCGCTGGTCACGTCCGAGATCCGCGCGGGGCTGGACAGGATTCTGGGCGTCATAACGTGGCTTCTGCTGCCCACCGCCCTGCTCGTAACCCATGCGCAGATCCAGAATGCGGGCGGCTGGTCCGAGGCGTTCACGTCCGGCCGGTGGATTCCGGCAGTCGTTGGCGTAGTGGCCAGCATCATCTCCATGGTCCCCCTGGGGCTGGTTCTGCTTACCAGCGTGGCCTTCGCGGTGGGCGGGGTCCGGCTGGCCCGCCACATGGTCCTGGTCCAGGAGCTCGCTGCCGTTGAGGTCCTGGCCCGGGTGGACGTCCTCTGCCTGGACAAAACCGGCACCCTGTCTTCGGGAGCCATCGCCTTCGACGCCGTCCATGATGCAGGTGTGCCGCCACCGGACGGGTGGAAGCAAGCCCTCGAATGGTTTGGCGCCAAGGCCGAAGCCAGCACCACCGCCGCATCCATCGGTGCGGCTTTTCCGGCCGGGAGAGTCCTGCAGGAGGCTTCTTCCGTGGCATTCACCTCAGCGCAAAAATGGAGCTCGGTGACCTTCCGGCCCGGTTCGGGCGCGGCCGGCACCTGGGTTCTTGGCGCACCTGATGCCGTCCTCAGGGGATCGCCCTCCCAGGACCACGCCCACGGGCGGGCCGCGGCGTTGGCGTCCACCGGGCTGCGGACGCTGGCGCTGGCCCACTTGCCGGGGCCGCTGCCCTCCGGAGCGGAAGGCGGCGCTTTGCCTTCCGGGCTGGTGCCGGCCCTGCTGTTGACCTTCCGTGAGGACATCAGGAGGGATGCGCCCGGAACGCTCGCGTACTTCCGGGAGCAGGGGGTCACCCTGAAGATCATCTCCGGCGACGATCCCCGGACCGTGGGGGTCCTGGCCCGCGAATTGGGCTTCGGACCGGAAACGACTGGTGCCCCGGCGAAGGGCAGCAGCACAGCGCAGGGCAGCAGTACGGGACAGGCTGGGGCATATGACGCCCGGGCCCTCCCCACCGACCCAGTCCTGCTGGAGGACGCGGTGGAGAACGTCCACGTCTTCGGGAGCGTCACGCCGGCCCAGAAACGCGACATGGTGCTGGCCCTGAAGCGGCGGGGACATACTGTCGCCATGACCGGAGACGGTGTGAACGACGTCCTGGCGCTCAAGGAGGCCCACCTGGGTATCGCCATGGACACGGCATCGCCAGCAACCAAGGCAGTAGCCCGCCTTGTCCTCCTTGACGGACGCTTCGACAGGTTGCCGGCAGTGGTTGCCGAGGGCCGCCGCGCCATCAGCAACATCGAACGGGTTTCCATGGTGTTCCTCAGCAAGACTGTGTACATCACCATCATTTCGTTGACGTTCGCCCTGCTGCTGTGTCCCTTCCCCTTTCTTCCGCGCCAACTGTCCGTCCTTGACGGGCTGACCCTGGGCCTGCCGGCGTTCTTCCTTGCCTTGCAGCCAAGCGCCAGGCGGTACACACCAGGCTTCCTGAAGCGCTCGCTGGCTTTTTCGGTCCCGGCGGGGTTCTGCGCCGCATTGTGCGTTCTGGCCGTCAGCCTCTATGCCCACGCCGCCGCCAGGTTCAGCTCCGGGGAGATCCAATCGGCCGCGGTACTCACCCTTGCCCTGGTGGCGGCATGGATCCTCGTGGTGGCGTCCCGCCCGTTAACCCGGTCCAAGTCCCTCATCCTTGCCGGCATGTACGCCGGACTGGGCCTTCTGTTTACCGTTCCCGCGGTGAAGGAGTTCTTCAGGCTCGAGTGGCCGCCGCCGGATCTTCTGGCCGCCACCGGCCTGGTGGCAGTGGCGGGCGGAGCGGCCATCGAAGCCGCCGCCCGTTTCCAGCGCCGCCTTGCCGCTGCGCCGGCAAATGCGCGTTGAATGTGACCTTTGGCTCTGGGCCTGCCCCGCGAAAGCCTGCCAGTGTTGACGTACACGCATGAGGAGGAGACGTGCTCGCTTGGTGGGTGGGCCGGCCCGGTCCCATATCTACGCATCCCCTGGTCACGGGTACTCGCGAGGACCCCAGGCCCGGCGCCAAGGAACTCCTGGTCGAGGTCAGCGTCTGCGGCATCTGCCGGACTGACCTCCACTTGGCTGAGGGCGACCTGGAGCCCCGCCGCCCGGGAGTGGTGCCGGGACACGAGGCCGTGGGGGTTGTGGTTGAATGCGGCCCTGGCACGTCCCGGTTCATGCCCGGGGACAGGGTGGGCGTGGCCTGGCTGGGAGGCGTCTGCGGGACCTGCCCTTACTGCCGCCGCGGCGACGAAAACCTGTGCTCCGCGCCGGTCTTCACAGGCTGGGACAGGGACGGCGGCTACGCCCAGAAACTCGTAGTCTCCCAGGACTTTGCCTACCTCATTCCCGACGTGTTCACAGATGAACAGGCGGCGCCGCTGCTGTGTTCCGGAATTATCGGCTACCGTGCCTTGAAACGCGCGGGCATCGTGCCCGGAGGGCGCCTGGGCATCTACGGCTTCGGCAGCTCAGCGCATCTGACCGCGCAGATGGCGATGCACCAGGGCATGTCTGTCTATGTCATGACCCGCTCCGAGAGTGCCCGTGCCCTGGCCCGGGAACTCGGCGTGGAGTATGCCGGCGGCGCCCGCGACAAGCCACCGCAGCCGCTGGATGCGGCCATCCTTTTTGCCCCGGTGGGTGACCTGGTGCCTGTTGCCCTCCAGGCCCTTGATCGTGGCGGCACCCTGGCGATTGCCGGCATACACCTGAGCGACATTCCCTCCCTGAACTATCAGGCACACCTGTTCCACGAGCGCCAGGTGCGGAGTGTGACAGCCAATACCCGTGCGGACGGGCAGGAATTCCTTGCGCTGGCAGCCGAAATCCCGCTGGCGCCAACCACCACCACGTATCCGTTCGACGCCGCCGGGAGGGCACTTGAGGACCTTGCGGCGGACAGGATCACCGGATCCGCCGTCCTGCGGGTCCGTCCCGAAGGCGGCTAAGTGCAGGCTGGGACCTTGGACTCTGGAACCGCGCCCGAATGAAGCGGAAGGTGGAATTGCCGGGAAACCCGGAGAAAGTTTAAGCAGGAGGCAAGAATGACTGACCTGATGAAATGGTTTGATACCCGCCGCTCCCCCGTCGACCTGATCGAGCGGTTGTTCGAAGGCGAGACGGGGACGTCCGCCATCCGCGTTGAGGAACTGGTGGACGGCAACACCCTGGTGGTGCGCGCCGAGCTGCCCGGCATCGACCCGGAAAAGGACGTCGATGTGACAGTGTCCGACGGCGTGCTGGCCATTAAGGCACAGCGGCAGGAAAAGAAGGAACACAAGGAAAAGGACAGCTACCGTTCCGAGTTCCGCTACGGTTCGTTCGTGCGGCGGCTCCCGCTGCCTAACGGGGTCCAGCAGGCCGACGTTACTGCTTCATATAAGGACGGCGTCCTGGAGGTCCGGGCTCCCCTCCCCGACCAGGGGCAGGAGGCCGCAGCCTCGAAGATTCCCATCACCCGGGGCTGATGCCGGCGCCTGGTCCCGCAGCAGGGACCGCCCTGCAGCGGGACCAGGCACCAGGCACCACGCTGAATCCGTCATCCACCAGCTCAATCCGTCATGATGCGGCGGACCCTTCCGACGTGGCCGGCAGCTGGAAACTCCTGGCCTCCCCCGCCGGAAGGGCGGTGTCCGTGCCGTTGACGCGGACACTGATCGGGCCCGCATCCCCGGGGGCCGAGGCGATATTTATCTGCCCGTCCCTGAGCTCAATGTGCAGATGGTGTCCCCGGTAACGGACTTCGAAGGCTACGGCCCGCAGCCCGGTGGGCAGGTTGGGGGCGAACACGAGAGTGTCCCCGCTGAGCCTCAACCCTGCGAAACTGCGCTGGATCACATCGATGGTTCCCGCCATGGCGCCCAGGTGGATACCAGCCCGCGTGGTTCCATGCTGCGTATCGTCCAGGTCGGCGTCGAGCGCTTCCCGGAAACTGTCCCACGCCCTGTCCGCGTCCAGTGCTGACAGGACGGAGGCGTGGGCGACCCGGCTCAACGTGGACCCGTGCGCGGTCC
The DNA here is from genome assembly GCF_000189535.1 of Pseudarthrobacter phenanthrenivorans Sphe3. Taxonomy (NCBI): domain Bacteria; kingdom Bacillati; phylum Actinomycetota; class Actinomycetes; order Micrococcales; family Micrococcaceae; genus Pseudarthrobacter; species Pseudarthrobacter phenanthrenivorans. Next base: position 2,246,806 of record NC_015145.1, read on the forward strand.
TGGCGAGGTAATACTCGATGGTTCTGTTCAGCTGCTCCGAGGTGAAGGCGTACCCCAGCTCCCCGAGAAGTGTGAGCAGTCCCTCCTGGCCCAGGAGATAGGGGAGCATCAGGACATCGGCCTGCTTGGCAAGCTTGTACCGGTTGGTTTCGTCCCCTTCGGCTTCCAGGATCAGGTCCAGCCGTTCAATGTTGTCGTAGGTTTCCCGGTACCGCTCCCAGTCCAGTTCCTCCAGCTGCTCATACCCGGCAAACTGGCTGAGGACGCCGTCGGTGTGGAACGGGACGAACATCGCCCTTCCCACCTGCACCCAGCCGGCCACTTCCTCCTCCGTAATATCCAGGCGTTCCATGAGCTCGCCCATCTCATCCCCTTGGACCGTCTGCACGATCTCCGCGGCACGAAGGCAGGCCCAGGCCGCCATCACATTGGTGTAGGCGTTATCGTCCAGGCCCGGATCGGGACTGCCGGGGTAACCTGTGTGGTACTCATCCGGCCCCACCACACCGCGCAGATGGTAACGCCCGGTGTCGTGGCTGTACTGGCTGCGGGAAGTGAAGAACCGGGCAACGTCGATCACCAGTTCGGCACCACGGCGGAAAAGCCAGGCTTTGTCATTGGTGGCCTGGTAGTACTGCCAGGCATTGAAGGCCACCGCCAGCCCGGCATGCAGCTGCAGGTGCGAGTGGTCCCTGACCCAGCGGCCGGACCTGTTGTTGTAGAGCCACTTGGGCGTCTCCTCGGTTCCGTCGCTGCCGCTCTGCCAGGGGAACTTCGCTCCGGCGAGGCCCAGGACGGCAGCCGCGTGGCGGGCCGCGGGGAGCCGCCGCCACCGGTAGTCGAGGAGCGCGCGGGCAACGTCGGGCGTCCGGGCGGTCAGGAGCGGCAGGACGAACAGCTCGTCCCAGAAGACGTGCCCCCGGTACCCCTCGCCGTGGAGTCCGCGGGCGGTGACGCCGGCGTCCAGTTCGGCGGTGTGGCGCGTCAGGGTCTGCAGCACATGGAATATGTGCAGGTTTAGGACCAGTCGCACCTGGACCGGCGCGTCGATGTCCACCAGGAAAGGATGCAGTTCGCGGTGCCAGGCTTTCAAGTGGGCCGCCAGCAGGGCGTCGACGTCATCGCCTGTCCGTTCCAGTACGCCACGCGCAGCAGATGCCGCGGACGAGATGGCCCGGTCCCGGGAGGTCACCACAGCCACGGTCTTGCTGATTCTCGCGGGCGTACCGTCCACCAGGGGAACCTGGAAGGTCCGGAAATGGAACGCTCCCTTCCTGCCCGGCCGCCCTTCGTCCGGCTGCCCGGCCACGCGCGTGCGGAAGGCCGCGGCAATCCTGATGAGGCTTTGCGTTGTTTCGGCTTCGACGACGGCGATCTCTTCCGGGTGCGTTGCGCCGGTCCGGTCCACCAGGTGGATCCCCGGGCCGGACGACGGGTCCGGCGTATTGGCGTTCCTGACGCCGGCGTTGACACCGCTGCGCACCTCCACGGCACCGGACCAGCCCAGGGGTGTGACCAGCATGTCGAGGACCATCAGGTGCGGCTCTGCCATGGAAACGAACCTGCTCTGGACGATTTCCATTCGCCGCTTGTCGGCAGTTTCCACCAGCAGCCAACGCTCCAGGACAGCCCTGTGAAGATCCAGGGTGCGGCGTTCCCGCAGGACAGCCAAGCCGCCCGCGGACCACCATTGCCCGCGCCCCACCCGCAGGTCCAGCGGCAGGCAGTCGGGGGCGTTGACCAGGTGTTCCTCCACCAGCACTTCACCGGCGGCTTCCGCCGCCACCCGGTTGTAGATGCCGGCCAGGTACATGCCCGGGTACCGGAAGCCGCCGCCCTCCGGGGCAGCGCCCCGGACGGCGAAGTAGCCGTTCCCCAAGGTGGTGAGCGCCTCGCGGTGCCCTTCGTGGCCGCCGTCGAAACCCTCGTAGGTGAGCTGCCACGGATCGCCCGCCACCAGCCCCAGGTCCAGTTCGCTGACGTCGTTGAGGACAGCAAGGGCGCCGGCAGCCTCCAGTTCCCGCCGGGTGCCGCTCCGGTCGATCCCCACCACCAGTCCAAAACCGCCCCGGCGCGCCGCCTGCACGCCGGCCACCGAATCCTCCACAACCACTGCATGGGACGGTGATACTCCCAGCCGGAAGGCGGCCGCCAGGAACACGTCCGGCGCCGGCTTCCCGCGCAGTCCGAGCTTTGCTGCGGCCGCCCCGTCCAGGATGACGCCGAAGAAATCCGGAATGCCGGCCGCGTCCAGTACCGAAGAGGCATTGCGGCTTGACGTGACCACCCCCATGGGGACACCGGCGTCGGCGAGCCTCTGCAGCAGCTGCAGCGTGCCGGGATACGTCTGGACTCCGTCCTGCCTCAGGCGCTCGAGGAAGAGCCGGTTCTTCAGGCCGCCCAGGCCAAAAGCCGTCCAGGCGCCGGGCTCGTCCGCCTCAGACCCACGGTCGATGCGCACCCCCTGGACGCCAGGAACTTCAGCACCCCTTCCTCCCGGGGAAGGCCGTCGACGTAGGTGCGGTAATCGGCTTTGGTAAAGGGTGAACGGTCAGCTGTGCCGGGAATCCGCGGGTCCTGCAGGATCCGGTCAAACGCTTCTTTCCAGGCAGCCTGGTGCACCAGCGCGGTGTTGGTGACCACTCCGTCCAGGTCGAAAATTACGGCATCGAAGGGCGGCCTGGCGGCGGCTGCGGTGGGCGATGCGGTCATATGACAGTGCTATCAGGAGGCGTTCCCGGCTGACAGTGCCGTTAGGCCTGCTTGCCCAGCCGCTGCTCGGCCGCGGCGATGACCGGCAGGGTTTTCAGGTACGTGTCGGGGTTCAAGGAAATGGAGTCGATGCCCTGGCTTACCAGGAATTCGGCAAGATCGGGGTGGTTGCTGGGGCCTTGACCGCAGATGCCAATCTTGATCCCGGCGGTGTGCGCCTTGCGGATGACCTCTGCGATCATGGCGCTGACCGCGGGGTCCCGTTCGTCAAACAGGCCTGCCAGCTGTTCGGAGTCCCGGTCAACCCCCAGGACCAGCTGGGTGAGATCGTTCGAACCGATGGAGAAGCCGTCGAAGCGCTGGGCGAACTGCTCCGCAAGCACCACGTTGGACGGTATTTCACACATCATGTAGACCTGCAGCCCGGCGTCGCCGCGCACCAGGCCGTGCTCTGCCATGGCCTCCAGGACCAGGTCGGCTTCCTGCACGGTGCGGCAGAACGGGACCATGACAATGACGTTGGAGAAGCCCACGTCCTCCCGGACGCGTTTGAGTGCTTTGCATTCCAGGGCAAAACCTTCCCGGTAATGCCCGCTGTAATAGCGCGAGGCACCACGGAAGCCAAGCATCGGGTTTTCCTCGGACTGTTCAAAGGAGGCGCCGCCCACCAGGTGGCTGTACTCGTTGCTCTTGAAATCACTCAGCCGGACAATGACAGGTTTGGGGTGGAACGGCGCCGCAATCTTGGCGATCCCGGTGGCCAGGACATCGATGAAGTACTCCTGCGGGTCCGGGTAGCCGCTGGTGAGCTTGCGGATCAGCTCGGCCTCCTCCAGGTCAGCCACTTTCTCCGGGTGCACGAGCGCCATGGGGTGGATGCGGATGAGGTTGTTGATGATGAATTCCATCCGGGCCAGGCCTACCCCCGCTGCCGGCAGCCGCCACCACTTGAAGGCCGCGGCGGGACTGCCGATGTTGACCATGACATCCGTCCGGGCCGCCGGAAGGGCCGCCATGTCCACTTCCTCGACGCTGAACTCCAGCAGGCCCTCATAAACACGTCCTTCCTCGCCTTCGGCGCAGGACAGGGTGATGGGGGCGCCATCGGGCAGCGTTTCGGTGGCGTTGCGGGTTCCGACGACGGCGGGCACGCCGAGTTCCCGGCTGACAATGGCTGCGTGGCTGGTGGGCCCGCCGTGGTCCGTGACGATGCCGGCCGCCCGCTTCATGACCGGAACCCAGTCCGGATCAGTCATCCGGGTCACCAGGACCGAACCGTCCACAAACCGCTCGATGTCCTTCGCGTCCCGGATCACGCAGGCCTGCCCGTTGGCGATGGCATCCCCGATCGCCGCCCCCACAGTCAGCACCCGGCCGGGCTGGCGGAGATGGTAGGTACGGAACGTGGTGGTGCTGCGCTGGGCCATTACGGTCTCCGGCCTGGCCTGGACCATGAACAGTTCGCCCGTGATTCCGTCCTTCGCCCACTCCATATCCATGGGGCGGCCATAGTGGTCCTCCACGGCGACAGCCCAGCGCGCCAGCTGGACGACTTCAGCGTCGTCCAGCACCAGGGCTCCGCGCTCCCTTTCAGTGGTGTCCACCATTTGGGTCCTGGCATTTCCGCCAACGCTGTAGACCATCTTCCGCTCTTTGGCGCCCAGCTGCCGCTCGATGATGGGCACGAGCCGGGAATCGGCGAGCAGCGGCTTGAACACCTGGTATTTGTCCGGATTGATGGTTCCCTGGACTACGGTTTCGCCGAGACCCCATGCAGCACTGATGACTACCGCCTGCGGAAAGCCCGACTCGGTATCGATGGAAAACATCACGCCGGAGGCGCCAAGGTCGGAACGGACCATCCGCTGGACCCCCACCGAAAGCGCAACCTCCAGGTGGTCGTAACCCTTCATTTCCCGGTAGCTGATGGCGCGGTCCGTGAACAGTGAGGCGTAGCAGCGCCGGCAGGCTTCAAGGACGGCCCGCTCCCCGGCGACATTGAGGAAGGTCTCCTGCTGGCCAGCGAAACTGGCGTCCGGCAGGTCTTCAGCCGTGGCGCTGCTGCGGACGGCAACCGACACGTCGTCCTGGCCCGCCCGGCTGGAAAGGAGGCGGTAGTGCTCCTGGATGGCGGCCCCGATGCTGTCCGGGAACACTGCTGCCAGGAAAAGTTCCCGGATGGCGGCGCCCGTCTGGCGCAATGTTGCCCGGCCGCCCCGGTAGTCCTGGATGTGGGACCTGATAAGGGGTTCCAGGCCGTTGGCTTCAAGGAAGGAACGGTAGGCAGCAGCGGTGGTGGCGAAGCCTTCAGGAACCCTCACCCCGGCAGAGCGCAGGGACCTGCTCAATTCCCCCAGGGAGGCGTTCTTACCCCCGACAGAGGCAACATCCCCTATCCCGGTATCGTCGAACCACAAAACGAGAGCGTCGGTCAGGGAGGTCACGGAGGGTGCAGTCATGCCTTGATTGTGGGACGTGCAGGAAGGGCCGTGCAGAGTCTTTGGTCCCGCGGGCCCGCCCTGCCCTTGCCGGCACTCCCGGCTACGTCCCGCTCCACCGCCTTTTGGCGGCCTTGTAGGCCCAGTCCGCTGCCAGCACGGCCGGTACCGCCAGGGCAGCCAGGAGCAGTCCGGCCGGCGGGGGTGGCGCCTGGCCCAGCAGCCTGGAGACCTGGGGAACATACAGGCAGGCGGCCAGAACAACCAGTTCAGCCAGGACAGCCCACACCAGGAGGCGGTTGGTGCCCCAGCCCAGCTTCCACGGGGCAACGCTGGCGCTCCGGCAGGCGAAGGCATTGGCCAGCTGGCCCAGCACCACGGCCGTGAAGGCAGCGCCGGACGCGGCCATGAGCAGCTCAGGCCCCGGGAGTTCGCCGCGGGTCCAGCCGCCGCCGAAGAGGACCGCGGAGAATGCCGCCATTTCAATGGCCGCCTCCACAGGGCCCAGCACGCAAAAAACCCGCACCATGAGCTGCCGGTCCATCAGGTGCCGCCGTTCCGGCGGGCGTGCCAGCACCCGTTTGCCGGGTGGTTCGGCTCCCAGCGCCAGGGCCGGCAGCAGGTCGGTGCCGATGTCCAGGGCGAGGATCTGCAGGACGCCGAGGGCAAGCGGGAACTGCCCGCCCGAAAGCGCCCACACAACGAAAGGCGTCAGCTCCGCCACATTGTCTGTGAGGTGGTACGTCAGGAACCGGCGGATATTCGAGTACGTGGCCCTGCCCTGCTCGATGGCAGCCACAATCGTGCCGAAATGGTCGTCCAGGAGGACAAGGTCCGCGGCTTCGCGTGCCACATCCGTGCCGCTGAGCCCCATTGCCACCCCTATGTCCGCCTCCTGGAGGGCCGGGCCGTCGTTCACGCCGTCGCCGGTCATGGCCACCACGTGCCCCCTGGACTGCAGCGCTTTGGCGACCCGAAGCTTCTGCTCCGGCGAGACGCGGCTGACCACCACCCCGTCCCGGTCAAGGAGCGCTCCGAGCATCTGCTCGTCGTCAGGCAGATCGGAGCCTTCCACAACGCGTTCGGGCATCCCCATCAAGCCATTTTCCCGGGCAATCGCGGCTGCAGTGGCCGGGTGGTCGCCCGTGATCATGGCAAGTTTGAGCCCGGCCTGCCGCGCTGTCCGGATCACGTCGGCAACGTCCGGCCGGGGCGGATCGTGGAGGCCGATCAGGCCCAGCAGCTCCAAGCCCTGTTCCAGGTCCTCGGCGGGGCATGCGTCCCACGTGCCAGGGGGTCCATCCAGCCGCCTCCGCGCGGCGGCAATCACCCGCAATCCGCGGGAGGCCATCACCTGCACCTGCTCCTTGAACTGTGCGGGGACGTCCCCGCACAGGGGAAGGACGGCTTCGGGGGCGCCCTTGCAGAAGAGGTCCGGCCCCACAACCGCCGATTCCCGGCGTCGTACCGGATCAAAGGCGAGGCGCCGCGAGGGTGCCTTTCCGGTGCCCGCCGTTCCCGTCAGCCGCCGGGCCAGGACGTCGATGGCGGCTTCCATCGGATCCCCCGCGGCCCGCCATTCCCCGTTGTGCAGTTCGGCCCGGCCCTGCGAGGCGGCGAGCGCCGCGAAGGCCGTCTCCGCGGCTTTTCCTTTTCCCTCCCCCTGCACGGTGCCTTCCGGGCAGTACCCCTCGCCTTCTATGCGGACGGATCCTTCGCCGGTGAAAACCTCGACGGCGTTCATCCTGTTCTGCGTCAGGGTTCCCGTCTTGTCCGTACAGATAAACGTCGTGGAGCCAAGGGTTTCCACGGCCTCCAGGTTCCGGACCAGCGCATTGCGGGAAGCCATGCGCTGGGCGCCCATGGCCAGTGAGAGCGTGACGGTGGGCAGCAGGCCTTCCGGGACGAGGGCCACGGCCACGCCGATGGCGAAAAGGAACGAATCGCGCCATTGGATGCCCACCAGCAGCGACACCAGGAAGAACAGGGCGGCAATGGCCAGCGCCACGGACGCTACCAGCCGGACGATCCTGCGCAGTTCCAGGGACAGCGGGGTGGGCGGGGAAACCGCTCCGCTGGTGAGTGCGGCGATCCCGGCCAGGCGTGTCATTGCGCCCGTGGCGCTGACGGACGCCTCGGCGTCGCCGTTGACCATGAAGGTTCCGCCCCAGGCGGGGTCTCCGGCTGCCTTGGGTACTGGAACGCTTTCGCCGGTCAGCATCGATTCGTCCACGGCACAGGCTCCAGCAGTTGCCAGTACCACGTCCGCAGGGATCCGGTCTCCGGCGGTCAGGAGTACCAGGTCGCCCGGGACCAGCTCGCTGGCATGCATGGTGCGGACGCGCCCGTCCCGCCGGACCCGGACGTCAGCGGGCAGCAGCCCGCGCAGTTTCGCGGCCGCGTGCTGGGCCCTTTCCTGCTGGATGTGCGCGAACACGCCGTTGACAAGAACGACGACGATAATCGCCACCCCCAGTTGCGGCATGTCCGCGAGGAAGGCCAGTCCTGCGGCGCACCAGAGCATCAGTGCGAAGAAGTGGGTCAGCTCCCCCCACAGTTTCCGCCACTGCGGTACCGGTTTCTCCGCCGGAAGGAGGTTGGGTCCTGCCTGCTCCAGAAGCTCCGCAGCCTGTTGCGAGGTCAGGCCCGCCGCTGTCATCACACGTTGTCCGCCTCCTGGCCCACCAGGACCACGGGGCATACGGAATGCGCGGCGCAGGCTTTGCTGACTGAGCCCATGGAGGTGCCAAGGAATCCCCCCTCACCGTGGCGTCCCACCACCAGCAGCTGCGCCCGGCGGCTCTCCTCCACCAGGACTTTGCCGGGCGGGCCGAACTTGACCGTGACGTCGATGTTCGCGGGACGCGCGTCGGAGAAGGCACGGCCCAGGGCGTCCTCCACCAGGCGGGCAGCCGTGTCCTCCAGCCTCGCCGTCAAGGGGTGCTCGCCGCTTTCGAGGTGCGCCACCACCAAGTAATCGGGCATGCCGATACACGTAATCACTTCCAGCCGGGCATCGAGGCGCGCGGCCAGCATCCCTGCGTAGCGGAGGGCCGCCGAGGAGAATTCCGAGCCGTCCACTCCCGCAATCACGGGCTTGGACACTATGTCTGCATTCATACCCACTACCATCCCCAGAGCCGGAGGCGGGGGGAAGGGCCAAAAGTCATGCAGGGCGCCGGGCCTTCCCGGCATCCGTGATGCCAGCACGCGGTATGTCAACAGCGGTCACATCAGCACGGGGTATGTCAGCACCGCGCAGCGCCCTGAGTCCGTTCAGGATCGTGGCAAGGTCTACGAGCTCCTGCAGGAGCGCACCCGTGACCGCCGGAATGTACCCCGTCATGGCCACCGCCATGAGTCCTACGCTCAGTCCGATTCCGGTCCAGATGCTCACCAGCGCCACCGCTACGGTGCGTTTGCCGATGCCCACGGCCACTGCCACCTTGGACAGGTCATCGAGCATCACCACAACGTCCGCCGACTCACTCGCTGCGGTGGCACCCTTGGCCCCCATCGCGATGCCGACATCTGCGGCCGCAAGCACCGGGGCATCATTGACGCCGTCGCCCACCATCAACACCGGGCGTTCCAGCACGGCCGCCACGGCGTTGACCTTGTCCTCGGGAAGGCAGTCCGCCTGGACGTTGCGAATCCCGGCTTCCCGGGCGATGTGGGCGGCGGTTCCGGCGGCATCACCTGTCAGCAGCAGGGTGTGCCGGACACCGAGGCTGTGCAGCCTGGCGAGCGTCTCCCCGGCGTCGGCCCGCAGCGGGTCCTTCATGATGAGGGCACCGGCGTAGACCCCGTTGACGGCAACATAGACGGCAAGCTGGCCGCTTTGCAGTTCCGCTTCCCGGAAATCTGTGGCCGAGGCGCCGACCAGGCGCGCCTTGCCAACAACCACTCGCTCACCGCCGCAGACCGCTTCCACCCCATGGGTGGCATGCTCTGCAGCCTCCGCAACCGGCAACAGCTCAAGGTTCCGGGCAGCCGCAGCCTCGATCACCGAGGCCGCCAGGACGTGCGACGAGTACTGCTCGGCGGAGGCAGCGAGCTGCAGGATCCGGTCAGCGCTGACGGTCCCACCGTTGCCGGCTCCCTGCTCCTGTGCCGTGAGGACGCTCTGGAGGACGGGCCGCCCTGAGGTCAGGGTTCCGGTTTTGTCAAAAACCGCCGTCCTGGCCTTGGCCAGTTGCTCCAGCGTCCTGGTGTTCTTGATGATGATGCCCTTATGGGCCGCCTGGCTGGTGCCGGCAAGGAACGCAACCGGCGCGGCGATCAGGAGCGGGCAGGGGGTTGCCACCACAAGGACCTGGGCGAACCTCACGGGATCTCCGGACAGGAACCAGGCCGTGCCCGCCATGGCGATCGCGAGCGCGGTGAAGGGAACGGCATAGCGGTCTGCGAGGCGGACCACCGGTGCGCGGCTGTTGGAGGCTTCTTCCACCAGGGCAATGATCCGGCTGTACTGCGAATCGGCAGCGGTGGCGGTGGCGCGCATCCTGATGGCTGACTCGCCGTTCACGGACCCGCTCAGCAGCTGCTCGCCCCGGACCCGCTCCACGGGGAGGCTCTCGCCGGTCAGCGATGATTCATCAAGGCTTGCCGAATCTGACAGGAGCTCCCCGTCCACGGGCACCAGCTCCGAGGGGCGCACCACCAGGACATCACCGGTTGCCACCTCTCCCACTGGAATCTCGTCCAGGGATCCGGCGGCTTCCCGGTGGGCGAACCGGGGTGCCCTGTCCAGCAGCGAACGCAGCTCCCGTGCTGCGCGTCCCTGCGCAAAGCTTTCCAGTGCCTCCCCTCCGGACAGCATGAGGATCACCACCAGGGCCGCGAGGTACTCCCCCACCCACACCGTGCTGGCAATGGCCATCAGCGCCAGCACGTCGATGCCCCAGCGGCCCTCGCGCAGGCTCCGGAACATGGCGACGGCGCGGCCGGCGGCAACGATGGCAGCATAGGCGGAGGCCCCCAGCCGCACGGGTTCTTCCAGGCCGAACTGCAGCAGCAGGCCAGTGAGGACAAGCACCAGGCATGTCAGCGCCACCAGCGGATACAGCCGGACAAACTTGACGGCCCTGCCCGGGAACGTTTGGGCGGAGGTGTCCGGACCGGTGTCAGGGCCCCGGATGTCAGTGCCCGCGGCGGCCGGGCGTTCCTCAGGCAAAGCCCGCCCGCGCGGGATCATCGATGTGGTTCCACCAGGTGAGCGGCGGGGTGACCTTGAAGCGGCGGCCGCTGACCGCCGTCGGGATGATCCGCACGAAGTGGTCCTTGTGCCCGGACTGCCAGGGGAAAAGCGTCAGGCCAACACCTTTCAGCAACTCCGGGGAAGGCTCCAGGGCGACGGCGTGGCCCTTCACCTCCACGCTCCAGGCCGTCCGCTTTTCCTGGTCTGTGCCGTCCACTTCAAATGCCACGGCGGCGGGCCCGGCCGCCGCGTGGAGCTTGGTACCTTCCCCGCTGCGGAAGACCACGGAACCATGGTCCACTTTGTAGTTCACGGGAAAGATCTCCGGATGGCCATCCACCAGGACGGCAAGGTGGCCTGCTGGAACCCCGCGCAGGAGATCCCAGCACTCATCGGAATCCAAGACTTCCACAGCGGGTGAAGCGTTTCGCCCAGGCGACTCGTTGTGCATACAGCTGAACGTAGTGCCCCCGGCACCGTCAGTGCTAGGGCATTTAGGCCCGGGAACCGGTGGCTTTGGCGGGCCGGCCATGACTTTCGGCCCTGCACCGGGGACTTTGCTGCCCGCAGGATGGAAGCACACAATTTCCAGCACGTGCGCTGCCCGCGAAAGGCGACAGGAAAAATGAAAACCCACATTGTCTACGACTCCGCCTATGGCAACACCAGGACCATTGCCGAGGCGCTTGCGTCACGTCTGGGGAACAACGCAGCCGCCGTTCCCGTAGACCGTTTCGACGCCCGGGCCGTTCGGGCCGGAGATCTCCTGGTGGTGGGAAGCCCCATCAATGGATGGCGCCCCACAGCAAAAATCGCGCAGGCGCTCGCGGACCTGGCGGAGCATGGACTGGCGGGGGTTAAGACAGCAGCGTTTGATACCCGGCTCAAGCTGTTCATCCACGGTGACGCGGCCAAAAAGATCAGCCGCGCCTTGAAGGACGCCGGGGCCAGCATCGTCTCCGGCCCCATGGCCTTCTATGTCAAGGGCAGCGAGGGACCCCTGCTGCAGGGCGAGGAAGAACGCGCCGCATCCTGGGCCGGAACCCTGCTTGCATCCCTGAAGGACCAGGCCAGTCACGGCAACGCCTAAAGGCGCCAGGAAAGGGGTCAAGGTCTTTGGGCCCTGTTGGACGTCCGGCCCGCACCATAGGATCTGGGCATGACCGAGAAAAACATGGTGCCGGAAGCTGAAATCCTCGACTCCGACGAGTGCTGGAAACTACTGGAACACACGAGCGTGGGACGGCTTGGGGTGGTTGTCAACGGCGAGCCGGACGTCTTCCCGGTGAGCTTCAAGGTTGACGGTGAGGGCCTCATCTTCCGGACGGGCGGCGGAACGAAGCTGCAGGCCATGGAAGCCAACTCAATGGTTGCCCTGGAAGCGGACAGTGTGAGCGCCGAGTTTGGCCTTGCATGGAGCGTTGTGGTCAAGGGCAAGGCTGTCCAGGATGACGCCACGGGACCGGCATTGAATGAGCCGCGGCGGGGACTCTTTCCCTGGCAGGGCGTTGGCCAGGACCACCTGATCCGGATCGTTCCCCAGTCGGTCACGGGCCGCAGGTTCACCCTGTCGGCCACCGGCACTTGGCAGACACCCCTGAACGAGGCCACCCGGGCCGGCCTCGAATAGCCACGGTCCCGTCCGCAGCGGGCGGTGAAGCGTGGACTGCTGCCCGCTTTTTTGAGGGGTCCCCCGCTGCTTACGCCATCTACCAGGCGGCAGAACGGATGGCAGCAGCGCTGGGACCCATGGAAGTCCGCGTCAGCAAAAGCCAAGTGGCGTTCCGGCGCCGGCGCGGCTTTGCGTACCTCTGGCGCCCCGGGACCTACGTAAAGTCCGCGGTTCCCGTGGTCCTCTCGCTGGCGTTGCCTTACGAGGCAGCCTCACCGCGGTTCAAGGAAATTGCCCACCCCTCCCGTGGAATCTGGATGCACCATCTTGAACTGGTGGACAGCAGCGGGCTGGACAGGGAGGTGGCGGAGTGGATGCGGCAGGCCTATGAGTCCGCCGGGTGACTGCCGCCCCCGGGCAGCAATCCAGGGTCCTAAGGCCCTGTGGCCGCTGCCGCCGGCGGGGGCACTCTAATGCCATGAACAATTCTGCCCAGCACCCCAGGAAAGTCCACCTCACGGAGCAGCCCGTCGCCGTCGTCCGCGAACGCGTCCCCATGGCTTCACTTACCGATTTCTTCGGCCGGGCATTCAGCACGGTGATGGCTGCCGCGCAAAAGCAGGGTGCCAGCCCGGCCGGGCCGCCCTTCGCGCTCTACCGCGGAATGCCAAGCGAGTCAGTTGACGTGGAAGCCGGCTTCCCCATCACCGGAAACTTCGAGGGGACAGACGGGGTAGCCAAAGGGACACTGCCGGAGACGGATGCCCTCGAGGCCCTCCATATTGGACCGTATGACACCCTGGAAAGCACCTACCACGCCATCCTGGGACAAATGGAAGCCGAGGGCCTCACCCCTTCGGACACCATGTGGGAGTACTACCTGAGCGACCCGGAGGCCGAACCAGACCCGGCGAAATGGCAGACAAGGGTGGTCTGGCCCATCGCGTAACTGCTTCAAGCCACATCCCGACCGCACCAACAGGAGGTCACCATGAAAGTTCTTGTTGCCTACGCCAGCCGGCACGGCTCCACGGCAGGAATAGCTGAACGCATCGCAGCCCGCATTTCGGAGAACGGGCACCAGGCCGAGGCGCGGTCCGTAGCAGACGTGGACGACGTTGGCCCATACGACGCCGTGGTTCTGGGCAGCGCCGCCTACATGGTCCATTGGCTCAAGGAAGCTACGGCGTTTGCCAGGCGGCACCATAGCGAACTCCAGGACAAACGGGTGTGGCTCTTCAGCAGTGGACCCCTCGGCACGGACACCGTTGACAAGGATGGCAATGATGTTCTGGCGAGCGCCAGGCCCAAGGAATTCACCGCACTGCAGGAGGTACTCCAGCCCCGCGGAGAACATGTCTTTTTCGGTGCCTGGGACCCCGACGCCCCTCCTGTGGGCCTTGGCGAGCGCCTGATCCGGCTGGCACCGGCGTCGAAGGACGCGCTGCCGGCCGGTGATTTCCGCGATTGGGCCGCCATTGACGCCTGGGCCGACGAGATCACCAGGGAACTCACATCCCATGCCGGAGACGCGGGACGGTAAAACTAGCTGCCTGCCCGCCGTGCAAAGGTCAGTTCCCAGGGCTTTTGGCCGCGGCTGGTTTCGGACCAACCGTCCCTGGCAATCTGCTGCCGGAGCTCCGCGAGGCTTGCTTCCATCCCCGGAGCCCATTGTTCTTCGGGCGGGGTGGCACCTAGCGGCGGCCCCGGGAAGGTGTCGCTGACATAGAGCCGGCGGTCATCATCCGTTTTCCCCACGAACCGCAGTTGCGTCCGCCCGTACTGGGATCCCAACGTGTAGAGGATGCGTGCCCACCAGGATTGGGAGGCGGCATCCTCGAGCTCGATCTGCAGCTTTTCGTCCATGCCGCCCAGCGTAGGAACGGACGGCAGGAAGACACTAGAGACCAAGGTCATGAGTCCCCGGCCGGCCTGCTAAAGCCCGAATGGCGCAGATGCCCCCGCTTGCGATGGAAAGAACGGGCGGTAGATCATGAGCGCCAACCTGCGAACGGCGGCGCGAAGACCAGGAATGCGGCCATCAGCGGCAGTGAGGCATCCGGATCGGCCTTCACGTACATGACCACGGCCATGGAGGCCACCGAGGCAGCCAGGAACGCGTACCCCGTGAGCAGCGGATACATGATCTTCAAAGCCCACTGTGCGCCCAGGAGCAGGCCAATTCCGGACGCGACGGCCGCCGGTACGATGATGCCCAGGTCCATCAGCTTCACCATCCAGAAGGGCGTGGGACTGGAGGAATACTCGGTAAGGGACGAAGGGTTGGACCACGCGGCGAGCAGCGGCCGCAAATGCTGCCCGACCACGAGGAACGCCGCCACCACCAGCAGCGACACGGCGGCCGTCTTCCAGACCCCCTGCGAAGGCTGGGGCAGGTCCCGCGGCCCGGCGGCCAGGGACAGGACAACCGCGGCTTCGGCAAGAATGAAGACAGCGAGCAGCAACGGGAACCAATACTCCACGTTGCCCGGCAGCCGCAGGTACTCCTGGCCGATGACCACCTGTGCGTAGGTGTAGATGGCATACACGCCAATGCCGCTGCCCAGCAGAGGCCCGCCCGGGTTGCCCCGGAGGACCAGCACGGCGGCGGCGATGGTGGCGGGAAATACGACGAAAAGGGCCGCGGCATCGCTGCCCACCAACTGGTTGACCGTCGTCTCCGACGTGCGGTACTGCATGAATCCAAAGCCCAGCGGCCCCATCAAGGAGGAAACCGCCATGCCCATTCCCAGGGCCAGCAGAACAATTGCCAACGCGCTCGCAGTGGCCTGTTCCCGGCGTCGACCCTTCCCCGCATACAACCCGACTTCGTTCTTCATCCGTAAGCACCTCCTGCACCGAGGCTAGGAGCGGCTTCCCGCACAGACTAGAGCCAAACGGCTCTGAAGCGGACAAGCGGCCTCTCCGCCGGCGGCCTTGCCTGCTGGAAGCAGCCCGCTGGAAGCCGACCGCTGGAAGCCAGCCGGTTTCACCAGCGATTGGGCAATACGGGACTTTGGGCCCTAATAGCCGGCCGCATGCTCTGGCAGGGTTGGTTGAGGCCCGAAGGATGCACCATGGCTGGGGTGCTGTGTCCGGGCTGCCGCACCGGGTGGCCGGTGTGCCCACGCGCTCCACGAATCCGATGGAGCCAGGTTGCTTGAGGGAGAGCAGGACTTATGGCGGGAACGTTCGAACTGTTTGCCGATGAAGATTCGCGGATCAGGTTCAGGCTGGTGGCGGCGGATGGAACGGTGCTGGCCGTGTCCGGGCAGTACCAGGACAAGTACCAGGCTGCTGCCGCCATCAACGATGTCCGCGAATGCGCCGGCACCGGTTTGATCCGGGACCTCGCTCCCGTTGCCGCCCCGGTCCGGGTCCGGATCCCCAGGCGCCTCCCGCAGGCACTGCCGTTCGCTTCCGCCAAGGCGGGATCGCTCGGTGCCGCCTAGCAAACCGGCTGTCCGATGACGGCGGACGTTCAGACCCAGAAGGCTCAGGTCCTGGGCGTCAAAGGCCTGGTGAAAAGCTATGGCAGCCACACTGTGGTGGACGGCGTCTCCTTCCACATTGAAGCCGGCGAAACGTACGGGCTCCTGGGTCCCAACGGGGCGGGCAAAACCACCATTATTTCCATGGTGGCAGGACTGATTCCGGCTGACTCCGGATCCATCGAGCTGGCCGGTGCAGCCATGACTCCGGCCAGTACACGGGTCAAAGGCCACATTGGGCTGGTCCCGCAGGAACTGGCTATCTACCCTGACCTGACGGCAAAGGAGAACCTCATGTTCTTCGGCCGGCTCCAGGGTTTGGGCGGCCAGGAACTGAAATCGCGGACCGGGGAGGTCCTGGACCTCATCGGCCTGGCGGACCGGGCCGGCGAGCAGACCAAGAAGTTCTCGGGCGGTATGAAGCGCCGGCTGAACATCGGCATCGGCCTCCTGCACCGGCCCACCCTGCTGATCCTTGATGAACCAACGGTGGGGGTGGATCCCCAGTCCCGCAATTCCATCCTGGAATCAGTGGAAGGCCTCGCCACGGAGGGCATGGCGGTGCTGTACACAACCCATTACATGGAGGAGGCGGAGCGGCTGTGCGACCGGATCGCCATCATTGACGAGGGCCGGATCCAGGCCGAGGGCACCCGGAACCAGCTCGTTGAATTGACGGGCGGGGTGGACCGCATCGACCTGCGCGGCAGCGGCAACACCAGTGCCGCTGCCACGGCACTGCGGCAGCTTCCAGGCGTGCAGCATGTCGACGGCGGCACGTCCGGGCTGACCCTGACCGTGCACAACGGGCCGGGACTCCTGGCCCCCATCGTGGCTGAGGCGGGACGGGCCGGGGTGGCGCTGACTTCCGTGGAGATCGTCCGGCCGGACCTGGAATCGGTCTTCCTGCACCTGACCGGCAAAGCACTCCGGGACTGACGTGCGCGGACTCTGGACCATGGTGGCCAACGACCTCCGGCAGCGGGTCCGGGACAAATCCGTGTTCATCTTTTCCCTCCTCGTTCCCCTGGCGCTGATGGCTGTGCTGAACCTGTCCTTTGGCGGGTTCGACACCGAGAGCGTAGACCTGAAGCCAGCCGAAGTCGTGGCCAGCTCGGAGGACAGCGGGCAGCTCGGCGCCGCCCTGCTGGAGGCCGTGGACTCGCTGCCCATCATGGATGTCACTGTCCGCAAGGTGCCCGCCGCAGAGGTCAGCCGGGAGACCAGGGACAGCGGAGCGGACCTGGGCATCATCCTGCCAGCGGAATTCACGGCGGCGGTCACGTCCGGGCAGGCGCTCAGCGTCCAGGTGATCGAGGGGGACGGGGCAGGGCTGGAAACCAACGTCCTGGTGTCAGTGGTGGACGGGCTCCTCGAGCAGTTTTCGGCGGGGACCGTAACTGCCGAAGCCGGTGAAACCGCCGGACTCCCCCATGATGTCCTGGCAGGTTTGGCGCAGCAGGCAGCCGCAGGGCCGCCGGCGCTTACGCTCTCGGAAGGCCAGGCGTCCGCGGAGCAGCTGTCCCTGAAGGGAACCTTGGTGGCTGGCCAAACAGGGCTCTTCCTGCTCTTCACGGTCGGTTTCGGCGTCCTGGGGCTGCTGGCCGAGCGGGAGGAGGGCACCCTCTCCAGGCTGCAGTCCACTCCGGTGGCGCCGGGAACCATCATCACGGCCAAAGCCCTGGTGGGATTCATCCTGGGCGTCGTGGCCACCACCATCCTGCTGACTGCCGGCAGCGTACTGTTCGGTGTGTCCTTCGGCTCACCGGCAGTGGTGGCACTCCTGGTCCTCGCCGTGGCAGCAGCCGCAACGAGCCTCACGTTTATCGTCGCGCGCCTTGTCCGGACCGCCGAGCAGGCAAACATTGTCCAATCCATCCTGGGCATGGTGCTGGGCATTGCGGGCGGCGCGTTCTTCCCCATCGAAGCCTCAGGATTCCTTGCTGCGCTCATGGACCTCAACCCCATTGCAGCCTTCATCCGCGGCCTCGGCATCACGGCGGGCGGCGGCGGAGTGGCCGACGCCGGCATTCCCCTTGCCATCATGCTCGGCTTCGCTGCGGCGGCGACGCTGGCCTCCCGGCTGCTCCCGGACAGGGGTGTCAGGCAATGAGGAGCATCCTGGGAATCGCCGCCGTGGAAGTCCGGCTCTTCCTGCGGGACAGGTCCAACATCTTCTTCGTCTTCATTTTTCCCCTTCTGCTGATCCTGCTGCTCGGCTCGCAGTTCGGCACCAACAGCGGCCAGGCGCGGGTGGCGCTGTCCGGCGGAGCGGATACTGCGCTGGCACGCGCCCTGACGGAGCAAATGGAGGAGGACGGCCTGCAGGTTTCCGCCGCCGGGGCCGGAACAGTGCGGGACCAGCTGAGCCGCGGCAGGACCGACGTCGGGATCTTCATCAGCGACGACGACTCGGCCGCTTTCTCGGCAGGCCGGCCCGCGGACCTGGAAGTGGTGACGGCTTCCCAGTCGGCGGCGCAGGCAGTGCTCCAGGAAGTCCGCTCGTCCATCCAGGCGGTCAGCACGGAACGGCGGCAGCAGTCCCTCCTTGAAGCTGCCGGCGTGGATGCATCTGAGGCAGCGGCGGCACTGGAGCAGGCACGGAAAGCGGTGCAACGGCCGCGCGTGGAACTGGTGGACACCAACGACGTCTCGCAGGTGTTCCAGGGCCTGGGCAGGTTCGATCTCGGAGCCGCCCAGCAGCTTCTCCTCTTCGTCTTCCTCAGTTCCCTCACGGGCGCCGCCACCCTGATCAAAGCCCGCCGCCTGGGCGTCATCGCCCGCGTCATGGCCGCCCCTGTCAGCAGCTGGCAGGCGCTCGCGGGCCAGGCTATGGGACGCTTCGGAATCGCCGCGGTCCAAGGCGGGTACATCATGCTCGGCACATCCCTGTTGTTCGGCGTGGACTGGGGGAATCCGCTGCTGGCCGGGCTGGTCCTGGTTCTCTTCTGCGCTGTGTCCGCCGCAGCAGCGATGGTCATCGGGGCTTTGATGGATAACGACGCCGCCGCGTCCGGTGTGGGCGTAGGGCTCGGCCTGGTGCTGGCGGGCCTGGGCGGTTCCATGGTGCCGCCGGAGTTTTTCTCCGGGACGCTGCAGGCAGTGTCCCGGGTAACCCCTCACCGGTGGGCCTACGACGCGTTCGCGGACATCCAGCGCCACAACGGAACGCTGGGGGACATCCTTCCGCAGCTGGGCGTCCTGGCCGCCATGGCGCTGGCACTGTTGGCGCTCGGATCCTTCCTGCTGCAGCGCAGCCTCAGCCGCGCGCTTTAGGCAAGGGCCGCCGTCGTACCCCACTCAAAAGCCGCACCCGCTCGTGTCCGCCGGCCAGAAGCCGTGCGTAGCCCCGCTCAGAAGCTGGACGAACTGCCGGAACCGGAAAAGCTCCCGCCGCTGCTTCCGTAACCTGTGGTGCTGCCGCCTCCGCCGCGGGCGGAGCTGACGCTGCTGACGCCCGTATTGAGCCCGGAGTTGAAGGTGGCCACCGAGAAGAAGTGGTAGGACGGGTAAACCGTGCCCAGGATGCTTGGCTCGTAAGTGCGGCGGCGGTGGTCGAGGCCGTCCTGGGCCGCCTCCATCTCCTTGCGCATCAGCGCAGCCTCGCGTTCGTTCTTCGCATAGCCTTCAATGACCGTTTCAGCATGGTTTTCCAGCAGCACCGCGAGCCGGGTCCTGGCCTCGTAGAGGCGGTCCAGCGCCTTTTCGGGCGTGATTTTTCCCTCCGCCAGCTCCGCCGTCCACCGCTCGATCTCCCGCAGGCTCTGGTCACGGAAGGACCGGAGTGCCGCCGCTGAGGCAGAGTCCCCCTGGCCGTGGCGCTTGCTGAGGAGCTGTTCCAGCCCGGCAAGGTCGTTCCGGAAGGGGGCAAGCTGGCGGTCCCACGCTGCGGGCCACGCATCGGCGCGGTTCAGGAGCGCGTTGGTGTCGGCAATGACATCGTCCAGGGCGTCGAGCTCCGAGGCGGCCTCCGCATATTCGCGCGCGAGCTTCAGGTTCCTGCGTCGGCCAAACTCCCGCTTCGAGAGCGCGTGCACCTTGTTGGACAGCTCGCTGGCAGCGTTGTAGCGGTTGAGGAAGGTGCGGTGTTTCTCCAGGACGGTGCTTCCATACCTGGACGCTTCGGGAATGGTGCCGGCGTTGAGCTCTGTCACCTCGAGGTCCATGCTGACGTTGGCGTAGCTCCGGTCCCCGCGTTCGATCTCTTTCCGCGCGGAGGATCTGGTGACGGCCCGCACCACAACCCATGCTCCGGCTCCCAGGGCTGCCGTCCCCGCCGTTACCCACGCCGTGACCAGGAAGGCGGCCGACCGGTACCACGGCTGGTTGATGAGCTCGGCAGCCCGCTGGACTCCGGCAATGGTCCCGTCCGTCCACTGGGCGTCGCGCAGCAGGTCCTTTGCAGCGTCCTGGATCTCGTTCCGCTGTTCCAGGGACACTTTGCGGTCCTCGCCCATGTAGGTGCCCACATGGCGGCCCACCGGGTCCAGGGCGAAAATAAACAGTCCGTCCGCCCACTTCTGTCCGTCCGCGCTGATCCACTCGGGGTGCTCAGCCCGGGCAAACCTCAGGACTTCCTCATTGAGGTTGTCCTCGGTCCGTCCGTTGTAGGTGTACACCACAACCCGGGTAGGCTCATAGAACTCGATGCGTTCAAGGGCCGGCACCAGGGTGTTCCGGTCCAGCACCCCCGCAGTGTCCTGGATCTCCACGGACACCGGCGCCACGGCGAAGGCGACGGCGGCCGTGCCGGGCAACAGCACCAGCAAAGCCAGGAGCAGGCTGCCGATCCTGCGCATCATGCTGCCCATTTATGACCACTCCCTGCAGGCGGGGCCGCCCTCAAACGGCGTTCCACCCATTGTCCGAGGCCAGCACCACACCATTGATGTTCGAGCCGTCCCTGCTGAGCAGGAACGTGATCCCGGCAGCAAGTTCCCCCGCTTCGGCGATGGGCGGCACGTTTGCCTGCATCAGGGGTCCGAGGACCTCCGCGGCGAGCTGGGACTTGAACTCGGCGTGGATGTTGGTCTTGGTGCCTCCGGGCGCAACCGCGTTGACGCGGATGCCGCGCCGCCCGTACATTACGGCTGAGCTGCGGGTCAGGCCGATGACCGCGTGCTTGGAAACGGTATAGGCGGCCCCTGCCGCCGATCCGCGAAGGCCCGCTTCGGAGGAAACGTTCACGATCGAGCCGTACCCCGCGGCCAGCATCACCGGAACCACCGCCCTTGTCATCCGCATCATGGACGTCAGGTTGACGTCCAGCACGCGCTCCCAGGTGGCGTCATCCACTTCATGCACGGGCTGGAAGCTGTCCATAATTCCGGCCACGTTGGCGAGCGCGCCGATGCGCCCCTGGGCAGCAGACACCACTTCCTGTACTACATCCTCTTTGCTGATATCTCCGGCCACCGGGACGAAGTCCAGATCCTCGTACTCCGCCACGAGTTTGTCCAGCCCTTCATCACTGAGGTCGCTGGCAATCACCCGGCCGCCTTCGCGGGCAACACGCAAAGCAGTGGCAAGGCCAATACCGGAAGCGGCCCCCGTAACGATGACGGTCTGGCCCTCGAACCGGTTCGGCGTGATGATTTCCTGCCACATGGACATCTGGTGCTCCTCTTTTCGTCAAGCAGTTCTTGCTTCCGGCGGCTCTGGGTGCTCTGCTGGTGTACGCGGTACGCGGCCGGCCCCATTCCATCAGCATGGAGCGCCGCGAGGGACCATCACAGTGCCGAAGGTCCCTGACCAGGAGTGCGTGACCGGGAGCGCCCGACCAGGAGTGCCCGACCAGGGGTGAAGGAGCAATGGCAGAACCAGGATCCATCGTCGCCGGCTATGACGGTTCCGCTGAAGCGGCGGACGCCGTTCGCTGGGCAGCCGGGCATGCGCAGCTGCGCGGTTTTGCCCTCCACGTGGTTCATTGCTCCATCTGGCCGCTGCTGACCCGCAATCTGGGCCCGGTTCCGGGCGTGGCGGACAGCGGCCTGGAGCGGTCAGCGGAAGCCATCCTGAAGGACGGCGTCAACCATGCCCGCGCCGCTGCCCCAGGCCTGCATGTTGAGGCGACACTGTTGCACGGCCTGCCTGCCTCGCACCTGGCCATGATCGCTTCAGGCGGAGAAATGATTGTTGTGGGCAGCCGCGGCCTTGGCGGATTCCTGGGCCTGCTCGTGGGATCCGTCAGCCTGGAGCTGGCAGCCACCGCCCACTGCCCTGTTGCGGTCATCCGGCAGGACCTCCACCCCGACGGGCCTGTGGTGGTGGCTGTGGACGCGTCCGGCTCTCCTCCGGCCCTTGAGGACGCGTGTGCCATGGCCATGGCATGGCAGGCCGGCCTGAAGGTGGTCCATGTCCATCAGCTCCCCCCAGGACACGGGCAGCGGAACACCATTGAAGCCGAAGCCGCGGCGGGGAATGCCCTCCAAGCCGCCCTGCACCGCGCCCGCACCCTTGCACCCTATGTGCCCGTGGAAGGCAGCGTGCTCCTTGACACTTCAGTCCCCCACGCCATCCTCAAGGCAGCTGCCGACGCGCGGATGCTGGTGGTGGGAACCACAGGGCGAGGTTTTGTCAGGGAAACGATCGGGTCCACAGCCCATGCTGTCCTCCACCATGCGCGCGGCCCGGTCCTCATCTCCCGGCGCGGCAGCTGAATTCCCCTGGAGGACGCTGGTCCTACGCTGACCGCCACGGGGAGAGCAGGTAAAGGCTGGTCCACACCAGGCCCAGCAGCAGCAGGGCCCTGATCCAGAGATCCCATGATGTGTTCCACAGCCAGAGGGCAGCAGCCCACGGCAGGAGGATGAGGAACTCCAGCCCTTGCAGCAGCCACGGTTGTCCGCGGAACGCAGACCACAGCTCACCCAGGTTTCCCTGCCTGGACAGCAGCACTGCCCCGAACGCCGCCCAGAGAAGGACGGCGATAATGAAGACGGCGATGTTGACGATCCTGGTGGAGTCCGCCATTGCTCCCTCCACTCCTTCCGTGCTGGCTTACGGGAACCCAGCCTCGCCCCGGCGCCTTCCGACTTCCAGAGACTTTCGTCCCCTGGCGCTCCATAAACACCCGCTTCATTAAGACCGCTGGGACTTACGGCCCTTTCGGCCCGGAAACCTGTCCACGACTCTTGAGGTGACGCGGCGCTGCACGGCACCCGGACCACTGACCACGAGGAGCAGTAATGAAAGCCATTGTCTACGGCGGACCGGGCAAGAAGTCCTGGACCGATGTGCCGGACCCCACGATCGTCAACCCGAGTGACGCCATCGTGAAGGTGGACACCACCACCATCTGCGGAACGGACCTGCACATCCTCAAAGGAGATGTCCCGGCGGTCCAGGAGGGGAGGATCCTGGGCCACGAAGGCGTGGGCACTATCACCGAGGTGGGCTCCTCCGTGACCACGCTGAAGCCCGGCGACAGGGTTATCATCTCCTGCATCAAGTCCTGCGGGCACTGCGCAAACTGCAAGACGGGCCTCTACTCCCACTGCCTTGGGGACGAGGGCGCCTCCGGAATCGGCTGGGTCTTCGGCCACCTGATCGATGGGACGCAGGCCGAGTACGTCCGGGTCCCCTACGCCGAAAATTCCCTGCACCTGCTGCCGGAAGGCGTCAGCGATGAGCAGGCTGTCATGCTCTCCGATATCTTCCCCACCGGCTTCGAGATCGGGGTCCAGTACGGCAGGGTCAAGCCCGGGGATACCGTGGCGGTGGTGGGAGCAGGCCCGGTGGGACTGGCCGCGATCGCCACAGCCGGCCTGTACGGGGCCGCCAACATCATCGCCATTGACCTGGACCGCAACCGCCTGGAGCAATCCCGCGCGTTCGGTGCCACCGAGGTGGTCCTGTCCGGCGACGCCGACTGGAAGGACCAGGTGCTCTCACATACTGACGGGCAGGGCGTGGATGTGGCCATCGAGGCCGTGGGCATCCCTGCCACGTTCGAGATGTGCACGGAGATTGTCCGCCCCGGGGGCACCGTGGCGAACGTCGGCGTACACGGAAAAGCGGTGGAACTGCACCTGGAGAAGCTCTGGATCCAGAACATCAACATCAGCATGGGCCTGGTAAACGCCAATACCACCCCCATGCTGCTGAAGCTTGTGGCGCAGAAAAAGCTGCCGGCGGAAAAGTTCGCGACGCACCATTTCTCCTTCGACCAGTTCATGGACGCCTACGACACGTTCGCCCGTGCGGCGGAGACAAACGCGCTGAAGGTAGTGATTTCGGCCTGACGGGCACCGGTGCAGGGGTGTCCGCCCGGCTGACGGCCGTGCCCGGCCTATGCTGGCAATGTGACCCCTGCACCCACCCCCAGCCCGCTTGATGTCGTGGTGCATTCCGGACCGGCCGACTGGTGGGTGATCCTCGCCGGACTCGGACCCCTGGCAGTCCTCATCGCTGCCCTGCTTGCCTTCTATATCAACTGGCGCACGCTCAAGCAGCGCACCACAGCTGACAAGACTGCCCTGGACCAGAAGCGGGAGGCGGATGCCCAGGCGCTGCTGCAGAAAACCGAAGCGGACAGCCGGGCCGAGTGGTGGCGCCGGACCCAGTGGGCGCTGGACAGGGCGCTGGACCCGGACGAAGGAACAAAAGCCCTGGGCCTGGCCACCCTGGACGTCCTGGCCCGCAGCGAGCTTGCGCGCACCGAGGAACTGGAACTGTTCGACATCGCCTGGAAAAGCGTGGCAGGTGACGAGAACGGGGACGACCTTACAGCGGACGAGGACCTTGCGCCGGACGAAGACCCGGCCGCGGACCTCCCGTTCGTGGACGCAGGTGGCGACATAGGCGAGAATGGAATCACGGATGAAGGCACAACCAAGGAGGCTGGACTATGAGCGCCGCATCGCCTGAACGACGGTATGTCCATACTCCGCGGAACACCCCGGTTAAGCCGGCCGCAAGGAAAGCCACCCCCGCCGAGCACCGCGTCCAGGTGGCGGCTGCCAGGCTGCGCGTCACCCTCGATCAGCGTTTGGGCCGCGAAACACCCGCCCGCACCAAGGCGCTGGCGAAGGAACCTATCTAGGTACCGCGTGTCTAGGTACCGCGTGCCTGCAGTAATTCTTGGCTGGAACCCCAGGGGACGGAAGCGCTGGGACTATCGCGCCGCCGTCGAACAGGTAGCGGAGTCCGGCAGGTTTCTCCAGCCCTGGGGCGTTGGCCACCTGGAGGTTGGGCCCGGAACGGAAGCCTGGCTCCTGGTCCAGGGCGGAACTGCAGCCTCCACGGGGCTGATCGGCCACGGAGTGGTGGTGTCGGAAACCTATGAGGCAGGCCAGCAAGGGGATCCTGCCACCCGCCGCCACGTCAGCGTGGCTTTCGACGCCCTGCTCCCCCTTGGCGAGCAGGTGCCGCAGGATGCCCTCACGGCGGCCGTCCCGGAAGTAGCGTGGGGCGGGGCAGCGCGCCTCGCAGCCACAGCGGTCGGCGCCGCAGCAGAACCTGGGCTCCGCCAGCTGTGGCGGGACCGGATGCCACCCGCCGGTGATCCACCTCTCCTCCCTGCCGGAACCTACCCGCCGCAGGCGGTCACCCGGATTGAGGTGAACCGCTACGAGCGGAACCAGGACGCGCGGCGGATCTGCCTGGCTTTCCATGGAACGTCCTGCGCCGCCTGCGGATTTTCCTTCGAGGCCTCGTACGGGGACATCGGCGCTGGCTTCATCGAGGTGCACCACCTGGTGCCGCCGGCACTGCTCGGCAGCACTTACCAGCTTGACCCGATTGCGGACCTGGTGCCGCTGTGTTCCAACTGCCATGCCATGGCCCACCACAATGTTGCCTCGCCGCGCACGGTGTCAGAACTGCGCAGTCTCCGGGCCACCTCCGGTTTCCTCGCCGGCGAAGTGGTGAGCAGCAGGGCGCTTCAAGCCCAGGACGATGCGCAGCGGATCCTGGGAGGACGCCAGGACTAAACGCCGCCGTCCCAGGCCGGAGTCCCGGGAGGATGCCGGCAGGATTTCCGGTGGCGGTGGCAGGGACCTTATGCCCTGTTCCCTGCATGCACGGGGCATCGTATTGAAGGAATCTGTAGGTTCTACGAGCGGAAACCTGCCATGCGAACGCCACGGAATGCCAGTCCGGCGGGACGCCCGTCAATGGGAGACAGCGCTGGAACCAATCCGCGGCGCGAGGCAGCCACCCTCTTCGGATACAGGGTAGCTGTAGCCATCACGGTCCTGACCGTGCTGACGTTTGCCCTTGCCCTGACGGCACTCCCGGACAAAGTCCCCTACCCCTTCACCGACGACGTCATCGCCGCCCAGTGGCCCGGTGACTATTACTGGCTATTTCCGGCCATGGTGCTGATGCTGCTGTTCGTCGCCTTGGTCGCAGCTGTGCATGAGTACGCCCCTGACCTGCGGAAGATCTACGGCCTGCTGGCCCTGTGCATCGCCGTGATCGCGGCGGCCGTCCTCCTGATCAACTACTACATCCAGGCCGTGGTGATGCCCACGAGCCTTCAGAAGGGCCAGCTGGACGGCTGGTCCATCTTCACGCAATACAACCCCCATGGCATCTTCATCGCCCTCGAGGAGCTGGGGTACCTGCTGATGACCCTCGTGTTCCTTTGCCTCGCGCCCATCTTTTCGTCCGGGACAAGGCTTGAACGGGCCATCCGTTGGTTGTTCCTTGGCAGCTTCGCCACAGCGGTTGCCTCACTGGCGGCAGTGCTTGCCCTGCGGGGGATGGACCGCGAGGATGTCTTCGAAATCATCATTATCAGCATCGTCTGGCTGACGCTCATCGCCGCCGGGATCCTCCTTGCGCTTTTGTTCAGGCGCGGAACCCCAAGGGCGTGAACGTCCGACGGCGGCAGTAAAGGAGGGCGCCATGGCCGCTGGGACGAGGTACGGCGGTCCCCACTGGCGGCGGGTGGTTGCCGCCCTCGCCAACAGCGATGCCCGGACTGCGTATGCGCAAATCGTGCTGGGTGCCCTGCCGGCGGACGTGCATACAGGGCAGAAGGGCCAGCGGCGCAACCGGGCCATCGACAGCCTGCTGGAG
Source organism: Pseudarthrobacter phenanthrenivorans Sphe3 (assembly GCF_000189535.1). Lineage (NCBI taxonomy): Bacteria > Bacillati > Actinomycetota > Actinomycetes > Micrococcales > Micrococcaceae > Pseudarthrobacter > Pseudarthrobacter phenanthrenivorans. The sequence continues at coordinate 2,273,284 of NC_015145.1, forward strand.
TCCGGGCTTGTGGAGCGGGATGCTGCGGGCAATCTGGTGGCGCCTGAGACGGTCTTCCGCGAGCTCCTGGCCCGGCAACCCCGGCAGGCGCAAACCGGAGTGGAACGCTTCATGCGCCTGGGCAGGATCGAGAGGTATCCGGCGAACAGGGCGGAGCGGCGGGAGCTTCTGGCCTGGATCGCGGGGAACGCGATCCGTCCAGGGGAAGACCTCTCCGAGAGGCAGGTCAACGAGCGGCTCCTGGAATACACGGACGACGTGGTGCTGCTCCGCCGCTACCTGGTGGATTTCGGGCTTTTGGAACGCACCCCATCCGGGTCCTCCTACGCCCGGCCGGAGAACTCCTGACTCCCGCACCTGCTGCCTCTTGACCTCTGCCTCTTGACGGTTGCAAAACGTTTTGCATATAGTGATGCAAGCAACATACAAAACGTTTTGCAAAGGAACAGGTCAATGGCGACGAAGGTAAACATCCGGGACGTGGCAAAAGCCGCCGGCGTCTCCGTGACCACTGTGTCGCATGCCCTAAGCGAAGCGCACAGTTCCAGGGTCAACGCCCGGACCGTGGAACACATCAAGGCCGTAGCCGGCGACCTCGGCTACGCCCCGAACCGCCTGGCCAGTGGACTGCGCAACCAGCGCTCCCAGATCCTCGGCCTGGTCAGCGACGAAATCACCACCACCCCTTTTGCCGGCGCCATGATCCAGGGCGCGCAGGACGCAGCCTCCGAGCATGGGCACCTGCTGATGGTGGTCAACTCCGGCCTCGACAACGAACTCGAACGCCAGGAAATCCGGGCACTGCAGCAGCACCAGGTGGACGGCGTAATCTACGCCCGGATGTTCAACCAGCTCGTGTCCGTACCGGCCGAGCTGGGGGGATTCCCCACCATCGTGCTGGACGCCACCCCGGACAACCCCGAACTCTCCTCCGTGGTGCCGGACGAGTCCGGCGCCGGGGAGTCGGCAGCGGAACTGCTGGTCGCGGCCGGCCACCGCAGGATCGCCATGATCAACAATGAGGACGATATTCCCGCGGCCCACCAACGGCTTGCAGGCTTCCGCGAAGGGCTGGCGCGCCACGGCCTGGAACTGCCGGACAGGCGCCTGGTGACCGCACACCCGAGCACTGCCGGGGGACGGGAGGCCGCTTTGCAGTTGTTGGCCGGAAGCGAGCGGCCCACCGCGTTGTTCTGCTTCAACGACCAGATGGCTATGGGCGCCTACCAGGCGGCCGGCCACCTTGGCCTGGGAATCCCGGACGACCTCTCGATCGTGGGCGTGGACAACCTCGAACTCATCGCCGACGCCCTGTGGCCAGGGCTGTCCACCATGGCACTCCCCCACTATGAAATGGGCCGCTGGGCTGTCCTGAAGCTCCTCAACGAGCTTGAGGACCCCGGCACAGCCCGGATGCATGAAAAAATCGCCTGCCCGCTGGTGGAGCGGCACTCTGTTGCTCCACCGAGGAACTGAACGGCAGCAGAACTGACCCGGCGCCAGCAGCCCGGCCAGGCTCCATCCCCCTGCATTACCCCCAAGAAACGGGAACGCAGCCGTTGCAGCGGCCGCGTTCCCAGCAGGACCCCGTCAATCCCCCGTGTCCAAAACAGAAAGACTGACCCATGAACAAGAAGCTCACCAAGGTCCTGGCGACCAGCATAGCCGCAGCCGCCCTCACTGCCACCCTGGCAGGCTGCGGCAAGGGCAGCGCCTCCTCCTCCAGCGAGGGGTCCGGCGAGATTGCCCTCTGGACCCACAATGCCGGCAACCCGGACGAACTGGCAGCAGTGCAGAAGATCGTCGACTCCTACAACGGCAGCCAGGACAAAGTGAAGATCAAGGTCCAGGCCTTCCCCCAGGACTCATACAACGACTCCGTTGTCTCGGCCGCCGCGGCAGGCAACCTCCCCTGCATCGTGGACATCGACGGACCGAACGTGCCCAACTGGGCCTGGGCCGGTTACCTCAAACCCCTCGAGCTGGACACGGACCTCTCAAAGCACCTCCCCAGCACCGTGGCTGAATGGGACGGAAAGCCCTACGCCGTGGGCTACTACGACGTCGCCCTGGCCATGATGGCACGCACCTCGGACCTGGAAGCTGCCGGAGTACGGGTTGCCACCATGGAGCAGCCCTGGACCAAGGAGGAGTTCCAGGACGCCCTCACCAAGCTCAAGGCCCTGGGCAAGTGGGAACACCCGCTGGACCTCGGCACGGCCGGCACCGGTGAATGGCTCCCCTACGCCTACTCCCCCCTCCTGCAGTCCTTCGGCGGCGACCTGGTGAACCGTGACGGCTTCCAGACCGCGGAGGGTGAGCTGAACGGCAAGGAAGCCGTGGAGTGGGCAGGCTGGTTCCGCGGCCTGGCCGACCAGGGCTTCATGGCCAAGAAGAGCGGCAAGGACTCAACCCAGGACTTCCTGAACAACAAGAGCGCCATCGTCTACACCGGCTCATGGGCTGCGGACAAGGCCAAGGCAGCCCTCGGCGACGACCTCGTAGTCATGCCGCCCGTGGACCTCGGAGAAGGCCCCAAGATCGGCGGCGCCTCCTGGCAGTGGGGCGTGACCAGCGGCTGCACCAATGCCGAGGCGGCCATGGACTACCTCTCCTACTCCCTGAAGCCGGAGAATATCGCCGCGGTTGCCAAAGCCACCGGAACCATTCCCGCCAGCGAAGAAGCAGCAGCCCAGATCCCGGCCTTTGCCGAAGGCGGGGCCAACCGGATCTTCATGGACTTCTCCCGCGAGTACGCCGTGATGCGCCCGGAAACGCCCGCCTACCCCTTCATCGCCACTGAGTACGGCAAGGCAGTCCAGGACATCCTGAACGGGGCCGAGCCCCAGTCCACCCTGGACAGCGCAGTTAAGGCCATCGACGCCAACATCAAGTCCAACGGCGGCTACAAGAACTAGCCGGAGCCGCGGAGGACTGCTGCGCCAAGCGGCGCGGCAGTCCCCCGCCAGCCCGAACTACGGAGACCCCCATGGCAACTGCTCCCCTTCCCACCCGCCCCCGCGTCCCTTCCAGCACCCAGGCCGCCCCGCCGCCGTCGAACCTTAACAACAACGCACGACGCCGGCCCGGCTTCCGCCGCGACCAGCTCAGCGGCTGGGGCATGATCGCCCCCGCGGCGGTGCTCCTGCTGGCCTTCATCTTCATTCCGGCCATCCTTGGTTTCGGCCTGGCCTTCACCAACGCACGGCTCATCTCGCCCCGGCCGGTGGAGTTCGTGGGGCTGGACAACTTCGCCCGTCTGTTCACGGACCCCACGTTCTACCGCGCCCTGCTCAACGTCGCCTACTTCACCGTTGTCATTGTCCCGGTGCAGTCCGGCCTGGCCCTGGTGATGGCGCTGCTGATCAACAAGAAATTCCGCGGGGTGAACTTCTTCCGCACCGTCTACTTCCTGCCTGTGGTCACGTCCATGGTGGTGGTCTCACTGCTGTGGCTGTTCATGTACCGCAAGGACGGCCTGATCAACGAGATCCTCGCGGCCGTCAGCTTCGGCCTGATTGACGGGCCGGACTGGCTGGGCGACCCCAACACCGCCATGCCGGCCATCATCATCCTGTCCATCTGGCAGGCGGCCGGTTTCCACATGATCATCTGGCTGGCCGGGCTGCAAGGCATCTCGGGCGAGCTGTACGAGGCGTCCCAACTGGACGGCACCAGCCGCTGGCAGCAGTTCCGCTACGTCACCTGGCCGGGCCTCTTCCACACCCGCAGCCTGGTGCTCGTCACCATCACCATCCAAGCCCTTGGACTGTTCGACCAGATCAGCGTCATGACCCAGGGCGGTCCAATGGATTCCACCACAACCATCATCTACGAGGCAGTCCAGTCCGGCTACCGGCAGCAGGAGACCTCCTATGCCTCCGCGATCTCGCTCGTATTCTTCGTCCTCGTCCTGATCGTCTCCGCGGTGCAGCGCTACCTCACCCGGGAGAAAGACTGACATGAAAAACCAACTGCTCCTGCGCAGCGTCGGCACCATGCTGGTGCGCGTCCTCTTCGCCGTCGTCGCTGCCTTCCCCATCCTCTTCATGCTGGTGTCTTCGCTGAAGCCTGACCAGCAGATCTTCGGCGACATGTCCTCCCTGGCCGCGTTCCTGCCGGTGGGCAACATCTCGTTCGACAACTACACCGCCGTTTTTGACCGCGTTCCGGCCGCGCGGTTCCTGCTCAACTCGGTGGGCGTCTCTGCCATCACGGTCATCCTGGGCATTTTCGTCAACAGCCTCTGCGCCTTCGCCCTGTCCCGCATGCAGGTCCGAGGCAAGAAAATCGTGTTCACGGCCATCCTGGCCACCCTGATCGTGCCCTTCCAGACGCTTGCGCTGCCCCTGGTGTGGTGGGTCAACCAGCTCCCCTACTTCGAGCTGAACGGCTTCAGCCTCGAATTCTCCAAGGGCTGGCTGGACACCTACCAGGTGCAGATCATCCCGTTCATCGCCAACGCATTCTCCATCTACCTGTTCCACCAGTACTTCGAATCCATCCCCAAGGAACTGGACGAGGCAGCACGCATTGATGGTGCCGGCTGGTTCAAGATCTACCGGCAGGTGGTGATGCCGCTGGCCGGCCCCGCCACGGCTACAGTTGCGATCCTGACCTTCCTGCCGGCCTGGAACTCCTACCTCTGGCCGCTGATGGTGGTCCAGTCCGAGGAACTGCGGCCCGTGATGATCGGCATCCAGTACTTTTTCCAGCTGAACGTTTCCTGGGGCGAGGTGATGGCGTACGCTTCCCTGATCACCGTTCCGGTGGTGGTGCTGTTCATCGCGTTCCAGCGTTCCTTCGTCAACAGCATCGCCTCCAGCGGCGTGAAGGGCTGACCATGCATTCCTTGACGACGACGGCGGGCGTTCCTTCCGTTGCCACCGCACCTTTCAGCGCGGACCCTTTCCGCCCCGCCTTCCACTACACCGCCGAACACAACTGGCTGAACGACCCCAACGGCCTGGTGTACCTGGACGGCACCTACCACCTCTTCTACCAGCACAACCCGTTTGGCCCGGACTGGGGCAACATGTCCTGGGGGCACGCCACCTCGACGGACCTGCTCCACTGGGAGGAGCAGCCGGTGGCCATCCCCTGCGACGAACAGGAGGCCATCTTCTCCGGCTCAGCAGTGTTCGACGAACACAACACCAGCGGCCTCGGCACGGCTGCGAATCCTCCACTGGTGGCCATCTACACCAGTGCCTACAGCGAGCCGTCACCCTTTGCCGGGCGGCAGGCGCAGTCGCTGGCCTACAGCGTGGACGAGGGCAGGACGTGGACCAAGCACCACGGCAATCCCGTCCTTGACCGCGCCTCCGCGGACTTCCGGGACCCCAAGGTCTTTTGGTACGACGGCGATGCCGGCAGTTACTGGGTGATGGTCGCCGTCGAGGCCGTGGAACGCCAGGTGGTTCTCTACAAGTCCGCCGACCTCAAGAGCTGGGACTACCTGAGCACTTTCGGGCCCGCGAATGCTACCGGTGGCGTGTGGGAATGCCCGGACCTGTTCGAGTTGCCCGTGGACGGGAATCCGGAGGACACCAGGTGGGTCATGATCGTGAACCTCAACCCTGGCGGCATCGCCGGCGGCTCTGCCGGGCAGTACTTCGTGGGGACGTTCGACGGCGTGACCTTCCGCTCCGGGTCCACCGTCACCGAGGGCCTCCAGCCGGACGACAGCCGGATGCGGGAGTACGGGTGGCTGGACTGGGGGCGCGACTACTACGCGGCGGTCTCCTTCAGCAACGTGCCGGACGGCCGCCGGATCATGATCGGCTGGATGAACAACTGGGACTACGCCCGGGAGACGCCCACGGGGAGCTGGCGAAGTGCCATGACACTGCCCCGGGAGGTTTCGCTGACCCGGGTCGAGGGGAAGGTAGTGCTTCGCCAGGCGGCTGTCGGGCCTGTGCCAAAGCCTGGGTGCGGACAGTTCCGGCTTGGGCCGCAGGCTCTGGGTTCCGGCATCACGGAGCTTCCAGCGGCGGAAGCCGCGGCACGGATCGACGCCGAGTTTGAGCCGGGCGCTGCAGCCAGCGTTGGGCTGCTGCTGCATGCCGGGGACGTTGAGCGCACGCTCATCCGCTACGACACGGCAGACGGGACCCTGCGGCTGGACCGGCGTGAATCGGGGCTCGTGGACTTCCACAAGGACTTCGCTTCAGTTGAAGCCGTAGGTTTGCCCCTGAAGGACGGCCGCCTCCGCCTGCAGATCTACCTCGACCGCTGCTCCGCCGAGGTTTTCGCGCAGGACGGGCTCGCCAGCATCACGGACCTCGTGTTCCCGTCTGAGGCGGGCACTGCCATGGCGATATTCGCGGAAGGTGAGGGAGCACGCCTCGTGGCGTTCGACGTCGTCGGACTCTGACCTGCATGCTCTGCTGATCTACGCATTGCAGGCTTTCTCTGCCCGGCGCTTGATGCCGGCCAGCATTGCCCGCTGCATTACTGTGTCGCCGCTGCGGATGACGGCCGCGGCGCGGACCATCCAGGCGGGATGGTAGTCCGCGCGCGACCGGACGATGAGGCGCGTTCCTGTTTCCCCCTCGCGGCGAAGGACAAAGGCCCAGCTGCAGGAAAAGTAGCTGCGCGGAGTCCTGGCGCCGGGCAGCACTTCCCGGCCGCTCAGGGTCCGCCGGCTGTGCAGCACCAGGGAGCGCGGCGGGTCGGCCCGGACAACGCGCCATGCCCCGGTCGTGGCATCGCAGTTGGGGCCGTCCAGCAGTATGTCCCCCTCCCGGACGGATTGGTACTGGGCAAGGATTGTGGCAGCGCTGGAATGGCGGCCTGTTGCGCCTTCCGGGTCTTTCCACCATGGAAGGTCCCCGTACCAGCCTCCGCGGCCATAGCCGGCTTGTGCGAGCCAGGGCCACAGGTGGGCTGGCGGGCACTGGATGGACACTGCCCTGGTTGCCTGCCAGTTGGGCTGCGGGACCACTGCATCGCCGGGCAGATCCTCGGATGCTTCACGGTCAGTGGCACCGCTGACCCGCCATTGCGGATGGAGGTAGCCGTAGGCTGTCTCCGCGGCGTATTCAGCCAGCACCACTGCAGCATCCCGGGCTGCACTCCACGGCCGCCGCGGGCGTGCGCGCACATCATTCGGGACACCCACGCGGTTCGCTGCGCTGGGCCCGGCGTTGGCCCGCCGATTGGCATTGCTGGCCATAACCCGAAAGTAGCACCCAATGCGGGCGGGAGGCAGCCCCTTTCCCGGCAGGAATGTCAGACCCTCGTTGGAGGATAGTGGCATGGAACCGATCGGGGCGGTGGCGCAGGCGGAGCAGGCTTTTGAGGCTGCTGCCGCTGGGTTGATGGCCGCCCTTGCTGGCGGGGGTGCCGGCTGTCCTGGTCCTGATGGTTCTGGTCCTGATGGTTCTGGTGCGGCGGGTGCCGGAGCGGGCGGTTGTGGTTCTGATGATGATCCGTTGCAGCGGATTGCTGATACGGCGGTGGATGTCCTGGCCGCGGTGGCCCGGGGCGAAGCGAAGATGGCCGCCGTGAAAGCCGTGGCCGCGGCGGCGCTGGGCGAGGCCACGAAGGCGCTGAACGGGCCGCCTGCGTCCCCGCACGAGGCAGGGGCGCAGGACCGGAGCCTGGTCGCGGAGGTCGGCTGCGTGCTGGCCATCGGCGACAGGGCCGCGGGGGCGCTGCTGGCCCAGGCGCACGCGCTGACCACGTCCCTGCCGCGCACCCTCGCCGCGCTCCGTGCCGGGACCATGTCTTGGGGCCACGCCCGGGTCATTGTGGAACAGGCCACCGGCCTGGGCCCCGCCGGTACGGCAGCGCTGGAGACCCACTTCCTGGACCCTGACGCGCACGGCGGTGCTCGCGGTTGCCCTCCCGGGGAAATGCCCGCGTACCGGTTCAAAACCAAAGCCCGTACCTGGCGCGAACGCCACCACCCCCACACGCTGGAGATCCGCCACGCCAAAGGAGTCCAGGACAGGTCCCTGGACTACATCCCGGAACAGGACGGCATGGCCCAGCTTTCGGCCTACCTGCCCGCAGACCAGGCAGACGCGATCTGGAACCGCATCACCGCCATCGCCCGCGGCCTCCAGGGCCCCGGCGAGGACCGGACCCTGTCCCAACTACGCGCCGACGTCTTCGCCACCGCAGCCCTCACCACCGGAACCAACAGAGCTGAAACCGGTGGAACCACGGGAGGTACTGGAGGTACCGGAGGTACCGGAACCACCGGAGGTACCGGAACCAGTGGAAGCACCAGCGGGGCCAGCGGAACTGAAACCGGCGTCGGTGGTGGGACAGGCCTGGCCGATGTCCCCACGCCCCGGGCCGAAGTGCTGGTCACCGTGCCGGTATTCTCGCTGATGGGACTGACCGATGAGCCCGCCATGCTGGACGGGTACGGCCCGATCCCGCCGTCCATGGCAAGGGATCTGGTCGCAAATGGTGCCGGTTCCTTCCACCGGGTCCTCATTGATCCTCGTGATGGGGCACCGCTGGAAATCGGCCGGACCAGCTACCGGGTGACCAAGGCCATGCGGAACTGGCTCCGGCTGCGGGACGGCAAATGCCCCTTCCCCGGCTGCAGCAACCACTCCCTGGACAACGAAGCAGACCACCTCCTCGCCTGGCACCACGGCGGAACCACCGGCATCTCCAACCTGGGACAACCCTGCCCGAAACACCACAAACTCCGGCACACCAGCGGCTGGAAACCCACCCCCGCCACCAAGAACGAACCACCCGGCTGGACCTCACCGACCGGCCGCCATTACAAGAGCGAACACCAGGACTGGGAACCACCCCACTGGCCCCAACAACTCGAACTAGGTCCGGTCCCAGGAACTGGAAGAGATAATCCCTTACGGCCCTACCACCCTATTTCGTCGCCGCAAGGCGGCAACGTGGACTACATGTTTGCGCTATCACCAGGAGAGGGCGCCGTCCACCGCGTCCTCTACGGCAGCTCCTAGGGAACACCTCTTGACCCATGCACGGTCAGGAGTCAGTTCATGCATGGCCAAGAGACCCTACGAGGCCCTGACCTGGCCCGGGGAGCGCCTTTCACTGCTGATTCCCGCTTCCTGGGGCAGCAGCCAACCCAGGACGGCGATAGCTATTCCGATGCTTCCTACGAGAGGATGCATCACCGGATGGAAAACCTGCATCCACAGCAGCTGCACCAGAATCCATGCCACCAGCCCCAGCCCCGAGAAGATCGCCAGCAACCGGGCATAGCGCCACCGGGCCAACACAGCGGCGGCCGCCACCAGTTCCCCAACACCGGGCAGCAGGAGGAGTGCAATTCCTGGGATTGTCCAATTACTGAAGGGAGTCTTCTGCAGCCACGCCTGCTCAAGCTCCATGTTCCCGGCCAGCATGAGCAGGCCTCCGGTGACGGCAGAAACGCCGACCAGCAGTTGGAGAACGACGAGTGGTGCCTTGATCTTCATGGTCCCTCCGAAGGCAGTTTCCTGGCGGTTGCCGAGTCCAAGCTTTCCCGGCGTCAGGCACCTTAGGGCAGAGTCAAAGGTCCTCAGGGTGTCACGGCCGAACAGCCGCGTACGTGGGCCATGGCGCAAGGCGCGAATTGATCGGCTCACAATGCCTCCGCCGGGGTTATCCTCAAAGGGCGTATCCAGTTGTTGGGGCATCCGGGCGGGGGGCTAGGCGCACCCGCGGTGTGACTGCCGCGGGGCAGTTTCATCGTTTGCATTCACACTGGGGAGACCCGGCGGATTTCAAGGGAAACGAACATGGGCCGTCGTCGCGCAGCAACTGACCCCGTCTATCCGCGCTGGATCTGGTTCGCCGCGGCGGCCACCGTGGCACTTCTAATTCTTGCCGGGGCATTGGCACTGCGAGCGTTGATCTTCCCCGAAAGCCCTGGGGAAGGAGGGACCTCAGCGGAGACTGGCAGCCCGCCTTCAGCAGGCGAACCCTTGCCGCAGGACAGTCCTGCCGCCGTCGCCGGAAACTCTCCCTGCATTCCATTGAAGATCCTCACCTCGCTGGAGAACGCCGACATGGTCCGGGCCTTGGCCGCGGAATATCTTGCGAAACCCCGCAACGTCGACGGAAAGTGCGTAACGCCGTCTGTGACACAGGAAAAGTCGGGAGTCGCAGCCGGCAAGGTTGCTGCCCGGTTCCCCGGCGTCCCAGGGGGCGAGAAGCCCTCCGTCTGGGTGCCGGATTCCTCGGCCTGGCTTCGTGTCGCCGGGGAAGGTGAAGGTGAAAGCCCAGCCGCCCGGGAGGGCACCAGCATCGCCCAAAGCGCGATTGTCGTCGCGATGCCGCAGACGATGGCTGCTGCCCTCGGCTGGGACGGCAAACCGCCGTCATGGTCGGAGGTCTTCAGGATGGCCGAAGATCAGGACGTCTGGGGTCGTCTCGGCCACGGCGACTGGGGGAAGTTCAAGTTCGGCAAGGCCAGTCCGCTCGTCTCGACGTCGGGCCTGATGGCACTTGCGGCTTCTTACGGTGCTGCAGGGAGAAGTGTTGGCGGCCTGGACAACATGGACCTGGACGAACAGTCCCTGCTGGGAAAAGTGCGCCGTGTGGAACTGGGGACCAGCCACTACATGGCGACGCCCGAGCATTTCCTGTGGCACGCAAGGGAGGCGGACGACGCCGGGAACGTCGCGGAATTCCTGTCCGCGGTGATCGTGGATGAAAAATCTGTTTGGGACTACAACCGGGGCGTGGTCAGCGAGGATGGACAAACAAAGCAGAATGGTCCGGCGCCACAGGAGCCCCTCCGCCCGATATATCCCACCGACGGGGTGCATGTGGCTGACAACCCGGCAGTAATCCTTGAGGCAGATTGGGTGGGAAACCAACAGCGTCTGGCAGCCCGGGACTTCCTCGGGTTTGCAGTAACTGAACAGGGCCAACAGGTGGTCAAAACGTCCGGGTACCGCACTATTCAGGGCACGCCGGATGCCGGGGTGGCGGAAGTCGGAGGCTACGCGGAAACGCTCCAGCCGCTTCCATTGCCAGAAGCCGCGGCCCTCACTGGCTTGCAGGACAGCTTTCCCGAGGTCCGAAAGCGGGCCCGGGCCTTGTTCCTGCTCGATGTCTCCGAGTCCATGGTGCAGGAACCCGGACTGACCAAGCTGCAACGGGCCAAGGACGCCGTCCTCAAAGCGCTGGACCATTTCACGGCTGAAGATGAGATAGGGCTGGCGGCTTTCTCCCAAGTGGGCGACGGGCCTTTAACGCCCGGCGTCGTGAGCCCTGTTGCGCCGTTCAAGACGAACAAGGAAGACCTCATCGCCAAGCTCAACGAGCTTAAGGCCGTGGACGCTACGCCCCTTTTCGAAGCGGTGAGCCGTTTCGCGGGCGATCAGGCGAAGGAATACAAAGACAATTTCATCAACGCCATCGTGCTTCTGAGCGACGGCAAGAACGACACCACCCATCCGGGAGACTTGGGCGGGCTCTCCGAACAGTTGGGCCATCAGAACCACTCCACCCCGGTGCTCGTTTTTACGCTCGCTTACGGTCCGGACGCCGACGTCCCCACGCTGAGGGAAATTGCCAGGGCAAGCGGGGCGCATTACTACGACGCCACCGATCCAAACCGGCTCGAGGAGGTGCTCGGGGAACTGGTGACCAGCTTCTAGGCCTCCTGCTTAAGGCAATCCGTCCACGGCGCCGAGGCCGCGCCGCGCCACGACGTACCCCCAGAGCAACAGAGCATTCGGGCGGGCTCCGCGCCAGCTCAAAGGGACTGAATCACCGTCCTGGTCGACGACGGTGGCTGTCCATCGGCGCCGCACCAGCCCGGGCCTGCGCAACCTGACTTTACCCAGCGAGGAATAGGGAATCCATCTTCCTGCATGGCCCTTCGCAAGACTGACTGCACGGGTGGGTGTGACGGTGGCTCGCTGGAAACGCGGGTTCTCACCGAAGTCCAGCGGTCCGTGCGGTATGGTCCCGGCGGGCAGGATGAGGATGCCGTTCATATTGACCCATACCTGGACTTTCCGGCCGCCGGTGACGGCATCACCGGAGACCAGCCGGCACAGGTTGTCGTCTTCGGGAGGTTCCACCGGCTGCGTCACGTGGGTTGCGGGGACCTGCCTGGAAGGCGCGACGGCGTCTCCACCCTGGGTGCCGGCCGATCCGGCAGTGTGCGGATCATGGGCCCTTCGGTTGGCAGCGGCAACAGCCGCCATCACGGCAGCCCGCAGGCCGTCTGCGCACAATCTTGGCGCGTCAACGGCGATTACCTCCCGGTCAAGCTGGACGACAGAGTGCACACCAGCCTGCTCTCCCAGAAGGTCCGCCAGGTCGTCATGATCAGGGCGAATGAGCAGCCCGACCCCGTCGTCGAGCTCCACCCGCCACCGGTGGCCGACGATCTCGGGGTCATCCTCGGCTTCGACGGTAATCCAGTCCGCCAGTTCGGCTGGCCGAACCGGCCTCCCCTCCTCGGGGATGCCTGGCAGCAGGAGTCCCAGGCGCTCGACAACGTCACTCGTATGAACCCTGCAGTCATGCTTCTTCAGCCGGTGTTGCACCATGTTCGTACGCCCCCACTCGAATCCGACCCACCCTCGGCAGGCACAGTCTAAGGCACTGGCAAGTGGTCCTACCGGCCCTTTCCTACAGCCCCTGGACTGTGTAGCGGCGTTCGATCCCCGCGGTGGCACGTCCCCATGCACTCCCCGCTACCCGGGCTTGGTGGATTCTGAACGCTGCAGCATCACGGAACTTTTCGTCCACTTGCCACACCAACGGATCATTGGTCTGGGTCACCGAGAATGAGATACAGCCCGCTTCCGCGCGGGTAAGCGCCACGTGCTGGGAAAGATGCCCGACGACGGCGGCAAGGTCGTCGTCGGTACTGCATACCAGCTGCCCGCTGAGATAAACATGAGCCATGGAGCAATCCTCGCGCATTTTTCCGGCCCCCCTCACCAGGAAGCTGTCGCCTGGCTGGGGTGGCGGCAACAACGGCAGTTGCATTGGAGAATACTGATACCCACCATGGAAGCGTGGCAAGGAAGGTCGTGCGGCACCGTCTTGTATTTTGCCTGTGCCTGATGGTCCCGGTTGCGGGAACAACGGGATGTTCCTATGACTACCCGGAGCCGGTGGACACGCCCACGGCTGTCCCCTCGCCCGCAACAGCTTCTCTCCAGCCGTACGACAACACCCCGGTTCTGGAACAGGAGGCTGAAAACTACGCTGAGCTTGAACGGCTCCTCCGGGCGTCGCCGGGTCCGGTCCTCCTTTCCGATGTGGGACCACTGGATGGCCCAGTGAGGGGCTTCGGCAAGTTCGAGCAGGTGCCGGCGCCCGGACAGTACACCGTCACCGCGGCCTGTGTTGGTGCGTCCGGTGCGAAAATCTTCATCGGGCAGGAGTATCCCGGGGCCAGGTTTCAACCGGTCGAGCTCCACCTGGACTGCGACGGGGCTGTTTCGCAGGTCATTGCACTTCAGCAGGGGTACGTTTTCGCGCATCTGGTCCTGGCCGGCCCGGGCGATACTCCGTGGACGGGGGCCGTCGGCGGTGTCCGTGTGACCGGATGACAGGCTAGTAACCCTTGGAGTGCAGGCAGGCCCCTCACGAACTCCAGGCCCGGCCACCGGGGCGGGAAAGTGCGAGTGCCCACCCGCCGGCCACTCCAATCGCAAGTAATACGGTTACGAAGCCGATCGCGGGTGCGCTTGCCCATGCAAGGGCGCCGCCATACCGCACCAAGGCAAGCGCCTGCAGAATGACAAAGGCAACCGAGGTCAGGGCCACGGGTCGGACGGTGCGAGGGTCTCCGCTTCCCTGGCCTTGCGCGGCCGCCCACCCGAGACCGACCAGCCACGCTCCAACCGCCCTCGCCGTGAGCTCGGACAATGGCCACGGCCACAACGTTGCGGCAGGCACGGGTACCGCCAGGAGCGCCACGCCATACAACAGCAATACCGCTGCTATTCCCATCAGGAGCAGCCGGAGGGCACGTGGCAGCACGGGCCGTCCCGCTATTGCGGGACTTTGGCCAGGAGGCCGGGAGCGGATCTGCATCCAGCCGATGACGAGCATCGCTACCGGCACCGTGGCATAGATTGCCAGCCATGCCCATGCGGCCACTTGGGCAAGGATCCCAGCCTCTGGCGACAGGTGGAAACGATCGAGATGAAGCAGGGTGACCCCGAAGGTCAACGCCGTGAAGACGAACACGGGCCAGACTGCCAGCCTCGCCGAATCCCAACCCGCTGAGCGGGCGCCGGTCACCTCCAGGCCTGCGGCTGACCAGTAGGCGGCCTCAAGGAAGACGGCGGTCATGGGCGGATTGACTGTCCAGGCGAACCATTCCGCAGTCCGGAGCGGAAACACGAACAGCACAAGGCCCGCAAGGAACACGAGGAATGCAGCGACGTAAAGGAGCCACCGCATCGGCGCAATCACCGGTGTGGGTTCAGTTGGAGCGGACATCGCCGGGCTGCTCCCCGGGTACGGCTGCCTCACCATGGGCAGGAGGCGAGGCATGCAGGGGGTGCTCGGCCAGGTAGGTGTGGAGCATCGAGACAACAGTGGCACCGTCCCCCACTGCGGTCGCCACTCTCTTGATCGAGCCGGCCCGCACGTCACCGATCGCGAAAATACCGGGCATGCTGGTTTCCAGAGCTAACGGCGGCTTGTGAGTCCTGGTGGATCCGCCGTTGCTGCCATCGCGCTGGACGCCTGTGAGCAGGAAACCGGCCGGGTCACGGTCTACGGCTTCGGGCAGCCAGGACGTCCGAGGCACCGAACCGATCAGCACGAACAGGCCGCCGGCTTCGATCTCCCCGTTCGCGATTGCGTCTGGCGCTTCCGGTGTACCTACCTTGACGGCGGCGAGGAATCCGTCCTGATCGCGGGCCCCAACGATCATGGTGTTGTAGCGGATCGCAACATTCCGTGTGGCTTCAAGTTGGGAGATGAGGTAGTCCGACATGCTGACTGCAAGGGTGGGTCCGCGCACCAGCAGCGTCACCTTCTTCGCGTACTTGGCGAGATGCAGAGCCGCCTGTCCGGCTGAGTTGCCGCCACCCACAACGCAGACGTGCTTTCCGGCCATCGACGGCGCCTCGGAAACAGTGGCCCCATAGAAGACGCCTCTGCCCACCAGGTCCTCCAACTGGGGTATACCGAGGCGGCGGTAGTCCACCCCAGTGGCCACCACGACTGTGCGGCATCGGACTTCGGTCCCGTCGGAGATCGACACTGCGTACAGTCCTCCGTCCGAACGGAGCCCGTCCACCTTCCGCAAGAAGAGGAAGTCGGTGCCCAGAGTCCACGCTTGGTGAAATGACCGGAAGGCAAGGTGGGCGCCGCTGACACCCCGGGAAAAGCCAGGGTAGTTGCGGATCAACGAACTGGTCCCGGCCTGGCCGCCCACAGCCTCTCCCTCCACCACCATTGTGGAGAGGCCCTCGGAGGAGGCATAAACGGCGGTCGCGAGACCGGAGGGACCCGCACCCACCACCACGACGTCGAAGATCTTGTCAGCCGGTGGGGGCCGCGTCACCCCCATCGCCTGGGCGATCTCCAGGTCCGTGGGGTTCTCCAGGACAATGGGCGGAGCGGTGAACTGCAGCACCATGACCGGCAGTGCGGGGTTGCGCAGGCCGAGGCTTTCCAGCGTCCGTTGTGCAGTCTCGGATGCCAGAGGGTGGAAGACGGCGGGGATGTGGTTTCGGCTCAACGAGTCACGCAGAACATGGGTCCTTTCGTCGCGTACCTCCCCGATCAGCCGGACCGCCTCAAACCCAACTCCCTGCGCCAGGTGCCAGTCGTCAAGGGCGTCGGTAATCGCCCCATGGAATTCTTCGTCGCGCGATCGTTCGGGCCGAATGATCAGCAGTTCGGCGTACCCATGCCCTATGGCCTGGAATACAGTGGGGGCGCTGGCGAAGTCGCCCCAGGTGACCACGACAGCACGCTTGGCAGCCGGATGAAAGCCATAGGCACGCCGCAGGAAATCGAGTCCACCGCGATCAGCTGGTCCATAACACGCGAGGATGAGGGCGACGTCGCGGTTCCAGCGCCTGAGCCCCTCAAGCACCGCGCGCCCGTGAGCGTGGCCGTTGCAGGCCAGCACCTCGTAGTCGGCGCCGTACCGTCGGCGCAACTCATCTCCAAGAATGCGCCGGGTTGTTGTATCTGTGGTGGCAATCAGCATGATCGGAACCGAGTCATCCATGGCCGCCGTCTTTCCGGATCAATGGTTCGGTGGCGATCACGATACTCGCGCCGGGACATTGGGGACAAGGGGTGTTCGTTGCCTTCCGGCGTCATTCCCAGCGTACGGACGTTCTGCCAGAATTACTCCCGACGGCGGCCCATGGGACGGCCTTCGAAGAACCGGAAATGAGCCGGCGTGGAGGAAATGGAGGACTCATGGAGGAACGGCCTGTTCCAGGAATCAGCCAGACCGCCGTACCCAGTGGAACCGGCTGCCTGGAATGCCTCAGCGGTGATGGACCCGGCTGGTGGCTGCATTTGCGCCGCTGCGCTCAATGCGGCCACATCGGATGCTGCGATTCATCACCGTCACAGCATGCCAGTGCCCACGCGCGTTCCGTAGGCCATCCGGTCATGAAGTCCTTTGAACCCGGGGAGGACTGGTTCTACGAGCACACCACGAAGAAGTTCTTCCGCGGTCCGCGGCTTCCGGATCCCCAGTCCAGACCGTTGGAGCAGCCGGCGCCTGCACCGGCGGACAAGGTGCCCGCGGACTGGCGGGAGCGCCTACACAGGTAATCCGGCTCCACTTTCTTTGACGCCGTGCTGGTGGCACCCCCCTTGAACCGAGCTCCCGATCCGGTCTGGACACTAACACTCAGCATACTTACCTTTAATTCGTGACCTTGATGCGCTTGGTGCCTCACCGACACTGCGGCGACACTGCCGCGACGTGAATAGCGGAACAACCAACATAAGGAGAGCGTCATGCCCACAGCACGTGAAATCATGACCGGCGGCGTTGAATGCATTGGTGAAAACGAAACCCTCGAAGCGGCAGCCCGGAAGATGAAAGACCTCAACGTCGGCGCACTGCCCATCTGCGGGGAGGACAACAGGCTCAAGGGCATGATCACTGACCGGGACATCGTCATCAAATGCTTTGCCGAGGGAGGGGACCCGCGTACGGCAAAGGCGGGGGATTTTGGCCAGGGCAAGCCGGTGACCATTGGTGCCGATGACTCCATTGAAGAAGCGATCAGGACAATGGAAGAGCACCAGGTGCGCAGGTTGCCGGTCATCGACGGTCATGATCTGGTCGGCATCCTTACCCAGGCAGACATCGCCAGGAACTACCCGGAAGATCGGGTCGGGGAGCTCGTAGAGCTCATCTCGTTCTACTAGGCCACCGGGCGCGGCCGCGGCCAGCTGGAGTTGGGTGGCCCACGGGAGGCCATCCAACTCCTCAGCATGACGGTCTCCGATTGACGGGACGTGCGGCGCCCCCGCACACCCCGGTCGGGTATCGAGTACTACAGTGGATACATGGCTCCCGGCCGTCATCCGCTCGACGATCTGCGCGAAACCATCGGCCACCTGGCCGATCAGCTCAAGCTGCCCGGTTCAGAGCGCGTGGACGACTTGGTCGGCGACCTTATCGGTACGAGGCCCGCGCCGGCCCGGCCGCTGTCCGAACTGCAGGCCGAGCTCGATGCATTGGTCGGACTGGAAACCGTGAAGGAACAGGTGCGTGCCCTCGTGGCACTGCTCCAGGTCCAGGCCCGCCGGAAAGCGCACGGCCTGCCGGAGGTGGCCACATCACAGCACCTGGTGTTCCTCGGAAACCCTGGCACGGGCAAGACCACCGTGGCGCGGCTCCTGGCCGAGATGTACCGCGCGGTCGGACTGCTGCAGAAAGGCCATCTGGTGGAGGTCGACCGTTCGGGACTGGTGGGGCAGTACGTCGGCGCGACCGCCATCAAGACGGACCGGGTGATCCGGCGTGCGCTGGACGGCGTCCTGTTCATCGACGAGGCCTACGCGCTGGCCCCGGAGGACGGCCGAATGGACTTCGGGCCGGAAGCGATCGAGGTCCTGCTCAAGCGGATGGAGGACCACCGCCACCGCCTGGTCGTGATTGTGGCAGGGTACCCGCGGCTGATGGAGTCCTTCCTGCTCTCGAACCCCGGACTGCGCTCCCGTTTCGCCCGCGAGATCACGTTCCCCGACTACTCCGTCGACGCACTCCAGACGATCTTCCACCAGATGCTGGCCCAGCACGAGTACACGCTGGAGCCGAGTGCGGACCAGATGCTGCGCCGCATCCTCACCGGGCTCCACGCGGGCGAGGACTCCGGCAACGCACGGTTCGCCCGCACGCTGTTCGAGCAGGCTCTCAACCGCCAGGCGCTGCGGCTGTCGCTTGACAAGGAACAAAGTCTCGACACGCTCGATCGGGAGGCTGTCATGACGCTCACCGCGGACGACATCGTCCAGGCCGCGCTGGCCTTGGGTGAGCAGCCAGAGCCGGAACCGGAAACGACGCCGGAACCGGTGCAATCGCGTTGGTGGCGCTGGCTGGCCTGACTGGATCCGCGCCTGTTGTCAGCCGAAAGCACGTACCGCCCCCCCGAGCGGTGAAAGCATGGCTATTCCTCCGAAGTGCACCCCCAACGCCTAAAATACTGGCATGCCTACACGTGTTCACGAGTTTGCCTGGCCTGATCGGGTTGTCATCGGCACCATCGGCGTTCCAGGAGAGCGCACGTTCTACCTGCAGGTGCGCACGGGCACGCAAATCGTGAGTATCGCCCTGGAGAAACAGCAGTCGGCTCTCCTCGCCGAGAAAATTGACGAGATTCTCGACCAGCTCATCACCCTCGAGGGCAACCCCTTTAGCGTCCCCACAGGCACTCCCATTGAATTGGTGGACAACGACCAGCTCGAGCCCGTTGAGGAGCAGTTTCGGACCGGGGCCATGGGATTAGGTTGGGATCCGACGACGGCCCAGGTGGTCGTCGAGGCTTACCCGATTACCGACGTCGATGACGATGACAACGGCGAATCGCTCGAGGAAGACGGCGCTGAAGCGCCCGAAATGCTGCTGGTGCGCATGCCGGTCGGTACCGCGCGTGCCTTCGCCAAGCGCACCCGTGAGGTGGTCGGCGCCGGGCGTCCCGCATGCCCACTCTGCGGTTACCCCGTGGACCCGGGCGGACACGTCTGTACTCTTCCCGAGGTCTGACGCCGGAGCCCGAGCCACTGACTGCCGAGCCGACGCTCACAGGCCGCATCGGGTTTGCTGTACTGGCCGACGCAAAACGACCCCGCATGCAATTGCGTGCGGGGTCGTTTCAGCTGAACGTGTGAGGCCGGACGGACCTAGAAGTCCCAGTCCTCGTCTTCAGTATTGACGGCCTTGCCGATCACGTACGAGGACCCGGAACCGCTAAAGAAGTCGTGGTTCTCGTCCGCGTTCGGGGACAGGGCGGAGAGGATGGCCGGGTTCACGTCCGTGACGGACGCCGGGAACATAGCCTCGTAGCCCAGGTTCATCAGGGCCTTGTTGGCGTTGTAGTGCAGGAACTTCTTGACGTCCTCGGCCAGGCCCACGCCGTCGTACAGGTCGTGAGTGTACTGGACCTCGTTCTCGTACAGCTCGAACAGCAGCTCGAACGTGTAGTCCTTGATCTCTTGGCGGCGCTCCGGGGAAACAGCTTCCAGGCCGCGCTGGAACTTGTAGCCGATGTAATAGCCGTGCACGGCCTCGTCGCGGATGATCAGGCGGATCAGGTCAGCCGTGTTCGTGAGCTTGGCGCGTGAAGACCAGTACATGGGGAGGTAGAATCCCGAGTAGAACAGGAAGCTCTCCAGCAGGGTGGAGGCCACCTTGCGCTTCAGCGGGTCATCGCCCTGGTAGTAGTCCATGACGATCTGCGCCTTCTTCTGAAGGTTCTCGTTCTCGGTGGACCAGCGGAACGCCTCGTCGATCTCCTTGGTGGAGGCCAGCGTGGAGAAGATGGAGGAGTAGCTCTTGGCGTGCACGGACTCCATGAACGCGATGTTCGTGTAGACGGCCTCCTCGTGGGGAGTCAGCGCATCCGGGATCAGGGAAACTGCGCCAACAGTTCCCTGGATGGTGTCCAGCAGGGTCAGGCCCGTGAACACTCGCATTGTGAGCTGCTGCTCGGCCGGCGTCAGCGTGTTCCAGGACTGGACGTCATTGGACAGCGGCACCTTCTCGGGCAGCCAGAAGTTGTTGACCAGGCGGTTCCAGACGTCCACGTCCTTGTCGTCCTGGATTCGGTTCCAGTTGATGGCCTCGACGTGGCTAAGCAGCTTGACCTTCTCGGTCATGTCATCCCCTAAGCGTTGGGTGGGTTTCACTAAGTTAAAGCGTACGACGGCGGGCGGGCACCCGCCGTCGTACTTCACAAGTCAGTTGAAGCTGCAACTAGAGCATGCAGCTGACGCAGCCCTCAACCTCGGTCCCTTCCAGCGCGAGCTGGCGGAGACGGATGTAGTAGATGGTCTTGATGCCCTTCTTCCAGGCGTAGATCTGGGCCTTGTTGATGTCGCGCGTGGTGGCGGTGTCCTTGAAGAACAGCGTCAGGGACAGGCCCTGGTCCACGTGCTGGGTGGCTGCGGCGTAGGTGTCGATGACCTTCTCATAGCCGATCTCGTACGCGTCCTGGTAGTACTCCAGGTTGTCGTTCGTGAGGTACGGCGCCGGGTAGTATACGCGGCCCAGCTTGCCTTCCTTGCGAATCTCGATCTTGGACGCCACCGGGTGGATCGAGGAGGTGGAGTTGTTGATGTAGGAGATCGAGCCGGTGGGCGGAACAGCCTGCAGGTTCTGGTTGTAGATGCCGTGCTCCATGACCGAAGCCTTCAGCGCCAGCCAGTCAGCCTGCGTGGGGATGTGCACGTTCTTGAAGAGCTCGCGGACCTTCTCGGTCTGCGGCACCCACTCCTGCTCCGTGTACTTGTCGAAGTATTCGCCCGACGCGTACTTGGACTTCTCAAAGCCGCCGAAGGTCTGGCCGGTCTCGATGGCCAGCAGGTTGGAGGCGCGGACGGCGTGATACACCACCGAGTAGAAGTAGATGTTGGTGAAGTCCAGGCCCTCTTCGGACCCGTAGTGGACCCGCTCACGTGCCAGGTAGCCGTGCAGGTTCATCTGGCCCAGGCCAATGGCGTGGCTCTGGTCGTTGCCCTTGGCGATGGACGGCACCGAGGTGATGTTGGACATGTCGGACACTGCGGAGAGCGAGCGGATGGCCGTCTCGATGGTCAGGCCGAAGTCCGGCGAGTCCATGGTCTTGGCAATGTTCAGCGAGCCCAGGTTGCAGGAGATGTCCTTGCCGGTGTCCGCGTAGGAGAGGTCATCGTTGTACGTGGTGGGCTGGGAAACCTGGAGGATCTCCGAGCACAGGTTGGACATGATGATCTTGCCGTCAATCGGGTTGGCCCGGTTCACGGTGTCCTCGAACATGATGTACGGGTAGCCGGACTCGAACTGGATCTCGGCGAGGGTCTGGAAGAACTCGCGCGCCTTGATCTTGGTCTTCTTGATCCGGGAATCGTCCACCATCTCGTAGTACTTCTCGGTGACCGAGACGTCGGAGAACGGCATGCCGTAGACGCGTTCGACGTCGTACGGGGAGAACAGGTACATGTCCTCGTCCCGCTTGGCCAGCTCGAACGTGATGTCCGGGATGACGACGCCGAGTGAGAGGGTCTTGATGCGGATCTTCTCGTCCGCGTTCTCGCGCTTGGTGTCAAGGAAGCGGTAGATGTCCGGGTGGTGCGCGTGCAGGTATACGGCACCGGCACCCTGGCGGGCACCGAGCTGGTTGGCGTAGGAGAAGCTGTCTTCGAGGAGCTTCATCACGGGGATCACGCCGGAGGACTGGTTCTCGATCTGCTTGATCGGCGCGCCCACTTCACGGATGTTGGTCAGCGCGAACGCCACGCCGCCGCCGCGCTTGGACAGCTGCAGGGCGGAGTTGATGGAGCGGCCGATCGATTCCATGTTGTCTTCGATGCGGAGCAGGAAGCAGGAGACCAGCTCGCCGCGCTGCTTTTTGCCCGCGTTCAGGAACGTGGGGGTGGCCGGCTGGAAGCGGCCCTCGATGATTTCGTCCACCATCTGGGTGGCCAGCTGCTCGTTGCCTCGGGCCAGGTGCAGGGCAACCATGCACACACGGTCCTCGTAGCGCTCCAGGAAGCGCTTGCCGTCGAACGTCTTCAGCGTGTAGGACGTGTAGAACTTGAAGGCGCCGAGGAAGGTCTCGAAGCGGAACTTCTTCTTGTAGGCACGGTTGAACAGCTCACGGATGAAGTTCATCGTGTACTGGTCCAGCGTTTCGCGCTCGTAGTAGTCGTTCTTGACCAGGTACTCGAGCTTCTCTTCCAGGTCGTGGAAGAACACGGTGTTGTTGTTCACGTGCTGCAGGAAGTACTGGTGCGCGGCCTCGCGGTCCGCCTCGAACTGGATCTCGCCGCTGGGACCGTACAGGTTCAGCATGGCGTTCAGCTCGTGGTAACCCAACCCCTTGTAGGCGGCAGGCATCTCGGGCTTCTGGGCCCTGGTTACTTCTGTGTCTGCGACAGTCGTGTCCAAAACGTATCCAATCCTTGGTTGACCCGGGTGACGTCTTCCGGCGTTCCCATAAGTTCGAATCTATAGAGGTGGGGCACCTGGCATTTGGCGGCGATGATGTCCGCTGCCAGGCAGTAGTTGTCCCCGAAGTTTGTGTTGCCGGCACCGATGACGCCGCGCAGCAGCTGCCTGTTCTGCGGGTTGTTCAGGAACCGGATGACCTGCTTGGGAACTGATCCCTCTCCCCCGGTGCCGCCGTAGGTGGGAACTACCAGCACGAACGGCCGGGTGGCCAGGAGCGGTGCGTCCTTCGCGTAGAGCGGGATCCGGGCCGCGTCCCGGCCAAGCTTGGCAACGAAGCGGCCGGTGTTCTCGGATGTCGAGGAAAAGTAGATGAGCTGACTGCCGGTGGAAACCGCAGCGGCCTGCTCGGGAGCCGCCACGCGCTGAGCCGCGTGGGAATCCTGGACTGCTGGAGCTGCCGTGGGTGTCACCTCAGCTTGTCGATGGTTGCCGGCAGGAAGGGAGGAAACCCCTAAGCCACGGAGGAAACGGCAGAGAGGGCCAGTTCCTCGATCTTGTCCGGACGGAAGCCTGACCAGTGGTCCTGGTCGGTGACCACAACGGGTGCCTGCATGTAGCCCAGGGCCTTCAGGCGCTCAAGTGCCTCGGCGTCCTGGGAGATGTCAACGCTCTGGTACGTGATGCCCTTCTTGTCGAGCGCGCGGTAGGTGGCGTTGCACTGAACACAAGCAGGCTTTGTGTAAACCGTTACGGTCATGGTTCCTGTCCCCTTTTCTGGAAAACTTGCTCGTCCGGTGTTCCCGCCCAAGCTGTATCTAGATACTACATCTAGTGCAGACGCCTCTTCGGAACCCCAAGATGATGTATTACAAGTATGTCATTTAATGCACCTTTAATCCACAGGCAGGTACCCTCAAAATGTCCGGAATTCCGGTGTTTTCGCGGACGGAATCCACATCCTGTGGAGTACTTAGCCACAATTAACGCCCAGCGTGTCGTGGAAAAGACGGCGTGTCGCGCTTGGTGGCAGGCGGGCCGCAGCCACCAAAAAGGGGCCCCGAAGTGACCTTCGGAACCCCTCCTGGTGATCAAACGCACGCCACTACAACTGCGCCTCCCGGCGGTCCAGCACCACCTGCTGCACATCCAGGTAGCCCGACTGGAAACCGGCCCGCGAGTAGCACAGGTAGAACAGCCACATCCGCTGGAACACCGCGTCGAAACCCAGCTCCCCCACCTCGCGGGACCGCTCCAGGAACCGTTCTTCCCAGAGCCTCAGGGTTGCGGCGTAGTGGTCGCCCATGCCCATCCGCTCCCGCACGCGGAGGGTGGTGTGTTGCTGGGTCACTCCCTCAATGGCACGGACGGACGGCAGGAATCCGCCCGGGAAGATGTACTTGTGCACCCAGGTGTAGGCGTTGCGCGTGGCCAGCATCCTGCCGTGCGGCATGGTGATCGCCTGGATGGCCACCTTCCCGCCGGGCGCGAGGACCCTGTCGATGGTCTGGAAGTAGATGGGCCAGTACTCGTAGCCCACGGCCTCGATCATCTCCACGGACACCACGGCGTCGTACTCGCCCTCCACAGCGCGGTAGTCCTGCAGCGCAACTGTCACCTGGTCCGAATACCCCGCGGCTGCTATCCGCTCCTGGGCCAGCGCCTGCTGCTCGCTGGAGAGGGTGACGGTGTAGACGGTGGCCCCGCGGGCCGCTGCCCGCAAAGCCAGTTCACCCCAGCCGGTCCCAATTTCCAGGAGGCGGGTCCCGGGACCAACGCCTGCCTTGTCCAGCAGCCTGTCGATCTTCGCCCGCTGCGCCCCCGCCAGTGCCTCCCAGCCAACCGAACCCAGCGGTTCGGCGTCGAGCGGGAACAGGGCGGACGAATAGCTCATGGTGGAGTCGAGGAAGTTGGAGAAAAGGTCGTTGGACAGGTCGTAGTGCCGCGAAATGTTGCTGCGGGTGTTCTGCTCGGCATTACGCTCCTGCTGCGGCGTCCGCGGCAGGTACAGCGCACGCAGCTTCTGCAGCGGCATGGGAATGAGTGTGTCCACGGACGCGGCAAAGACTTCGAGGACGCCCGCCAGGTCACTGGCCTCCCAGTCCCCCGCCATGAAGGACTCCCCCAGCCCGATCAGCCCGTTGTCACCGATCCGCGCTTCGAACGCGTCCGGCCGGAGCATGGTCATGACCGGCGCATCCGGCCCGCCCGTGCCCAGTACAGTGCCGTCCGGGTACTCCACCCGCAGGGGCAGCCGCTTCACGGCCCCTTTGAAGAGCAGGCCGGCTGCCTTGCCTGCAACAACTGCCTTGGCTCCCGACGGCGCCTGGGCAACTTCCGGCCACAGGTCCGCATCGATGGTGGCGGGCGACGCAGGGACCCCGGTTGCGGTCCAGGCTGGGGCAGGGTGCGCGGCGGCTTTGCCGGCCGCCTGGTCCGCCGCTTTGCCGCCGAGGAAAGTTGCAGTTGCTTGGTTGTCGTCCGTCATTGTCATTGAACTGCCTCCTGTGAAGGGTGGTGTGGTCGGGCGACGACGGGCAGGCGTCTTGCCCAGAGTGTAATGCCCTGCACCCGGATGAGTGCGGAAACCAGCAGTGGCGCGGCCGGTACAGCGATCGCCGCAGCCAGGATGTTCTGAAGGGTGGCGGGGCGCCGGGTGCCATCCATCGATGCCACGAAGGGCTTGTGCCCTTCGCGCTCGAGCACGATGGACACCGCGAGCCGCTCCCCCGGCGCCGGCAGCTTCATGCGGTACTGGCCGCTGACGTCGTTGAAGGGAGAAACATAGAAGGCCTTCGGCACCGAAGCACGCCCTGCCGTGTCCGTCCGGAGCAGGTAGCAGTGCCGCTCCCCGTAGGTGTTGTGGACCTCGGCCACCACACACTCAAGCTCACCGTCGGCGCGGTAGCACCAGAACAAGGTCAGCGGATTGAAAACGTAGCCGAACACCCTGGCGCTGGTCAGCATCCGGATCGCACCGCCGTCGGGCTCTATTCCCTGGGTGCGCAGGAACCGCTCCACGTTGCTGCGGAGGGAGGCGTCCGGATCACCCAGGTGGTCGCCGGACCGGAAGGCAGCCAGCGGCCGGAGCAGTAAGGGAAGCCGCGGCAGGTTATCCACGTCCACGAACCAGCTGTAGCTGCGGTAGGTGAACGCGTTCTTCAGTGGTGTGCGCCGCACATGGGAGATGGCAGTGCGGTAGATCGCTGCGTCCATGGTCATGCAGGCTCCGCCGCAGGAAGCAGCTCACTGTCTTCGCCGTCCCTGGAGTCCATCCGGTCGGCAGCCTGCGCCACCGGCCAGGACCTGCCCAACATTTCCGCGGCCCTGACGCCGGACAGCGCACCGTCCTCATGGAACCCCCAGCCAAGGTACGCGCCGGCGTAGGCAACGCGGCCGTCGCTGAGCGCGGCGATGGCCTGCTGTGCGCGCAGGGATTCGGGGGTGTACTGCGGGTGCTCATAGACCATCCGGTCCAGCACGGCATCGTCTGAAATGAGCTCCGACTCGCCCAGGCTCACCAGGTACGGCCTCCCGTCCGCCGGGCTGAGCCGCTGCAGCCGCGTGAGGTCGTAGCTGACCAGCACCTTGTCCGGCCTCGCTTCGCAGGATGGCAGCCGGTAGTTCCAGGAGGCCTTGGCGTTGTCCGAGGAGGGCAGGACCGACGGGTCCCGGTGGAAGACGGTGTGGTTCACCGAGTACGGCATCCCGCCCAGGGCTTCCTTCTCCGCGGGCGTTGCGTCGGCAAGGAACCCCAGCGCCTGGGCGGGGTGGGTGGCAATGACGACGGCGGCAAAGTCCTCCACGCCGTCTTCCGTCACCACTTCAACCCCCAGGGCGTGCCGGCGGACCGCGGTCACCGGCGTCTGCAGCCGGACATCCGGCAGGGTAGCCACGAGCTTCTCGACGTACCTGGCCGACCCCCCGCTGACCGTCCGCCATTGCGGCGAACCCTTCACGCCCAACATGCCGTGATGGCCCAGGAACGTGAAGAGGTAGCGGGCCGGGTAGGCCAGCGCGGTTGTCGGATCGCAGGACCACACCGCGCTTACCACCGGCGTCATGAAGTGCGAGATGAAATAAGGGCTGAAGTTTTCATTTGCCAGGAATTCGCCGAGCGTGGGCTCGGGGGCGCTGAGGCCGGGATCCACCGCCGAAACCGGTGCCGTCTTCAGCAGTTCCCGGGCTTTCCGGTAGAAGCGCGTGACTTCCAGGAGCATCAGCAGGTAACGGCCGCGCAGCAGGTTGGAGGGCGTGGCAATGATTCCGCGGCCGCCGTCGCGCGCCCCTGCGTACTCCAGGCCGCAGCCGTCGCAGCGGATGGACATGCTCATCTCGGAGTCCTGGGTCTCGACGCCAAGTTCAGCAAACAGCCGCAGCAGCGTGGGGTACGTCCGCTCATTGTGGACAATGAAGCCGGTGTCCACGCCGATTTCGGACCCGTCCGCCTGCGGCACGTCGTGCGTGTGCGCGTGCCCGCCCAGCCGGGAATCCGCTTCGAACAGCGTGACGTCATCCTGCCGGTTGAGGACATAGGCGGCGGTCAGGCCGGCCACGCCGCTGCCGATGACGGCTACCCGCCGTCTCCCGCTGACGATAGGTGCTGGGTTAGGTGACAATTTATGCTCCTCTGCTGAACATTTGCCGCTGGGCTGGGTATGCAGAGGGCAATTCGGCACCATCTCCCCAGTGGATGGGTGGGATGGGCGGCAGTTTTTTCGGCGGCTGCCGCGGAGTACTGTGGGCGGGTGGTAAACCCGGTACACCTGAAGACCCTCCTTGAGGTCACCCGCCTCGGCTCCTTCGCTGCAGCGGCGGCAACACTGGGCTACACGGCTTCGGCCGTCTCCCAGCAGATGTCCGCGCTGGAGCGCGACACCGGGGTTGTCCTGTTCCAGCGTTCGGCCCGCAGCGTGGTTCCCACGGAAGCCGCCATCGTCATGACCCGCCACGCCGCCAAGGTGCTGACGGACATCGAAGCGCTGATGGCCTCCGCTGCAAGGACGCAGGACTCCGCGAACCAGGAGCTCCGGCTGGGGATCTTCCCCAGCCTGGCAACCTACGTGCTGCCGCGCATCCTGAAGAACCCGGCGTGGAAGAACCTGGGCATCGATCTAAGGGTGTCCGTGGCCGAACCGGGGCAAACCATCCAGGGGCTGCGGACCGGCGGCGAACTGGACCTTGCCGTGGTTTTCCAGGTGGGGCAGACCGGCTTCGCCTGGCCCAACACCATCAACCGGCAGTGGATCGGGGACGACGACTTCCGTGTGGTGCTGCCGGCCGGCTGGGGCTTCCGCTCCGATGCCAAGGTGGCAGCGGACCACCTCTCCGACATGCCGTGGATCATGCACCACCCGGGAACCAGCGACGCGATGGTGATCGAGCGGCTCTTCGCCGGCTGCAACCTGCACCCGCGGGTGGTGGCCCACAGCGACGACTTCCATGCCAGCCTGGAAATGGCGGCCGCCGGGCTGGGCGCCGCCCTGGTTCCCGAGCTCGCGCTGCGCAACAAGCCGGCGGGCGTGGTGGTGCTGGATGTCCCCGAAATCCGGCTTGCCCGCAACGTCTTCGCCCTCATTATCAATGACCGGAAAACCGCGCGGGTGCAGCTCTTCGTTGACCTTCTGGCCGAGACACTCGCCGGGATGCGCACCTCCGTGAATTCGGCCTGAACGCTGGAATGCACCGCCCTTGAGGTCTATGTTGAAACTATGAACAAGGTAGCGAGCCGGCACTTTGGCGAAATTGAGCTCAACCACGGCAGGGATCACTTCATCGCTGCCAAACATGAGCTGCGGGGCCATCCGCTGGAACTCGACCTGAACATCACCGCCCACGACCACTTTGACGAAGCCGCGCTGCGCAAGGTCGACTACCGGTTGCGGTTCCTGCCCGAACTCGTGGACGAGGTCCGGGACATGATCGCCGCGGAGCTGGAGCAGGAAGGCACCAGCCCGCAGGAGTACCTGCATTTCCACTGCAATGCCCTCAAGGACGAGCAGCTGCAGAAGGTGTTCGGAGTGACCCACCGCAGCCAGCTCACCAATGAGGTGTTCCTCAGGGCACTAAAACTGGGCCACGTGGGCATTTATCCGGGCCAGCCGGAGCGCTACTTCGTGCTGGACTTCACGCTGGGCGAGCACTTCACGGACGAGGTCCTGGTGGCCTCGGCCGACGAGGACGGCGTGGTTGACGACGAAATCCTCTGGGAGTCCTGAAGAGGAAATATTAAACGCACGACGTCGGCGGCCCACCTGAGGTGGGCAGCCGACGTCGTTCTTTTGTGCTTACTTCGCTGCTGCCAGCAGTTCCGCGCGGACCGTCCGGGTTGCCTTTACCAGGTTGCGCAGGGACTCTTCAGTCTCGGCGTAGCCGCGGGTCTTCAGGCCGCAGTCCGGGTTGACCCAGAGCTGGCGGGACGGGACGTGCTTGACGGCGGTGGCCAGCAGTTCGGTTACTTCACCCTCACCCGGTACGCGCGGCGAGTGGATGTCGTAGACGCCGGGGCCAACGCCGCGGCCGAAGCCGTGGGATTCGAGGTCGTGCACAACCTCCATGCGGGAACGGGCGGCCTCGATGGAAGTCACGTCAGCGTCCAGGCCGTCGATCGCGTCGATAATCACCCCGAACTCGGAATAGCAGAGGTGGGTGTGGATCTGGGTGGCGTCGGCAGCACCGGCGGTGGCCAGGCGGAAGGAGTCCACGGACCACTTGAGGTAGTCGGCGTGGTCTGCCTTGCGCAGCGGGAGGAGTTCGCGCAGGGCCGGCTCGTCCACCTGGATCACCTTGATGCCGGCGGCTTCGAGGTCTGCGATCTCGTCGCGCAGTGCCAGGCCCACCTGGTTGGCGGTCTCGCGCAGCGGCTGGTCGTCGCGGACGAAGGACCAGGCCAGGATGGTGACCGGACCGGTGAGCATGCCCTTCATCGGCTTGCTGGTCAGCGACTGTGCATACTCGGCCCAGGCAACGGTGATGGGAGCGCTGCGGGTGACGTCGCCCCACAGGATGGACGGACGGGTGCACCGGGAGCCGTAGGACTGGACCCAGCCGTGGACCGTGACGTCGAAGCCTTCAAGGTTCTCGGCGAAGTACTGGACCATGTCGTTGCGCTCGGGCTCGCCGTGGACCAGGACGTCGTAGCCGAGCTCTTCCTGCAGCTCAACGACGCGCTTGATTTCGTCCTTCATGAGCTGTTCGTACTGCGCGTCAGTCAGGTCGCCCTTATTGTTGCGTGCCCGGGCTGAACGGATTTCCGGGGTCTGCGGGAAGGAGCCGATGGTGGTGGTGGGAAGCGGCGGCAGGTGCAGTGCTTCTTCCTGGGCGGCTTCCCGGACCGAGTACTCGGAGCGGGCGAAGTCGGCGGCGGTCAGGGCTTCCGTGCGGGCGCGCACGTCAGCGCGCCGTACGCCTTCTGCGGTGGCGCGGGATCCGATGACGGCCGTCGCTTCGTCGATTGCTGCCTGGGCGGAGGCGGGATCGGCCAGGTAGGACGCGAGGGTCTTGACCTCCACGGCTTTCTGGTCAGAGAACGCCAGCCAGCTGCGGAGCTGATCGGACAGCTGGGTTTCCTCGGCGACGTCGTGCGGAACATGCTGGGTGGAGGTGGAGGTGCAGACGGTGACTTTGCCGGCCGCGGCCTTCAGTTCGTCCAGCTTCGCGGCGGAACCGGCGAGGTCGTTGCGCCAGATGTTGTGGCCGTCCACGACGCCGGCAACCAGGGTCTTGTTGCCCAGGCCTGCGAGGGCGGCCGCAGAGGGAACAGCGCCCTTGAAAACGTCGATGTGGAGGGCTTCGATGTTGGTGGCAGCGAGGGTGCCCAGCTGGCCGTCCAGTGAGCCGTACGGGGTGGACACGAGGATCTGCGGGCGCTTGGCCCCAGCCGTGAGGACTTCGTAGGCGCGGGCCACTGCGGCCTCGACTTCCCCGGCGGGGGTGTCCTGGTCAACCACAAGGGCGGGCTCGTCGAGCTGGACCCAGGTGGCTCCGGCGGCGGCGAGCTTCTCAAGCAGCTGGACGTAAACGGGCAGGATGTCCTCAAGGCGGGACAGCGGCGCGAACCCGGCGGGGGCGCCGTCGGACGCCTTGGACAGGAGCAGGTAGGTAACCGGGCCAACAATGTACGGGCGGGTTTCGATGCCGTTGGCCAGGGCGAAGGCGAACTCGTCCACCTTGGCGGTGGAGGCAAGGGTGAATTCGGTTTCCGGACCGATTTCCGGCACCAGGTAGTGGTAGTTGGTGTCGAACCACTTGGTCATTTCCAGCGGCTGCTGGTCCTTGGTGCCGCGGGCCAGCGTGAAGTAGCCGTCAATGTCCAGCTGTCCCCCGGCGTTGAGGAGCTTGCCGAAGCGGGCCGGTACAGCACCAAGGTGCGCGGTGGTGTCCAGGACCTGGTCGTAGTACGAGAAGGTGCCCGGCACTGCGGCGGCTTCGGTCAGGCCGAGCTCCTGCAGGCGCCTTGCGGTGGTCAGCTGGATGTCTTTTGCGGCGGCGTCCAGCGCGGCAGCGTCGATCTTGCCGGCCCAGTAGGCCTCGACGGCCTTCTTGAGTTCGCGGCGGCGGCCGATGCGGGGGTAGCCCAAGAGCGAGGCGGACGGGAAGGGAGTGGTTTTGGGCGTGCTGAAGTCAGTCATGGGAGTCTCCCGGAAAGTTGGAGCGCAAACGGGCGCTCTGGTGAAAGTGTGTGTTCTGCGGCTGTTCAGCTGGCGAGCTGGGGTGCCGTGGAGTGACGGCGCAGGCTGGCGTGGCTGCGCCGCGGAAGGGCCAGCTTGTCCAGGACCTCCAGCGCGCTTTGGTGCTCGTTGAAGGTGTAGATGTGGATGCCCGGCGCCCCTGCGTCCAGGGCCGCATTGGCCAGGTCCACGGTGGCGTCGACTCCGATATGGAGGCGTTCAAGGTCGCTGTCCGCGGCGGCCATGCGTTCCAGCAGCTCCGCAGCGGGCTCCACGCCGGTCAGTTCACCCAGCCGTTTCAGCCGGCGAAGGCTGGTGAGCGGCATGACCCCGGGAATGATCGGGATGGTGACGCCGGCACGGCGGGCCCTGGTCAGCAGGTCCGCATACTGCTCGGTATGGAAGAAGACCTGCGTAATGGCGAAATCGGCGCCGGAACGCTGCTTGGCAAGCAGCACCTCGACGTCGTGCTCTTCACTGGGTGACTCAGGATGGCGGGTGGGGTACGCCGCCACGCCTACCGCAATCTTTCCGGCGCACAGCAGCGCCGACCTGCGCTGCTCCACCCGGCGGATGAGCTCGATCAGGTCCTGCGCATAGCGCAGTGAGCCGGCTGCAGGTTCGCCGCCGTCCTTGGGCAAGTCGCCGCGAAGGGCCAGGATGCCGCGAACGCCGGTATCCAACAGTTCGCCAATGATTCCGGCGAGTTCCTGGGGCGTGTTGCCGACGCAGGTCAGGTGGGCCAGCGGCCGGAGCGTCGTTTCCAGCAGGAGGCGGTTGATAAGTTCGACGGCGGTGTCCCGGTTGGAGCCACTGGCACCATAGGTGACGGAGACGTAGTCCGGCTCAGTGGTTTCCAGTTCCCGGATGGTGGTCCACAGCGTTTCTGCGGCTGCCGGGGAACGGGGCGGGAACAGCTCATAGGAGAGCGCCACCGGGGCGGCGTCGGAGAGATTCGGGTGTGTATCAATAAGGCTTGGTGGTGACATTTGCGTCCTTGGCTTTGGGCCATTGGGGCTGCCGCCGCCAAGAAGCGGGGTAGCCGGCAATGAATTGAGTTTGGGGAACACGGAAAAACTCCACAGGACGCAGCCGCGACTGTTACGCCTGGATCGAAGCTTTCCGTGAGCAAATGTCAGGCCCACATGGGGGCACCCACACCCTCCCGGAGGAGGATCGCTGACACGTTACCTCGGTAACTTGTATAAGACTCTAGGAGGGGCCGGGAGAGCATTCAAGTTGGCGTCCGAATTAAGACGCACTTTTACGCCTGCTTTCGCTCCTGCACGGAATAATGTTCGTCCTCCTGGCTCCTACCAGGGACGCGCAGGGCTGTTGTACTGGGTGTCTCCCAGGTATTCCTCCCGTTCGCGCCCTTCGTTGCGTTCCCACTGGGCCTGCCGCGCACTGTCCTCCAGCTGCTCCAGCTTGTCCTGCAGCCCTGGGTCCGGGCCGGGCTCTTGCGGGTTTTCGTCCTGCCCGCCTTCCTGTGCCGGCTCCTGGGTGCCCTCGGCGAGTTTTTCCTGCAGCCGTGCCTCAGCTCGGGCGAGTTTATCTCCCGTCCCGGCCGGATGTCCTGCGGAGAAGCAGCCTTCCGGTGCCGACGCCACGGCCGCGAGCGCTTCCTGGAACAGGCCGGCCGCGGAGGCAGGATCTTCCGACGCGGCCTTTTGGTCGCCCAGGTGTTCAATTGCCAGGACCAGGTTGACCCGGATGATGCAGTCCTCGTTGGACCCGGACCGTGCCTGCGGGAGCAGGCCCAACCCTTCCTCGAACCGGTGGCGGGCCGCGCCGAAGTCCCCGGCAAGGACATCGGCGTCGCCCGCCGCGAACAGTGCTTTGTGCGGCTCAATGATGTTGGCCGGTTGAAGCCCCTCCGCTGCGGTTCTGACGGACGTTGCGTCGCTGGCCTCGAAAGCGCCCGCCGCACGCCCGGCCAGCAGGCCAAGGCTCAGGAGCTTGGCGGCAAGGCAGAGCACCAGGACCACCGGGACAGCAGACCAGGCGAGCAGGCGCCGTCGTGATGCCCTGCCGGGCCCAGCGTCCATGCGCGGGGTCATCGCACCACCGCCTTGGTGACACGGCGCCTGTTCGCCGGGTGCGCGGTGGCAGGCCGGAGCTCAGCGGACTGGCGGACCAGCTGGACCAGTTCCGCCAGGCCAAGGACAAAGGCCCCGGCCGCGGGAAGCCCGTAAAGCTCGGTCCGTGCCCCCAGTTCCCGCATTCCATCAGCCACGGACCCGGCGTCAATGTCGCCTGCCCGCGCATCCCGCATGACAGGAGCAACAGGGTCTCCTGCTGACCGGTGGACGTAGGGAACGCCCAGCTGTCCCGCGATCCGCTCCAACCCGGCTTCGTCCATGCTGGAGACCGCGTCCTCGCCGGTGCTGTCCTTGACATAGGGACGGTCATCGCCGGCTGTGGGGCCGCCGCCGTCCTCGCGGCCGATGTTCTCCCGCCCGGTGTTCTCCCGCATCTTTCCACCGGCGGCAGTGCCGTACCCCAGCACCGCTCCCCCGGCCACCAGGCCGTCCAGGTCCATCGGGCCGGGCTCCTGGCCGGTGGTCTGCTCGCCGTCGCCCAGGTAGAAGACGAGGCGCGGCCGTTCAGGGTGGCTCTCACGGGCAGCTTCCAGGCGTTCGGAAAGCACCTGGCGTGCGGCGGTGATGCTGCTGCCTTTGGCGTAGGCGGTCACCTGCGGTTCCAGGACGGAGGTGATGGTGTCCAGCGCCAGGGTATCGGTGGTCAGCGGCATCCGGACATGTGCCTTGGTGTCGAAGGTAATGACGGAAAAGCGGGCTCCGGGCAGTTCTCCGGCAATGGCAGCGATATCCCGCCGGACCCCCTCCATCCGGGGCAGCCCGTCGCCATAGTCCTCGGCCACCATGCTGGTGGTGGTGTCCACTACCAGGAAGACGTTGAGGTCGGTGGTGACAGCCTGTGCTTCACCGCCGGGCAGTCCGGGGCGGACCGCGGCACCGGCCAGGAGCAGCACGAGCGCTGTCCGGCGAAGCCATGGCCGCACGCCGGGATGCATCCCCCGCCCCGGGACGCGCCCCGCGCCCGGCCGCAGGCCCCGGTAGAGCCGCCATCCCGTTAGTACCAGGGCCGCAACGAGGACGGGAAGCAGGAGCCACCACGGCAGGATTGGCTGCAGTGTCACGGCCGCAGCCTCCAGCCGGCAACAGCAAGGACCAGCCCGGACAGGAGTGCTATGGCCAGAGGCAGCGCCGGTTCGTCGGAAATGACGGCCCGCGGGACACCCTCCAGGGCTGTTTTTTCCGTTTCCTCGACTCCGCGAACCACGCCGGGCACCGCTTCGGGATTGTCCAGTGCATAGTAGGCGCCGCCGGTGGACTCCGCTGCGGCCCTTAGGTGCCCGCCGGGCTGGCCCGGTCCGGCACCGTAGTCGAGGTCCCCCGGGTTGAGCGCATACACACGAACGGCCCGGTCCCGGGCCAGCGAGGCCGCTTCATCAAGGGTCAGGATCGGCTCGCCGGAGAGGAAGTTGTCCGTAGCGAGGACGACGGTCCGCGAGCGCTGGTGTTCCGTGAGGTTCCGGCCGGTCCCCGAGTCGCCGCTGCTTTCCGGCTTCCGGTGTTCAAACTTCCCGTGCGGAAAGCTGTTCAGGCAGGATGCCAGGCCGTCCCCGATGAGTGACGAGCCCCGGCCGCTCCACGTGCCGTCAAGGAATCCTGAACTTCCGGGCACACCAGTGAAAGCGTCCCGTGCCAGCTTCAGCTGCTCCTGTGCGTAGCCGTAATCGTCGGTCAGCGGAAAGACCTGGATGGCTGTGCTGTCGAAGATTGTCAGGCCGATCCGCTCGCCCTCGAATTCGCTGGCGAGGGTGGCGAAGACGTCCACAACGGCGGCGTCGGCACTGCTCATGGAACCTGACGCATCAAGGCACAGCATGATGTCCCGGTTGTGCTGTTCCGGGCGGACGGTGGTCACTTCCACGGGCCGTGCGGCTGCCACCGCCGTGGAGAGGAGCAGCGACGTGCAGGCCACCGCGGCGGTGGCCAGCCAGCGGCGGTGCCGCCGCAATGCCGCCTGGTATTCCGGCAGCTGGGTGAGCCTGTCCGCGTGCGCCACCGGCCGTCGTCGTGCGTTGGCCTTCCTGTCCGGCCTCAGGGCCCACCACAACGCTGCGCCCGCCGGCAGTACGGCCAGCGGCAGCAGCCACCACCAGATCAGTTCCATGCCTGCACCACCCTCCGGGCCGATGCGGCCGAACCGGCCACGGACGGAACCGGTCCGGGGCCGAACTCGGCCGGATACAGCTCCCCCACCAGGGCCGCTGCCGCCGGCAGGGGGTGCCGTGCCAGATCCGCCTGGGTCATTCGTGGTGCGTCCACCCCGGTGGCGTCGCGGACGAACTTCCGCAGGAGGAGGCTGATGTGCTGGTGCGCCTCCCGTGCGCTGAGCTTCCCGGCGGCGGCGTCCCGCTCCACATCATTGATCCTTTGCAGGTAGGCGGCCTGCAGCCGTGGCAGGTCCGTCAGCCGGGAGGTCCGCGTGCCGCTGTCCAGGTCCGGTGCCGTGCGGGTGGCCATGAAGAGCCAGGCGTACCAGGCGGCCACGAGGACCAGGAGCGCGACCCCGGCCCAGCCCCATGCCGGGGCATACTGGAGCGGGCCGTAGAAGTCCTGGTCAGCCTGCACGGCGGTGCCTTTCCAGGAGCGCGAAGAGCGAGGTCATGACGTCCCCCGTGCCGGCGACTTCACCCGCTGTCACCGCCGCCTGGCGCAGCATGTCCTTCCGCCCGGCGTCCCGTTCGGCGACGGCGCCCGCGTAGGCGGCGGCAACTTCCGGGACGCCGGCAAGGTGTGAAAGAAGAGGGTAGGAGCCGGAAACGCTGTAGGAATCCGTCCCGGGACCCGGCGGGAGGAATGTGCCCTGCGGGGCCAGTTCGGCATCCCGGATGGTGAGCCAGAGGATCTCATGCTGGGCGCGTAACCGCCGGAGCAAGCGGCTGATGGCCGCAGTCGCTGCCACCTCGTCGGCGACGACGAACAGGAGGTGGCGTCCTTTGACGCTTCGTGCCACGTGGTCCAGCTGGTCCTCAAGCCTGCTCGGGGCGGCGTCCAGTGTCGCCGCGGAATCCACCTGCCTCAGGAGGCGCTCCAGGTGCGCCTCACCGCCTTTGGCGGGCAGCGCCGTCGTCCGTTCGGAATCGCCGCAGACCAGCCCCACGAGGTCGCCGTGCCGGTGCGCGAGGTATGCCATGACCCCCAGGGCCATCACGGCCACGTCCTTCTTGGACTCCCCGGTGCGGGAGACAGCTGCCATGTTGCGGCCGGTGTCCGTGACCAGCAGGACAGTCTGCCGGCGGACGGCCACGTAGCGCCGGATGAGCGGCGACCCGTGGCGCGCGGTGGCTTTCCAGTCGATATCGCGGACCTCGTCCCCCGGCACATAGGCCCGCAGGTCATCAAAGTCCAGGCTGCGGCCGCGGAACACAGAACCGTATTCGCCGTCCAGCATGCCGCGGGCTTTGCGGTGCGCGAAGATGGCCATGTCCGACTTCACCCGGGTCAGGAGACTGGTCATGCCGCCCTCAGGGGGTTTGGACCGCAGCGACGACGGCGTCAATCACCGTTTCCACCCGGACCTGCTCAGCCACGGCGTCGAAGTTCAGGATCAGGCGGTGGCGCAGGACCCGGTGGGCCAGGGACTTCACGTCCTCCGGGATGACGTGGTCCCTGCCGTTGAGGAGGGCCACCGCCCGTGCTGCCTGGCTGAAGGCAATGCTTGCCCGGGGGCTGGCGCCGAATTCAATGAATCCGGCCAGCCGCGGATCAATGTACTGGCCCGCATTCCTGGTGACGAACACCAGTCCCACGATGTAGTTGATGACGGCGGGGTCAAGGTAGATGCGCCGGACCAGCTCCTGGACTGCCGTGAGGGCATCCAGGGAGGCAGCGGCAGCGGGCGCCTGGTCCGCGGTGTACACCCCGGCGTCGATGCGGCGGATGATTTCTGCCTCCTCCGCCGGGGACGGGTAGTCCAGCACGTCCTTGAGCATGAACCGGTCCATCTGGGCTTCGGGCAGCTGGTAGGTGCCCTCCTGCTCGATGGGGTTCTGCGTGGCGAGCACCATGAAGGGCGAAGGCAGCCGGTATTCCTGCCCCCCGATGGAGGTCTGGCGTTCCTGCATGGCTTCGAGCATGGCGCTCTGGGTCTTGGCGCTGGAACGGTTGATCTCATCCAGGAGCACGATGTTGGCGTGGACCGGTCCCAGCTGGGTGACGAAGGTGCCTTTGGCGGCATCGTAGATCTGGGTGCCCACAATGTCGCTGGGCAGCAGGTCCGGAGTGCACTGGATGCGCCGGAAATCTCCACTGACGGCGTCCGCAAGCGTTTGCGCCGCCGTGGTCTTTGCCAGCCCCGGGACGCTCTCGAGCAGGATGTGCCCGCCCGTCAGCAGGCCCACCAGCAGCGATTCCCGCAGCCTGGACTGGCCTACCACCTTCGTGTCGAAGCTCCGGCCGATGCCGGCCGCCAGCTGTTGTGCCCGGGCCAGTTCCGCCGGCTCGATTCTTGCGGACGCGCTGGTCGAAAGCACTGGACGTTCCCCCTGGTGGCTGTACTGGGCATGGCTGCCGGCCGGCTGCACTCCGCCGCCATCCTATCCAAGAACAATGCCGTGATCCGGGCAATGGGGACCCCTCCCCATGAAGGGGTGCGAGGTCTATTCTTTTGACATGAGCGAGCTTCCAGCCAGTTACAAGGAGTTTCTCGCCGACAAGAGCGAGATGTTCGTCAGCACCGTCAAGCCCGTCCTGCAGCAATCGGCGGCGGACAAACTGCACGGCGTCCGGGTCACCTACAACCCCGGAGCCACCGGCCACCAGGCCCACATCGACGAGACACTCCCGTTCGGGGTGGTCATGGAGGACATCGACTAAAGCGGCCCGCGAAGCAGGGCGAAGGGAGCCGCAATGCGCGGTCGCAGAACCATGCCCGCCGTTGCAGGCGTGGTTCTCGCCGCCGCGGCCGTATTGGGACTCATAGCTTGGCAGGCCCCCACGCTTCCCCGGCAGGAGCCTTTGCCTTCCGCGGGCGCGCCGTTTGCGGCCCCGGGAGAACCGCCCACGTCCGTCCCCCTTCCCGGCCGCGAACTGCACGTGACCGCCGCCGGCGACTACTCCGCCCGTCCAGCAGCAGCTGCAGTCCTGGCACGGATTGGCGCCATCAAGCCCGACCTGCATTTCGCCCTGGGTGACCTGTCATATGGGGTACAGGGCAGCGAGCAAAGCTGGTGCGATCTGGTGACTTCAAACGCCGGGACCGGGTTGCCGTTCGAACTTGTGTCCGGCAACCATGAAAGCAATGGCCTGAACGGCAACATCGACGACTTTGCCGCATGCCTCCCCAACCGGTTGCCCGGGCTGGTGGGCTCCTATGGCCGCCAGTATTACGCGGACGTCCCGCTGCAGGAGCCACTGGCCAGGTTCATCATGGTATCGCCCGGCATTCCCTTTGCCGACGGAACGTGGGACTACACTCCCGGGAGCCCCAACTATGAATGGACGGCGGCCGCAATCGACGATGCCAGGACCGCCGGCATCCCATGGGTTGTGGTGGGAATGCACACTCCGTGCCTGTCCATGGGCGTCTACGACTGCCCGGCGGGAACTGCGATCACTACCATGATGCTCACCAAGAAAGTCGATCTGGTCCTCAACGCCCATGAACACCTGTACCAGCGCAGTAAGCAATTGTCCGTCGGGCCCGGCTGCCCAGGAATCCAACCAGGGATCTTCACCGCAGACTGCGTGAATGACGGCGACAACACCCTGGAAAAGGGCTCGGGAACCGTGTTCGCAACGGTTGGCACGGGCGGCACTGACCTGAGGGACGTAAATACCGGCGATCCAGAGGCGGCATACTTCGCTGCGTACTCGGGCCGCAACGCCAGCCCAAGCCACGGGCTGCTGGACCTTCGGCTCACCGAAACGTCACTCACTGCCCGTTTCATAGCTACCACCGGAGCCTTCCAGGACCAGTTCCAGATCGGTTCCGGCAACTAGGCCGGTATCCGCTGCGCCCCACGCCCACCGGACGTCAGCCCCGCACAGCTCCGGAGAGTGCGAAGGAACTGCCTGCGCCCCTGGCAACGATGACGTACAGAGCCAGCACCGGTAGTGAATACAGGATAGAGAATGCCGCCAGCTGGCCGTAGGCCACTGCCCCATGCTGCCCGAAGAAGCTGAAAATGGACACCGCGGCAGGCTGGCGCGCCTCCGACAGGAGCAGCACGAAGGGGACGAAGAAGTTCCCCCATGCCTGGATGAACACGAAGATGAACACCACCCCGAGGCCCTGCCTCATCAACGGCAGCACGATGGTGCGAAGGGCAGTCATCCTGGTGGCGCCGTCCACCCACGCGGCTTCCTCCATGGACACGGGGACACCGTCCATGAAATTCTTGGTCATCCAAATGGCCATGGGCAACGTGGTGGTGGCCATGAAGAAGATAGTGGCAGGCATCGAGTCCAGCAGTTCGAACTGGACGAACAGCCCGTACACCGGCACCATGATGGCGGTGATGGGCAGGCACGTCCCAAAGAGGACCGTGTACAGGAACGGGCGGTTGAACCTGGACTGGTAGCGCGACAACGGGTACGCAGCAAGCACCGCTGCCGCCAACGTCACAGCGCCGGTCCCCCCGGAGAGCACCATGCTGTTCCACAGGGGCCGCAGCAGCAGCTCCGGTGTGGCGACGGCGGCGAAGTTCGCCAGGCCGACCGTTTCCGGAAGCTTAAGCTCGTGTCCGGCTTCGGCGTCGAGGGATGCCACGATGAGCCAGAGCAGGGGCAGCAGGAAGCAGGCACCGATCAGGAGCAGCACCACGTCAGCCGGCGTACTCCTCCTGCGCCGCGGGGTGGACACGTGCGTGCCGGCCGGAAGCCTGCGCGAGGTCCTGGCGGGGGCCGTCATGGCTTGGGATCCCTGAGCAGCCGGATATAGGCCACGCCAAACACGGCACCGATGAGGATGAGCACGGATGCCACAGCCGTCCCGTATCCGATGTCCCCGAACTTGAACGCCTCGAGGTACGCGAGGACCGGCAGGGTGGTGCTGCCGTTGGCCGGCCCGCCCGCAGTCATCACCCAGACGAGGGTGAACACGGCAAGTGTCTGCAGGGTTATCAGCATCAGGTTGGTGGCAATGCTTCCGCGGATCATGGGCAGTGTGATGAAGAAGAGCCGCTGCCAGCCGTGCGCGCCGTCCATCTGGGCCGCTTCGCTGACCTCGGAAGGGACCTCGTTGAGCGCAGCACGGTACACCAGCATGGAAAACGCCGTGCCCCGCCACACGTTGGCCAGCATCACAGCCACCATGGGGAAGGCGTAGAGCCAGTCAGTCCGGCCCAGCCCCACAGCGCCGAGCAGCTGGTTCAAGGTCCCGTCGGCGCTGAAGTAGGCGTAGGCGGCGAAGGCGGCCACGATTTCGGGAAGCACCCAGGCGGCAACCACGGTGGTGCCAACCGCAGCCGCGACCACAGGCCGGGCCCGCTGCATCAGGACAGCCAGGGCGAGCCCCAGCAGGTTCTGCCCCAGCACCGCCGAACCGCCCACGAACAGCACGGTGAGCAGGAGGGAGAGCGGGAACACGGGATCCGCCAGCAGCCGCTGGTAGTTCTCCAGGCCCACCCACGACGGGTTGCGGGCACTGCGGCCGGTCAGTCCGGCATTGGTGAGTGAGGCCTGGAACGCCCACAGCACCGGGCCGGCAAGAAAAACCACCAGGAGCAGGACGGCCGGGAGGACCGGTAAGTAGCGAAGCCACTGCCGGGCCGCGGAGGAAAGCTGCACGGTCTACTTCCGGACGGTCTTCCCGCCACCCACGATGTCCGTCACTGCGGCGTCGTAATCCGCCGCCGCCTGTTCAGGGGTCCGGGTACCGGTGATCACGGCTTCCGTTGCTTCCTGCACAGCAGCGGAGATCCGCGGGTAGTCGGACGTGGCGGGGCGGTACCGGGTCACCGAAACAAGCTCCGAAACGTCCCTCACGAACGGGTTGGCGTCCAGGTATCCCTGGTCGGCAGCAACGTCCTTGCGCACGGCAATCTGCGAACTTTCCACCGTAAAGGCGAGGGAGTTTTCCTTATTGAGGGCGGTGGTGAGGAAACTGAAGGCCAGCTCAGGCTCCTTGGTTCCCGCCCCGAGTGCCAGCGTCCAGCCGCCGGACATGCTCACGGCTCCGGGAGCCTGGCCGTTCTGGGTGGGAAACGGGGCAACGCCCATCTCCTGCTCGTAACCGGGCCACTCGTAGCTTCCGCCGTCCTGCCAGAACGACGGCGCGTAGGAGCCTTCCACGGTGGCGCCCAGCTTGGCGTTGGGGAACCATTCGCCGAAGACCTTTTTCCACACATTGGCATCCAGGGCCTCTGCGGGAGAGACGGCCAACTGTTCGTCGTACAGGGTTTTCAGGAAGGCCAGGGAATCCGTGAACCCGGCAGAGCCCACCACCCATTTCCCCGCGTCTTCGTCATAAAGGCTGGATCCGGTTCCGTAGAGAAGTTCGTAGAAGCCCTGCATGACAGTGCCTTCACCGGTCCCCTTGCCGGCGTACAGGTTGAACGGGATGACCGCGGGATCGTTGGCTTTGATCTTCCTGGCCGTGTCCAGGATGTCCTGCCAGCTCCGCGGCTCCCAAGGGAGGGTGACGCCGGCGGCCTCAAGGACCTTCCTGTTGTACCAGATGGCGCGTGTGTCGGTGCCCAGCGGCACCGCGTACGTACCGCCGTCGTCCGCCCGCCCTGCTGCCTTGGCGCCGTCGTCGAAATTGTCCCATTCCTCCCAGCCTTCAAGGTGGCTGTCAAGCTTCAGCAGGTACCCGGCATCAACGTCGGAGCGGACCTTGAACGTGTCCTCGTAGAAGACGTCAGGCGCCGTGGACGGTGATCTCAAGGCAAGGGCCAGTTTGGTCCCGTAGTCGTCGTCATTCGCCTGGATGGGCTGCAGCTCCACCGTGACGCCCTGGTGGGCCGCCTCGAAATCCTGCTTGGCGGCTTGCATCATGGTGTCCAGGGCGGTGAAAGAATCCGTCTTCTGGTAAGCGACTTTGAGGGTTTCTGAAGAATCACCCGGTTCGCCAGGACTGCACGCCGTAAGGACGACCACCGCCGCAGCAATGAGGGACATGGCCTTCAGGGTCCTGCGACGCATGGCGCTCCATTCAGTTGATGGCTGGGACCCCTATGGCAGCGGGCCCCCAGCCGCGGCATTTATGCACATGCTAGATGGGCGTCCTGCTGCAGGCAAGGCACCCCTGCCGCGCGCAACCTTCAGCTCTCCAGGAGGAGCCGCTGGGCCCGCGGGGCCAGCGTGTGTTCCAGGACCAGGGAGGCCGCGCCGATGGCGCCGACGTCGTCCCCTACACCCGTGCCTACCACCTCGATGGGATGGATCAGCCGGGTGTCACTGTGGGCTTCCAGGAGTGCCGGAACTTTTTCCAGGTAGCGTTCAGCGAGGCGGCTCCAGAACGGCCCGCCGAATACCACCCGCTCAACGTCCAGGGTGTTGGTGACCACGGCTGCCGCCCTTGCCACCCGCACGGCGGACTTGTCGATGATGGCCAGCGCCTGTTCGTTTCCCTCGTCGGCGAGATCGCACAACCGGGAAAAGCTCTGCTGGATCTCCGCGCCGCTGTTGCCCGACCGTGAACCGTCCAGGATGCCTGCAGCTTCCGCCTCGGCCACCAGTACCTGGGGAATGCACGTGACTTTCACGCACCCGCGCAGCCCGCAGTCGCACTGCGGACCGTCCGGATCCACCACGATGTGCCCGATTTCGCCTGCATTGCCGGACGTCCCCCGGATCACTTCGTCATTGAGCACGATGCCGCAGCCTATGCCGGTGCCCATGTACATGAAGATGAAGCTGCCCGAGCCGCTGGGCCCGCCCGCCCATGTTTCGGCGACCGCTGCGCTGGTGACATCCTTGTCCACCAGCACGGAGTATCCCGTGGCTTCGGACAGCGCACTGCGCAGCTCCACCCGGTCCCAGCCGGGGAGCAGCGGCGGATCCACCACGGTGCCGTTGTCCAGGTCGATGGGACCGGGCGCGGCGAGCCCCAGGCCGGCAATCCTTTCCCGGTCCACCCCCGAGTCCGCCACCAGCTGGGCGATCTCATCGGCGATGGTGGTGATGACAGCCGAAGGATCGTTGCCCCCGGGGGTCTTGATCCGCGAATGCCGGACAACAGCCCCCACGAGGTCCAGGACCACGAACGTGGTGACGGCGGGGTCAAGATGGACTCCGAGTGCGAAGACGCCGCCGGGGTTGAGCCGCAGGATGGTGCGGGGCTTTCCCGGCCCGCTGCCTTCCTTGCCGGCCTCCACAATCAGGTTCTGGTCCAGGAGGCGCCGGGAAATGTTGGAGATGGTCTGCGGCGAGAGGCCCACGATCTGGGCGAGCTCCACCCGGCTCAGCCCTCCGGTGGACCTGCGGATGGCATCGAGGATCACCGTGAGGTTGAAGTCCCCCATCCTTGGCAGGTTGGTTCCGCGCCTCGGTGAGGATTGGCGGATCTCAGTCACAGCGTCCCCTAAACGTCTTCGGCCACGTACTTATGGTGATGCATGAATCGTACGTTACGCGTGGGCGCAGACCCATACGCCCGGACGACGGCGCGGCGTGGCTGCCTTGGCCCCCGGCGGGGCTGCAGGCGGGCGTTTGGTGGTTATGCGTCCGCCGGTCCGCTGCTCCGACGGGTACTGACGGTCACGGTGAACTTGGGGTTCCGGCCCTTGACGACGGTGGGCCCCACATGGCGCTCCAGCGCGGGCAGGTAGGGCAGGTGGCGGTTGAAGACCGTCCACAGTTCACCGTGCGGGGTGAGGACCCGGCCTGCCGCCTCAATCAGTTTCAATCCGGCACCCGCGTGCACTCCCGCACCCGTGTGGAACGGCGGATTAAGCAGGACCAGGTCAGCGCTGGCTGCGGCCATGGTGCCCAATGCATCGTCCTGGAGCACCGTGATCCTTTCGGATAACCCGTTTGCCCCGGCTGTGGCCCGCGCGGAGGCCACAGCGGCGGCGGACTGGTCCGTGGCGGTCACCGCCGAGCCCGGATGCTGGCGGGCATACATGGCAGCCAGGATCCCGGTGCCACAACCCAGGTCGACGGCATGCCGGGCTGCCTTCATCTGCGGCAGGAAGGTCAGCAGGAACCGCGTGCCA
Source organism: Pseudarthrobacter phenanthrenivorans Sphe3 (assembly GCF_000189535.1). Lineage (NCBI taxonomy): Bacteria > Bacillati > Actinomycetota > Actinomycetes > Micrococcales > Micrococcaceae > Pseudarthrobacter > Pseudarthrobacter phenanthrenivorans. The sequence goes on from NC_015145.1 coordinate 2,317,703, forward strand.
ATGTCCAGTTTGGTACCCGCGAAGACGGCACCGTGGGCGGCCACGTCAAGGTCCAGTTCCGCGAGGTGCTCCACCACCGGGTACTGTTCCCGCTCACCGTCCCGCCGCGGCCCCGTGGCCACGATGACACGGGATTTCTGCCGGGCGAGCTGGGGCTGGACTGAACCGAAGTGGCGCTCAAGCACGGCGTTCATGCCGAGCGTCATGTGCTTGATCCGGCCGCCGGCCAGGAGCACCACGTCCGCAGCCGCATACCTTGCCACCGCCGCCGCGATCTCGTCCAGTTCAGCCAACGTTTTTGGCAGCTGCAGGAGTACCGTCTTCGCGCCGGCCAGGAGGGCGGAACCCAGGGGAAGCTGGGTGAAGCCCTGGCCGCTTGTTGTGCTGCCGCCACTTTCGGCCGCGGTGTCTGGCAGCACAGCGGCCGGCCGCAGCGCGGCCGCATTGAGCTGCAGGGCGCGTTCTCCGGTGATCAGGTCCTGGTGCACGCGGACTGGGCCGGGCGTAAGGGCAGCGAGTGCACCGAGGGTGAGGGCGCCGTACCTGTCTCCGATGATGGCCACACCGCTTGGGCCGGCCATGATCCCGGCAGCGGTTTCCAGCAGGAGCCGGTCCGTGGCGTCCCATGCCTGGAGGTTGGGTGCCTCCACGTCCGGACGCCGCCGGAGCGCGCCGAAGAGATCGTCAAGAGTGTTCAATGCCAATGGTTCCTGCCGCTTTCCTGTGCGTTGTTCTTGGGGCCCGTATCGGGCCGGATGGAAGCGGCACTCAGCCCCATGGTGCGGGTGACGCCGCTACCTGCATTCCGGGCAGTTTGAGAATGGCCGCCACCGCTGCCCGTCCTGCCCGGTTGGCGCCAATGGTGGACGACGACGGGCCATAGCCCACCAGGTGCACCCGGGGTTCGGCTGCCACCTGGGTTCCTTCCATCACGATTCCGCCGCCCGGTCCCCGGAGGTGCAGCGGGGCGAGGTGTTCAAGTTCCGCCCGGAACCCGGTGGCCCACAGAATGACGTCCGCCTCCAGGAAGCCGCCATCCGCTAGCCGGACACCGCTGGGCTGGATGGCGGTGAACATGGGCAACCGGTCAAGGGCGCCCCGTTTTTCCGCTGCCCGCAGGGACGGCGTCCAGATCAGTCCCGTTACTGATACTACGCTTTGCGAGGGCAGGCCCTTGCGGACGCGTTCTTCCACCAGGGCCACGGCATCATGCCCTGCCTTGGCGTTGAACTCCTGGTCCCGCCATACAGGGCTCCTGCGGGTGAACCAGCTGGTGGTGGTCACGCGCGAAATTTCGTCAAGGAGCCCCACGGCCGAGATGCCTCCGCCCACGACTATCACGTGGAGGCCGGTGAACTCCTCCGCAGACACGTAGTCCGCCACGTGCAGCTGCCGTCCCCGGAAGGACGACTGCCCGGGGTAGATGGGCCAGAAGGGACGGGTCCAGGTGCCCGTGGCGTTGATGACAGCCCTCGCTGTCCACTCGCCGGCGGCTGTGGTGCTGATTCCCAGCCGGCCGACGGGGTTTGAATCTTCCCTGCTGACAGAACGCACCTTCACCGGCCGCCGGACAACCAGGCCCAGTTCTTCCTCATAGCCGGCGAAGTAGCGGGTCAGGAACTCCGAGCTGGGTTCGCGGGGATCCACCGCGGGCTTGGCGATGCCGGGAAGATCGCTGATGCCGTTGACAGTCTCCATCCTCAGGCTCTTCCACCGGTGCCGCCACGCGCCTCCGGGACCGTCCTCGCCGTCGAGCACCACGTAGTCCACGCCGCGGCGCTGGAGATGGTAGGCGGCGGAAAGCCCTGCCTGTCCCGCGCCAATGACAACGACGTCGGCTTGGGCAGGACTCACCCACCCATGATAGTCGTGCGGGGGGCTGCGGCCTTAGTCTTGGCCCATGGAGACGGGAGGAGCATCATGACCACAAGCACTGGAAATGCAGGAAGGCTGGCCAAAGCCCTGGCGGTTGTACTGGGCACGGAAGAACTGCCGCTGCGCCTGCGCGCATGGGACGGCTCGGAGGCGGGGCCGGAAGGGGCTCCCGTTTTGGAGTTCCGGTCCCGCCGGGCATTGCGGAGGATCCTGTGGTCCCCCGGCCAACTTGGACTCAGCAGGGCCTATGTGGCCGGCGACATTGACTCCCCCGGGGATATCTTCGCAGCGTTCACGGCCCTCAGCTCGGCAGGGAAGTTCGCGGAGCCCGGCCCGTTCCGGCCGCTCACGGCGGGCGAGATCTGGATCCTGCTGCGCACCGCTGTCCGGTTGGGAGCCCTGGGTCCAAACCCTGCCCCTCCCCCGGAAGAGGCCAGGGTGGTGCGGAAGGGGCGGCTGCATTCGCGCCGCCGTGACTCGGCAGCCATCTCCCACCACTACGACGTGGGCAACGATTTTTATGCCCTGGTCCTGGGGCCGTCCATGGTGTATTCGTGTGCGGTATGGCCGGAAGGATCGGACGCCCGGATGAGCGACGGGGGGCAGCTTACCGCCGGACTGGACGCCGCGCAGGAAGCCAAGCTTGACCTCGTCTGCCGCAAGCTGGGACTGAAACCGGGGATGCGCGTCCTTGATGTGGGCTGCGGATGGGGAAGTTTTGCCCTGCACGCCGCCGGAAAGTACGGGGCCAGCGTTGTAGGCGTTACCCTCTCCACTGAGCAGGCCATCCTTGCGCGAAAGCGCGCTGCGGATGCAGGCCTGACGGAACGTGTGGACATCCGGGTGCAGGATTACCGGGATGTCCGGGACGGTCCTTTCGATGCCATCAGCTCAATCGGGATGTCCGAGCATGTGGGGCGGGAACAGACACCGGGATACGCGGCCGCCCTGTTCAGCCTCCTCCGGCCTGGCGGGCGGCTGCTGAACCATGCCATTTCCTGGAATGCAGGCCCGACCGATCCCGACCCGGATTCCTTCATTCCCCGCTACGTTTTTCCCGACGGCGAGATGATCAGCCTGGGCGAGATGGCCACCGCACTCGAGGGCGCCGGGTTCGAGATCCTGGACGTTGAGGCGTTGCGCCGCCACTATGCGTTGACCTTGCGGGCCTGGGTGAACCGGCTTGAAGCGAACTGGGACGATGCGGTGAAGCTTGCCGGTCTGGGGCGCGCTCGGGTCTGGCGGCTGTACATGGCATCCAGTGCCCTGGGTTTTGAGAACGGGCTGACGGGCGTCAACCAGGTCCTGGTCCAGAGGCCCGGCGGCGGGGAACCGCCGCTGCGGCGGACGGAATGGCTTTAGCTGGCCGCCACGGAATATGACCGGACGAAGAGGGATCGTGCGGGACGAAAAAAGGGACGTTCCCCAAGTGGGGACCGTCCCTTTTGCACCCCCAGGGTGCCTCCGGTGGAGCTGAGGGGACTCGAACCCCTGACCCCCTGCATGCCATGCAGGTGCGCTACCAGCTGCGCCACAGCCCCGGACTGTGCTGCTACCGGTGAAATCCCCCGGAGCAACCTGACCAGCTTAATGCACTTTTGCCCGGCACGCCAATCGGGCCCGAATCGCTCGTGGCTGCGGGCCGGCGTCCGCCATGTCCTCTTGCCGCCGGTTTCTCCGGAGACAAAAAAATCCGCCGGAATCAAAGTGATTCCGGCGGATTGTCCGGTGGACCTCCGTAGAGAGTTTGAGAACCCCTGCCCACACCTGAAAACCCTGTCCTTGCGCAGGTCACGGGGCTTCTACAACCACAACCAGCGCTCCTCCGAGCCTACCGTTTCCGACTCCAGGGGGCGAGTGGTGCGATCACTTGGGATGGCTCAAACCCTCCTTCGACCGGAGCAGGTGGACGATCTGGTGGCGCAGTACCGCGAGGGCGCAACGCTAGTGGAGCTGGCATCCGTGTTCGGAGTGAACCGCCGCACGGTCGCCACCCACCTCGCCCGTCGGGAGGTGACGATTCGCCGTGGACGGTTCGATCCTTCCCGCATCCATGAAGCAGCCGACCTCTACCTCAGCGGGTTGACGCTGGTAGAGGTCGGCATGAAGGTCGGGGCGGGGCCTCAGGCGGTCCGGCAAGCGCTCGCTTCGCACGGTGTCGTGATTCGGCCTGACGGGGGCCGTCGTTCGCGGATCACCGCGTCCTCGTCCGCCGCCGGTTGAGCCTAGGCACGAAGGACCGGCACCCGAGTGTTCGCCTCCGCGAGCGCTTCGTGGCGCTGGTGACGACGGATCGTCGCTTCGCGCAGGCGTGCGCGAGTGAGCAGAACGACGCTCACGGGTCCCATGATGATGAACTTGAGTGCGTTCCAGCATGCCCACAGGACGATGAGGTGGAGCCAGCCGGGGCCGTCGTCGGCTGCCGCGCCAGAGCAGATGCTGGCGATCAGGATGTACGGAAGCGCGACCAGCATCGCGGGTATCCCCCACTTGAGTCCGCGTCGGGTGCGGATGGCAGCGAGCAGTCGGTTGCTCGGCATGTAGCGGTGCAGATAGTCGCGGGTGCGAACGCTGAGCGTCCAGATAAGGCGGAACATGACGGGCCTCTCGTCACACGTGTTACTCCGTCGAGGAGGCAGAACGTGTGTTAGTGCCCGAGGGCCGTCCCGAAGGACCCGCAATATGAGGAGAACCTGCCTCACCACCCACTGTACGCCGGGGTCGGCGTTCACGGAACCCTTCGCCCTTCGGGTTCGGGCTCGCGGTGCACACCTCCTGTAGGAGCGAGAGGACCCGAGGATGACGAACCTGAGCCAGGCAGTCCAGGACGAGCGCACAGCACGGATGGTGCTGTCGATGATCGTCGAACCAGACGACGCCGTGACAGGCCGCCTCCTGGGCGACTTGGGGGTGCGTGAGCTGTTTCGACTCGCCGAGGGTGATGACGTGGTGCCGGGCCTCAGCACCGTTGACGCTCAGGTCTGGCGTGCCCAGTTCGAGCGCTCAGATGCTCGGACACTTGCGCAGCACATCGTCGAAGCCGAGCGCGCTGGTATCGGCACGCTGATACCCGACGACAAGGAGTGGCCATCCGCACTCGACGATCTTGGCGACCGACGGCCATACGTCCTGTGGACTCGTGGCACGACATCCTTCCTCATGCGCCCACTCGGCGATCTCGTCACGATCACCGGAGCGAGGGCCGCGACCTCCTACGGCGAGCATGTGGCCGGGCAGCTGGCCTCCGACCTCGCCAACGCTGAACGGATAGTCGTGACCGGCGGTACGTACGGCATCGAAGGAGCGGCCCACCGAGCAGCCCTTGCATCCGGTGGCGACACGATCGCGGTCATGGCGAACGGCGTTGATCGCCCCTACCCGATGGGCCACCGTGAACTGCTTGAGCGAGTGGCCGACCTCGGCCTCATGGTCAGCGAGGTTCCACCGGGCGCAGTGCCGACGCGCCACCGCTTCCTCGCGCGGGCGCGGCTGATGGCCACATTCTCCGCAGTGACCGTCGTGGTTGAGGCCGGCGTTCGCTCTGGATCAATGACCGTCGCCCGGCGCGCGCACGAACTCGGCCGCGCCGTCGGAGCTGTTCCCGGTCCAGTGACCAGCGCGACGAGCGCAGGCCCACACCTCCTCCTTCAGGATGGCCTCGCGAGGCTGGTCACCGGCACCGGCGATATCGAGTCGTTGGTCGCGCACAAGAACGGTCCCGACCCAGGTCAAGCGATCGGTCGCCGAGATTCACAGCGGCAACCAACCGCGGACCGTTCTCGACCCGCCTATCGGGACACAGCCTGCTTGGCGACACCGGTGGTGTTGTAACGGAAGCGCGCCATCTCGACCGTCACGTCGTACTGGCCGGCAATTTGGTCAACGGGCGTTCGTCGACGCGCTGCACTGAGAAGCAGTGGGCGCGGGAGAAGAAGTGTGCCCCCGAAGGCCGTGGCCTCCTCCTCTTCCTCTGGTTTGCAGGTCCGGAAGGGCATCCCGTTGAGTTCACGAATCTCAGCAAGGTCGTGTTTCAGCATGATGTGCGCCAGTTCGTGCGCAATATCGCTGTTCTGCCGACCCGGAGTCCGGAGCGGGCTAACGACAACGATCCGGCGATCCTCGATCTCGAAGGTCGCGGCGGAGAAGGCGAACGCTTGCAGTCGTTCCAACTCTTCGAGCTCGCGGACGTCCACCAAGTCTGCGGCATCAACGATCGACACATTCAGGTGTTTGGCGAGATCGCGCGGATCAAGGCGATCGTGCGAGGCGAGTCCAAGTTCCTTCCGAACCCGCGCGGCCTCACGTTCGGCCTCTGCCTTGAACCCGCGACGTAGCGTCACAGCTCCCCAGCCGAAACGCGCGCGGCCAACTTGCTGTGCATCTCACCCAAGAGCGAGTTGAGCCGTTCGGGCACCCCGGGCCGGAGCATCGAAGCGGCGCGGAGGTGGCAAGCAACCACCTGGCGCTGAGCCGGCGCCTTGGCCAGGACGTCGTACATGCTGCGCAGCATCTCTGCGATCTTGGATGCAGCATCCGGTTCAAGGCGCGGATCGGAAGCAAGATGCGCGATCGCCTCATCGATTGGCGCCACCTCGCGCAACGCCGTCGGCATGAAGAACTGCCCGGGCGACAAGCCGAGCCACGCGCACAGAAGGGTGAACGAGGTCAGGTCGGGCTGAGCACCTGCCTCGATGCGAGTGAAGGTGCTAAAGCTGACGCCAGCCTCGGCAGCCGCTTGACGAAGCGACAGCTTCCCCCGACGTTCGCGGAGCATCGCACCTAGTTGTGTTAGGTCGAGTCGCTCCATGCCCGGGGCGGTGTCGGAGGTCCCTGTCATGCTGGACTCGCCGTGTTAGTCGCCTCTGTCCGTCTCCGTTCCATGAGCGCAAGCCTAGCGCGTCGTTGACTCGTTGCTGATACGACACTGCGTGTCTCAACGAGACTGATGCCGCTTTGCTGATACAGTCGTGACGTGCTCCAACCTGGAGGCACGCCATCGAGCGCGAACTACAGAGGAGGTGAGGAACATGGCAGGCAAGCGAGGACGCAGCGCGGTCACGGGCCGGTTCGTGAAGCAGTCTACGGTGAAGCGTCACCCGAAGACCACGACTAACGAGAGCACCGGCAGGGGCAGCAAGAAGAAGTAGGCACCGTGCCGCGCTCCGCACCGCACAGCAATGTCGGTGGCAGTGGCTACGGTGATCGACCAGACGAACCAATCAGGAGAACGACTATGAGCGTGACTGACGCCTTCAAGACCTTCCAGGACGTCGTGAACGCCGACATCGCGCACGTCCGCGAAGCCCGCACTCGACGTGATCTCTTCAAGGATGCCTTCGGGGCCGAGGTCGACGTGAAGGAAGTCATCGCGTCCGGATCGCTCGCGCGAGGGACACACAAGGACCCGATCCATGACGTCGATGTGATCGTCGTCTTCGATCAGGAGGAGCATCCTGAGTGGGGAACTCCGGGAGGTTCCGCCGCGGATGCTCTCGATTACACGCGCGGGCGTGTCAACGCGCTGCTCGGGGCGACGAACGGCACCTACGACCACGCCGTCCGGGTGGCCCGGTGGCGCAACCATGCCGTCAAGTGCTTCCTGGATGACCCCGACGATCCTGACGCGTTCACGGTTGATGCCATGCCTGCGCTTCGCCGCGATGGGCGGCTCCTTATTCCGGAAGCACTCTCGGAAGACTGGGTCGCTTGCGACCCAGAGTTCCTGATCGCCGAAGTGGCGGATCGGCACGCGCAGTGGAACAAGTTCGCCGGCACTGTTCGGATGCTCAAGTGGTGGGCTGCCGAGCAAGACACCAAGATCAAGTCTCTCGTCATGGAGGTCCTCGCGCTCGACTTCCTGCCGACGGACGTCAACCAGCCCGCTGCGATCAAGCAGTTCTTCGTCAGTGCCTGCTACCACATCGAGGGTGGGAACGAAGTCGCCGATCCTGCTGGGCTCTGCGGACCGATTCAGCCTGACATCGACTATGACGAGTTCGTCGATTCCCTTCGATCCGCACGAGACAACGCCATCAGGGCCTTCCGGGCGCAGGTGAACAACGACACTGCCGCCGCGATCAAGCACTGGGGCGAGGTCTTTGGCGACGACTTCCCGAAGCCTCCCGCCTCCACTGGCAACCCGGCGCCTGCGGTCGTGCCCGCGGCGCCCCGGCCGGTGAAGGACACTCCGCAGGGATGACTCGCGCAACAGGACCGGATCACGACGCGGGCACCACGGCGCTCAGCCCCGTGCTCTGGACTGAGTGTGAACCTGCGCGACTGGCGCGCGACCAAATTGAGGTCCAGGCATTCGCGCCGTTACTCGAATTCCAGAGCCCCGCAGACGACGGCTTGCCGCACGGCGGATGGATCGGCGTCCTCCCCCGCTGGCCTTTCGAGAGGCCGAAGCCCGAAGCTCTCGATGCGCTGCTCGGGGACCAGGAACTGCGGGTGCTCGTCGCCTACTCCGCAGCGCACCCGATGGTTCCGCCGACCATCTACTCCCTCGATCCGAAGCCGTCGGTCTGGGAACAGACACAGTCCGCATGGCATGTAGCTCCAGGAGGATCACTCTGCCTGCTCCAGAGCGATGGCGGCTGGCAGCCTGAGGCCAGTCTCACCGAGCTTCTGGCGAAAGCATCGGGGTGGCGGATCGAGTACGCCCTCATGAAGGCCGGGCTCATTGATGAGATGTCGGTCAACGGCATCGTCTCTGACCCATCGCACGACCACCTGATTGACCAAGCGATTCAGCAAGCAGCTGCAACACCAGACCCGAACGATGTGGGAGACGCGGATGCCTCCCCGTAATCCCTACATCGTGATGCCCAGAGACGCGGTCACTAAGATCGCAGGCTCCGACCTTTCGCGCGGATCACTGGTGCTCCGCCGTGCTCCCGCAGACGATATGTACGTCGTCCAGGCCGTGGAAACCGGCAAAGACATCCGTCTCCCAGCCGAAGTCCCCCGCGAGTACGCCGCGCTTCGCTCGGGCGACCCCCACCATGCAGCTCAGTGGATCAGAGTGGCACCTAACGACGCTCATCTTCACCATCTTTTCTTGTCCAGACGCCCCGATGTCTCTATCGGGTTCAAGGATTTCAGGGAGCTGGTGCCAGGCGTCGCCGACCCCGGCAACAACCTTGGCGTGGTTGTCACCCACGACCCCGACCTTCCACCGGAGCTGGTAGAGGCCGGGGCTTCGGAGTTTGCGGGATGGGCTGTCCGACGCGACGGTGTGGAACCGCTCCCTATCGAGATCGAGCCAGAAGTTGTTGGCCTGGCGCAATTGGCCGGCAAGTGGCCGATCGAGCAACTCGCCACCAATAGCGTCATGGTTGTGGGCTGCGGCAGCATCGGGAGCGCCGCAGCAGAGGCCCTCGCGGGGTACGGAGTCGGACGTGTGGAACTCGTCGACCCGGACCGATTCCTCTGGCACAACATGCTCCGCCACGCTCTCGGAGCCGAAAGCGTCGGGCGATTCAAGGTAGCGGCCATGAAGGATCACCTCGCCCGACACTGGCCGCAGCAGACCGTGGTAGCTCACAGACGTGACGTGGTTGCCGAGGCCCACCATATCCGGCCCATCGTCAATAGCGTCGATCTGGTGCTCTGTGCCGCCGACGGCATTGCTCCCAGGCGCGTCGTCAGCCACCTGTCCAGGCGCGCACAGAAGGCGGCGGTTTTGGCGTGTATGCTCGACAGTGGCTCGATCGGAGAAGTCATCAGGCTACGTCCTACGTCCCGCTTCGGATGTCTCCTCTGTCTACGGCAGCAGCTTGCAGATCAAGGGGCGATGGACGCTGAGGCCGATCAGGAGTTGGAGTACGGCACCGGACGCGTCCATCAGCCGATGACGGCTGTGCCGCCTGATCTCCGATACATCGGCACGTTCGCCGCAAAAGTAGCCGTCGCGACGCTGCTGGAATCGCTTCACGGCGACCACACCCAGCAGGTTCCCGGCGAACACGCCATCATCGGTCTCCAACCAGCAGGTGACCTGGCAGCTCCCTTCAACCTCAGCCAAGCCGGCGATGTTCGGTGGTCGTCCATCCCCAGACCCCGCACATCGTGCCCCACCTGTTCGCCAGGATGACAGGTCGAGGAGAGGTGCCCCCGGTGACGATCACCGACGTCGCGCTCAGCTCGATTGCGCGCGAAGCTTCGCGATCCACCGATGGACTCGAAACGGGCGGAATCCTGCTCGGAGTCGACGGCCGCGATGGGATTGATATCAGGCACGCTGGCGGACCTGGGCCCAACGCCACCCACGGCGAACGCAGCTTTATGCGAGACCTCGACCATGCTCGGCATCTTGCGGACTCCGCCTGGCTGGAGGACAGTAGCCAGTGGATAGGCGAATGGCATACCCACCCAACCGGAGGACTCTCCCCGAGCGAGATCGATCTCCACTCGTACATGCGTCATCTGAACGATCCCGAATTGGGATTCGACCACTTCATCGCAATCATCGCCGGGTTCGATTCATCGGCACGAGTGGTCGTTGCAACCTGGCTGATAGAACGGGACCGAATCTGGCCAGTGATACCCACGAGGCTGCCTATCGCGCCTGCTGGAAACAGCGCAGACGCCAATGACGCGGTGAGGCACGCCGCCTTCATCGCTGAAGAACACAAGGAGATGCCATGACATCCGGTTCCGCCACTCCTGACCCCGTAGACCCTGTCTTCATCTCGTACCGCCAGAACGATGGCACGGATGTTGCTGCGGAGCTCGCCTGGCTCTTCCGCGCCGCCGGCATCCCTGTCTGGCGGGACCGAGACGATCTGCCCCCAGGCGACACCGAGGCGCGACTCAAGCAAGCGATAGCGGTCGGCATCTCCGGCGGCGTTCTCGTGACGACACCAGACGTGGTGAACAGCAGAGTCGTGAAGACGCTGGAAGCACCCCAACTCCTCGACCTACATGCCGACCACGAAGTGTTTGCACTCGGCATCACCAACTCGGTGAAGACAGAAGACGGCGGAACAGATTACAACGCTCCCGACCGTCTTCTGGAACTTCGTCCCGGCACCTTGAGCGGTGTAGATCAGCAGCCCGCTGAACGCAACGGTCTGCTCGCATTGATCCGTGGTTTCGTCTGGCACCGAATCGCGTCTCTTCGCGAGCGAATCGAGGTAACCGACCAAACGTTCCATCTGAGCCTCCAGACTCGAAACACGCCACAGGTCTATGACCGGACCGGCGACGAACTGGACATCCGGCTCCGACCCTCTGTTCATGAGCGGCTTCCGAGCGTCGGCGGACTCCAAGACCTCAAGGACACCATCGGTCTCCTCCCCGATGCAGTGACCCGTTCTGGGGCACATCGCCTACGTGTCGCTGGAGGGGCTCATCTCTCCGTGGCCTTCGCAGTCGGGGCTGCCCTGCCATCGTCTCGTATCGGACACATGGACGTGATTGACCAACAGGGCGCCACTTGGGCGAGCGATGGTGAAGCGCGGTTCATCGCCCAACCACAAGTACAAGTCGCAGGAGAGGGGCGAAGTCCTTCGGCGATCACAGCCGGCCGGCCCTCCGTAGCCGTCTATGTCGATCTCCTGCCGCAACGCAGCGACACCGCCTTCGTTCGGTACATCGAAGCCCACGAACCGTTTCTCGCGGCTTGGCGTCATCTCACAAGTGCGAGCGGCACGCTACTCGACCCCTCTGATGCAGGCCTGATCGCCGCCGACGTTGCCGCGCACATTCGTGCCCTGTCGAACGACAACTCCAACGCCGAGGTGCACCTCCTGCTACGGTGCCCGTTCCCACTTGCGCTGCTCATCGGGAGGCTCACCAATACCCTGCGCGTGGTCGTCCACGAGTGGGATGACTCCGATCCCATCACTGGTGAAGATCACCGCGCAAGGTACGTGCCTACCCTTCGTGTACGTACGTCTGCAAGCGCAGGGGTGATCGAAGAGGTGCTTCTCCCGGATGCGTGTTGACTACGGCAGTCGGCGCGCTTCAGAGTGAGCGCTCGGCGCCATAGCGTCCCTGTGAATGCTGCGGTACTTCGCTCACCTCAGCGATGAAGCCACGAACTCGATCGAGGGCAGTTCGTGCTCGGGCGGCGTCGATCTTCTGCGCGGCGGACTCGGGCGGGGTGCCGAGGGGTGCGTCGTCGGTGACGCGGTAGCGGTCGCGGTATGCGGCGATCACGCGTGCGGCCTTGCGCCACGCTGTGGCTCGTCGTCGGTCGGCGGGAGGCGCTCCAAGGGCGTTCGTCCACGGTGCACTCTCGGTCAGCGCAGCTTCGAGTACGGCGTCGGCACGGGCCTCGATCAGCGCTTCTCGCTCGTCAAGGGCTGCTCGCATCTCGGCGTCGATGATGCCATGCGCCTGCGGGATGAGGCCGGCGATGAGTCGCGCTGGCTTGCGTGTCCTGCCGGAGCCTGCGGGACGCGCGGTCGCCCGCTCGACCCGGTAGTGGAGAACGGCGGCGATGTCGTCGGCGTCGCCGAATCCGCGCGCGGCCACGAGGCGCGGGAGGAGCGCATCGACATTGTGATGGTTGGCTTCGGCACGGCGGAGTTCAGCCGCGAGCGGGCCGAACGCATCGGACTCGACGGCGCTCTCGGCCTGTTCCGCGGTAAGCCCGGAGCCGCGGACGAGAGCGGCCCAACGGTCGTGCTGGGCAGCGGCGACGATGGTCTCGTACTCGGCGGCGAGCTGCGCGATGGAGCCCCACTGCTCCTGCTCGGCCACGATGGTCTCGTGCGCCGAGAGTTCGGCCGCGCTGTGCTGCAGAATGCCGTAGAGCACGCTTCGCGCAGTGGCATGCGGGTCGTCGCCGGGGTGTGGCTGCGCGTGGTCGTCGGCGCGGTCGAGAGTCACGTAGGCGTGGTTCGAGTGCCGGCCTCGGGTCATCGCGACGTAGAAGGTCTCCCTCGTCGAGGTCGGTTCGACCAGCACGTGCGCGGTGTCGGTCGTGACGCCTTGGGCGCGGTAGGCGGTGACTGCGTAGCCGAGATCGACATGCTCAGCCACATACGCAGCGGGGAGGACGATGCCGCCGCCGAACCTGCGCGCGCGCCTGCCAGCCCTGATGGTTCCGTCGTCGCGGATCGAGGTGCCGGTCCCGTAGTCGCGTGCGATGGTGATGGTCCCGTCGTCACCGACGGCGGTTACGGTCCAGATGTCGCCGTTGCGCACCCAGTCCCGCCCGGCCAGGGTGCGCAGGCTCCGGTTGTTGAGTCGCGTGATGATGGTGTCGCCGACGCCTGCGGCGGTGCCGTCGCGCAGTTCGACTTCGCGGTCGGGGTTCAGCGTCTTGTTGAGGATCAGGTCGGCGCGGGCGCGCCGGTTCAGTGCGGTCACGTCTTCATGGGTCTCGGCGATCATCACAGACACCAGTCCCGCGTCGCGGTCGGCGCGCCAGGCGTTGTAGGCGGCCTCTGTCATGGCCTCGCCGTCGCCATCTGTGATGCGCTCATGGACGAGGTAGGTGTCGATGGCTTGGGTTCGTCCCTGGCGTAGTTCGAGTGAGGCGGTCTTCTCCCAGGCGTGGGTGAAGCGGTGAACGTCGACAAGTTCGGGGGTGTCGGCTCTGTCTCTGGCGATCATCGCGAACGCGCCGCCGGCGTCTACGGATTGCAGTTGGGCGTAGTCGCCGACCAGGAGTACCTTCGCGCCCGCGTTCTGGGCGAGGTGGGTGATGCGGTCCAGGGACAGGGTGCCGGCGAGGGAGGCTTCGTCGATGATGACGAGTTGGCCCGCCTCGAAGGTGGTGCCGTGGAGGAGGTGGTTCTGCCACCACTTCGCCGTGTTCTCCGTCGCGATCCCGAGATCGTCGGCGAGGACCTGGGCTGCGACCGCTGACGGCGCCAGCCCGACGACGGACCCGGAGCCATGCTCGGCCTCCCAGGCGCGGCGGAGTGCGTTCATGGCGGTGGTCTTGCCCGCCCCGGCGGGGCCGACGAGAACATCGAGGAGGCGTCCTGATACCGCGATGCGGGTCAGGGCGTCGGCTTGGTCGTCGCCGAGCACCCGGCCGTCTGCGTCAGGACTGCGCGTGATCGTCTCAACGGTTGCGAGAGGCACTGTCGGACCGGCCAAGTTCGCCGCTCGTTCGAGGAGTCTGTCCTCGGCCGCGAGCTGGGTCTCGGAGGTGAACACGGTCGAGCTCTTCGGTCGGAACACCGAGCTGCCGTCGGGCCGGCGGAACACGACCGGAGAGGCTGCGAGTTCAGGCGGAGTCAGCCGGAGCGAGACGAGTTCGGCGGCGTCGGCGGTCATCGCGACGATGGCTTCCCGGTCTTGCATGGTGGCGAAGCGCCAGCCCATCGTCTGCCGGGATGCCTCGGCCATGAGATTCCATCGCCGCCAGGTCGAGCGCTTCTCACCGACCACCTCGACGACCGAACGCCCCAACTCGCCAATCACGTCGAGCGGCACGTCATCGGCGCGCAGCAGGAGCGGCTTGTCGTTGTCGGTGACCTCGCGTGCCCACGTCGTCGCGTCCCGGCCGAGCGTCTTCGTGGCGCGGTCCCGCCACTCGGCGGTCAGGTCAGCCAAGGATCGGACCTGCTTCTCTGGGCGGGTCGCGAGTGTGGCTTGGGCTCGCAGTTTGAGGATTGTTGCGTTCGATGGTTGGCGTCCGTGTTGAGCGACGTACTCGTCGATGAGCCGGTTCTTCTCGGCGTCGATGTGGCGGGCGCGGGTAGAGAACTCTGTGACCAGTTCTTCTGGGACTCCCGTGATCGCCCATGCTGGGTTCCGGTCACGGCCCATCTCGCGCGCTTCCCAGGAGAGGCCGAAGGTGCGCGTCATGTGGTCGGCGAACACGGCTTCGTGTAGTTCGGAGAGCGCCACGACGGCGGCGTGCATCGGTCTGCCGTCAAGCGAGCGCCACTTCCCGTCGAGGACGGTCTTGGCCTTGTTGCTGATGACGACGTGCGTGTGGAGGTGGGGGTCGCCGGCGCGGGAGTCGAAGTGATCGAATGCGGTCGCGATGAGTCCGGTGACATCGACCTGCGCAACCGCGCCATCTCCGGCGGTTGCGCCCGTGCGGGTGGCTGCAACCTCGCGTTCCATGAACGCAGCCACCTCCGCAACCGCTCGATGATGCGCCTCCGCGATCAGCGCTTGGACCCCGGCGTCTGCGACCGCCCACAACACTGACG
This sequence comes from Pseudarthrobacter phenanthrenivorans Sphe3, assembly GCF_000189535.1. NCBI lineage: Bacteria > Bacillati > Actinomycetota > Actinomycetes > Micrococcales > Micrococcaceae > Pseudarthrobacter > Pseudarthrobacter phenanthrenivorans. Next base: position 2,332,705 of record NC_015145.1, read on the forward strand.
CGGACTTCGGGATCGAGAAGGTGAAGTCGAAGCCAGCTACCGCGCGTCGTGTGCTCCGGGCAGTCTCCTCGGCAACGATCTGCGCGACGGCCTCGCCCTTGGCGCCAGGCGTCATCGTCGGTTCGAGGTCGGCGATGCGCGCCTCGATCCGCTCCGCCTGGCTCCTGTAGGTCGGGAAGGAACGACCGAGCGGCTGGTCGGTGATCGGATCATGGCCAGTCCCCATCAGTAGCTGGAGTTGGTGTTCTGATACTCGGTCGCCCAACTGAATCTCGCCCTTGCCGAGGGCCGCTACGCCCGCGCCGACCCAGCGGCCGGGCGGGGTGCCTACTTCCATGTAGTAGCGAGTGAGTGGCGTCGAGAGCGGCCTGTTGCCGTCGGCTGCCGCGACGGTCTTGAGCAGGTACTTATAGCCGTCACCTGCCGACATCACGCGCATCGAAACCGTCATGCTCACCTCCGCTCCTGCCGGGCAGGTGAGCACCCTCACCCGGTGACCTCTGCCGCGGTAATGCCCGGCTACCTCGATCTGCAAGACGCGTGTGACCTCGGATGGCGGTCAGAGCGAAGGCCGGAGATGGGGGCGTCGGGCGGTGTCGCTCGCGTGGCTCGACGGGGCCTTGGCCCTTGATCGTGGACACGGTGTCGGTTCGGTTATGCCGCTTCCGCGAGCGTAGCGGAGCGCGCGGCTTCGTAGGCGTTCGGGCTGATGTTGCCGATCGCGGAGTGGCGCCGGCGAGTGTTGTAGCGGTTCGCCCACCGGAACACGGCCCGGTAGGCGGTGGCCTGGTCCGGGAACGCTGACCGGCCGGCGAGGAGTTCGCGCTTGACGTCACCGGGTTCACCGTCGACCTTGGCGACCCGACCGACGCCGGGGACTGGGTGCGCAACGGCGCTGAGCAGCTCGGTGGTCTCGACCTGATGTACAACAACGCGGCGGGCTTCGGCTTCGCACCCTTCAGCCAGATGAGCTTCGACCTGTGGCGGCACGTCATGTCGGTCGAGCTCGACCTCGTCTTCCACACGACGACGGCTGCGTGGCCACTGCTCTGCGACGGCGGCGGCTCGCTCATCAACATCGGTTCGTACTCCGCGCTGCGCGGGATCGAGCCGCTCGCCCAGGTCGCGCACACCACCGCGAAGGGCGGCGTCATCGCGATGACGAAGTCGCTCGCTGCGGAGGGCCCGCTACGGCGTCCGCGCGAACTCGATCTCGCCTGGCTTCGTCAGCACCCCGGCGACGGACAAGGCGGTGGACGCGGAGGGCAAGGCCTGGCAGGTCGGCAACGCGCTCATTCAACGCCCCGGCACCGGCGAGGACATCGCGTACATGGCGCTCTACCTGGCCTCCGACGAGTCCTCTTGGGTGACCGGACAGAACTACAGCGTCGACGGCGGCGCGACCGCCGGGTGGCGGAACGACAGCGAGACGGACCGACTGGTCGCGAAGAACGGCTGACACGCGGGTCGCGGCGCGACCGGTGACGGACGGGAGGCACGGTGCCAGCTGACACCGTGCCTCCCGTCCGTCGTGGCCACCTCGTCTAAATCGCGAGGTACCCGCCGTCGACGGCGAACTGCGAGCCGGTCGCGAAGGCGGCCGCGTCGGAACCGAGCCACGCGACCATCTCGGCGATGTCGTGAGGCGTGCCGAGTCGGCCGATCGGGTGCTTCGTCAGCAGCGCGTCCTTGAAGCCGGGGTAGGTCTCCTCCAGCGCGTCTATCATTGGCGTCTGGATCACCCCGGGCAGCACTGCGTTCACGCGGATGCCTTTGTCGGAGTACTCCACCGCGGCGGCTCGGGTGAGGCCGATGACGCCGTGCTTCGACGTGACGTAGGCGGACTGGTGGGCGATGGCGGCCTGCCCGAGGGACGAGGCGGTGTTGATGATGGATCCGCCGCCCTGCGCCAGCATCTGCGGGATCTCGGCCTTCATGCTGATGAACACTCCGGTGAGGTTGACGGCGATCACCTTGTCGAACTGCTCCACCGTGACGTCGGCGAGGTCGGGGCCGGTGACCTCGATGCCGGCGTTGTTGTGCGCGATGTCGAGTCGGCCGTAGCGGTCCACCGTGGCCTGGACCAGGTGCTGCATCGACGCGAGGTCGGTCACGTCCGCCCGGACGAACGCCACGGCGTCTCCGCCGTCGATGTACTCGAGCGTCCCGTTGCCGGCATCCTCGGACAGGTCGGCGACGACGACCCGTGCGCCGCGGTCGACGAGGACCTTCGCGGTCTCGCGCCCGATCCCTCCGCCACCACCGGTGACGAGTGCGACCTTGCCATCGAGCGAGTTTGACATTGTGTGCTTCTTTCTCTCGGGGAGCGGCGTCGGTCGGCGCCGCTCGTTCGGGCCTTGGCCCTTGATCGTGGACACGGTGTCGGTTCGGTTATGCCGCTTCCGCGAGCGTAGCGGAGCGCGCGGCTTCGTAGGCGTTCGGGCTGATGTTGCCGATCGCGGAGTGGCGCCGGCGAGTGTTGTAGCGGTTCGCCCACCGGAACACGGCCCGGTAGGCGGTGGCCTGGTCCGGGAACGCTGACCGGCCGGCGAGGAGTTCGCGCTTGAGCGTGGCGTTGAAGCTTTCCGCGAGTGAGTTGTCGGCACTCGTGCCGACCGCGCCCGTGGACTGGGTCACGCCCAGCTGCTCGCAGAGCGCGGCGTAGGCCTTCGAGGTGTAGGCGCTGCCGTGGATGCTCTCCTAAGTGTCAAGCGGCGTTTCGGTGTTGCCTGGTGTTCGGGACGATGTGCTGGTGGCCGGGGTTGAGGATGAAGTAGACCTCTCGGGCGAGGTATCGCTTCAGGCAGCGGATGATCTCCATCTTGGAGTGCCCCTCGGCGGTCTTTTTCGCGACGTACGTCTGCGTTCTCGGGTCGAGCCTGATCCGGCTGATGACGGCGAGGTGCAGGGCGCGGTTGGCTTGGCGGTCGCCGCCGCGGTTGAGTCGGTGCCGTTGTGTCATTCCGGAGGACGCGGGTAGGGGTGAAGCGCCGCAGAGCATCGCGAATGCGGCTTCGGATTTCATCCGCTCGGGGTTGTCACCGGCCGTTACGAGGAACTGTCCAGCGACTTCGATGCCGATTCCGACGCGTTCGAGGAGTTGGGGTGCGAGGGCTTGGACGATGGGGTTGATGAGCTCGTCCAGGTCGGTTATCTCGTCGGTGAGTTCCAGGTAGCGGCGGGCCAGGGACTTCATCGAGACCCGGTAGGCGGTGATGGGGTCGGTCGCGTTTGATACGTCCGGCCGCCATGCAGCGAGGGTGCGGATGAGCTGCATCCGGGTCAGGTGGCGGACTTTGGTCGCGAAGCACCTCCGGCGCGGAGACGATCGACATCCGAAGGAGTTGCAGGGCGCTGCGGCGCTCCCGGACCGCGTGCGCGCGGGTGATGCGCAGCACGCGCAGAGCTTCGACGGCGCCGTCCTTGCTTTTTGGGATGCTGGTGCGTCGGCCATGCAGTGCGGCGCGGGCTGCATTGATTGCGTCCAGATCGTCGTCCTTGCCTTTACGGCGGCGGTCAGACCGGTCGGGCCGGTCGACCTCAAGGATCATGACACCGGCTTTGGCAAGGTGTCGGGTCAGGCCGGCACCATAGGATCCGGTGCCCTCGACACCGATCCGGGCCAAGTCACCGAAATCGCCGATCCAGGCGAGCATTGCCCGGTAGCCGGTGCGTGTTGTCGGGAAGCTCTTAGTGCCCAGCACTGTCTCGCCGGCATCGATGACGGCGGCGACGTGGAGTTCTTTGTGCGTGTCGACGCCGGCGAAGACGGGCGTCGGTGCCTGGTCCGGCTCGCTGGTTTCGGGCGTTCTGGTCATGTCGTTTTCCTCCGGTCCATCCGATGTGCAAGGGGCACGGCCCCGGGCATCGACCACCGGCGGACAAGACAGTGATGAGCACACTTGGCGCAGGCTCTCCTTAGGTCACTCCGGCGGCGAGGCCTAGCGCCTCACTGGGTACGCCTGGGGACTGACAGATCCGGGGAAAGACACAGCTGTCGATCGGAGTGAGGGTCAAGAACCCTGGGCGCACCCGGCACCAGCATCCTGTCGCATCCATCACCCTGCGAGTCAAGGATCCTCAGGGAATACCGGTTCCGACAGTCTCACTGTCGGAGTGGAAGATCGCGCCGACCAGCGACCCGCGGTCGCGGTGCGCGGCACGGAGGGCGTCTTCGACGAGTTCGGTGCGCATGTGGTCGGCGACTTGCCAGCCCGCGAGCTTCCGGGAGCCGAGATCGATGCAGGACGCGAGGTAGAGGTTCGTGCCGTCGGCGATAGGCAGGTAGGTGATGTCGCCCACGTAGCGGCGGCCGGGGTCGCCGACGGAGAAGTCCCGTCCGATCAGGTCGGGAAAGCGCCTGGCGGACTGGTCCGGGATCGTGGTCTTCACCCGTCGTCGCAACCGGATCCCCGCGAGACGGTGCTCACGCATTACCCGCGCGACGCGCTTGTGATTCACCCGCTCCGCCACGGGCACACCGTCGTTGAGGTCGGCGGTGATCCTGGGCGCCCCGTAGGCGCGGTCGCCACCCTGAGCGGGGTCTTGCAGCACCCGGATCCGCGCCGCCAACACCGCGTCGTCTGTCGCCTTCGCGGCTCGCCGCCCGGCGGAGTCCAGCCAGGCGTAGAACGACGAGCGGGCGACCTCGACGACCTCACACAACCGCTTCACGCCGTAGGCGTCCTTGTGATCCTCAACAAACTGCAAGCGGTTCACCAGTTCGTCTCCCCAGCGAAATACTTCGCCGCCTGACGGAGGATGTCCCGCTCCGTCTCGAGCTTGCGGGCCTCGGCCTGCAAGGCCGCGAGGTCGGCCTCCAACCGGAGGACCTTCGCCGCCGGCGACTCCGGTCGCCCCGTCGCCCCCGGCGGCGACGCAGCGGCAACCGTGACCCCGGAGCCGAACTTGTCGACCCACTCTTTCAGCGCACCCCGAGAGATCCCGAGATCCCCGGCGATGCCCTTGAGCGTCGAACCCGGCGTGGACTCATACAAGTCCACCGCCCGCTGCCGGAACTCGTCCGTGTAGTTCTTCCTAGCCATCCCTTGGATTCTCGCTTCCCCAGCATCGTGCTGGAATCAGCGTGTCCAAGATCAGGGGTCAAGCGCCCTTCTACCGCCGCTCACGAGCACTCACCGACTAGCACTCAGCCGCAAAGTGTCGGTTTGTCCACACCAGTACAGATCGGGCGTTGTCCACAGTCCCCAGCAAAATGCCCGAAAAACTAGGGCCAGCTGTGCCGACGACTTCGAACACTGACACCTGGTTGTCGACGTCGACGGACCTGCCGGAAACGATCGTTTCCGGCGGGGCACATCGTCGTTGCTAGTGTGCCCACCATGTCACTCACCGAGGCCCAGCGAGCAGCTCTGACCCAGATGCTCGATACAGCGTCCGATCTCAACCGCTGGCGACTCAGGGCTCATCGCGTCGAAGAGCCCCAGCGCGGAAGTGAGCTCGCGGTCGACGACGAGATCTTTGAGCGTATGGCGATCAGCCAGCTTGCACGGCTGTCTCTCATAGCCGCGGGTGAACACCTTCGCCTCGCGCTTGATGCGATCAACGCACAGCAGCTGTACCCCTCGTCACATTTCACTGTGCTGCGAGGAGCCCTGGTCGGCGCATCTCAAGCGGTGTGGATCTTGGAACCCGATGATCGCAATGTGCGGCGCGACCGAGGTCTGACCGTCCTCACAGAGATGTACGCACAGATGGACAAGTACTACGGCTTTCTCGAGAGCACGCCACTCGACGCCGCCGACCGTGCGAGCCTCGACGATCAGCGACTGTGGCTGAGCGAACGCCGTGGTGATGTGGCCTCAATCCGGACCACAAGGGCGACCCTCAACCTCACTGAGATCATCGGCACCGCAGCTGACCACGCGTTCGCAGACACGACGTCACGCGACGCGACCCGGCGGTTGTGGCGCGAGATGAGCGCTGACGCTCACGTTCTTGGTTGGTCGCTCTTCCAGTGGACAACCTTCGGACTGGCTGACCGACGCACGGGTGTTGGCGAGGGAAAAGCTCCAGGAAGCTCGGAGCACGTCGCGGAACCGTTCCTAGCGTCGTACCGACTACTGAAGTGTGGGTGGTCGTTGTTCGACCGCCGCTGCGAGGCACCCTAGCCAGCACGAACCGCTGGGCCGCGCGGGCGACGCAATGAAATACGGTTGACGGGACGGGAAGCCGAAGGGCAGTCGTAAGCGGGGCGATCAGGCCCCAGATACCCTACTGCGTGTGACCTGAGGAGAAGAAATGAATCGTCCGCAAAAGGTGGTCGCCTACATCGTCAAGGACGGTCGGATCGTGGTGCTGCGCCATGCTGATCTGCCATGGATGAAACGGGATTGCAGGTGCCTGCCGGGACGGTCAAGCCAGAAGAACTACCTGAGCACGCGGTTCTTCGAGAGGCCAGCGAAGAAACCGGGCTGAGTGGGTTGCGCATCGTGCAATATCTCGGCACCGGCGAATATGACATGCGTCCCTACGCTGATGCCACCCATGCGCGGCACTACTTTCACCTGACGACCGACAGCAAGGACCTGCCCGAGCGATGGGAAGCGCACGAGGACAACGACGGGGTGGGTGAGCGCATCCGCTTCGAGCTTTACTGGGTCCCACTCGAAAAGGCCCACGTGATCGGTGCCGGTCAAGGCGCCTTCCTCGGCAGAGTGGTCGACGATAGCGCTGCCAGGTAACACTCGACGTCCTCCGACCGAAATCGCCGCCGATACTAGGTTACGGCTCACGTTTTTGAGGTGCGTCCGGTCGGCCGTCGTGCTCACACCAGAAACGATCGTTTGCGGCAGGGCGCGCGCAACGAGACGCCGAGCTAGCTCAACCGCTTCGCTAGCGGCAATTCGATGTGCTCACGCCACTGTCCGTCACCATCTTCGACAATAAGGGTGACCGCAGCAACGACACCCGATATAGGGAGGAATGGGCTCACCTCTCTTTCAGCACGAAGCAGCGCCAAATGATCACCGGAGTCTCCCACGGTCGCATGCGGTGCGGACCCATCGTGTGCACCGCCATACGGAGGGAAGTCAGGAAAAGCACCGACGACTGCATCGGTCAGTTCGATGAACGGAAGGTGTCAAGCCGGTTGAGACACGTCTCGTCAAGCGGTCTGTATCAGGGCCTCCTGCGAGGGCTGGTTGATCCACGCGACGGCGGGCAGCTTCGGTGGCTGTGGTCGGCGGTTCCCGAAGCGCTCGGGGTGGGCGGTGTAGGCCGCGTTCAGGGTCTGCTGCCGTTGGGCGCGGACCTCGGTCGCGGTGCCGAAGTGCACTGACGCCGGGGTGTGCAACCCGATCCCGGAGTGGCGGTGCTCATGGTTGTAGTAGCTGAAGAACCTCTCGCCGAACGCGCGGGCGTCGGCCAGCGAGCCAAACCGCTCGGGGAAGACCGGGGCGTACTTCAGCGTCTTGAACGCGGCCTCGCTGTAGGGGTTGTCGTTCGAGACGTGCGGACGGGAGTGCGAGCGTGCGACGCCAAGGTCGACCATCAACTGGGCAACCGGTTTGGAGGTCATCGAGGTGCCCCGATCGGCGTGGATCGCCTCGGGGATGCCGTGCACTCCCATCGCCTGCTCGAGCATCGTTTTGGCGATCTGGCTGTCTTCACAGGCGGCGATCGTCCAGGCCACGACGAAGCGGGAGAAGATGTCGAGCACAACGTAGAGGTCGTAATAGACCCCGCGCTCTGGGCCACGGAGCTTGGTGATGTCCCAGGACCAGACCTGCCCCGGCTTGGTGGCCACCAACTCGGGCTTGGTCCTCGCCGGGTGCGTGGCCTGGGCACGGCGCTCACCTGCAGCGCCGTGGGCGCGCAGGATCCGGTGCATCGTCGCCATCGAGCACAGGTAGGTGCCCTCGTCCAGCAGCGTCGCCCACGCCTGGGCCACCGACTTGTCAACGAACCGGTCACTGGTCAAAACACCGAGGACCTGGGCGCGTTCGTCGTCGCTGAGCGCGTTCGGCGGCGCCGGCCGCGGCCCCGGCTGCCGGGCCGGCTTGGGCGCCTTGGCCCGGTAGTGACTGCCGCGGGGTCGGCCCAGCAGGTCGCAGGCGGTCTTGACGTTGGTGTGCGAGGCGAGCTCCTCGACCAGCGGGTTAATCACCGCGGCGACCGCCTCGGCGGCTCCGCGCTCTCGGAGAGCGTCTCCAAGAGCGCGTGTGCTTTTCCCACCAGGTCCAACGCTGCGCGGGTCCGGGCCAGCTCGGCCTCGGCCTTCTCCGCCCTGGCCCGCAGTTGCTCGATCTCGCGGTCGCGCCGGTCCCTGGTGGCCGGGGCCAGCCCGGAGCGGGCGCCGGCATCGGCGGCCTTGCGCCACTCAATGATGTGCGAGGAGTACAGGCCCTCACGGCGCAGGATCGCACCACGCTCACCACGATCTGCTGCCTCGTACTCGGCCAGCAGGTTCGCCTTGTACTCCGCGGTGAAGGTGCGGCGCTTGGGCCGGTCAGCTCGAGGTCCCATACCCCCATCATCGACGCAGGAATCAGCCAGGGTCATCGTCATCGGCAGCAACTCGCTTCTCGCCCCGTGCAAGGGAAGGAACTCAGCAGATGTGTCTCACCTCAGCCTGACGCACAGGGGAACGGCGACGGGTTGGCGGGCGCAAGCCACAGAACGTGATCCCCGAACCATCTAGTTCTCGTGAGCGAGAAGTCGAACTCTGGGATGCCGCCAACCGCGTGGCGCAGGACGCTGAGGTTCGGCCCGCTGAGGTTCGCGGCAGGAATGAACGGGAACAACACCGTGATGTGCGGGGGCACTCCATACGTAGCGTCACGTGCAAACTGCCGACGGAGCCCTACGAGCATTTCAGTTGCCGGAACCTTCACGATCAGCGCTGTTCTCGACATGGCTCGATGCTACGGGCATCGCAGCACAGCGCCGTTCGAAAGCCCCTGCCGGAACCGAGTTACAGCTCACGTTACCGGCAGCCAATCAGAGCCGCTGCGCGCTCGCGCGCCGGAAACGATCGTTTCCGGCTTGGGGGTATCTAGCCGTGAGGTTGCTCAACTTTTCTTGCGAGTGGCGAGGGGAAGTCCTCAATGTTGAGGTGTACTACTGATGTGAGACACAGTTTGAAAGGATTGTGCTCATGTCTGCTCGACTTACCTATTCCGATGAGTTCAAGGCTGATGCCGTTGAGCTCGTGGTTTCATCTGGGCGTTCACCCGCCTCTGTCGCTCCGGAGCTCGGCATTTCCGTTACCGCGTTGAAACGCTGGGTGCGACTGTCCCGTGAAGGGCAAACGGAGGGCGGCGGCAAACCGGATGATCCGGTGGATCCTGCGAAATACAAGGCTTTGGAGGCACGGCTGCGCGAGCTGGAGAGGGAGAACGATTTCCTGAAAAAAGTTTCGGCGTTCTTCGCCAAAGAACAACGGTAGAGGACTTGTACCGAGTTGTTCAGGAGAAGAACGCCGACTTCCCGGTGGCCTGGATGTGCCGTCAGCTTGATCTCCCACGGGCCACGTATTACCGGTGGCTGGACGCCGCAGAAACCCCGACCGCGCTCCGTCGCCGGGAGCTGACCGATCAGGTGAAGACCGTCTTCGATTCCTCCGACGGGATCTTCGGCCACCGCATGGTCCACACCAAATTGGCCGCCGCCGGCATCGAGGTTTCAGTGGGTACCGTGGCCGGGATTATGGCCGAGAACGGGTGGGTCGCCAAGCGGATGCGCGCCTTCAAGCGCACCACCATCCCCTCAGATCCGGACAAGGTCTTCGCGGACCTCATCGGCCGGGACTTCACAGCAGAAGCACCCGGAACGCGCCTGGTCGGAGACATCACCTACCTGCGCACTGACGAGGGATGGCTCTACCTGGCCACCGTCATCGACCTGTGCACCCGCATGGTCGTCGGCTGGGCTATGGCTGAACACATGCGCGCTTCGCTGGTCACCGGGGCCCTGACGATGGCCAGAGACCGCGGCCATTTGAGTCCCAACGCGATTTTCCACAGTGATCATGGAACGCAGTACACGTCACGCGAAATGGGCGCCTGGTGCGCCGGGAATAACATCCGCCAATCCATGGGCGCCACCGGGGTGTGCTGGGATAATGCCGTGGCGGAATCGCTGTTCTCATCGCTGAAAAACGAGTTTTACCATCACCACAGCTTCACCACCCGCCAGGACGCCAGACTGGCCACTATGCGCTACATCGAAGTGTTCTACAACCGCTGGCGGCCTCACACCAACAACGAAGGCCTGCCGCCGGCGACGGCTATGGCCAACTTCACAACCAGAAACCAACAGCTTCCCGCTGCTGCCTGACCGAAAAGAAACTACGCGACTGTCTCACATCCTTGACACACCTCATGTCGGACATATGAGGGATCGTGGTGACTATGAGCTGAGCAGGATCGTGAGGGAACGTTATGACCGGTAACGACGAGCCCGAAGGGCATTCGTCCTCCGATGGCGTTCCTACTCTCAGCGCGTGGGCAACGGATCAGGCCTGGCTGGCCGAGGCGGATCGCGATCGCGCTGAGGAACGATTCGACCGGCTCGCCGGAGACCGCGACCTCGCGACCGCACTTCAGGCCAGCGGATACCGTGGCCGGAACTATGAGTTGTTCGCGAACGAGATCGCGAAGTACGGGTGGGCTGTCATCCGCGGGTGGATCTACAAAGGGCAGATTCGTGGCGAGGTGAAGCGGAAGGGCTTTGGCGCACTGGAGCCGGAGCCCCGCCCGGGTTCGATGATCGAAGAGGCCGAGAGCCTGGCGGATGAGACGATCGTGCTCGCCCTCACCGCGTTTCGAGACAAGGTGCTCGTTCCGGGCAAGTGGGACCCCGCCAAGGGCGCTTCCTTGCGTACGTTCTTCGTGGGCCAGTGCCTGCTGCAGTTCAGCAACGTTTACAAGCGTTGGCGTCGAGAAGAGCTGCGTTCTTATGCGGAGCCGCAGGCTCCGCCGCCCGCCGCGGCCTGGGCTGACGACTTCGAGGAGGGCCCGTTGACGCCGGCGGCTCCCGATGCGAGCGAGGCGGCGCACATCAAAGACGAGCTGCGCCGTGCATTCGGGAGCATCACGGACGAGCGTGTCCGCTCAGCCTTTTATCTGAGCGTGACGCATGGCTTCACGCATGCCGAGATTGGCGAGAAGCTCGGCATGACCGCGAAAGCGGTGGAGTCGGCGATTGCGCGCGCACGTCATCAAGTACGAGAGAACCGGGAGTCCGCATGAGCAGTGAATTTCGGGGCAAGATTGAGCGCTCGTCCTTCGGGACCCAGAGTGCGAAGGCGGCACGCCGAACCGTTCCAGCCAGCAAAGCGCAGTCGCTCGTCTCGCGATCGATGACAGACAAAACTCAATCGAGGAAGTTGAGAGGCCGCGAGGGGAAGTGACCTGCTGCGGACATATACCGAGACGTCGGGATCACAACTGAAAAGAGCCGCCCCGCGGTAACGGGACGGCTCAAAGCCCTGAGAAGGTCAGGTCTCATCCAGAGCACTGACTGTACCGGAGTCGGCAGCCGCAGACTAGCGGCGCTCCATCTCATGGCACCCCGGCACCAATCAGTGAAGGAGTGAGGTGTACTACTGATGTGAGACACAGTTTGAAAGGATTGTGCTCATGTCTGCTCGACTTACCTATTCCGATGAGTTCAAGGCTGATGCCGTTGAGCTCGTGGTTTCATCTGGGCGTTCACCCGCCTCTGTCGCTCCGGAGCTCGGCATTTCCGTTACCGCGTTGAAACGCTGGGTGCGACTGTCCCGTGAAGGGCAAACGGAGGGCGGCGGCAAACCGGATGATCCGGTGGATCCTGCGAAATACAAGGCTTTGGAGGCACGGCTGCGCGAGCTGGAGAGGGAGAACGATTTCCTGAAAAAAGTTTCGGCGTTCTTCGCCAAAGAACAACGGTAGAGGACTTGTACCGAGTTGTTCAGGAGAAGAACGCCGACTTCCCGGTGGCCTGGATGTGCCGTCAGCTTGATCTCCCACGGGCCACGTATTACCGGTGGCTGGACGCCGCAGAAACCCCGACCGCGCTCCGTCGCCGGGAGCTGACCGATCAGGTGAAGACCGTCTTCGATTCCTCCGACGGGATCTTCGGCCACCGCATGGTCCACACCAAATTGGCCGCCGCCGGCATCGAGGTTTCAGTGGGTACCGTGGCCGGGATTATGGCCGAGAACGGGTGGGTCGCCAAGCGGATGCGCGCCTTCAAGCGCACCACCATCCCCTCAGATCCGGACAAGGTCTTCGCGGACCTCATCGGCCGGGACTTCACAGCAGAAGCACCCGGAACGCGCCTGGTCGGAGACATCACCTACCTGCGCACTGACGAGGGATGGCTCTACCTGGCCACCGTCATCGACCTGTGCACCCGCATGGTCGTCGGCTGGGCTATGGCTGAACACATGCGCGCTTCGCTGGTCACCGGGGCCCTGACGATGGCCAGAGACCGCGGCCATTTGAGTCCCAACGCGATTTTCCACAGTGATCATGGAACGCAGTACACGTCACGCGAAATGGGCGCCTGGTGCGCCGGGAATAACATCCGCCAATCCATGGGCGCCACCGGGGTGTGCTGGGATAATGCCGTGGCGGAATCGCTGTTCTCATCGCTGAAAAACGAGTTTTACCATCACCACAGCTTCACCACCCGCCAGGACGCCAGACTGGCCACTATGCGCTACATCGAAGTGTTCTACAACCGCTGGCGGCCTCACACCAACAACGAAGGCCTGCCGCCGGCGACGGCTATGGCCAACTTCACAACCAGAAACCAACAGCTTCCCGCTGCTGCCTGACCGAAAAGAAACTACGCGACTGTCTCACATCCTTGACACACCTCAGAGTTCCCATGGGAACCGTTCGTCGCTCCGCATCCACCGGTCGTTTCGTCTCCAAGGCCGCTGCGGCCCGCTGGCCCGGAAAGACCACCACCGAACGTGTCGGTTCCGGCACGAGCAACTCGACGACGGTGCACCGTTCCGCGTCGTCGGGCCGGTTTGTCACCGAATCGACTGCCAACCGCAACCCGGGCGGCACGATCAGTCAGCGCGTCTGATCGAACCTGAGGGCCTGCACGTGCGCACGTGCAGGCCCTCGTGTAAGTCGACGGGTCGTAGCGGCTACATCGTGGCCGTCACCGTGTCCCAACGGTACGCAGCCGACCGGGAAGCCAAAGAAAGAAGGAAAGTGATCACACCGCGGCAAGTCAGTGCGAACTGTCGGCGGAGGGCTGCCCAGCCTCGGCACTCGCAGATGAAGGATCTCAACGCGCGACCGTGCCGCCCGGTTCTGAGAGATAGTCAGCCCTCGGCCGGCGTGGCATGATGACGCTCATGACGAAGCCTCCTGCCTTGTGGTTGCAGTGCAAGTGCGGACTCCTGGTCAGAAGTGAGGACGCGACCGTTAAACCGCGCGCGCACCCCACAGCCACTGCTAAAGGCGTGTGTCCGGGTGAGGGATTCACAATCGTCCATGAGCCCGCAGAGCAAGAGAAGCGACGGGGAAACGCTGAGCTTTCCCGTCGCCAAAAGAAACGTGCGTTGATCAAGGGTCCGAATAAGCGCGCATACAAGCAAGGACCGGGCACGAACCCTTGGGACGGAGTTCGCGCGGCCTCCGCCCGCCCCTCGAAGGGTTCGGCCGGCGCACCAACGCTCGGTAAGAACCGTTGATCGATCTGCGCGGGTAAGTAACTACGTGCCGTCTCTGGGTTGCGCCTGCTCGGCCTCGCCGTCCCAGGCAGCGTCTGAGAGGTAGTGCAGATAGGCAGCGAAGGCCTCGCCCCCGGCGTCGGCCGCGCGGATGTTGTGTGAGGCCAGATACTCATCAAAGCTCATCTTCTCGCCCATGATCCTGGCCTACCGCTAGTGATGGTCCTCTGACAAGGGGGTGCTGTCGTCATCTCCATCCGTAGAGGATCGTGGATCATCGATAGATCGGAGACGACATGCCAAACGGAGACGTTGAGACATTTCCACAGGACGGTACCTGGTTCAATCGTGTTACCGGCGAAGCTGCGACCGTAGGCGGCAGCTTCCGAACGAAAGCCGAAGCGGTCGACGCCGGCCGGGATCTCGCCCGAGAGCGCCAGGTCGAGCACATCATCAAGAACGAAGACGGTCAGATCGCAGAGCGTAACTCGTACGGGAACGATCCCCGCAACATTCCCGGCTGAGCATGCCCCTGCCAGCTGAGTTGCGCCCGCCTCTGAGCTTGGCGCTCGCTCGGCCGGTGTCCTCGATACCAAGAGCGGACGGGATGCCTGGCGGATCGCGTTTTGAACCGAAATTTGACGGCTTCAGATTGTCCGTTGTCGTCGACGACGGCGTGACTCTCTGGTCACGGCAGGGCAAGGACCTCACACGGAGCTTTCCCGAACTGGTGGCGGCCGCCGAAACGCAGCTTCCCAACGGCGTCATCCTCGACGGTGAAGCGGTCGTGTGGAGCGAGGGCAGGTTGGATTTCGACGCACTGTTGCGGCGGCTCGGCGCTAGGGCGTGTCTCCTTATCGTTTCAGGGTTGATGGTCGAGGCTGGAGGGATGTCGCGTTCGTCTGTTTTGAGTGATTCGCAGTGGGCTAGGATTCAGCCGTTGTTGCCGTCATCGGCGGGGCGCGCTGGTCGTCCGTTCCGAGACGACCGCCGGGTGGTCGAGGGCATCATCTACCGATACCGGTGCGGGATCGCGTGGCGGGATGTCCCGACAGAGTTCGGACCGTGGCAGACGCTCTGGAAACGTCACCGCCGTTACAGCGGCGATGGTACGTGGGATCGTCTGCTCGACCGATTGCTGGTCGACGCCGACGATGCTGGCGTGCTGGATTGGTCGGTCTCGGTGGACTCCACCATCAACCGAGCGCATCAACACGCGACGAACCTCCCGCGCACCACAGGGGGATCTGTCGAATTACACGAATCTGCGCGTCGAGCCTCCTGACCATGGAATTGGCCGGTCACGCGGTGGTTTGAGCACGAAGGTGCACGCGTTGACCGACGGGAAGGGTCGCCCTCTCGTGGTCATCGTCGCGCCAGGGCAAGGCGGGGACTCGCCGATGTTCGCGCACCTGATGGGGCAACTGCGAGTCGGGCGCACCGGTCCGGGCCGTGCCCGCACACGCCCGGATCGGCTCCGCGGAGACAAGGCGTACTCGTCGCGAGCGATCCGCACCCACCTGCGTGATCGCGGGATCACGGCGGTGATTCCGGAGCCGTCGGACCAGATCGGACACCGGAAACGGCGCGGGACGTCGGGTGGCCGCCCGCCCGCGTTCGATGCCGAGGACTACAAGGGTCGAAACGTGGTCGAGCGCAGCTTCAACGACCAGAAGCAATGGCGCGGTCTCGCGACACGATACGACAAACTCGCCATCACCTATCGCGGTGGGGTCGTCCTCCGCGCCATCACAATCTGGCTCAAGGCATTAGGAGACACGCCCTAGGGCCTCCCTCGATGGTCCCCCCCAGCTCGGCGGTACGGGCCGCAGCGACTGTGGCGGTGTCGAGATATGGGGATGGTTGGGCTGCTACCGGCAGGAGAGCTAAGCGGGCCTGGCTCCTAAGATGCCCGGTGCAGTACTGGTGCAGTGCCTCGCGCACAATCTCGCTGGGTTTGCGGTGTTCAGCTTCGGCCCGCTCCCCCAGCTCGCGCAGTAGTTCCTCCGTCAGCCGGTAGGAGCGCACTGGCGCCGGGGCTGCCTTGCCGCTTAGTGAAGGACGGCCCACGGAGCGTTGCACGGCTTCCGGTGATCCGAGAGCGGCTTCCAGTAGTGCCTGGCCGGCTCCTGGGCCGTTGCTCTTGGTGATCACGGCGCCTTCGGGCAGGGTATCCATGTTCTCGGCCGACTCTGCCAGCCGGTGGTAGCGTTCCTGTTCCTGGCTGGTCAGTGCTGGTTCGTTGGTCCTGGTCATCACTGCCTCTCTTCTGCAATGTCGATGATTTTCCTCCGGGCTTCCATCACATGGAAGATCAGAATGTCTGCCGGCGGGGTGATGATCGCCATGACTTCAAGCATCATCTGGCGGTTTCGTGACGGGTTGATGAACAGGTCCGGGCGTTGACCGCCCTCTATGCGCGGTTCGTCAAACTTTTCGATCCGGTAGAGGAAGTTCTGCATTGCGAACAGTGCATCGCTCTGGTCGATGCCGTGCTTCGCTGCGCTGTCTGTCCATCGAATCGCCACACTTATATTGTACTACAGAATTGGTAATAATGTAATACAGTATCGGTGGTGGGTTCCATGCGTGAAGGTGGGGCCGGAAACCGCACCCCACAGTTCCCGGCCCCGTTATCTTTCTTGTTGTCCCTGCGAAAGGAAATCTATTCAGGCCCGGTGTCTCTCTTCGTTGAGAGTCCGTCTACCCGGACGTAGTGCACCGGCTGGTACCGGCTCCCACATTCTGCCCTGGTTATGTTTGCGCTGCATTCGTTTCACTTCCCGCAGCACCGCGGCTTCAATGAGGTCCGCTATCGAACCATATCCTTCCTGTGAGCCTGCGGTAGTGCCCGGACGCCGGGGCCTCTGCCGGCGCGGTGTATATAGCGACGTCGTGTGACCGAGCTCAGGTGCTGACAACAGCATCGGCCACTTCCGGGGGAATTTGCTGCGGTTCTGCGGCGATCCCGGCACGCCGGGACAGGGCGCGCAGACCGAAGAGTAGACCAATCGAGACGGCGAGCGGAACGGCGAGCACGAGCGAGATCGTGGTGAGGCCAAAGCCCGCGCCAACCAGGGTCCCGCCGAGTGCACCATAGGTCAGGGTACCGAGCCGACCAGCGAATCCTGCCGACCCCATTCCCGTCGCTCGGAACTGTTCCGGGTAGGCCAGTGTAGTGATGGATTGCATGGCAGCCGCACCCGCGGGGAGCGACAATCCGATCGCGAACAGCAGCGCGAAGTAGCCGAAGAAGCCGAAGCCGGTGCCGAAGGCGGCCACGATCAGCAGGCCTATCACGCCCCAGAGGGTGACACCTGCCAGAGCGATGAAGCGATCAAAGCGCTTTAGGATGAACGCGATCGCGAACTGGCCGATCAAGGAGCCCCAGCCGTACCCGGCGACGATCAGTCCGCTCTCGGCCGTCGACAGACCGGGGGAGGGGGCCTGGAGAAGAACCGGCATGTACTGCAGAACCAGCAGGCCCGACCCCTGCACCACGAAGAACACTCCCCAGATCAGCAGGGTCACTCCGAGTAGTGGCCGCGACAGTATCTCGGCGAACAAAGCCTTCGCGCGCGCCTCGCCGGCACCGAGGGTGAGACCCGCACGGGTGAGATCCACACCCGCGATGTCGCGGTCGGGCGCCACGAGAGCGAGGGCCCTTCGGATGCGGGCTTCCGGAATGCCGCGCGAAACAGAGATGATGGCCGGTTCGGGCACGAGCACGATGAAGAACGGCAGGATGATCAGAGGCGTCAGGCCCGCGATCAGCACCATGACCTGCCAACCCAGTGTGGGAATGACAGCCGCAGCCAGGTAAGCGCCGATGATGCTGCCGAGTCCGACACCGGCGAAGGCGATGCTGACCATCTGGGCCCGCCTTGCCGCGGGCACCCAATCGGCGACGATCGTGAGAGCGACCGGCATCACGGCCCCGAGCCCGAAGCACGAGATGATTCTGAAGGCCGCGAAAGAGTAGATGTCGCCTGTCAGTCCGAGCCCGGCAGTGGCAAGGCAGAACAAAACGAAGCCGACCACCGTCACGCCCTTCCGGCCCCAGCGGTCGGCGAGCGGGCCGGAGACCAGTGCTCCGATCGCCATTGCGACGACCCCGCCGGAGACAACGAGGGTGACCGCCGAAATTGGCACGCCCCAGTCGCGGATGACCGGAGGAAAGAGATGGCTGACAATTGTGATGTCCATGCCATCAGCGACCATGACGAAGAACATTATCAGCACGATGATGCGCTGGCGCCGGCCGATGGGCAGCGAGTCTACGAAGGCACGGACGCCCGTCGGAGGTGTGGGGACTGTGTTCATGATGGTGGCGCCTTTCCAATCTAGAAATCACCGGGAAGGTCGTCACTCAGACGGGATCCCCGTTGATCCGTAATGTGAATAATCAGACGACCGCTCTGCCCACAGCTGAGGCAGTCGCGGCTCTACTGCGGGTGGAGCGATTGGGTGATCGGGTGATCGGGTTCGACGAGAGTTGCGACGTACTTCTGGCGAATGCCCGCCCAACGGCGGCCAACCTCCGCGCCCCCTTCGAGGTAGGCGGCTGGGGCGGTGCCGTAGGGATGCCGGCTGGGGCCGGGCACGATGTAACCGGCGGCCTCGAACTCGGCCCGGTCGATCTGGATGCTGTATGGCATGAACTTACTTATGTCGCCGCCCGGGAACAGGGGCTCCATGGCCCACGCGATGTCTTCGTGCACGGTACGGGCGTCGTCCCAGAGTCCCTCCACGATCGCACGGCGGAGCGCCATCACGGGTTCGGGGCCGCAGGCCACGTCACCGCTCCAAGCCGCCGGCACCTCGCCTGGGAAGGCCTCGAGTGAGGGGAGCCAGTTGTCCGCGGTGGGCAACAGAGGAAAGCGGCCTTTTACAGCGGCCAGGTCGTTCGCGTAGGCGTCACTGCCCGACAGTACGCCGAGATGCTTCGATGCCACGATCTGCGGGATCTCCGCCAGCGCCGCGTAGGCGGCGGAGGAGATTTTGCCCTTGAACACTCCAGAGTTGTCGTAGACGACGACGGCGGCAGCCGGAACGGCATCGCACACGGCCGCGTAGTAGGACACCAGCTGCTCGTCGTCGAGAGGCAGCCACATTGGTCGCCCGACGAACAGACCGTCCGCACCGAGCCCCATCAGGGCGAGGCTGCGGGCGATCGTGTCGCGGGTGTTCAGCGTCGAGGCCCCGCAGAAGACGGGGATGCGATTAGCGACCGTACGGATGACCGTGTCGTTGAACGCCAGTAGTTCTTCATAAGTGAGGGTAGCGACTTCGCCGAAGGTGCCATTGGTCAGCAGCACGTCAACACCGGAAGCGACGATGAGCTCGACCATGCGCGCGGTCTCTTCGAGGTCGACGGTGTCGATCGCGTCCGCACGGTCGGCTCCCGGCTTGGAGGGAGTCGGTACGATGCCGACCAGCCCGACGATGTCGGAGGAGCTGACCGTGCGACCTGTCACAGTTCGTCCTGGTCGTAGAACGCGCCGGGACGGTAGATCGGCTTGAGCGAGGGCGAGGGATTCGCGGGCGCAGGGGTCGCGTTGAGGATCGACTCGGGCTCTTCATAGAGCAGTCCGAACGCCTGCAGCGCGGGAATGTCATGCATCGAGAAGAGCTGAACCGGCTCGGTGGCGGAGTCGTTCGTCCACCGGAAGTTCGTCCAGTTCGGGAGCGTGATGACATCACCTGCCGAGAACGTGATCGTCTCGGTGTCAGTCTGCATCGTGCCCGAACCCGAGATGACGTAGGTGATCGCGCTCGATGAACGGCGGTGCGTGCGGCCATCGAACCCGGGGGCGAGACGCTGCACCCAGCAGTCCATGGTCGGCATGGTGGGCCCGCCCGTCACGGGGTTGGCGTAGCGCAGGGCGAGTCCGTCGAACTCATTCCCGGCTGAGAGATCGTAGAGGTCGAGTCGCGCCTTGACTTCGCTCCAGGGATAGCGCACGGGCAGTCTGCTCTCGCGACCGCGTTCCCACGTTGGACGCAGCCAGTGGCTGCGGGTTCCGATGCCTTCGCTGCTCGACGGGCGCACGTTCTGGCTGTCGTCGCCGTAGGGCTCGTAGTAGACTGCACCGAGGGCGAAGAGAAGGCCTATGTCGAGGCCGTCGAGCCAGACAACGTCGGTGTCGCTCGGGTTGTGGTGGTCGTGCCACGAGAATCGCGGGGTGATCAGAAGATCGAAATCTTCCATGGGCAGACGCTCGCCGTCGACGGTCGTGAAAGCCTCCGGATCTCCCTTCGTGATGAATCGCACAGCGCCCATGGTGTGTCGATGCGACCAGCATACTTCGCCCGGCTTCACGAGCTGGAAGCCGGCAGAGATGGTGTGCGTGGTGGCGCTTCCGCGATCGAGGAGACCAGGGTTGACGAAGGTGAGGTGCCGCCTCGCCGTGTCGACGGGCCCGAGTGCAATGGTCGCCTCAGCGAGGGCCTTCTCGACATCGTCCCATGCCCACCGGTAAGGGATGCCTGCGGGGCGAGGCCCGCCAATGGCCCGCATCAGGTGCTCCTCCGCAATCCACTGACCGCGCAAGTACTGCCCTGCTGCCTGCTGGTCGAATACTGCGAGCGCTTCGGCCTGAGTGGCTGCGGGGGTTTCGATATTGACTGAATCCATAGCTGGTCTCCTTCGGCGACTCTAAGTTACTCTGTCCTCAACAGTACGATTCTGCGTGCGAGAAGGCAAGAGTTCGACGAGACTCACGTAAAAGGTCCGGGAACGTGAGCGCGTGCCTCAGATAAGAATGTCCGCGTAGTTCCCTGGGTAGATGAACGGGGAATTGTCGATGTCCGCGCGCCGGGAGATCACGAAGAAGTTCGCGCGCGAGTACGCCAAAGCCGATAGAAGGGGTAAGAGCGAGATACTCGACTCGCTCGTCGCTGCGACCGGGTGGACGCGTGATCACTCGCGTCGCGCGATCCGCGTTGCCCTCCAACGCAAGGGCGCTGCACATGAGCAGCAGCGAAGGCATCGTCCGCGGAAGTTCTCCTATGACGCGCTGGTCGTGCTTCAACACGTCTGGCGGCTGGTCGGACAGCCCTCGGGGAAATATCTCGCCGCGGTCATGGACGATCTGCTGGAACGTCTCGTCCGATTCCGGGAACTCGGGAAAGTCGCCGACCGGGTCACACCTTTGGTGCTGGATGAGTTGCGGCAGATGTCAGCGGCGACGATCGACCGGTATCTGAAGCCTCACAAAGACGCCGCCTATCCCGTCGCACTGTCCGGCACGAAGCCCTCACATATTCTGCGCTCCTCGATCCCGTTACGCACCGCGATGGACGACCCGATCACCAACCCCGGATTCCTGGAGTTAGACACGGTCGCGCACTGCGGTCACACGATGAAGGGCGAGTTCCTCTGGACGTTGAACGCGACCGACCCGGTGATCGGATGGACGATGATGCGGACAGTGAAGAACAAAGCCTTCACGCACGTCCACACCGGTCTGGAATGGATCAACAAGCACGCCCCGATCCCGATCGCGGGAATGGACTTCGATAACGGTGGCGAGTTCCTGAACTGGTCCGTGATCGCCTGGGCCGATAAACGCAAGATCCCGCTCACGCGCACCCGCCCCTACAAGCACAACGACAACGCGCATATCGAACAACGAAACGGCGACTGGGTCCGCAAGCACGCGTTCCGCTACCGCTACGAATCCGCCGCCGAACTCACCCTCCTGAACGAGCTCTGGGACCTCGTCATGGCACGCAAGAACCACCTCCTGCCCTGAACCGTCCCAGGTTCTCGGCCGCTTCTATGCGGGGAGCGGCTCAGGTTTGAGGGCCGCGTAGTAGGCCGCCTCGAACTCGTCGGGGCTGACCATCCCGAGGCTACCGTGCAGCCGGCGGTGGTTGTACCAATCGACCCAGCCAGCGGTCGCGTACTCGACGTCGGCGATCGTCTTGTACGGGCCGTCGTGGAAGATCGTCGTGCGTACGCATTCGGCCTTGTAGATCCCGTTGATCGTCTCCATGAGCGCGTTATCGTATGCGTCGCCGATGGATCCGATCGAGGGGGCGATACCGTCGAGGGCGAGCTTCTCGGTCCACACCAGCGAGGTGTATTGACCAGGTTCAACCGGTCGATGCAACACCGGGTTGTTGGAGCAAGAGTAGCTGCTCACTGAAGGCCTCGGCGGGGGTCTTCCAGTCGAGTGTCTTGCGGGGCCTGGTGTTGAGGGCGTGAGCGACAGCTTCAATCTCCTCGGCGGACCAGTGGGACAGGTCGGTGCCTTTCGGGAAGTACTGGCGTAGTAGGCCGTTGGTGTTCTCGTTGGTGCCGCGCTGCCACGGCGATTGCGGGTCGGCGAAGAAGACCGGGATGCCGGTCTCGACAGTGAACTGGGCATGCGCGGACATCTCCTTGCCACGATCCCACGTCAACGACCTCGCCAGTTGGGCTGGCAGCGTCGACATCGTGCTCGCTAACGCGTTCTTCATCGTGAACGCACCATAGCCAGCCAGCGCCGGACCGTTCTTGGGTGTCTCTTTGTGCCGGTAGCCCTGCTCCCGCGGCAGATGCACCAACATCGTGAACCTGGTCGTTCGGTCGACGACGGTGCCGATCGCTGAGCGCTCCAACCCGATCAGCAGATCACCTTCCTTACGATTTTGTTGTGGGTGATTTCGGAGCTGTCGTAGTGTTTCGATCACCCTCGGGTGGCGGGTATGGCCTAGGTCGCCCTGCCGCTTGGATGGCTCACTGGGAATGGCCGCCCGCTGCCCGCCGATGACTCGACCGCTGATTGAGAATTACGACATTGATCGTTGGGTAAGGACGTGCCGGCGTAGTTATCGACAGGGCCAACCGAAATTGGAGCTGATCGAAGGAGACTGAACATGCCGGCATTCTGGGTAGGAATCGACTCAGGCAAAAGAGCACATCATTGCGTCGTGATCGATCAGACGGGGACCGTGCTGCTCTCGAAACGGGTCGAGAACGACGAAAACGCAGTGCTCGAACTCATAGCCACGATCGCGGAGATCGCGGCCGGGGGCGAAGTCTGCTGGGCCACGGATCTGAATTCCGGCGGAGCGGCCCTGTTGATCGAGTTGTTGGCCGCGCACGCCCAGCAACTGCTCTATATACCTGGACGGATCGTGCATCACGCTGCGGAGACCTACCGCGGAGATGGCAAGACCGACGCGAAAGATGCCAGGATCATCGCTGACCAGGCACGGATGCGCACGGACCTCCAACCAGTCCGCCGCACGGACCAGATCAGCGTTGACCTGCGGCTCCTCACCGCCCGCCGTACGGATCTGATCTGCGACCGTGTCCGGGGCGATCAACAGGCTCCGCGCCACCTTGCTGGAATATTTCCCGGCTCTCGAGCGTGCGTTCGACTACTCCAAACAGGCGCCCCTGGTCCTCCTGGGCGGCTACCAGACACCCGAGGGCATCCGGCGGATCGGACTAGCTCGGCTCACCGGTTGGCTGAGGAAACGCGGCTGCCGCAATAGTGCCAAGATGGCAGAGAAGGCACTGATAGCCGCAAACTCCCAGCACACCGTACTGCCAACTCAGACCACAGGCTCTGCCCTGGTCGTCCGGCTGGCCGGGCAAATCAGCACTCTCGATGCGGAGATCGCCGGCATCGATGCCCAGATCACGGACCTGTTCGGGAAGCACGACAGCGCCGATGTTTTGCTCACCATGCCGGGCTTCGGCCCCGTACTCGCAGCTACTTTTCTCGCGAACATCGGCGGCAACCTGGACGCGTTTGACTCAGTCGACCGGCTCGCCAGCGTCGCGGGGCTGGCTCCCGTCCCGCGCGATTCCGGACGAATCAGCGGGAACCTGCACCGACCACGTCGCTTTAACCGCAGGCTCCTGCGGACCTGTTACCTCGCCGCCCTCTCCAGCTTGAAGAACAGCGCGGCCTCAAGAACCTATTACGACCGGAAGCGCGGAGAAGGAAAGTCGCATAAACAGGCCCTCATCGCCCTCGCCAGACGTCGCATCAACGTCCTCTGGGCGATGCTCCGTGACCACACCATCTACCAGGAACCAATGCCACGCATCACCGCTCAGGCGGCTTGACAGAAACATTGAGATTCCCAATGGCCGGGAACGGCACGGTCCTCGGCTTCTGCGGGGCGTTCGCTGATCAGTGTCTCGGGTGTGACGTGTGCCCAGGTCTTGCGCCGCGACCGTTCCCGCGGTGCCCGCAATGCCCGGCCGGTCCGCAGGCACCAGACCAGCTCGCGCTTGAGCGCCCCGCGGCCCTCGATGTAGAGCGACTGGTAAATGGCCTCGTGGCTGATGCGCATGGACTCATCATCCGGGAAGTCGACCTTCAGCCGGTTGCTGATCTGCTCTGGGCTCCATGCCGAGGACCACCCTCGGTGCTTGCGGTGTGGCTTGTTGATGCCGGTAAACCGTGGGGGCTCCGGCCCACGAATGACCTTCCCGTCAGGGGTCTTGATCTGCCCTGTCTGAGGTGTACTACTGATGTGAGACACAGTTTGAAAGGATTGTGCTCATGTCTGCTCGACTTACCTATTCCGATGAGTTCAAGGCTGATGCCGTTGAGCTCGTGGTTTCATCTGGGCGTTCACCCGCCTCTGTCGCTCCGGAGCTCGGCATTTCCGTTACCGCGTTGAAACGCTGGGTGCGACTGTCCCGTGAAGGGCAAACGGAGGGCGGCGGCAAACCGGATGATCCGGTGGATCCTGCGAAATACAAGGCTTTGGAGGCACGGCTGCGCGAGCTGGAGAGGGAGAACGATTTCCTGAAAAAAGTTTCGGCGTTCTTCGCCAAAGAACAACGGTAGAGGACTTGTACCGAGTTGTTCAGGAGAAGAACGTCGACTTCCCGGTGGCCTGGATGTGCCGTCAGCTTGATCTCCCACGGGCCACGTATTACCGGTGGCTGGACGCCGCAGAAACCCCGACCGCGCTCCGTCGCCGGGAGCTGACCGATCAGGTGAAGACCGTCTTCGATTCCTCCGACGGGATCTTCGGCCACCGCATGGTCCACACCAAATTGGCCGCCGCCGGCATCGAGGTTTCAGTGGGTACCGTGGCCGGGATTATGGCCGAGAACGGGTGGGTCGCCAAGCGGATGCGCGCCTTCAAGCGCACCACCATCCCCTCAGATCCGGACAAGGTCTTCGCGGACCTCATCGGCCGGGACTTCACAGCAGAAGCACCCGGAACGCGCCTGGTCGGAGACATCACCTACCTGCGCACTGACGAGGGATGGCTCTACCTGGCCACCGTCATCGACCTGTGCACCCGCATGGTCGTCGGCTGGGCTATGGCTGAACACATGCGCGCTTCGCTGGTCACCGGGGCCCTGACGATGGCCAGAGACCGCGGCCATTTGAGTCCCAACGCGATTTTCCACAGTGATCATGGAACGCAGTACACGTCACGCGAAATGGGCGCCTGGTGCGCCGGGAATAACATCCGCCAATCCATGGGCGCCACCGGGGTGTGCTGGGATAATGCCGTGGCGGAATCGCTGTTCTCATCGCTGAAAAACGAGTTTTACCATCACCACAGCTTCACCACCCGCCAGGACGCCAGACTGGCCACTATGCGCTACATCGAAGTGTTCTACAACCGCTGGCGGCCTCACACCAACAACGAAGGCCTGCCGCCGGCGACGGCTATGGCCAACTTCACAACCAGAAACCAACAGCTTCCCGCTGCTGCCTGACCGAAAAGAAACTACGCGACTGTCTCACATCCTTGACACACCTCAGTCAGCCGCTCATGAACGTAGGCGTGCAACCGGGCATTGACGACGAGCTTTGCGGCCTTCGGTCGCTTAGCTGCCATGTCCGCCTTCCATTGCGCCACCGACGCTCGGTACTCCGGCTTCCCGCCGCGAGTCGCAGCGTTGCGGCGCAGCTCGCGCGACACCGTTCCGGGGTCACGCCCGACTTCACGGGCGATCTCGCGCACGCCGTTGCCCTGCGCCCGCAGCAACGCGATCTCCTCTCGCTCAGTGAATGACAGGTACCGGCCTGTCGGCTTGAACGTCAGATCGAACGGCGGCATACCGCCAGCATTGCGGAACCACCGCTGACCGACCGCCGGCGCCACGCCGACTACGGCCGCTGCCTCGATGGGCAGTAGCCCCTTGGCGATCTCGACCCAGAACGCAGCCTCGACGTGACGCTGGAACTTCGGGTGACCGGGCGACCTCAGCTTGGGGCGCACCGCCCGATCCGCTGCTTGTTGACGACGAGCCATTCAACACCTCCAGATCGAGGTGTTGCGACGACCGGTTGAATCCGCCTTGACTGCCCGCATCGCTGTGACAGCGCAGATCGGCGTGATGCGTGCCTCGACTCCACCGGGCCATCTCGATCGCGTCGAGCACCATCTCGGTGCGCATGTGTGACGCGCACCTCCAGCCGACGATCATCCTGCTGAACACGTCGACGATGAAACAGACGTAAGCAACGCCAGCCCACGTCGGAACGAACGTCAGGTCGGTGACCCAGAGGCGGTTCGGGGCCGTCGCGGTGAACTCCCGGTTGACCAGATCCGGGTGCCTCGCGGTGGCCGGGTCGGGAGTCTCCAACAAACTCAGGGCGCTTCAACGTTCGCTGACCTGGGATCGCGGGAAGGAGATGTCAGCGCACGCGCTTCTCACGCGGGAGATCGGGTTGCCAGTTTACTTCGCCGACGCGAAGAGCCCCTGGCAACGCGGCAGCAACGAACACCTCAACGGGCTGCTCAGGCAGTTTTTTCCAAAGGGCACCGATATCTCTCGCTGGACCTCCCGCGAACTCCAAGCCGTCGCCGACACGATGAGGTGTGTCAAGGATGTGAGACAGTCGCGTAGTTTCTTTTCGGTCAGGCAGCAGCGGGAAGCTGTTGGTTTCTGGTTGTGAAGTTGGCCATAGCCGTCGCCGGCGGCAGGCCTTCGTTGTTGGTGTGAGGCCGCCAGCGGTTGTAGAACACTTCGATGTAGCGCATAGTGGCCAGTCTGGCGTCCTGGCGGGTGGTGAAGCTGTGGTGATGGTAAAACTCGTTTTTCAGCGATGAGAACAGCGATTCCGCCACGGCATTATCCCAGCACACCCCGGTGGCGCCCATGGATTGGCGGATGTTATTCCCGGCGCACCAGGCGCCCATTTCGCGTGACGTGTACTGCGTTCCATGATCACTGTGGAAAATCGCGTTGGGACTCAAATGGCCGCGGTCTCTGGCCATCGTCAGGGCCCCGGTGACCAGCGAAGCGCGCATGTGTTCAGCCATAGCCCAGCCGACGACCATGCGGGTGCACAGGTCGATGACGGTGGCCAGGTAGAGCCATCCCTCGTCAGTGCGCAGGTAGGTGATGTCTCCGACCAGGCGCGTTCCGGGTGCTTCTGCTGTGAAGTCCCGGCCGATGAGGTCCGCGAAGACCTTGTCCGGATCTGAGGGGATGGTGGTGCGCTTGAAGGCGCGCATCCGCTTGGCGACCCACCCGTTCTCGGCCATAATCCCGGCCACGGTACCCACTGAAACCTCGATGCCGGCGGCGGCCAATTTGGTGTGGACCATGCGGTGGCCGAAGATCCCGTCGGAGGAATCGAAGACGGTCTTCACCTGATCGGTCAGCTCCCGGCGACGGAGCGCGGTCGGGGTTTCTGCGGCGTCCAGCCACCGGTAATACGTGGCCCGTGGGAGACCAAGCTGACGGCACATCCAGGCCACCGGGAAGTCGACGTTCTTCTCCTGAACAACTCGGTACAAGTCCTCTACCGTTGTTCTTTGGCGAAGAACGCCGAAACTTTTTTCAGGAAATCGTTCTCCCTCTCCAGCTCGCGCAGCCGTGCCTCCAAAGCCTTGTATTTCGCAGGATCCACCGGATCATCCGGTTTGCCGCCGCCCTCCGTTTGCCCTTCACGGGACAGTCGCACCCAGCGTTTCAACGCGGTAACGGAAATGCCGAGCTCCGGAGCGACAGAGGCGGGTGAACGCCCAGATGAAACCACGAGCTCAACGGCATCAGCCTTGAACTCATCGGAATAGGTAAGTCGAGCAGACATGAGCACAATCCTTTCAAACTGTGTCTCACATCAGTAGTACACCTCACGATGAACAACCGGTCGCGCGGAATCCTGGGCTGGCGCACTCCTGCGGAAGCCTTCGCCGATCAGCTACGCTCATCGCGAGAAACAACTGTTGCTTCGACCGGTTGAATACGGCCAGTTTCGTTCACGGCGCTTCGTCCACGAACTCAGCGCCGCTGGACTCACCGGATCGATGGGACGGTTCGGGGCAGCAGGCGACAACGCCGCTATGGAGTCCTTCTTCGCACTACTCCAGAAGAACCTCCTGAACCAGCACCGATGGGCAACTCGCCAGCAGCTCCGCCTGGCGATCGTGTCCTGGATCGAGGCGACCTATCACCGACGCAGGAGACAGCGAGCGTTGGGCCGTTTGACTCCGATCGAATTCGAGACCATCATGCTGACCACACCGGCCGCACTCGCGGTCTAACCCGAGGAGTCACCAAGACCTTCAGCAGTCCCTTCGGGCATGCTGGCGCTGGCGGTGCACTCGGGTTCGGTGACGCCAAACACGCGGTCGGGTTCGCCTACGTACAGAATCAGCTTTCCGGATCGCTGGTGGGAGAGCCGCGAACCGCTGGCCTTATTGCAGGCCTACGCGCGTTACTTGACCGCTGACATGAGCCTCGATCCGCCGATCCGCTCGGGGTGAGCGGCTGAACTCGATTTGAGTCGCTTCTTCGCGGGGCGCAGACGTGACCATCGTCGGGCCTCGCTGCCCGCAGTGTTCCACTTGCTTCTGGTTGCGCCGATGCTGGCTGGGTGGTCAGACGGTGGCTGCTCGCGGGGGTCCGCAGTTCGCGTCGCCGTTGAGTCGCCAAGTGCGTGGTGATCTCCAACCGACCACGAGCCTGTTCCGAAGGTCCGCCATGCGCTTCGAAACGGCGAGGTCGAAGGTGCGGAGTATGCCGTCATTCGAGATCTCGCCACGGTTCTCCACCGCCGACCAGAGCCGGGCTCGGTCGCTCAGTCGCCGCCTTCGGGGACGAAGACAACCCAGATTGGCGGCGGGAATCTCCCCGTGGGTTCGACGATGCTATTCGCATCATCCGCGTGGAATGGGACTCCCATCAGAACAAGTAGGAGACTTGCGGCACAAGGATAAACTTTGGCACTGTTCTCGAAACCCTAGGCTTACGAGACGTCTCATCTGCCTGAGTGTTGAGGGCTTCGGACATTGACATAGTTCGCGAGTTTCCCAGGCTCGGCGATTCTCGCAACTATGTCTCGCAAGTGATTGACTAGATACGAGTACTCACCCTTAGCCTCGATCCACCGATGAGCCTTCGGCGGGTGGCGTCGGCGTGATGGGCGCGGCGTGATCGGCTGCGGGCAGGGGTGAGTTCCGGGCGTCTCATCCCGGTTGTCCACTTCGTTCTCGGTCGTGCCGCTGGTGGCGGCGGTGGTCAGCTGGCCGCGGCCGGTGGTGGTGGTGCGTGCGTCGCGGTGAAGAGTCGGTCGAACGCGGTCTGCCAGGGCCAGGCGTCCGGCAGGTGCAGGATGATGCGGCGCGCCGTCCGTGCCAGTCGTGCCGGCACTGAGATGAGGGTGCGGCGAATCGTCGCGGTCGTTGCCCGGGCGAGCCGCCCGCCTCGGTCGGCGATGAGTCCAGCGGCGCGAGTGAGGTTGAATGCGATCACGGCGAGGACGAGCCATGCGCTGTTCGCGGTGAACACTCCCGAGGGCAGGTGAGCGAGCGGGCCCGCCTTCAGGTCGGCGTGAACTTGCTCGATGATCGCGTGCCCGCGGTGGGTCTTGTCCGCCGCGACGGTTCCCATTGTCTGCTTGTCGGTGGTGGTGAAGAACGCGTGGTGCCGGTAGCTGTCGAACAAGGTCGGCTGCTCGACCTGCTTGGGGTTCAGGTCTGGGATCCGTCGGACCACCAGTCGTCCTTCAACCCGTTCGGCGATCTTCCGGGAACGGAACGCGACGAAGGGCACCTCGGCGACCTCGGCCTTCGAGATCCACCGGCCCGTGACCTCGTCACGGATCGCGTTCGGGTACTCGATCGTCTCCCACCCGTCCTCGGGGATCGTCGCGATCGCCGTCTTCACCGCGGGGTCCATCCGAACGGTGACGGACACGTCCGCGCCGGCCTTGATCGCGGTGCCGATGGTGGCGTGGCCGTAGAACGCGGAGTCCGCCCGCAGCAACGGCCGAACACTGCTGCCCAGGTCCATGCGGCGAAGCGTGGCGAGGGTGTCGGCGACGATCCTGGCCGCGCCTTTCGGGGAACCGCTCTTCCCCTGCCGCAACCGCTGGGCGAGGATCACCGGCGCTGAGGTCGTCGTCGACGCTGTCGCGACGAGGGCGTTGAGGCCGCGGACGCCGGAGTACCCGAACGACGCTCCCTGCTTCTGGTACCCGTGGACCTCGATGATCGTGTCGTCCACGTCGACCATCACCCGCTCACCGTCCCGGATCTGCAGCAGCGGCGCGGCCGATGCGAGGTTCACCAGCGTCCGTGAGGCGACGGCATCGAGCTGGCGGACGTGCCCGAACCGGAACTCCCGCAGGAACGAGCCCAGCGTCGACGGTGCATACGTCCGATCGAACAACCGGCCCATCCCGCCATGACGCAGCAGATTCATGTCGTCGATCGAGTCCGCGCCAGCGAGCATCCCCGCGACCAGCGCCATCACCTTGCCGCCGGCGTTCGCACCCTTGTCCGTCGGGACGCTCAATCGCGACTGCGCGAGCTCATCAAGCCCCGCAGAACGGGCAAGACGGAGCATCGGGACCAGCCCCGCGACCGACACGAGATTCGGATCATCGAACACAGCCGACACGGCAACGGGAGCATGCTTGAATTGCACCTACGAGATGCCTCTCAGACTCGGGAAATAGGACCCGGAAGGTGTCAAGCCGGTTGAGACACGTCTCGTCAAGCGGTCTGTATCAGGGCCTCCTGCGAGGGCTGGTTGATCCACGCGACGGCGGGCAGCTTCGGTGGCTGTGGTCGGCGGTTCCCGAAGCGCTCGGGGTGGGCGGTGTAGGCCGCGTTCAGGGTCTGCTGCCGTTGGGCGCGGACCTCGGTCGCGGTGCCGAAGTGCACTGACGCCGGGGTGTGCAACCCGATCCCGGAGTGGCGGTGCTCATGGTTGTAGTAGCTGAAGAACCTCTCGCCGAACGCGCGGGCGTCGGCCAGCGAGCCAAACCGCTCGGGGAAGACCGGGGCGTACTTCAGCGTCTTGAACGCGGCCTCGCTGTAGGGGTTGTCGTTCGAGACGTGCGGACGGGAGTGCGAGCGTGCGACGCCAAGGTCGACCATCAACTGGGCAACCGGTTTGGAGGTCATCGAGGTGCCCCGATCGGCGTGGATCGCCTCGGGGATGCCGTGCACTCCCATCGCCTGCTCGAGCATCGTTTTGGCGATCTGGCTGTCTTCACAGGCGGCGATCGTCCAGGCCACGACGAAGCGGGAGAAGATGTCGAGCACAACGTAGAGGTCGTAATAGACCCCGCGCTCTGGGCCACGGAGCTTGGTGATGTCCCAGGACCAGACCTGCCCCGGCTTGGTGGCCACCAACTCGGGCTTGGTCCTCGCCGGGTGCGTGGCCTGGGCACGGCGCTCACCTGCAGCGCCGTGGGCGCGCAGGATCCGGTGCATCGTCGCCATCGAGCACAGGTAGGTGCCCTCGTCCAGCAGCGTCGCCCACGCCTGGGCCACCGACTTGTCAACGAACCGGTCACTGGTCAAAACACCGAGGACCTGGGCGCGTTCGTCGTCGCTGAGCGCGTTCGGCGGCGCCGGCCGCGGCCCCGGCTGCCGGGCCGGCTTGGGCGCCTTGGCCCGGTAGTGACTGCCGCGGGGTCGGCCCAGCAGGTCGCAGGCGGTCTTGACGTTGGTGTGCGAGGCGAGCTCCTCGACCAGCGGGTTAATCACCGCGGCGACCGCCTCGGCGGCTCCGCGCTCTCGGAGAGCGTCTCCAAGAGCGCGTGTGCTTTTCCCACCAGGTCCAACGCTGCGCGGGTCCGGGCCAGCTCGGCCTCGGCCTTCTCCGCCCTGGCCCGCAGTTGCTCGATCTCGCGGTCGCGCCGGTCCCTGGTGGCCGGGGCCAGCCCGGAGCGGGCGCCGGCATCGGCGGCCTTGCGCCACTCAATGATGTGCGAGGAGTACAGGCCCTCACGGCGCAGGATCGCACCACGCTCACCACGATCTGCTGCCTCGTACTCGGCCAGCAGGTTCGCCTTGTACTCCGCGGTGAAGGTGCGGCGCTTGGGCCGGTCAGCTCGAGGTCCCATACCCCCATCATCGACGCAGGAATCAGCCAGGGTCATCGTCATCGGCAGCAACTCGCTTCTCGCCCCGTGCAAGGGAAGGAACTCAGCAGATGTGTCTCACCTCAGCCTGACGCACAGGGTCACGCGGGACAGCACTGGCAAGCAGCCGCGTACAACGAGGGGAAGGGCCGGCGGGGCGGTGACCTCCGCAGCGACTCAGGGCTGACCCAGCAAACGTGGCGGCCCGGTCGCAGGCTGGGTGACGTGCTTGGCACGATTGTGTGCTCGTGCCCAACCGCTGCCGCCCACGCCGCTCCAGGCATCCAGAGAAGGTCAGAGACGTAGCGGACGGATGGGGGCGAAGACCAACGACGGGTCGGCGAGCCACTCCTCGGTCGCCATCACGTCGACGTAGAGCTCGATCTCGTGCCCATCGGGGTCGGCGATGTAGAGCGAGTGGGTGACCGTGTGGTCGCTGGCCCCCTGGATCTGCACCCCGTGCTCGGTCAGGTGACGCACGACCTCGCGTAGGTCGTCGTCGTTGTCGCCGACCTTGAGGCCGAAGTGGTACAGGCCCACACGGTGCCCCGGGGGCATCGGGGCCGCGGCCGAGCCCACCTCGATGAGCAGCAGCTCGTGGTGGGTGC
The DNA here is from genome assembly GCF_000189535.1 of Pseudarthrobacter phenanthrenivorans Sphe3. NCBI lineage: Bacteria > Bacillati > Actinomycetota > Actinomycetes > Micrococcales > Micrococcaceae > Pseudarthrobacter > Pseudarthrobacter phenanthrenivorans. The sequence continues at coordinate 2,365,260 of NC_015145.1, forward strand.
GTCCGGAGGAGAACGCCGCCGCGGGGACCGGCAGGGGGACCTCCCCGCGGATCTCGTTCCACCCGAGCACGTCTCGGTAGAACCGCCGTGAGCGCTCCACGTCGCGGACGTAGAGCACCAGGTGGCCGAGCTCGTGGATGCGCATGATGGGTGACTCCGATCCTTGTTCGACTGGTCCGGACCCGAGTGGCCCGGATGCCGGTCACGTCGGCGCTCTGTCAGTACGGCTGGTCAGGCCGGGGGGTTGGTGGCGTACTCGAAGGCGGCGGTCACGATCTGGGAGACCAGCTCGGCCTCCTCCTCGTCGCGGGGTGCGTAGATCATCACCGCGCCTGAGGTGATCAGGCCGCGGCGGGCGATCGGGTGTTGCTCTGCCCAGCCTGTCTCGATTACGCGGGAGGCGACGTCGGGCGGCAGCACCAGGTGCAGTGAGTGGTCCGGGGCGGGGTGCAGGTGAGCGAACTCGGTGCCGATCATGAAGGCCTCGGGCGGGCCCTGCGCGGCGTCTTCCGGCAGGGTCAGGGCGCGCGCTCCCGGGACCGAGATCATGCTGGGGCGCCAGACCACGTCCGGCAGCTGGGCGAGCCGCTCCTCCAAGAGGCGGCGCGGCCGATCGTCGTCCGGTTGTTGATCGAGCTGAGTGTGCGGATTGCTCGGCGTGGTGCGCGGCCTGGCGCCGCCGCGGGCGGGCAGGTCGACCAGCAAGCCGGTCACAGCGTGAACACCGGGCCGAGCACGAGCAGGCCGAGCTCGTCGCCCGCGGAGGCGAAGAACGCGAACAGGGCGAGCGCGGCACCCGCGAGGGACAGGTCCTTGAGGAACTGGGTCTGCTCGTTGGCCTTGCTCGCCGGGTCGGTCTCGCGCCAGAAGCCGTGCATCAGCACCGCCGTCGGCACCAGGAAGGCGACCAGCAGCAGGGCACCGAGGTCGGGCCAGACCCCGACGGCCACCATGAGGCCGCCCAGGATGCTCACCGCACCAGAGAAGGGCACCATCAACCCGGCGGCCGGCACACCCTTGCTGGCCACGTAGCCGGTCATCATCTCCCGCTGGCTGAAGTGGCCCATCCCGGCGCCCAGGAACAGTAGCGCGAAAAGGATCCGGCCGATGAGGACCAGAACGTCCATGAGAGCTCCTCGTATGCGAAGTAGTCACTTACTCTTTGTAAGTGACTCTAGGAGTATCATTCCGGGAACGGCGTTGGCAAGAGTCAAGGTCCGGCGACTCGTCGGCCGCGGAGGTTGTCTGCATGGACGAGACACAGGGCTACTGTTCGGTCTTCCACCGCGCGGTCGAGCTGATCGGGCGGCGCTGGAACGGCCCGATCATCCGCGCACTCCTCGACGGAGCCGACCGCTTCGGCGAGATCCGCTCAAGAATCCCCGGGCTCACCGATCGGCTCCTCGCCCAGCGGCTCCGCGAGCTCGAGCGCGAGGGCGTGGTGGAACGCGCCTCCTCCGCCACCACCGTGCACTACACGCTGACGACCAAGGGCCACTCCCTGGCGCCGGTGATCGAGTCCATAGCCCAATGGGCTGCGGCGTGGGAACCTCCAGGATCGACCAGCTCGGCGCAGGGCCGCAGCGCCGCGGACTCGCGACGCCGGTAAGCAGACCGACCACGAACGCTGTCGCGCCGAGCTCCGCGAGAAGTGGATCCGCTGGCGGGACTCCTCCTCCACCACTCGAGCCACCGGCTCTGGAATCTCCTTGATGTTTCGGGGGGAGCCGCCTGACCTGCATAAAACGCGGTGTAGGGCGCCACGTCCCCCCGCCATTCGACGGTTCGGGGGGACGGATGCGGGGACGCTGAGCCGCCACGCTGCGGCCCGTGACCAAAGTCAGCAGCGCCAGAGCGTCCGAATCGTGCGCGCCGCGGTTGCTTATCCGTGGCGTGAGGATGTCGCGACAACTCTCGACCCGCGCCGCGCGGTACGTAAAGACACGGTCATGGCCGGGTGCCAGGCTGGTCTTCGTTCCTCAGGTCGGGGTGCTCGACGGTCTTCAGGTAGCGGGTGGCGCCTTCGACGCTGAGCCCGAAGAGGTCATAGATGCGGCGTACGTCGCCGCCGCTGGCGTGGATCTCGTGAAGGATGCGGTCCTCCCGCAGGGCCCGCGGGCGGAGGCGGCTGTCTCGCCAGGGAAAGGACGGGCCGCTGGGGACGAGGCGCGGCGCGGTGCGTCGGTTGATGATCAGGTGTGGGTTCGCGGTGGCCGGCCAGGTTCGGTTGCGGTGGTCGAGCCAGGCGCTGAGCCGGCTCCTGACGGGGGCGGCGAGCGGAATGTCGCGGCCGTCGAGGTGGAGGCGGCCGTCGACGATGTCGGTCAGCTGCAGCTCGCGGACCTGCTTGCCGGTCAGTCCGTGGAAGGCCACCAGAGCGACGGCGAGCGCGACGGCCGGGTTCGGCGAGTCCAGTACCCGTGGCGGACGGGAGGCGATCTGGCGCGAGGACGAGGCCGAGCGGGTCATCTTCCACACCGACCGCGGCTCGACCTACACCGCGAACGCGTTCACCAAGCTCTGCCGCCAGCAGGGCATCCGGCAGTCGATGGGCCGAGTCGGGTCGTCCCTCTTAACCGGCTAAACGAGGCATCTTCCCAGGTCAGCGACACGCCGGGCGACTGCGGTTGACGGCTCCGATGGGGTCATCGGGGCTACACCTGTCCTATGGGCAGAGACGTTGATCTTCGGCTCGTGGAGCAGGACGAGGGGTGGGTGCTGGCCGGCGCCGACGCTGCCCGGTTCGTCGTTGTGGATGAGTACCTGGCGCATCTGGTCGACCGGAACTACTCGCCCAAGACGGTGCGGGCCTATGGCTATGACCTGCTGAGCTTCTGCCGGTGGCTGGTCGAGGAAGAGAGCGCCACAGGACTCCGCGACGACGCGGGCAGCCCACTCGATGCGATCGACACCGATGTGCTGCTTCGGTATCTACGCGCCTGCCGCGACGCGACGGTCCCAGGCAGGCCGGGACCGAACGTGGTCGCGATGTCGGGACGGCGGGTCGACCGGTACGCGCCATCGACGATCAACCGGCGGCTGGCGGCGATCTCAAGCCTGTTCGGGTTCCTCACGCTGCGCGATCCCGACTTGAGGAGTCCGGTGCCGAAGGGCAAGGAGGCCCGCTGGGTCGTGGCCGGGGAACGCTCCGGGCTGCTGGCGCACACCAGACGTCGACCGGCGAAGCGGTCCTCGCTGCGACTACGCGAACCACGGCGGCTGCCGGTCGCGTTGTCCCAGGGCGAGGCCGCGAAACTGCTGGGCAGCTTCAAGTCCTGGCGCGACCAGTCCATCGCCGGGCTGATGCTCTACTGCGGGCTGAGGTCAGCCGAGGTCCTCGGCTTGGACGTGACCGACGTCGACATCGGCGGCGGCTGGCTACGCGTGATGGGCAAGGACCAACGCGAACGCCGGGTCCCGCTCGACGTCGACTTGGGGTCGGTGATCCAGGTCTACCTGCTCACCGAACGTCCCGAGTCTGACTCGCCGCGACTGTTCCTGGTCGCCAAGGGCGCTCACCGCGGCCAGCCATTGACGCCGGCCGGGCTGCGCACCATCTTCCGCTACCACCGCGCGCTGACCGGCGTCGCCGCCGGACACCCGCACACGCTGCGGCACACCTTCGGGACCGCGCTGGCCGAGGCCGGCGTGGACCTCGCGGTGATGCAGGCGCTGCTCGGCCACGCGCACGTCGACACCACCGCGCGCTACATCCATCTGGCCCCAGCTCATGTGAAGGCAGAGTTCGATGCCGCTCGCGCTCGCATCCGCGACCGATCCTGAATTACCAGCCCAAGCATCTGGCGGGTCCCCGGGTCTGCTGGAGTCGTACTTGGAGTACCTGACCGCCACAGGGCGCGGGAACGTGTCCTACACGAGAGCTGCGCAGCGGTTCTTCGAGCGGTGGTCGGACCCGAGGACGTGGGCGGCCGAGCCGCTGGAAGTGCGCTTGTCGGCCGGCAGTGCGACCCGGCCGATCATCACCTACCTGATGCTTCATCAGGGTCTGGCGCCGGGCTACGACTACCTGCTGGATCGAAAGCTGGCCAGCATCTGGCGTGAGATCAAGTCCTCCCCGTACGCGGCAAGCATTGAGCGGTTCATGACAGCGGCCGCCGAGCTGGGGTTCACCGAACGGGTTCGATTCGCGACCGGCTCCCAGGTCCCGATCCGGCTGCTGATCCAGACAGGTCGGCCGTTGGAGCAGCTCACCATCGGCGACCTGGACGAGTTCGCGGCCGCATGTCGCGAGCGGGAAGCCCGGGCCGGCAAGGGACATCACCACTATCTGGCGGCACTCAGCAACGCCCAGCGAGTCCTGTACCACCTGGCGATCGTCGATCAATGGCCCCGCAGCGGCGGACCAGTGCCGTTCGCAGAACGGCTCGCCGGGGTCAGCAGGCCGCTCCAGACCGCACTGGTGGCCTACCTGGACCGCAAGCTGGCCACCTGCCAACCCAAGACCGTCACCGCGCTGGCGACCCGCCTGAAGCACTTCGGGACCTTCATCACCCAGATCGACCCGCGGCTGGAGTCGCTGGCCGGATTGGAACGCCGCCAGCACATCGAGCCCTACCTGTCGTCCCTGCTGGACGCTGTCAGCGAGAAGACCGGGGAACCGATCACGGTCGCCGACCGCGCCCGCCGGGTGATCGCACTGTCCGGCTTTCTCACCGACATCACCGAGTGGGGCTGGCCCGACGCACCGGCCCGCAAGCTCGTCTTCCGCGAAGACATCCCCAAGACCCCGCAGATCCTGCCGCGCTACCTACCAGTCGACGTCGACAGACGACTGCCGCGCTGACCGAGCAGCCCACCAACCAGCTCGCTGCCGCGGCGCTGCGGCTGCAGCGGGCCTGTGGGCTGCGGATCGGCGAGCTTCTCGACCTGGAGATGGACTGCGTCCATGAAGTCCCCGAGCACGGTCACTGGCTCAAGATCCCGCTCGGGAAGCTCGACACCGAACGGATGGTGCCCATCGACGCCGAGATCCTCGAGCTGAGCGACCACATCACCACGCTGCGCACACCGGGCAGGGCGCTGCCGCATCCCCGCTACCGACGGCCCGCCCAGTTCCTGTTCACCTACCTGGGCCGACGCCTGACCCAGCAGGCCGTGCGTGCCGAACTCGACCGGGCCGCGACGGTCGCCGGACTCGGGCACATCACCAGCCACCAACTGCGCCACACCTACGCCACCGCCCTGGTCAACGCCGGGGTGTCGCTGCAGGCGTTGATGGCGCTGCTGGGACACGCCTCTGCAGAGATGAGCCTGCGGTACGGGCGCCTGTTCGACGCCACCGTCCGCGCCGAGTACGAACGAGCCCTGGACCTGGCCAAGCAGCAGGCCCGGACACCCGTCCCGGGCCGGGTCGAGCTGCCCCTCGTCAACATCACCGGCGGGAAAGACTGGAAGGACACGCCGCTGCTGAAGTCCCGGCTGGCCGGCGGCTTCTGCCTACGTGCACCCGCCCAGCAAGCCTGCGCCTACGCCAACATCTGCGAGCACTGCCCCAGCTTCCACACCGACGCCAGTTCGCTGCCGATCCTGGCCGCCCAGCGGGTCGATGCCCAAGCGCTCGCACGCGACGCCGAACAACGAGGCTGGATCACCGAAGCCGAACGCCACCAACGGCTCGTCGACCGGCTCGACCATCTCATCGAACACACCCACCGAGACGGCCAGGAGCAGACCGGATGAGTGCGAGCGTCCTCAACGACATCGAACGTGCCTGCGTGCAGCTACGCCGCGACGGCCAGCCGGTCACCTTCACCGCCGTCGCTGCCGCCACCGGCATCGCCCGCAGCACGCTGTACCGCAACACCACGATCCACGCGCTGATCAACGAGCACCGCCACCGCCGCGCAACCGACGGAACCATGGCAGGGCTCACCGACGAGATCGCCACCCTGCGCACCGTGGTCGACGAACTCGCTGCCCGCGTACGACGCCACGAAGAACAACTCCGCCGGCTCACCCGAGACTGACATCGTTAACCGGCCAACGGGCTGATCGCGGCGAAGAATAGCCGGATAATGCTTCGACTGCGAGCATCGTGACTGCGCCACCACCTGGGGTCTGACCCTTGCTTATGACCGGCCCTGCGGGTGCCCTCGCGTTGACGTGTCGGCCCCGGGTGGTGGCGTTCACCAGGCTGCTGGCCGGGTGGGCAGTGACCTGATAGGAGCCTGACTCGACCAGGGCCTCATCGCAGTCCTGTCCGCCCACTCCGGCCAGCTGAGCCATGGACAGCCCGCCCGGAAAGTGCGAGAGAGGATCCACAGCCCGATGCCCAGCATGCAGCTTCGGCGTGACGATGTCATCGTCGGCGTCGACACCCACAAGGACAACCACGTAGCGGTCGCGATCGACGGCTTTGGCGGCCGGCTCGGCGACATCGTCGTGCCCACCACCATCGCCGGGTTTGAGGAGCTCCTCGCCTTCTGTCTGGCCTTCGTCGGGTCGGCCGGTCGGCTGATCGGGTTCGGCGTCGAGTGCACCGGCTCCTACGGGGTCGGCTTGGCGCGCTACCTGCGCAACCACGGTCACGACGTCCACGAGATCGCCCGCCCAGCACGGGCCGCGGAACGTCGACTCGCAGGGAAGAACGACACCATCGATGCCGAGCACGCTGCACGCCAGCTACTGGCTGGGCACGGGCTGTCGACACCCAAGACCGCCGACGGCGCGGTCGAAACGATCAGGCTGGTCAAGATCGCCTACGACGGTGCCGTTCAAGCGCGGACAACCGCGATGATCACGCTCAAGGCGACCCTCGCGACCGGGAGCGAGGCGTTGCGGGCGGAGCTGGAGACGCTCACCGACCACAAGCTGATCCTCGCGTGCGCGGCGCTGGAGGGTCCGACTCCACTGCCGCCCGTGCGCCGTGGCGCACCTGCCGTTGTTGTGCCGGGCGACCCGGATGTGGCGATGCGACACGTGCTGTCCTCGATGGCGAAGCGTTGGCTGGCGCTGCACGAGGAGGCCAAGGCTCACGCCGCATCACTGAAGGCACTCACTGCGGCCGCTGCGCCCCAGCTCGTCGAGGCCGTCGGCGTCGGCTACGACACTGCGGCACAGATGCTGATCACCGCCGGCGACAACGCCAACCGGATCAAGTCCGAGGCAGCGTTTGCCAAGATGTGTGGCGCGTGCCCGATCCCGGCTGGATCCGGCAAGACCAACAGCCGGCACCGTCTGTACCGCGGCGGGAACCGGCAGGCCAACGCCGCGCTGTATCGCGTGGTCATCGTGCGCATGCGCTGGCATCAGCCGACGATCGACTACGTGGCCCGTCGCACCGCCGAGGGCATGTCGAAGCGGGAGATCATCCGGTGCCTGAAGCGGTACCTCGCTCGCGAGCTCTTCCGCCTGCTGCCGGCCCCGGACGCCATCGCCAAGCCCGTTAATGGAGAGCTCGAAATCGCGGCCTGATCGACTTGACGATCTATAGGAGCATCAACGCGCTCGCCGAGACCGTCAACGGCTACTACAAGGCCGAGCTGATCCGCGGCCCCGCACGCGAGGGACGGCCATGGAAGACGGTCGAGGACGTCGAGCTCGCCACCCTGAGCTGGGTCCACTGGCACAACCACGACCGCCTCCACAGCTACCTGGCCGACGTCCCGCCAGCAGAGTTCGAAGAGCGGTTCTACGCTACGAAACGGACCGACCAGACCCTGGTCGGAATCCAATAGCCCGAGCCTCCATCAGACCCAGGGCGATTCACCACATCGCCGAGGAGAGGCTCCGACTCTCCGTCAACTCTGTGCGCCCTCACCTTGTCCAGAATCCGCACGCCCTCGTTGCGACGCACGAGCACGTCATAGGCGTCAAGCATCCGAAGTGCGGGTTCGCCGATAGCCTCGTCTCCGATCTTGGTGGTGACCTCGCACGGTCCCTCATGGTCTCGACTCCACAACCAGTACGACACGCCGCCTCGAATCTTCACGCCAGGAAAGACGTCGTACAGCTGCGGATAGTCGATGAGTTTCGCAAAGCGGTGGTCGGCGAGCATCCGATCCCGGAAATCGTCCAGACCCTTCCCGCCCGAGAACCATCGCGACGGGGTGATCATCACGGCATAGCGAGGGTCGAGCGCGAGTGCCTTCTCGACGAAGAGATTGTAGATGGGCGTGGCCGACGCGCCGCCACCACCGCCTCCATCCCCCAACTGATAGGGCGGGTTGCCGATGATGACGTCGAACTGCATGTTGTCTCCGAACAGCTCGGCGATCCGAGCTCTGATGTCGTCGGTATGGATGAATGCGTAGGCGTGAGTTTCCAAGTCGTCACCGCGTGCGTAGCTGCCTTCGCTAGCACCGCAGTAGGTGCACTTGCGGTTGGTATAGACGGCGATCTCTTCGCGCGTAAGCGGATCAACCCGAAACTCGCGTTTGCCACCGCCCCAGGCGTGGTCCGTGCGATCGAACCAGATGTTGCCGTCCTCGGTCGTGAACGACCTGGCGATCGAGTGCGGGCCGTTGGCGAACTTCGAGCAATAGACACTCCGGCGAGCCAGCAGTGCAGTGAGCTGTGTGATCCCGATGCCGAAAACCTGACGGGTGAGGATGTGATCGACGCGCTGGGCGAGGTCAGGGAACGTCAGGATCAGTCCGTCGGTGAGGCGGCGAGTGATCTCGCGAAGGAAGACCCCCGACTTGGTGAAAGGATCGAGGAACGTGACATCGGGGTTGGTCCAGATGTCGGCGCCGTCGTTGGCGTCTGCCCACGCGGCGGCAAGCGTGTCGAGCATCTGGTTCGCGAACTCCGGCGGGGTGAAGACCTCATCGTTGGAGAGGTTCGCGATGCACGTCAACACATCCGGGTTGTGCCCTCGGAGGGTGAAAGGTGCAAGGGTCACGCGGCGGCCTCGGCGATCTGACTGACGGTCATCGTCGGGTAAGTCTGCGCGGGGACGAACAGGTCCTCGTCATCGAGCTCGCCGAATAGGGTTCCCTCGTACGAGGCGCGCTGAGTGAGGTCGTCGTAGCGAAAGTCGCGCCTCTGGAACTTGCCTTTGCCGAGGTAGCCCCACTCAGGAAAGGTGATCGGCTGGCCGCTTGGCACGGTCATGGTCAAGGCATCGCCCTGGACGATGTTCACGGCGAGAACCGCGCGGGCCGCTCGCGCCCACTGGTCATCGTTGCCGATACCCAAGAATGTGTTGAACACCTCGGCGAGATTGTGGCGGCACTCTTCGGCGTTGTCTGCGAGAAGTTCGATACCGTAGGTGCACATGAGCGCGAACAATGCGTAGTGGCGCTTCTCGAACTCGCTCTTGCCGTGCCGAAGCTCGACCGTGGCGAGCTTGCGAGCCAGGACGGGGATGAGGAAGTTGCCCGAGCCGCAGGCGGGTTCGAGTACGCGGGAGTCGATCCGCTCAGACTCGTGCTTAACGAGGTCGAGCATGTCCTCGACCATCCACGCCGGCGTGAACACCTCGCCGTGGTCCGCAACGCGTTGCTTGGACTTCACCAAGCGCTGGGCGTCTTTCAGGTTCATCTTCCCCCCTCCCCGTGCTCGTCGTTGTCATGAGCGTAGGAGCGTCCACCGACACCGGGATGGGCTACGTGGAGCTCTTGGTCACTGGCCGCCGCACCCGCGCGCACCCAGTCGTCTATCTCGCTGGCTTGGAACTTCCAGAGGCGTCCGACCTTGTGGGCGGGCATGGCCTTCTCGGCGATCCAGGTGTAGACGGTGTCTTTGGTGACCCCGAGGTGGGCGGCGATGTCGTCTGCGGACAGCCACGGCTCAGCCACGTTGGTCCTTCCTCGCTCAATGGCCCAGGCAGGCCAACACCCACGATGATACCGGCTGAGGTACGGCTTGAGTTGGGTTTCTCCGGGCGTGGCCGAACGAGACGGGTTTCGAGAGTGGCCGCTGCGTTCTGCCGATCAGCGTGGGATGCGCACCTTGAGCCAGGCGGTCACCGTGTTCCGCCAGCGGTCCAGATCGCTGTTCCAGCAGAGGGTGTGGCCGGCATCGAAGGTCTCAAGCTCAACGAGGTCCGGGCGAGCGTCTCGGAGTGCTTGTGAGAGCCGGATCGGCACGGAGTCGTCTCGGGTGCCGTGGAGGATCAGGGTCGGCGTGTTGAGCTCTACGGCTCGGGATGTCCAGTCGAAGGTGGGAAGTGGGATGCGTCCTGGCAGGCCGACTGTGCGTGCCAGTGGGTCGAGGGTGAGCCACGGGATCGCGAGGTGCCCGGCTGCTGCAGGCCATCCGCTGCGGGCGCAGTTGGACTTGATGACTTCGGTCCAGTTGAGGACTGGGGAGTCGAGTACGAGCGCGGCGATCAGTCCCGGATGTCGCGGGTGGTCGGCGAGCTGGAGAGCGACAGCGGCACCCATCGACCAGCCGAAGATCACGACCTGTTCGGCTCCTCGTCGGACGGCGTACCCGATGGCCTCGTCAACGTCGCTCGTCTCTGCGTAGCCGAAGGTCGTCCGGCCGGTGCCAACTCGCGGCCCTTCTGCTGTGTTGCGGTAGCTGACGACGAGGGAGGTGTAGCCGAGTTCGGTTGCGGCGAGGACGCCGCGGAGGGTGCCGGCGCGGGTGCTGCCGAGGCCGTGGATGTGGATGGCCCAGGTCGCGAGGTCGCCGTCGATGCGCCAGGCCGGGCATGGTCCTGCGGGGGTCGTGATGGTGATGTCGCGTGTGTGGAGTCCGGCGTCGGCTGGGGTGGCGTAGTAGATGCCGCTCCAGGAGGCGCAATCGCCGGTCTTCGGAGTGAAACCCGATGTGGTGCCCGTGATCCTGCGAGCGACGCGGGTGGGTCCTCGATCGACGGTATCTGTGGCGAGCTGCGCCCAGCCGCCGTGCTCGAACCAGAGATTGTAGATGCCTGGCGCGGCGGCCTGGTCGGTGCGGTCGAGCACGATCAGGTCGCCGTCGTCGGTGTACTCGACGCCTCGAACGGTGAGGTCGAACATTCGTGGGCCGACGGGTGCGGTGAGCCGCCGCGCGATGGCCCACCCGACCCCGGCAACCGCTGCCGCCGCGGCCCCAGCGCCGAGAGCGATGCGGCCTATCACGACTCCCGCTCCTCGACGTAGGGAACGGGCGAGGTCGTCGCGAGGGCACTGTCGCTTCCGACGAGGTGGCTCTCGGCGCGTTCGAGCAGGTCGCGGTCGTCGGTGCTGATGTCGAAGGTGATGCGAGGGTCGATCATCGCGTCGCGGATTTCGACGATCACTCGGTGGAGGTGCCCTTCGGGGTCTTCGCTACTGGCGGCGAGGGGGTCGGCCTGGCTCAGCCCGGGCCGTGCGCGCGTCGCCTGGTGCCAAAGCGACTCCAGCTGCGCTGTGAGGGCGACGGTCTGCCTCTGCCGGGCGCGGTGCTGAGCGCGACGGACGGCAGGCTGGAGCGCGAACCCGGCACAGAGGAACACGAAGGTCAGGACGGAGAGCGGATCGTAGGCGGACTGGATAGTGTGCATGAGGTCGAGGTGGCCCGTGGCGTGGGCAACGTCCATGACGATCACGGCGAGGCAGAGCGCGACGCCGAACGCCGACCCCAGGCTCAACAGTGCCGCGGGGAGGTGCTGGATGCCGGTGTTGTGCCGGTACTGCCTTATGGCGAGGACGAGCATCGCCACGACAATGACGAGGCAGTAGGTGAAGTTGATGATCGAGTAGACCGCCGCCGCTGGCTGTGCGCCGAGGTCGATCATAAATCGTGTGGTAGTGGTGCCGCGGTCGATGAGCAGGAACGATGCGGTGATCGCGAGCAGCGCGACGAGCAGGACGGGGATGCTGACGGCGGCTCGGACGAGCCTGGGCCGGTACTCGCCGGTCTTCATGACGCCGCGGCCGAGGAAGAACAGCCCGGTCATCAGGAGCGCGTCCGCGATCAGGGTGGCGAGGTTGGTGCCACCGAGCAGTCGATCGACGGCGCTGTAGGCGGCATCCACGTTGAGCGTCATCGCGATGGCGATGGTGAGGGCGGCGTAGGTGATGCTTCGGTCGGTGCGTTTGCGTCGGAAGATGAGCAGGCTCGCCACGAGCGCCCACATGAGCGTTGCGACGAGCGTCTGGATCATCCGAATATCTCCGAGTATCTGGACTCTGCGAACACCGACCCTCGGATGCCGGCGGCGAGCCGGTCGGCGAGGGACTCGGCGGCGATCTCGGTTTCGCTGTCGAGGTCTTGCCGCCTGAGCAGGCGACCTCTGGTGTACGGCGGGATGTTGGGCAGCAGTACCTCCCCGACTGCACAGCCGTCGCCTTCGCCGTGGCCAAGGATCATGTGGGCGAGCTCGTGGAGCACGAACTGCTGGCGATGCAGCGCGGAGTCGCTGCGGGCGTGAAGCACGACGTCTTCGGCATCGGTGGAGAGCCAGAGCGCGCAGAGGCCGTCGTGGGTGTCGAGGTCTGCGAGTTCGACGACGCGGAGCCTACGGTGCCGCCGGTCTTGGACGGTGTGGAGGAGATCGTCAAGGGCGAAGGTATTGCCGAGCTCAAGGCCCGCGACGGCCGCCGATACGGTCTGTTCGATCTTCACGGTTCGCCCCTTCTCTGTAGGGAGCAGGGACCGGTGGCGGCTCCATCGTGCGGTACCGGTCAGTGCTCGGGCATGTGTGTCATTTCCTCGTCCAGGAACTTGGTGATGGCGTGGAGTGCTTTCGGCGAGATATCGCCGAGGGTGCGGGCAGCGTAGGACTTCACCTTCGCGGCACGCATGGACCGAACCAGGTCGAGCTGCGCAGAGACCTTCTCGGGAGTGGCAGCACCGTCCTCGCCGAGCAGGAACGCGGCGTCCACGTCGAAGAACTCCGCGAGCCCTTCGAAGACGGCGGGGTCTTGGACGTAGCGGTGGCCGTTGACCATGTACGTCCAGCGCGACCGCGACAGGTTGGTGCCTCGTTCTTGGAGGTAGCCGGCGATCTGCGAGTAGGTCGGCTCCGTGCCGGACTCGGCGACGGCGACATCCATCAGGAGCCGCAGACGTTTGGCGAGGTCTTCGGCCGCAGCCTGGCTCTCGTCTTCGGTCATGACGGTGACCCCCTTCCCTTCGCAACGGGCAAGGCATCGATGTAGTCCACCCAGAAGGTGGTTGTGCATGCTCAACCGTACTCGTTGAGCATGCACAAATCAAGGCTTGCGCATGCTCAACGGTCAGTGTTAGAACAGGACTCCGGGGCATTTTGAGCATGCTCAATGTTGCGTCCCGGTCTCGGCTCGGGCTGCCTCAAGGAGGTGAACGATGTCCAGCTCACGGTCTGGGCGCGGGTGTTCGCGCCTACCTGCCAGGTGTACCGCCGCGCGCAGCCGCGTCGCGGCCCGCCGAAGAGGAGGCCGGAGCATGGCATCGAACGAGGACGCCCGCGCGGCGCGAGAGGCGAAGCTCGACGAGCTGCACGAGAAGCTGACCGGCGCGGTCGAGTCGCTGGTCTCGGGTGACGACTGGCGCCAGGCGCTCGCCTTCGCGGCGCGGTTCCGGTCGCGGTCGTTCAACAACACGATGCTGATCTGGGTGCAGCACGAAGCCGCGTTCGAGGCAGGCCGCGTGCCCGAACCCTTCCCCACCCTGGTTGCCGGGTACCGGCAGTGGCAGGGGCTCGGTCGGCAGGTGATGAAGGGCCAGCCGGGCTACATGATCTTCGCGCCCGTGACGGGCCGGTTCGCCACCGCGACCCCTGCCGGTGCGGGCTCGTGGCGGCGGCTCGGGCCGAGGGAGACGCCGAAGGCCGGCGAGGTGGTGCGCTCGCGGATGGTCGGAGCCCGGCCGGCCTACGTGTGGGATGCCTCCCAGACCGACGGAGAACCATTGCCAGTTCCGCCCGCTCCGACGCTGCTGGAAGGCGAAGCACCCTCGGGGCTGTGGGACAGGCTGGCCGGGCAGATTCGCGGCGCGGGGTTCGAGGTGCTGCGGGTGCCACACGAGGGGATGATCTCCGGCGCGAACGGCATGACCGACTATGAGGAGCGCACGGTAGCGGTGCGGGAGAACATGGACCCTGCTGCGCAGGTCAAGACGCTCGCGCACGAGCTGGCGCACGTGCTGATGCACGATCCCGACGACGAGGAAGCACGTCAGCATCGCGGCATCCGCGAGGTCGAAGCCGAGTCCGTCGCGCTGATGATCGGTGCCGCGCACGGCATGGACACCACCGGGTACACGATCCCGTACGTCTCGACCTGGGCCGCCCGCGTGGACGGCCAAGAGCCCGTCCAGGTGGTGCAGTCCACCGGCGAGCGGGTGCGGAAGACCGCGCTGGCGATCCTCGACCAGCTCGACACGCTCCAGGTCGGCGACGGCACCCCGCCCGGACTCGAACGCGACGCTCCCAGTCCGCGCACCTCCCGTACGGCTGCGAACTCGGTGGAGACCGATCGTCCGCGTGCTGCGTCGGCGCCAGCGCTGGCAGGGCGGAGGCTGTGATGCCCGAAGCATTCGATGTCCTGGCGGCGCTCATTCGCGTGGATCGTTCACCGAGCCTGGGGCTCGCGGCGCGGAGCCTCGCGGCGGCTGGCGTGCCCGTGTTTCCGTGCGTCGTCGAGGGGAAGCGTCCGCTGACCCGCCGTGGGTTCCTCGATGCGAGCAGCGACCCGGAACAGGTTGCCGCGTGGTGGTCGCGCACACCGAACGCGAACATCGGCATCCCGACCGGCGCTCCATCCGGCGTTGTCGTCGTCGATGTCGATGTCCACGGCCCCCACGACGGCCGCGCGGCGTTCCAGCGCGCCACCGACGCGGGGCTCGTCGATGGCGCGGGTCTGCTCGTGCGCACACCCACCGGAGGCGCGCACGTGTACTTCCCGGCGACCCCGGGCCGCGAGCAGCGGTCGTGGCAGGCAGCCACCGCGGGCGTCGACTTCCGGGGCGACGGCGGCTACATCATCGCTCCTCCCTCCCGGCGAATCATCGACGGCAGTGTGTGCCGCTACGAGGTCGCGGACATCGCCGCGCACTCGGTCGGTCATGTGGACGCGGCCCGTCTGCGGGACTTCCTCGACCCGCGCCCCGTCGCTCCACTACGCGCCAGCAGCGGCTCGATGGATGAGGATGCTGAGCGGTTGGCGACGTGGGTCGCTGGGCGGGGTGAGGGCGAGCGGAACCGAGGCCTGTTCTGGGCTGCCTGCCGCCTCGCAGAGAACGGCGTCTCGCCCGCCGAGGCGCTCGATGCGCTGGGTGCTGCGGCACAGTCGGCGGGTCTGGGTGATCGCGAGATCACCACGACCGTGCGCTCCGCCTACCGAGCCACCCAGCCCGCATCCGAAGTGACGCCCGGCGGCCGGAGCCAGAGCGCGGGTCGGTGGTTCGGTCGCTCGGCGAGCCCACCGTCCGCAGCCTTGGGGAGGGCTGGGCTGTGAGGCGTGAATCGGGAGGGCGGCGCTGGGCCGCGATGACGGCGGTCGCGGGGACGGTGTTCATCGCCGCCGGGGCGTTCTGGCTGTCGTTCACGTCGTTGGCCGATCTGGCTGCTCGCTCCGGGATCGGGGCTGGGCAGGCGTGGGCGTGGCCGCTGATCGTGGACGGCATCATCGTCGTCGCCACGGTTGCCGTCGTCGCGCTCGCCGGGCAGCGCTCGGCCTGGTATCCGTGGGCGCTGCTGGTAGGCGGCGCGCTCGTGTCGGTGACGGCGAACGCCATTCATGCTGTCGTCGCCGCGGACGCCGACGTGCCAAGGATGCTCGCGGCCTCGGTCGCCGCGGTGCCGCCCGTCGTGCTGCTGGCCATCACGCACCTGACCGTGATTCTCACCCGCACCACCGACCCCCATGCGGAACCCGCCACTGCCGACTCGTTCTCGACGAACACCGCGGATTCGATGCCTGCGCTGCCGCCTGGCGAGATGGAGGCCAACCGTCGCGATGAGGGTGTGGCGGATCGGCGGGCGCTGGGGTGGGAGCTGCGCGAGGCGGGCTGGTCGAACAAGCGGATCGCCCGCGAACTCGGGGTGCATCCGTCGACGGTGGGCCGCTGGTTCGCCGTCGCGCACCTCACTGACACCACTGACACCGCCGACGAGCGGGAGGAGACGATCCCATGAACACCACTGAGAACCCCCAGCGCAACGATTCCGCGAGGCCCGATCCCGCACGGCTGGTGCCCGAGGAGCCGCGGGAGCGCCCCGAGTCGGTCGAAGTGATGAGTACGCCGGAGGCGGTGCGGGCCGCGCCGGTCGCCCGCGACGACAAGCGGCACGCGCTCGTTCGTGGGCGAGGCGTGGAGTGGGTGCGCCCCACTGACTTGATCGCCCGGCACTCGGCGCACGCGGCCGGGCGGGGTCTCGACTTCCAGGCCGAGCTGGCACGCCGCACCCGCACCCCGCTCGGTGCAGGTGTTCGTCGTCTCGGGGATCGCGCCCGGCGGTTGCCGCCGATCTCGGCGTTCGGGTGCAGCGCCGCACCTGCCTCGCAGGTGTCCCGCTCCGGGGTCTCGATGAGTTGACGGTGGTGACAGGTCATGGCTGCGACGGCATCGGCATGCAGGACGCGCTCGTGGGAGCGAGTGCGCACCTGCCTGCCAGGAGGTGCCGACACCATGACCAGACCAACCAGCACCAGCACCGAGCAGACGGCCGACGGGGCTGAGGACTTCACCACCGGCGAGGGCCTGCGTGCCCTGCTCAATCGCCTCGCCGAGGGCGGCGAGGATGCCTGGGTTCACGACCCGGTGGCCCGCGACCTGATGGAGTTCGCCGCCGACAAGTACCGCGCGCTCGCGAGGAAACACAGGCTCGACACCTGGGAAGCGGTGACGGCGGCGTTCGACGCGATGCAGTACCGCTCGACCCGTGAAGCCAACGATCCGTGGGCGATCATCACCCACGCCGTGCGGATCACCTGCGTCTACGAGGAACGCGCTCAAGGTCTGCTCTGCTCGGTGCACCAGGCCCGCCGCGCCCACGTCTCGGCGTTCCACGACCCTGAACGATTCTCCGAACGCGACACCGCGCTGGCCGACTACCATCCCGCGTTCCACACCACCGACCTTCGTCCCAGCGACCTCGAACCGGAACCGCGCGACAGTCTCGGGTCAGCGCAAGCGTGCATGTCCGCTGGATCGGCGGCCGAGGACGCCATCGCGATGCTGTGCCTGCTCGACTGGCCGACCGACACGGCGCGTGCCGCTGTCGAGCACGTCTGCGGGGCGTTGATGAAGGCTGGCACCCGCCAGTCCGCCTACGAGGCACTGCGCCGCGATCGGCACGCGCGGGCACTGCTCGACCTGCCGCGCCGCTCCTGGGCCGCGCTGCTGAAGGCGCTGCTCGGGAACCCGCACCCGGCTTACGTGGCCACCAGCAGCGGTCGCGGCATCCTGCTCCGGCTGCTGCTGGGCGAAACGCTCGACCTGCTGCTCCGCGACGACGATCTGATCCTTGCGCTCGCACTGGCCGCTCCGAGTGGTGGAGGCGGTGAGTCGTCGTGATCGAGCCACAGATCGGCAGCATCCAGCTCGACCGCACCGTCGAGTCGATCCTCGTCGGCACCCGGCACCGCGCCGACCTCGGCGACATCGACGCCTTGGCCGCGTCCATCGAGCGCGACGGGCTGCTGCAACCTCTCACGATCACCATCGATGGCGTGCTGGTGTGCGGGGCACGACGGCTCGCCGCGATCAAGATGCTCGGCTGGCGCACCGTCAACGTGTGGGTTCGCAGCGGTCTGTCTGACCGGCTCGGGCAGCTCCTCGCCGAGCAGGACGATAACATGCTGCACAAGCCCTACACACAGCTCGAAGCCGCCGGCCTGTACCGCGAGATCAAGCAGGTCATGGCCGAAGACGCCGCCCGCCGGAAGTCCGCCACGCAGTTCAGCAGCGAGAACCAGCCGGGGAACGACGGTGGTGCAAACTTTGCACCACCGTCGAGCGGGCCACTCGGGAAGACCCGGGAGCAAGCGGCGGCGATGATTCCCGGCGGTGCGTCACACACGACGCTGGAGAAGATCGGCTACCTCGAAGACATCGCCAACAACCCCGCTCAGCCCGAGACGTTGCGCGCCGAGGCCGCCGCCGGACTGGAAAGGATCGAGGCCGGGGACTCGGTGCATCCGATCTATCAAGCGATCCGCGACGCCGACACCACCGAGCGGGAGCGGCGCGAGGCAGAGCTGCACGCCCGCGCCGAAGCAGCCGTGGCCCGCGCGAAGTCGATCAAGAAGGGCAGGCGCACCCCACCGCGTCCGTTGCCCCTGGCCACCGAAGACGGGCAACCCGTCCGTTACCCACTGCGCGCGTTCATCCAGACCTGGGGCGAACTGACGAACTGGTGGACCCACTACGACGCCGACACTCTCGCCGGTGAACTGACCGACGAGCAGTTCGAGAACTTCCTCGCCACCGCCGACGGCACCGTCCGGTTCGCCGACGCGCTCCGAGCCGCCCGCGACGGCGCGGCGGAGCGGCCACGACTCCGCGCACTGTGACAACGGGCAGAGGTGCCGGGTGCGCACCTGCTCGGCATGAGCCCTGCACCTACTGATCCTCGGAACCGCCGCCGACTCGTCGCCCTCATCACCGCCGGCATCGCCCTGCTGCTCCTGGTCGGCGTCGGCGTGTACGGACTCCTCACCGGGCCCCGAAGCAGCACCAGCACCGATCCCGACCCGGAGCCCGGCCCGGCCACGACGGCACCGCCGACCGTGGCACCGAGCACGCCCCGGACACCCCGGGTTCCAGCCGTCCCGCATTCGGCCAATCCCGAGACCTTCGCACAGGGAGTCGCGTCCACGATGTTCGCGTGGGACACCGCCTCGGGGCTCTGGCCGCTGGACTACACCTCGGCGATCCTCGCGGTCGGTGACCCCAGCGGAGACGAGCAAGCCGGGCTCGCCTCCGACGTGGCCGTCTACCTGCCGACCCGCGACGCCTGGATCGAGCTGCGGCAGTACGCCACCCGCCAGCACCTCACCATCGACACCTCGTACGTCCCCGATGCCTGGACCGACGCGGTAGCGCAGGCCCAGCCGGGGCAGCTCGCGGCAGGCACGACGGCCGTCACGATCGAGGGCACCCGCCACCGTGCCGGGGTCTGGAACGGCCAACCGGTGACCAGCGAGCATCCGGCCGCGTTCACCGTGTTCGTCGTCTGCGCACCGACCTATCCGACGTGCCATCTGCTGCGGCTGTCGCAGCTCGACAACCCGCTGCGCTGACGGGGATGGTGTCGTGTTCCGCAAAGCCGCCACCGCAGCCCTGGCGCTGCTGTTCTTCGCCCCCGCCGCAGCGCTCCTCGGGATCGGGGTGCTGATGAACCCCGCCGCCGCCTACTGCGCCACGCCTACCGGGACTGTGAACCTCGGCCCGATCCCGGACTCGCTCACCGTGACCACCGCGAACGGCGAGACCTTCACTCTGAACCGTCAGCAGCTCACGCACGCGGCCACGATCATCTCCGTCGGCAACGGCATCACCGACGTGGGCAGACCAGGAATCAAGATCGCGCTGATGGCCGCACTCAACGAATCCACGCTGCGGATGCTCACCAACACCGGCACCTACCCCGAGTCGGCGAACTACCCCAACGACGGCAACGGCGGCGACCACGACTCCCTCGGCCTGTTCCAGATGCGCCCCCAATCGGGGTGGGGCACTGTCGCAGAGTTGATGGACCCGACCTACCAGGCGCGAGCGTTCTTCGGCGGGCCGACCGGGCCGAACTACCCCTCGCCGCGCGGCCTGCTCGACATCCCCGGCTGGCAACAGATGGACCCCGGCGAAGCCGCCCAAGCCGTCGAGGTCTCCGCCTACCCCGACCGCTACCGCAACTACGCGCCCGTCGCCGACAGCATCCTCGCCGCCCTCACCAACGGCGGCAGCACTCCGGTTGGCGTGGGTGGCCCGGCGGTCTCGTCGTCGCGGGTGGTATTCCCACTGCCCGAGGGCACCTGGGTGCTGTCCTCGCCGTTCGGGATGCGGGTGCACCCGATCACGGGCGAACGAAAGATACACACCGGCACCGACTTCGCCGCACCCGACGGCACGCCGATCCTCGCCGCCGCGGACGGCACCGTCACCATCGCCGAGTTCTCCGGCGGGTACGGCGGCCTCATCGTCATCGAGCACACCATCGCCGGCAAGACCGTCGCGACCGCTTACGCACACATGTGGCAAAGCGGCATCCACGTCCGTCCCGGCGATCGGGTGAGCGCCGGGCAGCACATCGGCGATGTCGGCTCCTCGGGCATGAGCACCGGCGCACATCTGCACTTCGAGGTCCGGCCCGGCGGCACGAACGGTGAGGCAATCGACGCCGCCGCCTGGCTCAACGAGCACGGTGCCGCGAACCTGCCGACGGCGACCAGCGGATCACCCGCTGCCTGCAACAACGCCACTGCGGGGACGCCGGTCGGTGTCGATGGAGACCCCGACCGGCTCGTCGACGATCCCACCAGCTCGGGCAAGATCACCGCCCGCCTGCTCCACCTCTACCAGCAGACCCTCGCCACGTTCCCCGACACCGGCTGGGGCTGCTACTCACCGCGCCCCGGCACCAAGTCCGAGCATCCCCTCGGCAGGGCGTGCGACATCACCTTCGGCAACCGCATCGGCCAGCGACCCAACCCAGAACAGCTCGACGCCGGCTGGAAGGTCACCAACTGGATGAAGGACAACGCCGACGTGCTCGGCGTCGAGTACCTGATCTGGCAAGGCCAAATCTGGTCCCTCGCCCGCGACTCCGACGGCTGGCGACCGTACAACGGCGGAGGCATGCACGACCCCGCCTCCATCACCGGAGGCCACTACGACCACCTCCACGTCACAGTCAAGGTGGGGTGATCGGCGATGGGTGTCTTCCCCGACTTCGACGGGCTCGGCGGTATCGGAGACCTCCGCGCCGTGGTCGGCGCGCTCCTGACGTTCGTCCTGATCGTCGCCGTCCTCATGCTGATCGTCTCGGCGATCGTCTGGGCCATCGCAACGGCCCACGGCAACTACGCCACCGCCAGCAAGGGACGAATCGGAGTCCTCGTCGCCGTCGGTGCCGCCGTCCTCGCCGGAGGCGGCGTCGCCTGGATGAACTGGCTCCTCAACCTCGGCCAACAGCTCTGACACCGAACACCTCTGAGCCCGTTGATGCCCACGTCCTCACCGGCGTGGGCATTGCTATTCCGTCGCCGAGGGGTCACGGGTGCACCTGTGGCGTGTACCCCGTCTGCGAGTTCGTGGGCGGGCCGCCCGTCGCTAAGGAGTCCTACCGTGTTCGATCTGCTCGCCAACGTCATGTCCGCGCCGTTGCTGGTGCCGATGGACATCAACATTGACCCCAACACCGACGGCCTGCCGGGGATCAACCAGTTGCGAACCATCGTCGGCGCGGTGATGACCATCGGCCTGATCCTGTCCGTGCTCGCGCTGATTGTGTCCGCGATCGTGTGGGGCTTCGGCGCGAACTCGTCGAACCCGCACCTCGCCTCGCGCGGGAAGATCGGCGTCCTCGTCTCCTGCGGTGCTGCGGTGATTTGCGGCGCGAGCGTGACGCTCATCAACTTCTTCTGGAACGTCGGCCAGTCCGTCTGACCCGCCCCGTCGTCGAGAGCTGGTGTTCGTGATGGGCGTGTGCGACGTTCCCGTGATCTCCTCGGTCTGCGATGCCGTCGGCGAAGGAGCTGCGTCTCTGGTCGCGGCCCCGTTCGACTGGCTCGCCCAGGCGATGGGTGCCGCCGCGGGGTGGCTGTTCGAGGCGGTCTGGTCGGTCTTCGACACCACGACGCTGGTGGATGTCACCAAGCCCGGTTACATCGCCGTCTACAACCTGTTGTTCGGTATCGCGGTCTTCGTGATGCTGATCTTCTTCTGCCTCCAACTCATTACCGGGCTGATCCGACGCGACCCCACCGCCCTCACCCGCGCCGCCCTGGGTCTGGCGAAGTCCGTCCTCGGGTCGTTCGTGGTCATCACGCTGACGGCGCTGCTGCTGGAGGTCGTTGATCAGCTGTGCATCGGGATCGTGCAGGCCGCCGGGGAAACGACCGAGTCGATGGGCGACAAGATCGCCCTGCTCGCTGCGGGGCTGGTCGGGATCAATATCGCCGCTCCCGGCGTGGGCGCGATCATCACGATCTTCATGGCCGGGCTCGCGATCACTGCCGCCGCGATCGTGTGGCTGTCCCTGCTCGTCAGGAAGGCGCTGCTGTTGGTGGCGGTCGTGTTCGCGCCGCTCGCGTTTAGCGGCGCGTCGTGGGATGCCTCGCGGGGGTGGATCGGGAAGTGGGCGATGTTCGTGGTCGCGCTGATCTGCTCCAAGCTCGTGCTCGTCGTGATGTTCCTCGTCGCGATCACCCAAGTCTCCGCACCGATCGACGCCGACCTCGCCTCG
Source organism: Pseudarthrobacter phenanthrenivorans Sphe3 (assembly GCF_000189535.1). Taxonomy (NCBI): domain Bacteria; kingdom Bacillati; phylum Actinomycetota; class Actinomycetes; order Micrococcales; family Micrococcaceae; genus Pseudarthrobacter; species Pseudarthrobacter phenanthrenivorans. The sequence continues at coordinate 2,387,527 of NC_015145.1, forward strand.
GTCAGCGACCCCATCGCGGGAATCGTGCTGATGGCGATGGCCGCATTCGCCCCGTATCTCACGTACAAGTTCATCGCGTTCGTCGGGTTCGACATGTACCACGCGATCGGCTCCGAGCAGGATGCCAAGAGCGCCCTCAACCGTCCGATCCCCGTCCCGACCAAGCCGCAAGGCGGCGGCGACCCGAAGAAGGTGCTCGACGGAGCCAGCAGTGGCGGCGGGAACGCGGGCGGAGGTTCTGGTGGAGGAAGCAGCGCCCCGCCACCGCCGAAGACCCCGGCACCGGCACACGCCGCGAGCGGCGGAGGTGCCGCCGCTGGTGGAGGGGCCGCAGCCGGCGGGGGCGGCGCAGCCGCGGCCGGTCCCGTCGCGGCAGGCGTCGTGGTCGGGGCGAGTGTCGCCAAGGGTGCCGCGACCGCCGGGCCGAAAGCCGGAACCGCGCTGGGAGCCCAGGGCGAGCACGCCGCCGACGCCGCCGCGCAGACACCGCCACCTCCCGCAGCCTCGCCTGCGGCACCGCCGTCGAGCCCGGCACCACGACCGCCGAGCACCGACCCGTCACCGCCACCGAAGCAGCCCCCGCCGCCCGCGCCACGCCCACCGAAGGAGTAGACGATGAGCAGCACGAACCACGACCGTCCCACCGCGGGCGAACTCGTGCCGGTGAAGTTCTCCCGCCTCACCCGCCGCGGTGTCCTCCTCGGTCTGTCGCTGACCCAGCTCATCACGCTCGCCATCGGCGGAGCCACACTCATCGGCGCGTTCTACGCCGGCGGCGGGATGCTGCTCGCCTACACCGCCCCCATCTGGGTACTCGCCGCCGCACTGACCTGGATACCCATCGCGGGCCGGCCCATCGTGGAATGGCTACCCATCGCCTGCTGGTGGCTGTGGCGCACCACCGGCGGGCAACTGCTCTACCGACACAGGATCGTCGTCCCACGCCCCGTCGGAACCCTCGCCCTGCCCGGCGACATGGCGCGACTGCGCGAATACACCGACCCCGACACCAGCGCCGGAATGATCCACGACCCCCACGCCGCAACCTTGACCGTGGTGTGCGAGGTCACCCATCCCGCGTTCGTGCTCCTCGACCCCGGCGAACAGGAACGCCGCGTCAGCTCCTGGGGTCGCGTCCTGGCCACCGTCTGCCGCTCCGGGCGGATCGCGACGCTACAAGTCCTCGAACGCACCCTCCCAGACTCCGGCACCGGACTCGCCGAATGGTGGGCCACCCACGGCACCCCGGACGGCTCGTGGGCGGCCGACACCTACGCAGAACTCATCGACCGCGCCGGCCCAGCCGGCGAACGGCACGCCACCACACTCTCGCTATCACTGGACATGAAGACCAGTGCGCGGCAGATCAGGACCGCGGGCGGCGGGATTCGTGGTGCTGCCGCCGTGCTGCGGCAGGAGATGAACACGCTCGTCGCCGCGCTCCGCTCCGCCGACCTCTCGCCGTCGGGATGGCTGACGCCGGGGCAGATCGCGGTGATGCTGCGCTCCGCCTACGACCCCGCTATCGCCGCCACGCTGGAACGCCACGGCAGGCTCGGCCAATCCCTTGCGACCGCAGGGCCGGTCGCGGTCACCGAGACTTGGGGCAAGCTCCGCACCGACTCCGCCCACCACGCAGTGCTCTGGGTCAGCGAGTGGCCCAGGTCGCTCGTCTATCCGGGATTCCTGTCGCCGGTGCTGCTGTCCACCGGCATCCAGCGGTCGTTCTCGCTGATCTGCACCCCCATGCGTTCCGACGCCGCTGCTCGCGACATCCGCAAGAAGAAGGTCGAGCACATCTCCGACCAGGCCCAGCGCGCGAAGATCGGCCAGATCGAAGACGCCTCACAGACCGCCGAGTACCACGACGTGCTCCAGCAAGAAGCCGACCTCACCGCCGGACACGGCATCCTCCGCTACACCGGCCTCATCGCCGTCTCCGCACCCACCGTCGAAGAACTCGACGCCGCCGTCGCCGCCATCGAGCAAGCCGCGATCCAGGCATCTTGTGAGACCCGGCTGCTCGTCGGCCAGCAAGCCGCCGCCTTCACCGCCGCTGCGCTCCCGCTCTGCCGGAGGGTCTGACGGGTCTTACGTGCCTCGCAGTGTGAAGCCCGTACCAAACGACTACGCGCTGTCCCTCGTGCGGTCGGCGATTGACCTTGGAGCGTCGACCTGCCGCGGACGAACGAGAACATACTCGCCGTCAGGGGTCATGCTCTCGCGCAGCAGCTCAACGACGCGCACGAGCGTCGCATCGTCAATCGTCGGTCCGTCCAGAGCGGCGCGGACCGCGTCTTCCAACTCGCTTGGAAGCACCTCGTCGTCGATGCGGACATTGGCGAGCATTGATCGCGCGCGAGCTGCGTATTGGTCCGCCAGCAACGCTGAAAGAAGAATCGCCTGGTACTGCTCCGCCGTCATGCTCTGTGGGCTGCGCGCCAGCTCTTCCGACGGTGGCTCATTATGCTCGGCGAGCGGACCTTCAAGGTACGCAGTAGGAACCTCATCTACCTTGCCGACTTCGACAGAGAACGTCTGCCGTGGCGGTCGAGTTGTGGCCCACTTCCACAGTCTTGAGACACCGAGGACCGCGGCGTCCACCGCAACATCAACTCCACGTTCAATGTAGGGCGCTAACGCCTCCATGATTGCGTCGCCGACTTGGTACCGGAACTCCTGACCGGGCGAAGGGCGCGCTGGTACCAAGGGTCCGCGCGACCGCACGATCTCGTCGATGTCGGCTGGGCGAGACTCAGTAGGACCGAGCAGGTTCTTGGTGTCGTCGTCACGGAGCAGGTCCCGTTCATACCCACGGGTCGCCCGCGACTCGGAACGGTGGGTTCCCTCGCGACGCCGCACCCAACGCAGCTCTTCGTCGTCGTTCATGCCTCACCTCCTCGGTGGTCGAAGTTTACCGGCGTCGAGCGCGGTGGGCTGGAGGAATAAGAAGCCCCTTGCTGCTGAATGCCTCAAATGATCTGCGGGTGCACGGGGGCGCACCTCGTGGGTGACATGACCTACCGATGGAGGCCACCATGCCCACGTTCTTCGATTCGACCGCGGATGCAGCGGAGGCATCCGAAGCCTTGCGCGGACTCGCGCACCCGAGCCGGGGGTTCGATCAGCCCGCCGAGATGTACGGGGTGATCGGTGATCTGTCCTCGGGGATGCGCTCGCTGCGGCAGGCACTCGATCAGATCGCCGATGTTCACGAGCGCAAGGTCGCGCACGCCTTCAATGACGCCGGAAGCCACGAGGCAGGAGTGCGTGACGCCCTCGCTGCTGCGGAGGAACTGCGTCAGGCGGCGAACCTCGTCGACCGGGCGTATGACCGGCTCGCGGAAGGGTTCATCGCCGCCGGGCGGATCGCCTGGCACCCTGAGCCCGCCGTCGAGGAGGCCGCGCCGTCTCGGTGGGTCAGTGTGGTGTTCCTTCAGGGCGAGGAGGCGGACCGGCCGTTGCGCATCCTCGGCGAGCTGGGGCATGTCGATGCGGTGGACTTCCTCGCGCAGTGGGACTACGGCGACGAGACCACGCAGGCCGCGCTGGAGAACGGGTACGTCTACGACGAGCCCGGCGAGGGCACCAACGACCAGGTGGCGCTCTCGGGCGACTACGCGCTGGTCGTCAACCCGCACGTCGGCTACGTCTCGCTCCTGCGCCGCTACACCGAACCGGAAGCAGAGCCCCAGGACGCCGAACCAGTCGGAACCCCTCCGGTGCAGGCTGGGCCGGAGTTGCTGGTGTCGTACTCGTCGCCGGGTGCCACGGAGCGGGCCGATGTGCCGACGGCGAAGCGGGATGGGTCGTGGTTCGAGCCGGCCAAGATCACGGCTGTCAAGCAGGCGCGAGGGCTGGTGCTGTGACCGAGGATCGCGCGCGGCTGCACACCGCAGTTCTGGTAGCGCCGTCGAAGGAGCGGCGGAAGCTCCGGAAGCAGCGCCGCAAGGCAGAGGCCCGGCTCCACGCCGAGCAGCGTCGGGCCGCGCTCGCCGCGGCGAAGGCGAAGGCCGAGGAGGAGCGTGCCGAGCGGCGCGCCACGGTCTACCTGCCGAAGTCTGGCGAACCGGGTGCCGCGAGGCTGCGCACTCCGGGTCGGTTCCATCTGACGCGGCATCAGGACACGTCGGCGACGCTGGCGGGTGCGTATCCGTTCGTCGCCGAGGGTGGGCTCGGTGCCGATGGTGTGTTCGTCGGCCAAGACCTGTACTCGGGCGGGAGTTTCGTCTACGACCCGTGGGTGCTCTACGCGCGCGGGATCATCACCGCGCCGAACGTGGTGCTGGCCGGGATCGTCGGCTCAGGCAAGTCCTCGCTAGCCAAGTCGCTCTACACGCGGTCGCTGCCGTTCGGGCGGCGCGTGTACGTGCCCGGCGACCCGAAAGGCGAACACACCGCCGTCGCGAACGCCGTCGGCGGACGCGCCATCGTCCTCGGGCACGGGCTCAACACTCGCCTGAACCCGCTCGACGAAGGTCACCGGCCCAGCGGACTGTCGGACGCGCAGTGGGCCTCGACCGTCGCGGCGCGGCGTCGTGACCTGATCGGCGCGCTCGCGGAGACCGTGCTCGCGCGAGGCTTGTCGCCGTTGGAGCACACCGCGATCGACATCGCCCTGACCCAGACCGTGTGGGAGAACGACGTGCCGATCCTGCCGATGGTCGTCGATCACATCCTCGCCCCCAGCAAGGATGCCGACGGCAGGCTGGCCGAGGACGGCAGGCTCGTCGGCCACGCGCTACGCCGCCTCGTCGCAGGCGACCTGGCCGGGCTGTTCGACGGCCCCTCCACGCTCGCGTTTGATCCGTCATTGCCGATGATCTCCCTCGACCTCTCGCGGGTCACCGAGAACTCGACCCTCATCTCAGTCCTGATGACGTGCTCGTCAGCGTGGATGGAATCCGCACTGCTCGACCCGAACGGTGGGCAGCGGTGGGTGATCTACGACGAGGCATGGCGGCTCATGTCCCACCCGGCGCTGTTGCGGCGGATGGATGCGCACTGGCGACTCGCCAGGCACTACGGGATCGCGAACATGCTGATCTTCCACAAGCTCACCGACCTCGACAACGTGGGCGACCAAGGCTCCGCCATGCGCTCCCTGGCCAACTCGCTGCTCGCGAACGCGGAGACGCGGATCGTGTACCGGCAGGAATCCGACCAGCTCGGACCGACCGCGACCGCCCTCGGTCTGACCGGCACTGAGCAGCAACTCTTGCCGAACCTCGGCGTCGGCCAAGGCCTGTGGCGGATCAAGGCGAGGAGCTTCGTCTGCCAGCACCAGCTCCACCCCGACGAACTCGCCCTGTTCGACACCAGCAGCCGCGCCGCGGGAGGTCACCGATGAACCTCACGGGCCCGCGCCGATCCACCACGACCGACGACGATGCCACGGCTCCCGTCGAGCTGCCGCACGTCCTCGTCACCGTCGCCGACGACGGAAGCCTCGCCGCGACGGTCGATGGAACACCACTTCCGTCACCGGACGCGGGCGCGTGGACGCGAGCGACGTTCGGGCCGCTCATGGACGCCATCACCAAGGACCGCACCGTCGCCGTCCGGGTCGAAGTTCGCGAGACCGATGGAAGTGTCTTCACCGATATCCTCCGCACACGCAAGACCCGACGCGCCGTGGCCCCGCCCGAGACCCCTGTGCCAGAGACTCGTCGGAGTCGCCACGCCCGACGAGTGCCGCGCCTGGCTGAGGTCACCGCCGAGGGGTTCGTACCCGGCGAGGATGTCGCCGTCGCGACGATCGTCTCCCACACCGACGCCACCGGAACCGGCGAGGCCCACGCACTCATCGACCTCGACGACCTGCCCGACGCAAGCGCGCCCGAGGTGATCCTCCTTGGGCGCATCTCCGGCACCCTCGCGGTGCGGCGGCTGACATGAACCAGCGGCAAGCCGGGAGCATGGGCGACGAACTCACCAACGCCGCCCTCATCGGCCTGATCGGCATGTTCGGGATCGCTCTCGTCCTCCGCGCGGCCGGCAGCGTCGCCGCGCTCCTCACCAGCACGCCCCAGCCCGACGCCGGCGCAGCGGCGGGGCTCGCCGTGCTGTTCAACCCCGGCGACCCCGCGACCGCGCTCGGTGCCGACGGACTCAACCCGCTCGTCTACTGGCTCGTCAGCACGACACTGCTCGGCGGACTCGCAGCCGGGATCGTCTGGGTCTGGATCGTGCTGCGTCGACACACGCGGAAGACCGAGACCGACCCGCACCGACTCGCGGGGATCGCGACCAGCCATGAAGTCAAGACCGCAGCATCCGCGAAGGCACTGCTTCACCGTGCGGCCACGCTGCGGCCCTCCTTGGAGTCGCCGGCACCGCAGGATGTCGGCTACCTCCTGGGGGCCAGTCGTGGCACGAAAGTCTGGGCATCGGTCGAGGACTCGATCCTGCTGATCGGCCCGCCCCGCTCCGGCAAGGGATTGCACGTCGTCATCAACGCGATCCTTGACGCCCCCGGTGCGGTCGTCACCACCAGCACGAGGCCCGACAACCTCACCGCGACCCTTCGCGCTCGACGCCGCAAAGGCGGGCCGGTCGCCGTGTTCGACCCCCAACACCTCGCCGAAGGCATCCCCGCCGGACTCCGCTGGTCACCCATTCGCGGCTGCGACGATCCGCTCACCGCGATGATCCGCGCCAACGGACTCGCCGCCGCCACCGGCCTCAGCGCCGGAGGCGTCGAGTCGGGTGGGTTCTGGGAGGGAAAGACCCGCACCGCACTCCAGAGCCTGCTGCACGCCGCCGCACTCGACGGCCGCCCACCGGCCGAGCTGTTCAGGTGGACCCTCGACCCCAGCGCAGCGACCGAGGCCGTCGCCATCCTCAACTCCCACCCGAACGCGGCGATGGGTTGGGACGACTCCCTTGGTGCGATGATCGACGCCGACCCCAAGACCCGCGACAGCATCTGGCAAGGCGTCTCCCTCGCACTCGCCGCCCTCGCCGACCCGCGCGTGCTCGATGCCGTCACGCCCGGCCCGCACGAGCACTTCGACCCCGAGACCTTCCTCACCGAACAAGGCACCCTCTACCTACTCGCCACCGGGGCGGGAGCAGGAGCCTCCGCATCGCTGGTCGCGGCATTCGTCGAAGACCTCATCGAAACCGCCCGCAGGCTTGCCGCCCGCTCACCCGGAGCACGGCTCGACCCGCCGCTATTGCTCGCGCTCGATGAGATCGGGAACCTCGCACCGCTGCCATCCCTGCCGACGCTCATGGCCGAAGGCGGCGGCACCGGAATCACGACCATGCCGGTCTTGCAGTCCCTCGCCCAAGCACGCGACAGGTGGAGTGAACACCAGGCCGGCGCGATCTGGGACGCCAGCATCGTCAAGATCATCCTCGGCGGCGCATCCAACAGCCGCGATCTCCAAGACCTCTCCACCCTCATCGGTGAGCGTGACGAGTACACCGACAGCGTGACCCTTGGCGACCACGGCACCCGCTCCAACCAGCGTTCGGTCCGCCGTGTGCCGATTCTGCCGCCAGACCGCATCCGCACCCTGCCGTTCGGCACCGGCATCACGATGCTGCGCTCCGCACCGCCCATCGTCACCGATCTGCGCGCCTGGCCGACCCGGCCCGACGCCGCGCAGCTCCGCAGCGACCGCAACGAACTCGAAGCATTGCTGCGCCACCGCCCCGCGTCCTGACGACGCTTGGAAGGGCCAGCGCACCTGCCTGACAGAGCGACCACACGCAGTTGGTCGCCCGAGTTCAGGAGGAGGCCATCATGGCCATTCACACCCAGGAATCGTTGTCGGGCTTCATCGCTTCGGAGCCGTTGCTCACTGAGACGGCCAAGGGAGACGCTAGGTTCTTCGCCCGTATCGGCAAGGAGCACTTCCGCCGCGAGGACGATGGTTCGTTCACGCAGACCGAGACGACCTATCACCACCTGGTGATGTTCGGGCGTTCCGCTGAGCACGCGCACGCGAGCTTCGCCCAGGGCGACAACTTCGTCGCCGAGGGCTACACGCGGCCGGTCAACTACGAGCGCAACGGTCAGGCGATCGAGGGCGAAGAGTTCGTCGCCAAGAAGATCGGCCACGACACCGCGCGGACCCGCTACGAGGTGGACCGGACGCCGCGCAATGGAGTCGGCCGGGACGCAGCGGCGTACGACCCGACGCAGCGAGCAGCGACTGCGACGCACGCCCCGGTCAGCATGTGAGTTCGGGAGCCACAGCACCATGAACGATCAGCATGAGATGGATGAGCCGGACGTCTTCGACGGGCCGCCCCGCGTCACCAACGCGGACATGCCCGAACCGCCGCACCCCGTGAACTGGAACCTGCTGACGGCGCACGAGCTGGAGCAGGAATGGCTCGCGCTGAACCGGTGGGTTGACTGGCTGCGACGCACCTACGGCCTCACGGTCGCGGTGGTGCCGCCGTACTGGCATCACCACCCGGAGATGGTCTGGGAGCTGTCTGCGCTGCACCTACATTGGCTTGCGGCTTACGACCCCGAGCAGAACGCATCCGCGCCGCTCGGCTGGCACCGCGACTTCGCCGACGCACGAGAGCGTCTTCGCCATTGGGTCACCGCCTGCGGGACTCGTGGAGACCGCGACCGCCCGACCCGGCAAGCTGCTTGGCCCGGTGAGGACCCAGCGCCCACGATCCAGGACTTCACCTTCGCTGACCGGGACATCGAGTTCGTCGAGTTCGTCATCGCGCAAGTCCGCAAGCGCCAGGAGGCCGAAGACGAGTTCTACGCCAACCTGGCCGGCGACGAGACTCCGTAGACCGATGAGCCGCTATGCCAAGAAGACCGACCGTCGCCCCTACGAGGAGCGGTCGTTCTCCGTCCGGGCCGTCCACCGCGAACGCGCCGACCTGCACAAGCTCGCCGAGGTTCTCATCCGGCTGACGTTGCAGGAGACCGGCGAGAGCCGCGCGGCCCGCGAGGCCGTGCGGGTGCCCGACACCTACCGGGCGGCGACGGATGGCCTGGCCGCCTCCGAAGCCGCCCGGTAGAATGAACCTTGCAAGCCTCGCGATGCGGGGTGTTGTGGCCTAAACCTCGCCGCTCGGCGAGCAACACGCACCGAGACCATCGGGTCCCGCCCTACAGCCTTCATCGGCTGCTCTCACGATCAACACCCCTCCCACCAACAGTGGGAGCGCGAGGGTCGAACCGCGTGAGAGTGAGCCCCCGATGACCACCATTGCCGATGATCCGGCTACCAGCCTCATCGACCCGCCCAACACTGCGGCTGCCGCCGTGTCGTACCTGCGGGTCTCGACCCGCGAGCAGGCAGAGAAGGGCGGGACCGACGAGGGCTTCTCGATCCCCGCCCAGCGCGAAGCGACCCGGCGTAAGGCCGAACAGCTCGGCGCCGGCATCGTCGAGGAGTTCGTCGACGCGGGAGCCTCAGCCAAGTCGTCCGACCGGCCCGAACTGATGCGGATGATCCAGTACGTCAAGACCAACAAGGTCGCGTACTGCATCGTTCACAAGGTCGACCGGCTCGCCAGGAACCGCGCCGACGACGTGAGCATCCACCTCGCACTCCAACAGTGCGGGGTCATGCTCGTGTCCGCGTCCGAGAACATCGACGAGACCCCCTCGGGGATGCTCCTGCACGGCATCATGTCCACCATCGCCGAGTTCTACTCCCGCAACCTCGCCACCGAGGTCGCCAAGGGCATGACCCAAAAGGCCATCGGCGGCGGCACGAACGGACGAGCGCCCATCGGCTATCTGAATGTCCGCAAGCGCGACGAACTCGGCCGCGAAGTCCGCACCATCGAGCTCGATCCTGAACGGGCACCGATGATCGAGTGGGCGTTCAAGGCCTACGCCTCGGGCAACTGGAGCGTCAGCCAGCTCCATGACGAACTCACCTCGCGCGGGCTGCGCAGTCTGCCCACCCCGAAGCGGCCGGCGAAGCCGCTGGCCGTGTCCACCATCCACCGGCTCCTGACCAACCCGTACTACAAAGGCGATGTCGTCTACCGAGGCACCCGCTACAAGGGCAACCACCCGGCGCTCGTGCCCGCCGAGGTCTGGTACCAGGTCCAGTCCGTGCTCACCGCGCACCAGTGCGCCGTCGAGGCAACCCAAGTCCACGGCCACTACCTCAAAGGCACCATCCACTGCGGCCAGTGCGGGTCCCGGCTCATCGTCTCCAACGCGAAGAACCGCCACGGCAACGTCTACTGCTACTTCGTGTGCTCCGGTCGGCATTCCAAGCGCACCGACTGCACGCGCCAGGCGATGCTCATCGAGGACGTCGCGAAGCTCGTCGAGGACTACTACACGCGCGTCCAGATCACGCCGGCTCAGCAGGACGCGCTCGCGGGGATGCTCCACCACGAGTTCGACCGGCTCATGGCCGCCGAAACCGAGGAACTGGAACGCCTCACCGCCAACCGCGACCGGCTCGAAGGCGAGCAGGACCGCCTCATGCAGGCGCACTACGCCGACGCGATCCCGCTCTCCGTGCTCAAGCGCGAGCAAGACCGCATCGTCGCCGAACTCGACCAGGTGACCCGCCGTATCGACGCCCACTTCGGTGACTACGCCGACGCTCGCGCCCACCTCGACGACGCGCTCGGCCTGCTCGCCAACTGCGCTGACATCTACGCCCGCTGCGACGACACCAACCGGCGGCTGTGCAACCAGGCGTTCTTCACGAAGGTCTACATCGACGAGGACAACGAGCTGCGCGTCGAGCACAACCGGCCCTTCGAGATGCTCCTCGATCCACAGGTCAACGCCAACGCCCTGACCTGGGCCGCAGACACCAACAAGACCCGAACCTCAACCAACGTTTCCGTTGGCAAGGGTTCGAGCCTTGTGCGTGGGGTGGAGCTGAGGGGACTCGAACCCCTGACCCCCTGCATGCCATGCAGGTGCGCTACCAGCTGCGCCACAGCCCCGAACTATTGCTGTTCTTTCGAGTTTTTCCGGCCTCGCCGGAGCAACTCAAATATCTTAGAACAGCAATTCCGAAAATTCCAAATCGGGCATATTCCCCGCGGTTGTGCGGATTTACTCGCTGTCGGAAACAGCTGCGGCCTTCGCGGAGGCGTCGTCCCCCAACTGCAGGTCCACCACAGGGCAGTCCTTCCAGAGCCGTTCGAGTGCGTAGAAAACGCGGTCTTCCTCGTGCTGGACGTGGATGACGATGTCCGAGTAGTCCAGCAGGACCCAGCGGCCGCCGGAACGGCCTTCGCGGCGCACAGGCCGCAGGTCCTGCTTGGCGAGTTCTTCTTCAATACCGTCCACGATGGCGTTGACTTGGCGTTCGCTGGGTGCGGAAGCAATCAGGAAGACGTCGGCCAGGGCAAGCCGTTCGCTGACGTCCAGGGCAACAACGTCCTGGGCGAGCTTGTCCGCGGCAGCCTTGGCAGCGGCACGGGCAATGGTGATGGATGAATCTGATGCAGTCACGGGACTCCTTGTTGGGGTGAAAAATTTAGGGGGCGCGGGCGGCTGGTCAGCTGGACATTCCGCTGATGATCAGGACGATGCCTGACAGCAGGGCCACGATTCCGAAGGCCAGGATGCAGAACTGCAGCAACCTGTTCCGTTTTGCCCGGGCCAGTCCAGCCGTGGCTGCGTCCAGGGGCTCCAGTCCGTGTGCCGACCGGGCGGGAATACGGGGCAGGTCCTCAAACAGGTCCTCTGCCGGGTCCTGGGTGGCAACGGGACGCGGACGGGAAGCCGACCTGGCTGCGGCTTCGGCCCTGGCGATGACCTGGGACCGGCCTGACGCGGCCTCCGCTGACTGCCGCGGCTGGACCGGGCGACGCTTCCTGGTACCCGTTGCGGGCACTTTGCTACCCGGGCGCGTGGTGACCGGCACATGTGAAGTTGCCGGCGGCTTCATGACCGGCCGGTCAATGCCTGGCACCTGCACGAACTCCAGCGGAGTCACCATGGCAAGGTTGTTGGCAGTGGAGGGAGCGGGCCGCTGGCCACCGGCCTGCGCGGGGTTGCCCGCTGGCGGCAACGGAGCACCTGCCTGCTCGGCGAGCTTCTGCTTCGCCATCGCACGGCGGTTCATGATCGCGGCGCGCTCGGCGAGGGCGATCTGTTCCGCGAGGATGTCCGGGTCCACAGCCTCTGGATCCAAGGAAGCGATGTGCTCCATCTTGGCGATTTGGTTCTTGGCTTGCTCGGCAATCAGCGCCCGCGCTGCGAGGGCCTGTTCAACCGTCATGCCCTTGGGAGCTGCGGTACCGGATCCGCCGCCGGCCGGCTGGTCGCCGTCCCCTGCCGCCGGCTCCCCCATGTTTGCGCGCTGCGGGGCAGCGGCCTGGCCATCACCGGCGCGGTTGCCGCTACCCGGAGCTGCGTTATCCCGAGCTGCGTTATCCGGTGACGAGGAGGTGCTTGACGGTGCAGCTGGTCCCGGAGGAACTGACGCCTGAGGAACGATGGGGTTTGCCGCGGTCAGCGCCTGCTCTTTGAGCTGCTGCAGACGCAGTTGGCGCCGC